>NZ_JAQSDA010000028.1 GCF_029945685.1 Polaromonas sp. | reverse complement strand
GGGGCCCTGTTTTTCCGCCGGGCCGCCCCAAGGAAAAATGCGCCCCCTCGGGGGGCAGAGAGCTACACGCAGTGAGCGAGCGTGGGGGCCCTGTTTTTCCGCCGGGCCGCCCCAAGGAAAAATGCGCCCCCTCGGGGGGCAGAGAGCTACACGCAGTGAGCGAGCGTGGGGGCGTCATCTCTCTAGCCGGGGATTTTTTCGAGGCAGTAGCCGAGGCCGCGCACCGTGGCAATGCGCACCGGGCCCTTTTCGATCTTCTTGCGCAGCCGGTGGATGTAGACCTCGATCGCGTTGTTGCTGACTTCCTCGCCCCATTCGCACAGGCGTTCGACCAGCTGGTCCTTGCTGACCAGGCGGCCGGCACGCTGCAGCAGTACCTCGAGCAGGCCGAGCTCGCGCGCCGACAGCTCGACCATCTGCCCGTCGATGGTCGCCACGCGTCCGGCCTGGTCATAGACCAGTGGGCCGTGCTTGATGGTGCTGCTGGCGCCGCCCATGCCGCGCCGGATCAGCGCGCGCACCCGCGCTTCGAGTTCCTGCAGCGAGAAGGGTTTGGCCATGTAGTCGTCGGCGCCATAGTCCAGGCCCTTGACGCGTTCCTCGACGCTGTCGGCGGCGGTCAGGATCAGCACCGGCATGGCCGAGCCGCGCGCACGCAGGCGCTTGAGCACTTCGAGCCCGTGCATGCGCGGCAGGCCCAGGTCCAGGATCAGGAGGTCGAATTCGGTGTTGGTCAGCAGCGCGGCATCGGCTTCGGTGCCGCTGGCCACATGGTCGGCCGCCGCGCCGGAAGCCCGCAAGGTGCGCAGCAAACCGTCAGCCAGCACCTGGTCATCTTCGGCAATCAAAATACGCATGTCTGTCTCCTGAAGGGGTCCCTGGCGCGGTCCGGCGGAACGTACAGGGCGAAACGGCTCTGGGGCTGTTTTCCAAATTCTAGGCTTTTATCCCCTGTGGTTTGCTGACGGAATGGCCTCCCGCGCTTTTCACTGCGCGTCATGCGCTACGTCAATGCCTTTCTTCTGTCTTTCCAAGGCAGCGGGCGAAGTTAGGGGCAGAGGTCCTGCCAAGCAGGGGCCGCGGGTCCGGCTTTGCCGGCCCGCAGGCGCAGCGGCCCCCTCGGGGGGCAGGGAGCTACGCGAAGCGAGCGACCGTGGGGGCCACATTCACCCAGCATAGGCTTCCAGCCCCAGCGCGACGACCGTGGCCACGTCGGTGCCCACGGCCTGCCGGAACTCGGCCTCGGCCTGGGCCACCGCGTCGCGAAAGGCCTGCAGCCAGAGCAGGCCGGCGGCGGTGAACACCACTGTACGGGCGCGCCTGTCGTGCGGGTCGGGTTCACGCGTGACCAGGCCCCAGGCCTCGCACTGGTCCACCAGGTCGCCCATGGCCTGTTTGCTCATGCCCGCGCTCTGCGCCAGGTCGGTCAGGCGCGAGCCGCCTACTGCCAGGTGCCGAGTGATGTGGATGTGCGCTGCGCCCACCTGCGCGCGCGCCGCCAGGTTCGACAGCGCCAGCGGCACGTCCACATTGCGCGCCATCAGCACCAGCACCCGCTCGTCAAAACGCCGCAGGGCGTGGCCCAGCAGGCGGCCCAGGTGGGTGAGGCGCCAGTTTTCCTCGTCAGCGGGGGGGCTCACGGGTGCGGGAACGGGACTGGAATCCATGCGGAAATGATAAGCCCAATTAATCAGGCAAACTGACTAAAATGAGGGTTTACTTATTTATATAGCGGCCATAAAGTACTGGTCATGCACCCAGTACTGTGATTAAAAGCAGAGCTGGAAGCCCCGCAAAAGTTTTCAAGCCCAACTGACCTCAAGGAGTTTTCCATGGACCTGCCGAACAAGACCAACCCCGCCCTGAACACTGAAAAGGCCAAGGCCCTGCAAGCTGCCCTGGCCCAGATCGAAAAACAGTTCGGCAAGGGCACCATCATGAAGCTGGGCGCCGGCGAGGTGATTGAGGACATCCAGGTGGTCTCCACCGGCTCGCTGGGCCTGGACATTGCGCTCGGCGTCGGCGGCCTGCCGCGCGGCCGGGTGGTGGAGATCTACGGCCCGGAATCGTCCGGCAAAACCACGCTGACCCTGCAGGTGATTGCCGAAATGCAGAAACTTGGCGGCACCTGCGCCTTTGTCGATGCCGAACATGCGCTGGACATCCAGTACGCGCAGAAACTCGGCGTGAACCTGCAGGATCTCCTGATCAGCCAGCCCGACACCGGCGAGCAGGCCCTGGAAATTGTCGATTCGCTGACCCGCTCCGGCGCGGTTGACCTGATCGTGGTTGACTCGGTCGCGGCGCTCACGCCCAAGGCCGAACTCGAAGGCGAGATGGGCGACTCCCTGCCCGGCCTGCAGGCCCGGCTGATGAGCCAGGCGCTGCGCAAGCTGACCGCCCACATCAAGAAGGCCAACTGCATGGTCATCTTCATCAACCAGATCCGCATGAAGATCGGCGTGATGTTCGGCAGCCCCGAAACCACCACCGGCGGCAATGCACTGAAGTTCTACGCCTCGGTACGCCTGGACATCCGCCGCATCGGCTCGATCAAGAAGGGTGAAGAGGTGGTGGGCAACGAAACCCGCGTCAAGGTGGTCAAGAACAAGGTGGCGTCACCGTTCAAGATGGCGGAGTTCGACATCCTCTACGGCGAAGGCATCAGCCGGCTGGGGGAGGTGCTGGACCTCGGTGTGGCCGGCCACATCGTCGAGAAAGCCGGTGCCTGGTATGCCTTCAACGGCGAAAAAATCGGCCAGGGCCGCGACAACTCGCGTGAATTCCTGAAAGAAAACCCGGAACTGGCGACGGAAATCGAAAACAAGGTGCGCGAGTCACTGGGCATTCCCTTGATCCAGGAGGCGGTCGGCAACAAGCCGGAAAAGGCGGAGAAGGCCGAAAAAGCAGACAAGGCCGATAAAGCGCCCAAAGTCGCTGCCGTCTGAAAAGACCGGGCTGGTGTGCCGGGTTGAATGCCAAATCCGGCCCCAGCCCTTGCCTGTAAAGCGCGAGCAGCTATCAAAACAGTAGTTATTGAGGGCGAAATGTGGGCATGACTCCGGACAAAACTCCCGCGGCAGCGGGTTTCGGCCTGTCCCTCAAGGGCCGGGCCTTGCGTTGTCTCGCACAACGTGAGCATTCGCGCACCGAGCTGGAGCGCAAGCTGGCGGCCCATGCCGAGTCGCCCGAGCAGCTGGCCCAGGTGCTCGACGATCTGCAGGCCAAGGACTTCATCAGTGAGGCGCGGGTGGTGGAGTCGGTCATCAACCGACGCGCCGCGCGTTTTGGCGCCGCCCGCATCCGCCATGAGTTGCAGGGCAAGGGTCTGGCGCCCGAGGCGGTGGCTGAAGCCGTCAGCAGCCTCAAAGCCAGCGAAGTCGAACGCGCCCGCGAGGTCTGGCGCAGGAAGTTCGGCGCGCCGGCGGCCGACGCGGCTGCGCTCGGCAAACAGATGCGTTTTCTGGCGGCACGCGGTTTTGGGGCGGAGGCGATTCGCCGTGTAGTGTCGCAGGCCGATGAGGACTGACAACGCTCACCCCTGAAGAGTGCGGGCCAAATCGACCCCCCAGTCCAATAGGTGCGGGCGCCAACAGCTACAAAATATGTAGCATCCTACAGGCCCAGCATCAGTTCCAGGTTTTGCACCGCGGCACCCGACGCGCCCTTGCCGAGGTTGTCCAGCCGGGCAATCAGCACGGCGTGGCGGAACTCCTCATTGCCGAACACCCGCAATTCCATCTTGTTGGTGTCGTTCAGCGCAAGCGCGTCGATAGCCGTGTTGTCACCCACGGGCTCGACCGTGACCCACTGGCTTCCCGCGTAGTGGCGCGCCAGCGCGTCCTGCAACTGCGCCGCCGTCGGCTGGCCAGGCAGCAGGTCCAGGTGCAGCGGCAGCTGTACCAGCATGCCCTGCTTGAAGTTGCCGACCGAAGGTGTGAACACCGGGCGGCGGCTCAAGCCGGTGTATTTCATGATTTCCGGCAGGTGTTTGTGCTTGAGATTCAGGCCGTAGATCTGGTACGGCGGCGCCTTGCCGGTTTCATAGTCTTCAATCATGGTGCGTCCACCACCGGAGTAACCACTGACTGCGGGTAGGGTCAGCGGGTAGTCGCGGGGCAGCAGGCCGGCATCGACCAGCGGGCGGATCAGTGCGATGGCGCCGGTCGAATAACAGCCGGGGTTGGCCACGCGGTCGGCATGGGCGACAGCTTCGCGCTGGCCGGCGGCGAGTTCCGGAAAACCAAAGACCCACCCTGGTGCAGTGCGGTGCGCCGTCGAGGCGTCGATGATCTTCGGGCCCTTTTTGCCGCTGCTGCGCGCCAGGTCATCGATCATGGCCACCGATTCACGTGCGGCGTCATCGTGCAGGCACAACACCACCAGGTCGACCGTGCCCATCAGCGCGCGCTTGGCCGCAGCGTCCTTGCGCAGCTCGGGCGCGATGCTGATCAGCTCGATGGCAGGCATGGCTTGCAGGCGTTCCCGGATCTGCAAACCCGTGGTTCCTGCTTCGCCGTCGATAAATACCTTGGCCATGTGGCTTGTTCCTGTGGAAAGTGCTGATGGGGGCGTGTAAGTGGCGCACAAGAATTGTGCATCGCAACATGATACAGTTCTGCGCTGCTGCGTGCAGTGACCGATGGCGTTACATTTTGGTGAATTCTGCGGAAATGTTGCAGATTGACATCACTTCGGTGAACGCCCCTTTTTACCGACTCCTGGAAGTAATTTCATGAAAATTCACGAGTACCAAGGCAAGGAAATCTTGCGCAACTTTGGTGTCCCCACTCCACGCGGTATTCCTGCGTTCACCGTGCAAGAAGCAGTCGAAGCCGCGCAGAAACTGGGCGGGCCGGTCTGGGTGGTCAAGGCCCAGATCCACGCCGGTGGACGTGGCAAGGGCGGCGGCGTCAAGCTGGCGCGCAGCATCGAAGACGTGAAAAAACTCGCCGGCGAGATCCTCGGCATGCAGCTGGTCACGCACCAGACTGGCCCGGAAGGCCAGAAGGTCCGCCGCCTGTACATCGAAGACGGCGCCGACATCCAGAAGGAATACTACGTTTCCATCGTGACCGACCGTGCCACCCAGAAGGTGGCCTTTATCGCGTCGAGCGAAGGCGGCATGGACATCGAGGAAGTCGCGCATTCCACCCCGGAAAAGATCATCACCGAATTCATCGATCCGCTCACCGGGCTGAGCGACGCGCAGGCCACGAAGATCGCCAACGGCATCGGGCTGCCGGCAGAGTCCACCGCCCAGGCCGTGGACGTGTTCCAGAAGCTCTACAAGTGCTACATGGACACCGACGCGTCGCTGGTGGAAATCAATCCACTGAACCGCGACAGCAAGAACAAGCTCATCGCCCTGGACGCCAAGTTCAACTTTGACCCGAACGCACTGTTTCGCCACCCCGAAATCGTGGCCCTGCGCGATCTGGACGAGGAAGATCCGGCCGAAGTCGAGGCATCCAAGTTCGACCTCGCCTATATCTCCCTGGACGGCAACATCGGTTGCCTGGTCAACGGCGCCGGACTTGCCATGGCAACCATGGACACCATCAAGCTGTTCGGCGGCGAGCCAGCCAACTTCCTGGACGTCGGCGGTGGCGCCACGGCCGAAAAAGTCACCGAAGCCTTCAAGATCATGCTGAAAAACCCTGATGTCAAAGGCATCCTGGTCAACATCTTCGGCGGCATCATGAAATGCGACACGATTGCAGACGGTGTGATCACCGCCTGCAAGGTCGTGAACCTCTCGGTTCCGCTGGTGGTGCGCATGAAGGGCACCAACGAAGACCTGGGCAAGAAAATGCTGGCGGAATCCGGTCTGCCCATCATTGCCGCAGACACCATGGCTGAAGCTGCGACCAAAATCGTGGCTGCCGTCAAGTAAGCCAGGAGAACCAACATGTCGATCTACATCAACAAAAACACCAAAGTCATCACGCAGGGCATCACCGGCAAGACCGGTCAGTTCCACACCCGCATGTGCCGCGACTACGCCAATGGCAAGGAATGCTTTGTCGCAGGCGTGAATCCGAAGAAAGCCGGCGAAGACTTCGAGGGCATCCCGATTTTTGCCAACGTGACGGAAGCCGCCAAGGCTACCGGCGCCACGGTGTCGGTGATCTACGTGCCGCCAGCCGGCGCTGCTGCAGCGATCTGGGAAGCCGTGGAAGCCAACCTGGACCTCGCGATCTGCATCACCGAAGGCATCCCGGTGCGCGACATGCTGGAAGTGCGCAACCGCATGAAGGCCAAGGAAGCGGCTGGCGGCAAGAAAACCCTGCTGCTGGGCCCCAACTGCCCCGGCCTGATCACGCCCGAAGAAATCAAGATCGGCATCATGCCCGGCCACATTCACCGCAAGGGCCGCATCGGCGTGGTCAGCCGCTCCGGCACGCTGACCTATGAAGCCGTGGCCCAGCTGACCGAAATCGGCCTGGGTCAGTCCAGCGCCGTCGGCATTGGCGGCGACCCGATCAATGGCCTGAAACACATCGACGTGATGCGCGCCTTCAATGACGACCCGGACACCGATGCGGTCATCATGATCGGCGAAATCGGCGGACCGGACGAGGCTGAAGCGGCCATCTGGTGCAAGGCCAACATGAAAAAGCCTATCGTCGGCTTCATCGCCGGCGTGACCGCCCCTGCCGGCAAGCGCATGGGCCATGCCGGCGCGCTGATCTCCGGCGGCGCCGACACGGCGGACGCCAAGCTGGCCATCATGGAAGAGTGCGGCTTCACTGTGACGCGTAACCCTTCAGAAATGGCCAAATTGCTCAAGGCTTTGCTGTAAGGCGCTGACGCCGCGAAATCGCGTAAGCATTATTACGAACGGGGCCGATGCCCCCATTCGGGCTAAACTCTAAAAAACAAAAAAGCGCTCTCATCGGCGCTTTTTTTCATACATAACAACAGGAGCTAGTCATGATTTTCGGAATGGACCTGACGTCCCCCATTTTCTGGAGTGCTTTCGGCTCCATCCTGCTGGCGAACATTGTCCTGTCCGGCGATAACGCCGTGGTGATTGCCATGGCCGCCAGAACGCTGCAGCCCGCGCAGCGGAACAAGGCCATTTTCTGGGGCAGCGCTGCCGCCATCGTGATGCGGATCATCCTGACCATCGTCGCGATCCAGCTCCTCACACTGCCTTACCTGAAGATCATTGGCGCAATCCTTCTGGTTTACATCGGCGTGGACCTGCTCAACGGAGACGATGAAGGTGAGGGTGAGGGCAAGGAAATCAGTGGCATGGCCTCTGCCATTCGTACCATCCTGATCGCCGACCTGGTGATGAGTCTGGACAATGTGCTGGCCGTTGCAGCGGCGGCCAAAGGAAACTTGCCGTTGCTGGTCATGGGTCTGTTGGTCAGCATTCCGTTGATCATTTTTGGTGCCACCTTGCTGACCAAGGTCATGGAGCGTTTTCCCATCATCATCACCATCGGCGCTGCCTTGCTGGGTTTTCTGGCAGGCGAAATGCTGCTGACGGACCCCGCCGTCGTCACCCGCTTCGGGGTGATTGGCGAGCAGTTCGTGACCATCGGCGGAATTGTCGGAGCCGCGCTGGTGGTGGCTTTGGGTACGTATATGCAAAAACGACGCGCACGGGACTCTGAAGCGCAGGCCTGAACCGTCCCCTTGCCCGCCCCCTCCCCCTGGGTGCCGACACCGCGGCCGCGAGCCAGCGGCACCAATTTGCAACACAAGCCTTTGGCGGTGTGCAAAAGTCCCTTGTCCGGGTTCTTGGCGTCTGTTAATGTCCGAAGGTGGCGAATTTGTAACCCGCTTGTAACGCTGGTCGGGTGACAGGTGCGCAGAAAAGAGGCCGGCGCGGCTGGCGCTCGGTCTGGCGAACCAGGACAAAAGGCGGGACGGACGTGGCCACATCATCAAACAAGCGCAGGCAATTCTGGCAAGCCGACTGGTTTGTGGGCGTGCTTGTGGTGTTGGCCGTCCTGGCACTGCACAGCGCGACCGACTTTTTCGCCACACTCGAGCGCCGCTATTACGACTTTGCCAGTACCAGCACGTCGCGCCCGCCTTCAGACCGCATTGCCATCATTGCTATCGACGACCAAAGCATCGCCAACATTGGCCGCTGGCCGTGGCCGCGTGATGTGCATGCCCAGCTGATTGACCAGCTGGCTGCGGCCAAGGTCAAGACCATTGCGCATACCGCTTTCTTTTTCGAACCGCAGACCGACCGCGGGCTGGTGTTCATCCGCAAGATGAAAGAAGCGCTGGGGCCGGGTGTTGTTCCTGCCGATCCCGCCGCTCCCCAGGACAGCCTCAACCAGCAACTGGGCAAGGTGATTGCCGAAGCGGAGATTGCGCTCGACACGGACGCCAAACTGGCCGCGAGCATGGCCAAGGCCGGCAATGTGCTGGTGCCCTCGGTTTTTGTGCTGGGTGAGCCCCAGGGCAAGCCGGATCCCTTGCCCGCCTATGCCCTCAAAAGTGCGGTGGACGAGCCGGGCGGGTTCTCACTGCCTGCCGTCCGGGGCCAGCAGCCCATAGAGATCATCGGCAGCAGTGCGGCGGGCATCGCCCATTTGAACCAGCTGCCCGACGTGGACGGCGCGGTCCGGCAGGAGCCGCTGCTGATCAACTATGGCGGCAAGGCGGTCCCGTCCATGGGATTGCTTGCCGCTGTCAAAAGCCTGAACCTTGCCTCGACCGATATCAAACTTAATGCCGGGGAATCGGTGCAGATCGGCAAGTTGCGCATAAGCACGGATGAGGCGGCCCTGATGTTGCCTCAGTTCTACAAGGGCCGCGACGGCCGGCCCGCTTTCGCTGTGGACTCTTTCTATGACGTGTTGTCCGGCAAGATTCCAGCGGGCAAATACACCGACAAGATTGTGATCATTGGGGCCACTGCCGCTGGCGTCGGCACCCAATTTCCTACACCGGCCGGACCTGGACTGTCCCCGGCGGAGACCATTGCCCATATCACCTCCAGCATTCTCAGCGAACACTTCCTTGTCCAGCCCGCCTGGGGCATCTGGGCCACACTGGGTGTCTTGCTGGTTGTGGCCGCCTACCTGATTGCTGGTCTGCCGCGCCTGTCCGCAGGCAAGGCCGCTGTCATGACGCTGCTGCTGTTCGTCGTGCTGCTGGTGATCGAGTTCGGTTTGTTGTCGGCTGCCGCGACCTGGCTCAAGCTGGTGTTTCCGGCCGCGCTGCTGGTGATTGGCCACCTGGCACTGACCACCAAGCGTTTCCTGATGACCGAGGCCGGCAAGCTCAAGTCCGACGAAGAGTCAGCCGAAACCAACCGCATGATGGGTCTGGCCCTGCAGGGGCAGGGGCAACTCGACATGGCTTTCGACCGGTTCCGCCGCGTTCCTTTCACCGACGCGCTGATGGACAACATGAACAACCTCGCGCTTGATTTCGAGCGCAAGCGGCAATTCAACAAGGCCCAGGCGGTGTACGAATACATGGCCAGCTACAACAAAAATCACAAGGACCTGCAGTCCAGACTCAATCGCGCGAAGAACCTCTCGGAGACCGTCATTCTGGGTGGTGGTGGAGCGCATCCCGGGGGCACCATGCTTCTTGACGGCGGCGGTGTCGAGAAGCCCATGCTGGGCCGCTATCAAGTGGAAAAAGAGCTGGGCAAGGGGGCGATGGGGGTTGTTTACCTGGGCAGGGATCCCAAGATCGGGCGTGTGGTGGCGATCAAGACCATGGCCCTGAGCCAGGAGTTTGAGGGCGACGAGTTGACGGATGCCCGAGAGCGCTTTTTCCGCGAGGCCGAAACAGCAGGCCGCCTGCAACACCAGAACATCGTGACCATTTTTGATGCCGGCGAAGAGCATGACCTGGCCTACATCGCGATGGAATTCCTCAAAGGCAAGGACCTGCTGGATGTCACCAAGGACGGGCAGTTGCTGCCAATTTCCAAAGTGCTTTCAATTGTGGCGCGGGTTGCAGAGGCGTTGGCTTATGCGCACAAACAGAACGTGGTGCACCGCGACATCAAGCCGGCCAACATCATGTACGACCCCGACAGCGATACCGTCAAGGTGACCGACTTCGGCATTGCGCGCATCACCGACTCGAGCAAAACCAAAACCGGACTGGTACTCGGTACCCCGAGTTTCATGTCGCCCGAGCAGATCGCGGGCAAGAAGGTTGATGGTCGTTCAGACCTCTATTCCCTGGGGGTGATGCTCTACCAGATGTTGGCGGGTGTCTTGCCTTTCCGCGGTGACTCCATGGCCGAGTTGATGTACAAGATTGCCAATGAGCCGGCACCGGATATTCGCGTGATCCGCCATGAATTGTCCGCTCGGCTGGCGGATATCGTTGCGTTGTCGCTGAGCAAAAGGCCTGAAATGCGGTACCAGGATGGAGACCAGTTTGCCGCCGATTTGCGTGCCGCCATTGTCGAGCTGTCGGCCGTAACCACAGGCCTTCCGGTTCCCGCCGGTGCCATCACCCAAAGTCCCGATGGCGGTGAAAAGACGGCAGTGTTTGCAGCCGGCGACAATCCTGCTTTTGCCCGCACCATTGCGGCCCCCTCCTTGCCGGATCCTCCGGCCAGCGTTGATGCTACAGATTTGAAGCCATAACAAAAACACGATGATTTACGAGATTTGCACCCAGACAGACCCCGGTTTAACCCGGGACAACAACGAAGACTCCGTCACGTTTGATGCCCCGACCCGCCTTTGCATTCTGGCTGACGGCATGGGTGGTTACAACGCCGGGGAAATCGCCAGCGGCATGGCGACGGCATTTATCAGATCGGAATTGGGGCGTTGGCTGGCGCAGGCTGGTAAGCATGCCAACGGCAAGGAGGTGCGCCGGGCGATGGAAATCTGTGTAGAAAACGCCAATCATTCAATTTTTAACGCGGCCAACTCCAATCCGCAGTACTCTGGCATGGGCACCACGCTGGTGGTCGGTGTGTTCCAGAACACCCGTCTGATGCTCGGCCACATAGGAGATTCGCGCTGTTACCGTTTGCGGGGTGGCCAGTTGGAACAGATCACCAAGGATCATTCCCTGCTGCAGGAGCAGATTGACGCGGGGCTGATCACACCGGAGCAGGCGCTGACTTCGGTGAACAAGAATCTGGTGACGCGGGCTTTGGGTGTGGAGGACGCGGTGTTGCTGGAAGTCAACGAACATCGCGTTGAGCTGGGTGATATTTACCTCATGTGCTCTGATGGCCTGTCCGACATGATCAGCGATGAGGCGATTGCGGCTATTCTATCGGGATCGAAGTCGCTGGAGCAGGGCGCCAGGCAGCTTGTTGCTGCAGCCAACGACAGCGGCGGCCGGGATAATATTTCAGTATTGCTGGCACAAGCCAAGGAGGCTTCGGTCAAACGTGGCCTGTTGTCCAGAATGCTGGGGAAATAGTCCGCTTGAGTGACATACTAAAAACAGACAGGAGTCGGCCATGCCGAAAATGATCGTCTCTATTGACGGCGTTGTGATCAAAGAGGTTCAGTTGACCAAGGACCGTACGTCCCTCGGGCGCCGTCCTTACAACGATATCGTCATTGACAACCTCGCCGTCAGTGGGGAACATGCCGTTTTGCAGATGTCCGGGAACGATGTTTTTGTTGAAGACCTGAACAGCACCAATGGCACGTATCTCAACGGCAAGGCTGTCAAGAAGCAGCAGCTCAACAACGGTGACACCGTCGAAATCGGCAAATACAAGATCAAGTACGTCAACGAAGCCGCGAGTCCGGGTTTCGAGAAAACGATGATCATCAAGGCCGGCTCTGCCGGACTGGTTGCCCCTGCAGGGACGGCAGCTGCCCCTGCGGCGGCCCCCGTCGACGGGGTGGGCGCCACGGCGGCGATCAAGGTCATGTCCGGAGCAGCCGCTGGCCGGGAAGTCGCCCTGGTCAAGGTGGTCACCACCATCGGCAAGCCCGGGGTGGCAGTTGCGGCCATCACCAAGCGACCGCAGGGCTTTGTCGTGGCGCATGTGGAAGGAGACAACAAACCAACGCTGAACGGAACGCACATTGGGGTTGAGCCTGTTCCGCTGAAAAACGGCGATGTACTCGAGTTGGCGGGCACGCAAATGCAGTTCGTCCAGCGCTGATCAGGCCGTCTCCCCGCGTTCGGCAGGAAAACCAGTTCAGATCCCGGCTCTTCACGAAGCCTTATGCGACTTTTTTCCCGGCATTGGCCTCGCATTGCCGTCACGCTGATTCCGCTTGTTTTTGCATTGCTCCATGCCAGCGGTGCGTTGCGTCTGGATGTTCTGCAGCGGCTCGACGACATCCTTTATGACGCCAGGCTTCGGGCCACCATGCCCCGGACGCTGGATGAGCGCATTGTCATCGTGGACATCGATGAAAAGAGCCTGGCGGAAGCCGGTCGCTGGCCATGGGGGCGCAACAAGCTGGCCGCGCTCGTAGACGAGTTGCTGGGCCGGCAGCAGGCCGCGCTGCTGGGATTCGACGTGGTTTTTGCGGAGGCCGATGACAGCTCGGGCCTGAAAAGGCTGCAGCAACTGGCCCAAGGCGAACTGAAGGATCAGCCCGCCTTTGCCGACAAGCTCGGCCAGATCGAGGCCAGCCTTGATTACGATGCTCTGTTCGCAAAATCGTTGGCGAAAAAACCTGTCGTGCTGGGGTATTACTTCACCAGCGACCGGGATGGTCGTATCAACGGTGTTTTGCCCGCTCCCGTCATGGGACGGGAGGCGCTCAAGGGGCGGCCTATCCGGTTTACCAGCTGGAACGGTTTTGGTGCCAACATCGATACCATCGGCAAGGCGGCGCCTATGGCAGGGTTTTTCAACTCCATCACGGATGGTGATGGGGTTGTTCGATCGATTCCCCTGCTGGCTGAATACAAAGGCGAGTACTACGAGTCGCTGTCCCTGGCGATGTTTCGCATGCTGGTGGGCCAACCCGGCGTCGAGCCGGGATTTCCGCAGGAAAAATTCCTGACCCGCAATTACCAGGGACTGGAAAGCATTTTGCTCAAGCAGGGCCCTAAAACGCTGGCCATTCCGGTGGATGACCGGGTGGCCACGCTGGTGCCGTTTCGCGGGCCCGGTGGCGCCAGTGGCGGGTCCTACCGGTATGTCTCCGCGTCCGATGTGCTGGCCGGAAAAATGCCGCCGGGACAGCTGAAGGACAAGATAGTCCTGCTCGGCACCACGGCGCCTGGCTTGCTGGACCTGAGGGTCACGCCGGTCGGGGAAACCTACCCCGGCGTCGAAACCCATGCCAATGTGATTTCGGGGTTTCTCGATGGCAAGGTGTTTGTCAAGCCGGACTATGCGGTTGGTTTCGAGGTGGTGATGCTTGTCCTGTCGGGGCTGACGCTGGCATTGACCCTGCCGCTGCTGTCTGCGCCGCGGGCGGTGGCGACCAGCGCCGCGGTGACGGCTGCCCTGGTGGGGCTGAATTTCTGGCTTTATTCGGCCTATGGGCTGGTGTTGCCTCTGGCTACCGCGCTGGTCATGGCACTCACGGCGTTCGCGCTGAACATGAGTTATGGCTATTTTGTGGAAAGTCGCTCCAAGCGGGAACTGGCCAACCTGTTCGGCACTTATGTGCCCCCCGAGCTGGTCGATGAAATGGTCAAGGACCCCGACAGCTACAGCATGAAAGCCTCGGCCAAGGAGCTCACGGTGATGTTCTGCGACATGCGCGGTTTCACCCGAATGTCCGAAACCATGGAGCCGACACAGTTGCAGGCCCTGCTCAACGGCGTCTTCAGCCGTCTCACGGCCCTGATCCGCACCAACCGCGGCACCATCGACAAGTACATGGGTGACTGCGTGATGGCATTCTGGGGTGCGCCCGTCGAGACACCCGAGCACGCCGCTCTCGGGGTCAGGACCTCGCTGGAGATGGTGCAGGCCGTGCGCCAGCTCAACGAGGAGCATCGCAGCCAGGGTTTGCCGGAAATAGGCATAGGCATCGGGCTGAACACCGGCAGCATGTGCGTGGGCGACATGGGCTCGGATATCCGTCGCAGTTATACGGTCATTGGCGACGCGGTCAACCTGGGGTCCCGCCTGGAGGGGTTGTGCAAGATCTATGGCGTCGATACCGTGGTCAGTGCGTCCACCCGCGAACTGGCCCCTGGTTTCGCCTGGCAGGAACTCGACAAGGTCCGGGTCAAGGGCAAGGACCAGGCGGTGGCCATTTTCTGCCCGGTGGCGCTTCCTGGCCAGCTCGACAAGCAGTTAAGCGGCGAACTCCGGGAGTGGACGTTGGCGCTCAAGGCCTACCGGGATCAGGCCTGGGACGACTGCGATGTGCATTTGCTCAACTTACAGCGCATGAATGGGCAAAAGTACCTTTACCGCCTGTATGCAGAGCGTGTAGCCTCCATGAGGCTGTTGCCGTTTGATCCCGATTGGGACGGGGCAACCAACTTCGAAACCAAATGACAGAGCCTGCCGGAACCTCAAGGTAGATAAGACCATGAAAGTACGCGTACTGGGCTGCTCGGGAGCCATTGCCAAAGGCTGCCGCACCACGTCGTTCCTGCTGGATCACGACGTTCTGGTCGACGCCGGGACGGGCGTTGGCGATCTCACGCTGGACGAGATGCGCGGCGTTGACCACGTACTGCTGACCCATTCCCACCTGGATCACGTGGCGGCCCTGCCGCTGATGGTGGACGCGATTGCGGCCAAACGCACAACCCCGATACAGATTCATGCACTGCAGGGCACGATTGACGCGCTGAAAGCCCATATTTTCAACAACACCATCTGGCCTGATTTCTCGCGAATTCCCACACCGGAAGCACCCTTTGTCAGCTTTCACCCTCTGGCCGTGGGCCAGACCCTGCTGCTGGCGGGAAAATATGTCGAAGTGCTGCCAGCTGTTCATACCGTGCCAGCAGTCGGTTATGCGGTGGCCACTGGCTCCGGGTGCTGGGTGTTCACCGGCGACACTGAGCGCAATCCCGCTTTGTGGGCCCGCGTCAACCAGCTTAACGTCGCGATGTTGGTGATCGAGACGGCTTTCAGCAACCGCGAACGCGACCTGGCACGGCGCAGCCTGCATCTGTCGCCCCATGCGCTGGCCAGCGAGCTGGACTGCATCGAAAAAGGCAGAAACTATCCGATTTACATTACCCATACCAAGCCGGCAGAGACCGACTTGATCATGGCCGAGATCCAGCGCTTTGACCAGACGGCGCCGTTTGGTCCCAACGTTACCCACGACATACGCTGGTTGCGCGCAGGTCAGGAGTTCGAGTTATGAATGCAGTTGTACAGCGGGACCACGAGGACGAGTTTTTTGACTCGCAGATGCTTCCACCGCAGGAGCGGGGCGTTACTTTTGAAGCACTTTATTTTCGCCAGCTCCAACTGGTCACCAACCGCATTCATGAAACCGAGAACATTGATCAGATCATGCTGGAGGCCAGCCAGGATATCTGCAAGCTCTTCAATGCTGATCGCCTGACGCTTTACGCCGTCAGTGAAGACCGCTCGTCCATCATTTCCAAGGTCAAGACGGGGCTTAACACCAGCCGCGACCTGAAGCTGCCCATCAGCGCGCAAAGCATAGCTGGCTACGTTGCGATGGCCAAGACCATGGTGAACATCGCCGATGTGTATGACGACGAGGCGCTCAAGAAAATTCACCCCAGCCTCAGCTTTCTTCAGGAAGTGGACAAACGTTCTGGCTACCGCACCAAACAAATGCTGGTTGCGCCGGTCATGGATGGCAGCACGCTTTATGGCGTCCTGCAGGTGATCAACAATCGCAGCGACCAGCCTTTTGGGAAGCTGGAAGAGGACGGCGCGCAGCAGCTGTGCCAGACGCTGGGCATTGCGCTTCGCCAGCGCATGCAGAAGGCCGAAGATGGTCAAAGGCGCAGGGCGACCAAGTACGACGGCCTGGTCGCTGAAGGGGTTTTGAGCCAGGACGAGTTGCTTCACTGCATCCAGAAGGCGCGCGACGAGATTCAGTCGGTCGAACATCTGCTGATGGCTGATTACCGCATTCGTCCCGCGCAGATTGGCGCTTCGCTGAGCAAGTTCTTTGGGGTTCCCTACGAAGCCTATAACGCGGGTCGCATACGTTCGGAAATGCTGCATGGCCTGCTCAAGCGACACTTTGTCGAGCAGCAGCGATGGATGCCGCTGGAGGACACACCCGACGGGCTGACCATCATGTGTGTTGATCCCGAAGCGGTGCGGGGCGCCCGGGTGGTCCCGCAGGTATTCCCGAAAATCAGCAAGTTCGCCTATTGCGTGACCACCCAGACCGAATTTGACGAAACCCTGAGTCAGCTTTTTGGCGCGGGCAACGAAGGCGGCTCCATTGACCAGCTTCTGGCCGACATGGATTCGCCGCTCGAAAACGATGCTAACGATGACTCGGCGCTCGAATCGGCCGCCGCCGACAACGAACTGGTCAAGTTCGTCAACAAGGTCATCATTGATGCCTACAAGCAGAAGGCTTCCGACATCCACATCGAGCCCATGCCGGGAAAGGCCAAGACCGGCATCCGTTTTCGCATCGACGGAAGCTTGCTGCCCTACATCGAGGTGCCGGCCCAGTTTCGCCAGGCCATGGTCACGCGGCTCAAAATCATGTGTGATCTCGACATTTCCGAAAAGCGCAAACCACAGGACGGAAAGATCAAGTTCAAGAAATATGGGCCGCTCGACATCGAGCTACGCGTGGCCACCATCCCGTCTGCGGGCGGGGTCGAGGATGTCGTCATGCGGATTCTGGCAGCGGGCGAGCCCATTCCGCTTGATAGGCTGGGGCTGACGGATCACAACAGGGAGCGGCTTGAGAAAACGGTCTCCAAACCCTACGGCCTTTTTTATGTGTGTGGCCCGACTGGTTCCGGCAAAACGACCACGCTGCATTCCATCCTGAAATTCCTGAACACGCCAGACACCAAGATCTGGACGGCCGAAGACCCGGTCGAGATCACGCAAAAGGGTTTACGCCAGGTCCAGATCAACAAGAAGGCAGGCATCGACTTTGCCCTGGTGATGCGAGCTTTCCTGCGCGCCGATCCGGACATCATCATGGTCGGCGAGTCGCGCGACAAGGAAACAGTCTCGATGGGTGTGGAAGCCTCGTTGACAGGCCACATGGTGTTTTCGACGCTGCATACCAATTCTGCCCCTGAGTCCATCACGCGGCTCCTGGACATGGGCATGGACCCTTTCAATTTTGCCGATGCCCTGCTCGGCATTCTCGCGCAACGGCTTGCCAAGAAACTATGCGAATGCAAGCAGCCCTACCAGCCGGCCGCGCAGGAAATCAAGGACTTCATCAAGGAGTACTCCGAGGAACTGCGAAGTACGGATGCCTGGAAGACGGATCCGGGGGGCGAAGCGCAGAAGCTGCTGGACGATTGGATGCAACGGTACGCCAAGGATGGGCAGCTCACCATGTATCGAGCGGTAGGGTGCGATAAATGTAACCAGACCGGCTACAAGGGCCGCATTGGCTTGCATGAATTGATGATTGCCGACGATGCAGCTAAAAAACTGATTCAGGAACGCGCTCGCGTGGCAGAGCTGTTTGCAGCGGCCGTCAACAGCGGCATGCACACACTGAAAATGGACGGGATGGAGAAAGTGCTGATGGGGCTGACCGACCTCAAGCAGGTTCGGTCAGTTTGCATCAAGTGACAAAATTGTCAGCAACGTCTTGACGGCTGACGAAAAGAGTAACTTTTGCTCCCAGAGGATGCTGAAAGCGGTTGATTTAGACCTGTTTCGGCTTGGCACGGCATCTGCTTAATGATCTCGCTAGTTTCTTAACCAAGGAGTTTTTATGAAGCGTTCCATGCAAAAGGGTTTTACCCTGATCGAGTTGATGATCGTTGTTGCGATCATCGGTATTTTGGCTGCGGTGGCTTTGCCGGCTTATCAGGACTACACCGTCCGGGCTAAGATGTCCGAGGTGATTTTGGCCGCATCGGCCTGCCGCACCAGCGTAACCGAGACGCGCCAGACCAACAATGCCGCTTCCTTGCCAACCGCTGGTCTCTGGGGTTGCGAGTCTTCGACATCCACCAGCAAATATGTCAGCTCGATCCGGACCGACGACTTTGGCGCGATCAACGTGCTGGTTAACACCGCCAATCTCTCGCAAGTTACGGGTTCTGTTTACCTGATTCCGGTGCTGTCCGGTGGTACTACCGGTAACATTACCGGCTGGGAATGCGGCCCAAGCGTCGCGGGAATTGGGAAGTATCTTCCTGGTTCATGCCGCAGTGCTATCGCAACAGCCTACACCGTTGCCGGTTCCTGGGCCGCCAACTGATATTCCTTTCGTCAGCGGTGTCCAGGTGACGTGATGTATGCTGACGTTGTGCGAATGTTAAAAATACGCCCCGAGGGGCGTATTTTTTTACGTATGCAAAAAATCGCACTGTTTTTTCTTTTCTCAAGCTGGCTTGAGCCCCTGCATTTTCTTCCTTGGGTCAGCTGGCACAACGAGTTGTGGTCCATCTTGGCCGTTTTGCTGCTGGCCTGGCATGGTCTGTTGGAGCGCATTAAAAAGAAGGATCTGAATACCTTTTTGCCGATCTCCATACTCCCTTTTGTTGCCTTGGGCGCCATCGTTGCGATGCAACTGGCTTTGGGTGTCATCACTTTTGCGGGTGACGCCGGGATGATGGGCTTTTACATGGCGCTGTGCGTCATTTGCCTGAGCATGGGGTTTGCAGCTGGCAGAAATGCCGTGGACATGCGGGCGGTGGGTTCTGGCGCAATCACTGGTGGCCAGGGCGAATCCACAGCAACGCTGCTGGCATTTGCATTGTTGGCTGGAGCGTTCGCATCGGCGGTTCTGGCTTTTTGCCAGATTTTTGAGCTATGGGAAGGCGCCGGTTGGATATCCCGAATGCCGGAGTTGCGCCGACCTGGTGGAAATCTGGGGCAGCCCAACCATTTGGCGACCTTGCTGATCATGGGCCTTGCGAGTTTGTTGTTTCTGCATGAATCGAAAAAAGTAAGAGCCCTGCCTTCCGCCCTGATTCTGCTGACTTTATGTGTTGCCCTGGCTGCAACCGAGTCTCGTACCGGCGTCCTGAACTTCCTGCTGTTGTCGCTCTGGTGGTTTGTCAAGCGCAAACCGGCCGAGTTCGGCTTGTCCCCCTGGTTGGTTCTGCTGGTCGACCTTGGGTTCATCGCGCTCTTTTTGAGCTGGCCGTCGATTTATATCTTCATTCTGCAAATATCAAGCGGTGGTGCAGAAGTAAACACCCAGTTGGGCGGGCGCTGGGTGGTCTGGCCGCAGCTGCTGGACGCAGTGACGCAGCGACCATGGAGCGGGTGGGGTCTGGGGCAGGTTGCTGCCGCCCACAATGCGGTGGTCCATGCCTATACGACGAGCGAACCCTTCTCCTACAGCCATAATATTTTGCTGGATCTGGCGCTGGGTGTCGGGGTGCCGCTCACCGCGCTGTTGACTTTGGCCGTCGGCATCTGGTTGTGGCGGCGCGTTCGGTCCACGGCGCGGTTGTTGCCCTGGTACTGTCTGGCGCTGATCCTGCCCGTTGGAATCCATTCGATGTTTGAGTTCCCGTTTGCATATGCCTACTTTCTGGTGCCCGTGATGTTGGCCGCGGGTGCCTTGGACGGTTTGATCGAGACCAAACCCGTGATCCGTATGGGCGTGTGGACAGCGGCATCACTTTTGCTGGGCCTAAGTATTGTTGCCGCGTGGTCAGTGGCTGAATATGTTGCGGTTGAAGAGGACTTCCGCATTGTGCGATTTGAAGACCTACGCATCGGGAAAACGCCAACCGACTACGAGCGGCCCAACGTAGTTCTCTTGACGCAGCTGGCAGCATTACTGGATGGCGCCCGCATTACACCCAAACCTAACATGACGGACCAAGAACTGGCACTCGCCAAAAACGTTGCGCTGCGTTACCCATGGACTGCAACGCAAAACAGGTATGCACTGTCGCTCGCCTTGAATGGCAGCCCCGGGGAAGCGGTCAGGCAACTCCGTGTCATGAAAGCCATGCATGGGGAAAAAAGATATCGGGAGATCAAATCAAACTGGAACGATCTGGCGCGGGACAGGTACCCTGAACTGCGCGAGTTGACGCTACCTTGACGAGATTGAGTGCGTCGCAGGGGACTGCTTTCGCGCTGATCGCTGGGTTGACTTTGATCGTACCTTGGCTGAATCCATTTGCGCCCGGTCCGTCACCTGCTGCTGTGCCTTGGCTGGTCGCGTCTACTGCCACTGCGTGTTTAATTCTGTTGATGTCGCTGCGTGCCATCTCGCGCAAAGCAATGGGCAATGGACCTTTTGCGCAGCGGTGGGCCTACCCCGCAGTATGGGCTTGGGTGCTCCCCGGTGCCGTCAGCAGCGCTATCGGCTTGCTGCAATATTTCGGTGCAGCGGCCGCGCTTGCTCCGTGGGTCAATCAGGCCCCGTTGGGCGAGGCCTTTGCCAATTTGCGCCAACGCAACCAGTTTGCGAGTTTGACCAACATCGCGGTGGTCGCGCTGGTATGGCTGGTTGTGAAGCACGGTTTTTCCCGTCGCCGGGAGAGGCTGGTGTGGATGGTTGCTGGCCTGCTGGCGGTGGGGAATGCCGCATCCTCATCGCGGACAGGGTTGTTGCAGCTGGTTTTGTTGTGCGTGCTGTGCTTGCTCTGGCCCGGATGGCGCCAACCGCCGGTGCGCCGCGTCTTGTTGACGGCGGTGCTGGCCTATGGGGTGGCCGCGCTGGCGCTGCCTTGGTTGGCCGGGTTGGATCTGCTGGGCCATGGCATGGTTGCCCGTCTGCGTGCGGGGGACGCCGTCTGTGCCGGGCGCCTCACCCTCTGGTCCAACGTGTTGCATCTGATTGGGCAAAAGCCCTGGTTCGGATGGGGCGGGGGTGAGCTGGACTACGCGCATTACATGGTGCTCTATCCAGGCGAGCGGTTCTGCGACATTCTGGACAATGCCCACAACCTGCCGCTGCACCTGGCGGTGGAGCTGGGCATTCCGTTGGCGCTGGTTGTTTGTGGCGGTGCGGGTTGGGTCGTCTGGCGTGCCCGGCCCTGGCGCGAAACGGACCCGACCCGTCAAATGGCTTGGGGTGTGCTGGTCGTGATTATGTTGCACAGCATGCTGGAATATCCGCTGTGGTATGGCCCCTTCCAGATGGCATTCGGGCTGTGCGTGTGGATGCTGTGGCCAGGGCCCAAAGAGCCGGCAGCTGGCTCCCGTCGATACGCGCGCGTGGCGCCGACCACTCGGCTTGTCGTGGCGACAGCGTTGTTGGCTGGGGTGGCTTATGCCGCATGGGATTACCACCGTGTCAGCCAGCTGTACCTGGCGCCGCAGGCGCGCGACGCGGCTTACCGCGACGACACGCTGGACAAGGTTCGCGGATCCTGGCTTTTCCGGAACCAGGTGCAATTTGCGGAGCTGACGACCACCACGCTCAGGCGCGACAACGCGCAATGGACTTTCGACACCGCTACTGCCTTGCTGCATTACTCGCCAGAACCGCGGGTGATTGAAAAGGTGATTGAAAGCGCTGTCATGCTGGGGCGTGACGATGAAGCCCTGTTGCACCTGGTTCGTTACCGGGCAGCTTTTCCAGACGACCACGCAAAATGGCGCCCTGCCAACAGCCCGAATGGCTGGCCTGCAAACTGACCCGTGACGCAGCTAGGGCGTTGCGACAAAACTTCCCGACTTTCCGCCATGTTTTTCCAGCAGCTTGATGTCCGTCATCGTCATTCCGCGATCCGCGGCTTTGCACATGTCATAGATCGTCAGCAAGGCTATTTGCACCGCAGTCAGGGCCTCCATCTCCACGCCTGTCGGTCCGACCGTTTCCACCGTCGCCTGGCAAACGATGCTGGCGCTGTCTGCGTCGGGGCTGAAATCCATCGCCACGCGCGTCAGCGCCAGCGGGTGACACAGGGGAATCAGGTCGCTGGTTTTTTTGGCCGCCATGATGCCGGCAATCCGGGCAATGCCGAGCACGTCGCCTTTTTTGGCTGTGCCCTCCAGGATGATGGCGAGGGTGGCAGGGTTCATGGTGATGCGGCCTTGCGCCAAAGCCACCCGGTGGGTGGCCGGTTTGGCGGCCACATCGACCATGTGCGCCTGCCCTGTTGCGTCGAAATGTGTCAGCGGTGAAGTCGTGGTCATACAGTTACAGAACCTTTACAAGCATCCGTCATCATAAGATGTGCAGGTGCATTCAAGCCCGCCTGAAAAGTCACAGGTCGGCAGGCGGCCCAACGATTGGGTGTCCTCCCAGCCTCCGACAAGCACTGGACAGTTTTGCTGGATCTCGACCCCTCGTTTTGTACCCCTTCATGCCGCCATCATTTTTCAAGTCAAAAAGGCATTTTGCCCTTGGCTGCATTGCGCTAGCAGCTAGCATCTTTATAGCGTCACACGGCTTGGCGCATGCCCAGTCCCCGGCCCGGCCCAGTGGCGCGCTGCCGGCGCTGGGCGACACCTCGGAGCTTTCCGCCAGTGCGGAGCGGCGCCTGGGCGACCGGATTGCCGCCAGCATTTACCGCGACCCCGATTACCTGGATGACCCGGTGCTGGGCGACTACCTGCAGGGTATCTGGCAGCCGCTGATGACGGCGGCGCGCGCCCGCGGCGAGCTGGGCCCGGAACTGGACGAGCGGTTTGCCTGGGACGTCATGCAGATCCGCGACCGCAGCATCAACGCCTTCGCCTTGCCGGGGGGTTATCTGGGCGTGCATCTGGGGCTGATAGGCGCCGTGGCCACCCGCGACGAACTGGCCTCGGTCCTGGCGCACGAGTTGAGCCATGTGACTCAGCGGCATATTTCGCGCCTGATGAGCAAGCAGAGCCAGCAGATGCCCTGGCTGATTGCGGCCATGATTCTCGGCGCGCTGGCCGCCAACAAAAGCCCGGACGCTGCCAATGCGGCCATTGCCGGCGGGCAGGCGCTGGCCGTGCAGAACCAGCTCAATTTTTCACGGGACATGGAGCGCGAGGCCGACCGGGTCGGCTTTGGCGTGATGGCCGATGCCGGTTTCGAAAAGCAGGGTTTCGCCAGCATGTTCGACAAGCTGCAGCAGGCCTCCCGGCTCAATGACAATGGCGCGTTTCCCTACCTGCGCAGCCATCCGCTGACGACCGAGCGTATTGCCGAGATCAAGGGTCGGCTGCAACTCGAGGGCGCGACGAGTCCAGCGCCCTCGGGCGCCGGGGAAAACTCGGGCGGTGCGCGCTTGCTGCACGCCATGATGGCTGCCCGGGCACGTGTTCTGGGTGACCCAGGGGTGGATGGCTTGCGGCCCATGGTGGCCGATGCGCAGCGGGTCTCCTTTGCCGGTGCGGCGAATGCGGCTTTGACACCACGCGATGCCGGGGCCCTGTATGGCGGCGCCCTGGCGGCGAGCCGGCTGCGCGATCATGCCCTGGCGCGCAGCCTGGTGGGCAAGCTCAAGTCGGCCGTGCCCGCGAAGACGCCGCTGGCCGATCCGGTCGAGTGGCTGGCGCTGGAGGTCGAACTGGCTGCCGGCAACACCGCAGGTTTGCCGAAGCTAGGCGATACGCGCAGCCGGGCCGCCCTCTTGCTCCAGGCCCGGGCGGATCTCGCGGCAGGTCGGGCGCAGGATGTGTCAGGCGTTCTGCAAACCTGGGTCACCACCCATCCGAAAGATGCCATCGCCTGGCAACTGCTGGCGACAGCCTGGGGCCAGCAGGGGCAGACACTGCGCGCGATTCGGGCCGATGCCGAGAGCCGGGTGGCGCAGCTGGACTACCCTGCGGCCCGTGACCGTTTCAAGGCCGCGCAGGACCTGATGCGCAGCGGTCGCGACGGCGGTGCGGCGGCCAGCAACTATGTCGATGCGTCCATCATCGACACGCGGGCGCGCGAGATCGACCAGTTACTTAGGGAGCAGGCGCTCCAGGAGAAACTCGATCGCTAGCTGCAGCACGGAGTAGATCAGCGAACCGATCAGGGCGGCAACAAATCCCGTGACATGCAGGCCACTGAGCAGGCTGGCGGCCGCCCAGAACATCAGGGCGTTGATGACAAACAGGAACAGCCCCAGCGTCACCAGCGTCACCGGCAGGGTCAGCAGGATCAGCACCGGGCGCACCACCGTGTTGAGCGCGCCCAGCACAGCGGCAGCAAGCAGCGCCGCCGGGAAGCTGGTCACGGTCACGCCGGAATACAGATAGGCCACCGCCAGCAAGGCGGCTGCGCTGCACAGCCATTTGACGATTAGTTTCATGGACCCGAGAATACCACCGCAGGCCAGCCCGGCCGTCGACCGATCGGGTTGACGGAGCGCTGCAAGGCGGACGCAGGGTCAGTCCGCAGCCAGCATCATGCCGGCACCGGCAACGACGGCGGCATAACCCCAGACTCCTTGCGGTTCCTGAGGTTGCTGGCTTGTGACGGGCGGCAGGTCCTGGCCGAATTTGGGCCGGCGCGCATCCAGCACACGTGCCGTGCCGTGCTGGGCCAGCAGAGATTCCGTCAGTTTGCACAGGGGTCCGCGTGCTACCTGGGTCATCACCTCGTCGCCAGGGGCCTGCAGCAGCGGGAGGACTTTCGCAAAGACCTGTTCGGCCCACTTGCCGCGCCAGCTGTCGCGGGCGCTGTTCGTGACCCATTTACTCACGCGATGGGTGATGCGTGGCGCGCAGCCCACCACAATCCATCGGGTCGGCGTACGCGCCGGAGCGGACTGCAGCATGGGCGTCAGCATCTTCAGCGCATAGGCCGCTTCATCGATATACACAATCATGGTGTCCATAAAGTTCTCCTTGGTTTTACGTGCTATGGGGACTTTCGGGCTGCGATGCACAGCCCGCAGGGCCTGTGCGGTGCTCGGGTGTTCATTCGGTGGCGAGTTTGTTGTCCCGGTCGGATCTGGACCTGCGCGTGACCCACCAGCCGGCACCGAGTACGCCCGTGACGGCCAGGGTGTAGGTGCCCCACTGGGCAGCGGTGTGCAGGATTTCGCTCGCTGGCGGGGACGCCGGACCCCCATAGACCATGTCCAGCAAGGGCTCACTGACGATCATCTTGGCTGCAGTGAAGGCCAGCACGGCTGCACCGATATTGATGATGACCGGGAAGCGCTCCACCAGCTTGAGCACCATGGTGCTGCCGAACACCACGATCGGGATGCTGATCAGCAGGCCGATGACGACCAGGTCAAATGCGCCATGAGCGGCACCCGCCACGCCCAGCACGTTGTCCACGCCCATCAGCGCATCGGCGACCACAATGGTTTTCATCGCACTCCAGAAGGTGTTGGCCACCGGGCCGTCATGCTCCTTGTCGCCCTGGTCGGCCAGCAGCTTGTACGCAATCCACAGGAGGCCCAGGCCGCCAACGAGCATCAGACCCGGAATCTTGAGCAGCCAGACCACCCCGACCGTCATCGCCGAGCGTACGACGATGGCGCCTACCGTGCCCCAGACGATGGCCTTTTTCTGCAGATGTGAAGGCAGGTTGCGTGCGGCCAGTGCAATCACGATGGCGTTGTCGCCCGCCAGTACGAGATCGATCAGGATGATGGCCAGCAGGGCTGACCACCAGGGTGTCGAGAAAAGTTCCATGTTCCGCTCACTTCGCTATCCGGGTTTTGACGTTGGAAATCCGCATGCGGATTTCCTGCTTCGTTGAAGCTGGACAGGTCAATGAGTGATGCAGCGGGTTGTTGCCGCGGACGCCTCGATCAAACCCGTACAGGTTTCAATCGAAGGTCTGGCTCGACATGCAGTGTCGCTGCATGTCCAGCAAGCCGGAAGCGTGAGCTTCGTAATGACGACTTGCTGAAGCGATTTTGCTGTTGTGGTGTTTTATTTTGTAATGCAGCAAAACGAGGGAGTTACTCCCCTTCGTGGGGATATTGGACAACAAAACTGCCCGTTTTGCAAATCCGCCGGGTCACGGCCTGCGGAATACCGCGAAAACCCGCGTTGCTGCGTTGGCCGGCCGCGTGGCCGATAATGCGCCAGCCAGCCCGAAGTTACGGCGGCCATCGTCGTCGCCGAGGCCCATTTTCTGGCGTCCACGTTCACCCCATTTCCGACCCGCATGCCTGGCATCCACATCACCGACATTGAAGCGGCCATCAACTACTGGCGCGAGAAAAAGCCCTCGCCCGACGGCATCACGCTCGCGCCCGAGCTGCGCGCCCTGGCCGAGGTCTACGCCCTGCTGGTTTTCCACCACGAGGAAGAGGCCGACGAGGCCGGCTTTCCGCCCCGGGCCATGGCGGCCTGGCGCGCCTGGTACGACACGACCGCCGACACGCCCTGCATCGCCATCTGCTCGACCAGCCAGGGCGACGAGTTGTGCAAGGGCTGCGGGCGCACCTTCGAGGAGGTGCAGCGCTGGCCCGAAATGAGCCCGGCCGCCAAACGGGGAACCTGGCGGCGCATCACGCAGGAAGACACGGCCTGGCGGTTTGGCCGTTATGCCGACCGCGCGCTGGAAAAGAAGGATACCCCGCCAGCGCTGCCCTGAAGCGCTGGAAGCGGGGTCTTTTTGGCTTCCAGCCCTTATACAGCGGGCGCGAGCAGCTATGGATTCAGGAGTAAACTGGGCTGATGCTCCGACTAGCCCGTGCGCCCAACATTGCCATTGCAGCGCTCTGGGCCGATGTGTTGCAGCAGGCGGGCTTTTCGGCCACGGTGCAGCGTTATTTTCTCGGCAGCGTGGCGGGAGAATTGCCGCCCGACCAGTGCCAGCCCGAAGTCTGGCTGACCCACGACCACGAGAAGCCGCGCGCCGAGGCCCTGCTGCACAGCCTGCAGAACCTGCCGCAACGCCGCTGGCTCTGCGCCTGCGGCGAAACTGTGGAAGGCGGCTTCGAGCAGTGTTGGCAATGTGGCGCCGACATGCCGGCGCCGACCTGAGCGCAGGTTCCGGCGCTATCAAGTCAAGCAGGGGTCGCTGCCACACGCAGTGGGGAGCGTGGGGGGTTAAATCTTCCTGGCCAGCTCGGCCGCTTTGCCGGTGTAGCTGGCGGGCGTCATGGCCAGCAGGCGGTCTTTTTCCTCGTCCGGAATCTCCAGTGAGCGGATCAGCCCGTGCAGCGCTTCGGCCGTCACGGTTTTGCCGCGCGTGACTTCCTTGAGTTTTTCGTACGCGCCCTGCACGCCGTAGCGGCGCATCACCGTCTGGATCGGTTCGGCCAGCACTTCCCAGGAGGCATCGAGGTCCTCGGCCAGGGCTTCGTGGTTCAGTTCAAGCTTGCCCAGCCCGGTGCTCATGGAACTGTAGGCCAGCACGGCGTAACCGAAGGCCACGCCCATGTTGCGCAGCACGGTGCTGTCGGTCAGGTCGCGCTGCCAGCGGCTGATGGGCAGTTTTTCGCTCAGGTGGCGCAGCAGCGCGTTGGCCAGGCCGAGGTTGCCTTCGGCGTTTTCGAAATCAATCGGGTTGACCTTGTGCGGCATGGTGCTGGAGCCGATCTCACCGGCCTTGAGGCGCTGCTTGAAGTAGCCCACGCTGACATAACCCCAGACATCACGCGCAAAGTCGATCAGGATGGTGTTGGTGCGCGCCACCGCGTCGAACAGCTCGGCCATGTAGTCGTGCGGCTCGATCTGGATGCTGTAGGCCTGGAAGGTCAGTCCCAGGCCCAGCGGCTCGGGCGACTCGATGACACGCCGGCTCAGCGCCTCCCAGTCAAAGTCGGGCCAGGCCGAGAGGTGGGCGTTGTAGTTGCCAACGGCGCCGTTCATCTTGGCCATCAGCTTGACGGCGGCGATGCGTTCGCGCGCCACGTCCAGGCGCGCCACCACGTTGGCAATTTCCTTGCCGACGGTGGTCGGGCTGGCGGTCTGGCCGTGGGTGCGGCTGAGCATGGGCTCGTCGGCGTAGCGATGGGCCATCTCGCGCAGCTGCGTGATGACCTTGTCCAGCGCCGGCAGCAGCACCTGCTCGCGGCTGCTTTTGAGCTGCAGCGCATGGCTGGTGTTGTTGATGTCTTCGCTGGTGCAGGCGAAATGCACAAACTCGGCGGCAGACTGCAGCTCCGGCCGGGCTTCGAACTTCGATTTGATCCAGTACTCGACCGCCTTCACGTCGTGGTTGGTTGTTTTTTCTATCTCCTTGATCGCGACCGCGTCGCTTTCGCAGAAGTGCTTGACCAGTCCGAGCAGGTAGGTGCGGGCACCGGGGCTCAAGGGCTTGAATTCGGCAAAACCCGCATCCGACAGCGCGATGAACCAGGCGACTTCCACCTGGACGCGGCGGTGCATGTAGCCGAGCTCCGACATCAGCGGCCGCAAGGGGGCGAGTCTGGCGGCGTAACGGCCGTCCAGGGGGGAAAGGGCGGTGATGGAGAAGCTGGTGGACGGGTTCATGGGCGACATTGTAGGCGGGTGGCCTGGCGCGCCGGCAGACAGGTGACCCCGTTTTTGCCGCGTGGCAGACCCGGCCGATGCATACTCGATAGAATGCAATCGGCTGGGGCCTGCTAAGCGATTTTGCTTAAGGCATCGCGACCTCAAAGCCCCTGGGCCCACGACAAAAGATTGACTATGAAACTCATTGGATCCTACGGCAGCCCTTATGTGCGCAAAGTGCGCATCGTGATGGCCGAAAAAAAGCTCGACTACCAGTTCGTCATTGAAGACGTGTGGGCCGCGGGCACGACCATGTCTGAATCCAATCCTCTGGGCAAGGTGCCCTGTCTGGTCATGGAAGGCGCCAACGGATCGGAAGAAGCCGTTTTCGACTCGCGCGTTATCGTCGAGTACCTGGACACCCTTTCGCCCGTCGGCAAGCTGATTCCGGTGCAGGGCCGCGAACGCGCCGAAGTGAAAACCTGGGAAGCGCTGGCCGACGGCCTGCTCGACGCAGCCATCCTCGCGCGGCTGGAGGCCACCTGGGCCGGCCGCAACGACAAGCAGCGCTGCCAGGTCTGGATAGACCGCCAGATGGAAAAAATAGACGCCACGGTGCGTGCCATGAGCACCGGCCTGGGCGACAAGCCGTTTTGCAGCGGCATCCACCTGAGCCTGTCCGACATCGCGGTCGGCTGCGCCCTGGGGTACCTGGACTTCCGTTTTCCGCAGATCGACTGGCGCACGCCCCACCCCAACTTGACCCGGCTGTATGACAAGCTGGCGCAGCGGCCAAGTTTTGTTGACACCCTGCCTTCCTGAGTTTTCACGCAGAATCAGACCCCGGCCCATGACGGATGGGTGCACTCAGCTATAAAATCAGGAGCACTGCAGGAGTTCTTCAATCAAGCCGGGGCCGCGGATCCGGCTTTGCCGGTCCGCCAGGCGCAGCGGCCCCCTCGGGGCTGGTGCCTGCGGCTCCAAACCTGCTTGAGCAGGTTGGGACAGGCGCCAGAAGCGAAGCCTCTGGCGAGCGGCGGCCTGCAAGGTGCAGGGAGCTACACGAGGTGAGCGACCGTGGGGGCTAATTACCCGCCCGTTTTTTCAGCCAGCGCATCAGGCTGCCCAGCAGCGGCAGCTTTTCATACAGCTCCTCGGCGGCGTCCCAGTAGTCGCGGTGGCGCACCACCAGGCCGGCTTCGTTGAAGCTGATGTGCGAGGCGCCGCGTATGGTCTGCAGCTGTTGCGGCCCGCGTCGCCTGAAATAAAACTCGAAGTCCCAGGTCAGGAAACACTGCCGGCCGTCGACCACCTGCGCCGTCACCACAAAACGCGGCCGCTCCAGTGCCACATACATGTGGTTGAAGATGCGCTGCACCTGCGCCAGGCCCTGCACCTCGTTGAACGGGTCCTTGAACCAGGCATCGACCGCATAGAACTCGCCCATGCGCGCCACGCTGGCCGGGCTCAGGGTTTCAAAAAAATGCACCAGCGGCTCAACCGGGTCATTCGGGGTTGGGTTCATGGGGTGCTCACAGGCCTGTAAATTTTCGGATCGCCGGAAAATACAGCGCGTACGGCAAGAGGCGCAGGGTCTTCATCCAGAGCGTAAACCGTTTCGGAAAGTGGATCTCGAACTGGCCCCGCGCCCAGCCAGCCAGGATCTCGGCCGCCGCCTGCGCCGGGCTGATCAGTGCCGGCATGCTGAACTGGTTGCCCGCGGTCAGTGGTGTTTCGACAAAGCCGGGGTTGACGAGACTCACCCCCACGCCGCTCGCCTGCAGGTCCAGGTACAGGGTTTCGGCCAGGTTGATCAGTGCCGCCTTGGTCGGGCCGTAGGCCAGGCTTTGCGGCAGGCCGCGGTAGCCGGCAACGCTGCCAACCAGGCTGAGGTGGCCGCTGCCGCGTTGCAGCATCGCCGGCAGGACCGCGTCGATCACGTACAGGGCTCCCACGTAGTTGACCTGCTGGTGCCTGAGCATCTCTGCCAGGTCAAAAGCGGTGGCGCGTTGTTCCTTGTAGTAACCCGCGCAATACATCATCAGGTCCAGCGGCCCCTGGGCCAGCACCGATTGCGCCGCGGTTTGCACCGCAGCCGCGTCCGACGCGTCGAGTACCAGGGCCTGTGCGCCGGGGTGGGTGGCCACAAAACCCTCCAGCGCTGCGACATTGCGCGCGGACACCACGACCTTCGCGCCGGCCTCATGCAGGGCATGCGCCGTGGCCTGGCCAATGCCGCTGGAGGCGCCGACCAGCCACACGGTTTTGCCGTGCCAGTCACGAAGGGGAAGGTTGTACGACATGGTGCTGATTTGTTATAAAAATGATAGCTGGTGGCGCAGGTGGATCAAGGGCTGCAGGCCAATTTGACTTGAAGGATGGAGGCGCGCTCAGCGTTTCGTGAACGACAGCGTGACCTCACCGAGCCGGATGCCGAACTTGCTCATTACCGCCTTGTTGAGCAACACCTTGTCGTTCATCAGGTACATCCAGTCGTCGAACTGCACCTCGATCACGCGCCCATCGACCGGCAGCTTGAGCGTGTAGCCCCAACGGAAGGCATTGCCCTTTTCCTCGCCGGCGGCTTCGCCGAGCACATCGGCGGCGGTACCGGTGTAGCGGCCGTCCGGCGTGCGTTTGAGGGTCCAGACGCGGCGGTCCGTGCTGCCGTCCGAGTAGGTGAAGGCTTCGTCGAGCACGCCGGTCTCCGCGCCCTGCGGGCCTTGCCAGCTGCAGGTCATGACCACGGTGAAACGTTTGACGACCTTGCCGGATCGGTCGGTGAACACGCCGTACGCATCGACCGTGCCGTTGAAATACTGGCGCATGTCGAGCACCGGTTTCTCGGCGGCGTAGTCGCTGATCTGCGGGCCGGCGCAGCCCGCCAGACCGAGCAGCAGGGGTAGGGACAGGGCCAGCGCGGCGGCTGTCTTGTGGAGGAAGGGTTTCATGGGGTGGCCTTTTCAGGTTCTGACGGGTGTTGGATGACGAAAAAATAGAGGCAGGCGGCGGCGGCCAGCTTGAGCAGGCAGGGCAGCACGCAATACGCCACCAGCAACGCATTGAGCGCCTGCGCGTCGCGCGCGCCGGGGGCGTAGCCGAACAGGCCGAGCAGCGGCAGGGCCAGGCCGGCGGCCAGCGCCAGGTTGAGCTTGATGGCGAAATTCCACCAGCCGAAGTAAGCGCCTTCGGCCCGGCCCGACTGGCCGTTGGCCTGGATGACGCCGGCCAGCAGCGCCCCGGGCAACGCCAGGTCGGTGCCCAGCGCGATGCCCGACAGCGCGCAGACGATCACGAAGGCCGCGGTGTCCCCGGCGGCGATCTGCGTCGCCCAGCCAAAGGTGGCGATCGCCAGAACCATGCCCATCAGCCAGGTGGGCGCCAGCCCGAACCGTTTGACCAGCGCCAGCCACAGCGGAATGGACAGGGCTGCGCTCACAAAATAGCTGCCCAGAAACAGCGGCTCCTGGCTGGCCGGCGCCTGCAGCCGGTCCTGGATGAAAAACAGCACCAGGGTTGCCGGCACCGCGCTGGCCGTGCCGTTGAGCAGGAACACCGCGAGCAGACGGCGAAAGCCCGGCTGGCGAAACGGCAGCCAGATCGAGGTCGCCGCCTGGAGACCGGCGGGTGCGTGCTGCGGCACCGGTCGGTCGGCGCGCGTCCAGGCCAGCCAGCCGACCGTCAGGGCGACAAAAAACAGCGCGGTGCTGGCCGGCAGCCCGAACACGACCGGCGTGATCGACGCGAGCACCACACCGACCAGACCCAGGCCCTCGCGCCACGCCACGATGCGGCTGCGCTGGCGTTCGTCGCCGCCCAGCATCGCGCCCCAGGACTGGTGCGACACGCTGAGCGCGCTGTAGCCGGCATAGGTCAGCATCAGCATCAGGCTGGCCCAGACCACCAGCGCCGACGGCGCACTCACCAGCGGAAAAAACAGCAGCGCAAAACCCAGCGCCAGCACCAGCGCGGCGACGGCGCCCAGCCCCAGCACCGCCCTGGCCGAGCGTGCAAACAGGCGGTCGCTGAGGCGGCCCAGCAGCGGGTCGATCAGGGCGTCAAACAGGCGCGCGCCCAGCAGCACCGCGCCCAGGGTGGCCAGCGGCACACCGAATTCACGGGCGTAGTGGTTGGGCAGGATCACATACAGTGGCAAGGCTACAAAAGCCAGCGGCAGGCCCAGCAGGCCATAGGCCAGGCCGTTGCGGGTGCCGAACGCACCCGGGGCGACGGCAGGGTTCACGAGCCTGCTCCGGCCACCAGCGCATTGCGCAGGCCGGGCTCCGAGGTGCCCGGCGCCAGCCAGATGCCGAAGAAGCGCCTGGCAAACTCCGCGTCGCGGATCTCGCCCAGCGGCTTGCCGTTCATCCAGAAGGCTGCGCCCACGCCGGGCCGGTGCACACCCATGATGCGGTCGCCCTTTTTGACATCGGGCAGCACCCTGCGCAGCGCGGCCGACCACTGGTCCGCCAGGTCGTCGCTGACTGGCGCGGTGCGGCGCATTTCCGTGAGCGAGCGTTCGGCGATGGCCTGCCCTTCAAACGCGCGCAGGTAGCTCAGCTCCAGCGCCAGCGCATGGTTGGCAAAGTTGTCCACCCGAAAGCCCGGCGCCGCCCACAGGCGCGCGTCGTAAACCTGAAAGCCGAAAACCCGCAGGCGCCCGCCGCCCAGCAGCCTGCCCTGCGGCAGGGCGCCCTCCAGCTCCGGCGGCCTGGGGCTGCCTGCCCTGGCTTCGGTGCCGGTCTGCGCGGCGGCTGGCACGGCGCCGCTGGCGGCCATGACCAGCGTCAGCGCCAGCAGCAGCACGCCCGTCAGATCTTGCGCAGCGTGTACTGCACCACGTCGGTGTTGGCCTGCGCGAAGGCGGCCTCGCAGTAGGCCAGATAGAACTCCCATATGCGGATGAACCTTTTGTCAAACCCGAGCTGGAGCACCCGTGACTCTTGCGCCATGAACTGTTCGCGCCACAGCCTGAGCGTGTGCGCGTAGTCCTGGCCAAACGAAAATTCGTCGATCACCTCCAGCCCGGCGGCCCGCGCCTGGGCGCGGAACTCTTTCGGGCAGGGCAGGCAACCGCCCGGAAAGATGTATTGCTGGATGAAGTCGGTCGACGAGACGTAACGCTCAAACAGTTCGTCGGCAATCACGATGCTCTGCACGCAGGCCAGACCGCCCGGCTTGAGCAGGCGTGCCACCGCCTGAAAGTAGGTGGGCCAGTATTCACGTCCGACGGCTTCGACCATTTCAATCGAGCAGATCGCGTCAAACGGCGCATCGTTGCTGGTTTTGCCAATGTCGCGGTAGTCCTGCAACCTCAAATCGGCCTTGTCGGCCGCGCCTGCCCGGGCCATGCGCTGCTGCGCCCAGGCGAGTTGTTCGGTGCTCAGCGTCACGCCGACGACGGAGGCGTCAAATTCGGTGGTGGCCATTTCGGCCAGAGCGCCCCAGCCGCAACCGATTTCCAGCACGCGGTCGCCGGCTTTCACGCCCGCCATGCGCAGCGCGCGCCTGACCTTGGCATGCTGCGCATCCTTCATCGAGGTCTGCGGTGTCTCGAAGATGGCCGATGAGTAGTTCATCGTGCCGTCCAGCCACAACTCGTAGAAGGCATTGCCCAGGTCGTAGTGCGCGTGGATGTTTTTCTGGCTGTTGGCCTTGGTGTTGCGGTTGAGCAGATGCTTGACGCGGTAGGCCAGGCGCCCCAGCCAGGTGCCGTAGATCACGTCCTCGACTTCCTTGCGGTTGACGATCAGCACGCGCAGCAACTCGGTCAGGTGCGGGGTGGTCCAGTCGCCGGCGATGAAACTTTCGGCGAAACCGATGTCGCCCGAACGCAGCGCGGCGCTGCAGACTTTCCAGTTCACCAGACGCAGGCTGGCCGTGGGTGCCTCGCCCGAGCCGAAACGCTGCATGCTGCCGTCGGGCAACTGCAGGGTCAGGGTGCCGTGTTTGAGGCGTGACAGCAGGCGAAAAGCCGTGCGTGCTGCGGCCGGAGCCCCGCTGGGCAACGCGAACGGGGGACGGGCGGCGCGGGAAGCAGGGGTGTTGGTGGCAGTGTTCATCGGGTCACAAAAATTTCAGGGGGCTGGGGTTTGCTGACAAATGGCACACGTTTGCGCCAGAGCTTGAGGGCCTGCCAGTGAATGCGGGCCACCACACCCAGCGTCATGGCCGGGTAGCCCCACAGGGCCTTGCGCAGCGTGGCCGCGGTCAGGACCTGCAGCGTGCCGGCAACGCTGGTTTGCAGCAGCGGCCCTTGCCCATCGTCGTAGTCGATGCGCGCCACCGTTTTTTCGATGCCTTCGGCTTCGGCCCGCATGAAACGGAAGCGATAAAAACCGTCGAGCGTGCAAAACGGCGACACGTGAAACACCTTGACGGCCTGCAGTTCCTGGCCATAACGCGGTCGGTCGAGCAGATAGCAGTGGCGCTCGCCAAAGGTGTTGTTGACTTCCACAACGATGGCGCGCAATTCGCCGTCGGCACTGTGGCAGTACCAGAAGCTGACCGGCTTGAAGGTGTGGCCGAGCACCCGTGGGTAGGTGTGCAGCCAGACCTCGCCGCCGGCGTCTGTGATGCCCTCGCGCGCCAGCAGCGTATCGACCCAGGCCAGGCAGTCGTCGCTGCCCTCGCCGTGATCGCGGTCAAAAAAGCTCAGTGCCGCGCAGCGGTTGCGCGCCAGCGCGCCGTTGCCGTTCTGGCGCAGGCTGCGCAGCGGCAGCATCAGGAAATAGGTCGGGTAGTTGAAGGCGTTGACAGCGGGCTTGAGGCGGGTGTGCCGCACCTCGCCAAAACCGATCAGCGCTTGTGCAGGGCTTGCGCTCATGGCGTAGCTCCAGCGCAGTCCTGCAACAGCTGCCGGGCCACGCCCAGTCCCGACTTCAAACCGTCTTCATGAAAACCATAACCGGTCCAGGCACCGCAGAAATAGCTGTGCTGGCGGCCCTGCAACCCGGGCAGCTCTTTCTGCGCACGGGTGGCTGCCGCGTCAAAAACCGGGTGGGCATAGTCGAATTCGCCCATGATGTGCTCAGAGGCGATCGGCGCCGCCGGGTTCAGCGACACCACCACCGGCTGGGTAAATGGCAGCGGTTGCAGCATGTTCAGCAGGTAGTGCAGGCAGACCCGGGAGGACTCGCGCTGTGGGTCCTGCGCGCGCTCGTAGTTCCATGCGGCCCAGGCCAGCCGGCGCGCCGGCAGCACCGAGGTGTCGGTGTGCAGCACGGCGCGGTTGGGCTGGTAGCCGATGGCGCCCAGCACCGTGCTTTCGGCGCCACTCGGGTTGTGCAGCAGGGCCAGCGACTGGTCGGAGTGGGTGGCCAGCACGACCTTGTCGAACTGTTCGTCGGCGCTGTCGGTGATCACGCGCACACCGCCCTGGGCGGAGAAGGCATCGCGGACGATGCTGTGCACCGGGGTGTTCAGGCGTTTGTCGGCGATGCTGGCGACAATTTTTTCAACGTAATGCCGGGCGCCACCGGTCACCGTCCACCACTGCGGCCGGTCGGCCACCTGGATCAGGCCGTGGTTGTGGCAGAAGCGGATCATGGTGGCCACCGGGAATTGCAGCATCTGGTCGGTCGGGCAGGACCAGATGCAACCCAGCATCGGCAGGAAATACCAGTCGCGGAACTCGGCTGAAAAGTTGCCCTCGCGCAGGAAGTCACCGAGCGGCTGCATCATGGCCGCTTCCGCGCCGCTTTCGGCCAGCGCCGTGGCCGTGCGGTTGAAACGCATGATGTCGCGGAGCATGCGCCAGAACTTCCAGTTCAGCAGATTGCTGCGCTGGGCGAATACCGTGTTCAGGCTGGAGCCGCTCCACTCCAGGGCGCCGCGCTTGCCGCTGCCCGGGAGCTTGACCGAAAACGACATGTCGGACCGGGCGGTGACCACGCCAAGCTCCGCAAACAGCTCGATCAGGTGAGGGTAGGTGCGCTCATTGAAGACCAGAAAGCCGGTATCGACACCGTGGGTAACCAGGCCTTGCGGCGTGGGCAGGGTGATGTCGACCGTATGGGTGTGGCCGCCAAAGTAGCTGCCGGCCTCGAACAGGGTGAGGTCGGCCCGGCCCCGCAGGGCGTGGGCGGCCGCCAGCCCGGCAATGCCGGAGCCGACGATGGCGACCTTGGGGCGGGCTGGAGAGTTCATCTCACAGCCCGGAAGATAAAAATGCTGCGAAGCGCCCCGAAGCGAACAAGGGAGGGAGGGAGGAGGAGGAGAACCGCCCCGGGATTGCATCCGCACCGCGAGCGGCCGGAAGTCTTCGCAACAAAAAACAGTGCCTGTCGGCGTCAGGCTGGCGTGTCCGTGCCGATGCAGTTATGAGTCCGCGACCCCGCCTGCAGTTCCCCGAGGGGAGGAGCGGGTTGATGTAAAAATTCGTTAACGTCGCGGAGGTCATCAAGAAATCGGGTGTGAATGGCGTGCGTGGAAAAAGAAGTGTTGTCCGTCAAGTCCCAAAAAAGACTAAGTGGTTAAATTATTACCGATTGGTATTTATTTGCCTAGCAATTTCTCTTCTATGTCCTTGAGAAAAGCAGGGTCTTTGGGGTCGGTGGCGGTGTTGAAGCTAGTCACACGCTGCCCATCGCGCGCCACCACGTACTTGTGAAAGTTCCAGCGCGGTCGCTGACCGGTCTTCTCGGTCAGCTGCCGGAACAGCGGATTGGCCGCCGGGCCAGACACACTGGATTTGACGAACATCGGAAACTTCACGCCGAAGGTGTTTTCGCAGAAGTCGGCGATTTCCTTGTTGCTGCCGCTTTCCTGGGAGAAGTCGTTGGACGGGAAGCCCAGCACCACCAGGCCCTTGTCCCGGTAGCGGGCATACAACGCTTCAAGGCCCTCGTACTGGCGGGTGAACCCGCAGAAGCTGGCGGTGTTGACCACCACCAGCACCTTGCCGCTGTACTGGCACAGGGACTGGGGCTTTTCGTCCTGCAGGCGCAAAAAGCTGTGTTGCAGCAGGGGGGTGCATGCCGGCGCCGTGGGGGCCGAAGCGATGCCGGGTGTGATCGCCCGGGCCGGGGCGAGGGCCGTCATGCCCGCCAGCAGGGCCAGCAAGAGCCAGGGTTTAAGGGACGGGTGTTTCATGATCTTGCTCGCTGTTCAATAATGGAAGGTCTTGGTGCGCAGGCTGTGCGCCACAGGATCAAAGTAACGGTAACCTGCCCTTGACCAATAAAAATACGCATTGTGGGCACGATCAGATTCAAGCATGCTGCCCCCCTTTTCTTCCCTGCCCGGTCCGGTAGTTCCCGGCCCGGCCGGCGCCCCTGCCCGCGGCTTGACGATTGCCGCGGTGGAGCGTGACACGGGCCTGTCCAAGGACACCCTGCGGGTCTGGGAACGACGTTACCTCTTTCCCCTGCCCGAGCGCGACATGCACGGCGAACGCCTGTATTCACGCGAGCAGCTCGAGCAGCTGCGCCTGATCAAGCGGCTGCTCGACGCCGGCCACCGGCCCGGGAAGGTGGTGGGCTTGCCGCATGCGGAGTTGCAGGCCCTGGGCCACCAGGCCGGCGGCAGAAAGCAGCGTGCGCGTGGGCAGCGCGGCAAGATCACTGCGACCGCGGAAGACGGCAGCCCCGCGGCAGCGGTCCTGGCGCCGCAGGTTCAGGCCTGTTTTGAGCTGGTCAGGCGCCACGATGCGCCTGGCCTGCGCAGCACCCTGGCCAGCGCTGCGCAGGAGCTGGGCCTGGCATCGTTCGTCAGCACCCTGGTGGTACCCCTCAACAAGCTGATCGGCGACGCCTGGATGAATGGGCAGCTGGAAATTTTCGAGGAACACTTCTATACCGAGTCGGTCACGGCCGTGCTGCGCCAGGGCATCGGCGGTCTGGGCAATGGCGTCGCCGCGTCACCCCGGGTCCTGCTGACCACGTTTCCTCAGGAGTCGCACGGACTGGGCCTGCTGATGGCAGAAGCTTTTCTGGCGCAGCAGGGCTGCAACTGCCTGTCGCTGGGCGTGCAAACGCCGGTGCCCGACATTGCCCGGGCGGCGCTGGCGCACGGGGCCAGCATCGTGGTGCTCAGCTTCAGCGCCAGCCTCAACCCCAAGGATGTGACGCAGGGGCTGGCTGACCTGCGCGGCCTGTTGCCGCCGGCGGTGGAGATCTGGACCGGGGGGGCCTGTCCCGTGCTGCAGCGCCGCAGCGTGCCGGGCGTGTATGTGCTCGACAGCTTTGCCGCCATCGAACCGGAACTCCTGCGCTGGAGTCAGGCGCGACCCTGATCCGGCGCGGTGGCCTTCTGGCGGCGTTGGCCGCTACCCAAGGTCGGCGCAAGGGTGTAGAAGGGGTGAAGAGGCGTGCCAAACGCGCCATCGCCCTGAACCCCGCCTGACGAAGGGCTGAAATCCTGCTTGAAAAAGCCTGTCACATTCAGCCCCTAAAATCGGAGTGAATCTAGTGCTGCGCTTGCCGCGTAAGGAGTGTCTATGCTTTATCCCGAACTTTTCAAACAGCTCGAGTCCGTCCGCTGGGACATGGACAAGGACATTCCCTGGGCCAGTTTCGATGCGTCCAAGCTGACCGACGAGCAGGCGCAGACCATCAAGATGAATGCCATCACCGAGTGGGCGGCACTGCCGGCCACCGAAATGTTCCTGCGCGACAACAAGGATGACAGCGACTTTTCCGCTTTCATGTCGATCTGGTTTTTCGAAGAGCAGAAACACTCGCTGGTGCTGATGGAATACCTGCGGCGCTTTCGCCCCGAGCTGGCCCCTACCGAAAAAGAGCTGCATGAGGTGCGTTTTGAATTCGAACCCGCCCCCGCGCTCGAGACTCTGATGCTGCATTTCTGCGGCGAGATCCGGCTCAACCACTGGTACCGGCGCGCCAGCGAGTGGCACACCGAGCCGGTGATCAAGCAGATCTACACCCAGCTCAGCCAGGACGAGGCGCGCCACGGTGGGGCCTACCTGCGCTACATGAAACGCGCCATCAACAACTTCGGCAACGATGCCAAGGCCGCCTTCACCAAGGTCGGCGTGTTGATGGCCAGTGCCAGGCGCACGGCGCAGGCGCTGCACCCGACCAACCTGCACGTGAACAAGGCCCTGTTTCCGCGGGACACCATCCAGTCGCGCCTGCCCAACCCGGAGTGGCTGGAGCACTGGCTCGACAAGCAGATCGATTTCGACGCCGTCTGGGAAGGCAAGGTGGTCGAACGCATCCTGCACAACATGAGCCTGCTGATGAACCAGAGCTTCAAGTCCGTGCAGGAGCTCAATCGTTACCGCAAGGAACTGGGCAAGGAAATCGCGGCATCGGTCGCCCCGGCACCGGTGGCCACTGGCGCCTGATGTCCGACATCCGGTGGCCCAGCGCGTCGGGCGGCCGCAGCCGCGTCGTCGCCCGGGGCGCCCAGGTGTTTGCGGTGGCCAATGCCAGTGATGCCGGGCTGGATTTTTCCGGACAACTGGCGCAGACGCTGGTCATGCTCGATGCCCACCTCCGTCACGTCGGCGCGACCGCGCCAGCTTGCTCAGCGTGCAGGTCTTCCTGAGCGACCTGCAGCACAAAAAACAGCTCGATGTTGCCTGGCGCGAATGGATCGGTGAGGACAGCGCCACCTGGCCGCAGCGTGCCGTGGTGGGTGCGCAGCTCGATGGCGGCCTGCTGGTCGAGATGGTCGGGCTGGCCTTCCGTTAAAGTGGCGTGATGCAAGGCGCATCCACCCCACCTCCTTCCCCCATCTTCACCCACAAAATCGTTTCCCGCGGCGAAGCGGCCCGGCGCGTGGCGGCACTGCCGCGGCCTGTGGTGTTCACCAATGGTGTGTTTGATGTGCTGCACCGTGGCCACGCCACTTACCTGGCCCATGCGCGGGCGCTGGGAGGCAGCCTGGTGGTGGCGCTCAACACCGACGCCTCGGCCCGGCGCCTGGGCAAGGGCCCGGACCGCCCGCTCAACAACGAAGAGGACCGCGCGGTGCTGATGGCGGCGCTCGAATCGGTGAGCCTGGTCACCTGGTTTGACGAGGACACGCCGCTGGCGCTGATCACCGAACTGCGGCCCGACATCCTGGTCAAGGGCGGCGACTATGACATGGACAAGCTCGCCGAGACGGCCGTGGTCAAGGCCTATGGCGGCCGCGCGCTGGCGATTCCGTTTGTCGACGGCTACTCGACCACGGCGCTGGTACAAAAAATTCGCCACGCGGCCTAGGGCCGGCTGGCCCTGCCCTTGGCAGCGATGTATGCTATTAAATCAGGAGCTGCCTGCGCAGGAGATACAAGGGCCCGGGACCTGAATGATCCTCAAGGCCCGTGTTGTTGCCGTCTGCGGCGACTTATGGCGCCGGCTGCGCTTGCCCGGCGCCGGGCACGCTGTCGGGCCGGCGTCCACGCAAGCGGTCCACCAGGCGCTTGACGCCTTGCCCAAGATCATCCACATAGGTGAACACCGCCGGTATCACCAGCAGGCTCAAAAAGGTCGAGGTGATCAGACCGCCAATCACCGCGACGGCCATCGGTGAGCGAAAGCTGCTGTCTGCAGAGCCCCAGCCCACCGCAATCGGCAGCATGCCGGCGCCCATCGCAATCGTGGTCATCACAATCGGCCGGGCGCGTTTGTGGCAGGCGTCGAGCAGGGCCTCCAGCCTCGACATCGGTGGCTGGGCGGGCTGGCTGTCGGTGGCTGCGCGGCCGCGCCGCGCTTCAATCGCGTATTCGACCAGCAGGATGGAGTTTTTGGTGGCCACCCCCATCAGCATGATCAGGCCGATCAGCGACGGCATGGAAAAACTCTTCTGCGCAATCAGCAACCCGACAAACGCGCCGCCCAGCGACAAGGGCAAGGCGGCCAGAATCGTCACCGGGTGCAGGAAGTTCTTGAACAGCAGCACCAGCACGATGTAGATGCAGAGCACGCCGGTCAGCATGGCCAGGCCAAAGCTGGCAAACAGCTCGCCCATCACCTCGGCATCACCAATGACCACCTGCTTCACGCCGGCCGGCAGGTTGACGATGGCCGGCAGCTTCTGCACCGCCGCCGTCACGTCGCCCAGCGCCTGGCCCGACAGCTCGACTTCAAACTGAACGTTGCGCGAGCGGTTGAAGCGGTCAATCACGGCCGGGCCGCCGGCCATCGTGACGCTGGCCACCTGGCCCAGCATGACCGGGCCGCCGGGTTTGTTGCTCGGCACCATCAGCCGCTCCAGCGCGGCCAGGTCGGTCCTGGCGTTGTCGGCCAGGCGCACGACGATCGGGATCTGGCGCTGCGACAGGTTGAGCTTGGGCAGGGCGGCGTTGTAGTCGCCCACCGTGGCAATCCGAAGTGTCTCGCCAATGGCGGCGCTGGTGACACCCAGGTCGGCCATGCGTGCAAAGTCGGGCCGTACCGTCACCTCGGGCCGCACCAGCGAGGCGCTGGAGGCCACCGAGCCCAGGCCGGGGATGGTGCGCAGGTCTTTTTCAAGCGCTGCGGCTGCGCCCGCCAGCGCCACCGGGTCTTCGCCATTCAGCGCCAGGATGTATTTCTCGCCCGAGCCGCCCAGGCCGACCTTGCTGCGCACGCCGGGCAGCTGCTCCAGCGCCTTGCGGATGTCGTTTTCAATGCCCTGCTTGCGCGGCCGTTCGCCCCGATCGGTCAGCAGGATGGTCAGCGTGGCTTTGCGGGTTTCCGCCGCGCCACCGGGGGCAAATGGGTCGGTGCCGGCGGCGCCGCCGCCTATCGTGGTGTACACACTTTTCACATCGGGCAGCCGGGCAATCAGCCCACGCGCCATTTCGGCGGCCGCCCGGGTCTCGGCCAGCCGGGTGCCGGGCGGCAGCTCCAGATAGACCTGGGTCTGGGAGTTGTCGTCCGGGGGAATAAAGCCGGTCGGCAGCAGCGGGATCAGCAGCAGCGAGCCGACAAAAAACGCGCCTGCCGCCAGCCCGGTGACAAAGCGGTGCTGGATGCACCATTGGCTGGTGCGCATGTACCAGCGCATCACCGCGCCGTCCTTCTCAACATAATTGACGATGGGTTTGAGAATGTAGGCGGCCATCATGGGCGTCAGCATGCGTGCCACCACCAGCGAGGCAAACACCGCCAGGGCCGCCGTCCAGCCGAACTGTTTGAAGAACTTGCCGGCAATGCCGCTCATGAAGGCGGTGGGCAGAAACACCGCGATCAGCGTGAAGGTGGTGGCAATCACCGCCAGGCCGATTTCATCGGCGGCTTCCATTGCCGCCTGATACGGCGTCTTGCCCATGCGCAGGTGACGCACGATGTTTTCAACCTCGACGATCGCATCGTCCACCAGAATGCCGATGACCAGGCTCAGCGCCAGCAGCGTCACCACATTGATCGAGAAGCCCAGGTAGTTCATGCCGATAAACGCCGGAATCACCGACAGCGGCAAAGCCACCGCCGAGACAAAGGTGGCGCGCCAGTCGCGCAGAAACAGCCACACCACCAGCACCGCCAGAATGCCGCCCTCGATCAGCAGCGTCAGCGAGGCGCCGTATTCGTCTTCCACCGGGGTCACGAAGTCAAAGGCCTCGGTGAGCTCGATGTCGGGGCGGCTCAGCTGGAGCTCCTGCAGCGCGGCGCGCACGCCACGCCCGGCCTCCACCTCGCTGGCGCCCTTGCTGCGCGCCACTTCAAAACCGACCACCGGCACCCCGTTGAGCAAGGCCGCCGAGCGTTGCTCGGCCACCGTGTCCTGCACGTCCGCCACCTGGTTCAGGCGCACCTTGCGGCCGTCGCCGACCGCCAGCTCGATCAGGCCCAGCTCGGCAGCCGACTGCACGGTGGCCAGGGTGCGCACCGGCTGCTCGCCGGTACCCAGGTCGGTGCGGCCACCGGCGGTGTCCAGCTGCACCTGGTTGAGCTGACGCGAAACCGTGGCGGCGCTGACCCCGAGCGCGGCCATCTTGGCCGGGTCCAGCGCAATCCTTACCTCGCGGCTGACGCCGCCGACGCGGGTGATGGCGCCCACACCCGGCACCGCCAGCAGGCGGCGCGTCAGGGTGTCATCCACAAACCACGACATGGCTTCATCGTCCAGGACCTTGCTGCGTATCGTGTAGGCCAGCACCGGCGAGGACGCGAGGTTGATCTTGCTGACGATCGGGTCGCGCACATCGGCGGGCAGGTCGGCGCGTACCTGCTGCACCGCCGAGCGCACCTCGTCCAGCGCTTCCTGGGTGGGCTTTTCCAGGCGGAACTCGGCGGTGATGGTGGTCGAACCGTCCTGTACCTTGGTGTAGATGTTTTTCAGGCCCTGCAGCGAGGCGATGGCGTTTTCAATCTTGCGCGCCACGTCGGTTTCCAGTTGCGCCGGCGACGCACCGGGCAGGCTGGCACTGACCACGATGTTGGGCACATCCAGGTCAGGAAAATTCTGCACTTTCATCGACTGGTAGCTCAGCACGCCGGCAAAACACAGCATGACAAAAAACATGATGGCGGGAATCGGGTTGCGTATGCACCAGGCGGAAACGTTCATGCTTTTCTCCGGCAATCTGCTATTTATTTGGTAGCTGCTGGCGCAGTACCAGTCTGGGCGGAGGCCTTGTTTGGCTCCACGGCGGCGGCGGGAGCCGCAGCGAGCTGGACCGTGTCGCCATCGGCCAGAAAGGCCGCGCCCACCGCGACATAACGCTCCCCGGGTTTGGCGCCCTGCACAATTTCCACCGCATCGCCGAGGCGGCGGCCGGTTTGCAGCTTCACCTGCACCACCTTGTTGTCGGGCCCGATCCGCATCGCGTAGCTGAAGCCGTCACGCAGCACCAGCGCCTGCTGCGGCAGCGTCAGCGCATTGACAGAGCCCAGCGCAAATTCGCCCTGGGCGTACATCCCGGCCTTGACCCCGGGGTTGCGCGGCAGGTCGACATAGACCAGCGCATAGCGTGTCAGCGGGTCCACCGTGGGTGCCACCATGCGAACCGTGCCCCTGACTTTTTCGCCGCTGGCGGCAGTCACCAGCGCGGTGGCGCCTGGCTTGATGCGGGTGATTTCGTTGCTGGTGACCTCGGCGCGCCACTCCAGCCGGCCGCCGCGTATCAGGCGAAACAGCTCGGTGCCGCTGCCGACCACCGCGCCCACGGTGGCGCTGCGGGCAGAAATCACGCCGCTGTCGGGCGCGACCACCCGGGTGTTGTTGCCGCGCAGCTGCTGGGCGTCGAGCACTGCCTGGGCGGCGGCCACACGTGCTTTGGCGGTCTGCTCGGCGGTGGTGTACTGGTTGATCTGCTGCGTGCTCAGCGCGCCGGAGTCTTGCAGCGTGCGCGCGCGCGCGGCGTTGCTGGCGGCATCGAGGGCCGTGGCTTGCGCCTCGACCAGGCTGGCGCGGGCTTGCGCCACATCGGCCTGCACGCTGTCGCCGGAAAACCGGGCCAGCAGCTGCCCGGCCTTGACGGTGTCGCCGACATTGACCAGCACCTGCGTCAGGCGCAGGCCGCTGGACTCCGAGCCAATCACCGCCTCCTGCCAGGCGACGATGTTGCCGTTGGCATTGAGCGTGATCGGCAGACTGGTGGGGGTGGGCTGCGCCACCGACACGGTGAGCGCCGGTTTGACGCTGCTTTTGCCCGTGTTTTTGGCGTTGGCGGCCGATGCGGCCGGCTCACTGGAGGGCCACAGGAAGTAGGCGGCGACGGCCAGGGCGGCCACGGCGGCGGTGATCAGCAGGGCCGGCTTGAGTCTGGGATGGTTCATGGTGATGGATCATTCAAACGGGGAAAACAGCACAGGAAAAGGGCGAGGTGCGGGGCTGCGGCCTAGCGCGCAGCGGCCGCGGTGGGTGTTGGGGTGAGCGCGCTGGCCCTTGCGGGGCCGTCGAGCGCGGGTGTCCAGCCGCCGCCCATGGCACGGTACAGCGCCACCCAGGCTGCGAGGCGCTCGCGTTGAAGCGTGACCAGCGCGGTTTCCGCCGAAAGCTGGACGCGCCGGGCGTCTTCCAGCTCCACCAGACTGGCCAGGCCGTTGCGATAGCGTGCCTCGGTGCCGGTGAATGAGGCGCGGTAGCCGGCCCTTGCCGTTTGCGCGTCGCCCTCGCGCGCGGCGGTGCTCTGCAGCGTGACCAGGGCTTCCTCGACCTCGCGCACGGCCTGCCGCACCCTGGCGCGGTACAGCGCCGCGGCTTCTTCGTAGCGCGCCTCGGCGGCCTGCACATCGGCAGCGCGGCGGCCGCCATCGAACAATGGCAGGCTCAGGGTCAGCGGCCCGATCGACCAGGTGTCGAGGGTGGTGGTCACGCCGCCGGCGCGAAAACGCGCGCTACCGACCGAGCCGCTCAGGCTCAGGCGCGGGTAACGCTCGGCCTGGGCGCTGCCCACGTCGGCGCTGGCCGCCGCGACATCGCGCTCGGCGCTGAACACATCGGGGCGCTGCGCGAGGGCACTGGCGGGCACATCAGCTATCAAAAACATAGCTGGTTGCGCTGGTAGATCGGGGGCTGCAACCACTTTTTGTCTTATATCGGGCTCAGCCAGGCCGGTCAGCGCCACCAGGGCCTTCAGGTCGAGCTCGCATTGGGCGCGCTGCTGCGTGGCCCGGCCGCTGGCTTCGGCCGCACTGGCACGGGCCAGTGCGTCGGTGGCCGGCGCGGTGAATCCGGCGCCCGTGCTCAGCCCAGACAGGCGCGCCGTCTCGCCGCGCGAGGCGGCGTCCGATTGTGTGACGGCGACCAGCCGGCGGCAGGTGCGCAGGCTGTAGTACTGGTTGGCGACCTCGGCTGCGACGGAAACCCGGGCATCGTGCCATTGCGCCTGCGCGCCGGCCAGGCGCTCCCCGGCCGCGTCGCGGCCGGCCAGCCGGCCCCCGAACACGTCGATTTCCCAGCTCGCCTGCAGGCCGGTCTGCGTGGTGGTGGTGACCGGCGCCGGGCCGGGCCCGGTGGGCTGCTGCGAGCGGCCCCGGCTGGCACTTGCCGACGCATCAAGCGAGGGCAGCAGGGCCGCGCCGGCGGTCACCCGTGCGGCGCGGGCCTGTTCGATGCGGGATCGCGCCGTGGCCACGGTCGGGCTCACCGCCTGGGCGGCGGCGATCAGTTCGACCAGCAGGGGGTCACCCTGCTGCTGCCACCACTGGCTCAGGTCGGTCAGGGCGCCGTTGTGCGGCAGGCCGGCGCTGCCGGCTTGCGCAGGCAGGGGGGCAAACCATTGCGCAGGGCTGTTGGCAGAAACGGCTGCCGGGGGGCTTTGCAGTGCGCAGGCACCCAGCAGCAGGGGCGCCAGCGTGCAGGCGATTCGCAGGACAGGATTCATGGCTTGTTCTTCTTGAGGGGGGGCAGGGTAGCGCGCCGCACGCGCTCGACCGACACCATGGCTTCCGCGAAGTCCAGCATGCGGTCGGCAAACAGGTCGATGGCTTTGGGCGAGGCAATCAGTTGCGGCCGCACCGCCTGCATCACGTCGTGACTGACATACATCTGCATCGCCAGGCCGGTGATGGAAAAAGCCAGCCGCTGCAGGTCGTCGTCGGCTTTGGTGACACCCAGATGACGACACAGCACCTCGACCAGGGCCGCATGCGCCGGCTTGATATTGCTGTCAATCTGTTCGGCCCACAGGCCAGTCGGCTCCAGCATTTCACGAAAGTGCAGGCGGGTGAACTGGCGCGCCAGTTCACCCTGTTTGAGTGGCTGCAGAAACCCCGAAATAAAGCCGCCCAGCGCTTCGCGCAGGCTCAGGTGGGCCGGCTGATAGCGTGAAATATCGTCACACGGCTTGCCCAGAGGCTCGGTGAACACGGCCTTGTACAGTCCCGCCTTGTCGCCGAAGTAGTAGCTGATGGCTGCAAGGTTCACGCCGGCGGCCTGCGCAATTTCGCGCGTCGATGTCTTGGCAAAGCCTTTTTCGGCGAACAGCCTGAGCGCGGCCAGCAGCAGGTGGGCGCGCGCCTCGGCACCGTCGGCGCGCTGTTTGCGGGCTTCGTGGCCAGTAGCTGGTGGCCGGGCGGGCAGGGAGGATTTCATGGGGTCGATTGGATCACATAAATCAAACGATTGATTTAATTAAAACAATTGTTTCAATTTGATGCACGGCGGACAGGCACGCCCGCGGCCCGGCCCCCGGAATACCTGTCCGCGGGAAGTCCGCTGTCTGCAGAGACGCTCAGGCGCCGGCGTGGGGCGCGCCGGCTTCGAACACCGTGCGCCACACCGCCAGGATGGCATCGCGTTCGGCCTGCAACGCTGATGGCGCGACCTGGGTCGGCTCCTCATTGAGCCGCGCCTGGTGCTGCACCCGGCGCAGCGTGCGGTAGGCGCGGGCCGCCGCCTGGCCCTGTCCGGCAGGAAGCAGACCGGCGGCTTCGGCGCGTTGCATCAGGGCGATGTTGCCGACATTGTCGGCCAGCTCGGGGTGGCTGCGCGACTGGGACAACACCAGGAATTGCACGACAAACTCGGCGTCCACCATGCCGCCGTGGCTGTGCTTGACATCGAATTTTTCTCCGGTTTTTTCACCTTTGATCGGATGGGCGGCGCGCACTTTCCCGCGCATGGCGACAATCTCGCTGCTGAGTGCCGGAATGTCGCGCGCGGCGCTGATCACGGCCAGCCTGACGGTGTCAAAACGCTGGCGCAAGGAGTCGCTGCCCTGGACAAATCGGGCGCGCGTGATGGCCTGGTGTTCCCAGGTCCAGGCGGTGTTGCTGCCGCGCTGCTGCTGATAATTGGCATAGGCCTCGAAACGCGTGACCAGCAGCCCTGAGTTGCCGTTCGGCCGCAAGGCGGTGTCAATCTCGAACAGGTCGCCCTCGCCGGTCTTGATGGTCAGCCAGTTGATCAGCTTGCGCACAAACGCGGCATACACCTCGGAGGCCCGCTCGTCTTCGTCGTCGTAGACGAACACGATGTCCAGGTCGCTGCCGTAGCCCAGTTCCTTGCCGCCCAGCTTGCCGTAGGCAATGATGGCGAACTGCGGTGTCTCTCGGTGGCGGTTTTTCAGTCGCTGCCAGCACCAGTCGGTCGTTACCTTGAGCACGGCTTCGGCCAGGGCGCTGAGGTCGTCGGCGACCTGCTCGACCGTGAGTTGACCTTCGACGTCGCGCGCCAGGGTGCGAAACAGCTCGGCATGGTGCGCACGGCGCAACAGGTTCAGGCAGCTCTCCTCGTCGTCCTCACCGGTGCGGCGCAGGGCGGCCAGCCGCTGCTGCAGTTCCTGCATGAAAGCGGCGGCGTCAAAGCGTTCATGCAGCATGGCGTCGCTGGCCAGTTCGTCGATCACACCCGGGTGCTGCAGCAGGTAACGCGCCGGCCATTTGGCCGCGCCCAGCAGGCGCAGCAGGCGCTCATGCACGGCGGGACGCTCCACCAGCAGCGCCAGATAACTCTCCCGGCGCAGCAAGGGTTCGATCCAGTCGACGAGGCGCACCGCTGCTTCCTGGTCAACCTTGTCTTCGAGCAGCCACTGGGCGGTGCGCTGCACCAGCCGCATCAGGCGTGTCTTGGCGTCGTCGCGCAGACCCAGTACGCGCGGGTGCTCGCGCCACAGCTCCAGCCGGGCGCGGAAGTTGGCGGGCCAGTTTTCCGGGAGTTTTTCCAGCAGCTCGTCGAGGTTTTGCGGGGCGGCCGGGTTCGACTTGCCGCAGCCCTTGCAGTCGCTTTTCTGGCCCAGCAGCGTGTCGAACTCCTGGGCGACCAGCTCCCGGTGGGTGTCCAGATCGCTCAGAAACGGGCAGCAACTGCTGTAGCCCAGGGTCTGGGCAATCCAGGCCAGGTCGTCATCGCGCGTTGGCAGCACATGGGTCTGCTGGTCGTCGAGGTACTGGATGCGGTGCTCGACCCGGCGCAGGAAATCATAGGCCCGCATCAGCGCCTCGGCCGTGGCCTGCGCCATCAGCCCGGCGCTGGCCACGCGCTGCAACGCGTCGACGGTCGGGCGGGTGCGCAGCTCGGGGAACTGCCCGCCGCGTACGACCTGCAGCAGTTGCACGGTAAATTCAATCTCGCGGATGCCGCCGCGCGACATCTTCACGTCATTGGCGCGCTCGGGGTGGCCTGCGGCCCGTTTGGCGGCGTGCTCGCGGATCTGCCGGTGCAGGATGCGCAGCGCGTCGAACACGTTGTAGTCGAGGTAGCGCCGGAACACAAACGGCAGAACGGAACCGCGCATGGCCTGGGCCGAGCCATTCCGGATACATTCCAGCGGCGCCACCACCCGGCTCTTGAGCCAGGCAAAACGCTCCCATTCGCGCCCCTGGACCTGGAAGTATTCCTCGAGCGCGCCGAGTGAGACGGCGGCTGGGCCCGAACTGCCGTTGGGCCGCAGGGCCAGGTCCACGCGAAACACAAAACCGTGCTCGGTGGATTCGCCGATCAGGTTGTAGATGGCCTTGACCTGCTGCGCAAAATATTCATGATTGGAAATGACGCCCCGGCCATCGGCCCGCCCAGCGGTCTCGCCGTCGTGGTCATAGACGTAAATCAGGTCGATGTCGCTGGATACGTTGAGCTCCCTGGCCCCGAGCTTGCCCATGCCGATCACCCACAGCTGGGCGCGTTGCCCGGCCGGCATGCCCGCGGTGTCGCCCGCCTGGGGGGCACCATGCAGCGCGTCGAGCGGCTTGCGTGATTCGCAGATGGCGATGTCCAGCGCCAGTTCGGCCAGCTCGGTCATGGCGCGCGTCACCACGGCCAGCGGACAGCCCGTAGCGCTCAAGGGAAGGGCGGGGTTCCCATCAGCCGGGGCCGCGGAACCGGCTTCGCCGGGTCGCAGGCGCAGCGCCCCCCCGGGGGGCAGCGCAGTGCGCGAAGCGACAAGCGAGGGGGCTGGATGATCACAATCAAGAACCACCAGACGTTCCATGACCAGCTGGCGCAACACCCTCAGGGCCGCGCCGGTGTCGAGTCCGCGCGCCTGCAGGGCGTCGAAGGTGATCTGCATGCCCGCCCGCTCGGGTGCGCCGGGAGGCAACAAGGCCAGCTCGTCGGCGTACCGCCGGCGTATGCGCTGCACAAAGCGCGAGTAGTCCGATGCCGCCAGGGGCGGGGCCGAAAGGTCGTTCGACGCCATGGACATTACAGGACTTCCCTGGGTTGCATTGAACGGACGGAAGCACTGAAGGTCATAATTCTCATGTCCATGGATCAAACGACACCCTCCCAGCCCGAGCTTGCCTCTCGACGTCTCAAAATTGCCGCGCTGGTTGCCCGCCTGGCCTTGGGCCTGGTGCTGGCTTTCTGGGTGCTTTTCGGCGCGGCCTGGGCCGTGCTTCACGGCTGGATTGTGCCGCGAATCGGTGAATTCCGCCCGCGCCTGGAAAGCGCAGCCAGCCAGGCCCTGGGCGTACCGGTGCGCATCGGCCAGATCACGGCCCGGCCGGGCGGGTTGATTCCGTCCTTCGAGCTGCGCGACGTGGCGTTGCTGGACGTCCAGGGGCGCGAAGCCCTGCGCCTTCCGCGCGTGCTGGCGGCCGTCTCGCCCTCCTCGTTGTGGAGTCTGGGTTTTGAGCAGCTTTACATCGACCAGCCCGAACTGGACATCCGGCGCACGACCGACGGCAAGATCTATGTGGCCGGCCTGGATGTGTCGCGCGACCCGAACGACAACAGCAGCGCCATCGCCGACTGGGTTTTTTCGCAAACCGAATTTGTCATCCGCGGCGGCACGGTGCGCTGGACCGACGACTTGCGGCAGGCCCCGTTGCTGGCCTTGACCCAGGTGGACTGGACATTGCGCAACCCCGGCCGGCGCCACCTGATGCGCCTGGACGCGACGCCGCCGCCCGAATGGGGCGAGCGTTTCAGCCTGCGCGGTGTGTTTCGCGAGCCGCTGTGGTCGGGTGGGGCCGGGCAGTGGCGCCGCTGGGCCGGGCAGATCTACGCCGAGTTCGGACGGGTCGATGTGTCCGAGGTCAAGCGTTACGCCAACCTGGCCAGCCTGGGCATTGACCTGCGGGCGGGCAGCGGCGCCCTGCGGGCCTGGGCGGATGTCAGCGACGGGCAGATCACCGGCGGCACGGCCGACGTGGCCCTGCAGGAGGTGGATGCGCAGTTGGGCAAGGCCCTGCAGCCGCTGGCGCTGCAGGCGGTGACGGGCCGCTTTGGCGGCCGGCAGTTTGCCAACGGCTTCGAATTCGCCACCGAGGGGCTTCAGTTTCGCACCCGTGATGGCCTGCAGTGGCCAGGTGGCAATGTCTCGCTGGTCTACAACGGCGCCGAAGGCAGGACAGCGGCGCGCGGCGAGTTCCGGGCAGACAAACTGGACCTGGCCGCACTGGCGCTGATCGCTAGCCGGCTGCCGCTGGGTGATGCAGCGCATGCCATGCTCACCTCGCTGACGCCCAGCGGCCTGGTGGACGTCGTTGAAGCGCGCTGGCAGGGCGCGCTTGACGCGCCTCTTTCGTACGCCGCCAAGGGGCGGGTGACGCAGCTCGAAATGGCAGCCCGGGCCGCGGCCCAGGGGTCCGGTAACCGGCCCGGTGTTCGGGGTGCGGCGGTGGATTTTGACCTGACCCAGCAGGGCGGCCAGGCCAAGGTCAGGATCACCCGGGGCGAGCTGTCTTTGCCCGGCATTTTCGAAGACCCGCGCCTGCCATTTGACCAGCTCTCGACCGATGCCCAATGGAAGCTGACTGGCCCGAAAATCGAATTGCAGCTGCGCAACCTGGTGTTTGCCAACGCCGACGCCCAGGGCAGCGCGCAGGCCAGCTGGCACACCGCAGACGCACCGGTAGCGACTGCGACTGCGACTGCCGGCGCCGCCGCCCATGACGGTCGCTTTCCCGGTGTGCTGGAGTTGCAGGGAAGCCTCAGCCGTGGCGACGGCGGCCGGGTGCACCGGTACCTGCCCCTGATCCTGCCCGACACGGTGCGCCACTATGTGCGTGATGCGGTGACCCAGGGCGCGCTCAGCGACGTGAAGTTCAGGCTCAAGGGCAATTTGAACGACATGCCGTTTGCCGACCCGAAGCTCGGCGAGTTCCGGGTGTCCGCCAAAGTGGCCAAGGCCACCCTGGCTTATGTGCCCCGGTCGATACAGCCGCGCGACGCCAGCGCCTGGCCCGCCCTGAGCGAGCTCGATGGCGAACTGGTGTTCGACCGTGCCTCCATGCAGGTCAATGGCGCGACGGGGCGGATCGCCGGTTTTCCCGGACTGCAGGTGGTCAAGGCCGACGCGAGGATACCGGACCTCATGCACGCGGCCACGGTGCAGGTGGTGGGCGAGATCAAGGGCCCGCTGGCCGAGGCCGTGGCCGTCGTCAATACCTCGCCGCTGGGCGACATCACCGGCAAGGCGCTGGCCAAAACCGTGGCAACCGGGACAGCTGCTTACAAGCTTGAACTGAGCCTGCCACTGGCCGACCTCGACAAGTCCCGCGTCAAAGGCAGTGTCAGCCTGGCCGGCAACGATGTGCAGTTCACGCCAGACACGCCGCCACTGACGCGTGCGAAGGCGCTGGTGAGTTTTACCGAAAGCGGCTTTGCCATCAGTGGCGGGCAGGCGCGCCTGCTGGGTGGCGATGTCCGCCTGGAGGGCGGCACACGTACGGCGCAGGCCACGGCGCGGCCCGTGGAATTTCCGGAGGCGACCGTGCTGATCCGGGCCCAGGGCACACTCAGTGCCGAGGGGCTGCGACAGGCCCGGGGGCTCGAGCTGGTGTCCCGCCTGGGCAACCGCGCCAACGGCAGTGCTGCCTACACGGCCAGCCTCGGGTTCCGGCGCGGGGCCACCGAGATCAGTGTGTCCAGCAACCTGCAGGGCATGGCCTTGAGCCTGCCGGCACCCCTCAACAAGAGTGCCGAGATCGCGCTGCCCCTGCGTTTTGACAACACGGTGGTGCGCGGCCCGGCCGGTGCAGGGCAGGCCCTGCAGGACCAGTTGTCACTGACGGTGGGGCGGCTGGCGTCGGTGCAATACGTGCGCGACATCAGCGGGCCACAGCCGCGTGTGCTGCGCGGCAGCATCGCCGTCGGACTGGAGCCCGGCGAAAGCGCGCCGGTGCCTGAGGCCGGGGTGGCCGCCAACATCAATCTCGCGAGTGTGGACATCGATGCCTGGGAACAGGTGCTGGCCGCCAGCCCGGTGCCGGTTGTCGCTGCACCGGCCGAGCGGCTGACCCCCGCCAGCGCTGTGCTGGGCTACCTGCCGACCACCATGGCGATACGTGCCAGGGAGCTGGTGTTCGATGGGCGAAAACTCAACAACGTCGTGCTCGGCGGATCGCGTGACGGCCTGACCTGGCGCGCCAACGTCGACGCGGCCGAGCTCAACGGCTACGTCGAGTTTCGCCAGCCCGGGGGGGCGGGCGCCGGCCGGCTGTATGCCCGCCTGTCGCGCCTGAGCCTGGGCCAGAGCACGGCCAGCGAGGTCGAGGCCATCCTCAACGAGCAGCCGGCCAACGTCCCGGCGCTCGACATCGTGGTGGAGGACCTGGAGCTGCGCGGCAAGAAGCTGGGCCGGGTTGAAATTGAAGCCATCAACCGCGGCGCCGGGACGGTGGCCCGTGAGGGGGGTACGCGGGAGTGGCGGCTCAACAAGCTCAATGTCATCGTGCCGGAGGCCACACTGACGGCCACCGGCAACTGGGTGGCCGTCAACGCGCAGCAGGCGGTGGCCGCCGGCGGCTCGCGCGGAGCGGTCGAGCGGCGCCGTACCGTGATGAACTTCAGGCTCGACATCGCCGATTCGGGCGAACTGCTCAAGCGCTTTGGCATGAGCGATGTGATCCGCCGCGGCAAGGGCAAGCTCGAAGGCCAGATCGCCTGGGTGGGTTCGCCGCTGAGCCTGGACTACCCGAGCCTGAGCGGGCAGTTCAATGTGAATGTGGCGTCGGGCCAGTTTCTCAAGGCCGAACCGGGCATTGCCAAGCTGCTCGGGGTGCTCAGCCTTCAGGCCCTGCCGCGGCGCCTGACGCTGGATTTTCGCGACGTGTTTTCGGACGGTTTTTCCTTTGACTTCGTGCGCGGCGACGTCTCCATCAACCAGGGCCTGGCGTTTACCAACAACCTGCAGATGAAGGGCGTCAATGCCGCGGTGCTGATGGAAGGCAAGGCCGACATAGCCAGGGAAACCCAGGACCTGACGGTGGTGGTGGTGCCGGAGATCAACGCCGGCACCGCCTCCCTGATTGCCACCGTCATCAACCCGGCGATCGGCCTGGGTTCCTTCCTGGCCCAGTATTTCCTGCGGCGTCCGTTGACCGAGGCGGCGACCCAGGAGTTCCATATTGACGGCACCTGGACCAACCCGAAAATCACCAAGGTGGATCGCAAGGCCGCAGCCGCCGCAGCCGCAGCAGCCGCCGCCGAGGCCAAGCCCGGCGAGGACACCGCCACAAGGAAGTAAACATGCATGTCGCCGCCCTTCAAATGGTTTCGGGGACCAGCGTCCCTGCCAACCTGGCCACGGCCAGGCAGTTGCTCGAGCGTGCGGCCGCGCAGGGCGCCGAACTGGCCGTGCTGCCCGAGTATTTTTGCGTGATGGGTCTGAAGGACACCGACAAGCTTGCTGTGCAGGAAACTGCCGGCGAGGGCCCGATCCAGGATTTTCTGGCCCGCTCCGCGCGCGAGCTGGGGCTCTGGATTGTGGGCGGCACCGTGCCGCTTGGCGCCAGCGACCGCCAGCATGTGCGCAACAGCTCCCTGGTGTTTGCGCCGACGGGCCAGTGCGTTGCGCGTTACGACAAAATTCACCTGTTCCGGTTTGACAACGGGCAGGAGAAGTACGACGAGTCACGTGTCATTGAAAGCGGGACCGTGCCGGTGACCTTCGAGCTCCCATCGGTCGATGGCTACGCTTACCGGGTCGGCCTGAGTGTCTGTTACGACCTGCGTTTTCCGGAGCTGTACCGGGCCATGAAAGCGGACCTGTTGCTCGTGCCCAGTGCCTTCACGCGGACCACCGGCCAGGCCCATTGGGAAGTCCTGCTGCGGGCGCGCGCGATTGAAAACCTGGCCTATGTGGTGGCTGCAGCCCAGGGGGGCGAACACGACAACGGGCGCCGCACCTGGGGCCAGAGCCTGATCGTCGATCCCTGGGGTAGCGTGCTGGGCGAGCAGGCCCAGGGCCCCGCTGTGGTCATGGCCGAGCTGAGCGCAGACAGGTTGCGGGCTGTGCGCCTGCAGTTGCCCGCCCTCGATCACGGGGTCCTGTGAGCAAGTCCGCGGAAGCGGCCAGTCGCGCCGAACCGTCTTCGGGCCGGCGGCGCTGGAGCCGGCGCTGGGGCTTGTGGACCCTGCTGGTGGCCTTGCTGCTTGGCCTGTTGTCCACCCTGGTCTGGCTCGCCGGGCGCTACGAGTCCAGCCAGGTGCAAAGCCGGCTCGAGCAGGACGCGGTGCAGACGACCACCGACATTCGCGCAGCACTGACGCGCAACGTCCAGGGCATCCAGGCTTTGCAGGCGAGCAGCCCGGATCCGGCCACCTGGCGTGTGCCGGCGGCCACCTTGCTGCACGAGCACCGGGAGATCTTGCGGCTGGAGTGGCGTGATGTGGCACTGGCGCCGGTCTCTTACGCTGAAACACCTTACCGGCCCCCGGTGTTTGAGCGGCTCGGGCGCGCCAGCGCGCAGACCGACGTCACTTTTGCCTGCGCCGCGGCGCGCCGTTTCAGCGGGCCGGCCTATTCGAGCAGCTACTTCCTGCCGCAGGCTGACGGGCTGGGGCTGGAGGTGCTGGACATGTGTCTGCCGGTACTCGCCGGCGGGCAGCTGGCGGGTTATTTGCTGGCGACCTATTCGCTGCAGGAGATGTTGTCCGAACTGGTGGGCAGGCAACTGGCACGCGGTCATGGCCTGGCGTTCACCGAGGCCGACGGCACGCGCCTGGCCATGTACGGCAACCCGGCCCGCGGCAACCGCGTCTACGTCGCCCAGCAGCTGCTCGATCTGCCGGGCAACACCATGGTGCTGCGGCTGGAGCGTCAGCTCGGCACGCCGGCCCTGTTTCCCAACCTGCTGACCGCGCTGGTGGCGGCCATGTCGCTGGCGCTGGTCGCCGTGCTGGCGCTGCTCGGGCGAGACATGCGCCGGCGCCTGAAGGTCGAGCATGACCTGGCCGACGCGCTGGCTTTTCGCAAGGCCATGGAGGATTCGCTGGTCACCGGCATGCGGGCCAGAGACCTGCAGGGCCGCGTGACCTACGTGAACCCGGCTTTCTGCCAGATGGTGGGGTTGGAGGCCGGCGAGTTGCTCAGGCACGGCGCACCGCCGCCTTACTGGCCCCCCGAGCAGGTCGAGGAGTACGAGCAGCGGCAGGCGCGGCGACTGGCCGTGGGTGCGACCCTGCCGCGTGAAGGTTTCGAGTCCATCTTCATGCGCCGGGATGGCTCGCGGTTCCCGGTGCTGATCATCGAGGCGCCGCTGATCAACGCCGTGGGCAAGCAGACCGGCTGGATGAGCGCCATCCTCGACGTCAGCGAACAGCGGCGCATCGAAGAGTTGTCGCGGGCCAGCCAGGACCGGCTGCAGGCCACGGCCCGGTTGGCCACGGTCGGCGAGATGGCGTCGCTGATGAGCCATGAATTGAACCAGCCGCTGGCCGCCATTTCCAGCTATGCGACCGGATCGCTGAACCTGCTGCAAAGCGCGGTGGCCGGCGCACCGCAGCCGCCCGACAACCAGGACCTTCAACTGGCGATGCGCCGCATCGCCGAGCAGGCCGAGCGTGCCGGCAAGGTCATCAAGAGTGTGCATGACTTTGTACGCCGCCGGGACCAGGTGCGCGAGCCCGTGGCGCCGCGTGCCTTGCTGGATGCGGTGATGCCGTTGGTCAGCCTGCAGGCCCGCAAGCTGGGGGTCCGGGTGCAGATCGAGGTCGACGAAAGCTGCGAGCCGGTGCTGTGCGACCGGACCATGGTCGAGCAGGTGCTGCTCAACCTCGCGCGCAACGGCATGCAGGCCATGCAGTCGCCGGACAAAAGCCGGCGCGCCGACAAGCTGCTGATTCTGCGCGTGCGGCCGGCGGCCTCCAATGCGCACAGTCGCTGGGTGGAGTTTGCCGTGATCGACCACGGAGAGGGTATTTCGGAGGAGGTGGCGCGCCGGCTGTTCACGCCTTTCTTCACGACCAAGCTTGAAGGCATGGGCCTCGGCCTGAGCCTGTGCCGCACGGTGATCGAGCAGCACGGCGGGTTTCTGGGGTTTGAGGCGGGCCAGCCTCAGGGTACGATTTTCACCTTTACATTGCCGGCAGCGGTCACCGCCGTCGCGCTCGCCGAAGTGTCCGCCTGAAAACCCGCCTGCGGGAAGGAATTGCCATGGAACCGATCCAGAATGCCACGGTGTACATCGTTGATGACGATGCCAGCGTGCGCGAGGCGCTGGCCTGGCTGCTGCGTTCGCGGCGCCTGACCAGCGAGACCTTTGCCAGCGCCGAGGCATTCGACGAGCGGATCTCTGGAGCGTTTGCCATCACTTCGCCCTCATGCGCCCTGCTCGACGTGCGCATGGGCGGCATGAGCGGGCTGGCGATGTTCGAAAAACTTATCGGTTATGGATTGCTGCCGACCCTGCCGGTGATTTTCCTGACCGGTCACGCCGACGTGCCGACCGCAGTCGACGCCGTCAAGCGTGGCGCGTTCGACTTCTGCGAAAAGCCCTTTTCCGACAATGTGCTGGTGGACCGTATCGAGCAGGCGCTGATGCAGTCGGCGGCGGCACTGGCGCAACTCAATGAACACACCAGCCTGCGCGCGCGGCTTGACGGGCTGACCGAGCGGGAGCGCGATGTGATGGCGCTGGTGGTTGAGGGCCTGCCGAACAAGCTGGTGGCCGACCAGCTCGACATCAGCGTGCGCACGGTGGAAGTGCACCGGGCCCGGGTTTTTGACAAAATGCGGGTAAAGTCGGCGGTGGAGCTGGCGAATCTGCTCCGTAATTTATAGCGGATCGCCGGGTTTTTCCGGTGGCGCATCACGCTCGGCATCGCTTTTGAGTTCACCCTTGCTGCGCCCGGAGAACATCGTCCACCAGACAATGAAGACCAGAATGAGCAAGGCCCCCAGGGCTTCGAGTAAAAGTAAGGCCATGACTGTTTTTTCCCGGATAACACCAACACTTGTCATTATGGCTGCCGTGCTCGGCCTGGTGGCCTGTGCGACGGCGCCCGTGCCTGCGCCACCGCCCTCGGCGCCAGCGGCGGCCAGTGTGCCTGCACGCCCCGGGGCAGGCGCAGAGGGTGCCGTCATGGTGCGTGGCAAGAGCCGCTGGGTGCCGGTGGCCTGGAGCGAACTGCCCGGCTTTGAAAATGACGCCCTGTTTGAGGCCTGGAACGCCTGGCTCAAGAGCTGTGAGCGACCCGGCCCGGTGTTTGCGCCGCTGTGTGGCGAGGTGCGTCGCCTGAGCATTGCGACGGGGCAGGAGCAGCGCGCCTGGATGGTGGGCCGGCTGCAGCCCTACCGGGTCGAAACCCTGCAAGGGTCGGCCGAGGGACTGCTGACCAGTTATTACGAGCCCGTGCTCAGGGCCAGCCGGCAACCCGGTGCCGCTTACCCGGTGCCGCTGTACCAGCCGCCGGCCGGGCTGGGCAGCCGCAAGCCCTGGTACACCCGGCAGGAAATCGAGACCCTGCCCGAGGCGCAGGCCGCGTTGAGAGGACGGGAGATCGCCTGGCTCGCCGATCCGATTGATGCCATGTCGCTGCACATCCAGGGCTCGGGCCGGCTGGCCATCACCGACGCCGCCGGCGCGCAGCGCACTGTGCGCGTGGCGTTTGCCGGTTCCAACGACCAGCCCTTTCGCAGCATCACCCAGTGGCTGATGGAGCAGGGCCAGGGCAGGATGAACGCGCCCTGGACCGAGTCCACCAAGGCTTGGGCGGCGCAGAATCCGCAGCGCGTTTCGCAACTGCTGTGGAGCAATCCACGGTATATCTTTTTCCGCGAAGAGCTCCTGAGTGACATGGACGCGGCTTACGGCCCGCGCGGCGCGCAGGGCGTGCCGTTGACGCCGGGGCGCTCGATCGCGGTGGACCGGGAAAGCATCCCCTACGGTACCCCGGTCTGGCTCGCCTCGCGCGGTGCGGCGGCAGACCTGCAAAAACTCGTGGTCGCGCAGGACACGGGCAGCGCCATTGTGGGTGCCGTGCGGGCCGACTATTTCGCCGGCACTGGTCCACAAGCCGGTGAACTCGCCAGTCGCGTGAACCAGCCTTTGCGCCTGTGGGTGTTGTGGCCCAAATGAGCCAGCCGGGCCACTTTTTCCCCCGCTGCGGCCTGCTGCTCGCTGCGCTTGCCTTGCTCTCGGCCTGTGCTTCTACCGGGCCAGCGGCGAGCCGCTACCGCTGCGAACATGGCATTGATTTCAGCGTGAGGTTTGTGAATGACAGCGCGCTGATCGAGAGTTCGCGAACCGCCGGCGTGCCCTCCGACGTGCTTTTCCGCGACGCAGGCGGGCAAGGCGCCCTGCAGACCGTGTACAGCAACACGCGCATGCGCGCCGAGTTTGGCCTGGGTTCGGGCGGGCGTGAGGCGGTGCTGCGTTACCCGTTGCTGCCGCTGGTGGCGCGCTGTGTGCGGGACGGAAAAGAAGGTTCCTGACGCAGCGGCATCCGCCGACGGCGTGCGAAGGCGCCCAAGTCTTCGGGACGCGCGGCCATTGCGACATCGGCGCCTGGCATGCTATCAAATCAGGAGCTGTTTGCGCTCGTTTGATAGGGGTCAGAGCCATAAAAAGCACTTAAATCAGGGTCCAGCAAGCTCTGGAGTGGCCAGCAGGCATGGCGCGGGGCGTTATGGCATCTTGTCGGACAAGTGGCCCAGCGGCAGCACGCTGCTGGACTTGATCTCACCCAGGGAAAAACTGGTGTGCATGTCTTTCACATTGGGCAGGTTCAGCAGGCTTTTCAGGGCGAAACGCGAAAAACTGTCGAGGTCCCGGGCCACCACCTGCAACTCGAAGGTTCCGGTGCCGCTGATGTAGTGGCAGGCGATGATCTCAGGCAATTGGCGGATCGCCTCTTCCATCGCGCTGGTCGCATCGCCGGTGTTGCGGTCGGCATCCAGACGTACAAAGGCCAGCACACCCAGCCCGATCTTGTGGCGGTCTATCTCCGCGCGGTAACCCTTGATGAAGCCACCTTCCTCCAGTGCCCTGACGCGTCGCCAGCAGGGCGCGGCGCTCAGGCCGACGCGGATGCTGAGTTCGGCGTTGCTCAAGCGGCCGTCGGTCTGCAATTCATTCAGGATCGCGAGGTCAAACTTGTCAAGTGTTTCCATGGATGGCAATTTTAAGCAAGAATCTTTCTTTAAACACGTTAAACAAGGCATAAAAAGCAAAGACTTATCTGGCCATCGCGCCTACACTTTGCTGATATATAGAGGCATCACCCTATCCGGGTGTGAGCCTTTTTGCTCCGCCCAAAAGGCGGTGTCAGCCCCACGACTGGAGACACGATGAACGCCCCTCTTCCCGAACACATCCGCAAGGCTCTCGAGACCGTCACGCTCGACGACAAATACTCGCTCGACTACGGCCAGGCCTTCATGAGTGGCGTCCAGGCCCTCGTCAAGCTGCCCATGCTGCAGCGCCAGCGCGATGCCTTGCAGGGTAAAAACACGGCCGGCTTCATCAGCGGCTACCGCGGTTCGCCGCTCGGTGGTTATGACCAGGCCTTGTGGAAGGCCTCCAGCTACCTGAAGGCGCAGAACATCGTTTTCCAGCCCGGCGTCAATGAAGAGCTGGCGGCCACTGCGCTGTGGGGCACCCAGCAGCTGGGCTTTTCGCCACCGGGCACCAACAAGTACGACGGCGTGTTCGGCATCTGGTATGGCAAGGGGCCGGGTGTGGACCGCTGCTCGGATGTCTTCAAACACGCCAACATGGCCGGCACCACGGCCTGGGGTGGCGTGATTGCGGTGGCCGGCGACGACCATGTGGCCAAAAGCTCGACCGCGGCGCACCAGAGCGACCATATCTTCAAGGCCTGTGGCCTGCCGGTGTTTTTTCCGACCAATGTGCAGGAAATCCTGGACCTCGGCGTGCATGCGTTTGCCATGAGTCGCTTTTCCGGCGTCTGGGCCGGCATGAAGACCATCCAGGAAATTGTCGAGTCCAGCGCCACCGCGATGATCGACCCGGAGCGGGTGCAGATCAAGCTGCCGACCGACTTCCAGATGCCCCCGGGCGGCGTGCACATCCGCTGGCCCGACGCCGCACTGGACCAGGAGGCGCGCCTCTTTGACTACAAATGGTATGCCGCGCTCGCCTACATCCGCGCCAACCGGCTCAACCACAACGTGATCGAAGGGCCCAACGATCGCTTCGGCATCATCGCCAGCGGCAAGGCCTACAACGACACGCGCCAGGCCCTGATCGATCTAGGCCTGGACGACGCCACCTGCCGCCAGCTTGGCATCCGCCTGCACAAGGTCGGTGTGGTCTGGCCGCTGGAGGCTCAGGGCACGCGTGAGTTCGCCACCGGCCTGCGCGAGATCCTGGTGGTCGAGGAAAAACGCCAGGTCATCGAGTACCAGCTCAAGGAAGAGCTCTACAACTGGCGCGCCGACGTGCGCCCCAACATTTACGGCAAGTTCAACGAAATCGATGGGGACTTCAGCGGCGGCGAATGGTCCATGCCGAACCCGACGGCCAATACCCTGCTGCGTGCCAACGCCGACCTGTCGCCATCGCTGATCGCCAGGGCGATTGCGCAACGCGTGCGCAAGCTGGGCCTGGACGGCGACATGACGGCGCGCATCGATGCGCAATTGGCCATCCTGGAAGCCAAGGAACGTTCGCTGCAGGTGCTTGAGATCAAGGCCGACCGCCAGCCCTGGTTCTGCTCAGGCTGCCCGCACAACACCAGTACCAAGGTGCCCGAGGGCTCGCGCGCCATGGCCGGTATCGGCTGCCATTTCATGGCACTGTGGATGGACCGCAGCACCTCAGGCTTCACCCAGATGGGCGGCGAAGGCGTGCCCTGGGTCGGCCAGCAACCCTTCACCACCGACCAGCACATTTTTGCCAACCTCGGGGACGGCACCTATTTCCACAGCGGCTCGCTGGCGGTGCGCCAGTCGATTGCCTCCGGGGTGAACATCACCTACAAGATCCTCTACAACGACGCGGTCGCCATGACCGGCGGCCAGCAGATCGGTGAACGGCCGGAAGGCCTCTCGGTGGTGCAGATTGCCCAGTCCATGCGGGCCGAAGGCGCGGCAAAAATTGTCGTTGTCACCGACGAGCCGGAAAAGTACGACGGTGTGGCGCTGGCCGAGGGCGTGACGGTGCACCACCGCGACGAGCTTGACGCGATCCAGCGACAGTTCCGCGAGATCAAGGGCACGACCGTCATCATTTACGACCAGACCTGCGCCACCGAAAAGCGCCGGCGCCGCAAGCGTGGCACCCTGGTCGATCCGGCCGTTCGTGTGGTCATCAACGAGCTGGTCTGCGAAGGCTGCGGCGACTGCAGCGTGCAGTCCAACTGCCTGAGCGTCGAGCCGCTGGAGACCGAGTTCGGCCGCAAGCGCCAGATCAATCAGTCCACCTGCAACAAGGACATGTCCTGCCTCAAGGGCTTCTGCCCGAGTTTCGTGACCGTCGAGGGCGGACAACTCAAGAAGAAGGCCAAGGGCAAGGCGGCTTCACCGTTCGAAATGGGCGCCCTGCCGCAGCCGCAGATTCCGGCGACCCAAGGCGTCAACGGCGCTGTCTGGGGCATCGTGGTGGCCGGCGTCGGTGGCACCGGGGTCATCACCATCGGCCAGTTGCTGGGCATGGCCGGCCACATCGAAGGCAAGGGCATCGTCACGCAGGACGCCGGCGGTCTGGCGCAAAAAGGCGGCGCGACCTGGAGCCACGTGCTGATAGGCGCCAGCCAGGACGATATCCGCACCACACGCGTCGGCATGGCCGGCGCCGACCTGATCATTGGCTGCGACCCGATCGTGACGGCCGGCAAGGAAACGGTGCTGCGCATGCGCGAGGGCCGTACCCATGTGGCCCTCAATTCTCACAGCACGCCGACGGCGGCGTTTGTGCACAACACGAACTGGCAGAACCCGGCCGAGGCCTGCGCCGCGGAGATTACCAGAGCCGTGGGTGTGGCTGGTGTCGGTGCCTTCAATGCAGACGCAGCGTCCATCAAGCTGATGGGCGACAGCATTTACACCAACCCGATGATGCTCGGTTATGCCTGGCAAAAAGGCTGGATTCCGCTGGAATATGCGTCGCTGATGCGCGCCATCGAACTCAATGCCGTCGCGGTGGACAACAACAAGACGGCTTTCGAATGGGGACGTCGCGCGGCCCACGACCTGCCGTCGGTGGAAAAGCTGTTTGCCTCTGCGCAGGTGATCAGCATGCCGGCTCCGCGCCAGGGCTTGCCAGAGTTTGTGGCGCGCCGCGTGGCCTTCCTGACGGATTACCAGAACGCGGCCTATGCCAAGCGTTACGAGAGTTTCGTGAACCGGGTCCAGCAGGCGGAATCGGTGCTCGGAAAAACGCTGCTCACGCAAGCCGTTGCGAAGTACCTGTTCAAGCTGATGGCCTACAAGGACGAGTACGAAGTCGCGCGTCTGCACGCCGACCGAAGTTTCCTGGACAAGGTCGATGCGATGTTTGAGGGCGACTTCAAGCTCAACTACCACCTCGCGCCGCCCATGATTGCGAAGCAAAACGACAAGGGCGAGTTGCAAAAACAGAAATTCGGCCCCTGGATGCTGACGGGCTTCAAACTGCTGGCCAGGCTCAAGGGCCTGCGCGGCACGGCGCTGGACATTTTCGGACGCACCGAAGAACGTCAAATGGAACGCGCACTGATTGCCCAGTACGAGGCCAGTATCGAGGAAGTGCTGCGCACGCTGGATGCGGCCAACCATGCCGCAGCGCTTGACATCGCGCGTATTCCGGAGCTGATCAAGGGTTATGGCCACGTCAAGGCACGCCATGTCGAGGCTGCCCGGCAACAATGGCACGCTGCGACGGCGGCCTTCCGCCAGCCTGCCATCAGCGAGCGCCAGCGGGCTGCCTGAGAGCCCGCCGGACGGAGCCGGGGGCAGGCGCGGCCTGAAATGGGCCGGCGGGCTGCGTTTGCCGGCCCGCCACGGCCTGCAAAGCGCGAAAACCGGTAGGGGTACAAGCCCTGATGGCCACCCGGCCGCATACAATCGGCCTTCCGCGCCCCTGCTGTGACCAGTGGGAGCCTTACTTATTGTTGTGGAGTCTGCCGTGTTTATTTCTTCCGCGTTTGCCCAAACCGCCCCAGCCGCTGCTGCCGAAGGCGGCATGCTGTCTTCGCTCACCAGCATGCTGCCGCTGGTGCTGATGTTTGTGGTGCTGTATTTTGTGATGATCCGCCCCCAGATGAAAAAGCAGAAAGAGCATCGCGCGATGATTGACGCACTGGCCAAAGGCGACGAAGTGGTCACCGCCGGTGGCCTGCTCGGCACGGTCACCAAGCTGGGCGAGGCCTACCTGAGCCTGGAACTTGCCACTGGCGTTGAGGTCCAGCTGCAGCGCAGCGCGATCGTCCAGGTCCTGCCCAAAGGCAGCATCAAGTCCTAGTATTCCCCGGCCGGCCGGCATGGGCCGGCTGCTTCAGCCCCTCAGTTTCCCAGGAACAGCACGCTCATGAATCGTTATCCGGTCTGGAAGTACGCGGTCATCGTCGTCGCCCTGTTGATTGCCGCCCTTTACACGCTGCCCAATTTTTTTGGCGAGGCGCCTGCGGTACAGGTTTCTGCCGCCCGCTCCAGCGTCAAGATCGACGGGACAACAGTCGCTCGCGTTGAGAAGGCGCTCAAGGATGTCAATATCGTTGCAGAGGCGGTGACCTTTGATGTCACGTCGGTCAAGGCCCGTTTCGGCAATACGGACACCCAGCTCAAAGCCAAGGACGCGATTGAAAAAGCGCTGCTGCCCGACCCGGCCACCCCTCCCTACATCGTGGCCCTCAATCTGCTGTCACGCTCGCCCGCCTGGCTGACTTCCCTGAACGCGCGGCCCATGTACCTGGGCCTGGACTTGCGCGGCGGTGTGCATTTCATGCTGCAGGTGGACATGCAGGCGGCACTGACGAAAAAAGCCGAGTCGCTGGCCGGAGACATCCGTCTGGTGTTGCGGGAGAAGAACATCCGCCACGGTGGCATCAACCGCAACGGCCAGGTGATTGAGGTCCGGTTCCGTGACACGGCGACGCTGGAAGCCGCCAAACGCCTGATCCAGGACCAGTTTGTGGACCTGCAGCTGACAGACGCCCCCGACGGGACCGAGTACAGGCTCAATGCCAGCATCAAGCCCGAGGCGGCCCGTCTGGTACAGGAGCAGGCACTCAAGCAGAACATGGTGACACTGCACAACCGTATCAACGAGCTCGGTGTTGCCGAGCCGGTGATCCAGCAGCAGGGGCTCGATCGCATCGTGGTGCAGTTGCCCGGTGTACAGGACACGGCCAAAGCCAAGGATATTCTGGGGCGCACGGCCACGCTGGAAATGCGGCTGGTCGATGAAAGCGCAGAAGGCCGTGCGGCTGAGAGCGGCGCCAGTGCCGTTCCTTTTGGTTCCGAGCGCTTCCTCGAGCGCGACGGCCGGCCCGTGATTGTGAAGAAACAGGTGATCCTGACCGGCGAAAGCCTGACGGACGCCCAGCCGGGCTTTGACTCGCAGAGCCAGCAGCCCAAGGTGGACCTGACCGTCGATGCCAAGGGCGGGCGCATCATGCGCGACGTGAGCCGCGAAAACGTCAAGAAACGCATGGCGATTGTGCTGTTTGAAAAAGGCAAGGGCGAGGTCCTGACGGCGCCGGTCATCCAGAGCGAGCTAGGCAACCGTTTCCAGATTTCCGGCTCCATGAGCGTGACCGAAGCCAATGACCTGGCGCTGCTTCTGCGCGCCGGATCGCTGGCGGCCCCGATGGAAATCATTGAGGAGCGCACCATTGGCCCGAGCCTGGGCGCAGAAAACATTGCCAAGGGCTTTCACAGCGTGGCCTGGGGTTTTCTCGTGATCGTCGCTTTCATGGCCGTTTATTACATGCTGTTCGGGCTGTTCTCCGGCCTGGCACTGGCGGTGAACCTTCTTTTGCTGGTGGCGGTGCTGTCCATGCTGCAGGCGACCCTGACCCTGCCCGGCATGGCCGCCATGGCGCTGGCGCTGGGCATGGCGATTGACTCGAATGTCCTGATCAACGAACGGGTGCGCGAGGAGCTGCGCAATGGTGTGGCGCCGCAGGCCGCCATCCATAGCGGCTATGAGCGCGCCTGGGCGACCATCCTGGACTCGAACATCACGACGCTGATTGCCGGTCTGGCCTTGCTGGCTTTCGGTTCCGGACCGGTGCGCGGATTTGCCGTGGTGCACGTCATTGGCATCTTGACCAGCATGTTTTCAGCCGTGTTTTTCTCACGCGGTCTGGTCAACCTCTGGTATGGACGGCAGAAAAAACTCAAATCGGTGTCCATTGGTACCGTCTGGCGACCCGCCAGCAGCGCGGCTGTGCCTGCCAAGCCTACGGCCTCGGCCAACTAGACCAGAGAACAACGGACAGACAACGCCATGGAATTCTTCAAAATCCACAAAGACATTCCGTTCATGCGGCATGCCTTGATCTTCAATGTGATTTCATTCACGACCTTTGTACTGGCCGTGGTTTTCCTGTTTTCGCGTGGCCTGCACCTGTCGGTGGAATTCACGGGCGGCACGGTGATGGAGGTCAGCTATTCGCAGCCCGCCGACGTTGAAAAGGTCAGGGGTACGGTGGCGGGGCTGGGCTTTACCGATGTGCAGGTGCAGAATTTCGGTACAGCGCGCGAGGTGATGATCCGCTTGCCCGCACAAAAAGGCGTGACCACGGCCCAGCAGAGCGAGAAGGTGATGACGGCGCTGAAGGCCGATGACCCCCAGATCACCCTGCGGCGGACCGAGTTTGTCGGCCCCCAGGTCGGCGAGGAGCTGGCGCAGGATGGCCTGAAGGCGCTGGCCATGGTGGTGGTGGGCATCATGATTTACCTGGCGTTTCGCTTCGAATGGAAGTACGCGGTGGCGGCCATCATTGCCAACCTGCACGACGTCGTGATCATTCTCGGCTTCTTCGCATTTTTCCAGTGGGAGTTTTCGCTCTCCGTGCTGGCTGCCGTGCTTGCCGTGCTAGGCTACTCGGTCAATGAATCGGTGGTGATTTTCGACCGGATCCGTGAAAATTTCCGCCGTTACCGCAGGATGAACACCGTGCAGATCATCGACAACGCGATCACCTCCACCATCAGTCGCACCATCATCACGCATGGCTCGACGCAGATCATGGTGTTGTCGATGCTGCTCTTTGGCGGACCGACCTTGTTTTATTTTGCGCTGGCCCTCACGATCGGCATCCTGTTTGGCATCTATTCTTCGGTGTTTGTGGCCGCGGCGATTGCCATGTGGCTGGGCATCAAGCGCGAAGACCTCGTCAAGCCCTCGGGGAAAAAGGACGAGGATCCGAACGACCCGAATGCCGGCGCAACGGTTTAGGCAAAGCGCACCAACACATACACGGACGTGGCCGCAAACACCAAAAGAGACCTTCTTCTTGCCCGGCAGGCGCGCGAACGGTTTGTGAGCCACGCCGCGCGCATCCTGCCCGAGCTCGCCGGTGCCATCCTGCAGAAGCTGTCTGCGTTGACCGAGCAAAGCGGCAGTGCCCGCGACATGCAGGACCGCCGTGACGCCTGGCTGTCCTTTCAGAGCTCGGAAGCGAGTTGGGTCAACGCCACCATCACGGCATGGAAAAATGCGCTTCTCCCGACAGCCGCACCTCTTGGCGTGGCGGTCGATACCGGCAAATTCGAGCTGATGGGCAATGAGGTGATGGAGAACAGGATTCTTGCCTCCCGCCTTGCCTTGCGCCTGCTGGACAGCGCCAGCTGGGAACTCAACGACCTGCGTCTGCGCGTCCAGAGCCTGGAGGGGGTTTCCGAGCTCACCAAGGAAGACATTCTGCGCCCCGAAGTCCTCTCGCAGAAGATGGTGGAGCAATGGACCCTGTCGCCCCTGTCGCGCGAGGTCTGGCTGATGGTGCAGGACCTGATCCAGCAGCAGCTGACCGCGCATCTGCTGGAGGCCTACCGCGCCGCCAACGAGTTCCTGATCAAGGAAAACGTGATGGTGGACATTGATCTTCGCGCACTTGTCAAGCGCACACCTTCTGCAAACACCCCGTCACCGGTTCGCGCCAAGACCAAGCCGGCAGGCAACCGCAACGCGGAACCGGCGGGACAGCAGGCGTTCGGGACGGGCTCGTCCGGAGGAGCCGGCGGTGGCGGTGGCGGCGGCGGGGCGAGTGGTGGTCGTTCGGGATCAGGATCAGGTTCAGGTTCAGGTTCAGGTTCAGGATCAGGTTCAGGATCAGGATCAGGATCAGGTTCAGGATCAGGATCAGGTTCAGGTTCAGGTTCAGGTTCAGGTTCAGGGCATGGCGGCGGCGGCAACGCTTTCGGGGGGACCGGGAACTCTGTTGCAGCGAGGGACGCGATCCACGACGAGACGCGCATGCAGACCGGGACGTCGCCTCTGGCGCGGGCGCGCATGCGGGCCCAGGGGGTGATGGGGCACCTCAAGCGCCTGCTATCCGATCACGCCGTTGATTTTGATCACACCCACGCCAATCAGCCCTCGCCCCAGCTGGCGCAGGCCCTGTCCAGAGTGCAGACCCGCGCCGCGACGGGCAATGCCTATGAAGGCACCCTCGTCGATGCTCCCGGTCAGGTTTATGGTGCCGTTGATGTGGAGCAGGCGGCAGGCGCTTTGCGCCAGCGCACCAGCGACCTCAAGCAAGCGGCGAGCACGTCCAGTGAAAAAGCCACGATCGAAATCGTGGCGCTCATGTTCCAGAGCATTCTGGCGGAAGACCGCATTCCACCAGCCGTGCGGGTGTGGTTCGCCAGGCTGCAGATGCCGGTGCTGCGCGTTGCGATTTCAGAACCCGAGTTTTTTGGGTCCCTGCAGCACCCGGCCCGCCGACTCATCGACCGCATGGGCTCCTGTGTGCTTGGCTTTGATGCGACGATTTCGGGCGGTGCGCTGGAAATAGAAATCAAGCGCATCGTGCAGGTGATCGAGCAATATCCGGAAACTGGCAGGCGGGTGTTCCAGCTGGTGTACGACGAGTTCCAGAAATTCCTGTCGAAGTTCCTGTCCGGGCAGGGCAGCACTGCGCGCGTGGTGAGTGTCGCCCAGCAGATGGAACAGAAGGAAACCATGGCCATCCAGTACACCATCGAGATGCGCAGCATGCTCAACGACATGCCGGTGCGCGAAGAGATTCGTGAGTTTCTTTTCAAGATCTGGGCCGAGGTGTTGGCCATCGCGGCCATGAAAAACGGGCCACAGCACAAGGAAACGATCACGCTCAAGCAGGCAGCCGCCGACCTGGTCTGGGCGGCCAGCGCCAAACCCAACCGCAATGACCGCGCGCGCGTCATCGCCGATCTGCCCACACTGCTGCGCCTGCTCCGATCCGGTATGTCCATGCTCGGCATGAGCCTCCCGGTGCAGGACCAGCATCTGAAAATCATCAGTGATACGCTGGCAGACGCCTTCATGTCCAAGACCGATGCCATTTCCCTGGAGCGCATCGAAGAGATGTCCAAGCGGCTGGCAAATCTGGAGGACTACCTGTCAGACGAGGATGTGGGTGACCTGCCGCTGGACACCGAAAACCTGGTCATGATGATTGGCATTGATGCCTCGGAGATCGAAGTGATTGCCGACGGCGGCAGCCAGCCCAGCGACGCCATGCGTTCCTGGGCGCAGGAGTTGCAACTCGGGGCATGGTTCACGCTGGATCACAATGGCCAGGTCAGTCATGTGCAGTTTGCCTGGCGCAGTGACCGCAAGCAGTTGAACCTGTTTGCATCGACTGACGGCCGCAATTTCCTGATCCAGGCGCGCCGTCTGGCGGCCTATTTGCAGGCCGGCTTGCTCGTGCCGACCGAAGACGAAGCACTCACGGTGCGCGCCACCCGAGACGCGCTGGCCAAACTCGATGCCAATCCGGAGCGCCTGCTGGGCTGATCGCCAGCGCGGTGAGGAGCCTTCTTTAGCATCAGGGGCCGTGGGTCCGCCTCTGCCGGCCTGCAGGCGCAGCGCCCCCTCGGGGCTGATGCCTGTCCAAAGCTGCTTGAGCAGCTTTGGACAGGCATCAGAAGCGAAGCCTCTGGCGAGCGGCGGCCTGCAAGGTGCAGAGAGTTACACGCAGTGAGCGGACGTGGGGGCTCTACTAATGCGCCACGCGGAAGTCCGCGTCGTCACAGAGTTCGTCCAGGACCAGGGCATCGGGTTCTTCGCCAAAGCTCCAGTAAACCATCAGCACAATGATCTTGAGATCGTCCAGTGCCAGCGGGTCTCCCGGGGCGGCCATCGCGCGGTCGATCACGATTTCGCGCATGTGTGACGGCAGCACGCCTGAGGATTCCAGGAAACTGACGAAACCCAGCGCCTGGGCGCCGAGGTGGTCCTGCTCCGCCACCGAATAGACACGCAGACTACCGGCCGACTGGGCCTGGAAGCAGGGTGGTGTGCTGGATGTCGCCGGGGCAGGAGGGATGCTGGCCGGTGAGGCGGCAGGCATCCCCACCTGGGTGTTCTGCGCGGCGATGTTCAGGCCGTTGAGCCAGACCAGCGCGGCCTGGATCTCGTCTGCCTCAAAACCGACCGCCGTGAGTTTGCGGCTCAGCTGGTGCAGCTCGGGGCAGGCGTCGCCTTGCCAGTAATTTTCGTAAACGTACACCAGTACTTCAAACATGCACTCAATATAACGCAGTTGGGAACGGCGCGGCCCTCGTACATGGCCGAAGGCCCTTGGCCCAACGTAGCCGCAGGCGTCAACCGCGCGCCATGCGCTGAAACAGCCCGCCTTGCAGCCTGGCAACCTCCCCGGCCAGCTCCAGCGCGAGAAGGCGGGCCTGCAACTCGGCTGTTGCGAGCCCGGTGCGCGCCTGTAAGGCGTCGAGGCTGACAGGCTCGAAGCCCATCGCTGCAAATAACGGTTCATCGGCGGTTTGATCATCTGCCTCCGCCTCTGCCTCTGCGCTTGCGGTCGAAGCAGCGGAAAGCCCAGGCAGGTTCAATTCTTCCAGCACGTCCTGGGCGGATTCCACCAGCTTGGCGCCCTGTTTGATGAGGGCGTGGCAGCCGCGCGACTGCGGGGAGTGGATGGAGCCGGGGATGGCGAATACGTCCTTGCCCTGTTCAGCGGCCAGGCGTGCGGTGATCAGTGAACCCGACTTGAGCGCCGCTTCGACCACCAACGTGCCTTGGGACAGGCCCGAGATCAGGCGATTGCGCTTCGGGAAATTGGCAGTGAGCGGCGGTGTTCCCAGCGGGAACTCGCTGATGATCAAACCCTGCTGTGCAATGCGGTGGGCAAGCGCCAGGTGCTGTTTCGGATACACGCGGTCCAGTCCGGTGCCAACCACGGCCAGCGTGGTGCCGCCGCCGAGCAGGGCGCCATCGTGGGCAGCGCCGTCGACCCCGAGCGCGAGCCCGGACACCACACAGAGGCCGGCCTCGCCGAATACTCTGGCAAATTGGCGGGCATTGCTTTCTCCCTGTGGTGTCGGGTTCCGGCTGCCCACGATGGCGAGGCAAATCGCTATCCTATTTGCAGCATCAGAGGCCCATGGATCTAGAGCTCCCAGCATATATAGCATGGAAGGGGGGTCTTCGATGTCGAGCAACGCTGACGGGTAACCCGCGTCGCCCAGCGTCACAACGCGCCGGTCGTCTGCGCCTTGCAGCCAGTCAAGCGTGGTCTGAAGCTGGCCGGCCAGGGTCGCGGGCTCGCTCAGCAGCACCTCGGTCAGGCGGTCGGAACCGAGCTGCCGCAAGGTGCTGGCGTCTTGTTCAAAAATGGCCTGGGCCGACCCGAAAGCGGCCAGCAACTGGCGAGCTCCCGCGTTGCCGATACCCGGGGTCAGCGACAGGCGCAACCAGGCACCGAGTTCAGCGACATCCATAGCAGGCCGCATTCAGGTGGAAGCGGCAAGGGAAGTCATGCAGACGGTCTGCATACGCCGGCGCTGACGCTCAGTTCGGATTTTCGAAGCGGTCGCCCACTTTCACGCCTTCGGTGACTTCCAGCACCAGGGCGTAAGACAGCTTCTCGAAAGTGCGGAAGACAATCAGCAAGCCGTTGCGTTCGTTGGGCAGCTTGATCTGTGTTCTGGCGGAGTCGGTGCGGTCAGTGATGCGTTCTCCGCTTCGCAAAATCGCCATCACATGGCCCCGCTCCAGACCGTCCCGGATGCCTCGGTTGATGACCACGACCTGGTTGCCTGCCGCATACCGCACCGCGCTGCCGTAGATCGAGACGATCTGGCCTTCCACGGGGGTCTGTGGCGCGCGCGGTACATAACTGAGCAGTTCGCGCGGCGGTTCCGGCACCAGCCGGTCGCCAACGCGCATTTCTTCCTTGGCGACGAGGATGTCGATGGTGGCCGGAACCACCTCATCGACCAGTTTGCCGTCCTTGCCCTTCACGCTGGCGGTGGATTCTCCGCGAACCAGCTCGGCCTTGCCGAGAAATTGCGCCTCGTAGCCGAGGATCTCGCCGGTGGCGGGGTCTTTCAGGGGTGTTGCATTGCGGAAGACCCGGTAGTCCAGCGGCTCGCCTTTGGCGGTGCTCAGCGGCTTGCCGGTGTCCTTGCTGCTGTAGAGGCCGCGGGCATAGGCGCGGTCGCCACGGCTGAGCAAAACCCGGCCTTCCTGGGCGGCCACGATGCGTGGCGCGGTCAAAAACGCGGCTTCGTCGACAATCAGGGCTTCCGACAGGAAGGGTTCAATGGCCTGAGGCGACAGCGTCGGGATGGCAGCGTCGGCCAGCGATTCGTAACGGGTGCGCGGCGATACCCGCACGGTGCCGGGCTGGCCGTCACCGTCGCCCGCGCGCCGGGCCCGCAAGGTGGCGCGTCCGCCGGTCTTGTCCAGATAGAGCTGCTGGCCGGGATAAATCCGGTGCGGATTGCGAATGTCGTCCAGATTCATGCCCCACAACTCGGGCCAGCGCCAGGGGGTTTTCAGGAACATGCCCGAGATGGCCCACAAGGTGTCGCCGCGCTTGACGGTGTATTCGTCGGGTGCGTTGGGGGCCAGGTCGCTCAGCGGCACACCGGTTTGGGCCACCTGGTTGGCTGTGGCCTTCTGGCCGGCAGTGATCGGAAAATTCTGGGCATGCAGGCCCGCAGTGGATGCCAGCAGGGCAGCCGCTATTGAAATCTGACTGAACCGACCAAAAATATATTGCATCTTGAGGCCCTTGGGGCTGGCGCGGCCTTGGTCATCAAGGCCGGACGCCGTGTTTGTATCTTGATAAATCACTAGCGATTTTGTACTTAAGCCCTTGATTAGGCAACGAATATGCCATTTCGCGACAGCGCGGATGCTCAAAAATGGCGAAAATTAGCGAAAATAGCGACATCTGATTGCCCGCCACCATGACCCAATTGACCATTCTTCGTTACCCTGACCCGCGTTTGCACACAGTCGCCAAGCCCGTGGTGGCGGTGGACGCACACACCCGCACCTTGGTGGGCGACATGCTGGAAACCATGTATGCCGCCGAGGGCATCGGCTTGGCCGCCAGTCAGGTCAACGTGCACGAAAGAGTGGTGGTGATCGACGTCAGTGAGGGTCGGGACCAACCGCTGGTGCTGATCAACCCCGAAATTACCTGGTCCAGCCCCGAAACCCAGGTCAACGACGAAGGTTGCCTGTCCGTGCCCGGCGTGTATGACGGCGTGGAACGTGCCAGCGCCATCAAGGTGCGGGCGCTGGACCTGGACGGCAAACCGCAGACCCACAGCGCCGAAGGCCTGCTGGCGGTGTGCGTGCAGCACGAGATGGACCACCTGATGGGCAAGGTGTTTGTCGAGTACCTGTCGCCGCTCAAGCGCAACCGTATCAAGACCAAGATGATCAAGCAGAAGAAAGACGAAGAACGGGAATTGGTGCGCTGACCATGGCGCGCCCTGCGCATGGGCGAAAATGAGTCGATGCGCGTCATATTTGCCGGTACCCCCGAATTCGCCCGTGTGGCGCTCGTGCAGCTGCATGCTGCGGGTTTTGAAATCTCCCTCGTCCTGACCCAGCCGGACCGGCCGGCCGGCCGCGGCATGAAGCTGCAGGCCTCCAGCGTCAAGCAGTTTGCGCTCGAAAAACAGATCCCGGTGGCGCAGCCGCGCAGCCTGCGGCTCGATGGCAAATACCCGGAAGACGCAGCGGCCGCGCGCGATGCGCTGGACGCGGCCCATGCCGACGCCATGGTGGTCGCCGCCTATGGTCTGATCCTGCCGCAGTGGGCGCTGGACATGCCGAGGCTGGGTTGCCTGAATATCCACGCCTCCCTGCTGCCGCGCTGGCGCGGCGCCGCACCGATTCACCGCGCCATCGAGGCGGGCGACCGTGAGACCGGCATCACGCTGATGCAGATGGACGCCGGGCTGGACACCGGCGACATGTTGCTGGCTGAAAAGCTCCCGATCGCCCCCGGGGACACCACCGGCACCCTGCACGACAAACTGGCCGTCCTGGGGGGGCGGCTGGTGGTGGAGGCACTGGAACTCGCAGCCTGCGGCGGGCTCCGGCCCGTACCGCAACCCGGGGAGGGCATCAGCTACGCACACAAAATCGAAAAACACGAGGCCGCCATTGACTGGCACCAAAGCGCCACGGTGATAGAGCGGCGGATCCGCGCCTTCAATCCCTTTCCGGGCGCGGCGAGTGCGCTGGGCAGCGACACGGTCAAGTTCTGGCAGGCCGTGGTGTTGCCCGGTGTCCGGCGACCCGAAGCGGCGGTTGCGGGCCAGGTTCTCGCCGTCAGCCCGGAAGGCGTCGATGTGGCAGCTGGCGACGGCGTGTTGCGCGCCACCCGGCTGCAAAAGCCCGGCGGCAAGCCGCTGGACGCCGCCGAGTTCGTCCGTGGTTTTGCGCTGCAGCCCGGCATGGTGTTTCAGGCCCCGGCGGAGCAGCGCGCTTGACGGCCCCGCTGTACCGTCATCCCGAGTTTCGCCAGGGCATGCGCGACATGGCGTCCGCTGCCGCCGGCACGGCTGCCTGGGGCCTGATGACAGGCGTGGCCATGGTCAAGTCCGGGATGAGCCTGTTTGAGGCGGTGTTGATGGGGGTGATCGTGTTTGCCGGCAGCTCCCAACTTGCAGCTGTGCCGCTGATGCTTGCCGGCGCGCCCATGTGGGTGATTCTGGCCACGGCGGCCTGCGTCAATCTGCGTTTTGTCGTGTTCAGTGCCCACCTGCGGCCTTACCTGATGCACCAGCCGCTCTGGCGGCGCCTGGCCAGCGGCTATTTCACGGCCGATCTCAGTTACGTGATGTTCACCAACCGCCACCCGCATCCGGTGCTGCCCGACGACCGGGAAGCGCTGCGGGCCCAGGAGGCCTATCTGGCAGGGAACTGTGCCTTGACCTGGATCAGCTGGGTGGTGCCCAGCCTGCTGGGCATTGCCCTGGCCAACGCGATTCCTCTGTCCTGGGGGCTGGGTTTCGCCGGCATCCTGGCCTTGCTGGGCGTCATGTCTTCACTGGCAAGCAGCCGCCTGCGTGTGGTGTCCGCTGGTGTGGCCGGCGCCGCGGCAGTGGCGGCCTTTGCCCTGCCGCTCAAGCTCAACATCCTGGTCGCGATAGCTGCGGCGGTGGCGGTTTGCCTGATGCTGGAAAAACCTGCTGCGCCCCCGGCTTCGCTGCCGACAACAAAGGGGGCGGCATGACCGACGCCTGGACTGTGCTCACCATCGTCGGGCTGGCGCTGGTCACGGTGATCACGCGCTCGTTTTTCTTCATGTCCAGCAAGCCCTGGACTCTGCCGCCCTGGGTGCAGCGTGGGCTGCACTATGCGCCCATCGCGGCCTTGTCGGCAGTCATCATCCCCGAGATCGTGATGACGCAGGGCCAGCTGATCGACACCTGGCGGGACGCCCGCCTGTTTGCCGCGCTGGCCGGCGTGGCCTGGTTTGTCTGGCGCCGCGGCGTTCTGGGCACCATCATCGCCGGAATGGCGGTTTACCTGCCTCTGCATATTGGCCTGAATTGGTAGCCCCCACGCTTGTCGCTTCGCGTACGGCGCTGCCCCCGAGGGGGCAGCTGCGCCTGCGGGCCGGCCAAGCCGGGCCCGCAGCCCCGGCGGGGGGAGAAGTGGCGTGTCGCACCTACAATTTGAGTCTTGGGCGCGTTGACCCAACCCTTCACTGCGAGCTTTCATGAACTTCATCCGCTTCTCCGATCTGTGCGCCCAGGGACTTGTCAAGGGCCGGCGTGTTTTCATTCGAGCCGACCTCAATGTGCCGCAGGATGACAGCGGCCACATCACTGAAGACACCCGCATCCGCGCCTCGATTCCCTGTATCCAGATGGCCCTTGACGCCGGTGCGGCGGTGATGGTGACCTCCCACCTGGGCCGGCCGACCGAAGGGCAGTTCAAACCCGAAGACTCCCTTGCACCGGTGGCTGCGCGCCTGGCCGAACTGATGCAGCGTGAGGTGCCTCTGCGGTCCGGATGGGTTGATGGTGTGGAGGTGGCGCCCGGCCAGCTCGTGTTGCTGGAGAATTGCCGCGTCAACAAGGGCGAGAAAAAGAACGACGAGGCCCTGGCCCGCAAGATGGCCGCCCTTTGCGATATTTTTGTGCATGACGCCTTCGGCACCGCGCATCGCGCCGAGGCCTCGACCTACGGCATCGCGCAGTTTGCCAAAGTGGCATGCGCCGGCCCGCTGCTGGCGGCAGAAATGGATGCGATCTCGAAAGCCCTGGCCAACCCGAAGCGCCCGCTGGTGGCCATCGTGGCCGGCAGCAAGGTGTCGACCAAGCTCACCATTCTCCAGGCGCTGGCCGGCAAGGTGGACCAGCTGATTGTGGGCGGCGGCATTGCCAACACCTTCATGCTGGCCGTCGGTCTGCCGATCGGCAAAAGCCTGGCGGAACGCGAACTGCTCGACGAAGCCCGCGCGGTGATGGCGGCCATGAAGGCGCGCGGCGCCGAGGTGCCTGTGCCGACCGATGTGGTGACTGCCAAGACCTTCAGCGCCGATGCGCCCGCCACCGTCAAGGCTGCCACCGATGTGGCGGACGACGATCTGATCCTGGATATCGGCCCGCAAACCGCGAAAAAGCTGGCCGATCAGCTGATGGCGGCCGGCACCATTGTCTGGAACGGCCCGGTGGGCGTGTTCGAGTTTGCTGCCTTTGAAGGTGGCACCCGAACCATCGCCCGGGCGATTGCCGCCAGCCCCGCCTTCAGCATTGCCGGGGGCGGCGACACCCTGGCCGCGATCGCCAAATACGGCATTGAAAAAGACGTGGGCTACATCTCCACCGGTGGCGGCGCCTTTCTCGAAGTGCTGGAAGGCAAGACCCTGCCGGCTTTCGAGATCCTGCAGAAACGGGCGGCGGGTTGAGCCGGTGTGCAATTTTGCTATTGAAAGCATAGCTGCTCCCGCAATCAGGGAAAGGGCTGGAGGCCATTTTGTATGAAATCCTCCCAATCCACGGCTACTTGACCGGAGTTTGCAGATGACGGATTTTCACGGTGTTTTCCCTTATCTGGTGTCGCCCATTGACGCCGACGGAGAGGTGGAGGCGCAGGTTCTGACGCGCCTTTGCCAGGACCTGATAGCGGCCGGTGTGCATGGATTGACGCCCCTGGGATCGACTGGCGAATTTGCCTACCTCAACCCGGCGCAGCGGCGCCGGGTGGTGGAGGTGGTGGTGCAGGCGGCCGGCCGCCAGGTGCCGGTGGTGGCCGGTGTGGCGGCCACCACCATTGTCGACGCCGTGGGCCAGGCCCGGGAGTACGAACGCATGGGCTGCGACGGCATCCTGGCGGTACTGGAAGCGTATTTTCCGGTGGACGACGAAGGTGTCTACCAGTACTTCAAGGCGATTGCCGATGCCGTGTCGCTGCCGGTGGTGATCTACACCAATCCGAATTTCCAGCGCTCCGATCTCAAGCTGCCGGTCATTGAGCGGCTCAGCCACATCCGCAATATTCGCTATATCAAGGACGCTTCCTTCAACACCGGGCGCCTGCTGTCGATCATGAATGTCGTCGAGGGCCGGATGGAGGTTTTTGCGGCTTCCTCGCATGTGCCTGCGACCGTGATGCTGCTCGGAGGCGCGGGCTGGATGGCCGGGCCTGCCTGCCTGGTTCCCCGGCAAAGCATCGCGCTGTATGAGCTGTGCCGGGCCGGCCACTGGGATGAAGCCATGGCCTTGCAGCGCAGGCTGTGGAGCATCAACCAGGTGTTTGCCACGTTCAACCTGGCGGCCTGCATCAAGGCCGGCCTCGTGCTCCAGGGCTATGAAGTCGGCCATCCTCTGGCGCCGCAAACACCGTTGTCGCCGGAGGGCGTGGAAACGGTGCGTCGGGTCCTGCGCGAGCTGGACGCGCTGTAGCTGGTGCATCGCGCCAGGTGTACCCGGCCTGTAACCGGTTCCGTGTGAGAATTGTCCCCAACTTACAGGAGACATTCATGCCACGCCGCGCCACCAAAATTGTTGCCACCCTGGGCCCCGCTTCGAGCGATCCGGCGCTGCTTGAAAAAATGATACGTGCGGGCGTCAACGTGGTGCGCCTCAATTTCAGCCATGGCACGGCGCAGGACCACATCGACCGGGCCGGGCTGGTGCGCGAGGCAGCCCAGCGGGCCGGCCGCGAGGTGGCGATCATGGCCGACCTGCAGGGGCCGAAGATCCGCGTCGGCAAATTTGCCGAGGGCAAGGTCGTGCTGGTGCCCGGCGCCAAGTTCGTGCTCGATGCTTCGCGCACCGAGCCGGGCGACCTCAAGGGTGTGGGCCTGGACTACAAGGAGTTGCCGCGTGACGTCAAGGCCGGCGACCTGCTGCTGCTCAACGACGGCCTGATTGTGCTGATCATCGACGCGGTGCGCGGCGAGGAGGTGCACACCACCGTCAAGCTTGGCGGCGAACTCTCCAACAACAAAGGCATCAACAAAAAAGGTGGCGGCCTGACCGCGCCCGCGCTGACTGCCAAGGACATGGAAGACATCCGGACCGCCATGAGTTTCCAGGCGGACTACGTGGCGGTGAGTTTTCCGAAAAACGCCACTGACATGGAAATGGCGCGCCAGCTGTGCAATGTGGCCGCCGCGCCCTACAAACACAAGCCCGGCCTGATTGCCAAGATCGAACGCGCCGAAGCCATTCCCAACCTCGAAGACATCCTGCGGGTCAGCGACGGCATCATGGTCGCGCGCGGTGACCTTGCGGTGGAAGTCGGCAACGCCGCCGTGCCGGCGCTGCAAAAACGCATGATCAAGATGGCCCGCGCCATGGACAAGGTGGTCATTACCGCCACACAGATGATGGAAAGCATGATCCTCAACCCGGTGCCGACACGCGCCGAGGTCAGCGACGTGGCCAATGCCGTGCTCGACGGGACCGACGCCGTGATGCTGAGCGCGGAAACGGCCGCCGGCAATTACCCGCTGGAGACCATCGAGGAAGTGGCCAACATCTGCCTGGAAGCGGAAAAAGCCGAATACACGGCGCTGGACGCCGACTTCAGCGGCAAGACCTTCACGCGCATCGACCAGTCGATCGCCATGGGCGCGCTGTTCACGGCCCACCATCTGGGCGCCAAAGCCATCGTGGCCTTGACCGACAGCGGCTCCACCCCCTTGTGGATGAGCCGTCACGACATCCGTGTGCCGATCTATGCGCTGACACCGCGCCTGGCGACGCAGCGCAAGATGGCGCTGTATCGCAATGTGCGCCCGCTGCTGATGGACACCAGCGCCGACCGCGACACCGCGCTGGAACAGGCCGAAGGGCACCTGCTGCGCCGCGACATCGTGCAAAGCGGCGACGTGTATGCCATCACCTGCGGCGAACCCATGGGTGCGCCTGGCGGCACCAACATGCTCAAGATCTGCCGCGTAGCCTGAGCGGGCGGCCCCATGAGACCGGCGCGGGCGGGTCCCAGACCGGTGGCCGGTGCCGTCTGAATCCACGTCGGCCAGGCGTGCGTATCCCCGGTTCGATGAACACCACAGACTTTCCCGTGCCAAGACGCTCGCTGTTGGCCATGCTGCCTGCACTGCTCACGGCCTGCTCGGCCGTGGACCTGCTCAACGCCACCGTTTCCACAGACACCTATCGGCTCGCCCAGGGCCTGCCTTACGGCGCCCACCCGCGCCAGCGGCTGGATGTCTATCAGCCTGTGGACGTCATCGGTCAGGCACCGATGGTGGTGTTTTTTTATGGGGGCAGCTGGTCATCGGGTGAGCGGGCCGACTACCGCTTTGTGGGCGAGGCGCTGGCGGCAAGCGGCATCGTGGCGGTGATCGCGGACTACCGCCTGAGCCCCGCATTTACCTACCCAACATTTGTGCAGGACAGTGCGCGCGCCGTGGGCTGGGCGGTCGCCCATGGAGTCGCACATGGTGGCGATTCCGCCCGGATTTTTGTCATGGGACACAGTGCCGGCGCCTACAACGCGGCCATGGTGGCGCTGGATCCGCGCTGGCTGGCGGCCGAGGGCCTGAAACCGTCGTGCCTGGCGGGCTGGATAGGCCTGGCCGGCCCCTACGATTTCCTGCCGATTGGCGACCGCCAGACCCAGGTGGCCTTTGACTGGCCGCGTACGCCTGCCGACAGCCAGCCGCTGTTCCATGCGTCGCCGGCTTCGCCGCCGGCGTTGCTGCTGGCGCCTGCCGACGACCGTGTGGTCAATTCCCGGCGCAGTACCGTCGCGCTGGCCCGGCGACTCCAGAGCAGTGGCGTGTATGTGGAGTCCGCGCTGCTGGACGGTGTCAGCCACGTCACCCTGGTGGCCTCCATGGCCTCGGTACTCAGAGACCGGGCGCCTGTGCTTGAACGGGTCTCGGCTTTTGTGAAGTCAGTCGGGCAAGCCAGGTGAAGCCGAGGTCCAGCGTGGCGGCGCTGGCCCAGCAGAACCAGGCGGTCCAGAGGGTGTGACTCATGTAGTGGGCGCCACGCACCTGTTGCGCCAGACCCAGCAGCAGTCCGGCCAGCATGGACCCCAGCAACCAGCGCCGGGCGGTGCCTGGCAGGGCATGCCGGAATGCAAAAAAGCCGCCGACAAAGGCAAAACCCGCAGAGGCATGACCGGCCGGAAAACAGCCACCGTCACCGCCGTCCCGCACCCCCCAGGCCCAGTGCGAGACATGGCTGGCCACGCCGCCAAATTCGTGCAGGCTCCAGGGGCAGCTGGTGTGGCTGTGCAGCTTGATGTCAGCCACCACCAGCAGCGCCAACAGCGTGGTCAGGGCCAGCTGGACACGGCGTGATGCAGGCAGATGCCGCAGGGGGCCGACAGGCCGGGCGATACCGATCAGCAGCGCCCCTTCAAACAACCAGGGCAGTGGGCGCATGTTGTCGTGGAGTACGCCGCGCCAGAACCAGTGGTTTTCGAGCGCAAAGCCGCTGGCCGACCCGAACCAGCGTGCCAGCGTCAGGTCCAGTCCCGAAGCGTCCCAGGTCAGCAGGAGGAGAAGGCTGGCAACGGACCAGAAAAAAAGACGCGACGGGCTGGAAACGGCTGGACGGCTGGGAGAGGTCATGGTGGCGAGTTGGGCACAAGAAGGGTTGACGGTAGCCCGACCCGCCTTAAGTGAGCCTTAATGCCGGCGCCCGCAAAGAGGCGCGACGGTCCCGAGCGGGCTTGTCCTACGCCTTTGCCCCTTCGAGGATGACGCTGGAAGCCTGTCCAGACCACGCCAGTAGGTTCCACAGGCGAGTGCGACGGGTAAAATGAAAAGAGTTACCGGTCAGTTACCGAATCCACCGAATCCGTTCAACCTTCCTGGGGATATTTTTTATGGCACTCGTTTCCATGCGCGAGTTGCTGGACCATGCAGCCCTCAATGGCTATGGCATTCCAGCTTTCAACGTCAACAACCTTGAGCAGGTCCAGGCTGTCATGGAAGCGGCCAGGGAAACCGGCGCTCCCGTGATCCTGCAGGCCAGCGCCGGCGCGCGCAAATACGCTGGCGAGGCTTTCATCAAGCACCTCATCCAGGCGGCCATCGAAATGTATCCACAGATCCCGCTGGTCATGCACCAGGACCACGGCCAGAACCCGGACGTCTGCCAGGGTGCGATCAACCTCGGGTTTTCATCCGTGATGATGGACGGCTCGCTGGAGGCCGACGGCAAGACGATTGCCAGCTATGAATACAACGTCGAGGTCACCAAAAAGGTGGCGCAACTCGCGCACAAGGTGGGCGTGACGGTCGAAGGCGAGCTTGGCTGCCTCGGCTCCCTGGAAACCATGAAGGGCGACAAGGAAGACGGCCACGGCACCGACGCAACCATGACGCGCGAGCAGTTGCTGACCGACCCGGAGCAGGCGGCCGATTTTGTCAAGCAGACGCAGATCGACGCGCTGGCAATCGCCATCGGCACCAGCCACGGCGCCTACAAGTTCACGCGCAAGCCCACCGGTGACATCCTGGCGATCGACCGCATCAAGGACATCCACAAACGCATCCCCAGCACCCATCTGGTGATGCACGGCTCGTCCAGCGTGCCGCAGGACCTGCTGGCCGTCATTCGCCAGTACGGTGGCAACATGAAGGAAACCTACGGTGTGCCCGTGGAAGAAATCCAGGAAGCCATCAAACACGGCGTGCGCAAGATCAACATCGACACCGACATCCGTCTGGCGATGACCGCAGCGGTGCGCAAGTTTCTGGCCGAGAACCCTGAAAAATTCGACGCCCGCGAATGGCTCAAGCCCGCGCGCGAAGCCGCCAAGGCGATCTGCAAGCAGCGTTACATCGAGTTCGGCTGCGAAGGCCAGGGCGCGAAAATCAAGGGGGACACGCTGCAGCTGGTGGCTGCCCGCTACGCCAGGGGCGAGCTGGCCCAGGTGGTGCGTTAACCTGGAAATCCTCGCCGTGTCGAACTGGCGATAATTCAGAGCTCGCTGCTAGCAGCGGGCTTTTTTACTTTTGGCAAGCATCCCCATGACCTCCGCTCTCCACACTTCGGCCCTGACCTCCCTGCCCCTGCTCGCTCGCGGCAAGGTGCGCGACAACTACGCTGTCGGCAAAGACCGGCTGCTGATGGTCGCCAGCGACCGGCTCAGCGCCTTCGACGTCATCATGGGCGAGCCGATTCCGGGCAAAGGCGTGCTTCTCACCCAGATGGCCCTGTTCTGGTTCGGCAGGCTTGGCCATATCTGTCCGAACCACCTGACCGGCGACGCGCCCGAAAGCGTGGTGACCCCGGCCGAGTTGCCGCAGGTTGCGGGCCGCTCCATGCTGGTCAAGCGCCTGAAGCCGATTCCGGTCGAGGCCGTGGTACGCGGCTACCTGGCCGGCAGCGGCTGGAAGGAATACCAGGACAGCCAGTCGGTGTGCGGTGTGCCGCTGCCGCCTGGCCTGAAAAACGCCAGCAAGCTGCCAGAACCGGTTTTCACACCGGCGGCCAAGGCGGCGGTGGGCGAGCATGACGAAAACATCAGCTACGGGCAGGTGGTCAAGGCCGTCGGCCCTGAACTGGCCGCGCAGATCCGCGACCTCAGCCTGCGCATCTACAAGGAGGCGGCGGCCTTTGCCCTGACCAAGGGCATCATCATTGCCGATACCAAGTTCGAGTTCGGTCTTGACGAAAACGGCACGCTGACCCTGATGGACGAAGTGCTGACGCCCGACTCCTCGCGCTACTGGCCGATTGAAGGTTACGAGCAGGCCTTTGCCACAGGCGCCAATCCGCCAAGCTACGACAAGCAGTTCGTGCGCGACTGGCTGGAGCAGGCGCTGGTCAACGGCAAGCCCTGGGACAAGACGCCGCCCGCGCCGCGCGTGCCGCAGGATGTGGTCGAAAAAACTGCGGCCAAGTACCAGGAAGCGCTGACGCGATTGACGGCCTGAGCCGACTGGCCCGCGCCTTGGTCTAAAATACGTTCAACCCAAGGAGCGTTGCAGCGAAACCTTCGTTTCGTCAGGCTTGGGTGACAGCAGTGCCCCCGCGGCCTGCCTTTGCAACGGCGCTCACCTTTGATGCAAGAGGTGAGTGAATGTCCGAAATCCTGGTTCCCCCCATGAAACTGTCCGGCCTGGAGCCGGTCGCCATAGGCGCGGGCAGCCTGTTCGTCAACATTGGTGAACGAACCAATGTCACGGGCTCCAAGGCCTTTGCGCGCATGATCCTCAACGGAGATTTCGAAGCCGCGCTCGTCGTGGCGCGCCAGCAGGTCGAAAACGGCGCGCAGATCATCGACATCAACATGGATGAGGCCATGCTCGACAGCCAGGCCGCCATGGTGCGGTTCCTGAATCTGATTGCCAGCGAACCCGACATCGCACGGGTGCCCATCATGATCGACAGCTCCAAGTGGAGCGTGATCGAAGCCGGCCTGCGCTGCATCCAGGGCAAGGGCATCGTCAACTCGATCTCGATGAAGGAGGGACTGGAGCCCTTCAAGCACCAGGCCAAACTGCTCAAGCGTTATGGCGCCGCCGCCGTGGTCATGGCTTTCGACGAACAGGGTCAGGCCGACACCTATGAGCGCAAGATCGAAATCTGCGAGCGGGCTTACCGCGTGCTGGTGGACGAGCTGGACTTCCCGCCTGAAGACATCATCTTCGACCCCAACATCTTCGCGATCGCCACCGGCATCGAGGAGCACAACAACTACGCGGTGGATTTCATCAACGCCACGCGCTGGATCAAACAGAACCTGCCCGGCGCGAAGGTGTCCGGCGGCGTGTCCAACGTGTCCTTCAGCTTTCGCGGCAACGACCCGGTACGCGAAGCCATCCACACCGTGTTTCTGTACCACGCGATCCAGGCCGGCATGGACATGGGCATCGTCAACGCCGGCATGGTCGGCGTCTACGACGACCTCGAGCCGACGCTGCGTGAACGCGTTGAAGACGTGGTTCTCAATCGCAGCCCGGTCTACAAGCCGGGCGAGCCAGAAGTGTCACCGAGTGAGCGCCTGATTGAAGTGGCCGAAACCGCGAAAAGCGGCGCCAAGGACGACAGCAAGAAAAACGAATGGCGCGCCTTGCCTGTACGCCAGCGCCTGTCGCACGCGCTGGTGCACGGCATGAACGAACACATCGTGACGGATACCGAAGAGGTCTGGCAGGCGATCAAGGCTGAGGGCGGGCGTCCGTTGCATGTGATCGAGGGCCCGCTGATGGACGGCATGAACGTGGTCGGTGACCTGTTCGGCCAGGGCAAGATGTTTTTGCCGCAGGTGGTGAAAAGCGCGCGTGTGATGAAGCAGGCCGTGGCCCATCTGCTGCCTTATATCGAAGCGGAAAAGCTCCTGTTGGAGGCCGCCGGCGGCGACGTCAAGACCAAGGGCAAGATCATCATCGCCACTGTCAAGGGCGATGTGCACGACATCGGCAAGAACATCGTCACCGTCGTGCTTCAGTGCAACAACTTCGACGTGGTCAACATGGGTGTGATGGTGCCTTGCCACGAGATCCTGGCGCGCGCCAAGGTCGAGGGTGCAGACATTGTGGGCCTGTCGGGCCTGATCACGCCCAGCCTGGAAGAAATGCAGTACGTGGCCGGTGAGATGCAGAAGGACGACCACTTCCGCATCAGGAAAATCCCGCTGATGATTGGCGGCGCCACCACCAGCCGGGTGCATACGGCAGTGAAAATTTCGCCCCATTACGAAGGCCCGGTGGTGTATGTGCCCGACGCGTCGCGCAGTGTCAGCGTGGCGCAAAGCCTGCTCTCCGACCAGGCGGCCAAATACATCGCCGAGCTCAATGCCGACTATGACAAGGTGCGCACCCAGCACGCCAACAAGAAGCAGACACCGATGTGGCCGCTGGCCAAGGCCCGCGCCAATGCAACGCCGATTGACTGGGCCCACTACACGCCGCCCACACCGAAATTCATTGGCCGTCGCGTCTTCAAGAATTTCGATCTGGCCGAACTGGCTAACTACATCGACTGGGGCCCTTTCTTCCAGACCTGGGACCTGGCAGGCCCTTTTCCGGCCATCCTGAAAGACGAGGTAGTGGGCACCGAGGCCGTGCGTGTGTATGCCGATGCGCAACGCATGCTCAAGCGCCTGATCGAGGGCCGCTGGCTCACGGCCAGCGGTGTCATCGGCTTGTATCCGGCGAACAGCGTCGGCGACGACATCGAGATCTACACGGATGAGACGCGCAGCGAGGTGGCCATGACCTGGTACGGCCTGCGCCAGCAGGCCGAGAAAACCGCGCTCGACGGCGTGATGCGGCCCAGCCGCTGCCTGGCCGATTTTGTGGCGCCGAAAGTGCTGTCGGCGGAAACCAAGGCCGTGCGCGCCGGACACGCAGGCGCCGAGGGCCACAACACCTTCATGCTGCCTGACTACATCGGCCTGTTTGCCGTGACGGCTGGCCTGGGCGCCGAGAAGAAGGAAAAGTACTTCAACGATGACCACGACGACTACTCCTCCATCATGCTCAAGTCGCTGGCCGACCGGCTGGCCGAGGCTTTTGCCGAGGCCCTGCACAAACGGGTGCGCGAGGATTTGTGGGGTTACGCCGCCGCCGAAACGCTGAGCGCCGAGGAGATGATTGCCGAGAAGTACCAGGGCATACGCCCGGCGCCCGGCTACCCGGCCTGTCCGGACCACAGCGTCAAGAAGGACATGTTCGAGCTGCTGCAGGCGGGCGACATCGGCATGGCGCTGACCGAGAGCATGGCCATGACGCCGGCCGCCAGCGTCAGCGGCTTTTACCTGAGCCACCCACAAAGCGTGTACTTCAGTGTCGGCAAGATCGGCGACGACCAGCTGCAGGATCTGGCGAAGCGTCGTGGCGAAAAGGCCGAAGACCTGCAGCGGCTGCTGGCCCCGAACCTTTGAACGGCTGGGAGGCGCTCCCCTCAAGCAGGGGCCGCGGACCAGCTTTGCCGGGCCGCAGGCGCAGCGGCCCCTCAAGGGCAGGACGCTACACGCAGTGAGCGACCGTGGTTCTTAATTTGGTTTGAGCGCCCGCCGGTACTGCACCGCCTCGGCCACATGCGTGATCTGCACGGCCTGCGCACCGGCGAGGTCGGCAATCGTGCGTGCCACTTTCAGGCAGCGGTGAATGCTGCGGCCCGACCAGCCCAGGCGGGTCGCCGCCGTGTTCAGGAATTTTGCTGCGGCATCGTCGAGCCGGCATTGCGCATCAATGGCTTTGCCCTGCAAGGTCTGGTTGCTGCTGCCCTGGCGCGCCGTCGCGCGTTCCCGCGCCGCAACCACCCGTTGCCGGATGCTGGCCGTGCTTTCGCCGGGTGCGGCGCCCAGCAATTCCTCGGCGGCCAGTGCTCCCACTTCCACATGCAGGTCAATCCGGTCCAGCAGCGGGCCGCTGAGTTTGCCCTGGTAGCGCGAAACCTGGTCCGGCGAGCAGCGGCAGGCGCGCAGGCTGGAGCCCAGGTAGCCGCAGGGGCAGGGGTTCATGGCGGCAATCAGCTGGAAACGCGCCGGGAACTCGGCGCGTTGGGCGGCCCGCGAGATCGTGATGGTGCCCGACTCCAGTGGCTCGCGCAGGGCTTCCAGAGCGGCTCGGGGAAACTCCGGGAGCTCGTCGAGGAACAAAACGCCGTGGTGCGCCAGTGAAATTTCACCGGGTCGCGGCGGCGAGCCGCCACCGACCAGGGCCACAGCGCTGGCGGTGTGATGCGGCGCGGCGGTGGGCCGGACCGCCCAGTTGTCCAGCGAGAAGCGGCCACCCAGCGAGGCGACGGCCGCGCTTTCGAGCGCCTCGGCTGTGCTCATGGCCGGCAGCAGGCCGGCAAAACGCTGGGCCAACATGGACTTGCCCGAACCCGGCGCGCCCACCATCAGCAGGCTGTGGCCGCCAGCGGCGGCAATCTCAAGTGCGCGCTTGGCCGCCGCCTGGCCCTTGACGTCGGACAGGTCCGGGTAGGGGGTGGCGTCCCGCGGGGCGCTGGGCTGGAGCCGGACCCAGCCGCCCGTGTCCTCAGGAACCATGTCGCCCGGCAGAAACTGCCTGACCACGTCGAGCAGGTGGTGCGCCCGGTAGACCTCGGCATCCGGCACCAGCGCGGCCTCCTCGGCGCTGCCGGCCGGCAGCACCAGCCGGGGTCGGGACTGGCTGTCGTCCCGTCCCGGCAGGGCCAGGCTCATGGCCAGGGCGCCGCGTATGGGGCGCAATTCCCCGCCCAGCGACAACTCACCGGCGAACTCGTAGCCAGCGAGTTTGGCGGTGTCGATCTGGCCGCTGGCCGCCAGAATGCCCAGTGCAATTGGCAAATCGAAGCGACCGGAGTCCTTGGGCAGGTCGGCTGGGGCCAGGTTCACAGTGATGCGTTTGTTGCCGGGAAACTCCAGGCCGGTGTTCTGGATGGCAGACCTCACCCGCTCACGGGCTTCCTTGACCTCAGTTTCGGCCAGGCCCACCAGCGTGAAGCTTGGCAAGCCGTTGGCCAGGTGCACTTCGACGCAGACCGGGTGCGCCTGCATGCCCAACAAGGCACGGCTCTGCACTAAAGATAAGCTCATTTGTCGATTTCTCCCTCATGCACCAAAAGCGATCAGACATCAACGCACTTATTAGGTGCGCATCTTGTATTTGTGCCAGTTCAAGTCAACGCGTCAGTCCTTGCTGACGCCGACGAAGGCGCTTGCGGACTACAAAATTTGGCACGCTCCATGCTAAGTGTTCAACGCGTCACATTCCCTTCTTTAACTATCCATGGAGCTCTCGATGAAATCAGCCGCCAAAAAATCAATGCTGGTGATGGTACTTGCCCTTGCTGGTTCGGCCTATGCCCAGACCGCAGCCCCTGCGCCGGAGTCCACCCTGTCCTACAACATCGGTGCCACCACCGATTACCGCTACCGCGGGATTTCCCAGACCGGCAAGAAGCCGGCGATCAATGGCGGCATCGACTACTCGCACACCAGCGGCTTTTACCTGGGTACCTGGGCTTCGAGCATCAAGTGGATCAAGGATTCGCCAACCCCCCCCGCGACGGCCAAGGGTCCGGTTGAAATCGATTTCTACGGCGGCTACAAGGGCTCCCTCGCCGAAGGTGTGGGCTACGACGTTGGCGGTTTGTACTACTGGTATGCCGGCAACAACCTGAAAAAGGTCGCCGGGTTTGTCAACCCCAACACCTTCGAGCTGTACGGCGCCCTCACCTTCGGCATCGTCACGGCCAAATACTCGCACGCCACGACCAACCTGTTTGGCACGGCCAACAGCAAGAACAGCGGCTACCTCGACCTCAGCGCCAACTTTGACCTGGGCTCCGGCTGGTCCATCGTGCCGCACGTCGGTGCGCAGAAAATCAAGAATGGCAACTCCTACACGGACTACTCGGTCGCCGTCAACAAGGACATCGACGGCCTGGTGGTGAGCCTGGCAGTGGTCGGCACCAACGGCCTGGGCGGTCCCTACACCCTGCCTGGCTCGGGCACCCGTGACCTTGCCAAGGATGGCCTGGTCCTGTCCGTCAAGAAAAGTTTCTGAAATAACACAGCCTAGAAGCTGAGGCAAAGGAGAACTCATGAAACTCGTAACGGCCATTATCAAACCGTTCAAGCTGGACGAAGTGCGCGAGGCGCTGTCCGGTATTGGTGTGCAGGGCATCACCGTCACCGAAGTCAAGGGCTTCGGCCGCCAGAAAGGCCACACGGAGCTGTACCGCGGCGCCGAATACGTGGTGGACTTCCTGCCCAAGGTCAAGATCGAGGCCGCGGTGTCCGACGAGCTGGTGGACCGCGTCATCGAAGCGGTCGAGGGCGCAGCCCGCACCGGCAAGATCGGCGACGGCAAGGTCTTCGTCTACAACCTCGAGCAGGTGGTGCGTATCCGCACCGGCGAAACCGGCAAGGAAGCGCTCTAAGCCTCAACCCCAAAAAAGAGAAATAGACATGAAAAAACTACTTGCCTCCCTGGCTCTGGGACTGAGCCTGCTGACTTCCGGTGCTGCCGTGCTGGCACAGGCACCGGCGGCTGCCCCTGCGGCGTCCGAAGCCGCTGCCCCGGCGGCCGCTCCCGCTGCTGCACCCGCCGAGATGGCTGCACCGGCAGCTGCGGCACCGGCCGCGCCGGCTGCACCGGCGGCGCCTGTTGCCGTGCCCAACAAGGGCGATACCGCCTGGATGATGGTCTCGACCATGCTGGTGATCCTGATGACCATCCCCGGCCTGGCGCTGTTCTACGGCGGCCTGGTCCGCAGCAAGAACATGCTGTCGGTGCTGATGCAGGTCATGGTCACCTTCTCGATGATCGTGGTGCTGTGGTTCATCTACGGCTACAGCCTGGCTTTCACCGAGGGCAATGCCTTCTTCGGGGGCTTTGACCGGCTGTTCATGAAGGGTGTCTGGGACAACGCCGCCGGCACGTTTGCCAACGCGGCAACCTTCAGCAAAGGCGTTGTGATTCCCGAAATCATCTTCGCAGCCTTCCAGGCCACCTTCGCCGGCATCACCTGCGCACTGATCGTCGGCGCCTTTGCCGAACGCATGAAGTTCTCTGCCGTGCTGATGTTCATGGTCATCTGGTTCACCTTCAGCTACGCACCGATGGCCCACATGGTCTGGTTCTGGATGGGCCCCGATGCCTACACCGCCAAGGAAGTCGTTGACGAGATGACCGCCAAAGCCGGCTACATCTGGCAGTCGGGTGCGCTTGATTTCGCCGGCGGTACCGTCGTGCACATCAACGCCGCCGTCGCCGGCCTGGTCGGCGCCTACATGGTGGGCAAACGTATCGGGTACGGCAAGGAAGCCATGGCGCCTCACAGCCTGACACTGACCATGGTGGGTTCGGCCCTGCTGTGGGTGGGCTGGTTCGGTTTCAACGCCGGTTCCGCCCTGGAAGCCAACGGCTTCGCCGCCCTGGCCTTCATCAACACCCTGGGTGCCACGGCAGCCGCGGTGCTGGCCTGGTGTGTCGGTGAAGCGCTGATGCGCGGCAAGGCTTCGATGCTGGGTGCAGCTTCCGGTGCCGTCGCGGGTCTGGTGGCAATCACGCCGGCAGCCGGTAACGTCGGCATCGGTGGCGGCCTGATCATCGGCCTGATCGCTGGTTTCGCCTGCCTCTGGGGTGTCAATGGCCTGAAGAAAATGCTGGGTGCGGACGACTCGCTCGACGTGTTCGGCGTGCACGGTATCGGCGGTATCCTGGGCGCGCTGCTGACCGGCGTGTTCAACTCGCCAAGCCTGGGTGGCCCCGGCTACGTGGCCGACTGGGTCACGGCCACCATGGTGACGGCGGCGGATTACTCCATCGTGGCGCAGGTCTGGATCCAGCTCAAGGCCGTGTTGATCACGGTGGTCTGGTCCGGTGTGGTTTCCTTCATCGCCTACAAGGTGGTGGACCTGACCATCGGCCTGCGCGTCAGCGAAGAAGACGAGCGCGAAGGCCTGGACATCACGTCGCACGGCGAAACCGCCTACAGCCGCTGACCGGCAAATACCGTGGCCGCCGCCGGGCGGCCACGGCAGCTGGAACGAATTTTGGATAAATAGCGAGAGTCTCCTTTGGATGTTGAGCCCGCAAGAACTTCGGTTCCGGCGGGCTTTTTTTTGCCCAGGCGGTCTGTCCCCCGGTGCACAATGACAGCAGGAGACTTGCCCATGACCGAGCCCATCACCTTGTCCAGCGCCAGCCTGCGTTGTGACATCAAGCCCGACCTGGGCGGCTGCATCGCCGGCCTGTGGCTGGGCGACCTGCCTGTGCTGCGCTCGACACCTGCCCGAGAGCTGATGTCGGTGCGTCTGGCCGGCAGTTACCCGCTGGTGCCGTTTTCCAACCGGGTCGGGCATGCCACCCTGAAGTGGCAGGGCACCAGCCATCCGCTGGTGCAGAACAACGGGCCTGAACCGCACGCCATCCATGGCCTGGGCTGGCAGCGGCCCTGGCAGGTGCTAGAGCAGGACGAGCAGCTGCTGATGCTCGCTTTCGAACACAGCGCCGACGCCGCCTGGCCGTTTGCCTTTGACGCCTCGCAGACTTTCCGCCTCAGTGGAAACACCCTCGAACTCACGCTGAGCATGACCAACCAGTCGGCCACGCCGGCGCCGGCCGGTCTCGGCTGGCACCCCTACTTCGTCAAGCGCGGCCGCAGCCGCATCACGTTTGAAGCGACCGGGCGCTGGGAGATGAACGAGGAAAAACTGCCGACGCACCGCCAGCCGGCGCACGGACTCGATGTGGACTGCGCCTCACTCGATGTGGACCACTGCTTTGACGGCTGGAACGGCGTGGTGCACCTGCGCGATGAAAAAATGCACACCCGCATCGCATCCAATCTGCGCCGCCTGGTGGTGTTTACCAACCCGAAGCGGGATTTTGTGGCGATCGAGCCGGTCAGCCATGTCAACAATGCGATCAACCTGCTGCAGGCGGGCGCGGGGCCGGCCGATGAGCTGGGCATCCAGGTGCTGGCACCGGGCGAATCAATCAGCGCGCACATGAGCATCCAGGTGGGGTCCGCCCCATGATCTGGACGACCACCGTGGCGCAGCCCAGCGAACTGGGTGAATCGCCGTTCTGGCACCCCGACGAGCAGCAGCTGTACTGGGTCGACATCGCGGAAAAAAAAATCCACCGCTGCAATGTGTTCATGGGCACGGTGGACAGCTGGGCCATGGCCGCCCCTCATGACCTGGAGCCCGGCTGCATCGCTCCGGCGCGCGGCGGCGGGCTCGTGATCGCACTGCGCGACGGCATCTACAGGGCGCAGACCTGGGGCGGCGCGCTGGAGCAACTGGCCCCGGCCGCGCACGACCCGCGAACCACCCGTTTCAACGACGGCAAGTGTGACCCGCTGGGTCGTTTCTGGGCCGGCACCATTTATGAGCCGCGTGATGCGCGCGAGGCGGCGCTGTATTGCCTGGACGGCCGGGCGGGCCGGGCGCCGGCGCTGGTGCGCATGGCCGGCGACGCGACCGTGGGCAACGGCCTGGCCTGGTCGGCCGACAGCCAGACCCTGTACTGGGCCGACACCACCGGCCATCTCATTCGCGCCTGGGACTGGGACGCCGCCGGCAACACCCTGGCCCGGCCGCGTGTGTTCCGGCAGTTCCCGCCCAAGCCGCCCGGCTGGCAGCCCGGCATGCCGGGTTATGGCGGCCGGCCCGACGGCGCAGCGGTGGACAGCCAGGGCAACTACTGGGTGGCCATGTACGAGGGCCAGCGCGTGCTCAAGCTGTCGCCGGAGGGCGCCTTGCTGGCCGACATTCCCACCCCCGTGGTGTGTCCGACCATGGTGTGTTTTGGCGGCGACGACCTGCAGACGCTGTATCTGACCACGGCGCGTCACGGGCGGCCCGCCGCGGAGCTCGAAGCACTTCCGCAGTCCGGCTGCGTGTTTTCGATGCGCGTGGACGTGCCCGGTCTGCCGGTTCATTTTTTTGCGGACCCGGGCTGAACCCCAAAAAAGCGAACAGCCGCCGTTCAAAAATATCAAACCCGGCCGACCGGCGCCCCCTTACCATCAGGACCATGGACTCAGCGCTTCAATTGATCATGGACCGGGTGCGTGCCGCAGCAGCCGGCGGCACGCCGCTGCGCATCCGCGGCGGCGGCAGCAAGGACTTCTACGGCCAGACGCTGCAGGGCGAGGTGCTGGATACCACACCGCTGGCGGGCATCACCAGTTACGAGCCCACCGAACTGGTGGTCACCGTGCGGGCCGGTACACCGCTGGCCGAACTCGAGGCCGTCCTGGCCGAGCGCGGCCAGTGCCTGCCTTTCGAGCCGCCCCGCTTTGGGCTAGGCGCCACCCGGTCTGAGCCCTTGGGCGAAGGCCTCACAGAAAGCGGTTCCACCGCAGGGAGCGCAGCGACCGTAGGCGGCATGGTGGCCGCCGGCCTGAGCGGCCCGGCGCGTGCCAGCGTGGGTGCCGTGCGCGACTATGTGCTGGGCGTCACCCTGCTCAATGGCAAGGGCGAGCTGCTGACCTTTGGCGGCCAGGTCATGAAAAACGTGGCGGGTTACGACATTTCGCGCTTGATGGTGGGCGCTCTGGGGACGCTGGGCCTGCTCACCGAAATCAGCCTGAAGGTGTTGCCGGTGGCCCCGGCTGAAGCCACGCTGAAGTTCGGGATGAGCCAGTCAGAGGCTCTGGCGCAGCTGAACGCGTGGGGCAGGCAGCCCCTGCCGCTCAACGCCAGCTGCTGGGTCGACGACGCCGGAGCGCCCACGCTGTACCTGCGTCTGTGCGGCGCCGTCGCAGCGGTCGAGGCCGCCTGCAAAACACTGGGCGGAGAGCGCCAGGACAATGCCGCGGTGGCGCCCGACTGGCGCTTGTGCCGCGACCAGCAGTTGCCCTGGTTCCTGGCGCGCGGCGAGCGGGACCTGTGGCGCCTGTCGGTGCCGCAGACGGCACTGGTGCTGGACCTGCCCGAGCCGCCGCTGGTCGAATGGCACGGCGCGCAGCGCTGGGTGCGGGCCGCGGCCGGTCAGGCGCAGCGCCTGCGCGATGCCACCTCGGCCGTTGGCGGGACTGCTACGCTTTTTATAGCTGGTGGCGCACGTACTGAAAGGGCTGAAGGCCGATTTGACCTCTTGAAACCGCCGTTGGACCGGATTCACCGGCAGCTCAAGAAAGAGTTCGATCCCGCCGGGATCTTCAACCGCGGCCGCCTTTACCCCGACTTCTGATGTTGACCCCCACGTTCGCGGCTGCGCCGTTTCACTGCCCCCCGAGGGGGCGCAAGTCCCCTCGGGGCGGCCCGTCGGAGACTTGATGCAAACCCACCTCGCCCCCGAATTCAGGAACACCGCCGACGGCCAGGCGGCCGAGGCGATTCTGCGCAAGTGTGTGCACTGCGGTTTTTGCACCGCGACCTGCCCGACCTACCAGCTGCTCGGCGACGAGCTCGACGGCCCGCGCGGGCGTATCTACCTGATCAAGCAGGTGCTCGAAGGCCAGGCGCCGACGCGCAAAACCCAGCTGCACCTGGACCGCTGCCTGACCTGCCGCAATTGCGAGACCACCTGTCCCAGCGGCGTGCAGTACGGCCACCTGATCGACATCGGCCGCAAGCTGGTCGACGAACGGGTGGCGCGACCCGCTTCCGAGAGCGTGGTGCGCTGGGCGCTCAAGGAAGGCTTGCCGTCACCGCTGTTTGCACCGGCCATGAAACTCGGTCAGGCCGTGCGTGGCCTGTTGCCGGCGGGGCTGAAGAACAAGGTGCCTGCGCGCCAGCCAGCGGGCCAGTGGCCGAGGCGCGAACATGCCCGCAAGATGCTGATGCTGGCCGGCTGCGTGCAACCCGCCATGATGCCCAACATCAACAGCGCGACGGCGCGTGTACTCGACGCTGCCGGCATCCAGACCGTGGTGGCGGCCAAGGCCGGCTGCTGTGGCGCGGTGAAGTTTCACCTGAACGACCAGGACGGGGGCAAGGCCGAGATGCGCCGCAACATCGACGCCTGGTGGCCGCATGTGGCGCCGGAGACCGGGACCGGCGTGGAGGCGATTGTCATGAACGCCTCGGGCTGCGGCGTCACCGTCAAGGAGTATGGCTACCACTTGCAGGACGATGCAGCCTATGCGGCCAGGGCAGCGCGTATCAGCGAACTGACGCGCGACCTGAGCGAGCTGCTGCCCGAACTGGTGGAGCCACTGCGCGGCCGGGTGACTGCCAGCGCCGCACCGATCGCGTTTCATCCCCCCTGCACGCTGCAGCACGGCCAGCAGCTGCGCGGCGGTGTGGAACAACACCTGGGCGCCCTGGGTTTCGACGTGAAGGTCGCCCGTTGCGAGGCGCATCTGTGCTGCGGCTCCGCCGGCACCTACTCCGTGCTGAACCCGGAGATTGCCTTCGAGCTGCGCGACCGCAAGCTGGCGAATCTGGGCGAGATGACGCCCGAGGTGATTGTGTCGGCCAACATCGGCTGCATCACGCACCTGCAAAGCGGCACCGCCACGCCGGTCAGACATTGGGTGGAAGTGCTGGACCAGGCGCTGGGCTGACAAGCCTGCTGACACCACGCTGTCAGCAGTCCCCCGCGATCATCAAGGCTTCTTCAACACAACAGGAGTCCTTGATGAAAAACGCCATCAGCTGGTTTGAAATCCCCAGCACCCAACTTGACCGCGCCCAGGCCTTTTACGAAGCCGTGCTGAACTGCGTGTTGCGCCGCGAGCCGATGGGGCCCTCCGAAGGCGCTGTGTTTCCCTACCAGGGTGAAGGCGTCGGCGGCTGCCTCATGGCCGGACCGACAGCATCGGCACCCAGTGCTGGCGGCACGCTGGTCTACCTCGATGCTTCCCCTTCACTGGATGCGGCCTTGGCGCGGGTGACCACGGCTGGCGGCACCATTGCGCTGGGTCGGCAGGCCCTGCCACCCGGTATGGGGTTTTTTGCGCATATCACCGACCTGGATGGCAACCGGGTGGGTTTACACGCTTTGGCGTGAGTTGCCGCCATGCGTAAAAACTGGATCGCCGTGGCCAGCGCCCAGCATGCCCGCCGGGGTTGCGAAGAACCCGGCAGTGGCTACATGCAGGTCTGCCACGGCAAGCTTGCGCCGCTCAGGCGCGTGGCGCCGGGTGACCGTGTGGCGTATTACTCGCCCACCCTCACGTTGGGTGCGAAAGACAACTTCCAGCGCTTTGTGTCCGTTGGTGTCGTCCGGGAGGGGGTCCCTTACGCATTTGACATGGGCGGCGGCTTTGTGCCTTACCGGCGCGATGTCGCGTACCTGCCTGCGCAAGAGGTGTCCATCCTGCCCTTGCTGGGCCAGTTCGAGTTTGTGGAAGACCGCCAGCGCTGGGGCTACAAGTTTCGCTTTGGCCTGTTCGAGGTCAATGACCACGACATGCGTTTGATCGTGCGGGCCATGCGGGCTGATCTTGCTCCTCCGGGTTTTTGACCTGATCTTTCCGGATGCCCGCAGAAAAACCTGCGGGCATCTGCCCCTCAATGGCTGCCCCGGGCCTTAGCCGGCTGTGAGGTAAGGAACCGTTCCCGCGATGTCGGTCGCGTCAATCATGTAAAACTGGCTGCTGCTTCCAGCCTGCCGTGCCTTGACGTAGGGCTGATACTCGGGATCATTGACGAAAGCCTGCAATGCGGTCTTTGAAGGGAACTCCATCACGGCAACGAGGCTGCAGTCCTTGCCCTGACCTTCGACAGTGGTGATGTTGCCGCTGCGTGACAGATACTTGCCACCGTGCCGGGCAACAAATTTGTGGACATTGGCCGCATATGCAGGAACCCACGCATCGTTGGTGATCTTGATTTCCGCGACTAAAAATTGGCTCATACATTTTCCAGAAGTTAGGTTTATTGACGCAAGGGGCGGCCGGATTTGCACACCCGGCGAAAGTATCTGGCGACAACCGGTTTCCATCCAGTCACATATCTGAAGCACCCGGTACAGATTCAGGACTGGACGCTGAACCGGCAAGCCCTTACCTTTTGCGGAAGAAGTGATGAAAGGACGAAGTCGATGACACAAGCCAGCTACAAACAGTTCTGCCCGCTTGCCATGGCCACCGAGGTGCTCTGCACCCGATGGACTCTGGTGTTGATCCGCGAGTTCATTGCCGGCTCCACGCGTTTCAATGACCTCAGGCGCGGCGTTCCGAAAATGTCCCCGACACTTTTGTCGCAGCGGCTGAAAGAGCTGGAAGAAGCCGCGGTGATCGAGCGCAGGCTGGTGCCGTCGGGCAAGGGCGTTTTCGAATACCACCTGACCCAGGCCGGCCGCGAGCTTGGCACAGTGGTGCAGGCCATCGGTTTCTGGGGCCAGAAGTGGGTGAGCGCCGATACTTCCCTGCAACACCTCGACCCCTCGCTGTTGATGTGGGACATGCGGCGCAACCTGAACCCTACGCCGCTGCCCAACAAGCGCACGGTGATCCAGTTTGTGTACTCTGACCTGCCGTCATCCAAAAGCCACTGGTGGCTGGTGGTCGAACCCAAGGGAGAGGTTGACCTGTGCTGGTCTGACCCGGGCTTTGAAATCAATCTGTATGTGACCACCGACCTGCGTACCATGACGTCGATATGGATGGGCCTGACCTCCGTCGACAAGGAGCGCGGCAAGCTCAAGCTGTCCGGCTCCCAGGGCATCATCCAGTCCATGCAGACGTGGCTGGGCCTCAGCCCGTTTGCCACCGTCAAAAAACTGGTTGCCTGAACGAGACTTGTCCCCAAACCTCAAATCGAATGCGCCGCGCTGACCGCTTGTTCCAGATCCTGCAGCTGATCCGCGGGCGCCGCCTCACCACGGCGGTGTTTCTGTCGAAACGCCTGGAAGTGTCGATCCGCACCATCTACCGTGACATTGCCGAACTGCAGCACCAGGGCGTGCCGGTTGAAGGCGAAGCCGGCGTGGGCTACCGGCTGGGCACCGGCTTTGACCTGCCTCCCCTGATGTTCACGCAGGAAGAGGCCAAGGCGCTGGTGGCCGCGGTGCGCCTGGCGCAACAGGGCCTGGACCCGGGGCTGGCCCGCGAGGCCGAAGATGCGCTGGGGAAAATCCTTTCGGTGCTGCCTGCGGCTGCCCGGGTGGCCGCGGAAAGCCTGGCGGTCTACGCGCCCCTGCTGGGTGTGCATGGCGAGAACCAGCAGCGGCTGCAACGCCTGCGTGAGGCGGTGCAAGCGCGGCACAAGGTCTTGCTGCACTACCGCGACCCGCAGGCCAACACCAGCGAGCGAACGGTCCGGCCGCTGGGCTGCTTTTTCTGGGGCAAGGTCTGGACGCTGGGGGCGTGGTGCGAGGCACGGCAGGCTTTTCGCAGCTTTCGTGTGGACCGCATTGAAAAGCTGCAGGTCCTCGACAGCGGCTTTCAGCATGAAGCCGGCAAAACCCTGGCAGATTTTCTGCGCCATGTCGGCGCACCCGCGTTGTAGTCCGGGTTAAAAATGCTACTTATTTGATAGCTATCGGCGACCGTAAATCAAGGGCGGAAGCCTGATTTTGTTATGAATCAGGCGGTCAGCGCCGCTTCCACGTCTTTCGCCAAGTCGGCCGGCTTGTCGGTAGGCGCATACCGCCGGATCACCTGGCCGTCCTTGCCGACCAGGAATTTGGTGAAGTTCCACTTGATGGCTTTGCTGCCCAGCAGTCCCGGCGCTTCGGCCGACAGCCATTTGTAGAGCGGGTGCGCGGCCGGGCCGTTGACGTCGATTTTGCCCATCATCGGGAAACTCACGCCGTAGTTGACCTGGCAGAACTCGGCAATCTCGCCGTCGGCGCCCGGGTCCTGGGATCCGAACTGGTTGCACGGAAAACCCAGCACCACCAGACCTTTGCCGGTGTAGGCCTTGTGCAGCTCTTCAAGACCGCCGAACTGCGGCGTGAAGCCGCACTTGCTGGCCGTGTTCACGATCAGCATGACTTTGCCCTTGAATTGCGAAAGCGCAATGTCCTGGCCGTTGATCTGCCGGGCTTCGAAGTCGTAAATGCTGCTCATGGTGGCTCCTGGTTGGACCTGCCACTGTACTGCAGCAGGGGAGTGCGGTGGTTCTTAAATTCAAGCGGGGGGCCGCGAATCCGGCTTTGCCTGTCCGCAGGCGCAGCGGCTCCTCAGGGGCAAGGACCCGCAAGGAGTGGAGGAGCGTGGGGGGCTCCCAAATTCAAGCAGGGGCCGCGGATCTGGCTTTGCCAGTCCGCATGTGCAGCGGCCCCCTCGGGGGGCAGGGAGTTACGCGCAGCGAACGATCGTGGGGGCTATGTTTTTCCGCTGGGCCGCCCCGAGGAAAAATGCACCCCCTCGGGGGCAGGGAGTTACGCGCAGCGAACGACCGTGGGGGCTATGTTTTTCCGCCGGGCCGCCCCGAGGAAAAATGCACCCCCTCGGGGGGCAGGGAGTTACGCGCAGCGAACGACCGTGGGGGCTCTATTTCCTCGCTGCGAGCAAGGCCGCCAGCACAATCAGGCTGCCGCCCAGCAGGGTGCGCGGGCTGAATTCCGCTGCGCCCAGCGCGGCCGCCGACAGGCTGGCAAACAGGATCTCGGTCAACATCACGAGCGCCGTGGTGCTGGCCGCCAGGCGTGCCGCACCATACTGCAGGGCCATGTTGCTGAGCAGGAAGGCCAGCGCCAGGCCCAGCGCCACACCCGCCCACGAGGTGCTCCAGAGCGGCGCCGGCACGATGTGCCAGGCCAGGCCCAGCAAGGCAGTGGCGGTGGCCATGAGGCCGCCGCCGCCAAACATCGCCATCATGCGGGCTTCGCCGGGCGTGTACGCCAGCTTGCGCAGCAGCACGTTGGTGGCGGCAAAACTGAAGCCGCCCATCAGGGCGAGCCAGTCGGCTGCACTGTACGGGACCGGCCAGGGCGAGCCGGGCGACTTCAGCACGATCAGCACACCTGCCATCGCCAGCACCAGGCGCAACAGTGAAGCGCGGGTGGGCCTTTCCCCCAGCAGGCCCCAGGCCAGCAGCACGGACCACGCCGGCATCAGGTAGAACAGCAACACCACCCGCACCACGTCCCCGACGGTGACCGCCCAGTTGAAGCCGACGTTGGTCAGCCCTGCGGCGACGGCCAGCCACCAGAGCTGCGGGTGCTGCGCGAAGCTGCGCCAGCCGCCGGGTCGCCATGCCCAGATGCAGGCCAGCGAGAAGAAGTAAATCAGCGCCGTGGACCAAAGAGGGTGCAGCCCCTGCGACTGCAGCTCGCGAAACGGCCACCAGGACACGCCCCAGACAAAGGCGTTGAAGACCAGCGCGAATGCGGCCAGTACGGTGCCACGGCGATTCACGGCGTCTGACTCCCGGGCAGCACGGCAAGGCCGCCCGTCCATGTCTGCTGCATCAGTGCGATTTGTCGCTGCGCGCGATGTTCATCAGATGATCGATCTGCTCTTTGTATTTGATGCAGTTGCTTTTGTGCCATCGCTGGATCAGCCACATGAAGCCGGCCACGACCACACCAAAGGCGGTGATCGCGCCGAAGGCCGACAGGCCCATGCCGGTGGACAGGCTGTAGCCGGCCCCCAGCGCCAGAATGCAGGCCTGCTCGTTGAAGTTCTGCACGGCGATGGAGCGGCCGGCGCCCATCAGGTTGTGGCCACGGTGCTGCAGCAGCGCATTCATGGGCACCACCAGAAAGCCTCCCAGGCCGCCGAGCAGAATCAGGAAGGGAGCGGCCACCCAGACGTTGGTGATGAAATTCATCAGGATCACCAGCAGGCCCATCGCAATGCCCAGTGGCATCACCAGGGTCGCGTGTTCCAGCCGCATGCGCATGGACGCCAGGATGGCGCCGGCGGCGGTGCCGATGGCCACCACACCCACCAGGGACGACGCCTGCGTGGTGCTGTAGCCCAGGGCCGCCGCGCTCCAGGCCAGCACGATGTAGCGCAGGTTGCCCGACACGCCCCAGAACAGCGTGGTGGTCGCCAGCGAGATCTGACCGAGCTTGTCGCGCCACAGCGCCGAGTTGCAGTTCCAGAAGTCGGGCAGCAGCTCGAGCTTGTTACGCGGCATCGGACGCATTTCGACCCCGGTTAGCGGAATCCGCGTGTTGAACCAGGCGGCGATCGCATACAGGACAATCAGCGCGCAGATGGCCGCTTCGGGCGGGGTGTCAATGCCGGTGTTGATGACGGGGAGGTCGAATGACAGCAGCAGGTGCGACACCGAATGGCCGACCAGCTGGCCGCCGAGCAGCACACCCAGGATGATGGAGGCAATCGTCAGGCCTTCGATCCAGCCGTTGGCCTTGACCAGCTGCGAGGCCGGCAGCAACTCGGTGAGGATGCCGTATTTGGCCGGGGAGTAGGCGGCAGCGCCCAGGCCGACAATCGCATAGGCCATCAACGGGTGCGTGCCGAACAGCATCATCAGGCAGCCCACCACCTTGATGGCATTGCTGATGAACATGACCTTGCCCTTGGGCTGCGCATCGGCAAAAGCGCCGACAAAGGGCGCCAGCACCACGTAAAACAGCGCAAACATCGGCACCAGGGCGGCCGGTTGCCATTTGGGCGCTCCACTCGTTCTGAGCAGCTCCACGGCGGCGACGAACAGCGCGTTATCAGCCAGCGAGCTGAAAAACTGGGCTGCCATGATGGTGTAAAAACCGCGCTTCAGCTTCATTGAACGGTGTTGGGCACTGTGGCGAATGCATCAGGCAGTCTGATGCCGCGCGATATATGTGAATGTCTCCTGACGATCAAGGTTTATAGCACGCGGCAGGATGGCAGAATCGACAAATAGGCCTTGACAGGCTTGCGTTAACCCTTGCCCCGTCCTGTTTGCCACCACCACGAGCCATTGTCCGACATGCCCCGCCCCATTCTTGCCACTGTTCATGCCGCCGCCCTCAGCCACAACCTGGCCCGTGCCCGCGCTGCTGCGCCGGACGCCCGGGTCTGGGCCGTCGTCAAGGCCAACGCCTACGGCCACGGCATCGAGCGCGTGTTTGACGCACTGCGCAGCGCCGACGGTTTTGCCCTGCTTGACCTGGTCGAGGCCCAGCGTCTGCGTGCGCTGGACTGGCGTGGCCCCATCCTGCTGCTGGAGGGCTGTTTTGACGCGCGCGACCTTGAGCTGTGTTCGCGCCTGGGCCTGTGGCACACCATTCATTGCGACGAGCAGATCGACATGCTGGCGGCCCACAAGACCCAGGTGGCGCACCGCGTCTTCCTCAAGATGAACTCGGGCATGAACCGGCTGGGCTTCACGCCCGAGCGTTACCGTGCGGCCTGGACGCGGCTCAACGCCCTGCCGCAGGTGGAAGAAATTTCGCTGATGACCCATTTCAGCGACGCCGACGGTGCGCGCGGCATCGCCCACCAGTTGCAGGCTTTCGAGGCGGTAACGCATGACCTGCCCGGCGAGCGCACGCTCAGCAACAGCGCGGCCGTCCTGCGCCATGGCCCGGCCATCGCCGAGAAGTCCGACTGGGTGCGGCCCGGCATCGCGGTGTACGGCAGTTCACCCGATTTCCCCGAGCACAGTGCCGCCGACTGGGGCTTGCTGCCGACCCTGACACTGGCGTCGAAAATCATTGGTGTGCAACACCTGGTGGCGGGCGACACGGTGGGTTACGGCTCCAGTTTCACGGCTGACGGCCCGCTGCGCATCGGGGTTGTGGCCTGCGGTTATGCCGACGGTTACCCGCGGCACTGCACGACGGGCACACCGGTGCTGGTGCAGGGCGTGCTTACACGCATGGTGGGCCGCGTCAGCATGGACATGATCACGGTGGATTTGACACCGGTGCCTGATGCCGGTACCGGGTCGGAGGTCACGCTCTGGGGGCGTGCGTCGGGCGGCGCGGTGCTGCCTGTCGATGAAGTGGCGCAGTCTGCGGGTACCGTGGCTTATGAGCTGATGTGTGCTGGGGCTCCGCGCGTGCCGTTTTCTACGGATTGACGCGCTGCATCTCCTGACTCCGATGTCACGGCACTCCGTGGCCCCGTCCGGTAATGTGCCCCCTGTCCTACCCCCTGCCAGGAACCGGTCTGCGTGCAAGGGTTATCGCAATTGGGTCATGACGGCAGGAAGATGCTTAGATAGTCGGGCCCTCTAGCCACGTGGGGCGCACCCGATCGGGCTTGAGCGCCTTGCAGGGCTCCTATTCCTTCACCCCTGCCCGCCGGTTTCCGGCCGCTGGCACTCCACAGGAGATTTCACCCCCATAAACCCTACGCAACCAGATACAGCTGATCAGTTACCCCGGCGCAATCACGGCGGGGAAATCGTGAATGCCGGCGTCAGCTCGAGCTACCCCGGCGGGGGCACCATTATTTTCGAGGGAGCGCATACGCAATCACGTAGTCGCCCGGCTTGGTGTTCGTCGACCCGTGGCCGCCGGCGATGACCAGAAGGTACTGGCGCCCGTCCTCACCGGCGTACGTCATCGGCGTGTCTTGACCGCCGGCTGGAAGGCGACTCTCCCAAAGCTGTTTGCCGTTGGTCACGTCATAGCCCCGCACGTAATAATCCAGCGTACCTGACAGGAAGGCCACGCCGCCTGCGGTCATGATCGGCCCGCCGATGTTCGGCACACCCAGGCGCAGTGGCAATGGAAAAGGCGCCAGATCGCGTACCGTACCGTTGCGGTGTTTCCAGGCGATCATGCCCCCAGCCAGATCGGCGCCTGCCACATAGCCCCACGGCGGCGCAGTACACGGAAAGCCGAGCGGTGAAAGGAAGGGGCCGAGCTTGGCCGCAAAGGGTGCACCAAAATTTTCGTTGAGTGCGGGCAATGCGCCTTTCGGTGGCGCATCGCCTTGCACCAGCAGCGCCGTGTCGTCAGGCCGCGGCACAAGTTTGGAGACAAAAGCCAGGTAGGTCGGCGTGGTGAAGGCAATTTGCCGTTGCGGATCCACGGCAACGCTGCCCCAGTTGAACACGCCAAAGTTACCTGGATAGACAAGCGAGCCCTGCGTTGACGGCGGTGTGAAGCGTCCCTCTTAACGCAGTCGATGAAAGGCGATGCGACACGCCAGCTGGTCGAACATCGTTGCGCCCCACATCTCGGCGCCGGTCAGCCTGGACGGCTCGAAAGAAAGCGCCGTTTTGGGCTGGGTCGCTGCGGTGCGGTCACCCTGCGCCGCGTCTTGTGGCGCAGCAACCTCGGCGACGGCGTTGACAGGGGTGCCGGTGCGGCGGTCGAGCACGAACAACTCGCCCTGTTTGGTGGGCTGCACCAGTGCCGGCACAACGACGCCCGCGATCGTCAGGTCCACCAGGCTGGGCTGGGACGGCACGTCGTAGTCCCAGAGATCGTGATGCACCGTCTGAAACACCCACCGCACCTTACCGGTGACCAGATCAAGCGCAACGACCGAAGACGAATATTTCTCCACCGCTGCGCTGCGCCGGCCGCCCCATTGGTCGGGCGGCTGATTGCCCATCGGGATGTAGACCGTGCCGAGTGCCTCGTCCACGCTGGAGATTGACCAGCTGTTGGGCGAATTGGCGATGTAGCTCTGGCCGGGGGCGACGGGGGCGGACACGTCAGGGTTGCCTGCATCCCAGTTCCACACCAGTGCACCGGTATTGATATCGAACGCGCGGATCACGCCAGATTGCTCCCGGGTTGAAACGTTGTCGAGGACCGTACCGCCGACGATGACCAGCTTCTTCGTGACCACCACAGGCGAGGTGGAGTAATAGGCCCCGCGCCGGGGATTGGGCATATTTGCCAACAGGTCGATCTGCCCGTCGCCCTTTCCGAATGCGCTGCACACCGAACCCTTGTCCGGATCAAGCGCGATGAGGCGGCCATCGGCCGTTGGCATGAAAAGCTTGCCTTGAGGGCAAGCCGAAACCGCGCCTGGTGCTGACGCCACCGGAAGCGTGCCGCCGGATGCGGATGCGGGAACTACCGTCTCAGTTGGCGCTGCAGCCGGCGTGGCGCCCGCGCCGGACGGTGCCTGGTAGGAAAGCCCGCGGCAGGTGAGATGCTGCAAGGCCAGTTCGCCTTCAATGACCGGGTCGTAGCGCCACACCTGAGCGCCGCTCGTCGCATCCAGCGCAATCACCGACTGGTGTGGCGTGCACAGGTACAACCGGTTGCCCACCTTCAACGGCGTGACCTTGAAGGTTGTCTCCACGGGATCACCGGGTTTGCCGCGCATGTCGCCGGTGCGGAATTGCCACGCCACTTCGAGGTTGGCGACGTTGGCTGGCGTGATTTGGTTGAGCGGAGAATAACGTTGGCCCTGTCCCGTGCTGCCGTAGGCATGCCAGTCGCCAGCCGGCATGTCTGCGCCGCTCACCTCTACCGCAGACGTTGGAGGGGCGGCTGGCAGGTCGCCTGTGATTTCGTGCACGTCGCGGGGTAACGAGCCAAGCATGGCCAGCGCCACAGAGGCAAGTGCCACGCTGAGGACGAGACCGCCACGCTGGGTCCACTGGACGAGTTTGCGGGGCGTGCTGGCTGGCGGGGTGGCCTGCCGTGCGCCCGCGAGTGACCGTCGTGTCCAGAGTCCGAGCAGGATCAAGCCGCTGGCGTTGTCCCCATGGCTTTCTTGATGACGCTGCCCATTGTCAAACCTTGAACCAGGATGGAAAAAACCACCACGCAGTAAGTCAGGGCCAGAACAGTTTCGCGTTCCGGACCGCCTGGAAGAGACAGTGCCAGCGCCACCGAGATGCCGCCGCGCAGCCCTCCCCAGGACATGACGTGAGAGGCGCCGGTAGGCAGCGCGAACCAGCCCCGCCCGACCATGACGGGCAAGCCCACCGTCAGCCAGCGCGATGCCAGTGTGATGGCGATGGCCAGCACACCGCCGAGCAACAGGGGCGCCGAGAACGCGATCAGAATCACCTCCAGACCGATCAGCACAAACAGCACGGCATTGAGGATCTCGTCCACGAGTTCCCAAAACATGTCGATGTAGCGCAGCGTGTTGCCAGACATCGCCCGTGCGCGCCCGCCATTGCCGATGATCAGACCGCACACCACCATGGCCAGTGGCCCCGAGATATGCAGATGGCTGGCCAGCGAATATCCACCCATGACGGCGGCAAGCGTCAACAGGACCTCGACCTGGTACTGGTCGATACTTTTGAGCATGCGGTAGACCACATAGCCCAGCAAGAAGCCAAACGCAATGCCGCCCAGGCCTTCGCGCAGCAGCAGGGCTCCTGCAGTCGCCAGTGAAGGCGTGTTGCCGCTTGAGAGTACGCCCAGGAGCAATGCGAAAACAACAACGCCGACGCCATCGTTGAAGAGCGATTCACCGGCAATCACCAGCTCGAGCTCTTTTGGCGCACCTGCGGATTTGAGGATGCCCATCACGGCGATCGGATCGGTCGGGGAAATCAGCGCGCCAAACAGCAGGCAGTGCAGCAGCGGCAACGTGACACCGACGTAGGGCAGGGCTAGCCACATCGCCCCTCCGACGACCGCAGTAGACGCCAGTGTGCCGACGACGGCCAGCGCGCCCACCTGCCACCGGTATTTTTTCAACGCACCGAGGTCGACATGTAGCGCACCTGCGAACAGCAGGAACGACAGCATGCCCTGCATCAGCACATCAGAAAAATCAATCGAGCGAATGAAGGATTCTTCGTACTGGCGCAGCCCGTGGTCCAGGCCAGCCGCATCCAGCCCGACCATGGCGAGGGACAAGGCCAGTGCAATCGCCATCACGCCGATGGTGGTCGGAAGCTTCGTCAAGCGGTGGTTCAAATAGGCGAGAACTGCCGTGAAGACGAGACAGATAGCGGCAATATCCAGCACTGCCGCTAGCCCTGCGTTTGAGTGGAAGCAGCATGCACGCCAATCGCGCCCAGAACCCCGGATGTGGCTGCACGATGAAAGCTCTGGTAGCGCAGATGGACGTCCTCTCGATCAGAGGGGTTCTTTACATCGCGCTGCACGTCTGACCAGACGAGTTCCGCGTGATGCGATAGCGCGGCACGGCGATCGGTTGCAGGTTCGCAAATGATCACGGTCGTCAGGACATCCAAAAGCCTTATCAGCACCGCCGTGTTGGCGGTCGAGTTTTGCCGGATCATGTGAAACATCACATTGACCATGCCCTCATACCCGATGTCTGGGACCACCAGCGCCAACGCCTGCTTGCGCATCGACACGCCGCTGGGCAAGTTCCTGCCGGCCATGTCACAGAGTGTGGCGCCCAGCTGATCCAGAACACTCATCGCCGTGTGTGGATCATTGATGCCGGGAGACAAGGCTCGCACCGCGACTTCCACCAGTTGGCGGATGGCATGTTCTGCGCTGCCGCCGCTGCCCCGCGTCTCACCCAGCGCCGTGGCGCTTCGTATCGCCGCCTCTGCATCCGGCACATGTACGGTCATCAGTGCAATCGGGGCACCGGGAAAGACATAGTCCCCCGGCCGCGTCAGCAAGCGGATGGCCGTTCCATGTTCGGCGGCCCAATTGGCGAGCCCGGTTTCATCCAGCTGTTGCAAGTAGCCGCGCCGGGAATCCATCACAGGCGTTGCCTGCGCCCAGAAACTGGCCGGCGGTGGTTCGGTTTGCTTTTTGTCGGTGAGCAGGTCGCCCATGGCAGAGTGGACATCCGCGCTGACCAAATTCACGACCGTATCCACGTTGATGCGGCTAGCCATGTGGGCGACGAAATACACCAGCGTACCGACGCAAGCCAGCGCGAGCACGATGCCGACGGTCAAGGCGAGGTGCGGCGTGAAAGGCCCCTCTTCCTGCGTGCGAACACTGCGAAGCACCATCAGCGCATACGAGAACGTGCCTAAAAAAGCTCCCAGCGTCAGCTGCACGCCACGGTCGCGGGTGAAGTTGCGCAATAGCCGCGGACCCATCTGGCCAGCCGCCAGCGACAGCGCAGCGATGGTGATTGAAAAGACCGTTCCTGCCACGCCGATGGCTGAAGACGCGATGGTTCCGAGGAGCGTTCTGGCGCCGGTCCCGCCGCCGTTGTAAATCCAGGTGCTGTTCGCCAGCCAAAGCGGCAATACCTCGCTGCGGTCGATGCGCAAAAGCCCGACGGCCAGCAAGATTCCAAGCAGGACAAGTACTGCCGGCACAAGCCAGAAGGTTTCGCTCAAGGCATTCAGAAATTGTCGAAAGCGGGCGATCATGAATGAATGAATGAATGAATGAATGAATAAGTGGCGGCCGCTTGAGGAAAGAGGCACCGAAGTATTTAGTGATCCAGGCGGGATATCCGTAAATCCATCAGGCGCCGAAATTCGCCGCCTGTCCAGCAGATACGAGGGTCATCAAGGGCAAATGGTTGCCCGCCTAGGCTCGACTGCGCCGACCTCCTACGCTGATTGGCGGGGCTCTGCCAATGCCGGGCGGCGGTCAGCACGATAGCTTGGCCGCGTTCGCCAGCGCCGGTTGCCTGTCGATTTGTCCTGACAATCCGGTCTAGTTCGGTTTCAGCGCTTGCGCAAACCCAGCACCATCACCGCACCGACCACCAGCAGCGCCCCGGCCACCTGCACCGGCGCAATCGCCTGGCCCAGAATCAGCCAGGCCAGCACCAGCGCGAACACCGGCTCCACATTCATGATGGCCGAGTTGCCGACCACGCCCAGCTTGGGCAGCACGGTGAACATGATGGTGAAGGCCGTACCGTACAGAAAGGTCAGCGCCGCCAGGCCCCACCAGCCGATGGCTGCCTGCGGCAAATGGAAGCCGCCCTGCACGGCCACGCCCGCCAGCGCAAACAGGCCGACCATGCTCATGGTGGTCAGGGTGCGTACCCGGCCATCGACATCGCCGGCCTCGTGCTGGGTCAGCACCAGCGCCACGCCGAAGGTGGCCGCCGCCGCCAGCGCAAAGGCCACGCCGGTGCCGATGCGGCCCCACTGCCCGGCCGCGCCCAGGCCCGACGCGGCGCCCAGCACGTCGAGCGCCAGCGCCAGCCCGATCAGGATCACCGGCATGGCCAGCAGCAGGGCCCGCTCGGGTGCGCGCCGGTACAGCAGCCAGTCCCACAGCGCGGTCCAGATCGGGTAGGTGTTGAAGGCCAAGAGGGCCAGCGCCACCGGCAGCCGTGCGACGGCCGAATACAGGCACAGGCTCTGCACCGCGATCAGCAGGCCGATGACCGGCAGGATACGTTTGTTGCGCGCGGTGAAGCGCAGGGGCACACGCTGGATGGCCAGCAGGGCCGCCACCGCCAGGGCAGTGACCACGCTGCGGAAGGCCACGGCCGTGGCCACGTCCACGCCGTTGTTAAAGGCCAGGCGCGCCGCCACGTGGTTGGCGCCCATCATCAGCGCGATCAGCAGCAAGGTGGCAAAGGCGGTGCCGCTCAGGGCTCTGCTTTTTGTCATGGGTAGAGATGATGGACGCGGGCGTGCAGCCGGGCCAGGCCCAGCAGCGCGTCGGTGAAGGGGGTGGGCACCTGCGTCAGCTCGCCCAGTTCCTTCACCACGGTGACCAGGGCGTCAAGCTCGACCGCCTTGCCGGCTTCCACGTCCTGCAGCATGGAGGTCTTGAACGCACCCAGCTTGAGCGTCACCGCATGCCGGTCTTCCGGCTGCTGCTCAATCGGGATGCCGATGCGTGCGCCTATCTCTTTGGCTTCGAGCATGATTTTCGAGATGAAGTCGCGCACCAGCGGGTCGCCGAGGATGCGGTCGGTGGTGGCGCCAGTGAAAGCACTGATCGGGTTGACCGTCATGTTGCCCCAGAGTTTGTACCAGGCGTCTTTCTGGATCTGCGCCGACACGCTGGCCGCAAAACCGGCGCGCACCAGCAGGTCTGCCAGCGCCTGCACGCGTGGGCTTTGCGCGCCCGAAGGTTCGCCGATGATGAGGCCGTGGCCGAAATGGTGGCGAATCACGCCGGGTGCATCGACCGAGCAGCTCGCATGCACGACGCAGCCGATGATGTTGGCCGCCGGAATGGCTGCGGCGATTTCGCCGGTCGCGTCCACCGCCTTCAATGTCGTCCCGGCGTAGGGGCCGCCAAAACCCTGGAAGAACCACCAGGGCACGCCGTTCATGGCGGTCAGCACGAGCGTGTCGGGGCCGATCAGCGGTGCGATCTGGCGCGCCACGTCGAGCAGCGCCGGCGCTTTTACCGCGATGACCACGAGGTCCTGTACGCCCAGCGCGGCCGGGTCGGCGCTGGCCTGCACGGCCGCGGAACGTAGGTCTGTTCCGCTGACCACACGCAGGCCGTGGCTGTTCAGCGCGTCCAGCGTCGCGCCGCGCGCCACCACGCTGACGCTGCAGCCCGCCGCCGCCAGTCCGGCGCCCAGCCAGCCACCGATGGCGCCAGCGCCGTAAATACAGGTTTTGTTGATGGTTTTATGAGTCATATTGGCTTCCAGCCCTTTGCCGACGGGCGCAAGGTGCTCTAGTTTTGATAGCTGCTGTCGATCCGGTCGATCTGCCGCACCAGCGCGTCAAAGACATCCTGGCCGGCGCCGAAGGCCGGCTGGAACTGCAGCGCGTCGCGTGTGGATTTTTGCGCCACGGCTTCCGTCACTGGTATCGCCGGGCCCATGCTGAAGGTGGCCAGCTGGATTTCGCAGGCACGCTGCAGCGTCCACAAGATGGCAAAGGCCTGCGGCAGGGTGTGGCCCCAGGTCAGCAGGCCGTGGTTGCGCAGGATCACCGCCTGCCGCATTCCGATGTTGTGGACGAGGCGCGGGCCTTCCTCGGCATGAATGGTGATGCCTTCGAAGTCGTGGTAAGCCACCTTGTCATGCAGCTGGGCCGTGTAGAAGTTGGTCTGCTGCAGGCCGCCCTGCAGGCAGGCGACCGCCACGCCGGCGGTGGTGTGGGTGTGCATCACGCAGTGCGCATCGGGCAGGCCGTCGTGAATCGCTGCATGCACGGTGAAGCCGGCCGGGTTGACCCGGTGCGTCGAGCCATCCAGCACCTGGCCCTGCAGGTCAATCTTCACCAGGTTGGAGGCGGTGACTTCGCTGTAGTGCAGGCCGAAGGGGTTGATCAGAAATTGCTTCTGGTCGCCTGTGACGCTGCCCGGCAAGCGCACCGTGATGTGGTTGTAGATCATCTCGGTCCAGCCGAGCATGGCGAACACGCGGTAACAGGCAGCCAGCTCGACGCGGGCTTTCCATTCGTCGGGGTGCATCCCCGGTTTTTGCAGGACGGCGTTCATGGCGGTCTCCAGTCAATAGGTTTTGTTGACGGGCGCGGGTGCGACCGCTGCCTTGAACGCGGCGGCGAGTGCGCTGGTGGCCCGCACCAGCAGGTGGGTGTCCAGCCCCACGGCCACAAAGGTGGCGCCCAGCTCCAGGTAGGTGCGTGCCGTGGCTTCGTCGGGTGTCAGGATGCCGGCGGCTTTACCTGCCTTGTTGATGCGCGTGATGGCATCGGCAATCGCTGCCTGCACCTCGGGGTGGGTCGGGTTGCCCACATGGCCCATGGACGCCGACAGGTCGGCCGGGCCGATGAAGACACCGTCCACACCGTCCACCGCGGCGATGGCGTCCAGGTTGTCCAGCGCGGTCTGCGTCTCGGCCTGCACCAGCAGGCAGACCTGCGCGTTGGCTTCATGCGCGTACTGCGGGTAGCGCCCCCAGCGCGAGGCGCGGGCGCCGCCCATGCCGCGTATGCCGCCGATGTCCTTGCCCTGCGCGTCGACTTGCGGATAACGCGAGGCACGCACCAGCGCGGCGGCCTGCGCGGGCGTGTCCACCATGGGCACCAGCAGGGTCAACACGCCGATGTCCAGGTACTGCTTGATCAGCGCCTCACCCACATGGCCGTGGCCCATGGGCACGCGTGCAATTGCGTGTGAGCCCGGGTAGCCGGCCATCACCTGCAGTTGCGCCAGGATGCTGTTGATGTCGTTCGGTGCATGTTCGCCGTCGATCAGCAGCCAGTCAAAACCGGCGCCCGCGCAGATCTCGGTGCTGTAGGGGCTGGCCAGACCCAGCCACAGGCCGATCTGCGGACGTTTTTCGATCAGCGCCTGCTTGAAGGGATTCGGGGGTGTTTTCATGAGATTTTTTCAGGTGAAATTGAATTCAAAGCGGCCCAGCGGGCCATAGTCGGCGTCGAAGCGGTCGCCGGCTTTTGCGGTGACCGGCCGGGTGAAGGAGCCTGCCAGCACCACCTCGCCGGCTTGCAGGCATTCGCCCCAGGGCGCGAGTTTCATCGCCAGCCAGGCCACGCCGATGGCCGGGTGGCCCTGCACGCCGGCGGCCAGGCCGGTTTCCTCGACCACGCCATTCTGGCGCAGGATGGCGCCGACCCACGGCAGGTCGATGTCTCTTGGCGCCACCTTGCGGCCGCCCAACACGATGCCGGCATTGGCGGCGTTGTCGCTGATGGTGTCTTGCACCTTGCGCATGGTCTTGCTGTGGCGGTCGAACTGCTCGATGCGTGCGTCGATGATCTCGATCGCAGGCTGCACGCAGTCGGTCGCGTCCAGCACGTCGTCCACTGTGAGGTGTGTGCCCTCCAGTTTTTTCTTCAGGATGAACGCCAGTTCCACTTCCACGCGCGGCGCGATGAAGCGGCTCGCCGGAATGTCGCCAGGTTCGAAAAACATGTCGTCCAGCAGCGTGCCGTAGTCGGGCGAGTCGATCTGGCTGGAGATCTGCATCGCGCGCGAGGTCAGGCCGATCTTGTGGCCCCTGACCACACGCCCGCCGGCGATTTTCATTTGTACCCACGCGCGCGAAATCGCATAGCCGTCCTCGATGCTCATGCCCGGGTAGCGCTTCGAAAAATGCTCGACCTGCACGCGGGTCTTTTCGCTGTGGTCCAGTTCGGCGGCCAGCCGGGCGATGAGTTCGGGGCTGAACATGGTCAGGTTTTCTGGAAAAGAGGGTGAAGGTTGCTGTGTTTGCCGTCGTAGACCTGGCCGGGGCTCTCGTCCACCTGCAGCGTGATGCCCACCAGCTGTTCTTTCATCAGAGGATCCAAATGGGCTGTAGCGCCCGCCAGTAAAGCGTCACCAGCTCTTTTTTTGGTAGCATCCGAGCGGCCCGTGCCCATGCGCAGGTTCAGGTAGACGAAGGCGTAGTCACGCTTGCCGTCGGCCACCGCATAGTGCGCCGCCGGGTAGGCCAGCACCCGCGTGCCGCCGGTGGGGAAGACCTGCTGGCCTTCGTCGTCTTTCACGGCCAGCATGGTGTCGGCCAGTGCGCGGCACAGCGCGGTCATGTCCGTGGCGGCCTCGAGGTTGGGGGTGTAGAGGATGACGAGGTGGGGCATGGCTTGTCCAGTGTCGGTCAGAGCCGGTTCACGGCCTGGTAGCCGTGCGCTGACGAGGCCTGCGCGGCGGGAATGGCGGCGCCGGTCTGCGGCGTGACCGGAAACACCGCATTGATCTGCCCCGTGCCCGAGGCCCCGAAGTAGGGCGTGACCACCTCGGCCTGGCCGTCGTAGTCCGACCAGCCCAAAGCGCCCAGCAGCATGGCTGTGTCGTGCATGAAACCTTCACCGTGGCCCTTGGCGGCGTATTCGGGCAGCATGGCGCAGAAGGTTTTCCAGTCGCCGCGCTGCCACATGCGCACCACTTCCTGGTCCAGTGTTTCGAGGAAGGGACTCCAGATCTTGAAGGCGTAGTCGGGCGCCAGGCCGTTTTGCGCAAAGCGGTGCGACAGCGAGCCGCTGGCAAAAATCGCCACGGTGCCGTCGTACTCGTCTTCAATCGCGCGGCGCAGGGCCCAGCCCAGGCGCGCGCTGTCGTTGAGGTAGTGCGCCTGGCACAGCGCCGAGACCGACACCACCTTGTAGTGCTGGTCGGCGTTCATGTAGCGCATGGGCACCAGCGTGCCGTACTCCGGGTTTAGCGTGGTGGCGTCGTGCGCCAGGGTTTCGACGCCGTGCGTATTGCAGGCTTTGGCCAGCAAATGCCCCAGTGCCGGGTTGCCCGGGAACTCGAAACCCATGTTGCTGATGAAGTGTGGCAGCTCGTTGCTGGTGTACAGGCCCTTGAAGTGCGGCGCGCAGTTGATGTGGTAATTCGCGTTGACCAGCCAGTGTGTGTCGAACACCACGATGGTGTCCACGCCGAGGGCGCGGCAACGCCGGTCGATCTCCTGGTGGCCATTGATCGCGTCCTGCCGCGTGCCCTTGCGCGGGCCGTCCAGCTCGCTGAGGTACATCGAAGGCACATGCGTGATTTTGGCGGCGAGGGCCAGTGTTCCCATGTTCAGGCTCCCCAGTGTGGAATGTGATGGCTTCCCAGTGACACTGCCACGTTTTTCGGTTCACAGAACACCTCGTAACTCCAGGTGCCGCCTTCGCGCCCCGTGCCCGAGGCCTTGGTGCCACCGAAGGGCTGGCGCAAATCGCGTACGTTCTGGCTGTTGACGAAACACATGCCGGCCTCGACCGCGGCGGCAACGCGGTGCGCCTTGCCGATGTTTTCGGTCCAGACATAACTCGACAAACCATACGCCGTGTCATTGGCCAGGCGAATCGCCTCGGCTTCGTCCTTGAACGGGATCAGGCAGGCGACCGGACCAAAAATTTCTTCCTGCGCAATCCGCATCTGGTTGTCCACATCGGCAAACACCGTGGGCAACACGTAGTTGCCTTTTTTCACCCGCGCCGGCAGGTCCGGTGCGCCCAGCCCGCCGCACAGCAAGGTGGCGCCTTCCTTCGGGCCGAGTTCGATGTAGCTGCGCACCTTGGCCAGGTGGCCCTGCGAAATCATCGGACCGATGGTGGTGGCTTCGTCGAGCGGGTCGCCAACCTGGATGCGTTTGGCGCGTTCCACGAACTTCGCAGCGAAGTCGGCGTAAATCGACTGCTGCACCAGAATGCGGCTGCCGGCCGTGCAGCGCTCACCGTTGTTGGAAAAAATCATGAAGACGGCCGCGTCGAGCGCGCGCTCCAGGTTCGCGTCCTCAAAAATCACGAACGGTGATTTGCCGCCCAGCTCCATGCTGAATTTCTTCAGGCCGGCAGCCTGCACGATGCGGTTGCCGGTGGCGGTCGAGCCGGTGAAGGAGATCGCGCGCACATCGGGGTGGCGGCACAGCGGCTCCCCCGCGTCCTTGCCGTAGCCGTGCACGATGTTGAGCACGCCGGGCGGAATGCCGGCTTCAAGGGCGAGTTCGCCCAGGCGCGCCGCGGTCATCGGTGAGAGCTCGCTCATCTTGAGCACCGCGGTGTTGCCAAACGCCAGGCAGGGCGCAACCTTCCAGGTGGCCGTCATGAAGGGCACGTTCCACGGCGAGATCAGCGCGCAGACGCCGGTCGGGTGGTACAGCGTGTAGTTCAGGTGCGTCTCGGTCGGGTAGGTGTGGCCATCGACCCGCGTGCACATTTCGGCGAAGTAATAGAAGTTGTCGGCTGCACGCGGAATCAGCTGTTTGCCGGTCTGTGCAATCACCTGGCCGCAGTCGTTGGTTTCCATCTGCGCGATCTCCGGCACATGGGCAGCGATCAGGTCGCCGAGCTTGCGGACCAGTTTGGCGCGCTGCGGTGCCGCCATGCCGGCCCACTTCGGAAAGGCCTCTTTCGCAGCGGCCACGGCGGCGTTGACTTCGGCCTCGCCGCCGGCAGCCACTTCGGCCAGCACGTCCTGTGTGGCGGGGTTGACGGTTTCGAAGTAGCTGCTGCCGGCCACGGCCCGGCCATTGATGAGGTGATCTATTTTCATATTCATTCAATCGTGTTGAAAAGTTCGCCCAGGCCCTCGATGCTGGTGACCACCACGTCACCAGGCCGGCAGTCCACCACGCCGTCGGGTGTGCCGGTCAGAATCAGGTCGCCGGGCTGCAGGGTCATGAAGCTGCTGAAATATTCGATCAAAAACGGCACATCGAAAATCATGTCGCGTGTGTTGCCGGACTGCGTGACTTTTCCGTTGACCGTGGTCTGCAGCGCCAGCGCCATGGGATCCGGCACATCGGCCGCGTCCACCAGCCAGGGGCCGAGCGGCGTGCAGGTGTCGCGGTTTTTGACACGCAGGTTGGGCCGGTACCAGTTTTCCAGGTAGTCACGGATGGCGTAGTCATTGGCAATGGTGTAGCCGGCGATGAAGTCACAGGCGTCGTCGCGTTTGACCTTCTTTGCGGTCCGTCCGATGACGACCGTGAGTTCACATTCGTAATGCATGAACTGCACATCGGCCGGCCGGCGTGTGAGCTGCCGGTGGCCGGTCAGCGTGCCTTCGCCCTTGATGAAAACCAGGGGTTCTTCGGGCGCCTTGAATTCAAGCTCTTTCGCGTGGTCGGCGTAGTTCAGGCCGAGGGCGAGAATGGTGCGCGGGCGCGGCGTGGGCGCCAGCGGCGGCAGCCAGGTGATGGCGTCTTCACGGACGTGCCGGCCGTCAACGAGCTGCAGCCGGCCATCACGCTCGATGGCGTGCTGGGCTTTGCCCTCATGAACAATGCGGGCGTGTTTCATGAGGATGTGGCCCCCACGCTCCGCACTGGCGTGTCGTCACTGCCCCCCGCGGGGGCGCTCACGCCTTGGGTCGGCCCGGCGGCACTCGGCTCCTCAATGAGCGTATTGCTCAGGGTGCCGAAGTTGGCCGCACTGATATCGATGCGATCGCCTGGTCGGGCCAGCGGCCGGCCTGCATCGCAGCCCAGCATCAGCACATCGCCAGCGTGCAGGGTCATGAATTCACCGACATCGGCCAGCAGCCGGGTGGCATCGCGCACCAGATGGTTGAAGTTCACGGTTTGTCTGAGTTCGCCGTTGATGCGAACCTCCAGCATGAAGCCCGAAGGATCGCCCGCTTCGCTGGCAGGCACCAGGCGCTCGGCTATGCCCAGAAAGCCGTCCAGGCATTTGAATTTGACGGGCGGCCGGAAAAAGCTGGCGTGCGGCACGGACAGGTCGTTCATCAGCACATAGCCGGCAATCTTGCCGGCCGCGCCCATCACCATCGCGATGGTGGCGCCGATCTCGACCTCGGGAACCCGTGCCGGCACGGTGATGGCCGCGCCATGGGCACTCCAGGTATTGGCCGTTTTCACATACAGCACGGGCGCTTTCGGCGGCGCCTTGTAAGGCGGCTGGTTCATCTGCGGCGCCAGCGCCTCGACTTCTGCGCGAAAGTTCAGCAGCGTGCCGTAAACCGTGCCGGAAGGCATCCAGCTCATGGCTGCTCCAGTTCAATCAATTGGTCGAGCAGTTCATAGAGCTGTGCCAGGCTTTGCTTTCCCAATGTTTTTTCCATCCAGGCGTAGTGCGCCTCTATCGTCTGCGACAGGGTCTCGACCAACTGCACGCCCTTGTCCGTGGCTTCGACCACGGTGCGGCGTTGGTCGGCCGGGTCCCGCGCGCGGCGGATCAGACCGTCGCGTTCCATGCGGGTCAGCACGCCAGTCAGGCTGGGGCCGAGGATGAAGGCTTCCCGCGCGACCTTGCCGGTTTCCACCACGCCGTGTTCGCCCAGCACCCGCAGTACGCGCCACTGCTGGTCGCTCAGGGCGTGCTCGCGCAGGCGCGGCCGGGTATGCGCCATCACGGATTCGCGCGCCTGCAGCAGCAGGCGGGGCAAATTGCGGTGGGTAAAAGGGGTGGTCATGTGGAAGGCTGAAATTATTTAACATGTTAAATGAAATGATGCTTTCCTGCCCAGTCCTTGCCTGCCGGGATTTACCCGTACTGTGAATAACTACAGTAATATCACCTCATGGCCAAAGACAAGACGATTTATACCTGCACCGAATGCGGCGGCACCAACCCCAAATGGCTGGGCAAGTGCCCGCATTGCGGCGCCTGGAATACCTTGATCGAATCCGTCGCGGAAAGCCAGTCGCCGGTGAAAAACCGCTTTGCTTCACTGGCCAAGCCGTCGGAAGTGGCGACCCTGGCTGACATCGAAGCGACCGACATGGCACGCACACCCACCGGCCACGAGGAACTGGATCGCGTGCTCGGCGGCGGCATTGTCGAAGGCGGGGTGGTGCTGATCGGGGGCGACCCGGGCATCGGCAAGTCCACGCTGCTGCTGCAGGCGCTGGATTCACTGCAGCGCGCGGAGCTCGACACGCTTTACGTCACCGGCGAGGAAAGCGGCGCCCAGGTGGCGCTGCGCTCACGCCGCCTCGGGCTGGACGGCTCGCAAGTCAAGGTGCTGGCGGAGATCCAGCTGGAGAAAATCCTAGCTACGCTGGAGGCCACGCGGCCGGCCGTGGCCGTGATCGATTCCATCCAGACCGTGTATTCCGAGCAGCTCACATCGGCGCCGGGCTCGGTCGCCCAGGTGCGGGAATGCGCCGCCCACCTGACGCGCGCGGCCAAGGCCAGCGGCGTCTGCATCATCCTGGTCGGCCACGTGACCAAGGAAGGCGCGCTGGCCGGCCCGCGCGTGCTGGAGCACATGGTGGACACCGTGCTCTATTTCGAGGGCGATACCCATTCGAGTTTCCGGCTGGTGCGGGCGATCAAAAACCGCTTCGGCGCGGTCAACGAGATCGGCGTGTTCGCCATGACCGAAAAAGGCCTCAAGGGCGTGAGCAACCCCAGCGCCATCTTTTTGAGCCAGCACAGCGAGCCGGTGCCCGGCAGCTGCGTGATGGTGACCTTGGAAGGCACACGCCCGCTGCTGGTGGAAATCCAGGCACTTGTAGACAGTGGCGGCCCGAGTCCGCGGCGTCTGTCGGTGGGCCTGGACCGGGACCGCCTGGCCATGCTGCTGGCGGTGCTGCACCGCCACGCGGGCATCGCCTGCATGGACCAGGACGTGTTTGTCAATGCCGTGGGCGGGGTGCGCATCAGCGAGCCGGCGGCCGACCTGGCGGTGATGCTGGCCATCACCTCCAGCCTGCGCGGCAAGCCGCTGCCCAAGGGTTTTATCGCTTTCGGCGAGGTGGGGCTGGCCGGCGAGGTGCGGCCCGCGCCGCGCGGCCAGGAGCGGCTCAAGGAAGCGGCCAAGCTGGGTTTCAGCGTGGCGGTGGTGCCCAAGGCCAATGCGCCGAAAAAGCCGATTGAAGGCCTGACCATCCATGCGATCGATCGTGTGGAGCAGGCGATCGAGGTCGTGCGAAGCCTCGCATAGTGGGAGCCGCCATGGCGGAGGCGGCTCAAATGCTATTAAATATATAGCTGTTGGCGCCCGCTCCGCCTGGGCTGAAGGCCGATTTCTCTTGAAGAAACATGCAGTCACGGCCATGCGGTCTTCCCTACGCACTCCCCGCAGCCAGGCGGCGCGCGGCGCCTGCGAAAATAGCGCCATGAACTTCCAGAAAATTTTTGTTCCGATTGCCGGCGTTGCCGTGGTGGTGCTGGCTTACCGCGGTTTCGGCTGGGCCGGTGTAGCGGCTGCGGTCGGCGGCCTGATGATGTGGCTGCTGCTTCACTTCACCCGCATGATGCAGGTGCTCAGGCGCGCGGCCAACCGGCCCATCGGTTATGCCGACAGCGCCGTCATGCTCAATGCCAAGCTCAAGCCGGGCATGACGCTGCTGCATGTGGTGGCCATGACCCGAAGCCTGGGGGCGCTGCAATCGGACAAGGACGCCCAGCCCGAGGTGTTTCGCTGGACCGATGGCAGCCAGTCACATGTCACCTGCACCTTTGTGGGCGGCAAGCTGGCACACCACGAGCTTTTCAGGCCGACGGTGGCCGATTCGCTGCCTGCCGCTGGCAGCCCGCCGCCCGGCCCGTAAAATCAGCGTTTCGGGTTTTCAGCCGGTTCTCCGGTCCGGCCAGCGGCCGACGACGGGCCAGCGGCCGGGAAACCTCTCACGACATTCACCACAGGATCAGTACCATGTCCCCAGTAGCACCCTCCATGGAAGACCGCGACGGCAAAATCTGGATGGACGGCCAGATGGTCGAATGGCGCGACGCCAAAATCCACGTCCTGACGCATACCCTGCACTACGGCTGCGGCGCATTTGAAGGCGTGAGGGCTTACCAACTGCAGGACGGCAGCACCGGCATCTTCCGCCTGGAAGAACACACCGAGCGCCTGTTCAACAGCGCCAAAATCCTGCGCATGAAAATTCCGTTCACCCCGGCCGAGGTCATGCAGGCCACGCTGGATGTGGTGCGCGTCAACAAGCTGCCAAGTTGCTACATCCGACCGTTGACCTGGATTGGTTCTGAAAAACTGGGCGTCTCGCCCAAAGGCAACACCATCCACCTGATGATCGCGGCCTGGCCCTGGGGTGCGTACCTGGGCGACGAAGGCTTGCGGCGCGGCATTCGCGTGAAAACCTCCAGCTTCACGCGGCATCACGTCAACATCACCATGATCCATGCCAAAGCGGTCAGCAACTACACCAACTCGATCCTGGCCAACATGGAAGCCACCGACGAAGGCTACGACGAAGCGTTGTTGCTGGATCCGCAGGGCTTTGTGTCCGAAGGTGCGGGCGAAAACGTGTTTGTGGTGCGCAAGGGGGTGGTGTACACGCCTGACTCCAGCGCCGGCGCCCTCAACGGCATCACCCGCAACACGATCTTTTCAATCTGCGCGGACCTTGGCATCGAGATTCGCGAAAAGCCGATCACGCGCGATGAGATCTATATCGCCGATGAAGCGTTTTTCAGCGGTACCGCCGCCGAAGTCACGCCGATCCGTGAGCTGGACCGCGTCGAGATCGGCAACCGGGGAGACGGCGGCTCACGCGGCCCCATCACCGAAAAAATCCAGAGCGCCTTTTTTGACATCGTCAACGGCCGCAATCCGAAATACGCCGGCTGGCTCGCCAAGGTCTGATCATGAGTACCTCTTTCATCGTTGAACTGCTCGCCGGCGACCTCAACCCGCAAGGCGGCGTGTTCTGCCCCAGCCCCAAGGCCGAGATGGCGGTGTGGAACAGCCACCCCAAGGTCTACCTTGATGTGGCGCGCACCGGCCAGGCCAAGTGCCCTTACTGCGGCACGCTGTACAAGCTCAAGGACGGCGAGCACGTCAGTGGTCATCATTGAGTTGGCCCTGTCTTGCCGTTCGGGCTGAGACTGTCGAAGCCTGCTCCCGCCATGGCAGTTTGCAAACATCCTTCGACAAGCTCAGGGCGAACGGAAAGCCATGCAGAATAATTCAGGCCGCACGCTGATCGTTGCACCGCAGTGGATAGGCGACGCGGTCATGACCGAGCCCTTGCTGCGTCGCCTGCACGCGCGCGGCGAGCAACTTACTGTCGGCGCGCTGCCCTGGGTGGCGCCGGTGTACCGCGCCATGCCGCAGGTGCACGGGGTCATCGAATTCCCCTTTGCCCACGGCGGGTTGCAGCTGAAGGGGCGCCGCGCGCTGGCGAAGCGGATCGCGGGCCAGTTCGACACCGCCTACGTGCTTCCCAATTCGCTGAAAAGCGCCTTGTTGCCCCTGCTGGCCGGTATCCCCAAACGTGTCGGCTACCTCGGGGAGGCGCGTATCGGCCTGCTGACGCACCGCCTGAAAAATCCGGCCAAAGGCCAGCGCCCGCCCATGGTGGCGTTTTATTCAGCGCTCAGCGGCGACACCGACCTGGACGCGGACCGGCCGCAATTGCAGATGCCCGCGGCCGAGGTGGCGCAGGCGCTGGCCGAACTCGGCCTTGCGCGCGGTGGTTATGACGTTTTTGCGCCGGGCGCGGAATACGGGCCGGCCAAGCGTTGGCCCGCTGCGCATTTTTCCGAACTGGCGCAAAGCCTGGCGCTGCCGGTGGTGTTGCTGGGCTCGGGCAAGGAAGCGGCGTTGTGCGAGGAGATCGCCAGCGCCGCGAATGCGGTGCGACCCGGTGCCTGCATCAATCTGGCCGGCAAGACCACGCTGGTGCAGGCGCTGTGCGCCATCGCGGCGGCGCGCCAGGTGGTCAGCAACGACTCGGGCCTGATGCATGTGGCGGCGGCCTTTGGCGTACCGCAGGTTGCCATCTTCGGTTCCTCGAGCCCGCTGCACACGCCGCCGCTGAGTGCAAAAGCCACGGTGCTCTGGCTGAAGAACGATGCGGCCTACCAGCCACCGCTCGATTGCGCGCCCTGTTTCGAGCGCGAATGCCCGCTGGGCCACACGCGCTGCCTGAACGACATCAGTGCGGCGCGGGTGCTTGCGGCACTGGCGTCCTGACGCTTGGGGAAACGCTGAACAAGTCCCCTGCGGCGCGCGATCAGCCGGGCTCGGGCGGCCTGCTGCGTTGAATTTCTTGCCAATAGCCAGCTATTGGCTGCCAAATCCGCCTTGCATCCCATCCCGATCCGGCTGCCGCGCCTCCGCAAGGACTTATTCAGCGCTTCCTTAGGCCGGAAAGGCCGCCAGGGCGCTGAAGTCCGGCTGGGGTTGGCCCGGCGTGCGCGCCACATTCATCACCCAGCAGACCATCGTGAAGTAACCGACCAGCGTGGTCAGCTCCACCACACCCTGTTCGCCAAAGAGCGCCAGGGCTGCGGCGTACGAACTGTCGCTCACGCCGTGGTGCTGCAGCAGCTCGGTCACGAAGTCCACCATGGCCGCTTCGTCAGCAGCGGTGCTGTGCGGGTATCGGCCTGCGGCGATGGCCTCCAGGCTGTCCTGCGGCACGCCGGCCTTGAGCGCCAGCGGCGCATGCATCAGCCATTCGAACTGGTTGGACACATGGCGCGCGACCAGACACATCGCCAGCTCACGGATGCGCACCTCCAGCACGCTGTCAAAGCGCAGGTACTCGCCCACCTGGCCGACGCGCGACATCAGCGCCGGACTGCGCAGCAGGGGAATGAAGGGGCCGAACACGGCCTTGCGCGGCCCGGCAATCAGGGCCTCGGCCGCTTCACGCTGCGCGGCGGACATGGCTTCGGCCGGCAGCATGGGGAGCCGCTCCGGGGCCGGGAGGGAGAAGCCCTGGCTCGCGGGCCTGGACGGAGGGTGGGTGTTCACGCTGAAACTCCTGCAATGAAGTAGCTGGCGATGGTAACCCGGGGAAAACGAGACACCGGCAGGTGTAGCGGGGCAAAAAAAAGGCCACCTTTCGGTGGCCCTGCCAGGTCTTTTGAGGGACGTCGTTGAGACTGATGATCTGTTGACCGATTTCGAGTCTTCCGCTTTCTTTTTTTCAGCGATCGGTGTTGTCACAGCAACACCTTGACTTTAAAGGGGGGATAGTTTTTCTGGCATCCCCTATTTGGGGGAGGGATGTCGCTTTTTTTGCACAACAGTGTTGCAAAACGAGACTTTTTCACGCGTGCGTCAGAGGAGGCCTCACCCGGCCCCGGTCTGGGATGCCGGGTGGGTGCAGGCCGTCGGCGCGGGCAAGTTGGCGTCAGGCCGCCACGGGCATCGGCAGCTCGACGACAAATGAAGCGCCGCCGCCCGGCCGGGCTTCGCAGCGCACGCTGCCGCCATGGCGCTCGGTGATGGATTTGACCAGCGCCAGGCCCAGGCCCACACCGCCTTCGCGTTCGCTCGCGCCCGGCAGGCGATAGAAAGGCTCAAAAATGCGTTCGCGCTGGTCCGGCGGCACGCCTGGTCCGTGGTCGTTGACGCGGATCACGGCACGCCGCTGTGGCCCCGCGCCGGTCTGTCTGAGCTCGAGGCTGACTGCGCCGGTGCTGTAACGTCTGGCGTTTTCCAGCAGGTTGCGGATCAGGCGGCGCAACAGGCGCGCCGAGCCCTGCAGCGTCAGGCTTTCGGTCTGGGCCGCCGTGCCGAGTTCGGCCTGCACCCGCGCACATTCCTCGGCGGCCAGACCGGTCAGGTCCAGCAGCTCGAACGGTTCGGCGTCGGCCTGTTTGGTATCGAGCCGGCTGGCCAGCAGGATTTCGTCGATCAGCTGGTCGAGTTCGTTGATGCTGCGCGAGATTTCGGCGCGTTGCGTCGAGCCGGCGCCACCACCCATCAATTCCAGGCCCATGCGGATGCGCGCCAGCGGCGAGCGCAGCTCGTGCGAGGCGTTGGCCAGCAGTGACTTGTGCGAGGCCAGCAGGGCTTTCTGCGACTCCATCAGCGTCTCGATGCGCTCCGCCGCGTGGTTGAAACGCTCCGCCAGAAAAGCCACTTCGTCGCTGCCCTGGACCGCCACGCGGGCCGACAGGTCGCCGCTGCCCCAGCGCTCGACGCCGCGCTGCAGGCCCTCGAGCCGCTGCGTCAGCCGGCGGATGATGGGGTAGGCGCCCAGCGCGACAGCCAGCGCCACCACACCCAGCATCCAGCCAAAGCCGAAGGGGGGGCGGGTCCAGGAGCTGCCAGGCGGGCGTTTGGGCCGGGGCAGCTGCAGGTTCAGGGTCTGGCCGTCCCTGGTCGCCACATCAAACTCCAGGTCGTCCCCCCGTTTGCGGTCTGCTCTGGTTTGCGCCCTGCCGATGACTTCGCCGGCAGCGTTGTGCACCAGCACTTCGCGGATCGGCAGTTGTGGCGGGTCGGTGCTCAGCTGCCAGGCCGCACCGACCAGAAAGGCGAGCACCACCACAGTGGCCACCACGGCGAGCCAGATCCGGACATACAGATGCGAGGTAAAACGTGACCACATCGTGTGTAAGGCCCTAATCCTGCTGCTTGGCAAACACGTAGCCCACACCGCGCACGGTCAGGATGCGTTTGGGGTCCTTTGCATCGAGCTCGATGGCGTTGCGGATGCGGCCCATGTGTACGTCGATCGAACGGTCAAAAGCCTCAAGCTCGCGGCCGCGCACGGCTTCCATGATCTGGTCCCTGGAGAGCACGCGGCCGGCGCGCTCGGCCAGCGCCACCAGCAGGTCGAACTGGTAGGAGGTCAGCTCGCAGACCTTGCCGGAGACCGACACGGTGCGCGCATCGCGGTCAATCTCGAGCGAGCCGAAACGCATGGCCTGCTGGCTGCCGCCCGTGCTGGCGGTCTCGCCGCCGCGGCGCAGCACGGCGCGGATGCGGGCCAGCAGTTCGCGCGGCTCAAAGGGCTTGGGCAGGTAGTCGTCGGCGCCGATTTCCAGGCCGACAATGCGGTCCATCGGGTCACCCTTGGCGGTCAGCATCAGCACGGCCGTGCGGCCGGCGTCGCCGCCCAGGCCCTTGATGCGCCGGCACACTTCGAGGCCGTCCATGTCGGGCAGCATCAGATCGAGGATCACCAGATCGGGCTTGCAGTTTTGCAGTGCTTCCAGGCCCTTGCCGCCGTCGACCGCGTGGGTGAACCCGTAGCCCGACTGGCGCAGGTATTCCCCCACCATGGTCGCCAGGCGGGTGTCGTCTTCGATCATCAGAAGTTGCTGTGTCATGGGCGGATTCTCTGGGCGAGTGCTGGAGTGCTGGTCAGTGTAGCCACTGGCGCCAGCCGCCGGGCTGGTCGCCAGCACGTCGGTGGTGAAAGGGCTGGGGGGTCGGTCACTCATGGAGGCTCCTTCGTCAAATGACTGCCTCATGGTGCGCCCGGCGCAACAAGTCGCGTTAAAGCCGCCGTAAAGTTAGGTAAACCGTCGCAGCTCCCCGGGCCGGCTCGCCGGGGACGTCTCAAGTGCTATGAAAATAATAGCTGCCAGCGCCCTTGGATCAGGGGTTTGGAGGCATTTTCATGCGCGAAGCCAGCCACACCAGCAGCAGCACCGGCACCCCCAGCAAGGCCGTTCCCGTGAAAAAGCTGCTGTAACCAAACGCGTCCACGTAGGTGCCCGAGTAACCTGCCAGAAACTTGGGCAGCAGCAGCATCATGGAGCTGAACAAGGCGTACTGCGTGGCCGAATAGTTGATATTGGTCAGGCTGGAGAGGTAGGCGATGAAGGCCGCCGAGGCAATGCCGCTGGACAGGTTGTCGGCCGAGATCACGAAGATCAGCGCATGGACATCGTGGCCGAGCGAGCCCAGCCAGGCGAACAGCAGGTTGCTGCCGGCGCTCAGGACGGCGCCCAGCATCAGCACGCGCATCACGCCAAAACGCATGGCCAGCGCCCCGCCGACAAAAGCACCGACCAGCGTCATGATCACGCCGTAGATCTTGGTGACGGCCGCGACCTCGTCCTTGGTGTAACCCATGTCGACGTAGAAGGGGTTGGCCATGATGCCCATCACCACGTCGCTGATGCGGTAGACGGCGATCAGCATCAGGATCAGCGCCGCCTGTTTGCCGTAGCGGCGCAGGAAGTCGGCAAAGGGTTCGACCAGCGCGCTTTTCAGCCACTCGGCGGCGTTGCGCGCGGGCGGCAGCTCGCGCGGCGCAGGCTCGGGTGAAAACAGCACCGTCACCACGCCCAGCAGCATGGACGCCGCCATCGCGAAATAGGCGACCTGCCAGGCACCGTGCTGGTAGCCGATGACGCCGCCCGCACCGGCGACTTCGGCCCGCGCGGCGATCCACAGCACACCGGCGCCGGCCCAGATCATCGCCATGCGGTAGCCGGTCTGGTAGGCCGCCGCCAGCGCGGCCTGGCGCTGCACGTCGGCCGACTCGATGCGAAAGGCGTCCAGGGCAATGTCCTGCGTGGCCGAACCAAAGGCCACCGCCAGCGCGCACCAGACCACCGGCAGCAGGGCCACTTTGGGATCGGTCAGCGCCATGCCGACCAGGGCCGCCATGATGACGGACTGCGACAGCAGCAGCCAGCTGCGCCGGCGCCCCAGCAGGCGCGTCAGCAGCGGAATCGGCAGCCGGTCCACCAGCGGTGCCCAGACCCATTTGAAGCCATAAGCCAGCCCGACCCAGCTCAGGTAACCGATGGTGGTGCGGTCAATGCCGGCTTCGCGCAGCCAGAAACTCAGCGTGCCGAACACCAGCAGCAGCGGCAGGCCGGCGGAAAAGCCCAGCAGCAGCATGCGCAGGGTTGGGGCTTCCAGGTAGACGCGCAGGGTCTCGCCCCAACTGGGGCGCGCGGCCGGGGCGGGAGCGATTGGGGAAAGTTGAGCTTCAGAAAGCGGCGTTGGCTGACGTTTTGCCTGGGGATCGTCGGATAAGGTCTCGCTCATGCAGGAATAATACGCTGTGGGCTTTTCGCCCGGCCGAACGGAACCTGCCCTTTATTTGGAGAGAAGGCGATGACACTTGCATTGAGACTGACCCTGGCGGCCTTGTCCGCGGCCTTGTTGCTGGGCGCGGCGCCGGCCCAGGCCCAGCGCGAGGGGGTGGCCGTCGGCGGCAACTCGGGCTTCACCAAGCTGGTGCCGGCGGGGGAGATCGAGCAGGCCTCCCGGCAGCAATACGCCAAGATGATGCAGGAGGCGGCGGCCCAGAAGGCCCTCGCTCCCGCCAGCCATCCGCAGCTGCAGCGTCTGCGCCGGATTGCCGAGCGCGTCATCCCGCATGCCGTGGCCTGGAACCCGCGTGCAAAGGACTGGCAGTGGGAGGTAAACCTGATAGGCAGCAAGCAGATCAATGCGTTTTGCATGCCGGGCGGAAAAATTGCCTTTTACACCGGCATCCTGGACCAGCTGCAGCTCAATGACGACGAGGTCGCCATGATCATGGGCCACGAAATGGCCCATGCCTTGCGCGAACACGCGCGAGAGCGCATGGGCAAGTCGGCGGCCACCAACATCGGTGCCAGCCTGCTGTCCAATCTGCTGGGCCTCGGGGACCTGGGCCAGACCGTCGCAGGTCTGGGCGTGGATCTGCTCAACCTGCGTTTTGGCCGTGAAGACGAGTCGGAGGCCGATCTGGTCGGCATGGAACTCGGCGCGCGTGCCGGCTTTGACCCGCGCGCCGGCATCACACTCTGGCAGAAAATGGCCGCCGCCAACAAAGGTGCACCGCCGCAATGGCTGAGCACCCATCCGGCCGGCGCCACGCGGATCGCCGACATGGAGCGCAACCTGCCCAGAGTGATGCCGCTGTACGAGCGGGCGCGAAAAAGCTGAGTGCATGAGTACCCCGCAGCAGGATTTCCAGAAGTTTCTCGATCGGCAGCGCGCCGACTACCGGCGTGCCCTGCCGGAGAAAATGGCGCACATCCGCTCGCTGTGGAACGCGGTGGCCTGCGGCGACGGGACGGCGCCGCAGGCGGAGCTGGAGCGCCTGGTGCACACGCTGGCAGGCACGGCCGGCACCCTCGGCTTTCATGCAGTGGGCGCAGCCGCCAAGGCGCTGGAACTGCTGCTCGAGCAGGCCTCGTCCGCCGGTCAGGTACGCTTGTCACCCCAGTGCGCCGATATTGCCCTGGCCGTTGCCGAACTGCAGGCCAGCCTGCCGGCCGATGAACCTCTTTCCTGACCAAGGACGATAGCCATGAGCAAAACACTTGCCCGCATTCTCTATGTCGAAGACGAACCCGATATCCGCATGGTGGCGCAGATGGCCCTGGAGGCGGTCGGCGGCTTCACCGTGATCGCCTGTCCATCCGGCAGCGAGGCCCTGGCCGCGGCACCGACCGCCCAGGCCGACCTGCTGCTGCTCGACGTCATGATGCCGGGCATGGACGGCCCGAGCACGCTCAAGGCCCTGCGCGCGCTGCCTGCCACGGCCGGCACGCCGGTGATTTTCATGACGGCCAAGGTGCAGGCCGCCGAAGTGGCGCAGTACCGCGAGCTCGGTGCGATCGACGTGATTCACAAGCCCTTTGATCCGATGGAGCTGTCGGCGCAGATCAGCCGCATCTGGGCGCAGCAAGGGCAGTAAAAGGTCATCTGCGTCTGCCGCGCGGCAGCAACGGTTCCCGACCAGAAACGGATTCGCTGCCGGCCCTTCAAGCCAGACCTGTTCCAGGACCCCGTCCCATGCCCCATCCCCTCCCGCCGGATCTTCCTGGCACCCCGGCGCCGAGCCGTCACGACCCGGCTTCGCTGTCCGCCTGGGCGCCCCTGAGTTCGCCGGTCTTTCGCATGTTGTGGGGCACCTGGATGGTCGCCAACATCTGCATGTGGATGAACGACGTCGCCGCTGCCTGGCTGATGACCTCGCTGACCACTTCGCCGATCTGGGTGGCGCTGGTGCAGTCCGCCTCGACGCTGCCGGTCTTCCTGCTGGGCTTGCCCAGCGGGGCCCTGGCCGATATCCTGGACCGGCGCCGCTACTTCATCATCACGCAGTTCTGGGTGGCTGTTGTGGCCCTGGCGCTGTGCCTGACGATCGTGATGGGTGCCATGACCGCGCCGCTGCTGCTGGCACTGACCTTTGCCAACGGCGTCGGGCTGGCCATGCGCTGGCCGGTGTTTTCGGCGATTGTTCCGGAGCTGGTGCCGCGCGCGCAGTTGCCGGCGGCCCTGGCCCTCAATGGCATCGCCATGAATGCCTCACGCATCATCGGTCCGCTGGTGGCGGGCGCGCTGATTGCCGGTGCCGGAAGCGAATACGTTTTCATCCTGAACGCCGTGCTTTCGCTGGTGTCCGGTTTTGTGATCATGCGCTGGCGCCGCGAACACGTGCCCAGCCCGCTCGGCCGCGAGCGCCTGATCAGCGCCATGCGTGTCGGCGTGCAGTTCGTGCGCCAGTCGGCGCGCCTGCGCGCGGTGATGCTGCGGGTGGCCTTGTTCTTCTTTCATTCCACCGCCCTGCTGGCCCTGCTGCCGCTGGTGGCCCGCGGCCTGCACGGCGGCGGTGCCGGCATCTTCACGCTGCTGCTGGCGTCCATGGGCTCGGGCGCGATTTTTGTGGTGGCCTTCCTGCTGCCGCGGCTGCGCCGCAGCCTGTCCCGCGACGCGATGGTGCTGGGCGGCATGGGCCTGCAGTCGGCAGCCACGGCCGTCATCGCCTTTGCGCCGAATGCCTACGTCGCCGCGCCGGCCATGTTTCTGGCGGGCGCGGCGTGGATCACCACCGCCAACACCCTGAGTGTGTCGGCGCAACTCGCCTTGCCCGACTGGGTACGCGCGCGCGGCATGTCGATTTTCCAGATGGCGATCATGGGTGCCAGCGCACTGGGCGCGGCGGTCTGGGGCCAGATCGCCACCGTCACCAGTGTCCCGACCAGCATGTTGATCGCGGCATCCACAGCGATGGTGGCCATGGGTGCCACGCAACTGCTGCTGCGCGACCGCAGCATCGAGGAGGACCTGACGCCCTCGCGCGAATTCAAGGTACCCAGTGCGGAAGCGCCACCCCTGACCGGCCAGGTGCGCACCATGATCGAGTACCGCGTCGATCCGGCCCGGGCCCTCGAATTTCGCACGCTGATGCAGGAAAGCCGGCGCAGCCGCCTGCGCCAGGGGGCGCTGGCCTGGGAGCTGCTGCGCGACATCTCGGACCCGGGTCGTTACATCGAGCAGATCACCGACGAATCCTGGACCGAACACCTGCGCCGCTTTGACCGCGTGACGGCGGGCGACGTGGCCTTGCGCGACCGCAAGCTGGCGTTTCACCGCGGCGAGACGCCACCTGTGGTGACGCGGCTGGTGCTGGAGAGCTGACAGCGTTTTGTGGCCGGGCTGACCCCCCTGCCGGAGGGTCGCAATTTTCCCTGATCGATTTGGGCGTGCCCCACACCTCCGCGGCGCAGTCAACCAGCGGGCCGTATGAGAAGGAAAAAGACGCCTTCAGCCCGTGGGGTATGCGCCGCAAGCTCACTTATTCATAGCGTTCTGGTGCCTCAGGGGAGGGTCTACTCCCCGGCAGGGTTCAGACCAGCACCATGGTGAAGTCGGCCTTGCCGACACTGCATTTCGGACAGACCCAGCCCGCGGGCACCGCGGCCCAGGGCGTTCCCGGGGCGATGCCGTCTTCGGGCCGGCCGGCCGCCTCGTCATAGATGAAACCGCAGACGACACACAGGTAGACGTTCATGAATTCCTCACTGGGGATGATGGGGGTTGAAAGCGGGCCTTGTCAGTCGTCATCGTTGGCCTGCCCGGCCGCCTGGCTGTTCCAGGCCTTGGCCGGGATCAGTCCGTGGCTTGACTGCTGCCATTCCCAGGCGCCGAAGGCCAGTACGGCGAGCAGCAGCAAGGCGGCCAGCCAGACACGGTTCTTCGGCATCAGGTCCGGCCCCTGGCCGGCGATCCGGCCGGTCAGCATGGGCAGGGCCTGGTTTTTCCGACGCAGCAGGCTCAGGCCCGCGATGAGCGCCAGGTGGGCCAGAACGACGAACAGGAATGCTTCTCCGAAAAACTCGTGAACCTCTTCCAGCCAGTCGCCGCCGAGAAAGTTGCCCCAGTCGTTGTAGGTGGCATAACCGCTTAGCGTCAGCGGCACCACCATCAGCAGCAGGGCCACCACGGCCAGCGCCATCAGGAGGTTCTGGCCCTGCCGCCAGTTGATGCCGGCCGCTGATCGGCTTTGCGTGAGCGACCTCAGCCAGGCCGGCGCGCCGGCCAGCTTGCGCCACATCAGGCCCAGGCCCGCCTGGCGCGGACCCAGCAGGCCGTAGAGCACACGAAACACCAGCAGGCCGGCCAGGGTGTAGCCGAGCGTGACATGCAGCAGCCGCCAGCTTTCGCCGTCGGCGGTCAGGTAGGCGCCCAGAAAGCTCAGCGCAAAAAGCCAGTGGAACATGCGCGTGGGCGCGTCGGTCACCCGGCGGCCCGGCGTGGGCGTTGCCGGCGCTGTCTGGGCAGTGGTATGGATGGAGGGGGTGGCATGCATGGTGGTTCTCCTTGGGTTCAGTCGTTCCAGGCCCGGCGGTAACGGGCGTCGAGCCCGGCCGGGAAGCGGATGTTGTCGTCGTTGAAATCGCCCTTGTCGGCTGCGGTGTGGCAGGCCGCGCAGTTGGCCGCGCTCTTGACGCTGGCGTGTTTCCAGACGGCCGGATCGACCTTGCGGTGTTTGCGTTCAAACCAGGCCGAGCGGGTGATGCGGTCCTGCGGTGGCTCTTCTGCGACGCGTTTGTAGGTGCCCGCGTTGGCCTTCAGCCAGACGCTGAGTTGTTGCACTGTGGCCGCGTCCAGCGAGGCGTCGGTGCCGTAGTGTTTGTCCAGGCCGGTCATGATGCGTTGCCAGGAGCGGGCCGGCAGCATGCCCGGCGGGTAGGCGGTGTGGCAGGCGGCGCATTCCTGGGTGTAGGCCGCAGGCATGTTGCCGGGCAGCAAACGGCTGCTGTCGGCCCGGACCAAGGCGGGCAGCACAGCTAGGGCAAAGGTGGCTGCGATCAACAGGGAGCGGACGTTGGGGAGGGTGTTCATGAAGAAACTCCGGTGGGGGAACGGCTAGGGCTTGAGGCTGTTGAGGTAGGCCAGCACGTCGGCCTTTTCGCCAGCGCTGCATTCGCGACTCAGCACATCCTTGCAGTTGCGGCGGAACCATTTGTCCACCTTGGCGGTGTCGGTGAAGGCCTTGGGGTTGAAGGCCGGGGCCAGCGGTGCAATCGACTTGCTGGTACTGGCGTGTTTGCCCTGCGCCGTAGGTGGCGTGCCGTGGCATGAGGCGCAGGACCATTCGCCGCCATGTTTGGTATTGAAAAATGCCCGGCCTTTGTCGGCATTGCCCGGGGTACCGGCCTGGGCGCTCCAGTGGCTGAGCTGCTCTGCGGGCGAGGTGTCGGCCGCCTGGCTGGTGGCGGGCAGGAGCGCACTGGCCAGCGTGGCGGCCAGCAGGAGGGCTGCGGGAAAGAAGGTACGGAGCACGGTCATGACTTGGCTTTTTGCGTTTTGGGTGGGTGTTGGCGGATGTTGGCCGGTGTGGCAGGCGATGGGATGTATTTTTGGCAAGGGCGCTTGAACCCATCCTGAAGACGCCGTTCATCTGCGGTTCACAATGGGGGCAGGACAATCACGCCATGACCTCCGCCCAGCCTTTCCTCTTCGCCGGCAAACGCCACCGTTCGCGGCCGGGCGGGTTGTGGGTGCTGGCGCTGCTGGTGGGCAGCCTGGGCCTGCAGCCGGCCTGGTCCGGCAGCAAGGACGACCACAACCGTGCGCGCCAGGCGGTTCAGGCCGGGCAGGTGTTGCCGCTGCGCAGCATGCTGGAACGGCTGGAGCGCGAGCATCCGGGCCAGGTCATGGAAGTCGAACTGGAACAGCAAGAAGAAGACGGCCGCTGGATCTACGAAGTCAAGCTGCTGCAGCCGCAGGGCCAACTGGTCAAGCTCAAGCTGGATGCGCGGACCGCCGCCCTCTTGCCCGCCAAGGGCAACAGCAAAAGCGACGAGCGCCGCACCGGCCGTGATGCACGTCCCTGATACTCCGCTGCCAGCCCATGCGCATCCTCCTGGTTGAAGACGAACCCACGCTGCGTGCCCAGCTGCGTGCCGGCCTGGTGGAGGTCGGCTACGCGGTGGACGAGGCCGACAACGGCCGCGATGCCCACTTCCTGGGAGACACCGAAGCCTTCGATGCCGTGGTGCTCGACCTGGGCCTGCCGGTGCTTGATGGCCTGACCGTGCTCAAGCGCTGGCGTGACAGCGGGCGAACGATGCCGGTGCTGATCCTGACGGCGCGCGACAACTGGAACGAAAAGGTGGCCGGCATCGACGCCGGGGCCGATGACTACCTCACCAAACCTTTTCACATGGAAGAGCTGCTGGCACGTGTACGCGCGCTGATCCGCCGTGCCAGCGGCCTGGCCTCGGCGGTGCTGCAGTGCGGCGCGCTGGCGTTGGACACACGCAGCGGCCGCGTCACGCTGGCCGGCCAGCCCGTGAGCCTGACCAGCCATGAGTACAAGGTGCTCGATTACCTGATGCACCGCCCGGGCGCCGTGGTGTCGCGCACCGAACTGACCGAACACATTTACGCCCAGGATTTCGAGCGCGACTCCAACACCATCGAGGTCTTCGTGGGCCGCCTGCGCCGCAAGCTGCCGCCCGAACTGATCGAAACGGTGCGCGGGCTGGGTTACCGGCTGGTGTCCCCGACATGAGCCTCTGGCGCCGGGCCACGTCACTGCGTTTGCGGCTGCTGGCCGCGACGCTGGTGGCACTGGCGCTGGCGCTGCTGCTTGCGGGCGTGCTGCTCAGTGGCCTGTTTCGCGACCACGTGATGCGGCAGTTCGAGGCGGCCCTGACGCAGCAGCTCGACCAGCTCACCGCCCGGCTTGAATTCGATGCTGCTGGCCAGCCGCTGATCGACCCTCAGGCCCTGTCCGACCCGCGCTGGCAAAAGCCTTATTCGGGGCTGTACTGGCAGCTGGATCGCACCACCGCCGATGGCCTGTCCCGCGCGGGCGTGCTGCGCTCGCGCTCGCTGTGGGACACCAGCCTGCCGCTGCTCGCCGACGAACTGGCCGATGGCGCGGTGCATGTGCACCAGGGCAAGGGTCCGCTGGACGCCCCATTGCTGATCCTGGAGCGCAAGGTAAAAATAGCCGAACAGCCCGATGCCCGCTGGCGTATCGTGGTCGCGGCCGACATGCAGGAAGTCACCGGGGCCGTGGACAGCTTCAACGGCGTGATGGCCGCGTCGCTGGCGGTGCTGTTGGTGTTGCTCGTGCTGGCAGCACTGGCGCAGGTGGCGGTGGGGCTGTCGCCTCTGCGCGCCATGCAGCGCGCACTGGCCGATGTGCATGAAGGGCGGACGCAGCGCCTGCAGGGGCGCTTTCCCACCGAAGTGCAGCCGCTGATCGACGATTTCAACGATGTGCTCGACCGCAACACCGAGGTGGTAGCGCGCGCGCGCACCCAGGCGGGCAACCTGGCTCATGCGCTCAAGACGCCGCTGTCGGTGCTGGATCAGGCCGCGGCCGGGACGCTGGCAGTGCACGACAGCGAACTGGCCCGGCTGGTGAAGGAGCAGGTCGGGCTGTCGCGCCGCCACATCGACTGGCACCTGGCCCGCGCCCGTGTGGCCGCCACCCAGCGCCTGCCCGGCCAGCGCACCGCGGTCGGGCCGGTGCTGGCCGGCCTGGTGCGGGTGATGGAGCGGGTCCACGCCGCAAGAGGCGTTTCCATCACCGTGCTGGCTGCCGAAGCGCCGCTGTTTTTTGCCGGCGAGGAGCAGGATTTGCAGGAAATGCTGGGCAATCTGCTGGACAACGCCTGCAAGTGGGCAGGTTCCACCGTGACGGTCCATGCCGAACCCGTTGCCGGCAGTGCGCCGCCCCAGATACAGATCCACATCGAGGACGATGGCCCCGGCATCGAGGCCGGACATCTCGCTTCAGTGGGAGCCCGGGGCGTGCGCCTGGACGAGTCGGTGCCCGGCACGGGGCTGGGCCTGGCCATTGTGCAGGACCTGGTCGGCCTGTACGGAGGTGGGCTCACCCTGGAGCCAGCCGCTGGCGGCGGGCTGCGTGCCACCTTGCGCCTGCCGGCTACAGGTCCGCAACCGCCTGCCTGAGATTTCAGCGCCGGACCGGGTTGCCGCAAGCGTTCTCCCGTTTCAGCTCGCCGGTGTTTCGCGGGCGCAGAGTTTGCTGATGCGCGCCAGCAGCTCTGCCGGGTGGAAGGGCTTGAGCAGGTAGTCGTTTGCGCCGGCCCGAAGTGCTTTTGCAACGTCCTGCTCCTGGGCTTTGGCGGTCAACATGATGATGGGGGTTGACTCCCATGCAATCCTGTCGCGCATCACCCGGATCAGGCCGAATCCGTCGAGGTAGGGCAGCGCAATATCGAGGACCACGATGTCCGTGGATGCGTTCTCCTCCACGTATTTCCTGGCCTGCCGGCCATCCTGGCACAGGTGGACTTGGAAACCCTCGCGCTCCAGCATGAAGACCAGCAGGTACGCGATGGACTCGTCGTCTTCGACCACCAGGACGGCGGGCAAGGCCGCTGCCGGCTCCTCCTGAGCCGGAGAAGGCTCGGCCTCCGGTGGCGGCGGTGTGGGGTCGGTGGTCATGGGGTATTTTCTAAGGAAGGGGAAATATCAATCCGGTGAGGACCCGCTCAATAGTTGCCCTGTTCTCCCGGATGGCCCGTTCTGGCCGTTTTCCGGGACCGGTTGCGTGACCCTTGTGTGGCCAGACCCCGCGGGGTCCGTATCAAAGCTGCAGCTGGTAGTCCACCGAGGTCGGAAACTGCAGGGGCCTGTAAATTGCCTCGCTTGGGTCCAGGGACGCCACGGCCTGCGTGGCCAGTTGGTGGACAGTTCGACAAAAAGACCTAGAAATCATCGAGATTCAAAGGGTTCTGCTGCACGAATGGGGCGCTGACTGGAAGTCGTCGCTGAATCCGGGGCTGTCTGCAAACGGCGACGGATTCAACCGGTCATTGATTTCAACGCTACCAGACGCCGCCCATGTAGGCAGCACGAACGGCTGGGTCGGTCGCCAGGGAAGACGATGCGCCTGAGTGAACGATCTGGCCCTCATCCATGACGTAGGTGCGTGATGACAAAGACAGCGCGGTGCCGACATCCTGCTCCACCAGGAGGATCGAAATGCCGAGTTCATTGACGCGGTGTAACGCCCCCGCGATTTCGCGGACCGTGAGGGGGGGACGGGCCCAGTGAAAGCGCGTCGATCATCAGCAGTTGCGGGGCGGCCATCAGGCCACGATCGATGGCGCACATCTGCTGCTCTCCACCGGACACCGTCGTTGCGTCCTGAGAGGACCGTTCCAGGAGTTTAGGGAAGATGCCGTAGACAGTCTTGAGTGATGACGATGCCCGCAAGGGCGCTCTGCACAAAATCCGGGAGCGACGTGACGGCGCAATGCGGCCACCCCGCCATCGGGGGAGTGAATGATTCCGAGATACCGCAGACGTGACCTTCTGGCCGGGCGCGGAAGAACTTCGGTATGGGTGGCTGCGGGTCCGGCATGGTGGACCGGTGTGGCGGAAAAAGTCGGGTATGACTAATTTCACGTTGGCGTATCTGTCGCCGACGACTAAATTTTGGGCTGCCTGCTTACAACCTCTGTGAGCAGGAATTGGCGTTAGATGCTGGAGACACTCTTCCATCTTGCTGAACTCAAAGTGTCGTCGATCCACTCGTTCTTGCCGAATTTTTCAATCTACCTTTGCCTACTCATGAAAAAATATTTTCTTTGTGTCTTGTTGCAGTGGTCATGTCCATGAATCACTTTGTCCCAGTGGTAGATGCCCCCAGCGCACCTGCCCATGCCTCGCAGCAGGCCCGCCGTCCGTGCTGTGCCGCTGCGTTCGGGTGTCAGACCCTGGCGCAACCGCGCCACCGCGCGGGAAATCCGGCATTTTCTTTCTCAATCCATGGCTGATGACCATCAAGACCCCTTCACTCTTCACTTCACTTTTTCCATCACTTCATGAAACCAGTACTCAAACACATTTTCCAGCTCAAGCGCACCTACGAAAAACTGCCGTTTTTCGATTTCTTGCGCGACGACGAACTGTCCACGCGCGAACGCCTGGCCTTCTTCCCATGCATGGCGTCTTTCATCATGAGCTTTGGAGACTTGAACCGCCTGGTGCTGCGCAGCGAGCCCACTGATGACCCGTGGCTCAAGATGATCAATGCGCACACTTATGAAGATGACCACCATTGGCCCTGGTACCTGGAAGACTACACCAAGCTGGGGCATGACGACACAAAGCAGACGCCTGGCGACACCCTGCGCTTCCTGTATAGCGATGCAACCATTCAGAACCGTCTGCTGGCCCATCGGCTGGCGCACCTGGTCTGGGGGGCCGAGCCCGTGGTCCGGCTGGCCATCATTGAAGCCATTGAGGAAACCGGCAATATCCTGTTTGCGCTGACCTCGAAGATCGCTGCGCAATACCAGCGGGAAACGGGCGTGGAGCTGCGCTATTGCGGTGAATTCCACTTCAATCTGGAATCGGGCCACGCCATGAACAACGACCACGCCGAGCTGGCCCAGATCACTCTGGACGCCATTCAGCAGCAGGACGCGTTGCAGCGCGTGGACCTGGTGTTTGAGTGGTTTGCCTTGTGGACGCACGAACTGCTGGCTTATGCCAACGGCTCGGCCCAAGGCGCGCCCCGTACAGCGCAGGCCGAAGCTGAATTGACAGCTTGACCGTGCCCTTGTCCAACGGACGAACCGCCATGAAAGCAATTTGAAATGAACGTCGTGACGGCCGCCGCGAGCAACCGGCTGGTGGCGTGCCGTCGGGGTGCATGCGATCGTGTGGGAGCTGACACTGGTCATCCAGTTGCCAACGTCACTTGTGACGGGCGGGTGCCCCGTAAGGCGTAGTCTGCGTATGGGTACCTTGTCATGGGAGACCACAACCAATGCGCCTTGACAGCTGGAGGAAAGTGCATCCAATGCTCGCACTGATTGCAAAGCAAGGCGCTTGCCCGGCTCATCTTGTGGCGGCATTTCAAGGGACTTTTCTTCAGGTGACCGGCCCTGCGTTGTGTCGCTTTTCTACCTTGCTGCGTCGCATGCTGACATACGGTAGCGCGAACAAGTACAGACCGCTGAATGGAAGCAACAAGAGCGGGGCCTCCACGCATGTCACCTCCGGACGCAAGTCGAGAAGCCTTTGAACCTCCTGAGGGTACAAATTCAGCATCAATCATTCTGGAGCGACGCCAGACGTTTGTCCATCCGTAACCCACGAGCCCTGACCGTGTCGCCGCCTGCGCTTAAACGTTGGCGCGCACCGAGCATTGCAGTGGACGACAGGTCTGGGCGAGCCGTCCGGCGGGAGTGAAGGATTGTTCCGGGTCGCAAGCCGCCCAACTCACCGGCTCAAATCTGGAAGTCGTAGTCCACCGTGATCGGCGCGTGATCGGAAAACCGCTGGGTTTTGTAAATCGTTTCACTTTGGGCCAGGGCCGCCACGGCCGGCGTGGCCAGGTGATAGTCGAGCCGCCAGCCCACGTTTTTTGCGTAGGCCTGGCCGCGGTTGCTCCACCAGGTGTAGGCCTCGTCGGTGGCCGTTGGCTGCAGCTTGCGGTAAACATCGACCATGCCGCCGCCGCGTGTGGCTTTCACGGCGGGCTGGCCGGTGCCTTCCGTGAGTTCCTCGAGTGCATCTTCTGCCGCTTCCGCGTCGCGCAGCAGTTCGCTCATCCAGGCGCGTTCTTCCGGCAGAAAGCCGCTGTTCTTTTTGTTGCCCTTGAAGTTTTTCAGGTCAATCTCCTGGTGCGCGATGTTGATGTCGCCGCACAGCACGAAGTCGCGTGTTTCCTTGAGCTTGGCCAGGTAGGGGTAAAACTCGGCCAGGAAGCGGAACTTGGCTGCCTGCCGCTCCTCGCCGGAGGAGCCGCTCGGAAAGTAGCAACTGATGATGGACAGCTTGGGCGCCTGTTTGCGGCCGGGCCTGTCAAAACGCAGTTCCACATAACGGCCTTCGGCGTCGAATTCGGTCGAACCGTAACCGGTGATCACGTCGCTGGGTTCATGGCGGGTGTAGATGGCGACGCCGGAGTAACCCTTTTTCTCGGCGAAATGAAAGTGGCCCTTGAGCCCGGCGATGTCTTCGAAACGGCCGGCCACGTCGGCCGCCTGGGCCTTGAGCTCCTGCATGCAAATACAATCCGGCTGGGTTTGAGCCACCCATTCGGGCATGCCCTTGGTGGCGGCGGAACGGATGCCGTTGAGGTTCAGGCTGGTTAATTTAAACATGGGACTTCCAATGAGCATCAAAAAGGGTACGCCAGCGCAGCAACAGGACAGCCGCCCAAGCGCCGAAGAGGGCGGGCTTGCGCAGGAATTCGTGCAGTTTGCCATCGAGTCGGGCGTGCTGCGTTTTGGCGAGTTCAAGACCAAGGCCGGGCGCCTGAGCCCCTACTTTTTCAATGCGGGGCTGTTTGACGACGGCGCCAAACTCGGCCGGCTGGCGCAATTTTATGCGCGCGGCCTGCTGCTCGAGGAGAAAACGCGCGGCCTGCAGTTCGACATGATTTTTGGCCCGGCCTACAAGGGTATTCCGCTGGCGGCGGCGGTGGCCGTGGAACTCGCCCGCCTGGGCCGCAACGTACCCTTTGCCTACAACCGCAAGGAAGCCAAGGACCACGGCGAAGGCGGCACACTCGTCGGCGCGCCGGTCCGGGGGCGGGTGTTGATCATCGATGACGTGATTTCCGCCGGCACCGCCACGCGCGAATCGATCGCCATCATCCGGGCGGCCGGGGCCACCCCCCATGCGGTGGCGATCGCGCTGGACCGGCAGGAAAAGGCCACGGAAAACGGCCAGGACGTCAACTACAGCGCTGTGCAATATGTTACGAACCAGCTGGGGCTTCACGTTTTCGCGATTGCCCGTTTGACCGACTTGCTGCAGTATCTGTCTGAGGCGAGTCGCGCGCCGCAAGAGGGTGCGGAACTTGCCACCGGCGAATCGCTTCAGACCCATTACCAGCATGTGCTGGCTTACCGACAGCGCTACGGCGTGGATTAAGGACCTTGGCGATGCAAATGCGTGTTCAGATGATGGCGGCTGTGGTCTGGACCGCACTGGCCGCAGGCGTGAGCAGCATCGCCCAGACCCAGGGCATCTACAGCTGTGTCGATGCTGCGGGCCGCAAGATCACCGCGGACCGTCCGATTGCCGAATGTATTGACCGCCCGCAGCGGCAAATCAATCCTTCGGGCACCGTCAAACGTGTGGTCGGTCCCTCGCTGACGGCGCAGGAAAAGGCCGCGCAGGAGCAGAAAGACAGGGTGGCCGCCGAAGTGCGCGCCCGCGAGGCAGAGGAAAAGCGTCGCGACCGGGCGCTGCTGCTGCGTTACCCGAGCCGGACCGTACATGACAAGGAGCGCGCCGAGGCGCTGGAGCAGATCGACGAAGTCATCAAGGCCGCGAGCAAGCGCACGACCGAACTGGCCGGCCAGCGCAAGGCGATTGATGCCGATTTCGAGTTCTACAAATCCGATGCGGCCAAGGCCCCGGCCTCGCTCAAGCGCCGGCTGGAGGAGAACGACAGCAGCGTGGCGGTGCAGAAGCGTTTTATCGCCGACCAGGAGGCGGAGAAAAAACGCGTCAATATGCGTTTCGACGAAGAACTGGTCAAGCTCAACCAGCTGTGGGCGATGGGCGGTGCGACGCCCGCCGCTGCGGCAGCGCCCACCGCCAGAAAGTAGACCTTCAAGAAAAAAGGCCATCAGCCTTTGCTGGTATTGCGGAAGACGCTACCTTTTTGGTAGCAATCTGCCGCCATTCCAGCCAAACTTCAGCCCAGCTTTTTCTTCAGCAGCTCATTGACCTGGGCGGGGTTGGCCTTGCCCTTGGTGGCTTTCATGGCCTGACCGACCAGGGCATTCATGGCCTTGGCATTGCCGGCCTTCACCTCTTCCACGTTTTTGACATTGGCAGCCAGCACGTCATCAATGATTTTTTCGAGCTCGCCGGTGTCGCTCATCTGTTTGAGACCTTTGGCCTCGATGATGGCATCCACATCCGCGCCTTCGGCCGTCCACAAGGCGTCGAACACCTGCCTGGCAGCGTTGTTTGAAACCGTGCCATCGGCGATCCGGGTTATCAGGACGGCGAGTTGCGCCGCACCGACGGCCGAGGCCTCGATCGGTTTTTCTTCATTGTTCAGTCGCCTGGACAATTCGCCCATCACCCAGTTGCTGGCCAGCTTGGGTTGTTTACTGGCTGCTGCCACAGCCTCGAAATAGGCCGCGACCGCCTTGCTTTGGGTAACCTGGCCGGCGTCATATTCAGGCAGGCCATAGTCCGCTACAAAACGCGCGGCCATCACTCGCGGCAGTTCACTCATCTCGGCGCGGGTCTTCTCGACCCAGTCGCGTCCAATCACCAGCGGCGGCAGATCCGGATCAGGAAAGTAGCGGTAATCCGCCGCATCTTCCTTGGTGCGCATGGCACGTGTTTCTCCGGTGTCCGGGTCGAACAGCACGGTGGCCTGCTGGATCGCATGGCCGTCCTCGATCTGTTCGATCTGCCAGCGGATCTCGTAATCGATCGCCTGCTGCATGAACTTGAAGCTGTTCAGGTTCTTGATCTCGCGGCGCGTGCCGAGCTCGGCGCCGGGCTTGCGCACCGACACATTGGCGTCGCAGCGGAAGCTGCCTTCCTGCATGTTGCCGTCGCAGATGCCGATCCAGGTCACGATTTTGTGCAGCTCTTTCGCGTACGCTACCGCTTCCGCGGAAGAGCGCATGTCGGGCTCGGTGACAATCTCCAGCAGCGGCGTGCCGGCGCGGTTCAAATCGATGCCGCTCATGCCGATGAAGTCTTCATGTAGCGACTTGCCCGCATCTTCTTCCAGGTGCGCACGCACCAGGCGCACGGTCTTTTTCTCGTCTCCGAGGAAAAACTCGACCATGCCGCCCTGTACCACCGGGATCTCGAACTGGCTGATCTGATACCCCTTGGGCAGGTCGGGGTAGAAGTAGTTCTTGCGCGCGAACACGCTGGCCTCGGCAATGTGCGCATTGACGGCCAGGCCGAACTCGATGGCGCGTTGCACCGCGCCCTTGTTCATCACCGGCAGGGCGCCGGGCAGCGCGAAATCCACCGCAGAGGCCTGCGTGTTCGGCTCGGCGCCAAACGCGGTCGAGGCCCGGCTGAAAATTTTCGATAACGTGGTCAGCTGGGTGTGGGTCTCAAAGCCGATGATGACTTCATAACCCTGCACCAGCGGCCCGGTGGGCCGGCCGGCCTGCATCCGGGCGAAGGAGTTCTCGGTGGTTGGGGTCTGGCTCATTTTCAGATTCACTCAAATGCCTGTGGGCTGGCGCAGGTGCCAGTCGGTCGCCAGCTGGAACTGGTGCGCCGCACCCAGCAACTGTGCTTCCTTGAAATAGTTGCCGATCAGCTGCAGGCCGACCGGCATGCCGCCCTCGCCAGAACCGGCCGGCACACTCATGCCGGGCAGGCCCGCCAGGCTGGACGACAGCGTGTAGATGTCGGCCAGGTAGTTGGCGACCGGATCGTCTCCCTTTTCGCCGATCTTCCAGGCGACTGTGGGTGACACCGGGCCGGCGATGATGTCGCACTGCGCAAAGGCCTTCTGGAAATCTTCGGCGATCAGGCGGCGGATTTTTTGCGCCTTCAGGTAATAGGCATCGTAATAACCGTGCGACAGCACATAGGTGCCGATCATGATGCGGCGCGTCACCTCGTCGCCAAAACCTTCGGAGCGCGACTTCTTGTACATGTCGGTCAGGTCGCTATAGGTGGCCGCTCTGTGTCCATATCTCACGCCGTCGAAACGGCTCAGGTTGCTGCTGGCCTCGGCCGGGGCGATCACGTAATACACCGGGATCGACAGCTCGGTCAGCGGCAGGCTCACGTCCACCAGCGTCGCGCCCAGCTTCTCGAACTCGGCCAGCGCGCCGCGCACGGCTTTGAGCACGTCGGCCGAGCAGCCGGCGCCGAAAAACTGCGTGGGCAGCCCGATTTTCAAGCCTTTTAGCGGTGTAACGCCTGTTCCTTGAGCGCCGGTAGCTATCAAATCAGTAGCGTAATCCAGCGCCGGCAGGTCCAGTGAGGTGGAATCCCGGTCCGGGTCGGGCCCGGCCATGCTCGACAACAGCAAGGCGCAGTCCAGCGCGCTTCGCGCCATCGGGCCGGCCTGGTCCAGGCTGGAGGCAAACGCCACCATGCCGTAACGCGAGCAGCGGCCGTAGGTCGGCTTGATGCCGGTGATGCCGGTCAGGGCGGCCGGTTGGCGGATCGAGCCGCCGGTGTCGGTGCCGGTGGCTGCCGGCACCAGCCGTGCGGCCACGGCCGCTGCCGAACCGCCCGAGGAGCCGCCCGGCACGCGGGTGATGTCCCAGGGGTTCTGCACGGGTTGGTAGGCGCTGTTGTCGTTGCCCGAACCCATGGCGAACTCATCGCAGTTGAGCTTGCCCAGGGTCACCATGCCGGCGCCGCCGTGTACGCCGAGTCGGGCCACCACAGTGGCGTCAAACGGGCTGCGGTAGTTTTCCAGCATCTTCGAGCCGGCCGTGGTCGGGAAGTCGCGCGTGACAAAAATATCCTTGTGCGCCAGCGGCACGCCCAGCAGCGGGGTGCGTTCGCCGGTGGCCAGGCGGGCATCGGCCGCCCGGGCCTGGGCCAGCGACACCTCGCGGTCGGTGGCAAGGAAAGCGCCCAGGCCGGCATGGTTGTCGACGCGGGCCAGGAAGTGTTGCGTCAACTCGAGGCTGGACACCTCGCGCGCTGCGAGCTTGGCCGCGAGTTGGGCGACGCTGAGGTCATGCAGATCGGTGCTCATCGCTTACTCAATCACTTTGGGGACCAAAAACAGTCCGCGTTCGACCGCCGGTGCGCTTTTCTGGCTTTCCTCGCGCTGGTTGGTTTCAGTTACCACGTCGTCGCGCAGTCTGAGGGCCACCTGACCCAGCACCGCGGCAGGATGAGCCAGCGGTTCCACGCCTTCCGTGTTGACGGCGTCCATCTGTTCGACGAGGGCAAAAAAGCCGTTGAGTTGCCTGAGCGTGTGCTCGGTTTCGTCGGGGCGCAACTCCAGCCTCGCCAAATTGGCGACACGTGCGATGTCTTGGGATGTCAATGCCATGGGTAAAACAGGGGCTAAAACCAGGTGTAAAGATGAAATAATGGGCAGGGTGCCGCCCGGTGATTTACAGGGGATGCGTTATTATCCCGCCTTTGATGAGAAATCAGGGGCGGATGCACGCTTTAGGCGCGGTTTACGCTCTGGAATCAAGGTGTTGTCCCATTTTCCTTTCCATCGACTCTTTTTGACCACTCACAATCATCACAACAGGCGATAGGGCAACGAAGTTTGTTCCATGCCCAAAACCGGACTTTCCCACCATGTTTGAAACTTTCCGTCGGTATTTTTCCACCGACCTGGCGATTGACCTGGGTACCGCCAACACCCTGATTTTTGTACGTGACCGTGGCATTGTGCTGGACGAACCCTCGGTGGTTGCCATTCGCCACGAAGGCGGGCCCCAGGGCAAAAAAACCATCCAGGCCGTCGGCCACGAAGCCAAGGCCATGCTCGGCAAGGTCCCCGGCAACATTGAAGCCATCCGGCCGATGAAAGACGGCGTGATCGCCGATTTCACCGTCACCGAGCAGATGCTCAAGCAGTTCATCAAGATGGTGCATCCGCGCAGCTTCTTCAAGCCGAGCCCGCGCATCATCATCTGCGTGCCCTGCGGCTCGACCCAGGTCGAACGCCGCGCGATCCGCGAAAGCGCCCTCGGCGCCGGTGCCAGCGACGTCTACCTGATTGAAGAACCGATGGCCGCGGCGATCGGCGCCGGCCTTCCGGTCTCCGAAGCCAGCGGCTCCATGGTGGTCGACATCGGCGGCGGCACCACCGAGGTCGGCGTGATCTCGCTGGGCGGCATGGTCTACAAGGGCAGCGTGCGTGTTGGCGGCGACCGTTTCGACGAGGCCATCATCAGCTACATCCGCCGCAACTACGGCATGCTGATCGGCGAGCCGACGGCCGAAGCCATCAAGAAAAACATCGGTTCGGCCTTTCCCGGCTCCGAGGTCAAGGAGATGGAAGTCAAGGGCCGCAACCTGTCCGAAGGCGTGCCGCGCAGCTTCACGATCTCGAGCAACGAGATCCTCGAAGCCCTGACCGACCCGCTCAACAACATCGTCAGCGCCGTGAAAACCGCGCTCGAGCACACGCCGCCCGAACTCGGCGCCGACATCGCCGACCGCGGCATGATGCTGACCGGCGGTGGCGCTCTGTTGCGCGATCTGGACCGCCTGCTGGCCGAGGAAACCGGCCTGCCAGTGCTGGTGGCCGAAGACCCGCTGACCTGCGTGGTGCGCGGTTGTGGCATTGCGCTGGAGCGCATGGACCGCCTCGGCTCCATCTTCACCTCTGAATGAGTCAGGGCGCCGGGTGCGCGTGACGGCCTGCACTGCTTTGCGCCAGGTCCGGCCCTGTGGCCCGTTTGACAGCCTGCCATGCCTTTAGGAACCCTGGACCGCACGCCGCCCCCGTTTTTCAAACAGGGGCCTTCGGCCTTGTCCAAGCTGATGTTTTTCAGCGCATTGGCCCTGTTCCTGATGGTGGCCGACCTGCGTTTCAAGATCACCCAGCCTGTCCGCGCGGCGGTGGCGACGGTGCTTTACCCTGTGCAGTGGCTGGCCCTGCAACCGGTTCGGGCGGCGCAGTACGGCGGCGGTTATTTCACTGCCCTGAGCCAGGCCCGTGCCAGCGAGGAGGCGGCCCGCCAGAAACTGGCGACGCAGTCGCTGCGCGCCAGCCAGGTCGAGCAGCTGGCCCTCGAAAACTCGCGCCTGCGAAAGTTGCTCGATCTGCGCGAACAGGCGGCCCTCACCGGTCAGGCTGCGCAGGTGCTTTACGACGCACCCGACCCCTACACCCGCAAGGTCATCATCGACAAGGGCATGCTCCAGGGCGTGGCCCTCGGTTCGCCGGTGTTGGACGAGTCTGGTGTGCTGGGCCAGGTGACCCGCGTCCATCCACTGGTCAGCGAGGTCACTCTGGTGATTGACCGCGACCTGGCCATTCCCGTGCTCAACACCCGGACCGGCGCGCGCAGCGTGGCCTTCGGCGAGCCGACCAGCCATGGCGGCGGGCTGGAGCTGCGATTCATGGGCAGCAATTCCGATGTGCAGCAGGGCGATCTGTTGACGACCAGCGGAGTCGACGGTGTTTATCCCCCGGGGCTGCCGGTGGCCAGAATCGACCGGATAGAGCGCCGTGCCGAATCGGCGTTTGCCCGGATCTCCTGTACTCCGCTGGCCCAGGTCAATGCCGCTTTCCATGTGATGGTGGTCAAGCCCGTGTCGGGGGAAACACTGCCTTTTGCCGCCACAGAACCCGCGCCCGTACCCGCCAGAAAAGGAGCCGGCAAATGATCATGCCCTCCGGTCAGCAACTGCTGCTGCCCGCCAACCCGGTGTTCATCTGGACCAGCCTGATAGCGGCCCTGTTGCTGGACATGCTTCCTCTCGGGCGGGTGCCCTGGATGCCGGATTTCCTGGCGCTGGTGCTGGTGTTCTGGAATATTCACCAGCCGCAGCGTGTGGGGATCGGCCTGGCTTTCATGTTCGGGCTGGGCATGGATGTGCACCAGTCGGCCCTGCTCGGCCAGCATGCGCTGGCCTACACGGCCCTGAGTTTTTTCGCCACCATGATCCACCGCCGGCTGCTGTGGTTCACCGTGCCCTCCCAGGCGCTGCAGATTCTGCCGCTGTTCGCCCTGGCGCACGGCGCGGAAATCATCATCCGCATGATCAGCGGCGGTGTTTTCCCGGGCTGGTTGCTGTTGCTGGCGCCGCTGGCCGAGTCCCTGCTGTGGCCGGTGATCAGCGTGATGCTGCTGGCGCCTCAGCGCCGGGCACCGGATCCCGATCAGAACCGGCCCTTGTGAAGCCCCCACGGTCGTTCACTGCTTGTAACTCCCGAGGCCTTGCAGGCCGCGGCTCGCGGGACGCTTCGCCTCTGTCGCCTGTCCAAAGCTGCGCAGGCAGCTTTGGAGCCGTAGGTTCCAGCCCCTCGGGGGCCGCTGCGCCTGCGGCCCGGCGAAGCCGGTTCCGCGGCCCCCGCTTGAACGGGGAGGCGGATTGCAGACGGAGTGCTTTGCAAATGGGGGCACTTTTTCCGCCAGCCCTGAGTCCTACTGGCCATGACTGAACTCAGAAACGTCGAGGCAGACCTTTCACGTTTCCGTGCGAGGGTGCTGGTGGCCGGGCTGGTGATTCTGTTCGCTTTCATGCTGCTGGCTGCCCGCCTGGTCTTTTTGCAGGTGGTGCGGCACGATGACCTCAACGAGCAGGCCGAGAGCAACCGAACCGCCGTCGTTCCCATCGTGCCCAACCGCGGCCTGATCCTTGACCGCAACGGAATTGTGCTGGCCACCAACTATTCGGCGTACACGCTCGAGATCACGCCTTCCAGGGTGGCCGATCTGGAGGAAACCATTGAGGCGCTGGGGCGTCTGGTGGAGATTCACCCGCGCGACAAGCGCCGCTTCAAGAAGTTGCGCGAGGAATCCCGCAATTTCGAGTCGTTGCCAATCCGCACGCGGCTGACGGATGAAGAGGTCGCCCGTTTTGCGGCCCAGCGTTTTCGCTTTCCCGGCGTCGACATCAAGGCACGGCTGTTTCGCAGCTACCCGAACGGCGAGCTGGCCAGCCACGTGGTGGGCTACATCGGGCGCATCAACCGTGCCGAGAAGGAACGGATCGAGGAGAGCGACGAGGAAGGCAATTACCGGGGTACCGACTACATCGGCAAGCTCGGCGTTGAGCAGAGCTTTGAAGCCCAGTTGCATGGCAACACCGGCGTCGAGCAGGTGGAAACCTCGGCGGGTGGCCGCGCGGTGCGCAAGCTCGCCAGCACGGCGGCGGTGCCGGGCGACACGGTGATGCTGTCCATCGACATCAAGCTGCAGAAGCTGGTGGAAGACCTGTTTGGCGACCGGCGCGGTGCGCTGGTGGCCCTGGACCCGACCACCGGGGAGGTGCTGGCCTTCGTCAGCAAACCGACGTTTGATCCCAACCTGTTTGTCGACGGCATCGACAGTGAAAGCTGGCAGGCGCTCAACGAGTCGATCGACAAGCCGCTGCTGAACCGGGCACTGCGCGGAACCTACCCGCCGGGCTCCACCTACAAGCCATTCATGGCGCTGGCGGCGCTGGAGTCCGGCAAGCGGCAGCCCGGCAGCATCACCAACGACACCGGTTCCTGGATGTTTGGCGGCCACCAGTTCCGCAGCCATGGCGCCGGGCTGGGCCCGGTGGACATGTACCAGAGCATTGTTAAGTCGAGCAATGTCTACTACTACTCGCTGGCCAATGACCTGGGTGTCGACGCCATGCATGACTTCATGAAGCCGCTCGGCTTCGGGCAGATCACCGGCATCGACATCAACGGTGAAGTGCGCGGCGTACTGCCCAGCCAGGAGTGGAAGCGCAAGACCTACAAGCGGGCGGACCAGCAGAAATGGTATCCCGGAGAAACCATTTCACTGGGCATCGGCCAGGGCTACAACGCATTCACCATGCTGCAGCTCGCGCAGGCCACTGCGACGCTGGCGAACAACGGGGTCCGCCATAAACCGCAGTTGGTGATCGCCACGCAAAATCCGATGACGCGGGCCATCGAACCCATTGCCCCGCAACCTCCGCAGAACTTGGGCTACAAGCCGGAAAACGTGGCGGTGATCCGCAAGGCACTGGTCGGTGTCACGCAGGAGGGCACGTCGACCCGGGTGTTTGCGGGTGCCGGCTACCTCAGCGGCGGCAAGACCGGCACAGCCCAGGCGGTGGGTGTCGGCCAGAAGGACAAATACGACGCCCGCAAACTCGAAGAGCACCAGAGGGACCATGCCCTGTACATGGCTTTTGCGCCGGCAGACCATCCGAAAATTGCGCTGGCGGTGGTGGTGGAAAACGCGGGCTTCGGCGCGGCCCATGCGGCGCCCATTGCCCGGCGCGTGTTTGACTACGTACTGCTCGGCCAGTACCCCAGTGAGGTGGACATGGCTGCCGTGCAAAAGGGACTGGCTGCGGCACCCATCGGCAAGCCGCGTCTGGCCGCTGAGATGACAGGATTACTGACCGGCGGTGCAAACGGCCTGGCGCCGCAAACCAGGGCCGTGACTGCGGCCAACGCCGCCCGTGCTGCGGTCATCACCGAGGCCATTGGCAAGCTGACCCCCCCTCCGCCAGAGGCAGACTAGGGTCTTTTCGACGCTATTTGAGGAAAGCGTCAAACCCGGTTTTCAGGATCAGTGCGCTGACCACCACGATAAACACCACGCGTACAAAACCCGCACCATGCTTGAGCGCCAGGCGCGTGCCCAGCAGGCTGCCCACCACGTTGGCCAAGGCCATGGTCAGCGCGAAATGCCACCAGACATGGCCCTTGTACGCAAACAGCAGCAGGGCGGCCAGGTTGGTGGCCGTGTTGAGCAGCTTGGCGGAGGCCGAAGCGGTCAGAAAGTCGTAACCCAGCCAGCGCACAAACAGGAAGACAAAAAAGCTGCCGGTGCCCGGGCCGAAAAATCCGTCGTAAAAACCCAGCAGGATACCGATGGTGCAGGCCGCCCAGGTTTCAGCGCGACCGGAAAACCGTGGTGCGTGGGTGCGCCCCAGGTCCTTGCGGACCAGGGTGTACAAGAGCACGGCCAGCAGCACAAACGGCAGGACCTTGCGCAGAAAGCCCGGGGAAATCACGGTGACCAGCCAGGCGCCCGCAAACGAGCCGCCAAAACCGGCCAGCGCGGCCGGCAGCAGGGCGGCCCAGCGCATGTCCACGCGCCGGGCGTATTGCACGGTAGCCACCGCCGTGCCCCAGACCGATGCGCCCTTGTTCACGCCAAACAGCGTCGCCGGGTGGGTGGTGGGAAACACGGCGAACAGGGCGGGCACCAGAATCAGCCCGCCGCCACCGACGATGGAGTCCACAAAACCCGCCAGCAGCGAGGCCAATGACACGATCAGTAATTCCATCGGCGAATTGTCTCATTGGGTCCGGCGGTGACAGGCTTGAGGCCCGGCCCCGTCCACAGAAGCATCGGAGGGGCCAGGCAAAAAAAAGCGCCGGGTTGACCGGCGCCTGGTAAAAAACATCTCTCTGGATGCCAATTTTGTTGTCTGTTGTGCTTGTGCGAGTTTGTCTCCTCGGCCCTCTGCGAGCAGCTTGGCTCGTATGCAGATCGCTTACTGTATTGTGCGCACCCACTTAGTGCATCGGGACTTTCCCTTCCCCGTACCGGGGGGGCTGTCGTCCCGCCCAGCCGCCGGGGAGGTGTCAAAAAACGAGCGCAGCAAGCATGGCACGACTTATGCCTGTTACGAGATGTTCGCTCCATTTGGCACACATCGGAAATCACCATGCACCACAAGAGGTTAGTCACATTGGGTTGGGGGATCGGGCTGCTGTTGGCCGCCATGCTCGCCGGAGCGCAGACACCGGCGCCCGCAGAGACGGCGCCCGCCGCGCCGCTTGCCAGCGCGCCTGCTGAGCGGGTGGCGCCCGTGGCGGCCGTGCCGCCTGCTACAACCGCAGCCCCAGCCCCCGCCCCGATCCCGGCCCCCCTGACCCGCCCGGGTCTGGTGGCCGCCGACACACTCAGCGGCGCCGACACCGCCTGGATGATGACCTCGACGGCCCTGGTGCTTCTGATGACCTTGCCGGGTATTGCCCTGTTTTACGGCGGCATGGTGCGCAAGAAGAACGTGCTCAACACCATGGCCTGCGTGGTGGCCATTTGCGCTGTCGTCAGCCTGCTGTGGTTTGCCGTCGGCTACTCCCTGGCCTTCACGCCGGGCAGCGGCGCGCTGGGTCCCTACATGGGGGGTGGCGAGCGGCTCTGGTTTGCCGGGCTGGATTACGTCAAGGACGCGCAGAAAGTCGCGGTCAGCCATATCGCGCCGAATATCCCCGAGTCGGTCTATGCGATGTTCCAGCTGACCTTTGCCATCATCACCGCGGCGCTGGTGGTCGGTGCGTTTGTGGAGCGCATGCGTTTTTCAGCCATGCTGTGTTTCATCTGCCTCTGGACCGTGGTCGTTTATGCACCCATTGCGCACTGGGTCTGGGAGCCCAATGGCTGGCTGGCGCAACTTGGGGCCCTCGATTTTGCGGGTGGTTCCGTGGTCCACATCAATGCCGGTGTGGCGGGGCTGGTCTGTGCCTACGTGCTCGGGCCGCGCCGCGGCTACGGTCGCGAGGCCTTCACGCCCTTCAACCTAGGGCTCACCATGGCTGGTGCCGGCATGCTCTGGGTGGGCTGGTTCGGCTTCAATGCCGGTTCCGCCGTGGCCTCCGACGGCCGGGCCGGCCTGGCGATGGCGGTAACGCACATCGCCGCCGCCGCCGGCGCCCTGTCATGGATGGCCGCCGAGTGGATGGTTCGCAAGCGGCCCACCTTGCTCGGCCTGTGTTCGGGGCTGGTGGCCGGGCTGGTCGCCATCACGCCGGCGGCCGGCTTTGTCTCGCCGCGTGCGGCGCTGGCCATCGGGCTGATTGCCGGCGTCGCCTGTTACTGGGGCGCCACCGGTCTGAAACGCCTGCTCAATGCCGACGACTCCCTCGATGTGTTCGGCGTACACGGCGTGGGCGGCATCGTCGGCTCGCTGCTGACCGGCGTGTTTGCCAGCAAGACCATCTCGGGCGTTGAAGGCAGCGTGCTGACCCAGGCCATCGGTGTGGGCGCCGTGCTGGTTTACAGCCTGCTCATGACGGCCGTGGTGCTCTGGGTCACTTCGCAGGTGTTCAGCCTGCGGGTCAGCGACAGTTCGGAATCCGACGGCCTGGACATCGCCCAGCACGCCGAGCGGATCGGCACCTGATGGAGGGCCCTGGCATGCCCTCCAGCGAAAAAATAGCGATTGCTGCCCACCTGCATGTGTTGCTGCGCAGAAAGACCGGGCGCGTGACCGACACCGAGTGGATGGCGACCAACGCCGAATATGCCGCCGAAATTGTCCGTTTCTCGCGCGAGAAGGCAGCCGAAGAAGGTCACCTCGATCTTGGTGTCTGGGCCGACCGCCTGGAAGAAATCATGACCTCTCCGGAGGCCAGACACCGCGTGCCGCTGGTCAGGATGATGGCCGATGCGGTCAGGGAGCGCGGCGCGGCGTCACCGACGGCCGCTGCGCAGGTGCCGGACCAGCAGGGTGCCCGTTCGGTCAACACCGAGGAAGATGTCTACCCCGAGTCGGGTTTCATCGAGTCGACGTTTGGCACCTTGTTTGGCGAAAGTGAGAAACACCGCGAGCGAAAGCCGCGCGATCCGGACGCCCCTCGTTATGTGAAGGGACTGCGCTGAGCGCGCGCCAGCCGCGAGTCACTTCAGCGTGATGCCGGCGCCAGCGTGAAATAAAAGCATGCGCCCTGACCGGGTGCCGATGTGGCCCAGATGCGTCCGCCGTGGCGCGTGACGATGCTGCGGGCAGTCGCCAGGCCGATGCCGGCACCGGCAAATTCACTCGGCGAGTGCAGGCGCTGGAAAGCCGTGAATAACTTGTCGGCATAGGCCATGTCAAAGCCGACGCCGTTGTCCCTCACGAAAAAGATGATCTCGCCGTCGGTGTCTGGCTCGCTGCCCACGGTGATCTCGGCGTGCGCCTGCCGCGAGGTGAATTTCCAGGCATTGCCCAACAGGGTGTTCAGCAAGTGAAGTACCAGCCCGGCGTCGGCCTGCACCGCCGGCAGCGTCTGGACCCGGCTGGCTACAAGGCGCTCCGGGTGCTGTTGCTGGAGCGATTTCAGAATCGCGCCGGCCATGGCGCCCAGGTCCACCTGCTCGCGGCGTGACTGCGTGCGCGACAGCTGCGCCAGCGCCAGCAGGCTGTCGGTCCGTTCGTTCATCTGGCTGACCCCGGCACGGATGCGCTGGAGGTAGTGCCTGCCGCGCTCACTGATGCCGGCTGCCATTTCCTTTTCCAGCAGGCGGGTCATGCCGTTGATGGCAATGTAGGGCTGGCGCAGGTCATGGGCCAGCGCCTGCGAGAAAGCCTGCAGCTCCAGGGTGGCTGCCGTGAGCTCTGCGGTGCGTTTTTCCACGCGGGTTTCCAGCTCCGCGTTGAGCTGCAGGATCTGCTGCTCGGCCAGCTTGCGCTCGGTGATGTCGCGCAGGATCACGCTGCCTTGCACGTCGCCCTCGCTGTTCACGTGCTGCGACGAAGAAGCTTCGGCCGGAAAGCGGGTGCCGTCCCCGCGTACGCAGGTGAGTTCGCCGCGGAACCTGGCCGAACGGCTGATCTGCGTCATCAGCCCGGCCATGGCTGGATCCGTCGCGTCCACGAGACCGGCGATGCCCGCTGCCCTGATTTGCTGTTCGCTCATCCTGAACATGGTGCAGGCGGCCTGGTTGGCCGCGACCACCGTGCCGTCCGGCAGGCTCTGCAGAAAGCCGTCCAGGCTGGTTTCCACCACCAGCCGGAAGCGCTCCTCGCTGATGCGCAGGGTGTCCTCCGCTGCCAGCAGGCTGCGGTGGCGACGTGCCCGGCTCTGCGCCGCGGAGACCAGCGTTTCTGGGGAAACCGGCTTGGTGATGAAGTCATCGCCGCCTTGCCGCAGCGCCTGGGCCTGCTTGTCCAGGCTGGTTTCGGTAGACAGAAAGATGATGGGTACCCGGACGAACTCGGGTTGCTGCCGGATCAGGGTGGCCAGTTCGATCCCGTTGCATTGCGGCATGTGGATGTCGCAGGTGATCACGTCGGGCCGGAAATCCACCAGCGGCGCCATGACCTGGGGGGGCTCGGTGACGATACAGGTCTGCATGCCTGCTGCCTGCAACACGCCGGCATAAAAACCCGCCAGCGCTTCGTCGTCCTCGATGATCAGTACCCGGTAGGGCTGCGTCGGCTCCGCAGAGGTGAGCAGGTCCAGCAGGGCGATGATGGCCCGCACATCCAGTGGGCGCGGGAAGTAACCGGCTGCCCCGGCCCGCACGGCGGCCAGGCGGGTCGGGAAGTCCGTGCCGGCGCCCATGAGAAGCAGGGGCGCTCTGCCCTCTGTGGTCGGGCCGGGCGCGGCCAGCCCCTGCCGCGCCACCAGAGGGTCTGCAGAAAACGCGATGTCGGCAAGAATGGCCGCCGGCGCTTCCTGCAGCGCCGCCTGGTTGGCCTCAGCAGGCCGGGAGAACACGCGGATCTGGTAGCCGCCATGGCCAAGCTGATCAGCAAGCTGGCTGGCTGCCACCCCGTCAGGATCGATGATGTGAAGCAGCCGTGCCGGCCCGGCGGGCTGTCGCACGGCTGCTTCACTGCTGGCCGTGGGGGCGGAGGCTGGAGCGTCGGCGCCTGACCCGTCCTTGGTCGCGGCGGCTTTGAGTGCCTCCAGACTGGCTTGCAGCATGAGACGATCGTCGCCGTCCGGAAAACCCGGGACACCGGCGTTTTCCGAGAGAATTCTTTCCATCCTTGCCGCGGCTTCGCTGACGGCAGGAAAACCAAAAGTTCCGCCAGAGCCCGCGAGCTTGTGGGCTTGCGCCAGCACGAAAAGCACAGCCGCCTGGCCGCTGGGTCCGGCGGTGCCGCCGTCAAGCTGGTGCAGCGCCGCCTCCAGCGCACGGATCTTTTCCGGCAACCCGTCCGCATACAGCGCGCGCTGGGTCTGCATGTAAAGGGCGAGGCTGGTCATCGGCATCAAGGCTTTGGAGTTGGAGGGGGCAGGTTCATTATCGGGGTGGCGCCGACCTGGGTTGCCCCCAACGTATCATGCCCCCAGGATGCACGGCGTCCTGAGTCCTTTCGCACAGGCAAGCACCAGCCAGGCCAACCACCCATGACTCATCCGGACAGCAGCAGCACGAAAAAGGCCCACCCGGCCAATGCAGGCCTTCGGTGGGGGCCGCTGCTGATCCTGCTTTTCTGGCTGCTGGTCATGGCTGCCCTGTACGCTGTGATGCGCCAGGTGTTGAAGCCGCCTGCACTGACGGTGGCAGTGACCGGGGAACTGGTGATTCCGCGTGCCCGGGACGGCCACTTTTACGCTCAGGGACAGGTTCATGGCCGGCCTGTCACTTTTCTGGTGGATACCGGCGCTTCGCTGGTGGTGGTCAGCCAGGAGTTCGCGCGGACCGCTGGCTTGGCGGCGGGCGAGGCGACCACCTTCCGGACCGCCAGCGGCGAGTTGGAGGGCCGGATCGTCAAGGGTGTCACGGTGTCGGTCGGTCCGGCCAGCGTTTCGGGTACACGGGTCGGCGTGGGGCTGGTGGGGCCCGATCCCGCCATGGCCCTGCTGGGGCAGAGCTTTCTGTCCCGATTCGAAATCGTGCTGTCCGGGGACAACATGGTGCTGCGCAGCAAATAAGGAGTCCTTGGTCTTCACTTTTCGCATGAGCCAGCCGACGGTCAAGACATAGGTTCTCTCGCCGGTCGCCAGGTGGGGAAAAAGGACGGTAAATAAGTTACTGCCACCCTGGTAATTGATGACTGACACAGGCGCCGCGTCGTCCTAAGATGACACCTGTTCAGCTCTTCCGGCTGACGGCAGGAGACCCCCATGATGCGAGCCATCGTCACCTTTTTGATCAGCGCGTTTGCCTGTGCATGCCTTCCGGCCGTTGCTGCCGATATCTCTGCCTATCAGCGTGGTGTGTTGATCCAGGGGACGATCGAAAAAGGCGACTACGCCAGGATCATCGCGTTCGTCCGGCATCCCGACAACTACGGGCGCTTTGCGCGCATGGTCTATCTGGATTCATCGGGCGGTGACGTGGTCGAGGCCATCAAGATCGCCCACCTGCTTGACAAGAGTTACGCCGCCACCCATGTCGCCAGTGGCGCGCGCTGCTACAGCGCCTGTTTCATTTTGTGGATGGGCGGCGTTACCCGCCATGTGTCCACAGGTGCCACCCTGGGCGTGCATCGCATCCATGTCCAGGTGAAGGAAGGGAGCATTGACCAGCAATCGGCGTATGTCAGCCAGATCGCGCGCACGGTTGAAAACTACATGTCGGGTCTGGGCACACCGCGCGCCATCCTCGACAAGATGAACGCCACCGCGCCGGCAGATCTGTTTGTCATCAGCCCGCGCTGGCTGGCGGAGCAGCAACTGCTCATCGCTGTGTCTTACCGGCTTGGCTTCATTGATGCGGCGCAGGCGCGCTGCGGACCTGAACCCGTGGCGCTGGCCATGAAGGCGAAGGCGCCGCCGGCCGAGGACGAGGCGGATCGCTGGGTCGCGCAGATCAAGAGCTGGATCTCCTGCGCTGACGAGCTGCGCGCCAGCAACCAGAGAGGTGATGGCGTGACCATCGCCGCGCTGATTGGGCAATAGCAAGGCAGCAGGGTGGCTTCGCCTTACACCCCGTCCCGTATCCACTGCGCGGCTTTTTCCGCAATCATCAAGGTGGGTGAATTGGTGTTGCCGCTGGTGATCAGCGGCATCACGCCGGCATCGACCACCCGCAGCCCCGTCACCCCGCGCACCCGCAGGTGGGCGTCGACGACGGCCAGCGGGTCGTCCGCCCTGCCCATTTTGGTGGTGCCCACCGGGTGGAAGATGGTGGTGGCAATGTCGCCGGCCAGCCGCGCCAGGTCGTCATCGCTCTGGAACTGCACGCCGGGGCGGAACTCTTCGGGCTGGTAGCCGGCCAGGGCGCTCTGGCTCACGATGCGGCGCGTGACACGCAGGGAGTCGGCCGCCACCTTCCGGTCCTCGGCGGTGCTGAGGTAGTTGGGTGCGATGGCGGGTGCGTCTTCAAAGTTGCCGCTCTTGATGCGGACCGAGCCGCGGCTGGTGGGGTTGAGGTTGCAGACGCTGGCGGTGAAGGCATTGAAGTTGTGCAAGGGCTCGCCGAATGCGTCGAGCGACAGCGGCTGCACGTGGTACTCGATGTTGGGCCAGGGCTGGTCCGGCGAGCTGCGCGTGAAGGCGCCGAGCTGCGACGGCGCCATGCTCATCGGGCCGGTCTGCCTGAGTGCGTATTCGAGGCCGATTCTGGCCTTGCCCCACAGCGAGCTGGCCAGGGTGTTGAGCGTGAAGTTTTTTGCCTTGCTGCCGGCAATGTTGTTGACCTTGTAGACCGAGCGGATCTGCAGGTGGTCCTGCAGGTTGGCGCCCACGCCGGGCAGGTCCACCAGCACCGGGATGCCGTGCTGTTGCAGCAGCGCCGCCGGGCCGATGCCCGAGAGCTGCAGGATCTGCGGCGAGCCTATGCTGCCGGCGCTCAGGATGACCTCGCCCATCTTGCCCTGCGCCTTGCCGGAGTCGCGCGTGGCAAAGGCCTGGACGCGTTCGTGGCCGGTCCAGACCTCGACGCCGGTGCAGCGCTGGCTGCCGTCGTCCTGGCGTTCGATGACGAGTTTGCAGACCTGCGCGCCGGTCCACATCTCGAAGTTGGGGCGTGCAAAACAGGTCGGGCGCAAAAATGCCTTGGCGGTGTTCCAGCGCCAGCCGCTTTTCTGGTTGACCTCGAAATAACCGACGCCTTCGTTGTTGCCGCCGTTGAAGTCGTCGGTGGCCGGAATGCCCGCCTGCTGCGCCGCCGCGGCAAACGCGTCGAGGATGTCCCAGCGCAGGCGCTGCTTTTCAACCCGCCACTCGCCGCCCATCTTGCGCGCCAGGCCTTCGCTGGCGGCGTGCTGGCTTTTGTGGCCATGCAGGCGCCGGAAGTTCTCGTTGACCTCGGCTTGTGCCTTGCCTTGGGGTGCATCGAGTTTGTAGTGGTCCTCGTGTTTGCGAAAGTCCGGCAGCACCTTGTCCCAGGCCCAGGCATCGTCGCCGCTGAGTTCGGCCCAGCGGTCGTAGTCACGCGCCTGGCCGCGCATGTAGATCATGCCGTTGATGCTGGAGCAGCCGCCCAGCGTCTTGCCGCGCGGGTAACGCAGGCTGCGGCCGTTCAGGCCGGCGTCGGGCTCGGTGTTGTAGAGCCAGTCGGTGCGCGGGTTGCCGATGCAGTACAGGTAACCGACCGGAATGTGGATCCAGTGGTAGTCGTCCTTGCGGCCGGCCTCGATCAGCAACACCCGTTTGGAAGCGTCGGCGCTCAGGCGGTTGGCCAGCAGGCAACCGGCGGTGCCGCCCCCGACGATGATGTAGTCAAAGATGTTTTCGTTCATGCGTCTTGTCTCGTCGTTTTTATTGTGTCGGGTACAGCCGTTCAATCCGGTGGTCTTCGCCAGTGCCATCGCGGAACCGGCTTTGCCGGGCCGCAGGTGGCGCCCCCGGAGGGGGGAGGCGGCCGCAGGCCGCTCCGGGGGGGTACTTACTTTGCCGTGGGCATCACGAATTCCGCGCCCTTGCCAATGCTCTCAGGCCAGCGCTGCATGATGGACTTCTGCTTGGTGTAAAAACGCACGCCTTCCTCGCCGTAGGCATGCATGTCGCCGAACAGGCTTTTCTTCCAGCCGCCAAAGCCGTGCCAGGCCATGGGCACGGGAATGGGCACGTTGATGCCGACCATGCCGACCTGGATGCGGCGTGAAAATTCGCGCGCCACGTTGCCGTCGCGCGTGAAGCAGCTCACCCCGTTGCCGAACTCGTGGGCGTTGATCAGTTCCACCGCTTCTGCCAGGTCCTTGACACGCACGCAGCCGAGCACCGGGCCGAAGATTTCCTCTTTGTAGATCTTCATCTCAGGCGTGACATGGTCGAACAGCGTGCCGCCCATCCAGAAGCCCTGGTCGCAGCCCGCGCCCGCGCTCTGACCGGTGAAGCCGCGGCCGTCGACCAGCAGTTTGGCGCCTTCCTGGACGCCGGTGGTTATGTAGCCGGTGATGCGCTGGTGGGCTGCGGCCGTGACGATGGGGCCCATCTCGGCGTCGAGCTCGACCCCGTTCTTGACGACCAGGGTTTTGGCACGTGCGGCCAGCATGGGAACCAGTTTGTCAGCGACATTGCCGACCAGCACCGCGACCGAAATCGCCATGCAGCGCTCGCCGGCCGAGCCGTAACCGGCGCCAATCAGCGCGTCCACCGCCTGCTCCAGGTCGGCGTCGGGCATCACCACCATGTGGTTCTTCGCGCCGCCCAGCGCCTGCACACGTTTGCCGTGGTGCGCGCCGGTTTCATAGATGTAGTTGGCAATCGGTGTGGAGCCGACAAAAGACACGGCCTTCACGTCGGGGTGCACCAGCAGCGCATCGACCGCTTCCTTGTCGCCCTGCACGACGTTGAACACGCCGTCGGGCAGACCGGCCTGCTTGAGCAGCTCGGCCATGTACAGGCTGGCGCTCGGGTCGATCGGGCTGGGCTTGAGGACGAAGCAGTTGCCGGCTGCAATGGCCACCGGGAACATCCACATCGGCACCATCACCGGGAAGTTGAAGGGTGTGATGCCGGCGACCACACCGAGCGGCTGGCGCAAGGTCCAGTTGTCGATGCCGGTGCTCACCTGGTCGGTGAAGTCGCCCTTGAGCAGCTGCGGAATGCCGCAGGCGAACTCGACGATGTCGATGCCGCGCGAGACCTCGCCCTGGGCATCGGTAAACACCTTGCCGTGTTCGGCCGTGATCATGTGGGCGAGCTTGTCCTTGTTCTGGTTCAGCAGTTCGAGGAACTTGAACATCACACGGGCGCGGCGAATGGGCGGCGTATCGGCCCAGGCCGGGAAGGCCGCCTGCGCCGCGCTGACAGCGGCGTCCACCTCGGCGGCATTGGCCAGCGCCACGCGGCCGGTCACGGCGCCGGTGGCGGGGTTGAAGACGTCCTGCGCACGCCCGGAGTTGCCGGGCACGGGGCGTCCGTTGATGGCGTGGCCTATGGCCTGGACACTGCTGTTCATATTTGGGCGGCTCATATCATTCATGGGTGGGTCTCCTGTAATTAATCTGTGACTAACTCACTAGATTAGCGGACGGGTCAAGCTTTTGCTACTTTGAATTTCTCAGAAGTGTTATAAATATTTTTAATAATGGACATCCAGACACTCCGGATTTTTGTGGCGGTGGCCCGCGAGGGCAGCCTGTCGCGCGCTGCCGACAAGCTGGCCCTGACACAGCCGGCCGTCAGCCTGCAGATTAAAGGCCTGCAAGCTGCCACGGGGCTGACACTGTTCAAGCGCAGCGCGCAGGGCATGAACCTGACGCGCGACGGTGCGGCCCTGCTGCCGCTGGCCGAAAAAGTGCTGGCCGCGCAGGGCGACTTCAAAAACGCCGCGGCCCGCCTGCACAGCCAGGTGCGCGGCCGCCTGCGCATAGGCACCATCCTCGACCCCGAGTTCACCCGGCTCGGGGCTTTTCTGAAGGTGCTGGTGGAAACCGCGCCCCAGGTGGAAACCGAACTGCGCCAGGCCATGAGCGGCGAGGTGCTGGCGCAGATCGACCGCGGCGATCTCGATGTGGGCTTTTACCTCGGCACGCCGGCCCAGCCGCTGGGGGAGGCCGGTGATTTTATGGAAAATCAGGCCTCAGCCCTTACCGTACAAGCGCAGACAGCTATACATTCAGGAGCAAGCCAGGGGCCCGACCGGGCGGCGCGTTTTGCCATGCGGCAGCTGACCCACTTCACCTACCGGGTGCTGGCGCCGGCCGGCTGGGGGCCGCAGGTGCGCGGCAAGGACTGGAAGGCGCTGGCCGCCCTGCCCTGGATTGCCACGCCGCCCGCCTCGGCCCATCACCGGCTGCTGGCCAGCGTGTTTGGTCCGCTGGGGGTCGAGCCGCACCGGGTGGCGCTGGTGGACCAGGAGGCGTCCATGCTGGACCTGGTCAAGTCCGGTGTGGGCCTGAGCCTGGTGCGCGACTCGATCGCGATGCGCGAGTCGCACGCCGCGGGCCTGGTGATTGCCGACCAGGTCAGCCTGCAAAGCGTGCTGAGTTTTGTCAGCCTGAGCGCGCAGCGCCAGGCGCCGGTGGTGGCCAGTGCCTGGCAGGCGATCGAGGCCGTGTGGGGCACCCCATGAATCGCGTGCCGGCGGACTGTTCGCCGGTTCCGGGCCGTGCCAGGCGAGCCTCACCCCCCGCGCTGTAGGACAGGGCAGGGTATCGATTGGGGACAAATGCCCTGGTGGGCGCACCGATCGCTGGATTAACATGGACCAGACGGGCGGCTGTCGTGCAGCTAAACCGGATCGCCGCCCCGTTCCGTCCATCGATCCCAAGCTGTTTGCACCTATCGACACCATGCCATCTCCGGAGGACGCTGCCGCGAGCGGATCTGCTCCGCACATTGACTCGCAGGACTCGCCCGACGGTGCGTGTTGTGTGGTGCTGGGTCCGTGGACGGCCGCCGAACTCACGGCCCAGCCGGCGTGGCAGGATCTGACGCTCCAGCTCAAGACGCTGGCGGCTGCTTCGGCCAGCACCGCCCTGTGGGACTTGCGCCAGATCGGGCAACTTGACCATCTGGGCGCCCAGGTACTGTGGGACCACTGGGGCCGGCAATGGCCCGACAAGCTGGAGGTGCTGCCTGCGCAACGCGCGGTGCTCGACCGCGTGGCCCAGTTCAGTGTGGACCGGCCCGAGCCGCCGGTGACCAGTTTGCGGGAATCCTTTCTGTCGCTGGGCGAGGGCATTCTGAAGGTGGTGGATCACGGCGCGGACCTGCTGGCCCTGGTCGGCCGGCTGCTGCTGAACCTGATCAAGCTGGTCAAGAATCCGCGCGAAGGCCCGTGGCGCGACCTCTCCGGCCACCTCTACCACATCGGTGCGACGGCGCTGCCCATCACTGCACTGGTCGGCTTCCTGATCGGTGTGGTGCTCGCCTACCTGATCTCGCAGCAGTTGCGCCAGTTTGGCGCCGATGCTTTCATCGTCAACATTCTGGGGATTTCGCTGATCCGCGAGCTCGGGCCAGTGCTGGCCGCCATCCTGATTGCCGGGCGTTCCGGTTCGGCGATCACGGCCCAGATCGGCGTGATGCGCGTGACCGAAGAGCTCGATGCCATGCGCGTGATGGGCATTGCCCACAGCTACCGGCTGGTCATGCCGCGCGCCATGGCGCTGGCCATCGTGATGCCGCTGATCAGCGTCTGGACCACGATTGCAGCCCTGCTCGGCGGCATGCTCGCCGCCGACCTGGTCATGGGTGTGACGCCATCCTTTTTCATCAATGCCCTGCCCGAGGCGGTGGAGGCCGCCAACCTGACACTGGCCACGGCCAAGTCGGTGGTGTTCGGTGTGCTGATTGCGCTGATCGGCTGCCACTTTGGCCTGCGTGTCAAACCCAACACCGAAAGCCTGGGCCAGGGCACCACGTCCTCCGTGGTCACCTCGATCACGGTGGTCATCCTGGTCGATGCACTTTTTGCAGTGCTGTTCAAGAGCATCGGCGTATGAATATCGCCCCCACGCTCGTCACTGCGTGTACTTCGCTGCCCCCCGAGGGGGCCGCTGCGCCTGCGGCCCGGCGAAGCCGGTTCCGCGGCCCCTGCTTGAAGTGGGGAGTCCCGCCTTCATTCGGAACAACTCCGGGGTGTGCGCGATGAGTGACATGATTGTTGACATTCGCGATCTGTGGACGGTGTTCAAAAACGGCAAGAAGGAGGCCGTCATTCACCAGGACCTGAACCTGCGCATAGAGCGCGGCGAGTTCATGTCGCTGGTCGGTGGCTCGGGGTCGGGCAAGACCGTGCTGCTGCGCGAGATGCTGGGGCTGGAAGCACCGACCCGCGGCGAGATCACCGTGCTGGGCAAGCCGGCGGCCGAGCTGGGCAAGCGCGGCGCGGCGCGCCGCGTCGGCATGCTGTTCCAGCACGGGGCGCTGTTTTCGGCCTTCACGGTGCTGGAAAACATTGCCTTCCCGCTGCGCGAGCTCAAGACCCTGCCCGACGCGCTGATCCGCGAGGCGGCCATGGTCAAGCTGCAGATGGTCGGCCTGGCGCCCGAACATGCCGACAAGATGCCGGCCGACCTGTCCGGCGGCATGGTCAAGCGGGTGTCGCTGGCGCGTGCCCTGATCATGGACCCGCCGCTGCTGCTGCTCGACGAACCGACCGCCGGCCTGGACCCGGAGAGCTCCGACAGCTTCTGTGCCCTGCTGCGTTCGCTGCACCGCGACATGGAACTCACCGTGGTGATGGTCACGCACGACCTGGACACGCTGTTCGAGCTCAGCACGCGCATTTCCGTGCTGGCCGACAGGCAGGTCATCGTCAGCGGTCCGCCCCGCGACGTGATTGCCTTTCCGCACCCCTTTATCCGACACTTTTTTCTTGGCGAGCGGGGCCAGCGCGCGATGGAGTTGCTGCGCGAATACCCCTTCACCGTCTGATGCATGGCTGCAAATTCATTTTTTGGGCGAACTGCGGCGTTGCGCGGTGCTCGCAATCCTCATGTACCTGGGTACATTCCGGTTGCTGCGCGCCGGGCGCCTTGCATTTCATCCCAAAAATCTGAATTTTCAGCCATGCATCGCTACTGCTATTAAGAGAGGTTTTCAAAATGGAAAACAAAGCCCATGCCATGGCCGCCGGCGCTTTTGTGCTGGTGGTGGCTGCCCTGCTGGCGCTGCTGGCCGTCTGGCTGACGCGCGACAACGGCGAGCGCCACCTCTACGAGTTGTCCACCCGCGAGACGCTGTCGGGCCTGCAGCCGCAGGCGCAGGTGCGTTTTCGCGGCGTGCCGGTCGGCAAGGTCGAGTTCATCGGTTTTGACCACAAGACCAAGGGCAATGTGCTGGTGCGCATCTCGGTCGATGTCGGCACGCCCCTGACCCAATCGACGTTTGCCACCGTCAGCTCGCAGGGCGTCACCGGGCTGGGTTTCATCCAGCTCGAAGACGACGGCCCTTCCACCGTGCTGCTGGTGCCCAACGACGACGACCCGCCGCGCATCCCGCTCAAGCCCGGCCTGCTCGACAAGCTGCTCAACAAGAGCGAGGTGATCATGGACCAGGTCGAGGCGGCCAGCACCCGACTCAACAAGCTGCTCGGCGACGGCAATCAGCAGGCCTTGATGGCCGCTGTCCAGCAGTTCGGCCAGGCGGCCGACAGCATCAACAAGGTGGTTCTGAAACTGGACCCGGTGGTCGCTTCGCTGCCCAAGCTGAGCCAGGAGGCCAGCGTCACCATGAAGTCGCTGAAAACCGCGGCCGACGATGTCTCCAAAACCGCCACCGAGGTGGGAACCACCGCCGAGCGTCTGAACGCCAAGGACGGCCCCATCGACAAGCTGGCCGCGGGCGGTGCCGCCCTGACGGCTACGGTGGAGACCTTCAGCGCGGCCACCCTGCCAAGGCTGGGAGAAGTGGCCGAGGAAACCGCCCGCGCCATGCGTCAGCTCAGGCGCACCGTCAACGCGGTGGACGACAACCCGCAATCGCTGATTTTCGGCAACGGCCCGCCCACGCCCGGCCCGGGCGAGACGGGCTTCACCGCTCCCGGAGGAAAACCATGAACCCCATGAACCCTGTCAACGCTATCAATACCGTAGCTGCCGACGCCCGAAAGATAAAGGCTACAGGCCGATTTGGCATGATGTTTCTGGTGGCGCTGGCGCTTTCCGCCTGCTCGGCCCTGCCCGACAAGCCGCTGCGCGCCGCGCTTTATGACTTCGGTCCCGGTCTGCTGAACCCACCGCCCGCGACGCGGCAGGCGCCGCTGCCGCCGCTGGCGCTGGCTGATATTTCAACGCCCGGCGGCGCGCTGGACAACCAGGCGGTGCTGTATCGGCTGGCCTACGCCGATGCGCAGCAGTTGCGCCCCTACTCGCAGGCGCGCTGGAGCATGCCGCCTGCGCAGCTGGTGCGCCAGCGCCTGCGCGAGACGCTGGGCCGCGACCGGGCTGTCTTCAACGCCGGGGAAGGTCCGGCCCTGAACCGCAGCGCCGCCCTGGGGCCGCCGCCGCGCACGCTGCAGCTGCAGCTCGAGGAATTCAGCCACCTGTTCCAGTCACCGGCCAGCAGCACCGGCCTGGTCCGGCTGCACGCCACCTTCGTGGAAAACACGCCGAGCGGTGAAAAACTGCTGGCCCAGCGCTACTTCACGGTCCAGCGTCCGGCGACCAGCGCCGACGCGGCCGGTGGCGTGCGCGCACTGACCGCGGCGACCGACGCAGCGATTGAGGAGATCTCGCAATGGCTGCAGCAAATCCCCTGAACACCGCCGCGCCCCAGGGCGAGAACACCCCTCTTCCGGGGGAACCGGGCAGCGCCACGCCGCAGGCCCGCGAAGCGGCGGGCGCGGCGGCGCCCCGTTCACTGGAAGAACAATTGCAGCAAGCCGGGCTGGAAGTGCTGGGCAGCTGCCAGAAGATGTCCGGCCGCGGCCCCGCGCTGCTGCAGCACTCGGCCCTGCTGGAAGACTTCACGATGAAGGAGCTCGACACCCTGGGGGAAGCCATGCTGCTGATCCGCGCGCAGCCCGGGCAGGTGCTGATCGCCGAGGGTGATGCCGGCGACTGGATGCTGCTGCTGCTCAGCGGCACGGTCGATGTGACCAAAACCACCCCGGCGGACGACGAGGACCCGGATGCCGCGGACAACAAGTCCCGCCTCGGCGTGACCACCGAGGGCGCGGTCCTCGGCGAAATGTCGATGTTCGACCGCGACGTGCGTTACGCCACCTGCACCGCCATCGACGCGGTGGAGGCCGCGGTGCTGAGCCGCACCGCCATAGGGCAGCTGATCCGCCAGCACCCCGGTGTTGGCGCGAAGCTGATGGTCAAGATCACCCAGTTGCTGGCGCAGCGCCTGCGCAACACCAGCAACCGGCTGGTCCGGTTGCTGCAGAAAAAATAGCTGCTGGTGCTCGCCGGTACTGGGGTGGAGGCTGATTTGACTGATTCCATGAGACGACGAACATGAACACACCCGCTTTGCGCGGTGGCCTGCTGGCGCTGCTGGCGGCGACACTTTTCGGTGTCAGCACGCCGCTGGTGCAGTACCTGGGCCGGGGCCTGGGGCCGCTGACCACGGCAGCCCTGCTGTACGCCGGTGCCGCGCTGGCCGGCGCGTTGCTGAGGAAAGGCCGTCAGCAGGAAGCCCGGCTCCAGCGCAGTGATGGGCGGCGCTTGCTGGCCGTGGTTGTTTTCGGCGCCGTGATCGGGCCGGTGGCACTGGCCTGGGGCCTGCAGCGCACCAGCGGCGCCAGTGCTTCCCTGATGCTGACCCTGGAGGCGCTGTTCACCGCGCTGCTGGCCTGGCGGCTTTACCGTGAAACCCTGGGCCTACGTGTCTGGGTCGCCATGGCGCTGTTGCTGGCCGGCGGGGCCGTGCTGGTGCTGGACCAGGCCCGCCTGGGCGGGGCCCAGCTCGCCGGCCTGCTGGCCGTGCTGGTGGCCACGGCCGCCTGGGGCATGGACAACACCCTGTCACGCGCGCTCGCCGAGCGCGACCCGGGGCAGGTCGTGCTGGTCAAGGCGGCGCTGGGCGCCACGGTCACGGCGTTGCTCGCGCTGGCGTTCGCCGAACCGGTGCCCGCGCTGGCGGCTGCTGCCGGGCTGCTGGCGGTTGGCGCCACCGGCTACGGCCTGAGCCTGCGCTTTTATTTGCTGGCGCAGCGGGCTTTCGGGGCGGCCCGTACCGGTTCCGTGTTTGCCTTCGCGCCCTTCATCGGCGCGCTGCTCGCACTGGCCCTGGGCGACCGTTCGGTCAGCGTCTGGATGGGCGCCGGCGGGCTGCTGATGCTGGGCGGCGTGTTGCTGCACCTGATGGAGTCACACGGGCATGCGCACCGGCACGCGGCCATGGACCATGAACATGCACACGACCACGCCGATGGCCACCACAACCACAGTCACGTGCCGATGCCCGAGGGATCGCACAGCCACGCACACCACCACGAGCCGCTGGAACACGCCCATCCGCATGTGCCCGACGCACACCACCTGCATCGTCACTGAAGGGATGCCGTTGGAGGCAGACCTGAGTTGCTATTGAAAAAGTAGCTACCAGCGACCGTTCGACATGGCCTGTAGGCGAATTTCCTACAGGCCGCGGCTCAGGATGGGGAACAGCTTGTGCAGGCCGCCGGCCATCACCTCAATGGCCAGCGCGGCCAGGATCAGGCCCATGAGCCGTGTCATCACGTTGATGCCGGTCTTGCCGAGCACGCGGGCGATCGGGTGGGCCAGCGAAAAACACAAAGCGGTGGCCAGGCCGATCACCACCCCGTAACCGACCAGCATGGCAATCTGCAGGAAGTTCTGGGCCTTCTCGGCGTAGATCACCACGGTGGACATCGTCGCCGGGCCGGTCAGCAGCGGAATGGTCAGCGGCACCACGGCGATGCTGGCGCCCATGGCCGCCTTGGCGGCACCGTCTTCCAGCTCATGGGTGTTCGGCTTGGCCTCGGCAGGTTGCGCGTTGAGCATGTTCATGGAGCTGATCAGCAGCAGCATGCCGCCGCCGACCTGGAAGCTGGCCAGCGAGATGCTGAAGAACTCGAGAATCTGCAAGCCCAGCAACGCGCTGCTGGCGATGACCACAAACGCGCTGAACGATGCGGTGACGATGGTGCGGCGGCGCTGCGCCGTGGAAAACCCCTGTGTGTAGTGAATGAAAAAAGGCACGATGGCCAGCGGATTGACGATGGCCAGCAGCGCCACCAGGGGCTTGAAGTCCATCAGCGGCCCCCTGCAATGTCCAGCAGAGCGCCGGTGGTGTAGCTTGAACCGCTGCCGAGCAGCCAGACAATGCTCTGCGCCACTTCGTCGGCGCTGCCCGCCCGATGCATGGGCACCTGGGGCGCCAGGTCGCGCGCGCGGTCGGGCAGGCCGCCCGAGGCGTGGATGTCTGTCTCGATGATGCCGGGCCGCACCGCGTTGACACGTATGCCTTCGGCCGCCACTTCCTTCGCCAGCCCGAGGGTGAAGACGTCCACCGCGCCCTTGGCTGCCGCATAGTCCACATACTGGCCGGGGGCGCCGAGGCGGGCCGCGGCGCTGGAAACATTGACGATGGCGCCGCCTTCGCCGCCGTAGCGCGTGCTCATGCGTTTGACGGCTTCACGCGCGCAGACCATGGTGCCGATCACGTTGATGTCGAACATGCGTTTGAGGCGCGCCACGCTCATCCCGTCCACCCGCGAGGTCTGGTCCACCACGCCGGCGTTGTTGACCAGGGCGGTGAGCCGCCCGAGCTTGGCGTCGACTTTTTCAAACATGGCCAGCACCTGGCTTTCCTCGGCCACGTCGGCCTGCACCGTGATGGCCGTGCCGCCGCCCTGGCGTATTCTCCGCACCACCTCGTCGGCAGCGAGCGAGTTGGCGGTGTAGTTGACCGCCACGGCGTAGCCGGCGCGGGCGGCCAGCAGGGCGGTGGCGGCGCCAATGCCGCGCGAGCCCCCGGTGATCAGAACAATGTTGGACAAAGCCGGTCTCCAGCAAAAAAATGCAATCCCGGTTACAAACCGGATTGACCCGAATCTACCTCAATCGGCCGCAAGCGCCCCAATCACAGCTTCCCCACTGGAGACTTCCTTGAGCACCACCATCGACTATTACTTCACGCCGCAAAGCCCATGGACTTACCTGGGCCACCAGCGTTTTACGCAGATCGCCAGCGCCGCTGGCGCGGCGGTGCGGGTGCTGCCGGTGGATTTCGGCAAGGTTTTTCCGGTCTCCGGCGGCTTGCCGCTGGGCCAGCGCGCGCCGCAGCGCCAGGCCTACCGGCTGGTGGAGCTGCAGCGTTTCAGCGAACACCTGCAACTGCCGCTGAACCGACAGCCCAAATTTTTCCCGGTGGGGGGCGATCCCGCCGCGCGGCTGATCACGGCGGTGGACCAGGCCGACGGCAGTGCTGCGGCCATGGCGCTGGCCGGCGCGATTTTCAAGGCGGTCTGGGTGGAAGAGCGCAATATTGCCGACGACGCGGTGCTGGCGGAAATTCTGCAGGAGTGCGGCCTGGATGCCGGGCGACTGGCGCAGTCGCACAGCCCGGCCATCCAGCAGCTTTATGAAACCCGCACCCAGCAGGCCATTGATGCGGGGGTGTTCGGCGCGCCGAGCTACGTCGTCAACGGCGAGATCTTCTGGGGTCAGGACCGTCTGGAGCTGCTGGAGAAGAAGCTCAACACAAAGTAAATTGAATTGAATCGTCAACTTGAACAAGGAAATTTTCACCATGGGTAAATTCATCAATCTCACGTCCGCCGACGGCCTGGTTTTTCCGGCCTACGTGGCCGAACCGGCCGGCACGCCGAAAGCCGCCGTGGTGGTGCTGCAGGAAATTTTCGGCGTCAACTCGCACATCCGCTCGGTGGCCGACGGCTACGCGGCGGCCGGTTACCTCGCGGTGGCGCCAGCCACCTTCCATCGTGTCAAGCCGGAGGTGGAGCTTGGCTACACCGAGCCCGACATGAACGCCGGCTTCGCGCTCAAGACCGCGGTCGAGGCCCTGCCGGCGCCTGGTGTGCTGCAGGACATCCAGGCGGCGATCGACCACGCCGGCAAAAGCACCGGCGGCAAGGTCGGCATCGTCGGGTACTGCTGGGGCGGGCTGCTGACCTGGCGCGCGGCCGCCACGCTGTCCGGCCTGTCGGCGGCCGTGCCTTATTACGGTGGCGGCATGACGGCCGGTGACGAACCCGCGCGCCGGCCGGCCTGCCCGGTGCTGGCCCATTTCGGCAACCAGGACCACTGGATTCCGCTGGACACCGTCGAAGCCTTCAAGAAAGCCCAGCCCGGCGTAGAGGTGCATGTGTACGAGGCCAACCACGGCTTCAACTGCGACCAGCGCGGCTCCTGGAACGAGGCGGCGGCCACCCTGGCGAAGCAGCGCACGCTGGCGTTTTTCGCCAAACACCTGGGCTGACCCGTGGGCAGCCCGCATTTCAAGAGGTTTTGGCCTTCAGCCCTTGATTGGCGGGCGCCGGCAGCTCTGCTTTTGATAGCGTTTTCAGTGAGCGCCCGGGCTGCCGACTACAGTGGCCCGCTGTTCGATGCCCACCTGCACTACAACGAGGAGGCCTGGAACGGCAGCGTCGGCCCGCATGGGCCCGCCGACGTGCTGGCGCGCATGCAGCGAAGCGGCGTCAAGGCCATCGTCGCCAACTCGCGGCCCAATGACGGCACCAAGGCGCTGGCGGCTTCGGAGCAGACGGCGCGCGCCGGTGTGACGGTGGTGCCCTTCATTCGCCTCTACCGCAACCGCGCCGACTACGACAACTGGTTTCGCGACGAGACGATTTTCGAGATGGTGCAGGCCGAGTTTGCGCGCGGCGTCAGCGGCGCCCAGGCCGGACCGTACAAGGGCATCGGCGAATTCCATTTGTATGACAGCGCCAATGCCAACGGACCGGTCGCGAAAAAGCTGATGCAGTTCGCCGAGAAAAACAAACTCGCGGTGCTCTCGCATGTGGACGATGTGGCGATTGACCTGCTGATGGCGCATGCGCCCAACGCCAGGTTGATCTGGGCGCACACCGGCATCAGCGGCGCCCCCGTGGCGCGGGTGGAGGCGCTGCTGGCCCGTTACCCGACGCTGATGGGTGAGCTGTCCTACCGGCCCGGCCTGACCTGCGACGCGGGCTCGCTCGACGCCGGGCCGCCCCAAGGCGAGCGCGCCCCCTCGGGGGGCAGCGAGCGACACGCAGTGCGGGAGCGTGGGGGCCCACGTCTTTGCCCGGAATGGCGCGCGCTGCTGCTCAAGTACCCGGGGCGCTTCATGATCGGTTCGGACACCTGGGTCAACCAGCGCTGGCAGTATTACGAAGAACTCATGAAGGGTTACCGCACCTGGCTCGGTGATTTGCCGCCCGATGTGGCGCGGAAAATTGCCTGGGACAACGGCGCGACTCTGTTTGGCGTCAAAGTGCCATGATCAGTCTGCACTATTACCCCAGCACCGCGGCCATGGTGCCGCACATCGTTCTTGAAGACATCGGCGTGCCTTACCAGCGGGTGCTGGTGGACCGCATGCAAAACGCCCACAAGGCACCGGACTACCTCAAGCTCAACCCGAACGGGCTGATCCCGGTGCTGCTCGATGGCGACCTGGTGCTCTATGAAACCGCGGCCATCTGCCTGCACCTGAGCGACATCCATCCCGAGGCAGGACTGGTGCCGGCCGTGGGCACGGCAGCGCGCGCCCACTTCTACAAATGGCTGATGTGGCTGACCAACACCCTGCAGGCCACGCTGATGACCTACTTTTACCCGGAGCGTTCGGTGGCAGCCGGCAATGCCGCCGGCGCAGCGGAGGTCAAGGTGCAGGCCGAAGCAAAAATCGGCACCATGCTCGACCAGCTCGACGCGGAACTGGCACGCCACGGCGGCCCCTGGTTTGCCGGTGAGAACTACAGCGCGCTGGACGCCTATGTGTTCACGCTGTGCCGCTGGACACGCAACTTCCAGTCACCCGCCGCCCGCACGCGTCCGCACCTCGGGCCTTACCTGCAGCGCATGCTGGCGCGGCCGGCGGTGTTGCGGGTGCTGGCGGCGGAAGAGCTGGCGCCGCCCTTTGTCTAGGCGTCCCAGTTCCGGTGCATTGACCACCGCCGCCATGTCCCTGGCTCCTAACGCCTGCTTCTGGCCAGGTAACGCTTGCGCCAGAAGACCGACACCACCCCCACCACCAGCAGCAGCATGAAGCCGAGGGTCCACCAAAAGCCGCCGGTCTGGTGAATCAGGGGCATGAATTCGAAGTTCATGCCGAAAAAACCGGTGATCAGGTTCAGCGGCAGAAACACGGCGGTCAGCGCGGTCAGTGTGCGCATGATGTCGTTGGTGCGGTTGCTTTGCGCGCTGAAGTGGATCTGCACCACCGTTTCGGCCGATTGTTCCAGCCGCCGCGCATGGTGAACCACGCGCTCGATGTGTTCGATGACATCGCGCGCCCGCGCCACCAGCTGGTCACGCCGGGTCTGCGCGAGTTGGGCATCGGCGGCAAACGAGGACATTGGCTGCTCGCGCAATGAATCGAGCCATTCCTGCATGGCGTCGTGCTGCTCGTCGCACAGGTCTTCCAGCACATGCAGCTGGCTGCGCGCGCCCATCAGCGAGCCCCAGTTGATGAAACGCGAATTGGGCTTGAGCAGCTCGGCCTGCCAATGCTCGAGCTGGGTGGTGAGCTCCTTGCGCACGTCGAGGTAGCTGTCCACCATGGCATTGACCATGCGCAGCACCAGGTCGGCCGGGCTGGACGGGATGCGGCTGCGGGTGGAGACGCTGTCCACGCTGAACTTGGCGTCGCTCAGCGAGCGCTGGAGGAAACTTTTGGCGGTGTAGCAGCCGCGCGGGTGCACGCTGATCAGCAGCCGGTCGAAGACCACAAAACCCACGGCCCGTGAGCTGATGCGGTTGAAGGCGGGCAGGCCGCCGCGCGGCTTGATACGCGGCTGGCCGCCCTGGCCGTGGTAGGCCTCGACCGCGGCCTCGTGTTCGACCTCGGCCCGGGTTTCGATCTGCGTGGCCAGCCGCCGGAAGATGATCAGGTCGTAGATCGAGGTGTAGTCGTAGTGCGATGGGTGGACCGGGTTGCGAAGGTCCTGGTCATGCAGGTCCAGCAGGGCCGAGCCGCCCAGTTGCTGTGCCGCCTGATGCACCAGCGCCTCGTGGGTCTCGAATTCGTCACGGTCCAGGAACACCCAGACAAAACCATCGCCCGGTACCTGCGCGGGCAGGGTGTCGGAAAAGCGCAGGCTGTCGGCGGTGAATTCAACTATTTGCACGGGAGTCTGTCCGGTTGATGGTCAAATTGGCCTCTAGCCATTGTCAGTCATGCGCAAGCAGCTATGTTTTTTGTAGCAAACGTGCTGCCGCAATGGCAAAGTAGGTGAGCACGCCGTCGGCGCCGGCGCGCTTGAACGCCAGCAGGCTTTCCATCATCACCGCGTCGTGGTCCAGCCAGCCGTTTTGCGCAGCCGCCTTGAGCATCGCGTATTCGCCGCTGACCTGGTAGGCAAAGGTCGGCACGCCGAACTCGTCCTTCACGCGGCGCACCACGTCCAGGTAAGGCATGCCGGGCTTGACCATCACCATGTCGGCGCCTTCGGCAATGTCCATGGCCACCTCGCGCAGCGCTTCGTCGCTGTTGCCCGGGTCCATCTGGTAGACCTTTTTGTCGGCCTTGCCGAGGTTGCCCGAGGAGCCGACCGCATCGCGGAAGGGGCCGTAAAACGCGCTCGCGTATTTGGCGCTGTAGGCCATGATGCGGGTGTGGATCAGCTGGCGCGATTCGAGCGCCTGGCGGATCGCGCCAATGCGGCCGTCCATCATGTCGCTGGGCGCAACGATGTCCACGCCGGCCTCGGCCTGCGCCAGCGCCTGCCCGACCAGCAGCTCAATCGTCTCGTCGTTCAGGATGTAACCAGTTTCCTTGTCCGGCAGGCCGTCCTGGCCGTGGCTGGTGAAGGGGTCGAGCGCCACGTCGGTCATCACGCCGAGTTCGGGGAAACGCTTTTTCAGTTCGCGCACCACACGCGGCACCAGGCCGTCGGGATTCAGGGCTTCCTTGCCGTCGTAGGTCTTGAGCGAGGCGTCGATCACCGGGAACAGCGCCATCACCGGGATACCGAGTTGCACACACTCTTCGGCCACCGGCAGCAGCAGGTCCAGGCTCAGGCGCTCGACGCCGGGCATGGAGGCCACCGCCTCGCGGCGGTTCATGCCCTCGGTAACAAACACCGGGTAAATCAGGTCATGGGCACTCAGCGCGTTTTCACGGACGAGGTTGCGCGTGAAGCTGTCGCGGCGCAGGCGGCGCGGCCGGCCGAGCGGGTAGGGGGCGAAGTTGGAGGCGTGGAGGGTCATGACCAAATTGTGCCAAAGCTTTGTCAAGGCCGGAAATTCATCGCCGGTGCCGGCCATCTGTGCGCTGCCGAACATAGTCAGCGAAACTATCTTTCACTTTGACCGCACGGTGCTTGTCATCGCCTTGCAGGCGTGGTTAGAATGCGCCGTGTTGTCGTCTTTTTGGCGGCAGCACCCCGCTTTTCCTCCCTGAGCGGGTGCCTTCAAGTGTCACAGCAGACAAGGCTTCCAGGCCCGGTTGACCCAGTGTCATCCGGGCATTTTTTTGTCCGGCATTTTCATAAATCCGCCTTTCGGGCGAATTGCGGCGTTGCGCGGTGCTCGCAATCCTCATGTACCGAAGTACATTCCGGTTGCTGCGCTCCGTGCGCCTTGCACTTCATCCCGAAAGGCGAATTTCTGAAAACGCCGTGAGACGCGTATTAGAGCGCGCACTAAACTACGCTGATGCTCTGGGTCAAATCACTCCACATCGTTTTTGTCGCCAGCTGGTTTGCCGGCCTGTTTTACCTGCCGCGCATTTTTGTCAACCTGGCGATGGTGCCGCCGGAAAGCCTGGCCGAGCATGAGCGCCTGATCCTGATGGCACGCAAGCTCCTGCGCTTCACCACGATGCTGGCGGTTCCCGCGCTGGTTTTCGGCCTGTGGTTGTGGCTGGGTTACGGCATAGGGCGCGGCCCCGGCAATGGCTGGATGCACGCCAAGCTGGTCGTGGTGGTGCTGGCCATTGGCTACCACCATGCTTGCGGCCGCATCCTTGCAAAATTCATCGCACAGCGCAACACGCGCAGCCACGTGTGGTGGCGCTGGTTCAACGAAGTGCCGGTGCTGCTGCTGCTCGCCGCCGTCGTGTTGGTGGTCGTCAAGCCGTTCTGACAGACAGGACGGCACCGCGTGAACTCTCCGGTCCCACCAGCAGACGCGAGCGAACCGGCTTTGCCGGGCGCGATGCGTCGTCCCCTGCAAGGGGAGGCAGAACTACACGATGCGCAGCATCGTGAGGATGTCAGGGGTGTGCCACCTCTTTCCCTGCAAGGGGGAAAGGCACTACACGAAGCGAAGCGGAGTGAGAACGATGGGGGTGAGCCCACAGCCTCCTGGCCGCTGGCGCTGGCCACGGTGTGCCTGATTGTTTACGCCAGCCTCTACCCGTTTTCAGAGTGGCGCAACCAGGGGATCTCGCCGTTCAACTTCCTGACCGCGCCGCTGCCGCGTTACTGGACCGGTTTCGATGTCGGCGTCAACCTGGCCGGTTATGCGCCGCTGGGTTTCCTGCTCGCGCTGGCGGCCCTGCGCAGCGGCCGCGTGGCCTGGGCCGTCACCGTGGCGGTGATCGGTGCCGGCCTGCTGTCGCTGGTCATGGAAACCCTGCAGAGTTACCTGCCTTCGCGCGTGCCATCGAATGTCGATCTGGCGCTCAACACCGCGGGTGCCTGGCTGGGCGCCTGCAGCGCCTGGCTGCTGGAAAAAGCCGGCGCCATCGCTCGCTGGAGCCGCTTTCGGGTGCGCTGGTTTGTGCGGGATGCGCGCGGTGCACTGGTGCTGCTGGCGCTGTGGCCGGTCGCGCTGCTGTTTCCGGCTTCGGTGCCGCTGGGTCTGGGCCAGGTGCTGGAGCGGCTGGAGTACGCACTGGCCGACGTCCTGGCCGACACGCCCTTTCTCGAGTGGCTGCCGGTGCGCGACATCGAGCTGCAGCCGCTGGTGCCCGGCGCCGAAGTGATCTGTGTGGCGCTGGGCGCGCTGATTCCCTGCCTGCTCGGTTACTGCGTGATTCGCTCCCTGCTGCAGCGCGCCGTGTTCCTGATCCTCATTCTGGCGGCCGGCATCGCGCTGACCGCGATGTCTGCCGCGCTGAGCTACGGCCCGGACCACGCCTGGGCCTGGCTGGACCTGCCGGTGCGTGTTGGCCTGATCATGGGCGGCGTGCTGGCCGTGCTGCTGTCGCCGCTGCCGCGGCGTGTCGCCGCTGCGCTGCTGCTGCTGGCCTTGAGCATTCATCTGTCGCTGCTCAACCAGGCGCCGGTCGGACCCTATTTTGCCGAGACGCTGCAGATCTGGGAGCAGGGACGTTTCGTCCGTTTCAACGGTTTGGCCCAGTGGCTGGGCTGGCTCTGGCCTTATGCGGCCGTGCTGTATGTGCTGGTGCGCTTGTCCAGCCGCCGGGTCGCGGACGCCGGCGAAAGTAAAATCGAGCCATGACCCCACCCAGCATCCCCCCCGGCTCCTACTACGAGCGGCACATCTTTTTTTGCCTGAATCAGCGCGACAGCGGTGAAGACAGCTGTGCCAACCACCAGGCCCAGGAGGGGTTTGACCGCTGCAAGGCGCAGGTCAAGGCGGCCGGACTGGCCGGACCGGGCAAGGTGCGCGTCAACAAGGCCGGCTGCCTGGACCGCTGCGCGGCCGGGCCGGTGGCCGTGGTCTACCCCGAGGCGGTCTGGTACACCTATGTGGACGCGCAGGACATCGACGAAATTGTCGAGTCGCACCTGAAAAACGGCCAGGTGGTCGAGCGGCTGCTCACGCCCGCGCATCTGGGGCGCTGAGCCGGTCCCGGGGCCCGTCAGTCGGTGGTTTCGGCATGTTTTGTGCCTCCAGCCCTTGTTCGATGTGCGCCAACAGCTATTGATTCCATAGCACACCTAACCCGAAGAGGTTTTTTGCATGAACGCTCAGACCCAGAAAAGCAGCGTGGCCGGCCCGGCCGGCGTGCTGGAAACCGCGCTGGACGCGCCCGCCAGGCCGTCGCGCGGCGTCGCCGTGATTGCGCACCCGCATCCGCTCTTCGGCGGCACGCTGGACAACAAGGTGGTGCAGACCCTGGCGCGCGCTTTCACCCAGGCCGGGTGGACCGCAGTGCGTTTCAATTTCCGCGGTGTGGGCGCCAGTGAAGGGACGTACGACGAGGGTCGCGGCGAGATCGACGACATGCTGGCGGTAGTGCAGCAGCTGGCGCCTGCCGGGGCGCTGGCCCTGGCCGGCTTCTCCTTTGGCGCATTCGTGACTTCACACGTCTTTGAGCGCCTGCAGCCCCTGCGCCCGATCGACAGGCTGGTGCTGGTCGGTACCGCCGCCAGCCGCTTTGCGGTGGCAACCATCCCCGAAGCAGCCCATGCGCAGACGCTGGTGATCCACGGCGAGCAGGACGACACGGTGCCCCTGCAGGCGGTGTTGGACTGGGCGCGGCCGCAGGTACTGCCTGTTACGGTTGTCCCGGGGGGTGGGCACTTCTTTCATGGACAATTGCCGCTTCTGAAAAATCTGGTGACCCGCCACCTGGGCTGACGCTTTCAGAGCCACGCCGGGCTTGCCGGCCCTTCTTTTTTCTTCTTCCTCCATTTCAGGGCTTATCTCCCCATGCACCGTTTCCTGACTGTTTTCCGTGGCCTGGCGTCAACGCTGGTTCTGCTTTCTTCCGTGGCCCTGTTGCCTGCGGCGCAAGCGCAGATGCCGCAGCCGCCGGAAGTGGCTGCCCGCTCCTACCTCCTGCTCGATATCACGGCCAACCAGATCCTGGCCGCCAGGGACATCGACTCCCCGGTCGAGCCGGCCTCGCTGACCAAGCTGATGACCGAATATCTCGTGTTTGACGCGCTCAAGTCGAAAAAAATCACCCTCAAGCAGACCTTTCCGGTCAGCGAGCGCGCCTGGAAAATGCCGGGCTCGCGCATGTTCATCGATCCCAAGATGCAGGTGCCGGTGGAAGACCTGATCAAGGGCATGATCGTCCAGTCCGGCAACGACGCGACCATGGCGCTGGCCGAGGGCGTGGGCGGCACGGCTGAAAACTTCGTCAAACTCATGAACGAGCAGGCCAAGGCGCTGGGCATGAAATCGACCGCCTACAAGAACCCGGAAGGTCTGACCGAGCCGGGCCACACCACCACGGCGCGCGACCTGAGCATCCTGTCGACCCGCCTGATGCAGGATTTTCCCGACTACATGGGCTTTTCGGCGATCAAGAAGTACCGCTACCCGGGCACGCCTGCGGCCAACGACACCAACCGCAACACCCTGCTGTTTCGCGACCCCACGGTCGATGGCCTGAAAACCGGCCACACCGCCGCAGCCGGTTACTGCATGATCGCCACGGCCAAGCGCGACTTTCCCAACCTGGGTGCCACCGGTGCGTCGGGCGGCCGGCGCCTGGTGGCCATCGTGCTGGGCGCCACCAGCGACAGTGCCCGCGCCAATGAGTCGCAAAAGCTGCTGAACTGGGGTTACACCGCGTTTGAGGCGGTCAAGCTGTTCGATGCCGGCCAGGCGGTGGTTTCGCCGGCGGTCTGGAAGGGCAAATCCAGCACCGTCAAGCTGGGCCGGCCCGAGGCCATCGTGATTGCCGTGCCGGCCGGCAGCGCCGCCAAGGTCCAGACCCAGGTCGCCCGGCCCGACCCGCTGGTCGCGCCTTACACCCGGGGGCAGGCTCTCGGAACGCTCAAGGTCAACGTGGGCGGCGAGACCATGGTGGACATCCCGCTGGTCGCGCTCGAAACGGTGGAAGAAGCCGGCATTCTGGGCCGCGCCTGGGATTCGATCCGGCTCTGGATCAAATAAGCCGCGTTCCCCCCCCGGGGGGGCGTGGGCAGGGTGCAGGAGGCCTCCCCCGGCCGGGTAAATTTGCAGTCGCCCCCCCAAACTGCTACACTCGAGGGCTTTTCCGGAATTTCCGGGGAGATTCACGTTTTCACGTAAATAGTCACGTATTTAGTCAAGTCAGAAATCAGACGTTTAGGGACGTTTTAAATGCCAACCATCAATCAGCTAGTTCGCCAGGGGCGCGAGGTCGAAAAGATCAAGTCCAAGAGTCCTGCGATGCAGAACTCCCCCCAGCGCCGTGGCGTGTGCACCCGTGTGTACACCACGACGCCCAAGAAGCCAAACTCCGCTCTTCGTAAAGTCGCCAAAGTGCGCCTGACCAACGGGTTTGAAATCATTTCCTACATCGGCGGCGAAGGCCACAACCTGCAGGAACACAGCGTGGTGCTGGTTCGTGGTGGTCGTGTCAAGGACTTGCCCGGTGTGCGTTACCACATCGTTCGTGGTTCGCTCGACCTGCAAGGCGTGAAAGACCGCAAGCAGTCGCGCTCCAAGTACGGTGCGAAGAAGCCAAAGGCCAAATAAGCCAGACCGGCTCGGGTTTCATGGCCCGCGCCAGAAGAAGTTGTCATGACGTCTTCAAAAACAGGTGTTTGAATCACCCTGGCAGGTGTTTCAAGCGAAGTGACCCAAGTGCAAATTGTTGCGCCGGTCGAGTAAGTGAGGGTTTTGATAACTCTCGCGGTGCCGCCCACAGCGGTGCCAACTGAAGCAAAGAGGTGAAAAAATGCCACGTCGTCGCGAAGTCCCTAAACGTGAAATTCTCCCTGACCCAAAATTTGGCAATGTTGACCTTGCCAAATTCATGAACGTCATCATGCAAGGCGGCAAAAAAGCTGTCGCCGAGCGTATTGTCTATGGCGCCCTCGAGCAGATCGAGAAAAAGAACCCCGGCAAAGATCCGCTGGAGGCTTTCCATATGGCCATCGGCAACATCAAGCCCATGGTCGAGGTGAAGTCCCGCCGCGTCGGCGGTGCCAACTACCAGGTGCCGGTTGAAGTGCGTCCGGTCCGCCGCATGGCCCTGGCCATGCGCTGGCTCAAGGAAGCTGCCAAGAAACGTGGCGAAAAGTCCATGTCCCTGCGCCTGGCCAACGAACTGATGGAAGCCACCGAAGGTCGTGGCGGTGCCATGAAAAAGCGTGATGAAGTGCACCGCATGGCCGAAGCCAACAAGGCGTTCAGCCACTTCCGCTTCTGATTTTTTGTTCGCAGTATTTGCTGCGCTGATTTGACGGGTTGCCGAGCGGCCTCCGGGTGTCCATCACCTTGACGTCTGGCGGTTCAACCCCAATTTCTGCCAGCTGAGCGCACAACGCACAGCTGGCAGACGCGCAGAAAACATGAGAGATGTCATTGCAGGGCGTCTTTCAGCAGTCTTTGTTCGTAACCCCGAACTGAAAGTAATTTATGTCCCGCGCTACCCCCATTCAAAACTACCGCAACATTGGCATTTCCGCGCACATCGATGCCGGGAAAACCACGACCACCGAGCGGATCCTCTTTTACACCGGCGTGAACCACAAGATTGGTGAAGTTCACGACGGCGCGGCCACCATGGACTGGATGGAGCAGGAGCAGGAGCGTGGCATCACGATTACTTCCGCTGCAACCACCTGCTTCTGGAAAGGCATGGACACGTCCCTGCCCGAACACCGCATCAACATCATCGACACCCCCGGCCACGTGGACTTCACCATCGAAGTCGAGCGTTCCATGCGTGTGCTCGATGGCGCCTGCATGGTGTACTGCGCCGTGGGTGGCGTGCAGCCCCAGTCGGAAACCGTCTGGCGCCAGGCCAACAAGTACAAGGTGCCGCGTCTGGCCTTTGTCAACAAGATGGACCGCACCGGCGCCAACTTCTTCAAGGTCGTCGAGCAGATGAAACTGCGCCTGAAGGCCAGCCCTGTGCCCATGGTGATCCCCATCGGCGCCGAGGAAAACTTCACCGGCGTGGTGGACCTGCTGAAAATGAAGGCCATCATCTGGGACGAGGCCTCGCAGGGCATGAAGTTCACTTACAGCGAAATCCCGGCAGAGCTGGTCGAGCTGGCCAAGGAATGGCGCGAGAAGATGGTTGAGGCCGCCGCTGAAGCGTCGGAAGAGTTCATGAACAAATACCTTGAAGAAGGTGATTTGTCCGAAGAAGAAATCAAGCTGGGCATCCGCACGCGTACCATCGCCAGCGAGATCCAGCCGATGTACTGCGGCTCGGCATTCAAGAACAAGGGCGTGCAGCGCATGCTGGACGCCGTGATCGAGTTCATGCCCTCGCCGATCGACATCCCGCCTGTCAAGGGCATGGATGAAGACGAAGCGCCGGTCACCCGTCGCGCCGACGACGAAGAGAAATTCTCTGCGCTCGCGTTTAAGCTGATGACCGACCCGTTTGTGGGTCAGCTCACTTTCGTGCGTGTGTACTCCGGCGTCCTGAAAAAGGGCGACAGCGTTTACAACCCGATCAAGGGCAAGAAAGAGCGTATCGGCCGTATCGTGCAGATGCACGCGAACAACCGCGAAGAAGTCAGCGAAATCCGCGCCGGCGACATTGCCGCCTGCGTGGGCCTGAAAGACGTGACCACGGGCGAAACCCTGTGCGATCCGGATGCCATCGTCATGCTCGAGCGCATGGTGTTCCCTGAGCCTGTGATCACCCAGGCCGTCGAACCCAAGACCAAGGCTGACCAGGAAAAGATGGGCATTGCCCTGCAGCGTTTGGCCCAGGAAGATCCGTCTTTCCGCGTCAAGACCGACGAAGAGTCCGGCCAGACCCTGATCGCCGGTATGGGCGAGCTGCATCTGGAAATCATCGTGGATCGCATGAAGCGCGAGTTCGGTGTGGAAGCCAACGTCGGCAAGCCCCAGGTGGCTTACCGCGAAACCATCCGCAAGACCATCGAAGATGCCGAAGGCAAGTTCGTGCGCCAGTCGGGCGGCAAGGGCCAGTACGGCCACGTGGTGCTCAAGATCGAACCCAATGAAATGGGCAAGGGCATCGAGTTCATCGACGCCATCAAGGGCGGTGTGGTTCCTCGCGAATACATTCCTGCGGTTGAAAAAGGCATTCACGAGGCAGTGACTTCGGGCGTGCTGGCCGGTTACCCGGTGGTGGACGTCAAGGTCACGCTGCATTTCGGTTCCTACCACGACGTGGACTCGAACGAAATGGCCTTCAAGATGGCTGCGATCTTCGGTTTCAAGGAAGGCTGCCGCAAGGCCGGCCCGGTGATTCTCGAGCCGATGATGGCCGTCGAGGTGGAAACGCCTGAAGACTACGCCGGCAACGTGATGGGCGATCTGTCCTCACGCCGCGGCATGGTGCAGGGCATGGAAGACATGGTTGGTGGCGGCAAGGCCATCAAGGCCGAAGTGCCGTTGTCCGAAATGTTCGGTTACTCGACCACGCTGCGTTCGATGTCGCAGGGCCGTGCCACCTACACCATGGAGTTCAAGCACTACTCCGAAGCGCCGCGCAATGTGTCTGAAGCCATCATGGCTGCGCGCGCAAAATAGAAGTACACCCCCGGGGCGGCTTTGCCGCCTCCCCCTCACGGGGGCACCGCCTACGGCCCGGCAAAGCCGGTTCCGTGGCGGTTGCTGGAATGGATCCCTGTCTTCGGCGCCACTTTTGTGGTTGGCCCGCTGCCCGTGGCGAGGCCTCAGCTGGAGACGTTAAACAGACACGGGCAATGTTCTTTGGAGATTTGAAATGGCAAAAGGCAAATTTGAGCGGACCAAACCGCACGTCAACGTCGGCACAATTGGACACGTTGATCACGGCAAGACCACCCTGACGGCAGCGATCACGACCGTGCTCGCAGCCAAGTTCGGCGGTGAAGCCAAAGGTTACGACCAGATCGACGCGGCTCCCGAAGAAAAAGCCCGCGGCATCACCATCAACACCGCCCACGTGGAATACGAAACGGCCAACCGCCACTACGCCCACGTTGACTGCCCAGGCCACGCCGACTATGTGAAAAACATGATCACCGGCGCTGCCCAGATGGACGGCGCGATTCTCGTTTGTTCGGCTGCTGACGGCCCCATGCCCCAGACCCGCGAGCACATCCTGCTGGCCCGTCAGGTCGGCGTGCCTTACATCATCGTGTTCCTGAACAAATGCGACATGGTCGACGACGCAGAACTGCTCGAACTCGTTGAAATGGAAGTGCGCGAGCTGCTCGACAAATACGACTTCCCCGGCGACGCCACCCCCATCATCCACGGCAGCGCCAAGCTCGCCATGGAAGGCGACAAAGGTCCCCTGGGCGAGCAGGCCATCCTCAAGCTCGCAGAAGCCCTGGACACCTACATCCCCCTGCCAGAGCGTGCTGTGGACGGCGCCTTCCTGATGCCCGTCGAAGACGTGTTCTCCATCTCCGGCCGCGGCACCGTCGTGACCGGCCGTGTCGAGCGCGGTGTGGTCAAGGTCGGCGAAGAAATCGAGATCGTCGGTATTGCCGATACCCAGAAAACCATCTGCACCGGCGTGGAAATGTTCCGCAAGCTGCTCGACCAGGGTCAGGCCGGCGACAACGTCGGTATCCTGCTGCGCGGCACCAAGCGTGAAGATGTCCAGCGTGGTCAGGTCCTGTGCAAGCCGGGTTCGATCAAGCCCCACACCCACTTCACCGGCGAGATCTACGTTCTGAGCAAGGACGAAGGCGGCCGCCACACACCTTTCTTCAACAACTACCGTCCCCAGTTCTACTTCCGCACGACGGACGTGACCGGTGCGATCGAGTTGCCAGAAGGCAAGGAAATGGTCATGCCAGGCGACAACGTGTCGATCACCGTCAAGCTGATCAACCCGATCGCCATGGAAGAAGGTCTGCGTTTCGCCATCCGCGAGGGCGGCAAGACCGTCGGCGCCGGTGTCGTGGCCAAGATCATTGCGTAATTCTGCAAACACTTAAGGAATTACCATGGCCACCAAGCAAAAAATCCGCATTCGCCTGAAAGCGTTTGACTACAAGCTGATCGACCAGTCGGCAGCCGAAATCGTCGATACCGCCAAGCGCACCGGCGCGATCGTCAAGGGCCCCGTGCCCCTGCCGACCCGCATGAAGCGTTTTGACATCCTGCGTTCGCCCCACGTCAACAAGACGAGCCGCGACCAGCTGGAAATCCGCACGCACCAGCGCCTGATGGACATCGTGGACCCGACGGATAAAACCGTTGATGCCTTGATGAAGCTGGACCTGCCTGCCGGTGTGGACGTCGAGATCAAGCTGCAGTAAGTGAAGTCGGGGTTTCGGCAACAGCCGGAACCCCAAAAAAACAGGTTTCGGCGCAGATTTGCCATCGCTGGCAGTCTGCGCTATACTCTTGGGCTGTCCTGAACGTGCCTTGGCATGAGCGGGACGGTTTTATTAACAGTCTTTCACATCAAAACGTCTGCGGCCAATTGAAGTCGCAGCGGTGGAAGTTACGGAGAAAAAAGCATGAGTCTGAGCAACTCCCTCGGGTTGCTGGGCCGCAAGGTGGGCATGATGCGTCTGTTCACTGATGATGGGGATACCGTTCCTGTCACAGTGGTGGATGTGTCTAACAACCGTGTGACCCAGGTGAAAACCCAAGCAAACGACGGCTACGATGCCCTGCAAGTGGCATTCGGTGCGCGCAAAGCGTCGCGTATCACCAAGCCGGCCGCTGGCCACCTTGCGAAAGCAGGCGTTGAAGCCGGTGAAATCCTGAAAGAATTCCGCGTGACGGCTGACGTCGCAGGCAAATATGCTGCCGGCACTGTTGTGCCCGCCGCTGACGTGTTTGCAGTCGGCCAGAAGGTGGACGTCCAAGGTACTTCCATTGGTAAAGGCTTTGCCGGCACCATCAAGCGTCACAAGATGAGCTCGCAGCGCGCGTCGCACGGTAACAGCCGTTCGCACAACGTGCCCGGCTCCATCGGTATGGCGCAGGATCCCGGTCGTGTGTTTCCCGGTAAACGCATGACGGGCCACCTCGGTGACGTCACCAAAACCACGCAAAACCTCGACATCGTGCGCATTGACGAAGCCCGTCAGCTGCTGATGATTCGTGGCGCCGTGCCTGGTTCCAAAGGTGGTTTTGTGACGGTTCGCGCCGCCATCAAGGCCAAACCAACCGCTGCCAAAGGAGCGAACTGATGCAGGTCGAACTCCTGAATGACCAAGGTCTGGCTTCGTCCAAAGTGGACGTGCCTGATACCGTTTTTGGTCGCGAATACAACGAAAGCCTGATTCACCAGGTGGTCGTGGCCTTCCAGGCCAACGCCCGCCAGGGAACGCGTGCCCAGAAAGACCGTGAGCAGGTCAAGCACTCGACGAAAAAGCCGTTCAAGCAAAAGGGTACTGGCCGCGCTCGCGCCGGTATGACTTCTTCCCCGCTGTGGCGCGGAGGTGGTCGCATTTTCCCGAACATGCCTGACGAAAACTTCACGCACAAAATCAACAAGAAGATGTATCGCGCCGGCATGGCTTCGATCTTCTCCCAGTTGGCACGTGAAGGCCGCCTGGCTGTGGTGGACTCGTTGACCGTCGATTCGCCCAAGACGAAAGTCCTGGCCGACAAATTCAAGGCCATGAACCTCAAGTCGGTGCTGGTCATCGCTGACGAGGTTGATGAAAACCTGTACCTGGCTTCACGCAATCTGGTGAACATTCTTGTGGTTGAGCCCCGCTACGCAGATCCTCTGTCGCTGGTTCATTACAAGAAGGTTCTGGTCACCAAGGCTGCCATGGACAAACTCAAGGAGATGTTTGCATGAGCGCCGTGAACACCAAACCAAAATTTGACGAAGGCCGGCTGATGCAGGTTCTGGTCGCCCCCATCGTGTCTGAAAAGGCAACCATGGTCGCGGACAAATCCAACGCCGTGCTGTTCAAGGTCCTGCAGGACGCCACCAAACCTGAAATCAAGGCCGCTGTGGAATTGATGTTCAAGGTGGACGTCAAGGCCGTTTCTGTACTCAACCAAAAAGGCAAGACCAAGCGTTTTGGCAAATCCACTGGCCGTCGGGACAACATCCGTAAGGCCTATGTGACGCTGAAGCCCGGTCAAGAGCTGAACATCGGTGGGGAGGCTGCGTAATCATGGCTGTCATCAAAATGAAACCCACCTCCCCCGGCATGCGCGGGATGGTGAAGATTTCCCGGGATCACCTGCACAAGGGTGAGCCTTACGCGCCGCTGCTGGAGCCACAATTCCAGAAGGCCGGCCGTAACAACAACGGGCACATCACGACTCGCCACAAAGGCGGCGGTCACAAGCACCACTACCGCGTGGTGGACTTCAAGCGCAACAAGGACGCCATTCCGGCAAAGGTCGAACGTATCGAGTACGACCCCAACCGCACGGCCCACATTGCGCTGATCTGCTACGCCGACGGCGAGCGTGCCTACATCATTGCCCCCCGCGGCCTTGAAGTTGGCGCCACGCTGGTCAGCGGTGCCGAGGCCCCGATCCGTGTCGGCAACACCCTGCCGATCCGCAACATTCCGGTGGGCTCGACGATTCACTGCATCGAGATGCAAATTGGCAAGGGCGCGCAGATTGCACGTTCGGCCGGTACATCGGCGACGCTGCTGGCTCGCGAAGGCATCTACGCCCAGGTCCGCATGCGCTCCGGCGAAGTGCGCAAGATCCACGTTGAATGCCGCGCCACGATTGGCGAGGTCGCCAACGAAGAGCACAGCCTGCGCCGTCTGGGCAAGGCCGGTGTCAAGCGCTGGATGGGTATCCGCCCGACCGTTCGCGGTGTGGTGATGAACCCGGTCGACCACCCACACGGTGGTGGCGAAGGCAAGACCGGCGAAGGTCGTCATCCTGTCGATCCATGGGGTAACCTGACCAAAGGCTACCGCACCCGCAACAACAAGCGCACGCAAGTGATGATTGTTTCGCGTCGCAAGAAGTAAGGCTAACCCATGACACGTTCACTCAAAAAAGGTCCCTTTGTCGACCAGCACCTGGTAGCCAAGGCTGATAAGGCCGTTACCAACAAAGACAAAAAGCCGATCAAGACCTGGTCGCGCCGCTCCATGATCCTGCCCGAGTTCATCGGCCTGACCATCGCCGTGCACAACGGCAAGCAGCACGTCCCTGTCTACATCACCGATCAAATGGTTGGCCACAAGCTGGGCGAGTTCGCACTCACCCGGACTTTCAAAGGTCATCCGGCTGACAAAAAAGTTGTGAGAAAGTAAGGAAAGACCATGGAAACACGTGCAACCCTCCGGGGCGTTCGTCTGTCGGTCGACAAGGGCCGTCTGGTCGCTGATCTGATCCGCGGTAAAAAGGTGGATCAGGCGCTCAACATCTTGAACTTCACGCAGAAAAAAGCTGCCGGAATCATCAAGAAGGTCGTTGAGTCGGCTATCGCCAACGCAGAACACAACGATGGCGCCGACATCGACGAACTGAAGGTGAAAACCATCTACGTCGAGCAAGGCACTACGCTCAAGCGTTTCTCGGCGCGCGCCAAGGGCCGCGGCAACCGTATCAGCAAGCCCACGTGCCATGTGTACGTTGTGGTTGGCAATTAAGAAGGCAGACAGGATATGGGACAAAAAATCAACCCAACCGGGTTCCGCCTTGCCATCAGCCGTAACTGGTCCAGCCGTTGGTACGCCAGCAACAAGGACTTCGCCGGCATGCTGGCTGAAGATATCAAGGTTCGCGAGTACCTCAAGGCCAAGCTGAAGAACGCCGCGGTGTCGCGCGTTCTGATCGAGCGCCCCGCCAAGAATGCCCGCATCACGATTTACTCGGCACGTCCGGGCGTTGTGATCGGCAAAAAGGGCGAGGACATCGAGAACCTCAAGAAAGAACTGAGCCGCCAGCTGGGCGTGCCGGTCGCCGTGAACATCGAAGAAGTTCGCAAGCCTGAAATTGATGCCAAGCTGATCGCAGACAGCATCACCCAGCAGCTTGAAAAACGCATCATGTTCCGCCGTGCGATGAAGCGCGCCATGCAAAACGCCATGCGTCTGGGTGCCCTGGGCATCAAGATCATGTCGTCGGGCCGCCTGAACGGCATTGAAATCGCTCGTTGCGAGTGGTACCGCGAAGGTCGCGTGCCCCTTCACACCCTGCGCGCCGACATCGACTACGGCACCTCTGAAGCCAAGACCACCTATGGTGTGATCGGCGTCAAGGTCTGGGTCTACAAGGGCGACACCCTGGGCCGCGGCGACTCGCCGGGCGCCCGTCTGGATGCCGCACCTTCCGATGAAGAACGCAAGCCTCGCGGCCCGCGTCGCGATGCACGTCCTGGCGACCGCACGGACCGTCCGTCCGCACCTCGTGGAGCCGCACGCCCAGCGCGCGGTCCTGTCGGTGGTGTGAACACGGCCCCTGCAGATGGCAGCGACAAACCGGCTGAAGCTACCCCTGGTAGCGACGCCCCGAAAACCACCGTTAAGCGCGTCCGCAAAGCCGCGCCAGCTGCAGCAGCTGACGGTGCCAAGACCGAGTAATCGGTCTAACTACGGAGAATACAAATGCTGCAACCCGCTCGCAGAAAATATCGCAAAGAGCAAAAAGGCCGCAACACCGGCATCGCCACACGAGGCAACTCGGTGGCATTCGGTGATTTCGGTCTGAAGTGTACCGACCGCGGTCGCCTCACTGCTCGTCAAATCGAAGCCGCACGTCGTGCGATTTCCCGTCACGTCAAACGTGGCGGCCGTATCTGGATCCGTGTCTTCCCGGACAAGCCGATTTCCCAAAAGCCTGCTGAAGTGCGTATGGGTAACGGTAAAGGCAATCCCGAGTACTACGTGGCTGAAATCCAGCCCGGCAAGATCGTTTTTGAGATCGTCGGTGTGCCTGAAGAACTGGCTCGCGAAGCGTTCCGCCTGGCATCTGCCAAGCTGCCGCTGCGCACCACCTTCGTCAGCCGCATGATCGGCCAGTAAGGGAATGACCATGACCAAATCTACTGAACTGCGCAAAAAAGACGTTGCCGGCCTGAAAACCGAAGTCAAAGAGCTGCAAAAAGCCCACTTTGGCCTGCGCATGCAAAAAGCCACGCAACAACTCACCAACACCGCCACGCTGCGTTCTGCGCGCCGTGACATCGCTCGGGCAAAAACCATTTTGGCCGAGACCAACGCCCGCAAAGGAGCGAAATAATGACGGAAGCTAAAAAATCCCTCAAGCGCACCCTGGTTGGCCGTGTGGTCAGCGACAAGCGCGCGAAAACGGTGACGGTGCTGGTCGAGCGTCGTGTCAAGCACGAGCTGTACGGCAAGATCGTGTCCCTGTCGAGCAAGTACCACGCCCATGACGAAAAGGGCGAGTACAAGACCGGTGACCTGATCGAGATCACCGAGAGCCGCCCGATTTCCAAGACCAAGAACTGGGTTGTGACCAAGCTGCTGGAAAAAGCTGCTGTGGTCTGAGCCTTCCGGGTTTGACGGAAAGTCACTCAAAAAGCGGCCCACGATGTGGGCCGTTTTTGTTTCCGCTTTCAGTCGCCCTCCTGGCGCCGCCCGCAATCGGCGGGGGGCTTTCGCCGGCCAGTGAACGAGTTGACCGGAATCGTTGAAAATGGCGGTTGTCCGTTTTTTGCATACCCCTCTCATCATCACAAGGAGACACCATGATCAAAGTAGGCGACACCCTTCCCGCGGCCACGCTGATGGAATTTTCGGAAGTCGAAGGCAATGGCTGCAGCATTGGCCCCAACCCTGTTGACGTGACCAAGGCGGCGGCCGGGAAGACCGTTGCATTGTTTGCACTGCCGGGCGCCTACACGCCGACCTGCTCCGCCAAGCATGTCCCGGGTTATGTCGAGAAATTCGACGAACTCAAGGCCGCCGGGGTGGACGAGATCTGGTGCGTGAGTGTCAATGACGCTTTCGTGATGGGTGCCTGGGCGCGCGACCAGAAGACCGGTACCAAGGTCCGCATGCTGGCCGACGGCAGCGCCGATTTCACCAAGGCCACCGGCCTGACGCTGGACCTGAGCGCGCGCGGCATGGGCTTGCGCAGCAACCGTTACTCGATGCTGGTCAAGGACGGCAAGGTCGCGTCCCTGAACGTGGAAGGCCCTGGCAAGTTTGAAGTCAGCGACGCGGGCACACTGCTGGCACAGGCCAAGGGCTGAGCCTTTGCCCGGGCGCCGGGCTGACCCCGCAGACAGGCCGCAGATCGCAGGATCTGCGGCTTTTTTATGGGCGGTTCAGGCGCCAGGGCATTGTCGGAGTGCTATGAAAAAAGTAGCTGTCTGCGACCAGCAGATAAGAGCTACAGCCTGATTTCACTGCAAATCCACCTTCAGGTAGTGAGCGCCCGCTATCGGGTTGTGGTAGTAGGGCGGGATGTCCCTGAAACCCAGATCTTCGTACAGCGCCCGCGCGGCTTCCATGTCGTTGAGGGTGTCGAGCAGAAGGCAGTGGTAACCCGCGATACGCGCGGCATCCAGTACCGCTTCGGCGAGTTGCCGCCCCAGCCCGAAGCGGCGAAAGCCCTGGCGTACATACAGGCGTTTCATTTCGCAAGCGTTGGGGTAGTCCACCGTCTCCAGCGGGCGCATCGCGCAGCAGCCGGCGATCTCGCCGTCGAGCAGGGCCAGCAGCAGGCAGCCCTGGGGCGGTGCATAGTCGCCCGGCAGGCCGGCCAGCTCGGCCTCGAAGTTCTGGAAGCAGAGGTCGACGCCCAGCTGGTCGGCGTACTCCTGAAAAATCAGGCGTGTGGCCGCCAGCTGTTCCGGCGTGGACGCGGGGATGAACTCGATGGTGGGAGAAGAAGCAGGCATGGCGCTGAAAGTCAAAACCCAGTTTATCGGCTTTTTTCGCCGCCCTGACCGGGACTTGCCCGGGTCTGCGTTACAGGGCGTGTCAGAACGCGGGCGCAGCCTGGCTGCTGATCCAGTAGACCCCGGCTGCACAGACCAGCAGCACGCCCAGGGCCAGCAGCCGCGAAGCCGTGTCGTCGCGCGAAGCGGGTACGGCGGTCACCAGCTCCTTGTCGCCATGCAGCATGGCGCCCACCAGATTGTGTTTGCGCCTCAGGTAGACCACGATGGCCACGACATGCAGCAGCACCAGGGCCAGCACGATCCACTTGCCGATGTTCGTGTGGTAGTTGGTTGCCAGGCCGACCGTGGCGTTGGAGACAAACCGCGTCAGCGGGCCTGCGAAGGCAATTTCGTCGTCGCTGAGCAATCCGGTGCCGACCTGCGCCAGCAGGAAGCCCAGCATGGCAAAAACCGACCCGGCGCCGATGGGGCTGTGCCCGACGCCATGTTCCAGCTTGCCTTTTCCCTTCAGGTAGTTGATCACGCTGGCGGGTGAATAAATAAACGCCCCGAAACGGGACCAGCGTCCACCCACCAGGCCCCAGACGATGCGAAACAGCAGCAGCGTCAGCACCGAATAGCCGAAGCGGAAGTGCCAGACCATGGCGTTGCCGCCCACGGTGCCGGTGATCGCCAGCCCGATCACGGCGGCGACCAGCGCCCAGTGAAAAAGCCGTGTGGGCAGATCCCAGACGCGAATTTTATGGATGTGCTGGTTCATGCGTGAGCCTCTTGTTGTGTCTGTTGCCTGGGCCGTCATGCGGCCATGGTATGTTTCATGCGTCGGGTTCAGCGCCCGCTTGCTTTTCCTTGGTGCTTACCCTAGTCGTCCGGTTCCGGTGGAACTTTGCGTCCGGGATACAGCTCCTTTGACAGGCAGTCTATCGGGAAGCACTGCCCATCGCCAGCACATGTACAAAACCACGAGGAAAAATAAATGAAAACTTTTGCCTGTATTGCAGCCGCTGCCACCCTGCTCGCCCTGGCTGCACCGGCCTCTGCCCAGTTCGCCAAACCTGAAGACGCCATCAAGTACCGCCAGAGCGCCCTGTCCGTGATGGGTACGCATTTCGGTCGCGTCGGCGCCATGGCGTCCGGCCGCGCGCCTTATGACGCCAAGGTTGCCGCCGATAATGCAGAGATCGTGGCCGCCATGGCCAAGCTCCCGTGGGCCGGCTTTGGTGCAGGCACGGACCAGGGTGGCAACACCAAGGCCAAGCCCGAAATCTGGACCGAGCAGGCCAAATTCAAGGAATACAGCGACAAGCTGCAGGTGGAAACCACCAAGCTTGCTGCCGCCAGCAAGACCGGCAGCCTTGACAGCCTGAAAACGGCTTTTGCTTCAACCGCCGATACCTGCAAGGCTTGCCACGACGCGTTCCGGAATAAATAAAGCCCCCACGGTCGCTCACTGCGTGTAGCTCCCTGCCCCCCGAGGGGGCCGCTGCGCCTGCGGTCTGGCAAAGCCAGTCCCGCGGCCCCTGCTTGAAAAAGAGGAGCTTCCTGCGCTGGGGGTGATAAAAAAAGGCCGGATCCCGCAAGGGATCCGGCCTTTTTTTATGGTGGCTTAAGAGCGGCAGGTGTATCAGGTCTCAGCGAGCAGCTTCTCGATCAGCTGATGCAGCGCCGCAAAGTCCGGCTCGCCCACGTACTGCTTGACGATTTCCCCGCGTTTGTTGACCACGTAGGTGGTTGGCGTGAGCTGTACGTCGCCCCAGGCCTTGGCCACCGCGCCGGTGTTGTCGATGGCCACCTTGAAGGGCAGCTTGCGGGTTTCGGCGAAGTTGACGACGTAGCTCGGCGGGTCGTAACTCATGGCCACGGCCAGCGTGTCGTACCCCTGGCCCTGGTACTTGTTGTAGGTGGAAATGATCTGAGGCATCTCCGCCACGCAGGTCACGCAGCTGGTGGCCCAGAAGTTGACCAGGGTGACCCTGCCCTTGAGGTCTGCCGTCGTTTTCTTGCTGCCGTCGAGCAGCACAAACGTCGACTCGGGGGCGACCTGCGCACCACCGCAGCCGGCCAGGCCGGCAAGGGTGCCCAGCGCCAGCAGCGAGGCGAGGGCGATCCGGCATACTGCGGCTGAAACTGAACTCATATTTGTGAAGGATCTTCTCATGCAACGTCGCCATTTTAACCAGGCCGGTCTCAGCGCACTGGGCATGCTGATTCTGGCCACCTGCCAGCAGGCACAGGCCGTGTCGCTGGGCGACCTGAGCAACGCAGAAGCATCCAGTGGGCTGAAAACCGCCCTTGAAAAAGGTGCATTGGCGGCGGTGGCCCTGCTTGGCAAGACTGATGGATTCCTTGGCAACCCGAAAGTTCGCATTCCTTTGCCCGGTTATCTCGAAGACGCGTCGAAACTGCTCAGAAATTTCGGCCAGGGCCAACGCATTGACGAGCTCGTGACCGCCATCAACCGCGCCGCCGAAGCCGCGGTGCCCATGGGCAAGGACCTGCTGGTCAGTGCCGTGCGGTCCATGAGTGTCACCGACGCCAAAAACATCCTCGCCGGTGGCGAAACCTCGGTCACGAACTTCTTCGCCGAGAAAACCCGCGCCCCGCTGGGGGAGAAGTTTCTGCCGGCGGTGACCCAGGCCACGGCCAAAGTGGGGCTGGCCAACAAATACAACGAGTTCGCCGGCAAGGCTGCCGGCTTTGGCCTGGTCAGGAAGGAAGACGCCAACATCCAGCAGTACGTCACCGGCAAGACGCTCGATGGGCTCTACCTGGTCATCGGCGAAGAAGAAAAGAAGATCCGCCAGGACCCGGCCGGTACCGGCAGCGCGATCTTGAAGCGGGTGTTTGGGTCGATGAATTAAGCAATCTGCCGCAGTCGAGGGCGGCTGCGCTGAACTCTGTCCATGGAGCCCTCTCCTGCTCCAAAGCTCGCCGGAATGCCGCACCCCCAGCGGTGAAGTGCGATTGCCTCGCCAGAAAGCATCGGCGGTCAATAGAGGCGCGGCCGCCCAAGCCCCTGGGGGTGGGTTTCCCTCTACGAATTAGCACGATGCGGCGCCTGTTTGGTGTTATCTTGAAAACAGTTCGCAACAAAATGTAAACCACCAGGCGATCTTCATGAAAATCGAACAGCGATATTGGACTGAGCAACTTGGTTGGACGACGGGCGCAGCCTCGCTGGGCGCATCTTCGCAACTGGTCCTGGTGTTCGGTGCGCCAGCCGCCCTGCAAAAACCGGAACTTGTTGCGGCGATCCGCAAGGACTACCCAGCGGCCTGCCTGCTTGGGTGCTCCACGGCAGGCGAAATCTGCGGCACGAGTGTCTTCGACGATTCGCTGGTGGTCACGGCAGTGCATTTTGAGCACACCCTGCTGCGCAGCGTGGAAGTCAGTCTGGGTCTGGTCCCTGACAGTTTTGAGGCCGGCGAATGGATTGCACGGAACTTGCCGCAAACACTTTCCGACCCGTCTACCGGCCTGGAGGAAAAGCTGGCGCACGTGCTGGTGCTAACCGATGGGCTGAAGGTCAATGGCAGTGATTTTGTATCCGGTGTGATGCGGCACTTGCCTGAGGGCGCGACCATGACCGGCGGGTTGGCCGGTGATGGCGCCCGCTTTGGTAAAACACTGGTCTTCCGGGACGGCGTGCCGGAAAAAGATTCGATTGCCGCTTTGGGCCTGTACGGCAGTCGCCTGAAAGTGGGCATAGGCTCGCTGGGCGGGTGGGATTCTTTCGGCCCTGAACGGCTTATTACACGCTCAGAGGCCAACGTCCTGTATGAACTTGATGGGCGTTCCGCGCTCGGGCTGTATAAACAGTATCTCGGAGACCATGCCGACGGATTGCCTGCCACCGGCCTTCTGTTCCCGCTGAGTGTGCGTGCCCGGCCCGGCGAAGCTCCCGTGGTCCGGACCATCCTGGCGGTTGATGAAAGCTCGCAGAGCCTGACCTTTGCAGGCGACGTGCCCCAAGGCGCTTACGCGCGTCTGATGAAAGCGAACTTTGACCGGCTGATTGACGGTGCGGCCGGCGCGGCCCGGGCCAACGCCGAATCCATGGGTTCCGTTGTTCCTGAGCTGGCGATTCTGATAAGTTGTGTGGGGCGAAAGCTGGTTCTCAAGCAACGTGTTGAAGAGGAAGTGGAGGCAGTCCGCGAGATTCTCGGAAGCGGGGCGATGCTGGCTGGTTTTTATTCCTATGGTGAAATTTCCCCGTTCACGCCCGGTGCCAAATGCGAATTGCACAACCAGACCATGACCATTACCACGCTCTCAGAGCGATAGCCTGCATGTGATGCACAGCCTGCTCAAACGCCAACTCAAACGCCACTTCGGCGACCCGGACAAGATCCCGGCGGAGTGGCAGGCATTCGTCAACGGCGTCAACGATGCCTACAAGGGGTTCGATGATGATCGCGCGATGCTGGAGCACTCACTTGAATTGAGCTCACAGGAACTGCTGGACGCGAACTCCGAAATGCGGGCCGTTTTTCAGGCTGTTCCAGACCTGGTGCTTCGCCTTGATCACCAGGGCCTTATTCTTGACGTCAAGGCGGGTACCAGTGACGGGCTGGCGCCCCGGCGGCTGGACCTTGTCGGAAAAAAAATTCAGGACAGCTTGTTTGCCGATGTGGCCGATCAGATGATGGACGGCGTTCGGGGCGTCATCGCTAAAAACTCTCCAATAAGCATGGAGTATTCAACCGTGCTTGGGGGCGAGGTCGCTCATTGCGAGGCCAGGCTCGTGCCGCTGCTGGAAACGCAGATCATGGTCATTGTCCGGGACATCACAGCGCGCAAACAGGGGGAACAACGTGAGCAGGGGTACATGCTTGCCATGCAGCGTGCAACTATCGCAGCCCAGGCCATCACACAACACCGGACGCTGGAAGGCATGATTGCAGAGCTTGCCAGCCAGGCCAGAACGGTGGCCGGGGCCAAGCAGTGTTTCGTCAGGCTGTCGCCGGGTGACCGCTCGATCAAGGCCGTCGCGAGCGCGTCACTGTCTGACGACTACGCGAACTGGCGGGCCAAGGTGGAGGTAGCGGCACAGGGCGACACCAGCACAGGCCTGGATGCCCTGGTTTTAGCCGGCCATGGCGCAATGCGATTGACCCAGGCCGAGCTGCAGGCCCACCCGCTTTGGCCCGCTCTGGCAAAAAAGCAGGACCATCGACCAGCCATGCGTGGATGGCTCGCGGTTCCGCTGAAAAACCGCCATGGGGAAAGCGTTGGCCTGCTGGAACTGGCCGACAAATGCGAAGGCGAGTTCAGCGCGCAGGACCAATATGTGCTGGAGCAACTGGTCCAGATTGCCTCGGCGGCCATGGAAAACGTCAAATTGCTGGAAGAGATCACAGATCTCAATACCAAACTTGAGCTCAAGGTGGTGGACGGAACAGAGGCCCTGGCGCGGCAGGAGGCACTTTTCCAGGCTGCCGCCGACCAGGCGCCGCAGGTGATGTGGATCGTCAACACCAAAGGCGAGGTCACCTACCTGAACCGGTTCTGGTATGAGCTCGTGGGCGGGTCATCTCCCACAGGCTACGGAAATGAGTGGATGCAGGTGGTTCACCCCGAGGATGTCGCCGACATGATGGAGAAATGGAAGCTCGTCTGGCAAAACGGCAAGGTGTTGTCGGGTATTCGCCGGGTGAGCGCAGTTGATGGCAAATACCATGTGCTTGCCTACAGGGCTTCGCCTGTGCTGGATGCCCGTGGAGACATTACCTGCTGGATCGGCATGGATACCGACATCACGGATATCAAGGCCATCGAGTCCGCGTTGCGGCTTTCCAACCGGGAGCTGGAAGCATTTTCTTATTCCGTTTCCCATGATCTGCGTGCGCCTCTGAGCACCATCGACGGGTTCAGCCGTTTGCTCGCCAAGCAACTTGACGCAGATGGCAATCCGAAAGCTCAGCAATACATGTCCCGGATTCGCCACAGCGTCGCGCACATGGGGCAACTGATTGAAAGCCTGCTTGCGCTGGCACAGGTTTCGCGCAACTCCCTGCAGGCCGTACCGGTTGACCTGAGCGAAATCGCCGATGCGGTGTTGTCTGACCTCAAGGCACGAGACCCCGGTCGGCAAGTAAGCATCAACATTGAGCCCGGGCTGATGATCAACGCAGACGCGGGTCTGTTTTTTGTGGTCATGGAGAATTTACTGGGCAACGCATGGAAATTCACCTCGCAACGCGACGTCGCCAAAATTGCCGTGGGACACCACCAGACAGGGTCGGGCGAGAGAGTTTTTTTTGTTTCTGACAATGGCGCCGGCTTCGACATGGCCTATGCCGACAAACTATTCGGTGCGTTTCAGCGGCTCCACTCGGCCGAAGAGTTTCCTGGTACTGGCGTGGGACTGGCCACAGTGAGCCGGGTGATCGCGCGGCACGGCGGACGCATATGGGCAGAGTCCCAGGCGGGCACAGGAAGCACTTTTTTCTTTACCTTGTCCAGCACGCATTCGCCAGCAGATCTGCTGATGGACAGTGGCCTATTGAAGGATGACAGCCGATTTGGCGAACTTTGAGCGGTTTGCGGCTTTGGCCAGACCACGCCAACATCCAGCAGTACGTCACCGGCAAGACGCTCGATGGGCTCTACCTGGTCATCGGCGAGGAAGAAAAGAAGATCCGCCAGGACCCGGTCGGTACCGGCAGCGCGATCCTGAAGCGGGTGTTTGGGGCGATGAAATAGGCAGGTTTCAGAAATGATGGGTCAAATTGGCCTTCAGCCCTTGTGCAGCAAGCGCGAGCCGCTATAAAAAAGTGATTGATTGGGTGGAAAGTTGAGGGCCGAGGCTGCTTCTGTAACGGGGCGGGCCGCTCAGGTGGGGTCCGACAGGGAGCTCACAAAGGCGGTTTTGGCGCTGGTGTAGGCCTCGCGGTCGGTCGGGTGCCGAACTGCCAGCTCGGCCTTCAGGGCGGCATAACGTGCTGCCAGCACGGGGCTGGCGCGCAGCGCGTCGCGAAATTGCAGATGCCGCGTCCACACCGGGCCGCCGTGCACAACAATGTGCAGGTGGTGGGTGCGGCGGCCGTCCGCCCAACGCATGAACCACTGGCGGTCGGTCAGCGTGGCATTGAACTCTGCCGATGTGGTGTAGGCCGCGTCACGCAGCGGTTCGGCCAGCGATCGGGCCATGGCCATGCTTTCGACGCCCGCCAGCAGATCCACAATGGGTTTGGCCACCATCCCGGGGACGGCCGTGCTGCCGATGTGTTCGATGTCGACAAAAACGAGTGGAAACAGCGCCAGCAAGCGGTCCCGCTCGGCCACAAATCGGTCCGGCCAACGGCTGTCGTAGGCCTGCAAACTCACATCTTCATGGATGGCCGCGTGCAGGGAGTCGGCGTCGGTCATGGGTCGCCTCGCCGCTCACGCCGGGTTGAACGCTGCCAGAGCCTCGCGCGTGGCCGCCCGGCGCTTTGCCCGCTGTTCGGCCAGCCCGCTACAGACAGCATCCGCTGGCCTGCCGGCAGCAAGGTGGCGTCTGCCCGGCTCGGTCATGCGCAGTCCACAAGAATGCGGGTCAAGCCGGTCGGGTCGCTGATCATCGGGTCGTGGCCGGTCTTGAGCTCCACGATTTTCGAGTTGGGCAGCCAGGCGCCATCCCAGAACTTGGGGTCTTTCGCGCGCAGGCGGCTGGGCTCAATGGTGGCCAGCGCCGGCTGCGTGCAGTTGATAAAAGTGCGCGGGATCGCGGCCACACGCTGGATGTCAAAGGCCAGTGGTGCCTGGTAGGTGTTGCCGGGGTGCGGCGTCTGCCGGCGCTTGACCCAGGCGTGGTCGGCGTCATGCAGGCCAAACACTTCCGGGTCAGGCGGCGGAAAGCTGAAACGCGTGGACGCCTGCGCTGCCGACAGGCGCTGCTGCTGCGTCGCGGCCGACTGTGTGCTGCTCCAGCTTTCGCCGGGCTTGGGAATGACCGCATCCACATAGACCAGGTGTTTGAGGTGTTTGCCGAGCCGGTCGGCCACGGCCGTGCCAATCATGCCGGCGTAAGAGTGCACCGCCAGAATCACGTCGTGCAGCTCTTCCACCTCGATGGCGCTGATCACGTCGTCAATGTGCGTGTCGAGTGTGATGCTGGGCGCCAGCAGGTGCGCGCGCTCGCCCAGGCCGGTGAGCGTGACCGCATGCACCCGGTGGCCCTGCTGCTGCAGCGCGTGGGTGACCCGCTGCCAGCACCAGCCGCCGTGCCAGGCACCATGCACCAGAACAAAATTGGCCATCAGATCACCTCTTTGCTTTTCAGGTCAGACAGTTGCGCGTCGGAGTAGTTCAACACGCTGCGCAAGACTTCCTCGGTGTGCTGGCCCAGCATGGGGGGTGGCAGCCCGCCTTGGCCCGGTGTGCGCACCGGGGTGGCACTCAGTTTGATCGGACTGGACACCAACCGCAAGTGATTTTTTAACGGGTGCTGCCACTGCGTGACCATGTGCCGCGCCTCGATTTGCGGATCATCAAACACCTCTGCCAGGTTGTTGATGGCACCGCAAGGCACCTTGGCCGCCTCCAGCGCCGCCAGCCAGTCGGCCTTGGTCCGCGTTTTCATCACCGTTTCCAGAATCGGCACCAGTTGCGCGCGGTTTTGCACCCGGTCGCGGTTTTTGGCAAACAGCGGGTTCACGCCCAGCTCGGGAATGTTGGCCACCTTGCAGAACTTCACATACTGCGAGTCATTGCCCACCGCGATGATGATGTGGTCCTTGGTCCCGTCAGGGGCGGGCGCTACCTCGAACACCTGGTAAGGCACGATGTTCTGGTGCGCATTGCCGGCGCGTCCCGGCACCTTGCCGCTGACCAGGTAGTTGGCGCCCAGGTTGGCCAGCATGGCCACCTGTGTGTCCAGCAGCGCCATGTCGACCTGCTGGCCCTCGCCGGTTTTTTCGGCATGGCGCAACGCGGCAAGAATCGCGACGGTCGCGTACATGCCCGTCATCAGGTCCGACACCGCCACACCGACCTTCTGCGGCCCACCGCCCAGATCGTCACGCTCACCCGTCACACTCATCAGCCCGCCCATGCCCTGGATCGCGTAGTCATACCCGGCGCGTTCGGCATACGGCCCGGTCTGGCCGAAGCCGGTGACCGAGCAATACACCAGCCGCGGGTTGAGCGCTTTGAGCGAGGCATAGTCCAGCCCATAACGCGCCATGTCGCCAACCTTGAAGTTCTCGACAAAAACATCGCAGTGCGCCACCAGTTCACGGATCAGCGCCGCGCCTTCGGGTTTGGCAATGTCACAGGTCAGCGAGCGCTTGTTGCGGTTGGTGCCCAGGTAATAAGCCGCCTCGGCCGTGTCGGCGCCCGCACTGTCCTGCAAGAACGGCGGCCCCCAGGTCCGCGTGTCGTCACCGGTGCCCGGCCGTTCGATCTTGATCACGTCGGCGCCGAGATCAGCCAGCGTCTGGGTACACCAGGGGCCCGCGAGCACGCGGGAGAGGTCGAGGATGCGGATGCCGTCTAGGGAGTTCATGTGGGGCATTGTGCCTTTCGCGACAGAAGAGCTTGCGGAGGCAGAGCGAAGCCGCAAATCATTGGAGGCAACTCGAGCACGTGACTTGGTGGCGGCAAAGCGACAACTCCTTCGATTGGAGGAGGGGTGTAAGTCGCTGCCCGCCTAGAATTCACCGGTAATCGATGCCGAGTGGCAAACTGCTTCCGGACTGTGAATGCGAACGCTAAACATCAATGGAGGCCACTTTGGCTACTACGAAGCAGAAGAAGGACGAAGGCGCTCAGTTCCTTAGATACTTCGGCCCGCTTTTGAATGCGTTGCGGGGTCTTGGCGGCTCCGCAAAGCCCGACGAAGCGGTCGATCGAGTATCAACTGATCTGAAAATTTCGGATGATGTACTCAACGAAACACTGCCTTCGGGAGGTTCGAGATTCCGAAATCAAGTTGCGTGGGCAAGGTTCTACTTAGTTCGAGAAGGTCTCATTAGCTCTTCCAAGCACGGAGTTTGGAGCCTCACTGAAGCGGGTTTCAAAACTCATCTAACTCAAGATCAAGCTCGCAGCATCTTCTTGAAATGGGTAAAGATATTTCAAGAGCAACGTAAGCAAAAGGAGACGTCTGAACCAGTTGCCGAGAAGGTCGCTGAAGGAACGGGCGCTGTTTCGACTGACTATAGAGAAGAGGCACTGGAAGTTCTCTTGTCACTTGCGCCAGCAGGTTTCGAGCGCCTTTCACAGCGTCTTTTACGCGAGGCAGGCTTCACTCAAGTGGTAGTCACCGGTCAAAGCGGCGATGGTGGAATTGACGGATTCGGAATATTGCAGGTGAATCCGCTCGTCTCTTTCAAAGTGCTATTCCAGTGCAAACGCTATACAAAATCAGTAGTGCCTTCTCAAGTCCGCGACTTTCGCGGAGCGATGTCAGGGCGCGCTGACAAAGGCATCATTATTACTACCGGAACGTTCACTGCAGAAGCAAAGCGTGAGGCTACGCGCGATGGTGCGCCGCCGATCGAATTGATCGATGGCGAGAAGCTGATTGACATGCTCGAGAGGTTTGAGCTTGGTCTTAACCCGGTAAAGACATATGAGCTCGATCACTTGTTCTTTAATGAGTTCAAAGTCTGACCACCTCACACCAACCGAGAGTGCTCACATATGTCTCTCCCTGAGAATTTCTAGCCGTCTAGGGAATTCATGGGTCTTTTTGCCTTGGCGTAGGAAGCAGGTGTCGGCAGGACGGGCGTCGTGGGTGGCGTTAAAAGCCACACCAACTTCGATTGGGGGGTGGCCCGAATGCGATAGAGACCTAGAATTCTCTGACAATCACTGCCGGGTTTGGTGACTTCATTTATTACCTTTGCAAATTCGACCCGATTTCCCGCAAAGCCAATGCTGGCAGCCTATTCAAGAGGATTCATGTCCAAGTTACACCGCAGGTCTTGCGGCACACATTAAGTTAGGCATATGGGGAAATGGTGCCGCCGCTTCACTTCACAGTAGAAAATTGAATCCACCAACGATTGGGAGAATGAAATGAGTAAAGAGACGGCGCTCGATGTCGAGGCAAATTTGCAAAGCGAGAATGAGTCGATCGAATTTGTGAGAACACGGCTAGAGAGGCTTGGAGTGAAACACTCCGTAGATACTTTTCTCACTTCTATTGGCGGAAGTTGGAGGATGTCGACATACGACTACCGTACCACTTGGGTGATAGATCAGTTTTCCGGTGACATAGTTTGGTTTGATCGTAGCTGGATAGCTTCTGGAATTGCAAGGTCAAAAAATCGAAACACTGGATATGAAAGTCAAGTGGCTTGGTCGATTGATTACGATCAAGGAAAAGACGCAATCACTTGGATATGCGGAAGTTTGGTTTCCACTTACGGTGGTGTTTCAAACCCTGATGGTCCGATTCAGCACAGAGTAAGTGTGCCCGAAAAAAAATTGCTGGTAGTAGTTCGGTCGGATGTGCCGATTGCCCACCTGCAATTGAGGACCGGATCAAATTTGGCAGTTGCTTAAGTTTGAACGCTCTAACCCATCAGTCCCCTCGCACGCGCCGGTGAAGCCGGCGAGCTGGTAACTTTTCGTTAGACCGCACTAACCCGCGACTGGCCATGCTCAATACCTCTAACGTTCTAAGTGTCCTTAGAAAGCTCCCGTGGCTCTACTGCATCGGAAGTCTGCTGCTCTTCTGTTCGTGGCTGAGCGAGAAGCACTTTGAGTACGAGGCTAAGAATCGGCGTGAGGACCTCGACCGTCTCCAAGTGCGCATGTCTAGCAACCACACCATTGCGCAGGTCTGGTACAGCCATATCCGACTGCTCGACTCACAACCCGAAAGAAACTTCGAGGCCACCGCCATGGCGTCTCTGTTCTACATGGAATTCACTTTGAATGTCCTCCAGTCCGCGGTCGCTTGGGACAACGAGAACATGAGCGAGAGGAATCAGTTTGCCGAATTCCGGGAGAACCGTCTCGAAAGCGCGAAGGCCGCCTATCGCGAGAAGGACTATGACAAGGTCATCTCGCATGCCGCCCAGTTGCGCGCTCTTGAACTACAGTCTGCCGGGGTCTTGGTTCCTCGTAACTACAAACGCTATAACGAGCTCGAAGACGAAGAACGCAGATGGAATTCGCGGCTTCGCATTTTCTATGTTTTCGGAGCTCTCCTTGTTGGTGTTGCCTTCGTGCGAGAGCGCAGCGTCAAAGCGTCGAGTGAGATCTAACTTAAACGTTAGATAGATACACCCAACAGCAGAGCCAACCGCTTAGCGCATCTGCCACGTAGCCGCATGGCGCGTGAAGGTGTGGGACCTCACGCCTTTGTCGATTGCGGGCAGATGGCAACCCGTAGACTCGAACTACTTCATCTCACAACCAGCAAGGAATCCATCATGCGCAATTTTTCCGGCAAAGCTCCAACCTTCGTCGTGTGGGTGATCTCCCTCGTCCTGTTTGTGGTCGCGCTGCTCGCGCAGTTTGGTGTGGTCCGCTTGGGCGCGCCGATGGCCACCTGGTCGTGGATCATCGGATTCGGCCTCCTGCTGCTGGCCTGCCGGGTCAAAGGTCTCTAGCCTGCATCCGCAGGACGCGCCAGGGTGCCAGGCACCCTAGCGTTTCCTAATCAATAAGTCTTGTACGGTAAAAACTTGCCCGACAGCACCACATTCACGCGGTCACCCTTGGGGTCCGGCGTACGAACGATGTCCATCGAGAAGTCAATCGCGCTCATGATGCCGTCGCCGAACTCTTCGTGAATCAGTTCCTTGATCGTCGTGCCGTAGACGCTGACGATTTCGTACCAGCGGTAGATCAGCGGGTCGGTGGGCACGGGTGTGGGCAACGAGCCTTTGTAAGGCACGACCTGCAGCCACTTCTGTTCTTCCGCCGTCAACCCGAAAATCTTGCCGATGACTTTGGCTTGCTTTTCGTCAAAGGTCATCTGGCCCAGGCAACCGGCGGTTGTCCACTCCTTGCTGAGGCCGACTTTCTTGGCGACCGATTCCCAGGTGATGCCCTTGCTGACTTTGACGGTGATGATTTTTTCGGTGATGTCGTTGCGGTTCATGGTGGTGTTCTCCGTGTTGAAAAGAAAAAAGCGGTGATCAGGGGGCCACAGGGCGTGGCCAGTGGAACTTGCGGACGGCTTCCTTGATCGGCACGTCGTTGATGCTGGCCTCGCGGCGCTGCATCAGGCCCAGCTCGTTGAACTCCCATTGCTCGTTGCCGTGGGATCGGAACCAGAAGCCGGCGTCGTCGTGCCATTCGTACTCGAAACGCACCGAGATGCGGTTGCCGGTGAAGGCCCAGAGCTCCTTCTTGAGCCGGTAGTCCAGTTCCTTGGCCCATTTGCGTTTCAGAAACTCGCGGATCATGGGCCGGCCCGAGAAGAAGTCGGCGCGGTTGCGCCAGACCGAGTCTTCGGTGTAGGCCAGCGCCACGCGGTCGGGGTCGCAGCTGTTCCAGGCGTCTTCGGCCTTCTGCACTTTTTCTTTCGCGCTTTCCAGCGTGAAGGGCGGCAGCGGCGGGCGGGCTTGTTCGGTAACGCTCATGCGACAGCTTTCAGGGTGACGGAAGGCGGCGTGTCGGCCAGCGCGCCGCGCCCGGGTTCCACCGTGGGCGGGTGCGCCGGCGCCTTGCCGTGCGACAAATCCTTGGAACGCGCCACGAGGAAGTCCACCAGGTGGTTGCGCAACGGGTAGTACTGCGGGTCGTGGTGCACGGTGGCGCGCTGCCGGTCGCGCGGCATGGTGTTGCGCACGATCTCGGCCACACGCGCCTGCGGGCCGTTGCTCATCAGCAGGATCTTGTCGGCCAGCAGCACGGCCTCGTCCACGTCGTGGGTGATCATGAACACCGTTTGCTGCGTCTCGCGCACGATGGCCAGCAGCTCGTCCTGGATGGTGCCGCGTGTCAGCGCGTCGAGCGCGCCGAAAGGCTCGTCGAGCAGCAGCATCTTGGGTTCGATCGCAAAGGCGCGCGCAATGCCGACGCGCTGCTTCATGCCGCCCGACAGTGCCGAGGGTTTTTTGTCGATGGCGCCGGACAGGCCGACCAGCGCCACGTATTTCTGTACATGGGCATCGACCTGGGCAGACGTCCAGTCCGGCCATTTGGAGCGCACCGCAAAAGCGATGTTCTTGCGCACGGTGAGCCAGGGCATGAGGGCGTGGCCCTGGAACACCACGCCGCGCTCCAGGCTGGGGCCGGCGACCTCGCGGCCGTCCATGAAGACATGGCCGGCGCTGGCGGTTTCCAGCCCTGCGAGCACGTTGAGGATGGTGGTCTTGCCGCAGCCCGAGTGGCCGATGATGCAGACAAACTCGCCACGGTTGATGCTGAAGTTGACCTCGTCGAACACCGGCTCGTTGGTGCCGGGGTAAGACTTGGCCAGGCCCTCGACCTGCAGGAAGGGGCGGCCCGAGGCGCCGCCGGGTGCGGGATTATTCAGCATAGGTCACCCACTTCTGCATCTGCGCAAACATCAGGTCCAGCAGCATGCCCATCACGCCGATGACGACGATGGCAAATATCACGTTGGTCAGCGAGAGGTTGTTCCATTCGTTCCAGACAAAGTAGCCGATGCCGGTGCCGCCCACCAGCATCTCGGCGGCGACGATGACCAGCCAGGCGATGCCCATGGAGATGCGCATGCCGGTCAGGATGGTCGGCGCGGCGGCCGGCAGGATCACCAGAAAGGCCTTGCGCAGCGGCTTGACTTCCAGCGTCTTGGCGACGTTGAGCCATTCACGCTTGACGGCCGACACACCGAAGGCGGTGTTGATCAGCATGGGCCAGACCGAGCAGATGAAGATCACGAAGATGCCCGAGGTGGACGAATCCTTGATGGTGTACAGCGCCAGCGGCATCCAGGCCAGCGGCGAGATCGGTTTGAGCACCTGGATGAAGGGGTCCAGCGCGCGGCGCAGCAGCGGCGACATGCCGATGACAAAGCCCAAAGGAATCGCCACCAGACAGGCCAGCAGAAAGCCCAATGCCACCCGGCCCAGCGAATGCCCGAGCTGGATGGCAATGCCCTTGTCGTTGGGGCCGCGGTCGTAGAACGGGTCGCTGAGCTGGTCCACAAAGGTCTTGCCCATCTGCCCGGGTGTCGGGAAGCCCGAGGCCTTGCCGGCGCCCGGGTCCTTGCCCATCATCTTCTGGTATTCGATCTGCTCGGCCGTCATGCCGGTGGCGTTGCCGCCGCTGCTGGCCGGCGCCATCGTTGCGGCAGACCAGATGGCAATGAAGGCCACGAAGATCACGATGGAGACGATGGCTGCGCGGAAGCCCAGGGTTTTGAAAATATTCATGGAGTCATTTGCTTCGTGTTGGAGCCAGTCTTTCCCCCTCGCCCCGTGGGAGAGTGCTGGGGTGAGGGAGGGGGCGGACCCTCACCCCCACCCTCTCCCGGCGGGAGAGGGAGTAAGTGCTCATCCCATCTTGTTGATGGCAAATCCCTTGGCATACGCATCCGCCTTGGCCGCGTCGAACTCCTTGCCCATGATCTTGAATTTCGGATATGCGCCTTCGGGCGTTGGCTGGCCGAGCTCTTTCATGTACTTCTTGGCGTCGGTGATCAGAAAGACCTTTTCGGCGATCTGCTTGTAGTTGACCTCGCCCTTCACATAACCCCAGCGCTTCATCTGCGTGAGCATCCACACCGCCATCGACTGCCACGGCATCGGGTCGAAGTCGGCGCGGTCGGGCACGTTCTTGATGTTGCCCAGGCCGTCGGCAAACTTGCCGGTCAGCACCTGGTTGATCACGGCTTCGGGCTGGTTCAAGTACTGGGCCGGGGCGATCACCTTGGCGATCAGCTCGCGGTTCTTCGGGTCGCGCGCCATGGCGGCGGCCGTCAGCACCGAGCGGTAGAGCGCGGCAAAGGTGTTGGGGTTCTTCTGGATGAACTCTGTAGAGGTGCCGAAGGCGCAGCAGGGGTGGCCGTTCCACAGGTCACGCGTGAGCACGTGGATGAAACCGACTTCTTCGTACACCGCGCGCTGGTTGAAAGGATCGGGGCCGAGGAAGCCGTCGATGTTGCCGGCGCGCAGGTTGGCCACCATCTCGGCCGGCGGCACCACGCGCAGCTGCACATCGGTGTCGGGGTTCAGGCCGGCTTCGGCCAGGTAGTAACGCAGCAAAAAGTTGTGCATCGAGAACTCGAAGGGAATCGCGAACTTGAAGCCCTTCCAGTTTTTCGGGTCGCGGTTGTCCTTGTGCTTGAGCGCCATCGTGATGGCCTGGCCATTGATGTTCTGGATGGTCGCCACGTTCATCGGCGTGGCGTTCGAGCCCAGGCCCATGGAAATCGCCAGCGGCATCGGCGACAGGAAGTGCGTCGCGTCGTATTCCTTGTTGATCATCTTGTCGCGGATCAGCGCCCAGCCGGCGGTCTTGGTCACTTCAACATTCAGGCCCTGCTTTTGGTAAAAGCCGAGCGGGTGCGCCATGATCAACGGCGTGGCGCAGGTGATCGGGATGAAGCCGATCTTCAGGTTGGTTTTTTCCAGCGTGCCGGGTTTTTTGCCGGCGTCCTGCGCCAGGGCCTGCATGGTGCCGACCGGCAGCACGCTGGCAATCGCGGCCATCGCCGTGCCCTTGCCGACGGCGCGCAGGAAACGGCGGCGCACCTCGTCCTGCGGGAACAGGGCCTTGACCAGGGTGGCTTCAATGAACTCGTTGGAGTAGGCCTCGAACTCGCTGGTCTGGCTGCGGCGGCGCAACTCGATGGCGGCGCTGTCGGCAGCCACAGCGGCGTGGTGGTCGGCCACCGTATGGTCCTTGCCGCAGCTGCACTTGAGCATCAGGGGCTGGTCGGCGTCGTAAGGCGAGAAGTAGTCGGACATGGCGCGCACCTTTCAGTTGAAGATGCGGCTGTCTTGCAAGCTGCGGGCCACTTTGGCCGGGAAGGCGGCCTGCGCCGCATTTCGCTGTTGATGGCATGACGCCGTGTAGGGCGGGCACTACAAAACCGGCCCGGGCGGGCCGCCATGAAGCCCCCGCGAGCTGGTGCGCGGGCGTTTGAGGGGCCTGGATGGCTGTTGTAAAACCTCACCAGCGCCGCGTCGCCTCACCGCCGCGTCGCTGGTTCCCGGCGTTGCACCAAATTGGCGCAGGGTGCCGGCCTGCGGCCCGCTGCGGTCGCTTACGCCGGCGCGGAAATTTCGCCCAGCGACTGGCCGACGTCTTCCTCGTCCTGGCCCTTGACCGCGATGTCGCCGATGGAAACGATGCCGATCAGGCGCTCAGCCCCGTCCAGCACCGGCAGCCGGCGGATCTGGCTGGACGCCATGTCGGCGAGCACGGTGTCGAGGTCGTCGGTTTCGCGGGCGGTGCGCACGTCGCGGCTCATCACCTTGCTCAGCGGCGTGTTGCCGTCCAGACCTTGCGCCACGGCGCGCACCACGATGTCGCGGTCGGTCACCACGCCGAGCAGCTTGTCGCCCTCGCACACGGGGATCACACCCACGTTGAGTTCGTCCATGGCCTTGGCGGCTGCGGCCACGGTGTCGCTGGGGGTCAGGGTTCGCACATTGCGGGTCATCACGTCGGTGACGGTGGTCATGAAAATTCTCCTTGGGTGGTGCCGGCGGCGCCGTGTGACCAGCATGGCGTGCGGAGAGTGGGCCGGCAGTCAGCAGGCACCCAAGTGGCCGTAGGACAAGCGCGCGGCTCAGGCGCCGGCCGGCGTGCTGGCGTGGCGCTCGGCGTACAGCGCCAGTTCCACGTCGTTTTTGGTGCCGGTTTTTTCGAGGATACGCAGGCGGTAGGTGCTGACGGTGTTGGACGCCAGGCCCAGTTGAGCGCCGATCTCGCCCACCGACTTGCCCGCCGTGAGCAGGCGGAACACCTGGTGCTCGCGGTGCGACAGCGCTTCGGCGCCGCTGCGCCCGCCGCTGCCGCCCACCGCACTGGCCAGCGCCTCGGCGGTGAGGGCCGACACGTACAGGCCGCCGCCGGCCACCTTGCGTACCGCGGCAATCATGTCGTCCGGGTGGGCGCTTTTGTTCAGGTAGCCGGCCGCGCCCAGTTTGATGCAGCGCACCGCGTACTGCTTCTCGGGGTAGGTGCTGAGCATGAGCACCGGCAGTTGCGGCCAGGCTTTTTTCAGGGCCTGCAGCACGTCCATGCCGTCGCGGCCCGGCAGCGCGATGTCGAGCAGCACGGCAGCCAGCCCGGCGTGGCCGCCCAGCGCCTCGACTTTGGCAAGGATGTCGGGGCCGGTCTCGGCTTCTGCGACGACGGCGATCTCGGGCGCGTCGGCCAGCACCTGCTTCAGGCCCTCACGCACGATGCGGTGGTCGTCGCCGATCAGGATGTTCAGGGGAGTCATGACGCTATGATTTTGGGAGCTGGATGCGCAGGTGGAACAAGGCCCCGAGGCCGATTTGGCTTGTAATTTCGAGCGTACCGCCCAAATGCCGTGCGCGCTCGCGCATGCCCATCACGCCGTAGGCAGTGGCTGCCTCGAAGGCCGCCGCCGCGGCGCCCCGGCCGTTGTCGTGCACGCTGATGCTGATCTCGCCGGCCGTGGCCAGGATGGTGATGGCGATGCGGCTCGCCTGCGCGTGGCGGCCGACGTTGCTGAGCATTTCCTGGAAGATGCGGAAGACCGCCATGGCCGAAGGCTCGGGCAGCGGCACCGCCTGCTCCACGTCCATCTGCCAGTCGAGCTCGAGTTCAGCCGACTGCACAAACTCGTGCGCCTGCCAGTCGAGCGCGGCCCACAAGCCCTGGTGGTCCAGGATGCTGGGGCGCAGGTCGGTGATGATGCGGCCCACGTTGTCCACCGCGGCTTCAATCAGCCGGCCCATGTTCTGGCACTTGCTGCGCATGGTGTCGCGCATGGCCTGCGCCTGCACCGGTTCGCGCTGCTGCTGCTCGCCCAGGCGTTTGTCCAGCCAGCCGACGTCCATCTTCAGCGCCACCAGCAGGCTGCCGAGCTCGTCGTGCACCTCGCGTGCGATGCGGGTGCGCTCTTCCTCGCGTACCGTGTGGGTGTAGGCCGAGAGTTCGCGCAGTTGCTGCAGCGCCTCGGACAGCGCCTGTGTGCGCTCACTGACACGCTGCTCCAGCACATCGTTGGCATGGCGCAGGGCCTCCTCGGCCCGCTTGCGTGCCGAGATGTCGACGAAGGTGACCACCGCGCCCTGCACCACGCCGCCATCGACGATGGGGTAGGACGAATACTCGACCGCAAACGCGCTGCCGTCGCGGCGCCAGAACAGCTCGGTGTCGATGCGGCAGGGCAGGGCCATGCGGAAGGCGTTGAAGATGGGGCACAGGTGCTCGGGGTAGTGCGCGCCGTCGGCATGGCTGTGGTGGGCCAGTTCGTGCATGTTTTTGCCCAGCACCTCGGCCGGGGCAAAACCGAGCTGCTCGGCGCCTGCGCGGTTGATGAAGGTGCAGCAGCCGTCCATGTCGATGCCGAAAATGCCTTCGCCGGTGGACTCCAGCAACTGCGACAGCTTGTCGCGCCAGACCGGCTGGTCGGCGCCGGGCAGGTGCATGGGGGCGGACAGCGGGGCGGTTTCGGCGAACATGGCAGGGGGTGAGCAAACATCGTGCCCAGCTTGGTGCGCAGTGTTGTGCAGGGCTGCGCTGCCCAGGCGCCAAATCGGTGCGTCGCCGGGCTGCCCCGCCGGATTGCCCCAAAACAGGTGGTTTTGGCGAATCCCTGTAAAGTCAGAGCTCCCCTTTCCCCAAGACCATGTCCCCGCCTTCCCTTTTCATGACCCCCTCGATGGCTTCCTTGATGATCCGCGTGACGGCGGCCGGCCTGTTGCTGCTGCTTGCGGCGTGCAACCCGGTTTTCAACTGGCGCGAAGTGCGGCCGGACAACACCGCGCTGGCCCTGCTGCTGCCCTGCAAACCCGACAAGGCCGAGCGCAGCGTGCCGCTGGGCGGGCGGCCGACCGAGCTGGCCATGCTGGGCTGCGATGCCGGCGATGCCACGTTTGCGATCGCGGTGGCCACGCTGGACGACGCGGCGCAGGCGGCAGCCGTGCTGGCCGGCTGGCAAACTGCGACGCTGGCCAACCTCAAGGCCGCAGGTGGCGGCCAGACCAGCCCGCTGAAGCTGCCCGGCGCGGACCCGCTGCCGGCGGTGCTGGTGCGGGCCAGCGGCCAGCGCGCCGACGGCCGGGCGGTGCAAAGCCAGGCGGCGTATTTTTCCCAGGGCCGGCAGGTTTTTCAGGCGGTGATCTACGCCGACAAGATGGACCCCGAGGTGGCCGAGACCTTTTTCTCCAGCCTGAAGCTGGACGCCGGAAGCCCCCGCTGATGGGCGCCGTTCGGGACGCCGGGCGCCTGCCGGCCGCCGCTGCTGCGTCTGGCCTGCTGAGCCGGCGCGCCGGCATGGTTGTGTTTCTGGCGTTTGCCGCAGCTTACTTCTGTTCGACGCTGGTACGGGCCATCACGGCCACGCTGTCGCCGGTGCTCACGCAGGAGTTTTCATTGCATGCGCGCGACCTGGGGCTGCTGGCCGGCGGGTATTTTCTGGGTTTTGCCGTGACCCAGTTGCCGCTGGGCACCTGGCTGGACCGGCACGGCCCCAAACGCGTGATCCTGTGCTTTCTGAGCCTGGCGGTGCTGGCCTGCCTGGCGTTTTCAGCGGCAACCAGTTTCACCAGCCTGCTCATTGCCCGCGTGTTGCTGGGCATGGGCGTCAGCGCCTGCCTGATGGCGCCGCTGACCGGATACCGCCGCTGGTTTGACGCAGGCACCCTGCTGCGCGCCAACTCCTGGATGCTGATGACCGGCTCCGTGGGCATGCTGGCGTCCACCCTGCCGGTGCAGTGGCTGATGCCGCTGACCGGCTGGCGCCCGCTGTTCTGGATTCTGGCGACGCTGATCCTGCTGTCGATGGCGGCAATTGCCTGGGTGGTCCCGTCCTGGAAGCTCGCTTCCGCGGCGGCTTCTCCCCATGTGTCGCATCCGCAGGCCGGTTACGCCCAGGTCTGGCGCAGCCCCTATTTCCGGAAAATGTCGCCGGTGGCCTTTTTCCACTATGGCGGCGTGATCGCGATGCAGACCCTGTGGGCCGGGCCGTGGATGGTCCGGGTCGCGGGCTACACGCCCTTGCAGGCGGCCACCGGCCTGTTCTGGATCAATGCCTGCATGCTGGTCACGTTCTGGGCCTGGGGGCTGGTCAACCCGTGGCTCTCGCAGCATGGCTGGAGCGCCAACCGCCTGATCACCTGGGGTGTGCCGGTGAGCCTGCTGGTGCTCGCCGGAAATATTGCGGCCGGGCCGGCCACCGGCTGGGCCGGCTGGGCGCTGTTCTGCATGAGCTCCAGTGTGCTGGGCCTGGCCCAGCCGGCGGTGGGCATGGCGTTTCCGCAGGTGCTCGCGGGTCGCGCGCTGACCGCCTACAACCTGGTGATTTTTGCCGGCGTGTTTGTCATGCAGTGGGGCATCGGCCTGCTGATCGACGTTTTTCAGGCCATGGGGCTGGCCGACGTGGCCAGCTTCCAGGCGGCGCTGGCCGTGTTTTTGTGTTGTTGTCTCGCATCGTATGCCTTCTTCCACGGCGCCAAAGCAGACCCCACCCCCGATAATTCAACGCAATGAACGGCATTCTCATCATCGCCCATGCTCCGCTGGCCTCGGCCCTGCGGCAATGCGTTCTGCATGTTTTTCCCGACAACCCGGCCAGTGTGGCCGCGCTGGACGTGCAGCCCAACATGCCGCCCGAAGAAACCCTGGCACAGGCGCGCATTGTGTTCAAACAGATGGGCACCTCGCACGCGCTGGTGCTGGCGGACGTGTTTGGCGCCACGCCCTGCAATGTGGCGCAGAAGCTGGTCGATGGCGTGCACTCCAAGCTCATCACCGGCGTCAACCTGCCCATGCTGCTGCGCACCGTGTCCTACCGTCACGAGCCGCTGGACGCGCTGGTGGCCCGGGCGGTGCTGGGTGGAACGCAGGGCGTCATGCAGGTGGCCATCACCGCACCGCAGAACCAGGTACGCAGAAACCATGATCAAGACCACCACGACCATCAACAATAAGCTGGGCCTGCACGCCCGCGCCTCGGCCAAGCTGACCAAGCTCGCCGGCAGTTTCCCCTGCGAGGTCTGGATCTCCAAAGGCGAGCGCCGCGTCAACGCCAAAAGCATCATGGGCGTGATGATGCTGGCCGCCGGCATCGGCAGCACCGTGGACATCGAAACCGACGGCGCCGACGAGCAGCAGGCGATGGACGCGCTGCTGGCCCTGATTCACGACAAGTTTGGTGAAGGCGAGTAACTAGATGACTTTCTCGGTCCACGGTCTGGCTGTCTCGCGCGGGGTGGCGATTGGCCGCGCCGTGCTGGTGGCGTCGAGCCGGGCCGACGTGGCGCATTACTTCATCGAGGCCTCGAAGACGGTGGAGGAAATCCAGCGCCTGCGCGTGGCGCGCGATGCGGTGTCCGAGGAAATCACCCGGGTGCAGCGCGACCTGCCCAAGGACGCGCCGCATGAGCTCTCCGCGCTGCTCGACGTGCACCTGATGCTGTTGCAGGACGAGCAGCTGATCAGCGGCGTCAAGCACTGGATTGTCGACCGGCTCTACAACGCCGAATGGGCGCTGACCACGCAGTACGAAATCATTGCCCGGCAGTTCGACGAGATGGAAGACGAGTACCTGCGCGAGCGCAAGGCCGACCTGGAGCAGGTGGTCGAACGCATTCTCGGGTTCATGAAGGGTGTGGCCTCGCCGGTGTTGCCGGCCGCGCAGTCTGCCGCCAACCGCCTGCCGCGCCAGCAGGACCTGCTGCTGGACGACACCATGGACGTGCCGCTGGTGCTGATTGCGCACGACATCGCGCCGGCCGACATGCTGCAGTTCAAGCAGAGCCTGTTTGTGGGTTTTGCGACCGACGTGGGCGGCAAGACCTCGCACACCGCCATCGTGGCGCGCAGTCTGGACATTCCGGCGGTGGTGGGCGCGCGCAGCGCCAGCCAGCTGATTGAGCAGGACGACTGGGTCATCATCGACGGCGACGCCGGTGTGCTGATCGTCGATCCCTCGCCCATCATCCTGGCCGAATACGGCTTCAAGCAGCGCCAGGGCGAACTCGAGCGCCAGCGCCTGAACCGGCTCAAACACACGCCTTCGCTGACGATCGACGGCCAGAAGGTCGAGCTGCTCGCCAACATCGAAATGCCCGACGACACCAACGGCGCCGTGGCGGTCGGGGCTGTGGGCGTGGGCCTGTTCCGCAGTGAATTCCTTTTCATGGGCCGGCCCGGCAACCTGCCCGGCGAGCAGGAGCAGTACCTGGCTTACCGCAAGGCCATCGAAGGCATGCGGGGCCTGCCGGTCACGATCCGCACGGTCGACATCGGCTCGGACAAGCCGCTGGACAAGCTCGCGGGGCGGGCGCAGGACGGCCAGCTGAACCCGGCGCTGGGTCTGCGCGCCATCCGCTGGAGCCTGGCCGACCCACCGATGTTTTTGACGCAGCTGCGCGCCATCCTGCGCGCGGCGGTGCACGGCCAGGTCAACCTGCTGGTGCCCATGCTGGCCCACGGCAGCGAAATCCGCCAGACGCTGTCGCTGATCGACCATGCCCGCGCCGAACTCGACAACAAGGGTGTGGCCTACGGGCCGGTGCGGCTGGGTGCGATGATTGAAATCCCGGCGGCTGCACTGACGCTCAAGCTGTTCCTGAAATACTTTGACTTCCTCTCGATAGGCACCAACGACCTGATCCAGTACACGCTGGCGATCGACCGCGCCGACGAAGCCGTCTCGCACCTGTACGACCCCTGCCACCCGGCGGTGCTGCGCCTGATCGCCGACACCATTGCCGAGTGCAACGCGCAGGGCAAGGGCGTCAGCATCTGCGGCGAGATGGCCGGCGACACCAGCATGACGCGGCTGCTGCTGGGCCTGGGCCTGCGCAGCTTTTCGATGCATCCCTCGCAGATCCTGGCCGTCAAGCAGCAGGTGCTGCGTGCCGACGCCAGCAAGCTCGCCCCCTGGGCCGCGCAGGTGCTGGACAGCGAAGACCCGGCGTCCATGTTGCAGTCGATTTAACTATTGAAATAATAGCTGCTGGCGCTTGTGGGGTGTTGGCTACGGCCGGATTTTGTTTGTAGGGAAGGCTAAGCTTGCCGAAGCCGCCGTTGCCTCAACATGTCAGGCTTGCCTGCTGGCCGGGTCTCGGCCCGGCGGCCGACTCCCTTTCTTTTGCGTCGCCAAAAGAAAGGAAGCAAAGAAAAGGCGACCCGATGGTCCGGGTCCTTCCGCTTCGCTCCAGGCAACCTGCGCTGCTCGACTCCGGCGGGGGTCGGCAGAACTCGCTTCGCTCGGACAACTGCCGCCCTCATCCCGCCTCCGTCTGCGCTGCTCGGCCCAGCCCGACGGGTGGGGGAATGAATCGGGATCGGATGCGGATGCGGGGAGCCATGACGCGCGAAGCGCGTCATGGCTAACTCACGGGACTGTCATGTATGCACGTGGCAGCAGCACACGCGGCCAAATGAAGCTCCCCTCCATCGCCCAGCGGGGCGAGGGAGGGGCGGGGGGAGGGAGTGGGGAGTCGCTCCTACTGTCCACAGCGGACCGCAGGCGCAGCGTGATGCCGAAGCGACTTCGATGTCGAAACAAAGCGAAACACAGCGCAACCGGCGTGAAACCACTCGCGCCGCCGACACGCGCACCATGCAGGTCTTCATTCACTTCTTTGCAAGGGCACCTCATGAAACGCTTCATCAAGAAAACCCTGTTAGGCCTCTTCGGCGGCGCACTCATCGTCGGCAGCCTGGGGGCGTGTTCTCACCGCGGTCCCGGCGGCTGGCAGTCCGGCACCGAGGCTTCGCCGGAATCGCGCGCCCGCATGGTCGAAAAAATCGGCTCCCGGCTGGAGCTGGACGCGGCGCAAAAGCAGAAGCTGGCGGTGCTGGCCGACAAGCTGCAGGCCCAGCGCGCGGCGCTGCGTGGCGCCACCGACCCGCGCGCCGACATGCGCGCCCTGTTTGCCGGCAGCAAGCTGGACCAGCCTGGCGCCAAAAAGCTGATTGACGAAAAAACCGCTGCCCTGCAGGCGGGCAGCCCGGCGGTGATTGCCGCTGCCGCCGACTTCTTCGACAACCTGCGCCCCGAGCAGCAGCAGAAGGTGCGCGAGTTCATGGAGCGTGGCCGCCGCTGGGGCCGCCATGGGTGAGCTGCAGGACGCGGGGCCGGGGACAAAGTTCTTATGATGGCCCCATGCCCCGCATCCTGCTGATCGACGACGACGAACACCTGGCCGCGCCGCTGGCGACTTACCTGGCGCGTTTCGGCCTGGTGCTCGACAGCGCGCTGCGACCCGGACAGGGCCTGGCCATGCTGCGTGCCACGGCTTACGACGCGGCCATCCTCGACGTGATGCTGCCCGAGATGGACGGTTTCGCGCTGTGCCGCGAGATCCGCAAGGAAAGCGACATTCCGGTGGTGATGCTGACCGCGCGCGGCGACGTGATGGACCGGGTGGTCGGCCTGGAGCTGGGCGCTGACGATTACCTGCCCAAACCTTTCGAGCCGCGCGAGCTGGTGGCGCGCCTGCAGACCATCCTGCGGCGCCAGCGGAAGGCGCCCGGGCCGGCGCGCCAGCCGCGCCGGGTGTTCCAGGATCTGGTCATCGACCTGGAGGCGCGCGAGGTGTTGCGCCAGGGGCAGCCGGTGGACCTGACGGGCACCGAGTTCGAGCTGCTCGCGCTGCTGGCGGCCGAGCCTGGCAAGGTGTTCAGCCGCGACGACATCCTGAACCGGCTGCGCGGCCACGAGGCGGACCTTTACACCCGCGCCGTGGACATCGTGGTGAGCCGCTTGCGCAAGAAGCTGGAGCCGCTCGACTGCATCAAGACCCTGCGCAACGCCGGTTACACGCTGGCCGTCGGCAAGGCGGCGGCGCCATGACGCACCCCGAGACTGCGCCGGTGACCCGCCGGCGCTGGCGTCATTCGCTGCGGCTGCAACTGGTGACGGTGTTCCTGCTGCTGGCGCTGGCCATGGCGGCCGTGTTCATGGGTGGCATGCAGCGGATTTTTTCCACCGGCTGGCGCGATGCCGCCAGACCGCTGGTGGCGGACTACATGGACCGGCTGGTGCAGGAGATTGGCACGCCGCCCGACGTGGCCAAAGCGCAGGCGCTGGCAGAACGTCTGCCGATTGCGATTCGCATCGAAGGGCCGCGGGTGAACTGGCAGTCGCACCCGGACCGGCCGGAGCACCGTGAGCGCGCCGGTTTTGGCGGCCGCGCAGGGGACTGGCTCAGCCGCCCCACAGCCGACGGTCACCGCGTGAGTTTTGGCCTGGGCACCGTGCCCTGGCAGCGCGGGCCGCACAGCCCGGTCGGCTGGATCACGCTGGCGCTGCTGCTGGCCCTGATTGCGGCGGCCTATGCGTATGTGCGGCGCCTGCTGCGGCCGCTGGACGACATAGGCGCGGGGGCCGAGCGCTTCGGCCACGGCGACTTCGACACCCCCATCCCGCTGCGCCGGCGCGACGAACTGGGCGACCTGGCGCAGCGCATCAACACCATGGCGCAGGACATCAAGGGCATGCTGGACGCCAAACGCGGCCTGCTGCTGGCGCTGAGCCACGAGTTGCGTTCGCCGCTGACCCGCGCGCGCCTCAATGCCGAACTGCTGCCCACCACGCCCGACGGCAGCGGCGCAGGCGAGCCCGAGCGCGCCGCGCTGCTGCGTGACCTGGGCGACATGCGCGACCTGATCAGCGACCTGCTCGAAAGCGAACGCCTGGCCAGCCCGCATGCGACGCTGCAGCGCGAACCGGTGGACCTGGCCGCGCTGGTGCGCGAGGTGGTGGCCGACATGCCCGAGGCTGCGACGGTGACGCTGGATCTGCCGGCCGGGTTGCCCACGCTGGCGCTGGACCGCATGCGCATGCGACTGCTACTGCGCAACCTGCTCGACAACGCCCTGCGCTACAGCGCGGAGGCCGATCAGCCGCCGCGCATCACGCTCACCCGCCAGGACGGCGGCGTGTTGCTGGCGGTGCGCGACTTCGGCCCGGGTGTGGATGCCGCACAGCTGGCGCAGCTGACCGAACCATTCTTTCGCACCGACAGCGCGCGCCAACGCGCCACCGGCGGTGTCGGGCTGGGCATGTATTTGTGCAAGCTGGTGGCACAGGCGCACGGCAGCCGGCTGCAGGTGGACAACGCAGCGCCCGGCCTGTGTGTTCAGTTGCTACTGAAAGAGTAGCTGCTGGCGCACGACCAGCAAGGGCTGCGGCCCTATTTGCTTCGTGTTCCCAATACGGCGGCCCCGATGATCATGGCCGCCGCCAGGCCAATGCTCCAGCTCAGCGCACGGCCGCTGACCAGCATCAGCAGTGCGGTGGAGCCCAGCGGCGTGAGATAACTCAAAATGCCGATCTGCCGCGCATCACCGAGCTTGAGCGCCCGGTCCCAGAGAAAAAAGGCCGCGCCCAGCGGGCCCAGCCCCATCACCGCGATCAGGGCCCCGTCGCGCCCCGACAGGGCCACGGACGGCTCCAGCGCCCAGTGGCACAGCAGCGAGAGCAGGCCCGAGACCAGGCCGAACAGGCCGATGGCCGCGGTCGGAAACGCCGGCACCCGTTTTGTCAGCAATGAATAACTGGCCCAGATGAAGGCCGAGCCCAGCGCCGGCAGGTAGCCCCAGGCCCAGCCGCCGCCAGCAGCGCCCATGCGCGCGCCCAGAATGGCGACCGCCGCACCGGCAAAACCCAGCAACGCTGCCACCACATGCCCGGCGCGCAGCTTCACACCCGGCAGGAACAGCGGCGCCAGCACCACCATGAACAGCGGCCACAGGTAGTTGACCAGGTTGGCCTCAACCGGCGGCGCATGGCGCAGCGCGATGAACAGCAGGAAATGAAAACCGAACAGGCCGTAGACGCCCAGCAGCAGCGTGCTGGCCGGGATGTGCCACTGCTGCCGATCTTTCAGGACAAAGGGCAGCGCCAGCAGGCTGCCTGCGAGCAAAGCGAGGCCGGTCAGCAGAAAGGGCGGAACGTGGCGCAGCGAGACGCCCAGCGAGGCGAGGCTGGCCCACAGGGCGATGGCGCCCAAAGCGTAGAGATTGGCGGGCATGGCGCAAGCATAGTCGGGCGCCGCCTGCGGCATCGTCGCGCAAGCAGGGTTTGCCGTCGCAAGGCCACGGTCTGGCTATTCAGTGAGACCGCACGCGGCGCAAGGCGGCGGTCAATGCCGAGGGCGACTGGTAGCCGCAACGCCGCGCGGTTTCGGCCACGCTGAGGCCGCTGCCGCGCAGCTGCACGGCCAGCGTCAGCCGCTGGCTGCGCAGCCACTGCATCACGCTGAGCCCGGTCTCCCGCCGGCAGCGCTCTGCAAACCGCGAGGGGCTCAGAAAAACCTGTTGCGCCAGTTGCGCCACGCTCAGTGCCTGGTGCAGGTGGTGTTGAACCCAGCCGGCGAGCTGGTCCCAGTCAATCGGGCGCTCATGACGCCTGGCTGCGGGGCTGTGCAGGCGCCAGGCATCCAGCAGGAGCAGCGGGCCGTAATGCTGCGCCAGGCTGTCTGTTTGCTGCAGGGCTTGCGCCAGGTAGTGGGCCAGCGCCAGGGTCTGCGCCGGCTGAGCAGGCTGGGGCGGGCAATGCGCCCATCCGGCGTGTGTCGTGTCGAGCACCAGGCAGCGGCTGCCGCTGCGGGCTTCAAAGTCGTGGCGTTCGCCGGGCGTTATCACGCAGCCCTGGCCCGTGCCAATGCGCTGGCCGCGGCCCTGGACTTCCAGCTCGAGCACACCGTGGAGACCCAGCAGGATCTGGAAGTGCGTGTGCGCATGGCTGCCGTGCGAGGCGCCGTAGTGGCGCAGCGACAGCGGGCCCTGCGGCGAGGTCATGGTGTCAGAGGGTATCGGCCACGCCTGCGGCATGGGCCTGCTGGTCGGCGTGGTAGCTGCTGCGCACCATGGCGCCCACGGCGGCGTGGGTGAAACCCATCTTGTAGGCCTCGGCCTCAAACATCTTGAAGGTGTCGGGGTGTACGTAGCGGCGCACCGGCAGGTGGCTGGTCGACGGTGCGAGGTATTGGCCGATGGTCAGCATGTCGATGTTGTGCGCACGCATGTCCCGCATGACCTGCAGAATTTCTTCATCGGTTTCACCCAGGCCGACCATGATGCCGCTCTTGGTTGGCACGCCGGGGTGCAGGGCCTTGAATTTTTTCAGCAGGTTTAATGAGAACTGGTAGTCCGAACCGGGGCGTGCTTCCTTGTACAGGCGCGGCGCGGTTTCCAGGTTGTGGTTCATCACGTCAGGCGGCGCGGCTTTCAGGATCTCCAGCGCGCGGTCATCGCGGCCGCGGAAGTCGGGCACCAGGATTTCAATGGTAGTGCCCGGCGAGAGTTCGCGGATGCGTGTGATGCAGTCGACAAAATGCTGGCTGCCGCCGTCGCGCAGGTCGTCGCGGTCCACGCTGGTGATCACCACGTATTTGAGCTTGAGCGCGGCAATCGTTTTGGCCAGGTTCTCGGGCTCGTTGACGTCCAGCGGATCGGGCCGGCCGTGGCCGACGTCGCAGAACGGGCAGCGGCGTGTGCACTTGTCACCCATGATCATGAAGGTGGCCGTGCCCTTGCCGAAACACTCGCCAATGTTGGGGCAGGACGCTTCTTCACAGACGGTGTTGAGCTTGTTCTCGCGCAGGATCTGCTTGATCTCGTAAAAACGCGTGCTCGGGCTACCGGCCTTGACGCGAATCCACTCGGGCTTTTTGAGCAGCTCGCCCTGCACCACCTTGACCGGGATGCGCGACAGCTTGGCCGCCGCCTTCTGCTTGGCCAGCGGGTTGTAGGTCTCCTGGCTCTGGACGTCGCGAACAACAGGATTGACAGTTTCTGGGGTGCTCATGGGTGTTTGCCTTGGGGGGTGGCTTCAGGGGGCCAGATAGGTCATGAGCTTTTGGCCCAGCACATCTGCCGCCTCTTGCCAGCTTGCCGATACCCCGATTGTAGAAAGGTCGGTGGTGGTCAGCCCGGCGTAGCCGCAGGGGTTGATACGGGAAAAGGGTTCGAGGTCCATCGCCACATTCAGCGCGACCCCGTGGTAGGTGCAATGCCGGCTGACCTTGATGCCCAGCGCGGCGATCTTGCCGAGGCCGCGAAACGGGTCCAGCGGATCACGCGGGCCGGTCAGCGCTGCATGCGAGGCTGGATCGTCCAGACGCACATAAATACCGGGCGAACCGGCGACGCGGTGGCCGGTCACGCCGACATGCCCCAGCGTGCGGATGACGGCCTCTTCGATGCGGTAGACATATTCCTTGATGAAATACCCGGCGCGTTTGAGGTCGATCAGGGGGTAGGCCACCACCTGGCCCGGGCCGTGAAAAGTCACCTGGCCGCCGCGGTCGGTCTGCACCACCGGAATGTCGCCGGGCGCCAGCAGATGGTCAGGCTTGCCGGCCAGCCCCTGTGTGTAGACCGGTGGATGCTCACAAATCCATAGCTGGTCGCGCAAGTCCTGATTGGGCTGGAGGCCTGTTTGGCTCGCAACTTCACGGCGGCTGGCGGTGAAGGCCTGCATGGCTGCAAAGGTGGGCAGGTAGTCGACCCGGCCGAGCTGGCGCACATCAAAGGACATGGCGGGTCTTTGCAAGCGGGTGCCTTAGAGCACCACCTTGACCATAGGGTGGGAGGACAGCGTGCGGTACAACTCGTCGAGCTGCTCTCTGGAGGTGGCGGTGACCGTGATGGTCACGCCCAGGTATTTGCCGCCCTTGCTTTCGCGCAGCTCGATGGTGGTCGCGTCAAACGCGGGGTCGAACTGTTGGGCGACCAGGGTGATGGCATGGACCAGCCCGTCGACTTTTTCGCCCATGACCTTGATGGGAAACAGCGAGGGGTACTCGATCAGCGATTCCTGGCGCGGTGTTTCGCCTGGCGCGGGCGGTTTCGGTGGGGTGTTCATGTCTTGTCCGTCTGCGCCTGTTTGGCGCGCTGGTAGGCCGCGTGCAGCCTGGTGTAAACCGGGCCGGGCTGGCCGCTGCCGACGGCCTGGCCGTCGAGCGAGGTCACGGGCAGCACTTCCTTGGTCGCCGACGACAGCAGCAGTTCGTCGGCGGCAAAAACTTCCTCGCGGCTGACCCGGCGCAGTTCAAACGGGATGCCGGCATCGCGGCAGATTTCCTCGATCAGGCCGTAACGAATGCCTTCGAGCACCAGGTTGTCCTTGGGCGGGCCCAGCACCTTGCCGCCCTGGACGACCCAGACGTTGCAGGCGGCGGCTTCGCTGAGGAAGCCGTCCCGGAACATCACGGTTTCCACGGCGCCCACGTCGGCGCTGATCTGGCGCGCAAACACCGCGCCCAGCAGGCTGGTGCTCTTGATATGGGCCTTGCTCCAGCGGAAGTCGTCAGCGGTAACGCAGGCCACGCCGTGCGCGCGCTGCTCGGGCGTCGGGGGCTTCATGGTGTTGGTCATGACAAACACCGTGGGTGTCAGGTCGGGCGGCATCACATGGTCGCGCAGCGCCACGCCACGGGTGATCTGGATGTAGACCAGCTGGTCGGTTTTTTCCGGCGCGGTGTGCATCTGCAGCGCGTAGTCGGCGACCAGCTTGAGCGTGACCTCGTGCCACTGGGCATGGGACAACGGATTGACGATGCGCAGCTCCGCCAGGCTGCGGTCCAGCCGCGCCATGTGCTGGGCAAAGCGGAAGGGCTGGCCGGCATACACCGGCACCACTTCGTAGACGCCGTCACCGAAGATGAAGCCGCGGTCCATCACGCTGACCCTGGCGTCCCGCAGGGCGGTGTATTCGCCGTTGAGGTAGCACGGTGTGGCGGGCAGGGCCGTGATCGCTGCGGGGCTGGAAGTGCTCATCATGTCGTTCCAAAAAAAGGGGGTGAAGGGATTGTCGCGCAGACCGTGTCCGGCGCTAGCGGCCATGGCGCTGGACGCGCCGCTTGAACCAGACGCGAAAGCGCCAGATGAGCTTGACCAGCACATAGCCGCCGGCCGAGCCGGCCACGGCAAAAATGCCCATGCCGAGCACGGCGGGCCAGCCAAAGCGCTCCAGCCAGCCCATGACATCGAAACCGGCGCTCGCCGAAGCGGCTTCCAGCGCCGCGCTGCCCGCCGCCACCTCGTGGGGGGCCATCCCCAGCATCAGGCTGCCCAGCTTGTAGGCCAGCCAGAGCCAGAAGCCGATGGTGAAGGGATTCGTGATCAGCGTCACGCCGGCTGCCACCGGGATGTTGCCGCGCCACCAGATGCAGTGAACGGCGGCCACCAGGATCTGCGCGACCGGCAATGCAAAGGCCCAGAACAGCCCGATGGCGACCCCGCGGGCCACGGCCTCGTGCTGCACATGCCAGAGCCCGGGCTCGCGCAGGTGGTGCGCCACCGGCTTGAGCCACGGGTGGGCCGCCAGTGTCTCGCGGCTGATCCCCTTGGTGAAGCGGTCTGTCCACGAAGGTGTTGGCGGGCTGACTTTTCTTTTGTGCGTTCTCATGGCCGGGCCTTGACCGATGGGCATCGCGCTTCGTGCCTTGTCATCCCGCGGGATGCCCGCACACTCAGGCCCAGAAAATCACTGCCGCAATCGCCAGCGCGCCGAGCACCAGGTTGCTCATGGCCAGGGTGGCGATCTGGCCCACACGCCGCCCGCCTTCGGGCCAGTCCGCGGCGGCAACAGCCAGTTTCAGGCGCCGGAAGGGACCAAAATAAAGATGGCCGAACAGCGCGAACATCAGCAGGCCGATGCCGAACATCAGGTGCCATCCCGGCGGTGCGTTTTTCATGCCGACCGGCAGCAGCATGGCCAGGCCGGTCAGCAGCAGCAGCGCGATGGCGGGCCAGACCAGCACAAAAAACTTCTGCAGGATCAGTGCGATCAGCGGCAGACGCTGCGGCGGCGCCAGTTGCGCCGCGGCGGCGGGCCGCAACGCAAAAAGCATGAAGCTGATGCCGCCCAGCCACACGATGGCGGCGGCGATGTGGAGAAATTTCATCAAGGCAGGCATGCGAGGGACTTTCAAAAAAGCGTACTGCAAGGGCGGGAATGCCCCGTCTGTGGCGGGAGTGGCAGCAACGGGAAAACGGATTGTCGCCTGCAAAACGTCCCCCTTCGGACCATGCGGCCATGCCTGTCGCCACAGTTTGGCGCAGGGGCTTTCGGGAATGGGTGGGTTTCTACGTATAATCAAGGGCTTTGCTAATAACCGGCCCGTAACCTGTTCGTAATTTGTGATGGTCAAAATGACAGATTCGGTGGTTCTTCCGGCGGCAAAGGCTCCGACTCAGGTAACTGAGGCGGGCGAAGAAAATTTCAAGCCGCTGACGCGCGACGAAGCGCAGAAGCTGCGCGAAGCCAGTCCTTCGCTGTCGCCCTGGTGGGTGGTGGCCGGGCAACTGGTAGCCGGAGTCCTTGTGGCCTGTGTTGCCTGGGCCCTGACGGGAAGACAAAGCGTGGCATGGTCGGCGTTCTACGGCGCGCTGGCGGTGGTGATCCCTGCGGCGCTTTTTGTGCGAGGGCTGACCAGCAAGGTGTCTTCCATGAATGCGGGCGCTGCGGTACTCGGGTTCTTTTTATGGGAAATGGTCAAGATTGGCCTGACGATCGCGATGTTGTTTGCAGCGCCGCGGTTGATTGAAGATTTGAGCTGGCCTGCCATGTTGGCGGGCCTGATAGTGACGATGAAAGTGTATTGGGGTGTGCTCTGGTTCAAGCCAAAGCGCCCCGGTATCCACCCAACTTAACGAGACGAGTAGATAGATGGCTTCTGCAAACGGACCTACCGCCGGCGAATACATTGGTCACCACCTGACCCATTGGCAGAACAAGCCAATGAGCGGTGTCATTGACTTCACGGTGTACAACCTCGACTCCATTTTCTGGGCCTTGCTGCTCGGTATCGTTGGCAGCTTTTTCCTTTGGAAGGCTGCACGCGCGGCGACTTCCGGCGTGCCGGGCCGCTTCCAGGCTGCCGTGGAGATCCTGGTCGAGATGGTCGACAGCCAGGCCAAGGGCATCATCCACAACGCGCAAAGCCGCAAGGTGATCGCGCCCATGGCGCTGACCGTGTTTGTCTGGATTTTCCTGATGAACGCGATGGACCTGCTGCCTGTCGATTTCCTGCCCAAGATCTGGGAGCTGGTCTTTGCAGCCACCGGCCACGATCCGCACCACGCCTACATGCGCGTCGTGCCGACCGCCGATCTTTCCGTCACCCTGGGCCTGTCGGTCTCCGTGCTGCTGATCTGCATTTTCTACAACATCAAGATCAAGGGTTTCGGCGGCTGGCTCCATGAAATGGTCAGTGCGCCATTTGGCGCGCATCCCATCCTGTGGCCCTTCAATTTTGTGTTCCAGATCATCGAATTCATTGCCAAGACCGTGTCGCATGGCATGCGACTGTTCGGCAACATGTACGCCGGCGAACTGGTCTTCATGCTGATCGCCCTGATGGGTGGTGCTGCCGCCATGTCGCTGCCGGGCATCCTGCTGCCGATCGGTCATGTGCTGGCCGGCACCGTGTGGGCCATCTTCCATATTCTGATCATCACCTTGCAGGCCTTCATCTTCATGATGCTGACCCTGGTGTATGTGGGCCAGGCCCACGATCATCACTGAGTTTGTCAGTCTGGTTTTTCTTTCTTTTGTTTGTTAGTTAACTTAAATCCATAGGAGCTTTAAATGGAAAACGTTCTCGGTCTCGTCGCATTGGCCGCTGGCCTGATCATTGGCCTGGGCGCTGTCGGCGCATGTATCGGCATCGGCATCATGGGAAGCAAATACCTCGAAGCCGCTGCCCGCCAGCCTGAGCTGATGAATGAACTGCAAACCAAGATGTTCCTGCTCGCAGGTCTGATCGACGCCGCGTTCCTGATCGGTGTCGGTATCGCGATGATGTTCGCGTTTGCCAATCCCTTTGTGCTGAAGTAATCGTCACAACCCCGACAGAAAGGCGTTGCCGTGAGTATTAATGCAACCCTGTTCGTCCAGGCGATTGTTTTCGCGATCCTGGTGTGGTTCACAATGAAATTTGTGTGGCCGCCCATTACGAAAGCGCTGGACGAGCGTGCCCAAAAAATCGCTGAAGGCCTCGCTGCAGCCGACAAGGCCAAGTCCGAACTCTCCGTCGCCAACAAGCGCGTGGAAGAAGAGCTTGCCAAGTCGCGCAATGAGTCGGCCGTGCGCCTGGCTGAAGCGGAGCGCCGCGCCCAGTCCATGATCGAAGAGGCCAAGGCCAAGGCTGCGGAAGAAGGCAACAAGATCATTGCCGCTGCCAAGGTCGAGGCCGAGCAGCAAACCGTCAAGGCCCGTGAGACCCTGCGCGAGCAGGTCGCCGCACTGGCTGTCAAGGGTGCCGAGCAGATTCTGCGCAAGGAAGTCAATGCCGGCGTGCATGCTGACTTGCTGGGCCGCCTGAAGACCGAACTTTGAGAGGGGTGTCACCATGGCCGAACTAGCCACCATTGCCCGACCTTACGCTGAAGCCCTGTTCAAGGCTTCCGGCTCTGACCTGGGCGGCACCTCGACCTGGCTCGATGAGCTGGCGACTGTAGCAAGCAATGTCCAGTTGCAGCAGTTTGCCGGCAACCCCAGCGTGACGGCGAACCAGACGTTCGACGTGATCGCCGGTGTTGTCAAGGCGACGCTGCCGGAAGCAGCGAAGAACTTCCTGCGCGCCGTGATCGACAACGGCCGCATCAGCGTTCTGCCGGAAATTGCCAGCCAGTTCCGTGCATTGAAAAATGCGAAGAGCGGTTCGTCCGATGCCACCGTGTACAGCGCCTTCGCGCTCGACGGTGGTGCGCTGGCCGATCTGGCGACAACGCTGGAAAAGCGCTTTGGCCGCAAGCTCAACCTCACGGTGGAGCTGGAGCCGGCCCTGATCGGAGGCGTGCGTGTCGTGGTGGGTGACGAGGTGCTGGACACCTCGGTGAAAGCCCGTTTAGAGCAAATGAAAGTGGCGCTGATTTCCTGAGCTCGCGCCAAGACGCAGCACCCTGGTTTTTAGCCAACAACATAGAAAGAAGGAAAGAGTCATGCAACTCAATCCCGCAGAAATTTCTGAACTGATCAAGAGCCGTATCGAAGGCCTGACTGTCAGTGCCGACATCCGTAACCAGGGTACCGTTGTGTCGGTGTCCGACGGCATCGTCCGCGTCCACGGCCTGTCCGATGTGATGCAGGGCGAGATGCTGGAATTTCCTCCTACGGCGGACGGCACCCCCACCTACGGCCTGGCGCTGAACCTTGAGCGCGACTCGGTCGGCTCGGTGATTCTGGGTGAATACGAACACATCGCCGAAGGCGACACCGTCAAGTGCACGGGTCGCATTCTGGAAGTGCCGGTCGGCCCCGAGCTGCTTGGCCGCGTGGTCAACGCCCTCGGCCAGCCTATCGACGGCAAGGGCCCGATCAACGCCAAGATGACCGACGTGATCGAAAAGGTCGCACCGGGCGTGATTGCCCGTAAATCGGTGGACCAGCCCCTGCAGACCGGCCTGAAGTCCATCGACTCCATGGTGCCCGTCGGCCGCGGCCAGCGCGAACTGATCATTGGCGACCGCCAGACCGGTAAAACGGCTGTGGCGATTGACGCCATCATCAACCAGAAGGGCCAGGGCGTCTCCTGCGTCTACGTCGCGATTGGCCAAAAAGCCTCGTCGATCAAGAACGTGGTGCGTTCGCTCGAGCAAGCCGGCGCAATGGACTACACCATTGTCGTGGCAGCATCGGCTTCCGAATCGGCCGCCATGCAGTACGTCAGCGCCTACTCCGGCTGCACCATGGGCGAGTACTTCCGCGACCGCGGCCAGGACGCGCTGATTGTGTATGACGATTTGTCCAAGCAGGCTGTGGCTTACCGCCAGGTCTCGCTGCTGCTGCGCCGTCCGCCAGGCCGCGAAGCCTATCCCGGCGACGTGTTCTATCTCCACAGCCGCCTGCTCGAGCGTGCCGCCCGCGTGAATGAAAAATACGTCGAAGATTTCACCAAGGGTGAAGTCAAGGGCAAGACCGGCTCGCTGACGGCCCTGCCGATCATCGAAACGCAGGCGGGCGACGTGTCCGCTTTCGTGCCGACCAACGTGATCTCGATCACCGACGGCCAGATTTTCCTTGAAACCAGCCTGTTCAACGCCGGTATCCGCCCCGCCATCAACGCCGGTATCTCGGTGTCGCGCGTCGGTGGTGCGGCCCAGACCAAGCTGATCAAGAACCTGTCCGGCGGTATCCGTACCGACCTGGCCCAGTACCGTGAGCTGGCTGCGTTTGCGCAGTTCGCTTCCGACCTGGACGAGGCCACCCGCAAGCAGCTGGATCGCGGTGCTCGCGTGACGGAACTGCTCAAGCAGGCGCAGTATTCGCCCCTGTCCATCTCCAACATGGCCTCCACGCTGTTCGCAGTGAACAAGGGCTTCATGGACGATGTCGAGGTCAAGAAGGTCCTGGCTTTTGAAGCCGGCCTGCACAGCTACCTCAAGGACAAGCACGCTGCACTGATGGCCAAGCTCGAAGCGGCCAAGGCGATGGACAAGGACGCCGAGGCAGAAATGACCACGGCCGTGGCTGCGTTCAAGAAGTCGTTTGCCTGATCCGGACCTGAAGACATCAAAGCCCCGGGCTTAGAAACCATTTAGGAAGCAATATGGCAGCAGGCAAGGAAATACGCGGCAAGATCAAGTCGGTGGAAAACACCCGCAAGATCACCAAAGCCATGGAAATGGTGGCGGCCTCCAAAATGCGCAAGGCGCAGGAACGGATGCGCGCCGCCCGACCTTACAGCGACAAGATTCGCAACATCACGGCCAATCTGGCCCAGGCCAACCCCGAGTACACGCATGCCTTCATGCAGGTCAACGATGCCAAGGCCGGCGGCTTCATCGTGGTCACGACGGACAAGGGCCTGTGCGGCGGTTTGAACACGAACCTGCTGCGCCAGGTCACGGTCAAGCTCAAGGAAATGCAGGCGGCGGGTCAGGGCATCCAGTCAGTAGCCATCGGCAACAAGGGCCTGGGCTTTCTGAACCGGATCGGCGCGCAGGTGGTGTCGCATGCGACGCAGCTGGGCGACAAACCCCATCTGGACAAGCTGATCGGGCCGGTCAAGGTGCTGCTGGATGCGTACAGCGAGGGCAAGATCAATGCGGTTTACCTTTGCTACACCCGCTTCATCAACACCATGCGCCAGGAGCCCGTGGTCGAACAGTTGCTGCCACTGACGGCAGACCGGCTGCAGGCTGACAAGGATCAGCACGGCTGGGACTACATCTACGAGCCTGATGCACAGACGGTCATCGATGACCTTCTGGTCCGTTACGTCGAAGCGCTGGTTTACCAGGCGGTCGCCGAGAACATGGCGTCCGAGCAGTCGGCCCGCATGGTCGCCATGAAGGCCGCCACGGACAACGCCGGCAGCGTGATTGGCGAACTCAAATTGGTTTACAACAAAACGCGTCAAGCGGCGATCACGAAAGAACTTTCGGAAATCGTCGCCGGTGCCGCAGCGGTTTAAACCGCGATTCAAGATTTAAAGAACGGAAAAGGACTCAATCATGGCTCAGGCTCAAGGCAAGATTGTTCAGTGTATTGGTGCTGTGGTGGACGTGGAATTTGCGCGCGACCAGATGCCCAAGATCTATGACGCGCTCAAGATGGAAGGCTCCGCGCTGACGCTGGAAGTTCAGCAGCAGCTGGGCGACGGCATTGTGCGCACCATCGCGCTGGGCACGTCCGACGGCCTGCGCCGCGGCAACGTGGTGTACAACACCGGCGCCAACATCACGGTGCCGGTGGGCAAGGCCACACTGGGCCGTATCATGGACGTGCTGGGTGCGCCTATCGACGAGCGTGGCCCCGTCAGCCAGGAACTCACCGCCCCGATTCACCGCAAGGCCCCGGCTTACGACGAACTCAGCCCTTCGCAGGAACTGCTGGAAACCGGCATCAAGGTGATCGACCTGGTGTGCCCGTTTGCCAAGGGCGGCAAGGTCGGCCTGTTCGGCGGCGCCGGCGTCGGCAAGACCGTGAACATGATGGAGCTGATCAACAACATCGCCAAGGCGCACTCGGGTCTGTCCGTGTTTGCCGGTGTGGGTGAACGTACCCGCGAAGGCAACGACTTCTACCACGAGATGGCCGACTCCGGCGTCGTGAATCTCGAGAACCTCGGCGAGTCCAAGGTTGCGATGGTGTACGGCCAGATGAACGAGCCCCCAGGCAACCGTCTGCGCGTCGCGCTGACCGGCCTGACGATTGCCGAATCCTTCCGTGACGAAGGCCGTGACGTGCTGTTTTTCGTGGACAACATCTACCGCTACACGCTGGCCGGTACCGAAGTGTCCGCGCTGCTGGGCCGCATGCCTTCCGCCGTGGGTTACCAGCCGACGCTGGCCGAGGAAATGGGCCGCTTGCAAGAGCGGATCACCTCCACCAAAGTCGGTTCGATCACCTCCATCCAGGCCGTTTACGTGCCCGCCGATGACTTGACCGACCCATCGCCTGCGACCACTTTTGCCCACCTGGACTCCACCGTGGTGCTGTCCCGTGACATCGCTTCGCTGGGTATCTACCCTGCCGTGGACCCGCTGGACTCGACCAGCCGCCAGCTCGACCCGAACGTCGTCGGTGAAGACCACTACGCCACGGCCCGTGCCGTGCAGGGTACGCTGCAGCGCTACAAGGAACTGCGCGACATCATCGCGATTCTGGGCATGGACGAACTGGCACCTGAAGACAAGCTGGCCGTGGCCCGCGCCCGCAAGATCCAGCGTTTCCTGTCGCAGCCTTTCCACGTGGCTGAAGTGTTCACCGGGTCACCTGGCAAGTACGTGACCCTGGCTGAAACCATTCGCGGTTTCAAGATGATTGTGGCCGGCGAGTGTGATCACCTGCCAGAGCAGGCTTTCTACATGGTCGGCACGATTGACGAGGCGTTCGAGAAGGCCAAGAAGGTCTAAGTCATGGACACCTCACACACCATCCATGTCGATGTTGTCAGCGCGGAAGAGTCCATCTTCTCGGGCGAGGCCAAATTCGTGGCCTTGCCTGGCGAGGCGGGCGAGCTGGGTATCTACCCCCGCCACACGCCGCTGATCACCCGGATCAAGCCCGGTGCTGTGCGTATTGAAAAGGCCGATGGCTCGGAAGAGTTTGTTTTCGTGGCTGGCGGCCTGCTCGAAGTGCAGCCTCACTGTGTCACGGTGCTGTCCGACACCGCCATCCGCGGCAAGGACCTCGACGAAGCCAAGGCCTCCGCCGCCAAGGCTTCCGCAGAGGAAGCACTGAAAAACGCCAAAACCGATATTGACATCGCGATGGCCCAGTCCGAACTGGTCGTGATGGCCGCGCAGATTGCAGCCTTGCGCAGGTACCGCCAGAAAAAATAAGCGGAATCGCCCCCCATCAAAAGCCCCGTCCGCCAGGCCGGGGCTTTTTTCATGGGTGTGCCCCGTTTCCTGCCCGGGCCGAGGTCCGGCGCCGGGCGCGACTGGCTGTTGTGGATGCGCTGCACTTGAGGCACTTGTTTTCTTGCCGGATTGACGCTTTCCCCAGATGGGGCAGGCGTAGCCAGCTATCAAATCAGGAGTTGCTGTAACAGCTGGACACCAGAAGGGCCGGCGAAGTGCGCCGGCGGGCGCTATCGTCTCGAGGAGCTCAACCGGAAGACAAGGCGACACCAATGGACAGCATTCTGGACAGTTTGACGTGGGCGGAGAAGTTGGAGCCCGGGCGCAACGTGAGGCGTCTGCTCCACGTGTGGCTGAAGCGGCTTCTCGTGCTGGTGGCTGTGGTCGCCGCCCTGGGTGTGCTCATGGTGCCCTGAGCCCACCAGCTTAACGAAGCAGGGGGGTGTCGGGCAGTTCGTTGGGACCCGGCTCGGCACCGCCAGGGCCTGTCGGCACGGCAAAGTGCTGCATCAGCAAGGCCGAACATTCTTCCAGAGCCTGCGTCAATCCGTCTTCGTAGCGGCGCTCGCGGAAGGCGTTGGCCATGCGTGCCACCATCGCCTGCCACTGGTCCGGACTGACATGCCGGGCCACACTGCGGTCGGCGACAATTTCAATGGCATGCTCTGCCAGCAGCAGGTAAACCAGGATGCCGTTGTTGTGCTCGGTATCCCAGACCCGCAACTTGCCAAACATCATCAACGCGCGTTCGCGTATGAGGGCGCCGATGGGGGTGTTGCCGCCCAACCGCCACAGGTAGCTGGCGGGCAGTGAAGACTCGACACAGATGCGGATCTCGCCGCTATGGCGCTTTTCGCTGGCGGTCACGCGCTGCGCGAGCCGCTCCTGCAGATCCGGCGGAATCGCGCGTGCCGTGTCGGAGGCGTCCAGCCACAGGTGCCGGAACAGGACCTTGAGCTTGCTGATCATGATGTTCACCAGCTCCCCGATGCGCCGCCGCCGCCGAAATTACCGCCGCCGCCGCTGCTGAAGCCGCCGCCACCGCCGCCACCCCAACCACCGCTGCTGCCGCCGCCAAAGCCGCCTCCGCCCCAGCCGGAGGAGCGTCCCGCCCGCCCGACGGAGCCCAGAGAGCCCACGCTGGCGATCAGCGCGAACACCGCGCCGATCAGTGTGGCGACCCCGCCAATCAGCAGGCTGCTGGTGAAAAACCAGGCCAGGCCGCCGACCGCACCGCCGGTCACCATGGCGCCCAGCTTGCGTCCGAAGACGCCCGACATCAGCCGGGCCCCTATCGGAACCGCAAAAAACAGGAACACCGCCATGTCGGTCCAGTTGAAACCTTTGCCGCCAGCGCTGCCGGCCTGGGCCTCGGGCACAGGCAGGTTCTCCCCGCTAATCAGGGCGATGATCTGGTCGGCGGCCGCGTCCAGCCCGCCGGCGAAGTCGCCCTGACGGAAACGCGGCGTGATGGCGCGGTCGATGATCTGGCGCGCCGCCAGGTCGGGGATGGCGCCCTCCAGCGTCTTGGTGGTTTCGATGCGCACCTTGCGGTCGTTTTTTGCCACCACCAGCAACAGCCCGTCACCGACGTCCTTGCGTCCGATCTTCCAGCTGTCGCCGACCCGCTGCGCGTAGGCGGCGATGTCTTCCGGCGCGGTGGTCGGCACCATCAGTACCACCACCTGCGCGCCGCGTGCCTGCTCAAAAGCCGCGAGTTTGGCCTCCAGCGCCTGGCGCTGCGCGACATCGAGTGTTCCGGTGCTGTCGATCACGCGCGCCGTCAAGGCGGGCACAGGCAACACATCCTGAGCCCACGTTGCCGGGGCAATGAACAGCAGGACCGTGGACAGCAGCAGGCCCAGCGCGGTGCGCGCTGATGCCACGACCGCGGCTCGGCCGGGCAAGCAAAGCAGAGGGCGGTGCAAGGAAGGCAAGACGCTGCTCGCTTATTTCTTGTTGAAGTCCACGGTCGGCGGCGTCGAGATCTGTGCCTCGTTCTGCACGCTGAAGCTGGGTTTGACGGTGTAGCCGAACACCATGGCCGTCAGGTTGTTCGGAAAGCTGCGTGCCAGCACGTTGTAGGCCTGCACCGCCTGGATGTAGCGGTTGCGCGCCACGGTGATGCGGTTTTCGGTCCCTTCCAGTTGAACGCGCAGGTCCTGGAATCCCTGGTTGGCCTTGAGGTTGGGGTAGTTTTCCGTCACCACCAGCAGGCGTGACAGGGCAGAACTGAGCTCGCCCTGGGCCGCCTGGAATTTTGCAAAGGCCTCAGGGTTGTTCAGGGTTTCCGGCGTCACCTGCATGGAGGTTGCCTTGGCCCGGGCTTCCACGACCTTGGTCAGGGTTTCCTGCTCGAAATTGGCCTCACCCTTGACGGTGGCAACGATGTTGGGCACCAGGTCGGCGCGGCGCTGGTACTGGTTGAGAACTTCCGACCAGGCCGACTTGGTCTGCTCGTCAAGTCGCTGGAAATCGTTGTAGCCACAGCCTGACAGAAGCAGGGCCACAACGGTGAAGAGGCCGGCAAGGCCCCGGCTGAAAAAGTGTGATTTCATGGCAAGCCTCCAAATGTGCAAGCTGCAACACTACCATAGTCGAATGTCGCCACGCCCTCTCGTCTACTCCCTCCAGGCCCTTGATCCGCAACAGGTGTTGCAGGCCTCTTTGCGGCCGGCTTCCGCTGCGGCCTTGGCCCGGCCCGGCCTGATCGTGGCCGGCGCGACGGGTGCGCTGGGCAGCGAGGTCCTGCGCCGGCTGGCCGGTAGCGGCGGCTTTGCGCACACGTACGTGCTGGCGCACGAGCCGATGAGTACCGGGCTGGCGCAGGTCACGATCGCGGCGGTGCGCGGTGATGACATCGCTGCCTGGCCGGTGCGACCGCTGCCGGTGCAGACCGGGGTGGTGATGTTCGAGCCGCCACGGCTGTACCACGACCGCGAGCGCGCGCTCTGGACGCCGCAACCGGCGCAGCTGCCGGCGCTGGCGCAGTGGTTCAGGCGGTGTGGCGTCCAGACCCTGGTGCTGGTGCTCCCCCACGCGCCGGGCCGGTTGCCGCAGGCGCTGCGCCACGGCCTAGCCAGCCTCGACGAGCAGCAGGTGGCTGCGCTGGGGTTCGAGCGGGTGCTGCTCGTGCGTTCTGCACAGAAGCAGCAGGCGCCGCGGGGCGGCAGTCTGCCGGAAAAGCTCGCCGTCTGGATGCTGTCCACCTTCAGGTACATGATCCCGGCCGCAGCGCAGCCTGTGCGGCCCGTCAGGCTGGCCGAATTTCTGGATCTGGTCCTGCGCGTGTTGCCCGCGGGCATCCACGTGGTGACGCCTGAACTGTTGTGGCAGGCCGTGCAGGCGCCCCACATGCAGGATGTCGTGCAGGCGTGGCTTAATACAGGGCAAGACGCCCTGGCGCACTGAACACGCACACCCTGATAGCCATCCATGCGAAAACCCAAAGTCTCCCCCGCCAGCACCGGCAACGCCGATGACATCGAAACGGCCTTTTACGAGGCGCTGCAAGGCGGTGACATCGACCGGCTGATGGCCTGCTGGGCTGACGAAGACGACATTGTCTGTGTCCACCCCGGCGGGCCCCGTCACGTGGGCGCGGGTGCGATACGCGCTGCCTTTGACGCCATGTTTGCCAACGGCAGCATTCGGGCGCATCCCGAAAAAGTCCGCAAGATCGAAGCCATGGGCGCCAGCGTGCACAGCGTGCTTGAACGCATCGAGGTCATGACCGAGGAAGGGCCGCGCCATGCCTACGTGATCGCGACCAACGTTTACCACAAGACGGCCCAGGGCTGGCGTCTGGTGGCACACCATGCCAGCCCCGGCACGCCCCGCGAGATGCAGGAAGTCTCGGACAGCCCGCAAGTGTTGCACTGAGGGCGGGGAACGATGTTTTACGACGCACCGTGGTGGCTGCCCGGCGGCAACCTGCAGACCATTTATGCCGCGTTGCGTTCGCAGCGCTATCTGGCCGAGGCACCGAGCTTTCGCCGGGAGCGCTGGACCACGCCGGATGACGATTTTGTCGATGTGGACTTCGCACGCCATGCCAGCGCGGGCGCCGGGGCAGGGCAGGAACCCCTGCTGGTGATCTTTCACGGCCTGGAAGGGTCTTCTGCCAGTCACTATGCGGAGGCGTTTGCCGATGTCGCCCGCGTGCGCGGCTGGGCCTGCGCCGTGCCGCATTTTCGCGGCTGCTCGGGCGAGCTCAATCGCGCGCCGCGCGCCTACCACTCGGGTGACTTCGAGGAGATTGACTGGATCCTGCGGCGCTTTCGGGCCGGCCACGCCGGTCCGCTGTTTGCCGTCGGTATTTCGCTGGGTGGCAATGCCCTGATGCGCTGGGCGGCCGAAATGGAAACTTCGGCGGGCACTGTGGTGGACGCCGTCGCCTCGGTCTGCTCCCCACTGGACCTGGCGGCCAGCGGCCATGCGATCGGCCGGGGTTTCAACCGCCTGGTCTACACCCGCATGTTCCTGAACTCCATGGTGCCCAAGGCGCTGAAGAAGCTGGAGCAGCACCCGGGCCTTTTCAGTGCCGAAGCCCTGCTGGCGGCGCGTGACCTGTATGCCTTCGACAATATCGTCACGGCACCGCTGCACGGGTTCAGGAACACCGAAGACTACTGGGCGCGCGCCTCGGCCAAACCGCACATGCGGCGCATCGCGGTTGCGGCGCTGGCGCTCAATGCCCTCAACGATCCCTTCATCCCGGCGGCCAGCCTGCCGCAGGCCGGCGACGTGAGCGCGGCGGTGACCCTGTGGCAGCCGCGCGAGGGCGGCCACGTCGGTTTCCCGTCCGCGCCGTTTCCGGGCCATGTGCGCGCCATGCCCGAGGCGGTGTGCGGTTTTTTCGCGGCGCAGCTCGGCGCAACGGCAAGCGGGGCAAAATAGGCCGCATGGATGACATTGTTCGCCAGGCCATTGCCAAGTGGCCCAACGTTCCGCATTGCTACGGCTGGCTGGGCCTGGACGCGCGCGGCAACTGGTACATGCGCGATGACCAGGCCCAGGCGGCAGGCCCTTTTGCCGGCGGAGCGGCGGCGGGCAAGGGTTCGCTGCTCAAACACGACAAGCTGATCGACTTCATCGCCCGCAACTACGAAGGTGACGCTGCCGGCCAGTGGTTTTTCCAGAACGGTCCGCAACGCGTTTATGTCGAACTCGAGGCGACGCCGCTGGTCTGGCGTATCGGCAGTGCACCGGACTTTCCAGTGACGGCACACACCGGCCGGCCCGCGCGCGTGCAGCGCTGCTTTCTCGATGAACACGGCAGGCTCTATCTGGAAACCGACCTGGGTTTTGGCCTGGTGCATACCCAGGACATGATGCAGGCGTCGGAGGCGATCGAGCAGGGCCTGTGGGTGCCTGTGGAGGCGGTCATCCGCGACTTGCCGTCCCGTTTCGGTTATGTGCGCAGCCCGGCCGCGCATCACCATCAGATCGTTTGATGCTATTGTTTTGGTAGCTGCCTGCGCTTGTAGATCAAGGGCTTGAGCCTGTTTTGTCCATAAAAAAGCCGGCCAAAGACCGGCTTTTTCGGGAGAGGCTGATGTCGCTTATTTGGCTGCGCTGACCATGTACTCAACGGCCGCCCGGATATCTGCGTCGGAGGCAGAAGAACCTCCTTTGGGCGGCATGGCATTTTTGCCCTTGATCACGCTGGCCGTCAGCATGTCCAGACCGGTCTGGATACGCGGCGCCCAGGCGGCCTTGTCGCCGAACTTGGGAGCACCGGCAACGCCTGAAGCATGGCAGGCAATGCAGGCCTGCTTGTACAGCGCTTCGCCGGCGCCGGCCTTGGACGCTGCGGCAGGTGCGGCGGCAGCCACCACCACGGGCGCTGCGGGCGCAGCCGCCACCGCGGGAGCCGCTACAGGTGCCGCGGGCGCGGCAGGCGCTGCTGCAGCGCCTGCCTCTGCGGGGGCTGCGGCTTTTTGCGGCTCGGCAAACTTCGCACCAGCCGCATTGGCCATGTGCACCACGGCCCTGCCGATTTCGACATCGTCAAAGTCGCCGCCGCCTTGGGGACCCATGGCGTTCTTGCCTTTGAGGGCGGAATTCCAAAGCGCTTCGAAGCCGGTCTTGATCCGTGGCGTCCAGGCGGCTGTGTCGCCAAACTTGGGTGAGCCGGCTGCCCCGGTGGCGTGGCAGGCAGCGCATTGCGCTGCATACACTTCGCTGCCGGCTTTCAGCGGACGGTTGGCATCGCGGATTTCAACCATGCCGATTTTCTGGATGCGCTGGGCCACGGCTTTCTCAGGATCTCCGGTGCCGGCGGCAGGCTTGTTGTCCGATGTCACGTAATACACCAGCGCGATGATGGCAAAAATCGGGACGACAAAGGAGAAAAAGACGGCAAGCAGGAGCTGCTTGGGGGTTTTGATGGGGCCTGAGTGGTCTTCTTCGTGGGCCGTCGTTGGATCGTTTGCGCTCATGGCTTCCTCAAAAAACTAAATATCGGTAACTAAAGCAACTCATATTCGACAACCTTTGATTATAGCCGTCACCCCTGTAAATCCCGGACGCGCCCTATCCGACTGATAGAATCGTGCTCTTCCTCAAGTGCAGTTCGCCCGGCGTTTGCACTTGCCGGTCACCCACCCGTTGCAAAACGCCGGCAGGGGCCATGTTTTCAGCGTTGCGGCTGTAGCTCAGTGGATAGAGTATTGGCCTCCGAAGCCAAGGGTCGTGGGTTCGATCCCCGCCAGCCGCACCAATAGAAAATCCACAATTTAGACTCTCCGTCTGAAATTCGGGGCCTCACATGTAAGCGCCCATGTAAGCAAACTTGGTTGGGCGTACCTCGAACGCGCTTGACGGTTGGCTCTCGCGGGAGAAGCTTGGCCGGATTCGGCTCCCACCCTCTCCGCCAGTAAGCTAATGAACATGCGCCCTCCGGGGCGCTTTTTCATTTCTTCTACCAACCTTTCTACCATCAAGCTATCCGGTTGGGGCAGATCTAGATCTATTTACGCCGTTATTCAACGGAAGGTGTACCCACCGATGCTCACACCATTGTTTTTTCTCAGACGGGTCGCCCAGGCCCTGCGCCGCAATTAGTGATATCCGGCGAGGTGAGCGGGCTTGGATAGTTCCATAACATCCGGCGCTCGTCCAGAGGCTCAGGACCGGGACGCTGTATCGTCCACGCCGTTACTGTGCTTCGCGGCTTCTGGTAGCGCGCGGGGAGTGCCAAAAAGTTCAGGGTGATTTTTTTGAAACCCTTTGAGCTTATCCAGTGCAGAGTCTGTCTTCTTCTTCAGCGTAAACATTGCCCGATAGATGGCTAGTGCATCAGTCACTTCTTCTATGCATCGGTCCTCTATAGCTCTGAAATTCTTGGCTTCGTAAAGCTCCCAAACCGACTTGCCAGATTCCAGGCTTTTCCCATCAAGGTATTTTTGATAAAGCTGCGATTTGGTCTTGGGATAAGCGAAGTAGCTGTTGTTGAAGGCGAACTGGCAGTAGGTCGCCGTCGTCAGGTCGATTTGCCGGAAGCCACACATCACGTCCGTGATGCGAACCGGGTCGGCCACCTGATTTATCACCAGCTTGGAAATCAAGGTCGGTACGTCGCTGTGCGAGATTCCAATTCCGGACAGCATCAAGGAGCCGAGACCCTCTTTAGATTCCACAACGTGCCATTCTTTCTGAAGCAAGGCGAAGATTTTGGCAAGCGCAGCCTTTTCCGAGCCTTCTTTCCATGACCAGATCGAGACTGGCGGTATGAAGCGATCATGCATGGGGAAATAGGTCATGAACGTACCGCCCAGTACCAGGTGTCCCGGCCGGAACGGTGAGAACAGCATGCCTGTCGGTGTCTTCCTCGCCCTGTCGCTTGGTGGGACGTAATATTCCAAGTCGAGAAATATTACTTTAGTGCTGTCGGGGAAAAATCGCAGTCCAGTGAATTTGGGCATGGGGTATACGGGTTAGTCCCTAACTGCGCAACTGTTGAGAGCCAGGGCATGTGAATACCTAGGCACAGCATTACAGAATTGGTGAAGCTCTGGAGAATACTAGAGACAGGTGAGTCATCTCGGTCATGGCTCATTCCTACTCATCTGCGTATCCGTGGGGCATTGCGAGCAATAATGGTGGTAAACGCAGAATGAAAGGGCCGAGAGGCTCAAGAGGAAGGCTAAGCTGCACTTTGCGCCAGCTTGGAATGGAGAGCAAGCTAATGATCAAAACACCGGGCGAAGTCCAAGCTTCGAGCCCTGGGCCGTCCAACGCATGGATCAAATTCCTGCGCTCGTATGGCCCCACTCCGAACAACACGACTTTGTTCGACGAATACGTCACCGGCGCGCTGGGCAAAGCCAAGGTCGCGCCCATCACGCTTTCTAGCCCGGAACTTGAAAAGATCAAGAGGCGCCTCGCCTCTGACGACCGTGGCTCCATCCTCATCGCCGGCACCGCCGGGGATGGTAAGACTTACCATTGCCGCAGCCTGTGGACAGAGCTCGGCGGCTCGCCCCATGATTGGGCCAGTCCTGCCGCAGTCAAAGAGGTGACTCTCGCTGACGGCCGCGTCGCCACCTTCATCAAGGATTTGAGCGAGTTGACACCGGAGCAAAGCGACGCCGCCCTGGCGCTGTTGGAGGAATCCGTTCTGGGCTCGCAAGACGCAAAATTCTTAGTCGTCGCCGCCAATCATGGGCAAATCCTGGAACGGCTGCGCGATCTAGGCATCCGGCAGGGCAGGACCCATCCGCTTCGCAAGCCGATTCAAGACGCATTTCTTCAAGCTAGCGAGGCACCGGCCCGCCTGGCTATCTTTGACCTGACCCGCGCAACGCATCGGGAAACCCTGGGCGAAGTGCTGTCCGCCGTGGCGAACCATCCCGATTGGGGCAACTGCGGCGGATGCTCGCAGCAGGAGGGCGGCGCTGTCTGCCCAATCTATGAAAATCGCAATCGCTTGCTGGGCGCTAACGATAAAGGCCGCTTTTCAAAGCGGCTTGGCGACGTTGTCGAGGTCGCCCGCGTCAATGGATGGCATTTGCCGGTGCGGGACATGCTCGCTTTGGCTGCGAACATGGTTTTGGGCCACCCTGATGCCAAGGAAGGGTTGATGACCTGTTCCGATGTGCCCAAAATCCAAAAAGCGAACCTGATCGAGCATGCGAGCCTCTACGACAACGCGTTCGGCGCGAACTTGCCGTTGCGAAGGGCTATGAGCCGGCCGGTATTTCGGGCGCTTGCCGCGTTTGGGATCGGCTCCGAGACCACAAACGCGGCCGACGGCCTGATGGTCTATGGCGCGGATGATCCCCAGCTCACAGCGACGTTCGACAGGCTTATGAGGTCCGATCCCGTCTACGGCGCAACGCCAGGCTACCTGGCGGCTCTCGACAGCTATTTGGAGGGCGAGGAGTCAGCGCGTTTGGAGTCCGGTGCGTCCGAGTTCCTCGCGCGCCTCCAGACGCAGAGGCGCCGGTTCTTCTTCACCGTGCCCGATGGCGAGCCTGGATACGGCCACTGGCCCATGACCGCCTTCAGGTTCGCGGGAGACTATCTCTCGATGGTGGACTTTCTCGCCGGTGGCGGAGCGGTGTCCGATGGCGTTAGGGCGCGGCTGGTCAAAGGACTCAACCGAGTGATGACTGGACTGCTAATTGAAAACGACGACAAATTGTTCGTGGCCAGCTCCGGCGGCTTTTCCCAATCTCGAGTGAGCGTGCTCTGTGACACCGAGGCTCCGGCCAAGAGGCAAGGCGGCAAAGGCATGCGCATCCGCCTCGACCCGCTGACGGCCAGGCCGACCATCGATGTCGCGCTTGCCCAAGGCGAAGTCCACCCCGCGTCGTTTGCTCTGACGCCCGTGCGCTTCGAGTTCCTGTGCCGGGTCGCCGAAGGAGCTCTGCCGGGCAGTTTTTCGAACGAATGCTTGGAGGACATGCTCGCATTCAAAGCTAAGCTTCTACGCAAAGAGGAGCTGCTGCGCGAGCGCATGCTGCTTGAAGAGGACGAGCCCGGCTCTGACGACGGTTCGCTCGCGCTCAACTTCATCGACGTGGAGCAAAGCGGCTTGGGGTTGTCGCGCCGTGTGTCGGTGAGGGCCGCGTCATGAGGCCGCCGATCAAAGAGGTCGAGAAATTCGCGGTCGATGAGCACATCTGGGGCCACCGTCTTTACGACGAGCAGCTCCCGCATTTGGCCGTTCTGGAATTCCTGGGCGTGCTTGCCTCCAACCGGGCCAATCCCCTGCGTCCGCCTGCGACGGGTGATGTGACGTATCGCCCCCAGCGACAAATCAGGCTGCGTTCTTTGCTGTTCAACAATCCTTACATCGAGACGATCCGCTCCAAAGAGGTGTCCGACGAAGACAAGTGGAACCAGTGGACGGACCGTTTCAATGATGATTGCGCGAAGTTGGAAAACGGCGACATGAGCTACCTGCGCAAGGTGTTCAATACGTTCGACGATTTCGCCAAAGCGGTCGAGCTGCTCAGGTCCTCTTCGTTCGAGGCGCGCAGCAACAAGCGGTGGAGCTCCAAGTTCGTCTTTCCCTTCGGTCCAGACGCTCTCTACGAGGACTTGCGCATCGACGCCGACGGTGGGGCGTCCAACGACAGACGGTTCTTCGCCCGCACGGGCGAGCTGCTCTATCTCATGCTGAGCCGGGCGAAAAATGGCGCCGCGCTTGGGGATCAATTGATTAATAGGCTGTTCGACAGCAAGGCTCCGATGAATAGGTTGGTCCGGGCGCTTCAAGGCGAGACTCAGACGGCCGGATCGGACCGGTCCGTGGGCTACCTGCCCCACGCCTCGCATCCGAGATTCGACAGGCTGTGCGAAGACTGGCTGGCGATCCTCTCGCGCGACATGCCGGTCTACGATGCGTTGGAACATCTGATGGCGAGCGCGGGCCTCAACCTGCTGCTCTATTTCCTGGAATGCGGCAAAGCGCAGTCCGGCGACGTGGAACCAGTCGAGCTGATTTGCGAAATCGTGTCGCGAGAGCGCACGAAGGTGAGGGCGCTCTCGGGCGAGTCGTATCAATTCAACCAGGGCTTGTCTTTGCGGGCCATCAGAGCGTCCATCGAGAGCGTGCGGCTCACCGACGAGTGGACTCAAGCCGGCGCGTCTGAAGAGCCGAATGCGCAGAGCGCCGCGCTCATGCGGTCGTGGTTTCAGTGGCCTCCCGAAAATGGGTCGGACGCGCAGGTCACGGGCGACACCACGGGCGAAGTGATGATCCGGATCTTGGTCGAGATGGCTGAGTCTCGCCACGAGCAGCATTTCGGAAAGATCCATGCGGCGTGGTCTAGGGCGGTGGGGCTCAGCTCCCGTCGCCTTTCTCGGCGCACCCGCTACGCGCCCAACGACAGGCTGCTCAAAACGCTGGTCATCTCCATGGTGGACGACCGTATGCAGTTCGACGAATTCCTCAGCGAGATTCGAAATCGCTACGGGATGGTTATCGGCGACGCGGAAGGCGCGCGCTTGGTCAAAGAGAAGCTGGTGGACCAAGAGGCATTGAGCGACAACCGCGCGAACCTCGAGGCGCGACTAGTCGGCCTTGGCCTCGTGAGGCGCCTTTCGGACTCCTGCTCATTCGTTGAGAACCCATTTACTTTCGAGGTCGCTCAATGATGCTCGCCGACAGAATCATCGGGCGCGTCGCGGCCACTATCCTCGATGACCGCCTCGATAACGCGACGCAAGGGCAAAACGACCAGCCGGAGTCGGCCGCGATCTTTCGCCTTGACAAGTTGGCTCCCAGCCAAATCGCTGCTGTCGTGCGCGAGGTCCTGGGCAACGGGAAGCTTGCGGAGCGCATCGACATAAAAATCCCGCGCATGCTGGTCGATGGCGAGAACTTGCCCGAGGCCGCCCTAACGCTGATGAATGCGGGCGCTGTCCGCAACGCTGGGACCGACAAAGAGGCTTTGCTCACAGCCAACGGCAACGAGCAGGGGCTCGCCGACACGCTAGGGCACGTCACCGCGTTGGGCGCCAAAGAGTTACGAGCCTATGAGGAGGCCTGGGTCGAGGCGACGTGCCATGTGGCGTCGATCGCTCCCACGTTCGAAGATCGCAAAGTGTTCCAGGCCGCGCTCAAAGGCCTTGTGTCGGTGACCGACATGTCCCTTATCCAGCTCGGCGAGTTCTGCTCCAAGATCGCGGAGGCGTCGCATCCTTCCAAGGGGCTGCCCATCCGCCTCGCCATTGGGTGGTCTCTTCCCTGCGTGGATTTGCCCAGAGACACGGCGTTTTTCGGCAACGACAAGACCTACGGGCAGCAAGTCGGGCCGTGGCGCAAGGCCTTCGAGAAGCTTTATCAGAACCGCTCGCCGCTCCTTGCGCGGCAACGCCCCAACAGCCAGCCCATCGACCCTGAGGACATGCGCCAGCGGTTCGAGGAGAACATCGCCGCGATCCCCGACGCTGCGCGCGTCGTCTTGGAGGCGTTCATCAACGCTCCAGTCGGCGACAAGGACACGGCGTGGGCCGTGGCCGAGTTGGAGTGGGAATCCGACGGCGTCCACCTGATTTTTGAGAAGCCGCGCGAGAAGCTCAAGGGCTTGGCGGAATCGACGATTCATTTTTTCCAACATGTCTGCGCTGAGCACGACGCGTTGGACGCGCAGTGGCTCAAGCACCTTGAAGACCTGAAGGCGCGCGAAAAGAGGTCGGATTGGAATGAAGAGGATGAATCTTTTTTCAATCTTCATCGCCGCTACCTCGAACAGGATCCGAAGCTTCTGTCTCGCTGGGAAAAAGTCATCTATGGCAAGCCCATTGAGTGCGTGGACTTTTTCGAGGGCTTTACCAGCGCGGCCCACCATTTGATCGTGGGTTCGGCCTCTCCGAAGGGCGAGCGATTCCTGCGCATCACTGTTAATAAGGGCCGCAAGGAGTGGCGCGAGCGGTTCAATCATGACGTCGGGTCCTATTTCTCCGCAATGCACCGAGGCTTGAAGGAGCTGATGGGGTCCAAGGTCGATTGGAAAGTCCTGAAAATGGGGACTGCCGACTTGCCCGATCCGCTTTTCCAATACCCTGCCTATTTCGCCAAAGAGCAGTCGATCTTCAAGGGAAACACCAAACCAGTCGTGTCCATCGCGAAGGCGTCCACGCAGATCAAATTCGAAGTGACCCTGTTGGAGCGCCAGGGCGACAAGGAGGAGGTGATCGAGAAGACGCAGCTTCTGTGGATGTTCAAGCCGGAGTCCATTGGGCTGTCTCTGGTCGATGACATGGGCAGGCTTCGCGAGAAGGGCGCGGTGGGAAGCACCGAGGTTCCGCGCCGGCTCGTGAGCAAAAAGGGTGGTGTGCAAAGCGTTTCGCTGCTCGACACCAATACCTTGGAGGCGACGTTCTCCCGGGACGCCGGTTCGCTTGTGCCCCCTCCCGCCAAGATGAAGAGCCTGCGGGCCGACATCAAGTCCCGCATCAAGGACTTGGCAGACGAAGGCCGCCTTACGCCGGATCAGCGCGACACGCTGCGCGCGGTCTGGGATGAGTTCGAAACGGACTACATCAAGGCCATGGACGACTTCATTTCCGTGGGGCTTCACGGCGAGGCCGTGCTCAAACAAGCCGACTCGTTCGCGGCGCTGCTTCGGGCTCTTGCCGTCCACGCCCGCGGAGACGTATGCCGTTCGCGACTGGTGGCCGAGATTCTCACCATCGGGACCGTGAGGGTCGCGGGCGATCAGCCATGCGTCATCATCCCGCCTTGGCACCCGGAGCGCATGAAGGCTCTGGCGGTCAAGACCCGCCGCGTGGCGGGCCTTGTCACCCACATGCTGGCGGGACAAAACGTCCTGTTTGGCGACCGAGGCATCTTCTTCCGCGAGTTCGCCGAGGAGCTGGCCCATCCGTTTTATCCGGAAATCGCCGTGGTCCAGCGCAGCGGCGCTCCCGTGCTTCTCTCCGAGAGCAGCACCGTGAATGGATACAGCCTGCTCGAGCGTCCCGTGCGTGGCGACGAGGACATGCTTACCGACGTTGATCCCGGAGATGCGGCCAAGCAGGTGCAGGAGCTTCTGGCCCGCTATGTCGGCCTCCAGCCGCATGAGGCGGCCAATCTGAGCGTGCTCCTCTACAACGCCGACGCGGCCGAGCTGCCCCTGGCTGTGGTGCGCGAGCTCTCGCCGATTCAGTCCGAGTCGGATTTTCAGTGCGCGGTGGCTGTCCGCCACCGAGACCCATCCAAGCTTCGGCGCGTGTATGCCGAGCTAGTCACCAAAGCCGGAGACGACCCCGACTTGCCGGTGGTGAGCGAGACTTCGGAAAACTTCATCTCGAAGCTGCGCATCGCTGTGGTTCCCTCGTCGGCCACGCCCTCGACGGCGAACGCCACCTTCAAGCCTTTCGACATCGCGTTCCTTCACGACGTGGTCTCCCGCACCGCCGCAGCTGAATGGATTCCGGTGGATTGGGCGAACGAACGGCCAAGCCTCGAACACGCGCCGTCCCGCTGGTCTTACCGCAGCGTCTCAGGCGAGAACGAGCTGAAATCGACCACGTTCCTGACTTGCCCTAGGCAGACCGCCACGGGATGGGCCTACGTGGCCGCGGTCGGCTCGGTCGCTCGCCAAACCGACGTGGTCGATGGACAGCGCTTCTTGCCGGCTAGACGCATCTCAGTGCAGAGCCAGGCGCTCAGCGAGACGCTGAGCGACGCGCATGCGCTCGCAGAGTGGGTCGCCACGTATGACGAGCTGCTCGACAAGCGCCAGCTGCAGGCGAATGGCGTCACCATAGTCCGCTATCGTCGCGCCTCGACCAATGGTCGCAACATGATCGTGAGCTCTACGTCGGAGCTGCGCTTGCTTAGCGTGCTGACCCGCAGGCGCCTGACCGAGCTTGGCTTGGCGATGCCGCCTGAGCAGTTCGACGACCTGGCCGCGAGGATCAAGAAAGACGCCTTGTCGGTGTCCGGTGACATTGTGTTGAGGGCGGCCAAGCGTGGCGTGTCTGCTGGCGAGATGCTTGGCCTTGTCATGAGCCGTTACCTGATCCACAGCGAGTTCAAGGCGCTGTCGAGCTCGTCTCCGCAAGCCTTCACAGTCTTCTTTTTGCTCGACGACTATGCCGGGTGGCTCGCGCAGAAAGAAAACCGCATCGCGGACATCCTCGCGCTTTGCGTCGAAGAGCGAGACGGCGTGCCCTATCTGCACATCGCGGTGGTTGAGTCGAAGTATGTGGCCGCCGTGGGCGCCGCAGAGGCTAAGAAGTCTTCGCGCGCCCAGCTCCTGACGACACTGTCCACATTCCGCGCCGCCATTTTTGGCGACCCCGGGCGACTCGACCGCGACGTGTGGCTTTCGCGCCTGGCCGACTTGCTCATCGATGCCGACGTTCCGCCTGGCTGTTCGGGCCTGCTGGAGCGCGCGCGCTCCGAGCTACGCGAAGGCAAGGCCAAGATTTCGCTGCGAGGCTATTCGCACGTGTTTGTTCATTCGGCCGAAGCTGGGACGGGCGGCTCGGCGTCGGAGCAGTCCCTCATTGAAAGCGACCTTGGCGTCGAAGCCTGGCAAGAGGTCTTCGACCGCCCAGAGCTTCGCAACCTCGTGGAGAGCTACGCGGCCAAAGGTGATCCGGCGTCCGTGCGCGCAAAGCTCGGACCCATGGAGCCATGGCTGGCTTTGGACGCCAAGGAGCCCGCCGCGCGAGTCACATGGACTGCGATGATGGACTTGCTCGCTGTCGGAGTGGAGCCAATGCCGGAAGTAGTGGAGGTCGATGCCCACGACGCCGACTCTTCGCCGGAGGAGTCGCCAGAACCCGCGGCCAAGCCTGCCGAGCCGGCCGATGCAGCACTCGTGCACGCCCCAGTGGTCCCAGCAGTCGTAGATGTTCCCGTCGTTGCCGAAGTCGCCAGTAGTGGCTCCAAAGCGCTCGCGGAGCTCATCGCATCCAAGTCAGCCGCGTTGGCTGGCAAAGTCGACGAGCGCGGGGCATGGGCCGACGAGATGACGCGCAAGCTTAAAACAGCTCTCAATGGCTATGGGCTCCAAGCGGCCGTGCTGGGAACCCGGCTCACGCCCAATGGGTGCTTGGTGCGTCTGGCTGGTTCGGACAAACTTCGCGTGGAAGACATCGAAGCCAAGCGAATGCAGTTGCTCACTACACACGCGATCAACCTCGTGACCGTCCAGCCCAAGCCAGGAGAGATCGTGGTGACCATGGCAGGCGAAAAACGCCAGTCTGTGTCGCTTTGGGATTTGTGGGCAAAGCGCGAGATCAACCGAAACGCGGCAGGCATCAACACGTCGTTCGTCCTGGGTCTCCAAGAGATCAACGGTTCGCTTCTGTATTTGAATCTCGGCGGCGAATTTGGCGGCCTGTCTTCCCACGATCCTCATTCGCTCGTCGCCGGGACCACAGGCAGCGGAAAATCGGTGCTCATCCAGGCGATCCTGTTGGACATCGCTGCAACCAACCCCAAGCAGCTTGCGCAGATCATCCTCATCGATCCCAAGATGGGCGTGGACTACTCCGCGTTGGAAGACTTGCCGCATATGAGGGAGCCCATCGTCACGACGCGTGAACGCGCGACGGTGGTTCTCGAAGCGCTGGTGGAGGAGATGGAGAGCAGGTATCGGCTCTTTGCGGGCGCAAGGGCTCGCGACCTCACCACATTTAACGCGAAAGCCGAAGCCGAAGCTCGCCTCCCGATGCTGTTCCTTGTTCATGATGAGTTTGCAGACTGGATGATGGATGACGGCTACAAGCAGGCCGTGAGCGCCGCCGTGCAGCGTCTTGGTGTCAAAGCTCGAGCCGCTGGCATTCATTTGATTTTTGCTGCTCAGCGCCCTGACAAAGACGTGATGCCTATGCAGCTTCGAGAGAACTTGGGCAATCGGCTAATCCTAAAAGTAGCTAGCGAGCTGACTTCAAAGATTGCTCTTGACCGGGCTGGGGCAGAAATGCTACTCGGCAAGGGGCATATGGCAGCAAAGCTAAATGGCGAACAAGGCTTGGTCTTTGCGCAAGCCCCTTTTTTATCTGACGATGACATTACCGCCGCAGTGACAGCGATTTCCCTAGACTACTCGCCAATACCAGCTCATGGCATCACCTGACACTCCAGATACCCCGTTGCCCACAGCTTCGTCTCGTGGACCCACGATGACGCGACTTGTTCAACACCTGGCCAGAAACGACACGGCCACGCTCACGACCCTGCTAGCCCCCTCGACGATGGCATTGCTCGGCACGGTGGGCGCAGATGTTACTAGTCCAATGGGGTTGGCCTATTTCATTGTGAGCGTGCAGGGCGATCGTGGCGCCTTGCGAAGCCAGGAGATTCGAAGTCTGTTACTTGCCCAACTGACCCAATCGGAGGCTAGTGACCTGTGCGACCTGTTGCAGTTGCCGGTGATCTCCCCAGTCCGAACACTGAGGGGCTTCAACTTCGGCGAACAACGTAATCTAGAGCTTTTGGGTAGATGGTACGGCGTGCCGAATGAGGAGCTCGAGGTACTTCCCCAACCATCCGAGGGATCTCATAAAGCTGTCGCTTCCCACAAGCTCCACGCGCACCAACTAAACGCATTTCGCGAACTTCGACGAGCGATTGCGCATCCACCAGTTTCTATCCTTGTGCACATGCCGTTCGGCGCTGGAAAGCTCCGCCTCGTCGCCACCGCAGCGCTCGATCTCTTCCGCTCCGAAGCTGATGACCGGTCTGTCATTTGGTTGGCACCGGGTGCGGCCATGTGTGAAGAAGCCTTTCTTGAGCTTCAGGAGGTCTGGAAACAACTCGGGTCGCGCGACACGACCCTGCTTCAGCTTTATGGCGACCACCCCGCACGAGACTTAGACCAACTCGGGGGATCAATTGCGGTTATTGACATTCTCCGGCTCAGCAAGGATGACCAGGCACTCGAAAAACTCGGCGGCGTCACATCGGTGGCCGTATTCGCAGACGCTGAGAGCCTCGTCCACCCCGTCGGCGCTGAGATCGTGCGGAAATTGTCGGCTGGCGGACCCTTCAGCCTGGTGGGGATTCTGGCCTCATCAGGTGCTGCCATTCCACCAGGACCTGCGCGGAGTGCTTTGATATCGGCTTTTACGGGAGGTCGCATCACGGTCGCGGCGGATGACGAATTGCAGTTGCTTCGCGACGTGGGCGACTTCGTGGACATTGAAGGCTCGGTTGTCCACCTGACAATCGCGCCGCCTGCAGTTGCCCCGGCAGGTGCGTCGCCCGACGTCATCGACGACGACTTACTTGACTTCGATCAAACCTACGTGAGCGAGCTCGGCAATAACGTTGAACGCAATGAGCGCCTTCTGACGATCCTTAAAGACGAGTCCAAGAAGTGGGGACGCATCGTCTTCTACGCGACAACCCCGGCGAGCGCGAGGCTGTTTGCTGGCCTTCTACCCGTCCTAGGTGTGCCAGCCACATCCATTACCTTAGAGGACTCTCCTGCAGCACGCACCCTTGCCCTTCAGAGGTTTGTCTCCAGAGGGGAAAAGGTCCTGTGCGTCCACGGCTTCCTACTCGTGGGCAGCGCCATCCCAGATATCGCCCTGTGCGTTATGGCGTCACCGGGTAAGTCTAGAGCCGCGTTCCTTTCAACGATCGGGCGGCTCGTACAAGCTCGAGATATCAACCTTCCAACGCTCAGACTCATTGTTGCAGCCGACTCGCAGGCCGACGCCGGCTTGGTGACGTCGTTGAGCACTTGGTCAACGCTGGATTCCTAGGAGATCACATGTCCTTTCCCATCATTCCGCAAAACCTGTCGATCTCCGCGATGCGAAGCTCGGGCTATCGCGACACCGCTCACGCTCTCGCAGAGCTCATCGATAACTCCATTCAGGCCGGAGAAGATACAGGGTCCCGCACTGAGGTCGAGGTCATCTGCATTGACGAAGCGCCGAGCGGCGGCCGGAGTCAAATTTCCCGACTTGCTGTTTATGACAATGCCAGTGGCATGAACACTTCTCTCCTGAGAAAAGCTCTGCAATTCGGCAACGGGTCGCGCCTTGATAAGGCTCAGCAAAAGGGAATCGGCAAGTTCGGGATGGGCTTACCGAACTCCTCGATTTCGCAATGCAAGAGGGTGGACGTCTGGTCATGGCAGCAAGGATCTGTTCATCACGCCTATTTGGATGTGCAGGAAATTCAGGACGGCATGATGACCGAGGTCCCCGAGCCGCAACCGTCTGAACTGCCCTCCGAGTGGCGCTCATTGATCGCAGGCAATATCGAAGAGCACGGGACGTTGGTTGTCTGGAGCAAATTGGATCGCATCTCCTGGAAGAAAAGTACGACCCTGCTGCGACACACCGAATTTATCAGCGGGCGGGTCTACCGACACTTCATTAACGACAAGTCCGTGCGAATTCGCCTCGCCGCCTATGAAAGCAAGACCAAAGCGGGCGTCTTCGAAAGCTTCGTCAGACCAAACGATCCGCTCTACCTGATGACCGGAACGAACGCTCCCGCTCCCTTCAATCAGAAGCCGGCCTTCGTAGCGTTCGGACAGCCGCTGGTCCTCACGGTGGCTCATGGAGGCGCGGAACACCCTGTGACCATCATGGCTTCGATCTGCAAGCCGGAGACACGGCGTGAAGGAGGAACCAAACCCATCGGTCAACACGCGCAGAAAAATCAGGGCATCTCCGTTGTGAGGTCAAGGCGAGAGCTGGAGCTTAACCACAGTTTTACGAACTCCTATGACACTCGCGAAAGATGGTGGGGGATCGAGGTGCAGTTCGACCCGGGCTTGGATGACGTCTTTGGCGTTACTAATAACAAGCAGTCAGCTACAGGATTCCACCGTCTAAGCATCGAGGAGGATGCGCTGGAAGAGGGTCTCAATGTGAAGGAGTACCACGAGACCCTCGAAGAAGATCATGACCCGCGGCTTGCGATGTACCGCATCAGCCGCGAGATCGAGAAACTGCTGAATTCCATGCGAACGCAAGTGGCCAAGATGCGAGAAGGTGAGCGCATCCACTCCGCGAAAGAACGAGCCGAGAACAAGGCCGAGAAGGCGGCGACCGACTCGGTGATGAGACGCAGAGAGAGGGTTGGTGACACCGGCAGGAGCGATAAAGAGGAGCACGCATCCGCCAGCGATCGCGCGTCAGCGCTGACGGCGGATATCGTGCAGGACGGCGTGGAGGAGGCGAAGGCTCACGACCTAGCCGTGGACTATGTCACCAAGAAGATTAAGTTTCGTTTCAGGCACTCTGATCTTACGGGCTCCAGCATCTTTGACGTCTCCACAGCTGGAGGCGTTATTTTGGTCACACTCAACAGTCGTCACCCGGTACACGCGCGCATCTTCGCGGCGCTCCAGGGGGAGGAGGGCCCAGAGGCTCAGTACGCCAGAGAGGTCCTGTCGCTCATCGCCGCATGGGCCCGAATGGAGGACGAAGCCCCAAGCGAGAAGGTGCGACTAGGCATCGAGGACACGCGTTCGCAGTGGGGTCGGATGGCCATGGACTTTTTTGAGTTTGAGAATTAGCCATGGGCGGGCGCGAAGCGATCCGCGGATTTGCGGTCCAGACCCTCATCTGCCTGCTCGACTCGTTCTGGGCGGGCGAACAATGGACGGCTGTCACGCTTGAGCCTGATTCCGACAACGACAAGGTAGACATCCACTGGGAGTATGCCGATGGTTCGACTTGCGCTCAACAGGTCAAGTCATCCAAGAATCAGATCGGAAGAGGCGACGTGGTTGCATGGTGCAAGGAGCTCAAGGCATCCAACGCTGCAAACAGATACCAGCTGCTGCTGGCCGGACCGATCGCAGCTGCCGTGCTGGACGACGCGCCCTTTGACGGTGTTGATGTGCCAACGCCCACGTCGATGGACACGCTGGCCCTGCTCGATCAAGCCATAACGAAGGTGGATCGCTATCTGACCGCGAAGTCCATCGATCCGCTTCCGCTTCCCCTTCGCGAGTCTCTGATCTACGAACTCGTTGCTCGCATGCTGCAGGCGGCAATAGGTGGAAAGCGAATGTTGCGCGGGGAGTTCGACGGGTGGCTGCTCAGCGGAATCACTGCCGCCTATCCGCAAGCGGTCAGTCAACGCTTGACCGCGAACTGTGCTGTCTTGTGGAGCGTAATCGAGATCGCCGGACCCGAGATAGCCTCGAACCGAGCCTTTGAGTTGGTACTCCCGCTTACAGTCGTCAACGGCGGAGCTTCCACAGCCGTCGTGGAGCTATTTCTCCTACGCGTGTGGTCGACTACGCGGGAAATGCGCTACCGTCCCGAGCGCGTTGTTCCCGAGAAACCAGGAGAGGAGTTCGCCGCGCGACGACAGATGGGGCGTCCATTTGGAGATTTCGCTATCTCTCCGCAGTCCTCAGTCTGCCAAGCCGTTCTGTTTGTTCCAGTTCAACGGGCAGGGTATCAGGCAGATGAGTGGCCTTCCGGCGACTACCAAGTGGAACTGTTCGTCAAATACGCGGCCCACCCAACCCTGCAATCGATCAAGAAAACATCTATCACCATCAGGCTGGACGAGTTCTCCGTTCTAACGTCTGGTCATACTCGGTCCATCACTGTCTCCAATTTAGACAAGTATCTGAGTCTGCTCTGACCTACTTGCTGCCCCAGCGCGCAAGACGACTTTGCTTTCTCACTTGTGACAGACGACGCAGGCGCCTCCGCCTTCGTCTTCGCCGAAAATTTCGTCGATGTCTTCTACGGTAGTGGCCGGCCGTAGCGGGTTCACGGGCCGACTGGCAATGTCGCGTTGCTTGCGGCGTTCAAAGTCGGTGACGATCTGAATGACGCGGGCGGGTTTTTCCAGCTCGCTCAGTGATTCGCGTTGCGTCCAGGTGAAGGGCGAGCCGTGCTCAAGGGCGTTCTTCTCATACTGCTTCGCCTCTTCGAAAGCCTCAGGGTGACGCTCTTTAAGGCGGACCCACTCAATCTTCTGCTGGAAGAAGCAGAACGTGCAGCCGCTGCGTGAGCGCCAGTCGTAATACTTGGGCAGGCCCACCCCTGAGGAGTCGAGGATGTCCATGACGCCGCGCTTATCGATGCCGGCGTCCCGAAATGGCAGGCTTACTTTCAAATTGTCATGCTTGGAGGTGTAGCCCTCGCGGTATTCCTCATCGGAGCGGATCGCCACGTAGGTCGTGACTTTGTCGCCAGCATTGAGCATCGGGCGAATCCATTGTTCGAATGGAGCCAGCTTTAATTGCCGGGTGCACCAACGGGTCTGAGCCGAGGGCAAGAAGTTGTGATATTCGCGCAGCCAAAAATCAAAGTCGCGGCGCGGGTTCAGACGCAGGATCGGCTTGCCCAGAAATCCCTCAAGACGGCCCAAAAACTCATAGACCTCGGGCAGCTCTTTGCCGGTGTCAGTGAAGAAATACTCGACATCAAGCTCAGGGTGGTTTTGCCGGACGAAGACCGCGAGCGCCGCGCTGTCCTTGCCGCCGGAGATGCCCAGGACATGTTTGTCAGCCATGCGATTTCTCCTTTTTTGAGTCGTCATCGACAGTGAGCCTCATGCCAGCTCGGGCCAATACGGCCAGGAGCACGTTGGTGTCCATGCCGCCAGCCTTCAAATCCAATGCCAGCTTGTCGGCCATGGCTTCCACAGTTTCCCGGTGCCGCTCCGACAATGAGAACGCCCTGGACACGGTGATGGTTTCGGCACCCGCTCCCATGACCACCGCGAAAGCCTCGCTGGTGGGCTTGCGGCCCTTGACCGAGACGAAGGCCTCGGCTTGCCTGAACCGCAGAGCGGCCTGGGCGAGTTCAAGCTGAGCTGCGTCGATGTCACGATCGTTCCAATCGCGAGGCGGCTTGTTCGCGGCCAGGCTCAGGATGCCTTCCATGCTCTCCTTGGTGCCATCGTGCTTGGACAGCCTGGCCGCGAAAGCGTCTTGGCGCAGGTCGCCAGTGACGCCTTCGACGGCGAAGGCCCTGGCTTGCAGGCGGTCGAGCCGCTCCGTCGGAGCGTCGAGCGCCGCGAGCATGGATGCCTCTATGTCCTTCAAAAGGGCGTCGTAGGCCCCCGAAATCTCGACGATGGGGCCTCGGAGGGCATTCACGTAGGAATCGCCCCCAGCGCTCTCCAAAATGGCCGCCAGGTCAATGAAAAGAACCTTGTGGGGGTCATGCGCCTTCAGCAGCGTGTCGCGCACGAGCCTCGCTTCCGGGCTGATGCGATGCGTCCGCTGGCTCCACGCGGGAAGGCCAACGACCAGAGCCACGAGCCCGCGAGCAGCTTCTAGCGGATCGCGTGCGCCTGAGGCGGCGCCGACTTGGGCAAGAATTTCGGAGATGCCCGAGAGGATGCCGGTCTTTTCTGCATCGATGACGATCCAGCGCATGGAGAAGCGTTTATCGTCTTGCAGGTATTCGTCGATGTCGGCGTCGGTCAGCCTCGGGATGAAGATGCCGTCCTTGTAGAGCGCCACGTTGCCTTTGTGCGCAAGCAAGAAAGCGGCGAACAAGACAGGCACCACACCCTTGCGCACGCCGAATGGCGCGGCCGCCCACATCGCAGCGACCTCGACGGCCTTCACGCGGGCGTCGATGCTCGTGAACATCTTTTTTGTCTCGTCCCAGAGCTTCACGAAGGTGGGCGAGTGCTCTTCGGTCGGAGGCATGAAACGCCAGATGCCGTTGGCGTCTTGGCGATGCAGCCCCGTGGCCTTCAACAACGTCTCATAGAGGCCGCGTTCAGCCGGGAAGCCCTCGATACCGAGAGCAGCCTCTTCCTCATGGGTGAGCATGCGGTGCAAAAGGTCGCGCCGTCCTTTGACACTGTTGCTCGATGGGCTCTCGCGGTTGACCAGTTCGCTCCAAATTTCAGGAGCCGACTCATAGACCACGTCAGCTAGGTCGGACGCCATTTGCGACAGCCTGATCCCAGCCACCGGCTCCATGTCTCCGGTCACCCATGTAGCTTGCGACACTGCCGCTCGAAGTTGCTCTTCGAGGTTGGCGCGCACTGATGACAGGCGCGCTTGCACTTCGCGGCGGGCCACTTTATCCCCGCCAAGCTCATGGCGCGCCTGCACATGCTGCAGGGCGATGAGCTCCGCGCCGAGATCTTCGATGCGGGCGTGGTTCGGAGGCACGCCTACGGCGATAGGCCATGGCGCGATCCTCGACTGCTCTTGCCCTTGGCCTAGCGCTGTTTTGTGATTGGCAGAGCGGCCCGGCAGAGCGAGGAGGAACTGTCCGAACGCTCCCTTTTGCGGCTTGAAGGTCGATGCGATTTTCTCAACATCTTCCAGCCGGCAGAGCGCCATGTTCATCCAACGCATGGTGCCGGTGTGGTGATAGTGGCGTTTGGCGATGACCGGGTAGAGGTTGGTCAGGCTCGACAGTAGTGCGAAGTCAACGCCGGGAAGCGCGCCACGGGCCTGCGAAATCGCCGACTCGATGTCGAAATCGCTGCCCTCGAAAACCGACCAGGCGTTGATGTGCTTTTTGAAGAGGATGATCTTCCACGCGGCCAACTGCTCCAGCGTGTCTTCGACTTTTTTCTTGGAGTGGTCGTAGAGGACAGACACCAGAACGCTAGCTTCGGCGGCGAGTCCGGAGCCGTTGCGGAAAAGATCGATCACGGCGATGCTTTTGATCAAGGCTAGCGACGTGGAGTCGCTCGTCTTCGCTTCAGTCCGCTCCACGGCCTCGACGGCCTGCGCCCAACGGTGGCCATCGGGGGAAGAAAGAATCGCGGGTTCGAGGTTGGCCCGTAGGTAGTCCCAATAGTTGTCAGGGCGATACCAGGTCGCGGTCGCCAGCGAAGTCGATTCCAGGTAAGAGCGGAAACCAAAGGGCTCGACCGAGGCTAAGAAACCAAAGGTGCTCCGTTCGTTCTGGCCAAATTGGCGCTTCGAGATCGGGCCAAGAAGAGCGGCCATCGTGGGGTGCAGCGGCCAGCACAAGTTCAGAGCTTCGCCAAAATCGGCTCCCACGGCAGGTCGGCGCGCGCGGATGGAGTCGGCGATGGCGTTGGACGCTTTGAGCATCCAGAAGGGACGCTTGTCCGCGACAATGGCTCTGCCGATGAGCTCGACCACTTCGTCGCTCGCCGCCACAAGTGGAATATCCGTGAACCGTCCTTGGACCTTGGACCAGTCGTCACGGGTGTCGATGCCAAGGCGCGTGGCGTATTGGCTGAATGATTGATGCAGGATGCCGACCACGACGATCCGGCCCTTTGAGCGGGACGCCGCCTCGGCTAATTCCTGGAAGAAATACACGTCGTCCCCGACGCCGAGCGCGGCGGCTTCCAAGAACTTGCCCATCTCGTCGATGATGACGAGGACCCCGTCATGCTCTTTCGATTCTGCCGCTTCGCACAGATCCGCGATCAGCCCGGTCGCTGTGGCCTTCTTACCTTCATTGCCAACCTCTAGGGCCTTCCGCATGCCCCGCGAGAGCTCTTGGACGACGCTCGCCCGTTTGCCGACGATGGGGATGGCGAGCCAGCCTTTGCGGCAAGGAAATGCTTTGTCGAATGACGGCTGCGCATCAAGACGCAGCACTTCACGCGCTTTCGCGCGCAAAGCTTTGTTCGGGCCGAGCGCGCTCGCGAGCGCGATCGCGAGAGAGGATTTGCCCCCGCCGAACGGGCCTGTCCACGTAAAGGCCCGTTGGTTGGTCTCTGATATTTGACGGCACATGCCTTCGAGGACGCCTGAGGCGGTCCCGTGGCAGATGTAGCCATCCAACGCGTCGGACCGGCCATAGTCGATGTCGATGCGGATGGAGCGTTGGTAGTGCCGAGCGATGCGAACGATGTCGCTGAGTTTGTCGTGAGACTCAGCCATACGCCCTCTCGATCATGGCCTTGCTGAGCCCGGCGATCTTCTCTTCTTTGCGGTGCACTTGCCGGAGCCCGGCGGTGTCGGTCCATGACAGCGCGCTTTTGGTGAGCGCTTCCAAGTTGAATAGCCGCTCGGCCACGGAGTCTTCGTCGAGCTTAAACACGCGTCCGGGGGAGCCTTCTCCATAAGCGATTGATTCGAACGCTAGCGAGCTCAGGCCGGGGGCGGCTTTCTCCCAATAATCCAGAAGGGCATATGCGAACATGCCGTCGCTGAGCGTGGCCTTGGGACCGCGTCGAAACGCGAAGTGCCCACGGTGCTCCTCGTAGATCAAGCCGAGCTCGGCGAGCATCGGCTCGGCGTAATCCTCAGGAGTGCCCCCCGAGAGGCGCGGCGCGTAGCTGCGGATGCACGTCTCTATGTCTCGCGACAGCGTCGCGGGCGACAGCTTGCGATTGGCGTCGAGGCCGCGGGCGTATTCCGCGAGCGGAGCTTCGAGTTCCTCGCGCGAAAAGATGGGGGAGGTGACATGATTGAAAAGCCAATGCCATGTCGTGGCGCGATTGCCCTTGCCGGCTAGCCACCAATGCGCATACCAAGCCGTGTTGGGATTCTCGGAGTAGGGGTCGAAGCCGTCATCGTCAAATATGGCGACGGCATCGGCTGTGACGGTGTAGCCATCGGGCGGCCCCTCGGTGATGACGTTGCACGCTAAAGCCCAATGGCGGATCGATGCCACCATGTTTTTGCCCACGCCGAATTCGGCGATGGCATTCTCATCCGCGAAAGTGCTTTTTGAAACGACATGCCCGAGCGACTGCTCGACCACCTTTTTGAGCCACATCTGACGCAGAGGGAAGGTCTCATGCCCAGAGAAGTGGGCCGACGGACCGGCAGTTTTTTTGGTTTTCCCCATTTTCAGATTCTAAACTGGAGAACCCCGCCAGTGGGCGAGCCGCGCGAGTCCTCCAACTGACTGTGCGGACGTCTTCACGGTCGGGAAATAGTAAAACGGAAATGGTCCGCGCAGGGGTGGGAGAGGCAGCATTTTCAGAGGGGAAACACGGAGGACAAGTGAAAACGAAATAGAAGACTGTATTTATATACAGTATATCGCCGCGATTTCAAGGTGCTGTTGTGCACGCGTGTGCACTCTCTTGCAAGCGCTTGCAATTCCAAAGTCATGCCATCCAGCGGCCCATTTCGCGGGCGCTCACAGTCCGTTTTGTGCGACCAGTGGTGGGTCAGCATTTGCCATTTATTGCGTGTTTTCGTAGGTACGCCAACGACAGATCCCAGATTTTTTTAGGCCCATATCACTGGTATGTATCAGAGAGCTTTGACTTATCTCTGACGGCAACTTCTCATTGTCATCCGACGGCTTGGTCCCGTGGTCTAAACCATCCGCAACGGCAAGTCCTCATTGCAGCCGCATTGACCGTTCGGGCTATGCCAGGACGCTAATCCATCGCGCGCCCCATTCGATTGAACCTTTCCCGAACTGGCCAACGGCCGGGTCGGGCTGTATGCCGCATCGCCTGGTCCCAGGTCACCCTTACTGCACGGACGCATGAGTGGCAAGACAAACCATGCTTTTCCCGGCGCGTAAAGCCTGTTTTCAGTGCGAAGCATCATCGTCTTCCGTTCATTTCGCAAAGGAAGCCGTCCCATCCTCAATTCACTCAAGGAGTAAACCCATGAATTTCAAGCCCTACGCGCCCCCCAACGAAGGCGCAGGCCTCCAGACCGTGGACCGCGATCTTTGCTGGCGCATCAACCCCAGAGGTCTGGTAACCCCAGCCGTTATTGGCGCAGTCTGCTGGGCGCGCAACAACTTCTCCATTTCGGATCGTCAACACCAGGCGGTACTTTCCGGCCTCGGCCTGGAGTACCACCAACTACCCGGCGGCGCCACCGTTTTGCAGCCCCAACTGCCATACCGCCTCCCTCCAGCAACTGACAAGGCGGCAGGCGATTACTTCAGCCTCACCAGCCCCCAGCTAACCTTGCATCACTACGACGCCGTCGAGGTGTATCCCTGCGTGGAAGGCGAGGACGGTATCGAGCGTTTTGAGGCCAATGAACATCCGGCGAATGCCCATCCGCATTTCTGGAGCGTCGCCCTGCACCTTGAAGTCGGGCACATCGAAACCATTGCCGACTTCCCACTGCAGGCGCAGGCCCAAACGTTCGGGACCGTGATGCGTGAACTGATCCGGAATGCGCGTACGGATCCAGGACTGAGCACCGTCCACCTCTAAAGGCTGACCCCGGTTCGGTATTTCCCTGTCGCACCGCAACGGTCGGCATTCTCTCTTTCCGTTTTCATTCCCGTTTCTTCCGAATCCGCACCACAACCGTCTGTGTCCCGCAGAGACCCAGTCATGTCCGAATTCATCCCAACCACCAACTTTGGAGACCCAATGTGAGATACGCCCCCCACCTCAGCCACCAGGAACTGGAACGTTACGCCTTTCTTGCCGATGACGGCCTGACAGCCGCACTGGCAGAAACAGCCGACGATCTTGAACAGCAGAACCTCGAATACTTCAACAGCCAGGATGCCCTCAAAACCCAAGCCTTCGAAGCCGGAAAGCTCGAAGGCCTGGGCGAGGACGTTCAGGCCGCCATCTCCGGGCTGACACAGGAGGCGGCTGCGTTGCGCGACCAACTCGCTAATGCCATTGCGTTGCTCGGCACCTGCCACGCCTGGCTACAAGGCGAGCAAACCAAAACCATCAAAGGCCGCCGTCAGGCAGCCTATGCCCTGGCCAACCAGATGGCCAGCCAGGGCATGGGTTACCCCCGGCACTGAGTCAGCACCCCTTTCCCCGTCCGCCTGCCGCCATTCATTCCGTATCCCCACCCCCACTTTTAAGCAAGGAATCATGCTCATCAACAGCTCTGCCCTCGAAACCCTGGCTGCCTTTGCGATCGCCTTCTTTGGCGGCATCGTCTGCGGCCTGGGCCTTGTCCGTTACGGACGCTACGTCCGCGAAGACGCGCGTCGCGGCTACACCGCCGCCTGATCTTCACTTCTCATTCCGCCTTCCACGCACTTTCCCCTCCATCAACCCACTTCCAGGTAAACCTCAATGAGCTACTTCCAATTCTTCAATCGCAGAACCAGGCCTTTGGCCTCCATCTGCCCCAACTGCAACCATGAGGACGGGCGCAACCGCAACCTGGCTCGTCGCGTAGGCGGGACCGTCGGTGGTATCGCCGGGACAGCGGCAGGCGTCGCCGGCATTCTGAGCGCGGCCCGCCTTGGCATGACGGTCGGTGCCATCGCCGGTCCGGTCGGCTCCGTGATGACGGGCCTCGCCGCGGCAACCCTGCGCGGCATCATCGGCGGCACCATTGGCTGCGAGATTGGCTCTTCGCTGGGCGGACTCATTGACCACCACGTCCTGGAGTCCGATCGGTGCAAGCACTGTGGCTTCCCGCATGGTCACGATGTCGCTTCTCCGCGACGCCTGAACCATTCGCCATGGCCCAACACACCCCATTACCCCACCGGGTCGGGTGACGACGACCTAGATCTTGACGACGATTTCCCCGATGGTCTGCCGCGTCCAGGCTGACCGAACTTGGCAAGTCAGCGCCTTGACTCAGGTCGCTTAGCACTTGCGTGAAGCGCCGGCTTTCCTGCCTTCCCCCCCCTTTTTCCTTCCCCCCAATCGCAGTCGTGTCTGAATCTGACTGACCGCAGAGGCCCAGTCACGCCTGAAATTTATGAAAGCAATCTCATGGCTCATCATCTTGAACAAATGGCCTACGTCGGAGGCACCCCTTGGCACGCCCTCGGCAGCCGCCTGCCCGCCAAACAACCTCTTGAGGTCTGGGCGCAGAAAGCCGGCATGGACTGGAAGATCTGCGAAACGCCTGTCCGCTTCGTTGCTGCTGGAAAGCAAACCGAATCAGAAGGCCAAGGCAACATGCTGGCCTTCGAGGACCAGAAAGTCCTCTACCGCAGCGACAACCACAAAGCCCTGTCCGTCGTCTCGAAGCGGTACAAGGTCGTCCAGCCCCGCGCCGTCCTAGAGTTCTACAGGGATCTGACGCACGCTTCCGGTTATGAGCTGGAGACCGCAGGGGTGCTTAAGGAAGGGCGTAAGTTCTGGGCGCTGGCCCGCACCGGCAAGGAGACCAAGCTCCGGGGCAACGATCTGGTCCAGGGTTACATCCTGCTGGCCACATCCTGCGACGGCACCTTGGCCACTGTCGCCACACACACCACCGTGCGTGTCGTGTGCGCCAACACCCTGGCCGTCGCCCTGGACAACGCCCGGGGCGCCGTCAAGGTACCCCATAGCACCACTTTCGATCCGGCCCAGGTCAAGTCCCAGCTCGGCATTGCCGTCTCCCAGTGGGACGGCTTCATGGCTCGCATGAAGGAGTTGACTGACTGCAAGGTCAACGATGCTGCCGCAGAGAAGTTCCTGCGCAAGCTGATCTGCCAGACCGATGCGCCCGTCAGTGCAAACGAACGCCTCAGCCAGGCCCGGGCCCTCAAGACCGTCCAGAGCCTCTTCGCCGGGGAGGGACGGGGCGCAGACCTGACGTCGGCCAAAGGCACGGCGTGGGGCCTGCTCAATGCGGTGACGCAGTTTGTGGATCACGAGCGGCGGGCCCGCAGCCAGGACTACCGCCTGGATTCTGCATGGTTTGGCGCAGGCGCCCTGCTCAAAGAGAGGGCGCTTGGGCAGGCTTTGGCACTGGTCGATTGACCACCGGCTTCGGCAACGTCTTCGCGTTGCTCGGGGCTTCCTCGTCACGTCATAGCCCCCGCCCGAGCAGTCGGACGGGGGCTTCTTATTTGAGAAAAAACAATTCAACTTCAAGGAGTTCACATGCGCAACACATTTGCGACTGTACGGCCCGAGCGGGCAAGACCTGCCCTGGAACTGGTCAATACAAGTCAACCCGCTCTTGTTGAGCAGGTGGTGACTGGGCAGGCAGGGATCACCGCGTCGGAGGCCGCCGCAGCCGTGGGCTGCGATCCCACCAGGTCCGCCATGGCCCTCTGGCGCCAGAAGACAGGGCGACAGCTCGAGCATTCCGATCCAGCCCCACAGGATGAAACCCACCCTGGCTACTGGAAGACTCTGCTGGAGCCGCTGCTTGCAGCGGTGTACACCAAGCGGACCGGCCATCGCCTCAAACGGGTAAACACTGTTGTGTGCCATCCCAGCCATCCCTGGATGCAGGCCCACATGGGCTGGGAAGTCATGGACACGTCAGGAGCACAGATCCTTCAATGCCTGAGCGTCGGGGAAAACGAGATGCCTTGGTGGAGGGATGGCGTACCGGCACACATGCGGCTCAACGTCCAGCACATGTTGGCAGTCACGGGTGCCTCTGCTGCTGACATGGCCGTGTTGATGTGCGGCCAGGAGTTGCAGATCCACCGGGTGGAGCGCGACGAGCCCCTGATCAAGCAGCTGATTCTGCGGGAGCGCCACTTCTGGCGTTATGTCGAGTTGAACGAGCCGCCTCCAGGCGCTCTGGTTACACCACGACTTACAGGGCTATGCGGTGGACATGGCCCATCTTGAACACTTGTTTGCCGCCGGACTGCGCTTTGATACCGAGATTCAGTACATGGCCCGCCAGGGTGAAACGCTGGTGTACGAGAACCTGCCGATCGGTCAGTTTGACTGTGCCTCAACCTGCGCGCTGTCCAGCCTGACGCAATGCATCGCAGTTCTTGACCAGCTTCCCGTGAGGGATGTCAAAAATCTAAGCCGAGCTGCTCGGAGACTCTGGAGCCAACGCCACCAGCCCCGGGAGCGCCAAGAGCAGGGCGAGGTGACCCCGGATAGCTTGATGACGATCATCGAGGCCCTCTGCACAGCCCGTGCGGAGGTGCACCTGTCCGGTAGTGGTGACGATCTGGGAATGGTCGCCCACCGCGCGCTGAGGGCAGGGCAGGTCGGTCTGTTGCAGTTCGAATCAGCCCGGTCCAGCCGGTGGGCGATGGTGACAGGCGTGGAGCTGGACCGCAAGGCTGAGGCGTCTGGGATGAAAAGTCAAAGCCGGGCACTGCTGTTGCTCGATTCCAGCGCAAGCCGCCCTTGGGCTTGCGCGCACAACGTCAGGGTCGAACTGCAGGCTGCGGCCGGCAAGGCGGTGCGAGCCAGTCCCGGTTTCCCGCTCAATTGCCGGCACCTGACGGGGGAAGCCTGTGCGGTGCGTCTACTCTGTCTGATTGTGATGCGCGCAGCATAGGACTGGCTGCAGCAACTGTCGCCTCAGCGTTTCCTGACCGGATAGGGCCGGGCGGTGCGCGGTGCGCGGGTCACCGTGACGTCCAGCCCCCGCTCCCGAGCCAGGTCGGGGTTCAGAAGCTCCCCGGCCGGTGTTCCAAGGGCCTTAGCCAGCAATTCGATGTTGTCGATCGAGATGTTGCGCAGGCCGCGTTCCAGCGTGCCCACAAAGGTGCGATCCAGTTCGGCCTCATCGGCCAGGCGTTCCTGGGACATTCCGGCATCAATGCGGACCAGGCGGACATTTCGGGCAAACACCAAGCGAAGGGAGGGGGCAGGGGCTTTGGGCATGCCGTCTATCCTCCAGATATGAGGTATTTGATACCACGGTGTTTGAAGCTCTTTAAAATTCGGAATTGGGGCTTGCCGGGCTGTTGAATCCGGCCATTTTTAAAAATCAGATATGCACTGTCGTCAAAAAAGGAGATTCAAAAGCATCTTTATAGATGCTTGACACAAGCGAACTCGGTCTGGCCGGCTCCCGGAGCCGGTCAATTGCGGGTTGGGAGAAGCCTCATAGGCAAACAAACACACTAGGAAAAAAACACATGAAATCAATTCAGCTACACAAAATCCTTGCATCCATCCTCGCCTGCCTGACCTTGATGGCATGCACCGACGCCAGCATCACCGAGGTCAAGAAGGCGTCTGTCGCAGAGAGTGACTACACATTTGGGGAAATCTTTGACAACGCCAAAGGTTGCAAAACCACAGAGTGGGATAGCCAGGAGGAAAACGGGCGGGCAGTGGTCCGCTATACCTGCACGGTCGACACGCCCCAGGCAATGGTGGACTTTGCAGAAAGGGACAACACCAACAAGGTCAAGGCGTTGAGCAAGTCACTCGACGACGGGTGGCAGCGAACGCTCAAAAACCTGGAATCCCGTAAAGAGACCGTCTTGGGTGCGGCTGCGCAGGCCCGGAAATACAACGACACCAAACTCAGCGAAGGTCAAAGTCAGTTGCAGGTTGCCCAAGCCAAACTGAACCAAGCGTTGGCCAGCACACCCCAAAACTACATTGGCTATGGAGCGAGCGGCTACACACCGCAACTGCTAGCAGAGGGTAGGGAGCGCAAGCAATTGGCTATTGACCGGGCTGAAAGGGAGGTGGGGATGGCGCAGCGCAGGATCGCGGAAGCAACCGAGAACCAGAATGATCCTGGCTATGCCCACAATCAGTTTTCTTCACAGCGCGGCCAGCGAAGTGCTGAGGAGTATCAGCAGATGATCGACGGCATGCTGTTCTGGAAAGACCGCTATTACGCGGCCATCGCCGAGCTCGAAACGCGGGAGATGAGCCGGGCACAGGAATTCCTGCGGGCGGCAACAGATCGCCAGCTGCAGATGAAGGTGGCTTTTCTTGTCAGGAAGAAGTCGCCCGTGGACATTGGGTCAGCGACCTGGACCTATGACGGGCAGGATGCGGGGCCGGTCAACTTGATGTTCTTGGGAGCCAGTTTGCTGAATCCAAAGAGTTTTGAGGAGGTTCTGAGCCTCGCGCGAAAAGCCCGTCTGAAGCGCGAAATTGACAGTCGCGCGGCAATCAACTCCTTTCCGATTGTTTGCAATGAGAACATTTCCGCTGGTTGCGAGCTCAGATAAATTGCTCTTGCACGGCAAACAAGGTCAGCTACGGTCATTCGCAGCTTCCTCGCGTGAGTGAACGCATCATGCCGTCTAGCTGCAGAGAAGGTCGCAAAGCCGATCTCTGCAGCTAATTTTTTTGCATTTAACACTATTCCCCAAACCGGGGACTGCTAATAGCGGAACCCCTCTTGCAGGTCGCTTTGGAGGCGCTTTTTGAATGCCAGCATGGCCAATCCTAATGATCAGCGTTTCCGAACTTACTCATCGTTAAAGCGGAGCCGACTCGAGGAAGCACCGCTTAGCTGTGGAGCTAAAACGCCAGCATCCGTTACACGCGTCAAATCAAGCAAATCTCAGGACTTTTGGCGACAGCGGGCCGACCTTGCCCGGGCAGCTACCCGAAACATTACCAACATCACTATAACTATTGCAAATCACCATCCTATGGAAATGAATTGGCTACGACCAACTCGGTCGTACCGTTGTACTTAAAACGCCAAGGTGGAGCATAGTAAAAATGAGACGAAGCAAAGATGACATGCAGCAGAACGATCAAGAGCAGCATGAGGAAAACCGACTTGATGGCCTTGGAGCAATGGCGCTACGTGAACGGAACTACCATTTGGATAATGGACAACGCGTTCGCACCGACGATCATGATCGAGCCATTTCTCAACTTCACCAAGTAGCAAAGGAGATCTTACGGGCAGGCTATCCGCTGTTCAGCATTGAGCACGATCCGCGACGCGGCAGCTGGGTGCGTCGTTCGCCTTTAGGCGCAAGACTGTTGCGCGTGTTCACCACAAACTTTGATCGCGCCCAGATGGACTACCCGCTGCACAAATTCTCGCCAGTGATGATGGTATTCATGAAATTTCGTCATCTGATACCTTTCAACCCGGCTTCCTACTTTGACCTCCTGATGCCAAGGCATGCTGCAGAACAGATTTTCGAAGTAGCCGTTAGGGCGCTGGGGCTCTTGCAGCGAATGCTTCGCAGGTCCTACCTAAGGCGACTTCACAATAACTTTCGCCGTAAAGCAATCGACAACTTCAATGGACTGATCGATTCCATCGACGCGCTATCACAACGCCGAGTGAGCGTGACGGCGCTTCGGTTTGACTTGTATTACCGTAGGGCGGGCTCACTTCCGGTGAAATTCGGCGACCAGCCCGATGTTCAGATCCTTGATGAGTTAATGAGTCTCCGAGAGCGTTTCCACCGCTCTCTCGATCGTCGCTTTGGTGGAGAGTTACTGGGATATGCGTGGGTGCTTGAATTTGGAAGGGAACGCGGATTTCACTTCCATTACCTCGTGTTCTTAAAACACGGAGTTCCTGGCGATGATGTGAGCCTGGTCGAGTCGTTGGAAACGAAATGGAAAGAACTGACGAGTGGACGGGGTGAATTCGACAACGTGAATTCAAGAAGAAGAGGGTTCAGGTACCCAGCCGTGGGCCGCATACGTTTAGACGACCCCCAGGCTGTCACTGGTCTTCAATTTCTTGTGAGTTATATGACACTGGCTCCATTGTTCGTGAAGCTCGATATTCAGGACCGGTATGACACGTTTGCCAAGGGCCGATTTTCAGCACCTTCTGATAAATCGGGGCGCTCGAAACTCCGGCCATCAAAATCGCGCATCAAGATCTCGGTAGACGAGGCAGTGGCCAGTCGACTCACGTTCATTTGAGAAATTTACCTGAGGAAGTCCCCGCTTTGTGAGCCGGCGAGCGGAGCCAGTCATGTGTTCTCTAAGCTGAAAAGTTGCGTTGAGCGGAATCATCGGGAGCGCCCACGAGCGCGTGCAAAGCGGTTTTACAATTGCATCCAAATTTAACAAAGGAGGACGGTGCCATATGTCAAATTCGACATCAAATGAATTGCAGGAACGCGAGCGGATCAATGCAACTTTCAAAAGCTTTACAGGCCTTGATTCCTGGACGCCGGCAATGGGAGCGCTGCTCGTTTCCGGCCTCGTTCCCGCTGGACGCCCTCATGGCATCCCGGTCGGCGCTGGCGCCATTTGTTCCGTACGTAACCTTGCGGTGGCTGCCAATGAAGAAGAGATTAAGTGGGCTCGCAAGGTACTTGAGAATTGGCTTGACGGTAATGTGGACGATGATGACGAGGCATCCAGAATTCAAGCTTTAAAGGCCGAAATCAAGCCTTCCGAGTTTCTTCTCTGGGCTATGGAGGATTACGACGGTTCCCCAGCCTTTTTGACACCACCCTGGCTCGATTACTTACTGGCACTTTTGGAGTGGAAGCATCAGGACAATGTTCCGTTGCCCGCACCTAGTAGCTTAGTGACTCGCGCCGCGGCACTCGAGAAGCTGGTGCCACTTAACAGCATTGGGAGCACTCCGACAAAGTCGATACCCCAGACTGTGTCCTCCGACGACGCCACGTATGTTGAACAATTGAGCGCCTCCTTACGTCGCACCGTCGAGCCGGTCCTTGCCAAGCGAATAATCGAAGCACTGGGTCGCTCCGAAAATCCGCGGGTACTGAAGTCAGTATGGACTCAGCTGTGCAAGATGGCTGAGAGCAAAAAATATGATGACCTGAAATTCGATGGCGAAGGCGAAATTTCAATACCGGCGGCTGGAAAGATGTGGAAACGTTATACGAGAGATGCACTTCGTCAGTGTCTAAGGAAACACAGACCAAAGTAGTTTGAAGCCGGCCACTCTATGGTGGTTTGTAGAGGGTGTTCCACACGCTCAGGCACGCTCACCCGCGCTCAGGCCCGCTCTTTCGCGCTCGGGCACGCTCACCCGCGCTTCGATGCACCCAAATGCCCTCAGTTCGTAGCAAATTCGGGTCACGTGATCGGCGTGGATGGGAGTGCTCAATTTTCGGGTTTCTATCTTGACTGCGCTCGGCACGAACTTAGTTCAACCCAATCGGAGTCGTGATGAAATCCACACCTGCACCGGAAACCTTTTCCGCAAGCAACTATTGCCTTTCAACTGCAGAGTTTGCGAAGCGCAACCTCGTAAAGCCCCAGACTGTACGTAAACAGCATTCCGCCACCGGATCGTACTTTGGCGTGCGCCCGTTGCCCCTTCCAAACCGTAAGTTGTTGTGGCCCGATGACTCAATCCAGCACCTTGTAGCCAAGAAGCTCCCAAGGAGCGCAGCATGAGCGCGCGGGTCATCCTTAGTCCCCATGGAGACCTCGACGCTCCACAATTGCGCGGATATGCACCAGTTTTTATAACAGGTGGTAAGTCCACGGTAGGCGTGTGATCATGACTGAAAAACCATTTGATCCACCCTTCCCAAAAGACGCGCTGATGGACGTAGTTGGAGGCGCAGCGCACTTTATCAATCTCACGACTCAAGCACCATTCGCACTGAGTGCTTGCTCGGTTTTGGCTGGTTGCTCAGTAGCTTGTCAGACTTTTACTAACGTTCGATGGAAGGTTCGCATTTCGCCAACCAGCTTGTACATCATCAGTGAAGGAGTCACTGGGGAACGTAAAAGCGCCAACGATACGCTTGCAAATGTCCCGCATCGAAAATTTGAAGCCGAGCAGAAGCTGCTTTCTGCCGCAGCTGCGTCCACATATTCAACAGATATCGAAATTTGGGAACAGAAGGTCAAGCAGCTCAAGCACATGATTGCCAAGAACTTTGTGAAGGAACGGTGCACCGCCGACGATGAAGCGCGCATGGCGAGCCTCGTTGCGGAAAAGCCGCAGAAAGGAAAATTCCCTGATTTTTATCTTGAGAACGTGACACCACAAGCGTTGGCCCATCACCTTGGATGTGTGTATCCTTACGCCGCTGTAATGTCCGACGAGGGGGCGACAGTGTTTGCCGGCGGTGCGATGCGCGACGTCGGCCTCCTCAACAAGCTTTGGGAGTTGGGTGTTTGGAGGTCGCATCGCATTACTCGAGACCCAATTGAGTTGCACCGCGCTCACCTCACACTGTATTTTCAGGTTCAGCCCGACATCCTGAATGAGGCTCTCAAAAGTCACGGAACGCGATTTCACAGCAGCGGATTGTCCAGCCGGTGTCTGTTCGTATCGCCCGCTTCGGAGCAGGGCAACAGGTTTCCGACGTTTGAAGAGGTTGACCCTGGAGACATCGAGCCCTATTACAAGCGGATTCATGAACTGCTGGACCGGTGCGCCGGACCGATCCCTCCAGAGCCTGGAGAAGTTGGTCTAAGTAAAGCTGCGGCCGATTTGCTGACCTGGTTTCAGTATGAAATTGAGAAGGAGCTGGGCGAAGGAAAGCGGTTTTTTGCCATGCGTGGCCCGGCATCCAAAATAACTGAAAACTGTGTCAGGCTCGCCGCTATCTTGCACACGATGGAAAAACGGGATGGGTTGATCGGAGTTGATGTATTGAGGAATGCGATCAAACTCGCCGCGTGGTTTCTCAATCAATATCGAATGCGGTTTTGCCCCCTGTCGCAGCTTGAACTGGACATGATCGCACTTGATGACTTCATTACAGACAAAGTCGCCCCACGATTTTCGAAGGACAAGACGGTTCCCGGTCCCTATCTGTGCCGCCACGGTCCTCATCGTCTCCGGCCGGTCGAGCGTATGTGGGGTGTTGTGAAGGCTCTTGAGGCGCGGGGTAAGGTGCGTGTTTGGGGCCAAAAAGGTGGCGCGTGGCACGTTGACTTGGTCGATTGGTTTCCACTTGGCCCCAACGCGACGGCGAATATCGGCGATGCATCTCGCACGATTGTTGACAATTGGGAACGAAGGCTAGTGCGTCAACCTACCCCACCCTCTTCGCCGATTCCGTCCGAAGGGTACGAACTCTGGCCTGGATTATTTTTGCAGTAAGTCCGCATCCCTGCTATTTTGCTATTCAGTAGCAAAATAGCAGCGGACGAGGTTGACAATAAAAATTCCCAATGCTTTCAGTTGCCTGAGTCGCCGATGAATTAACGTTCTGAGATGCTGTCGACGTTTGATTTTTTGGTTAAAGACACTTACGCCTGAGTAAGTATTTGATGGGCAACGCACTCGCGAAGACTTGGAGGGGAGAGATTAAATCCTCTATTCTTGCCTTGCCTTGCCTTGCCTTGCCTTGCCTTGCCTTGCCTTGCCTTGCCTCCACTCAGCCGTTAAAAAAAAGCAGAAAACCAACGCCAAAATTCGGCCTGGCTGGAAAGGAAACTGTTTCCCGATCTACTCGGGCACCTGATCTTTCAGCTCGTGCGATTCAGCCAGTCATTCTGAACATCATTGCAATGGGCAAACCGGATTGCGGGCGGTAGATTCACTGGAATGGACCCCGCATTTGTACCCAGCCGCGCGCGCGCCGACGATGAAAGCATGCACCAAGAAGATGCGCCGATCGGCGAGCGCACTCTTGCATCCCTGTTGCAGCGAATGGCGTCAATTCAGCCCGCTCATCCTGCGGTTCGGGGAAATTTCGGTGAAGTTTCATACCAGCAACTCGTCTTACGCGCATCGCACATAGCCCGCGGACTGACGGATATGGGAGTCGCCAGGGACGAGCCCGTTCTGTTAATGGTCGGTAATACGATTGAACATGTCCTAGCATGGCTCGGCATCAGTTTTTGTGGAGCAGTTGAAGTACCCGTCAACCCGGCGTTTGTGGGAAATTTCCTGACGCACGTCATCAATGATTCGGGCGCCAGCACGATGGTCACCGATCCTGAATTCCTGCCCCGTCTTCAGGAGGTTGCCGACAGGACCCCGCGGTTGAAGCACATAGTCGACACCACCGGGCAGGGCGGTAATGCGAGCCTGCGAACGCTGGAAAAATCTTGCGGAGAACCCCTCATCGTTGACAGGAAGCCCTGGGATCTCATCGCCATCATGTACAGGTCCGGCACCACCGGGCCGGCCAAGGGCGTTCGTATTACGCATGCGCATGCCTACAAGCACTGTCTGCCTGGTGGAACGGACGGGCCGTCGAGCCGGGACGTCGTGCTTGTCGGCCTTCCTCTGTTCCACATTGGCGGGCAGTGGGCCGGTGTTTATCAGGCTTGGATTGCGGGAGCGACGGCCGCGCTGCTCGAACGATTTTCTGCCTCCCGGTTCTGGCACGACGCGGCACAACTCCAGGCAACCTACACGACGTTGCTGGGCGCGCAGGCCAGCTTTCTCATGGCGCAACCGGTCCAGGCAGCGGACACTGCGCATGCGATCCGAAGGGTAAGCATGTTGCCCTTGGTTGCGGACCTGCAAAAGTTTCGGGAGCGCTTCGGCATTGACGGCGTGCGCACCGGCTACGGCATGAGCGAAGCCTCCAGCCCCATCGGGGCCGCGCCCTAGCTGTTGAGGAGCTCGGAAGCATCGCGGCTGCCGAGCAGTGGTTGATGACCCCCGCGATGGGCTTGGACCAGCGTAGACCCGTTGATCTCATGCAAACGATAGATGGCATCGCGCAGGTCACTCAACTTTTGTTACGCATGCGTTATGGGGTCTACGCTTGAATCCGTCGCTTGGGAAACTCGTCGATGTAAAAAAACATCGAACGGACCACCTCGAAGAACCGCTGGGGTTTACCCCCGTGGCCTCGCACAACAAGCAGCTTGAGAGCGCGCAACAGCGCAGCGATCGCCGTTTGCTCGTCGCGGATGATCTGGATCAAGAACCGGACTGCTGTGGTGGCCCACCAATATCCAACAGCACATGTCCCATCATCTTGCCGCTTTCGACAATGTCCAGTGCCTCCGCGCTTTGCCCCCAGCGGCAGGCGCAGCGCCACTGTGTGATGCCGGCGCTGCGAGCGAAGCAGCGAGTGCATCTAGGCAGGCGCGGCCTCACCGTCGGCCAGCGGAACACCGCTCCAAAGTGAAGCGAAACTAATGAAGGTGCGTCCGCACTGCCGCTGCTGGTTGGACATCATCCCTGCAGCCAAGCCTCGACCAGCTGTTGTGGTGTAACCTCCGCTTCCGCAAAAGGCCCCTGAACAGCCGACGGCGTGCGCGAGAATCTAGGCGCGGGGGCAGGCTGCTGCACGCCCGCCACCTCGACAAAGCCGCCACGCGCACGCAGGTGCGGATGTTCCGCTGCCTCCCCCAAGGTCAGTACCGGTGCAAAACAGATATCTGTGCCTTCGAGTTGATCGCACCATTGAGCGCGGCTGCGCGTGCGAAAGATCGCGGCCATGGCATCGCGCAGTGCATGCCAGCGGGTGCGGTCGTTCTGCGCATCCCACAGGGCGGGTGGCAGGTCGATCATGCGGCACATCAGCGCGAAGAACTTGGGCTCGATGGGCCCGATGGAGACGTACTGCGCGTCCGATGTCTCGTACGTGGTGTAGTACGGCGCACCGCCATCCAGCATGTTGCTGCCACGCCGATCCTCGTAGAGGCCGCGCAGCCGGTGCGACTGGTTGTTGCTCATGAGCGAGAGAGCGCCGTCGCAGATGGCGGCGTCCACCACCTGTCCGCGTCCGCTCGCACGCGCTTCCAGCAACGCCGCAAGCAGGCCCATCACCAGATAGAGGCTGCCGCCGCCGTAGTCGCCCACAAGATTGAGCGGTGGCACCGGCCCGCGCCCGGATTCGCCAATGGCAGCCAGTGCGCCGGTGATCGCGATGTAGTTGATGTCATGGCCTGCGGCCAGGGCCAGTGGCCCGTCCTGCCCCCAACCGGTCATGCGGCCGTATATCAGGCGCGGGTTTCGATAGGCCACCGCCTGCGGGCTCAGGCCCAGCCGCTCCATCACGCCGGGGCGAAAGCCTTCCACCAGCATGTCAGCATGGGCCAGGATGTCGAGCACCTGGGCAATGGACCGTGGATCTTTCAGGTCCAGCAGCACGGTCTTGCGGCCTCGCCCCGTAATGTCGCGCGGGTCGGTCTGCGGAGCGCCGGGCCGGTCGATTCTTATCACCTCTGCCCCCATGTCCGACAGTAGCATGCAGGCAAAAGGGCCCGGCCCCAGGCCAGAGAACTCGACGACGCGCACGCCGCGCAGCGGACCTGAGGCCCCGTTGGAGAGGGACGAAGAGGGATTCGATGAAGAAGTCATATCAGTTCAGGGGAGGGAAATGAAGCGGCTCATTCCGCCCAGAAGAAGCGAAGAGACCAGCACGGCTAGCGTGACGTAAACCAGATTCGCCCGCAGGCTGATCACGAGGATGGGAATGCCGGAGTAGCGGCTGGCCATCAGGCTGAGCACCGAGAACGGGGTGACGATAATGGCCAGCCCCCAGCCGGTGAGCACGGCGCACAAGTGCGCGCCCACCGGCAAACCCAGCAATTGCGGGGAGAAACTGGAGCCGATCAGCACAGCACTGAGCATGGGGTGGATGGCGGTGGCTGACAGCAACACTATGGCTGCCGAGATGAACAGACTGCCCAGAATGGGCGAGCCCGCCACCCATTGGCCGACGGTGCCAGTCCAGGCCGGGGGAATCGCACTGGCAATAACGGTCCCGGCGCACCCGGAGGCAAAGAACATCATCACCTCGCCCACCATGACCTTGAAGCCCAGGAAATCCTTGCCCAGCATGCGCGAGCCTTCTGTCAGGCGTCGGTGGCCGGGCGAAGCCAGCGCCACGCTCAACAGCCAGGCCGCCACAGGCGCACTGGCAATGATCACGGCCGAGATAGGCAGTGCCAACTGGCGGCTTGCGAGCACCATGAAGCCCAGAAAGCACAACATGACAGCCACCACCGGCAATGCCTGCCGAAGCAGTGGTCCCACGCGCTGCACCTGCGGCCCGCCCCCGGCGGGGTCAGCGGGGCTGTCGCTGCCAGGGATACACGGGCGCTCGACACGGTCGAGCAGCAGCCCCAGCCCCATCAGCAGGGCAGACACGGCCAGAACATAGGGCAACACGCCCACCCAGTCCGGCCCGCCATAAAGCGCCAGCGCAATGCTCATGTTGCTGTAGATTGGGCTCCACAGGCTCACGGCCGCATAGCCGCGCGCAATGGCGGAGAACGCCGAAACCTTTTGCGCGTCGGTCATGTCGGCCTCGCGCGCGGCCATCTCCATCATCATCGCAATACCCGCCAGACCCAGGAGCCCGCCAAAGAACTGGCTGGCCACCGTGAGGCCCAGGTAGCGGCGGTGCTGCGGCAACTGGTAAAGGCCACCAACCACCTCTCGAACACGGACGATGCGCAGTGCCACGCGCGACAGCAGGTTCACCGTCACCAGCAGCGATGCGATCAACCCGCCAATGCGGATACCCCGCTGTAGCGCCTGCCAGGGGGCATCGATCATGGGCAGCAGGCCCACGGTGATGACCGCCAGTACCAACGAGGTGCGGCGCACGGCGGCAGGGGCATGCCTTCCTTCCAACGCGATGAACAGGGCGCTGACGGTTGCCAGCGCCCATAGGGGCCAGTACCACCCCCCTTTCGCATCCAACAGCGTGAGCACCGGAATGAGCACCATCAGCAAAGGCACCAGCCACTCGCGAACAGCGGCCCCCGTGCGAGCGCGGCCAAGGGGGACGGCTAGCGTTCCACCAGACAGCCCGGGCTCGGGATTGCAAAGCCGTTTGTCTTTTTTCATGCCGTTACTATACAATTATTGGACCAACCATTGAACCCTTGATAAAATTGCGGTCATAATGGGAGGCTCCACCTGGAGCTTCGTCCTTGGTGCGGCTGCAGACACACTTATTGGAGACATTTAATGAAACTGACCACGCATGCCTTGATACTTACATTGACGGGCCTTGCCGCAGGCACGGCCTTCGCGCAGGAAAAATTCCCCTCCCGCCCTATTACGATCGTCGTGCCCTATCCTGCCGGCGGCACCAGCGATGCGCAGGTCCGCATGATCCAGGCGCAGCTGGGCAAGGAGCTGGGCCAGCCTGTCATCGTGGACAACAAGCCCGGGGCGTCCGGTGTGATTGCCGCACAGTACGTGGCCAAGTCCCGCGCAGACGGCTATACCCTGCTCTATCCCAACAACGGTGTGCTGATCGCGCCGCTGCTTAACCCAAAGTCGGAGTCCGATCCACTCAAGGACTTCAAGCCGGTGACCACAGTTACCAACGTGCCCATGGTGCTGGTGACCAACAAGGCGGTGCCGGCCGCCAACCTGACCGATTTCCTCGAGTACGCCAAGAAGCAGCCCGGCGGCATCATGTATGCCTCGGCCGGCGCTGCCTCGTACGGCCATCTTTCCACCGCCCGGTTCTCGCAGATGGCAGGGCTGACGGTGGAGCACGTGCCATACAAGGGGGAGGCGGCAACGACCATGGCCGCGCGCTCGGGAGAGGTGCAAATGCTGATGACCACGCCATCGGCCGCTATGCTCGGCCAAGTGGCGCAGGGCAACTTGACCATGCTGGGCGTGGCCAGCGCCACCCCCTCGTCCGTAGTGCCCGGCGTACCGACGATCAACAAGGTGGTTCCCGGCTTTGTCTCCGAGGTCTGGTTTGGACTGTTGGCACCGGCCGCTACACCGGACGATGTGATCCAAAAAATCAATGCCGCCGTGCGCAAGGTAATGGCCGATGACGGCGTACGCGCGCGTTTGCTGCCCACCGGCGCTGTGCCGCAGACCTCCACCCCCGCCGAGTTCGGGGCCATCATGGCGCGCGAGTCGGCCCAGTGGCGCGAGATCATCGGCAAGTACAACATCAAGGCCGACTGAGCCTCACTGAGCCCTGCCCGTGCAGGGTCACTCCGGCCCTGCGCGCGATGCCAGGGCCGCCTTCCCCACTTCCATTCCTCTGAACAAAAAACAGCAATGACCCAGGAAACCCAGTATGACTTGATCGTGGTGGGCTCCGGCGCCGCCGGCCTGTCCTGTGCGATCACCGCCAAGGCGCGCGGACTGAACGTCGTGGTGCTGGAAAAAGAACCGGTGTTTGGCGGCACCACCGCTTTGTCGGGGGGTGTACTGTGGATACCACTGAACCACCACGGCCGTAAGCAGAACCCCGCCGATTCGGTACAGGCCGTGCGCACCTACCTGATGCAGGAGACCGGCGTTTTCTACGATGAGGAAAGCGTGAGCGCCTTCATCGCCAATGGCCCCCGGATGGTCGACTTCATGGAGAGTAAGACCCAGATGAAGTTCGTCCCCACGCTCTACCCAGACTACCACCCCGATGTGCCCGGGGGAGTGAACATCGGGCGCTCAATCCTGGCCGCGCCTTACGACATCCGCCAGTTAGGCAAGGACATGAAGCGGTTGAAGCCACCGCTCAAGACCATCACCTTCATGGGCATGATGTTCAACTCGTCTAACGCCGACCTCAAGCATTTCTTTCAGGCCACCAAGTCGCTCACCTCCTTCCTGTACGTGGCCCGACGGTTGGCTAACCACATCCGTGAGCTGGCGCTGTACAAGCGCGCCATCAACGTTACCAGCGGCAACGCGCTGGCCGCGCGGCTGGCTCAATCGGCACTGGATATGGGCATCCCCATCCTCACCTCCACGGCAGCCCACAGGGTCATCATGGAAGGTGACAGGGTAGTGGGTGTCGCCGCCAAAGCAACTGCTGCGGATGGAGGCGCCGAGCGCATTTTCAGCGCGCGCCATGGCGTGGTGCTGGCCTGCGGCGGGTTTCCGCACGACATCCAGCGTATCGCAAAGGCGTACCCGCATGTCCGCCGGGGGCATGAACACCTCTCCCCCACGCCTGAATCGAACACCGGCGACGGAATCCAGATGGCCGAGGCCGTGGGCGGCGTCATGGAAATCCGCTTCAAAGAACCAGCAGCCTGGATGCCGGTCACCCGGGTCGACTATGGCAACGGTGAGGTGGGAGTCTTTCCACACCTGCTGGATCGGTACAAGCCCGGTGTAATCGGGGTACTGTCCAACGGCAAGCGCTTCACCAATGAATCCAACTCGTACCACGACGTCGGAGCTGCCATGGTGAAGGCCTGCAGGGATTTGCCCGAAACAGCCATGTGGCTGGTCTGCGACAAGACCACGCTGGGAAAATACGGCCTGGGCTACGTCAAGCCCTCGCCCATGCCCATCGGTCGCTTCGTCCGCAACGGTTACCTGTTGCAGGACAAAACCCTGGCGGAGCTGGCCACACGCGCAGGCATCAACCCCACAGCGCTGGAGCAGACCGTGCGCGAGTACAACGTCGGTGCCGCCCAAGGTGAAGACCCGGCGTTTGAACGCGGTAGCACCAGCTTCAACCGCTATCTGGCCGATCCCGCAAGCAAGCCCAACCCCTGCGTGGCGCCAGTGCAAAACGGGCCGTTCTACGCAATCAAGCTCGTTATGGGCGATCTGGGCACCTTCGACGGCATCCAGACCAGCGTGGCGGGCGAGGTGATGCGCAGCGATGGCACGGCCATAAAGGGGCTGTATGCAGTGGGCAACGACCGCGCCAGCATCATGGGCGGCAACTATCCCGGCGCCGGTATCACCCACGGACCGAACATGACCTTCGGCTACCTCACGGCCCTGCACATCGCAGCTGTCGCAAACGGGGCCGGCCAGGCAGTCGGACGCGAGGCGGTGCCGGCATGACGCGTATCGTGTTGCCGCAAGTCAAACCGCTGGTGGACCACCGCATCTACACCATTGCGCTGCGCAAGATGCCGCAGTTCCTGGAGGTGTTCCACCAGTTGGCCATGCCGGTGCTGCTGGACACCCTGGGCCATCCGCTGGGGTTCTACACCAGCCTGGTGGGTCCGCAAAACCAGTTTGTGCATCTGTGGGGCTATGACGACCTGGCCGACTATGAGCGGCGCTGCCGCGCACGCGACGCCCACCCAGACTTTGCTACCTACTTGGCGGCATCGGGCCACCTGATCACCGCGCAGGAGACGCGGCTGATCCGGGCTGTTGCGCTGCTGCTGGCGCCTGCCGCTCTTTAAGTTTTCACCCCCCCCGGCCAGACTCGGCGATGCGGCCTGGCTTTCCTTAAATGATAAAAACGGAGACAAGCAATGACCCTCAAAAAAGCACTTGTGATCGCTGCAGCATGTGTGGCTCTCTGCGCCCAAGCGCAGTCCGCATACCCCAACCAGCCCATCAAGCTCATAGTTCCCTTCACGCCGGGCTCCAGCTCGGACGTGACGGCACGGGCGGTTGCTCAAAAAATCTCGATTCAATTGGGCCAGCCGGTGATGATCGACAACAGGCCGGGCGCCAATGGCGGCATAGGGATGCAGGCGGTGGCTCGCAGCAAGCCCGACGGCTACACCCTGGTGGTGGGCACGGTGTCGTCCACCGTCGTGCCGGCCATCATCTCCAAGGCCGTGATGTTCGACCTGTTTGCCGACTTCAAACCCGTGGCGACGATGGCCAACACCCCGCTGCTGCTCACCGTTACGCAGGACTCCCCGCTCACCAGTGTTGCCGACCTGGTGGCCGCCGCCAAAAAGGCCCCCAAGACGCTTAATTACGGCAACTCAGCAGGCCTGTACCGCATCGCCATGGAAGCGCTGAACCACCAGGCCGACATCGACCTGCTGGGCATTCCATTCAAGGGGCCTGCTCAGGCGGCCACCGAGCTGCTAGCAGGCCGTCTCACCGTCAACCCGGATGCACTGGGCGCAGCCGGCCCGATGCTCCAGGCCAAGCGCATGCGAGCCCTGGCCGTGTTGGGCACCAACCGCACTTCCTCGCTGCCGGAAGTGCCCACAATGATTGAGCTCGGCTATAAGGGCTTCGAGTTCAATGGCTGGCTGGGTGTGCTGGCGCCTGCCGGGACACCCACGCCCATCATTGATCGGCTGAACAAGGAGATCGCCGCCGCCGTGAAATCTTCCGAAGTGCAGGCGCTATACGCCCGCCTGGGCCTGGAACCGATCGTGCTGTCCTCCCAGGCCTATAGCGACGAGATGAAAAAGGACTTTGCCAAGTACGAATCGGTGGCCAAAAAAGCGGGCATCGAAAAGGAATGATCCGGCCGCAGCCATCTTTCCCATCCCCCGACTCCTGCCCCGTATCGGAAGGATCACAGCGATGACTTCACCGCAAGCAGATCAAGGGCACATCGCGCTGGCCACGCTGGCCCGCCGGGCAGCAACCATAAAAGCCGCATCCATCCCTGCAGTCGTCAAACGCCAGGCGTGCCTGTGCATTCTCGACACCATCGGCTGCATGCTGGCAGGCAGCCGCACCGAAGAAGCGGCGCTCATGATGGCCTGCGAACGAGCACTGGCTGGCGGCGAGGGCTCGACAGTACATTCCGCCACTATCGCGGGCCATGCAGAGCGGCTACCAATGCTTGGGGCGCTACGCGTCAATGGGTATTTGGGCGATGTTCTCGAACTCAACGACCTGATTGGCGGGCACGCCAGCATCGGCAACGTGTCGGCTGCGATGGCCGTCGCCGAGGTCGAGGGGAGCAGCGGTGAGCGGCTGCTGGAAGCCGTGGTGCGCGGCATCGAGGTGACCACCCTGGTCTATAACGCGGTATACCCTACGCTCAAGCGCTATACCGAATCGGCGTTGGTGCCGGTGGGCATTCCATCTTCGATCGGAAGTGCTGCAGCGGCAGCCGATCTTCTTGGCCTGGACGAGACCCAAAGCTTGCACGCCATGGCCATTGCCGGCGCCCTGGCGGGCTGGTGTCCGGCCGAGGTAATCTTTGGCCAGGGCGGCACGGTGAAGCCGCTGCTGTTTGGCGCACAGCCGGGCGCCACCGGCGTCACGGCGGCGCTCTACGCCCGCCAAGGCATGACGGGACCGCAGGCACTGCTGGATGGTCCGCTGGGCTACTTCAGCACGAGCGCGCTGGAGGCTCGCTTTCATGACCACGAGGCATGGGCCCTGGCGCAGCCGCGCCGCAAGCTGCATGCCTGCTGCGGCTATCTGCATTCGGCAGTGGACGCTGTGGGCCGCCTGCGCTCCCGCCTGGGTGCGGCGGCACTCGCCCAGGGACATATCGAGGTCAGCGTGGCGCCCTACGTGGCCGACGTGGTGAGTAAGCCGCGACAGCCGCTGTCGCCCAACGACGCGCGTTTTCACCTGCAATACTGCCTGGCGTTGGTCGTTTGCGGGGCGGACGTGATCCTGCCAGGCCACAGCATCGACTTGGCCAGGCACCTGGCTCACCCTGAAGTGCGGTCCGCGATGCAACGCATCCGCGTAGTGCAGGATGCGACCGTCACACACTACCACCACTGCCAGGTAATGCATGAGGATGCATCGGGCGTGCGCACCGCGCAGTCCATCAATGCACCGCGTGGCACCCCTCAGGAACCGCTGGACGACGACGAGGTCGTAGGCAAGTTCATGGCGCTCGCGGCGCCGGTGCTGGGCGAACCCGCTGCCCGGGCGTTTGCCAACCAGACCCTGGCGCTCGATACTGTAGCGAATGTGCGCAGTTGGGTGGCAGGCATGGCCGCAAAGACTTGATACGGGCATGGCCCCCAGCAAAAAAGCCCGCTGTTCAGGCTGTGTAAATAGTCCTGGTTGAAGTCGGCCCCAGGCGCCCGGCAGACGTTGAGTCTGGCGGGCGTTTTCATTTGGGAGGCGTGATGGGACACCGAAGAGGGGAAGGCAGGCGCCAGGCGGCGCTATTTCCAGTGATGCTGGACGAGCTGGTGAGCGAGGATTCGCTGGTACGCGTGGTCGATGCATGGGTTGCATCGCTAGAGCTCAAGGCGTTGGGGTTTGGCAAGGCACAGGCTCAGGTGCTGGGTGCTCCGCCCTACGATCCGGCCGATTTGCTCAAGCTGTACATCTGGGGCTATTTGAGTGCGGTGCGCTCCTCGCGGGCGCTGGAGCGCGAGTGCCGGCGCAATGTGGAGTGCATGTGGCTGTTGGGTCGGCTGGCTCCGGACCACAAGACGATCGCCGAGTTTCGCCGCACCAACACACACGCCCTGGTGGCTGCGTGCGCGGTATTCGTGCAGTTTGCCCGCACGCAGCGCCTGATCGCGGGCAACACGGTTGCCATTGATGGCAGCAAGATTCGCGCGGTAGCCTCTCGCAAGGCGGTCATGGACCAACAGGCGCTGGGCGAGCAGGCCAGGCACAACGCGCAGCAAATCGAGCAGTACCTGCAGATGCTGGACGCACAGGATCGGCAGGACAGCGCAGGCGATGCGCGTGCGCAAGACGTACGCCGTGCGCTGCAGCGGTTGCAGGGCCAGCAGGCCCAGGTGCAGAAGAGCCTTGAGCGGCTGCAGCAAGGACGCGGACAGACAGCGGTGCGAGGCGAGCCCCAGGCGCAGGTGATGGTGCAGGCGGGCAACCGGGTCCCCGCGTACAACCTGCAAACGGCCGTGGAGAGCCAAAGCCACATGATCGTGGCGCACGATGTGACCAACGAGGCAAACGACCAGCGCCAGCTCCAGCCGATGGCCCAAGCGGCCAGCCGCGCGCTGGGCGAGCCGGTGATTGCGGTGGCCGATGCGGGTTATGCCAACGGCGAGCAAATTGCCAATCTGGGCGATGAGGGCATCACCACCTTCGTGGCCGTCAAACGGGCCGTCAATACCCAGGCGGGCGGGACACTGTATGAACGCAGCGCCTTCACCTACGACACGCAGTCAGACAGCTTTGCCTGTCCCGTGGGCAAGACGCTGGCGCGCAAGCAGCTGCACAGCAAAGACAAGCTGGTCATCTACGCTGCACGCCCGCAGGACTGCGGCGCATGCGCCAACAAGGCGCAATGCACGACGGCTGCACAGCGTTTCGTCAGCCGCCACCTGTATGAAGACGCCCTGCAAGCCAACGCCCAGCGGATGGCTGAGCGAGCCGAGATGATGCAGCTGCGCAAGCAGACCGTGGAACACCCCTTTGCCGACCTCAAGCACCTCATGCTGGGCAACGCCAGGCTCCTGATGCGAGGGTTGGACGGCGCCAGAAGCGAGTTGACCATCGCCGTGCTGGCTTACAACCTCAAGCGAGCCTTCAATATCAAGGGAGCAGCCTGGATGCGCACCGCGCTGCAGGGCTGAGGCCCTTCTTTCCTGCGCACCAACAAAAATGCCCCGCTTTCGCGGGGCATTTCACTTCAACCGACTCAAATCAGACTATTTACACAGCCTGCTCGGCGGTCTTTTTGCGTTGTAGGAGCCGGGGAAAGCTCACCAAGCCTCCATTTTCACCCATGCATCACAGGTCCAATTGCTTGGCGATGATGTTGCGCTGGATTTCGTTGGTTCCGCCACCGATGGGTCCTACGCGCGAGTCGCGGAAGAACATCTGCATGTCGTACTCGTTGGAGTAGCCCGCGCCGCCCAGGACCTGCATGCCTATGTCCGCGCACTTGAAGTTGTTCTCGGTGCAGACGATCTTGGCGATGGAAGCCTCCGTCACCACCGGCTGACCCGCGTCCAGCAGTTCCGCCACGCGGTAGACAGATTGGCGGGCCGTCTCAGACATGATCAGCATGTCGGCCAGCTTGTGCTGGATGACCTGGAACTCGGAGATCGGCTTGCCGAACTGGATGCGCTCCTTGGCATAGTCGCGTGCGTACTCTGTGATCTTGAAGCAATGGCCTGCCGAGATAGCGGCCAGACCCAAGCGCTCCAAGCCCAGGGCTTTCATGATGTTCTTCCAGGCCTGGCCTTCGCCGCCAAATAGGTTGGTGGCTGGCACGCGCACGTTGTCGAAGAACACCTCGTTAGCATGGGTGGTACGGCGACCCAGCATGGACAGCGGGCGCACCGTCACGCCCTTGGCGCTAGTGGGCACGAGGATGGTGCTGATGCCGCTGTGGCGTGCCTGTGTATCCGTCTTGACGATGGCTACGATGTAGTCGGCCACGTGGGCGCAGGTGATCCAGACCTTGCTGCCATTGATCACGTATTCATCCCCCTCACGTATAGCCGAGGTCTTGATGCCCGCAACGTCGGAACCCGTACCCGGCTCGGACATGCCCAGTGCCAGCTTGATCTCGCCGGAGATGATCTTGGGCACGATCTCCTTTTGCAGCTCGGGTGTTCCGAACTTGGCGACATGCATGCCGGCATAAATCGCCGTGGTGGTGATGGCCTGGGCGATACCGGTGTAGTAGTAGCCCAGCGTCTCCAAAAAGACGGCAATGTCCTTGTAGCTGCCACCCATGCCCCCAAGTTCTTCGGGGTAGAACAGGCCGATATAGCCGGCCTCGGCCAGTGCGTTGTAGGCCTCGTGGGGAAACTCGCGGGTTTCGTCCATCTTGCGGATCTTGTCCCAGGGCAGGTGTCTGTTCAGCAAATCGAGAACGCCTTCACGCATCATGCGCTGCTCTTCGTTCAGGCCGGTGGTATTGATCAGGGATGCGGACATGGAAGTCTTCCTTTGGGAGTTCGTTGGTTCAGTGGATTCAGGATTGGCTCAGGACAGCGTCGCGCCCGGCGCGGGTGAGCACCATAGTGGTCATCAGACCGCTTTGCACGATGTCACCATGCTGGTTCACCAGCTCCATTCGGCGTACCAACACACCTCGGTCGGGCTTGGAGGTGGGACGCGTCGAAACCACGGTGGCGCGCAGGTGAATGGTGTCGTTGAAAAGAATGGGCTTGAGAAACCGCCATTCATCCACGCCCAGCGCGGCCACGGCCGAGCCTTCCAGGTAGCCCAAGCTGGCGCTCAGGCCGGTAGCGATGGACAGGCCCAACGCTCCGTGGGCGATTCGCTGGCCCACAGGTGACTTGGCGCTGTGCACCGCATCGGTGTGCATGGGATTCACATCGCCCGATACCCAGGAGAAGGTGACCACATCGGTCTCGGTGACGGTGCGGGCGCGGCTCTCGTCCACCTGGCCGACTTCAAATTCCTCTATACATTTTCCTCGCATGATTGACTCCTTTGGCAGTTGTAATAAGGGATGCGTGTGGGGGACTCAGGGCGCCAGGCAGGGACGGGCTGCAAACAGGGGGCCGTCCTCGTATTGCAGTACCAGCATTTCCATGGGCATGTCGGGAATAAAGGCCTGGCCGGGCACATCGACCAGGCGGCAGGCAATGCGGATACCTGTGTCCAGATCAACAATGCCCACTGGGTAAGGCGCTTCGGCAGTAAACACCGCGGGTGCAGCGTGGATACGCGTCCACGAATACAGCAGACCACGCGGGCTGAGCGCGCTCCACCCCACGTTGGGCGACCAGCAGTGCGGACACAGCGGCTTGGGTGGAAAGGTCTGCCGTTTGCAATCCTGGCAGCAACTGGTTTGCCAGACGCCCTGGCGTAGACCGTTCCAGAAGTGCTGGGTGAATTCGGACAGGCGCGGAGGATAGGCGCGCTTGCCCAGCAAGTTGATGTAGGGGAGGGCGGCGGGGATGGTCACGTCGTGGCTCATTGCATGGCCTCCAGGATGTGGATCAGCGCGGCGTTGTAGTTGCCCAGCTCACCCGTGGCCAAGCCCAGGCGCGCATTTAGGACCTGGCGCTCGCCAGCGCGGCCGCGCAGCTGGTCTGCCAGCTCGATGTAGTTGTACAGAGAGGTCACGTAGGCCGGGTGCCCCCGCGAGGTGAGCCCGCCGGAGGTTGAGATTGGTATGCGTCCGCCCAGGCGCGTCTCGCCTTCGAAGGCGGCTCGCGCGCCCTGCCCACGGGGCTGCAAACCCAGCGCCTCGCTTACCAGGACCTCCACGATGGTGCATGGCGCGTACAGCTCGGCTAGGTCGATGTCACTGGGACCGACACCGGCCTGCGCATAGGCAGTTGCCGCTGCATCGCGCGCTGAGTCGAAGGCAATCATGTCATTGGGCACATCGCTGATCTGATGCGTGCCGTCGTGGCAAAAACCCCGCCCGCGCACCACGGCGTAGGGCTTGCCCAGGCTGCGGGCCACCTCTTCGCTGGCCAGCACGATGCAGGCAGCACCATCGCCGCGCGGGGGAACGTCGTACAGGCCCAGGGGCTCGACAATGGGACGCTGGCTTATCACATCATTCAGAGAGATGGGGTTGCGGTACTGCGCAAGTGGATTGAGCGATGCGTGGAAGCGGTTCTTCACGGCCACTGAACCGAGCTGCTCGCGGGTGGCGCCGTACTCATGCATGTAGCGCATGGCGTCCATCGCATACCAGGCGATGGGCGTGAAGCCGCCCGATGTGTGGAAATCCACGTCGCCCGTGGTGCGCATGCTGCTCATCATGTGCTCGGACGCCGAGACCGCGCTCTCCATGTTGATGCCCAGCGCCAGTGCCACGTTGGCGCGACCGAGCAAAATTTCATCGCAGGCCTTGTCGAAAGCCAGCGCTGCAGTCATGCCGTTTCCCATGACCTCCATCACGCTGCCGCGACACGCCAGGCGCAGTTGCCCCATGAGGAAGGTGTGGAAGTACTTCTGGCGCGTGTAGGGGCGGGGCAGGGTGAAAATCAGGGACTGGATATCCTTCTTCTCCACACCGGCATCGCGCACGGCTTCTGAGACCAGGCGGGTCATGATCTCGTGCTCGAGTGTCTGAAGCTCGTCGTCGTCCGCGCTCTGGTGGCGGCCGATGGGGATGGCACTGGTGCCGACAATGGCGACTCTCCTGTTCACAGGGTGTCCTTTCGGGTTGGGTCAGTGGATGCAGTGCTCGCTTATTGCCCGAAGGCACCGGCCGCACGCAACGAGGCAATGCGCGCATCGTCGTAATGCAGCGTCTCGCGCAGCACCTGCTCTGAGTGCTGACCCACGGCAGGCGCGGCTTGCGGAGGAACCGCCGGCGTCCGCGTCAGGCGCAGCGGTGTTTCGATATTGGGAACCCAGCCCTTGACTGGGTGTGCGATGCGGGTGACAAGACCGCGCGAGCGCGACTCGTCCGAGGCCAGGGCCTCGCTCAGCGTCTTGACCTGACCATGCGGCACGCTGGCCGCGCGCAGTCGCGGTGCCCAATAGCTCCAGGGATGCTGCGCGAAGGCCTCGTCCATGATTTTGAAGATCTCTTCCCGGTGCTTGAGGCGCTCTGCCCGCAGCGACAGCACAGGATCGTGGGCGATGTCGGGCCGCTCAAACACCTGCTCGAACAGCCGCTGGAAGATCTTGTCGTTGCCGCAGTTGATATAGACCGGCTTGTCGGCCGTCATGAACACACCCGAGGGGCAGGTGTCGGGGCTCACGTTGCCGTTGCGCCGGGGCTCGTGGCCGGTGGTCAAGTGTTGCATCGCGCCGAAGCCCGTCATCAGAATGGCGGTGTCATACAGCGCGACCTCGATGCGCTGGCCTTTGCCATCCTTGGCACGCGCAAGCAAGGCCAGCAGGATCGCATTGGTGGCGGACATCGCGGTGGCCGTGTCCATGATGGCCGCACCGGTGCGAACGCCCTGGCGGTCCTCATATCCGTTCATCGAGATGAAACCGCTTTCGGCCTGCACGATGGGATCGAACCCCAGACGGTCGGCATACGCGCCCTCCCGGCCATAGGCCGAAACAGAGCAGTAGATCAGCCGGGGATTGAGTTGCAGGCACGTCGCATGGTCCAGCCCAAACCGATCCATCACGCCCGACGAGAAGTTTTCCACCAGCACGTCGGCATCAGCGATCAGCTCCTTGGCGATTTCCAGGCCCGCTGCACTCTTCATGTCCAGCGCCAGGCTCTTCTTGTTGCGGTTGGTCCAGAGATAGGGGCCACCCTGTGCCGGAATCTCGGGGTCCACGGTGGGATAGTGGCGGAAGTCGTCACCCTTGACCGGCGCTTCGATCTTGATGACATCAGCGCCAAAATCACCCAGCGTCATCGTGGCCAGCGGGCCAGCAACGAAATGGGTGAAGTCCACAACGCGCAGACCGGCAAGCACAGGCTCGGCGCTCGGTGTCGCACTCCGGTGGATCGGCAGGGCATCGATTCGTTCTTGATCAAACACGGCAAGGTCCAGGTGGATTTTGGTAGAACCATTATACTATTGATCCATGCGCGCCGGCAATGCCTGTGCTTTGCCGGGCGCTCAGCCCCCCAACAAAGAACGGAGCCATGCATGAACCCTTCTTCCCCCTCTGCGGTATTGAATGAACTGCTGGCGCAACGCCACAGTTGTCGCGCCTTCCTGACCGACCCGGTGCCGCGTGAGGTGCAGGAGCGCCTGCTGCAGATGGCGCAGCGAACGGCGTCCTGGTGCAATTCCCAGCCCTGGCAGGTACACATCACCGAAGGCGCGGCGACAGAGCGGCTGCGCGATGCGCTGCAGACCACGCCCCAGCAGGGCGAGTCAGGGGCGGATTTCCCTTGGCCAAGGGAGTACCGCGGCGTCTACCAGGAGCGCCGGCGTGAATGCGGGTTTGCGCTGTACGACAGCGTGGGCATCGCACGAGGCGACCGGGAGGCGTCCGCGCGGCAGGGGCAGGAAAACTTCCGCCTGTTCGGCGCACCGCACGTGGCCATCATCACTAGCGACGATGCGCTCGAGGTGTACGGTGCCATCGACTGCGGCGCCTACGTGTCCAACTTCCTGCTGGCCGCCACCAGCTTGGGCGTGGCTACCATCCCGCAAGCTGCCTTGGCCTCGCGCTCGCAGGCGCTGCGCAAGTTCTTCGGTTTGGGGGATGACCGGCGTGTGGTTTGCGGCATTTCTTTCGGCTATGCCGACGTGGGCCACCCGGCAAATGCGTTTCGTACCAGCCGCGCCGAGGTCAGCGCGGCAGCGGCATGGATAGCTACCTGAAGCGGCGGCGGAATCCGAAAGCGCCTGGCCTCCTCAGCCGGGCTTGCGCGCGGCCCGGGATTTGGGCGCGGCTTTGGCCGCAGGCGGCAGCCCGGCCGCTGCCACCACTGCAGCGTGCTTGGCGTGCGACAGGTAGCCGCGCTGCAGCCGCTTGAGGCTCGCCTCCATCTCCGCGACGGCGCCTTCGATATCAGGCTTCTCCATGAATTTCATGAAGCGCTTACGCGAAGGCAGCACAAAAGCGTTCTCGTACTCGCCGATCGAATCGATGTAGTGCCGCAGCACGGACAGTACCCCGTCCATCACGATGACCATAATGGGGTTGCCTGTCATGCGGGCCAGGATTCGATGGAAATTCAGATTCACCTCGGCCCGGCGACTGAAGTTGCCCTTTTCGGTGGCTTCCTCGGCGTCCTTGATGTTCTGGTGCAATTCCTGAAGGTCCGCCGGTTTGGCGCGCTGACAGGCTTCGCGCACGATGATGGATTCCAGCCATATGCGCGCCTCTGTCAGGTGGGCGGGTTGGATGGAGCCCACGTGGTAAAGATCCAGCATGCCTGTGGTGATGGCATCACCGCTGTCTTCGGTGATGAATGCGCCGCCACTTGCGCCCTTTTGAAGCCGCACTAGGCCGGCATGCTCCAGCGAGCGCAGCGCCTCGCGCAGGGTATTGCGCGACACGCCAAACTGTTCGGACAAGGCGCGTTCCGAGGGCAGCCGGTCGCCGATCCTCAAGCGACCCTTGGCCAGTTCCTCGCGGATCTGCGCGGCAACCTCCTCAAACGCACGCGTGGAATGTATGGCGCGGAACGTGGCCGCTGGCGAATTCTCACGTGTCACTGGAACGGACTTGGGGGGCAAGGGAAACCTCTGTTGTTGTTACTTTAAGGCTAAACGGGCTTTGATTTTGGCCCAATGATAGAACCACTGAGCCATGGCCTCTCAATTTTTCATTGAATATCCGTCAGGTACTAACGATTCAAGTGGAAGACTGTCCCAAATTATGGACAAACGGAGCGGGTTAAGGATGCGCTTGCCAATACGCTGCGATGGCAGTTGTAAAGCGCCGGGCCTCATGAGGAAAGTTGCGCCAGGAACGCTCGCGCCGTGGTCGCAATGCCCCTTCTTGCATTGGCAGCCACATCGCTGGAAGGACGCCTGACCGGAGCGACTGGGAATGGCCAAGGTGGGTAGCGGCGGATACCGGGCGGCAGCGTGAAAGGCTGGACCGGCGCGCGCGCCGGCGGGGTATTAAATGCTTGCATGGGGTCGTCTCTGTCAGGTCTCATGGGCCAGCCATCCTACTGGACAACTGTATTTATGTACAGTATCATAAACACCATGGACGAGCTCTCTCCCTCCCAATGGGTTACCAGGTGTGCCGAGCGATTGCACGACCGCTGGCACACGGTGGAGCCTGCTCAACTGGAAGAGGTGGCGATGGAGCTTTGGCGCGATTCGCACCTTCGTGCGCTGCCACCAGCTGAGGCAGCAGCGCTGTGGCTCAGTCCCGTGACCAATCAGCAGGAGTAACGCGGGCGATCCGCCCGATTCAGTGAGCGACAGGTCCTTGCGGCCGTTGCGATCTGTGTCCGCCCAGCCAAGATCTTTCTCCTCCAATTAGAGGGGGCCGCAGCTTGCCATATTCGCCACAATTGGGAACCACATACTCCGCAGCGACCAACTCGCAGGCGAGTATCCAGTAAATCTGTCGGAAGAAGATAGCCACTCAGCAAGTTCCACTACGGGGATGACGATGACTGGAAATACCCAACGGCTGACCATACTCGCGCAAGATCCTGCGGTTAAGCAAAACGGTGCGCTGGTCCTGGCCCAAGTCGAAATTCCCTATGAAATGCTGGCTGACGGCCCGGTGGGTTATCGCGTCAAGGTGGTGGATTTCGATGCGACAACCAACACGCTTTATCGGCCGCACCCCTACGTCTACCAACCGGACGGCCAGATTGTGGATCCCTTTGCACTGCCAAGTGCCAAGCTCTCCCGGAAAGCCCGTCTCGCGTTTGATCAGGAGCTGCTGCAAAACCCGAATTTTCATGCGCAGCATGTCTATGCGGTGGTCATGCGAACGCTTGCGAGATTTGAATATGCCCTTGGCCGGCGCGTGCCCTGGGGTTTTAACGGACATCAGATACACATCGCGCCCCATGCTTTTTGCGACGCTAATGCCTTCTATTCGGAAAAGGATCGTGGGCTGATGTTTGGCTACTTCGATGGAGTGCGTAGCAAGCAGCGGGTATTCACCTGCTTGTCGCATGACATCGTGGCCCACGAAGCGACCCACGCATTGCTCGACGGTCTAAGAAACCGCTACACCGACCCTTCGGGTCCGGACCAAGCCGCCTTCCATGAAGGCTTCTCCGATATCGTGGCGCTGCTTTCGGTCTTTTCCCTGCGGCCCATCGTGGAGCTCGGCCTTACCCTTGGCGAGGGACGGATCATCAAGCGAGACGGGCTCCGGCTGATTCAGGAAGGCCGGCTGACCCAACAAGCCATCGCCGACTCGATTCTTTTTGGTCTTGGCAAGGAGTTTGGCCAGCAGCTCGGTGGCGCGCGGGTGAATGCGCTCAGACGTTCCATCGCCCTGGAACCCAGGAAAGACTATCTCGACAGGTCCGAATATGAAGAACCGCATGCGCGCGGCGAACTGTTGGCCGCGGCCTTGCTTCGGTCTTTCCTGGCCCTGTGGGTTGCCCGGATCCAGCAGCTCGGCACTTTTGGGCGCCAGCTTTACAACCTCGATATGGTGATCGACGAGGGTACAAAAGTGGCCAACCAGCTCCTGACCATGGCCATCCGGGCCCTCGACTATTGCCCGCCGGTCGATCTGGAGTTTGGCGACTACCTGGCGGCCTTGCTGACGGTTGACCGGGAAGTTGCGCCGGACGACGCGCGATATAGCTACCGTGATGCGATCAAGGAAACCTTCGCCAGTTACGGCATCACCGTACCAGGACCAGAAACCGATGCCGATGCCTGCTGGAAGACGTTTGATTTAAACGAAGACATTGTTTACAAGCGAACCAACTTCGAATCCATGCTCAGGGACGGGGAAGAAGTGTTCCGCTTCATCTGGGAAAACCGCCACCTCTTGAGAATTGATGATCGCGGCTATACCCAGGTGATTTCGGTCAGGCCGAGCATGCGGCAGGGACCGGACGGTTTCATGCTGCGCGAGACCATTTGCGAGTATGTCCAGATCGCCGATCTGTTTGGCGCCGAGGTGACGGCAGTCCTGAAGATCAGCCGCCCCGAAGGGATGTCGTCCCGGCAGCGGCTGCGTGCCTATGGAGGTGGCGTGTTGGTGTTTGACCAATACGGGCGCATCAAGTACCACATTGAACGACGGTTGGACGATGCGGCCAGGCAGAAGCGCCGGCTGGACTACTTGTGGGATTCGGGGGGACTGGAGCAGGTGCAAGACAGTCGCAATCAATTCGCAGTGGCGCACCGTGTGCGCGCCGGCGGACACTGACACACCGGGAGACATTATGGCGACGAGTTCAAAACCGATTGAAGCGGTCATCTTTGCCTACCAGGTCGGCTTTGGCGACTGCTTTTTGTTGCGCTTTGTTTATCCTGGTGAAAAGTACAAGCATCTCCTGATTGACTTCGGCACCACCGGGCTGCCAGCGAATGTCGCTTCCAGCCACATGGATGAAATAGCCAGGGACATCGTCGACAGGTGCGGAGGGAAGCTCGATGCTGTCATTGCAACGCACCGGCACGCCGACCACATCAGCGGCTTTGCAACCAATGCCAAAGGAACGGCCTCCGGCGATGTCATCGCAGGCCTGAAACCCAAGGTTGTGATCCAGCCCTGGACGGAACAACCCGACCTGGCCGAAGACGCGACCGCGCCGGCCGCTGCCAAAAAACACAGCCTGGCACTTCGCCGAATGGGGTTTACTGCCGAAAAGGTGGTCCAGTTGCTCGATGCATTTCCCAAGTCCGTCTCTCCGGCACTCAAGGAAAAGCTCCGCTTTGTCGGGGAAGACAACATTTCGAATAAGTCCGCCGTCAGGAATCTTGCAACGATGGCGCCCAAAACCATCTACACCTACCATGGCGGGCCTTCCGGGCTGACCCAGTCGGTTCTTCCCGGTGTCACCACCCATGTGCTGGGCCCGCCAACCCTCAGACAAACCGACACGATTCGCAAGCAACGATCGAGGGATCCGGATGAGTTCTGGCATTTGCAGATGGCCAGCCTTGATGCCGACAACCAGCTGCAGGGCAAGCCCGGGGCGCTGTTTCCGAATCATCCCTCTGTCGACGGTGGCAAGCTGCCCATGAGCGCACGCTGGTATGCGCTGAGGCTAAAGGATGCCAGGGGTGAACAATTGCAGCAAATCGTCACCATCCTGGATGACCAGATGAACAACACGAGTCTGATACTGCTGTTTGAAGCCGGCAAGAAGAAGCTCTTGTTTCCCGGTGATGCCCAGCTGGAAAACTGGCAATACGCTTTGTCGCAAAGCAGCAGCAGGGCGCTCCTGAAGGATGTTGATCTCTACAAGGTAGGTCACCATGGGAGTTTGAACGCAACGCCTAAAAGCCTGTGGACTGACTTCAGCAAGCGCGGCAAGGTCGGCCAGAAAAACCGATTGAAAACGGTTATGTCCACCAGACCGGGTAAACATGGGAACGAGAAATCCAACACCGAAGTACCACGGCGGACTTTGCTCCAGGCTTTGGACAGCGAGAGCGAACTGCACTCAACGCATCGGCTTGGTGCTGGTGTCCTTTACGAGGAAATTTATATTGATCTTCGGAAATAGCAGGTACAGCAATTTTTTGCCTTTCGAGAATGTTCGATTATCGATAGCTAGCCAAGGTTGAGCCACCGACGACGGGCCATCGTTGAACGATTAAGCCCGTCTGATCGGCACTCAAAATGATGCTTTTCACGTGGAACCCCTTAGCGGGCGCTGCGCCCGATCGAGGGTTAACCCCGCTATCGACTTACTTTTCGGGTCGCCAGCAGACTGCTAAAGTCTTTCCAAACATTGGGAGCTACATGAACTCGCATGCGTTGAAGCATAAGTCCCTGCCCCAGTCGCACCGGCGTTACCCGGGCTCCCGCGTGACCATGCTGGTATCTCTATTGGTGTTTGGCTTGTATGACCACGCTGTAGCCCAAACAGAAGTGAATGATGCTGTCATGCGCCTCATGTTGGAGCGATCACTCTCATGCGTTAGTGACTCGTTTGCCGAGTTGAGACGTTGTCAAAACGCATCGAACGAGATCAAGTCAAAGCTGCAAACTGCAATGGCGAGTGCAGCTCGATCTCAGCTGACAAATCTTCCGCCTGTGAATTCCGCGGCCGCACGTAAACAAGTTGCGACGCTGCTGGCTGATCTGGAAGTTATTGGTTCACCGGCAGGTGCGTCAGCGCACGAATTTTCTACAACGGTGTCTCGCCTCGTCACCTCACAGAGCGGAACAGAAGAACTGCGTCGCTCAATATCGCAGGCGATCGGTGTTCCCACGAACGAGCAGCAGGCGCAACAGTTGCTCATGACAAAAGTCGCCTCGTTATTGGGTAGTGATGTCGGGGCGGCGGTCCTTAATCCAGCGGGCGTCGCGAAGGAAAGGGTGAGGCAGGCTATCGACAGATCGCTGCGCTCCTACATTGATTCGAATCTCAAGGGTATCGGGCGGCTTGCTGTCCACACTGCCGCTGGAACTGCGTCTGCGGGGGAAGTCCACAACCCAGTCGCACCGGGCACCCATCTACTACGTGGATCTGACCATGCGATCTGGCATGGCGCTGGCAGAGGCCATTGCGGGTGCCAGGGCTGAGGATGAGCACCGCAAGGGAGCAGGTTTTGATCAGATGGCGCTGGAGGACGCTGCCAGACTGGGCTTTGCCAATGGGGCATTCGAGGAATCGGAGGAGGAGGGCGCTGATCTGGTGGAGGAGTTCTATCCAGATGAATCTGGCGGCAACCAGCAAGGCGGTTTGATGCAATCAGGGAAAAAGCGAGACCTAGGGGAAAAGCTGCATCACAAGGCGGCAAAACTCAACAGTGTTGACGGCGCAGTACCTACGCTGTGATCGAATCCAGGTAGATCCTCCCCCTTAAAGGTGGAGGACTGCTTGGATTTGCCTGCACCCCTTTTTTTTGTTCAGGCCTTTATGATCGGCCAAGAAGGGAACCCTGAGCAGCGAGACGAAGGAGGATAAATGGCCCAGTTGACTATCGCCCTTGACGGGAACGACATCATTAAATTCGTTGGTGAAGTGGCCAAAGGCGGTGACTGCGGTTGTTTCTGCCCTGCGTGCCGTAGTCCACTCGTTGCCAAGAAGGGGCGGATCAACGAGTGGCATTTTGCGCACGAGTCTGGCCAGGAACACCCTGAATGCCTGGTTGGGGCACTCAATCTTTTTTCCCGCTTACTGATCGAGCATCTGCAGGCAGCTGGCGCGGGCATCGCTGTGCAGGGGCTGGCAGAGGTCATCGTGAGCGCAGTACGGCCTAGCAGTCAGGGCGCAACCGTTGGATTGGCTGAACTCTCGGACGGTCGCCAAATTGCCGTGTATGCGTGTGTAGAGGAGCAGCGGCGCTATTTGGACGTAGGGGATGGTGCTGACCACCTTTTGTATTCATGCCAGACCCCCACGCCGGAAGTGCTGACGGATCGTCAATCTGCGAACTACTTCATTACCCGGTACGCCCGTCTCCAGTGGCGTGGTGCTGAGTCTCGGGTTGACCCGCAAAGAGAGCGTCGTTCCGCATCGCCTGCAGTCAAGAAACTGGCATTGGCGCAGGGCATTGGCGCACCGATCATGGTCTATCCCCTGAAGGATGGATCCGACTGGATCATGTACAAAAACTCGGATGGATGTTTTGTTTTGCGGCAATGGCCCGTGCCAGGAGAAGGATGGGAAATTCGATTCCCGCCGAACGTCGGCGTTGCTAACCTTGACGCTGGTGCGTATGAGGTTAAAGACTTTCTCAATGCATCTGCATCACTGCGGCCCCTTGCTCGCAAGAGCGGTCTGCAATGTCATTCGCTGGATTCGGTCCAACGCGTACTGGTTATCGTCAAGTAAATACGGAAGGGTGCTATTAAGCCCGCCATATCGGTAAGCACTCGGAGTGCTGAGCTGCTTGGGCGTAAAGCGGGAGAGTTTCCGGGTGGAGGGATAAACAGAAAAGCTCTTGGGAGCTTATTTTGTTCCTGTCCAACCTTCAATTGAAGTAATACCTGCCAAACCAATTGCTCTTTGGGATCGTTCTAAACGGCATAGGAGCTAGGCTGTTTGGCCTAGCTCTATTCATAGTCTTTTCACTTCCAAGTCTCTGAGAGACTCTCATGAACTCCAGGCATCCTCTTAGTAGGGAGAGGTATCCTGGCGTCCATGATGGTGACAGCGCGGGCATTGTGACTCTAGTCCCGGCAACACCTTCCGCGAAGTTGCCGCCGAACTCCTGAGCAGGAGTTCGGAAACCTGGCAGGTGCTCTCCGTTCAGCACCCTGTGCGCCGCTTCCGCCGCCGCCGCCAGCGGCGTGTATGAGTAGCCGTTCACGGTTTCCACTCGCGCCCGTAGGACCTTGCCGTCCGATCCTGTGATCTCCACCACTGCACAGGCCCGCTGCCCGTCGCGTTCTCTTTGATTAGTCCATCAGGAAGCGCTGACAACTCTCCTGCAGGAAAGGCATCGCCAGTGACATTCACGAACATGGCGATATTGGGGATGCGTGTCGAATGCCATGTCGTGACGAGGTCACCGAAGGGCAAGGGGAAGCAGGATACATCGCCATCGCCATCGCCATCGCCATCGTCGAAGTTGAACATCGATGCATCGGGTGCGGGCTTTAGTGCATCGTTCACACGGACCATCAAGCCAGCGCCCGCGATCTCGCCCGCACTGACGGCTGATCCACGCGACATGGAGCCGGCGACCTGAAGAGCAATCCTCATTGAGACGGGGTTTGTCACGCGACGGGAAAGCTGGAGTGCCAAGCAGTCCGTCGACGCCACATCCCACCCCACACCAGGCAGCAGCATCACACCAGCGCGAGTTGCTTCGACGCCGAGCCCTTCGGCCAGCCGGTGAACGTTGATTTCCGCCGTGATGTCGAGGTAGTGGACGCCAGCCTGAAGGCAGGCGCGCATCAGCGGCTCGGTAGTTCTGGCAAATGGTCCCGCGCAGTTCAGCAAGACAGACACACCAGCCAGAGATTCGGCAAGGTTGCCGTCATCGAGTGCTAAGACGCTGTAGGGGACGTTCAGTTCATGGGCAAGTGTCTTAATCTGGCTGCGTCAGCGATGTGCCCGCTCATCGGGCAGCAACAAAATCGCCCGCAGGCCGGGGGGCGCGCACTCTCTCACCTCATCTGCCGTTTATGTTTATAAGTCAACCTATGGAAAACCCTGCCAGCATAGGTTGTTATATCAACTAAAGTAGTGGCTTGATGTATTGTTTTGGCGGCCTGGACCGAGCGATCTGTGCACACGGTCGCGCACCCCCGCTGGAGCACTGCAGCCATTCGGCCGATGCGTCGGCGCGCCGTGGTTTACTTTTTTTAGATACGAAATGCATACCCCCATCTGCGACAAACTCGGCTGCGAAGTTCCTATTTTTGCCTTCTCCCATTGCCGCGACGTAGTGGTCGAGGTGACCCGTTCAGGTGGCTTCGGGGTACTGGGCGCCGTCACTTTTTCTCCCGAGCAACTTGAACAGGAGCTGTGCTGGATCGATGACCGGATCGGCGATCGTAGTTACGGCGTGGACGTCCTGATCCCCGAGAACTACGACAAGCAGGTCAGCGGAAACCAGGTTTTAGTGGCATCGCTTGTCCCGCAGGCGCAAAGGCGCTTTGTTGAGGAGATGCTTTCCGGGGCCGGCATTGCCGAACTCCCCGCCGACATGGCACAGGAGGTCGAGGACAGATTTGCCGCACGCCAGCGCACCACCACGCCAGAAGGTGCCCAAGAGCAGATAGAAGTCGCCCTCAGGCATCCCAAGGTGAAGTTGATCGTAAGTGCACTGGGCACGCCGCCGAAGTCTCTGGTTGAGCGGCTTCACGCCAGGGATATGCTGATGGGCGCACTGTGCGGGAAGCCTGAGCATGCCGTGTCGCAACGCGATGCCGGTGTTGACATCATCATTGCGCAGGGAACAGAGGCCGGCGGTCACACAGGGGTCATTTCCACTATGGTTCTCGTGCCCAGCATTGTCGACGTCTGCACACCGGGGATGGCCGTGCTGGCGGCGGGTGGGATCAGCCGGGGCCGCCACATCGCGGCGGCGTTCGCGCTGGGCGCACAAGGCGTATGGTGCGGGACGATCTGGCTTGGCACCCGCGAGAGCGAATTGACACCAATGGAAAAACGGGTGCTCTTTGAGGCGCGGTCGGAGGATGCAGTGCAGCGCAAATGGATGACCGGAAAAACCGTCCGCATGCTGCGCAGCAAGGCCTCCGAAGCCTGGGAGCAGGCTGGCGCGCCCCAGCACCTGAAGCCTCCACTCCAAAATAGCCTGTATTACACGGCAAAGGCACGCATCGACCGGGCGGGGCGGGCCGACTATTGTTCCTTCCCCGCCGGCCAGGTAGTGGGGACGATGCACGAGGAGACGTCTGTGAAGCAGGTCATGCAGGACTTTCTCGTCGAGTATGCGGAGATCAGCGAGCAGCTCGTATCGCTTTACCAGGAACCAAACACCCAATGAACGATTCCACGCGCATTCCCGTTATTGTCGGTGTGGGCCAGATCACCGACACGGTTTCCCCTCCTGAGGAGGCCCGCTCCCCGATCGATTTGATCCGTGACGCTGCGTTGCTTGCCGCTCACGACAGCGGCGCCGGTGAACAGCTGTACCGCAATCTGGACTCAATCACCGTGATCCGGCTGTTCGGGGACAGCGTTCCGCGCTTCAAGTCGCCGTTCGGCAGCCCTGCCAATCCTCCTTGGTCCCTCGCCCTGCGGCTGGGCGCGCAGCCCGGCGATCTAGTCTATCCGCCGGCCGGCGGCGACTCACCCCAGGTTATGCTTGCCAGGGCGTGCGAGCGCATTGCCCAGGGTCAGTCGCAGGCGGCGCTAGTTGCGGGGGGTGAGGCGCTGCGCACCGAACTAGCGGCTCGCCGCGCGGGCCTGAAGCTGCAATGGGACGAAGACGCGCCGAAAGTTCCAGACACGCTCGAGGCCGCGCCTTCAATGTACACGGCGGCCGAGGAGGCGCACGGCATGCGGTCGGCGATCGCGATGTATGCGTTGATCGGCCAAGCCTTGCGCGCTGTCGACGGCCAGAGTATGGATCAGTACCGCGCGAAAAGCGCCGAATTGTTTGCGCGCTTTGCCGCAGTCGCGAAGGACAATCCGCTCGCGACGCGACGGGACGGCTGCTCGGCAGCTGATCTCGCGACGGTCTCGGCAGAAAACCCTTACGTAGGTTTCCCCTACACCAAGCGCATGGTGGCAAGCGCCTACATCGACCAAGCGGCAGCGGTACTGGTGGTGTCCGAGGCGCGCGCGGACGAGCTCAGCATTCCCACAGCCAAGCGGGTTTACTTGCACGGCACGGCGCACGCCCATGACAGTTGGTTTGTCAGCGAACGCAGTCATCTCCATACATCCCCCGCAATGCGCTTGACCGCCAGCCATGCCCTCGCGCAGTCTGGCAAGCGGCTCGACGAGATGGCGTTCCTGGACCTGTACAGCTGCTTTCCGTCTGCGGTGCAGATGGCCTGCCGGGAACTCGGTATCGCGGCCGGGGATGCACGCGGCCTCACGGTCACCGGCGGCCTGCCCTTCTTCGGCGGTCCCGGCAACAACTATGTCACCCATGCAATTGCGCAAATGGTCGACTGCGTGCGCAAGCGGCCAGGCAGCTGGGGCCTTGTCGGGGCTAATGGCGGCCTCGTCACGAAACAGTCGATGGGGGTTTATTCGACTGTGCGGCCGGCTACGCCGTTCCGAATTGACGACGCGGCTATCCAGGCAGAAATCGACCGGGCACAAGCCTTGGTGCTGGCTGCATCGCCCATTGGCCCGGCCACGGTCGAAACCTACTCAGTCCTGCATGGCAAACAGGGGCCCGAGACCGGCCTCATCTTCGGCCGTCTCGACGCCACCGGCGAACGGTTCGTCGCCAATACACCGTCAGACCCGAAAACGATGGCGGCGCTTGAAGCCATCGACTGCCTCCGACTGCCCGGCTTCGTCAAACAGCACGACGGCCGCAACATCTTTACACCAGACTTCAGCCGTGTCTCGCCTCTGGCCAGCCTCCTGAGCCCCGAATACCTCTCTTCTCTATAGCTAAATATGTCCCTCGAATCCTCCAACCTCGCCCGTCTGCTCGATCCCCGTGCCATCGTCCTCGTTGGCGCAAGCGACCGATCTGCGTTTTCGCGTTCCGCCTGGAAAAACCTGCAGGATTTGGGCTACTCGGGAGCTTTGCATCTGGTGAGCCGCAGCGGCGGCATGGCACACGGACAACAGACCCACAGTAGCTGCGCCGAGATCGGCGAAGTCGTCGACGTCGCGCTGGTTATGGTCCCGATCGCAGCCATGGACGAGGTGCTGCGCGACGTTGCCCGCTGCGGCGCGCGCTACGCTGTCGTGCTGGCTGGCGGTTTTGCTGAAACGGGCGACGCGGGCCGCCAACTGCAGGAAGAAATGGTGCGCACGGCGCACCAGCTCGGCATCACCTTGCTCGGCCCCAATTGCCTGGGCTTCATCAACTTCACGCGGCGTGCCGCCTGCTGGACAGGCTCTATGCGGGCGCCAGCGCTCACCGGCCCGATCAGCATCGTGTCCCAGAGCGGTGCAATAGCCACCTTCGCAAAACATTTTGCGCACCAGCAGGGCATTGGGCTTCACTGCGTGATCTCCACGGGCAACGAGTCAATGCTGGATCTGTCCGCCGTCGCAGACCACCTTCTGGACGATGCCGACAACCGGGTTATCGCCCTGTTCATAGAGAGCATTCGTGATGTCGCTCGGTTCCGGGCCCTCGCGCGGCGCGCCATCCAATTGGGCAAACCGCTAGTCGTGCTCAAGGTCGGTCGTTCTCCCCTTGCAACGCAGGCGGCCCAGTCCCACACCGGCTCGATCGTGGGCGACGACAGCGTGTTCGACGGCGTATGCAAGCAGTTCGGTTTGGTCAGGGTGCGCTCGATCGAAGAAATGGTGCTCACGTCACGTTTGCTCGCGATGCTGGGCCCGCTTGATGGCAAGGGCGTGGCATTCCTCTCGGTGTCGGGTGGAATGGGCGAATTGGGCGCTGACTACGCGCATATGGAGGATATTTTTCTGCCGGAATTTGCGCCGGCCACACTTGATGCATTGCGCGAAGCGCTTCCCGCCTATGCTACACCGGCCAACCCGTTGGACATGACGGGCGGCGCTATCAATGATCCACGTCTGCTTACACGAGCGCTAGACACCGTGATGGCCGACCCCGGCGTAGCCTTGACGGTGTGCATTGCTGACGTCCCCACTGGTCTCAACGACGACTGGACCCCTCACTTCGTTTCTTCGGTCCATGAGATCGGCCGAGCCACCACGGGGGCAAAACGTCCTGTCGTCGTGATCAGCCACACGATGAAATACGTTTCCGATCAGGCACGAGCGCTTGCGGCGGAAGCAGCCGTGCCCTACCTGGCCGCTGGTGCCGACCTGGGGATGAAGGCGGTTCGGCATGCGCTATCCTGGTCGGCCCAATACGCCCGGTCCCGCGCTGTGGCCTTTCCGCAGGGCAACGCAGTCGCAACCGCAACGGCCGAACACCCGCACTCGGAATGGGAGTCGCTGCGGTATCTCGCCGGCTTCGAGGTGCCCGTGGTGCCCGCGGTGCTCGCCACCAGCGCCGACGCGGCCATCGCGGCCGCGCAGGCATCGGGAGGGCCGGTGGTGCTCAAGATCGCATCGCCGGACATCGCCCACAAAACCGAGGTTGGTGGCGTCAAGCTCAACCTATCAGGCCCAGACGCAGTGGCTGAGGCTTATCGAGCGATCACGACTTCCGTCGCTGCGGCGGCGCCCGCTGCGCGCATCGATGGCGTGCTCGTGGTGCCGATGCGCCGCCAGGGCGTGGAGCTGTTCGTCGGCGTGCGCCGGGACCCGGAGTGGGGCCACGTGCTTGCGCTCGGCTTGGGCGGCGTGTGGATCGAAGCTCTGAAGGATGTCAGCCTGCGTCTTCTGCCGATCACGTCAGTCGACGTACATGACATGCTGGGCGAACTGCGTGGCACGCGGTTGCTGCAAGGATTTCGAGGCGCACCTGCGGCCGACCTCGACCGCATTGCGCAAACAGTCGCGCGCATCGGCGACGCCGCGCTCGCACTTGGCGCGACATTGGACACGCTCGAAGTCAATCCGCTCCTCGTCGATGGCAGCCGCGTCGAGGCCCTCGACGCTCTGGTCACTTACGCTGATCGACCGGGAACTTCAGCGCATTAGCAACCCAATCAAAGCGACAGGATCTACACACATATGCCGACTTACCAATACTGTTCGGTGGCACGGGACGGCCATCTAACCATTATTACGCTCAACCGACCCGAGGTCATGAACTCCCTGCACTACGAAGCAGATCTGGAACTGCAGAGTGTCTGGGATGATTTTGCCGCAGATCCCGACCAGTGGGTTGCGATCGTTACGGGCGCTGGCGACCGCGCCTTCTGCACCGGCAATGATCTCAAGGCGCATGCGGCGAAGGACACTGCGCGTGAGTTCCCGCCAGGAGGCTTTGCGGGCCTGACGCGCCGCTTCAACCTGGACAAGCCTGTTATTGCGGCGGTCAACGGAATCGCCATGGGGGGTGGCTTCGAACTGGCTCTGGCATGCGACGTCATCATCGCGGCGGAGAATGCTTTTTTTGCACTATCGGAGCCACTGGTCGGCCTTGCGCCGATTGCTGGCGGCGTTCAGTACCTGCCTCGCGCCATTGGAATGCCACGCGCCATGGGAATCCTGTTAACGGGCCGTCGGGTCCCCGCTCGAGAGGCCATGGAGCTTGGAATTCTGACCGCGATGGCGCCGGCATCGGGAGCGCTGGAAGAAGCCCGCAAGTGGGCGGCCCAGATGCTGGCCTGTTCACCCAGCGCGTTGCGTGCGATCAAGGAAGTTGCCCGGAAGACCTTGCTCGACACAAACTTTGAGCAGAACTTCTTGGAGGCGCGTCAATTTCCGGCCGTGCAGCGCATGTACGCCGGCGAAGACTATCGCGAAGGGCCGCGTGCGTTTGCCGAGAAGCGCAAGCCGCAATGGACTAACAAATGATGCCTCCGGGCTGGAAACACCAACAATGACCTTAGATCTCCTCGCTGCAGGCGATTCCTCGGAACTCCGGATGGTGCGTGAATCGGCGCGCGCCCTGCTGACGGATCGGTGGCCACCGCAACAGGTGCTGCACGAGCCGTCGCCACAAGCTTTTGCCGCCTTGTGGCATCTGGCTGCAGAACAGGGGTGGACCGCAGTTGAAGTCGATGGAGAGGAACTGGATGGGCTTTCGACTGCGCTGGTGCTTTTGCAGGAATTCGGACGAGCATCGTGCCCCTTGCCACTCCTTGATTCGGTTCTACTGAACGCAGCGTTGAAGGGCTGCGCCGCTGCGAACGCGACTGCGGTGCGCGATGCATTAGGAAAGGGACAGATGCGTCCCACATGGACATGGGACGCGGACAGCGGCGAGGCCGGTGCATTGACGGTGAGCCTTGAGCGCCCCGACGCGCAGCCCTTGCGGTTGAACGGCCGGGCCGCGTTTGTCGAAAACGCGCAAACCTGTACCCACCTGCTGGTCCCGACCGGCGGCGCGCGCGAGATTGCTATCGTCGCGATTAATGCACCGGGCGTCAGCGTTCTGGCTTCGCCCGGCCTCAGCCGACCGGCCCTTTCTGAAGTCACGCTAGACGGCGTCACGCAGTTCGAATTAGTGCAGATCGGCTGCGACCTCGCAACTCTGATTCCTGTGGCGCGTGTGCTTCTGGCGGCCCGTGCCTTGGGCGCAGCAGCGTTCGGCCTTGAGCTCTTGACCGGCTACGCCAAGGAGCGTAAGCAATTCGGGCAGTTCATCGGCCAGTACCAAGCGATCCAGCACAAGCTCACAAACTGCCTAATGGGCATCGAGATATGCCGCCTCAGCCTGCAAGCAACCGGGGAGGCCGAGGCCTCCCGTAGGCCATACGCTGCAGCTGTCGCGGCCTCGAATGCGGGCGGCGTTCTGCGGCATGTGGCGCTTGAACTCCTGCACGGCTTCGGCGGAATCGGGTTCTGGGAAGAACACGCTATGCCGCAGCTATTCAGGCGTGTTCATAGCGATGTGACCCGGCTCGGTGGTGTGCATGCCGCTCGCCGCATACTCGGCGCACAGCTGCTTGAGGCGCCCGTAGGGACGCGTATGCCTGATCCGGTGCTCGGTGCCGCTGTCGACGACTTTCGCAAGGAAGTGCGGGGCTGGCTAGAAACCAATTGGGACCACTGCTATCCGCAGGCGTCGGCACATCTTCCGGTGAATCACCAGAAGGCCCGTCAGGACTTCAGCCGCCAATTGGGTCGACAGGGCTGGCTGGGTGTGAGCTGGCCGCGCGAATACGGCGGGCAACAGCGCGGCGCACTTGAGCAGATGGTGTTCGAGGAAGAAATGGCCTACGCCGAGGCGCCGGTGACGTTCCATAACACGGCGGCTAACATGATCGGGCCTGCGCTTATCACCCATGGCTCGCCTGACCAGAAGGCGTACTACCTGCCCGGCATCGCTCGCGGGGATATCTCGTTTGCGCTCGGCTATAGCGAGCCGGACCATGGCTCCGATCTGGCCGGCCTGCGGACCGCCGCTACGCGGACGCCCGATGGCGGCTGGCGAGTCCGCGGGCAAAAGACTTTCACGTCCACTGCAGGCTTCTCGACCCACCTGTGGCTTGCGGCACGTACCGACCCCGACAACGCCCGACACGGCGGTATCAGCGTCTTCATCGTTCCCCTGGACGCGCCCGGGCTGACGATGCATCCGATGATGGGGCTCAACGGTCACCGCGCCAACACTGTTTTTCTCGACGATGTACAGCTGCCGGCCGATGCGCTGGTCGGCCTTGAAAACGGCGGCTGGAAGATCATTACTGACGCTCTCGCCTATGAACGCGCCTCACTGGCCGGTATCGCTGCCCGCGCGCGCGGCTACTTCGACCAGATGCTTGATCACTTGCGCGCCGCGACGGTCGATGGGCGACCCGCCGCTGGCGACCCGCTGGTGCGCGACCGTGTCGGCGAATTGACCGCGCAGATCGAATCGGCTCGCCTGTTGGCAATCCAGACTGCGGAGATCATTCAGCGCGGCTTAGTGCCGCAGTACGAAGCTGCCATCTCCAAGGTCTATGGCAGCGAACTCATGGAGCGCCTGGCAGAGGCCGCTTTCGACCTGCTGGGGACCGGTGCCGCGCTGGAGCGTGGCTGTGTCTCGGCGCTGGTGGACGGGCGGTTCGAGTACGCGGTGCGTGACGCGCCGCTCTACACCATCGGAGGCGGCACGAACGAGATTCAGCGAACCCTGATCGCATTGCGCGGCCTCGGCCTGCCGCGATGATCCATCGCCGGAGCCAAACTTTCACCAACCCCAAGGAGACTACATGATGCACCGCAGAACCGCCATCGCAGCCACGTTACTAACCGGACTTGCCGGTGCAGTGATGGCCCAAAGCAGCTACCCGAGCCGCCCGATCAAGATCATCTACACGTTTGCGCCCGGCGGTACGGGGGACATCATCGCTCGCACACTTGCCAACTCGCTCACGGAGATACTCGGGCAGTCTGTCGTCGTTGAGAACCGTACCGGTGCTTCGGGCGCGATCGGCATTCAGGCTGTCGCGCGTTCCCCCGGCGATGGCTACACGCTCCTTGTCACGACGGCAACCACAGTAGTGCAGGCACCAATGGTTCTGAAAGAGAGCGGGTTCGACCCCATCAACACTCTGGTGCCGTTGGCCAACCTCGCCATGACTCCGCTGGTCTTGATTGCGAACGAGAAAGTGCCGGCAAACGACTTCCCGTCGTTCGCCGCATGGGCGAAGAAGCAGCCGGACGGGGTCAACGTCGCCGTGGCCGGGCCGACGCTCGAAGTAGCGACGGCACTGCTCGCACGCGACGCTAAGCTAAAGTTCACCAATGTGAACTATCGCGGCCAAGCACCTGCACTACAGGCGGTGCTCGCGGGAGAGGTGAACGTGTTCTTCTGCCCGCCTTCGACTGCGATGACGGAATTCATCAAGCAGGGCAAGCTCAAGGTGATCGGCGTCACCTCGGCCGATCCATCACCGGCTGTTCCAGGCGGCGTTCCGATTAGCCGGTTCGTGCCGAACTATGTACAGGACATCAACTTCGCTGCATGGTCGTCTCCCGGAACACCGCCCGAGGTCGCGAACCGTCTGCGCGCTGCCATCAAAAAGGGTATGTCGCAGCCGGGCATGGCGGAGAAATTCCTCGCGTTCAGTGTGCCGCTGGCGTTGGGAGAAGCGGCAGACGTGACGCGAATCCTCAAGCGTGAAGACGGCAACATCCGCAAGATTATGGAAACTGTGCCGATCCGGTTCGGCGGCTAGAACGGCTTCAGGGCGAACCTTCAATTCACCCGCTTCGGTTAGAGCGGTGGCAGCTTGCCTTCCGGCGCGCCGGAGGCTAGCCAGGCACTGTCCACCGGCATGGTGGCGCCCGTGATGAAGCTGGCACGCGAGGAGGCCAAGAACGCGATGGCCTCGGCAATCTCGGCGGCTTCTCCGAGCCTGCCCATGGGCGTATGTCCCTCGTGGGCTGAAGATCCAGCGCGCCGCGTTTCGCCAGGTCGCGGACCAGCTCGGTCAGCACTTAGCCCGGAGCCACCGCATTGACCCGCACGCCGTCGCGAGCCCATTGGCTGGCCATGGTGGCCGTCAGGGCGGATATGCCGGCCTTGGCGGCGCCGTAGGCATTCCGGCCAGGATGCCCACCCCAACCGGCGATGGAGCTGATGTTGACGATGGCGCCGCTGCCTTGCGGGATGAATACACGTGCCGCTTCGCGGCTCGCGAGGAACGTTCCCCGCAGATGAACGCCGAGCGTCAGGTCGAAGCCAGCCACCGTCTGTTCGAGCGTGCCGACCGATTGCTCGCCGATGCCGGCATTGTTGACCAGCACATCGAGTCGGCCAAACTTCTGCAAGGCGAACGACGCGGTGAATTCGTCAATGCTGCCGTCCTGCTTGGCTCGAGCTAATTTGTTGATCACATCGTAGCTGCGGTTCTAGCCGGCAGCACGTTCGCTGGCTCAATCGAGATTCATCACGGCCAGCAGCCAAGCGCAAATTCGCACATGGCAAAAGCAAGAGAGAAACTGTTGGTCAAAAACACCCGGATGCGCTGCGCTCGTAGGGCATATTGATACGCCTGACGCAACAAGAAAAACGGATCGAAAAGTCAACCGTGCAATGAAACCTCAGTCAACGACGGAGACTTCCGATGTTGTCCAGGGCTTTGTTCCTGAAATTTTTTGGACTCAGACCGGTGTGCTTGCGAAAGAAGCGTGCAAAATAGGCCTCATCGGCGAAGCCAAGGTTCATCGCGATGATCTTCACACTGCTGATGGTGTATACCAAGTCGCGCTGAGCTTCGTGCACTAATCTGGCATTGATCACGTTCAGCGCCGATATGCCCAGCACATCGCGGCAGATTCTGGTGAGCTGTCCGCCGGTCACGCTTAGTTCCTGAGCATACGCATCGACCGACAGGTGCTCGCGAAAGTGTTCGTCAACAAGTGCCCGAAACTTTTCCAATTGCACTGCCTTGCGCGCTGGGGCAGGATGGGACACCGGTTTCAGGGCATCGCTGATTCGTGCGACCTGCACCAGCAGCGCAGTGACGATTAACATGCCGGCCGCCACCGTTCCCACCGCGCTGGTGCGCCATTCATGTTCGATCGCGGTGAACAGCGGCATCAACGCGTCTGAGTCGCGCGCGGTGACCGGCAGTACCTCGGGCGTCCGGATGGACTGGAGCAAATCAGGCGCGACGATACCGGCGAGCGATTCCAGGGGCTTCTGCGTTGCAGTTACAACCGGTCCATCAATGTCGGACGAGAAGTGGAATCCATGCACGTTTTGCGCAGGAATCTTGACCAGGCAAGGCGTATTGATCGGCCAGTTCGCGCCCTTCAGCAGAACCTTTCCACCCCCTCGTTGGATCAGCAACAACTGAATGAAAGCGTTGTGCACATGGGGCTGGATTTCCCAGTTGTAGGGCCGTGAGCGGTCAGGAATTCGTTCGAAATGGAAAGAATCGATCCAGCTGGGCTGGGCTTGATCACCGTAGAGCGCATAGTCGGGAATGTTTCGTGACATAGGGAAAACACTGGCTTTTGATGCCGAAATTGTCCTGGTTTTTGCAGAAATCGTCAAGGTTTCATCCTTCCCCTCAATGCACACTTCCGGTTATAAAAGTCAGGAGACATTTCTATGTATAAACCTAGCGATAGCGTTCGCGCAATGTTCGATTTTCATCTCGTCATTGCCCCATCTCACAGCCGGTTTTTCACCAGCTTTTTGAGCATCGAAGCAGGGACGCAGCGTGGCTGATTTGCGCGACTGGTTGGACTTGTCGGATCGCGTCTGCGTGGTCACCGGAGCCGCAAGCGGCATTGGCGCGGCCGTGGCGCGCGCGCTGGCGCAGGCTGGTGCGCGTTTGGCATTGCTAGACCGAGACGAGGGCAACTGCCAGCGCGTAGGGGAAGAACTGTCCCTGACGGGTTCGGAGGTGATTGCCATCGGTTGCGACACTTCACGCGAAGACGAGGTCGCCGCTGCCGCCGATGAAGTACGCGCGCGGCTGGGGCCGTGCACAGGCCTTGTGAACAACGCAGGTATGCTGCGCTCGAACAGCTTGGATGACATCTCGCTGGAGGAGTGGAATGCCGTGATGGCCGTCAACCTAACGGGTTATCTCTTGTGCGCGCGCGCGTTTTCGCGCGACATGCGTGAGCAGGGCGGCGGTGCCATGGTGCACGTGGCCTCCATCGCGGGCCATTTCCCCCAGACGAACAGCGGCGCGTACAGCGCGAGCAAAGCCGGTGTGCGCCTACTGTCCCGGCAGATGTCGGTGGAGTGGGGTCCCTTGGGCATCCGCAGCAATACCATCTGCCCCGGGATGATCCGTACCGCACTGTCGGCAGCGTTCTATGCGCAGCCCGGCATCGAGCAACGGCGTTCGGCCATCACGGCCAGCAAGCGCATCGGCGAGCCTTGTGACATCGCCGACGTTGCACTCTTTCTTATCAGTAAGCGTTCAGCGTACGTCAACGGAACGGATATTTTGGTCGATGGCGGCATGTCTTCCATGCTCATGGATCTGGTGCCCAGGCCGGGTTTCAATGACGGCGGGCCGCTGTGACGGCATCGCCCTTTTACGAGGCACTTCGCAAATGACTATTTCTGCTGCAATACGGCCAAAGGCCCCGATAACCGAATGCGACGTGCTGGTGATCGGCGCGGGCGCCGGTGGCCTGTCCACCGCGATCAGCGCCAAGCACCACGGGCTGGACGTGGTGGTGGTCGAGAAAGCGCCAGTGTTCGGCGGAACCACCGCATTCTCGGGCGGCGTGCTCTGGATTCCCGGCACCTCACACGCGCGCAAAGCCGGTATTCAGGACAGTCGCGAAGCGGTGATGCGCTACATGCGCGCCGAAACGGGCGCCTACTTCGATGGTCCGGCGGTCGAGGCTTTCGTGGACCGAGGCCCGGAGATGGTGGACTTCTTCGAGCGCGAGACCGAGGTCAAGTTCATCCCCACGCTCTACCCCGACTACCACCCCGATGTCGACGGTGGCGTGGATATTGGTCGTTCGATTCTGGCCGCACCGTTTGATATTCGCGGCCTGGGTGAAGACATGGCGCGCTTGCGCCCGCCGCTGAAGACCATCACCTTCATCGGCATGATGTTCAACTCGTCCAACGCCGACCTCAAACACTTCTTCAACGCGACCAAGTCGTTGAAGTCGGCCATGTATGTGTGCAAGCGCTTGGTCAACCACGTCCAGGAACTGGTGCTCTACCACCGCGGCGTGCAGGTCACCAGTGGTAACGCGCTGGCGGCGCGGTTGGCCAAGTCGGCGCTGGATCTAAGGATTCCCATTCACACCGCCACGCCGGCGCAAGAGCTGCTGGTGGAGAACGGCCGCGTGGTTGGCGCGCGCGTCAGCGGCCCGGACGGCGAACGCGTCATCCGCGTGCGCAAGGGCGTGGTGCTGGCCACCGGTGGATTCGCGCACGACCTCAAGCGCCTGCAAAGTGCCTACCCGCACGTGCGGCGCGGCGGCGAGCACTTCTCGCCCGTGCCCACCGATAACACCGGCGACGGTGCGCGCATGGCCGAACAGGTGGGTGGCTCGGTGCCGATCCGCTTCGCCTCGGCCGCAGCGTGGATGCCCACGTCCAAGGTGCCCCGCAAGGACGGCAGCTTTGGCGCCTTCCCGCACCTGCTAGACCGCTATAAGCCCGGAATCATCGGAGTGCTGAGGAACGGGCGGCGCTTCACCAACGAATCGAACTCGTACCACGACGTCGGCGCGGCCATGATCGAGGCTTGCAAGAACGACCGCGAGACTGCGATGTGGCTGATCTGCGATCAGGCCACCATCAGCAAGTACGGCCTGGGCTATGCCAAGCCCGCACCCATGCCCCTGGGCGGCTTTGTACGCAATGGGTACCTGAACAAGGGCCGCACGCTGGACGATCTGGCGAAGAGCGCCGGCATCGATCCTGCCGGCCTGGAGCAGGCGGTGCGCACCTACAACAAAGGGGCGGTGCGCGGCGAAGACCCCGAGTTCGGCCGTGGTCGCAACTCGTTCAACCGCTACCTGGCCGACCCAGAACACAAGCCCAACCCCTGCGTGGCACCGATCGGTGATGGCCCGTACTACGCGCTCAAGCTGCTGGTGGGCGACCTAGGCAGCTTCGATGGCATCACCACCGATGTGGCCGGCCGCGTGATCGGCCCACAGGGTGAGCCGATCACCGGCCTGTTCACCGTAGGCAACGACCGCGCCAGCGTAATGGGCGGCAACTACCCCGGCGCGGGCATCACTCTGGGGCCGATCATGACCTTCGGCTACCTCACCGGGCGTTTCATGGCCGGCCTCGAACCTGGCCTGGAGACAGCCGTTCAACAGGAGGAGGCCCATGCTGTCGCCGTCTAAAGCGCTGGTCGATCACCGCATCTACACCATCACGCTTCGCAAGATGCCGGAGTTCCTGGAGGTCTTCGACCGCCTGGCCATGCCGGTGCTGCTCAAGACCCTAGGCACGCCTCTGGGTTTCTACACCAGCTTCGTCGGCCGGCAGAATCAGTTCGTTCACCTCTGGGGCTACGACGACATGACCGACTACGAGCGCCGCTCTAGGGGGCGCGATGCGCATCCGGACTTCCCGGCCTACCTCTCGGCCTCCGAGCACCTCATCATCTCCCAAGAGACACAACTCATCCGTCGCACCGATCTGCCCTGCGTCCGGCAACTCTGACAAGGACACCGATGCTCATCCACATTTTCAACGGACTGGTCTATGGCGCGCTGCTGATCGTCATGTGCTCTGGCCTAGCGCTCATCTATGGCTTACGCCGTGTGGTAAATTTCGCCCACGGTTCGCTCTACATGCTCGGTGCGTATCTGGGCTACTCGATCGCCGTGCACAGCAACTTCTGGGTGGCCCTGGTCGCGGCGCCGGCCGTAATGGCGGCGCTGGGCGTCCTGCTAGACCGCTTTGGTTTTCGCCTTCTGCAGGACCGCGATCCGCTCACTGTCGTGCTGGTGACCTTCGGGCTCCTGCTCGTGGTCGAGGACTTCGTGCAAACGGTGTGGGGACGCGGCAATCTCTCCATGCCCGCGCCCGGCCTGCTGAGCACCTCAATCGAACTGCTGGGCATGTCCGTGCCGGCCTACCGCGTGGCCGTGATCGGTGTGGGCACCTTGGTGGCTATCGGCCTGAGCCTGTGGCTGCGCTACTCGAGCGCGGGCCTGTTCGTGCGGGCCTCCAGCACCGACCCGACCACCACTGCTATGCAGGGCGTCAACACCGACGCTCTGTCGGCCGGCGTGGTGGGCTTGGGTACTGCGCTGGCGGGCTTGGCCGGTGTGGTGGCCGCGCCCTTCCTGGCGCTCTCACCGTCCATGAGCAGCGACGTGCTGATCGATTCCTTCGTAGTGGTGGTGATCGGCGGCTTAGGCAGTCTCGCTGGCGCCTTCGTTGCGGCCATCGTGCTGGGTCTGGTGCAGTCGCTAGGCGCGGTATATCTCCCGGCGGCGTCCGCAGTGCTTCCGTTCGCCCTGATGATCGCCGTGTTGCTGTGGAGGCCTTCCGGCCTCGCTGGCAGCCGCACCTGAGCAGGGGATATCGCATGAGCTTGTTGCGCATCCTTCTTCTCGCTGCTGCGGCGTTCGCGCTCGGGGGTGTCTTGGCCACTGCGGTCGGCTCCAACACCGTGCTGTCGCTGTTCACCCAGGCCGCCATCTATGCCGTGTTCGCGCTGGGCCTGGGGCTTCTGTTGCGTCAGAACGGCATGGCGAGCTTCGGCCACGCCGCCTTCTTCGGCACCACGGGTTATGCGATCGGCCTGTTGCTGCAGGTGCGGGGCCTGCCTGCCGAACTCGCCATCGTTCTGGCGGTGGGTGGCGTCAGTCTGTTCGCCTTCATGCTCGGTCTGATCATCGTGCGCGTGCCGGGCATCGCCTTCGGCATGCTAACGCTCGCGATCGGGCAAATGTTCTTCCTCACCGCGTCGCGCTCGCGCGGCCTCACGGGCGGCGCCGACGGCATGAACATCGACTGGCCTTCCACCTTGTTCGGCGTGTCAACCTCCATGATCCTGAAACCAGGCGCGATGTTTCTGGTGTGTTGGGGCAGCCTGATCGTGTTGCTTATCATTCTCACGCTGTTGCTTCGCACAAGGTTTGGCGCCATCACCGAAGCCGCGCGCGACAATGAGGAGCGCGCGCGCTTCATCGGCATCCGCACGCTGCTGCCGCGCGCGGCGATCTTCGCGCTGTCGGCCGGGATCACATCGGTGGCCGGCGTGCTATCGGCCATCAACACCGGTTTCGTCTCGCCCGAGAGCCTGCACTGGAGCGTCTCGGGCGTGGCGCTGATGATGGTGGTGGTGGGCGGCACACGCCTGCTCTGGGGGCCAGCACTAGGAGCCATCGTCTACTTTCTCGTCAAGGACTTGCTGGGCGACTTTGCCAACCATTGGATGGCGATCTTCGGCATCGCGCTCATCGTCGTGACGGTGTTCGCCCCCGAAGGCATCGCCGGCGCGCTGGCGCGGTTGGGCCGCTCGATAGCGCGGCCCGGTCATCTCAAAGGAGGCAAGGCATGAGCGACGTCGTGTTACAGGCGACCGACGTCGCCATCCACTATGGTGGGGTCAAGGCGGTAGACGGCGTCGATCTGCGCCTGGAGCGCGGAAAAATTCGTGGATTGATCGGCCCGAACGGTGCCGGCAAGTCCACTGTCATCGATGCCATCACCGGGCGGCGGCGCCTCACGCGCGGCCAGGTCCACCTGCTGGGCCAGAATGTGAGCGCGCTCGACGTGCGGGCTCGACGCCAGCGCGGACTCTCCCGCAGCTTTCAGCGTACCAGCATCTTCGGCGGCATGACGGTGCGCCGGCAGGTGGAACTTGCCTCGCACATGATGGACCCGGCCAATGCCGAGGCCGACACCCGGGACGTGCTGCGCGAACTCGCGCTCGAACCCCTAGGCGACGTGCTGGCGAACGACCTTGGCTATGGTGAACAACGCCGCCTGGACCTAGCCCTCGCGCTCGTGGGCAGGCCCGCTGTTCTGCTGCTGGACGAACCGATGGCCGGCCTGTCGGTACAAGAGTCGCACGATCTGGCCAAGCACCTGCAGGCCCTGACAACACGGCGCAACGTCTCGGTACTGCTGGTCGAACACGACATGGACGTGGTTTTCGGCATTTCGAACGTCATCACCGTGTTCGAACTGGGCCGCGTGATCGCCGACGGCTCGCCCGCCAGCGTGCGCGCCAACCCGCGCGTGCGCGAGGCCTACCTGGGGAGCACGGCATGAACCGAGTCTTGAACCGCTCAACGGCGGCGGGTGCGCAAGATCGCACGGAGGTGACCCCATGAGCACGTTGCTCGCACTCGAAGACGTGGATGCCTTCTACGGCTCGGCCCACATCCTGCACAAACTGAGCCTGTCGATCGGGGAGGGCGACCGCCTGGCGCTCATCGGCCGCAACGGCGTCGGCAAGACAACCGTGGTCAACACAGTGCTCGGCCTGGCCTCGCTGCGTGGCGGTACGGTGAATGTGGGCAATCGCATGGTGGCCCGCCCGCGGCCCTACATCGCACCCAAGGCCGGTGTGGCCGTGGTGCCGCAGGGCCGGCGCATCGTGGCCAATCTGTCGGTGGAGGAAAACCTGCTGCTCGGCGCCGCCACAAGGCGCAAAGGCCCCTGGAACCTGCCGGCGGTGTATGAGCTTTTCCCCATCCTACAAGAGCGCGCGTACACGCCCGGGGTGGCGCTGTCGGGCGGCCAGCAGCAGATGCTGGCGATCGGCCGGGCGCTCATGGCTAACCCGTCGCTGATTCTGCTGGACGAACCCACCGAAGGCCTGGCGCCGGTGATCGTCGATCAGTTGGCGGTGGTGTTCAACAAGGTGGCCGCACAGGGCATCTCCCTGCTGCTGATCGAGCAGAACATGAGCCTGGTCATGCGCGTCGCGCAGCGCTATTGCGCCATGGCCAAGGGGTCGATCGTGGCGCAGGGCGATGTGGACGCAGCCAGCCTGGAGACATTGCATCAGCACGTCATGGTGTAGCGGGCACGTCATTCGACGGAGTGCCGTTGCCGGCACGCCGGTTTTTTCAGCATACACAAGGAGACAACATGCAGGCATTCCGTTTTACCCGCCGCACGATCGCGGCATTTGCGCTGCTGGCCGCAGCACCCCTGGCGGCGTTATCGCAAGGCAAGGAGCCAATGAAGATTGGGCTCGCGTCGTCGAAGTCAGGCGTTTTTGCACAACAGGGCGAGGAAGTTATCCGCGCGGTGCAGTTCGCAGTGGAAGAGGCCAACGCGCGGGGCGGCGTCGACGGCCGACAGGTATTGGTACAGACGGCTGACGACGAGAGCACACCCGAGGCGGCACGGCGCGTGGCCGAGAAGCTGGCGCGTGACGGTCACAACCTGCTCATCGGATCGATTCCTTCGTCGGCATCGCTGGCCCTGTCCCAGAGCCTAGACCGCTGGAATGCGCTGTATTTCACCGTGGCAAGCAAGAGCGACAAGCTCACCGGTGACACCTGCCGCCCCCGCCACTTCCGCACCAACCATTCAGATGCGATGGATCTAGCCATGATCGTCGAGTGGTCGAAGACCTTCAAAGAGAAAAAGTTCGCCGTGCTGGGTGCCGACTACGTGTGGGGACGTGACTCCGGCGAAGCCTTCGAACGCGCGGTGAAATCGATGGGCAAGAGCGTGTCGCTCAGCCTCTACGCGCCGCTGGGAACGAAGGACTTTTCGCCCTACATCGCCCAGCTCAAGGCCTCTGACGCCGAAGCGATCTGGGTGGCCGAAGTCGGACGCGATGCGATCGCGTTCATCAAGCAGGCTCAGGAGTTCGGCCTGATCCCCGCCAAGAAGATCATCGGCCATGCGTTGATCCAGAACTTCGTGGTGGACGCCACCGGCACTGCGTTGGAGAACACCATCGGAAACACGGCCTATTCGCCGGACATCGACACCCCGCGCAACAAGGCCTTCGTGGCGAACTGGAAGGCGCGCTTCAACCGCCTGCCCACCGACAACGAAGGCCAGGCCTACAACGGCATGTTGGTCATGTTCGATGGTGTCAAGAAGGCCGGCAGCGTCAAGCCCGAGGATGTGGCCAAGGCGCTGCGCGGCGCCACCGTCGAGAGCCTGTATGGTCCGGCGCTCATGCGTGCACAGGACAACCAGTTGGTCCTACCGAACTATGCCGGGCGCGTCAAGCGCGTTGAGGGGGTGCTGAGACCGGTGGTCGAGCAGCGCTTCGGCGCCGCGCTCACGCCGCCGCCCTCGCCGCTTTGCAAGATGTGACCCTTCCTGAAGGACCGTTGCCATGCCCTTGCATCCTGTATTTCAGGCCGCGTTGAACGCCGCCCAAGCCGCGGGTCGGCCGGCGCTCTCGGCCGGCACCATCGCCGCCGCGCGCGAGGCGGTGGCCGCCGGTGCCAAGTCGCTGGGGGTCGGACCGGAGCTCGGATCGGTTCGTCCGCTGACGCTGCCCGGGCGCAGCGGCCCGGTGCCGGCCACGCTGTACCGGCCAGCGGGTCAGGTGCTCGGCCTGGTGGTCTACGTGCACGGTGGCGGCTGGGTGGCGGGCTCGGTGGAAGGCTTCGATGCACTGGCCCGGGCGTTAGCCGCCCGCAGCGACTGCGCGGTGCTCAGCGTGGACTACCGCCTAGCGCCGGAGCACCCCTTCCCTGCCGGCCTTGAAGACGCCGAAGATGCAATTCGCTGGGCTTGGGCTCAGCGCGCCGAGCTGGCAGTTAAAGATGCTGCACTCATCGTGGTCGGTGACAGTGCGGGTGCCAACCTCGTCACCGTGGCGGCGCGCGCTCTCGCGGCCGAGATCGAGATCGCGCTGCAACTGCTCTTTTATCCGGTGACCGATCAAGACTTTGACACGTCGAGCTATCAGGAATGCGCTGAGGGCTTCTCGCTCACGCGTGAAGACATGCGCTGGTTTTTCTCGAACTACGCTCCTGAGGCGCAGTGGAGTGATCCGCGCATCGCTCCGATGCGCGCCCCGCTCGCGGGATCACCGCCGGCGTGGATCGCCGTAGCCGAATACGACGTGTTGCGCGTCGACGGCGAGCGCTACGCACAGCAACTCAAGGAGGCGGGTGTAGCCGTGGAAACCAGAACATGGCCCAGTCTCACCCACGGCTTTGCTCGCTGGTTCAATTTGGTGGATGTAGCCAACGAGGCGGTCGATGCCGCGGCTGCGGCTATTCGCCGGGCGGCGTCAAGTTGATGACGAATGACAAATGAACGGAGATCAATTGATGGATGAAACACAGAAGCGCGAACCGCTGGACGTCGTGGTTATCGGCGCGGGCTTCGCGGGCTTGTACATGTTGCACAAGCTAAGGGCGCTGGGTATGAAAGCCGTGGTGCTGGAGGCCGCCGAAAATGTGGGCGGAACCTGGTACTGGAATCGATACCCTGGCGCGCGCTGCGACGTAGAAAGTCTGGAGTATTCGTATTCGTTCGACGACGCGCTACAGCAGGAATGGCACTGGTCGGAACGGTATGCGACGCAGCCAGAGCTCCTGCGCTACATCAACCACGTGGCTGACCGGTTCGATCTCCGGCGCGATATCCGGTTCAACACCCGGGTGGCTTCGGCCGCGCGCGACGAGCAGAACAACCTGTGGACGCTGAGTAGCGAGGGGGGCGAGACCTTTACCGCGCGCTACTGCATCTCGGCGGTGGGCTGTCTCTCGCTGCCCAGCCTACCCGCATTCAAGGGTCGGGACAGTTTCGCCGGCCGTCTGTACCACACGGGTCTGTGGCCGCGCGAAGGCGTGGACTTCACCGGCTTGCGGGTGGGTGTGATCGGCACCGGTTCTTCGGGCGTGCAAGTCATTCCGCACATTGCGCAGCAGGCCAAACACCTGCATGTGTTCCAGCGGACGCCGCATTACAGCGTGCCAGCGAAGAACAGGCCGCTTGATCCAGGCGAAACCGCCCGTTACAAGGCACGCTATCCAGAGCACCGCGAAGCGGCACGTCAATCCGCCATCGGCATCGCGGGCTTCCCGGTGCCCACTCAATCTGCACTCGAGGTGAGCGCCGAAGAACGCACCGAGGCCTACGGCATGGGTTGGGAACGCGGTAGCACTGGGTACACGCGCATCTACACCGACATCCTCAAGAACGAAGTGGCAAATGCCACGGCATCCGATTTCGTGAAAATGCGCATCCAGCAGGTTGTACGCGACCCAGCCGTGGCGACGAGGCTCACGCCGCGCTACATGATCGGCACCAAGCGCTTGTGCCTGGACACCCAGTACTTCGAGACCTACAACCGCGAGAACGTGGTACTGGTCGATGTGAGCGAAGCGCCAATTGATCAGATCACTGAACACGGCATCCGCACCACGGCGCGCGAGTACGAACTCGACGCGATCGTAATGGCCACGGGGTTCGACGCCATCACTGGTGCCCTCAAGGGCATCGATATCCGTGGTTCCGGGGGCCAGTCACTGGCGCAAAAGTGGGAGGCGGGACCACGCGCCTATCTAGGCCTCATGACATCGGGATTTCCCAACTTGTTCTTGATTACCGGACCGGGAAGCCCCTCGGTGCTTAGCAACGTAGTGACTTCCATTGAACAGCACGTGGAGTGGATTGCCGACTGTCTGGCGCATCTGCGCCAGCACGGCATCGCCCGCATGGATGCGGACCTTGCAGCGGAAGACCGCTGGGTCCAGACCGTCAACGAAGCCGCCAACGCCACCTTGCTCCCCAAAGGTAACTCGTGGTACTTGGGCGCCAACGTGGAAGGCAAGCCCCGCGTCTTCATGCCCTATGCAGGCGGCGTTGGCAACTACCGGGTTGTTTGCGACCAGGTGGTGATCGACGGCTATCGCGGGTTTTTGCTGAGCTGATATGGGCTGATAGGCTTTTTTTTTAATCTACAAGGGACAACCATGACAACACTGAATCGCATCACCGCCGCGTTGGCATTGACACTGGCAGCGACGCTGCCTATGGGCGCCGCAGCCCAGGGCAAGGAAGCCCTAAAGCTTGGCGTGGTGACGTCCCAGACCGGGGTGTTCCAGGCCTTCGGAGAAGACCTGCTGCGCGGGGTGCAATTCGCGGTAGACGAAGCGAACGCCAATGGCGGCGTGGCGGGTCGCCCAGTGCAGGTACAAATTGCCGACGACGAAGGTACCCCCGATGCCGGCCGCCGCGCAGCCGAACGCCTGGCAAATGGAGGACACAACCTTTTGATCGGCCCGATCTCATCGGCCGTTTCTCTGGCCATTGCACCGAACCTCGAGCGCTGGGATGCAATCTATGTCGCCACCAACAGCAAGAGCGACCGCATCAACGGCGATGCCTGCAAGGCGCGCATGTTCCGCACGATTCAGTCGGATGCGATGGACTTGGCTATCGTGCGCCCTTGGCTCGAGAAGGAGAAGGAAAAACGCTTCGGCATCATTGCCGGCGACTACGTGTGGGGGCGTGGCGCCGCCGAGGCCTTCACCAAGGCGGCCACTTCGCTGGGCCGCAAGGTGGAGGTCACGGTGTATCCTCCACTTGGAACGAAAGATTTTGCACCTTACATCTCGCAGCTCAAGACCGCGGGTACCGAAGGCGTGTTCGTTGCGCTCACCGGACGCGACCAGATCGCCTTCGTCAAGCAGGCAGAGGAGTTCGGACTGTCCAAGTCGGTGCGCATCATCGGCCTGAACTACCTGCTGGAATTCGCCCTGAAGGCCACGGGTACCTCGATGGAAGGGGCCTGGGGCAACATCAACTACAACGCCAGCATCCAGACCGCGCGCAACCAACAATTTGTGGATGCATGGCGCAAGAAGTACAACCGCGACCCGTCGGAAATGGAGGGCGGGGCTTACACCGGCGCCACCACCATCTTCCAAGGCGTGCAGAAGGCCGGCAGCGTGAAACCTGCAGACGTCGCCAAGGCCCTGCGGGGCGCGTCGCTGGAAACGGTGTTCGGTACGGTCACGATGCGCGCGCAGGACAATCAGTTACAAATTCCGAACTATTTTGGTATCGCCAAGCTGGTCAACGGTCAGCTGCGGAGTTCAGTGACTCAGACATTTGATACGAAGACGGTTACGGTGCCAGCATCCGCAGACTGCAAGCTCTGATCGCAGGCCCGCGCATCATTGCGGACCATTTCCAACCCTTTCCGACATGGACATAGTAAATGAATACTTCAACTGCGCGCGAAAGCGTGGCCGTGATTACAGGTGCCGGCGACGGTATCGGCTGGTCCGTGGCCCAGCGACTGGCTCAGGACTTCACCCACATCGTGATTGCCGACGTGCGTGCCGAAGCTGCCAGGAAGCGCGCTGCGGAACTCGGCGCTGAACATTGGGGTCAGGGTTGTGATGTCACATCTGAATCCGACGTGGTCGCCCTCATTCGCCAAGTGAAGGAGCGCTTCGGCCGCATTGATGCACTGGTTAACAACGCCGGTATCGGCGAGCAAGCCGAAATGACGCTAGAGCAGACCGTGGCGGCCTTCGACCGGATTTTGGCCGTGCATGTGCGAGGCACTTTCCTGGCAAGCCGCGAAGCCGGGCGCATCTTCGTGGAGCAGCAGTCGGGCGTCATCGTCAACCTCAGCTCCATTGCCGGCCACCAAGGGCACCCTGGGCGCAACGCCTACGGCGCGGCCAAGGCGGGCATCTCGAGCTTGACCGAAGCAATGGCCAGCGAGTGGGCGCGCGACGGCATCCGCGTCAACGCAGTCGCGCCGGGCTATGTGTTGACCGAATTGGTGAAGGAACTGGTCGCCAAAGGTGCGCTTAACTTGAACGACATCGAGCAGAACACGCCCATGGGGCGCACGGCGCAGCCTCAGGAAATAGCTGAGGTTATCGCGTTTCTGGCATCTGACCGTGCGAGCTATATAACTGGCGTCACGCTTGCGGTCGATGGTGGCTGGATGGCCTTTGGGGGGCCGCCGGCCAAGCTACGCAAAGTAGTAAGTAACTCGTGATCCCTGAGAGCGTGTTCACAATCTCCTGAGCAATGGAGCTAGAAATGCTAGATGGTTGAACTAGGTTGGTGTTGAAATGCCGCTCGCAATTGTTCTGCAACCGTCGGTTCTTCTCCAGCCAAGCGAATCTGCGCTCGCACACCCCCCGTTCTGGGATTACCGCAAACTTGTGCAACTCATTCCGTTTGGCAACTGCACTGTGATGGCATCCCCCAATATGTCCTATGTCCCGCTCAAAGGGCTGGCTCACGCAGCCTCGTCGGGCAGCACACTTTGAATCTTTTCCAGATTCCCTTTTGCAACGGCGCATCGCCTGTAATGCATTTTTGCGGTCCGTCACCGCATCGTGCGAATCATCGATGCCCGCGCGCTGAGATACCGAATTTTCAGGTGCCCACAACGTGCCACCCGAGAATGCTGTAGCGCCGCCGAAACCTCCTGGCTTTCGACCAAAAGACCTCGCGTTCGTGTCTATCGGCAGCAGTTGCGGCCGCAACGCCGCCGCTCCCCAGCCAATAACCAGGAGGTCACAGATGGCTGATCGGCTGGAATTTCCTAGCATCGCTCATTTTGCGCTCGCTTCTTTGATACGAGCCACAATCCGATCAAGCGCACGGCCTGCGCTAGGGGCATAGTTGACCATCGCAAGGAAGCCGTGCACTAGGCCTTCGCAACGAATGACCTCAGTGTCGATGCCAGCGGCCTTCAGCTTGCTCCCATACGCTTCGCCTTCGTCGCGTAGCGGATCCAGGCCGCCACTCATTAGCAGTGCAGGCGGGGATCCGGCGAGGTTGCCCGCTTTCATTGGCGACGCGTCGGGATGCCTGCGCTTCGCGAGATCGGGGCAGTACTGTTCCCAGAACCATTCCATGTCGCGGCGGGTGAGAAGATAGCCGCGCTCAAACTCGCGGTAGCTGCCGGAGTTGAACTCGGCGTCGGTCACAGGGTACAGCAGCACTTGCAAGTCCACCGTTTTCGCATTGCCGCGCTGGTTATGCAGACGAGAGGCCACGGTTGCCAGGGTGGCGCCAGCGCTGTCGCCCATCGCCACCAGTTTGTCAGGTTTTCCACCCAGCCAGCCAACGCTCTCCCCAGCGGCGAAGGCCAGGGCGGCGACGGCATCTTCGACCGGCTTGGGAAAGGGATGTTCCGGTGCGAGGCGATAGTCGACGGACAGCACGGCGCACCCCGTCCGAAGCGCAAGTGCAGCGGTGAATGGGTGGTAATCGGTAACCGAGCCGATGACCCAGCCCCCGCCGTGGAAGAAGACGATCAGTCCCTTGGGCGAGACCGAAGGGATATAAAGGCGCGCCGGCACTTGAACTCCGTCGGCAGATGCGAAGCTGAGATCTTCAATGCGTTCTACCGCAGGGGCTTCCCCGAACAGCAACCGCATGAGAGTTGGCGTGCTGCGCGCAGTCTGGGGAGAACCCTGCCAGAACGGCGCACGTTTGGCCTCTTTGACGCGCTGCAGCAGCGCCTCGATTTCCTTGTCCATGCGATGGCTCCTCGTTTTGGTGGTTTTTTTCAGGCCGACGTGGCAACGCCGAGCAGCCGTTGCTGAAGGTCGGCATTGGCATCAAGATCGGCGGCATTGCCCTGCCAAGCCACGGCACCGTTGACTAGCACGAAGGCGTAGTCACAGATCGGCAGGATAAGCTCAGCCTTATGTTCGACGATGAGCACGGCCGCACGCTCCCGCACGCGAAGCACCGCCGCCATTACCTCATCGACCACTGCGGGTGCCAAGCCCTCGAAAGGTTCGTCCAGAAGAATCAGCCTTGCTGGTGCCATGAGCGCCCGGGCAATCGCGACCATCTGGCGTTCACCACCCGACAGGTTCTCAGCTCGTGAGTGACGCATCGTCCCGATCTTTGGAAAAAGCGCGAAGGCTTCCTGCAGGCTCGCGCCCCCGGGACGCATCGCCAGCTCAAGATTCTCCTGGACGCTCAGATTGGGGAATAGGCGCCGGCCTTCCGGCACCAAGGCGATGCCGCGGTGGTTTATTTCGTACGACTGAAGACCGTGGATCGGTTCCCCGGCGAAATGGACAGTGCCAGAACTGAGCGGCAGCGTACCCGTTAGCGCGCGCAGCAACGTAGTTTTTCCAACGCCGTTTCGGCCCAGCAACGCTACGACTTCGCCGGGGCGTACTGCGAGGTCCAAGCCGTGTAGGATCTGACTGCCGTCGTAGCCTGTGACGAGGTTGCGCGCATCGAGCAGTGGCGGGCCGGCTGGCCGACCAGCTCGGTTGCTGGGACGTGCTGCAACTGCAGGCTGCGCCGCAGAGGAATTTCGGTCCGCGCGCTTTCCCATATAGGCTGAGATCACAGCCTCATGGGCGGCCACGTGCGCCGGGGCGCCATCCGCTATTAGGCGGCCCTGATGCAGCACGGTGATGCGATCGGACAACGCCAGCACACGGTCGATATCGTGTTCGATCAGCAGAACCGCATGCGTGGACGCGAGCGAGCGGATCAGTCGCCCGACGACTTCGCGATCAGCGTCGGCGAGCCCGGCAAGCGGCTCATCGAGCAGCAATAACTCGCCATCGGATGCCAACGCTACCGCAATGTCAAGCAGCCGCTGCTCGCCATGCGATAGATTTAGGCAAACGATCTCGGCCCTGTCTTCAAGGCCAACTGCCGCAAGCAACGACCAAGTCCGGTCATTTACCTGCTCCATACCGTAAGCATCAAGCCACAGTCGGTTTTTTAACGGGCTATGCGACTGCACCGCCAACCGTACATTCTCGAAAGCACTGAGGTGCTTGAAGAGGCTGATGATTTGAAACGAACGGCCAATGCCGGCTCGCACGCGCAGGTGGGGCGCCAGGTGCGTGATGTCCTTTCCGCGGAAGACGATGCTCCCCATGTCGGCCTGAAGCAGGCCGGTCAGAATGTTGAAAAAAGTGGTCTTGCCGGCGCCGTTCGGTCCAATGAAGCTGTGCAGTTGCCTCGGCATAATGTCCAGATCGATGTCGCGCGCGGTGATAACCTGGCCAAAACGTTTGCCGAGACCTCGTACCGAAAGGAGCGGCTCTCCTTGAGCTTTCGCCTGAGGACTGGCGGCACTCCACGGCGTGATAATCGCAGGTCGCACCGGAATGCCAGAGCGAACCAGCGTGCGAAATTCATGCTTTCTGATCCGCTGAATAAATCCGTGGATGCCTTCGGGAGAAAGTAGCACGAAAACGATCAGTATCGGCGCGAAGGCCAGCCACCACTGCTCGATCCAGGCGCTCAATTGGTCAGATAAAACAATAAATGCGGCCGCCCCCCAAAGTGGGCCCAGGAAATGATGCACGCCACCTAATACAGTCATGAGGAGCGCGTCGGCCGCATGCTGCCAGTTGAGATTGTTTGCGTAGACGCCCTGCAGCAAGAACGCAAGTAAGCCGCCAGCGTAGCCGATAAAACCACCGCTTAGCGTGAACGCGGCAAGCTTAAGTCTGTAAGTATCGTAGCCGAGCGCGCTCGTGCGCTGTTCGTTGTCGCGTATGGCCTGCAGCGTACGGCCAAACGGTGAATGCGCGATACGCCACAACATGTAGAGCGCAGCCACAACGGTCCCCAGAACAAAGACGTGAAACGACGTCGAGCTGGTGAACCAAGGCCGCTGCAAATTCTGCAGTCCATTTTCCCCGCCGGTAACATCAGTCCAATTGAACGCGACTTCGAATGCGAGTTGAGAGCATGCCAGCGTGAGCAAAGAAAAATAGAGCCCGCGGCGGCGCAAAATAATTGAACCAATCACCAGTCCCACCACCATCGAGAAGACGACAGCCATTGCGAGCCCTGCGATCTCCACGCCCCAGATACGCATAGCGAACAGTGCAGCGACATAGCTTGCGGTACCAAAAAATATTGAGGCACCGAAAGGAACGAGTCCGGTGTAACCGACCAGCAGATTGACGCCAGCGCCGTAGAGGGCATAGATGGCTACTTCGGTGATGCGGCTCATCGGCACGCCGACGATGAGCGCAACACCGGACATCAGGAGGAGCGCAAAAGCTGCAACCAGGATCGGGTGGTTTTGTACAAAGTTTGAGGTTTTCATTCGAAGCGCTCCCAGCGCTCGCCAAACAGGCCGCGTGGCCTTGCCAGCAGGACTACGATCATCAGCACGTACATCGAGGCAGCGGAAGCCTCGGGCCAGAATTGCACTGTGAGCGCAGTGACTACGCCCACCAGAAGGCCCGCGACGACGGCACCAGCATATGAACCAAGACCGCCAATAGTGACGGTTACAAAGGCGGGCATCAGCGCTCCTTCGGACATGTTTGGGGTCACGCTCCACAGCGGTGCGGCGAAGATGCCCGCCACCCCAGCAAGAAAAGTACCCAGACCGAAGACTCCGGTAAAGACGCGTCGCGAGTTGATGCCGAGCAGACCAATCATCTCGGGATCACGAGCACCGGCGCGCAAAATTCGGCCGTAACGCGTGAAACGCAAAAAGCCCCACAGCGCGAAGAGCACCAGTACCGTCGCAGCGATCACGGCAATTCTGTACCGGGTAAGCAGCACCGGGCCGTATTCAACGACGCCGCTTAAAATTTCAGGCGAAGGAAATGGGCGGCTTGCAGAACCCCATACCGTCCGGATCACAGCCTCCACAAGAAGCGCTATTGCGAATGTGAGGATGAGACCGAAAAGGGGCTCTTTCCCATAGGCTCGACTTAGTAGCAGGCGCTCGACGGCCATACCAATGCAGGCGACCACCAATGGCGCGAACGGAACGCCGATCCAGCCAAACCGGTTAAAGAATGTGAGACCGATATAGGCCGTAAGAGCCAGAAATGCCCCATGCGCGAAATTGACCAGCCCGAGCTGGCCGAAAATGATGGAAAGCCCTATGGCCACCAACACGTAGATGAATCCCAGAGTCAGCCCGTTGGCCATCTGAGTGATGACGATATCGATCATCGGGTTTCCTTCTGATATTCCTGTACTTTGAAAGCGCTAAGTGCTGAACAGCACCTACCGTCGCGAATGGCATCATGGCCTTGTCACGCGTTGATCACGCCGCCATCAACTGTCAGAGTCTGTCCCGTCACGTAGGAGGCTGCGTCGCTGCAAAGGAAGAAAACGGGACCAGCGACATCGAGGGGTTCTCCAAAGCGGCCAAGTGGAATTTCGGCCATTCGTTGCTCGCCTGCGCGCGCAACCAGCTCTTCGCTCATCCGTGTTTGGATCAGTCCCGGCGCGACGCAGTTCACTCGCACCTGCGGCGCGAACTCGCGTGAAAACGTTCGCGTGAGGCCAACGATGCCGCCTTTGGCCGCCGAGTACGCAGCCCGCCCCACGGCACCTCGCTGAAATGCGCGGGAGCTGGCCAGCACGATAGCGGTCTGTGTCGATGTGTCGCGCAACTGGCGGAAAGCGATGCAGGCGTCATATGCGTTTGTGAGATTGCTCGCAATGGCTCGATTCCATACGGCGTGATCGTCATGCAAGGGGTCTTCCTCGAAGATGCCAGCCATGTGGACCAGCGCATGCAATGGGCCGCCGGCTTGCGCGAACGAGTCGCGGCATGCTGCGGGTGTCGCCATGTCCGATACCGTGAAGCTGACCGCGCCATCAACTGAGAGCGCATCGCGCGCGGCGCGAAGCCGCGCTTCGTCTACGTCCACGAGATGCACCCTCGCGCCGGCGCACAGGAAAAGCTTTGCACTAGCCATGCCGATGCCTCCAGCGCCGCCAGTCACGACTATGCGGCGGCTCTCTAAATCACTCATTAGAAGGCCGCTTCAGATTGCAGCCATGCGGCAGCCAACCTCGGCCTTGTCACCATACAGCCGATCGATTTCGGCCGCGTTGGCCGGACGCTGGGATTTGACTTGAACTACGTCCCACTTGTCCGCGGGATTGGCTTTCGCGGTGCCGACGACAACGCGGCGCATGAGCTGGTGATCCCATTCGCGGAACGACATCGGGAGACTGCCGTCGTTCAGCCGGAAGCCAGTAAGCCCCCGCGTGACAGCAACTGGATCGACGGACTTCGCTTGCTCCACCGCAGCGAGGAGAAGTCGCATGCTCTGCCAGCCGAAGAATGCACGATCCGATGGCGGCCTTCCTTCGGTTGCGCGAAACTTTGCAACAAAGGCCTTTTCCTCGGGCGAGTTAGCCGGATCGTTGAAGTACCAGCTCTTTCCGTAGATGCCGGTCAACGCTTCGGGAGTAGCCGACCAGAGATCGGTGTCGCTCACAGCCGGCCCCGCGACTTGTACTGAACCGCTCATGCCGAGTTCACGCACTTGCTTGAGGATTGGCTCAACGTTGGCAGCACCGCTAACGATGATGTCTGGCTTGGCTGCACGAGCCTTTAACACGAAGGAGCTGTAGTCGGTGGTGGCCACGGGCGCGCGATCGATACCAACTACCGTGCCGCCAGCGGCAGTTAGTATCTCGCTGAAGGTCGAGATAACGTCTTCGCCGAACGCGAAAGATCCCGCAATGAAATACCACTTCTTGCCCATTGCAAGCATGTGCGGCGCCATAGCACGGGCGTATACAGGGATGGAAGCGGGCATTCGAAACATGAATGGGTTGCAGTCCTTGCCCGTGATCTCGCGTGCCGAGCCGTTGACCGATATGAACGGAACGCGACGCTGCAAAGCGGCGGCGCCCATTGCCAGTGAGTTGGCACTACTTGTCCCGCCGAGTACGGCAATCACCTTCTGTTCGTCAATTGCCTTGGTGATGCTCTGTACGGCCACCTGCGGATTTGGTTCATCAAGCCACACCAGTTCGGCCGGCCTACCCAATACCCTGCGGGATGCTTCATCGAATGCAATCTGGACTCCCCTCGACAAGTCGCCTCCCTGTTGCGCAAATGGTCCCTGCTTGGCAAGCACAATGCCGATCTTGACCGCCTGCTGGGCAAGCGCGCGGGAAATAAAGAAGGGGGAAACGGCTGCGATTCCAGCCGACGCGACGAGGATGCTGCGGCGTTGAGCGCGCCACTGCGCGGACGATGTGGGTATGACCAATTCAGGTTGCTTTTTTCCGGCCTTCATGGATGTCTCCTTCATTTAGTGAATGGGGGGGGGGCAAGGTTTCTTTGCCTCATGCAAAAACTTTGCACTAAGGCAAAATTTACCTGTTATTGTGTTGACGTGTCAACCTCCAAAACCCTTTTGTGATTTAATTATGATGTTGACATATCAACGTAACGGGTGTAGATTTTGCCTTTTTAGCGGCCATGTGCATTGCAGGTACTAGTGCGCGGTCACGTACCCATCGCTGTTCGGTGCTGCACCCGAAACCAGAGACAAAGGAGCCACGATCTATGACAGACAAGACCACCCCCAACCCTGAATTCTTCGATATGCTGATCGTTGGCGCAGGCTTCGCTGGCCTCTATCAGCTTTACAAGGCGCGACAGATGGGCTTCAAAGCACGCGTACTTGAAGCGGGCGATGGCGTCGGCGGCACCTGGTTCTGGAACCGTTATCCGGGCGCCCGCTGCGATGTGGAAAGTCTCGATTATTCCTATTCGTTCAGCAATGAACTGCAGCAGGAGTGGGACTGGTCGCAGCGCTATGCGCCCCAGGCTGAAATCCTCAGCTACATCAACCACGTTGCCGACAAATTCGGTCTGCGCGAAGATATCCAACTCAACACGAGGGTCACTGCAGCGACGTTCGACAATGAGCGCGGTCGATGGAGCGTTATGACCAAAGGCGGCGAAATGCTCGACTGCGAGTACCTCGTGATGGCGACCGGCTGCCTGTCGATTCCCCAAATTCCGCGCTTCAAGGGTCTTGATGACTTCAAGGGCAAGTGGTACATGAGCGCCGATTGGCCCAAAGAGGGAGTTGATTTCGGTGGCAAGCGCGTCGGCCTTATTGGTACCGGCTCGAGCGGCGTACAGATGACGCCCCTGATCGCCGCGCAGGCCGCGCACTTAACGGTATTCCAGCGCACGGCAAACTTTAGTGTTCCGGCTCAGAACGAGCCGTTGGACAGGGCGACGCTGGACGAAGTCAAGGCCAGCTATGGCAAGCGCCGCGCACTCGGGCGTGAAGCCGTCACGGGGCAGTATCTCAGCGCCAACGACAAGTCGGCGTTGGAGGTGACGCCTGAAGAGCGTATAGCCGAGTTCGAATACCGCTGGCGCGGCGCGGGCGGTGGCTTTCGGATGCTTCGGGCATTCTCCGACTTGATGCGCAATCCACAGGCGAACCTTTACGCTGCTGAGTTCGTACGCACCAAGATCCGGGGAATTGTCAAGGATCCATTGACAGCGGAGCTGCTATGCCCGAAGGATGATCTCCCGTTTGGCACCAAGCGATTGTGTGTAGACACCGACTATTACGAGACCTTCAACCGGGAGAATGTGGCACTGGTGGATATCAAGGCATCGCCTATCACGGAAGTGATAGCGAACGGCGTACGTACGCAGGGCAAGGACTATGAGCTGGACGTGTTGGTGTTCGCCACCGGCTTCGACGCAATGACTGGCGCACTGATGGCCATCGACATTCGGGGCACGAGCGGGGTCTCGCTGCGCGACAAGTGGGCGGCGGGCCCTGTAACCTATCTGGGCATCGCGATCTCAGGGTTCCCGAATCTCTTCGTTATCGCCGGACCAGGTAGCCCGTCGGTGCTGAGTAACATGGTTCATTCCATTGAGACGCACGTGGATTGGCTGGGAGAATTCCTTCGGCACGCTCATAAAAAAGGCGCGCGACGAATTGAAGCCACGCAGGCCTCGGAAGAACAATGGGTCAGGCATGTAAATGACATTGCGAACCAAACGCTCTACCCGGTAGGCAACTCCTGGTACTTGGGGGGGAACATGGAAGGCAAGCCGCGCGTCTTCATGCCATACGTAGCGGGTGTTCCGGCGTATCGCAAGAAAATCGAGGACGTCGCGTCGAAAGACTATGAAGGATTCGTCTGCGAGTAATATTGCAGGCACTTCCACGATGCCGAACGAACGATGAAGCTTGATCTCAACCGATACATTCCGGGCTTGCTGCTCTGGGTTTCCAACAAGGTCGCAAGCAGCGCGGGCCAGATATACCGCGCGCGGTTTGGTATTGGAGTAACCGACTGGCGGGTGCTAGCTTATTTCGAGGTTTACCCGTGGACAACTGCGGCGAACGCTTGCGAGCTCATGGGTCTGGATAAGGCCGCTGTCAGCCGAAGCGTGGCGATGTTGGTTGAGAACGCATGGCTAAAATCCCGGCCATCCGGGCTTCGTAAAATCGAGTATTCGACCACTTCTGCTGGCAAGAAATTTCATGACCAGGTTCATGCCATTGCCATTGCTCGGGAGCAGGCACTGTTAACAGGATTTACCGACGAAGAGCGCGCCACTTTAGTACGACTCTTTCACAAAATGTTGAGTAATCTTGATGCTGTGGAGCGCGTCGGCTGGGACGACTGAGGCGTTCAGTCGTTTCGGGCGCATCACCAAGCCACTGCCTTGAAGATGCTTCGTTTATCTGAGACAAGTACCTATTCAGGTGAAATCGGGCTTCAGCCCCGTGCTGTCGAGCGCAAGCAGCTATGAATTCAATAGGTAGCGCGCTCAGATGGAGCAACTGACCAGCGACATCGTCTGGCTGGTCGAGCGCGAGGCGACTTAATCCGCTACTCTCCGCATTCGTGCGCAACAGCCGCTTGGGCAAGTATCCATGACTCAAGTTTTTCATGATGCATCCTTAGCAAGTCGATCGGACGGCGCTTGTAGTGTTTTTCAGCTATTGCGCTGGGTTTGTGTCCTTGGATTTGCGCCACGACGCCCACCGGCATCTCTAGCCACTCGCTCAAGGTCGAAAATGATCGCCTTAGTCCGTGCAATGACACGTGCGGCAGCCCAACTTTGGCCAAGGCCTCCTTATGGGGCTTACTCACCCCTATTACGTATCCACCCTCTGAGGAGGGGCTGCTGAAAACGTACGAGTTCCTTCGTGGAAGGGCCTGCAGTTGTGACGCCAGATACGGCGTCAGAGGAATAGAGCGCTGACCAGCAACTTTGTCTCGAATCGTCATCTTTTTGCTTGCAAAGTCGACGTCACTCCACTTCAGAATTTGCCATTCAGTGCGGCGAGCCCCGGTGAGGAGCAGGCCTTGGAAGTACACGCTGAAAACAGAATTTTCCAGTCCAACAATGCTTTTGAACCAGGGCCTTAGCTGTTCTTTCTGCAGGGAATCTTCGTCTTTTGTTCGTTTTGAGGGTGCGCCATCGGTGACCGACTTGGCAGTAGCGCAATCCGTTTGGGTAACCCTTTTGTAGGTTGGATGTATCGCGCACCAATTTACAAACGCTCGGAACTTGCGAAGGGAGTTGCCTGCTGTAGTTGGCCGGGACGCGCTTTCCTTTTTGAGCCACGCCGCCACGACGTCGGCTGTTATCTCGTGGAGGGGGTAAGTTAAAAGGCTGGACAGGGGGCCGGCCTTAGTCAGCGCCTTTCCTCGTTTGGGGACTTCGCCTCCGGTTTGAGAGGCAATATAGTGATCCCGTCGATGTGTGGCCCCCCATTTGGGATGCGGGGCCTGCAGATATTCATTCCACGCAGTACCGGCGATGACCCTTCGTGCTTCTTTCTCAGCATCCGCCGTTTGAGATGCCACTTTGGCATCTGCCGCCACCCCGCGAGGATCAACGCCTTGGTCAACCGTAACTTTGAAGCGGTTCGCCGCCTCTCGGGCGTCAAGGATCGTCCAGTCGGCTGAAGAGCCCAACGTCATGCGAATGTCTTTGCCATGAAGTTTTGCTTGGCAGACAAAGGCCTTCGTACCGCTTGGCGTCACCCTAAGGGCAAGGCATCGAGACTTTGAGTCCCACAAAAATGACTGCGTTTTTCCTGACTCACAGCGATAGTCTGCTATTCGGGAGGGGGTAAGATTGACTCGCGCCATGTAAGTGCCTGTGTAAGCTGATTTGGGGTATTTAATGCAATGTAAGTCTACGTCGATTGCCGCGCGAATTTTCGTAAACCTTTGATTTAATTGATAAATCAACACCATTACATCGCAATCTACCCCGAGAATATTGGCCTCCGAAGCCAAGGGTCGTGGGTTCGATCCCCGCCAGCCGCACCACCTCTGTTTTCAGCCGGTTATGCCCGCCTGCGGCCATGCATGATCCCGTGCCCCATGACCTGGAGTGAAACATGAACGCCGAGTCAGACGGTCAGGTTCTTTTTTCAGATCAACTGGGCTTCGGTTTTGACGACGTCGCGGCCAACGCGCCGGCGGCCGTTCCTAACCGAATCCGCAAAGCCCGCATCGTCGCCCTGGCCCCCGCATCGGAGCCACTCACACCGGAAGCCATGGCGCTGGCACTGGAGCGGCATGCCGATTACCGTGTCCTGCGGCGCCTGCCTGTACCGCAGCAGTTTGCGCACCCGCCCCGGGGGCCGGTCACGCGCCTGCTGATTCTGGATACCGAAACCACCGGTCTGGACGCCTCGCGGGACCGCATCATGGAGCTCGCGCTGCTGCGGGTCGATGTGGATCTGGCCACCGGACTGCCGGTTGGCACCGTCGATGTTTATGACGGCCTGGAAGACCCGGGCATGCCGATTCCGCCGGAGATCCAGGAACTCACCGGCATCAGCGACGACATGGTTCGCGGCCACAGGCTCGACGAGGCGCGTGTGGCGGCCATGCTGGCCGATGCGGACCTGGTGATCGCCCACAACGCCGGTTTTGACCGTCCGTTTGTCGAGGCCAGGCTGGCGCAGTTTGCGCAATGGCGCTGGGCCTGTTCTTTCGCCGACCTGGACTGGAAAAAAGAAGGCCGAGGCTCTGCCAAACTCACGCAACTGGCGCTGGAGCTCGGCTGGTTCTACGACGCGCACCGCGCCGAGATGGACTGCCACGCCTTGCTGGCGGTGCTGGCCAGTCCGCTGCCGGTGTCCGGTCAGACGGGGCTGGCACAGCTGCTGTCTGTCGCGGCCAGGCCCAGCTACCGGTTGCAGGCGACCGCCGCTCCTTTCGAGGCCAAGGATCTGCTCAAGGCCAGGGGCTACCGCTGGGACGGTGAGCACCGCGTGTGGCATACCCGTCTTGGTGACGAGGCGCAGCTGCAGTCGGAGTGTGAATGGCTCAAGGCCTCGGTGTACGGCAACCGCGCCGCGCGTGTGCAGGTGGAACAACTGGACGCGGGCAACCGATATTCCCTGCGGCCGGGCAAGCTCGAGTCAAGGTCTCTTTAGAACTTGTCCGGCCGTGTCCGGGCTGCGCTGCCAGGTGATGCAGCGGTTGTTGGCCGGCATGGCGCGGTCTTCCATCAGATACAGGCCGGCCAGGGCTGCCAGGGCGTCCACTGCGTCAAAGTCCCTCAGTCCGCTGGCGGGGTTGCCGGCACGCAGGGAGGCATCGAAGGCGGCATTGCTGTCGCTGGTGAAGCGGCCGCCATAGTTGAAGGGGCCGTACACCGTGAGCAACCCGCCCGGCGGCATCTGCCGGTCCAGCGCCAGGAACAGCCGCTGCACTTCAGGCCAGCCCATGATATGCAGGGTGTTGGCGCTGTACACCGCGTCAAACGACACATCGGGCCAGTCCTGGCGCAGGTCCAGCGTCACCGGGGCTGGGGTGTTGGGCAGCCCGGCCTCATCCAGCCAGAGCTCAATGCCTGGCAGATTGCCGGCTACATCCGAGGTTTGCCAGCGAAGCCAGGGCAGGGCGCCCGCGAAATACACCGCGTGCTGGCCGGTCCCACTGCCAATCTCGAGCACCGAGCGCCGGTCGGCAAAAAGTTCGCGCAGGGCGCTCAGGATGGGTTCGCGGTTGCGGTCGGTGGCGGGCGCGTGGGGCTTGTCCATAGGTGGCTGATTGTCGCTGCGTGGGGAACCGCCGGAGCCGGCGCAGGTCGAATTCGTAAAACGGGGCGGTGTATAACCAGCTCAGCGGCCATTCAACCCCAGGACCTGCCATGCCATTGCCCAAGATTCTTTTTGTTCTCGTCGCCAGCCTGCTGTGGCTCAGTGGCTGCGCGCTCCATCCGTTCAGTGCCATCCAGCCGGGCATGTCGCAGGGGGATGTGGTGGCGCGCGTGGGCCCGCCAGGCGCCGTGGTGGCCCTCCCCCAGGGCACCCGCTTGCAGTATTCCGGCCAGCCCACCGGTCAGTTTGCCTTCATGGTGGACCTGGATGCCTCGGGCCGCGTGTCCAGCGTCCGGCAGGTTCTCAACGCCAGGGATTTTGCACGCATCGAGCCCGGCAAGTGGACGCGTGATGATGTATTGCGCGAGTTCGGGCGCCCCACCCTTGTCGACCGGGTGGCCTCCTGGCCGGGCGACATCCTGACCTACCGCTGGTACGACCTGCAGGACCTTTTCTACTGGGTTTATCTGGACAACAACCAGGTGGTGCAGAAAGCCCATCCGGGCATGGAATTCGTGAACGCGCCCAACGACCGGGACTGAACCGCAGGGCCTCCGCAGCCTCTCAGGCTTTTTTCAGCTGCAGGGCGGCTTCATACAACTCATTGCGCGGCGCGCCGGTGATGTCGGCGGCCAGCTTGACCGCGGTTTTAAGCGGCAGCTCGGCCAGCAGCAACTGCAGGACGCGGTGGCCGTCGTCCTGGGCCCGGGCCTCTTCACCGGGGTGCAGCACCAGCGCAAATTCGCCCCGCGTGCGCTGGCTGCCGGCGGCCAGCCAGGCGCTGAGGTCCTGCGCTGGGACCGTGGCGATTTCCTCAAACTGCTTGGTCAGCTCACGGCCGACCGTGACCAGCCGGTGACCCAGCGGCGCCATGGCGCGTGCCAGCGCTTCCATGCGGTGCGGCGCTTCGAGAATGACGACGGCACGCGCGTCGGTTTGCAGCGCCTGCACGGCCTGCTCCCGCTCCATCGCCTTGGACGGCAGGAAGCCGGCAAACACAAACCCCGAGCCCCCGCTGATGCCGGCTACGCTCAGCGCGGTGGTCACGCTGCTGGCACCGGGCAGCGGCAAAATCGTCAGCCCGGCGGCGCGCACGGCTGCCACCAGGCGCGCGCCCGGGTCGCTGACGGCCGGGGTTCCGGCGTCGCTGACATAGGCGACGCGTTCGCCGCGCTGCAGGCGTTCGATCACGAGTTGTGCCGCCTGGGCTTCGTTGTGTTCATGCACGGCCAGCAGCGGCTTGTCGATGCCATACTGGCGCAGCAGTGTCTGGGTATGCCGTGTGTCTTCGCAGGCGATGGCATGCACCAGCTGCAGCACATGCAGCGCGCGCAGGCTGATGTCCGACAGGTTGCCGATGGGTGTGGCCACCACATACAGCGCAGCTTCGGGATAATGCTGCATGCCTGCCGCAGCACGCGCAGCGGGCAGGGCCAGGTCAAAGGAAGCGTTCAATGTGGTTTTCCAGAAAACAGGTTGCAAAAGGGCCACTGAGTGGCACCGCCGCTGATGCGGCAGAGCAGCCCGGCCAGATTACCACCAAGCGCCTGGGAGATGCGGCGGAATCGCTGGCACTGGCGCATCTGCGGCGCGCCGGGCTGACGCTGGTCGAGTCCAATTATCGGACCCCTGGGCGCGGCGGCGGCGAGGTGGACCTGATCATGCGCGCCCCCGACGGCACCCTGGTGTTTGTCGAGGTGCGCCAGCGCAGGAGCATGTTGCACGGTGGTGCGGCGGCCAGCATCAGCGTCATCAAGCAGCGGCGCATCGTTTTTGCGGCACGGCATTACCTGATGCGGTTTGCCAGCCTGCCGCCCTGCCGCTTTGACGTCGTCACGGTGCAGGGCCGGCTGGACGCGCCCGAGACGGTGGCCGTGGAATGGCTGCGCGGCGCCTTTGAGGCGGATTGAGCGGCTTGCACAGGGCTGTTTCGTCCCCATTTTGTAACCATGCATTGCGTCTGGCGGGCCGGAGAGGCTGCAAGGCGCTGATTGAAAATCTGACCCGGTATCATTGACCCATGCTCGAACAACGCATTGAACAGCACTTTATTGACAGCGCCGACCTGAAGTACCAGGCCGCACAGGTTTTATCCAAGCCGATTGCCGCAGCGGTGCAGGCCATCCTGGCCAGCGTGACCAGCGGCGGCAAGGTGCTGGCCTGCGGCAATGGCGGCTCGGCGGCCGATGCGCAGCATTTTGCGGCCGAATTTGTCGGCCGTTTTGAGCGCGAGCGGCCCGAGCTGGGCGCGATTGCGCTGACCACCGACAGCTCCATCCTCACGGCAATCGCCAACGACTATGACTTCAGCGTGATTTTTTCCAAGCAGGTTCGCGCGCTCGGCGGCGCCGGCGACGTGTTGCTGGCGCTGAGCACCAGCGGCAACTCGGCCAACGTGCTGGCTGCCATCGAGGCGGCCCACGAGCGCGAAATGACCGTGGTGGCGTTGACCGGCAAAAACGGCGGAAAAATGAGCGCTGCGCTGCGCGAGACCGACGTGCACATCTGCGTGCCGCACGACCGCACCGCACGCATTCAGGAAGTTCATCTGCTGGCCCTTCACTGTATTTGTGATGGCGTGGATGCCCAATTACTTGGTGACCAGGAGAATACCTAAATGACCGCCAAAGCCATCTCTGCAACCATGCGACCGTACCAGCGGCTGGTGCTGACTGTTTGCACCGCCGCGCTGGTTGGCAGTGGCCTGAGCGCCTGCTTCCCGCTGATGCTGGGTGGCGCGGCTGCCGGCGCGATGGTTGCCATTGACCGCCGCACCTCGGGGGCCCAGCTTGAAGACGAAGGCATCGAGCTGCGCGCCATGGCCCGTCTGCGCGACAACGTCGGCAGTCGGGCGCGGGTCAGTGTGACCAGCTACAACCGCCAGGTGCTGCTGACCGGCGAGGTGCTCAACGAGCAGGACAAGAAGCTGGTGGAGCAGGTCGTGTCGCGGGTGGAAAACGTGGCCTCGGTGGTCAATGAACTGGGCATCATCAACAGCCCGACGCTGGTACAGCGCTCCTCCGATGTGTTGATCACCGGCCAGGTCAAGGCCTTGCTGATCGACTCCAGGGACATTTACGCCAACGCCTTCAAGGTCGTCACGGAGCGCGGCATCGTCTACCTGATGGGCCGTGTGACACAGCGCGAAGCCGACCGGGCCACGGACATCGTCCGCGGCGCCCGGGGGGTGCAGAAGGTGGTGCGTATTCTTGAAATCATCACCGAAGACGAGCTGCGCAGCTTGACACCGGGGGCGGCCAAGCCGGCCACACCGGCACGGGCTCCGGGCGGCTGATTCCTCCGCTTCGCAAAAAAGCCGGTGCATGCACCGGCTTTTTTTGTGGTGTCGCAGGCGCAGCGAGCGACTGTGGGGGCTACTTCAATCGTTTGATCAGGCTGGACGTGTCCCAGCGCCGCCCGCCCATGGCCTGCACATCGCCGTAAAACTGGTCCACCAGCGCCGTGACCGGCAGCCGCGCGCCATTGGTCTTGGCTTCGTCGAGCACCAGCCCCAGGTCCTTGCGCATCCAGTCCACGGCAAAGCCGAAGTCGAACTTGCCCTCCACCATGGTCTTGCCGCGGTTGTCGAGTTGCCAGCTCTGCGCCGCGCCCTTGCCGATCACGTCCAGCACCTGGTTCATGTCCAGGCCGGCCTTCTGGCCAAAGGCAATGGCTTCACTCAGGCCCTGCACCAGACCGGCGATGCAGATCTGGTTGACCATTTTGGTCAGCTGGCCGGCGCCGCTGGCACCCATCAGCGTGAAGGCTTTGGAAAACGCCATGCCGGCTGGCTTGACGGCGTCAAAAGCGGCCGCGTCGCCGCCGCACATCACGGTCAGCAGGCCATTTTGCGCGCCGGCCTGGCCGCCCGAGACCGGAGCGTCGACAAACTGCAGCTTCAGGGCCTGCGCCGCCGCATACAGCTCGCGTGCCACGTCGGCCGATGCGGTGGTGTGGTCCACAAAAATGGCGCCCGGCTGCATGCCGGCAAAAGCACCATCGGGGCCCAGCGTCACACCGCGCAGGTCATCGTCGTTGCCGACGCAGCAGAAAACGATCTCGGCACCGTGTGCCGCCTCACGCGGCGTTGCAGCATGTTTCGGGCCTTTGGTGCCCGCGTATTCTGCGCACCACGCTACTGATTTGCTGGCAGTCCGGTTATAGACGGTGACCTGGTGGCCGGCCAGCGCGAGGTGGCCGGCCATCGGGTAGCCCATGACGCCCAGGCCCAGAAAGGCGACGTTGCGGGACGGGGCGGGTTCGTAGGTTTTGGGGTTGGTATTGCTCATGGTATGGGAGAAGGGAAAAGAGGTGGGAGGGCGTAGCGAGCGGGCTTCAGGCCAGGCGGGCGGCGCGCAGCAACCGGAACGTCCTTTGGGTACGTGAGGATTGCGGGCGCCGACCCACAACGCATGAATTCAGCGCATCCCTAGACAATGGACATGTGTTCGGTGCCGGCGGCCAGATCCTGCGTCTTGGCACGCTGCGAGTTGAGCTTGATCTGCAGTCGCAGGTCGTTGACCGAGTCGGCGTTGCGCAGCGCGTCCTCGTAGGTGATCATGTTGCTTTCGAAGGCATCGAAGAGCGCCTGGTCAAAAGTCTGCATGCCGAGGTTGCGGCTCTTCTTCATGATTTCCTTGATCTCGGAAACCTCGCCCTTGAAGATCAGGTCCGAGATCAGCGGCGTGTTCAGCATGACCTCCACGGCGGCGATGCGGCCTTTGCTGTCCTGCTTGGGCACCAGGCGCTGCGAGATCATGGCCTTCATGTTGAGCGACAGGTCCATCAGCAACTGCGCGCGGCGTTCCTCGGGGAAGAAGTTGATGATGCGGTCCAGTGCCTGGTTGGCGCTGTTGGCGTGCAGCGTGGCCAGGCAAAGGTGGCCGGTTTCGGCAAAGGCCACGGCGTGTTCCATGGTTTCGCGGTCGCGGATCTCGCCCATCAGGATCACGTCGGGGGCCTGCCGCAAGGTGTTCTTCAGGGCCGCCTCCCAGCTGTCGGTGTCCAGGCCCACTTCGCGCTGGGTGATCACGCAGTTCTTGTGCGGGTGCACAAACTCCACCGGGTCCTCGATGGTGATGATGTGGCCGAAGGAGTTCTCGTTGCGCCAGTCCACCATGGCCGCCAGGGTGGTGGATTTGCCCGAGCCGGTGGCCCCGACCAGGATGCACAGGCCGCGCTTGGACATCACCACATCCTTGAGCACCTGCGGCACGCCCAAGCCGTCGATGGTGGGCAGGACGGCCGGAATCACCCGCATCACCATGCCGACCTTGCCCTGCTGGATGAAGGCGTTGACGCGGAAGCGTCCGACGCCGGGCGGCGAGATCGCGAAGTTGCACTCCTTGGTGCGTTCGAATTCGGCAGCCTGCTTGTCGTTCATGATGGCGCGCGCAAGCGCCAGCGTGTGGCCGGCGTTCAGCGGCTGCGGCGAGACCTTGGTGACCTTGCCATCGACCTTCATCGCGGGCGGAAAGTCACCGGTGATGAACAGGTCACTGCCGTTGCGGCTGACCATCAGCTTGAGAAGGTCGTTGATGAATCTACTGGCCTGGTCGCGTTCCATGAGCGCTCCTTTTCAAAATTCTTCAATCAAGCCGGGGCCGCGGGACTGGCTTCGCCAGACCGCAGGCGCAGCGGCCCCCTCGGGGGGCAGGGAGCTACACGCAGTGAGCGACCGTGGGGGCATGTTCAGCCGGGGAAGTTTTCGGGGATCTTGGCCTTGCCGCGCGCTTCGGCGGCCGAAATGACGTTGCGTTTGACGAGGTCGGTCAGGTTCTGGTCCAGCGTCTGCATGCCCACGCTGTTGCCGGTCTGGATGGACGAGTACATCTGCGCGACCTTGGCCTCGCGGATCAGGTTGCGGATGGCGCTGGTGCCGAGCATGATCTCGTGCGCGGCCACACGGCCTTGCCCGTCCTTGGTCTTGCACAGGGTCTGCGAGATCACCGCCTGCAGCGATTCCGACAGCATCGCGCGGATCATGTCCTTTTCCTCGGCCGGAAACACGTCGATGATCCGGTCGATGGTCTTGGCAGCGCTCGAGGTGTGCAGCGTGCCGAACACCAGGTGGCCGGTTTCCGCGGCCGTCATCGCCAGGCGGATGGTCTCGAGGTCGCGCATCTCGCCGACCAGGATGGCGTCCGGGTCTTCCCGCAGGGCGGATTTGAGCGCTGCGCTGAAGCTCAGCGTGTGCGGGCCAACCTCGCGCTGGTTGATCAGGCATTTTTTCGATTCGTGCACAAACTCGATCGGGTCTTCCACCGTCAGGATGTGGCCGTACTCGGTTTCGTTGAGGTAGTTGACCATGGCCGCCAGCGTGGTGGACTTGCCCGAGCCGGTCGGTCCGGTGACCAGCACCATGCCGCGCGGCTTCATGGCCAGGTCGCCAAAAATCTTGGGCGCGTTGAGCTGCTCCAGCGTCAGGATTTTGGAAGGAATGGTCCGGAAGACGGCGCCCGCGCCGCGGTTCTGGTTGAAGGCATTGACGCGAAAGCGCGCCAGCCCGTCGATCTCGAAGGAGAAGTCGATCTCCAGGAATTCTTCGTAGTTCTTGCGCTGGGTGTCGTTCATGATGTCGTACACCATGGCGTGAACCTGCTTGTGGTCCAGCGGGTCGACATTGATGCGCCTGACATCCCCATGCACCCGGATCATGGGCGGCAAGCCGGCCGATAGATGCAAGTCAGATGCCTTGTTCTTGACGCTAAAAGCCAGCAGTTGGGTAATGTCCATCCCGGGGATCCCTGAAAAGTTTTACAGTTGGATTATGACCATGATTGTGCGCAAGCTCCAACTAGTCCGTGACCGTATCACCACGGCCTGCGTTGCCGCTGGACGCAACCCGGCCAGTGTGCGCCTGCTGGCTGTGTCCAAGACCTTCGGTGCCAATGCGGTGATCGATGCCATGTCCGACGGGCAATACGCTTTCGGCGAGAACTACATCCAGGAGGGCGTGGACAAGATATTGGCAGTGCGCGGATGGGAGGCCGATCATCCTGGCTTGCAGCCCTCCCGCCCCTCGGAGTGGCATTGCATTGGCCCTCTTCAGAGCAACAAGACACGGCTGGTCGCGGAGCATTTCGACTGGGTGCAGTCGGTGGACCGCCTGAAGATTGCACAGCGCCTGAGCGAGCAGCGCCCGCCGCATCTGCCGCCGCTGCAGGTGTGCCTGCAGGTCAACATCGACGGCGGCGCCACCAAGTCCGGCGTGCCGCCGCAGGAGGCCCAGGCGCTGGCGGCGGAGGTCGCGCGGCTGCCGCGGCTGCAGCTGCGCGGCCTCATGTCGATTCCCGAACCTGCTCCTGATTTTGTAGCTGCCTGCGCTGTCCACCAAAGGGCTGCAGACCTTTTTGACCAGATCAACCGGGCCGGCGTGTTGCCGCAGGCCATGGACACACTGTCGATGGGCATGACGGCCGATCTGGAGGCCGCCATTCATGCCGGCAGCACCATGGTGCGGGTGGGGACAGCGATTTTTGGTGACAGATAGAGCCCCCACTCATCCAGATCCGCACGATACCTGGGCGATTTATCCAGTAGGGGCCGCGGGACTGGCTTTGCCAGACCCCAGGCGCAGCGGCCCCATCGAGGGGCAGGGAGCTACACGCAGTGAGCGACCGTGGGGGCTATTTCTTCGGCGGAGCCAGTGGCTTGATCGCGCCGCAGTCCGTCGACAGCCACTTGCCGCCGCCGTCCATGGTCATGGTTTCCGGCTTGCCCTGCACCGCGCTTTTCATGGTCATCTTCATGGTGTAGGCCTCGGGGCTGACGAAGGTCACAGTGCCTTCGCCGCTGGACGGCGGCTGGGTGCAGGCAAACGACATTTTCATGGTGTTGCCCGAACGTGGCGAGTTCGTGGTCCTGCAGTCGCCCTGCTGGGCCGGCAGCTCATTGCGCTCTGCCATCTCTTTCGTCATGCAGATTTTCATGGCCATGTTGTTGCCTCCGGCGCCCGGGCCCATGGACACGCCCTGTTTGGCCATCATGTCCTGCATCATCTTGCGCTGCTCGGGTGGCATGGCGGCCATCTGCTTTTGCGCCTCGGCCATGGCTTTTTCCACCTGCCCCGAGCTGGACTGCATTTTGTTGTTGATCTCCCACAAGCCGGGCTTGAGGGACTGTGCGGCGACGGGCGCGGCCAGAAGAAAAAGCAGGCCCAGCGCAGGGGCGCAGGCCGTGAACAGACCCCGGGACAAAAAGCGATTCATGAAAGATCCTCCTCAAAAACACTTAACGAACAAAACGCCCGCCACGCCCAATGATGGTCAGGTCGGTGTAGTGGGAGGCCTCATGGTTTGTCGGGCTGTAGTTGACCATGAACCCGCCCATGTTGACATCGCGCATGGACTCCAGCCCGCTGACCAGGCCTGCGCGTGTCAGGGCCTTGCCGGCCCGGCGCACGCCTTCGACAAACACCTTGGCGGCCAGAAAACCTTCCATGCTGGAGAAGTCGAAGTCCTTGTTGCCGGCGTCGGTCATGCGCTGCTGGTACTCGCGCACGATCTCTGACGATGGTGTGTAGGGAAAAGGCACCACCTGCGAAATCGTCACACCGGCGCCTGCATCGCCCAGTTCCGCCGACAGGGCCGTGGAGCCGACAAAACTCACATTGAAAAATTGTCCGCCGTAGCCCTTGCTGCGCGCGAGCTTGATCAATGCTGCGCAGGATTTGTAGGCGCTGATCTGCACCACCGCTTCCGGCGCGGCTTTGACAAGCTCGGCCCAGGCGGCGGTGACGTCGACCGAATTGCGCTCCACCGTCACCGCTGCGGCGGGTTTGAGGCTGCGTTTGGCCAGCGCCCGCGTCACGCCTTCCAGGCCGGCCTTGCCGTAGGAGTCGTTCTGGTAGAACACCGCAATTTTCTTGATGCCCAGCGTGCTCAGGTGCTGCACGATACGTTCGGTTTCGTCAAAGTAGCTGGCGCGCACATGAAAAACATTTCGGTTGAGCGGCTCGCGCAGGGCCTGCGCGCCGGTGAAGGGGCCGATCAGCGGAATGCCGGCTGCATTGATGGCGGGCACCGCCGCCAGCGTGGTCGGCGTGCCGACCGAGCCCACCAGCGCAAACACCTTGTCTTCCTCGATCAGCGCCTTGACGGCCGCCGCCGCCTTTTCCGGTTCATACCCGTCGTCGCGCGATACCAGCCGGATGGCGCGCCCGTTGATGCCGCCGGCCGCGTTGACTGCATTGAAATGCGCCAGCATGCCCAGCTGCATGCGTTTGCCCAGTTCGGCGGCGGGCCCGGTCTGCGCCGCGAACTGCCCCACCAGGATTTCCCTGTCCGTGACGCCGATGTCCGCCGCGTGCGCGGGCGCGGTGAGCAGGAGGGCAAGCAGGCTGCAGGCCCCCCATTGGTGAAAAATGTTCATGCCGGACTCCCGCGTTGTTGCACGATGCGGACGGCTCGCCTGTGCCAGGCGGAACCCGTCCGAAGCCAACTTAGTCCAAATGGGCGGCGGTGACAACGCGATTTGTCGTCAAGGCATGAACTATCGGGAAAAACGCCGCAAATTGTCGCGCGCAGGCATCGCCGCTGTTGCCGTCCTCACACACCCAGGGCCAGCTGGGTGGTGTTCTTGACCTCTTCCATCACCGCGTAAGTGCGGGTTTCGCGCACGCCGGGCAACTGCCAGAGCGCGTTGCCGGCAAAGTCGCGGTAGGCCGCCATGTCGGCCATGCGGGTCTTGAGCAGGTAGTCAAAACCGCCGGCCACCATGTGGCATTCCATGATCTGCGGGTACACCTGCACCGCAGCCTTGAAGGCCTCGAACACGTGCGGCGTGGTGCGGTCCAGCAGCACCTCGACAAACACCAGCATGCCCGCGCCCAGCTTGAGCGGGTTCAGCCGCGCCTCGTAGCCCAGGATGTAGCCGTCGCGTGTGAGCCGCTGCACACGCGCCAGCACGGCCGTGGGCGACAGCGCCACCGCTTCGGCCAGCTTGAGGTTGGACAGGCGCCCGTCCTGCTGCAGCACGCTCAGGATTTTCAGGTCGATGCGGTCAATGTCGGGGGATAGGTCAAGCATGGGTGGTGATTTATTCGGATTGTCAGGTCAAATTTAGCGGGAAATTCTTTTGTTATCAAGACAACATGGCGTTATTCACCAGGTTTCGGAGATTTTCATGTTGCAGCAGCCCCGCCTTCCCTTTCCCTACCGGCCCGAGGCCGACATCGTTACCAATCATTTGCAGGCGCTGGCCGGGGCGCTGGACTGGGCGGCCGCCACGCCCCTGGCCCGGCCCTGGGTGCAGGCGGTGCGCAACCACCCGCCGCCCTTCTGGGCCATGGAAAGCCTGCTCAAGGAATACCCGATTTCCAGCGCCGAAGGCCTGGCGCTGATGCGCCTGGCCGAAGCCCTGCTGCGCGTGCCCGATGCCGAAACGGCGATTGCCCTGACCGCCGACCAGCTCGGCCGCGCCGATTTTGAAGGCGCCAGCGACGCCATGATGGCGCGCCTGTCGGCCTCGGCCATTGCGATGTCCAAGAAATTTCTGCCGGAGGACGGCCAGAGCAGCCTCATGAGCAAGCTCGGCGCGCGCACCGTGGTGGCCGCCACCTTGCGCGCGGTGCAACTGTTGGGCCGGCAGTTTGTGCTGGGTCAGACGATAGGTGACGCCATGGGCGAGGCCGACAGTGCGCGCAGGAAAACGGCGAATCTGAGGTTCAGCTACGACATGCTGGGCGAGGGTGCGCGTACCGATGCCGACGCGCTGCATTACCTGGCCAGTTATACAAACGCTATTGAATCCATAGCTGCTCGCGCAGATCCGGCGGTCGCCTGCGAGCAAAATGACGGTATCTCCATCAAGCTCAGCGCGTTGCACCCGCGTTACGAGGACGCGCAGCATGCGCGTGTGCTGGCCGAACTGGTGCCGCGCGTCTGGGGCCTGTGCGCGCTGGCGGCGCGCGCCAACATCAACCTCACCATCGACGCCGAAGAGGTGGACCGCCTCGAGCTCTCGCTGGACGTCTTTGAGGCGCTGGCCGCGCAGGTGGCGCTGCAGCAGCCGCAGTGGCAGGGCTTCGGCCTGGCCCTGCAGGCCTACCAGACGCGTGCGCTGGAACTGGTCGGCCACGTCATCGCCCTGGCCCGCAAGTACCGCTTGCGCTTCATGTGTCGCCTGGTCAAGGGCGCCTACTGGGACTCGGAAATCAAGCGCGCGCAGGAGCTGGGCCTGCCACACTACCCGGTGTTCACCCACAAGCACCACACCGATGTGTCTTACCTGGCCTGCGCGCAGGCCCTGTTGGCCGCACCCGACGCGATTTACCCGCAGTTTGCCGGGCACAACGCGGGCACGATTGCGGCGATTTTGCAGATGGCGGGCTCGCCGGCCGGGGCGCCCTCACCCCAGCCCTCTCCCGAGGGGAGAGGGGGCAAGCCTGACCCCGCGTGGCTCCCTCTGCCTCTGGGAGAGGGCAGGGGTGAGGGCTCTGCGCCTGCGGCGCCAGCCCAGTTTGAACTCCAGCGCCTGCACGGCATGGGCGAAGGTGTGTTCCGCGAGGTGCTGAAAAACCCGCAGATTCATTGCCGCGTTTACGCGCCGGTCGGCGCGCACCGCGACCTGCTGGCCTACCTGGTGCGCCGCCTGCTGGAAAACGGCGCCAACTCCTCCTTTGTGCACCAGCTCGCCGACGAGTCGGTGGGCATGGACCAGCTGCTCACGTCGCCGCTGCGCAGGGAGCCCGCGTCGTCCCTGCCGCTGCCGCCGGCCCTGTACGGCCCCGGCCGCCCCAACAGCGCAGGGCTGGACCTCACGGTCGAGAGCATGCGTGCACCCCTGCTGGCCGCGCTGGCGAACACCCAGGTGCCTGTGGTCCCGGAGTTTGATGCCAAATTGGTCTCTGGCCCAGTAACAGCGGGCGCAAGCAGCTATCAAAAATGGAGCAAAGTGACTGTGGCCGAACGCGCCGCCATCTTGCGCCGCGCCGCCGATGCGCTGCAGCAGCAGATGCCGCGCTTCTGCGCGCTGCTGGTCAGGGAAGCCTTCAAGACCTGGGGCGATGCCGTGTCCGAGGTGCGCGAGGCGGTCGACTTCCTGCGTTACTACGCCAATGAAGCCGAGCGCATCATGGCGCCCATCGCCTTGCCCGGGCCGACCGGTGAAAGCAACGAGCTGCGCCTGACCGCACGCGGCGTCTGGGTCTGCATCAGCCCCTGGAATTTTCCGCTGGCCATTTTCACCGGCCAGGTCGCCGCCGCGCTGGCCACCGGCAACACGGTGCTGGCCAAACCGGCCGAGCAGACGCCGGGCGTGGCCTGGGAGGCGGTCAAGCTGCTGCATGCCGCCGGCGTGCCCGAAGGTGCGCTGCAGTTGCTGCACGGCCCGGGCGAGACCGTCGGTGCGGCGCTGGTGGCGGCGCCGGGGATTGCGGGCGTGGTGTTCACCGGCTCCACCCAGGTGGCCAGAATCATCAACCGCGCGCTCGCAGCCAAAGACGGTCCCATCGTGCCGCTGATCGCCGAGACCGGCGGCATCAACGCCATGCTGGTCGACAGCAGCGCCCTACCCGAGCAGGTGGTCGATGCCGTGGTTCAAAGCGCCTTCCGTTCGGCCGGCCAGCGCTGCTCGGCGCTGCGCCTGCTGTGTGTACACGAGGGCATTGCCGACAAGGTAATGGCCATGATCCAGGGCGCGCTGCAGGAGCTGGCCGCGGGCGACCCGGCCCTGCTTTCCACCGACGTGGGACCGGTCATCGACCGCGAGGCGTTCGACAACATCCAGCGCCACCTGCAGCGCCTGGGTTCCACGTCAAAAATGCTTCCAGCTCTTTCTGGCAGGGCGCAAGCAGCTCCTGATTCAGTAGCAAATCTGGTCCGGCCCATTGCCTTCGAAGTTGCCGGCCTGGCCGAGGTGAAAGACGAAATTTTCGGGCCGGTGCTGCAGATCGTGCGCTGGAGCGGCGAGCCGCAAAAGCTCATCACCCAGATCAACGCGCTTGGCTATGGTCTGACCCTGGGCATCCAGACCCGCATCGACTCGCGCGCCCAGGCGCTGGCCGCGGCTGCGCATGTCGGCAACATCTACATCAACCGCAACATGATCGGTGCGGTGGTGGGCAGCCAGCCTTTCGGCGGCGAAGGGCTCAGCGGCACCGGCCCCAAAGCCGGCGGCCCGCATTACCTGTACCGCTTCTGTGCCGAGCAGACCGTCACCGTGAACACCACGGCGGCGGGGGGCAATGCGGCCCTGTTGTCGGGGGCGTGATTCGCCCCGCTTCCGGCCCCGAAAAGAAAATCGGGCTCCGAGGAGCCCGATTTCAAAAGATTCACCCCCTGCCAGGGCCGGAGCCCGGGTGATGGGGGATCAGCCGGCCGGAAACCCGGTCGGCTGGCAGCCCTTACATGTAGCTGGCTTCGCCGCGCGGGATCTGGCCCAGGCGGACAGCGTCAGCCGCTTGTGCACGCACCGTGGCGCGGTCGGTTGAAGACTGCACCGTGGCTGCCACGCGGGAACCGGCAGGCTCCTGGCTGTGGGTGGTCACTTTGGCGGCGGCTTCGGCGCGCACTTCGGCCACGGAGCGGGTCGAGTTGAACTGGACGGCAAATTGCGAACCGTCGGCCTCATCGGCGTGGGCGCCAAAAGAGGCAACAGTGGCAAGAGCGGCAACAGCGAAGAATTTGGATGCGTTCATGATGAAATTTCCTTGAGAGAGAGTGAATAAACATTTCCGGGCATGGCGGGCTTGTTGATCCCCGTCTGTCCAGCCTCGGTGAGTCGTTTATTGGTTGCGGCTCATCGATGTATGAACTGTACTGTTGCCGATAGCAAAGAAAAATAGCATTCAATACAATTTAATATTGCTGTATTGGAAACAATAAGGGCTTGAATTTTCCCTGCCCCTCCAACGGCCCCCCCCGGCATGGCGGAATTTGACGCCCACAATTTCATGCGGCATGATGGCATGAAGGTTTGAAAGGATGCGCCATGCTTAAGGAAGTCGGCGCCAGCGGCCAGATCTCGCTGGGTAAAAAATACGCGGGCCAGTTGTTTGATGTCGTCTTCTACCCCGACGGCCGGGTGGAACTGGTGCCCATGAAGGCCGTGCCTGCAATTCAGGACACCACGGCCGCCGCTGCGCCTGCCCGTGTGCAGGAAGAGCCCGGCGCCTACCGCGTCGGCGACGGCTGGCTCACGCCCGAGCGGCTGGCGGCGCGCAAGGCGGCGCAGGAGCGCAGCCCGCAAGAGACAGAACGCCTGGCCCGCCAATGGGCGTCTGAAAACCAGGGCGTCATCGACAGCATGAACCAGCACTACGAGGCGGTCGGCAGCATGGGCCGGCGCATGTACGAATGGCGCAAAAAGCAGGCTGCGGCCAACCATACCTCCAGTCATTAAGGACACACGATGCTTAAAGAAGTCGGCGCCAGCGGCCAGATATCGCTGGGTAAAAAATTTGCAGGTCGCCTGTTTGACGTGATCGTTCACCCCGACGAACGGTTTGAACTCATTCCAATGAAAGCCGTGCCCGCCAACCGGGCGTCGGAACCACGGCCTGTGGTCGTGGCCGATGGCTGGTTGCCACCGGGCGGCTACGAGCAGTGCTCCCAGTGGGCGCTGGAAAACAGGGCGGCGCTTGAGGCCTATGCGCAGCGCATCGCCGAAGACGGCACAGCCGCTGAGCAGTTGCAGCAATATCTGGCCGGCCATCCAGACGCGCTGCAAGGCTGACATGGCGCGCTTCGACGTTTTTCGCAATCCCAACCCGCACGCCAGCCATCAGCTCTACCTGGATGTGCAGAGCGATCTGGTCAGTACCGCCACCCGCTGGTGCATTCCCCTGCTGGCGGCCAAACCCGGGTATCCGGTCGCCAGCCGTGCACAGGGCATGCTGAACCTCCTGGATGACAGCTATGTGATGGACACTCCCAACCTGCTGTCTGTCCCGGCGGCATTGCTGCGCCATCCCGTCGGTCGCCTCCGGCCGCAAGAGCAGGCCATGGCCGAAGCGTCCATCGAATTCATGTTGCGGGGCTACTGACCCATGACCCCCCAAACCTTCATCACCAAGTGGGGCCCCGGCGGCCCGGCCTTTGCGCTCAACGAAGAGCAGGGCGCACAAAGCCACTTCATTGACTTGTGTGAGCTGCTGGCCGTGCCCAAACCCGGCAGCGAGGCCGGCTACCTGTTTGAGGAAAAAAACGCCATCATCGGCGGGCGCACCGGTTATGCCGACGTTTTCAAAAGCGGCGCCTTTGCGTGGGAGAACAAGGCGCCCGGCAAAAACCTGGACGCCGCGCTCAAGCAGCTGCTCACCTACAGCCTGGCGCTGAGCAACCCGCCGATTCTGGTGGTGTGCGACCGCCTGACCATCCGCATCCACACCCAGTTCACCGGCCACCCGACCGAGACTTTCAATGTGGCGCTGGCCGAGCTGGACCAGCCCGACAAACTGGCCCTGCTGCGTCGCATCTGGACCGACCCTGAGAGCTTCCGGCCCAAGAAAACCAGCCGCGACATCACCGAAACCGCGGCCCGCAGCTTTGCCACCCTGGCCGACGGCCTGCGCAAGCGCGGCCCCGACAAGGCCACACAGCCGTTGGAGGCACAAGCCCACGCCGACGAGGTGGCGCACTTCCTCACGCAGTGCCTGTTCTGCTTTTTTGCCGAAGACGTGGGCCTGCTGCCCGGCCGCATGTTCGAAGGGCTGGTCAACAACCGCCAGCTCACCAGCGACAAGCTCACCACCGGGCTGCGCAACCTGTTCACCGTCATGCGTGACGGCGGCCTGTACGGCAACGACGACATTCCGTGGTTCAACGGCGGCCTGTTCAAGAAGATCAAGGTGCCCGCGCTCACCGTGCTCGACATGACCGAGCTGCGCAACGCCGCCGCGCTGAACTGGAGCGCGATTGACGTGTCCATCTTCGGCACCTTGTTTGAACGCGGGTTGGACCCGGGCAAACGCAGCCAGTTGGGCGCCCACTACACCGACCCGGCCACCATCATGCGCATCGTTGAGCCCGTGCTCAAGCGCCCGCTGCTACAGATCTGGGAGCAGACGGCGCAGGAAATACGGGGGCTGATGGCCAAAAACACCCGTAAAGGTGACAAACACTACAAGGCCGCCAAGGCCAGGTTCATCGGCTGGCTGGACCAACTGAGCAGCTACCGCGTGCTCGACCCCGCCTGCGGCAGCGGCAACTTCCTGTTCCTGGGCCTGAAGACGCTGAAAGACATTGAGCACCAGAGCCACATCGACGCCGCCATGCTGGGCCTGGACCGCGAGGCCGATCTCGTGACCGGCCCGCACAACATGCTGGGCATTGAATTGAACGAATACGCCGCCGAACTCGCGCGCGTGACGGTGTGGATAGGCGAGCTGCAGTGGCGCCTGCAACACGGCTACGAGTTCAAGACCAACCCGGTGCTGGAGCCGCTGGACCACATCGAGTGCCGCGATGCGCTCATCACCACTGACCCCGTTCGGGCTGAGCCTGTCGAAGCCGCGTGGCCCAAGGCCAGTGTGGTGATTGGCAACCCGCCGTTTCTGGGTGACAAGAAGATGCGCGCCGAGCTGGGCGGTGACTACACCGAAACGCTGCGCGCCATTTACAAGGGCCGCGTGCCCGGCGGTGCCGACCTCGTTTGTTACTGGTTTGAAAAAGCACGCAAGGCGATTGAAACCAACGGCCTGGGTGCGGCGGGGCTGGTGGCGACCAACAGCATTCGCGGCGGCAAGAACCGCGCGGTGCTCGATGCGATTGCCCAGACCACGCGGATTTACGAAGCGTGGAGTGATGAGGGTTGGGTCAACGAGGGGGCGGCGGTGCGGGTATCGCTGGTGGCGTTTGGGAATGCAACTCAGATGGCGGTACTGGATGGACAGTCTGTAGAAACGATCTTCGCGGACTTGCAACCCGGTAGTGCTGATGGCAGCCTTGTTGACTTGACGACTGCTCAGCGGCTTGTCGAAAACGTCTCTACCTGTTTTGAAGGCGTCAAGAAGTACGGAGCGTTTGATGTGCCTGGGGCGACTGCAAGGCAATGGCTCAGGCAGGCTGGCAATCCCAACCAGCGCCCGAATTCCGATGTGCTGCGTCCCTGGATTAATGCGACTGACGTTGTGCGACATGACTCGGACACGTGGGTCATTGATCTGACCGGACTGTCTGAGCAAGCCGCTGCGTTGTATGAAAAGCCTTTCGAGCACGCTCGCGTTCACGTGTTGCCTGAGCGCGCAAAAGATCGCAACAAGAAAACCCGGGAGCAATGGTGGTTGTACGAGCGTCCTCGCCTTGAGTTGCGCGGTGCCCTCAAAACTGTGCCCCGGTTTGTTGTGACTCCAGTTGTCGCCAAGCACCGAATATTTGCGTGGCGCAGTTCTCCCACGCTGGTCATGAACCTGCTGGATGTCACCGCCCGCGCCGACGACACCACCTTCGGCATCCTGCACAGCCGCTTCCACGAACTCTGGTCGCTGCGCATGTGCACCTGGCTGGGTGTGGGCAACGATCCGCGCTACACCCCCACCACGTGCTTCGAAACCTTCCCCTTCCCCGAAGGCCTGACCCCCGCCGACACCGCGCACCAGACCACCGAAGTGCTGGAAGGCGGCGCGCTGATTCCCGCCGGACTTTTAGCGTCAAATGTGCCTCCAGCCCAGAAGGGGCTTGCGCCAGCAGCTATGAATTCAGGAGCGGTCCGTGCAGCCGCCGACGCCATCGCCCGCGCCGCCAAACGCCTGAACGACCTGCGCGAAGCCTGGCTGAACCCGCCCGAGTGGACGCAGCGGGTGCCCGAGGTGGTGCCGCTGGGCATGACGGTCAGCCCCTACCCCGACCGCATCCTGCCCAAAGACGGTTTTGAAAAAGAGCTGGCCGAGCGCACGCTGACCAAGCTCTACAACCAGCGCCCGGCCTGGCTGGACGCGGCGCACAAGGAACTCGATATGGCTGTGGCAACGGCCTACGGCTGGGCCGACTACTCGCCTGACATGGCGGACGAGGAAATCCTCCAGCGGCTGCTGGCGCTGAATCTGGAACGGTCCGGCGCCGCTTGACCTGAGTTGCGGGTTGGCTGACTTTTTGTGAACCATGGATTACAATCGCCATGTTTGAAATCATCAAAACCGAAGTCTTCGATCGCTGGCTGCTGGGCCTGAAAGACCGGTCGGCGCGGATTCGTGTTCTGGTACGGATTGACCGGTTGGCCGATGGCAATCCAGGTGATTCCAAGCCTGTGCGGGAAGGTATTTCAGAGCTGCGTATTGACCACGGCCCCGGGTACAGGGTTTATTTCACGCGACGCGGCCCGCTGGTCATCGTGCTGCTGGTGGGCGGCGACAAACGCTCGCAGGACGCCGACATTGAATGCGCCATTGCAATGGCTAAGGACTGGAAGGATTGAGTCATGGCTGAAAAACTTCTTGCTGAAAAGTTCTCCCGCTGGGACAGCGCCGACTACCTCAAGACGGAAGAGGACATTGCGCTTTATTTCGAGCTTTGCCTTCAGGAAGACCCGGGTGACGGCAGCCTGATTCGCAGGGCGCTGGGCTCCATCGCCCGTGCGCGCGGCATGAGCCAGCTGGCGCGCGACACCGGCCTGGCGCGGGAAGGGCTGTACAAGGCCTTGTCGCCCGAGGGCAACCCGGAGTTCGCGACGGTGATGAAAGTCATCAAGGCGCTGGGGCTCAAACTGGGCGCGCAGCCGGCGCAGGTGTGAGGCGGGCACCGGAACCAGCCCCCCCCTTCATTTTCTCAAGCAAAAAGTGCCGCCAGCCAAGGTGGGTACTGCGCAAGCAGCTATAAATTTGGTAGCGATCTGGCCGCAACGCCGTTCAGCCGGCTCGGTTCACCCTGAGCCTGTCGAAGGGCTGGAAGGCTTCGACCCCTTCGACGGTGCTCAGGACAGGCAGCGCAGCCCGAACGGTGGAATGTATGACTGGCGAAAACATCAACAGGAGGCCGGCGCCCCCTCCGGCGGCTTGGCCATGCCTTGCATGAACACTTCAAGCTCTTCGATCGGCAACGGCTTGCAGAACAGGTAACCCTGGAAGCAATGACAGCCGTGACGGGCCAGGAAGTCGCGTTGGGCTTCGGTCTCCACACCCTCGGCCATGACGCCCAACCCCAGGCTTTGCGCCAGGCCGATGATGGTGCGGGCAATCGCCGCGTCGTTGGGATCGGTCAGCACGTCCTTCACAAACGCGCGGTCGATCTTGAGCTGGTCCAGCGGCAGGTGTTTCAGGTAAGACAGCGCCGAGTAGCCGATGCCGAAGTCGTCAATGGACAGCGTCACGCCGGCGTCCTTGAGAATGCCCATCTTGGCAATCGTCACGTCCATGTCGTTGGCCAGCAGGCTTTCGGTCAGCTCGAGCTTGAGCCGGTGCGCGCTGATGCCGGCGTTGGCGATGGCCTTCATGACCTGCTCGACAAACTCGGGGTGACGGAACTGGCGCACGCTGACGTTGACCGCGATGCTGAAGCTGTCCGTTTCCGGGCAGGCGGCCCAGCGCGCCAGCTGGGCGCAGGCGGTTTCCAGCACCCACTTGCCCAGCGGCAGGATCAGCCCGCTTTCCTCGGCCTGGGGGATGAAGCTGTCGGGAAACACGAGGCCGTGTTGCGGGTGCTGCCAGCGGACCAGGGCTTCGACGCCCACCATGAAACCCTTGGGGCCGACCTGCGGCTGGTAGTGCAGCACGAATTCCTCGCTGCGCAGGCCCTGGCGCAGCTCGTAGGTCAGCGCCGCGTTGGCTGTCGCCACCGCCTGCATGCCGGGGTCAAAAAAGCAGATGGTGTTGCGCCCCGCGGCCTTGGCCTGGTACATCGCCAGGTCGGCCTGCTTGAGCAGGTCGCCCACGCTTTTCTCGTGCTGCGTGATCAGCGTGATACCGATGCTGCAGGTGCCGTCATAGTCGTGGCCGGACAGGTCGCAGGGCTCGCACAGGGTGGCCAGAATCTTCTTTGCCACGACATCGGCCTTCCTGCGGGCCAGCGGCAGGTCGTCACCCAGGTCTTCGAGCAGGACCACAAATTCATCGCCGCCCAGGCGGGCCACGGTGTCGCGCAGCCGCACGCAGCTGTTCAGGCGCGCCGCCACCTTTTGCAGCAGCAGGTCGCCAGTGGCATGGCCCCGCGTGTCGTTGAGCATCTTGAAGTTGTCAAGGTCAATGAACATCAGCGCGCCGGTTTTGTCGGGGTTCTCCGTGTGGGTCAGTGCTGTGCGCAGGCTTTCCATCAGCAGCTGGCGGTTGGGCAGCTGGGTCAGCGTGTCGTAAAACGCAAGGTGCTCGATTTCTTCCTCGGCGGCCTTGCGCTGGGTGATGTCGCGCGCCACCGCCACCCAGTGTGTCAGCCCCCGGCTGAAATAGTCCACCGGCACGATGTCCAGCTCCAGCCAGAACTGCTCGCCGTTTTTCTTGTAGTTGATGAGTTCCGCGCGCACCGGCTGTGACCGCTGCAGCGCCTGGCGGATGCGATCCAGCTCGACGCGCTGCGTGCGCTGGCCCTGCAGAATGCGCGGCGTCTTGCCCAGCACTTCGGCCGGGCTGTAGCCGGTCTGCCGCTCGAAGGCGTCGTTCACAAACACGATGCGCGGGCCGGAGTCGTGCAGCGGGCCGGCTTCGGTGATCAGCACAATGTCGTTCAGGCGCGAGATGCTGGTTTGCAGCAGCAGCAACTGCTCCTGCGACTGGCGCCTGTCGCTGACATCGCGCAGGTAGATGGCCACGCCGTCTTCAAAAAGGTAGGCGCGCAGCTCCAGCCACCGTTCGGCAACGGCACAGAAGACCTCGAACTCGCGGCCGGCGCCGCCGCCGAGCATGTCCACGATTTCCCGGTGCACCCGGCCCGTGGCATTGCCCTCCAGCACGTCCCAGAGTTTGCGGCCCAGCAGTGCCTTGCCCGGGGCGCGTAGCAGGCGTTCGCTCTCGCTGTTGACGTAGGTCAGCCGGCCCTCGCGGTCCAGGGTGGCAAAAGCGTCGGTGATGCTTGCCAGCGTCGTGGCCAGCCGCATGGTCAGGCTTTGGGTTTCCTGCTCGGCGCGTTTTTGGGCCGTGAGGTCTTTCAACACCCCGGACAGCTGCACGATGGTGCCCGATGCATCGCGCAAGGCCTCGCCCAGCGAGCGCATCCACAGGCGCTGGCCGCGCCCGGTGAGGACCTGCACCTCCTGGTCAAACGCCGTGCCGTCGGCAAGGCAGCGTTCCAGCGCCTCAGCCATGCGGGCGCGCGACTCGGGCGCATACACATCGAGCGCGTGGGCCCAGGTCGGCGCCTGCTCCGGCGTGATTTCCAGCATGGCGGCCAGGTGCGCCGTCCATGTCATCTGATGCGACGGCAGCGCCAGCATCCACGCGCCCGCACCGGTGGCCCGCTCAAGTACCGCGAACGGGCTCGAGGGCTGCAGGGGCGGGGCGGGGGGAAGGTTCTGGGGCGGGAGAGGGGGGACCGGCATGGTCACCACGCTAACAGAGGCCGCCCGGGCCCGGGCTACGCAAAGTGCGCGTCAGGTTGTCGGACGTTGACTGCGTTCCTGCTTCAGCGCGTGGTGCAGGCGATCCAGCGAACTGACACAGTCGAGCACAACGGCTTGCACCAGGCTGGCCGACAGTTCGGCCGAATGGGCGGGTACCTCGGGCAGTTCCCCCAACCGTTCTCCGACAATGCGCCGCAGCGTGGTTGTCACCGCCGCAAACAGGACATCCCAGTCCGCGAGCTCGATGGCCAGGTGCGCGTCATACGGTGCATCGGGGGCGGCTGCCTCAGGGTGGGGCGCGAGCCCGTTATCGCGCGGCGCCACGGCGGCCGCCGCATCGGGCAGAGAGGCCGGGCGCACGCAGAGTGCGCCGGCGGCCTGCCCTGGCGTGCACGGAAAAAAGGAGGATGAGGTCATGGGGAGCCTCTCTGTGCCCTGGGGCGATTGCATGCCATCGCATGCAGGTGTGAAGTTGCAGGCTGTTTGGTCCGATGCTGTTGGTTGTAAAGGATTTCTTTCCTATCGTCTGTGCGCCAGCGTACGTACGGTCTGGCTGACCCTCATGCTGTTTGTCAGCACGGGTATTTCCGCTCCCCCAAATGGGCCAGGGGTTGCAAGGCTTCGACCCCTTCGACGGTGCTCAGGACGCGCGGTCCAGCCGAACGGCCGGCGAACGGCCTGATGTCTATCCCAGCAAGTCGGCGTAGGTCCGGCGGTCGGCGGCGTAACAGCTGCAGGCGGCGGCTTCCAGGCCCTGGCGGTCCAGCACGGTGAGTTCGCCGCGGTGGTACTCGATCAGGCCGCCCTTTTGCAGGGCGCTGGCGGCGGCCGTGATGCCAACGCGGCGCATGCCCAGCATGTAGGCCAGAAACTCGTGTGTGACATGAAAGCTGTCGGCGTGGGCGCGGTCCTGGCTCATCAGCAGCCAGCGTGCCAGGCGCTGCCCGGTGAGGTGAAAACGCAGGCAGCCGGCAGACGCGGCGTGCTGCGCCATCAGCACATACAGGTAGCGGTTCAGGCCGCGCTGCAGCGCCGGGCTGCGCGCCAGCTCGCGCTTGAAGGCGACGGTGCCGATGCGCCAGGCACTGCCGGCGCCCTGCACCAGCGCGCGCCAGGGCGCTGTGGCGACACCCAGCGCAAGATGCGCGCCGAGCATGCCTTCGCGGCCTACCATGCCCACCTCCACGCCCGGGCTGCCGTCAACCGGCGTGACCAGCGAGATAAAACCCCGGGTCGGAAAATACACGTGGCGGACCGGCTGGCCGGGCAGGCAGAGGACTTCAGACAGCGTCAGCTCGACGGGCTCGCAAACGGCCAGCAGGCGTTCGCGGTCCCTGCGGGGAAGGCGTTCGACGAGGTGATTTTCGACAGGGGACAAGTCGCTCTCCGGTGGGTTGCGGCCCCTGCTCGGGGGCATTTACAAAGCCGCGCCACTGTCAGATGCAGTTCCAGTCGGTGTCCCAGTATGCGCTAGAAAATCTATCTACCTCAGAACGGGGTCAGCGCAAGCAGAAGAAACGGTGTCAGACCGCCAGCTTGTCGGGGAGCAGGCGGTCGTATTCCCTCTTGACCACGGCATAACATTCGCAGGTGCGCTGTTCCAGCCCGGGCCGGTCCAGCACGGTGATGCGTCCGCGCGAATAACGGATCAGGCCGAGGTTTTGCAGCTTGAGCGCGCCCTCGGTCACCCCTTCGCGGCGCACACCGAGCATGTTGGCAATCAGCTCCTGCGTCATCACCAGCTCGTTGCCCTGCAGCCGGTCCAGGCTCAGCAGAAGCCAGCGGCACAGCTGCTGGTCCAGCGAATGGTGGCGGTTGCAGACGGCGGTTTGCGCCATCTGCGTGATCAGCGCCTGGGTGTAGCGCAGCAGCAGGTGCAACACGGGTGCACGCTTGAACTCTTCCTTGATGACTTGAGCCGAGAGTCGAAAACCCTGGCCGGCGCTTTGCACCACGCCCCGGCTGGGCGTCGATTCGCCGCCCATGAACAGCGAGATACCAACCACCCCTTCGTGGCCGACCACGGCGATTTCGGCCGAGGCGCCGTTTTCCATCACATACAGCAGGGAGACGATGGAGGTGGTGGGAAAGTACACATGGCTCAGGGTGCTGCCCGACTCGTAAACCACCTGGCCCAGCGGCATATCGACCCATTCGAGTTGCGGCAACCAGCGCTGGAATTCAGCGTCAGGCAGGGCGGCGAGCAACTCGTTTTTGAGGGGATCAGGTGAAACGGCCATCAACAAAAGCTCCGAAGCGGTATCTGGCTTCGAGTGGCGCCTCTGGCAGAGGTTTCGAGACAGTCCCTCAGTCTAGGCTGTCTGAACCGCGTTGTATGTACGCTAGCGAACAAACCGATGAACGGCCTGCCCGGCGGAGCGAACGCCGTTTTTCTCAGGTGGGTGTGGCCTGGCCGTGCTGCGCGACGGCTTCACGCTGCGCCTCCTGCACATCTTCGGTGTGGGCGTTGGCCGTTTGTTCGGCGCAGTAGGCCAACAGCGCGTCGATTTCAGTGGTCTTGTCAAACACCGCGTCGGCGCCGAGTTCGGCCGCACGCCGGCGGATTTCGGGCGTGGCGTAGTTGGTCAGCACCACCACCTTCTGGTAGGGCTCGCGGTGGCGGCAGCCGGCCAGCACGCCCAGACCGCTGCCTTCCTTGAGAAAAAGATCCACGATGGCCAGGTGCCAGGTGCCGTCATGCAGCGTGAGCCATCGGCTGGCTTCGGCCTGGGTGACCGCGTGCCCCACGACCTTGACATGGGCGATCTCCTCCAGGGTGTCGATCAGGTTGTCCCGAATGATCTTGTTGTCTTCGGCGAGGTAGGTGATGAGTGCCATGGTGGTTGTCCTGTGATGAGGGGTTCGCTTGCCGGACGGCAAATGAAGCGGCCCATTCCATGAGGCGCCGGGAAATTGAAAAAAATGCCGTCCACCCGCGCGCGGGCTTGTAGGACGGGGCGTCCAGCGTGTGCGTGCCGGTTACCCGCTGCCGGGTGGGGAGCGTGGGGGGTGTTTGGCCGCGCCTTTGTGCGCTAGCGCACAGAGGCGCGGGGGCCGAGTCCTACAGGCAGGGGCGGCTTTGCCTCAGGCACCCGGGTCTTGGCGCTTTTTATAGTCAATGAGAACTTAAGTTGTCACCCATCCCAGAAGACACCCGGACCTCAGCATCTATGCACAACGAATTTGACCAGTTGAAAAACTTTCCCGACATCAGCACGCTGCGGCCGGCACTTCATTCGCTGTGCTCGCGTTATGGGTCCGTGGCGCGGCTGGACATCCTGGCGGCCAGCCAGGCGGGCAAGCGGCAAGCCCTGTGTTTTCTGCGCCTGGATTCTGCCGCGCAGGAGCAGCAGTTCATGAGTGAACTCGGTGTGGGCCGTTTCGGCGGCGACCTGGTCGTCATTGTTGACTTGTTGACCCCCGGCGCCATGACAGGCCCGGGCGCGAGCGCACAACCGGTTTGACCCGGCGCTGAGGCGCCCGCGCGCGGGTCCCCGGCCAGTCCTTTCCCCTTTCCTGAAAAGCTCCCATGCAAAACATTCTTATCGTCTCGGGCACACGCCCTGAAATCATCAAGCTGGCGCCCCTCTATCACGCGCTGCGTGCAACCGACTGGGCGCGCGTCCAGTGGCTGCACACGGGCCAGCATGGGGACATGGCGAGCCAGATCTTCGAATGTTTCGACGTGACCCCGGACATCACGCTGGAGCGCGCCGGCAGCAGCCTGCTGGCATTCAGCATGGGCTGCCGGCAGCAGCTTGACACCGTGATGACAGCGCAGGACTGGTCGCTTGTCATTGTGCAGGGCGACACCGAAAGTGCCTTTCAGGGCGCGCTGGCGGCCTTCTACAACCGCGTTCCGCTGGCGCATGTGGAGGCCGGGCTGCGCACTTACAACCTGGCCCGGCCGTTTCCCGAAGAGGGCTTGCGCCAGATGATCAGCCGCCTGACGCGGTTCCACTTTGCGCCCACGCAGCGCGCCATGGTGGCCCTGCAGACGGAGGGCATTGCCGATGAGTTCATTCACCTCACGGGCAACACCGTGATTGATGCCCAGCAATGGACCTGCGCCCACCGCGGCGTCAAGCGCTCCAGTGCGGGCCGCGGCCACTTGCTGGTCACCGTGCACCGGCGTGAAAACTGGGGCAATGACGTGGAAGAAATCTGCCACGCCATCGCCGACATTGCGCGCCAGCAGCCGGAGCTGCAGGTTCTGTTTCCGGTGCACCTCAATCCCGTGATCCAGGGACCTGTCAATGCCTTGCTGGGCGACATAAGCAACGTGACCCTGACCCCGCCGCTGGACTACACCGGCATGCAGCAGGCGCTGGCCGATGCGTGGCTGGTGCTGACCGACTCCGGCGGCCTGCAGGAAGAAGCCCCGACCTTTGGCGTGCCGGTGCTGGTGCTGCGCGATGAAACCGAGCGGCCTGAAGCCATTGAAGCGGGCTGCGCCCTGCTGATCGGCGCGACGCGCAGCGCCATCGTTTCCGAAGTCACCCGGCTGTCGAAGGACACCGGGGCGTACACCCGGATGGCGCAGGCCGGCAACCCGTTTGGTGACGGCACGGCCTCCGCGCAGATCGTGGCATTGCTCAAGAACAGCCTGGTCGCGGTGCCCAAGGCCGTCCCCGCGCTGGCCTGACCGAACCCTTCCACTGGAGCATGTTCATGTTGCCTTCCTCTTGCAAGCTTCTCGCCGAAAGCCCCGTTCCCGCCCTGCGGCGGCCGGGCCGGCTCCGTGTGGGACTGTTCCTCGCATCCGCCGCCCTCATGGGGGCGGGGCCGGCACTGGCGCAGGCCCCGGCAACGGGTGCGCTGATTCCTTCGTTCAAGGACTACCCGGCCGCCGCCGTGATGACGACCCTGCTGTTCGTGATCGTGGTGGGCATGATGATTTACGGCGTGCGCCACTTCATGTTCACGATGAACCGGCTGACCGGTGTGCAGCGCCACCCCTACATCGACATCGCCGTGGCGCGCTGGCCCATGATCACCGTCTTCATTGCCGCGCACAACGAGGAAAAGGTCATTGCCGGCTGCATCGAGGCGCTTCTCAATACCGACTACCCGGTGGACCGTCTCAAGATCATTCCTGTCAATGACCGGTCCAAGGACGGCACCGGCGAGATCATCGACGCTTATGTGGCGCGCTTCCCTTCGCGCATTTCGCCGTTCCACCGCACCAGTGGCAAGGCCGGCAAGTCGGCCGCGCTGAAGGATGCCCTGAATTTTGCCGAGGGCGACATTGCCATCATTTTTGACGCCGACTACGTGCCCGGCCGCGGCTTGCTCAAGCAGCTGGTGGCCCCGTTTTTCGACCCGGAAGTCGGCGCTGTGATGGGCCGCGTGGTGCCTGTCAACAGCGGCGCCAACCTGCTGACCCGCATGCTGGACCTGGAGCGCTCGGGCGGCTACCAGGTGGACCAGCAGGCGCGAATGAACATGAACCTGCTGCCGCAGTACGGCGGCACGGTCGGTGGTGTGCGCCTGTCTGCGGTTGAGGCGGTGGGCGGTTGGCACGACGACACGTTGGCCGAAGACACCGACATCACATTCCGGCTCATGCTCAACGGCTGGAAGACGGTCTACACCAACCGCTCGGAATGTTATGAGGAGGTGCCGGAGGAGTGGGCCGTGCGCATCAAGCAGGTGACACGCTGGGCCAAGGGCCACAACCAGGTGATGACACGTTATTGGTGGAAGTTCGCCACCAGTTCCTACCTGACGCCGGCACAGCGCATTGACGGGCTGCTGCTGCTGTTTGTGTTCGTCATTCCGCTGGTCATGCTGGCCGGTTGGTGCCTGGCGCTGGGTTTGTACTTCCTCAATGCGGGTTCCCTGCTGTCGTCCCTGATTCCCGTTTTTGCGCTGATGATTTATGGAACGCTGGGCAACTTTGCCGCGTTTTTTGAAATCGTGATCGCCGTGCTGATTGACGGCAACCGGCGGCGCCTCAGGTTGTTGCCGTTCAACATGCTGGGTTTCCTGGTCAGCCTGTTCGCCATCTCGGGCGCGGTCTGGAGCCTGCTGCTCGACAGGATTTTCAAGCGCGAGATGGTCTGGGACAAAACCATCCGCTACCGCTCCAAGGCCGCTGAACAATGAACCCCAACTACATCACCTACACCGCGTTTGCACTGGTCTGCCTGTTGCTTCTGACGCTTCCCTTTGTACCGGCGTTTCGCGAGTGGCTGCGCCCCACGGATTTTGCGGCCTTGCCGATCTCGGCCAACTACACCACCGACATTGACCACTTTGCCCGTCGCCTGCATGCCGATGTCTCGGCCAAGCTCGGGCTGGGCGAGCCCACCGGTTACGAGGATTTCGAATTTGTCGATGATCCGGATTGGGCGGCCGGTACCGAGCTGGACTGGGGCAAGGCCGAGAAGCGGCTGATTGCACGCAGCAGCATCACCAGCCCCTTGCCCATCCACAGTGCGCAGCCGGTGTACGTGCAGGGAAGCCTGCGCGCTGGCGCTGAATCGGTCTTTCCGGCGCTGTACGCCACCGGTGACATTGATCTGGGTGAACACAGCACCGTCAGGGACTGGGCCCATGCCGATGGCGTGCTGCGCATGGGGCCGCGCAGTGTGGCGCTTCGGCGTGTGTCCGCCGGCAGCGCCATCGAGCTTGGCAACGAGGCCTGGTTCGAGCGCCTGAATGCGCCCACCCTGAGGTTTGGCGCCCAGCCCAGCCCTGTGCAGCCGACCGCTGATGCAGTGCAGACGCCTGCCAGTTATGCAGATTTGCCAGGCGCCGTCCAGCAGACGCCCCTGCTGTACCTGATACGGGGTGATTGCGCGCTGCCGGCCGGCAGCATTTATCAGGGATCGCTGGTCGTGACCGGCTTTCTGACCATTGGCGCAGCGACCACCATCGTTGGCGACATCAAGGCGCGCGAAGGGGTGAGCATCGGCCACCGCGCCAGTGTGCAGGGCGCGGTGACCTGCGAAAAGCGCGTTTATGTTTACAAGGAAGCCAGCGCCTGGGGTCCGGTGGTGTCCGAGAGCGACATCCTGATCGGGGCCAGCGCGCTGGTGGGACTGCCTGAAGCGCCCACTACCGTGACGGCCCGCAACATCATCGTCGAAGACGGCGTGGTTGTGCATGGCACCCTGTGGGCCAGAGAGATCGGCATGGTGAAGCAGGCATGAAGTGCAAACAACTGTGGACGGTTTGCGTGACGGGCGCGTTGCTGCTGACCCAGGCGGCGTGTGCCGGTGCGGCCGCACCTCTGGAGCTGGGCGGCTACACGGACGACAGCGGCGCCATCACCGTGCTGCACGGCGGTGATTCGGCGGACCCCTATTTCGCCATGCAGGCCCTGCTGCTGGCGCACGAAAACGGCATGGACATCTCGGTGCCGGCTGAAAAGTTTGCCAACTGGCTGGTACCGCGGCAAAAACCGGACGGCACCTTTGACCGGTTCTGCCGGGGCGCCGATAAAAAATGGGTGTCCTGCAAGACGGCCGATGCCGACGACTCCCTGCTGGCGATCTGGATGAAGCTGCTGGAAACCATGCCGGCCAAGCTGGCCGGCAACCCGGTCTGGCGCAAGAGCCATGAGGTCAGCAAAGTCGCACTGGAACACCTGTACCAGCCGTCGCGCGGCATTTACATGGTTTCGCCGGTGGTGCTCCATGGCCTGTTCATGGACAACCTGGAAGTCTGGTCGCTCAAGGTGCACCTGAAGCAGCCGCAGCAAAGGGCGGCTTCTGACAAGCTGGCGCGCGCCATTCATGACACGTTCTGGGACCCGGTGAACAAGCGGTTTCTGGTGTCTACCCAACTCGAGCAGCGCTCCCAGAAGCCGGCTTTTTACCCCGACCATGTGGCGCAGATTTTTCCGCTGATGTTCGACTTTCCGCTGCTGCCCGCCAATGCCCGGCCCTACTACCGCGACTGGATGGCGGCTCACCGCGCCGAGTGGCTGATTCAGGGCCAGGCCGACTACCCATGGGGTCTGCTGGCGGTGCTGGCGCTACGGCAGAACGACAAGGTCAGCGCGGGGTGCTGGCTGCGCGAGGCCACGCCGCTGCGGCATTCGACACGCTGGGCGGTGAGCGATGAGGCGTCCTATCAGATCCTGCTCAGCCGGGGTGTGAAGGCGGTGGACAAGCAGACCAGCTGCAAATAGGGTGAAGTGCGCCGGGTCGTGGGCCCTGGCTGCAAGCTGCAACAATTTTTTTGAGGATGTTTTATGTTGAAAGTCATTTTTCCAGCCTTGCTGGTGATCCTTGGTGCTGCGGCGCCTGTCGCGGCACAGACGGGAGGCACGGGCAGCGGCTCGGGTCAGCCCGGCAACGTGCTGGCCCCGCCGCCCGAGCCGTCTGGTGCAGAACCGGTGCGTAATCTGGAGCTGAGCACAGGCGTCCAGCACCTGACCAATGGTTACGGGAACTGGCACGACCTGACGCTGAAGGGCGCCTATGGTGTGGACAAACATGTGCTGCAGGGCGAGTTGTCCGCGCACAAGCGGTTTGGCGAAAGCGGCACATTTCTGGGCGTGAGCGACACCTACACCTTCAACGAAGACTGGTTTGGCTCACTGGCACTGGGTGTGGGCGACGGGGCTTTTTACCTGCCGCGTTACCGGGTGGACGCGACGATTTACCGCAAATTCCTTCCGGACCGCAATCTCGTCGGCTCTGTGGGCGTGGGCCACTACAAGGCCCCTGACGGGCACACCGACCGCAGCCTGTCCATCGGTGCTGCCTACTACTTCGAGGCCCCCTGGATTGTCGAGGGTGGCGTCCGCGTGAATCGCAGCAACCCGGGCTCGGTGGATACGCAGCAACAATTTGTGGCGCTGACGTGGGGGCGCAACAAGCAGGACCTGGTGACTGCGCGTTATGGCTGGGGCAGCGAAGGTTATCTGGCGATTGCGGCCAACCGGCAACTGGTCAATTTTGACAGCCGTGAGGCCAGTCTGACCTGGCGCCACTGGTTCAATGCGCGTACCGGCGTGCTGGTGGGCGCCAACCGCTACACCAACCCGCTGTACCGCCGCAGTGGTGTGAATGTCGGCGTTTTCCACGATTTCTGATCACGCCCCATGAGCTCCAGAACCAACACCCTGACTGAACCTGCGCGTGAGCAGGAGCGACTTTTCAACGCCTCCTTTTCCGCGGCCCGGGAAGCCCGCGCCCGGCAGGTCCTCGTGCGCCCGCACCGGTCCATCACCCCTCTGAAGGTCACGCCCTGGCTGCTGGCGCAGGCAGTCGTCCTGCCCTTGATCCTGTGCGCGCTCGTCTACTACGGAAAACCGTGGCTGTTTGATTTCTGGCGCGATTGCATTCTGTTCTGGTCCAGCGGGCTGGACATGCCATTCACGCTGACCAACCAGCTCAACGATGCGGGGCAATACGCGATGCAGCTGTCGAGCGGGCCGGACGACAGGCCGCTGCCGAGCCGCACCATCCTGCTGGTGACGGCGGTCGTGACGCTGCTGGCGCTGGCCCTGTCGGTACGCATGAAAAATGCGCAACTGCCGCTCAAGTACCCGGTGCGCATCGTGGGCGTGATCCAGCTTGTGACGGTGGTCTATTTCTGGCTGTCGCCGCAGGCCTTTCCGTACAGCATCGCACGTCATAGCGAAGAGCTCATGACCATTGGTTACGTGGTCATGCTGGCCACGCCGGTGATGCTGGCCATGGGGTATTACATCCTGAACCAGAGCCTGTCGATCAAGCTGTTCCACACCGCGTTGATCCTGGGCTTTTTCGCCATCATGATTCCCCATCAGGTGCTGGCGCAGGCCTTCATCATGCAGCACCTGTCGGTGTTGTTCATGCCGGTGCTGTATATCTGCATGGGCGCCGTCTTTGACGCGCTGGTGTTTGTCGCCCTGTACTCCTGGGCGGTTAGCAGCGCACCGCCAGACGCCACGGTCTGATCTGACCCGGGCGGATCTGCGCGCAGTTCAATAACGTACGCTGCAGACTTCCAGGGCATGGAGCCCGCGGTCGGTGATGAGGTGGCCGCCTTCGCCGTCATCGGCCAGGAAGCCGTGTTTTGTCAGTGAGGCGACGGTTTTGAGCCCGTGGGCACGCGTTTTGTGGGGTTGCGGCTGCTTGCGCTCGGTGGGCGGCAAGCCGACGATCCGGAAGCCATAGCGCGCATCTTCCAGGCACTCATACTGCTTGTAGGTGAGTATTTTCACCGGCAGGGCGCCGGTGGTGGTGCCGCTCCACTCAAACTCGGGCGGCGCATAACTGACCCGGTAGGTGCTGTCGTCCAGGGTACTGCTTTGCGGCTCCGCCTGCCCACCGGCTGCCGGCGAACCGGTGTCCCGACGCTTCATGGCGCGGTAGATGGCCCAGCCAAGCAGCCCCAGAAGCCCCAGCAGCATCACCCCCACGAGCAAGACAACAAACTCCACAAACTTCCCTTTCTGGCAACTGGTGTAATTATCCGTACGAAGCGCCCGCTCGGGCGGGTGTGCTCAGCGGTCCTGAAGCTCCAGTTCAAAATGGGCATCGCCCATGTAGCGTTCGGCGCCAAAGGCCGCTTGCGTGGCCGCCAGTTCGGCGGCTTCCCACTGCTCGGCCAGCAACTGCTCCGCCGGCGCCAGGTCCCAGGGACGGGTCTGCTCCCCGTGAATCTGCAGCAAGCGCAGGTAGGCGCGGTAGACCGGCGCCACCAGGCTGGCATCACCGAGCGAGGCCTCAAGCGCGGCTCGAAACCGCTGCGCTGCGCTGGCGCGTTCGGTGTCGCTGACATCTTCGCTGTGGAAAATCCTGACCGTGTAATGCATGGCCCCAGTCTACAAGCTCGCAACCCGCACGCGGTGCGCCCGGGCGCGAGGCACCCGGTTATTTCGTTACTCATCTTGCATTCGCGGTGGAGACTTTTCAAAGTGGTCTCCGTACCATCGGGTCCTTTTGAAGGAAATCCAGATGGCACTGCAATCACCGTTCTTCGGCAAACGCGACAATGAGTCTTCCGGTCTGCGTCATGGCAGCCCCAACCCCAATCCCTACGCCAACAGCCCTGCGGCAACCAACGTCTCGAACAGCGCGCCTGCTGCTGCGGCGGTCGCACCCAGCGCGCCGACTGCCGCCCCGCGGGAGAGTGGCGGCAGCAAGCTGACGGTCGGCCCCAACATCAAGCTCAAGGGCGTCGAGATCACCGACTGCGACACCCTGGTGGTGGAAGGACTGGTGGAGGCCACCATGGATTCGCGCGTGATGCAGATCTCCGAGCACGGGGAGTTCAAGGGTTCGGCCGAGATCGACATCGCCGAAATCCATGGTGCGTTTGACGGCAACCTGACGGTGCGCCAGAAGCTCGTGATTTATGCCACCGGCAAGGTCACCGGCAAGATCCGTTATGGCAAGCTGGTGATCGAAGAGGGTGGCCAACTCGCCGGCGAAATCCTCTTTGGCGCCGTGGCCAACACGAAAACCGCACTGACCGGAAAACCGGGCCTTCAGGTCGCCTGAGTTTTTTAGGGCCTGTTCACCCTATTTATACAAGTGCGAACGTGGTTAAAACAGCGCCAATCTAGGCGCGCGACGACGCTCAGCCTGGGCGGCTGGGCTAGGAGTGCAACGACGAGTGGCGTTGTTTTAACCACGTTCCCTCCGGGTTGCGGCCAAAAAGGCCATGCGCAGCGTTGCAAAGCCTTGCCGGGCGCGAGCCCGGCTGCATTTTGCGCCTCGCGCATGGCCTTTTTGACTCGCAACGCATCTTGCATAAATAGGGTGAACAGGCCCTAGACGCCCGCTGTCACCGAGTTGACGACAGCGGCGCGCCGTGCGGGCGCACAATGCGCCGATGTCCGCGGTTCACTCCCCCCTTCAAGCCCAGGTTGTTCAATGGCAGGTCGAGCCCGGCGCAGCCGTGCAGGCCGGCGACCTGCTGGTGATTCTCGAAGCCATGAAGATGGAGCACGAAGTGCGGGCGGCTGTGGCTGGCCGCGTCGGCGAAGTTTTTTTTGCCGACGGCGAGCTCGTGGAAGCGGGCGCGCTGCTCGCGCGCATCGAATCCGCACAGGCGGTGGCGCAGCCTGTGCAGGCCAAAGTGTCATCCCCCACGTCCGATGGTTTGCGCGCTGACCTGCAGCGTGCCCTGGATCGCCATGCGCCCACGCAGGACGCCAGCCGGCCCGAAGCGGTGGCGCGGCGCCACGCCCTGGGCCTGCGCACTGCGCGCGAGAACATCACCGACCTGTGTGATGCGGGCTCTTTCATGGAGTACGGCGCGCTGGCCCTCGCGGCGCAGCGCAGCCGCCGCAGTGAAGAAGACCTGGTCAGGAACACCCCGGCCGATGGCATGGCCACCGGCATCGGCAGCATCAACGGCGCCCTGTTCGACCCGCAGGCAAGCCGGGCCGTGGTGATGGCCTACGACGCCACCGTGCTGGCCGGCACACAGGGCATGCGCAACCACCAGAAAACTGACCGCATGCTGGGCATCGCGCTGCAGAACAAGCTGCCGGTGGTGCTGTTTGCCGAAGGCGGCGGCGGCCGGCCCGGGGACACCGACATGCCCATTGTTGCCGGCCTGCATGTCGGCACGTTTGCAAGTTTTGCCCGACTCAATGGCCGGGTACCGGTGGTGGGCATTGTGGCGGGCCGCTGTTTTGCCGGCAATGCCGCATTGCTGGGCTGCTGCGACGTGATCATTGCCACCCAGGGCAGCAACATCGGCATGGGCGGCCCGGCGATGGTCGAGGGCGGGAGCCTCGGTGTGTTCAAACCTGAACAGATCGGGCCGGCTGGCGTGCAGCACGGCAATGGCGTGATCGATGTGCTGGTGGACGACGAAGCCCACGCGGTGGCGGCGGCACGGCACTATCTGTCTTTTTTTCAGGGTGCCCTGCAGGCGTTCACTGCGCCCGATGCTCTGGCCCTGCGCGAGCTGGTGCCCGAGAACCGCTTGCGCGTGTACGACACGCGGGCGGCGATCGACGGTATCGCCGACGCGGGCAGCGTGCTGGCGCTGCGCACCGGCTTTGGGCAAGGCATTCACACCGCGCTGGCGCGTATCGAGGGGCGGCCGGTAGGCATTCTGGCCAACAACCCGCACCATCTGGGCGGGGCCATCGACGCCGATGCGGCCGACAAGGCCGCGCGTTTCATGCAGCTGTGCAATGCGCATGGCCTGCCGCTGGTCAGTCTGGTGGACACCCCGGGTTTCATGGTCGGCCCGCAGACCGAGACGCAGGCGCAGGTGCGCCATGTGAGCCGGATGTTCATCGCCGCCGCGCACTTGCGCGTGCCGTTTTTCAGCGTGGTGCTGCGCAAGGGATACGGCCTGGGCGCCATGGCCATGACGGCCGGCAGTTTTCATGCGCCGGCGTTCAATGTGGCCTGGCCCACTGGCGAATTCGGCGCCATGGGGCTGGAGGGGGCGGTGAAACTCGGCTACCGCAAGGAACTGGAGGCGCTGCCCGAAGGCCCGCAGCGTGAGGCCCTGTACGACACCCTGGTGGCGCAGCAGTATGACAAGGGCGGCGCGCTCAACATGGCGACCACGCTGGAAATCGATGCGGTGATCGACCCGGCGCAGACGCGCGACTGGCTGGTGCGCGGCCTGCAGTCGGCACTTATCCGGCCCGCAGACGGCGCACTGGCCATCGACACCTGGTGAATGCCTAAAAAAGCCGGAACAGCAGGGGCAGCAGCAGCGAGGCCAGCACCACCTGCAGCCCCAGCGCCAGGCCGGCGTAAGCCCCCGCGTCGGCGTTGACCTGCAGCGCACGCGCGGCGCCTATGCCGTGCGAGGCGGTGCCGAGCGCGAAGCCGCGCGCCGTCCAGCCGGCTGCATCCAGCGGAATCGCTAAGGCATCAAACAGGTATTTGCCGCTGAGCGCACCGACCAGACCAGTGATGACCGCAAACACGGCGGCCAGTGCCGGGATGCCGCCTATTTTTTCGGCAATGCCCATGGCCACCGGCGCGGTGACGGATTTGGGCGCCAGGGACAGCACCACCTCCAGAGGCAAGCCGACGGCCCAGCCCAGCGCGAGTGCCGAGCCGCTGGCGGCGATGCCACCGGCCAGGGCTGCCAGCAGCAGGCTGCCCCAACGCTGGCGCAACTCGGCGCGGCGTTGCCACAGCGGCCAGGCCAGCGCCACCACCGCCGGGCCGAGCAGAAAATGGATGAACTGTGCGCCGGCGAAATAGGTCGGGTAGGAGACACCGGTGGCCAGCAACACCGCGGCAATCACCAGCACGGTCCAGAGCACGGGGTTGGCCCAGGGCGCCTGCTGCAGGCGCGCGTAGATGGCCTGGGCCACGACGTAAACCACCAGCGTCGCCGTCAGGCCGAACAGCGGCGTGGCGGACAGGTAAACCCAAAGCTCGACAAATTTAGGCATGTTTGCGCCACAACAGGTGCAAGGTCAGCACCGTCACGACCAGTCCGATCAGGGTGGACAGAACAATCACCAGCAACATGCGGCCGCCGTACTGGCTGACCAGGCTCAGGTGGGTCATGACGCCGACACCCACTGGTACAAACAGCAGCGAGAGGTGCGCCAGCAGGAAGTCGGCGCAGGCCGCCACGGGTTCGCGCACCAGCGGCCAGCGCAGCGCGACGAGCAGCAGCATCATGCCGATGACCGGACCGGGAAACGGAAGCGAGAGGCCGCGCGAGAGCAGTTCGCCGATGGACTGCAACAGCAGCAGCCAGGCGAGGCCGCGCAGACCCATCATGGCGACCGCAGCGCCGGGCCGCCCCAAGCAAGGTCATCCCCCTCTGGGGGGCAGCGTATTACACGCAGTGAAAAGCGTGGGGGCATCAGTATCGCGGCAGGTCAGGATGCGCGATTTTCCCACCGCGCACCAGCATCTTCCCGTACTCGGCGCAGCGCTGCAGCGTCGGGATCACCTTGCCGGGATTGAGCAGGCCTTGCGGGTCAAAGGCGCGCTTGACGCCGAACATCTGCTCGTTCTCGCTGGCCGAGAACTGCACACACATGGAGTTGAGTTTTTCCACGCCCACGCCGTGTTCGCCGGTGACCGTGCCGCCCATGGCCACGCTGGTTTCCAGGATCTCGGCGCCGAACAGCTCGCAGCGGTGCAGCTGGTCGGCGTCGTTGGCATCGAACAGGATCAAGGGGTGCAGGTTGCCGTCTCCGGCATGGAACACATTGGCGCAGCGCAGGCCGTACTTGAGTTCCATCTGCTGGATGGCCAGCAGGATGTCGGCCAGGCGTTTGCGCGGAATGGTCGAGTCCATGCACATGTAGTCGGGGCTGATGCGGCCGGAGGCGGGGAAGGCATTCTTGCGGCCGCTCCAGAAGCGCAGGCGTTCGGCCTCGTTCTGGCTGACCGCAATCGCCGTGGCGCCGTGGTTGCGCAACACGGCGCTCATGCGGCCGATTTCTTCCTCGACTTCTTCCGGCGTACCGTCGCTTTCGCACAGCAGAATCGCCTCGGCCGTCAGGTCGTAACCGGCGTGCACGAAGTCCTCGACCGCCGCAGTCATGGGCTTGTCCATCATCTCGAGACCGGCCGGAATGATGCCGGCGGCAATCACGGCCGCCACCGCATCGCCCGCCTTGCGCAGGTCGTCAAAGCTGGCCATGATGCAGCGCGCCAGCACCGGCCTGGGCACCAGTTTCACGGTGACTTCGGTGGTGACGGCCAGCATGCCCTCACTGCCGATGACCACCGACAGCAGGTCGTAGCCGGCGCAGTCCAGCGCGTCGCTGCCGAACTCGACTTCCTCGCCTTCAATCGTGAAGCCCCGGACCTTGAGCACGTTGTGCAGGGTCAGGCCGTACTTGAGGCAATGCACGCCGCCCGAGTTTTCAGCCACGTTGCCGCCTATGGTGCAGGCGATCTGGCTGGACGGATCGGGCGCGTAATACAGGCCCAGCGGTGCGGCGGCTTCGCTGATGGCGAGGTTGCGCACACCGCCCTGGACCAGGGCCGTGCGGCTGGCCGCGTCGAGCTTCAAAATTTTGTTGAACTTGGCCAGCGACAGGGTGACGCCCAGCTTGTGCGGCATGGCGCCGCCGGACAGGCCGGTGCCGGCGCCGCGTGCCACCACCGGGACTTCCAGCGCATGGCAGGTTTTCAGCACGGCCTGCACCTGCTCATAGGTTTCGGGCAGGGCGACCACCAGCGGTCGCTGGCGGTAGGCGGTCAGGCCGTCGCATTCGTAAGGCGTGGTGTCTTCGTTGTTCCAGAGCAGCGCGTGCGCCGGCAGCACTGCCTGCAACGCGGCGACGACCTGGGCCTGGCGTTCGGAGCGTTCCAGCAGGTGCTGCTGCCGGGGGGCGAGAGGAGCGTTCATGGGCGGCCTTCAGGGTGAAACACGGCTTGGCGCCGGGATGAATGCACTTTAATGCAAAGTGCCTGCGCGCGGCGTGAAGAAAATGGCGGGCTTTTGTGAAAACCGGAACGCTATTTATTTGATAGCTGCTTGCGCAAAGCCGACAAGGGCTGGAGGCATAAAAGACTTGAAGGTACAGGGTGGCAGGGCCTATGTAACCGACTTTTTCAGCCATTCGGCAAAGGCGGCACATTCCCAGCGGTCCATCATGCCGGTGCGCCAGCACAGGTAGTGGGCGTGCGGGCTGGCTACATTGCGTTCGTACAGACGCACCAGGGAGCCGTGTTCCAGCCACGGCGCGCCCAGCTTGAGACGGACCAGCGCCACCCCCATGCCGGCGGCGGCGGCGTCGCACATCAGGCCGATATCGTTGAACTGCGAGCCATCGACCGGTTCGGCCCAGTCCAGGCCATGCGCGGCAAACCAGGTGCGCCAGGGCTCCAGCGGCGAGCGCAGCAGCGCTTCCCCCTCGAGGTCTTCCGCCGCGTCGAACGGCCCGTGCTCGCGCACGTAGGCGGGTGAGGCCAGCGGCGTGACTTCGTCCTTCATCAGGCAGACGTGTTCGAGGTCGGCATAACGCCCGGTGCCGAAACGCACGATCAGGTCGGCGTCTTCGGCGACCACGTCCAGCAGGGGAATCGACACCTGCAGCGTCAGGTCGATCTCGGGGTAGGCATCGGTGAACTGGCGCAGGCGCGGGATCAGGATGGAGCGGGCAAAGGTCGGCGTGACCGCCAGCCGCAGCTTGCGTTTGCCGGGGCTGCCGCTCTGGCCGGCGGTGCCGGGAAACTTCTGCAGCGTCGCCAGACCCTCGCGCACATGGGCCAGGTATTCGCTGCCTTCGGTGGTCAGTGAAAAATCGGCCCGGCCGAACAGCTTGGTGCCGATGATCTGCTCAAGCTGCTTGACGCGGTGGCTCACCGCGCTGGGCGTGACATTGAGCTCTTCCGCCGCCTGCGTGACGCTGCGCAGCCGCGCCAGCGTCTCGAAGGTCAGCAGGCACTGGATGGGCGGAATACGGCTGGCTGTCCCCATTCCTAGACTGCTTCCAGAAATTCGAGCACCGGGATGCAGGGCAAGGCGCACGGAGCGCAGGACACCGGAATGCACTTGGGTGCATGAGGATTCCGAGCACCGCGCAACGCAGCCCCGCGCCCGGCGATCGGATTTATGGAGGCAGTCACTTGAATATCACCGTCTTGTGGCCGTTCAGCAGCACCCGGTGTTCGCTGTGCCAGAGCACGGCGCGCGCCAGCACCTGGCTTTCGGTGTCCCGGCCCATGGCGGTCAGGGCCTGCACGGTCTTGCTGTGGTCGGCCCGGGCCACGTCCTGCTCGATGATGGGCCCCTCGTCGAGGTCGGCCGTCACGTAATGCGCCGTGGCACCTATCAGCTTCACGCCGCGGGCATGGGCCTGGTAGTAGGGTTTGGCGCCCTTGAAGCTGGGCAGAAAGGAGTGGTGAATGTTGATGGCACGGCCGGCGAGCTTTTTGCACAGGTCGTTGCTCAGGATCTGCATGTAACGCGCCAGCACCACCAGTTCGGCGCCTTCGGCCTCGATGATGTCGTATTGTTTCTTTTCGGCCTTCTCCTTGGTCGCAGCCGTGACCGGAATGTGGTGAAAGGGCACGTTGTAGCTGGCCGCCAGCTGGTAAAAATCCCGGTGGTTGGAGACGATGGCGCGAATGTCCAGCGGCAGCAGCCCCGACTTCCAGCGAAACAGCAGGTCGTTCAGGCAATGCCCTTCCTTGCTGACCATGAGCACCGTGCGCATGGGTTCGGTGGTCTGGTGCAGGCCCCAGCGCATGTCGAACAGCACGCCCAGCACGCCGACCTGTTCCTTGAGCTCTTCAAAGGAGAGCTGGTCACAGGTGAAACTGACGCGCATGAAAAACAGGCCGGTGGCGTCGGCCGCCGGGTCGTCGCGCTTGTCGTCGCTGAACTGCGCCGCTTCCAGGATGTTGCCGCCGCGTTCGAACAGAAAGCCGGAAACCGCATGAACAATGCCCGGACGGTCCGGGCAGGACAGGGTGAGGATATAAGTAGGACTCATGGGGGATGAATTGTCGCAGGTGGCCGGCCGCCAGGTGTTTGCCGGAAAGCAGATTGTCGCCGGGAGTGCCAGAATGCATGACTTAGTACTGCAACCCGAAAATATCGAAACATGAAAGCGCGCCTTCGTACCCATGGCGGCGTTGCAATCCTTGCGAAGGCGTACAGCCTTCGCTGCGGCTTGCGCCTTGCCCTGGACACGAAGCCATCACTTTCATTTTGTTTCGCTACTTCCGTGCTGCAGTACTAGCGCCAAAACCCGGCAGCCCTTTTTTCTAGCAGGAGATTTCGTCATGGCCTATCAGGACTTCAACATGGACCACCAGTGGTTGCCGTTCACGCCGAACCGCAGCTTCAAGAAGGACCCGCGGGTTTTTGTGAAAGCCGACGGCATGTTTTTCACGACGCATGACGGCAAGCAGGTGCTCGACGGCATTTCCAGCCTGTGGTGCGTGGGCGCCGGCCACAACCGCAAGCCGATCAACGAAGCCATCAAGAAGCAGCTCGACACCCTGGACTACGCCACCGCCTTCCAGGCCAGCAACGACCAGGCCTTCAAGGCCGCCGACCTGATTGCCGGCATGGCGCCCGGCGACCTGAACCAGGTGCTGTTCTGCAATTCCGGTTCGGAAGCGGCCGACACCTCGCTCAAGGTGGCGCTGGCGTACCACCGCGCACGCGGCGAGGGCCACCGCAATGTCTTCATCGGGCGCGAAAAGGGTTACCACGGCGTCGGTTTCGGCGGCATGAGTGTGGGCGGCATTCCGGCCAACCGCAAGGTCTACGGCTCGGCCTTGCTGCCGCGGGTGGACCACATGCGTTTCATCCACGACCCGGTCAAACACGCCTACATCCATGGCGCCGAGCCGGTCTGGGAGGAGGACATCCTGCTGGAGCTGGAGCAGCGCATTTTGCCGCTGCACGACGCCAGCAATATCGCTGCCGTGATCGTCGAGCCGGTGGCCGGCAGCGCCGGCTGGTACCTGCCGCCCAAGGGCTACCTCAAGCGCCTGCGCGAGATCTGCGACAAACACGGCATCCTGCTGATTTTTGACGAGGTCATCACCGGCTTCGGCCGCATGGGAACCAACTTCGGCGCCGACTACTACGGCGTGGTGCCCGACATGCTGAACTTCGCCAAGTGCGTGACCAACGGCGTGATCCCGCTGGGCGGCGTGATCTGCTCCGACCGCATCTACAACACCATGATGGATGCCAATGCCGACAGCCCGGCCCATGCGGTCGAGTTTTTCCATGGCTACACCTACTCGGGCCATCCGGTGGCCTGCGCCGCGGCGATTGCCACGCTGGGCCTGTTCAAGGAAGAAAAGCTGTTTGAACGCGCCGGACAGATGGGCACCGTGCTCGGTGACGCCATGCACAGCGGCTTCAAGGGCCTGCCCCATGTGGTCGGCATCCGCAGCCTGGGCCTGGCCGGCGCGGTGGAGCTGGCGTCCATCGCCGGCGCGCCGGGCAAACGCGCGTACGACATCTTCATGGACTGCTTCAAGCACGGCGTGCTGGTGCGCCCGGCGGCCGAGAACATCGTGATCTGTCCGCCCTACATCGTGGAGAAAGAGCACATTGAGCGCATCGTCAGTGTGGTGGCGGATTCCATCAGGAAGAACGCCTGAGTCACTGACCGTGGCCGGGGCTACTTCGCCCCGGGCGTTTCCCTCAAACTGGCGCAGTAGTCCTGCTCCGGCACGACCGGGGTCGGCCAGACGGCATCAAACGCCGCCCTGCTTTCGGCCTCCTGGCGCGCATCCGGCGTGGCCGCTGCCGGACCGGCGCGCAGCTGCACGGCCTTGACGGCCAGGCCGGGCGGCAGGTGCTGGGGAACGCCCAGCGAGCGGTTGACATGGCCGCTGCCGGCCAGCAACACCACTGTTTTTCCAGGCAAGGCCGCCTGCTGCAGCGTGCGCGCCATGCGGATGTCGCGCGCGATCTGGATGCGTGTCATCGGGGAGATCCGGTCCTCCGGCAACACGCCGCAGTGGCCGATGCGTATCAGCTGCTGCTGGGCCTTGAGCGCGGGGCCGGGCAGGGGCTGGTCCAGCAGGCCGTCGGCCATGGCGCCCCGCATCTGCGCCGGCGGCAGGTTGGCGCCCAGCACCGGCACGCCGGCCTTGACGGCCGCCATCACCGCCGGGCCATAGGCGGTCCAGGGCCAGCTTTTGTTGTTCCAGCCCAGGGAGGCCTGCACCTGCAACTGGGTGCTGTTCGATTTCAGGGCCGCGGTGCTGGTACCCGCCTCGGCCATCTCCAGCGCCACCGCCGCCAACTGGCCGCGTACCGCCAGGTACTCGATGACCTGCCGGTGAATGTCCTGGTGCTCGGCCGCATCGTGCTGCTCGCCGAGCAGGATCACGTCGGCAGGCAGCAGGGCCTCGGTGCGTGCCGTGATGTCATTGGGTGCATGCGGAAACAGCCGGGGTTCGGGCACCCTGGCGCAGGCGGCCAGCAGCACGAGCAGCAGCGGGGCCAGGACGGCGTTGCGCCGGCAGGTGTTCGCAGGGGAAGGGGGTGGGGTGTTCGTGGCCATGCTCAGGGCGATACTAGACCTATCTGACAACCGGCGGCGGCCGGTCAGCCAAAACCCTGCATCTCTCCCTTTCCTGTTCCTGTTCCTGTTCCTGTTCCTGTTTTTCTGCCCCCGATGCGCCTCAAGCCCTTTCATGTTGTGTTCACCCTGCTGCTGGCGCTGGCGGGCGCCTGGCTGTGTGTCTGGATCGGCACGCCCCTGCCGTGGATGATCGGTCCGCTGCTGGCCACGGCCTGCGCCTCGATCGCCGGCGTGCCGACCGCCAGCTGGCGGCCGCTGAACAACAGCGGCCAGTGGGTGATCGGCACCGCGCTGGGGCTGTACTTCACGCCGCAGGTGACCGCGCTGGTCGGCAGCCTGTGGTGGGCCATTGCGCTGGCGATTGTCTGGGCGCTGGGTCTGGGCCTGGCCTTTGGCGGCTGGCTGCACCGTGTCAACGCACCGCGCATGCCCGGCGTGCCGGCGCCGGCGATGCGCGCCACCAGTTATTTTGCGGGGGCCATAGGCGGCGCTTCCGAGATGACCCTGCTGGCCGAACGTGCCCATGCGCGCACCGACCTGGTGGCGGCCTCGCACAGCCTGCGGCTGCTGCTGGTCACGGTGACGATTCCTTTTGCGATGCAGTTCAGCGGCCTGCATGGCCTGGACCTGAACCCGCCGGTGCTGCGCGCGGTGAACGGGCCGGGTCTGGTCGCGCTGGCCGGGGCCACTGCCACCGGCGCCTGGCTGATGCTTCGGCTGGGCCGGGCCAACCCGTGGTTCATGGGGCCGCTGCTGGTGACCATGGGCCTGACGATGGCCAGCCTGCACCTGTCGGGCATCCCGCCCTGGTTAACCAATACCGCGCAACTGCTGATTGCCGTGGGACTGGGCGTGCGGTTTTCCCCGACCTTTCTGCACGCCGCGCCGCGCTGGATGGCCTCGGTGGTGCTGGGCACCCTGGTCATGCTGGTGCTGTGCAGTGGCTTTGCCGCGCTGCTGGCATGGGCCACCGGCCTGCCGCTGGCCACGCTGATTCTGGGCACCTCCCCGGGCGGCATCGCCGAGATGGCCATCACCGCCAAGGTGCTGCAACTCGGTGTGCCGGTGGTCACCGCGTTTCAGGTGTGCCGGCTCGTGGCGGTACTCATTCTGGTGGCCCCGCTGTACCGCAGGCTCTACCCGGCGGACTGAGTCCGCGCCCTCAATGCCGGAATTTGCCGTCGCGTGTGACGATGGCCAGATCCACCAGCGTCATGCCGGTGTGCGAACCCGGCAGGTAGCTGGCCCGCAGGCCGTTCAGGTCGATGCTGCCGACGTTGTGCAGGCCGCGCACAAAGCTTTCGCGTGTCGGTTCCTTGCCGGCCAGCTCAAGGGCCGCGACCAGGGCCTTGGCCGTCAGGTAGCCTTCCAGGCTGCCATAGGAGAACTCCTGGCCCGGTTTCAGGCGTGCGAATTCTTCCTGGTACTCGCGCGTGATGCCTGTCTTGCGCTCCCAGGGGCTGGGCACCACCTGGGAAAACACCATGCCGTGCGCGAGTTCACCCAGGTGTTTGGCGAGCTGCGTCGAGCCCGAATTCACGCCGCTGAAGGTGGCGCGCACGCCTTGCTTGCGGGCCTGGCGGATCAGCCGTTCGTACATGGCGGCGCCGCCGTGGTTGATCACCACCTGGGCCCCGGTCGCGGCGATGCGCTGGGCCATCTGCTCGATCTGCACGTCGCTCACATCGGATTTGAAGGGCAGATCCGCCACCAGCTCCATGCCCAGGTCCCGGCACAGCAGCCTGACGTTCTCCAGGTGTTGCTGGCCGGTCTCGGAGTCGGAACGGACAAAGGCCACGCGCGTGGTCCCGGTTTTCTTCGCGTAGTCGAGCAGTGCGCGGAACTCTTCCCGGTGTTCGGTGCGCACCGGGAAAACCAGCGGCTGATACGGGCGGCGCAGCGTGGGCGAACCGGCCATGGGCCCGAAAAACGGCACGTTGAGGTCCACTGCCGCTTTCATCACGGCGGTGGACGGGCCGCCTTCGATCGAACCGAACAGGATGAACACCTTGTCCTGCGTCACGAGCTGGCGGGCATTGGCCTCGGCCCTGGCCGACTGGTTGTCATCGTCCAGCGTCCTGAGCACGACCTGCCGACCGTTGACGCCGCCACGGGCATTGACGGCCTGCAGGTAGGTCTGGATGCCCTCCTGCACCGCCATGCCGTAGTCGTTTTTTCCGCCCTGCAGCGTGATGTTCTGTCCAACCAGGATCTGGCGTGGCGATACGCCGTCGGCGGCCAGCGCCCAGTGTGTGCACAGCACAAGGCAACCGGCAAGCAGTCGGGAAAAAGAAGGAGTCATGGTCAGGTCCCGGGGCAAGGTGATGGCGGAGGCCCCATTTGCCATCGCTTCGGCGGATGGCCGATGTAAACAAATGTTGCATGGCCTCCCTTAACGCTGTCTTAAGGCCGTCAATGACCTTCAGGAATCGTCGGGGACCCGCTCTGGGGCCGACGGCTGCGCGGCAGTCGTCAGTGCAGCCCCACTGGCGTGTGCGCCAGCTCGGCATAACTTTCGAGCATGTCCTCGAGTTCTTCCTGCGTCGGCGTGTTTTTTTGCCAGACGTTCAGGCGCTGCTGGAAAAGTTCGGCCCAGGAGCCGTCCAGATAGACCTCCTTGCCGGAGCGTTTGTCGACAATCTCGAAGCCGTTGCGGGCAAGCTGGGGCACGGCCGGAGCGGGCGCAGACTCCTCCGGGGCGTTGGCATGGATCTGCATCACCGCGAAGGATTCGGAGTCGTAGAGCATGTGCATGGTGTGGTTTCCTTCTTGTACCCATATATCAACGGCCGGGCGAAGTTCAAGACACACAGGGTAAATCCCTGAAACACGCCGAAATGTCCTGAATTGCCCGGAAATGCCAAAAAAATCACAGCGTGACGACAAGGGGCGCGGTGGCGCCCGTGTGACATCAGGGTTTTTCGACTGCGCGCAGTTGCTGGTCGATGAAGTCACCGTTTTGCTGGGTGATGCGGCTGCGCACCGGCAGGTAGTCCATGGACGGCGCGAACCAGATTTCGACGGTCTGGTCATGGTCGCGCTGCGGCTTGCGGGTGAGCTTGAGCGTGGCCGCCTCGCCGACGGGCAGCTTGAGGGTTTCCTCGGATTCGACGGTGAAGGTCCAGGTGTCGACTTCGCGCGGGCCGGCGGTGTACAGCGACACGCTGGCGCCGACCGGGTAGCTGGCCGGCGCGCCGGCCAGCAGGCTGCCCAGTTGCAGGAAAACACTCAGACGATCCTGTGCGCCGCGCAGCCAGGGCGCGTCTGGCGTGTTGGCACTGAAGCTGATCGTGCCCTTGTCGGCCTGGAAATGGGCCGCGCGTTCGCTGCGGGACTTGTCCAGAAAACGCGTCGGCGCGAGTCCGTCGGCGGTGATGCGCCCGCTGCTGGTCATGCTGCGTGATCCGAGGAACAGGGCGCTGACCACCATTTTGGCGTCATAGGTCTGGCCGTCCTGCAACCAGTCGAGCTGGGCAAAGGCGCTGTAGTCCAGGTTTTTGGCGCGACCCGTCATCGCGTATTTGAGGCGCACCGAGCCGGGGATGGTCAGGGCGGTGCTGGCGCCGGGCAGGGGGGGGGGCGGTGGTGTTTGCGTGGGAGTGGGAGTGGGTGCGACCGGTTCTGTCGGTGTTGCGGCGGTCTCGGCCGGCTGGCCCGGCGGGTCAGCCGGGGCGGTGCTGTCCGTGGTTGCAGGCGCTATTGATTCGATAGCTGGTGGCGCAGTCAATTCGGGGGCTGTAGCCCGATTTGACGGTGAAAGGGGAGGGCGGCGCCGGACTGGCTGGGCGCGCACCGGCGGGGCAGCGGGGGCGCTGGCCAGCGCCGGTTCGGGCTTGATCTCCAGCGTTCGTGTGATGAAGGGGCGTGGCGCGGTCGCCTGCGGGTCGGGCACCGGCCCCCAGGCCAGCGGCGCCGCCTGCAGCAGCAGGACATGGGCCAGTACCACGAGCGAGGTCAGGGTGATCAGGGGGCGCGCCGGCAGCGCTGGTGCCTGCCGGGCGGGCGGGGTGTTCATGCCCCTGTGAATCCCAGATCGGCGGAAAGTTGCCGCGCCGCTGCCGCCAGGGGGCTGGCCACCGCGCCGTCCCAGGCGGGGTCGAAATTGGCCAGCGAGCCCATCGCCACCATGCCCAGCACCAGGTGGCCGTCGGCGTCGAACACCGGCGCGCAGAATCCGGCCACGCCGGGCAGCAGGGTGTCCACCACGCGTGACAGGCCGCGCCGGCGCACCTCGTCCAGTAGCGCCGTGACCTCGGCCATGGTTTTGGGCACGTCCTTGCGGGCGAGCTTGTGCATGCGTGCCAGTTCGTCCCTGAGCAGCGGCGTCAGGCGGTCCTGGGCGGGTGGCCTGGTCGCCGGGCCTTTTTGGCTGCGGCTGCCGGCGGGCTGCGCCATGAAGGCGGAGAAACACAGGCCGGTGGCCGAGGACAGCAGGGGCATCACGTCGCCCAGTCGCAAATTGACGGTCACCGCCTGCGGCGACTCCTCCCAGTGCACGATGGTGGGTCCCTGGTTGCCCCACACCGCCAGCGCCAGGGTCTGGCCGATCTGCTCCATCAGCGGTCCCAGGCGCTGGCGCGCAAGTTTGACGCTGTCCAGGCGTGACAGGGAGGCCAGGCCCAGCTTGAGCGCCGCCGGGCCGAGGTCGTAACGTGTGGTGCCCGGGTCTTGCGCCACCAGCTCGAGCCGCTGGAAACTCACCAGGTAGCGGTGCGCCTTGGCGGCGCTCATGCCGGCAGCAAAGGCGAGGTCGCGCAGCATCAGCGCGCCCGGCGAGGCGCTGAGCACCTGCAGCAGACTGAAACCAACCTCCACCGACTGGATGCCGGCGCGCTGGGCGGGCAGAACGGACGGTGATGAGGGGGGGGCGGTTTTGCGCTCTTTCATGGAATTCGACTAAAATTGAAAATTACATTTAGGTAAATTGATTTCACTTATCGTAACTCCAATTTCTTGCCGCGATCCGTCGCCGTGCATCCCACCTTCTCCTAAGGAACCCCATGAAGCTCGCAACCTACAAAGACGGCTCCCGTGACGGCCAGCTGGTGGTCGTCTCGCGCGACCTGTCGACGGCCCATTATGCGACGGGCATCGCCACCAGATTGCAGCAGGTGCTCGACGACTGGAACTTCCTCGCCCCGCAATTGCAGGACCTGTACGAGACGCTGAACAACGGCAAGGCGCGCCACGCGTTTCCGTTCGAGCCGGCGCGCTGCATGGCACCGCTGCCGCGCGCCTACCAGTGGGCTGACGGCTCGGCCTACATCAACCATGTGGAGCTGGTGCGCAAGGCGCGTGACTCCGAGGTGCCCGACAGTTTCTACAAGGACCCGCTGATGTACCAGGGCGGCAGCGACGACTTCATCGGCCCCTGCGACGACGTGGTCTGCCCCAGCGAGGACTACGGCATCGACTTTGAAGCCGAGGTCGCGGTCATCACCGGCGACGTGCCCATGACCAGCACGCCCGAGCAGGCGCTCGAAGGCATACGCCTGGTGATGCTGGCCAACGACGTCAGCCTGCGCAACCTGATCCCCAACGAACTCGCCAAGGGCTTTGGGTTTTTCCAGAGCAAGCCGGCCACGGCCTTCAGCCCGGTGGCGGTCACGCTGGACGAACTCGGCGACGCCTGGGACCATGGCCGCCTGAACCTGACCGTGCAGAGCACCTGGAACGGGCGCAAGGTCGGCATGTGCGACGCCGGTCCGGAGATGACCTTCCACTTCGGCCAGTTGATCGCCCACATCTGCAAGACGCGCAATGTGCGCGCCGGCTCCATCATCGGCTCTGGCACCGTCAGCAACAAGGGTGTCGAGGTCAAGGGCAAGACCGACTGGCCCAAGGGCTACAGCTGTATCGCCGAAAAGCGCGCCATCGAAACCATCCAGGACGGCAAGCCCTCGACGGCTTTCATGAAGTACGGCGACACCATCCGCATTGAAATGAAGGGAAAGGACGGCGAGCTGATTTTCGGCGCGATCGACCAGAAGATCGTGCCGGCGACACCGGCCAAATAAGGGGCGGGGCTGCGCGCCCCTCAGACCGCAGCGCGCGTCTGCGTGATGAACAGCTGGATGCCGCGCAGCAGCATCTCGACCGAGATCGCCACCAGGATCAGGCCCATCAGTCGCTCGAAGGCCGTCAGCAGACGGTCGCCCAGCATCCGCTGGATGCGTTCGGCCAGCACCAGGACCACAGCGCACACCGCCATGGTGACGCACAGGGCCGCCACCCACTCCATGCGCCGGGCCGGTGCCTGCGAGACCAGCAGCAGCACGGTGGCCAGCGCCGAAGGCCCGGCCAGCGCGGGAATCGCCAGCGGCACGATCAGGGGTTCACCCTGCAGCGGCTCTGCTTCCGGGTGGCCGCCGGGGAAAATCATGCGCAAGGCGATCAGGAACAGGATGACGGCGCCGGCGATCTGCAGCGAGAGTTCGCTGAGGTTCATCAGGCGCAGGAAGCGGTCGCCGACAAACATGAAGGCCAGCAGCAGCAAAAAGGCGATCAGCACCTCGCGCAGGATCACAAAGGCGCGGCGCTCGGGCGCGACGTGACGCAGCGCGTTGGCAAAAATCGGGATGTTGCCCAGCGGATCAGTGATCAGGAGCAGCAAAATGGTGGCCGAGGCAAAGGTGTAATTCATGTCAGCCCCCACGCTCACTCACTGCGAGCCTGCGGCCGCTCGCTGCCCCTTGCACGGGGAAAGGGGCGCTGCGCCTGCGGTCCGGCAAAGCCGGTCCCTGCTTGAGTGAAGAGGTCACCCGATAGCCCGCTGCGCGGTGGCGTGCTCACCGGCCCCTCCTCATGACGCGTAAATCGCGTCCAGGTCGCGGAAACCCTTGATCTCCAGCGGGTTGCCGAAAGGGTCGCAGAAAAACATGGTCCACTGCTCGCCCGGCTGGCCTTCAAAACGCACTTGAGGCGCGAACAGGAAGTCGGTGCCGGCGGCCTGCAGGCGCCCGGCCATGGCCTGCCAGTCGGGCAGCGCCAGGACCAGCCCGAAATGCGGCATGGGCACCAGCGTGTCGCCGACATGGCCGGTGCGCTCGGTCTTGAACGGCTGGCCCAGGTGCAGCGAGAGCTGATGGCCCATGAAGTCGAAATCGACCCAGCTCTCGGTACTGCGGCCTTCGGCGCAACCGAGCACGCCGCCGTAAAAACGGCGGGCCTCGTCGAGATCGGTGACATTGAAGGCGAAATGAAACAGGCTGCGCATCCGGTCAAGGATAGCAGCCTGTGCGCCGCCGGTTGCTGTCCCGGCGAAAAAATCCGCAGCTCAGACGGTCGAAGGATCGGCCGCCATGTTGTCGAACTTCTTGAAGTACTGTCGGGCCAGCGCGACCAGCTGGGCGTCGCTCGGATGGTCGGCGGCCACCGAGTCCACCACAGCGTCGGCCACGGCCGGCAGGTGGCTGCTGCACCAGTCGCGGAACTGGTTGCGCACCAGGCCGGGGCCGGTGAGCAGCACTTCATGCGTGCCGTTCAGTGCCCGGGCGACATCGGCAAAAAAGGCGGCGCTGTCGTCGGCCTTGCCCTGGTGTTTGTGGTGTGTGCGTGACTTGATGCGCTGGGCTTCCATGTGTTCGCGGTCAAACATCACCACGTGGGCTTCGGACTGGTCGATCCAGACAACGGCGTGAAAAGTACTCATGAAATCCTTTGTAGAAAAAGAGGGGTAAAGAAAGAAAAGGGGGGTCAGGCAGGACGCGTTTGCTCTGCCTTTTCCTGGCAGGCGATGCAGCGCCAGGCTTCGGGGCTGGCCTGCAGCCTGGCGGCAGGAATGGTCACGCCGCAGTCGGTGCATAAACCGTAGGTTCCGGCTTCGAAGCGGGCCAGTGCCGCGTCGATTGCAGTGAGCTCGGCTGTTTCGCGCTCGCCCAGGGCGAATTCGAGTTCACGTTCGGTGGCCACCTGGGCACGCGAGTCCTCCGGCTGGCCGAAATGGTCGGCGGCGGCATCAGCGCGGCTGACGGTTCCGCCACGCTGCGCCGAGATCTGTGCGAGCAGGGCGACGCGCATGTCCAGCAATTGCTGTTGATAGGGTGCGCTGTGTTGTTTGTCCATGGGGTGTTCCTTCTTGTCTGGTACTCATGTCCATCATGCGCCATGGCGTCATGGCCCCGGTTGATGAAGGTCAAGCGGTCGGCGCCTGATCTGTGCGGGGCACAATTCAGGGATTCCTTTTTGCCACCTGACGGAGACACCATGACTGCCCAGACGATGGATTACAGCGCCTACCAGACCCTTCACATCACCCGCCGCGGTGCCGGCGGAGCGGTGCTGGACATCCAGATGAAGGCCCTCAACGGCAAATTGCCGACGGCCGGCCACGACGGACACCGGGAGCTCGCGCAGATCTGGCGCGACGTGGGCAGCGACGACTCGGTGCGCTGCGCCGTATTGCGCGGCGAAGGCCTGGGTTTTTCCGGCGGCGGCGACCTGGCGCTGGTGCAGGACATGGCCGACGACTTTGCCACCCGCACCCGCGTCTGGAAAGAAGCGCGCGACCTGGTCTACAACGTCATCAACTGCGACAAGCCCATCGTCAGCGCGCTGCACGGGCCAGCGGTCGGCGCCGGTCTGGTGGCGGGCCTGCTGGCCGACATTTCGATTGCCGCCAGAAGCGCCAAGATCGTGGACGGCCACACGCGCCTGGGTGTGGCTGCCGGCGACCACGCGGCCATCATCTGGCCCCTGCTGTGCGGCATGGCCAAGGCCAAGTACTACCTGATGCTGTGTGAGCCGATCAGCGGCGAGGAGGCCGAGCGCATCGGACTGGTTTCCCTGGCCGTCGACGAAAACGAGCTGTTGACCAAGGCCTATGAGGTCGCCGACCGTCTGGCCGCCGGCTCGCAAACCGCCATCAGCTGGACCAAGTACGCACTCAACAACTGGCTGCGCCAGGCCGGCCCGGCTTTCGACGCATCGCTGGCGCTGGAGTTCATGGGTTTTGCCGGCCCCGACGTGCGCGAAGGTGTGGCCAGTCTGCGTGAGCGCCGACCACCATCCTATGGCGCCAAACCCTGATTTGCTATTGAATCAGTAGCTGCTTGCGCATGTCAGGCAAGGGCTCGCGGCTGATTTTTATTGAAGCTTTGGCTGCGGCGGCAAGGCGGGGCAGGTGACCCGGGTGGATGCGAGGCGCCGGCTGGGGGCAGAAAAAACGGGTTGACGCGCCGCCCCGACCCTGCACAATGAAAGCACCTTGAACCGCAAGTCAGTGCAATGCCGCAGGACTTCGGGCACTTCCTACAACATCAGGAGACAACCATGAGCGACGCAGACAACCCTTCTTTTGCCGGGTTCGGCAAACTGGTCCCGGGCTTTGATTTCCTGCAGAACCTTGCCAAGCAGGCGGCCGGCAGCGCGTCGCAAAGCATTCCCCAGCTGCCCAACCTGGGCAACTGGGTTGCGCCGACGCTCAATGTCGAGGAGCTCGACAAACGCATCGAGGAGCTCAAGGCCGTCCAGTTCTGGCTGGACCAGAACGCCATGGCGCTCAAGGCCACCATCCAGGCGCTGGAAGTGCAGAAGATGACCCTGGCCACGCTCAAGGGCATGAATTTCAACATGGGCGATGTGGCCAACGCCTTCAAGCTCAAGGTCGCCGATACGGTGGCGAGCGGGGTGCAGAAAGTGGCCGGCAAGGCCAAGACGTTCTCGGGGCTGGAAGTCCCCCCTACCAGTTATCAGAACAGTGAGACGGCCGCGAAGGCCAAAGCCACGAGGCCCAAAGCTGAAAAAGCCGCTGCGCCGGCGCCTGGCGTGGTCGACCCCATGCAGTGGTGGGGCGCGCTGACCCAGCAGTTCCAGCACATCGCCACCACGGCCATGCAGGACGCCGCCAAAAAAACCGCCATGAGCACGACGAAAAACATGGCCACCGGGCTGGCCAGGGATGCGATGAAAACCGCCACCGGCATGGCCACCGACCTGGCCAAGGGCATGGCCAGTTCCGCAGGCCAGACCGTGGCGCGGGGCGCCCGCTCGGCGATGGACAGCGCGTTGCGCAGCAGCCAGGCCTGGCCCACTCCGGCGGCGGCCAAAACCGCGGCGCGCGCCAAACCCAAGCCGAAAGCCAAGGCGCCGGTGCGCAAGACCACGCGTTGAAACCCTGCCGCGCCGGTGGCCGGCTGGCAGTCACCTGAAAGAAAGCGAGAAAGCGTTCCCATGTACCGTCTTCATGGTTTTTGCCAGTCGGGCAACACCTTCAAAGTGGCTTTCCTGCTGCGCGCCCTGGGCCATTCCTGGGAGCCGGTTTTTGTGGACTTCATGAAAGGTGTCACGCGCACCGGGCCCTGGCGGGAGCAGACCAACGAGATGGGCGAGGCGCCGGTACTGGAGGACGGCACGCGCCGCCTCACGCAGTCAGGCGTCATCCTGGGCTACCTCGCGAAAAAACACGGCGCGTATGACGGCGCCACGGAAGACGACCGGCTGGAGGTGCTGCGCTGGCTGTTTTTCGACAACCACAAGTTCACCAGTTACTTCGCCACCTACCGCTTCATGAAGGCCTTCGGCCCCGCCACGCCCGACCCGGCCGTGATGGCCTGGCTGCGCGCGCGGATGGACGCCGCCTTTGCCATCGTCGACAAACATCTGGCCACACGCGAGTGGATGGTCGGCGGGGCGGCCACCATCGCCGACTTCTCGCTGTCCGGTTACCTTTTTTACCCGCTGGAGGAAAGCGGCTATGAGGTCGCCGGGCGATACCCTCACATCGAGGCATGGCTTGCGCGCCTGCGCGGGCTGCCTGGCTGGGCCTCGCCTTACGATGTGCTTCCCGGAGAGCGACTGCCGCCCAAGTGGTGAGGCGGCTCGCCAGTGCCAACCTGTCCTGACCTGTCCTGATAAGCCCATGAAACTTTTCCCCTACGGCCACGCCACCCACCCGCAATGGCGCATGGCGGCCGGCCTGGTGCTGGCCCAGCTGCGAGCGCAGATGGTCCTGCATGGTTATGCCAGCTCGCCGGGTCTGGGCCTGCTTTACATCACCGACCACTACACCGCGCAGGCGCAGGACATCCTGGACTTCCTCGGTGCCGAGCTGCCAGAAATCACCGACTGGGCGGGCACGGTCGGCATTGGCATCGCGTCGAACAACGTCGAGTATTTCGACGAGCCCGCGCTGGCGGTGATGCTGTGCGAACTGCCGTCGGACCAGTACCGCGTGTTTTCCGGCGTGTCGCCCCTGCCGCCGCCCGGCGCCAGCCATTTCCAGGCGCATACCGCGCTGGTGCATGCCGACGCCGGCACCCCCGACGTGGCCGAGCTGATCGCCGAGATGGCCCAGCGCACCAGCAGCGGCTATGTGTTTGGCGGGCTGGCGTCGAGCCGCAGCAAGGCGGTCCAGTTTGCGCTCAGCGGCAGCGGCAATGTGAAGGGGCAGGGCGCCGCCGGCGGCGTGTTCAGCGGCGGCCTGAGCGGGGTGGCCTTTGCCCAGGGCGCCGGCCTGATGTCCCGCGTGACGCAAGGCTGCCAGCCGGTCTCGCCGGAGCATGAGATCACCGCCTGCGACGCCAATGTGGTGACGGAACTGGACGGCGAGAGCGCACTCGAGGTGATGCTGGCCGACCTCGGCGTGTCGCTCGATGCGCCGCGCGAGGCGCTCGAAAAAGTGCGCACCACGCTGGTCGGCCTGAGCAGCGCCGACGCCGCCCTGCAGGATGGCCGGATCCGGCGTCCGGGCCAGTTCGGGGCCGATGTGCTGGTGCGTCACATCATCGGCCTGGACCCGGCGCGCCAGGGCGTGGCCATTGCCGAGGTGCCCAGCCCGGGCATGAGGCTGGCTTTTTGCGAACGCAACGCCGAGGCGGCGCGCGCCGACCTGGTGCGTATCTGCGCCGAGATCCGCGAGGAACTGGAGCCGGAAGAGTTGACGCTGGAAGTCGCCAGTGCGCTGAGCGCGTCCGAGGCCGAATCGGCCCCGCACCCGGCCCGGCGCATCGCGGGCGCCATCTACATCAGCTGCGCCGGGCGCGGCGGCCCGCACTTCGGCGCGCCCAGTGCCGAGCTGCAGATTGTGCGGCGTGCCCTCGGCGACGTGCCGCTCGTCGGTTTTTTCGCGGGCGGCGAAATTGCGCGCCACAACCTCTATGGCTACACCGGCGTGCTGACGGTGTTCACTTCAGCGGACGGCTAGGCATCCAGGCTTCGCCTGGCACCGGTCGCGCATTGCCTGCCGGCGGTTCGCAGCCGGGGCGGGAGCTGCCGCGGAGCTGTCATGAAAAGCAGGGCAGAATCCGCTTCAGCCTTGCGCGCGCAAACCGACAAACCGACAAACCGGCAACCGGGCGCGGGTCGCATCACCAGCCGAAAAAATCAGGAGCAGTCCACCATGCGTGCCGAAACAGTCGTTGAGGTAGCCCCGCCGCCGCCGCACGGGCATCCGGATCAGTTCGCCCTCTTGAGCCAGCGCCGCTTCGCGCCCTTCTTCTGGACCCAGTTCTCGGGTGCCGCCAACGACAACCTGTTCAAGTTCGCCTTCACCGTGATGGTGACCTACCAGCTCAGCGTGAGTTGGTTGCCGCCCGCCTTGGCGGGGCTGGTGATAGGCGCGCTGTTCATCCTGCCCTTTCTGCTGTTTTCGGCCACCAGCGGGCAGCTCACCGACAAATACGAAAAGACGCGCGTGATCCGTTTCGTGAAGAACCTGGAAATCGTGATCATGGGGGTGGCAGCCGCCGGTTTTCTCAGCAGTGAGGTGAACCTGCAGGTGCCGCTGCTGCTGACCTGCACCTTTTTGATGGGGCTGCATTCCACGCTGTTTGGTCCGGTCAAGTTCGCCTACCTGCCGCAGGCCCTGAACGAGCGCGAGTTGACCGGCGGCAACGGCATGGTGGAGATGGGCACGTTTGTCGCCATTTTGCTGGGCAACATCGTCGGCGGGCTGATGGTGGCCGTGCCGGGTGTGGGTCCGCTGTATGTGGCGCTGTCCTGTGTGTTGCTGGCCGTGGCGGGGCGAGTGGTGGCGCAGTTCATTCCTTCGGCGCCCGCCACCGACCCTGGCTTGACGATCAACTGGAACCCGTTCACGGAGACCTGGCACAACCTGCGGCTCGCGTACGGCAACATCGTGGTGTTTCGCTCCATGCTGGGCATCAGCTGGATGTGGTTTTTCGGCGCCGTCTTCCTGAGCCAGTTTCCGAGTTTTGCCAAGGAGGTGATGCACGGCAACGAACAGGTGGCCTCCTTGCTGCTGGTGGTGTTCTCGATAGGCATCGCCACAGGATCGCTGCTGTGTGAGGTGCTGAGTCGCCGGCATGTGGAGATCGGGCTGGTGCCGCTCGGCGCCATCGGCATGAGCGTGTTTGCGATCGACCTGTATTTCTCCTCGCGCGGACTGCCGGCCTCACCGATCATGGGCCTGGCTGCCTTTGTGGCGCAGCCGGCGCACTGGCGCGTGATGGCCGACCTGGCGCTGCTGAGCCTGTTTGCCGGTTTGTACAGCGTGCCCATGTATGCGCTGATCCAGCTGCGCAGTCAGCCGACCCACCGCGCCCGCATCATCGCTTCCAACAACATTCTCAATGCGCTGTTCATGATCGTCAGCGCCGTTCTTGCAGGCGCCCTGCTCAAGGCCGACTTCAGCATTCCGCAGGTCTTCCTGTTTGTGGGCCTGGCCAATGCGGTGGTGGCGTTTTACATTTTCATGCTGGTGCCGGAGTACCTGCTGCGTTTTATCGCGCTGATCGCCTCGCGCTGCATTTACCGATTCAAGGTCAAGGGCGACGACAACATTCCCGCGCAGGGCGCGGCCGTGCTGACCTGCAACCATGTGAGTTTTATCGACCCCCTGCTGTTGATGGCGGCCAGCCCCCGCCCCATTTATTTCGTCATGGACCACCGCATTTTCAACATGCCGGTGTTCGGCTGGCTGTTCCGGCTCGCCAGGGCAATCCCGATCGCGCCGCGCGACCAGGACCCGGCGGCTTATGACGCAGCTTTCGAAGCGGCTGCCAAGGTGCTGCGCAACGGCGACCTGCTGGCCATTTTCCCGGAAGGCGGCATCACCCGGGACGGCGAGCTTCAACCCTTCAAGGGCGGCATCATGAAGATCCTGGAGAACGCCGGACGTGATGGGCTGAGCGTGTCCGTCGTTCCCATGGCCTTGACCAATCTCTGGGGTTCCTTCTTCAGCCGTATCGAGCAAGGCGGCGCCATGGTGCGGCCGTTCCGCCGCGGCCTGCTGAGCCGGGTCGGCCTGAATGCCGGACCGGCCATTCCGGGCGCGCAGGTGCAGCCGGACATGCTCCGGGCCAGGGTTTTGGCACTGCAGAAAACCTGACACTGCAGGCTGCCTCGTTACACACTTTTCCCTGAAACTGGAGCCTCCATGAGCAAAGCATTACGACTGTCCGAAAAATGGTTTCAGCGCGGCCTCTGGCTGGTCGCCTTGGTGTTCGCCGCCTTCCTGATCGGCCTGGGCAGCACCGTCGTGGGCGACCTGCCGCAGGTCGAGAAGGTCCTGACCCTGGACGATTTCATCGAGCAGCCCGCTGCCACCGAGGCACGCGAGAGTCTCAAGACGGCGGAGCGCCAGGGCCGCCAGGCGCAGGAAGCGCTGGAGCAGGCGCGGCTCAAGCTGCGCGTGGCCCAGGCCAATTCGCGCTCGGCCGGCGAGACCTTCAGCAACTGGCTGGCGACGCGGCGCGCGACCGATCGGGCCGAACAGGACCCGGAGCTGGTTGAACGGACACGTGCGCTGGATACGCTGAAGGCGGCCGAGCGCCAGGCGCTGGCCACGATGGAAGCCGAGCAGCAAAAGGCGCTGGATGCCAGCCAGGGCGCGACGCGCACGCGTGAACGCATTGTCGAGCTGGAGCGTGCGGCGCAGGACAAGTGGCAAAAAGCGCAGCGCGCCCAGGAGCTGCGCGTTTTTCTGTACCGGCTGGCGCTGACCCTGCCGCTGCTGGTGGCGGCCGGCTGGCTGTTTGCGAAAAAACGCAAGAGTACTTACTGGCCTTTTGTCTGGGGCTTCATTTTTTTTGCGTTGTTCGCCTTTTTCGTCGAGCTCGTGCCCTATCTGCCCAGTTATGGCGGTTATGTGCGCTACATCGTCGGCATTGTCGTCACGGTGCTGGTCGGGCGGCAGGCGATTGTTTCGCTGAACCGTTATCTGGAAAAACAGAAACTGGCCGAACAGCTGCCCGACGCACAACGCCGCGAGGAACTCAGCTACGACACGGCGCTGACGCGCCTGTCCAAAGGCGTATGCCCCGGCTGTGAACGCGCGGTGGATCTGAAAAACCAGGAGATCGACTTTTGCCCGCACTGCGGCATCGGCCTGTTTGACCATTGCGGCATCTGCACGACGCGCAAAAGCGCGTTTGCCAAGTTCTGTCATGCCTGCGGCGCGGATGCCAAAACGGCGTCCTGTCCTTGACGGTTTTCGCTCGCCGCCTACGCTCGGCGCCCTTCTTCTCTTACAGGTATTACGCTTCGTTGCGATCACAGTGGGCAAATCCTTACTCCAGGTTTGAACACCATGAAAAAACAGATTCGCAACCAGGTGGCAGCCCTTTTTCTGCTGCTTCCCGCCGCCACCGCCCTGCTGGTCCTGCCGGGCACGGTCCTGGCACAACCCGCCGCCCTGGAGTTGCGATCACTGCAGGTGGGAACAGACGACGGTCTCCGGGCCGGCGCCACTCTGGAGTTCACGGTGGAAGGCTCACCGCGCGGCCAGGTCAGCCTCAATGTTCGCGGTGTGCCCCGCACCATCGTGCTCAAGGAAACCGCACGGGGGGTCTACACGGGAAGCTACACCCTCCGGCGCCAGGACCGGATCACGGAAAGCAGCGCCATACGTGCCACGTTGAAAGTGCGCAACCGCAGCATCGCGACCAACTACACCTTTCCCGCCGGCATCGCACGCCAGGACGTGGCTGCGGCGCCGCCGGTCGGCCTGAAAATCGACCGCTTCACGGTGGCTCCGGTCGACAAGCTCGAACCGGGCGCTGAACTTCGCTTCACGCTGAACGGCGCGCCAGGCGGTACGGCAGATTTCGACATTCCCGGTGTCATCAACAACGTCGCGATGCGCGAAGTGCGGCCCGGTGTGTATGAGGGCGCCTACACCATCCGTCGTCTGGACAACCTCGCACCCTCACGGCCTGTCGTTGCCACCCTGCGTGTCGGCGACCGCGCGGTGACCTCCACCCTGACCCAGCCTCTGATGGCCGATGCGAAGCCGCCCGTGATCCGCAACCTGTCGCCACGCGACGGTGAGTCCATCACGCGCAGCGCCAACACCTCGGTGTCCGGCACCTTTGACGATGCCGGCGGCGTGGGCGTGGACCCCAAAAGTGTTCGCATCATGCTGGCCGGGCGCGATGTCACCGCCGCGGCCCAGATCACACCGCAGTTCTTCACCTACCGCGCCGACCTGCCGGCCGGCCGCTACGCCGTGGACGTGACCGCCAAGGACATGGTGGGCAATGCCGTGCGTCAGACCTGGAGTTTTGACGTGGCTTCGGCCGTGAGCGCCGCGCCTGCGACCGTGCTGTTGCAGGTCACCAGCCACGCCAACAACGCTTCGGTCGAAGGCAGCCCGGTGGTGGTGCGCGGCCGCACCGCCCCAGGCGCGGTGGTCGATGTCAAGGTCAGCGCCGTCGGAACGCTCGCCGGCCTCTTCGGGCTGAACCAGGACTTGCTGACGCAGCGGGTTCAGGCCGATGGCAACGGCAACTTCTCCTTCAGCTTCTCGCCGCAGTTTCCGCTGCCTGGCACCCGTTACGAGGTGTCGATGACCGCCGGCAAGGACGGCATGGTGGCCACCGAAACCAAGCTGGTGCTGTTCCAGAAGCAGGGTTGAGCCGGAATTCAAGTAAAAACTGCCTGCAGCCCTTATGCACAGGGCGCAAGCAGCTACTGATTTAATAGCATGTTATAGACTCAGACCGGGCGACCGTAAAAGGGGTAGCTCGGGTCGTTGTAGCCGTGGCTGGAGGCGTGGCCCGGAATCACCAACGCGTTGATGAAGGCCTCGTCGTCGCGGTCCAGCACCAGCTCGGTCGCGCCGTAGACGTCTTCCAGGTGTGAGAGCAGGCGCGGTCCGGCAATCACCGAGCTGACCAGCGGATTGGCCAGCACCCAGGCGGCGGCAAACTGCCCCGGGACCCAGCCTTTGGCCTCGCAGCGCGCCTTGATCTTCTGGGCAATGACCAGTGACTCTTCGCGAAACTCGGTTTCCAGGATGCGCTTGTCCCCGCTGCCTGCGCGTGTGCCTTCGGCCGGTGGCTGGCCCGGCGGGTACTTGCCCGTGAGCACGCCGCGTGCCAGCGGGCTGTAAGGCACAACGCCCAGGCCATAGTGGCCGCAGGCCGGCAGGATTTCCACCTCGGGGCCGCGGTTGAGCAGGTTGTAATAGGGCTGGCAGACCACCGGTTGCGGCGCGCCGGTTTGTTCGCAGAGGCGCACGATCTCGGCAATGCGCCAGCCACGAAAGTTGGACAGGCCAAAACTGCGAATTTTCCCCGCGCGAATCAGGTCACCGATGGCTCGCACCGCTTCTTCAAGATTTTCGCCATGGAAGTCGCGGTGCAGGTACAGGATGTCGAGATAGTCGGTGCCCAGCCGCGCCAGGATGGCATCGGTCTGCTGCATGATCCAGCTGCGCGAATAATGGCCCTGGTTCACACCCGGGCCGGCCTGGTTGCCCAGCTTGCTGGCCAGCACCCAGTGCGAACGTTGCCCGGCCAGCAATTGGCCCAGCAAGGTCTCCGACCTGCCTTCGTTGTAAACGTCGGCGGTGTCGATGAAATTGATGCCGTGGTCTTTCGCTGAAGCGACGATGCGCGCCGCCTCGTCGTCCGGCGTCTGCTGGCCGAACATCATGGTGCCCAGGCACAGGACGGACACCTTCAGGTTGCTGCTTCCAAGGCGGCGGTATTGCATGGGAACTCCTTGTTTCTGATTGACAGCGGGCTAGACGCCGCGCTGCCGGTCCTGCCTGAATTGCTGCACAAAGGCGCCGAAGCGGCCGGCGTCGAGCGCGTCGCGCACCTCCTGCATCAGGTTCAGGTAGTAATGCAGGTTGTGGATGCTGCTGAGCATGGGGCCCAGCATTTCGCCGCAGCGATCCAGGTGGTGCATGTAGGCACGGCTGAAATTCTTGCAGGTGTAGCAGCTGCAGGTGCTGTCCACCGGCGCCTCTTCGGTTTTGTAGCGGGCATTGCGGATCTTCAGGTCGCCGAAACGCGTGAACATGTGGCCGTTGCGCGCATTGCGGGTCGGCATCACACAGTCGAACATGTCCACGCCCGCACCGACGCCTTCGACCAGGTCTTCCGGCGTGCCCACGCCCATCAGGTAACGCGGTTTGTGGGCGGGAAGGCGGTGCGGTGTGTGCGCCATGATGCGCTGCATTTCCTCCTTGGGCTCGCCGACACTGACGCCGCCGACGGCGTAGCCGGGAAAGTCCATCTCGACCAGTGCATCGAGCGATTCCTGGCGCAGGTTTTCAAACATGCCGCCCTGCACGATGCCGAACAGCGCGTTGGGGTTCTCCAGCCGGGCAAACTCGTCCTCACAGCGTTTCGCCCAGCGCCGGCTCAGCTCCATGGAGTACCGTGCCTCGTCCTCGGTCGTGATATGGCCCTTGGTGTCGTAGGGCGTGCATTCGTCGAACTGCATCACGATGTCGCTGTTCAGGATGGTCTGGATCTGCATCGAGATCTCGGGCGTCAGGAACAGCTTGTCGCCGTTGACGGGTGAGGCGAACCTCACGCCTTCTTCCGAAATCTTGCGCATCTCGCCGAGCGACCAGACCTGGAAGCCGCCGCTGTCGGTCAGGATGGGCTTATGCCAGTTCTCGAATTTGTGCAGGCCGCCGAACTGGCGCAACACGTCCAGCCCAGGCCGCATCCACAGGTGAAAGGTGTTGCCCAGGATGATCTGCGCGCCCATTTCGTGCAGCGACTGCGGCATCACGCCCTTGACCGTGCCATAGGTGCCGACCGGCATGAAGATGGGGGTTTGCACCACGCCGTGGTTCAGGGTGAGCGTGCCGCGGCGGGCAAAGGAGCCCGGGTAGGCGCCTTCGGGTCCGGTGGTAGCCGCGTCGGTGGTCAGGACTTCAAATTTCAGCATGGGGGGATTGTCTCAGGGGCTTCGTTGCAGCAGCATGGCGTCGCCGTAGCTGAAGAAGCGGTAACGCCGGTTGATGGCGTGGCGGTAAAGCGCCATGATGTGTTCGTAACCGGCAAAAGCGCTGACCAGCATCATCAGCGTGCTTTTGGGCAGGTGGAAATTGGTCAGCAACAGGTCCACCACCTGGAACTCGAAGCCCGGTGTGATGAAGATGTTGGTGTCCTTGTAATCGGGGCCGAACCTGGCCGCTGACTCGAGGGCGCGCACGCAGGTGGTGCCGACCGCGACCACCCGGCCGCCTCTGGCCTTGCAGTCCTGGATGGCCTGCAGCGTGGCCTGCGGCACCTCGAAGCGCTCGAAATGCATCACGTGGTCGGCGATGTTTTCGGCCTTCACCGGCTGGAAAGTGCCGGCGCCGACGTGCAGCGTGACGGTGGCGCGTTGCACGCCACGGGCGGCCAGCCGGGCCAGCACGGATTCGTCGAAATGCAGCGCGGCCGTGGGCGCGGCCACGGCGCCCGGGTTCCTGGCAAAAACTGTCTGGTAGCGCTGCTCGTCCACGGCCGAGTCGGTGTGGGTGATGTACGGCGGCAGCGGTACATGGCCGTGGCTGGCCATCAGCGCATACGGATCGCTGCTCATGGCGAAGCGGTACAGCGGCCCATCCTCGTTCGGCCAGCGGCCCAGCAGTGTGGCGGTGAAGCCGCCGTCCATCTGCAGCACTGCACCCGGCAGCGGCTTCTTGCTGACCTTCATGTGGGCGGCGACTTCGTGGCCCGCCTCCGGCGTGGGCGACAGCACCCGTTCGATCAGCAGTTCCAGCCGGCCGCCGCTGCTTTTCTGCCCGAACAGCCGCGCCTTGACGACCTGGGTGTCGTTGAGCACCAGCAGGTCGCCCGGCTGCAGCAGGTCCGGCAGCTCGGTAAAACGCCGGTCCACGGGCGAGTCGCTGCGCCCGTCCAGCAGGCGCGAGGCGCTGCGTTCGGCGGCGGGGTGCTGGGCGATCAGTTCGCCGGGGAGTGTGAAATCAAAGTCACTGAGGCTGAACAAGGTCTTCATGGATGCACAATTGTCCCATGTCCCCCCCCGCAGCTTCTCCCCGCAAGGCGCCGCCGGCTGAGGCTGGCACCGGCAACGCCGTGGCGCCCAAGTCCCCGCCGCAGAAAGCCCTTGAAAAGCTGGGCCTGCGCCGTGACATCGACCTGGCGCTGCACCTGCCGCTGCGTTACGAGGACGAAACCCGCATCACCCGGCTGGCCGATGCACGCGACGGTGACATGGTGCAGATCGAGGCGCAGGTCACCCATAGTGAAATCACGTTCCGCCCGCGCCGGCAGCTGCGCGTGACGGTGGACGACGGCAGCGACACCTGCGTGCTGCGTTTCATCAATTTTTACCCCTCGCACCAGAAAACCCTCAGTGTGGGCGCGCGCGTGCGGGTGCGCGGCGAGATCCGTGGCGGTTTTGTGAGCCGCGAAATGGTGCACCCGGGTTTTCGCGCTGCCGGCGGTGAACTCGCCACCGCGCTGACGCCGGTGTACCCCACGGTGGCCGGTTTGCCGCAGGCCTATCTGCGCAAGGCCGTGCTGGGCGGGCTGGCACGGGCCGACCTGGCGGAAACCCTTCCGACCGAATTTTTAAGTAAAAACATGCCGCAGCCCTTGTCCAGTCTGCGCGAGGCGCTACAGTTTTTGCACCACCCGACGCCGGATGTGATGCTGGCGACCCTGGAGGACCGCAGCCACCCGGCCTGGCAGCGCCTGAAGGCCGAGGAGTTGCTGGCGCAGCAGCTGTCGCAGCTGCAGGCACGCCGCGTACGCGCCGCCATGCGTGCGCCGGCGCTGAGGGCGCCTGTGCACGGCCCCCAGTGCACGCTGCAGGAGCAGTTGCTGGAGCGCCTGCCCTTTCGACTGACGGCCGCGCAGCAGCGCGTGGGCGCCGAGATCGCGGCCGACCTGCAGAAAAATGTGCCCATGCACCGCCTGCTGCAGGGCGATGTCGGCTCCGGCAAAACCGTGGTGGCAGCGCTGGCGGCGGCGCGCTGCATGGACGCCGACTGGCAGTGCGCGCTGATGGCGCCGACCGAGATCCTGGCCGAGCAGCATTTTCGCAAGCTGATCGGCTGGCTCGAACCACTGGGCATCCAGACCGCCTGGCTCACCGGCAGCCAGAAGGCGAAAGATCGGCGCGAAGCCCTGGCCATGATTGCCAGCGGCGCGGCCGGCCTGGTGGTCGGCACCCATGCGGTGATCCAGGACAAGGTGGTTTTCAAGAACCTGGCGCTGGCCATCATCGACGAGCAGCACCGCTTCGGTGTGGCGCAGCGGCTGGCGCTGCGCAGCAAGATGACGCAGGGCGGGGAAGAGCCCCATCTTCTGATGATGACGGCTACGCCGATTCCGCGCACCCTGGCCATGAGTTATTACGCCGACCTCGACGTCTCCACCATCGACGAACTGCCACCGGGGCGCACGCCCATCGTCACCAGGGTGGTCAGCGAAACGCGACGCGACGAGGTGGTCGAACGCATCCGCAGCCAGCTCGCCGAGGGCCGGCAGGTCTACTGGGTCTGCCCGCTGATCGAAGAGAGCGAATCGGTCGACCTGATCAACGCCACCCAGACGCACGAAGCACTGAGCGCCGCCTTGCCCGGCACGCAGGTTGGCCTGCTGCATTCACGCATGCCGCCGGCTGAAAAGAAAGCGGTGATGGCGTTGTTCACCAGCGGCCAACTCGGCGTGCTGGTCAGCACCACGGTGATCGAAGTCGGCGTCGATGTACCCAATGCCTCGCTGATGGTGATTGAACACGCCGAGCGTTTCGGGCTGAGCCAGCTGCACCAGCTGCGCGGCCGGGTCGGGCGCGGCGCGGCGGCGTCAGCCTGTGTGTTGCTGTACTCGACCGGGGACGCGCCGCGCCTGGGCGAAACCGCACGCGCCCGCCTCAAGGCCATGGTGGAGACGCAGGATGGCTTCGAGATCGCCCGCCGCGACCTCGAGATCCGCGGTCCCGGCGAGTTTCTGGGTGCGCGGCAGTCGGGCGCGCCGCTGCTGCGGTTTGCGGACGTGACGACCGATGCCGAGCTGCTGGCCTGGGCGCGGGCCCTGGCGCCGGTGATGCTGGACAAGTACCCTGAGCTGGCGCATCGGCATATCCTGCGCTGGCTGGGGGGGAAGGCGGAGTTTTTGAAGGCTTGAAGTCGGGTTGCTGCAGCCTGCGTCTTCAATGCTTCAGGCTTCGTTGGTGCGCGACCAAGCCGGGTCTCGCCCCGGCGGGCGAGGCACTTTGTCTTTGCTTCGCCAAAGAAAAGTACCCAAAAGAAAGGCGACCCGATGGTCTGGGTCCCCTGCGCTGCGCTCCGGGGCAACCTCCGGTGCTCGCCAAAAGCGGGGTCGAGCTCGAACTCGCCTTCGGCTCAGACAATCGCTCGCCCTGATCCGCTTTCGGCTGTGCTCCTCGGCCCAGCCCGACGGGTGGGGGGACAAATGCGGGTTCGGGTGCGGGGAGACGATGACGCGCTTTGCGCGTCATCGTCGGAGTACGGGATCGTCATGTTTGCACGCAAGCGCAGCACACGCGGCCAAATGAAGCTCCCCGCCATCGCCCAGCGGGGCGAGGGAGGGGCGGGGGGAGGGAGTGGGGAGTCGGACCTGCTGTCCATCGCAAGCCTCAAACGCAGCGTGAGGCTTGGGACAACTGACAGGAAGTGCCTCGCATGTCGGGCAAGACCCGGCTTGGTGCTAAAGCCGCAAGCTCTGGAAAGTCCACCACGAAAAGCCGCACAATAAGCCCATGACGCTCACCGAACTCAAATACATCGTCGCCGTCGCCCGCGAAAAGCACTTCGGCAAGGGCGCCGAGGCTTGTCACGTATCGCAGCCGACCTTGAGCGTGGCGATCAAGAAGCTCGAGGAAGAGCTGCAGGTCAAGCTGTTCGAGCGCAACGCCAACGAGATCACGGTGACGCCGCTGGGTGAAGAAATCGTGCGCCAGGCGCAAAGCGTGCTGGAACAGGCCGACAGCATCCGCGAGATTGCCAAGCGCGGCAAGGACCCGCTGGCCGGCGCCTTGCGCCTGGGCGTGATCTACACCATCGGCCCGTACCTGCTGCCCGACCTGGTGCGCCAGGCGATTGCGCTCACGCCGCAAATGCCCCTGATGCTGCAGGAAAACTTCACCGTCAAGCTTCTGGAAGAACTGCGCACCGGCGAGATCGACTGCGCCATCCTGGCCGAGCCTTTTCCCGACACCAACCTGGCGATTGCGCCGCTGTACGACGAGCCCTTCATGGCTGCCGTGCCGAGCAACCATCCGCTGGCCTCGCGCAGCAACATCACCGCCGAAGAGCTGAAAAAGGAAACCATGCTGCTGCTGGGCACCGGCCACTGCTTTCGCGACCATGTACTCGAAGTCTGCCCCGAGTTCGCCCGGTTTTCGAGCAATGCCGAGGGCATACGCAAGAGTTTTGAAGGCTCGTCGCTGGAGACCATCAAACACATGGTGGCGGCCGGCATGGGTGTGACGCTGGTGCCTCGGTTGAGCGTGCCCAAGGAGGCCCTGCTGCCCCCGGCGCCGGCCAAAGCCGTTGCCAAAGCCAAAAACCGGGAAGTGCCGGAGTTGCCCTCCTACATCCGCTACCTGCCGTTTGAAGGTCATGTGCCGACGCGGCGTGTGGTGCTGGCCTGGCGCCGCAGTTTCACCCGGTATGAGGCGATTGCCGCCCTGCGCAACGCGATTTACGCCTGCGAACTGCCGGGCGTGACACGACTGTCCTGAGCCCCGGTTCCCCGCTGGTTTCATGACGCCTATCAAGGCGATACAGTTTGACTGTTGCCTTGGGCTTGCCGATTGCTTAGAGTGACGCATGGACTCTTTTAATCAAGGACACGCACCATGGCCAAAACACCTCCCAAAGCTTCCGCCGGCCGCAACGGCGCGCCACCCATCAACATCGGTATCGGCGAAAAAGACCGCGCCGCGATCGCGAAGGGCCTGAGCCATTTGCTGGCGGATACCTACACCTTGTACCTGACCACGCACAACTTCCACTGGAACGTGACCGGGCCGATGTTCAACACCCTGCATGTCATGTTCATGACGCAGTACACCGAGCTGTGGGCTGCGGTGGACCCGATCGCCGAACGCATCCGCTCGCTGGGCCATCCGGCGCCCGGCTCGTATGCGCAGTTCAGCAAGCTGGCCTCGGTGCCGGACGTGCCGACCACGCCGCCCAAGGCGCTGGAGATGGTGCGCATTCTGGTGAAGGGGCATGAAGCCGTCGCGCGTACAGCCAGGGAGCTGTTCCCGGTGGCCGACAAGGCCGACGACCAGCCGACCGCCGACCTGCTGACGCAGCGCCTGACGGTGCACGAACAGACCGCCTGGATGCTGCGCTCGCTGCTGGAAGAATAGGGGCAGACCTTCAGTCTCGGGCAGTGGTGCCAGAATTGAGGGCTTGAAAAACAAACTCGCCCTTTACCTGCAACTCATCCGCTGGGACCGACCGGCCGGCTGGCTGCTGCTGCTCTGGCCCACGCTGTCGGCGCTGTGGATCGCATCGCACGGTTTCCCCGGCTGGCATTTGCTCACCGTCTTCACGCTAGGCACCATCCTGATGCGCAGCGCCGGCTGTTGCCTTAACGACGTTGCCGACCGCGAGTTTGACCGGCATGTCAAACGCACGGCGCAGCGCCCGGTGACACGTGGTGCGGTGTCGGTCCGGGAGGCCTTGATCCTGGGTGCCGTGCTGGCGTTGCTGGCTTTTGGCCTGGTGCTGACCACCAACACCGCCACCGTCACCTGGTCGTTTGCCGCGCTGGCGGTGGCCGTGGTCTACCCCTATGCCAAGCGGTTTGTCTCCATGCCGCAAGCCGTGCTGGGCGTGGCCTTCAGCTTCGGCATACCGATGGCGTTTGCGGCGGTGCAGTCGCGGGTGCCGGCGCTGGCCTGGCTGCTGCTGCTGGGCAACCTGTTCTGGGTGATTGCCTACGACACCGAATACGCCATGGTGGACCGCGACGACGACCTGAAAATTGGCATGAAAACCTCGGCCATCACGCTGGGCCGTTTCGACGTGGCGGCAGTCATGGCGAGTTACCTGATTTATCTGTCAATTTGGGCTTGGGCCCTTATGGATATTGCGCAGCCAGCTATTTATTTCGTAGCAATCGCGGTGGCCCTGGGGCAGGCGCTGTGGCACGGCTGGCTGATCCGCCGGCGTGAGCGCGACAACTGCTTCAGGGCTTTTCGCCTGAACCACTGGGTGGGATTCACGGTGTTCGCCGGCATCGCGCTGGCCTACCTCGGGGCCTGAGCCCGGCGCAAGGGCAAAAAAAAGCCCGCGCGGGGCGGGCAGTTCCGGACTTGTCGCGGAGGCGGGCAGAGCCCGGCTGGCGAGGTTTCGCGCGGAGGCTCAAACGGCTTTTTTGACGGTCCTGACTTTGGCCTTGCGCACGGCCTTGCGCTTGGCTTTGGCCTTGACGGGCGTGGCCTTTTTAGCGGGTGCAGCGGCGGGAGCCGTGGACGGGGCTGCCGCAGGAGCGGCGGTCTGTGCAGCGGCAGGGGTAGAGATCACGGCCAGGGGCATGGCGAGAACGGCGGCACTGGCGAGGATGGACAGAAATTTCTTCATGGTGAACTCCGGATGTTGGAAGGGCGGTTTCGCTTTCGCATGAGCCGGATCCCTGGGGGGCGCGAACACCGGCGTATGCGCCCTGATTCAACGTCTGCGTCGCCCCGGCGGTTGACCCGGGCTGTGCGTTTTCCGTTTCAGGCCGCGCCAAACTCTTCACCGAGTTCCGCTGCGCGTTGCCGGGCGGCGTGGATCGCGCGCATGAACTGCTGCTTGACGCCGTCCCGCTCCAGGGACGTAAGGGCCGCGTAGGTGGTTCCCCCCTTGGAGGTCACGCGTTCCCGCAGGGTTTCCGGTGGTTCGCTGGACGCTTTGGCCAGTGCCGAGGCGCCGACAAAAGTCTGCACCGCCAGCTGCTGCGCCTGCGCGCGGCTCAACCCCATCTCGGTACCGGCCTGCACCATGGCTTCGATGAAATAAAACACATAGGCCGGACCGGACCCGGACAAGGCGGTCACGGCGTCGAGCTGCGCTTCCTGCGCCAGCCACAGGTGTTCTCCGGTGGTCTGGATCACGCGCTCGACCGTCTGGCGCTCGGCCGCGGTGACGGCGGGACGCGCGAAGAGGGCGGTCATGCCCTGGCCGACGAGGGCCGGTGTGTTGGGCATGGCGCGCACGATGCGTTCGGTCGCCAGCCAGGCGGCCATGCTGTCCGAGCGGATGCCCGCTGCCACGCTCAGATGCAGGGCCTGGCCGGTGTGCGGGCCGGCCTGCTGGGCGGCGTCCCTGAAGGTCTGGGGCTTGACGGCCCAGATCACCAGCGCGGCGGATGCCAGCACCGCACCGGGCGCTGCCTCGGCAGTGATGCCGAACTGCGCCTGGAGTTTCGCGCGCTGCTCTGCCCAGGGCTCGACGACCTGGATCCGGTCGGCGGGTGTGCCTTGTTGGAGAAGGCCGCCAATGATGGCGCTGGCCATGTTGCCACCGCCGATGAAGGCGATGGCGCTGGTGTCTGTGGGAAGGGGTGAAGTCATGAAGGTTCAGTCAAAAAATTCAAAGGCCAGCCATTGGGTGATTTGCCGCGAATTGAAATTGTCGTCGCTAATGAAGTGCAGGCTGCGGTGGCCGTTGGGAAGCCGCGGGCCCCAGCACATGCCTTCGGTGTTGTCCAGACGCTGCAGCCGGGGTCCGGGGCCAGCGCCGGTGAACGCCGAAAAATCGGCCAGCAGCGTCTTGGCCACCGGCTGGAAGGTGCCGGGCTGCAGCTGGGGAGCGTTCAGCGTGTCCGTTGCCTCTCGCGTGTCTATCAGGTAGAGACGCAGCGAATTGCCCGAGAGGGCGTCATGCCCCGCCATGTAGGCCCGCTCCAGCACCAGCATGCGGTCGGCATCCAGCATCAGGATTTCAGTGACGCCGTTGTCGGCTTGTGTTGCCGGCGGGACAGGTGCGCGTGGAATCGCGTCGGGCACATAGGCGATTTGCCGTACGGCTTTCCCGCTGGCCAGGTCCAGCCGGGTGAAGCGGCAGGGCCCGCCGGGCGCCTGCACGGTGGGCAGGGGACCGTCCTGGCGCAGGGCGCCTTCCATGGCAATCCAGGCCTGTTGGCCGTCCGGGCTCAAGGCCAGGCCCTCCAGTGCCCGATTGCTGCGCGGCCCCTGGGTGAGCTGAAAGTTGAACATGGCCGGCAACGCAAATTCGCGCACCAGCGTGCCGTCGGCGCGGCTTTCGCGCAGCGCCGGTGCAGCGCCTGTCAGGGCGTGGCCCTCGCTGGTCCACAGCAGGGTCTGGCTGGCCGGGCGCCAGCGGATCGCTTCCGGGTCGGCGACCTGGATGCCTTGCAACGCCGCCGGGTAGATGCTGCCATCGGCCTGGCGAAGGCTGGTCACGCCCGTCAGCATGGGCTCGCCCAGATGGCTTGTTTCCAGGGATAGGCGTGCCGTGTAAAACCGCGCCGGGTTGATGGTCGAGCCATCGTCACTGAGCAGGTAGTAAAGGCCACTGGCCTCGTCATGGTCGATGCCCGACAAGCCGCCGACGGTGGTGCCCTGAAACTGGAGCCGGTGCGGCAGCCGGGCTTCGCCGATCAGTCGCAGGCGGGGTGGCGCCAGGGCGGCCCGCGCCAGTGGCAGGTTCGTCAGGCCCGCCAGACCCAGCGTGGCAGCCAGCCCGTAACCGAGCGTCCGGCGCCGTGTCATTTCGAACGCGGCTGTGGCGGGCGGAGGGTGGCTGGGCATGATGCGAGTCTAGCTTTCGCTGTTGCACGGGGTGTGACAGGACGCCGACCTATGCCGGCCCGGGCTTACAAGGCCACGGTCTGCCGCACCGCGTGTTCCCACTGCGCCATCAGGCTGGCTGCGCGGTCGGCGCTCAAAGTGGGCAAGAAGGTGCGTTCTGCGCGCCACATGGCGGAAAGCTCCGTGGTGCTGGCGTAGACGCCGCTGGACAGCCCGGCCAGGCAGGCCGCGCCCAGCGCCGTGGTTTCGGTCACGGCGGGCCGCACCACCGGGATGCCCAGCAAGTCGGCCTGGAACTGCATCAGCAGGTCATTGATGCAGGCGCCGCCGTCGACCCGGAGTTCGGCCACCGGCGCGGCGCCGGCCGCCACCGCATCGCGGCTCATGGCCTGCAGCAGGGCGGCGCTCTGGTAGGCGATGCTTTCCAGTGCGGCCCGCGCGATATGGGCCACGGTGGTGCCGCGTGTCAGACCGGTGATGGTGCCGCGCGCGTCAGGTTTCCAGTAGGGGGCGCCCAGGCCGGTGAAGGCCGGCACCATCATGACGCCGCCCGAATCGGGAACGCTTTGCGCCAGGGCCTGCACCTCGCCGCTGCCCTGGATCGCGTGCAGGCCGTCGCGCAGCCACTGCACCACGGCGCCGCCGACAAACACGCTGCCTTCCAGCGCGTATTCGGTCTGCGGCGTGACCTGCGCCGCGCTGGTGGTAAGCAGTCCGTTGTGCGAGGTCTGGAATTTGTGGCCGGTGTGCACCAGCATGAAGCAACCGGTGCCGTAGGTGTTTTTGGCCATGCCCTCCTTGAAGCAGGCCTGGCCGAACAGGGCGCTTTGCTGGTCGCCCGCCACGCCGCCGATCGGGATGGCCCCGCCCAGCAGGTCCGGCAGCACGTCGCCGAAGTGCGTGCTCGACGGCAACACCCGCGGCATCAGGCTCTCCGGAATGTCCAGCAGCGCCAGCAGGTCGGCATCCCAGGCATTGGCGTGCACATTGAACAGCATGGTGCGCGAGGCATTGGTCACGTCGGTGGCATGCAGCTTGCCGCCGGTGAGTTGCCACATCAGCCAGCTGTCGATGGTGCCGAAGGCGAGTTCGCCGCGCGCTGCCTGCTGGCGCGCCTGCGGCACGTTGTCCAGCAGCCATTTCAGTTTGGTGCCGGAAAAATAGGCATCGACCAGCAGGCCGGTTTTGGCCTGAATGAGACCGGCCTTGCCTTCTTCGCGCAGCCTGGCACAGGTGGCTTCAGCGCGCCTGTCCTGCCAGACGATGGCGTGGTGGATGGGCTGGCCTGTCTTGCGGCTCCAGACCACTGTCGTCTCACGCTGGTTGGTGATACCCAGCGCGCGGATGTCGGCCGCCTTGAGCCCTGCCTTGGCCAGCGCTTCGCGCGCCGTGCCGAGCTGGGTGCGCCAGATCTCCATCGGGTCGTGTTCGACCCAGCCCGGCCGGGGGTAGATCTGCGGCAGTTCCTGCTGCGCCAGGGCCAGGATGTGGCCGTTTTCGTCAAATACGATGCTGCGGGAGCTGGAGGTGCCCTGGTCCAGAGCGAGCAGGTAAGTCATGGTGTGCGGTGCTTGGGTGGGTCTCAGGGAAGGGCCACGTCACAGCTTACGCCTGCCTCGGCCAGCAGGGCCGGGAAGGGTTCGGGCGGAGGCTGGTCGGTGAACAGCCGGTCGATCTGCGACAGTGTGGCGAGCTCAACCATGGCGGGCCGGTTGAACTTGCTGCTGTCGGCGGCCAGCCAGACATCGCGCGCATGCTCAATGATGGTTTGCGCCACTTTGACTTCGCGGTAGTCGAAGTCACGCAGTGAACCGTCACTTTCAATGCCTGAAATGCCGATCAGTGCAATGTCAACGCGGAACTGGCGAATGAAGTCAACAGCAGCCTCCCCCACGATGCCGCGGTCGCGCGCGCGCACCACGCCCCCGGCCACGATGACCTCGCAGTTGGGGTTGCCGCTCAGGATGGCTGCCACGTTGAGGTTGTTGGTGATGACGCGCAAGCCCTTGTGGTGCATCAGCGCCCGGGCAATGGCTTCCGTGGTGGTGCCGATGTTGAGGATCAGCGAGCAGTTGTCCGGCACTTCTGCCGCGACGGCCAACGCAATACGCGCCTTGCCATCGGCATTGAGGCTTTCGCGCTGGCGGTGCGCCAGGTTCTCGATGGTCGAGCTCGGTACCCGTACTCCGCCGTGGAACCGCGTCAGCAGGCCGGCTTCGGACAGGCGCTGCACGTCACGGCGCACCGTCTGCAGTGTGACCTCCAGCGTGTCTGCAAGTTGTTCAACCGTGACGGAGCCTCGGGCGCGGACGACGTCGAGAAGTTTCAGTTGCCGGGGATTGGAGTTCACGCGTGCTTCAAGTCGGTATTCAAGTCTGTAGGTCATTCGACTGTATATCGAAACAAAAAGAAACAAATTAGGGAAAGCATCTATTCAAAACGCGCAGAAAGGAAGAAAAATGGAAAAAATACGAATCAAGGTAGACAGAAACTTGTACGCATCTCTTTTCCCGACTCACACGCGCTCTGCCGCCCGAAAAGGCGTCTGATGCAGCTCTTGCTCGACAAAATCAGCAAAAAAGTCGGCCCCGAAACCTGGCTTTATGACATGAGCCTTGCGCCGCGGCCAGGCGAAGTGACGGTATTGCTGGGTGCGACCCAGGCAGGCAAAACAAGCCTGATGCGCGTGATGGCCGGCCTCGACGTACCCAGCGCGGGCCGGGTCCTGGTCGATGGCGAAGATGTGACCGGCATGCCGGTACGTGAACGCAACGTGGCCATGGTTTACCAGCAGTTCATCAACTACCCTTCGCTCAGGGTCGCCGCCAACATTGCCTCGCCGCTCAAGTTGCGCGGCGACAAGGACATAGACCGGCAGGTGCGCGAGATTGCCGGGCGCCTGCACATCGACATGTTCCTGGACCGTTATCCGGCTGAGCTGTCGGGTGGACAGCAGCAGCGTGTGGCGTTGGCCCGCGCGCTGGCGAAGGGCGCGCCCCTGATGCTGCTGGACGAGCCCCTGGTGAATCTGGATTACAAGCTCCGTGAAGAGTTGCGGGAAGAGCTCACCCAGCTGTTTGCCATCGGCGATTCGACAGTCATTTACGCAACGACCGAGCCCGGTGAGGCCCTGTTGCTGGGTGGCTATACCGCCGTGCTGGACGGTGGCGAACTGCTTCAGTACGGCCCGACAGCAGAAGTCTTTCATGCGCCGAAATCGCTGCGGGTTGCACGCGCTTTCAGTGATCCGCCGATGAACCTGATCGACGCGAAGGCGAGTGCGCGCGGTGTGCAACTGCTCGGCGGGGCCGAACTGCCCATCGTGCTGGCGCCGGGCGCGACAACGGACCTGACCGTGGGTGTACGCGCCAGCGCCTTGCGTGAAACGCCGCGTGATGGGGACGTCAGCCTGCCGGGGAAGGTCGAGTTGGCGGAAATCTCGGGCTCGGACACCTTTGTGCACGTGAGCACGGCAGTGGGTGAACTGGTTGCGCAGCTCACTGGCGTGCACTATTTCGACCTGGGTGAGCCAATTGCGCTTTATCTCCAACCGGCACATGCGTATGTATTTGATGCAGGCGGCGCCTTGCTGGTTGCACCGCAGCGCACGGGAGTGCATTGAGATGGCGCGCATCGACCTGGATCTCGCGCACTCCTACAAGGTCAATCCGCAGGAGGACGCCGACTACGCGCTGCTGCCGCTGCAGATGACCTTCGACGACGGTGGGGCGTACGCCTTGTTGGGCCCATCGGGCTGCGGCAAGACCACCATGCTCAACGTGATTTCCGGATTGCTGGCGCCGTCGCAGGGAACGGTGAAATTTAATGGGCGGGACATGACCCATGCCACGCCGCAGGAGCGAAACATCGCGCAGGTGTTCCAGTTCCCGGTCATCTACGACACGATGACTGTGGCCGAAAACCTCGCCTTCCCGCTGCGCAACCGGAAAATGCCGGAAGACCAGATCAAAAAACGGGTTGGGCAGATCGCCGAGATGCTGGAGATGAGCGGCCAGCTGAACCAGCGCGCAGCCGGCCTCGCTGCCGATGCGAAACAGAAGATCTCGCTGGGCCGCGGCCTGGTGCGGCCGGATGTCTCGGCGGTTCTTTTCGACGAGCCGTTGACCGTCATTGACCCGCACCTGAAGTGGCAGCTGCGCCGCAAGCTCAAGCAGATTCACCACGAACTCAAGCTCACCCTGATCTATGTCACGCATGACCAGGTGGAGGCACTGACCTTTGCCCAGCAGGTGGTAGTAATGACCCGCGGCCGCGCCGTGCAGATCGGGTCGGCCGACGCATTGTTCGAGCGGCCTCAACATACTTTTGTGGGTCACTTCATCGGTTCACCCGGGATGAATTTTTTGCTTGCCCGGGCCACCGGCGACTCCCTCGAGATTGCTGGCTGCACCTTGCCCATGCCAACCGGGCGGGAACTGCCGCCCGGCAACTACAAGCTCGGCATACGCCCCGAATATGTGACGCTGGCGGCGTCCGGCACTGCAGGGGCCTTGCCTGCTACCGTCACACGGGCGCAAGACATCGGGACCCACACGATGTTGACAGCGCGGGTCGGCGAGACATCTGTGAAAGTGCGTCTGCAGCCAGAGGTGGCGGTTCCGCGGGCTGGCGAGGGCGTCTGGCTGCAGGTGCTGGGTCTGCATACCTGTTTTTATGCCAACGAGGAGCTTGTGGCATGAGTACCACCAACAAACCGGTCAACCAGAAGGCGTGGTTGCTGGTGCTGCCGGTCATCATCTGCGTCGCCTTTTCCGCCATCCTGCCCCTGATGACCGTGGTTAACTATTCGGTGCAGGACATCATCTCGCCCGAGCGACGGGTGTTTGTCGGAACCGAGTGGTTTGCGGCAGTGATGCGCGATGAAGACCTGCACGCAGCGCTGTGGCGGCAGCTGACATTTTCGTTTGCGGTGCTGGCCGTGGAAATTCCACTGGGTATCGCGCTGGCGCTGTCAATGCCGGCGCAAGGATGGAGAGCCTCGCTGGTTCTGGTGCTGGTGGCCCTCTCGCTGTTGATTCCCTGGAACGTCGTGGGCACCATCTGGCAGATCTACGGACGTGCCGATATTGGCCTGCTCGGCATGGTGCTGCAGAAAATGGGTTTCGACTACAGCTATACCGGCAACGCGCTGCACGCCTGGATCACCGTGCTGGTCATGGATGTCTGGCATTGGACGCCGCTGGTCGCACTGCTTTGTTACGCCGGCCTGCGGTCCATCCCGGACGCCTACTACCAGGCGGCGCGCATCGACGGCGCCAGCAAATTTGCGGTGTTCCGCTACATCCAGCTGCCCAAGATGCGCGGCGTGCTGATGATCGCCGTGTTGCTGCGTTTCATGGACAGTTTCATGATCTACACCGAGCCTTTTGTCCTGACCGGTGGCGGGCCGGGCAACGCGACCACCTTCCTGTCGCAGTACCTCACGCAAAAAGCAGTGGGCCAGTTCGATCTGGGGCCGGCGGCGGCGTTCTCGCTGATTTATTTCCTGATCATCCTGCTGCTGTGCTTTGTCCTCTACAACTGGATGCAGCGGGTGGGCACCGCGACCAAGGAGAACACTGGTGAATAAACCCCGTTTCCAGGCGAGGACGTTGTTCCTCATTGCCTACATTGTTTTTGCGCTGTTGCCCATCTACTGGATGGTCAACATGAGCTTCAAGACAAATTCGGAAATCCTCTCGAGTTTTTCCTTCTTTCCGCAGGAGTTCACTTGGGCCAACTACCGGACCATTTTTACCGATGCCTCCTGGTATTCGGGCTACATCAATTCCCTGATCTATGTGGCCATCAACACCGTGATCTCGATCACCGTGGCTTTGCCAGCGGCCTATGCATTTTCCCGCTACAGCTTCATCGGCGACAAACATGTGTTCTTCTGGCTGCTGACCAACCGCATGACGCCGCCAGCCGTGTTTTTGCTGCCCTTCTTCCAGCTCTACACCACGGTGGGACTGATGGACACCCACATCGCCGTGGCGCTGGCGCACCTGCTGTTCAACGTACCGCTGGCGGTCTGGATTCTTGAGGGTTTCATGAGCGGCATTCCGCGCGAGATCGACGAAACCGCCTATATCGACGGTTACTCCTTTCCGCGCTTCTTCGTCCGCATCTTCCTGCCGCTGATCAAGGCCGGCGTCGGCGTGGCGGCTTTCTTCTGTTTCATGTTCAGCTGGGTCGAGCTGTTGCTGGCCCGCACCCTCACCAGCGTCAATGCCAAGCCCATCGTCGCCACGATGACGCGCACGGTTTCGGCCTCGGGCATGGACTGGGCGACCCTTGCTGCCGCTGGGGTGCTGACCATCGTCCCCGGCGCGATCGTGATCTGGTTTGTGCGGCATTACATCGCCAAAGGTTTTGCGATGGGGCGGGTATGAGGAGGAGCAACCATGTTTGAGTGGATGGCGTGGACCTTGCCTGTGGCGGTCTTTTTCAGCTGCATTGTGCTGATGCTGATCGGCATGACGATCTGGGAGATCAAGTCTCCCACCACCGTGCGTCGCGGCTTTCTGCCGCTGGATACCACACGCGGTGACCGGCTGTTCATCGGCCTGCTAGGGGCGGCCTATATCAATCTGATTTTTGTTGGTCTCAGCGGCAAGCTCGGTGCGGCGCTGGGCTTGCAGACCGACCCGTCGATCTGGGTGAGTTTTTTCATCTCCATGGGATGGATTGCGCTTGTGATGCGCAAAGGCTAGTGGGAGAGTACGGATTCGGCTCATTGCTTCCCCGAGCCGGGCGAGTCATGGAAACACTGGGGGAGGTATTCAATTGAGGAGACAAGTCATGAAGATGCGCTACACAGCACTGGCTCTCGCAGCGGCCCTGACGGTGATGCAGAACGCCAGCGCCGGCGATGCCGAGGCAAAAAAATGGATAGACAGCGAATTCCAGCCATCAACGCTGACCAAGGACCAGCAGATGGCCGAGATGAAATGGTTCATCGAAGCGGCGAAGAAGTTGCAGGCCAAGGGGGTGAAGGAAATTTCCGTGGTCTCCGAAACCATCACCACCCACGAATACGAGTCCAAAACCCTGGCCAAAGCCTTCGAGGAGATCACCGGCATCAAGGTCAAGCACGACCTGATCCAGGAAGGCGACGTGGTCGAAAAACTGCAGACGTCGATGCAGTCGGGCAAGTCGATTTACGACGGCTGGATTTCGGACTCGGACCTGATCGGCACCCACTACCGCTACGGCAAAGTCATGAACCTCACCGACTACATGGCGGGCAAGGGCAAGGAGTGGACCAACCCGGGGCTGGACATCAAGGATTTCATCGGCACCAGTTTCACCACGGCACCGGACGGCAAGCTGTACCAGCTGCCCGACCAGCAGTTCGCCAACCTGTACTGGTTCCGGGCCGACCTTTTTGCGCGCAAGGACCTGCAGGACAGGTTCAAGGCCAAGTACGGCTACGAGCTGGGCGTGCCGCTGAACTGGAGCGCCTACGAGGACATCGCCGCCTTCTTCAGCGAAGACGTCAAGACCATCGACGGCAAACCGATCTACGGTCACATGGACTATGGCAAGAAAGATCCATCGCTGGGCTGGCGCTTCACAGATGCCTGGTTGTCAATGGCCGGCACGGCCGACAAGGGCATCCCCAACGGCATGCCGGTCGATGAATGGGGCATCCGCGTGGCAGCCGACAAGTGCACACCGGTCGGTGCGTCAGTTTCCCGCGGCGGCGCGACCAACTCACCTGCCGCTGTTTATGCGTTGACCAAATACGTGGACTGGATGAAGAAGTACGCTCCGAAGGAAGCCACCGGCATGACGTTCGGCGAAGCCGGCCCGGTGCCGGCGCAGGGGCAGATCGCGCAGCAGATCTTCTGGTACACCGCCTTCACGGCCGACATGACCAAGAAGGGCTTGCCCGTGGTCAATGCCGACGGCACGCCCAAGTGGCGCATGGCGCCCGGACCCAACGGACCTTACTGGAAGCAGGGCATGCAAAACGGCTACCAGGACGTGGGCTCCTGGACCTTCTTCTCGGCCCATGACGAAAACCGCACGGCAGCTGCCTGGCTCTACGCGCAGTTCGTGACCGCCAAGACCACCTCGCTGAAGAAAACCATCGTCGGGCTGACGCCGATCCGCGAATCGGACATCCGTTCCAAGGCCATGACGGACATGGCCCCCAAGCTCGGCGGTCTGGTGGAGTTCTATCGTAGCCCGGCCCGTGTGGCGTGGACGCCGACGGGCACCAATGTGCCCGACTATCCGAAGCTGGCCCAGCTCTGGTGGAAAAACGTGGCCCAGGCCGTGACCGGCGAAAAAACGCCTCAAGGTGCCATGGACACGCTGGCCGAGGAGATGGACCAGGTTATGGCCCGCCTCGAGCGCGCCGGTATGGACCGGTGCGCTCCCAAGCTCAACCCGAAAGGCGATCCGGCCAAGTACCTCAGCGACACTGGCGCGCCGTGGAAAAAGCTGGCCAACGAAAAGCCCAAGGGCGAGACCATCAACTACGACAAGCTGCTGCAGGCCTGGAAGGACGGCAAGGTTCGTTAACCGCGCCCAGCTGGGCCCCGGCCCGCATGTTGCTTGACTGATGCAAGACCGCGCACGGACCACCGTGTCCGTGCGTGCTTGCCAACAAGGCGGCCACGAATGCGCAGCCTGTGCAGGGCTTGCCGCGGAGATGGACAATGAAGCCCATGACTTTTGATTCCCCCCCGTTGCCAACGCGACGCGCAGACCTGATAGAACGCCTCAAGGCCTCCCACACTTACGACATTGCGATCATCGGCGGCGGTGCCACCGGTCTTGGTGTTGCGCTTGATGCCGCGGCACGCGGATTTTCCGTCGTCGTGGTCGAGTCACACGACTTTGCCAAGGGCACCTCCTCGCGCGCCACCAAGCTGGTCCATGGCGGGGTTCGCTATCTGGCGCAGGGCAATATTTCCCTGGTTCGCGAAGCCCTGCATGAACGCACGCGCCTGCTGGCCAATGCGCCGCATCTGGCGCAGCCCCTGCCTTTTGTGATGCCTTCCTACAAGTTCTGGGAGGCTCCGTTTTATGGAATCGGACTCAAGATGTATGACGCGCTGGCCGGCAAGGCCGGTCTGGGTGCCACCGAGTTCCTCAACCGCGCCGAAACATTGCAACTCCAGCCCACGGCCCGCCCGCTCGGACTCAGGGGCGGGGTCAAGTACTGGGATGGCCAGTTCGACGATGCGCGGCTCGCGCTGGCGCTGGCGCGCAGTGCCGCCCGAGCCGGCGCCTTGCTGGTCAATTATTGTGCTGCGACCGGCCTTGTCCATGAAGACGGCAAGTTGGTGGGCCTGCATGTGGTGGATCGTGAAAGTGGGCAAGCACTTACACTGCGTGCCAAATGTATCGTGAATGCGGCTGGGGTGTGGGTTGATCAGCTGAGACTCCTCGACGGTCAGGCCATAGGCCGCGAGGCAAAACCCATGGTCGCACCCAGTCAGGGCGTTCACATCGTCGTTGATCGCTCGTTTTTGCCCACCGACCACGCCCTGCTGGTTCCGAAAACCGCGGACGGACGGGTGCTCTTTGCCGTGCCCTGGCTTGGCAAGACCATCCTGGGAACCACCGACACGCCGCGCAACGACCTGGCGCGTGAACCGCTGGCCTTTCGTGAAGAGGTCGACTTCATCCTCGGCGAATCGGCTCGCTACCTGAGCCGGGCACCCGGTCCGGCCGACATCAAAAGCATCTGGGTTGGCTTGCGTCCGCTGGTCAAACCACCGCAAGACGATGGCGACAGCACACAGGCGCTGTCCCGTGAACATACCGTCCTGGTCAGCAAAAGCGGCCTGGTCACCGTGACCGGCGGCAAATGGACGACCTACCGGGCGATGGCGGAAGACGTGCTGGACAGTTGTGTTGGAGCCGAGTTGCTGGCACACCGCCCGGGTGGCGTCACGGCCAGCCTCCAGTTGGTGGGGGCTCAGCCCTCCGTCCACAAGATAAGTGATGAGCCGGGTGTGCATTTGTATGGAAGCGAGGCGGCAGCCGTCCAGGCCCTGCCGGGAGCGGAAAGAATGCTGGGCGGCGGCCTGTCGGAGGCGATGGTGCGTTTTGCGGCGCGTTACGAGTACGCCCGCACGGTTGAGGATGTATTGGCGCGCCGATCCCGGCTCCTGTTTCTGGACGCCGCCCTGGCCAGGACCCTGGCGGCTACCGTGGCCGACCTGTTGGTGGAGGAAAACCAGCGGGATCCCCAGCTGGCGGATTTCCTTGCCTTGGCCGATCAGTACCTGACTTTGCCGCAATGAATGCCACCGGGGGCGTTCTGAAACGGGCTGAGGCCTGGTTGGCGCTCTGTTTTTGATAGCGGCTTGCGCCCACCCATCAGGGGCCTGACGCCAGTTTGGCATATGGTCCTGCCAGGAATCGTGCTTGTCGAAGAATTTGCATTACCAGGTGTTGACAGGCGGACGAAATTTGTTAATAATCGTGGGCTTCGCTGTAAAAAGCTGAGAATTCTGCCTAACGGAAGCATCGCAAGTGGTTTGCGGTGTGGACGACGGGCCCAAGACTGACTGGCAAGTCTTCCCTCTGGGGAAAAGGCGCTGGTGCAAGTTGGGACTAATTTAAATGATTCAAACGCAATCCAAACTCGATGTTGCTGACAACACGGGTGCCAAATCTGTGATGTGCATCAAGGTGCTGGGCGGGTCCAAGCGCCGCTATGCCAGCGTCGGCGATGTCATCAAGGTGAGTATCAAAGAAGCCGCTCCGCGTGGCCGCGTCAAAAAAGGCGAGGTCTACAGTGCTGTGGTGGTTCGTACTGCCAAGGGCATCCGTCGCGGCGATGGTTCACTCGTCAAATTCGATGGCAACGCAGCCGTGTTGCTTAATGCCAAGCTGGAGCCTATTGGCACCCGCATCTTCGGACCGGTGACGCGCGAGTTGCGCACCGAGAAGTTCATGAAGATCGTGTCCCTGGCTCCTGAAGTTCTGTAAGGACGCGCCATGAACAAGATTCGCAAAGGCGACGAGATCATTGTGATCGCAGGTCGTGACAAGGGTAAGCGTGGCACGATTTCGCTGCGCAAGGACGACAGCCATGTGCTGGTGGACGGGATCAACCTGGTGAAGAAACACACCAAGCCCAACCCTCTCAAGGGGGCTACTGGCGGCATCGTTGAAAAAAGCATGCCGATTCACCAGTCCAATGTGGCCATTTTCAATGCTGCAACGGGCAAGGCGGATCGGGTGGGTATCAAGTTGTTGGCTGACGGCAAAAAAGTGCGCGTCTTCAAGTCCAGCGGCGAAGAAATTAAGGCTGCATGAGCATGGCAAAGACCGCACCTACCCAAGCTGCACCTGCCCAGGCTCGCCTGCAGGCCCAGTTCCGCGAAAAAATCGCACCCGCGCTGATGGAGAAATTCGGCTACAAGTCGCCGATGCAGGTTCCCCGCATCACAAAGATCACCCTCAACATGGGTGTGAGCGAGGCTGTGGCCGACAAAAAGGTCATGGAGCATGCTGTCAGCGACATGACCAAGATTGCCGGCCAGAAGCCGGTGGTGACCAAGGCCAAGAAGGCTATTGCCGGTTTCAAGATCCGCGAAGATCTTCCGATTGGCTGCATGGTCACGCTGCGTGGCGTCCAGATGTATGAGTTCCTTGATCGTTTTGTCACGGTGGCCCTGCCCCGTGTTCGCGACTTTCGTGGTATCTCCGGCCGGGCCTTTGATGGTCGCGGCAACTACAACATCGGCGTGAAAGAGCAGATCATTTTCCCTGAAATTGAGTACGACAAGGTTGACGCCTTGCGTGGTCTCAATATCAGCATCACCACCACGGCAAAGACCGACGAAGAGTGCAAGGCGCTCCTCACCGGCTTCCGTTTTCCGTTCAAGAACTGAGGCGGGCATGGCAAAACAGGCTTTATTGCAACGTGAACTGAAGCGCGACAAACTCGTGGCCAAGTTCGCCAAGAAACACGCTGAACTCAAAGCAACGTCCAACGACGCCAAGCGCTCCGATGAAGAGCGCGCACTGGCCCGTCTGGAGTTGCAAAAGTTGCCCCGCAATGCGAATCCGACACGCCAGCGCAACCGCTGTGCGATCACGGGTCGTCCGCGTGGCACATTCCGTCAATTTGGCTTGGCTCGTGCCAAGATTCGCGAGTTGGCTTTTGCTGGTGATATCCCTGGTATCACCAAGGCAAGCTGGTAAGCAATAGGAGAACCGCAAATGAGTATGAGTGATCCTATCGCCGACATGCTGACGCGCATCCGCAATGCACAAATGGTTGAAAAAGCTGTTGTGCTGGTGCCGTCTTCAAAAGTCAAAGTTGCCATCGCACAGGTTTTGAAGGATGAGGGCTACATTGATGGCTTTTCCGTCAATGCCAACGATGGCAAGCCGCAGTTGGAAATCGCCCTGAAGTATTACGCAGGACGCCCGGTGATTGAGCGCATTGAGCGCGTCAGCCGCCCTGGCCTTCGCGTCTACAAAGGCCACGGCGCTATCCCCCAGGTCATGAACGGTCTGGGCGTCGCCATTGTCACGACCCCCCAGGGTGTCATGACTGATCGCAAGGCGCGCGCTACCGGTATCGGTGGCGAAGTACTTTGCTATGTGGCCTAACGGGCATTGAGGAGTAACTGAAATGTCTCGTGTAGGAAAAATGCCAGTCGTCGTGCCTCAGGGTGTGGACGTGGCGATGAAAGACGACCAGATCAATGTCAAGGGTGCCCTCGGTACCCTGGCGCTGACGCAGAATTCTCTGGTGACCATCAAGATTGATGCTGGCCAACTGACTTTTGTGCCGGCCAACGAGTCGCGTGAAGCCAACGCCATGAGCGGAACCATGCGCCAGCTGGTTAACAACATGGTGACGGGTGTCACCAAGGGCTTCGAGAAAAAGCTGAATCTGGTTGGTGTGGGTTACAAGGCCCAGGCCCAAGGTGCCAAGCTGAACCTGACGGTTGGGTATTCACATCCTGTGGTGATGGATATGCCGGCCGGCATTCAGGTGGCAACACCGACGCCCACCGAAGTGGTCATCAAGGGGTCGGATCGTCAGCGCGTCGGCCAAATTGCTGCCGAAGTTCGTGCGGTCCGTCCTCCCGAGCCCTACAAGGGCAAGGGCATCCGTTATTCGGATGAGAAGATCACGATCAAAGAAACCAAGAAGAAATAAGGAGCTGCACCATGTTGACCAAAAAAGAGCAGCGCCTTCGTCGTTCACGCCAGACCCGCATTCGCATTGCCACCCAAGGTGTTGCCCGTCTGACGGTGAACCGCACCAATTTGCATATCTACGCCAGCGTCATCTCTGGCGACGGTACCAAGATCCTGGCATCTGCCTCGACCGCGGAAGTCGAAGTTCGCAAGGATCTTGGCGCTTCGGGCAAAGGTGCCAACGTTGCTGCTGCGCAGGCCATTGGCAAGCGCATTGCCGAAAAGGCAAAAGCGGCAGGTGTGGAAAAAGTAGCGTTTGATCGCGCTGGTTTTGCGTACCACGGCCGCGTTAAAGCGCTGGCCGAGGCGGCTCGCGAAGCTGGCTTGCAGTTCTAAGCAGACTGGAATTAAGTATGGCTAAGTTTCAAGCAAAACAACAAAACGACGCTCCAGACGATGGTCTGAAGGAAAAAATGATCGCGGTGAACCGCGTGACCAAAGTTGTCAAAGGCGGCCGGATTTTGGGTTTTGCCGCCCTGACCGTGGTTGGCGATGGCGACGGTCGTGTCGGTATGGGTAAGGGCAAGTCGAAAGAAGTGCCTGCAGCCGTACAAAAAGCCATGGAAGAAGCGCGTCGCAACATGACGAAGGTGTCCCTGAAAAACGGCACGCTTCATCACAATGTGTTCGGCCATTGGGGTGCTGCCAGCGTCATGATGATGCCAGCGGCCAAAGGTACTGGCATTATTGCCGGCGGCCCCATGCGTGCAGTGTTTGAAGTGATGGGTATCACTGATATCGTCGCTAAAAGCCATGGCTCCAGCAATCCGTACAACATGGTGCGTGCAACGATGGACGCCCTGAATAACTCCACGACGGCTTCGGACATCGCAGCCAAGCGTGGTAAATCCGTCGAAGAAATCTTCGGCTAAGGCGATACCCAATGACGACAGAGAAAAAACTTACGGTGACGCTGGTTCGCAGCCCGATTGGCACCAAGGAATCCCATCGCGCCACGGTGCGTGGTCTGGGTCTCCGTGGTATCAACAGCAAGAGCGAACTGCAGGACACGCCCGCGGTGCGCGGCATGATCAACAAGATCAGCTACCTGGTCAAGGTGCTGTAAGCGGAGCTTATGATGGAACTAAACGGAATCAAGCCTGCCGCAGGCGCAAAACATGCCAAACGCCGCGTCGGTCGCGGTATCGGTTCGGGCATTGGCAAAACCGCCGGTCGTGGCCATAAAGGCCAGAAATCCCGCGCTGGTGGCTACCATAAGGTGGGTTTTGAAGGCGGTCAGATGCCTTTGCAGCGCCGCTTGCCCAAGCGTGGCTTCAAGTCGCACAACCTCAAGTTCAATGCGGAAGTCACCTTGGCTGCGCTTGAGCAGCTCGGTTTGGCCGAGGTGGATCTGTTGACGCTCAAAACAGCCGGTCTGGTGGGTCAGCTGGCAAAGAACGTCAAAGTCATCAAGTCGGGTGCGTTGACCAAGGCTGTCAAGCTCAATGGCATCGGTGCGACTGCAGGTGCCAAGGCCGTGATCGAAGCCGCTGGCGGCGTGCTCGCTTAATTTTCATACACGGATAACACCAGTGGCAACCAGCTCTGCACAAATTGCAAAAACCGGCAAGTTCGGTGATCTGCGCAACAGGCTTGTGTTTTTGTTGCTTGCGCTGGTGGTGTATCGGGTTGGTGCGCATATCCCGGTTCCTGGAATTGACCCCGGGCAATTGCAGCAACTGTTCAAGGGGCAGCAGGGCGGCATATTGAGTTTGTTCAATATGTTCTCCGGAGGAGCCCTGTCGCGGTTCACGGTGTTTGCGCTGGGCATCATGCCTTACATCTCGGCCTCCATCATCATGCAGTTGCTCACCTATGTCGTTCCGACATTCGAGCAGATGAAAAAGGAAGGTGAAGCTGGTCGCAGGAAGATCACGCAGTACACCCGTTACGGGACCTTGGGTCTGGCATTGTTCCAGTCGATGGGTATTGCGGTTGCACTGGAGAGCTCTCCAGGTCTGGTGCTGGCTCCTGGATTTGGTTTTCGCATGACGGCTGTGGTCAGTTTGACCGCGGGCACGATGTTTCTGATGTGGCTCGGTGAGCAGATCACCGAGCGTGGTCTGGGTAACGGCATCTCGATCCTGATTTTTGCGGGTATTGCAGCAGGCCTGCCCAATGCTCTTGGCGGTTTGCTTGAGCTTGTCCGAACCGGTGCCATGAGTATTCTGGTGGCCATCGTGATTGTTGCCGTTGTTGTTTTGGTAACTTATTTTGTTGTGTTTGTGGAGCGTGGGCAGCGAAAGATTCTGGTGAACTACGCCAGGCGTCAGGTCGGTAACAAGGTCTATGGCGGTCAATCGTCCCATCTGCCTTTGAAGCTCAACATGGCTGGTGTGATCCCTCCCATTTTTGCTTCGTCGATCATCCTTTTGCCGGCAACCGTGGTCGGTTGGTTTAGTACCGGGGATGGTACGCGTTGGCTCAAGGACATCGCCAGTACGCTGACGCCAGGGCAGCCGATCTATGTGTTGCTGTATGCCAGTGCGATCATATTTTTCTGCTTTTTTTACACAGCACTGGTTTTCAATAGCCGGGAAACAGCTGACAACCTGAAGAAGAGCGGTGCATTCATTCCTGGCATTCGGCCCGGTGATCAGACGGCGCGTTACATTGACAAGATTCTGGTGCGCTTGACTCTGGCGGGTGCCATTTACATCACCTTTGTGTGTCTGTTGCCGGAATTCCTGATTTTGAAGTACAACGTGCCGTTCTATTTCGGTGGAACCTCGTTGCTGATTATTGTGGTTGTCACCATGGATTTCATGGCGCAGGTTCAAAACTACATGATGTCCCAGCAGTATGAATCCCTGCTGAAGAAAGCGAACTTTAAAACGTCACCAGGTGGTTGATTGGGATGTCGAAGGATGATGTTATCCAGATGCAGGGGGAGGTCGTGGAGAACTTGCCCAACGCGACGTTTCGCGTAAAGCTGGAAAATGGTCATGTTGTTTTGGGTCACATATCGGGAAAGATGCGAATGCATTACATCCGCATTCTTCCTGGTGACAAGGTGACGGTTGAGTTAACGCCTTACGATTTGTCGCGAGCACGCATCGTGTTTCGCGCCAAGTAAGTACAGTTCAGAAGTTTAGGAGAAAGAAATGAGAGTTTCAGCTTCGGTCAAGAAAATTTGCCGCAACTGTAAAATCATCCGCCGTAAGGGCGTTGTTCGCGTGATTTGCACAGACCCACGCCACAAACAGCGTCAAGGCTGATTTCAAGAGTTTTAGAGGACGCACATGGCTCGTATCGCTGGTATCAATATTCCGCCGCAGCAGCACGCCGAAATCGGCTTGACTGCTATTTTCGGCATCGGTCGCACTCGTGCTCGCAAAATTTGCGAAGCATGTGACATTGCGTATTCCAAAAAAGTCAAAGATCTTACAGACGGTGACTTGGAAAAAATTCGTGACCAGATCGCGCAATTCACCATTGAGGGTGACCTGCGTCGCGAAACCACGATGAACATCAAACGTTTGATGGATATCGGCTGCTACCGTGGCTTTCGCCATCGTCGCGGGTTGCCTATGCGCGGTCAGCGCACACGCACCAATGCGCGCACCCGCAAGGGTCCGCGCAAGGCGGCACAGTCCTTGAAGAAATAATTGAGTAAGAGGTAGTTATGGCAAAAGCCCCCAGCAGTAACGCAGCACAACGCGTTCGCAAGAAAGTACGCAAGAACGTTGCCGACGGCGTCGCTCACGTTCACGCGTCTTTCAACAACACCATCATCACGATCACAGATCGTCAGGGCAATGCCTTGTCGTGGGCATCTTCTGGCGGTCAGGGCTTTAAAGGCTCGCGCAAGTCGACCCCCTTTGCCGCTCAGGTCGCTTCTGAGGTGGCTGGTCGTGCCGCAATTGAACAGGGCATCAAGAATCTGGATGTCGAAATCAAAGGTCCTGGTCCAGGACGTGAGTCATCGGTTCGCGCGCTGGCAGCTCTTGGCATCCGCATCAATTCGATTGCTGACGTCACGCCTGTGCCGCATAACGGCTGCCGTCCCCAGAAACGCCGTCGTATTTAATTTAAGTTCTGCTTTCCCGGTTTGTTCCTCGTTTTCACGTAGGTCAGCCGGGCGAGTTTTTATCAAGCCCACCGCCGCCAGGTGACTACCTGCGGCTCCTGCAGTTTCTGCAGCAGATGACATAAGGAATTCAAGTGGCACGTTATCTCGGCCCCAAGGCCAAACTATCCCGCCGTGAAGGCACCGACCTGTTCCTGAAGAGTGCTCGCAGAGCCATCGGTGACAAGGCCAAATTTGACTCAAAGCCCGGCCAGCACGGCCGAACCTCCGGTACCCGGACCTCGGACTTCGGTCTGCAGCTTCGCGAAAAGCAGAAGGTCAAGCGCATGTACGGCGTGCTGGAAAAGCAGTTCCGCCGTTATTTCGAAGAAGCTGATCGTCGCAAGGGTAACACCGGCGCCAATCTGCTTTTTATTCTGGAATCGCGTCTGGACAATGTGGTTTACCGGATGGGTTTCGGTTCTACCCGTGCCGAAGCGCGCCAGCTGGTGTCGCACAAGGCGATCACTGTCAACGGCAGCTCCGTCAACATCCCTTCTTACATGGTCAAAACGGGCGACGTGATCGCCGTTCGTGACAAGTCCAAGAAACAGACCCGCGTGGCGGAAGCCCTGCAACTGGCGCAGCAAGTCGGCATGCCGGCCTGGGTGGATGTCAGCATAGACAAAGGCGAGGGCATTTTCAAGAAAGTGCCGGATCGCGACGAGTTTGCTGCGGACGTCAACGAGTCGTTGATCGTCGAACTGTATTCACGTTAATTTTCGTTCCTGCGCTTACGGGGCACTGTAGGCGCAGGGTCGCTTCACCCGGCCTTATCGGTGTAACGAGCCGAGGGTATTGAGAGGAAGAATGCATGCAAACCAATTTATTGAAACCGAAAACCATCAACGTTGAGCAGCTTGCCGCGAATCGCGCCAAGGTGACTCTGGAGCCTTTCGAACGTGGCTACGGCCACACGCTCGGCAACGCCTTGCGCCGCGTTTTGCTTTCGTCCATGGTGGGTCACGCCGCAACCGAAGTGACGATTGCCGGCGTGTTGCACGAGTACTCGTCAATTGATGGCGTCCAGGAAGATGTGGTCAATATCCTCCTGAATCTCAAAGGGGTCGTTTTCAAGCTGCACAACCGCGATGAAGTGACACTGAGCTTGCGCAAGGAGGGTGAAGGCCCCGTAACCGCCGCCGATATTCAGACGCCCCATGATGTCGAAATCATCAATCCAGAGCATGTCATTGTCAATTTGTCGCACGGCGGCAAGATAGACATGCAGATCAAGGTGGAAAACGGCCGTGGGTATGTGCCCGGAACCATGCGCCGCTATGGCGACGAATCTACCAAATCGATTGGCCGGATTGTCCTGGATGCCTCGTTTTCCCCTGTGAAACGTGTGAGCTATACGGTCGAAAGTGCCCGCGTCGAGCAGCGAACCGACCTCGACAAGCTGGTTCTGGAAATCGAAACCAACGGTGCAGTGACTGCGGAAGACGCCGTCCGAGCCTCAGCTAAAATCCTCGTTGAGCAGCTTGCTGTATTTGCACAGCTTGAAGGGAACGAACTGGCTGCTTTTGATGCACCTGTGCAACGCAGTTCTCAGCAATTTGATCCGATTTTGCTGCGTCCCGTCGATGAACTCGAATTGACAGTTCGCTCTGCCAATTGCCTCAAGGCCGAGAATATCTACTACATTGGCGACCTGATTCAGCGTACAGAGAACGAGCTTCTCAAAACGCCGAATCTGGGCCGCAAGTCCCTCAATGAAATCAAGGAAGTTTTGGCTTCCCGGGGGCTGACACTCGGCATGCGCCTGGAAAGCTGGCCTCCCGCTGGTCTTGACAAGCGATAATTGAAAATCAAGCCTCTTTCGCGAGGCAGTGCACAGGTAGTACCTGATACGGCTATCTGAATTACAAAATGAAAGGACAGCACCATGCGTCACGGACACGGACTTCGTAAACTCAACCGCACCAGCTCACACCGGCTGGCCATGTTACGCAACATGATGAACTCGCTTCTTCAACATGAAGCGATCAAAACAACTTTGCCCAAGGCCAAGGAACTTCGCCGCGTGGTCGAGCCAATGATTACTTTGGCAAAGGAGCCTACGCTTGCTAACAAGCGCCTGGCCTTTGACCGTCTGCGTGACCGCGACATGGTGGTCAAGCTTTTTGCTGAGCTTGGCCCTCGCTACAAGACACGTCCTGGTGGCTACACACGTATCCTCAAGATGGGATTTCGTGTCGGCGACAACGCACCGATGGCATTGGTTGAGTTGGTTGATCGTCCGGAAATCGCTGAAGCCACTACTTCTGACATCGCCAAGTCGGAATAGGGTATAATAAGAACATATCGCGCGGTGGAGCAGCCTGGTAGCTCGTTGGGCTCATAACCCAAAGGTCGTAAGTTCAAATCTTGCCCGCGCAACCATTCTCCGGCTGATGATGCCGGTGCCAAAACGCCCACTTGATGTGGGCGTTTTGCTTTCTGCTGTTCATATGCTATTGCCACGTAGGTGAGGGATTTTCTCGGTACGGCTTGGTCCATGGACTCAGGATGGCGATTTGCTTTTTTGGCGGGTTGCTCGGGATTTCCATGAGAAGCTGGTGTCTTGTGACGCGGGCGGGCATCCCTTGCAGGGGCAAACATGCGCCGGTAGGACCTCTTTTGTTTTTTTGGGTGATGCAATTGACGAATCTGTAGGTCTCTCTGTCGCGTAAACTCTTGGAGCGTTCCCGAACGGCGGGCAGCTCACAGATTTTTAACTGTCATGGGGTCGCGCCGCCACACTAAGCAGCCAATGTCACCAAAAAAATGATGCCAACTCACAAAATCTGACTTGCAAATGTAGCGGCAAGTGTTTGATTTTATTACAATTGGTTACTTGCGGTGTTGGCTTCAATTTTGAAAGAGCTGGCCTACAGATCGAGAAATGAGTGACATGAACGTGCCATTGCAGACCAGTCCGAAAAGCGAGGCTAGCCACCTGGCCCAAGGCTTGCGTGAGGATTTGTTGCATCACGATCCCTTGCTCGACTGTCTGGTCGAGTTGACGCGCATACATGGCCGCCCAAGCACCCGGGCCGCTTTGTCTGCCGGCCTTCCTCTGCCCAAGGCGGGTCTTCCTCCGTCGCTCTTTTCCCGTGCTGCAGCGCGGGCTGGTCTGTCATGCAAGATATTGAGACGTCCCCTTGAAAAAATAGATTCGGCGCTGTTGCCTGTTGTGCTGCTTCTTGAGGGGGATGGCGCCTGTCTTCTGCTCGGTTGGGATGAACAGGGGCAAACTGCAAATCTGCTTTTCCCGGAAGCTGGCCAAGGCGTTGTGCAGCTGTCACGTGAACAACTGCTTGGCCGATATGTCGGAATCGCGATTTTCTCTCGACCAAACTTTCGTTTTGACCAGCGGACGCCTGAGCTGGCTGACATCCCCCAGCGACATTGGTTTTGGGGCGCTTTTCGGGACCAGTTTCCGCTTTATCGGGATATTCTGGCGGCGGCGCTCCTCATCAATTTGTTTGCGCTCGCGTTGCCACTTTTCTCGATGAATGTGTATGACCGCGTTGTGCCGAACTTCGCGGTCGAGACACTCTGGATGCTGGCCTTCGGCCTGTTGCTGGTGCTGGTTATTGATTATTTCCTTCGCATCATGCGGGGTTATTTTGTGGACCTTGCGGGTTCTCGTATTGATATCAAGCTCTCCACGCTGATCATGGAACGGGTGCTGGGGATGCGGCTTTCCGAGCGACCAGCTTCAGTGGGGTCCTATGCCGCGACACTTCGCTCATTTGAATCGGTGCGCGACTTTATCGCATCTGCCACCGTCACTGCTGTGGTTGACCTCCCGTTTGCCCTGCTCTTCTTTCTCGTCCTCGGCTGGATATCCTGGCCGCTGGTCATACCGCCCCTGGTCGGGGTCATTGTTGTTGTCATCTACAGCTACATTGTTCAGCACAAGATGCATCTGCTTTCGGAGACCACTTTCAGAGCCTCTGCAATGCGCAATGCAACCTTGGTTGAGACATTGACAGCCATGGAGGCTATCAAGGCACACGGCGCCGAAAGTCAGATGCAGGCCAAGCTCGAGGACACTGCAGCGTTTCTCGCTCGTGTCAGTGCTCAGCTGCGGTTGTTGTCGTCGTCGGTGATCAACGTCGTTTCAAGCCTGCAGCAACTGATCAACATCGTGATGATCGTGGCAGGTGTGTATCTGATTCATGAGGGCAAACTGACCATGGGCGGCCTGATCGCGGCCACGATGTTGTCCGGGCGAGCCATGGCTCCGCTGGGTCAAATTGTGGCGCTGTTGATGCAGTACCAGAATGCAAGAACAGCCCTGGCCTCGCTTGAAGATACGATGAAAAAGCCGGGTGAGCGCTCCGATGAAATAAATTTCGTACACCGGCCGGACATCGCCGGGGAAATCGTATTTGACGATGTGCACTTCAGTTATCCCGGGCGTACCCAGGAAGCGTTACGAGGAGTTTCATTCAGAATCAAGCCGGGGGAAAATGTGGTCGTGATTGGCCGGGTGGGCTCGGGCAAGACGACCCTGCAGAGACTGATTTTGGGCCTTTACACCCCCTCTGAAGGCGCGATCACCATGGACGGCATCGACCTTCGCCAGCTTGACCCCGCGGATTTGCGTCGCAACGTCGGTTATGTTGAGCAGGATGCCATGCTTTTTTACGGCACCTTGCGCGACAACATCGCAATCGCGGCGCCCTATGCCGACGACGGCGCCATTCTCGCTGCCGCCGAGGTGGGCGGTTTGATTGAGTTTGCCAATCGCCATCCTCAAGGCTTTGACATGATCATTGGCGAACGGGGAGAGTCGCTTTCCGGCGGCCAGCGACAGGGCGTGGCAATCGCCCGTGCAGCTCTGCTGGAACCACCTGTGTTGTTGCTGGACGAGCCCACGGGCGCTATGGATTTTTCTTCAGAAGCGCAGTTCAAGGAACGCTTGCGCAGTTATGCCAAACACAAGACGATGGTCGTGGTGACGCATAGAAATACCTTACTGGATCTGGCTGACCGCATCATTGTTATCGACGAGGGCCGCATCGTTGCCGATGGTCCCTATGAGCAGGTCATCGAGGCGCTGAAAGCCGGCCGCATTGGGAAGGCCTCATGAAGCCGCGATGGATCACGTGGGCTCGACCCTTGATAGCAGGCCTGGAGGCTGTCCGGCGAGTGCTACAGCCTGGGCTGGATCGCACGCTCTCATCGTGGCGAGAAGATGATCGTCGCATGGATGCGGGATTTGGCGGTGATGCAGACCGCGCCATGCTTGCCCAAGAGCCGTTGCGAGCCAGAATGCTCGTTAAAAGCCTCGGTGTGGTTTTTATTCTGGCGGTTTTATGGGCAGGGCTTTCGGAAGTTGATGAAATTACGAAAGGCGAAGGCAAGGTCATTCCTTCGAGGCAATTGCAGATCCTGCAAAGTCTGGATGGCGGTATTGTTTCCGAGATTCTCGTCCAGGAAGGTCAGGTTGTTGAGCCTGGGCAAGTGCTGGTAAACATCGATACGACGCGCTTCGATTCTTCCGTGAAAGAAAACCGCGTCCAGTATCTGGCCCTGCTGGCCAAGGCGGCTCGACTACGTGCGCTTGCCGAAGGGGTGGCTTTTGTACCACCCCCTGAAGCCGTTGCCGAGGCGCCGAAGACAGTCGGAGAGGAGCTTCGTGCCTACGAAGCCAGCACATCCACCTTGAACGCACAGCTGGCTATCGCCCGGCAGCAACTGGCGCAGCGTCAGCAGGAACTGGTTGAAGTTCGGGCGAAGCGGGAGCAGGCGTCGCGTGCATACGAATTGACGGCCAAAGAGCTGGGGTACACCAAGCCCTTGCTCAAGGATGGCGCTGTATCAGAAGTCGAATTACTCCGACTGGAGCGGGAAACGGGGCGTTTTCTGGGTGAGCGGGAAATGGCCTCAGCCCAAATTTCAAAGACTCAGTCGGCGATCGAAGAGGCCTCACGAAAAATTCAGGAAATCACCTTGAATTTTCAGAGCGAAGCCCGCAAGGAGTTGTCCGATACCTTGGCAAGGCTAAACGTGAGTTCAGCTGGCGGGGTCGGATTGGCAGACAAAGTCGATAAATCCTCGCTGCGCTCCCCGGTCAAGGGCACGGTCAAGCGCCTTCTTGTCAATACCGTGGGAGGGGTGGTTCAGCCGGGAAGGGACATTATTGAAATTGTGCCGCTTGAAGAAAACCTTCTTCTCGAAGCCAAGGTATTGCCAAAAGACATCGCTTTCTTGCGACCGGGGGATCGGGCTCTGGTGAAGTTCACGGCGTATGATTTTTCCATCTATGGCGGCCTCGAGGCCAAGCTGGAATTCATTGGCGCTGATTCGGTCACTGATGAGCGCGGCAATACGTTTTATACGGTGCGTGTTCGTACCGAAAAATCCAAGCTGGGCGAGGGTCTTCCCATCATTCCGGGGATGGTCGCTGAAGTGGATATCATCACCGGCCAAAAATCCATACTGTCCTATCTTCTCAAACCTGTATTGAAGGCAAAACAAGCCGCCTTTACAGAGCGCTAGATCGGGACGTCAGTGGGAATTCAGGACTCCGGACATCTATTTCTCTGCCCGTACGGACGCATGCTTCCTCGCTGGAGTGAAGCTTTCAAGATGGGAAGAGCCGGCAAAGTCCACACTGTGAGACCCGGTTGGGAGGCGGGAAGGGTTGATCTCGTTTGGCTGCGGCTTGAGCAGGGCGTGCCTGTGGCTGTGCAGATGGAACGTCTTGCCCCGCGTTTGAAGCTGGTCCCCTGCGTGGTATTGAGTGATCTGCCGACAGATGAGGAGGCGATTGCCGCTTTTTCGGCCGGTGCGCGGGGATACTGCAATACGCACGCCTTTCCTCATGTTTTGATCCAGGTTGCTGCGGTCGTGTTGCAGGGGGGGCTCTGGATTGGGGAGTCATTGATGCAGCGGTTGGTTAGCGCCACCAGCCGGGTGCAGGTGCAGGCGCAAGCTAGTAGGGTTGATGCCGGTGTAAGGCCTGGCTGGTCTGAAGACCTCACTGACCGGGAGAAGGAGGTTGCCGCCACGCTCGCCGCCGGAGCCAGCAATAAGGAGATTGCCCGGGCACTTGGCATTACAGAGCGAACCGTCAAGGCGCATGTGGGCGCCATTCTTGAAAAACTTCATGTGCGGGATCGCCTTCAGTTGTCGCTGGTCGTGAACGGCCAGGCGTCCGGACGCCCTCAGAATCCGGGTTCGGCCTAGTACCTCCGTACAGTTCCTCTGGCCAGTCAAACGGACTACATTGAAGTCCAATGTACTAACTCGGTCTGGGATTCGCTATGGCAAAAGAAGCCAACGTCGTCGGCAATGTCGTTTTGATTGAAGGCATAGCCTTTGCGCAGAACAGTGATGGTGACCAGCGCCTTCTTAAGTTCGGTGATCCTGTTTTTGAAGGGGAAGTAATTGTCACGGCGGCCGGAGGCCGTGTAGAACTCGCCTTCGATCAAGGCGGAAAGTTTCTTCTCCGTTCCAGGGAAACCGTAACACTTGACTCAACCGTCTTTGGCAACGTCCTGCCGGATGTGAATAGCGGCGCCCTTTTGCCGCGTGTTGGAGAACTCACCAGCATTCTCAGTGCCATTAGCGAAGGCAGCAGCCTTGACAGGTTATTACAGGAAACGTCATCCGGGGTGAGTTCGGCTTCTGACGCCGGCGGCGCCAATATACGGGCTGACGATGGCAACAGTTTTGTGCAGTTGTTACGGACAGCCGAGGAGCTTGCGCCGTTAACGTATGAATACGCTTCACTTGGCAGGCAATCTTTGGGGTATTTGCCAACTGGCGGCGTGCAGCGATCCGACAATGCAGCGGGCGCGTCTGAGCTTGGCGATCAGGGCTTCTCCGCTGCACTTCCCGCGACCGGCGCTCCTGTTGCTTCTGTCGTTCCTGCGTCCGATGCTGCCGTTGTTGGGTCGGTCTCGACGCTGACCAGCGCGACAGCGGCGCTGACAGAGACCAACGCGGTGCTGA
>NZ_JAQSDA010000027.1 GCF_029945685.1 Polaromonas sp. | reverse complement strand
TTGTCTGAGCGCAGCGAGTTCGAGCCCGGCCCCGGCTGGACCGAGCACCGCAGGTTGCCCCCGTAGCGCAAGCGAAGGGGGACGCAGACAGCAGGGTCGCCTTTCTTTTGCTTCCTTTTCTTTGGCGAGACAAAGAAAAGGGAGTTGCCGCCGGGCAACCCCCGGCTTGCTGGCGAACCACCACGGCTCCGAAGCTTCAACAAGCGCCAGAGAGATCATCAAATGCTGAACGTCAAAAACATCAACCAGTACTACGGCGGCTCCCACATCCTGCGTGACGTGAGCCTGGAGGCGCATCTCGGCAAGGTGACCGTGCTGCTGGGCCGCAACGGCGTTGGCAAGACCACCCTGCTCAAGTCGCTGATGGGCCTGGTGCCAATCAAGACCGGCAGCATAGCGTTCGACGGTAAGGCCATCCAGAACACCACCCCTTACGAACGCGCACGTGCCGGCATCGGTTTTGTGCCGCAGGGCCGCGAGATTTTTGCGCGGCTGACGGTGGAGGAAAACCTGCGCATGGGCCTGGCCTACAAAAGCGCCGGTACACCGATTCCTGCAGAACTGTTTGAACTGTTTCCGGTGCTCAAGCAGATGCTGAACCGGCGTGGTGGTGATCTGTCGGGCGGCCAGCAGCAGCAGCTCGCGATTGCGCGCGCGCTGGCGGCCAAACCCAAGCTGCTGATCCTGGACGAACCGACCGAGGGTATCCAGCCCAGCATCATCAAGGACATCGGCCGCGTGATCCGCATGCTGGCAGACCGCGGCGACATGGCCATCCTGCTGGTCGAGCAGTATTACGACTTTGCCGAAGAACTGGCCGACGACTACCTGGTGATGGAACGCGGCGAGTTCATCGCGCGCGGTCAGGGCAAGGACATGCAGACCAACGGCGTGCGGCAACTCGTCGCCATCTAGCGGCTGCGGGTCTTCACTTCGCCCTGAAAATAATATCCTTCATGCGCTGAAGCCTGGGTGCGACCACCGGCACCGTCAGCATGGTGCTGGCAATCGCCATCAACAGCAGCGCGGTGAAGGTTTCGTTGGTAATGATGCCTTTGTCCAGCAGGATGTTGACAAAGATGATCATGATCAGCGCCTTGGTCTGCAGCAGCCAGCCGATGATGGCGCTCTCGCCCGGCGCCCACTTCAGAATCCTGCCGGCGATGTGCACGCCGATCAGCTTTCCGCCCACCGAGGCCACCAGCAACACGGTGGCGGCGATGGAAACCGCTTCGCCGCCCAGCGACCAGTTGGTGCGCAGTCCGGTGCTCAGGAAAAATACCGGCATCATCACCAGCAGCACGTGGTGGCGCAGCAGGTCCATGTGTTCCTGGTTGAACCAGTCGCTGTCCATGACTGCACCGGCCAGGAAGGCTCCCACCATGTAATGCAGACCAGCCCAGTCGGCGCCGAAGGCACAGACGATGAGCCAGACGAGTCCTGCGTACCAACGGTCACGCTCCGGCAGCCAGACCATGAGTTCGCGAAACGCGTAAGCCAGGACTGCAAAGGCGGCCAGGAAGCCGGCTTGCCGGCCGACACGCTCCCAGTCCATCAGGATCAGCGCCAGTACGCCCCAGATCGCGATGTCGTCCAGGCTGGCGTAGCGCAGGATGCGCTGGCCGATGGGCTGGCGCAGGATGGCGAGCTTTTCCATCAGCAGGATCAGGATGGGCAGCGCGGTGACGGCGCAGGCCATGCCCACGCCCATGACAAACTGCCAGCGCATGCCCTGCGGGCCGACCCAGCCGTCATTCATCAGCAAGCCGGCGGCGGCCACGCAGCCGAACAGCAGCGGGGTGCCCAGCGCCAGGCTGGCGGTGATGGTGCTCTCGCGCCGGTGTGCCCAGGCGTTTTTCAGGTCCAGCTCGATGCCGGCGATCCAGACGAACACCATGACCGCCCACCAGCCAATGCCATTGAGCGACTGCACCACGGGCGCGCTGAACACAAAGGCGTGGTAATCGGGGTAGAGCTTGCCAAGGACGCCGGGCCCCAGAAGGATGCCGGCAATGATCTGCACCACGACCAGCGGCGCGTAGTAGTCGGTCTTGAAGACGCGCCAGATCAGGTAGGGAACCGTGAAGATGATTGCCATGGCAATCAGGTAGATCTCGGTCGTGGTCATGGCTGCATGCATGGCTTTTCCCGCGTTGATGATGCCGCAGGCGTGTCCCTGGCGCGCCAGGTCGCGAACGTGAAACCTAGCGGCGCGTGGCCTGGTACAGCGGCATCACCGTTGGCAGCAAGGCCTGAATCTGCTGCACGCGGCTGCTGTCGCTGGGGTGGCTGCTCAGGAAGTCGGTGCCGCCGCCGGAGCTGCCTGCACTGGCCATTTTCTGCCACAGGCTGACGCCGGCCTGGGGGTTGTAGCCCGCGCGTGCCGTGAGCTCCAGGCCGATACGGTCGGCTTCGCTTTCATGCGAGCGGCTGAAACGCGTGGCTACGAGCGCCTCGTAGGCTGCTCCCGTGATCTGTGAGGTGCCCCCACCCAGCCCCAGCAGCTGGGTGCCGATGCCGATAGCCGTTTGCGCGGCCGCTGCCTGCGACACCTGTTCGCGTGAGTGTTCGCGCAGGGCATGGGCGATCTCGTGGCCCATCACGATGGCTATTTCGTCATCGCTGAGATTGAGTCTGGACACCAGGCCGGTGTAGAACATGATTTTTCCGCCTGGCATGCAAAAGGCATTGAGCTGGTCACTGGTGATCAGGTTGACTTCCCACTGCCAGCGCGGCGCGTCGGCGCGGAACACTGCCGTCTGCGGCTGGATGCGGGCGGCCACTGCGCGCACGCGGGCCAGCATGGCCGCGTTGGTGTTGAGCGCGCCCTTGGCACTGGCTTCGGCCTTGAGCCTGGCGTAACTTTGGGCTGCCATCTGGTCCAGCTCCGCGGAAGACACCAGCAGCAGTTGCGAGCGGGACGCGCCGACGGACCCGCCTTCGGTGGTGCTGGCGCACCCGGTGAACAACAGGGTAGCGGCCACCAGGGCCGGGGTCAGAAAGGTTTTCATGAGCGTCTCGCAGATCAGTGTTGCAGGGGGCAGTGTTCCAGTGCGGCAATGCCGTTCCCGATTTTGCGCCACGGGTGGCTGCATCCGGTAGGACGGTCCGCAAAAACGGTGTAGGTCGGAGACGCCAGACGTGTCCTGCCAATCAGGCCGACCAGATGCGCGGGCTGGGTGCAGCCTTGTCCCAGAAGTGCCGGCGCCAGGCCTTCCAGACGTCTTTCAGCAAACCCATGGCAGGCTCCACCAGCGGTGCCAGCACGCGAACCACGATGACCTGCGCGTCAGGGCTGGTGGCGCCTGCGGCGTTGTTCAACGGGTGCGCTTCAATCACCTCGCGTGCAAGGTCCAGGGCGAGCTGTCGGCGTTGGCGTTCGAGCTTGCTGCCAGCCGCAAAGAACAGGGTGCCGATACAGCGCTGGCCGGCCAGGCCCAACGGACTGTTCATCAGCAGCAGGTCATCGGCGCGGATGCGTGCGCGTTCCAGCCAGATGCCGGGCAACTCGATGTGCTGACAAAAGCTGCCTTGCTCGAAGGGCAGGTTGGCGCCAGGCAGGCCCAGCGCGGTGACATCCCAGCCCATCAGTTCGGCGCCAGGCGCCAGATCGAGCGTGAGATGGTTTTCGCCCAGGCAGCCGCTGTAACACAGCGCCTCCATCGGCAGCCACTCGGCGCGGGCGCCGTCTTCCAGGCGCAAGTGCGTGCGCTGCAGGGCGGTTTCGCCCAAGGATCTGTAAAAGCGTGTCGCGCCGGGCGTGGTGATCAGTCCATGGCTGCCGGCCGCAGCCGTGACCGTGATGTCCAGTGTGTCGCCGCCCACCAGGCCGCCCGGTGGATGCACCAGCACGTTGTGGCAGACCGTGTCGCCTTCAGGGTACAGGCTTTGCAGGATGCGCAGCGGGCCGTCGTGGCGAAAGTGGGCGACTGTCTTGCCGGCCTGCAGGGAGTAGTCGAGACTGAGCGTTGCGTTCCAGGCCATCGGTGGAGTTTAACCGTTGGCGTTGGGTGATCATGCCTCGCGGTTGCTATTGATTTCGTAGCTGCTTGCGCCCGCTTTTAGGGGGCTGCAGCCACTATTTCCATGAACTTCCTGGGCTTGCAGCCCCTCGCTCCGGATGTGTCGGGCTGACCGAGGGGGCCGAAACCCTGTTCAGGCCGGCGCGACTTGTTGGAGGTCGCTGGCTTCTTTCACCCGTTCAGCCAGGTGTGCCAGTGCTTCCTGCACCTGGTCGACCAGGATCAGACAAAGGTCGCCCGGCTCCAGGCGGGCCAGCGCCGTGTCAATGGCCAGAAACTCGCCGCGAATTTCCTCGATGTGGGTGGTGCGGCTGGCGCCCGTCAGGCCTTGGCGCAGCAGGCCGATGACCTCGCCGTCGGCGCGTCCGCGCTGGGCGGCATCCTCGTAGAGCAGCACATCGTCAAAAGCGTGGCCAAGAATGATGGTCTGGTCGCGGATGTCGCTGTCGCGGCGATCACCCGCGCCGCTGATGACCACGCTGCGGCGTCGGGCCGGCATCGCTTCCACAGCGCCGACGAGCGCGCGCATGGCGTCGGGGTTGTGGCCATAGTCGGCAATCACGGTGGCGCCGCGGTAATCCATCACGTTGAAGCGGCCGGGCGCGTTGTGCGCGTCGTTGACAAAACTGGCCAGTCCGCTTTTGAGGGTTTCCCAGGGAACGCCCACGGCCCAGCCGGCGGCCAGTGCTGCCATGACGTTTTCAACCTGGAAACCGATGCTGCCGTTGCGCGTCAGGGGGATGCTGTGCAGCGGCACACGTTCGCGCCACGCGCCTTCGGCTGCGACCAGCGCATTGCCGTCGACATAGACCGTGCGTTTGCCCTGGGCGCGGTGGGTAGCCATCAGGGGGTGGTGACGGTCAGCGGCAAAAAAGATCACGTTGCCGGGGCAGGTGGGCGCCATGGCGGCGACGATGGGATCGGCCGCGTTGAGCACGGCGTAGCCGGTTGGCGCGACGTTCTGCACAATCACGCGCTTGAGCACCGCCAGGTCTTCGACCGTGGTGATGTAGTTCAGGCCCAGGTGGTCGCCGCTGCCGACATTGGTGACAACAGCCACCTGGCAGCGGTCAAAACCCAGGCCCTCGCGCAGGATGCCGCCGCGCGCTACTTCAAATACGGCGGCATCCACATCGGGATGCATCAGCACATTGCGGGCGCTTTTCGGACCGCTGCAGTCGCCGCTGTCGGTCTGTCGGCCGTTCACCCAGACGCCGTCGGTGTTGGTCATCCCGCAGCGCAGACCGCTGGCCGTGAGCAGGTGCGTGATCAGGCGCGTGACCGTGGTCTTGCCGTTGGTGCCGGTCACGGCAACCACGGGCACCCGACCATCGTCACCGGGTGCGAACAGCTCGTTGATCATGGCACCGCCAACGGCCTGGCCCTTGCCGTAAGACGGCGACAGGTGCATGCGCAGGCCGGGCGCCGCGTTGACTTCCACCACGCCGCCACTTTGTGCTTCAAGCGGGCGAAGCACACTTTCGCAGACCACGTCCACGCCGCAGATGTGCAAGCCCACCATTTGCGCTGCAGCTACCGCGCGGGCGGCAACCTCCGGGTGGACGTCACTGGTCACGTCGGTGGCGGTGCCACCGGTGCTGAGGTTGGCGTTGTTGCGCAGCACCACGCGCCGACCCCGCGCCGGAATCGATTCGGGCGTCATGTCCTGCACCGCCAGCCGTGCGACGGCAATATCGTCAAAACGGATTTTTGTCAGGGAGGTGGCGTGGCCCTCGCCCCGGCGCGGGTCCTGATTGACGATATCGACCAGCTCGCGCACGGTGTGCAGGCCGTCACCCAATACCTGCGGTGGCTCGCGCCGCGACGCCGCCACCAGCTTGTTGCCGACCACCAGCAGCCGGAAGTCGTTGCCGGGCAGGAATTTTTCGACCATGACGGTGCCGTGTTCCGCGGCGGCACGGAAGGCGATGTCGAGGTGGTCGCGGTCCACGATGTTGACCGTGACGCCCTTGCCCTGGTTGCCGTCCTGCGGTTTGATCACCACCGGCAGGCCAATCTGCAGGGCGGCGGTCCAGGCTTCGTCAGGGTCCGCGACGGGCCGGCCCATGGGAACCGGCACCCCGGCGGCGAACAGCAGCTTTTTGGTCAAATCCTTGTCCTGGGCAATCGATTCGGACACCGCACTGGTCGCATCGAGCTCGGCGGCCTGGATGCGGCGCTGGCGCGAGCCCCAGCCAAACTGCACCAGGCTGCCCTGGGTCAGGCGTTTGTATGGAATGCCGCGGGCGACGGCTGCGTCCACAATGGCGCCGGTGCTGGGTCCGATGCGTTCGTCCTCGTCGAGTTCGCGCAACTGGGCCACCGCGGCTTCCATGTCGAAGCCGGTTTCATAAAGCGCGGCGTGGATCAGCGCCTGGGCCAGCTCCAGCGCCAGCCGGCCGACCGCTTCTTCGCTGTACTCGACCACGGTCTGGTAAACGCCGTCTTCGAGCGTGGCGGCGGTGTGGCTGAAGGTCACCGGGCAACCGGCCTGGGCCTGCAGCGCCAGTGCTGCCGATTCAAGCACGTGGGCCAGGGACACCGGGCCGACGTAACCACCCGGACGCAGTGCGCCTATGGCGGGAAACAGCGAACGCACGCGCGGCTCAAAGCCGGGCAGGGTGTCGATGGCGCATTCGGCCTGTGTGCAGCTGACGACGGCTTCAAGCGCCGTATGGCGGCTCCAGAGGTTGGGGCCGCGCAGCGCACGGGTGCGGGTAACTTTCATCAGCGTGCCTTTCCGGGCTGGGGTTCGCGGGAGCTGCGTTTGGCAAGGGAGTCGGTGCTCATGCGGCCTTTTCTTCCCGTGTGGAACGGTCTGTGGCCGTTTCCAGGTTGAAGGCTTCAATGCCGGCACCTATCAGGTTGAGCGGAATATCGAGCGCCCATGCCGCTGAAATGGCGGCAAGCAGGCTGTCTTCGGCAGTAGGGGCATGCCGGCCTTGCCAGACGGCCAGCTTGTCCAGACCGGGCAAGAAGGCTTCGCTGGCACCGGTGGCAAGCACAACCTGGCCCTGGCGCATGAAAACTGCCCGGCCACCGCCGCCCAGGTGGGTGGCAATGGCGGGCAAACCCGGATCGGTCGCGTAGAAGATCACCTCGCCGTCACACAGGGGGGCCATCTCCACGATCGCCGGGTCGGCTGCATTGAGCACCGCCACACCGTCGGCCAGCACGACATCGACTTGCGAGCGCATGACCTTGAACATCTGCTCTTCGCCTGCCACATCGAATTCGCCCAGTGCGCCGGCGCCCCCGAGGTCGGTGACCACCCCGACCTGGCAGCGGTCATAGGCCAGGCCACTGCGCAAGATGGTGGCGGCTCCGTTTTCAAACACGGCGGCCTGCACGGCACGGTTGATCAGCAGGCGCTGACCGGCCTCCCATTGCGTGCAGTCGCTGGCATCGAGGCAACGCCCGTCGAGGAACAGGCCGTCGCGGCAGGCCAGACCGGTGTGCCGCCCCGACAGCTGAAGCAGCCAGGCCACCAGCCGTGCCACCTTGTGCGTACCCGCCGAGCCGGCCACCCCCACCACGGGAATGCGGCCGCTGTGCGTGCCTTCGGGCGCTTCGGGAAACAGGTGGTCACAGATGGCGCGGCCGACCGGCCGCGGCGCACCTTCGGCGGGCTTGAGGTGCATCAGCAACCCGGGTCCGGCGTTGACTTCCACAATCGCGCCGCCCTGGGCATGCAGGGGTCTGGAGATGTCCTGCGCCACGACATCCACACCGGCGATGTCCAGACCGACGACGCGGGCGGCCAGCGAGACGATATGGTCGACGTCGGGATGGATGTCGTCGGTACAGTCAATCGCGACATTGCCGTTGCGCTGGATCAGCACCTGGCGCCCCGCGTCCGGCACCGAGGCGGGGCCCAGCCCCTGGCGCTGCAGGTCCAGCAGGATGGCTTCGTCCTTGTCCAGCTCGATCAGGCCGAGCGGGAAGTCTTCGGTGGCGCCGCGCCGCGGATCGGTGTTGAGCTGCGCGTTGACCAGTTCGGCCACACTGGCATGGCCATCGCCGCGGACAGTGGCGGTCTCACCGCGGGCAGCGGCGACCACCCGCCCGCCAACTACCAGCAGGCGGTGTTCGTGGCCGCGCACGAAACGCTCGACCATCACTTCGCTGCCGTGGGGCGCTGCCACCTGGAACGCGGCTTCGACCTGTTCGCGGGTGGTGAGGTCCAGCGACACGCCGCGGCCATGATTGCCGTCGCTCGGTTTGACCACCACCGGCAGACCGATTTCCTGCGCGGCTTCCCAGGCGGCTTCGGCGCTGTCGACAATTTCACCTTCTGGCACCGGCACGCCGCAGGAAGCCAGCAGGCTTTTGGTCAGGTCCTTGTCGCTGGCGATGCCTTCGGCAATCGCGCTGGTGAGCTCGGTCTCGGCCGTCCAGATGCGGCGCTGGCTGGCGCCGTAGCCCAGCTGGACCAGGTTGCCGTCATTGAGGCGGATGTGCGGGATGCGGCGCTCGGTGGCGGCAGCAACGATGGAGGCCGTGCTGGGGCCGAGGTAACACTCGTCGACCTTGTCACGTACACGGCCAACGGCCGCCTGAAGGTCGGCGTCGCTGAAAGCCTCGTTGTTGATGGCGGCCATCAGCAGGCGGTGGCCCTCTGCCAGCGCGCTGCGCGCCACCTGCTCGTCGCGGGCGCGGACCACCATGCGGTAGATGCCGCGCTGCGAGGTGCTGCGGGTCTGGCCGAAACCGGTGGGCATGCCTGCCAGGTTCAGCAGTTCGATGACGACGTGCTCCAGCACATGGCCGGCCCAGGTGCCTTCATAGAGGCGCTGGATGAAGCCGCCGCGCTCGCCGACGCCGCAATGGTGTTCGAGCAGGGCCGGCAGCAGTGCAACCAGGCGGTCGCTGAAACCCGGCAACAGGTTGGAGGGCAGGTCCTCCAGGGTGCCGAGGTCCATCCAGACTTCCAGCACAGGGCGGTAAGTCCAGATGTTGGGGCCACGCAGGTAATTGATGCGCAGAAGCTGGATGTCGTCCTGTTTGGTCATGTTTTTCTGGATTCGGTCAACCGGCCGGGCCGGGGCAACGTTCTTTTCTGAATAGGCGCCCACAATGGGCGTTTCTGTTTGATCGGGCAGGTTTTCCTGTCTGGCGGCCGAATCTTGCATCAGCCGACGCGGATTGGGCGAAAATCCCCGATTTGACCCCACTGTTTCCGGGGCACCGGTTTTTACGGCTTCCACATCACAATGCAACATTCCCATCCGGTCGATGCCTCCAGCGAGGCTGGCCCCGCGCAGACCGACCTGCGCGCGCAACTCGCAAACCATGAGAACGTGCTATGTACGGTGCTGGTTGACCTGAATCAACAACTTCATTTTTCCCGGGGTTTGCTGGCGCTGACCGACCTCCGCCTGATGGCCCACGACCCGGAAACCGGCCTGTGGGCCAGCTGGCCGTTGCGACCGGAAGAGGCATCCGGCCAGTGGCTGCCCCTGTCCCTGCGCCATTTCGACCATGCCGGTGTCGGCACACTGGAGCTTCATCAGGGGGGGCAGCGGTTGCGCAGCTGGCGGTTCACGCTGGCGGTCAATGTGCAGGCGCTACGACTGCTGCGCCTGTTCGAGCAGCAACTGGCGCCGGGTGCGGCTGCCACCGGCGACGAGATGGCCCTGTGCCCCTTCTGCGACACGCTGCTGCCGACGGACAGCGACGAATGCACGACCTGTGCCCGCGAACTGCACACGCCGCCGTCGACCTGGGTGTTGCTGCGTCTGTGGCGCTTCGCCCGGCCTTACCAATGGCAGCTGCTTTCAGGGTTTCTGTTGACCCTGGCCTCTACCGCCGCAACCCTGGTGCCCCCCTACCTGACGATTCCGCTGATGGACGACATCCTGATCCCGTTCCAGAACGGCCAGCAGATCGAAACCTGGAAGGTGCTCGCCATTCTGGGCGGCCTGCTGGCGGCGGCGCTGCTCGGCTGGGCGCTGAACTGGGCCCGCACCTATCTGCTGGCGCTGGTGTCCGAACGCATGGGCGCCGACCTGCGCACGGCCACCTTTGACCACCTGCTGGAGCTGTCGCTGGATTATTTCGGCGGCAAACGCACCGGCGACCTGATGAGCCGCATCGGCTCGGAAACCGACCGTATCAATGTGTTCCTGTCGCTGCACGCGCTCGACTTTGCGACCGATGTGCTGATGATCGTGATGACCGCCGTCATCCTGTTTTCGATCAACCCCTGGCTGGCGCTGGTCACCCTGCTGCCGCTGCCATTTATTGCCTGGATGATCCACACGGTGCGCGACCGCCTGCGCACCGGTTTTGAAAAAATCGACCGGGTCTGGTCGGAAGTGACCAATGTGCTGGCCGACACCATTCCCGGCATCCGTGTGGTCAAGGCCTTTGCCCAGGAAAAGCGGGAAGCCCAGCGTTTTCGCGACGCCAACCGGCACAACCTGCTGGTCAATGACAAGCTCAACAAGGTCTGGTCGCTGTTCACCCCGACGGTGTCGCTGCTGACTGAAATCGGCTTGCTGGTGGTCTGGGCCTTCGGCATCTGGCTGGTTTCCAAACAGCAGATCACGGTCGGTGTGCTGACCGCCTTCATTGCCTACATTGGCCGTTTTTACACCCGGCTCGATTCCATGAGCCGCATTGTTTCGGTCACGCAAAAAGCGGCGGCCGGGGCCAAGCGCATTTTCGACATCCTCGACCATGCTTCCAATGTGCCGGAGCCGGCCCACCCGGTGCCCATGGCGCCCATGCAGGGCCGCATCGAGATGAGCGGGCTGGGCTTTCGCTATGGCAACCGGGCGGTGATCCGTGGACTCGACCTCACGATACAACCGGGCGAGATGATAGGCCTCGTCGGCCACAGCGGCTCGGGCAAAAGCACGCTGGTCAACCTGATCTGCCGCTTTTACGATGTCACCGACGGCAGCATCAGCGTGGACGGCACCGACATCCGGCGTTTCACCGTGGCCGACTACCGGCGCAACATCGGCCTGGTGTTGCAGGAGCCTTTCCTGTTTTTTGGCACCATCGCGGAAAACATCGCCTACGGCAAGCCGGGCGCCAGTCGCGCCGAGATTGTGGCCGCCGCCCGTGCCGCCCATGCGCACGAGTTCATCCTGCGCCTGCCTCAGGGTTACGACTCGCTGGTTGGCGAGCGCGGCCAGGGCCTGTCGGGCGGCGAACGGCAGCGCATCTCGATCGCGCGTGCGCTGCTGATCGACCCGCGCATCCTGATTCTTGACGAGGCCACCTCGTCGGTGGACACCGAGACCGAGCAGGAAATCCAGAAAGCCCTCGACAACCTGGTGCAGGGGCGGACCACGATTGCCATCGCACACCGTCTGTCCACCCTGCGCAAGGCCGACCGGCTGGTGGTGATGGACCGCGGCCAGGTGGTGGAGGTCGGACCGCACGACGAACTCATGGCGAAACAGGGCGCGTACTGGCGGCTCTACGAAGCGCAGGCGCGTCAGGTTGACAGCGAGGGCAATGCCGATGCAGAGGAAGGCCGCATCGCGCTGGCCACCTCGCAGGTCGCCCATACGGCTCAGCATAACGGCAATGTCTGAAGGATTGAGCATGACCATCCCTCCCGTTTCAGTCAGCCCTGCTTTCCAGCTGGAGCGACACGCCTCGGGCCAGTTGCTGCTGGTGGCGGCCGACGGCGAGCAGCACCTGGGCGTGGTGCCGGTGCGCGCCTTCCCGATTGCCGCGCCGGAGGAGGGCATCTCCCTGATCAGCAGCGAAGGCCACGAACTGGCCTGGCTGGAGCGACTGGGCGACTTGCCGCTGCCGCAGCGCAGCCTGCTGGAGGAAGAACTGGCGCTACGCGATTTTGTGCCCGAGATCACGCGCCTCATCAGCGTGTCCAGTTTCGGCACACCCAGCACGTGGGCGGTGGAGACCGACCGCGGCGAAACCAGCTTTGTGCTCAAGGGCGAGGAAGACATCCGCCGCCTGAGTCGCGAGTCCTTGCTGATTGCGGCTGGCCATGGCGTGCATTTCAGTGTGAAGGACATGGGGTCGCTGGACCGCGCGTCACGGCGGCTGCTCGAGCGCTTTCTCTGACCTCTGTCGCCAGGCGGGGTACGCTGGCAGGGTCCGCCGGATCAGGGTAGGAGTCTGGGGCCGCTGCCGGGTACGCGCGGTACTGCCGGGAGCAGCAGCGTGCTTGGCCTGGGTGCCGCGCGGCAGTGTTTCAGAGCCCTCTTGCTGTCATGGTTGCAAACCGGCGAATCAGCGGGATGGATCTTCACGCCGCGTTTCGCCGGCGCGAGTGACTTCCTTGTCGGCTGCCCCCGGGATGGCGCTGGCGGGATCTTCCGCAGTCACCAGTGGGCCCGCGGCGGCTCCGCCCAGTGCGCCAGCCACCAGGCCCACGGTTCCGCCGACCAGCACGCCGACCGGGCCAGCCAGGACAGCGCCAACGGCCGCGCCGGTAGCGGCACCGGCTATCCCGCCACCGCCCATCAGGACGGAATTCGCTTCGCGGTTGGACTCTGCAGCCGTAAGGGGAGTCTGTGCCGCAGGCTCAGGGTCCTGCGAAGGAACGCCGTGGCCGGGCCGGGCTTGTTCCGCAAGGTCTTTGTCTGCCGGGTCGACGTTGAGCGCCCGGGTGGGCGACGGAGCGGTAGGGGTGGGGGCAGGGGATGGGGACATGTGTCTCTCCTTGGAAGTGGACCGACGAGGGCATGAGCGCGACATGCGCCACTCCTCCGGTGTACCCCCGGCACCTGCGCCTGCCGGGCCGTCCGGCAGGCCGCACCCCTGTCAGACAAGGGCCCTGATCCGGCGCAAGGCGCACGCGCCGATCACCGAGCGCCAGGGGGCCAGAGGGCCAGAGGGCCGGACAGAGTCTGCGATGGCAAATACGCCAGTCACACCGATCCTGGCTGCTATGATTTACATAGCTGTTTGCGCCCGTCCCAATTGGGCTGAAGCCCGATTTCATGGAGGAAACCGGAGGCGGGCGGCGTCAGTCGCCCTGAGTTCCCCGGTGCGCCCAGCCCGTCGTGTGTTTCTCGATGTAGCTGAACAGCTCGTACATGATCATCGCCATCGCACCGATCACCACCAGCCCGGCAAAGGCCAGCGCCATCCGTTGCTGCGAGCCGGCGCTGAGCATGAGGTAGCCGATGCCGGAGTCGCCGGCCGTCATTTCCGCCAGCACGGTACCGACAAAAGCCAGGGTGATCGCGATCTTGAGTGAGCCGTAAAAGTAGGGCATGGAGCGCGGCAGGCCGACCTTCACCAGCACATCCCAGCGCTTGGCGCCCAGCACGCGCAGCACGTCTTCCAACTCAGGCTCCAGCGTTGCCAGGCCTGTCGCCATGTTGACGGTGATCGGAAAAAACGAGATCAGGAAAGCGGTCAGGATGCCAGGGCCGACGCCGATGCCGAACCAGACGATCAGGATGGGCACAATGGCCGCCTTGGGCACGGCATTGAAGGCGACCAGCAGCGGGTAAACCGCGGCGTAGGCCAGGCGCGAGGAGCCGACCAGAAAGCCGAGCATCACGCCGACCACGATGGACAGGCCGAAGCCGACCATGGTGACCCAGAAGGTTTTCCAGGCGGCCTGTGCGATCGGGCCGGCGAACTCGGCCATGGACTGGGCGATCGCCAGCGGCGCGGGAAAAATGTATTCGGCGATGCCGAATACAACGACCACCCCTTGCCACAGCGCCAGGATGGCCAGCAGCAGCACCAACGGGGACCAGCGTTCAATCTGTTTTTTTGTCATGACTTATTTACCCTCTGTGGCTGGCGCGGGGTTGATGACGGGCGTGCGGATGGCCCCGATGTGGCTGCGCAGCTCGTGGACGATGTCGCCGAAGGCCTGGGTGTAGGTCACCTCGAGGTCGCGCGGGCGCGGCAGGTCGATCTCGCGTTTGACGACAAACCGCCCGGGGCTTTTGCTCATCACATACACGGTGTCGGCCAGGAAGACCGATTCGCGCAGGTCGTGGGTAACCAGGATGACATTGAAGCGCTGCTCGGTCCAGAGGTCGCGCAGGATGCACCACAGTTCCTCGCGCGTGAAGGCATCAAGCGCGCCGAAGGGCTCGTCGAGCAGCAGCATCTTGGGTTCGTGGATCAGCGCGCGGCAGATGCTCACGCGCTGCTGCATGCCGCCCGACAGCTGCCAGGGGAACTTGTCCTCGTAACCACCCAGGCCGACCTTCTGCAGCAGCTTGCGTGCGCGCTCCTCGAATTCCTTTCGTTTGGACTTGAATTGACTGCGAAAGGGCTCGACGATCTCCAGCGGCAGCAGCACGTTGTCCACCGTGGTCCGCCAGGGCAGCAGCGAGGGCGCCTGGAAAGCCATGCCGGAAATCTTCAGCGGGCCGGTCACCGGCTGCCCGTCGATCGTGATGCGGCCTTTGGACGGCATTTTCAGGCCGGTGGTCAGCTTCATGAAGGTGGATTTGCCGCAGCCCGAGGGTCCGACGATGGCGATGAACTCGCCCTCGCGCACCTTCAGGTCGATGGCTTCGACCGCGAAGTGATTCTGCGCCAGCAACTCGTCGTTGTAGGCGAGCCAGACGTCGCTGAAGTCAACAAAATGGCTGTCGGGATGTGCTTGCATGTTTTTTGAGTTTTGTGATTCGCCCGGGGTATTCAGGACAACGGCCGGCGTTTCAGGGAAAGGCCGGCCGTGTCGTTCAAGGTGTCTTCCGGCGCGAGTCGCCGGCGGGCGCCGTATCTCGCCGTTACTTCTTTGGGGCGGGCAGAACGTTGAGCTCGGCCGCAGTGGGCAGGAAGGAGCCGTTCCACACGCTGTCGGCATTGACGCGTGTTTTGGTGTTGAAGGCGTCGGACACCTGCGAGGCCATCAATGTCAGGCGCGGGCCCTTGGCCTGGCCGAAACCTTCGGCACGCGCGTCGGGGCTGTTGATCACGGTGTCAATGGCCAGCTGCAGGCGGCGTGTTTCGAGTGCGGTGTTGATGATGCCGTCGCGTGCCTTGACGTCTTCAATGGCTGCCGCCGGTTTGGCGATGACTTCTTTCACGCCCTTGGTGAAGGCCAGCAGGAAGGCCTTCACGGCGGCGGGGTTCTCCTTGATCATTTTCGGCGAGGCGATGATCACATTGCCGTAGAGCTTGACGCCGTTGTCGGCATAAGGCAGCACCACCACGTCCTCGGCTTTCACGCCGCGCGCTTCGAGGTTGAGCAGCGAGGTGAAGGTGAAGCCGGTGATGGCGTCCACATCGCCGCGCGCCAGCATGGTTTCGCGCAGCGGCGGGTCCATGGCAGTCCACTGCACGCCGCTGATGTTGTTGGCCTTGGCGAAAATCGGAAAAGCGCGGCGGCCGGCGTCGAACACCGGTGCGCCGAGTTTTTTGCCGTTCAGGTCAGCCACGGTCTTGATGCCGGATTTTTTCAGGGCCATCACCGAAGCGGGCGTGTTGTTGTAGACCATCATCACCGCGACCGGCTTGTTCGCGGCGTCGGGGTTGTTGGCGTGAAATTCCATCAACGCGGCCAGGTCGGCAAAACCCATGTCGTAGCTGCCCGAAGCGACGCGGGTCACGGTGCCGCCTGAGCCGTTGCCGGCGTCAATCGTCACGTCGAGTTTGGCGTCCTTGAAGTAACCTTTGGCCGCGGGCGTGACAAACAGCGCCGCCGGGCCTTCGAAACGCCAGTCCAGCTGGAACTTGATGGGCGTGTTCTGGGCGTAGGCATTGCCGCAGACGGCGGTGGTTGCCGTTACGGCCAGGGCTGCGATGGTCTTGATGAAAGCGCGTTTTGTCATGGGTGCTCCGGGAAATGTTAGGGATGTATCACGTCAAGCAAGAAGAATGCCGGGCTGGTGTCTGGAGGCACCCTGTGCATCCCTGATTGTGGGTGGGGCGCACGGCGCAGCCATCGGGATATCCCCTGAACCGGTCTGCACCGGCGGCCAGGGCGATGGTTGCCGGCGCAAGGGGGCTCATGGCAGGGGCGCCAGCAGTTCGCGCAGGGTGCGTGCAATCACCTTGGTGGCACCGCGCAGATCGTCGAGGACCAGGTGTTCGTCGGCGCGTTTGGCGTTGGACTCGAGCACCGTGCGAGGCCCTGCGCCATAAATCACGCCGGGGATACCGGCCTCGGCGTACAGACGCACATCGGTGTATAGCGGCGTACCCATCGCCGGGATGGGCTCACCGAAGACCGCCTGGCCGTGCTTCTGGATCGCGTCGACCAGCGGCTGGTTGCCCGGCAGCGGCTTGAGCGCGTTGGCCAGCAGCAGGCGCTTGATCTCGACACGGACACCTTCGCACGCCCTCGCGGCCTCATTGATTACCTTGCGGATTTCGCGTTCCACTTCAAACGGCTTTTCCTCGGGAATCATGCGGCGGTCCAGCTTGAACATCACCTTGCCCGGGACGACGTTGGTGTTGGTGCCGCCTTCGATGCGGCCCACATTCAGGTAGGGGTGGTTGATGCCCTCGACTTTCGAGCTGATCTTCTGGTACAGCACGTTCTGCGCATACAGCGCATTCAGGACGTGCACGGCGGCCTGCAGTGCATCCACACCTGTGTCGGGGATGGCGGCATGGGCCATCTTGCCGTGCACCGTGACTTCCATCTGCAGGCAGCCGTTGTGGGCAGTGACCACTTCATGGCTGAATCCCGCGGCGATCAGCAGGTCCGGCCGTGTGAGCTTGTTCTTGAGCAGCCAGCCCGGACCCATCTCCCCGCCGAACTCCTCGTCGTAGGTGAAATGCAGTTCCACACTGCCGTGCAGGGGTATGCCCAGTGCCTCCAGCGCCCGCACGGCGAACGTGTAGGTGGCGAAATCGGACTTGCTGACGGCCGCGGCCCGGCCGTAGATCCTCCCGTCCACGACCTTGCCGCCATAGGGTTCCTGGGTCCAGCCTTCACCGGGTGGCACCACGTCACCGTGGGCGTTCAGGGCGATGGTCCGGCCTTCGCCGTAACGCCGGCGCACGATCAGGTTGGTCAGGGACTCCAGGCCATAGGCCTTCACCTCCACCGGCGCAATCTTGTGTTTTTCCGCCTCAAAACCAAACGCGTGCAGCAACTCGGCGGTACGTTCGGCATGCGGGGCGTTGTTGCCGGGAGGCGTGGGCGTGGGCACGCGGATCAGCTCCTGCAGAAAACGCACTTCCTCATCGAAGTGGGCGTCCACCCAGGCATCCAGTTGTTCGTCATCAGTCATGCGTGGTTCCGCCAACCTGGTTCAGCAGGTGCTGGAAGGCCTGGACGGCCAGCTCAATGTCGTCGCTGGTGGTACTTTCCAGCGGGTTGTGGCTGATGCCCGAGTTCTGGCCGCGCACAAACAGCATTGCCTGCGGCATCACCTCGTGGAGTTTCATCGCGTCGTGGCCCGCGCCGCTGGGCATGCGGTAAAGAGGCACGCCCAGGCTGTCCACCGCCTTCTCCCAGCGCTGTTGCCAGGCCCGGGCGCTGGGTGCCGCGGCGGCGCGCATGGTTTCTTCGGTGCTGTAGTGGACGCCGCGGCGTTCACAGATCGTTTTGAGTTCGGCCAGCACATCGGCCACCATCGCATCACGCTGCGCATCGTTGGGTGCGCGCAAGTCCAGTGTGAACTGGCAGCGGCCAGGCACCACGTTGGTCGAGCCGCCAGGCACCGTCCAGATGCCGATGGTGCCGACCGAGTCGCCATCGCGGGCCGCGCGCCGCTCCACATACAGCGCGAGTTCAGCCACCGCCAGCGCCGCGTCGCGGCGGCGGTTCATGGGGGTGGTGCCGGCGTGGCTGGCCATGCCGGTGATCTCGCAGGTGTAACGCACGCCGCCGTTGATGGAGGTCACGATGCCCAGCGGGATGTCGAGTTCATTGAGCACCGGCCCCTGCTCGATGTGCACCTCGACAAAACCCAGGTGGTCGGCAGGCTTGCGTTGCAGGGCAGCTATCGACTCCAGCGTGGCCGGCAGGCCGGCGTGCTGCATGGCTTCGCGCATGCTGATGCCGTCGGCGTCTGTCTGGTCCAGCCAGGCCGGGTTGAACTGGCCGATCAGCGCGCCGGAGCCGAGAAACGTGGCCTTGTAACGCTGGCCTTCTTCTTCGGCAAAAGCAATCACTTCAAAGTCGAAAGGCAGCCGCTTGCTCGCGCGCGACAGCTCGCCCACACAGGCCACGGGTACAAAGATGCCAAGTCGGCCGTCGTACTTGCCGCCGTTGCGTACGGTGTCGTAGTGCGAGCCGGTCATCAGGGTCCTGGCGCCTGTCACGGCCGCCTTGTAGCGGCCGACCACGTTGCCGACCGCGTCCACGCTGACCTCGTCGAAGCCGCTGTCCCGCATGGTCTGCTCAATCAGCCGGGCAGCTGCGCGATGCGCGTCGGTGAGGTAGGTCACCGTGAGCTGGCCTTTTTCCAGGTAGCCCGGGTCGCTGAAAGTGCTGAGGCTTTCCTGCCAGTCCCAGACCTGGTTGCCCAGGCGGGGTTCGGCGCCCAATTTGTCATTGAGCCGCAACTCGGCGATGCGGTGGATGTTGCGCAGGGCTTCCCCCAGCTCGAAGTCCGGGTGGTTGGCCAGACGCTGCTCAAAGGTGGCGATGATCTCCTGCCGGCTCAGGCCGGTGCCGCGCGGGCCGCGCACGGCCAGGACGAAGGGAAACCCGAACCGCGTGTTGTAGGCGCTGTTGAGGGCCTGGATGCGCGCAAATTCTTCCGGCGTGCAGTGGGTCAGGCCCGCCTTGTTCTGCTCGTTGGTGGATTCGGCCGTCAGCGTGTTGCTGACCATGGCCTTGCCGGCCAATTCGGGGTGGGCGCGGATCAGGGTGAGTTGGGCCTCGCGGCCGGCCTTGCGGACCATGCCGGCCATCAGGTGTTTGAGCTGTGCCAGCGACCGGAAAGGGCGTTGTGCCAGCGCGCCTTCGACGATCCACGGGGAATGTTCGTAGAGGCCGGCCAGCCAGGCGGCGGCTTCAGTCGCCGGTGCGGCGTTCAGTTGTTCAAGGGACAGGGGCATGGTCATGGTCATTCTTTAAAGGGGTGGACTTGCTGCCAATGGCGTGCAATGTCGATGCGGCGGCAGATCCAGACATGCTCGTGCTGCTGGACATGGTCGAGGAATTTCTGCAGTGCCACCATGCGGCCGGGCCGGCCCAGCAGGCGGCAGTGCATGCCGATGCTGAGCATCTTGGGCGCGTTCAGGCCGTTCGGGTCGCCTTCGGCATACAGCGCGTCGAAGCTGTCACGCAGGTAGATGAAAAAGTCGTCGCCCTGCGCGAAGCCCTGGGGCAGCGCAAAACGCATGTCGTTGGTGTCCAGCGTGTAGGGCACCACGAGCCGCGGCACCACGGTGCCGTCGGTGCGCGCCACTTTCATCCACAGCGGCAGGTCGTCGCCGTAGTAATCGCTGTCATAAGCCAGCTGGCCGTCGTCGGCGACCAGGCGCCGTGTGCGCGGACTGTCGCGGCCGGTGTACCAGCCCAGCGGCCGCTGGCCCGTCATCTGCGTAATGATGTCCAGGCCCAGGCGCATGTGTTCGCGCTCGACGACTTCGTCCACATCCTGGTAGTTGATCCAGCGCAGGCCGTGGCAGGCGATTTCGTGGCCCAACTCGACAAAGGCGGCGGTCAGCTCGGGGTGACGCTGCAGGGCCATGCTGACGCCGAACACGGTTAACGGCAGCCGGCGTTTTTCAAATTCGCGCAACAGGCGCCACACACCGGCCCGCGAGCCGTACTCGTAAATGCCTTCCATGCTCAGGTGGCGGTCGGGGTAGCTGGGCGGGTTGGCCATCTCGGAGAGAAACTGTTCGGAGCCGGCGTCGCCATGCAGCACGGCGTTCTCGCCGCCTTCCTCGTAGTTCAGCACGAACTGCACGGCAATGCGGGCGCGGCCCGGCCACTGCGCATGCGGCGGCGTGCGGCCATAACCCACCAGGTCTCTGGGGTAGGGCAGGGTGGTGTCGTAGATGGTCATGCAGTTTCAGGACAAGGCCATGGAAATATCGCTTGTCGGCATCTGGCGTTCAAAGCTGAGGTTTTCCTCGACATGCCGCAGGTGGTCGTTCATCAGGCGCACGGCGCGATCCTCGTCCCGGGCGGCCAGGGCTCTCACGATCTCGGCGTGTTCGTCATGGGAGTGTTCGGCGGCGCTGGCGCTCTGGTACATCAGCGTGATCAGCGAGCAGCGCGAGATCAGGTCGCCCAGCATTTGCGCCAGCACCTCGTTGCCCATGAGCTCGGCCATGCGCACATGAAAGTCGCCCAGCAGCTCGGTGCGACCCGGCGCGTCCTGCCGGTCCACGGCCATCTTTTCCTGGGCCACATGTTCCTTCAGGGCCTTGATCCTGGCCGGCGTGACACTGCGCACAAACGCCCGGGTCATCTCGGCTTCCAGCATGCGGCGCACCGCAAACACCTGGCGCGCCTCGGTGACCGAAGGCGCAGCGACAAAGGCGCCGCGTGCGGGCTCGAGCCGGATCAGCTGGTTTTGCGAGAGCTGGAACAGCGCCTGGCGCACCAGCGTGCGCGAAACGCCGAAGTGGTCAGCCAGTTTCTGCTCGGCCAGTTTGGTGCCCGGAAGCAGCCGGTGCTCCACAATGGCCCTGGTCAGGGCTTCAACAATGGCGCTGGTGGTGGACGATTCCATGGTGCAAATGATAGTTGGAAAGCCCAAAACTGTATACACTTTCGGTGGACCATCGGGCAGACCGACTCACAGAAAACAAGGAATTGACATGGGCCTGAGCACGCATGTGCTGGACACCATGCACGGCACGCCAGCGGCCGGCATGGGCGTCGAGCTGTACACCACCGAAGGCGATCGGGCCACGCTGGTGAAAGCCTTCCATCTGAACAGCGACGGCCGCAACCCCGACGGGCTGCTGTATGACAACAGCAGCCTGCAGCGCGGCACTTACCGGCTGGTCTTCGATGTGGCGGGCTATTTCGCCGCCCGGGGCGTGACGCTGCCGGAGCCGAACTTCCTGAACAAGGTGAGCCTGGACTTCGGCGTGGCCGATACCAGCCAGCATTGCCACGTGCCGCTGCTGGTCAGTCCCTGGAGTTATTCGACGTATCGCGGGTCGTGAATCGGCCGTGCATATTTACGGTACGTTCACGGTTGAACTTCACCGCCGAAAGACCGGTCATTAAGAACTTCCTCGGACTTGATCGCGTACGGGGTAATGTCGAGGCCAGCAATACCAGCCGAATGCATGCTGGATAAAAAGCCATAAATATTTACGACCCTCAGAATCTCAACTGTCTCGTCATCCGGATGGCAAGGCTCAATTCCCGACCCGCCGAGCCGACGCACCACTTGCCTATAGCCACCGTGGGAATAGTCGGAAAACGTATCCCATACATGCCGTTTGCCTTGTGCAAATATTTCTGTGTTTTCGTGGCGGCGCTTGAGGGCAGTGATCATCGTTTCAAACTTTGGGAAAGATTGCCGTTCAATCACGATCTCATATTGGTTTGCCGTCATGACAGTTTCACACCAAAGTCCACGCATGAATGCTTCATATACTGAACGAGCAAGGGCGTATGCCGACGTTCTCGCGCCCGCTTTAAGCAATAGCAGAATGGCTTCTCGGTGGTCGAGCGCGATTGAATAGCATGCAAGCGCCACGCGACGGTGCCCCGTTTCGACAAAGCGATTGGGATGATAGCCAACTATCCAGTCTGTCAATCGATGAGCATCTTGCACTGCCGCATTAACCGAAGGCGATTTTTCCCGATGGATTGGCATATCGATCATGACTAGCCCCACGTTGACGCGCAAAATATGAACAACAAATCAATTGGCAAAGACGGCCAGCACATCATTTAGCAAATAGCAGGGAGGATCTGATGCCAGACTACATCGTTTATCACAAGGCCGAAGTTATGGGATACCCTGCGATTGAGGTAGACAATCTCAGTATCTACACAAACAAAACCATAACGGAAGCACTGGGCGGGCAAGTTTGGTTGATCGCTGGCGCTGGCAGACCTAGAGAATATTTTCTTCGGGCGACATTCCGAATCCATCGAATCGAGCCATCGGACAAAGCCGAATTCAGCGCGAGAATCATTGGAACAAGCGGTCAACTTCTTGACCCAATGCCGAAACTCAACGACGAGTTGTGGTTTCCTGATTTTGTTGAAGAGCAAGGTCGATTCGCATTCGGCTTTAACAGGATTAAGAATGAAATTGCTTCAGCAGGGTTCCGTGCGGTACTTGCGGCAAACCCGATTCTCTAGGCAATGATTCGCTTCTTGGACCCAGCCCCGCACTGGAAAAAATATGTTGCCCAAGTTCGTGACTTCGACGCCGTGCTTGAATATGCAAAAGCGGTGTCCACTTCGTTGATCGGAACAGTTCCAGCGCATAAACACATTCGTTACGGTGAACAAATATTTGTGAAACTCCTTGGGCACTGCGTCACGTTGCGCAGAATCGCACCAGATGCAACAAGGCGGACCGGCAGAGAGTTGTGGGATGCACCGTCGATGTCATCGTTAGCGCGGTGCGTGATCGAGGCACACGATGCCTTTACCTACATTGCACTAGGACACATGACTTCAACGGAACGTGATTTCCGACTTCAGCTCTGGGAGCTGCACAGCAAGAACCGAAGAGCAAAAATGCTGAGGGCTATAGGCTCTGTTGACCCCCGGCTGAGCACAATCGAAGCTGAAGAAAAAATCCTACAAAACGCTATAACAGGCAGTTCATTCTTCACTTCGATATCTGCAAACGTCAAACAAAAAATATTAGGTGGTGACCCTCCGCCATTCCACCTAACTCAGCGTGAACGATGCGCCATGGCCGACGTGAATTTTGACTATTACAACGTAGTCACGATGCACTTATCCCAAAACGTACATACGCACCCTCTCTCAATACAGCAGCTTCTAGCATTTCGCGCCGGTGATGCCGATGCGTTAGCAATGATGTCCTTACCGTTGGACTACGCTCTGCCGTTTCTTGCCCGGGTAACGCATGAGATGCGAAATATGTTTCCCAAAAAAGTAGCCTCACCGCCTAGCCGAACAGCTAGCAAGATGCTCCTGTGGAGAACCATTTCTGCGCACGGTGTGAAAGGCAAAGCACCTTGAAATATCGCCCGCAATACCTGCTGAAGTGGTCATGCAGTGAGCAACCGTGGGCCTAATTCTGCCCTTCGGTCAGCGTATCAAGCTGGAATTTGCCGCTTTTGTGCCAGAGCCAGGTGTCGGTGTAGACGACTTTGCCAATCCGGACTGGCGCCGGAAAAGGCGATGCGGCCTTGATCATGCGTTCGATCTCGGCAATGACCTCTGGCGCGTGGCGCGGTGCCCGCATCCAGTCGAGACGGGTCACAATGCCGACCTGGTTGATTTCCACGTTCAGCACACCGACGGCGTAAAGCAGGGGTGGCATTCTCCCCTTGTAGATGCGGTCGGCGTGCAGTCCGTAAATGTGGCTGGCACCACTTTGGCGGTAGGCGCGGGCCGTCGGTGCGGCCGACTGACGCGCCGAGCCGGCGGGGCCGGAAATCGGGCCGACCACGGGAGACGACGGAGCCGCCGGTTCGGGCTCGGCCGCCGGCGGGGGTGCGGACTTGCAGGCTGAAACGAGGGCCCCGACCGCTGTCGACAGCAGGGCCGCAAGCCAGAAGCGGCGGTGTGAGGTTTCAGGCATACGTGTCCTTGTGTAGTTGCCAGGCGGGGTGGCTGCTATGGTGCAGTCTGTCCGGGGCCGTTGCCGTCCCGGAAAGCTGCCGTCTGGAAGTTGAATTATGCGTTCTCCGGGTCCCGGAAAGCGGGCCGTGTATCAGAGGGTTTCTACCGTGAGTCAGCGCAAGGATTTGTTTTTGGCACGGCTGGCGCAGGAGCCGGCTGTGCTGGTCGAGGTGAGTGCCACCGAAGGTTCGGTGCCGCGCGAGGCCGGGACCTGGATGGCGGTTTTTGCCGAGGGGGCGGTCGGCACCATAGGCGGCGGCCACCTGGAGTACGAGGCGACGGCGAGAGCACGGGCGCGTTTACGGGGCCTGCCGGGTGAGGCGTCTGGCCGCTTTGTGCTCGGTCCGTCGCTGGGGCAATGCTGTGGCGGCGTGGTTCATCTGCGTTTTGAAGTGCTCGGTCCGGACGACGTGCCGGCACTGCGCCGCCGGCTGGACAAGCATTTACAGCCGGTTGCGCTTTTTGGGGGTGGGCATGTGGGTTTTGCGCTGATGGAGGTGCTCTCGCGCCTGCCGTTTGCCCTGACCTGGATCGACAGCCGCGACGGCATTTTCCCGGACGAGCTGACAGGTTTTTCCGCCGGGCCGCCCCTAGGTGAAACGCGCCCCCTTGGGGGGCAGGGAGCTACACGAAGTGAGCGAACGTGGGGGCCTCATATCGTCTGCGAGCATTCCGACCCGGTGCAACGCGCGGTGACGGGCCTGGCGCCGCAGTCGCGTGTGCTGATCATGAGTTTCAGCCACGCCGAGGACCTGGACATCGTGGCCGAATGCCTCAGGCGCCAGCGCGAGCGGGGCGACCTGCCTTACATCGGCCTGATCGGCAGCAAAACCAAATGGGCGACCTTCCGGCACCGGCTGGAGGCGCGCGGCTTCAGCGCTGAAGAACTGGCGCAGGTGACCTGCCCGATCGGCCTGCCCGGCATCAGCGGCAAGGAGCCGGAAGTGATTGCGGTGGCGGTTGCGGCGCAGTTGTTGCATGCCAGCAGGCCATAGATCGCATACACTTTTAGCTTCCCCCTGGTCGCAGCGGAGCACATTTTTTTGTTGTTCGTGGCCTTTGTCTGCTTACAGCGCCCGCAGTGGTGAGCAGCTTGCACAAGGCAGCGCCGCGTCGCTGCATAGGTTGAGATCATGGAAAGTTACCTTCTTGACTGGGCCAACCTGCTGCTGCGCTGGGTCCACGTCATCACCGCCATCGCCTGGGTCGGCTCCTCGTTTTATTTTGTCTTTCTCGACTCCAGCCTGACGCCTCCTGTCGATGACGACTTGAAAAAGCAGGGCGTCAGCGGCGAACTCTGGGCTGTGCATGGCGGCGGTTTCTACCACCCGGTCAAGTTTGCGGTCAAGCCGCCCACCTTGCCCGCCCACCTGCACTGGTTTTACTGGGAGAGCTACAGCACCTGGCTCACCGGTTTTGCGCTGTTCACCGTGTCCTACCTGTGGAACGCCGGCACCTACCTGGTCGACAAATCGCTGATGAACTGGTCGCCCGGCGCCGCCATCGGCGTGGCGCTGTCTTTCTTTGTGGTGTTCTGGATGCTGTACGACGGCATCTGCCAGCTCTTTGGCAAGCGCAAAAACGGGGATGCCATCGTCGGCGCGCTGGTGCTGGTGCTGGTCTGTGTGGCGTCCTGGCTGGCCTGCCACTGGTTTGCCGGGCGCGCCGCTTTCCTGCTGGTGGGCGCCATGATTGCCACCGCGATGAGCGCCAATGTCTTTTTCTGGATCATTCCCGGCCAGCGCAAGGTGGTCGCCAGCATCCAGGCCGGCGAGCCGGTGGACCCGGTGCACGGCCAGCGCGGCAAGCAGCGCAGCGTGCATAACACGTACTTCACGCTGCCGGTGTTGTTTGCCATGCTCAGCAACCACTACAGCTTTACCTGGGGCCACCCCCAGAACTGGCTGGTGCTGATTGTCATGATGCTGGCCGGCGCCCTGATCCGCCAGTTTTTTGTCATGCGCCATGGCTTCAAACTGGGCCGCAATGGCAACCCGCTGCCCTATGCGCTGGTCGGGGTGGTGCTGATTCTTGGCGCCATCGTCTGGATGAAACCGCCCGCGCAGGCTGCAGGCGCCGGGCTTGCTACTGATTCAATAGCTGTTGGCGAAGTATTGGCGGGGGCTGCAGGCCAAAATGACCATAGCCCTCTGCAGAAAGTGCTGGAACAACGCTGCTACCAGTGCCACGGCGCGCAAGTCCAGATGAAAAACGTGCGCCTCGACTCGCCGGCGCTGCTCAGGCAGCATGCGCAGGCGGTTTACCAGCAGGTGGTGGTCAGCAAAACCATGCCGATGAACAATGCCACCGGCATCACCGAGGCGGAACGGGACCTGGTTCGGCAGTGGTTCGAAGCCGGTGCGCCTGTACCCTGAGATCGCCCTGAAAACGTCTTTTACCAGCGGGTGACCAGGCCCGCAGCCAGCGTGGACGATTTCTCGAAGTGGCCGGCCAGGTAGTCCACAAAGGCGCGCACACGTGCCGACACCTGATGCCGCTGCGGCCAGACCGCATGAATGTCGGCCGGCGGGGTCTGGTGATTCTCCAGCACCTGGCGCAGCCGGCCACTGCGCAGGTAGCGCGCGATGTCCCATTCGGCGCGCATCACGATGCCATGGCCGGCCAGCGCCCAATTGACGGCAATTTCGCCGTCGCTGGTGCTCAGGTTGCCGCGCACCTTCACGGTTTCCGTGCGTTTGCCCGACACCAGGCGCCAGATGCCGTAGGCCTCGTCGCCCTGGCGGATGCCGATGCAGTTGTGCTGCGTCAGCTCGTGCGGCACCCTGGGCGTGCCGTGTCTGGCCAGGTAGGCGGGGGCCGCACACAGCAGGCGCCGGTTCGGGGCCAGCTTGCGCGTGATCACCCGCGCCTCGGGCGGTTCGCCGAAACGCACACACACGTCAAAGGCGTCTTCGCTGGCGGGCGGCGGGTTGACGGTGAGCTGCAACTGGACCTGCATGTCCGGGTGCTGCTTCACGAAGCCGGAGATCAGCGGTGCGATGTGGCTGCGCCCAAACCCCGGGGTGGCGTTGACGCGCAGCAGGCCCTTGGGCGCCGCCACCGCGCTCGACACCAGTTGCTCCATGTCGTCGATCTCGGCCAGGATGCGCCGCGCGTGGCTGAGGTAGATCTCGCCTTCGGGCGTGGGGCTGATGCGGCGCGTGGTCCGGTTCAGCAGCAACACGCCCAGCCGCGCTTCCATGAGCGCCAGGCGTTTGCTGACCGCCGGCGTGGTCACGTCGAGCTCGCGCGCCGTGGCCGAGAAGCTGCCGCAACGCGCCAGCAGGCTGAAAAACGCCATCTCTGAAGGGGCGGAGGCCGGTGTGCTCATTATTAACTTAAAGTAAACAATGTAATAACTCTAAGGCGTTCTGTTGAATCAGGCAAGCGCTAGAGTCCGCCCTTGATGCTCAAACATTTCAAGGACATGTCATGAAGGTTTACAAGATTGCCTGCATCCCCGGCGACGGTATTGGCAAGGAAGTGGTCCCGGCCGGTCAGCAGGTGCTGCAGGCGCTGGCCGCCACGCAGAATTTCGGCTTTGCCTTCACCTCCTTCGGCTGGGGCGGCGACTGGTTCCGCGCGCACGGCGTGATGATGCCCGACGACGGCCTGGACGCCCTGCGCGACCAGGACGCCATCCTGTTCGGCTCTGCGGGGGACCCGCACATTCCCGACCACATCACGCTCTGGGGCCTGCGCCTGAAGATCTGCCAGGGCTTCGATCAGTACGCCAATGTGCGGCCCACACGCATCCTGCCCGGCATTGATGCACCGCTCAAGCGCTGCACGCCGGCGCAGCTCGACTGGGTCATCGTGCGCGAGAACTCCGAGGGCGAATATTCCGGCGTCGGCGGCCGTGCCCACCAGGGCCACCCGATCGAGGTAGCCACCGATGTGTCCATGATGACGCGCGCCGGCGTCGAACGCATCATGCGTTACGCCTTCAGGCTCGCGCAGTCGCGCCCGCGCAAGCTGCTGACCGTGGTCACCAAATCCAACGCCCAGCGCCACGCCATGGTCATGTGGGACGAGATCGCGCTGCAGATCAGCAAGGAGTTCCCGGACGTGACCTGGGACAAGGAACTGGTGGACGCCTGCACCGCACGCATGGTCAATCGCCCGGCCTCGCTGGGCACCATCGTGGCGACCAACCTGCATGCCGACATCCTGAGCGACCTGGCGGCGGCGCTGGCCGGCAGCCTGGGCATTGCGCCCACCGGCAACATCGACCCCGAGCGCCGCTACCCGTCGATGTTCGAGCCCATCCACGGTTCGGCCTTCGACATCATGGGCAAGGGCCTGGCCAATCCGGTCGGCACGTTCTGGAGCTGCGTCATGCTGCTCGAGCACCTTGGTGAAAACACGGCGGCGCAGCAACTGATGCAGGCCATCGAGGCCGTCACCGCCAACCCGGCCCTGCACACACGCGACCTGGGCGGCAAGGCCACCACCGCGCAGGTCACCGCCGCTGTGTGTGCGCTGCTGGCCCAGGGCGGCGCGCAGCAGGCGCACGCGGCCTGACCCTTTTTTTCCTTGACCCTTTTTTCCGTGGCATTTGCATCAATATCAAAAAGGAGACAGCAGCATGAAAGTTGACATCCGACACTGGATAGGTATCGCCTGCCTGATCGTGGCACCCATGGCGCTGGCGCAGTCTTGTCCCGACAGGAACCTGATGTACTGGCAGGCCTTTCCACCCGGTGGCGAGTCGGACCTGTCGGCGCGTCACCAGCAGATGGTGCTGAAGAAAAAATGCGCAGCCATCGATGCCATCATCCAGTACAAGGCGGGGGCGGGCGGCGGCCTGATGTGGGGCCAGATGAACCAGTTGCCCGGTGACGGCCTCAATGTGGTCGGCATCAACCTGCCGCACATCGTGTTCCAGCCCATGGAAGGGCAGGTGCAATACAAGACGCAGGACATCACGCCCGTGTTCTGGTTTCACTTCACACCGGACATCCTGGCCGTGCCTGAACAAAGTCCGATCAGAAGTTTTGCCGACTTCATCAGTGCGGCCAAGGCGGCGCCCGGCAAGCTCAACCTCGGCGGCTCCGGGCTGAATTCGGCCAATCACGCGGCGCACGAGCGCATGAATGCCGCGTTCGGAGTCAAGACCAACTACATCCCCTACAAGGGGACCGGTGACATGTCGCTGGCCGTGGTGGGCAACCAGATTGACGGGGCGATGACCTACTCTGCCTTTGCCATCAACAACAAGTCCAAGGTTCGTGCCCTCGCCATCGCCATGGAAAAACGGCATCCGCTCCTGCCCGACGTGCCCACCTTCAAGGAGCTGGGCGTGGACTGGGTGGACGGTGCCTACCGCGGCATCGGAGTTCCCCGCTCGACGCCGCCCGAAACCCGCAAGCGCCTGTCGGACATGTGGGCCGCGCTGAACGCCGATCCGGAGATGAAGGAGCTGGCCGCCAAAAGCGGGTTTGAACTGGTCAATGTGGGGGTGGACCAGATGGATTCCTTCATGAAGGAAAAGACAAAGCTGTACACCGAAGGCGCGCAACGCCTCGGTCTGGGCAAGAAGTAAACCTCAGCAGCCGCGCCTCCACGGCGCGAGCTTCCGCTGGAGTGACCAGCGGGTTACGGCGGCACAATACGGGCTGGAGACAACGCATGACCGCACCGAACCCCGCCACCGAACCCCGCGCCTTTCTCGAACATCTGTATCAGGCCGCCGTGCAGCGCGCGCTGCCGCTGCACAACACGGCAGCCTGCCTGCCGCCACCACCCCGGGGCAGAACCATCGTCATCGGCGCCGGCAAGGCCGGCGGTTCGATGGCGCAGGCCGTTGAAGCGCTGTGGCCGGCAGACGCCCCGCTCGAAGGCCTGGTCGTCACGCGTTACCACCATGTTCCACCAAGGCCTCAGGGCTTGCCGCAGCGCATCGAGCTTGTTGAGGCCGCCCACCCGGTGCCTGACGCGGCCGGCCTGGCCGCTTCGCAGCGCATTCTGGCGATGGTGCAGGGCCTGACCCGGGACGACCTTGTGCTCTGCCTGATCTCCGGCGGCGGCTCGGCCTTGCTCACGTTGCCGGCCGACGGCTTGAGCCTGGAAGACAAGCAGCGCATCAACAAGGCCTTGCTCAACAGCGGCGCCAATATCGGCGAGATGAACTGCGTGCGCAAACACCTCTCGCGCATCAAGGGCGGGCGCCTGGCCGCGGCCTGTGCGCCGGCGCGTGTCGTCACGCTGACCATCAGCGATGTGCCGGGGGACGATCCGTCCATCATTGCCAGCGGCCCGACCGTGCCCGACGCCAGCAGCTGCGCCGATGCGCTGGCCATCCTGAAGCGTTACGGCATCGACCTGCCGGCGGACGTGTTGTCGCGGCTGGAAAGCGGGGCGCTGGAAACCCCCAAACCCGGCGACCCGGCGTTTGAAGGCCACGAGGTCCACATGATGGCCACACCCCAGCAATCGCTGGAAGCGGCAGCCGCAGCGGCGCGTGCGGCGGGGATGGCCGCCTACATCCTCAGCGACGAGATGGAAGGGGAGTCGCGCGAGGTCGGCAAAGTACACGCAGCCATCGCGCGCACCGTTGCACGATCTTCGGATTCCTCGCGTGTCGTGGCGCTGAAGGGCCGGCCCTTCAGCAGGCCCTGCGTGATTCTGAGCGGCGGTGAAACCACGGTGACGGTCCGGCCCCGGCAGCCCGGTGACGCAAAGGGCCGTGGCGATAGCAATGAAGCCCGCCCCGGCCGCGGCGGGCGGGCCGGCGAGTTCTGCCTGGGCCTGGCGCTGGGCCTGCAAGGTCAGCCGGGCGTCTACGCGCTTGCAGCGGACACCGACGGCATCGACGGTGTGGAAGACAACGCCGGTGCCTTTGTGGCGCCTGACACCCTGAGGCGCGCGGTCGCACAGGGCATGAAGATCAACGGCTTTCTGGACCGCAACGACGCCTACGGCTACTTCGAGCCACTGGGCGATCTGGTGATCACGGGACCCACCCACACCAATGTCAACGATTTCCGGGCGCTATTGATTTTGTAGCTAGCTGCGCAATTTCCATAAGGATTGTGGCGAGAAGAGGTTGTCATCCCGGGCTTGATCCGGGATCCACTCTTGCTGACTACTCACGTTGTTTATGGCGCAGTGGTTTGCCCACAAGCCGGGGGTTGCCCGGCGGCAAGTAACTTTCTTTTGCGTCGCCAAAAGAAAGTCACCAAAGAAAAGGCGACCCGATGGTCTGGGGCCCCTGCGCTTCGCTCCGGGGCAACCTCCGGTACTCACCGTTAGCGGGGGCTAGCTCGAACTCGCTTCGCTCAGACAATCGCTCGCCCTGATCCGCTTTCGGCTGCGCTCCTCGGTCCAGCCCGACGGGGGGGGGGAATCGAATGCAGGACCGGGATCGGATGCGGGAGACAGGATGCGCGCAGCGCGTCCTGTCGAACCTCATGGGACCGTCATGTTTGCACGCGAGCGCAGCACACGCGGCCAAATGAAGTCCCCCTCCATCGCCCAGCGGGGCGAGGGAGGGGTTAGGGGCGGGAGTGGGGAGTCAAGTCCTGCTGTCCCTGGCACGTCCGGGTGCCGAACCTTGTCAACGACAGTGGGCAGGGGGTTGCCCGCAATGACAAATCAGGGGTAGCTGGCCGGTCGCTGGTCCGGCCCTACTCGCACAGCGCGCGAATGTCGGGCGGAATCGGCAACGCCCGTATGGCTTCCGGGTTGTTGGCCCGGCGTCCGGCGAAGATGCGCACCTCGTCGCATTCCATGATGGCCTCGTCCCCGCGCATGATGCGGTAGCGCTGCACAAAACTCTTCTCGCGCCATTCAGGGATGGAGGTGTGGATGTCCAGCGTGTCGCCATAGGTGGCAGTGCGCAGGAAACGCGAATGGGTGTCCACCAGCGGCGTGCCGATCACGCCGATTGTTTTTTCGGTCTCCTGCCAGGAGGGCACACCGCACTGCACAAAATAATTGCGCGAAGCCGCGTCTATCCAGCGAAAAAAATTGGGAAACCACACAATGCGCGCCGGGTCGCAATCGCCGAATTCAACGCGGATGGTGTGGATGATCTGTTTGCTCATGGGGTCATTATGTCGTCAGGCTTCGACAGGCTCAGCCCGAACGGTTGGGGTGTCCGAAGGCTTTCTTGTTCAAGCAGGGGCCGCGGGTCTGGCTTTGCCAGCCCGCAGGCGCAGCGCCTCCTCGGGGGGCAGCGCAGTACGCGAAGCGACAAGCGTGGGGGCTAGTCTCCTGTGATGTTGCGCGCCCGGATCAGCGCGCCGAAACGTGTGCCGTCAATCGCCGCGCGCATGTTGAAGTCGGACGGCGACATCGGGGCCGGAATGCCGCCTATCGCCATGATGCGGTCTTTCACCGGCTGCGTGGCGAGGATCTTGTTGATCTCCTGGTTCAGCCGGTTCACGATGGCCGGCGGGGTGCCGGTCGGCGCGTAAAAGCCGAACCAGGTGTCGGCATCGAAGTTTTTCAAACCGGCTTCGTCCAGGGTCGGTACGTCCGGAAACAGGGGCGAGCGTTTGGCACTGCCCACGGCCAGCAGCTTGAGCTTGCCGGCCTTGACATGCTGCAGGCCGATGCCCGGGTCGAACATGAAGTCGAGCTGGCCGCCCAGCAGGTCCTGCATGGCCGGCGCCGCGCCGCGGTAGGGCACATGCACCGCAAAGGTGTTGGTCTGGGCCTTCAGCATCTCGGCCGCCAGGTGCGGCGAGCTGCCATTGCCCGGTGAGCCGAAGGACAGCTTGCCGGGATTGGCCTTGAGGTAGGCCAGGAACTCCTTCACATTGTTGACCGGCAGCGAAGGCTTGACTTCCAGGAACACCAGCACGCGCGCCGCGGCCGCCACCGGCACCAGGTCTTTCGCCGGGTTGAAGGACATCCGGGTGTACAGGTGCGGGTTGACCGACACCATGCCGCCTGAACTCATGAGCAGGGTGTAGCCATCGGCAGGCGCCTTGGCCACGGCTTCACCGCCGATGTTGCCGTTGGCACCACCGCGGTTTTCCACCACCACGGGCTGGCCCAGGGCCTCAGCCAGTGGCGTGCCGATGGCGCGCGCCAGCTGATCGGCCGCGCCGCCGGGCGGGAAGTTGACGATGACCTTGACCGGCTTGGCCGGCCAGGCCTGTCCTGAGCCTGACGAAGTGGTCTGTGCCTGGGCTGCGGAAAACAGGCTGCCGGCAATCAGCGCCAGCGCCAGCAGGGTGCGGCGGCCGGGTTGGAAGAATGGGGCCATGGTGTTGTCTCCTCGGGGGTGGGTAAAAAAATCAGGTGCTCTTGGCGGCACGTGGTTTGCGGTGGGGATTCTGGATCCATCGGATCGGTTGTGCTTTCACCGGTCGCGCCGGGGCGCCGTGGCTGACCAGGGTCTGGTCCAGCGCCTTGCCGGCTTCGTCCGCCAGCGCGGCCTCGCGCGCCTGGGTAATGGCCGCAGCGCGCAGCTCGTTCGATGCGAAGGGCGAGCCAGTGGCGAGGTGCTCCAGCACATGCATGAGGTTGTCCTTGCCGCGTTCGTTGGTGCTGCCGTAACCCTTGATCAGGCGTCCGCACAACGCGATCTCATGCCCCAGTTGCCAATGGGTCTGTGTGCCGCGTACGACGCCGGCCAGCCACTGCTCGATCAGCGCCTGCTCGGTGGCGAAACGGCTGCCGCGCACACGCAGCCACTTCAGGCTGGCCAGCAGGCGCAGCGAAAGCATGCCGAAGACCGAATGGGTTCCCACCTTCAGCGGCAGGGCCCAGGGCGCCTTGCCTTTGGCCACGCGTGCGCGATCCCAGCGCGTCACGCGCGCGGCCAGGCCCGCCGGGAGCAGGGCTGCGAATTCCGCGGCGCCCGGCTTGAAGTGGTCGTAGACCTGCAGCAGGTCACCGGCGCCCGCCTTGACCTCGCCGTGCACGCGCTGCCAGCGGCTGGCGCTGCTTTTCAGGTCGGCGACACGCACGATGTCGTCGAACGCCATCCAGAGCGCCAGCCAGCGCGCCATCTCGCGCGTGGTGGCGTAGCCCTGCGCCGCCGCCGGATCGGCCAGCTGCTCGGCGCTGAGCACCTGGCTCAGGCGGCGGACATAGAGGTCGGCGTAGTCGCGGCCCTGGTAGTCCAGCATGCGTGCGTGGCCCAGGGCCAGCATGTCATGCACCTGCGGCGGAAAGTTTTCAGACAAATCGGTCTCCAGCCCTTTAGGGACGGGCGCAAGCAGCTCCTCTTCTGATAGCAGGCTGGTGACCAGCGCCGTCTGCGCCCGTTGCGTGCCTACCTGTTCAAAGGCCTGGGCGAAGCCACGCAGGCTGGCTTCGGCGCCCTTGCCACCGTGCCGGATCACGCTTTCATACGCCTGGCGCGCGAAAGGCAGCAGGCCGCTGCCGGCGATGGCGCCCAGCATCACCGCGCTGACCACGGTGCCACTGGTTCTGGCCATCTCGCCCATGTCGAAGACATGATGCTCGCGGCTTTGCGTACGTACCACCTCCAGCAGCGGCGCGGGGTCGGTGCGGCCGTCGCCCGGCTCCATGCGTTCGGCGGTGGTCAGGGTGCGGCTGCTGGAGCTGATGACCAGTGTGCGCAGCGGCGAGCTCATGCCGTTGCCGATCTGGCGCGCGGTTTCCAGCAGCTCGGACGACACGATGCCGTCTAGGGCGCCGGGCACCGGGTTCAGGCTGAACACCGGGCGTTTGCCCTGCAGTTCGGCCAGCGGCACCGGGAACACTTCGAGGTAATAGGTGGTCGCGCCGGTGCGCTGCGCAACGCCGGGAATCGAGGTACTCTGCGCCGCGTAACCGCTGGCCAGTGCAATGTCGACCAGCCATTCGGTCAACACGCCGCCGCCTTCACCACCGAGGGCGCAGATCAGCAGGGTGATAGGTTTTTGCTGATTCATGGTCATGTCTGCATTGCTTTCACCAGCGCGCCACGCACGCTGCCCAGCAGCCGTTCATGCCACTTCGGGTTCTGGATCACCTCGGCGCGGTAAAACGAAGGGCACAGGGTCGCGGCATGGGCGTTGGCGCCGCACAGGCCGCAGCCGACGCAGCCGTCGATCACGGTGGCCACCGGGTCCACCTTGAGTGGATCGGGGTTGTCTTTCAGCGTCAGCGTCGGGCAGCCCGAGAGGCGGATGCAGGCGTGGTCGCCGTTGCAGACGTCTTCATCCACGCCGTATTTCACCCGCACCACGCGTTTGCCCGTTTTGAGCAGGCCGGCCAGCCAGGGCTTGATGCGGCGCTGGCGCTCGAGCTGGCATTCTCCCTCGGCAATGATGACCTTCAGGCCGTTGAAGTCGGTGGTAAAGGCTTCGTTGAGCATCTGGCGCATCTCTTCGACATGGTAGGTGTGCACCGTGCGCAGCCACTGGATGCCCAGGCCCTGCAGGGTTTTCTCGATGGTGGTGTTGGTTTCGGTCAGGCTTTGCAGCTTGTCAGTGGCGTTGAACTTGGCGTCGTCGCTGGGTGTCGAGATGATGTCCTGCGTGCCGGTGGCCGAGGTGTAGCCGTTCTTGAAAATCAGCAGCACCGCATCGTCGCCGTTGAACAGCGCCGACTGCACGCCGGTCAGCAGGCCGTTGTGCCAGAAACCACCGTCCCCCATGATGGACAGCGTGCGCCGCGCCATCATGGGCGAAACGCCGGCGCGGCTGGCCAGGCTCATGCCGTAGCCGAGAATGGAGTGGCCGAAGGAAAAGGGCGCAAAGGTGCCGAAGGCGTGGCAGCCGATGTCGGCCGCGATGTGCACCGGCCCGACGTCCTGCTGCGCCAGCTTGAGCGCCGAAAACACCGGCCGCTCCGGGCAGCCAATGCAGAACCCGGGCGGACGCACCGGCAGCGCCTGGTTCAGCTGCGCCGCGATCTGCGCGCCCACCGCGCTGCGGCGTTCGATGTTGCCCTGCAGCCAGGCCTTGGCCAGTTCCAGACTCCCTCTCCCCGTGGGAGAGGGTTGGGGTGAGGGCAGGTGCGTGGCTCCCTCACCCCCGCCCTCTCCCGGTGGGAGAGGGAGCACATACCGCTCGACGAAGTGCATGAGCCCCTGCGCCACCACCTCCACCGAATATTCACCGCCCAAAGGCAGCATGTCCTTGCCGTGCAGCGGGGTGTTAATGTCGCGGCGGCGCAGGAAGGTGGCGATTTCCTGCTCGATGTACTCAGGCTGGCCTTCCTCCACCACCAGCACCGCGCGTTTGTCGAGTGCAAATTCCGCCACCTGCTCCGGCACCAGCGGGTAGGTGACGTTGAGCACGAGGATGGGAATCTCGCTCTGGCCGAAGGCGTCGCACAGGCCGAACTGCTGCAGCGCCCGCACGAGTGAGTTGTAGATGCCGCCCTGCACGATAATGCCCAGGTCCTGCCGCGGCCCGTCCATCAGCTCGTTGAGCTGCTGCTCGATGATGTAGCGGCGCGCGGCCGGGATGCGTTCTTCAAATTTGAGTTTTTCATGCCGGAAGGTCACCGGAGGGTGCGCGAGCTTGGCGTAGTCGAAAGCTGCGGGTTCTTCCATCAGTTGCCGCTTGGAAATCGCCGGCGGCCGGTTGTCCTTGCATTCGAAGCTGCCGCGCACATGGCAGGCACGTATGCGCAGCTCCAGGATGGCCGGCATGTTCGAGGTCTCGGACAGCCTGAAGCCGTGTTCGACCATGTCCACCATCTTGCCCAGATCGGGCCGCGGGTCCAGCAGGCACATCGACGACTTCAGTGCGTAGGCATGGGTGCGCTCCTGGATCACGCTGGCACCTTCGCCGTAGTCCTCGCCGACCACGATCAGCGCGCCCCCTAGCACCCCCGGCGAGGACAAATTGGACAGCGCATCGGCCGCGACGTTGGTGCCCACTATCGATTTCCAGGTCACCGCGCCACGCAGCGGGTAGTGGATGGACGCCCCCAGCATGGCGGCGGCCGAAGCTTCGTTGGAACAGGCCTCGACGTGCACACCGAGTTCGTCCATGTAGGTCTTGGCCTGGACCATGACGTCGAGCAGGTGCGACACCGGTGCGCCCTGGTAGCCGCCCACATAAGCCACGCCGGACTGCAGCAGCGCCTTGGTGATCGCGAGGATGCCCTCGCCGTGGAAAGTCTCGCCGCTCTTCAGCCGCAGCGACCCGATTTCCTTGCTGAATGAAACTTCCAAGCTTGTCTCCGCTTTTTATCTGTCGTGGGAAGTCGCGAGTTTGGGCCTCCTTCGACTATCCATCAATAAAATAACAAGACTATCTGGTATTCATTCAATGCATATAAAGAACATCGCCCCGATACAGCCCGCCGCCAGCCGGCCATGGAGAACGCTTGCAGCCGGTGGCTACGCTATCAACAAGCAGGCGGTTCTGCCGCGTGACTTTGCGGTGTCACGCCGCTGGCTCAGGTGCAGGTGCAGGTGTCTTGAGATCAATCCCGGCAAACCCGGGCAAACCCGGACAAACGCGGGCAGCGTCAGGTCATCGTCGATGGATTTTCCGCGCCTGACGGCGATCGTCCCGGGACAGCGCAGGTGCGGCGCCGGCATCACCTGGACGCTGGCCCGGTCCTGCCGGCGCGGCTATCCAGGGGTGTGAGGGCTGCGTCCTCTCTTTGCATCAGTGTCCGGGCCAGGCCTGCGAACCACGCCAGCGCCACGCCTGCTGAAATCCAGACCAGCCATTGCCCCAGTCGCGCCTGGTCATCGAGCAGATAGGCGTTGCACACGCGTACCGGCGAGCTCGCGTAGAGATAGCCGACCACGGCCATCATGGGCAGCACGTTGCCCAGGAAAAACCCCTGCATCAGCAAGCCTGCAGGTCGCCATGACAGGCGCAGGGCCATCCCGCAAGCCAGCAGGGCCAGCCATTTGGCGAGCTCTACCCGGCCGTCGACCAGTGCCAGGTCGAGCAGGCGTGGAATCATCAGCAAGGCCAGGATCAAGGCAGTGGCGAACAGGCCGTTGATCCCGAAGACATTCCAGCATTTGATTTTTGCGAGCCAGCGCGTCGGCAAGGCCAGCGCAAGAATGAAGCCGGCAAGGGCGATCAGCGGGTACTGAACCAGCATGTGCCGGGTCATGTCGGCTTCCATCCAGCGCCGCACATACGGCAGAGCCAGCAGGACCAGCCCGGCCAGGGCGCCTGTCACCGGCCAGAGCGCTCGGTGTGGAGGTCGGCGCGTCATGAGGGCGGGCGGCTTGCAAGATCTCGCGCGTAATCGAGCGCGAGCTGCTGGTCTGCCTGGTCGAAGATGCGCACCAGCCGGGCGTTCTGGTCGAGCACCAGCAGCGCGGCGTTGTGTTCGAAATCGCCCCGGCCATCGGGCACCACCACGACCTGAAAATCGGCGAGCAGTTGTCGTGTATCCCGGGTGTCGGGCATGCGTACGAAGCGCCACAGCAAGGGGTCTGCGTTCAGGCGCGCGGCATAAGCCTGAAGAACCTGGGGGTTGTCGTGCTCCCCGTCGAAGCTGATGGACAGCAGTTTCACCTTGCGCGCCGCGAGATCGGTTTTTCCGGCGGTCTGGAGCACCGACTGCATCTGCTGATAGCTGCTGCCCAGCGCAAGGCAAACTGTCTGGCAGCGGGTGTAGACAAAGTCCACCAGCGTGACCGATTGGCCGTCCGCCAGCCACTGGCGCAGTGCCTGCGCCGGAATGCCAAGCCCATCAATGTTGACAGCTGGCACGGCCACCGGCGCCAGGGCCACTTCAAGGCGGCGCGCGCCTTCGGCCGTCCAGACCTGGAAGTCATGGGTAAGCCAGGATGCGCAGGCATACCCGGCCACAGCCAGCGCGATGCCTGGCAAGGCGGTGCGAAGCATCAGGCCCTGCGGACCGGTAGCGGCCCGCTCATGCGGACGACTTGCGTCCTCTTCGACATGGCCAGAGGCAGGACGTCGGCCAGGGTATGGCCGTCGAGGTGCTGCATGAAACTGTGCAATGCACCTTCGATGGCGCCGGTCAGCCTGCAACTGCCGGTCAGCACGCAGTGGTTGATCGACGCCAGGCATTCGACCACGGAAAAATCAGGCTCCATGCTGCGAATGATTTCACCCAGGCGGATGTCCTGCGGTGCGTGTGCCAGTCGCATGCCGCCACCCTTGCCGCGCACGGTTTCAATCCAGCCGGCCAGCCCGAGCTGGTGTGTGATTTTCATCATGTGGGCTTCGGATATGCCGTAATGGCCCGAGATCTCCGCGATCGTGCAAAGGCGGTCTGGTTGCTGCGCCAGAAATATCAGCAGGCGCAGCGCATAGTCGGTCATGTTGGTGAGTCGCACCTGGTCTTCTCCCTGGCAGTCTTCTGGGTGGTCGGTCAGGGCGCCTTGGCTGTGATGGCCCTGACTTCAGCCTCGCCATTGAACGGGGTCATCCGCGTGTCGGCCTTGCGTTCCGCGGCGAACAGTTCTGACTTGATGGCGCCGGATTTGTTGGACCACTCGCCGCGCACATAGCTGGCGACGGCGGCCAGCTCGGCATCGCTGAGCTGTTTGAACGAGGGCATGGCCCCCTTGAAGGTGCTGCCCATCACCGTGAGCTCGCCATTGATGCCATGCAGAAGAATGTTTGCCATGGTGCGCTCGTCGCCATTGACCCACTCCGAGCCATCCAGCGGCGGGAACACCCCCGGCAGGCCCTTGCCGGTTGCCTGGTGGCAGGCCGCGCAATTGGCTGTAAAGACCTGTTTGCCATCAGCAGCAGCGGCTGACGCGCCTGCAACGGGTGCCTGCAGATCAGCCACGGTACGCCTGTCGCCGAGATCGGCTTCACCGAAAGGTTCGGAGAACAGAATGTAGGCAACGCCAAAAATCACGACTGCCAGCGTGATGGCCGCCACGATGAGTGGAATGGGCCGGTTCCGCTCGGAGGGATCCTCCGTTTCACGGTCCTGGGCCCGGTTGCGCGAGGCATGGTCTTTTTGCATGGTGTGTCTCGCGTTCGGCTTATGGCTTGGGGGCGGCCGGCAGCACTGGATAGGTGTGGTTCAGGGCCAGCAGGTACCTGACCAAGTCCAGCGCCTCGGGCGTCGGAACAACCACCTGTCCGACGTTGGGGCCATAAGCCGGCGGCAGCGACAGTGTCGGCTCGCCTTCTTTCTCGGCTTCCTTCGCATCCTTGACGGTGAACAGGAATGGGTAGGCCGGCATGATGGAGCCCGGCACATAGGCGCGGGGCTGGTAGAGGTGTCCCAGATGCCAGTCCTTGCTCGGCTGGCGCGCAGCGATGTTGAACAGGTCCGGCCCTGTGCGCATGCTGCCCAGCAGGTGCGGCTTGTCGTAGATATAGTCAGCGGGCACCGACGCGCGCCCCCAGCCGCGCTCGAAGTCGGGACCGAATTTGCGGTCGCGCGGCTGCTGGCTGTGGCAGTACACGCAGCCATTGGCAATGTAGACGGCGCGGCCACGCAACTCGGCGCTGGTGTAGGGCTTGAGGCCGGGTGGCGGCTGGATGTCGCGCACCTCCATGTAGGGCATCACGACCAGCGCGGCAGTGGCGACCGCCAGCGCCACCATGGCACCTGAAACCAGCTTGATTTCATTGTCCATGGACCAGTTCCTGTTTGTTGTTCTGCCAGAAAAGCGCCGCGCCGGTGCGCGTGGGACCGAAACGCAGCGCCATCGCCATGAAATGGCCGACAAAGACAATATGGCCCAGTACCATCAGGCTGCCGCCCAGGGAGCGCCATTTCAGGTAAGGCAGGGTCACTGCGACAGAATCCATGAAGGGGCGGGTTGCGTCCAGCATGACCAGACCCTGCAGCCAGCCGCCGTAGGTCAAGCCGACAAAGTAAATGGCGATGCCGATGGAGGACAGCCAGAAGTGCAGGGGGATGAGCCTGGGATAAGGCCATTCCCAGTTCAGCACACGCGGCATCATGAAATAGATCGCGCCGAACAGCACCATGGTGACGAACGCGTAGGCGCCCAGATGCGCATGTGCCACCGTGAAGTGTGTGAAGTGGGTGACCTGGTTGACGCTGCGCAGCGCTTCAAGAGAACCTTGTATGGAAGATGCAAAGTACATCAGACCGCCAAACATCATGAAGCGCAGCGTGGGCGAGTAACGCGCCAGATGCATGCGACCCTTGAGGGTTCCGCCCATGTTGATGCTGAAGGCAACTACCGGGATCACCATCATCACGCTCTGCACAATCGACAGTGTTGTGAGCCAGCCCGGTACCGGACCGCCAATCAGGTGATGGCCGCCGACCTGGCCGTAGAAAAATGCCAGGGTCCAGAAACCCAGGATGGACAGGTTGTACGAGCGTACGGGCCGGCCAATGATTTTGGGCAAAAAATAGTAGATGGCGCCCACACTGACCGGTGTGAACCACAGGCCCAGCACGTTATGCCCGTACCACCAGTTGGTCGTGGCCTGCTGCACACCGGTATGTACGCCGGGAAGCTTGCCCACCAGGAAGAGCAGGGCAATCCACAGCAGTGCCGCCACCATGTACCAGACGCTGACATACAGATGCTCGACCTTGCGGTTTACCAGTGTGAAGAGAACCGGCAATATCACCAGCGCAAAGCCGACAAAGATGAGGATGGCGATCTGCCAGGGGATCTCGAGGTATTCCATGCCGTCGGTCCAGCCCGCCGAGATGGCGCCTATGGCGGCGGCGATGCCCATGTTGATGAGCGAGCCGCCCAGCATGGCCCAGATCGCTCCGTGCAGGCGAGTACGCAACAGCCGCGGCAACAACCACAGCATCATGCCCAGGGCGGCATTGGTGATCCAGCCATAAAGCACGGCCGTCAGGTGCACCGTGCGGAGGCGGCCAAAGGTCAGCCAGGCCTGCTCCGTCAGCCAGTCGGGCTGGTGCAGCTTGATGGAAGACGTCAGACCGGCGATGGAGCCCAGCAACAGCCAGAAGCACGCGAAGGCAATGAACATGAAGACCGGAAAGGCGCTGGACTGGTCGGACGCGATGCGATCCTGCAGTTCGGCCGGGTCCGGTGCGGCATGCGCGATATCTTCGCCCTCTTTCACCCGTTGCTGCATGGATGCCTGGGCAGCTCCAGCGAGTGCCGGATCATCGACCTTGCCGATTTCGCCATGCGCAAAGATCACCGAAGCAGCCGCCGGATTTTCAACCAGCAGCCCCTTGCGCGAGGACCAGATAAAAACAAACAGACCGATGATGGACAGCAGGAATGCGCCCAGCAGGCTCAGAATCGTGCTGTCCATCATGCGGCTCCACTTCTGCAGACGCCCGATCTGCGGGGCTGGCCTGCGCGCCCTGCGCAAGCCAGACCGGTGCGGGGGGCTGGTAGGGTAATTTTCATCATGATTCCTTTGCGGGCGAGGCCGCCGGTTCTGCTGCTCTGACGTTTTCGCTGTCGGGATGCTGCCCACGCATCATGGGATAAAAACGCCAGACAGACAAGGTGAAAAAACCTGCCGATGCCCGCGCGAGCCGTTGAAGCAGCCACAGGGAACGGCGCTCCGTCGTCCGGGCGAACAGTCGAAGGACGACGGCCGGCAGCATCAGCGCCCGCGAGACAGAGCATGCGGGAACCACGCACGAAGCCGGCCTGCCAGAAGGATGCAGCCGCCGGCAGGTGAGCCGGTTCGTCAATGATGAGCAAGGGACTCACAGGTTTTCCCGTGCCGGTGTGTTTGCATCATGGCTCATCTGGTAGCCGTACCACAGACTCTGGGCGATGCGTGTTGCCAGGTCGTTGGCGCGCTCTGCCATGGCCCGGTTTGGCAGGCCGTCCGTGGTTCGCCGGAACAGCGTGAGCCAGTGCCGGAACAGCGCCGCGCTGAGTCCGGGCAGGGCGGCATGTTTGGGCATGGGGGCGCCGCGAAAGCGGGCAGTTCCGCGCAGGGCAGAAGACCAGAAATCCACCATTTTTGGCAGGTGCTCATCCCAATTCGCCACATGACGCTGGAATATCGGGCCCAGCAAGTTGTCCTTGCGGACGTTCTCGTAGAACGTGCGCACCAGTTCCGAGACTTCATCATCGGTACAGAGATCGGCTGCGGGCATACGGAGGATCCTTGATGGTCGGCTGTCGGTCGACAGGCGCAGGGGTAGATCGTTTTAAGATCTATTATATATATATCTTAAAGAAGCAGGCCGTGAACTGCGCGGCCCTGCGACGGCCTTTTCTGGATCCCCCAAAAGCCACCGTGTAGCGTGAAAGAAAAAGGCCATGGATGTCGAGCGGGTGCGACAACGGCGCGCCTGGTACCCATCCACCATAAGGCACGCCGGACTGGCGCAGCGTCCTGGTGATCGCGGGGATGCCCCTGCCGCCGAATGGCTCGCACCGACCGTGCGCGGGGCGCGATGTCCTTGCCGAATGAAACCTCCAAGGCTGCCTCCGGGCTCTATTTGTCGTGAAAAGCCCTGGATGGGTCCTATACGACTATCCATCAATAAAATAACAAGACTAACTGGTATTCACTCAATGCATATCAAAGACATCGACCTGAATTTGCTGCGCCTGTTTGACGCGGTCTACCGCACGCGCAACGTCAGCCGCGCGGCCGAGCTGATGGACCTGACACAGCCGGCCGCCAGCCAGGGCCTGACGCGGCTGCGGCTCTTGATCAAGGACCCGCTGTTTGTGCGTGCCGGCGGTGGCGTGCAGCCCACGCCCAAGGCCGACCGCCTGGCGGACGCGGTGCGCAGCGCGCTGGCGACGCTGGAGCAGGCGCTCAATGAGTCGGCGCTGTTTGAACCGCTGCTGTCGCACAAGGTGTTTCGCATTCACATGAGCGACATTGGCGAAGGCCGCTTCCTGCCAGAGCTGATGGCGGCGCTGCGCGATCTGGCACCGGGGGTGCGCATTGAAACCTCGCCCCGCCCCAGCAACGAGATCGCTCCGGCGCTGGACAACGGGCGCATCGACTTTGCCTTTGGCTTCTTGCCGACGGTGAAAGACACGCAGCGCGTGCAACTGCTCAAGGACCGCTACATCGTGCTGCTGCGCGAAGGCCACCCTTTCGCCCGACGCCGGCGCAGCGGGCAGGCGCTGCTCGATGCCCTGCGGCAGCTGGAGTTTGTGGCGGTGCGTACCCACTCCGATACCTTGCGCATCCTGCAGATGCTGCAGCTCGAAGAGCGCCTGCGGCTGACGACGGAACACTTCATGGTGCTGCCGTCCATCGTCCGGGCCACCGATCTGGCGGTGGTGATGCCGCGCAATATCGCCAACATTTTCGCGGCCGGCGGCGGCTACACCGTCATCGAGCCGCCGTTTCCGCTGCGCGATTTCACGGTGTCGCTGCACTGGAGCAAACGTTTCGAGGCAGACCCGGGCAATCGCTGGCTGCGCGGCGTGATCGAAGCGCTGTTCCGCGAGAATAGCCATTGATCGTTTTAGCCACCTGGCACCAGAACTTGTCTGCCGCTGGAGAATATCGGCATTGGGCGCCGGGGCAGGCGGCGCCAATGACATCCCATCAATACCAACCCGTGAAGCAGACCCATGAAGATCACCAACATCCGTGAAATCACCCAGCCCATCAAATCCGACATCCGCAACGCCTACATCGACTTCTCGAAAATGACGCTAAGCCTGGTGGCAGTGGTCACCGACGTGATCCGTGACGGCAAGCCGGTGATCGGCTACGGCTTCAATTCCAACGGCCGTTACGGCCAGGGCGGGTTGATCCGTGAACGTTTTGCGCCGCGCATCCTCGAAGCCGCGCCCGAGAGCCTGATCGACGCCAGCGGCAACAACCTGGATGCGCACAAGGTCTGGGCCGCCATGATGACCAATGAAAAACCCGGCGGCCACGGCGAGCGCTCGGTGGCTGTCGGCACCATCGACATGGCGGTCTGGGATGCGGTGGCCAAGATAGCGGGCAAGCCGCTGTACCAGCTGCTCGCCGAACGCTACGGCACCGGCACGCCGAATCGCAAGGTGTTCGTTTACGCCGCCGGCGGCTATTACTACCCGGGCAAAGACGACGCCAAGCTGATGGCTGAAATGCGCAGCTATCTGGACCGCGGCTACTCGGTGGTCAAGATGAAGATAGGCGGCGCGTCCCTGGCCGACGACTGCCGGCGTATCGAGGCGGTGCTGGGCATGCTGGCCCCTGGCCAGCAGCTCGCGGTCGATGCCAATGGCCGTTTCGACCTGAAGACCGCCGTGGAATACGCCAAGGCGCTGTCGCAGTACAGCCTCTTCTGGTACGAGGAAGCCGGTGATCCGCTGGACTACGCGCTGCAGGCCGAACTGGCGCCGCATTACGCGGGGCCGATGGCGACCGGCGAGAACCTGTTTTCCATGCAGGACGCACGCAACCTGATCCGTTACGGCGGCATGCGGCCGGACCGCGACTGGCTGCAGTTCGACTGCGCGCTGAGTTACGGCCTGGTCGAATACCTGCGCACGCTGGACATGGTCAGGGACCACGGCTGGTCACCCACGCGCTGCATTCCGCACGGCGGCCACCAGATGTCCCTGGCCATCGCAGCGGGACTGGGCCTGGGCGGCAACGAGTCTTACCCGGACCTGTTCCAGCCTTACGGCGGTTTTCCCGACGGTGTCAAAGTGGTGGACGGTTACGTCACCCTGCCCGAGCTGCCGGGCATTGGTTTCGAGGGCAAGGCGGACCTGTACGCGGTGATGAAAGAGCTGGCGGCCTGACTCGTCGCGGCCTCCTCCGACTCAGACCCCAAAGCGGGCTGCCGCGTACGGAGATGAACAGACTGGGCGCGCCGAGTCGGGCAGTATCAGCATAGCCGGTTTCACCAACGCTACTCTTCGGTGCACTCCCAGCCCGGACGCCCGGTCCGGGTGTCGTCGCACGCCTTGATTGGCGCTGTGTTCACCGCGTTTGCACCTGTATTCACGGTGTGAACAAGCCCTGGTTGGCCGGACCCATCGGGGCACTACATTCCCAAGCCAGACAGAACAAGGCAGCGACGGGGCCAGCCCTGCTGCACGAGACCACAGGCCCGTGTTTTGCCTTTTGGGCGATGAACAGAAGATGAATGCGCCATTCAGCATGCATACAGGGTGTTTTCTCCACAATCCCATTGAACAGGAAAGCAGAACCATGATGCGTATCAAAGTTGCAGCTGGAATTTGGCTGTCGGGCACCAGCCCTGGCATTTTCGGCACCGCAAACCGTTCATCATGTTCCACGGAAGCGCTGAACAAGTCCCCTGCGGCGTGCGATCAGCCGGGCTCGGGCGGTCTGCGGCGTTGAATTTCTTGCCAATAGCCAGCTATTGGCTGCGAAATCCGCCTTGCATCCCGATCCGGCTGCCGCGCATCCGCCAGGACTTATTCAGCGCTTCCCCAACCCGTTTTAAAGGACACTCCCATGAAATACCCCGCCCCTTTGCGCCATGGCTTGCTGGTTTTGTCAGTGGGCCTGGCCGTCCTGCCCGCATGGGCCGGTGACGATTGTGATGCACCGCTCAATCGCTGGCAGACGCGCGAGGCTGTGCGGCAAATGGCGGCCGCACAGGGCTGGCAGATCCAGCGGCTGAAGATCGACGACGGCTGCTATGAAGTTCGCGGCACGGATGCCCAGGGACGCACCTTCAAAGCCAAGATCGACCCGGAAACCCTGAAAGTGTTGAAGATGAAGCAAGACGACCACCAACGTTCCCGGGAACGCGATCGTGGTGACGAGGGTGCCGCGCAGCAGGCACGACCGCCGCAACCGGACGGCGCCTCCGCGCCATCCCCTTTGTTGACCCCTGGCAGCGCGCCGCGCGGCCAGATCCAGTAATCGCCAATCCCACAGGAGCATCACCATGTCCAAACCTCTTTTGACTATTTTGGCCACCGCCTGCGCGCTGGCGCTTCCCGCACTGGCACACAGCCGCCCACTCACGCTGACCGCCCAGCTCAAGAACTACGGTGGCGACGGTGCCTACCTGGCGGCGTACCTGACCGATGCGAAAGGCGCCTATGTGCGCACGCTGTGGGTGGCCGGCGGCAAGGCGAAGTACCACAAGCACCTGTCTGACTGGAGTCGCCTCTCGGCCGGTGACGCCAAGCGGCTGGACGGCGTCACCGGTGCCAGCGTGGGCGCGGGGCGCACACTCAAGGTCACGGCCGATCTGGCGGATGCACTGATTGACGCGGGCTATGAAATCCGCATCGACGCCGCAGCAGAAAACATGCGCGACAGCCCGTCGGAGGTCCGCGTACCGCTGTCCAAAGCCAACGCCGGCAAGCCGCAGGCCGGCAAGCAGTACATCCAGTCGGTGACCTTCCAGCTCCAATGAAGGGTCTCGCATGAGCTGGAAAGCCATTCACCGCTGGCTGGGCCTGACCGTTGGCACCCTGGCCGTGGTGCTGGGCGTCACCGGCGCCATCCTGGCGATCGATCCGGTGCAGCAGGCCTGGCAGGCTTCCGCCGCACCGGGCGATCTGGCCGTGGCCACGCTGGTGGAGCGCGTGACGCGCACCGTCCCGGGCGCGGAAGAAATTCGCCACCTGCCCTCGGGTGCCATCGTGGTGTTCAGCTTTGCCGGCGACCAGCCGCAGGCGTCTTACGTGGACCCGGCCGATGGCCGGGTGCTGGGTGCGTGGCAAGCCTCGGCGCTGCCGCGCTGGGTGAAGAACCTGCACCGCTCACTGCTGCTCGGCGACGCCGGGCGCTGGGGTGCAGCGGGCATTGCGCTGGCCATGGGCCTGGTGTGCGTTTCTGCGCTGGTGCTGCTGCTGCGGCGCATGGGCGGCTGGCGGCGGCTGGCGGCGCGGGTGCGTGGCTCGATGGCGCAACGCATCCATGTGGTCGCGGGCCGTGTGGTACTCGCAGTCCTGTGCCTGACATCGATCACGGCGCTGACCATGAGCGCATCGACCCTGGGCCTCGTGGCACTGGACACCAGGATCGAGCCTGAAGTGCTCTCGGTGGTCACCGGCAAGCCAGCCTTGCCCGGCGCACAGCTCGCCACGCTGCAAAGCCTTGCTGTGCAGGATTTGCGCAAGCTGAATTTCCCCGGCGCCACCGACCCGGAGGATACCTGGAAGGTCGCCACCGCCCAGGGTCAAGGCTGGATCGACAGGTACTCGGGGCAAATGCTGGCCTGGCAGGACGCCACCTCTGCGCAGCGTGTTTACGACCTCGCCGTGGTGCTGCACACGGGCGAAGCGGCCTGGCCCTGGGCCGTGGTGCTCGGGCTCGTGGGCGCCAGCGTGCTGCTGTTCTGGCTGTCGGGCCTTGTCATCTGGTGGCAAGCACGCCGCCAGGCACCACACATCACGGGCAACACCCCGCTGGCACAGGCCGACGTGCTCATCTTCGTTGCCAGCGAAGGCGGCAGTACCTGGGGTTTTGCCCAAACGCTGCAAGACGCGCTGAGCCAGGGCGGCCACCGCGTTCACACCAGCGCGCTGGAAAATTTTCGAACCACGGCCGCCACGCGGCAGGTGTTTGTGCTTGCAGCAACCTATGGTGAAGGCCAGGCCCCGGCTCACGCCAGCCACGCCCTGGAGCGCATCGCCAGGCTCAACGCCAGCGCTGTGCCGGTGACGGTGCTGGGCTTTGGCGACCGGCAGTTTCCGGCCTTCTGCGCCTTTGCCGAGGTGTTGGACCAGACGCTGCGCGCGCAGGGCTGCCCCGCACTGCTGCCGCTCGAGTGCATCCACCAGCAATCGGGCCAGCAGTTCGCGCGCTGGGGCCTTGCCCTGGCACAGGCGCTGGGCGAACCCCTGGTGCTGGAGCATGTGCCGCGCGTGCCACCCACTGCGGCGCTCACGCTTTTGGCGCGCCAGGACTACCCCGGTGCGACCGGGCAGGCCACGGCGATCCTGCGCTTTGCGTGGCCTGCACAGGGCCCGGGCGCACGCCTGCGCGGGCACGGTCTGGCGCGGTTTGCAGCAGGCGATCTCGTGGGCATCGTGCCGCCGGGTTCGGCCGTGCCGCGCTACTACTCGCTGGCGTCGGGGTGGGAAGACGGGTTTCTGGAAATCTGCGTGCGTCAAATGCCTGGCGGCCTGTGCTCCACGCACTTGCTGGGCCTGCAGAAGGGGGATAGCATCACCGCCTTTATCCGGCCCAACCCCGGCTTTGCACTGTCGCGAACGCGGCGGCCTGTGCTGCTGATCGGGTCGGGCACAGGCGTGGCGCCGCTGGCCGGCTTCATCCGCCGCAACGACAGACGGACCCCGATGCACCTGTACTTTGGAGGACGAGACCCGGCGCTGGATTTTTACTTCGGCCCCGACATCCAGCGCTGGCTCGGCGAAGGGCGCCTGACAACGCTGCAGACGGCTTTCTCCCGCGTGCCCGACGGCGGCGGCTATGTGCAGGATGCCCTGCGCCGCGACGCCGAGCGCGTGCGCGGCCTGGTGGCACAGGGCGCCATCGTGCGCGTTTGCGGAAGCCGCGCCATGGCGCATGGCGTGGCCGAGACGCTGGACGTGGTGCTGGCACCCCTGCAGTTGAATGTATCGACGCTGAAAGCAAAGGAGCGTTATGCCGAAGATGTCTTCTGAGCCCGCCACGGCCTGCAAGCGGACCACCCTGCACGGCCCGACCATGGGCACACGCTGGTCGGCCAGTATCGACGCCGACCACACCATGGACCTGGAGGCCTTGCACCAGGACCTCGCCGCTGCGGTGGAGCAGGTGGACGAGCAGATGTCGCCCTGGAAACCGGACAGCGACCTCATGCGCCTGAACCGCGCGCCCGTGGACGACTGGGTGGACCTGCCCGCTGAAATACTGGAGGTACTGGACTGTGCGCTCGACGTCCGCCGCCTGAGCGCGGGTGCATTCGATCCGTGCGTTGGGGCACTGGTTGATGCCTGGGGGTTTGGCGCGGTGCGCGATGCACCCGACGCGCAGGCGATCCGCGCCGCAAGCCAGTCCACCCCCCTCACTGCGCACGGGTGCCTGGAGCTGGACAGGCCCGCAGGCCGCGCCCGCAAGCGTGCGCCCTTGCAGCTCGACCTGTGCGGCATCGCCAAGGGCTACGCGGTGGACCGCATGGCCACCGTGCTGCTACAGCACGGTGTGCGGCATGCGCTCGCAGCGCTGGATGGTGAGCTGCGCGCCGTGGGAGCCCAGGCCAGCGGCGTGCCCTGGGCGGTGGCGCTCGAACGCCCCGAGGCGGGACACCGCGCGGTGCACGGGGTCATCGAGCTGGAAGATCTGGCCGTGGCCACCTCGGGCGACTACCGGCGTTATCTGGAGGTGGGCGATGCGCGCCTCGCGCACACCATGGACGCGCGCCGCTGTGCGCCTGTGAACAACGCCGTGGCATCGGTCACCGTGCTGGCGCGTACCTGCATGCAAGCGGACGCCTGGGCCACGGCCTTGCTGGTGGCAGGCCCCGACGAAGGTCTGGCCATGGCACAGCGCATGGGGATGGATGTGTTGTTCCTGCTTCGCCGTCCCGAAGGTCTGGTGGAGGTGGGGCTGGGTCGGTTTGGCAGGCAGGGTGACCGGATCGCGGGGCTGTATTCACTGCTTGACGGTTAACTCATCGTGGATGGTGTGGGCGCCCTGGGCGGCCCGTGCGGCGCTGATGGCGGTATCGATCTGCGCCTGGCTTGACACGACACCCGTGAGCCGAACGTCGCCCTTGGTGGTGACGACTGCGATGTCCAGCCCCGCCAGACCGGGTTCCTTGTTCAGTGCGGATTTGACATGGATGGTGATGTCGGCGTCTGAAACATTGGCAACTGCGCTGGCAGCCGGAGTCAGTGTCGCGCCCGGGTTCTCCGCCTTGTTGCATGCGGTCAGCAGCATCGTGCAGCAGGCGGTCAACAGGAAGACCTGGTTGATGGATTTCATGGAATTCTTTCGCGGGATGTGGGCAAGAAAAGCGCTTTGCTCTGCGGCTTTTCTCTACGGCTTTGCTCGGTGGGAAAGGTTCAAGGGGTTGAGGCCCGGTGGTCTGTCCTGAACCTTGGGGCCATGTTGCAGGCGTGCGGCTGAACCTGAGCTGAACAGGATGCGCGTTCGGTGGCGTTTGAGCCAAATCTTTGCGTCATCGACCTACAACTCGCAAACTCCTGATTGTCCTAGCCCTGGAGTGCCCGCAGCACATGTTCGGCCGTCGCCGGTGCTTCCAAATTCACCGCACCCGGCCTTGCCGCCGCGACGGCCTCCTTCAGCGCTTCCAGCACGCTGATCGCCAGCATGAAGGGCGGCTCACCGACGGCCTTGCTGCCGAAGACGTTGTCCTCCCGGTTCGGCTCGGGCCAGAAGTCCACCTTGAAGTGTTCGGGGATGTCGCCGGTCGCCGGGATCTTGTAGGTGCTGGGCGCGTGCGTGCTCAGGTGGCCCTTGTTGTTCCACACCAGCTGCTCTGTCGTCAGCCAGCCCATGCCCTGCACAAAGCCGCCCTCGATCTGGCCGATGTCGATGGCCGGATTGATGCTGGTGCCCACGTCGTGCAGGATGTCGACCTTGAGCACGCGGCTTTCGCCGGTCAGGGTGTCGATGGCGACCTCGCTGCAGGCCGCACCGTAGGCAAAGTAATAAAACGGCCGGCCGGTCAGCGTGGTTTTGTCGTAGTGGATTTTGGGTGTGCGGTAAAAACCGTCGCTCCACAGCTGGATGCGGTTGGCGTAGGCCAGGCGCACCACTTCCGGGAAGGGACGGCTGCCTTTGGGCGAGCTGATCTTGCCGCCGGCAAAAGACACGGCGCCGGCGCCGCAGCCGTCCAGCCCGGCCACAAACTGCGCCAGGTTGTCGCGTACGTTGCGCGCGGCGTACTGGGCGGCGCGCGCGTTCAGGTCGGTGCCGGCCGAGGCGGCGGTGGCCGAGGCGTTCGGTATCTTGCTGGTGTCGCTGGCGGTGGCCAGCACGTCGTCAAAGGCCACGCCGAGTTCGTCGGCAACAATTTGCGCCACCTTGGTGTTCAGACCCTGGCCCATCTCGGTGCCGCCGTGATTCACCTGCACGCTGCCGTCGGTGTACACATGCACCAGCGCGCCGGCCTGGTTGAACAGGGTGGCGGTGAACGAGATGCCGAACTTCACCGGCGTGATCGCGATGCCGCGCTTGATCACCGGGCTCTTCGCGTTCCATGCCGAAATGGCCTTGCGCCGGCTCCGGTATTGCGCAGACAGCTCCAGTTTTGATAGCATTGGGTCGAGGATGTTGTCTTCGACCTTCATCTGGTAGTGGGTGACATTGCGCCCGTCGACGCCGTACAGGTTGCGCTTGCGCACATCCAGCGGGTCCAGGCCCAGGTGCCGGGCGATGTCGCCGAGGATGGTTTCGATCAGCACCACGCCCTGCGGACCGCCGAAGCCGCGAAACGCGGTGTGGCTCTGGGTGTTGGTCTTGCATCGGTAGGACGCAATCTCCACGTCTTCCAGAAAGTAGGCGTTGTCGGTGTGAAAAATCGCGCGGTCCGCGACCGGGCCGCTCAGGTCGGCGCTGAAGCCGCAGTTGGCGGCCATCAAAAGTTTCAGGCCGTGCAGGCGCCCGCTGTCATCGAACCCCACCGTGTAGTCGTAGGCAAACGGGTGGCGCTTGCCGGTGACCATGAAGTCGTCGTCGCGGTCCAGCCGCAGCTTGATGGGGCATTTTAATTTGTTCGCAGCCACCGCGGCCCACACCGCCAGGTGGCCGGCCTGCGTTTCCTTGCCGCCGAAGCCGCCGCCCATGCGCCGGCATTCGACACGCACCGCATGGTTGTGGATGCCCAGCGCGTGCGACACCCAGTGCTGCACCTCCCCCGGGTGCTGGGTGCTGGAATACACCAGCCACTGGTTCTGCTCCTGCGGCACGACGTAGGCGATCTGCCCTTCGAGGTAGAAGTGTTCCTGGCCGCCCACCTCGAGCTGGCCGCTCAAGGTGTGCGGGGCCGAGGCCAGCGCCTGCGCCGCGTCGCCGCGCTGGACGAACACCGGTGGCAACACGTAGTTTTCGGCTTTCAGCGCATCGCGTACGTCCAGGATGGCCGGCAGTTCCTCGATGGCCAGGGTGACCTTGCGTGCAGCGCGGCGCGCCTGCATGACCGATCCGGCGACCACCAGTCCGATCACCTGGCCGATGTGCTCGACGGTATCGGTGGCAAACACCGGCTCGTCATGCACAAAAGTAGCCAGCAGCGGGTCGCCGGGCACGTCGCTAGCCAGCACGATACCGCGCACGCCGGGCATGGCCAGCGCGGCGGCGGCATCCACGCCCAGCAGCCGGCCGTGGGCGATGGTCGAGAGAATGGGCGCCGCGTACAGGGTGCCGCGCGCTTCCAGGATGTCGTCCACATAGGTGGCGGCACCGGCCACCTGCGCGCGGGCGCTTTCGTGTTTGTGCGACTTGCCGGCAGCGCCGCGCGCGGGCTTGTTCGATGCGGCGGGGGCGGCCACGGGCGGCACAGGGGCAACCGGCGTGGCCGGGTTGTCGGCGCGGCTGACCGGGCCTTCGTTGTGGTTCTTTTCCCGGGCGTTCATGCGGATTCCTCCACCAGGACAAAAGACTCCAGATTGATCTGCTGCAAACCCTGGCTCTCCAGCCAGAAGCGCTGCAGCAGGTTGCCCAGCACCTCGCTGCGGTAGGCGCCCGAGGCGCGCATGTCGGAGATCGGCGAAAACTCGGCGCGCAGTGTGGTGATGGCGCGCCGCACGGTTGCCTGTGACCAGGGCTGGCCGGCGAGCGCGGCTTCGGTGCGCGCCGCGCGCACGGGCGTGGCCGCCACGCCGCCCGCGCCGATAGAGGCTTTCAGCACCTTGCCGTCCTCGATCTGCAGGTTCAGGGCTAGGCAGACGGCCGAGATATCGTCGTCGTAGCGCTTGGAAATCTTGTAGACGCGCAACAACTCCTGCCCCTCACCCCGGCCCTCTCCCCGGTGGGGCGAGGGGGTCGGAGCGTTTGGTGTTTTTCCCTCTCCCTCTGGGAGAGGGTTAGGGTGAGGGCTGCCAGGCTTGGGCACCTTGACCCAGGCCAGCACCTCGTCTTTGGCCATCACATTCTTGCGGTAGCCGGTGTAGAGCTGCTCCAGCGGCAGCTCGCGGTGGCCGCGCACACTCATCAGCACGACATTCGCGCCCAGCGCAATCAGCAGCGGCATCGAGTCGCCAATCGGCGAACCGTTGGCCACGTTGCCGCCCAGGGTGCCGGCGTTGCGTACGGGCAGGCCGGCAAAACGATGGGCAAAGGCCTGCAGCTGCGGCCGATCGGTCACCAGCGCGGCGAAGGCGTCGCTGAGCGTGACGGCCGCGCCTATCGCGATGTGGTGCGCGTAGTGCTCGACGCGCCGCAGTTCTGTCACCCGCGTGACGTCCAGCACCTGGCCGAACTGCATGTGCATCTTGGTCACCCAGAGGCCGACGTCGGTGCAACCGGCCACGAGTTGGGCCTCGGGGTAGGCGGCGCGGGCGGCCAGCAGTCCAGCAAGCGTCTGCGGCGCGTTATAAGCCGAATCGGCCCCCAGCCCTTGCCGGGTCTGAGCAAGCAGCTCCAGTTTTGATAGCAAGGTGACGTCCACCGGCACGGCCGGGAGCGTCGCCATCTGCTGCGCAGCGTCCAGAATAGGCCGGTAGCCGGTACAGCGGCACAGGTTGCCCGACAGCTCCTGCTGCGCCAGCTCGCGCGTGATGGTCTGGCCTTTGCTGACATGGTTCTGGTACATGCCAAACAGGCTCATGACAAAACCGGGGGTGCAGAAGCCGCACTGGCTGCCATGACACTGCACCATGGCCTCCTGCGCCGGATGCAGCGTGCCGTCGTCGGCGGCCAGGTCCTCAACGGTCCACAGCGCCTGTCCATCGATCGAATGCGCCAGCTTGATGCAGCTGTTGACCGCCCGGTAACGGATGCGTCCGCCTTCGGCCTCGCCGACCACCACCGTGCAGGCGCCGCAGTCGCCTTCGCCGCAGCCTTCCTTGGTGCCGGTGCAGCCCAGGTCCTCGCGCAGCACCTCCAGCAGCGTGCGGCTGGGTGGTACATTGGCGAGCGCGACCACTTCGCCCCCCCGGATGAACTGAATGGTTTTAAGAGGCGATTGAATGTCCATAATTACTAGGGTAAACCCAATCGCGCGACGCGGGTATACCCATCGCCGTATCAAGCCGATGCACAAAAAGGTATGAAAGACCAGGCCTTATTCGACAAGATAGACCTCCATCTCATAAGGGTCTTGAATACCGTGCTGACCGAACGCAGTGTTTCACGCGCCGCCATCCGCCTGGGAATGTACCAGCCCGCCGTCAGCGCCGCGCTCAAGCGCCTGCGCGAGCTGGCGGGGGACCCGCTGCTGGTGCGTTCGGGCGCGGGCATGGTGCCCACCGACGCCGGCCTGCGCATGATCGACCCGTCGGCGCGCATTCTCCGGGCGGCCGAGGTGCTGTTCAGCGATGCACGCGGCTTCGACCCGGCCACCGCCACCAGCACCTTCAGCCTGGCCTGCAGCGACTACATGGACCCGCTGTTTTTGCCGCAGCTCGTGGCGCAGATCAAGAACACGGCGCCGCTGTGCCATGTGGACATTCATCCGCTGTCGGGCGCGTCGGACTACCGCACGCGGCTGGCGCAGGGCGAGGTCGACATCGTGGTCGGCAACTGGCCCGCGCCGCCGGATGACCTGCACATGGCGCGCCTGTTCGGTGACGAGGTGGTGTGCCTGGTGGCCCAAGACCACCCGGCGGCCCGCCGCGGCTGGGACAGCGCCAGCTGGCTGGCCGCCGAACATGTGGCGCCCACGCCCACGCACCCGGGCGCCAAGGGGGTGATCGACGAACACCTGGACAAGCTGGGCCTGCAGCGCAACATCACGGTGCGCTGCCCGCACTTCGGCCTGATCCCGGCCATGGTGGCGTCCAGCCTGCTGGTGCTGACCACCGGCCGCCAGTACTGCGAGCGTTACACGGCCACCTTGCCGCTGAAAATCCTGCCGTGCCCGGTAGACTTCCCCCGCATGATGTATTACCAGCTCTGGCATGAGCGCACCCATGCGTCGGCGTCGGCCAAATGGCTGCGTGACCGGGTCAAGACGGTGGCATCGGCGCTACGAAAAGAATAGCTGTTTGCGCATGATGCACAAGGGCTAGAGCCTTAAAACATATATAAAAACCACGAGACAATGTCCGCTTCCACTGTTCCTTCCGACCCGACTGCCGGCCCGCCCTCCGCTGGCGCGCCGCGCCTGCGGCTGACCGGCATCACCAAGGCCTACCCGGCGGTGGTCGCCAACAGCGATGTCTCGCTGACGGTGTTGCCGGGCGAAATCCACGCCGTGCTCGGCGAAAACGGCGCCGGCAAATCGACGCTGATGAAAATCATCTACGGCGCGGTCAAGCCCGACGCCGGCCAGGTCGAGGTCGACGGCCGTCCGGTGGTGATCCGCAACCCGCAGGAGGCACGCGCGCTGGGCATCGCCATGGTGTTCCAGCATTTCAGCCTGTTCGACACGCTGACGGTGGCGGAAAACGTCTGGCTCGGTCTGGGTAAAAGTCTGAGCCTGGCCGAGGTATCGCGCCGCATCATCGCCACCACGCAGGAGTACGGCCTGCAGCTCGAACCCACGCGCCCGGTGCACACCCTGGGTGTGGGCGAGCGCCAGCGCGTGGAGATTGTGCGTTCGCTGCTGACCAACCCCAAACTCCTGATACTTGACGAGCCGACCTCGGTGCTGACGCCGCAGGCGGTCGAAAACCTGTTTGTCACCCTGCGCCAGCTGGCCGCACGCGGCTGCAGCATTTTGTACATCAGCCACAAGCTGCACGAGATCCGGGCGCTGTGCACGGCGTGCACGGTGCTGCGCGGTGGCAAGGTCACCGGCGTCTGTGATCCGCGCGAGGAGTCCAATGCCTCGCTGAGCCGCCTGATGATTGGCGCCGAGCCGCCGGCACTGGAACACCGTGAGCAGCCCGCCGGCGCCGTGGTGCTGCAGGTGCGCGACCTGAGCCTGGCGCGGGAAGACCAGTTCGGCGTGGACCTGCAACACATTGCGCTGACGGTGCGCGCCGGCGAGGTGGTGGGCATTGCCGGCGTCTCGGGCAACGGCCAGAAGGAGCTGCTGTATGCGTTGTCGGGTGAAGACAGGCGTGCGGCAGGCGACAGCATCCAGGTCGCGGGGCAGGGCGTGGGCCGGCTCGGTCCCATGCAGCGCCGTGCGCTGGGCCTGCATTTCCTGCCGGAAGAGCGCCTGGGGCGCGGTGCCGTGCCGACGCTGAGCCTGGCGCACAACCTGCTGCTCACGCGCAGTGATGCGGTGGGCCGGGGCGGCTGGCTCAAGCTCGGTGCCCTGCAGGCGCAGGCGGCCGGCATCATCGCCCGTTACCAGGTCAAGGCCGGCGGCCCGCAGGCGGCGGCGCAGTCGCTGTCGGGCGGCAACCTGCAGAAATTCCTGGTCGGCCGCGAGATCGAGGCCCAACCCACGCTGCTGATTGTTTCGCAACCCACATGGGGTGTGGACGTGGGCGCCTCGGCGCAAATCCGCGGTGAACTGCTCAAGCTGCGCGACAACGGCTGTGCGGTGCTGGTGGTCAGTGAGGAACTCGAGGAGCTGTTCGATATCTGTGACCGCCTCTACGTGATGGCCAAGGGCCAGATCTCGCCGGCCCTGCCGCGTGCCGGTGCGACGGTGGAACTGGTCGGGCAGTGGATGAGCGGACTGTGGACGGACCATGCCGGGGAGGTTGCCCATGCTCAAGCTTGAAGCCCGGCCGCAGCCCTCGCGATGGTGGAGCATCGGCTCGCCGCTGCTGGCGCTGCTGATCACGGTGGTGATCGGCGTGTTGCTGTTTGCGGCACTGGGCAAGGACCCGGTGCGCGGCCTGCAGATCTTTTTCTGGGAACCGGTCAAGTCGCCTTATGCGCTGAGCGAACTGATGGTCAAGGCGACCCCGCTGCTGATCATTGCGCTGGGTCTGGCCGTGTGTTTCCGCTCCAATGTCTGGAACATCGGCGCCGAGGGCCAGTTTGTCATCGGCGCGGTGGCGGCGGGCGGCGTAGCCCTGCTGGCCGACAAAACCACCGGTCCGTGGATCGTTCCGGCCATCATCGCGGCCGGTGTGCTGGGTGGCATGGCCTGGGCCGGCATCACGGCACTGCTGCGCGACCGCTTCAACGCCAATGAAATCCTGGTCAGCCTGATGCTGGTTTATGTGGCCGACATGGTGCTCAGCTACCTGGTGTTCGGCCCCTGGAAGGATCCGCAGGGCTACAACTTTCCGCAGACCAAGACCTTTGAGGCGGTGACGCAGATTCCGCGCCTGATGAGCGGCTCGCGCGTCAGCATCGGCCTGCTGATCGGCCTGGCCGGCGCGCTGGCCTTGTGGCTTTTCCTGTTTCGCACCCGCGCCGGTTTTGCCCAGCAGGTGGGCGGCCTGGCGCCCGCCGCGGCGCGGTACGCCGGCTTTTCCTCGCGCAAGGCCTTGTGGGTGGCGCTCTTGACCTCCGGCGGGGCGGCCGGGCTGGCCGGTGCGCTGGAGGTGGCCGGGCCGATTGGCCAGCTCACGCCTTATGTGCCGGCCGGCTACGGCTTTGCCGCGATCATCGTGGCCTTTGTCGGGCGCCTGCACCCGGCCGGCATGGTGTTTTCGGCGATCCTGATGAGCATGTTCTATATTGGCGGCGAACTGGCCCAGTCGCGCCTGGGGCTGCCCAAGTCGCTGACCGGGGTGTTCCAGGGCCTGCTGCTGTTCAGTCTGCTGGCCTGCGACACCCTGATTGCTTACCGTGTACGCTGGACAGGCCGCATCTCCGCATCCATGAAAGGAGCGCGCTGATGGACTCCACCGCATTGCTGGTGGCAGCCACCCTGAGCGCCGGCACCGTGCTGGCGATTGCTTCTCTGGGCCTCTTGATCAATGAAAAAGCCGGCATCGTCAACCTGGGCGCCGAGGGCATGATGCTCTGCGCCGCGATTGCCGGTTTTGCCGCCGTGGTGCACAGCGGCAACATCTGGCTCGGTTTTGCCGCCGGCATGGCCGCCGGCGCCCTGTTGGCCGCCGTCTTCGGTGTGCTGGTGATCTGGCTGAACACCAACCAGTACGCCACCGGGCTGGCGCTGAGCCTGTTTGGTGCAGGCTTTTCGGCCTTTGCCGGCATCAAGTACGTGCAGGAAAAACTCCCCGAGCAGGGCCAGTACGCCTTGCCCTGGCTCGGTGACCTGCCTTTTGTCGGGCCGGCGCTGTTTCGCCAGCACCCCATGGTCTACCTGGCCATGGTGCTGACGGTCGGGCTGATCTGGTTTTTGTACCGCACCCGCGCCGGTCTGGTGCTGCGTTCGGTCGGTGAAAGCCCGGAATCGGCGCACGCGCTCGGTTACCCGGTGCGGCGCATCCGCCTGGCAGCGGTGGTGGCCGGTGGCGCGCTGTGCGGCCTGGCCGGTGCCTATGTCTCGGTGGTCTACACGCCGCTGTGGGTCGAAGGCATGATTGCCGGCAAAGGATGGATTGCGCTGGCCCTGACCACCTTTGCCACCTGGCGCCCGGCACGGGTGTTGCTTGGTGCTTATCTGTTCGGTGGCGTGACCATGCTGCAGTTTCATCTGCAAGGGCTGGGCGTGGATGTGCCGCCCCAGTTCCTGACCATGCTGCCCTACCTGGCGACCATCGTGGTGCTGGTGCTGATCTCGCGCAACCCGCGCTGGATCAGGCTGAACATGCCGACATCGATCGGAAAGCCTTTCTACCCCGGTTCATGATGTTCCCGGCCCATAATCGGGGGTTTGCCGCCTCGCCAACCGTTAACCGCAACCGCAACCGTCCTTACAGGAGATGACATGACTGACCTACAAAAACGCTCATTGCTCAAGCTGGCTGCCCTTTCCGCAGTCGCCTCAGCCGCCCTCATCGGTTGCGGCAAAAAGGAAGAGCCCGCACCTGCACCGGCCCCTGCGCCTGTGGCAACGCCGGCTCCGGCCAAGGTGGAGCCTTTGAAAATCGCCTTTGCCTACGTCGGCCCGGTTGGCGACGGTGGCTGGACCTTTGCGCACGACAACGGCCGCAAGGCGATCGAGAAGGAATTTGGCGACAAGGTGGTCACCAGCTTCGTCGAGAAGGTCCCCGAGTCGGCCGATGCCGAGCGCGTCATCCGGGACATGGCCAGCCAGGGCAACAAGCTGGTCTTCGGCACCACCTTCGGTTACATGGAGCCCATGCTCAAGGTCGCGGCCGACTTCAAGGACGTGAAGTTCGAACACGCTACCGGTTACAAGACCGCCGACAACCTGCGCACCTATGACAGCCGCACCTACGAAGGTGCCTACATGGCCGGCGTGATCGCCGGCAAGATGAGCAAGACCGGCACGCTGGGCGTGGTCGGCTCGGTGCCGATTCCTGAGGTCGTGCGCAACATCAACAGCTTCACGCTGGGCGCGCAGTCGGTCAACCCCAAGGTCAAGACCAAGGTGGTCTGGGTCAACGAGTGGTTCAACCCGCCGAAGGAAACCGAAGCTGCCACTGCGCTGATCAACGGCGGCGCCGATGTGCTGTTCCAGAACACCGACTCGTCGGCCGTGCTGCAGACCGCAGAAAAGATGAACAAGCGCGCCTTTGGCTGGGATTCGGACATGACCGCCTACGGCCCCAAGGCTCACCTCGGTTCGGCCGTGATCAACTGGGGCCCTTACTACGTCAAGGCCGTCCGGGAAGCGCTTGAAGGCAAGTGGGCGACCGGCCAGGCCTGGTGGGGCGTCAAGGAAGGCGCCATCGACATGGTGTCGATTGCCGCCGATGTGCCCGATGACACCAAGAAGCGCATCGACGAGATCAAGGCCGGTCTCAAGGACGGCAGCTTCTCCATCTGGAAAGGCCCGATCATGGACAACACCGGCAAGGAACTGGTGGCCAAGGACACGGTGGCCGACGACAAGTTCCTCGGTGGCCTGAAGACCTACGTCAAGGGCGTGGAAGGCAAAGTCCCGGGCAACTGATGCCTTGCTCCCTCTCCCTCTCCCCAGGGAGAGGGCAGGGGTGAGGGTCCCAGCTGCCTTTGGGCAGCTTTTTTCGTTTCTGGAGCAGACATGAATTCCGTTCGACCCGTATCCCCCGACAGATTGCCTGAGCTGCTGCGTGTCATGCCCAAGGCCGAGCTGCACATCCATATTGAAGGCTCGCTCGAACCCGAGCTGATTTTTGCGCTGGCAAAGCGCAACGGCATGGCGCTGCCTTATGCAAACGTGGAGACCTTGCGCGAGGCTTATGCCTTCACCAACCTGCAGAGTTTCCTGGACATCTATTACGCCGGCGCCAGCGTGCTGATCACCGAGCAGGATTTCTATGACATGACGCGGGCTTACCTGGAGCGGGCCGCGCAGGACAACGTGATTCACACCGAAATTTTTTTCGACCCGCAAACCCACACCGCGCGCGGTGTCAGCATGGAGACGGTCATCAAGGGCCTGCACCGCGCCTGTGTCGATGCGCAGGCCGAGCTCGGCATCAGTGCCGCGCTGATTCTGTGTTTTCTGCGCCATCTCAGCGAGGAGGACGCTTTCGGGACGCTGGAGCAGGCCCTGCCCTGGCGTGATCTGATCGTCGGCGTGGGGCTGGATTCCGGCGAGGTCGGCAACCCGCCCGAGAAGTTTGCGCGTGTGTTCGCACGCTGCCGCGAACTCGGCCTGCACCTGGTGGCGCATGCGGGCGAGGAGGGCCCGCCGGCCTACATCTGGACCGCCCTCGACCTGCTCAAGGTCGAGCGCATCGACCACGGCGTGCAGTCGGCCAAGGACCCCGCGCTGATGCAGCGCCTGGCCAAAGACCGCATCGCGCTGACGGTGTGCCCCCTGTCCAACCTCAAGCTGTGCGTGTTTCCGGACCTGGCACAGCACAACCTGCCCCGGTTGCTGGATGCCGGACTGGCCGCGACCGTCAACTCCGACGACCCGGCCTATTTTGGCGGCTACATGAACGACAACTTCACGCAGACCTTTGCGGCCACCGGCATGGATGCGCAGCACGCCTGGACGCTGGCGCGCAACAGTTTTGATGCCAGCTTTGCCGACGCTGCGGCCAGACGCGGCCACATCGAGCGGCTCACTGCCTGTTTCGAGACTTTTCGCTAGAGGGAAAAGAGGGTGAGAGGGGGAGAGGGCCGCCGCCGGGTGCCTGGTCCGTCTCCGGACGGCTTACAGCAGCGAGAGTTCCGGCCCCTTGGATTCCGGGGGAAGGCCCAGCACGGTCCGGACGACAAGCATCAGGGCATCGGCTTCGAAGGGCTTGGTGACATAGCCATCGGCACCGCCGGCCAGGCCCTTGAGCACGGCTTCGCGTGTGGCCTTGCCGGTCAGCATGATGACCGGCACGTCTTTCAGCGCGGGATGCTGGCGCAGCCTGAGCAGGATGTCAAAGCCGTCGGCGTCGGGCAGCATCACGTCCAGAAGAATCAGGTCCGGCGCGGGCTGCTTGCGGAACTCGGCCACCACTTCCGCACGGTTGCTCGCCAGCCGCACGTGGAAACCTTCGAAAGACAGGTAGCTCTGGATGAATTTGGCGAGCATGGGCTCATCGTCCACCACGATGGCGGACAAGGCTTCGCCGGGTTGTCGCGTGCGAGCCGGTCCGCGGGGTCGCGCGATCCTGACGTAATAGCCGGCTTTCTTGAGGGATGCGGCCCCGGAGTCGGCTTCTGATTCGGCCTGGGTCACCGCGAAGTCAGTCATCCGGGCGGTGAACTGCTCGGTAAAGGGGTCGACCTCTGCCAGCGTGACCAGTCCCTTGTCCCGCAACGCCATGAACGCTGCAGTGAACATGCCTGGGGCATCCGTCGTCATGCCCGCCCTGAGCTGGCTGAGGGTCTGCGATCCGTCGACCCTGATCAGCAGTTCCATTTCAGCCGGGTTCAGGGCGGTGGCACCACCGCGCAGTTCCTCCTGGCCCCGGGGGGTGAGCGTGTAAATGTCGTTGTCGTGCATGGTTGCTGGCTTCCTTTGGAAAAGTGGCCTCCGCGGTCCTTTCTGCGAGAGCCTTGTTTTTCAGGCGATTATCCTCGGTTGGTCACGGGTCGGGCTGATACGGTGTGCTAATGTGGTGACCGGACAACCTGCCGCATTGCGGCGGGATTCATCCTACTGCCAGAGCTGCGCCCATGAAACGCCTGATCACCGTCCTGTCCCTGATGTGCCTGAGCGCCGGCGCTGCCGCGCAATGGACCCCGGTCATGATTGATCCGGTGGTCGTCACCTACATCGACCGCACCACCCTGCGCGGCAAGGGCCGCATGGTGAGGATGTGGTGGCTGATGGATTACCAGCTGGTGCAGATCACCGACGAAAAGGGCTATTTCTCGCGCCTGCACCACAGCGAATTCGACTGCAAGGGCCAGCGCATGCGCCTGCTCTCGGTGGCCCTGCTGTCCGAGCCCATGGGCCATGGCCAGACCGTTTTCGAGGACGTGTTGCCGCGTCAATGGGAAGCCGTGCAGGAGGGCTCCTTCCAGGACGCGTTGTGGGACATTGCCTGCGTGGCTTATTAGCCCCCACGCTCGGCACTTCGTGTCCTCGCTGCCCCCCGAGGGGGCGCTGCGCCTGCGGCCCGGCAAAGCCGGTTCCGCGGCCCCTGCTTGAATAAGACCTCCGTGGATGCTTCGGTCCTCTGCGGGGCCTGAGCGCCTGAGCGGCTAAAATAGCGTTTCACCCGCGTGCTGTCCCGGCGCGCTGGTGTTTTTGTTTTCCGGGGCCATGTAGAGGACCACCATGTATAAAAACCTCGCTGCCGCGCTCGCGGCCGCCTGTTTTATTTCACCCGTTTTTTCCCAATCCGCGGCCCCCGCCCGGGAGCCTTTGAAGATCGGCTTTGTGTATGTCGCGCCCATCACCGATGCCGGCTGGGTGCGCCAGCATGACGACGCCCGCAAGGCGGTCGAGGCGGCGCTGGGTGACCGGGTCAAAACCACCTATGTTGAAAACGTGCCCGAAGGTGCCGATGCCGAACGCGTGATCCGCGACCTGGCCAGTCAGGGCCACCGGCTCATCTTCACGCCCAGTTTCGGCTACATGGAGCCGACGCTGAAGGTGGCGAAGGACTTTCCGGATGTGAAATTCGAATCCATCACCGGTTACAAGACGGCAGCGAACGTGGCGGTGGCCAATGCGCGGTATTACGAAGGCCGCTACCTCGCCGGCATCGCGGCGGGCCGGATGGCCAGCAGCGCCGGTTACGTCGCGGGTTTTCCGATTCCTGAAGTGATCCAGGGCATCAACGCCTTCACGCTGGGCATGCGTTCAGTCAATCCGCGGGCCAGCGTCAAGGTGGTCTGGCTGGGTGCGTGGTTTGATCCGCCGCGCGAACGCGAGGCGGCGATGACGCTGTTCAACCAGGGCGTGGAAGTGATGGCCTTTCACACCGGCTCCACGGCGGTGATGAGCGCCGCGCAGGAGCGCGGGAAACTCGCCATTGCCTACCACTCGGACATGCGCAAGGTCGCGCCCGACGCCCAGCTGCTGGCCGTGACACATCAGTGGGGCGACTACTACACCCGGCGCGCCCGGGCCGTGCTTGACGGCAGCTGGAAAAGCGGCGCGCTGTGGGGCGGGGTCAAGGACGGCATGATCCGCGTCGACAGCTTCGGCCCGAAAGTGCCGAAAAAGGTGGTTGACGAGGTGCTGGCGCGGCAAAAGGACATTGCCGCCGGCAAGCTGCATCCGTTCCGGGCGCGCACTGCGCTGCTGGACAACGAGGGCCGCGAAGTGCTGGCGGCCGGCCAGACGCTGACGGACGAGCAGATTCTGGGCATGAACTTTCTGGTGCAGGGCGTCCAGGGCAAGCTGGCCAGATAAACCTTATGCGGGTCGGCATATCGCCGGGGCCGGCGGCTGCGTTAAGCTTTGAGGAATGAAAGCCTGGCGCGCCTCCCTTCTTTATTTTCCCGAGCCGGCGCAGGCTGTGCTGGAAACCGACGGCCTGCTGGTGGTCGGACCGGACGCTGGCGGCCGGCAGGTCGTTCAGGCGGTGGGCAGCTACAGTGCGCTGGCGCCGCGTTTTCCCGGTCTTGAGGTCACCCACCTGCCCGGCCGCATCATCGCGCCGGGTTTTGTGGACATGCATATCCACTACCCGCAGCTCGACGTGATCGGCTCGCCCGCCGAAGGCCTGCTGCCGTGGCTGGAAAATTACACTTTTCCGCATGAAAAACGCTTCACCGACCCCGCCTACAGTGCCGAAGCAGCTACTTTTTTCATAGCGGAGCTGCTGCGCCACGGCGTCACCACGGCGCTGGCCTTTGCCACCTCGCATCCCGAGTCGGTGGATGCCCTGCTCGGCGAGGCGCAGCGCCGCAGCCTGCGATTGATTGCCGGCAAGGTATTGATGGACCAGAACGCGCCCGATGGCGTGCGCGATGCCACCGAACAAAGCCTGATCGACACCGAGGCGCTGATCACGCGCTGGCATGGCGTGGACCGGCTCGGTTACGCGATCACGCCGCGTTTCGTGCCCAGTTGCAGCGAAGCGCAGCTGCGCGGCGCCGGCGAGCTGGCCGCGCGTTATGCCGACGTGTGGATCCAGTCGCATGTGGCGGAGAACAGGGACGAGGTCGCCTGGGTGCGCGAGCTCTATCCGCAGGCGCGCAGCTACCTCAGCGTGTATGAACAGTTCGGCCTGCTGCGTCCACGTGCCGTGTATGCCCACTGCATCCACATCGACGACGAAGACCGCGCGCTGATGCGCGGCACCGGCACGGCCGCGGCCGTCAGCCCGACCAGCAACCTGTTCCTGGGCAGTGGTTTTTTTGACTACGCCGCCGCCGACCGGACGGGTTTCCTGTACGGACTGGCCAGCGACGTCGGTGGTGGCACCAGCTTCAGCCCCTTTCACACCATGCTGGCCGCCTATTACGTGGGTCGGGAAGGGCAGACCAAGACGGGCGTGTCGCTCAAACCGCAGCAACTTTGGTGGCAGCACACCGCAGGCGCAGCGCGGGCGCTGGGTCTGGAAGGAGTGGTGGGCAACCTGTTGCCCGGCTGCGAGGCAGATTTCGTGGTCCTCAACCCGCAGGCGACGCCGCTGTTGGCACGCAAGACAGCGCAGGCCGGCAGCCTGGACGAGTTGCTGTTTGCGCTGATCGTGCTGGGCGACGACCGCGTGATAGAGCGCACCGTGATTTCGCAGGCTGCCAGCACCACCTGGCCGGATCATGAAGAATTTTCAGCTAAATAGGCCGCTAACCCTTTCCTCACGGGCGCAAGCAGCTATCAAATAAGTAGCAGATCCGGTGGCAGCCAGACCCTGCCGCAGCTTGCCTACAATTGGCGGCAAAGCGAGGAACCTTCCGAATGAGCATCAAAAGCGACAAATGGATACGCCGCATGGCGGAAACGACCGGGATGATCGAACCCTTCGAGCCGGGCCAGATCCGCGAAAGCGAAGGCAGGAAGATCATCAGCTACGGCACCAGCAGCTACGGCTACGACATCCGCTGTGCGCCCGAGTTCAAGGTGTTCACCAACATCCACAGCACGGTGGTTGATCCGAAAAACTTCGATGAAAAGAGTTTTGTCGACTTCCATGGCGACAGCTGCATCATCCCGCCCAACAGCTTTGCGCTGGCCCGCACGCTGGAGTACTTTCGCATCCCGCGCAACGTGCTGACCATCTGCCTGGGCAAAAGCACCTACGCGCGCTGCGGCATTATCGTCAACGTCACGCCGTTCGAGCCCGAATGGGAAGGTTATGTGACGCTGGAGTTCTCCAACACCACGCCGCTGCCCGCGAGGATTTACGCCGGTGAAGGCTGCGCGCAGGTGTTGTTCTTCGAGAGCGATCCCGACGACGTCTGCGAAGTCAGCTACAAGGACCGCGGCGGCAAGTACCAGGGCCAGGTCGGGGTGACCCTGCCCAAGGCCTAGCTTTAAACCTGTTCGATGTGGATGCAGGTGGTGATGGGAAAACTTCTCACGTTTGACCGGAGGGCGGACGTGGAAGGCCTGCCAAACGGGGGTGTCGAGACGCTTGCTTCAATGAAAAAAAGCTGGCGCTGCCAGCTTTTTTTGTGGGATGGCGGTTGAGGTTGAGGCCTGGTGTGCTGCCGTCTATTTAACCAGCAGTACCGGAATTTCCGAGTCTGTCACCACCCGCTGGGCCACGCTGCCCATGACGGCCCGGCCGAGGATGCCGTGACCGTGGGTCCCCATGACAATCATGTGGGCCTTTTCGCGCTTGGAGGCGCGCGCCACTTCTGTCGCTGGTGATCCTGCGACCCAGATGGTGCGGTATTGCAGCTTGTGCCGCTTGAGGAAACGCCCGATCGGGTCCAGCACTTTCTTGGCCTCGTCCTCATAGTAGGCGTTGACGGTGCTTGCACCCACCATGCCCTTGACCCGCGGAGGAACAGGCGGCTGCACGTTGAGCACCACCACTTCATCCTCGGGGCCGGCCAGGCTTTCGTGCGTGACGAGAAAGGCCAGGGCCTTCTTGGTGTATTTGCTGCCATCAGCGGCGAACAGGACCTTCATTGTTTCTCCTTGTGCTGGGTAAGTACCGGTGTTGAGAAATCAGTTTAGCGCAACACCAGAACCGGCACGCTGCTGTGTGTCAGCACATGCTGGGTTTCGCTGCCCAGCAGGACGCGCTTGATCCCCTTGCGGCCATGCGAGGCCATGACGACAAGGTCGCATTTGTGTTTTTTCACGGCCGAGATGATGGACTCGGCCACCAGGTCGGAGCGCGCAATGACGGCCTTGGCCTTGAGGCCTTCGCCCTGCGCCTGCAACTGAACGGCATCCACCACAGCCTGGCCCTTGTCGGCCCATTGTTTCTCGGTGCGCGCCACGTCCTGCGACGAAATCGTGATCCCGCCTTCAAAATAGCTGACCGGATAACGCGGCACCACATACAGCGCGACCAGGTCCGCGCCAACGGCGCTGGCCAGGTCAATGGCGCTGCGCACGGCTTTTTTCGAGAGGGCGGAACCATCGGTGGCGACGAGGATGCGTTTGTACATGGTGGTTTCTCCTGGGAGTTGATGCGAGGCTTGCAGCTTAGGCTGGCGATTGTCCGGCGCGCTTGATCCATGTCAATCGGGTGCTACCGGCTGGCGGTAGGCTTGCTCCATGCTCACTGCCACCCTCGATACCGGCGCCGCGCAACAGGCTTTGCGCTGGTCCGCTCTGGACGAGCGCGCCGAATGGGAGGGCTTCAGTCGGCCGCTGTCTGGGCGCGCGGACCTGTGGGAGTCCTACCTCGCGATCGAGGGCATGCATTGCGCAGCCTGCTCGCTCACGGTGGAGGAGGTGCTGCAAAAGCTTCCCGGCGTGGACAACGTACAGGTCAATGGCGCCAGCGCCGTGGCCCGCGTGGTCTGGTCGCCAGGGCAGGGCCGGCCTTCTGCCTGGCTGGCCGCGCTGCAGCGAGCCGGTTACGGTGCGCTGCCCGCCGGCGACATGCTGGCTGCCGCGCCGCGCATCCAGGCCCAGCGAATGATGCTCTGGCGCTGGCTGGTGGCGGGCTTTTGCATGATGCAGGTCATGATGTACGCCTTCCCGGCCTACATCGCCGGGCCGGGCGACATCTCGGCCGAGGCCCAGGGGCTGCTGCGCTGGGCCTCCTGGGTGTTGACCCTGCCGGTCGTGCTTTTTTCGTGCTGGCCATTTTTCTCTTCGGCCTTGCGCGATCTGCGCAACCGGCGTGTCGGCATGGACGTGCCGGTGGCGCTGGGCATCCTCATTGCGTTCGGTGCCAGCTCTGCGGCCACCTTTGACCCGGCTTCGCGCTGGGGCGCCGAGGTCTGGTACGACTCTGTCACCATGTTTGTGTTCTTCCTGCTCTCCGGGCGCCTGCTGGAGCAGCGCCTGCGTGATCGCACCGCCGGTTCGCTCGAGGCGTTGATGCGCAGCCTGCCCGATGGCGTGGAGCGGCAGGGGGCGGACGGCGCCTTCGAGCGGGTGGCCGTGCGCCGTCTTGTACGCGGGGACCTGATCCGCCTGCTGCCCGGTGACGTGATTCCGGCAGACGGTACGGTGACGGCCGGCGAAAGCCGGGTCGATGAAGCGCTGCTCACCGGCGAGTCCACCCCGCTGCACCGCCGTGCCGGTAGCGCGGTCATTGCAGGCAGCCACAACCTGAGCGGCATGCTGTTGGTGCGGGTGGAGCGCGCGGGCAGTGAAACCCGTTACGCCGCCATGGTGGCGCTGATGGAGCAGGCCTCGGTACAGAAGCCGCGTCTGGCGCGAATCGCCGACCGTATCGCAGGGCCCTTTGTCCTGCTGGTCCTGCTGGCGAGTGTCGCCGCGGCGCTCTGGTGGTGGACCAGCGACCCGGTGCATGCGATCAGCGTGGCCGTGGCGGTGCTGATTGTGACCTGTCCCTGCGCGCTCTCGCTGGCCACGCCGGCCGCGACACTGGCCGCCGCTGGCGCCCTCGCGCGGCGGGGTGTTCTGGTGCGCCGGTTGGAGGCGCTGGAGAGCTGTGCCATGGTGGATACCGTGGTGTTCGACAAAACCGGCACGCTGACCGAAGACCGCATGGCGGCGAGCGTCAGCCGCACGCGCGAGGGGACCACTGCGCCGCAGGCCCTGTTGCTGGCGGCTGCGCTGGCGCAGCATTCCCTGCATCCTCTGTCGCGTGCCATTGTTCACGCGGCCGGCTTTGCGCCGGGGTCTGCTGTGGATGTCACCGAAGTTCCCGGCCAGGGTTTGCAGGGCCATGTCGCCGCCGGTACCGATGGAAAATTTCGCGCCATGCGTCTCGGAGCGGCCGCGTTTTGCGGAGCGCCGGCCGATGTTCAGGCCGCGGGCGGCCCGCAGGTGCACCTGTCGGATGAGCAGGGCTGGCTCGCCAGTTTTGAGATGGATGAGGCCTTTCGGCCAGATGCCGGACCGGCGGTGGACGCGCTGCATGCTCTGGGCCTGCAGGTGCAACTGCTTTCCGGCGACCGGATGGCCGCCGTCACGCGGCTGGCTGAGCGCGCCGGCATCGACAGGGCGTACGGACAGCGCACGCCGGAAGGCAAGCTGGCGCACGTGCGCGAGTTGCAGCAGCAGGGCCAGCGCGTTGCCATGGTCGGCGACGGCATGAACGACGGGCCGGTGCTGGCCTGTGCCGATGTATCGGTCGCGATGGGCCAGGCCGTGCCGCTGGCGCAGGCCAAATCCGACTTCATTGTGCTGGGCGGTCAGCTGGCTGCAGTGTCTGCGCTGCTGAAGCATGCGCGCCGTGCCCGTGCCGTCGTGCGCCAGAACCTGGCGTGGGCAGCCCTTTACAACGCCGTGTGTGTGCCTCTGGCGATTCTCGGCTTCATGCCGCCCTGGCTGGCCGGACTGGGCATGGCCGCCAGTTCGCTGCTGGTTGTACTCAATTCAGCCCGGCTGGCCCACATGCCGCAATAACAGGACGATGCCATGGACATTCTTTTTATTTTGATTCCCCTGTCGGTCGGCCTGGCGCTACTGATTATTGTGGCGCTGGCCTGGGCCGTCTGGCGCGGCCAGTTTGATTCCGTGGAAGCCGAAGGTGAGCGCATTCTTCGATCGGATTGACTTGCATCAAGCGAATCCGTGATGCCGGAAGAGACACTACTCACATCTCGACAATAGGTGACTCATGAACGAACCACAAGCTCGCGCTGCGCACTACCACGACACGGTAGTTCGGCAGTTTTCCCTGATGGCCGTGGTCTGGGGTGTCGTCGGCATGCTGGTCGGCGTGATCATCGCCTCCCAGCTTGCCTGGCCCGAACTCAACTTCGGTATCCCCTGGCTCAGTTATGGCCGCCTCAGGCCGCTGCATACCAATGCGGTGATTTTTGCGTTCGGGGGTTGCGGATTGTTCGCCACCAGCTATTACGTGGTGCAGCGTACCTGTAGCGTGCCGCTTTTTGCGCCCAAACTGGCCGCGTTCACTTTCTGGGGCTGGCAGCTTGTCATCGTGGCGGCAGCGATCAGCCTGCCGTTGGGTTACACCTCAGGCAAGGAGTACGCTGAACTGGAGTGGCCCATCGACATCCTGATCACGCTGGTGTGGGTGTCCTACGCCATCGTCTTCTTCGGCACCATCGGCATCCGCAAGGTGCGCCATATCTACGTGGCCAACTGGTTTTTTGGTGCATTCATTCTGGCCATCGCCTTGCTGCATGTGGTCAACAGTGCCGAGGTGCCTTATAGCTGGATGAAATCCTATTCCGCCTACGCCGGGGTGCAGGATGCGATGATCCAGTGGTGGTACGGTCACAACGCGGTGGGCTTCTTCCTGACCACCGGCTTCCTGGGCATGATGTACTACTTCATTCCAAAGCAGGCCGAGCGCCCTGTGTACAGCTACCGGCTGTCCATCGTCCACTTCTGGGCGCTGATCTTCACTTACATGTGGGCCGGTCCGCACCACCTGCACTACACGGCCTTGCCGGACTGGACCCAGTCGGTCGGCATGGTGTTCTCGCTGATCCTGCTGGCGCCCAGTTGGGGCGGCATGATCAACGGCATCATGACCCTGTCGGGGGCCTGGCACAAGCTGCGCGACGACCCGATCCTGCGCTTCATGATCGTGTCGCTGTCCTTCTACGGCATGAGCACCTTCGAAGGGCCCATGATGTCCATCAAGACCGTCAATGCCCTGAGCCATTACACCGACTGGACAATCGGCCACGTGCACTCCGGCGCTCTTGGCTGGGTCGGATTGATCACGATGGGCTCCTTGTATTACCTGATCCCGCGCATGTTCGGCCAGAAGAAGATGTATTCGGTCAAGGCGATCGAGGTGCATTTCTGGACCGCCACCATTGGCATCGTGTTCTATATCGCCGCGATGTGGATCGCCGGGGTGATGCAGGGCCTGATGTGGCGCGCCCTCAATGCCGACGGCACGCTGACCTACACCTTCGTCGAATCTGTCAAGGCGACCTATCCCTTCTACGTTGTTCGGGTGTTCGGCGGCCTGCTGTACCTGTTCGGCATGCTGGTGATGGCCTGGAATACCTGGATGACCGTGGCCAATGGCCGTTCCGTCACCGTGGCCGTGCCGGCGCCGCAAGCCGCCTGAGGAAACACACATGAGCGACAACAAAAACATATCCCCCGGCTTCTCGCACGAGAAGGTCGAAACCAACAACTTCCTGATGATCGTGCTGATCCTGCTGGTTGTCGCCGTCGGCGGCCTGGTCGAGATCGTGCCGCTGTTCTTCCAGAAGTCCACCACCGAGCCTGTCACGGGTATCAAGCCCTACACCACGCTGCAACTGGCCGGGCGCGACATCTATATCCGTGAAGGCTGCTACAACTGCCACTCGCAGATGATCCGGCCGTTCCGCGCCGAGACGCTGCGCTATGGCCACTACTCGGTGGCTGGCGAATTCGTCTACGACCATCCCTTCCAGTGGGGCAGCAAGCGTACCGGGCCTGACTTGCATCGCGTGGGCGGCAAGTACAGCGACGAATGGCACCGCATCCACCTGAACAATCCGCGCGATCTGGTTCCCGAATCCAACATGCCCGCCTATCCCTGGCTGGAGAAGAACTTGGTTGATGCCGCCGACATGGCGCCGCGCATGCGGGCACTGCGCATGGTGGGTGTGCCCTACACCGATGCCGAGATCGCCAAATCCGCCGAGGACGTCAAGGGCAAAACCGAAATGGACGCTCTGGTCGCCTATCTGCAGAACATGGGCCTGGCCCTGACCAACAATTTCGCCGGCAAGACCGTTGGGGGCAGCGCCGCCACAGGGGCACCCGGCGTATCGGCTCCGTCAACGGCGCCTGCAGCACCTGCTGCCAACTGACCAGGAGCCAGCCAATGGACATCACCACCCTGCGTATTCTGGCCACGCTGGCCAGCTTCGCCACCTTTCTGGGCATTGCATGGTGGGCCTACGCCCGCCACAACCGTGACCGCTTCGATGAAGCTGCACGCATCCCCTTCGAGCAGGATTGATCATGAGCGATTTCACCGGTAATTTCTGGTCGGTCTATGTGACCGTCTTCACCCTCGTCGGTATCCTTGCCTGCCTGCTGCTGCTTTGGATCACGGCCCGCAAGAAGGTCACCCCCAGCGCCGATAACACCACGGGCCATGTCTGGGACGAGGACCTGCGGGAAATGAACAATCCCATGCCGCGATGGTGGATGTGGCTGTTTGTGCTGACCATCATTTTTGGTCTTGGCTATCTGGCGGCTTATCCCGGCCTGGGCAGCTACAAGGGCGCGCTGGGCTGGACTACCCACGGCGAATATACCGATGAGGTGGAAAAAGCCAACAAGGAGCTGGAGCCGCTGTATGCGCAGTTCACCGCGAAACCGGCCGAGGTACTGGCCGGCGACCCTGCGGCCATGGCTGTCGGCGAGCGCCTGTTCATGAACAACTGCGCCCAGTGCCACGGCTCGGACGCGCGCGGCAGCAAGGGTTTCCCCAATCTGACTGATGGTGACTGGCTGCACGGCGGTGCGCCTGCCAAGCTTGTCGAGACCCTCACTCTGGGCCGGCAGGGCAACATGCCGCCCATGGCGGCGGCCGTGGGGACCCCCGATGACGTGAAGAATGTGGCTCACTATGTGCTCAGCCTGTCCGGCAGTCCGCACGACTCGCTGCGCTCCCAGCTCGGCAAGGCCAAGTTCACGGCTTGTGCCGCCTGTCACGGGATGGACGGCAAAGGCAACCAGGCCCTGGGTGCCCCCAACCTTACGGACGACATCTGGTTGCACGGCTGGGGCGAACAGGCCATCGTCAGCATGGTCAATAACGGCAAGGTCAACGTCATGCCGGCCCAGGCAGGCAAGCTGACCGAAGCGCAGATCCATGTGTTGTCGGCTTACGTCTGGGGCCTGTCCAACAAACCAGCGACGCTCGCAACCGCGCGCCCCTGATAAGCGAAAGAGTTCACGCCGTGCAGGAAACCCCGGTCCGCAAGGTCATCCCCATCGTTCCCGAGGAAGAGGTGTCGCTGTACGAGGCGCAGAAGAAGCTGTATCCGCGTTCGGTGACCGGGTTGTTCGCCCGCTGGCGCTGGTTTTTCGTGTTCCTGACCCAGCTGGTGTTCTACGGCCTGCCCTGGCTGGAATGGGGTCAGCGGCAGGCCGTGTTGTTCGACCTGGGGGCACGCCGCTTCTACCTGTTCGGCGTCGTTTTGTATCCGCAGGACTTCATCTATCTGACAGGTCTGTTGGTCATCAGTGCGCTGTCATTGTTCCTTTTTACGGCGGTGGCGGGCCGGCTGTGGTGTGGGTTCACCTGCCCGCAGACCGTCTATACCGAGATATTCCTCTGGATCGAGCGCAAGGTTGAGGGTGATCGTAGCGCGCGCATGCGACTGGACGCGGAGCCGGCTTCGGCGCGCAAGCTGCTGAAAAAGGGGAGCAAACACTTTTTATGGATCGCCCTGTCGCTGTGGACCGGCTTCACCTTTGTGGGCTACTTCACCCCGATCCAGACTTTATGGGCCCAGGCCTTCACGCTGTCGTTCGGCCCCTGGGAGTGGTTCTGGGTGAACTTCTACGCCATCGCCACCTACGGAAACGCCGGTTTTCTTCGCGAGCAGGTGTGCAAATACATGTGTCCTTATGCCCGCTTCCAGAGCGCCATGTTTGACCGCGACACCTTGATCGTGAGCTATGACACCGCGCGTGGCGAACCCCGCGGCGCTCGCTCGCGCAAGGCCGACCTGTCGACGCTCGCGTTGGGGTCCTGTGTGGATTGCACCCTGTGCGTGCAGGTTTGCCCGACGGGCATCGACATCCGCGAGGGACTGCAGTACGAATGCATCGGTTGCGCCGCCTGTGTTGACGTGTGTGACACCGTGATGGACAAGATGAGTTACCCGCGGGGCCTGATCCGCTTCAGCACCCAGAACGCCATGGCTGGTCAGTGGAGCAAGGCCCAGCTGTGGAGCAGGGTGCGGCGCCCGCGTGTGCTGGTCTACAGCGTGATTCTTGTGGCGCTCTGCGTCGGTCTCATGTGGAGCCTGCTTGAACGCACGCCGCTGAAGGTGGACGTGGTGAGGGACCGCGCAGCGTTGTCGCGCATCGTGGCCGGCGGCAAGCTGGAAAATGTGTATCGGCTGCAGATCATGAACGCCACCGAGCAGCCGCAGCGTTACCGCATCACGGCGTCCGGTCTGGAAGGTCTGGTCCTGGCGTCGGAGTCCGAAGTCGATATCGGACCTGCCGAATCGCGCTGGGTGCCGGTACGGCTGCAGATCGGCTACGGCTCGGCCAATCCCGGATCCCACCCGATCGAATTCAATGTCGGTGACCTTGCAGGCGAGAGCCGTGTGAGCGAAAAGTCGATTTTCCTTGTCCCGCGATGATGGAGAGCAGCATGAAGGAAAACAACATGAGTATGGCCCAGGCACCCCAGATGGCGCCCGCACCCTGGTGGAAATTCGGCTATGTCTGGATGGTGATTGCCGGTCCCGCCATCGTGGTGGTGGCCGGTTTTGCAACGCTCTGGCTTGCCCTGGCCAACCCGGAAACTCTGGTGGCCGAAGACTATTACCGGCAAGGCATCGAAATCAACAAGACGCTCGCCGCAGAGAAGGATAAATCCCTCATGCCAGCGGTGCAGGGCCGTAACCATGCAGCCACGCCGCCTGGTGCCACGCCGGCGCCGGCCGGACAGCGCTGAACCACCAACAGACGGAGACAGCCATGTGGAACCAGAAACTGATGTGGATCGCGTGGCCCGCGTTCCTGGGTGCTTGCGCGCTTGAGCTGCTCGTTTTCGCGGTGGTGGATCCAGGCGATCTGCACTGGTCCGGCCAGCCGCTTGGTCTTTCTCGGCAGGGCGTGTACACCGCGGCTTTTTTTGTATTCTGGATGGTGTGCATGGTGTCGTGTGCATTGGCCACGCTGCTGGGAATGTCGTCAGCCGAGGTCAACCGCTGCCCTGTCCCCACAGGCGATCGTCCGGACAGTTGCCGCCCGCGGTAACGCGGATACGGGGTGCACTGGCGCATTTCAGCACCGCACGGTCATGACCACCCTGTTCGAGGACCGCGTTGACGCCGGTCGTGTATTGGCCTCCCACCTGCAGGCGTATGCGGGACGCGACGATGTCGTTGTACTGGCACTGGCACGTGGCGGCGTGCCAGTTGCGTGGGAAGTAGCCCGGGCGCTGATTGCCGAACTCGACTTGCTGGTTGTGCGAAAGCTGGGGCTTCCGGGCCGTCCCGATCTGGCCCTGGGTGCCATTGCCAGCGGCGGCGCAAGGTACATCGATCCCAAGGTGCTGGTTGCCAGCGGGCTGAGCCCGCAGCAGCTCGAAGAGATCGTCGAGACCCAGAGCCGCGAGCTGGCGCGCATCGATGCGCTGTATCGCGGGACAAGGAAAGCCGTACGCATTGAAGGTTGCACGGTCATTGTGGTGGACGATGGTGTAGCCACCGGAGCCTCGATGTGCGCCGCACTGATGGCTTTGCGGGAGGCCAAGCCAGCGTGGATTGTGGTGGCTGTGCCGGTCGCGCCCCCCGGTGCGCAGGAATGGATCGGAACCGCGGCGGATGAGTTTGTCTGCGCCGTGAGTCCGCCGGATTTCCGCGGTGTTGGAAGCTGTTACCGCGACTTCGCACCGGTAGGCGACGAGAAGGTGCGCACGCTACTGGCCGCGTCCTGAGGACGCGCTCCCAAGTCAGCCTGCCAGGTCAGCCCGGGTATCCTTGCCCCGCTTCAGTGAGCGGCTGGCTGGCTTTCCGACTCCGATCGGATCACCAGCACCGGCACCGGGGCAAGCCGGATGACCTGCTCGGCACCGCTGCCCAGCAACATGCGCCCGACGCCGCGTCGGCCATGGGTACCGACAACCACCAGCTCTGCTTTCCATTGCCTGGCTGCCTCGGCCACCGTCTCGGCGAGACGTTCTCCCAGAGTGTCGAAAAGTACCGTGTCCGCCTCCACGCCGGCGGCGGCTGCAATGGCCTTGGCGTCATTGAGGATCTGCATCCCGGAGTCGCGCATGATCCGGGTCATGTCTCCCGAATAGCCGCCAAACTGTTCATAACCGCTCAGGTAGCTCAACTCCTCCAGCACATGAACAAGACGGACCCGGCCACCAGCATCCCTGGCGAGTTGCAGGGCCGCTGTCAGGGCCTTGTTGGAGGTTTCGCTGCCATCGACGGGGACAAGTATGCGCTGGTACATGATCTATTCCTTCAAAGGCTGCCTTGGCTGGATTCAGTGTGAAGGGGTGGCGGAGGAAAGCCATTGATGTGGATCAACGGCATTTGATCGGGGAACTGGACAGGGGAGAGGGGAGAGGGGAGAGGGGCAGCCTGGTCCCAGGTTGTCGCCACCCGGTTATGGGTCAAAAATGAGTACTTTTGGTCATTGCTACACTGAGGCATGGATTCTTCTCCTATCGGTCTCCTGGACACAGCCTCACTGGCTGACAACCCCGGCAGCGCAGCGGCTCTGCTTGCGGGGGTGCTGGACTCGGCCATGGATGCCATCATCACCGTGGATGAGAACCAGAACATTGTTTTGTACAACCGCGCAGCCGAAACAATCTTCGGATGGCCTCAGCAGGAGGTCATGCATCAGTCCCTGCAGAGGTTGATTCCCGGCCGTTTCCGGCAAGGGCATGGCGAGCATGTCGAACGCTTCGGAACCACGGGGGCGACATCGCGGCGCATGGGTACGCGCAATGTGGTTTACGGCCTGCGCGCCAACGGGGAGGAGTTTCCGCTGGATGCGTCGATTTCGCATCTGGATACACCGAACGGGAGGCTGTTCACGGTGATCCTGCGCGACATCACCGGCCGGCTGCTGGCGGAAGAGGAGCATTCGCGCCTGGCGGCCCTGCTGGACTCCGCGATGGACGGAATCATCACAGTGAACGACAAACAGCAGATCGTGATGTACAACCGCGCGGCGGAAAAAATCTTCGGCTGGCCGAGCGGGCAGGCCCTGGGTCAGGCTCTGGGCGAGCTCATGCCCGAACGTTTTCGCGCCGGTCACGATGAGCACGTCCGCCGGTTTTCGGCAACCGGTGTCACCTCACGGCGCATGGGTGATGGCTCCGTGATTTACGGGGTGCGCGCCAACGGGGAGGAGTTCCCGATGGACGCCTCCATCTCCCAGCTCGAGACGGCCGACGGAAAACTCTACACGGTGATCCTGCGCGACGTGACCGAGCGGGTGCGGGCCCAGCAGGAACGCAGTGCCTTTGCAGCTGCCGTGAATGCCGCGCGTGAGGAAGAAAAAACCCGGGTGGCCCGTGAGTTGCACGACGAGCTGGCGCAGTCGCTGACGGCGCTGAAGATGGACACTCTCTGGGTACGCGACAACACCCTCACGGAGCCTGACGTTGCCCGGGCCAAACTGACGGACATGCTGGGGATGGTGGACGGCATGGTGGCTTCCACGCGCCGCATCGCGGCGGACTTGCGGCCGCTGTTGCTGGACGACCTGGGCCTGCTGGCAGCCATCGAGTGGCTGGTTCACAGCTTCAGCCAGCGTACAGGCGTGGCTTGCAGCCTCTCGGCCGGCGAAGAGCTGGAGTTGCAGGAGCCTTATGCCACTGCTGTTTTCCGCATTGTCCAGGAGGCGCTGGCCAACGTCGCCAAACACGCCGCAGCGACCGAAGTCGCCGTTGCCATCGGCAGCCTGCCGGGCGAGATCACGCTGTCGGTGAGCGACAACGGCGGAGGCTTTGTGACCGGGATGCCGCGCAAGCCACAGTCGCTGGGGCTGATGGGTTTGCACGAGCGGGCCCAACTGCTCAACGGGCGCGTCATCATTGACAGCGCGCCGGGGCAAGGCACGCGTATTGGCGTGACCATTCCGTTGCCCGAAGCGGAGGCCACCCCGTGATCAGGATTGTGATTGCCGACGACCACGCCATTGTCCGCGAAGGTCTCAAACGCATCGTCTCTTCAGCGGATGACCTGCAGGTGGTGGCTGAGGCAGCCAACGGCACCGAAGTCATGCAGCGCGTGCGCGAATTCGATTTTGATGTGCTGGTGCTGGATCTGTCCATGCCAGGCCGTAGCGGCATGGAGCTGATCAAGCTGGTACGCAGTGAAAAACCGAAGGTACGGATTCTTGTGCTCAGCATGCACCAGGAGCTTCAGTACGCGGTGCGCGCCATCAAGTCCGGCGCCAGCGGTTACCTGACGAAGGAAAGCGCCCCGGGGCAGCTGGAGCAGGCCATCCGCAAGATCGCCGCCGGCGGCGCCTTCATCAGCGCGGAAGTGGCCGAGCAGCTCGCCCTGAGCGCGATGCCGGGCGGAACCTCGGCGCCGCACGAGTCGCTGTCGAACCGCGAATTCGAGGTGTTTCGCCTGATTGCTGCTGGCGTTTCCGTGACGGACATCGCCACGCGCCTGAAACTTTCAGTCAAGACCATCAGCACCCACAAGGCCAATCTGATGCAGAAGATGGGTCTGCAAAACCAGAGCGAGCTGATCCGCTACGCCATCAAACACGGGGTGTCGGAGCCGTTGGAACCCTGAGCTGGCTCGTGCCCCGCGCTTGACCTTCGTCAAGCCGCTTCCCGGGCCTGCCCCCTAAGGTGGCGGGATCGCAATGACCCAGGAGCCGGCCCATGAAAACCACCCTCACGCAGCTGCTCGTTCATCTGGACGCTTTGCCGCAGGCCGCGCAACGTCTCGATGCAGCGTGCCGTATCGGTCAGGCCCATGGTGCTGCCGTGACCGGCCTTTACGCCGTGACACCCAGTTTCGTGGCGCTGCCTTTCGCGCCCGAGGTCGGCCCGGGCGTGGCCGCGGCCTTGCGCGAGATCGATGACGAGTTGCGAACGCGCGCCCGCGCAGCGTTCGACCGCGTGCAGGCCAAGCCCGGTATGCAGGCCGCCTGGGCCGAGGTGGGAGACGACCCCATCATGGGCGTCTTTGCCCAGCAGGCCCTGTATGCCGACCTGCTGGTTCTCGGCCAGCACGATCCGGCCAGTACACCGGCGACTGGCGTGCCGGCCGATTTTGCCGAGTCCGTGATGGTCGCCAGCGGCAAACCGGCCCTGATCCTGCCCTACATCGGTGTGCCAGCGTCCATCGGCGACACCATGGTGCTTGCCTGGAAGCCGACGCGCGAGGCGGCCCGGGCGGTCAGTGCTGCGCTGCCCCTGCTGCAACGGGCCAGGCGTGTGCATGTCCTTTCCTGGTCAGACGCGGACGAGGCGGTGAGCGGTCAGCGGCTGGATCTGGACAGTTATCTCAAACTGCACGGGGTGGATGCGACCTGGCACCGCGAGACCGGGGAGCCCGAGCTGCTCGGTGAGTTGCTGCTGTCGCGCGCCTTCGACCTGGAGGCCGACCTGCTGGTGATGGGCTGCTATGGCCACAGCCGCGCGCGGGAGTGGGTTCTGGGCGGTACGTCGCGTACGGTGCTGCGGTCCATGACCCTTCCGGTGCTCATGGCGCATTGACGGGTGCGGTCACGCCAGGACCGGCCGGTAGAGGCGTGTCCCGACACCCTGCGCTCGGATTATTCCTAGACCGGGTAGGCGCGCAGGCGTCGGGAATCCGGACTTCGCCGAGGTGTGTATTCAGCCACTGCCTATAGCCGCAGGGAGCACCGGCAGTCACAGTAGAGCCATGCCTTCCCGCCACGCGCCTGTCAAAGTTTTTATCGCCGACGATTCGGTTCTGATCCGGGATCGTGTCGCGGCCATGTTCGAAGCCAGCGCGATGAATGTCGTTGGTTGGGCCGCGACGCCGCAAAGTGCCATTGAGGGCATTCTGTCCGCTGCGCCCGATGTGGTGGTGCTGGATGTCCAGCTTGAAGGGGGCTCAGGCCTGCAGGTTCTGCGCGCTGTCCGCCAGGCCGCACCGGACATCGCTTTTGTGGTGTTCAGCAGCAATTCCGGCCCTGCGTACCGCAAACGTTATGCGGCCGAAGGTGCCGAAGTATTTCTCGACAAAAGCATCGAATTTGACCAGCTCGTGGACGTCGTCATAAAAGCGTCGCGACATGGGGCTGCGCTGATTCCGGATAACTGAAGGAGAACACCATGCTCTCTCTCCCTGCTGCCACCATCAGGCGACCTGCGTCCGACTCTGTGAAAGTCGTCGCGAAGGTTGAGTGTGCCAGCGCACAGACGGTTAATGCTCCAAGGGCGCAACCTGTTCTCATGAGTTGGTTTGCGCCTTGCTGCTCCGCACGTTCCCCATCGCCCAGTCGTCCTCACGCTGCACGCCTTTGATACCCCCAGTCCCCAAGGAGAACATCATGTCCATATCCACGGCGGTAGCCAGGGACACGCCTGTAGGCATCGTGCCCCGCCAGGCGGTCCCTCTGGCCGTAGTGCCTCTCATGACGCATTGCTCCACCTGCCACCTGCGCGACCTGTGTCTGCCTTGCGGCATGACGGGCAGCGACGTGGAGCGGCTGGACAGCCTGATGTTCAGCCGGCGCAAGGTGAAGGCTGCCCAGACCCTGTACCGTGAAGGGGACCGTTTCCAGTTCATCTATGCCGTACGCAGCGGCACCTTCAAGTCCAGCCTGACGCTGGCGGACGGCCGTGAGCAGGTGGGGGGTTTTTACATGGCCGGTGAACTGATGGGCCTGGACGGCGTCGCCAACGGCGCCCACGCCAGCAGCACCACCGCGCTGGAAGACACCGAGGTGTGCGCCATACCCTTTGCCCATTTCGCCGAAGTGGCGGCCGGCAACCCCGGCATGCAGCATGTGGTCACCCGGCTGATGAGCCGCGAGATCGTGCGCGAGCACAGCCTCATGGTGTTGCTGGGCAGCATGAATGCCGAGGAGAGGCTGGCGGCATTTTTGTTGAACCTGTCGCAGCGCATGAAGGCGCGCGGGTATTCCGCGACCGAGTTCCACCTGCGCATGTCGCGCGCCGAGATCGGCAGCTACCTCGGCATGACCCTTGAAACCGTGAGCCGGACCTTCTCGGCTTTCCAGCAGCAGCGCCTGCTGGAGGTGGACAAGCGCCACATCCGCATCACCGACCTGGACGGCCTGACCCGGGCTTTCGAGACCCGCGTTCACTGAACGCGGGTTGAGCGGCGAGCCCTGGCATGAAGTACAAGGACTATTACGCCGCTCTGGGTGTGCCCCGCGACGCGGACGCCGAGCAGATCAAGAAGGCCTACCGCAAGCTCGCGCGCCAACACCATCCCGACGTGTCCAAGGCGCCCGATGCCGAGGCCCGCTTCAAGGAAGCGGGGGAAGCGTATGCGACGCTCAAGGACCCCGAAAAACGTGCGGCTTACGACCAGTTGGGACGCCGTCCTGCCGGGGAGGAGTTCGCGCCGCCGCCGCAGTGGCGCCAGGATTTCGGTGCGGACGGCCAGGGGTTCGAGGGGGTTGATCTGGCCGATCTGCTGGCGGCGATGGGCCGGGGGCAAAGGTCGGCCCGGGGTCCTGTGCCGATGCGCGGTCGTGACTATGAGACCAGCATTCGCATCACGGTGGAAGACGCGCACCGGGGCGCCAGCGTCAGTCTCAATCTGGCCGATGATGAAGGTGAACGCATGCTGGAAGTCACTATTCCGCCCGGCGTGACCGAGGGCCAGAAGCTGCGCTTGCGGGGCAAGGGTGGAAAGGGCAGCAACGGCGGTACCGATGGCGACATTTACCTGCACATCACACTGGCGCCGCATCAGGTGTTTCGTCCGGATCACCACGACCTGTACTTTGATCTGGCGCTGACACCCTGGGAAGCAGCGCTCGGCGCGGAAGTGGAAGTGCCGACGCTGGACGGCCCGGTGGTTCTCACCGTGCCACCGGGAACACACTCGGGCCGCAAGCTGCGCCTGCGGGGCCGGGGTCTGGCCGATGGCCGCAGCGGGCGTGGCGACCTGTACGCCGCCGTGCGCATTGACGTGCCCGCCCACCTGACCGAACGGGAGCGCGAGCTCTTCGGGGAGTTGGCAAAAACCTCGCATTTCAACCCGCGCGAACCAGCGGGCACGGAGAAGTCTTATGGAAAAACAGCTGTTTGACGTTGCCTGGCTCGACGCACGCGAGGCTGTGACCCTGGCTGAACTCGCACAGATCTGCGCCATGAGCGTGGATGAACTGGACGAACTGACGGACTATGGCGTCCTTGTGCCGATGGGGGATGGGCGCCAGGAGCGCCTGTTCAGTGCCGAATGCGTCGTGCCGCTCCGCACGGCTGGCAAGCTGCGCCAGGATTTCGACCTGGATCTGTTCACGGTCGGGCTCATGCTTGGTTACCTGAACCGCATCGAGGCGCTGGAGCGCCAGCTGCTGTCCCTGCAGGCGCAACTGCCCGGCAACGCGCCGGCCGAACCTCGTTAGGTCCAGCGGGCGTCAGCGCTTTTTCTTGCCGGGAACGCTGCAGAACTGGTCGTAGAGAACCTTCATCACGTCGAGCGCCTGCGGGCTGTCGATGCGGTAATAAATGGCCTTGCCGTCGCGGCGGGTGCTGACCACGCCCTCGTCGCGCAACACGCCAAGCTGTTGCGACAGTGTGGGCTGCAGAATGCCGACCGACTCCTCCAACTCGCCGACGCGCATCTCGCCCTGGGCCAGCTGGCACAGCAGGAGCAGGCGATCCGGATTGGAAAGCACTTTCATCAGTCGGCAGGCGGCATCGGCAGAACTGCGCAGGTTGCCGAGATCCATCACGGTGTCTGCGGGCATGAAAAACTCCTTTTGATTTGCGATAGTGATATTATATTGACAAATATAATGTATTTAAATATACTTTGAAAATCAAAATGGAACAAACCGGAAAACAAGACATGGCACCGATTGTCACCAGCTTTTTTGACCCCGACACCTGGACCGTCAGCCACGTGGTTCATGAGAAGCAGGGCGGGGCCTGCGCCATCGTCGACGCCGTGCTCGACTACGACGCCAGGTCCGGCCGCACCCGTACCACCTCTGCCGACAAACTGGCGGTTTTCGTGCGGGACAACAGGCTGCAGGTGGCGTGGATTCTGGAAACCCATGCCCATGCGGACCACCTGTCTGCCGCCCACTATCTGCGCGGGAAGCTGGGCGGGAAGATCGCCATCGGGGCGGCCATCACCCAGGTGCAGGCCACCTTCAAGCATATCTTCAACCTCGAGCCCGGATTCCAGACCGATGGTCGCCAGTTCGACCACTTGGTGCAGGATGGCGAGACCCTGGCCATCGGTGCACTCGAGATGCGCGCCTTGTCCGTCCCCGGCCATACGCCGGCCTGCATGGCCTACCGTCTCGGCGATGCCGTATTTGTCGGCGACACCCTGTTCATGCCCGATGTCGGCACGGCACGCTGTGACTTTCCTGGCGGGGACGCCTCCGTCCTGTACCGTTCCGTGCGCAAGCTGCTGGACTTTCCGCCTGAAACCCGCCTGTTCATGTGCCACGACTACCCGCCCGCAGGCAGGTCTCCGGCGTGGGAAACCACGGTTGCCGAGCAGCGGGCCAGGAACATCCATGTCCATGACGGCGTGGACGAAGAAGAGTTCGTGAAGATGCGCACCGCCCGGGACGCCACCCTTGACATGCCCAACCTGATCCTGCCGTCGGTGCAGGTCAATATCCGCGCCGGCGAGATGCCCCCGGCCGAGGACAACGGCGTCTCCTACCTGAAGATTCCGCTCAACGCACTGTGATTCAGCGCGACTTCCCATTCGAAAAAGAAGATGCATGGCTGCAAAAGAAGCGGGACATTGACATGAAGCAAGTGCAGAAACAGCTATTGAACCCACTATGAAAAGCAGGCCGCGGCGCTGACGCCCGGCGACCTCGCGCATGACAAAGGACAAATGATGAAAAATTTTCGGTTTCCCGCTTCTCCGGTGCTCGCCGTGCTGCTGGGCCTGACGCTCAGCGCTGCTTCGGCACTCGCTGCTACAGCCGTTGAGGTGCCGGTGGTGCAGATCCGGGCGAAGGCGGTACCCACGGGCTTCGAGCTCGACGGTGTGGTCCAGCCGGTGCAGCAAAGCACCTTGTCGGCGCAGGCTTCGGGACGTGTGGCCTCCTTGCTGGTGAAGGCGGGGGACCGGGTTCGTGCCGGACAGTTGCTGGCCACCATTGACGACCGCGAGACCCAGACCGGCGTTCAGCGCAGTCAGGCGCAGGTGGCGCAGGCCGAGGCCGAGTTGCGCAATGCCCGGGCCAACGCCGAGCGTTCCCGTGAGCTGCAAGCCATGGGGTTTGTCAGCAAGGCTGCACTCGACACCGCCAATACGCAGCTCAACGCCGCGCAGGCCGGGCGCGACCAGGCCGCCGCCGGTTCCCGTCAGTCGGCACTGGCGCAGGGTTTCACGCGCGTGTCAGCGCCTTATGACGGCTGGGTGTTGCAGACCCTGAGCGAAGCGGGCGACCTGGCCATGCCGGGGACGCCCCTGCTGACGCTGTATGCGCCGCTGCCTTTGCGTGCCGTGGTGCAGGTTCCGGCGTCGCTGGGCGACATTGCCCGGTCGGCCAGCCGGGTGGACATCCAGGGTCCGGCCGGCAAGACCGGCTCGCAGTGGCTGGTCCCGGTGGCCCGCAGTGTATTGCCCTCGGCGGACCCGGTATCGCAGACCATCGAGTGGCGGCTGGAGCTGCCGAGCGCCGGCGCGGAGGGTCTGGTGCCGGGCCAGCAGGTGCGTGTGCGTTTTGTCGGTGGCGCGTCCGAGCGCATGGTGTTGCCGGCCTCGGCCGTGGTCCGGCGTGGTGAGCTGACCGCGGTGTATGTCGTGGCCGGACAGGGTTTCTCGCTCCGGGCGGTACGGCTGGGCGCCGACCATGGCGCGGCCGGCGTGGAGGTGCTGGCCGGCCTGTCCGCCGGGGACAGCGTGGCGCTGGACCCGGTGCGCGCCGGGCTGGCCGGTGCCCGTCCGCAGACCGCTGCGCGCTGAGGTGGCCATGAACGACCACACATCTTCCGGTTCCACCCGCCTCGGCACCTCAGGTCGCATGGCGGCGGCCTTCCAGTCCAATGCCATCACGCCGCTGCTGGCACTGATGGCCCTGCTACTGGGCTTGTTTGCCGTGCTGGTCACCCCGCGCGAGGAAGAGCCGCAGATCAACGTGACCATGGCCAACGTGCTGATCCCGTTTCCCGGGGCCAGCAGCGAAAACGTGCAGAACATGGTGGCCCGGCCCGCCGAGCAGGTGCTCAGCCAGATTGCGGGCATCGAGCATACCTATTCTGTGGCCCGGCCTGGCCTGGCCGTGCTGACGGTGCAGTTCAAGGTGGGTGTGCCGCGCACCGAGGCGCTGGTGCGCCTGTACGACGTGCTCAACGCCAACCAGGACTGGTTGCCGCGTGACCTGGGCACACTCGCGCCCATCGTCAAGCCCAAGGGCATCGACGACGTGCCGGTGCTGGCCGTCACGCTCTGGAGCGGCGATGCACTGGCCGCCAACGATCTCGAGCGGGTGGCGCGCACCCTGGAGATGGAACTCAAACGCGTGCCGGGCGCACGTGAAGTGCAAACCATAGGCGGCCCGGGCCGTGCCGTGCACGTGTGGCTGGATCCGGTGCGCCTGCGCGAACGCGGGGTCGATGTGCTGGGACTCAAGCAGACGCTGGCCGCTGCCAATTTCGGTATGCCTTCGGGTTCGGTGCTGGACCCTTCGGGCCCGACGCCGCAGATGCTCAGCGTGGAGACCGGCGAGTTTCTCTCTTCCGCCGAAGAGATCGGCTCCCTGGTCGTCGGTGTCAGCAACGGCAAGCCGGTTTATCTGAGCGAGGTGGCCCGCATTGAGGCCGGCGCCCAATTGCCGCAGCGTTATGTGTGGTTCACGCCGGGCGCCGCCGTGACGGATGCCGGTCCGGCGGCCGCAGCGCCACCGTCTGCGGGGCAGGTCTACCCTGCGGTGACGCTGACCGTGACCAAGAAGCCCGGCGAAAACGCCGTGGATGTCGCGCGTGCGGCCAATGCCCGCCTGGAGGAGCTGCGCAACACGGTGATCCCGGCCAACATCCAGACCACCGTCACGCGCGACTATGGCGAAACGGCGGCAGAAAAAGCCAACAAGCTGATCCAGAAGCTGGCCTTTGCCACGGGCTCGGTGATTTTGCTGGTGGGTTTCGCCCTGGGACGCCGGGAGGCCGTGATTGTCGGTGCGGCCGTGATCCTGACGCTGATGGCCACGCTGTTTGCCAGCTGGGCCTGGGGTTTCACGCTGAACCGCGTGTCGCTGTTCGCGCTGATTTTCTCCATCGGTATCCTGGTGGACGACGCGATCGTGGTGGTGGAAAACATCCACCGCCACCAGCAGCTCTACCCGGAGAAATCGCTGGCCGAGATCATTCCCGGTGCGGTCGACGAGGTCGGCGGGCCGACCATTCTGGCGACCCTTACGGTGATTGCCGCACTGCTGCCCATGGCCTTTGTGAGCGGCCTGATGGGGCCTTACATGAGCCCGATCCCGATCAACTCCAGCCTCGGCATGGCGATTTCGCTGGCTATTGCCTTCACGGTCACGCCGTGGCTGGCGCTCAAACTCATGAAGCCGCACGGCGGCGGGCACGGCCATGAGGTCGCGGCAGCGCCCGGCGGGCTGGGTCCCAGGCTGCAACGCTTTTTCACGCGCGTCCTCACGCCCCTGCTCGACAGCGCGCGCAAACGCTGGTTGCTGCTGGCCGGCATCCTGGTCGCCCTGCTGCTCTCGGTCGGCCTGACCATGGTCCAGTGGGTGGTGCTCAAGATGCTGCCCTTTGACAACAAGAGCGAGTTCCAGGTGGTGGTGGACATGCCGGCCGGCACGCCGCTGGAAAACACCGCGGCAGCCCTGCACGAACTCGGCGCCTTCCTGGCGCAACAGCCCGAGGTGCGTGACCTGCAGGGTTATGCCGGGACGGCCAGCCCGATCACCTTCAACGGCCTGGTGCGCCAGTACTACCTGCGTGCCGAGGCCGAGCAGGGCGACCTGCAGGTCAACCTGGTCGACAAGCATCACCGCAGCGACAAGAGCCATGTGATCGCCCAGCGCCTGCGCCCGGAACTGGAAAAAATCGGCGCGCGCCACCAGGCCCGGGTCAAGGTGGTGGAAGTGCCGCCCGGCCCGCCGGTCATGAGCCCGCTGGTGGCCGAGGTCTACGGCCCGGACGAGGCCGGCCGCCAGGCACTGGCCCGGCGCATTGCCGCCGCCTTTGCGGCCACGCCCGACATCGTGGGTATCGACACCTCGCTCAAGGAAGACGCGCCGCGCGCGCACCTCACGGTGCGCCGCCAGCGCGCCGAGTCGCTGGGCATTCCTGTGGCGGCGATTGCCCAGACGGTGCAGGGTGCGCTTTCTGGCGCGGATGCCGCCTACATGCACGATGGCCAGTCCAAGAACCCGGTGCCGGTCCGCCTGCAACTGCCGCTGGACAGTCAGGTGGGGCTTGATGCCCTGCTGGCGCTGCCCATGAAGGCCGCCAACGGCCGCATGGTGCCGCTGTCGGAGCTCGTGCGTGTGGACCGGGGCGTGATCAACAAGCCGCTGTTCACCAAGGACCTGCAGCCGGTCAGTTATGTCTTTGGCGACATGGCGGGCAAGCTCGACTCGCCGCTCTACGGCCTGTTCGGCATTCGGCCCAAGCTGGCACAGGCGGCGCTTCCCAACACCGGCGAGCTCGGTGAATACTGGATCCACCAGCCCTCCGATCCCTACCGCCAGTACGCCATCAAATGGGACGGCGAGTCGCAGATCACCTATGAAACCTTCCGCGACATGGGCACCGCCTACGGCGTGGGTTTGATCCTGATCTACCTGCTGGTGGTGGCGCAGTTCAAGAGTTACCTGGCGCCGCTGGTGATCATGGCGCCCATTCCTCTGACCATCATTGGCGTGATGCCGGGGCACGCGCTGCTCAATGCCCAGTTCACGGCCACCAGCATGATCGGAATGATCGCGCTGGCCGGCATCATCGTGCGCAACTCCATCCTGCTGGTGGACTTCATTGAGCTGCAGGTCGCGCAGGGCATGGCCTTCAAGGAGGCCGTGGTGAGCTCGGCCGCCGTGCGCGCCCAGCCGATTGCGCTGACCGGCCTGGCCGCCATGATAGGCGCCTTTTTCATCCTGGACGATCCCATCTTCAACGGTCTGGCCATTGCGCTGATCTTCGGCATCCTGGTGTCCACGTTGCTGACACTGGTGGTCATTCCGGTTCTCTATTTCGCGCTGTACCAGCACCGGGTGGCCCCGCCGGCTGCGCGCATGGATGCCTGAGCGACGGACTGATTTTTCAACCTGAACCACGGAGACAAGACATGGCCAACATCATCATCATGGGTGCCGGAATAGGCGGCATGCCGGCTGCCTACGAAATGCGGGAGCTGCTGCCGCCGGAGCACAAGATCACGGTGGTCAGCGCGGTGGACTATTTCCAGTTCGTGCCTTCCAACCCCTGGGTGGCGGTGGGCTGGCGCAAGCGGGACGACATCGTGCTGAAGATCGCCCCTCTGCTGGAGCGCAAGGGCATTGCCTTTGTGCCCAAGGCCGTCACCACCATCGACGCCGAGGCCAGGCGCCTGACGCTGGAAGGCGGCGACAGCCTGGACTACGACTACCTGGTGATCACCACCGGTCCCAAGCTCAGCTTCGACGAGGTTCCGGGTGCCGGCCCCCACGGCGGACACACCCATTCCGTGTGCACCGTGGCGCACGCGGAGGCCTTCTGGGCGGAATACCAGGAGTTCCTCAAGAACCCCGGCCCGGTCGTCATCGGTGCCATGCCGATGGCCAGCTGTTTCGGGCCGGCCTACGAATTCGCCTTCATCCTCGACGCCGACCTGCGCAAGCGCAAGCTGCGCCACCTGGTGCCCATCACCTTCGTGACCAGCGAGCCCTACATCGGCCACCTGGGCCTGGGCGGTGTCGGCGACAGCAAGTCCATGATGGAGTCGGAGATGCGCGGCCACGACATGAAGTGGATCACCAACGCCAAGACCACGCGTGTCGAGGACGGGAAAATGTTTGTCACCCAGGTCGATGACCTCGGCAATGTGTACAAGGAGCATGAGGTCCCGTTCAAGCTGTCCATGATGCTGCCGGCCTTCAAGGGCGTGGACGCGGTGGCGGCGGTGCCGGGGCTGTGCAACCCGCGCGGCTTCGTGCTGATCGACGAACACCAGCGCAGCAAGGCCTGGCCCAACATCTTTGCGGCCGGCGTCTGCGTCGCCATCCCGCCGGTGGAGGTCACGCCGGTGCCGACGGGTGCTCCCAAGACCGGCTACATGATCGAAACCATGGTGACCGCCATCACCCACAACATCGCCGACGAAATTGCCGGCCGGCCGGTGCAGGCCAAGGCCACCTGGAATGCGATCTGTCTGGCCGACATGGGCGACACGGGGGCTGCCTTTGTGGCCCTGCCGCAGATACCGCCGCGTAACGTGAACTGGTTCAAGAAGGGCAAATGGGTGCACCTGGCCAAGATCGCATTCGAGAAATATTTCATCCGCAAGATGAAGACCGGCAACTCGGAGCCGGTGTATGAGAAGTACGTGCTCAAGCTCCTGGGCATCGTGCGCCTGAAATAAAACCCGCTTTTTCTTTTTTTTAACTCTCTGGAGAATTTCATGACCGTCGAACGTTACATCCGCATCATTGCTGGCCTGTTCATCCTGGCTTCGCTCGCACTCGGTATCGAGGGCAGCCCGCTGTTCGTGAGCAAGTGGGCCCTGGCCTTCACCGCCTTTGTCGGCTTTAACCTGTTCCAGTTCGGTTTCACCAACGTCTGCCCGCTCGGCTTCATCTTGAAGAAGCTGGGTGTGCCTGAGTCCAAAGTGTCCTGCGGTACCTGACCATGAGCGACACCCTCGTCCAGGTCAGCCTGGTCCAGCAGCACGACTACCGGTTTGACATCCACTTCGGTGGCGACATACCGCTACTGACCGGTGATGAGCCGGCGCCACTGGGGACCGGCCTCGGGCCCTCGCCGGTGCAGCTTCTCAGCGCCGCCGTCGGAAACTGCCTGAGCGATTCGCTGCTGTTTGCGCTGCGCAAGTTCAAGCAGGCCCCGGAGCCGATACGCTGCGACATCACCTCGCAGGTGGGCCGCAACTCGGAAGGGCGCCTGCGTGTGCTGGCCATGACCGCCCGGTTGACGCTGGGCGTACCGGCGGCCTCGCTGCAGCACCTGGAGCGCGTGATTGAGCAGTTTGAGGCCTTCTGCACCGTCACCCAGAGCGTCGGGCAGGGCATCCCGATCACCATCGAGATTTCCGACAGTACCGGGCAGCGCCTGAAATAGACCGTGTCGATCTTCCACGCCTTCCGCTTTCCATTGGTGCGGTCCTCATGAAAACTGGCCTTGGCCCTTATAGGGAAAACGCAGGCCGCTATCAAAACGGTAGTATCCGGTCATGACTCCCAGCCTGCCTTCCACTGCTGCCTTCTCCGCTGCGTCCTTTGCCCTGCTGCCGCCCGACGACGCGCAGCGTGCCGTGCTGCACAACGAACTGCATGCGCGGCCGTCGGCCCGCGTGCGGCTACCGGCACTCATTATTTATGTGGCGGTGCTCAACGCCGGCGTGACGCGCGAGCAGGAATGTGAGCATCTGCGACGGCTGCCGGGTCAGCAGGATTTGCCGCAGGACAGCCTGAACGGCAACTTCCTGAGCCTGCACTGCGAAGGCTACACCGTACAGTGGGAACGTCACACCGAGTTTACGCGTTACGCCGTCGTGCAGGCGCTGCCTGCCAGCGCGCTGCTGGGTGCCACCGAGCCGCCCCTGCTGGCTGCCCCGGTGGTGGCGCCGGGCTGGTTGCCGGGCATTCCCGGGAAAACGGTGGCCGCCATCCAGCTGGCCATGGTTCACGGCGACCTTTCCGGCGAGGCGGCGCTGATGGCACAGGCACTGGCCTGGTTCGGCGGCCGGTCCGTGGTGGCCTCGCAGCTGGGCAACGGCCACTCGTGGGCGGTGACCGAATTCCACCTGGGCGCCGATGGGTTCGAGCGCATGCTGGTGATCGCCCCACCGGGCATGACCGACATGCGTGCCGGCCGCATCTCCCAGCGCCTGCTGGAACTCGAAACCTACCGGCTGATGGCGCTGCGCGGCCTGCCCGTGGCCAAGGCGCTGGGCCCGATGCTGGCCGAGGCCGAAGGGCAACTGGCCGAGATCACGGCGCGACTGGAAAACAAGTCAGCCTCGGACCAGGACCTGCTGGACACGCTGGTGTCGCTGGCGGCCCGCGTGGAGCGGGCCACGGCCGAGCATAGCTACCGCTTCTCGGCCACGCGTGCTTACAGTGCGCTGGTCGGTCAGCGCATCGCGGAGCTGCGCGAAAAACCGATTCCAGGCACCCAGCTCCTCGGTGAATTCATGCAGCGCCGCCTGTCGCCGGCCATGGCCACGGTGGAGGCTACCGCGCAGCGGCTGGCTTCCCTGTCCGGGCGGGTGTCGCGCACCAGCGCGCTGCTGCGCACGCGGGTGGACATCGCCACCGAGGTGCAGAACCAGCAACTGCTGGAAAAACTCACGCGCGGGCAGGAACTGCAACTGCGTCTGCAATCCACAGTGGAGGGCCTGTCGATTGCGGCCATCTCGTATTACGTGGTGAGCCTGCTGCTGTATGTGGGCAAGGCGTTCAAGGCCGCAGGTGCGCCCGTCAACCCGGAAATCGCCGCCGGGGCCCTGATCCCGCTGGTGTTGTGGGGTGTGTGGCGCACCACGCGCCGCATCCACGAAAAAATCCGCGCACCCTGAACTTCCGGGATCCGGCGCACGCGCCGGGTGCATGCTGCCCGACCTGTTCCCAATCCGATTCTTCACTTTGTTACCAGGAGCCATTCCATGAAAACCGCCCATGATCTCGTTGCCGCTGCCAAAACCCGCGTGCAGGAAATCGCTCTGCCAGACGCTGAAGCCGCCGTGCGTGATGCCGACCTGCTGGTGGACGTGCGTGAAGCCGACGAATACGCAGCCGGTCATCTGGCCGGCGCGGTGCTCGTCCCGCGCGGCCTGCTTGAATTCAAGTTCAGCGGTACCCCGGCACTGCAGCCGCGTGACCTGAAGATCGTGCTGTATTGCAAGACCAGCGGCCGCGCCGCCCTGTGCGGCGCCGCTTTGCACGAGATGGGCTACCTGAACGTGCAGTCGATTGCCGGCGGCATCGATGGCTGGGTGGCGGCCGGCAAGCCGGTGGTCAAGCCGGAGGCGCCGTCCTTTGAATGATGATCTGCCTGTTCGTCTGGCTGGGCCGCCGCGGCTGCGGGAGGCCGGGCCATGAGGTGGCTGGACCGCATTCCGCTGGTATGGCTGGTCGTCCTGGCCCTTTGGATGGCTGTGGCGCCGATCACACCCGAGCCGCACCTGATTGAAAAAGTGCGGATGCTGGGTCAGGGCACGCTGTCCCGACCCCTGGACATCTTCGACCTGTTCATTCACGCCCTACCCTCGGCGCTGCTGGTGCTGCGACTCTGGCGCCGGGTGACCGGCGCACGCGCTGCAGCAGGGGAGCACTGAGCCTGCCGACGCCGGGCCTGACGGGTCATGACCGGGTGCTGCACTGCCCTCCGGCGGCGCTTGCAGCATCGCAATAGTGATAAAAAGTGGCCCCAGCCCTTTCCTGTATCGCGCAAGCAGCTATCAAATAAGTAGCAAATTGTGGTCAGCGACCGTGCGTGCACCGCTGCCACTGTGACTCATGGCCGGGGCCCGCAAAGCCCGGCACGGGACACGCGTCACCTGGTCGATGGCACCGGAAGGACCCCGCGCCGCGCTACGCGTGACGTGGGGATGTCTGCCAGACCTCAGCCCGGACTTCAGACCAGGTCGAAGCGGTCAGCGTTCATGACCTTGGTCCATGCGGCGACAAAGTCCTTCACGAACTTTTCATGGTTGTCGTCCTGCGCGTAGACCTCGGCATAGGCGCGCAGGATGGCGTTGGAGCCGAACACCAGATCCACCCGGGTGGCTGTCCACTTGACTCGACCCGTCTTGCGGTCGCAGATGTCGTACAGGTTCTGGCCGGTGGGCTTCCACGTGTAGGCCATGTCGGTCAGGTTCACGAAGAAATCGTTGGTCAAGGCACCGGCGCGATCGGTCAGCACGCCGTGCCGGGTACCACCGTGGTTGGTGCCCAGAACGCGCAGGCCTCCCACCAGCGCCGTCATCTCATGGGCGGTCAAACCCATCAGCTGCGTACGGTCGAGCATCAACTCTTCGGCGCTCACGGCATAGTCCTTCTTGAGCCAGTTGCGGTAGGCGTCATGCACCGGCTCCAGCGCCTCGAACGACTCGATGTCCGTGGCATCCTGGGTCGCATCACCACGGCCTGCAGAGAACGGGACCGTGATGTCGACCCCGGAAGCCGTGGCCGCCTGCTCCACGCCGAGGTTGCCGGCCAGCACAATCACGTCCGCCACACTGGCGCCACTCTCAGCCGCAATACCTTCAAGCACGCCAAGCACCCTGGCCAGACGCGCAGGCTCGTTGCCTTCCCAGTCTTTTTGCGGGGCCAGCCGGATGCGGGCACCGTTGGCGCCACCGCGCATGTCCGAACCACGGTAGGTGCGGGCGCTGTCCCAGGCGGTGGTGACCATCTCGCTGACGCTCAGGCCGCTGGCTGCAATTTTTGCCTTCACCGCCGCCACGTCGTAGTCGGTGCGGCCTGCGGGTACCGGGTCCTGCCAGATCAGGTTTTCCTCGGGCACCTCGGGGCCGATGTAGCGCGCCTTCGGGCCCAGGTCGCGGTGGGTCAGCTTGAACCAGGCGCGGGCAAAGACTTTCGAGAAGTAGTCGGGGTCCTTGTGGAAACGTTCGGCAATCACCCGGTAGGCCGGGTCCATCTTCATGGCCATGTCGGCGTCGGTCATCATGGGCATGCAGCGGATAGAGGGGTCTTCCACGTCCACCGGCATGTCTTCTGGCCGGATGTTCACCGGCTTGTACTGCCAGGCGCCCGCCGGGCTCTTGGTGAGTTCCCAGTCATAACCGAGCAGCAGCTGGAAGTAGCCGTTGTCCCACTGGGTGGGGTGGGTCGTCCAGGCGCCTTCGATGCCGCTGGACATGGTGTCGCGGCCGATGCTGCGGGTGGTTTTGTTCATCCAGCCCAGGCCTTGTTCGTCCACATCGGCGCCCTCCGGGACGGGGCCCAGCAGTTTGGCATCGCCATTGCCATGGGATTTACCCACCGTGTGTCCCCCGGCGGTCAGGGCCACGGTTTCTTCGTCATTCATCGCCATGCGCAGGAATGTCACGCGCACGTCCTGCGCTGTCCTGAGCGGGTCAGGCTTGCCGTCCACGCCTTCCGGGTTGACGTAGATCAGGCCCATCATCACGGCAGCCAGCGGGTTTTCCAGATCGCGCTCGCCGGAGTAGCGGCTGTTTTCGCTGCCGCTGGGGGCCAGCCACTCTTTTTCGGCGCCCCAGTAGATGTCCTCTTCCGGATGCCAGATGTCGGCGCGGCCAAAGGCAAATCCGAAGGTCTTCAGGCCCATGGATTCATAGGCCACAGTACCGGCCAGGACGATCAGGTCAGCCCAGCTGAGCTTGTTGCCGTATTTTTTCTTGATCGGCCAGAGCAGCCGGCGGGCCTTGTCCAGGTTCACGTTGTCGGGCCAGGAGTTCAGCGGCGCGAAGCGCTGGTTGCCGGTGCCGGCGCCGCCGCGGCCGTCGGCGATGCGGTAAGAGCCGGCCGAGTGCCAGGCCATGCGAATCATGAGGCCGCCATAGTGGCCCCAGTCAGCGGGCCACCAGTCCTTGCTGTCGGTCATGAAGGCGGTCAGATCCTTCTTGAGCGCTGCCACGTCGAGTTTCCTGACTTCTTCCCGGTACTTGAAGTCCTCGCCCATGGGATTGGTCTTGGTGTCGTGCTGATGAAGAATGTCCAGGTTCAGCGCCTTCGGCCACCACGCCATGTTCGAGTTGCCGGTGCTTGTATTGCCGCCGTGCACCACCGGGCATTTGCCGGCAGTGTTCATAATTTTCGAGTCCATATAAATTTCCGTTCAAGGCATCGTTTATTGAAGTTCGCCAAAGTGGGACGATCGGGCTGCGAAGAGCCTGCCGTGCGCAAGGCTTGAAAAAACAAACACTGCGGGCCACCTTTTCGATCGAAGGGTCAGTGTACTGAGCGGGAGTTGTTTTGAATGTCATTTTTAACAATCGTCCCGATAGTCCAGGGGCAGGAAGCCCCACGGGGCGCGGCCAGTTTCAATGCGCGCCAAGGTTCCCGCCCGGGCTGTTGAAGGACCGCCAGCACCGGCCGGAGCAGCACCCTCCCGGTCATTGCGGGGCGGCGGTCGGCCTGTTGCGCCGCGCAGTCAGGGGGCGGCAGCCGGATAACCGACCGTCTGCGACAGCAGGACCTGCTGGTCATGCGTCAATCCCAGGGCATCGGCGATGGCGGCGCGGTCTATCCAGGCGCGTATCACCGTGGACAGGCCGCTGCTGGCCGCAAACAGGTAGACGTTCTGCGTGATGGCGCCGGCGGCGACATGGGCGTAGGCCTCGCGTTGCCCGGCCGGCACGAGCGACATGCGCGGGTGGTTGGCGACGTAGACCAGGTCCATGGGTGCCTCATCGACAAAGTCCTGGTAGCCGGTCACCCGCCGCAGGTCGGCGCCGGCGATCAGTTGCAGTTGATGGGCGGCGGCGTCGTAGCGGTAGGCGCCTTCGGGCAAGGCCACATAAATGTCGATTTCCTGCGCATTGAGGGCCGACGGTGCGGTGCGACCGCCATCGGCGCGGTTGACGCCGCAGGCGGCCCAGAGCAGGCCGGACAGCAGCACCAGTGGCAGCGGGGCCGGCTTGTAGTCGCGGCACGACTGGCGTTGGGCCAGCGCCTGCATCAGCGGCAGCCCGGCCTGCCGGTCAGGCGGGGGCAGGCTGATCAGGGCGGTGGCGTTGCCGAGGGCCGGTTGGGGCCGCAATTTGCCCATCATGCCGAGGGCGAGCTTGGTCAGGGTGGTCATGTTGCTCCTCCTTGTTTCCGTTCTGCCTAGACCGCCTTGGTCATGTAGCCCATCCACGGCCAGTAGGTCAGCGCGAAGACGACCAGCAGCGCCATGGCGGCCAGTGTGATCACCAGGCCGGTGCGCACGAAGTCGCGCGCATCGAAGGTGTCCGTGCCGTAGGCGATCATGTTTTGCGGCGCATTGACCGGCAGGATGAAGCCGAAACTCACCACGAACTGCAGCAGCATGGTCATGCCGATCACGTTGATGCCCGGGGTCTGCACGGCTGTCAGCACGCTGATGATGATGGGAATCATGGTGGATGCCAGCGCCGTGGCGCTGGCAAAGCCGAGGTGGATCACGATCAGGAACAGCGACAGCAGCATCAGGATCGCAAAGGCGCTGGCCTGCTGCAGCCCGAGGTGCTGGACGATCAGGTTGGCCAGCCAGCCGGCCGCGTTGGTTTTCAGGAGAGCGGTGCCGACGCTGATGCCGACCGCGAACAGGATCACCGTGCCCCAGGGGAAACCGCGCTGCGATTCCTTCCAGTCCATCACCCCCAGACGCGGCACCAGCATCAGCGCAATGGCCGCGATGGTGGTCGACGAGGTGTCGAAGTTGTGCAGCACTTTTTCGGTGGCCCAGAAACCCAGCAACACCAGCACGATGAACAGCAGCTTCCACTGCCGCAGCGTCATCGGCCCGATCGCTTCGAGCTGTTGCCGGATGGTGGCCTGGCCGCCCGCGATTTCCTTCATCTCCGGTTTCATCAGGCGGGTCATGATGAAATACACGGCCACGCTCAGCACGGCTGAAAACGGCGCACCGGCAACGAACCACTCGGTCCAGCTGATGCTGGTGCCGAACTGCTTTTCGATGAAGCCGATGGCCACCATGTTTTGCGCCGCCGCCGTCTTGATGCCGATGTTCCAGACGCTGGCGGTTTGTGCCGCGGTGATCACCAGCAGGCCGGCAAAGCGGCTGCGCCTGTCGACCTTGAAGGCCAGAATGAAACCCATCATGATGGGCACCAGGCAGGCGACGCGCGCCGTGGTGCTGGGCACGATGAAGGACAGCAGGAAACCCGTGACCATGGCACCGATCACGATGTGGTTGGTGCCCGCATCCACCCTGGACAGCACCTTGAGCGCGATGCGCCTGTCCAGCCCGGTGGCGGACATGGCCGCGGCGATGAAGCAGGCGGCCGCCACCAGCGCCACGGCGCTGTTGGAAAAGCCGGACAGAGCCAGGCCCAGCGCTGCGCCGGTACCCATGTCCGGCCCGGCGGGTTTGGCCGCATCGGGCGCATAGGCCAGCAGGAAGATCATAAGCGCGCCTATGACCACAGAACTCACCGCGTAGTCGAGCGCTTCGGTCATCCAGACAATCACGGCAAAGGCCAGGATGGCCAGCATCACCTGCCCGGCGTGCGGCAGGCCCGGCAGGGCAGGCATCCAGACAATGGTCAGCAGGGCGGCCAGCGCGGCGAGCAGACCGACACGCTTGACGATGTCGCTGCCGGGGTTGCCGGGTGCGGGAGCGGTGGGTGGTGCAATCGGTGCAGGGTTCATGGTGGTCTTCCTGGCGTGGAGGGGTTCGGTGGAGTGGGTGGGTTGGCCATGCATGCCCTACTTAGCGCTTTGCCCGAGCCGCCGCAGTTTGGACAGCCAGCGGCTGCCGTCGTTCGCCTTGAAATCGCCGACCATGCCAATCAGTGTGGTGTGGACCGGGGTGATGCCGATGAAGCCCAGGATGTTGCGCTCCAGCGACTTGATGCTGTGGGCGCGAAAATACCAGCGGTAAACCATGGCAGGCATGCCCATGGTCACCACCACCCGGGCCGATCGGCCTGTCAGACCTTTTTTGGTGAAGGTCGCGCGGCCCGCTTCATGTTCAAAAGCAAAACCGGGCCTGGCCACCTGCTCCAGAAAGCCCTTGAGCAGGGCCGGCATGTCGCCCAGGCAGAGCGGGAAGAACAGCACGATGTGCTCGGCCCAGCGGATGTCGGCCTGTGCCTGCTTCAAGCCGGCGGGCAGCGGGTCTTCCTCCCAGGCCTGCTGGCTGCCCAGCAGCGGGAAATCGAGTTCGGCGACTTTGACGATGCGCACGATGTGCCCGGCCTCTTGGGCGCCCGCGGTATATGCGGCCGCGAGCGCGTGACACAGGTGGGGCTCGGTGCTGTCGGGATGACCCTGGATCAGGACAATGCGTCTGGCCGTCATGGTTTGGCATCCTTGCCGGCTGCGCTGAGTTGGCGCACGGCGCGGGCCAGCAGTGGGGCCATGCGTATCGCGTTGCTAGGGTGTGTGATGGTGTCGCAGGTCAGCACACGCGTGACGCCTGCTTCGAGCAGCTGGCGTTGGGCCTCGGCGTTGAAGAGCGCATGCACACCTATGCACAGCGGTGCACCCAGACCGGCTTTTTTCAGGAGCCGCGTGGCGGCCAGCATGGTTTGCCCCGTGGAAATGATGTCGTCGAGCAGCACCGGGGTCCGTTCTGGCCAGCGTTCTCGGCTGGCCAGCCGGACCCCCACCTCGCGGTCGCCGCGCCGTGTCTTGGCCAGCACGGTCCAGGGGGCGCCGGCCAGGCCTGCCACTTCTGAGACCCACTGTTCGCTTTCCTGATCGGGGCCGATCAACCAGGGGGCTGGCACGTGACTGCGCAGCCAGCGCGCGATCAGCGGCGCGGCCGGGATGACCTGCGTGCGGATGCTGTACACCTCGTCCAGGCTGTGAATGCGGTGCAGGTGCGGATCCACGGTGACCAGAAAGTCCAGCGAAGCAGACAGCAGCCGCGCGTAGCTGCGGGAGGTCACGGCTTCCCCTGGTTTGAAGCGTTTGTCTTGCCGCATGTAGGCCAGGTAGGGCGCGACCAGTCCGACCTGCCGGGCGCCCAGTTCGCGCGCCGCGTCGGCAGCAAAAATCAGCGGCAGGGTCTTGCCATCGGGCTGGTCCAGGCTGCCGGCCAGCACCACGCAGCGGCCCTTGACTGGCGCATCAATACGCACGCCGGTTTCGCCGTCGGGAAACTGGTGCAGCTGCAGGCTGGCGCAGTCGCAGCGCAGGCGGCTGGCGAGGCCGGCCGCGAGCTGCTCACCACCGGGAAGTGCCAGGACCAGCATCAGGCTTCTTCCATCACATGCACCGCTTCGGCCTGGGTGGTGGCGTACTCCAGCGCGTAGGCGAGTTCGCCCGGCGTTGCCGCGTGCAGCGTGAACAGCGGCTGGCCGCGCTCGACCACCGTGCCGAGCTGCACATTCATGTCGATGCCGGCACACGCCGCCGAAGGGGCGCCGGCCAGTTTGGCGATGCGCGCCAGGCGCCGGTTGTCGATGGCGATCACGGTGCCGCCATGCCGGGACAGCACTGCTTGCTGGTGAGGGGCCACAGGCGGCTCGCGCAGGCCGCCCTGCGCCTCGCAGATGTCCTGGAATTTCTGCCAGGCGCGACCGTCCTCCAGCACCGCTCTGGCCAGGGCCAGGCCGGCGCCGGCTGGCGCCGCGCCGCCGAACTCGAGAATCTGTCCGGCCAGCTGCAGCGCACGCAGTGCCAGGTCGGCCGGGGCCGAGGTTTCGCGGCGAAGAACGGCCAGCACGTCGCGCGCTTCCAGCGCGGGGCCGATGCCGCGGCCCACCGGGGCCACGCCGTCGGTCTGCACCACACGCACCTGCATGCCCAGCGCCTGGCCGACCTGCTTGAGCTGCTGCCCCAGCAGGTTGGCCGCGTGCGCGCTGCGGACCTTGGCCGTCAGCCCGACCGGCATGTCGATCAGCACATGGGTGGCACCGGCCGCGGCTTTCTTGGACAGGACCGAGGCTACGAGTTGCCCCTGGCTGTCCAGGTCCAGCGGGCGCTCCACGCGGATCAGGATGTCGTCGGCGGGGCTGAGCCGTACGGCACCGCCCCAGACAATGCAGCCGCCGGTGCGGTCGACCACGCGCCGGATCTGGGCCACGTCGAGGTCCACCGGTGCCAGCGTTTCCATGGTGTCGGCGGTGCCGGCCGGCGAGGTGATGGCGCGCGACGAGGTCTTGGGCATGCGCAGCCCGCAGGCGGCAATGATGGGAACAATGATCATGGTGGTGCGGTTGCCGGGCAGCCCGCCCACGCAGTGTTTGTCCATGACCAGGCCCTCACCCCAGTGAATGCGCTCGCCCACATTGACCATGGCGCGGGTCAACGCGATGGTTTCATCCATGTCCAGATGATCGCCGGCACAGGCCGTGACAAAGGCCGCGAGTTGCAGGTCGGAATACCGCCCGGCCGCCACGTCCCCGATCACGGCGTCGATGGCGGCCTGGCCGAGGCGGCGGCCATAGACCTTGGCGCGTACATGGCTGAGCGACTCAAGCGGAGCCGGATGGTGCAAGGAAATTTCATCGCCAGGTTGCGCATGGAGCAGGCGCCATGCTGCCTCGGACAGGCCGGCCTCGTCGGCGGCGAGGAAGTCTCCGGTCACCACATTGAGCGTCGCCACGATGGTGCGGCCATTGAGCCGCAGTTCCACGCGCGACCGCGCCTCGAAGCCTTCCGAATGGCAGATGGGGCAGTCGCGGTGCATATAGAGCACCGGTTCCTGGTAGGTGTCGATGCCCAGCCTGCGCAGGCGCAGGCGGTTGACAGTGGGAGGGGGCGACGTTGCTTGCATGGGAATCCTTCGCGTCACTGTAGGCAAGGCGAGTATCGCTGGCCTTGATAAAACGCAAGTCCGGCTTCCGGGCCGGGGAGCGCGCAAGTGCACTGGTGCGCACCGGTCCCACCGGTGGAAGATCACGCGGGTTTGTCTGGCGCCATAGAGCGCACAAGAGAAAACTCGTTTCCCGACAGGGGCTCCACGACTTCGCGCACCTGTTCAAGCACAGTCACGTTGGCCTCCGACGCATCGCCACGGCGCGCCAGCAGGCGTTCGCGCAACACAGGCAGGGGCGCTTCGCAGTGCACGATGGAAAACGGCACACCCAGGTCTTGTGCCAGCGCGTGCGCCTGATCCCGTTCGATGCGGCGCGGGAAAGCCGCGTCAAGGATCACCGGGTGACCGGCCTGCAATACCGTGCGTGCCAGGCCGAACAGCTGCGCATAAGTGCGCGCGGTGGTGTCCGCGCCGTACAGATCCAACCCCTTGGCACGCGAATCCTCCAGCATGCCCAGGCCGTACAGGCGCTTGCGTTCCACGTCCGAGCGTAGCCGGATCGCACCTTCCTGCTCTAGAAGGCGCTGCGAGACCCAGGTTTTTCCCGACCCCGGCAGGCCGTGCATGATGGACAGCCCCGCCTTGCCCGGCTGCGCCCAGGTCAGGGCTGTTGCCAGGTAGCGGCGGGCCGCGTCGCTCCCGGCGCTGCGCAGGTGCGCCACCTGGGCGCGGACCAGTGCCCGGTAAACGACGGAAAAACGCAGTGCCGGCAGGCCGGCGTGGTCGCCGGTGCGGTCCAGCCAGGCGTTGAGGAAACGGAAGCACAGGTCCTGCCGCTGGTGGGCAGCGAGATCCATCACCACAAAGGCAACATCGTCGATCACGTCGATCCAGCGCAGTGCCGGGTCGAACTCGATGCCATCGAAGGCTGCGACATGGTCTTCAAGACGCACCACGTTCGCCAGATGCAGGTCACCGTGGCATTCGCGCACATGCCCGTCTATCTGGCGGGAGGTCCACAAGGGCGCCAGTGCGTCGGACTCCGCCGTCAGCCATGTTTGCAAGGCGGACAGCGCGGCTTCGCTGGCCAATGGCCGGACGCCTTCGAGCGCAGCCAGCGCGATGCGCCGGCGCTGGTCGGCGCCGGAAAAACCATCCGAGGCAGTGGCGCGCGGCGCACTTTCATGAAAGTCGGCCAGCAAGGCGGCCAGCTGATCCACGTCTTGGTTGTTGAGGGTGCCGGCGGCGATTCTTTCGCTGAAGAGTGCTCCCGGGGGAAAGCGGCGCATGCGCACGGCGTGTTCCAGCACCGCCCCGGCACCGTCGATCTCGGGCGAGGCGGGCATACCGGTGATGTCCGTGACGCCCAGGTACAGCCCTGGCGCCAGCCGCTGGTTGAGCCGGACCTCTTCCTCGCAGAAATGGCGCCGGGCCTGCAAGGTGCTGTAGTCGACGAAGGGCAGGTGCACCGGCTTCTTGATCTTGTACGCGGTGTGTGTGGCCAGCAATACCCAGGAAATATGGGTTTCGATCAGTTCCGCGCGCAAGGCGTTGGCCAGGGTGGTGACCAGCGCCCGGGCAGGGCCCATGGAATCGTCTGGGATGGACATGGCTGGCTCAGGGCGTGCGCACGTGCACTTTGCTGCCGTCCCGGATGGTGGCGGGAGGGTAAACAACCACGACCTGCCCCTGCGTCAGGCCGCTGCGCAGCCAGGCCTCGTTGTTGTTGCGTGCGCCCACTTCGACCGGTTGCAGCCGGGCATGGGAACCCTCCAGCCTGTAAACCGCCATACCCTTGCCGTGAGGAAACAGCGCCCCCAGGGGGGCGAGCACGGCCTGCTCGACACTGGCCGTGATGATCCGCACCGACACCCGGAAGCCGTCACCCATGCTGCGCCAGGCTTGGGGCGGGTTGCTGACGTCGATCTGCACGTTGACACGCTGCTCTTCGATGCCCAGCGCAGAAACCTTGGTGAAGGCGGCCGGTTCCACGCGGCGCACCACGCCCTCGACGGGCGGCCCGCCCCAGCGTTCGATCACCACGCGGCGCCCGGCCGTGGCCTGCACGGCGTCGGTGGTGAGCAGTTCGCTGATCACTTCCATGCGCTGGGGGTCGCCAATGTCCAGCAGGGCGGCGCCGGCGGCAAGGGTGGCCTCGCTGGGCTGCGGCACGCGCAACACCACCCCGCTGACCGGCGAACGCACGCTCAGCGGCCGGGTGCTGCTGCTGCCGGCCCCGGCTGGTTGCAGCACCGCCGCGGCCTGGGCCTTTTCCTGCACCGCCATCTCACGTTCTGCGTCCGCCACCTCCAGTTCGCGGCGGGCGCCTGACTGGGCCAGCCGGACCGCATCGAGCTTTGAGGCCGACAGGAATCCTTCACCGGCCAGTTTCTCGGTGCGCTCCTTTTCCAGTTGAGCCTCCTGCAGGGAAATTCTGGCGCGTGCCACGCGGGCCGAGGCGCGCTCTACCCCGGCAGCGGCCGCTTTCAGCCGCGCCGTCGCTTCGCGCGCACTGCGTTCATCGACCATTGATGACATGACCGGCGTCAGCACGGCCACGACGTCGCCGGCGGCCACAGGGTCACCCTCGCGCAGCACCATGCGTGCCACACGTGCGGCCACCGGCGCCGAGACGGTGTAGCGGTCCTTGAGCCGGGTGCGACCATCCTCCTCGATGGACTGCTCGAAATGGCCTTGTTTGACGGCCGCGGTTTCGACTTCGACGGGTCGCGGCGAAAAGGCCCAGGCCAGCGCCGCAAGCACCGCGACGCCCGCCGCGATCCATAGCCAGGTTGTTTTTTTCAGTTTCAGCACATTCATTCCCTGTTTCCCCTCTTCCTTATTCCCTGGTCTTGAGCGCAGCCACCATGTCCAGCCGGTCGATCCGCCGCCGCACCACCAGGGCGCTGGCCACGCCGGCGGCGACCACGCAGATGGCCGCCCAGGCATAGGTACGGGGCTGGATCACCACCGGGAACTGGAACTGGTCGGACTTGAGCAGTTCCGCGACCAGATGTACCAGGCCCCAGCCCATCAACATGCCCAGCGGCAGCGCAATGGCGATGCTGATAGCCAGTTCACCGAGCAGCAGCACCGAGACTTCGGCACGCGTGAAGCCCAGCACCCGCAGGCTGGCCAGCTCCCAGGTGCGCTCCGACAGCGCAATGCGTGCATTGTTGTAGACCACCCCGATGGCGATCACGCTGGCAAACAGGGTGAGAACCGTGCTCATGAGGCGGACGTTGCGGGCGCTGACTTCCTGCATGTTGCGCAGCAGATTGGCTTTGCTGAAAGTGCCGGCGACGCGCGGCAGGCCCTGGCTGGCGGCCAGGAAGGCGGCTTCGCTGCCGCGCTGCAGTGCCACCGCGTACTGCGAGGCCACATCGCCTTCGCGCATCAGCCGGTTCAGCGCGCGGCGCTCCATGTAGGCGTTCAGTCCCATCATTTCCTGTGCGGTGGCTGCCAGTGTCAGCTGCAGTGTCTCGCGGCGTCCTTCGAGCACCTCGGTGCGCACCGTGTCACCTACACGCAGCCCCAGCTTGCTGGCCAGGCGGTCGGTCATCACCAGTCCGCCATCGGGCAGGGGCACTTCCTTGCCGCGGATGTCGATGATGCGCCGCAGCTCGGGGTTTTCTGCATAACCCTGGATGAGGCCGCGCTCGCTGACCGGGCCGTTGACGAAACGCACCGGAACGTCGCGGGTTGCCTCCACCGCGATGACCCCGGGCAGGCGCGCCACCTCATGGCGGGCCTCGTTGCCAATGGGGTCGCTCATCCACAGGATCACGTCGCTGCGCATGGCCAGGGAGAACTGGGTGTCCACAATATGGTCGATCGCATCGCGTATGAAATTTCCCATCACCACGATGGCCACGGCTGCTGCCACGCCGGCAATGGACAGTCCGGTGCGCAGCGGGCGGCGCTCCATGTTGCGCAGGATCATCTGCAGGGCCGGCTTGACCCCCTTGACGCCCAGGCGTTCCAGCAGCGTGCGCCGAAAGTGTCCCGGTGCGGGCGGGCGCATGGCCTCGGCCGGTGCCAGGCGCACCGTGGCGCCGATGGCACTGAGCGTCCCGACCACGGCGGTCGCCAGCGTCAGGCCCGCGCCCACCACCAGCAGCCACGGTGCAAGGTGGTGCTCGAACTTCGGGAAGTAGAAGAAGTCGGCATACAGCCGCGTGAAGGCGCCGCCCAGCCAGTCGCCGAGCCAGATGCCCAGCAAGAGCCCCAGGATGACGATCACCAGCACCATCTTGAGATAGTGCGCACCTATGCTTCGGTTGGTGTAGCCCAGCGCCTTCAGGGCGGCGATCTGCTCACGTTGTGTGGACACCAGCCGCGAGACCACCACATGCAGAAGAAAGGCTGCCACGCCGAGAAAGATGGAAGGCAGCACCGTGCCCAGCACCTGCTGCTCCTTGATCTCGGCGTCGAGCATGGCGTGGGAGATCTGGTCTTCGCGGCCGTAGGCTTCTCCCGCACCGTAACGTGACAGCAGCCGGCTCATACGGGCAATCACGTCGCGCTGCGATGCCCCGGGTGCGAGCTTGATACTCACGCGGTTGAAGGCGCCCTGCATGTCGTAGGCCGCGGCCAGGGTGTCGCGGTCCATCCAGAACACCCCGAAGCCGCGCTGGTCAGGGCTGCCGCCCAGGCCGGCAAAAATATACTCGGGGGACAGCGCGATGCCGGCGATCAGGAGGGTACGCTGTTTCCCGTTGATCAGGGCGGTGAAGATGTCGCCCGGTTTGACGCCGCGCGATGTCGCAAAGCCGGCCGAGACCAGCACCTCGATGCGGCCGTCGCTGCGTGCGCCGGAGGAGAGTCCCGCGTGGTCGAGCGCCCGGCCGCGCGAGACGCTCACCTGGTTCATGCGCGGCAGCTGTTTGCGGTCCACGCCGATCAGCTGACCGAGGATGGGGTCACTCACTCCCGGAGCCGCTATGCGGACCACCTGTTCGATCGTGGTCTGCACGTCGGCCACGCCGGGCACCTCCCGCAGTGTCTCCACCAACGCGTTCGGCGCGCGTTTGACGGTGGCGAACACATCGGCAAAATGAGCCTCAGCATAAAAACGTTCGCGTGCCAGGCCCAGCGAGTCCACCGCACTCAGGCTGGTGATGAAGCCGCCGATGCCGCTGGCCACCACCAGCGCGATGGTCAGGCCCTGGCTCCACAGCAGCCGCAGGTCCCTCAGCAACTTCCGGTCCAGTGCTTTCATGGCTTCACCATGACAATTCTGCGGGGGTGAGGCGCCGCGACGGCGCCTCAATGCTGGCGATGCGCCCGTCCGCCAGGCGGATGACGCGGTCGGCCATCCCGGCGATGGCGGCGTTGTGCGTGATGACAATGGCCGTGGTGCCCAGTTCCTGGTTGATGCGGGCGATGACTTCGAGCACCAGCTTGCCGGTGGCATAGTCCAGCGCGCCGGTCGGCTCGTCGCACAGCAGGAGCTGTGGACGCTTGACGATGGCGCGCGCAATGGCCACGCGCTGCTGCTCGCCACCCGACAGCTGGGAAGGGAAGTGGTCCTGCCGGGGCGTCAACGCCACCAGCGCCAGTGCCTCGTCCACCGGCATGGGGTTGCTGGCGATGTCGGTGACCAGTGCCACGTTCTCGCGAACGGTCAGGCTGGGAATGAGGTTGTAGAACTGGAATACGAAGCCGACGTGTTCGCGACGGTAACGCGTCAACTCCTCATCGGGCGCATCGGTCAGGCGGTGGTCCAGGAATTCCACCTCGCCGGTGCTCGGCCGGTCCAGTCCGCCCAGGATGTTCAGCAGCGTGGACTTGCCGCTGCCCGAGGCACCCAGCAGCACCAGAAATTCGCCCGCCCGCACCTCGAGATCCACATCGCGCAAGGCAAACACGGCGGTTTCACCGCTGCCATAGGTTTTGGACAGCGACCGGATGCGCAGCACCGGGGCGTCCGGCTGCTGCGCCGTGGTCATGCGTGCGGGGCCTATTGAATCGTTATTTTTTTGCTCGCTGCCGAGGCCTTTTTAGGCAGCTCCAGGCTCAAGACGCCGTCGGCATACCTGGCCTGGACCTTGTCGTCGTCCACGTCCTGGGCCAGGCTGAAGGTGCGCGAAATATTGCCCCAGTAGCGCTCGCTGCGCAGGACCTTGTCACCATTTCCTCTGGTCTCTTTTTCGCGCTTGACCCCGGCGTCGATCCGCACCACATTGCCGACCATGTGCAAACCGGGAATGTCAGCCTTGACGTCGGCCTTGATGTGGGCATCCGTTTTCATGGAACTCTCCTGCGTGCTTTCGGAATCTGAACGCGGCGGCATGGCGCTGCCAAGGCGCCCAATTTATGCTTCTTTGCGCGGCGGGCATTGACATTGCTCAAGTCGGCGCGGAACCCGGCTCGCGCGGGGTGAATGCGCCTGCGGCACAGGTTGCAGTTTCGCACCGGAGGAATTGACGGTCATCGCGAACATGGCATCGGGCGGCCTCCGGACAGGGTACGCAGCTGGCGAGGCCGGAGCCGGGATTGAGGGCTTTTGTTGACCTTGCGCAAATGCGGGGTGGCGCTGCTACGGGACGATCATGTTTTTTGACTGACTGGAGGCGCGGCGTAGTGACGCCGGACTTTTTCATGGCAATTTCTGACTCCCGCCCGCACGGGCACACGCCGGCTCCGATGGACCTTCCACTCAAGGCCGGGTTGGCCCGACTCACGCACGGCGTCTCACCGGCCTCGGTCGCCGGGGCGTATGCCGACTGGTTCACGCACCTGCTGGCGTCGCCTTCCCGGCAGGCTGAATTGGTTGCCGACGGGCTGCGCAAGGGTCTGCTGTGGGCGCAGTATGCGCCGCAGGCCTGGCGCGGTGATTGTGTGCGCTGCGTGGAGCCGGCCCCCCAGGACAAGCGCTTCTCGCCGCAGGAGTGGGACATGCTGCCGTTCAGCGCCATGGCCCAGGCCTTTCTGCTGCAGGACCAGTGGTGGACTGCGGCCATGACAGGCGTGCGCGGCGTCTCCCGGCACCATGAAGACGTGGCGGCATTCACGACACGCCAGTGGCTGGACATCTGGTCGCCCTCGAACTTTCCGATGACCAACCCCCAGGTACTGAAAGAAACCCTGGCCACGGGCGGGGCGAATCTGGCCAACGGTTTTGCCAACTGGTCGCGCGACGCCATGGCGGTCCTGACGGAGGGCAAGCCACGCGGCGTGGAGGCTTTTCTCCCCGGAACAGGGGTGGCGCTGACCCCGGGCAAGGTGGTTTTCCGCAACCGCCTGATCGAACTGATCCAGTACGAGCCGGCTACACCGAAAGTTGACGCCGAGCCGGTACTGATCGTGCCCTCGTGGATCATGAAGTACTACATCCTTGATTTGACGCCGGCCGATTCGCTGGTCCGCTACCTGGTGGACCAGGGCCACAGCGTCTTCATGGTTTCCTGGAAAAATCCGGACAGCCAGGACCGGGACCTGGGGCTCGACGATTACCTGGAACTCGGGGCCATGGCCGCGCTGAAGGCGGTGGGCGAGTTGCGGCCCGGTGCCGGCACTCACGCGGCGGGTTATTGCCTGGGCGGCACCTTGCTGGCCATGGCGGCTGCGGCCTTGGGCGCCCGGCCGCGCAACCCGCTGAAAACCGTGTCATTGCTGGCCGCGCAGGTTGATTTTCATGAGCCTGGCGAGTTGGGGTTGTTCATCGACGAGAGCCAGATCGCGTTTCTGGAAGACCTGATGGCGGGACGCGGCTATCTCGATGGCCGCCAGATGGCCGGCGCCTTTGCCCTCATCAATTCCAAAGACCTGGTCTGGTCCAAACTCGTGCATGAATACCTGATGGGCGCGCAGACACCGATGACGGCGCTGCGCGCCTGGAATGCCGACGCCACGCGCATGCCGGCGCGCATGCACAGCGAGTACCTGCGCAGGCTGTACCTGCACAACGACCTGGCCGAGGGGCGCTACATGGCAGCCGGCCACGCCATTTCGCTGGCCGACATCAAGGTGCCGATGTTTGTGGTGGCCACCGAGCGCGACCATGTGTCGCCGTGGACTTCGGTCTACAAGATTCACCGTCTGACGCGCGCGCCTGTGAGTTTTGTGCTGACCTCGGGGGGGCACAACGTCGGCATCGTCAATCCGCCGTCCGGCGCCGCCGCCCATTCCCAGGCCGGTTACCGCGTCGCCACCCATGCGGAAGGCAGGGCGCCTGCAGATCCGCAGGACTGGCTGCAAGGTGCGCCACCGGTCGCCGGCTCCTGGTGGCCGTGCTGGCATGCCTGGCTGCATGAACAATCGACGGGACAAACCAAGGCAGCGCCGGTCGCCGGCCTGCGTTCTGCGGGCCTGCTGTCAGCCGCACCCGGCACCTACGTTCACCAAGGATAAGGTGCGGTTTTAGTACCCCTGCCCGCGGACACCGGCAGCGGGTAACCGGCTTCAGGTGCGGGTTGGTGGTGCCGTGGCGGTGGGTTTTCCCGCAAAAAAGCCATTACCTGAAGCGATCGCCGCCTGAAAACTCTCCATGGCCGATTTCAATGCACCGCCCTGTTCGTTGTCGAGCAGGTGGGTGGCGTTGGCCATCATCTCGACCTGCGACTGCAGTGCCGTGGCCGTGATCTGTTGCCAGTACTGGGTGGCACCCAGCAGGTCAAAACGCAGCAGATCCGACTGGATGGCCAGCAGGTCGGCTGGCTCACAGTGGTCGTGCAGCTTTTGCGCCGCCGCCTGGTGACGCAGGGACGCCTCGTGGGCCGCCTGATGCTGAATGGCCCGCATGGCTTCGCTGCCGCGCAACAGGGCGCAGGCCGCATCGGTGGCAACGGCCAGTTGCTGGCGTCCGAGGTCGGCCAGAAAGCGGGCGGGGGTGGTGTCCGTCTCCGTACTTTTGCGAGGCGAGGCAGGGAGAGATGGTTTTGCACGCATGGGATTCCTTTCGGGTGGAGGACGGTTGCCGGTTCAGCGCCGCATCGCCATGGGACGCTCATGCTCATGAATGGCCTGGCACGTTGTGCACAAGGCTGCGGCGGGCCGGGCCGCGAGGCGCCGCAGGTCGATCGCTTCGCCGCAGTCCAGGCAATAGCCGAAGCTCTGGTCGGCCAGACGGCGACGCGCCGCCAGCACTTCCTCGAGCTCAAGCACCGCGTGCCCCGCCTTGGCCTCATCGACCGTGGCCACAGCCTGTTCCATGGCGTCATCCTTGAAATCCATCACACGGTGCTGCCCGGTGCCACCCGCCTCGTGGAGCTGTTCGGCGGTGGCACGCAGGAGGGCACGCAGTTCGGTTTCGCGCTGCGCCAGAATCTGGCTGAAGCGCGGCATCAGGGTGCGGTCGTATGTTTCCATGAGGAACCTTGTGCTGGCGTGACCATTCTGTGGGTCACCCGGCACCCGGGTCTTTGATCTGGAGCAACTGCGGGTGCTGCCCGGGCACTAATCTTCCAGCATGGGGATGTTTGACCCCTGTTCCAAGGAAATTCATGAGCGTACGCAATCTCGAGACCCTGTTCCACCCCGCCTCCGTGGCCCTGATAGGCGCCTCCGACCGCGAGGGCAGCCTGGGCGCCGTGGTCCTGCGCAATCTCCGGGCGGACGGGTTTCAGGGGCCGGTCTGGCCGGTCAACCGCCAGCACAGCCATGTCGGGGGCGGGCCGGCCTGGCCCGATGTGGAGTCGCTGCCGCAGGCGCCCGACCTGGCCATCATCTGCACGCCTGCTGCGACGGTCCCCGACCTGATCACGGCCCTGGGCCGCAAGGGCACACGCGCCGCCATCGTGCTCTCGGCCGGGCTCAAGCAGGCCGCAAGCCCGGGCGGGCCCACCTTGGAGCAGGCCATGCTGGATGCGGCGCGGCCCTGGCTGCTGCGCATCCTCGGGCCGAACTGCATCGGGGCGCTTGTGCCGGGCATCGGACTCAATGCCAGTTTTGCGCCCGGCAATGCCTTGCCCGGCAAGCTGGCCTTCGTGACGCAATCGGGCGCGCTGGCGACTGCCATGCTCGATTGGGCCAACAGCCGCAGCATCGGATTTTCGCATTTCATCTCGCTGGGCGACAGCGCCGACGTGGACTTCGGCGATGTCATCGACTACCTGGCCAGCGATCCCGGAACGCGGGCCATTTTGATGTACATGGAGTCGGTCAAGGCCGCGCGCAAGTTCATGTCGGCGGCGCGCGCCGCCGCGCGCAACAAGCCGGTCATTGTGGTCAAGGCCGGGCGTGCGCCTGAGGGTGCCCGGGCGGCAGCCTCGCACACCGGGGCGCTGGCAGGCTCCGATGTGGTGTTCGACGCCGCCGTCCGCCGCGCCGGCATGCTGCGGGTGGATACCCTGGAGGCGCTCTTCGACGCGGCCGAAACCCTGACCCATGTGAAGGGCTGGCACGGCGAGCGGCTGGCGGTCCTGACCAACGGCGGCGGTGCCGGGGTGCTTGCCGCCGATGCACTGGCGCTGGGCGGCGGCAAGCTGGCCCTGCTGGATGACAGGACGCTGGAAGCGCTCAACCAGTGCCTGCCGCCTACCTGGTCGCACGGCAACCCCATCGATATCGTCGGGGACGCACCTGTCACTCGTTATGAGGACGCGTTGAAGGTGCTGCTGGCCGCGCCCGAGGTGGATGGTGTGCTGTTCATCCATGCACCTACGGCCATTGTTCCGGCGGACCAGATTGCAGCGGCCTGCCTGCCCTTGATCCAGACGTCGGCCAAACCCGTGTTGACGTGCTGGCTGGGCGGCGCGGCGGTGGCGGCGGCCCGGCTGGCCAGTGCCGCGGCGGGTGTTGCCGGCTACAACACGCCGGAACGCGCTGCGGCGGCCTGGCTGCAACTGGCTACCTACGCGCGCAACCAGCAGGCGTTGCAGCAGCTCCCTGCGTCTGCGCTGGAGGACTTCACGCCAGACCGGCAACTCGCGCAGTCGCTGCTCGTGGACGCGCTGCAGGAGGGACGCGAGTGGCTCGGTGACGCGCAGGCCCAGGCGTTGCTGCGGGCCTACGGCATTCCCACGGTGCAGACCGTCCGGACCGGCGATGTCGAGGAGGCGGTCGCGGCGGCCAGGCGCATCGGTTACCCCGTGGCCTTGAAGATCGTGTCGCCCCAGGTCATCCACAAGTCCGACGTCGGCGGTGTGGCGCTCAACCTGGTTTCTGAAGAAGAGATCCGGCGCGCAGCCGGGAAGATGCGGCGGCAGGTGACTGGTCTGCTGCCGCAGGCGCAGATACTCGGCTTCACTGTGCAGGCCATGGCTGACCGCCCAGGGGCGCACGAACTGATCGTCGGCATTGCCTCGGATCCCGTGTTCGGGCCGGTGATGCTGCTCGGCGAGGGCGGTGTTGCCGTCGAGTTGCACAAGAACCATGTGGTGGCGTTGCCGCCGCTCAATACCCGCCTGGCGCAGGACATGCTTGCCGGCAGCAGGCTGTCGCTCCTGCTGGCGGGCTACCGCGGGCGACCGCCCGCCGACGAGGCAGCGCTGCTGGCCACGCTGCTGAAGGTCTCGCAGATGGCCTGTGACCTGGCCTGGCTGGCGGAACTCGACATCAACCCCCTGCTGGTGGATGAACACGGCGTGCTGGCGCTGGATGCACGGGTGCGCTTGCGCCCGGTCCCGGCGGGCGAGCGCAGCCGCCTGGCCATCCGTCCCTACCCGCAGGCCCTGGAAGAACACGTCAAGGTCAAGGGCCAGGATGTGCTGCTGCGCCCGATTCGCCCCGAGGATGGCCAGCGCCTGATGGCCTTTTATGCCGAAGCGTCGCCCGCCGACATGCGGCTGCGGTTTTTCATGGCCCGGCGCGAGGTACCGCATTCCGAGCTGGCTCGTTACAGCCAGATCGACTATGACCGCGAGATGACCTTCGTGGCGATGGTGCCTCAGGCGGGAGGCGAGTCGCTCATGGTGGCAGAAGCGCGCGCCGTCTGCGACCCGGACAACCTGCAGGCGGAATTCGCGATCCAGGTGGCCACGGGCTGGCAGGGGCACGGCCTGGGGCGCCAGTTGATGGACAAGCTGATTCGCTACCTGCGCGAGCACGGCACCGCCGAGGTCGTGGGGCAATGCCTGCCGGAGAACGTGGGCATGGCGGCCCTGGCACGCCAGACCGGTTTCGACGTGTCCATCGCCAGCGGGCAGGAAACCGTGGCGATGCGCCTGTCCTTGCGCTGATTTTTTTGACTGGGGAGAAAACAGTGTCCGCCTACCATCAGATTCTCGTTCCCTTCGACGGCAGCCCGACTTCGGAAAAGGCGCTGGATGAAGCCATTCGCCTGGCCGGGCTGACCGGCGCGCGGCTGCGGCTGCTCCATGTGGTCGACGAGCTCAGTTACGTCAACGGATTTGAGACGGCGATGAATTACGCCAATGAAATTGTTCCGCTGATGCAGGCGGCGGGTGAAAAGTTGCTGGCGCTCGCGCGGCAAAAGGCCGTGGACCAGGGTGTGGACACCGACAGCGTGCTGTTGGTGGGCGGGCCGGGCCGCATCTGCGAACAGGTCGCCGAGCAGGCCAGGAGCGTGAAGGCGGACCTGATTGTGGTCGGCTCGCACGGCCGGCGCGGCATAGGCCGTGTGCTGATGGGCAGCGACGCAGAACAGATCGTGCGGACTGCGCCGGTGCCGGTGCTGGTGGTGCGCGGGGCCGAGGAGGCCGCCCGCCCGTAGTCCCGGGTTGCCAATCGCCCGAGTTACCAGCCGGGGCCGCGGAACCGGCTTTGCCGGGCCGCAGGTGCAGCGCCCACTCGGGGGGCAGCGCAGTACGCGAAGCGACAAGCGTGGGGGCTCTAGTTACCGCCCTGCTGGTTGACGATGGACTGCAGGGCGGCTGTGTCGAGGATACGCACGTGGCGCTGGTGGACATCGATGATGCCGTCGTCGGCAAACTTTGAGAAAGTACGGCTCACGGTTTCCAGCTTCATGCCCAGGTAGCTGCCGATTTCCTCGCGTGTCATGCGCAGGACCAGCTCCAGCCCCGAAAAACCCCGCGCGTGCAGCCGCTGCACCAGGTTCAGCAGGAAGGCCGCCACACGTTCTTCAGCCCGCATGCTGCCCAGGAGCAGCATCACGCCGTGTTCGCGCACGATCTCGCGGCTCATGATGCGGTGCACATGGTGTTGCAAGGCGTTGATCTCGCGCGAGAGCTCCCCGATGCGATTGAAGGGCATGACGCAGACCTCGGCATCTTCCAGGGCGACGGCATCGCAGGTGTGACGGTCGTTGACGATGCCGTCCAGCCCGATCACCTCGCCAGCCATCTGGAAGCCCGTGACCTGGTCGCGGCCATCGCCGGAGGTGACGCAGGTCTTGAAAAAGCCGGTGCGAATGGCGAACAGCGATTCGAAAGGCTCGCCATTGCGAAACAGGGTGGCGCCGCGTTTGACCTTGCGGCGCACGGCCACTACCTCGTCAATCCGTGCGAGCTCCTGCGGGCTCAGTCCCACCGGCATGCACAGTTCGCGAAGGTTGCAGTTCGAGCACGCCACCTTGATAGTCTTTTCATCGACAAACGGCGCGTCCGGGGCATGTGTTACCAGATTCGCGGGGGGCGTACGTACGGGGATTTCCTTCATGGGAGCGCCTTCTATGATCTTGATCAAATTGTCCGGTCCCCCGCCCCGGCGCCCTTGATCCATGTCAAGCGCTCAGGGGGGCAGACGCGGCACAGTCACTTACCTCCACGAGAAACATGTCATGACCAATGTATCGCCCGATCTGCTCCAGCGATTCGACGTTCCGGGGCCGCGGTATACATCCTACCCAACGGCCGATCGTTTCGTAGAAGCCTTTACCGCAGCAGACTATGGACAGGCCCTGGTCCAGCGCCGCACCGGCCCGGCCGGGTTGACCATGCCGCTGTCGCTGTATGTCCATATTCCGTTCTGCGAATCGCTTTGTTATTACTGCGCCTGCAACAAGATCATCACCAAGCACCACAACCGGGCCGTCAGCTACCTGCGTTACCTGAGCCGCGAGATCGACCTGCACACGGCCCAGCTCGGCCAGGGCCAGACGGTCACGCAACTGCATCTGGGCGGCGGTTCACCGACCTTCCTGTCCGACGATGAGTTGAGGGAACTCATGGCCATGCTGCGGCGCAGTTTCACGATGGTGCCCGGCGGCGAATACTCCATCGAGATTGACCCACGCACGGTGGATGGCTCGCGGTTGCGCGCCCTCGCCGAGATGGGTTTTAACCGGCTGAGTTTTGGTGTGCAGGACTTTGATCCCGATGTCCAGAAGGCGGTGCACCGCGTCCAGCCTTATGAGCAGGTCAGCGAGCTGATGGCCCAGGCGCGTGAAGTGGGGTTTGACTCCATCAATGTGGACCTGATCTACGGCCTGCCGCGCCAGACGCCCGAATCCTTTGCCCGCACGCTGGCCCAGGTGGCGCAGTTGAAGCCCGACCGCATTGCGCTGTATGCCTATGCCCACCTGCCCGAGCGCTTCAAGCCGCAGCGGCGTATTGTCTCCGCCGACTTGCCCGGCGCGGCGGCCAAGGTGGCCATGCTGTCGCAGTCGCTCGCGGCCTTCATGGCCGCGGGGTATGTCTACATCGGCATGGACCACTTTGCGCTGCCCAACGACGCGCTGGCCGTCGCCAAGCGCCAGGGCCGGCTGCACCGCAACTTTCAGGGTTACAGCACCCAGCCTGACTGCGACCTCATCGGACTGGGCGTCTCGGCCATCGGCCGCATCGGTGCGACCTACAGCCAGAACGCCAAGACGATGGAAGAGTACTGCGACCATCTGGACCAGGGACGCCTGCCGGTGGTGCGCGGGCTGGCGCTCAACCGCGACGATCTCGCACGCCGGGCCGTGATCATGGCGCTGATGTGCCAGGGCCAGGTGCTCTTCGAGTCGGTCGAACTGGCCTGGTTGCTGGACTTCCGCAGCTATTTCTCGGCCGAGCTGGAACAACTGCGTAGTCTGGCGGATGCGGGGCTGGTGCTTCTCGACGAATCCGGCATCCAGGTCACGGCGCAGGGCTGGTTTTTCGTGCGTGCGGTGGCCATGGTGTTCGACCGCTACCTGCAGGCCGACCGCAACCGCGCGAGGTTCTCGCGCATCATCTGAACAGCTTGTTGCCATGTCCACCACACTGGCTGTGACCGCCCTGATGATGGGGCTGGCCGGCGGCCCGCATTGCGCTGCCATGTGCGGCGCAGCCTGTGCAGGCATCTCCCGCCTGGGTCCCCGTCAGGGCGCGGGCTCGTCATCGCGTTCGCTCTGGAGTTTTCAGGCCGGGCGCCTGGCGGGTTACTCGCTGGCCGGCGCTGCTGCCGCGCTGGCCGTGCAGAGCCTGGCCTGGCTGACCACGAACACTGCGGCGCTGCGTCCGGTCTGGACGCTGTTTCACCTGGCTGTTCTGCTCTGGGGGCTGATGCTGCTGGCACAGGCCCGCCAGCCGGCCTGGGTCAGCGACGCCGGCCGCGCCGTCTGGGCGCGCATCCGGCCGCTGGCTGGCGCGCGCGGCGGCATCTTCGCCACCGGTGCGTTATGGGCCTTCATGCCCTGCGGCCTGCTGTATTCGGCGCTGCTGGTCGCGTCGCTCAGCGGCGGGCCGCTGGAGGGCGCCTTGTCGATGGCGCTGTTCGCCGCCGGCAGCAGCGTGTCGCTGATGCTCGTGCCGCTGCTGTACGACAAGCTGCAGGGGCGAGGTAACAAGTTCAAGCCGGACTGGGGGACACGCGCGGCTGGTGGCCTGCTGATCCTCGCGGCTGCCTGGGCACTCTGGGCGGATGCCTTTCATCGCTTTGCCGAGTGGTGCGGCCTGGCCTGAGCGCGAGCCCTGACCTGCGTCGGCAGGCTTGCAGGTCTTAGCGGAGTGTGACCGTTTCGAGGTAAAACGGCATGTGCACGTCCCAGTGCAGTTCGCGCTCGATGTGCTGGCGCATCGCGTCGGCAGCCGCAGGTTCGCCGTGGGTGATGAAGGTCTGCCGGGGCGGCGCCTTGAAACCCCTGAGCCAGCTGACAATTTCGGCGGCGTCGGCATGCGCCGACAGGTCGTCGAGCATGGCGACCTCGGCCCGGATGGGCACGTCCTCGCCGAAGATCCGCACCGTAGTCGCGCCCCCCGCGATGGAGGCCCCGCGCGTGCCGCCGGCCTGGAAGCCTGCGAACAGGATCGTGTTGCGTTTATCGGGCGCAAAGGCCTTGAGGTGGTGCACCACGCGACCGCCCGTGGCCATGCCGCTGGCGGAGATGATCACCATCGGACCATGGCGTGCGTTGAGCAAGCGCGACTCTTCCGGGGTCTGCACGATATGCGCGGCGTGCGCCAGTGCACTGCACTCGGCGGCTGTCAGCCGGAGCTCCGGTTTGTGTTTCATGTACACCTGCATGGCATTGGCCGCCATGGGGCTGTTGAGGTACACCGGGATGTCCTGGATCACGCCCTGGGCCTTGAGCAGCTGGATGCAGTGCAGCAGGCTCTGGGCCCGGCCCACGGCGAAAGCCGGGATCACCACCACGCCGCCGCGCGCGGCGGTGCGGTTGATCACCTTGCCCAGTTCCAGCAGCGGGTCCGAATTCTTGTGCGGGCGGTCGCCATAGGTGGATTCCACCACCAGGTAGTCGGCGCCGTCCATCGGCGCGGGTGGCTTGAGCACCAGGTCGTGGGGCCGGCCGATGTCCCCGGAAAACAGGATGGAGCGTGATCCGTCGTCCAGCCTGACAAATGAGGAGCCGACCATGTGGCCCGAGGGCGTCAGGCGGGCATGCAGGCCCGGTACGGGTTGCCAGTCGGTGTCATAGGGAACGGGATGAAACAGCTTGAGGCAGGCCATCGCGTCCTCCCTTGTGTACAGCGGTAGTGCTTCTTCGTGTCTCGACAGCTTGTGGCGGTTGGCGTATTCGGCTTCTTCCTCCTGCAGGTGCCCGGAGTCGGGAAGCAGGATGCGGCACAGGTCGTAGGTGGCGGGCGTGCAGAACACCTTGCCGCGAAACCCCTGGCGCGCCAGCAGCGGCAGGTAGCCGCTGTGGTCGATGTGGGCATGTGTCAGGATCACCGCGTCGATCGATGACGGCTTCACCGGCGGCGGTGCCCAGTTGCGCAGGCGCAGCAGTTTGTAGCCCTGGAACAGCCCGCAATCGACCAGCACTTTGGACTTGTCGTGCTGGATCAGGTATTTGGAACCGGTGACGGTATCGGTTGCGCCCAGGAATTGAAGTTTCATGGGCTCAGTCTAGAAAGTGCGGTGGCGGACATGTTTGCGGTGGATCAACAGGGGTGGACGTGACGAAAACCACTTTTACAGCGCCAACGCCGTCCGCGCGGCCGCCAGGTCCCAGCCGGCCCAGCCGCAGCTCTTGAAAAGCACCGGCCCTGCTGGCCGCGGCGTTCCCTGGACCAGCACGTCCGCGAGTGTTGCAAAGCGGCTCACATCAAGACCGGCCTGCAGCAGATCGCCCGCTTCATGGCTGGCGTCGGCAGTGTCCACAAACACCGCGCCCTGCTGCGCAAAGTGGCGGCAGAGGTCCGGCCCGAGCTCCACCATCTGCGGCGTGAAGGCGCCGACCGCGCTGATGAAAGCATCCCGGCGCGGCAGCCTGGCCAGCACCACGCCACGGGCCGGGGTGCAGGTGACCACCAGCGGGCAGTCGGCCAGCGCCGCGTTGGCGTCCTGGACTGCGCGAGCCTGCAGGCCCAGCGCCTGGGCGTGTTGCACCAGGGCCTGCGCACTGGAGCCGCTGCGCGAGGCGATCACGATTTCGCGGACTGGCAGCACTTCGGCAAAGGCTTCGAGGTGGGCCTTGCCCTGTACCCCGGCGCCCACAATCAGCAGGGGCCCACGGGTGTCGGGGGCCAGTCGCTGCGCCGCCAGCAGGGAAACGGCAGCGGTGCGCCGCGCCGTGACGGTCGGGCCGTCCAGCACCAGCCGGCGTTCACCGCTGGCGATGTCAAACACCACCACATCGCCCTGGATGGTCGCGCGCGCGGTTCCTGCATTGGCTGGCGTGAAGGTGATCAGTTTGGTCATGGCCACCCGGCTGTCCGAGGCTGGCATCACGAACAGGCTGCCGCCACCGGCCAGCGGTTGCACCAGACGCTGCGGGACTTGCACCGAGGCATCGCCCAGCAGGCGCACGATTTCCTGCAGCAGGGCAGGGTAGGGCAGGCGGGCCGCGGTCTGCGCGGCGCTCAGCAGGATGGGAGAATCGGTCATGGCTGGATGGTAATCCCCGGCTTGTGTATGGCCTGTGCGTGGCCTGTACGTGGCGTCGACGAGGGCCGGTCAGGCGCTTGTGGCGGGAAGCGGTTTTATCCTACAGGTGCACGGGCAATGCCCCGTGTTGCATGCCCAGGGCGCTTTCATAACATTGAAACAGTCGCAACGAGGAGTCTGTTTCATGTTTTCCACCCATCTGCCCCAAGGCCATACCGTCCGTCGTGAATATTTTTATCTGGGCGCCGGGGTGGTCCTGATTGTCAGCCTGCTGACAGCCATTGCCATGGTGGCGAGCGGTGAAGTCAAAAAAGCCCATGCGCGTGACTCCATGCTGGCCTCCCAGCAAACCGCTGTGGCTTATTGTGTGGAAACCATGCGCGGAGCGGCCCTCAGCAACTGCATGCGGCATGCCCGGGCCGACATGTACAACGACGGTGCAAAGGACACCCTGGCCGGCAATGAGCCCACAGGCGAAGTGATGGCCTTCGGCCAGACCAAGGCGCCTGCGGACAACATGGGCATGCTGCCGGTCTCCTTTCGCGCGGTTCGCTAGACCCGGTTTTTCTCCCTGTTTTCCGGCAGGCAGCGGTCTGCTGTGCAACGGGTTATCGGCTCAGAAGGGAGTACCGCTTGCGGTTAGCATTCCTCTCATGAAGTTAGCCCGCCTTTTTCAGCCCCGCAATCCCCTGTTCTGGATGGCCATGGCGCTCAATGCCCTGTCGGCTGCGCTGGCCTGGATTGTTCACAACCGGGTACTGGACACCTGGGCCACCCTGATCGTCGGCGGCTTTGCCCTCAGCAACGCGCTGATCGGCAGCTGGCTGGTCTGGCGCCTGCTGCGGGATGAGCCCGCTCCCCCCAACATCAACTGATCGCTCCAGCGCCCCGCGTGATGTCGCGCTGCGTTCTTATTGCCGCACCTGCGGCCACACGCAGCCCGCGCACCACGTCGTCCAGCGCCATGTGCGGCTGGCCCTGGCCGGGCAGGAAGGGCACGTGAACAAAGCCACCGCGGGTGCGCTTGAAGCCGCGCTGCGTGGCCAGCATGTGCATGAGTCCGTAGAACACGTGGTTGCAGACAAAGGTGCCGGCGGTCTGCGACACCTCGGCGGCAATGCCTTCTTTTTGCAGTGCCTGCAGCATGGCCTTGATGGGCAGCGTGCTGAAATACGCCGCCGGCCCGCCGGAGACGACGGGCGTGTCCACCGGCCGCGCGGCGGCATTGTCGGCAATGCGTGCGTCGTTCACATTGATGGCCACACGCTCCAGCGAGAGGGCGGCGCGCCCGCCGGCCTGACCGACACAAATGACCAGCGCCGGCTTGTGCGTGCGCAGCAGTCGTCCCAGTTCGGCCAGCGAGGCCTCAAACACGGTCGGCAATTGAGCGGCCACCACCTGATGGCCGCCAATACGTCGGCCGTGCAGCGCCTGGACCGCCAGCCAGCTCGGGTTCAGGGTGTCGCCTCCGAAGGCGTCAAAACCGCTCAGCAGGATGCGCGGCAGGGGCGTGGAGGTGCTTGGGCGAGGCATGCCGCCATTGTGAAGCAGTACGGACCGTATCAGCCTTCAGCACTGCCCCGGGGCCGTGCAAGACGCCTATTTCCGGATCAGTGCGCCGGTTTCCCGGTCGAAGCGGATCTGGCGCACCTGCCCGTTCTGGCCGGGAAAGCCGTCCAGTGCTGAACGCACCAGGTAAGGCATGACCTCCGGCAGGCTGGCGTTTCCCTCGTACACCACGCGCGATTCGAACACGGCGCGGGGCTGCCCCGGCGGGCCGCTGCGGGTGTCGAGCAGGCGCAGGTTGAGCTGACTGAACTGCACGGTGTAGGGCACCACCCGGTCCCCCACATAGGTCGGGCCGAAACGGCTGGGCGCCCAGAAGCCGGGGAAATACTGGCCAGCGGCGTTGCGGCGCGGCGGGTAGAACACCAGCGGGTCTTCATACACCGGCTGCAGATAGGTTCTTTGCTGGGTCTGGTTGACGGTGCTCAGTTCGGCCAGCAGGCGCGCGGGCTCACCCGCGGCGGCAGGCCGCAGGCCCAGCTTTTCAAGCTCCAGCTGCGCATACCGCTCGTAGGTGGCCTGTTCCAGCTCCTGCGGCGCGCCCCAGCGATTCGGCGGCGGCTTGATGAAACTGAAGCTGCTGCCAGCGGCGTCGGCGGGCCATTGGTTGAAGCTGGTGACCTGGGTCACCAGCGGGCTCGCACAGGCGGTCAGCAACAAGGCTGACAGCAACATGGGAAAAATGCGGGCGCGTTCAAGAAACTTGTTCATGTTCAATGGGATGCTGCAGCAGGCGAAATGTTCCGTCTCTGGATTCAAAGCTCAAGTAAAGTAGTTTGTACAGCTTGTACAGCTTGTACAGCTTGTACAGTTTGCACCGCACCTGCGGCGCCGACACCAACGAAAGTTCATCATGAAGTGGGAAGGCAACCGCGAGTCCGACAACGTCGAGGACCGCCGCAGTGGCGGAGGTGGGGGCGGGCTGCTCGGTGGCCGGAGCATCGGTATCGGCACGATTGTCCTGGCAGTGGTGGGCGGCTGGATTTTTGGCATCAACCCGCTGACCATTCTGGGTGCGCTCAGCGGCGGGGCCCCGACTGCCCAAGTCCAGCAAGGGCCGGCGCAACGCCCGCCGGCTGATGACCGGATGGCCAGTTTTGTGTCCACCGTGCTGGCCGACACCGAAGATGTCTGGAAAGTCGTGTTCACCCAGGGCGGCAGCACCTACCAGGAGCCACGGCTGGTGCTGTTTCGCGGTGCCACCGCCACGGCCTGCGGCCAGGGTCAGGCGGCCATGGGGCCTTTTTACTGCCCGGCCGACCAGAAGGTTTACATCGATCTGGGCTTTTATGAAACCCTGCAGAAAAAGCTGGGCGCGCCGGGCGACTTCGCCCAGGCGTACGTGATCGCGCATGAGGTCGGCCACCATGTGCAGAACCAGCTCGGCATCACCGGCAAGATGGACCAGATGCGCGGGCGTGTCAGCAAGACCGAATACAACGCCATGAGCGTGCGGCTGGAGTTGCAGGCCGACTGCTTTGCCGGCTTGTGGGCGCATCACGCGCAGCGTGCCCGCGCCATCCTGGAGCAGGGCGATGTCGAGGAGGCCATGAACGCTGCCGCAAAAATCGGCGACGACGCGCTGCAGAGCGGACGCGGCGGCGCCATCGTGCCCGAGAGTTTTACCCATGGCAGCAGCGCCCAGCGTGCGCGCTGGTTCAACAATGGCTTGCAGCAAGGCAACGTCAAGGCCTGCGACACCTTTTCTGCCAGGAATTTATAGAAAACAGGCTTCCAGCCCTCGCCCTGTATGCGCAAGCAGCTATTAAATCAATAGCATTCTGGCGAAGGAAAACCGGCCCTCCGCAGGCGGGAGCGGACGGCGGGCCGGCTGAAATGCCTTTATCGCCCAAAGTGCGACAATAGCAGGCTAAATGACATCCTCCTTTTCGAACCTTTCGCTGGCAGAACCGCTGGCCCGCGCCGTAGCCGAAATGGGCTACGAAACCATGACCCCCATCCAGGAGCAGGCCATTCCGGTCGTTCTCCAGGGCAGGGACGTGATGGGCGCCGCCCAGACCGGCACCGGCAAAACCGCCGCTTTCGCCTTGCCGCTGCTGCAGCGCATGATGAAACACGAGAACGCCTCGACCTCGCCCGCGCGCCACCCGGTGCGTGCGCTGGTGTTGCTGCCGACGCGCGAGCTGGCTGTGCAGGTGGCCGAGCAGGTCAAGTTCTACGCCAAGTACACCAACCTCAACAGCGCGGTGGTGTTCGGCGGCATGGACATGAAGCCACAAACCGCCGAGCTGAAAAAAGGCGTCGAGGTGCTGGTCGCCACGCCGGGCCGGCTGCTCGACCACATCGAAGCTAAAAACGCCGTGCTCAACCAGGTGGAGTACGTGGTGCTCGACGAGGCCGACCGCATGCTGGACATCGGCTTCCTGCCGGACCTGCAGCGCATCCTGAGTTACCTGCCCAAGCAGCGCATCACCTTGCTGTTTTCGGCAACTTTCTCCCCCGAGATCAAGCGCCTGGCATCCAGCTTCCTGCAGGACCCGGTGACGATCGAGGTGGCGCGCTCCAACGCCACCGCGTCCACGGTGGAACAGCATTTCTACGCCGTCAGTGCCGACGACAAGCGCCGCGCGCTGCATCAGGTGCTCAAAACACGCGGCATCAAGCAGGCGTTTGTGTTTGTCAACAGCAAGCTCGGTTGCGCCCGCCTGGCCCGCTCGCTGGAGCGCGAAGGCCTGAAAACCACCGCCCTGCACGGCGACAAAAGCCAGGACGAGCGCCTCAAGGCGCTCGAGGCCTTCAAAAGCGGCGAAGTCGATTTGCTGGTGTGTACCGATGTGGCCGCGCGCGGCCTGGACATCAAGGACGTGCCTGCGGTGTTCAACTTCGACGTGCCTTTCAATGCGGAAGACTATGTGCACCGCATCGGCCGCACGGGCCGCGCCGGCGCCTCCGGTCTGGCGGTGAGTTTTGCGGCTGCCAGCGACCAGCGCCTGGTGATCGACATCGAAAAACTCATCAAGACCAAGATCGAACTCGAACCCATGGAGTTCGACGAAGACCAGCCGCGCATCAAGGAACAGGGCCGCATCAACGACGGCCGGCGCATGTACCGCGACAGCGGCGACCAGCCCGTGCGCGAAGCGGCCGAAGCCCCGCGCGACAGGCCGGAGCGCCGTGAACGCCGCGAGGCGCCGCCACAGCGCCAGTCGGCCTCGCGCGACCCCTTCTTTGACAAGCCTTACGAATCCAGCCTGCCGGCCGAAGCACAACCGGCCTGGGAAGCGGCCGCCAAGAGCGGAGCCTCACGCGGCGTGTCGGCCAACATCAAGCCGAAGAAAAAAGTCGCGGCACTGTTCAAGACAGCCGGCTGAAGCGGCGGGTCTCTGGCGGCATTCGGGGCCCAGGCCTACTGTTTGCCGCGCAGGCGTCCGATGGTTTTTCAGGGCCGGCCGCGTTATGCTGACAGCATGATGCCCTCGTACGCTGGCTTGCGCCGCGCCTACCAACGTTCTTCCTTTCCCAACCTGTTGCGCCCGGCGCGCCGCGCCGTCGACCTGTGGCTCAACGCTGACGGGCTGCGCATGAGTGCCGCCATGTCTTTCTACGGCATTCTCAGCCTGGCACCCCTGCTGGTGCTGCTGGTGGCGGTGCTGGGCTGGTGGCTGGACCGCAGCTACATCGAGAGCAGCCTGATCCGCGAGATAGGCGGCGTGATCGGCGAGCAGGGCGCGCAGATGATCAAGCAGGCCCTGGCCAGCGCGCAGAAGCCGTCCGAGGGGCTGCTGGCTTCGGGCATCGCTTTCGTGTTGCTGCTGTCGGGCGCCACCGGCGTGTTTGCCGAGCTGCAGGACGCCTTCGAGCGGCTCTGGCGCCAGGACACCGGCGTTCCGCCGCAGCAGAAGTGGTGGTACAGCGCCTCGCTGCGTGTGCGCGGCATTGCCTACATCCTGGCCTTCGGTTTTCTGTTGCTGGTCTCGCTGGTGATCTCCGCCGTGCTGAGTTTCCTGACCACCTGGGCCGGCAGCTACATGCCGCTGGAGCGTGTGGCGGTGGTGATCAACGAGCTGGTGTCCATGGCGTTTTCCGCGGGGCTGTTTGTTGCGCTGATGCGCATGAGCGCCGGGCCCAAACCTGCCATGCGTTACCTGGTGATGGGCGGCATTGCCGGCGGCATCCTGTTTGCGCTGGGCAAGTACCTGATGGCAATTTACCTGTCCACCGCGGCCGTGGTGTCGGCCTATGGCGCGGCCGGCTCGCTGGTGGTGCTGCTGATGTGGATCTACTTCTCGTCGGCGGTGCTGCTGCTCTCGGCCAGTGTGGCACGCGCCCTGGCCGACGAGGCGGCGCTCAGGAACCCCGGCCCGGCCCCCGCCTGAACAACTGGCGGTTCGCTGGGTTGCTACCTTATTGATAGCTGCCGGCGCAGGTGGCTATTGGGCTGAAGGCCAAAAACCCTTTGTTTTTTGTGGCGCTCAGCCCGGTGCGCGGACCTGCGGGCAGGGCACACGGATCAACTCGAACTGACCGGGCTGGCTGCCCAGCCGCGCCGCCGTCAGGCAGCCGCCCCAGACGCAACCCGTGTCCAGCGGCAGGGTGTTGGCCAGCAGGCCGGCCCCGCTGGCCGCGGTATCGGCGCCCAAGGTGGACCAGTGGCCGAAGGCGATTCGGATGTCGGCGGTTTTGCGGCCCGGGACTTCAAACCACGGCAGGTAACCGGGCGGCGCCGTCTGCGTGCTGCCGGTGGTGGCAAATTCCATGGCGCCGTCGGCGGTACAGAAACGCATGCGGGTCAGGGCATTGACAATCACGCGCAGCCGCTCGGCACCGGCCAGCGTCTCCTGCCACTGGTTGGGGGTGTTGCCATACATCGTTTTCAGAAAGCCGGGCAGGTCGGGGCCGCGCAGCGCCTGCTCGACCTCGCCGGCCAGCGCCATGGTTTTCGCGGCGCTCCACTGCGGCAGCACGCCGGCATGCACCATGAGCCAGCCGTGTTCATGGATCGCCATGCGGCGGTGCCGCAGCCAGTCGAGCAGGGGCTCACAGTCGGGCGCGTCGAGTACCTGTTGCACGGTGTCGCTGCGGTGCGGCTTGCGCAGCCCGTGGCGGATGCCGAGCAGGTTCAGGTCGTGGTTGCCCAGCAGGCATTGCGCGGCATCGCCCAGGCCGGACAGGCTGCGCAGCACGCCCAGCGAGTCCGGGCCGCGGTTGACCAGGTCGCCCAGGATGTAGAGCGTGTCGCGGCTGGGGGAAAAATCCACGCTGCGCAGCAGACGCTGCAGCGGCTCGTTGCAGCCCTGCAGGTCGCCAATCAAGTAAAGTGCCATGTGTTCATTCTGCCTTTGGATCCATGGATTTCATCCTCATCGCCTTTTTGACCCTGCTCAACGGCGTTTTTGCCATGTCCGAGCTGGCGCTCGCTTCCAGCCGCAAGGCCAGGCTCAACGCCATGGCGGAGTCGGGCGACAAGGGCGCAGGGGCGGCGCTGACGCTGCTGGAGAACCCGACGCAGTTTCTCTCGTCGGTGCAGGTCGGCATCACCTCCATCGGCATGCTCAACGGAATCATCGGCGAGGCCGCCTTCAGCGGCAGCCTGTCAAGCTGGCTCCAGACTTTTGGTGCGTCGCCCCGTGCGTCCGACATCACGGCCACCGCGCTGGTGGTCACCGTCATCACCTTCATCACCATCGTGTTCGGCGAACTGGTGCCCAAACGCATCGGCCAGCTGTACCCCGAAACCGTGGCGCGGCTGGTGTCGCGTCCCATGATGTGGGTGGCCACCGGTGCCAAGCCTTTTGTGCGGCTGCTTTCCTTCAGCACCCAGTCCGTGCTCAAACTGCTGCGGGTGGACAACGCCGGCGAGCGTACCGTGACCGACGAGGAAATTGCCGCCAGCCTGGAAGAGGGCGTGGACGCCGGCCTGATCGAGGAGCACGAGCACCAGATGGTGCAGAACGTCTTTCTGCTCGACGACCGGCTGCTGACCTCGCTGATGCGGCCGCGTTCGGACATCGAGTGGCTGGACGCCAGCGACACCGTGGCGCAGGCGATTGTCAAGGCCGGCGCCACCGGCCACTCGTGGTACCCGGTGTGCCGCGGCAGCCTCGACGACGTGGTGGGCGTGGTGAACATTGCCAAGCTGCTGGCCCTGCGCGGCCAGATCCAGCCGGCCGGTGAGGACACCGGCACCGGCACCACACCGACGCTGGCTGACCGCATTGACGCCTACGCCATTCCGGCCATGTTTGTGCCCGAAACGCTGACCGGCATGGAGCTGCTGGAGCAGTTTCGCACCCAGTCCACCCGCATGGTGTTTGTGGTCGACGAATACGGCGTGGTGCAGGGCCTGATGACACCCATCGACATGCTCGAGGCCATCACCGGCGAGCTGCAGCCCGGCGCGCAGGTGGACGCCTGGGCCACGCGCCGCGCTGACGGCAGCTGGCTGATCGACGGCGTGATGCCGGTGTCCGAGCTCAAGGCCAGGCTCGACATCCGGGAGCTGCCCGACGAGGACAGGGGCCGCTACAACACCGTGGCCGGCCTGCTCCAAAGCGTGTCCGGCCGCCTGCTGGGCACGGGCGATCTGGTCGAAGCAGCGGGCTGGCGTTTTGAGGTGCTGGACCTGGACGGCAAACGCATCGACAAGGTGCTGGCCAGCCAGATCATTGTCCCGGCGGAACAGCCAGTCTGAACCGGTTCTCGGTCCACCCGCATTTCTGACAGCGTTTTCGACCTCCAGCCCAGGCAGGGCGGGCGCCAGCAGCTATGGATTCAATAGCAGTGCGGTGGACGGACGGCGCAGGGCCGGCTCAAGGCCGATCAGGGCCGGCTGGCCGGACGCACTGCCGGCGCCACCGTGATCAGCACCTCGTTGCCGCCGAAGTTGCTGCCCTGCATCTGCACCGTGGCCACACGTTCGGCCTTGGTGAAGGTCAGCAGGCTGAGTTTTGAAAACGAGCTCGAGGTCAGGGTCCAGCCGGCGGCGGGCAGGTTGTCGCGGAACCAGGCAAACGCGGGTTGCGCCTCGCCCGGCACGGTCAGGCTCAGCCGCCCCATCCAGGTGTTGCCCGAACCCATGACCAGGGTGTCCTGCTGCTTGATGACCGTGCCCTGCGGCAGCGGCACGTCGCCCGCCAGCTGTTTGGCCGTGGCCTCGGTCACCGTGCTGTCGCTGCCCACGGGCGTGCTGCCCATGGAGCTGCAGGCCAGCAGCGCGAAAGTGGCGAAAAAAACGAGCAGGGTCTTGAGGGACGTCATGGTTGGAACCCGGTAGGTGGTGACACATACTCTTGACCGCACCCGTGTGATGCTGCGCCAGAGGCCGCCGGCTCCCGCTTCCCGGCTGGCAGGCAGCGAGATTGTAACGGGGGGTATGCCAGGGGTGCAGGCGCCCGCGGCCGCGGCGGACGTTGTATCCTTGTTTGCATCACCAACCGAACAAGACATCCGGGCCGCCTCGGCCGGAAAGCCTTCATGAACCCTCCACACCGCCCGCCGCACGTCTGGCGTGCCCGGCCCCTGACCGGTCTGCACGATGAATAATGCCCTGTGGTTCATGCTGGTGGGCGGCCTGCTGCTGGTGATGGGTCTGACCCATACCGTGCTCAAGCGGTCGCCGGTCACGGCCGCCATCATTTACCTGGCCGTGGGGCTGCTGGTCGGCCCCAGCGTGCTCAACCTGATGCACTTCAACCCGCTCAAGGAGTCGGCCCTGCTGGAGGTGCTGACCGAGGGGGCGGTGCTGATCTCCCTGTTTTCCGCCGGCGTCAAGATGCCGGTGCCCTTCAGCTTTGCCCGCTGGCGCGCGCCGATTCTGCTGGCCACCGTGTCCATGACCCTGACCGTCGCGATGGTGGCGGCCTTTGCCTTCTATGTGCTGGGCCTGCCGCTGGGCGCCGGCGTTTTGCTGGGCGCGATCCTGGCACCGACCGACCCGGTGCTGGCCACCGATGTGCAGATCCGCCACCCGGGCGACCGTGACCAACTGCGTTTTACCCTGACCTGCGAGGCGGGCATGAACGACGGCAGCGCCTTTCCCTTTGTGATGCTGGGGCTGGGCCTGCTGGGCCTGCACGAGCTCGGCGACTTCGGCCTGCGCTGGATCCTGGTGGATGTGCTGTGGGCCACGCTGGCCGCCATCCTGATCGGCGGCGTGGCAGGGATTGCGCTGGCCCGCCTGGGCTGGAAGTTCCGGCGTGCGCCGCACAGGCACGAGTTGCTTGACGACTTCCTCGGCCTGGGGCTGATCGGCGTGGTCTACGGCTTGACGGTGATGGTGCATGCCTGGGGTTTTCTGGCCGTCTTTTTTGCCGCCGTGGCGCTGCGCCAGGCTGAACTGAAGCTGGCACGGAACGCGCTCAAGCCATCCGCCGGCGCCACCGAAACTGCCGGACCGGGCGCGCCGGTCAGCGCCGGCCCCGCCGACGATCCGGACTCGCTGCACACGGTCAGCGAAGGCTCGCTGGTCTTCAAGGAGCACCTGGAGCGGCTGTCGGAGCTGGTGCTGGTGCTGCTGGTGGGTGGCTCCATGTTCCTCTCCTCCTGGAGCTGGCCGGCGGTGGGGCTGGCCTTGTTCCTGTTTCTGGTGGCGCGCCCGCTCAGTGTGCTGGTCGGCATGTGGTTCACACCGGCGCCCTGGCGCATACGCGGCATGACCGCCTGGTTCGGCGTGCGCGGCATTGGTTCGCTGTATTACCTGATGTACGCCATCCAGCACGAATTGCCCGAGACGCTGGCCCTGCAGATGATCCAGATGACGCTGGTGGTGGTGGCGCTGTCCATCCTGCTCCACGGCGTCAGCGTCAAGCCCTTGATGGCTCACTTCTGGCGGCGCGGCAAACAGACGCCGGTGCCCTGACCCCAGCCTGTTTTTCTGACATGCCGGCGGGTGACACGGCGCCCGGTGCGCGCACAACGTCCCGTCCCGGCCAGGGGGAAAGGGCCCCACGTCGCGCCTGCCGGCGGGCCGCTGCGTTAAGCTGCCCGCCATGGATTCACTGACCCAGATTGCACTTGGCTCGGCTGTCAGCGTGGCCGTCATGGGGCGGCGCACCGCTGTGTGGAAGGCCGCGTTGTGGGGCGGGGTAGCAGGCACGCTGCCGGACCTGGACGCCTTCATCGACCACGGCAACGCCATCCTCAACATGACCTTGCACCGCGCCGAAAGCCACGCGCTGTTCTACCTCACGCTGGCCGCACCGCCGCTGGCCTGGGTGGTGTCGCGGCTGCACGGCGAGGCCGTGATGTTCAAGCGCTGGTGGCTGGCACTCTGGCTGGCGCTTGTCACCCACCCCCTGCTGGACGCCATGACGGTGTACGGCACGCAACTGCTGCTGCCGTTCACCAACTACCCGTTCGGGGTGGGCAGCGTGTTCATCATCGACCCGCTTTACACCGTGCCATTGATCGTCGGCGTGGTCGCTGCGCTGCGCCTCAAAAGCAGCCTCGGCCTGCGATGGAACGCGGCGGCGCTGGTGCTCAGCACGCTCTACCTCGGCTGGAGCGTGCTGGCGCAGCAACAGGCCACCGCGGTGGCGCGCAGCTCGCTGCAGGCCGAGGGCATCACCGCCAGTGCGCTGCTGGTCACCCCCGCGCCCTTCAACACGCTGCTCTGGCGCCTGGTCGCCACCACCCCCACGCAGTATTTTGAAGGCCACTATTCGCTGCTTGACACCTCACCGCGCATCACCTGGACGGCGCACGAGCGCGGCGCCGACCTGATCACCTTGCACGGCCAGGACCCACCGGTGGCGCGCATCGCGGCCTTCAGCCACGGCTTTTTCCGCCTGTCGGAAGCGGGAGGGCGCCTGTTTGTCACCGACCTGCGCATGGGCCAGGAGCCGGCCTACACCTTCCACTTCGACCTGGGCACCGCCGCGGCCCGCGCCGCGCAAAGCCACGTGCCCACACTCAACAGCGCGCGGCCCGATGTGGCGACGGCTTTGCCCTGGCTGTGGCGGCGCATGTGGGGCGAGCAGTTGCCACCACCGCGGTGAGGGGCTGGGGTCGCACTCTGTGCTACTGTTTCGATAGCTGCCTGCGCAGGGGTTGATTGGGCTGGCACCCGATTTGGCTTGATGAATCAGCCGGAAACAAGCCATCGTCGAGAATGTCCCCGAAGCGAAACCCATCCATGAGCCTGCCACCCTTGCCCCTCCCGTTGCCCATCGCCCAGTTCTCTGCCGCCTGCGCGGCCTTGCCGCTGGTGTCCATCGACCTCGTGTTGACCAATACCGACGGCCAGCTGCTGCTGGGCCTGCGCAACAACGCGCCGGCTCGCGGCTGGTGGTTCACGCCGGGAGGCCGGATACGGAAAAACGAACCCCTGGCCCATGCCAAACTGCGCATCGCGCACGACGAGCTGGGCTTGCCCGCATCCGCGCTCGAACGCGCGACGCTCATGGGCACCTGGGACCACTTCTACCCGGACAGCGCCTTTGACCCCCAGGTGTCCACCCACTACGTGAACCTGCCGCTGTGGCTGCAGCTGACGCAGGGCGAGGAAACACATCTCCAGTTGCCGCAGGGCGCCGGCGAACAACATGCCCGGTGGCAATGGCTCGCGCTCGACCAGGCCGAAACCGACACGGCGGTGCATGACTATGTTCGTGTTTATGCGAAGTGGGTCATGCAGCACCGGCACTGACGCTGTGTTTCGGTCGATGCGCGGATTCGAGCCGCGCCAAGCCCCCCCGTCAAATTTGCACGGGGTGTCAGCGCGTTCGCCAAGGCAGGTGCGAGCGGCGCCAGAGCCCGCCGATCATTCCCGGGGTTATGGGGTGTGAGCCCGAAAAATCTCGGTTTGCTGATATAGCGTAGTTACAAATAATCCTTGTAATTCGAATAAACGTAACTACAATAAACCATGAACGTGACGTTCGACCCAGCCAAGGATGCCGCGAACCTTTCTAAGCATGGCTGTCATTGCTGGACGCCGTGGGTTTTGAATGGGAAACCGCCGTGGTGTGGCCTGATCAGCGCCGCGCGTATGACGAGGCCCGCATGGTGGCACTGGGCTACATCGGCTTGCGCATCATGGTCGTGGTGTTTGTTGACCGCCCGCCCGAGTTGCCCACAGAGCGCCGCATCATCAGCTTGAAAAAAGCCAACACACGCGAGGTGAAACGTTATGCCGAAACTTAAACCCGGAACCATCCTTCCGACCCCTGCCGAGGATGCCGCCATCATGGCCGCTGCCCTGGCAGACCCTGATGCAGTCGCCTTCACGGATGCCGAATGGTTGCAAGTCAAACCACAGGTGCGTCGTGGCCGCCCGCTGGGCAGTGGCAGCAAGACCCAGGTCACCCTGCGCCTGGACGTGGAGGTGGTGGAGAAATTCAGGGCTACGGGTGATGGCTGGCAAACCCGTATCAACGATGCCTTGAAAAACTGGGTGCGGACGCACGCATAAACTGATTCGGGATTCACTTAGACGGAAAAAAAGAATGGAGGCAGCAAGATGGCTGAGAAACTGACGACCTACGATCCTGCTGCCGCGCTGGTCAATGGCGAGGAAATTGCCTTCTTCATGGCCGACGCACTGGAAACCGGCGACGCCGCCTACATCGCCAAGGCGCTGGGCGTTGTTGCGCGCGCCAAAGGCATGACGCAAATTGCCGGCCAGACCGGCCTGTCTCGCGAGCAGCTTTACCGTGCTTTCAGCGAGAACGGCAACCCCACCTTGAAGACGACGCTGGCGGTCATGAAGGCGTTGGGAATTGAGCTGACGGCCAGGGCTTCGACGCACGCGTAACTTAGTGGAGGACTCCTGTGTACGACCATGCGATACGTATGTACGCCGACGCGAATGCTCGACTCGCCGACGCCGATATTTTGGCAGGCTCTCTCGATAGGCAATCTGATTCGGGAGCGCTTTTATCGATCCTTGGCTTTGAGGTGCTGCTTAAGTGCGCAATTGTTCTATCGGGTACATCCCCCAAAAACAATCACAAATATGCGGCCCAGTGGAGTACGTTGCCTGAATCCGTTCGCAACGAGATTTTGAGTTCGGCCGTTTCGAGAATGCCAGGATATACCGACTTCAGCGACCTAAATAAGCTGCTGATCGCGTATCAGTTTGCTTTTGAGAAAGGACGATACCACTATGAGTTTTTTAAAGATTACAGCTTGGTGGAACAGTTCGAATTGAGTCAATTCTGGATGGATCTCGGCGCGCCTTTGGATGAAGCATTGGTTCAATACTTCCCAAACGAATTGACCTGCCTTATACATGGGCTGAGGCGATACATTGAGCGCCGACTGGGCGAGCGAAATTCGGATATCGCTTCTTCTGAAGGTGAAGTTGCGCCATAATTTCTGGCCGGCTACGAATTGACTCCATGAAAAAGCCCCTGTTCCTTGCGAAACAGAGGCTTTTCATTTGGTGCCGGAGAGATGAATCGAACACCCGACCTTCTCATTACGAATGAGCTGCTCTACCGACTGAGCTACACCGGCGGTTTTTGAATTCAGCCTGCGATTATAGCTTGGCGTGGTAGGCGGTGACGCGCTCGACTTCGTTCTTCGAACCCAGGATCACGCTCACGCGCTCGTGCAGCTTGCCGGGCTGGATGTCCAGGATGCGCTGGTGGCCGTTGGTGGCTGCGCCGCCGGCCTGCTCGATCAGCCAGCTCATGGGGTTGGCTTCGTACATCAGCCGCAGCTTGCCGGCTTTTTCGGGCTCGCGTTTGTCCCAGGGGTACATGAAGATGCCGCCGCGGCACAGGATGCGGTGCACGTCGGCCACCATGGCGGCCACCCAGCGCATGTTGAAGTCCTTGCCGCGCGGGCCGTCCTTGCCGGCCAGCAGTTCGTCCACGTAGCGTTTCACCGGCTGGTCCCAGTGCCGCATGTTGCTCATGTTGATGGCGAACTCCTTGGTGTCTTCGGGGATCTGCACGTTCTCTTCGATCAGCACAAACGAGCCCTGCTCGCGGTCCAGCGTGAACATGGCGACGCCGTCGCCCACCGTCAGCACCAGCGTGGTCTGCGGGCCGTAGATGCAGTAACCCGCGGCCACCTGCTTGTTGCCGGCCTGCAGGAAGTCGCCTTCGTCCACCCCGCGGTCGTCTTCGGGCATTTTCAGCACGCTGAAGATGGTGCCGATGCTGACGTTGATGTCGATGTTGCTGGAGCCGTCTAGCGGGTCGAACAGCAGCAGGTATTCACCCTTGGGGTAGCGGTTCGGCACCACGTAGATGGTGTCCATTTCCTCGGACGCCATGCCGGCCAGGTGGCCGCCCCATTCGTTGGCCTCGATCAGCACCTCGTTGGCGATGATGTCGAGCTTTTTCTGCATCTCGCCCTGCACGTTCTCGCTGTCGGCGCTGCCCATCGCGCTGCCCAGCGCGCCTTTGTTGACGGCCTGGCTGATGCTTTTGCAGGCGCGGGCCACCACTTCCAGCAGCAGGCGCAGCTGAGAGGGGATGTGGCCGTCGATGCGCTGCTGCTCGATCAGGTAGCGCGTCAGGGAAACTTTGGAACTCATGAGGACTCCAGTCGTCGAAAATTAAAAGGGCGGACGTTGCATGTCTTCCCCGCTTTTTTCAGCAGGGGCCGCGGAACCGGCTTAGCCGGGCCGCAGGCGCAGCGGCCCCCGCGGGGGGCAGCGTAGTACACGAAGTGACAAGCGTGGGGGCCATTCAATCTGCCAGGGCCCGCGTGACGACTTCCAGCGTGTCCTTGCTCAGGTCGGTGCGGGCGGCGACGCGGGCAATCGCTTCACGCGCGGCGCTGCGGTAGGGCTCGGCCAGCTTGCTCCAGCGGTCCAGCGCGCGTGCCAGGCGGGCCGCCACCTGCGGGTTGATGGCGTCGAGCTCGATCACGCGTTCGCTCCAGAACACGTAGCCGGCGGCATCCGCGCGGTGGAAACCGGCCGGGTTGCCTTGGCAGTAGGTGCTGACGACGCTGCGCGCGCGGTTCGGGTTGCGCAGGCTGAAGTCGGCATGTTTCATGAGCTGTTTCACGGCCGGCAGGATGTTGCCGCCGCGGTCCGGCGCGCTGGTCTGCAGGCTGAACCATTTGTCGATGACCAGCGCCTCGTCCTTGAACATGGCATGAAAGCGCTGCAGCGCCCCGGCGGCCAGCGGGTGGCCGCTGGACACCAGCGCGGCGAGCGCGTTGAAGCGGTCGGTCATGTTGCCGGCGTCCTTGAAACGCTGATACGTCTTGCCGGGCCAGACCGCATCGCCGCTGGCAACCGCGGCCAGGCACAGCTGCGTCAACGCCATGCCGGCCAGGGCGCGGCGGCCCGAGGACAGCGGGTCGGGCGTGTAGGCGCCGTTGTCGTGGTTGGCCTCGAAAGCGGCTTCCCAATCGGCCTGCAGCGCCGTGGCGAGTTGCAGGCGCATGGCTTCGCGCACCGCGTGAACCCGCTGCGGGTCCACAACGTCGAGCTGCTCGGCCAGGTAGGTTTCCGACGGCAGGGTGAGCACCAGGTCCTTGAAGGCGGCGTCCAGCGCCGGGTCGCGCAGCACACTGCGCATGGCCTCGATGTAGGCGTCATTCAGGGGCGCGGCCCCCACCGGATAAGCGGAAGCAGCTATTGATTTAATAGCGCTTCGCACCGCCAGACGCTGGCCGGCTTCCCAGCGGTTGAAAGGGTCGCTGTCGTGCGCCAGCAGGTGCAGCAGCTGCGCATCGCTGTAATCGAACTCCAGCACCACCGGCGCGCTGAAACCGCGCAGGATGGATGGCACGGGCTCGACGTCCACGTTGACAAAACGCAGCGTCTGGCTGGCTTCGGTCAGCACAACCGTGCGCGGGCCGGCCACGGCGGCAGGCTCGCCTTCCAGCTGCAGCGGCAGGTCGCCACCGTCGGCGCCCAGCAGGCCCAGGCCCACCGGAATCACAAAGGTTTCCTTGGCCGACTGGCCGGGCGTGGGCGCGCAGCTTTGCGCCAGCGTGAGGGTGTAGCTGCGTGCGGCGGCGTCGTACACGGCGTCGGCATGCACGCGCGGGGTGCCGGCCTGGCTGTACCAGCGCTTGAACTGCGGCAGCAGGCGCGCCAGGTCGGAGGCTGGGTTGGCGTCGGCAATGGCCTGCGCAAAGTCGTCGCAGGTCACCGCCTGGCCGTCGTGGCGCTCGAAGTAGAGCTTCATGCCTTTGGCAAAACCGTCGCGACCCACCAGGGTCTGCATCATGCGCACGACTTCGGCGCCTTTTTCGTAAATGGTGACGGTGTAGAAGTTGCTGATCTCGATGTAGCTGTCGGGCCGCACCGGGTGCGACATCGGGCCGGCGTCTTCGGGGAACTGCGCAGTGCGCAGCACACGCACGTCTTCGATGCGCTTGACGGCGCGGGCCGAGGCTTCGCCGCAGAGGTCCTGGCTGAATTCCTGGTCGCGGAACACCGTCAGGCCTTCTTTCAGGCTCAGCTGGAACCAGTCGCGGCAGGTGATGCGGTTGCCGGTCCAGTTGTGGAAGTACTCGTGGCCGACCACGCTTTCGATGTTCGAATAGTCGGTGTCGGTCGCAGTCGCCTGGTTCGCCAGCACGTACTTGGTGTTAAAGATGTTCAGGCCCTTGTTTTCCATGGCGCCCATGTTGAAGTCGCTGGTCGCAACAATCATGAAACGCTCCAGGTCCAGGCTCAGGCCAAAGCGCGCTTCGTCCCACGCCACCGAGTGCACCAGCGAGTTCATCGCGTGTTCGGTCTTGTCCAGGTCGCCCGGGCGCACATAGACCTGCAGCAGGTGGTCTTTTCCGGCGCGCGAGGTGATGCGCTGCTCGCGTGCGACCAGCTGGCCGGCCACCAGGGCAAACAGGTAGGCGGGTTTTTTGTGCGGGTCCACCCACTTCGCAAAGTGGCGACCGCCCTCGAGTTCGCCCTGCTCGACCAGGTTGCCGTTGGACAGCAGCACCGGGTACCTCGCCTTGTCGGCGCGCAAGGTCACGGTGTAGCTGGCCATCACGTCGGGACGGTCCAGGAAGTAGGTGATGCGGCGAAAGCCCTCGGCCTCGCACTGGGTGAAGAAGGAGTCGTTGCTGACGTACAGGCCCATCAGCTTGGTGTTTTTGGCCGGCGCGCAGGTGGTGAAAATCTCCAGCTCGAAGGACTCGGAGCCCAGCGGCAGGTTTTCCAGCACCAGTTTGTCGCCGTCCATCTTGAACGAGGTGCCCTGGCCGTTGACCAGCACGCGCGCCAGGTTGAGTTCCTCGCCGTCAAGCTTGAGCGGCTGGGCCGGCACGTCGGCATTGCGCCGCAGCGTCATCTTGTTGAGCACACGCGTCTTGGCCGGGTCCAGGTCAAAACACAGATCGACGGTGTCGATCCAGTAGGCGGGGGCAACGTAGTCTGCACGGTGGATGGCCGTGGCTTGTCCTTCACGCAGCATGGTGGGTTCCTGAAAAGTGAAAGGGGAGAGCGCGTGTATTCATCACACGCCCTGCTTGAGCGAAGCTTCGATGAACGGGTCAAGGTCGCCGTCGAGCACCTTCTGGGTGGCCGAGGTCTCGTAGTTGGTGCGCAAGTCCTTGATGCGGCTCTGGTCCAGCACGTAGCTGCGGATCTGGTGGCCCCAGCCCACGTCGGTCTTGGTGTCTTCCAGCTTCTGCTGGGCTTCCTGCTGTTTGCGCAGCTCGAAGTCGTACAGGCGCGAGCGCAGGCGTTTCCAGGCCACGTCGCGGTTGCCGTGCTGCGAGCGGCCGTCCTGGCACTGCACCACGATGCCGGTCGGGATGTGCGTCAGGCGCACCGCCGAGTCGGTCTTGTTGATGTGCTGGCCGCCGGCGCCCGAGGCGCGGAAGGTGTCGACCCGGACGTCCGACGGATTGATCTCGATCTCGATCGAGTCGTCGATCTCGGGGTAGACAAACACCGAGGCAAACGAGGTGTGGCGCCCGCCCGAGGAGTCGAAGGGCGACTTGCGTACCAGGCGGTGCACGCCGGTTTCGGTGCGCAGCAGGCCGAAGGCATATTCGCCCTCGATCTTGATGGTCGCGCCCTTGATGCCGGCGGTGTCGCCCGCGGTCTCGTCCTCGATCTGGGTCTTGAAGCCCTTGCGCTCGGCATATTTGAGGTACTGACGCAGCAGCATGCTTGCCCAGTCGCAGGCTTCGGTGCCGCCGGCGCCGGCCTGGATGTCCAGGAAGGCGTTGAGCGGGTCGGCCGGGTTGTTGAACATCCGGCGGAATTCCATCTTCTCGACTTCCACCGCCACTTTTGCGGCGTCTTCTTCAATCGCCAGCATGCCGGCGTCGTCGCCTTCTGCCCTGGACATCTCGAAGAGCTCGGTGTTGTCGGCGAGCTCGGAGCTCAGGCGGTCAATCACATGGACCACGTCCTCCAGCGACTTTTTCTCGCGACCGAGTTCCTGGGCGCGCTTGGGGTTGTCCCAGACCTTGGGGTCTTCCAGCGCGGCGTTGACTTCGCTTAATTTACGTTCTTTGGCAGGGTAGTCAAAGATACCCCCGAAGTTCGTTGACCCGGTTGCTCAGGTCTGCGAGCTGGTTGCCGATGATATTGATGTGTTCTGCGTCCATGGGGAAGTCCTGTCCTGGTATCTGGGGTTCAATCCGGCATTTTCTCATGCTCCGGGCTGCGCGGCGCCTGTCGGGCCTGGGAACCGTCGGCCGCTCAAGGGCCATGCCCGCCAGAAACCCGTGGCAGCGCCCGCCGGGGCGGGTTCAGGCCACCGGCGCAGCAGGGGGCGTCAGGGGCAGGGTGACGGTGAACACGGAGCCCTCGCCCGGCTGGCTTTGCACGCTGATGCTGCCGCCGTGCGCTTCGACGAGCTGGCGGGTGATGAACAGGCCCAGGCCGAGCCCGCCGGTGCCGTCGTCGCTGGCGACACGCGAGAACTGCTCGAAAATGCGTTGCTGGTCAGCCGCAGAAATGCCCCGGCCCTGGTCGCGCACGGAAATGGACGCGCCCTCGGGCTGCAGGCGCAGGCTGACCTCCACCGGTTTGCCCTCACCATAACGCAGCGCATTGGTCAGCAGGTTGATCACCACCTGCTCGATCCTGAACTCGTCCCACAGGGCGGTGACCGGCGGGCCGGCGTCCAGGGTGATGGAGCTGCCGGCGGCCGCGGCCTGGCGGGACAGGTTGTCCACCACGCGAGCCAGCAGCGCTGACAGCTCCATCGGCACCGGCCGGATGGACAGCTGCTTGCTGTTGATGCGCGAGGCGTCCATCATGTCGTCGATCAGACGCATCATGGCCTCGATCTGGCGCCGGTCGCGCGCGACCATGGCGTGCAGGTAGGGCTCGTCAAAAATGTCCGCGCGGCCCCGGTCCAGCTGCAGCTTGCGCAACTGCGCCTCCAGGTACAGCGTGTTCAGCGGCGTGCGCAATTCGTGGGCGGCCATGGAGATGAAGTCGTCGCGCGTGCGGACGGCGGCCTGCAGCTTGTCCTGCATGGCCGTCAACTGCTGCATCAGCACCTGCTGCTCCTTACGACTTTTCTCCAGCGCTTCGACCTGCCTGAGGGTTTCCATGCGCTGGCGGTACAGGTCCACAAACACGTTGACCTTGCTGCGCACGGCGTCCACGTCAAGCGGCTTGTACAGAAAATCCACCGCGCCGGTTTCGTAACCGGTGAAGGCGTAGTTCTGCTCCTTGCCGGCAGCCGTGACGAAAATGAGGGGGATCTGCCGCGTCTTTTCGGTGCCGCGCATCAGCTCGGCCAGCTCGAAGCCGCTCATGCCCGGCATCTGCACGTCCAGAATGGCCAGTGCGAACTCGTGTTCGAGCAGCAGATCCAGCGCTTCCTCGCCGGAGCTGGCCTGAAAGATCTGCCGGCCGTCTCCGCGGATCAGCGCATTGAGCGCCAGCAGGTTGCCAGGCAGATCGTCAACGATCAGGACTTTTACAGCCTCAGGTTTTTGCATGGTTGTGATCAAGTTGAATGAGCAGTTGCCGGAGGCCGTCCAGCGTGAGAATCAGGTTGGGTTTGAGCTTGCGAATGGCCGCTTGCGGCATCGTGGCGACCTGGGCCTCTGCCGGGTCCTGCACCGCGGTCAGGCCACCGCGCTGCTTGATGCGGGCCAGGCCGGCCGCGCCGTCGAAATTGGCGCCGGTGAGCAGCACGCCCGCCAGCTTGGCGCCATAGGCGTCGGCCGCGGATTCCATCAGCACGTCGATCGACGGCCGGGAATAGTTGACCGGTTCCTCACAGCTCAGTGAAAAAGTCCGGTCCGTCTCGATGGACAGGTGGTAGCCGGACCCGGCGAAATACAGGGTGGACGGGGCGATGGTTTCCTTGTCGGCGGCCTCGCGCACGGCCATGCCCAGCCTTTGCTGGAAAACGTCGGCCAGCCGGCTGTCGCGCTCTTTGGGAAGATGCAGCACCGCGATGATGGGCAGCAGAAAACGCTCCGGCAGCCCCGACAGCAGGGTCAGCAAGGCATGCACCCCGCCGGCCGACGCACCAATCACCACGGCCTCGACGGCATGTCTTCCTGCAACCTGCTCGATATTCATGAGAGGGCTCAGGCCTCCAGCTTGCGGAAGATCCGCTCGGGCCGGTCCAGCGGCTCAAAGCGCGTGGCATAGCCCGAAAAGTCGATGCTTTCCTTGCTGCCCAGGCCCATGAAGCCGCGGTGGCTCAGCGATTCGTGAAACAGGCCCAGCGCGCGGTCCTGCAGCTTCTTGTTGAAATAGATCAGCACGTTGCGGCAGAGCACGAGCTGGGTTTCCGAAAACACGCTGTCCGTGGCCAGGCTGTGGTCGGCGAAGGTGACGTTGTCGCGCAGCGACTTGTCAAACACTGCGGCGTCGTAAGCGGCCGTGTAGTAGTCGGAAAACGCCTGCTGGCCGCCGGCGGCCTGGTAGTTGGCGGTGTGACCCTGGATGCTGGCCAGTGAAAAAATGCCCTGACGCGCCTTGGCCAGCGACTTGGGGTTGATGTCGGTGGCGTAGATCAGGGAGCGGTCGAGCAGGCCTTCCTCCTTGAGCAGGATGGCCAGGGAGTACACCTCCTCGCCAGTGCTGCAGCCCGCGACCCAGATCTTCAGCGAGGGATAGGTGCGCAGCACCGGCATGACCTGCTGGCGCAGGGCCAGGAAAAAAGACGGGTCGCGAAACATCTCGCTGACGGGAATGGTCAGGTACTGCAGCAGCTGCATGAAGACGACGGGGTCGTTTGCAACAGCGGCCTGCAGGTCCGCGATCGTCGGGTAGCCGAGCTGCGCGAGTGCCTTGATCACCCGCCTTTTCTGCGACGCGCCCGCGTAGTCGCGGAAATCGTAGCTGTACTGGCTGTAGATGGCCTGGACCAGAAGGTGCAGGTCGGCTTCCGGAAGGTCGTCAGCGGCCATGCCGCCGGGAGCGTGCCCGGGTGCTCGTGAATGCGTGTCAGTCTTTTTGGGCATCAGCTGCGATCCGTGGCGGGCATCCACACGCGAAGCAGGGAAAACAGGCGGTCCAGGTCAATCGGCTTGGCCAGGTAGTCGCTGGTGCCGGCCTTGAGGCATTGTTCCTGGTCGTCTTTCATGGCCTTGGCGGTGACGGCAATGATGGGCAGCTTTTTGAAACGTGCGTCCTTGCGGATACGGCGCGTGGCCTCCAGTCCGTCCATGCCCGGCATCATGATGTCCATCAGGACCAGGTCGATGCCTGCGATCTCGTCGAGCTTGCTGATCGCCTCGAAGCCGTTGCGGCCGATCTCGACCCGCATGCCCTTTTGCTCCAGGGCGCTGGTCAGGGCGAAGATGTTTCGCGCATCGTCGTCCACCACCAGGACCTTGCGGCCTTCAAAGGCGGTGTCCCGGCTGCGCAGGCTCTTGAGCATGATCTGGCGGTCGGCCGACAGCTCCGACTCGACCTTGTGCAGGAAGAGCGTGACTTCATCGAGCAGCCGCTCGGGCGAGCGCGCGCCCTTCATGATGATGGCGCGTGAGTACTTCAGCAGCTCGGCTTCTTCCTGGCGCGTCATGTCGCCTCCGGTGTAGACGATGACCGGAGGGAAGGATGAAATGCCTTCGGTCGACATGCGCTGCAGCAGCTCATGGCCCTGCATGTCGGGAAACTTGAGGTCCATGATCATGCAGTCAAACACAGTGTCGGTGAGCAGGGTCAGTGCTTCGCCGCCGGTCCCCACCGCGGTGATCTCGACGTCGTCGTCGCCGATCAGCTGCACGACGCTGGCGCTCTGCAAGGCATCGCCTTCGACCAGTAGCACGCGTTTTATTTTCTGGGCCAGCTTGTCGCCCAGCTTCTGGAACACGTCCTTGAGCTGCTCGCGTGTGGTCGGCTTGAGCGCGTAACCAATGGCGCCCATCTGCAGCGCTTCCTCGCTGAGGTCGTCGCCGGACACCACGTGCACCGGAATGTGCCGCGTTTTTGGATTTTCCTTGAGCCGCTGCAACACCGACAGGCCCGGGCGGTCCGGCAGGCCCATGTCGAGCAGGATGGCATGGGGCAGGAACTGCACGGCCAGTGCAAATCCGTCTTCGGCACCATGGGCCACGAGGCAGTGGTAGTTCATCTCACGCGCCAGGTCGTAGAGGATCTGCGCAAAAATGACGTCGTCCTCGATCACCAGCACCAGGCGTTCGCCCGGCGGCAAATGCCTGTCGTCGGCAAAAGCCGCGGCCGGAACGGCCACCGGCAAGGGGGCGGGCGCCATCGCCGGTGCCGGATTGCGAAGCCGGCCGGGTGCGCCGCGGGTAGGTTTCAGCTCCGGCTGGGGCGCCGGCGCCGGGCTCCATTCGCAGGGCAGCAGCAGGGTGAAGGTGCTGCCCCCGCCTTCGCTGCTTTCCACCGACAGCGAGCCGCCCAGCAGGGTGGTCAGGTCGCGCGAAATCGACAGGCCCAGCCCGGTGCCGCCATAACGCCGGCTGGTGGTGCCGTCGGCCTGGCGGAAGGCGTCAAAAATAAGCTGCTGCTGGTCGGGGCGGATGCCGATGCCAGAGTCGCGCACCGAAAAGGCAATGATGCCGTGCGGCTGCAGCGAGACGCGCAGGCTGACCTCGCCGGCATCGGTGAACTTGATGGCGTTGGAGAGCAGGTTTTTCAGGATCTGCTCGACCCGCTGGCGGTCGGTTTTCAGCGTCGCCGGGGTGCCTGATTCGATGCGGATGCTGAGCGTCAGGTTTTTCTGGCCGGCCAGCGGCTCGAAGGTGCTTTTCAGTGAATCGACCAGTGTGCCCACGACCATGTCCTCGGGCGAGAGCTCCAGCTTGCCGGCTTCGACCTTGGAAATATCGAGAATGTCGTTGATCAGGCTGAGCAGGTCGTTGCCCGCCGAATAAATGGATTGCGCAAAGCGCACCTCTTCCTGGCTGAGGTGGCCCTTGGGGTTGTCGGCCAGCAGCTTGGCAAGAATCAGCGAGCTGTTCAGCGGCGTGCGCAGCTCGTGCGACATGTTGGCGAGAAACTCCGACTTGTAGCGGCTGGCGCGGCTCAACTCGGTGGCGCGTTCCTCCAGCAGGGTCTGGGCCTGGTTGAGCGCCGCATTCTTGTGGTCCAGCGACAGGGCCACTTCCGACAACTGCTCGTTGGTCTGTTCGAGTTCTGCCTGCTGGTTTTCCAGGCTGACCTGGTACTCCTTGAGCACGCGGGACTGCTCTTCCAGCTCCTCGTTGGTGGTGCGCAGCTCTTCCTGTTGCACCTGCAGCTCTTCATTGAGCTCCTGCGACTGGCCCAGCACGTCTTCCAGACGCCGGCGGTAAAGCGCCGCGTGGAGGGAGTTGCCGATGTTGCTGGCAATCATGGTGACGAATTCCAGGTCGCGCGGAGCGAGGGCGCGCAGGAAGCCGAGTTCGACCACGCCGTTGACCAGCCCGTCGTTGTGCACGGGAACCACCAGCACATGGCGGGCCGCCCCCTGGCCCAGGCCGGAGCTCACCTTGAGGTAGCTGGCCGGCAGGTCATCGAGCTGAAGCACCCGGTTTTCAAGGGCGGCCTGGCCGACCAGGCCCTGGTCGCTGTCCAGCGACTGGCCTTCATCGCCGCTGTCATGGGTCAGGCCGTAGGCGGCCACACGCTCCAGCCGGCCGCCCTCCTGGCGGATGTACAGGGCCGCCACGGCCACATCGAGATACCGCGCCAGAAACTCCAGCACACTGCGGCTGAGCGAGCCGATGGCATGCTGGCCAAGGGTGTGCTCGGCCAGTTGCCTTTGTCCGGTGCGCAGCCAGAGCTGCTGCTCCAGCAGCAGGGCGGTGGCTGCCTGCTTGCGTTCCGTTTCACCATAGGAGTCCGCCAGGCGATGCAGTTCGCGGTGCCCGAGCAGCGCCAGCAGGCCGCTCAAGCCCAGGCTGAACAGCAGGTAGGCCGCCATGCCCCAGGCCGTGTTGCTGCGGGCCTGCGCATTGCGGTCCTGCAGCAGGCGCTCTTCAATGGTGATGAATTCCCCGAGCTCGCGGCGGATTTCGTCGGTCAGGCTTTTTCCGCCGGCCGAGCGTATCGGCGCCTGGTAGTCGAGGTCCTGGCGCCGCAGATCGACAATGGTCTGCGCAAACTCGTTCCACTGGGTCTGCAGGGCGGCGATGCGCCGGAGGCGGCTGACCTGGTCCTGGTTGTCGCGCACCAGGCCGGCCAGCGTGGCCGTTTCGGCGGCGATGCGCGGCTTGCCGATTTCAAAGGGCTGGAGCAGGGGTTCTTCGCCGGTGACCAGGTAACCGGACATGCTGGCTTCCATGTCGGCGCCCAGCTTGGCGATCTGGTTGGCATTGCTGATGGCCCGCTCGGCCTGTTCGACCCCGCCCAGGGCGGACAGGAGATAGAAAATCAATCCAACAAAAACGGCGGCACTGAGAGCCCCGACGCCCAGCGGCAGGCTGACATTGCGTGTCAGGATGCGGCGAAAGTTTTCCTGTTGAATGGCGCTGGGTGCGGTCATGTATCTTCCCCGCGCCAAGCGCAATAAAGGCCCGATTGTCCTACAAAGCGGGCTTTTCTTGTGTACTTCTTGTGTACGTTACCGAACTTAAGCCTTGCGTCGGGCCTTTTCTGGCCCCGGCGCGGCAGGCGCTAACCGAGAAAGTCTTCAAACAGGCGCGCCAGTGGCTCCGGCTGGTCATGGTGCAGCATGTGGCCGGCGTCCTGGACCACTGCGGTGGTCAGCTGCGGCACCGACTGCAGGCGCTCATGGTACTGGGCCAGGGTGTATTTACCCTCCCACCATTTGCCCAGTGAGTCGTCGGAGGCTTCGACTGCCAGGGTGGGCGCGCTGATGCGCTGGTAAATCTCCAGCACCTCGTCGACACGGTAAAGCTGGGCATTGGTGATCTTGTGGGCCGCGTCGCCCAGAATGCGCCACTGGCCCTGCGCGTCGGGCGCGGCCCAGTGCCGGGCCAGCCAGTCGGCCTTGTCCTGGGACAGCCGGGGGTTGGTCCGCATCAGGCGCCGGGCCACGCCGTCCACGTCGTTGTAGGGTTTGAGCGCCATCTCGCCCTGGTGCAGGCTTTTGAGCTCGTCCATCCATTTGGCAAAACGCCCGGGCGCCTGGCTGGGCCGGGTCGCGGGCATGCCGAAACCTTCGAGATTGACCAGCTTGCGGATGCGTTCGGGCCGCACGCCGGCGTAAAGCATGGCCACATTGCCGCCCATGCTGTGGCCGACCAGGTCCACCGGCTGGCCCGGGGCGTAATGGTCAAGCAGGAAATCGAGGTCGGCCAGATAGTCGGGGAACCAGAAGTTGTCGGCCCCCGCGCTACCGGTTTTCCCGTAGCCGCGCCAGTCGGGCGCCAGGATGGTCCGGCCCTGCGCAAAAGCGTCGGACAGAGCGTCGACGACAAACTGGTAGGACGCGGCCACGTCCATCCAGCCGTGCACCAGCACCAGGGGCGGGAGCTTGCTTTGGGCTTCGCCCCAGTGAAGCACGTGGTAGTTGATGCCGCGTATAGGGACATACTCGCTGCGGGAAAGACGTTTTTCTTTGTACATTGATGCCCATCATAAGGAGAGCCGATTTGAAGCGCAGTCAAGACAGGGACAAGGCCGCCGCGCGGCAGCCCGACCATTACGCCGCCCTGCACCAGGGCTTTCGCTGGCAGGTGGACGAGTACTTCAACATCGCCGACGTCTGCTGCCGGCGCTGGGCGGCCGGCAGTGGCAAAAACGCTCCTGAAAGAGTAGCTATCCGCGCCCACCAGACGGGGGCTTCAACCACTTTTTATACCTATGTCCAGCTGCAGCAGGCCGCCGACGCGCTGAGCCATGTGCTGGTGCAGCTGGGCGTGCAGCGCGGCGACCGGGTGGCGATTGTGATGCCGCAGCGTTTCGAGACCGCCGTGGCCTACATGGCGGTGTTCCAGATGGGTGCGGTGGCCATGCCGCTGTCCATGCTGTTCGGCCCCGAGGCGCTGGAGTACCGGCTGCAGGACAGCGATGCGGTGCTGGCCATCTGTGATGAAAACTCCATCGCCAGCGTCAACACCATCCGCAGCCGCTGCCCGGCCCTGCGCACGGTCATCGCGGCCGGCGCGGCGGCCGGCCAGGGCGACCTGGACTACGAAGCCGCCCTGGCGGCGCAGCAACGCAGCTTCACCGCTGTGAAAACCAGGGCCGACGATGCGGCCATCCTGATCTACACCAGCGGCACGACCGGCCCGCCCAAGGGCGCCTTGCTGGCGCACCGGGCGCTGATCGGCAATCTGCCGGGTTTTGTCTGCAGCCAGAACTGGTTCGGGTTCAGCCCTCACCCCCACCCTCTCCCGCAAGCGGGAGAGGGGGCTGATTCCTCCCTCTCCCTCGGGGAGAGGGCCGGGGTGAGGGAGGACAGCCGCGCGGTCTTCTGGAGCCCCGCAGACTGGGCCTGGACCGGCGGGCTGATGGACGCCTTGCTGCCCACGCTGTATTTCGGCCGCCCCATCGTCGCCTTCAACGGGCGCTTCAGTCCCGAGCTGGCCTTCACGCTGATGGCGCAGCAGGGCGTCACGCACACCTTCCTGTTCCCGACCGCGCTCAAAGCCATGATGAAGGCCTATCCGCACCCGCGCCGCCACTTCAAGCTCAAGCTGCAAGCCATGATGAGCGCCGGCGAAGCGGTTGGCGACGCCGTGTTTGCGTACTCCCGCGACGAACTCGGTGTGCTGGTCAACGAGATGTTCGGGCAGACCGAAATCAACTACGTGGTCGGCAACTGCTCGGCCCTGTGGCCGGCGCGGCCCGGCAGCATGGGCAAGGGCTACCCGGGCCACCGCGTGGCGGTGATCGACGACGAGGGCCGGGAATGCGCTGTCGGTGTGCCGGGGGACGTGTCGGTCAATCGCTACGACGTCCATGGCGATCCGGACCCGATCTTCTTTCTGGGTTACTGGAAAAAGGAAGGCGCCACGCGCGCCAAGTTCACCGGCGACTGGTGCCGCACCGGCGACCTGGCGACACGCGACGAAGACGGTTACCTCTGGTACGAAGGCCGGGCTGACGACGTGTTCAAGGCCGCCGGCTACCGCATCGGCCCCGGCGAGATCGAGAACTGCCTGGTCAAGCACCCGGCGGTGGCGAACGCGGCGGTGGTGCCCAAGCCCGACCGCGAACGCGGCGCCGTGGTCAAGGCCTTCATTGTGCTTGCTCCTGATTTTGTAGCGGCTCGCGCAAGTCGGGCGGGGGCTGAAGCCCAATTTGACCTCAAGTTGACGGCTGAACTGCAGGCCCACGTCAAGGGCCTGCTGGCGCCCTACGAGTACCCCAAGGAGATCGAGTTCATCGATGCGCTGCCGATGACCACCACCGGCAAGGTGCAGCGGCGCGTGCTCAGGCTGCAGGAGGAAGAACGCTTCCGCCAGGCGGGCTGAACAGTCTTTCTTTACCAGCAGGGGCCGCAGATCTGGCTTTGCCAGGCTGCAGGCGCCGTCCCCTGGAAGGGGAGAGGGTGCTACGCGAAGCGAGCGCCAACAGGGGTGAACCAAGTTTTTTGGCTTTGCCAGGCTGCAGGCGCCGTCCCCTGGAAGGGGAGGGGGCGCTACGCGCAGCGAGCGCCAACAGGGGTGAGCCTATTTATTTCGGGGCCACCGGCGTGCGGGGCAGGGTCACGGTAAACGACGTCCCGCTGGTGGCGTCCGAGGAAACAGCGATGCTTCCGCCGTGCGCCCGAACGATTTCCTGGCAGATGAACAGGCCCAGGCCCAGGCCGGTCGGCTCCCGTTGCTCGGCCTTGGCAGGAACCTGGCCGCGAACCAGCGGCTTGAAGATCTGTTGCTGCTCCTGCACGGGAATTGGTGTGCCCAGGTTATGGACTGAAAAAACCACCTTGTCCTGCTGCTCCCACAGGCGCACGGTGACGGGCTTGTCGCGCGCGCCGTAGGAAATGGCATTGGTCAGCAGGTTGGACAGGAGCTGCCCCATGCGGCCTTCGTCCCAGATGCCGTTGAAATCCCCGGTGCTTTCCAGGCGCACGGTGGCCTTCGGATTGCGTACACGGGTTTCTTCCACGACTTTTTCGAACTGGTTGACCAGGTTGCCCGGGCTGGGCTTGATGGGCATCAGGCCTTCGGACTGGGCGCGCGTGAAATCCACCACATGTTCGATCACCCGGTTGATGCGCACCACGCTGTTGATGATGGCGTCCGCTGCATGGGCCGCCAGCTGGCCGGAGCGCACCAGGTATTGTGCGGACATGGAAATCGTGCCCAGCGGATTGCGGATGTCATGGCCGAGGATGCCGATGAACAGGTCCGTGGATTTTTTCGTCTGGTCGGTGTATCGCGCGACAGATTCGGCAATCGCCTGGTCCATCGCTTCATTGAAGCGGATCAGGTCGCGCATGTCGTTCTGGTGGTCCTGTCCGCCGCCTGCGGAGGTCCAGAGATGCACGACGTTGGCCCGCAGGGCGCGGTACTCGGTGATCATGGCGTCGATGGCAAAGCCCGACACCATGCGTGTGTCGGCGTGGGTCTCGGCCGCTGTCTCGAGCGCTCCCTGGGGCTGCTTGCTTTCGCCCCGCGACTTTTCTTCCTGTTCGGCAGCGGTCTGGGGTTGCTCCAGATCGTTGGCAATGGCGGCGAGGATTTCGCCCGCGTGATCGCGCAAGTCCTTCTTGTCCATCATGGTTCCGTCGTGTGCCACGGTGGCGGCGAATTCGTCCCACGCGGTGAGGATTTCTTCAGCGTTCGATCGGAGAAAGGTGGAAAGTCGCATGTTTGAACTTTTCGGTTGCTGAAACGATGGTCAGGCCATGACGGGTGCTTCCGGCAGGGGTTGCGCACGCTGACGTACGCTGGAATAAAAAAAACCTCCGGGGGAACCGGAGGGTTTTTTTCAGCTTGGCGGCGGGCTTAGCGGGCGACAGCCTGCACAGGCTCGGCCACATAGATTTCGACGCGGCGGTTTTTGGCGCGGCCTTCGTTGGTGTTGTTGTCGGCGATCGGCTCACGCTCGCCGCGACCGTCGGTGGCAATGCGGTTGCCGCTCACGCCACGCGCGACCAGGTAATTGCGCGTGCTGTTGGCGCGGTCGATGGACAGCGGGTTGTTGATCGCATCGCTACCGGTATTGTCGGTGTGGCCAATGATGGTCACCGTTGTCACCGGGTTCTGGTTCAGGCTGGTGGCAAACTGGTTCAGGATGGGTGCGAAGCTGGTGTTGACATCCGAGCGGCCGGTTGCAAACGAGATGTCCGAAGGGATGTCAAGCTTGAGGCGGTTGTCGGCGGTCTGGCTCACAGCCACGCCGGTGCCGACCGTAGCCTGTTCCATGGCGGCCTTTTGTTGCTGCATGCGCTGGGACCACAGATAACCACCCCCTGCACCAACGGCACCGCCCAGCACCGCGCCCTGGGCCGCACCTTTGGATCCACCGGTGGCGGCGCCGATCACGGCGCCAGCGACGGCACCGATGCCGGCACCTTTGGCCGTGCCCTGCTGGGTTTCGCTCATGTTGGCGCAACCGCTCAGGAAGAGGGCGGCGCAGGTCAGGGAAGTAAGTACTAATTTCATGGGAGCTCCTGGAGGAAGTTGTTGTGGAAGGGGATTAAACCCCTCGTGTGTGAATGGTAGGAGGTGCTCGGGTGTGAATTTGTAAGCGAATCGCCCGAAATTCTGCCCGCCAGCAACGATGTTGGTGAGCCCTTAAACTAGGCGCGGCCTTTTTTCAGCCCCTTTCCAGCCCCTTCACTGTCCTTGACTCCCTTTCACTTTCCATCCCCATGCAAAAAATACAGCTAGGCAGCAGCGATCTGCAAGTCACCCCCATTTGCCTGGGCACCATGACTTTCGGCGAGCAGGTGAGCGAAGCCACGGCCCATTCGATTCTTGACCGTTCCCTGGAGCGCGGCGTCAATTTTCTTGACGCGGCAGAAATGTACTCGGTGCCGGCCCGGGCCGAGACCTTCGGCGCCACCGAAGCCATCATCGGCAACTGGCTGGCCCGGCGCCCGGGCGCCCGTGACAAGCTGGTGGTGGCCACCAAGGTCGCCGGTCCGGCCCGCGGCATGCCCTGGATACGCCAGGGCAGCCCCGATCTCACGCCGCAGGACATCGTGCAGGCCTGCAACGACAGCCTGAAGCGCCTGCAGCTAGAGACCATCGACCTGTACCAGATCCACTGGCCGGCGCGCAATGTGCCGGCCTTCGGCATGGTGTATTTCGACCCGGCCAAGGACAAGACCGTCAGCTCCATCCACCAGCAGCTCGAAGCGCTGGCCGGCCTGGTGAAGGCAGGCAAGGTGCGGGCCATCGGCCTGTCCAACGAAACCCCCTATGGCGTGCACGAATTCGTGCGGCTGGCCGAACAGCACGGCCTGCCCAAAGTGGCGACGGTGCAGAACCCGTTCTGCCTGATCAACCGCACGCTGGAAAACGGCCTCGACGAAACCATGCACCGGCTCGGCGTGTCGCTGCTGGCCTATTCGCCGCTGGGTTTTGGCCTGTTGACCGGCAAGTACGATGCCACCGGCACCACCGGCCCGGATGCTCCCAAGGGTGCGCGTATTTCGGGGTATGAGTCGGTGCGCAAGCAGCGCTGGGGCCGGCCCGAAGCGCTGGCCGCCGCGCGCCGCTACAACGCGCTGGCGCGCGAACACGGCCTCACGCCCACGCAGCTCGCGCTGGCTTTTTGCTACACCAAGTGGCAGGTGGCCAGCACCATCATCGGCGTGACCTCGGTGGCCCAGCTCGACGAAGACCTGGACGCCTGGGGCACGCAGCTTTCCCCCGAGCTTCTGGCCGCCATCGACGCGATCCGCTGGGAGCTGCGCGACCCGGCGCTTTAAATATGGTTTCCCCCCGAAGCGCCTTCGGCGAGGTGCCATTGCCAGAGCCAATGGCTCTTCGTGTCCGTCCAAACCTGCGCAGGCAGGTTTTGAGCCGCGGCCTCTCAGCCCGCAAGGGGGCGCCACCTGCGGCCCGGCTAAGCCGGTTCCGCGCTGGCACTTGAACGAGGCACCGCTGTGGGCAAAAAAGAACATGTGTCAGAGACACCGGCAACGCAGATGTTGAAGGCTGCCGGTGTGGCTTTCACTGAGCATCCGTACGAGTACCTGGAGCATGGCGGCGCGCAGCACAGTGCCGAGGTGCTCGGGTTCGATCCTTTCACCGTGGTCAAGACCCTGGTCATGCAGGACCAGGACGCCAAACCGCTGCTGGTGCTGATGCACGGCAACCGCAAGGTGTCGACCAAAAACCTGGCGCGCCAGATCGGCGCCAAGTCGGTCGAGCCCTGCAAGCCCGAGGTTGCCAACCGGCACAGCGGCTACCTCGTTGGCGGCACCTCGCCGTTTGGCACGCGCAAGGTGATGCCGGTGTATATCGAGGAAAGCATCCTGGCCCTGCCTGAAATCGCCATCAACGGCGGCCGGCGCGGTTACCTCGTTCGCATCGCGCCGCAGGTGTGTGTGGACCTGCTGGGTGCAAAATCGGTCCATTGCGCGCTTGCTGATTGAAGACAGAACTACAACAACAACAACAACAACAACACTGGAGAGAACACCATGGACTACGCTTATTCCGCCCTGGCCGTGCTGGGGGCCTACCTGATCGGTTCGCTGTCCTTCGCGGTCATCGTCAGCCGCCTGATGGGCCTGAACGACCCGCGCAGCTACGGCAGCAAAAACCCCGGCGCCACCAATGTCCTGCGCTCGGGCAACAAGGCGGCGGCCGCGCTCACGCTGCTGCTCGATGGGCTCAAGGGCTGGGTGCCGATGGCGCTGGTTTTGTGGTTCGGCAAGGACTACGGCATGCGCGAAGGCACGCTGGCCGCCGTCGGCCTCGCGGCCTTCATCGGCCATCTGTACCCGGTGTTTTTCGGCTTCCAGGGCGGCAAGGGGGTGGCGACGGCTGCCGGTGTGCTGTTTGGCGTGCACTGGGTGCTGGGCCTGGCGACACTGGCCACCTGGATCATCGTGGCCTTCTTCTCGCGTTATTCCTCGCTGGCCGCGATTGCCTGCGCCATTTTTGCGCCCTGGTATTACCTGATCGGCGACCGCTCGTTCTGGTATGTCGACAAGATGATTGCGCTGGCGATTGTGGCCATGAGCGCCTTCCTGATTTTCCGGCACCGGGAAAACATCAACAAGCTGCTCAAGGGCACGGAATCGAAGCTGGGCGCGAAGAAGAAGGGCTGATCCGGCCCCGAGATTTGCTATCAATAAGATAGCTGCTCGCGCTTGCGTGGTATGGGCTGCAGCCTGTTTTATTCCTAGAAACGCTTGACCAGCGTCATCTGGTCGTTTTCGCGGATCATCTGGAAACGCGTCAGGAAGCTGTTGCCCAGCAGCATGTGGGCCATGCCCTGCGGCATGACGACGGCGTCCACGTCATACACCTCGACATCGCCGACCCGCACGGAACCGAGTTTCACGCGAAAGCCCTGGGTCACGCCGTTGGCGGTGCTCATCTGCACCGGTTGCCCGCTTTTGTAGTTGACGCCGGCGCGTTCGGCATCGGCGGCGCTCATGGCGATGCTGGTTGCCCCCGTGTCCACCACGAACTGGACCGCACGGCCGTTGATCTGGCCCGGGGTGAAGAAGTGACCGCCGGTGCCCGCGGTCAACACAATGCGGCTGCCCTTGCCGGCGCCGCCGCCCGCGCCCCCGCCGGCACCCACGCTGACCGGCGCATCGCCGACGCGCACGGTGTGGCGCTTGCCCGAGAGTTCCAGCACGGCCTGGTCACCGCCGGTGGAGACCACTTTCACCCCCTGGTGGGTTTCCCCGGGCGCGACCGATTTAGGGGCGCCGCCATTGACGATCAACAGCGCCTTGCTGCCCAGCATGCCGGCCAGCGCAACGCTCTGCGCGTGTGCCGCTGGAGCCAGAAGCCCCGCCATGCCGACGAGCCCCGCGATCAGTGTTTTGGCCCGCATGGCAAGCCTGCTCAGTCGCGAAAGTTGTTGAAGCTCAGCGGCATGTCGGGCAGGTCCGCCTTGATCATGGCCATCGCCTCCTGCAGGTCGTCGCGGTTTTTTCCGGTCACCCGCACCGCGTCGCCCTGGATGGAGGCCTGCACCTTGACCTTGCTGCCCTTGATCAGCTGCGAGATCTTCTTGGCCTGTTCGGCCTCGATGCCGTTGCGCACCTTGATGACCTGCTTGACCTTGTCGCCGCCGATTTTCTCGACCTTGCCGGCGTCGAAAAAGCGCACGTCCACGCCGCTTTTGGTGGCCTTGTTGCGCAGGATGTCGGTGATCTGGTCGATCTGGAAGTCGCTGTCGCCGATCAGCGTGATTTCCTTGTCCTTGAGCTCGATCGCTGCTGCCGTGCCCTTGAAGTCGAAACGGGTGCCGATTTCCTTGGCGGTGTTTTCGACCGAGTTTTTGACCTTGACCAGATCGGCTTCGAGAACGGTGTCAAAAGAGGGCATGGTTTTCCGGCTTCCGGGGTTGCGTTGCAGAGGTGTCAGGGTGCGACAATCCCGTGATGTTAGTCGAGAAAAACGTTCCCCTCCAGTTTTCCAATACCTTTGGCATCGTGGCCAAGGCCCTCACGCTGGTGCGTATTGCCAGTGAAGAGGACGTGGCCGCCGTGCTGGCCGATCCGGCCCTGCTGGCGGCACCCAAGTTCGTGCTGGGCGGGGGCAGCAACATCGTCATCACCGGCGACGTCAAGTCCGTCGTGCTCAAGGTCGAGATCATGGGCCGGAAGCTGGTGAGCGAAACCGCCAAAGCGTGGATTGTCGAGGCCGGCGCCGGCGAGAACTGGCACGAGGTGGTGGGCTGGACCTTGCACAGCGGCTACCCGGGCCTGGAAAACCTCGCCATGATCCCCGGCACCGTGGGCGGCTCGCCGGTGCAGAATATCGGCGCCTACGGCGTGGAGTTGCAGGACCGTTTTGATTCACTCGACGCCATCGATCTGACCACCGGAAAAAGCTTCACGCTGAACGCGGCGCAATGCGCATTTGGCTACCGCGATTCGGTCTTCAAACACAGCAGCACCGGCCCCAATGGGCGCCCCGGCCTGGGGCTGGCCGGCAAGGCCCTGATCACGCGGGTGCGTTTTGCGCTGCCCAAGGCCTGGAAGCCTGTGCTGGGTTATGCCGACATCGAGAAAAAGATGGCGCAGTCCGCCATCACCCAGCCGGACGCGCTACAGATTTATGAGTGGATCTGCGAGATCCGCAAGGCCAAGCTGCCCGACCCCAAGGTGATTGGCAACGCCGGCAGCTTCTTCAAGAACCCCACGGTGACGCCCGAGCAGTGCGCCGACATCATCCAGCGCGAGCCCAAGATCGTCCACTACCACCTCGACGACGGCTCGGTCAAACTCGCCGCCGGCTGGCTGATCGACGCCTGCGGCTGGAAAGGCAAGAGCATAGGCAACGCCGGCGTGTACGACCGGCAGGCGCTGGTGCTGGTCAACCGCGGCGGCAGCACCAACCCGGTGACCGGCGGCGAGGTCATGACCCTGGCCAAGGCCATCCAGACCAGTGTTTATGAACGCTTCGGCATCCTGCTGGAGCCGGAGCCGGTGGTGGTGTAGTCAGTGGGGAGTCGAGGGGCTGCGGCACTACGGACTGTATGACACTGTCGTTGCGAAAGACTGACCGTTCGCGCCGCCCAGGTCCGTCACAGGCTGGCGCTTAAGTCGAGAACTCATGCGCATTACGCTGATCGCAACTGTCCACGCTGAATCTGGCCGCGCCAATATAGCGGAACTGCGGGCGATCCTTGATCGACTTGCACCTGACGTCATCTTTGCCGAAATTCCATCTGCCTTTCTTGCTGACTATCTCAACGGCTCTCATGGCACCCTTGAATCCGCTGCTGTTGTTTTGTATCGGGAACGCCGTCCAGTCAATGTTGTCCCTGTGGACTTGGACAAGCCAGGCGAAGAATTCTTCAGCAATTCTGAAGACATGTTCAAGAAGGTCGCGAGGACGAGTACCGACTATCGACGACTTGTAGACCAGAACAGCCTAGACATGCTGGAACTCGGCTTCCCCTACCTCAACAGCGATCGCTGCGCGCAGGCATGGGAAGGCATCTGCAACGAGGCTCTTGCAACCGTCGAGTGGATCGACGACACCAAGTTGAGACAGACCTACGATCTGTGGAATCAGACAAATGCCGATCGCGAGACCGGAATGATCGAGAACATTGAGAGCTATTGCATCCGCCACGTTCCCGCTCATGGCGTGTTTCTCGTTGGGGCCGCACACCGGAAACCCATCATGGAGAAGGTTCGGAAGCGACAAGTTGCTGGCGGACCAGGGGTCTTCTGGGACTTTTAAAGTGCGCTGAAATAGATGGCGGAATGATCAAAATGAACAAAGCCCGCCAAGTTTGCACTTGGCGGGCTTTGTCTTTTGGGGTTAATTGGACTTACTTACCCAGCTTCAAAAAGTCGTCCCCCTTGCCCAACTCCAGCAGTCCGGCGTTGGAGTACACCTGCAGCTTGGCGCGGGTGTCGGTGATGTCCAGATTACGCATCGTCAATTGCCCAATGCGGTCCAGCGGCGAGAACGGCGCGTCTTCCACCTTTTCCATGCTCAGGCGCTCAGGCGCGTAGGTCAGGTTGGGTGATTCGGTGTTCAGCAGGCTGTAGTCGTTGCCGCGGCGCAGTTCCAGCGTCACGGTGCCGGTGATGGCACTGGCGATCCAGCGTTGGGCGGTTTCGCGCAGCATGATGGCCTGGCTGTCGAACCAGCGGCCCTGGTACAGCAGGCGGCCGAGCTTGCGGCCGTTGTCGCGGTATTGCTCAATGGTGTCTTCGTTGTGGATGCCGGTGACCAGGCGCTCGTAGGCGATGAACAGCAGCGCCAGGCCAGGGGCCTCGTAGATGCCGCGGCTCTTGGCTTCGATGATGCGGTTTTCGATCTGGTCGCTCATGCCCAGGCCGTGGCGGCCGCCAATTTCGTTCGCCTTGAGGATCAGGCTGACCAGGTCGGGGTAGTGGATGCCGTTCAGGGCCACAGGGCGGCCTTCTTCAAAGGTCACGCTCACTTCTTCGGCCTTGACGACGCAGTCGTCTTTCCAGAACGGCACGCCCATGATGGGGTTGACGATCTTCATGCCGCTGTTGAGGTTTTCCAGGTCCTTGGCTTCGTGCGTGGCGCCCAGCATGTTGCTGTCGGTGCTGTAGGCCTTTTCGGCGCTCATCTTGTAGCCAAAGCCATTGGCGGTCATGAAGGCGCTCATTTCAGAGCGGCCCCCCAGTTCGTCGATGAACTGCTGGTCCAGCCAGGGCTTGTAGATCTTCAGCGCGGGGTTGGTCAGCAGGCCGTAGCGGTAAAAGCGCTCGATGTCGTTGCCCTTGAAGGTGCTGCCGTCGCCCCAGATGTTGACGTCGTCTTCCTTCATGGCGCTGACCAGCATGGTGCCGGTCACGGCGCGGCCCAGCGGCGTGGTGTTGAAGTAGGTGGAGCCGGCGGTGGTGATGTGGAAGGCGCCGGCCTGCAGCGCGGCCAGGCCTTCAGCCGCCAGTTGCGGGCGGCAATCAATCAGGCGCGCCTTGATGGCGCCGTATTCCATGGCCTTGCGCGGGATCTCGTCGTAGTCGGCCTCGTCGGGCTGACCCAGGTTGGCGGTATAGGCGTAGGGAAGGGCGCCCTTTTGCTTCATCCACAAAAGCGCGGCGCTGGTGTCGAGGCCGCCGGAGAAGGCGATGCCGACCTTTTGGCCGGCGGGGATGTTTTGCAGGATGGTGTTAGACATAAAATTGGCCTCTAGCCCTTGTGGAGTCAGCGCAAGCTGCTATGAAAGTAGGAGTAAGTCGCCTGCGGATCAGCCGAAGTGGCAGATGTAGTGGTAAGCCTCGCCGACACGGATGTCGAAGGACGAGTTGCCCGGCACGCTGAATTTTTCACCGGCTGCGGACTTCACCCAGGCGTCGCTGCCGGCCAGTTTGTACTCACAGGCGCCGGCCACACACTCCATGATCTCGGGCGCGCCGGTGTTGAAGGTCAGTGTCGAGGGCAGCACCACGCCGACGGATTTTTTGGTGCCGTCGGCAAAGGTGATGCCGTGGCTCACGCACTTGCCGTCGAAATACACATTGGCTTTCGTGGTGACGCTGATGTTGTCGATTGTTTCTGTAGTCATGGTGGTGTGAAGGTGGGCGGGGGAAAACATCCGGCAGCCGGGCCGGGATGCAGAGCGCCTGATTTTAGGTCACCCGGGCCGCCGGCACGTGGCGGACGGGTCCTGACGAGGCAAGGGCCCTGAATCCGTTCGGCTATTTCAGGCGTATCACGAATGCAGGACAATCACGTCCATGAAAGCAGAAAGCCCGGATACCCAATTGATCGCGCTCATTGACCGCGTCGCGCTGGCCGACGAATCGGCGCTCAGGGAACTGTACGAACTGACCTCCTCCAAGCTGTATGGCGTGGCGGTGCGTGTGGTCAGCAACAGAAGCTGGGCCGAGGATGTGCTGCAGGAAGCCTTCATCAACATCTGGCGCATTGCGGGCGACTACAAGGCCACGCTGTCGCCGCCCATGGCCTGGCTGTGCCTGATCGTGCGCAGCCGGGGGCTGGACTTTCTGCGGCGCCGCAACTCCGACCGGGCCGACGCGGTGCAGGAACTCGACGATGTGATGTCCGACACGCTGGAAGGCGACTCCGCCAACCCGATGGACACCGCCCTGGCGGGCGAGCAGGCCTGGGCCCTGCACCAGTGCCTGAGCCAGCTGGGCAACAAGCAGCGCGAGGTGGTGAGCCTGGCCTACCTGCGCGATCTGAGCCACGGGGAGCTGGCCGAGCAGCTCAAGCTGCCGCTGGGCACGGTGAAGACCTGGATACGCCGCGGCCTGGAGCAGTTGCGCGGCTGCATGTCCCGGTTTGCCTGAGATGAAGCCGATGCCTGTTTTGTTTGCTTTATTGACTCTATTTGCCCTGTTTGTTCCCGCTGCGTTGCGGCGGGAAACTTCTGAAGAAGGTGTTGTATGAACCTGACCCGCAATCCCGCGCTGATTGATCAGCTGGCGGCCAGTTATGCGCTGGGCACCTTGCGCGGCGGCGCGCGTCGCCGGTTCGAGGAACTGGCGCGGACCCATGCAACCGTGCGCGCCGCGGCACTGATCTGGCAGGGGCGCATGGCTTCGGTCACCGAACTGCAGGCGCAGCAGGCGCCCAGTGCCGCCGTCTGGAAGCGGATTGAAAACCTCGTCCAGGCGGACAAGCAGGCACGAGCCATGCAGGCCGCGCGCCAGGCGCCGGTCGCCGCTGGTTCCGTTGCAGGCTGGTGGGCCAGCCTGGGCTTGTGGCGCGGTGCGAGCGCGGCCGGCGCCATGGCGGCGGTGGTGGCCGTGGTCACCGGACTGAACTTCAACACCCAGCTCAACGGCCAGGTTCGGGAACTGAACGCCCGGCTGGCGGCCACCCCCGAAATCCGTTATGTGGCGGTGCTTGCCGACGACAAGGCCGCGCCCGCGGTGCTGGTGACCTACGACCCCAAACACAGCCAACTGCAGCTCAAACATGTGGGCCAGTTCCACCCCGGGCCGGACAAGTCCCTGCAGCTGTGGGCGCTGCCGCAGTCCGGCGGGCCGAAGTCGCTGGGCGTCCTCGGTGAAGGCACGGTGATCCGTCTGCCGGCCCCCAGCGGTGAGGTGAACAACGTGCCGGCGCTGGCCCTGAGCCTGGAACGCCTGGGCGGCGTTCCGGCAGGCAGCGGTCCGAGCGGGCCCGTGCTGTTCAAGGGGGCCTTGCTCCAGACGGCGCTGTAAAGCCGGAAAGCGCTTCAGCCTCGGCGGCAACAAAAAAAGGGGCTTGAAAGCCCCTTTTTTTTGTTTTGCCTGGATTAGCGCCAGTGACGGTGACCGTAGCCGCCGCGGCTGTACCCGAAATTGAACGACAGGCCCACCGGCGGGTAATAGGGGCGCGGGTAATAACCGGGGTAGGCGACCACTGCCGGCTGCACGTAGACCGGCTGGGAATAAACCGGCTGGTAGACGGGCTGCGAATAAACCGGTTGCGAATAGACAGGCTGCGAGTACACCGGTTGCGAATAAACCGGCTGGGCAGGCTGGCCATAACCTTGCTGGACACCGGCCTGCGGCGCGGGCATCGCGCCCACCGGCGTGACCTGCAGCCGCACATACAGGCCGGGGTCATTGGGCATTTGCACGGTGTACTGCTTGTCGGCGTATTCGTAGACCACGTTGTAGTGCGAGGTGCGGTTTTCGTACGAGGTCTGGGTGCCGCACTGCTGCACGTTCTGCACCTGGCTGCGGTTGCCTTCGATGTTGTTGCCGACCATCGCGCCACCGACCAGGCCGATCACCGTTGCCAGGGCGCGCCCGCCGCCGTCACCGATGGCATTGCCCATCGCGCCGCCGGCCAGGGCGCCCATCACCGCGCCGGCACCCGAGGGAGGCGCTTCGGTGATCATGGACTGGGTGCTGCAGACCTGGCGCGGAACGCTGACCTGCTGGACCACCGGGGTGCTGGAGATCACACGCGCCAGGATGTCCATGGCGGACGCGTTGACGGCAAACAGGCCGGAGGCTGCGGCAACAGCGGATAAAACAAGTGCTTTTTTCATGGTTCAAATCCTTTTTCAGCCAGCTGGAAGAGCCCCTTGCGGGAGGCCAAAATGACGGCTATCAGTTTAATGATTCAGAGTCAATTTGGTGCACACAAGTTCAGTAAAGCCCTGTAAAGCTGACCCGGACCCGCACGCTTTACCAACGTCCCGCCGGCGGCTTCACAGCCGGTCAGACCAGCTTTTTTCGTCAAATCCGACCGTGACCTGCGTGCCCCAGTCCACCACCGGGCGTTTGATCACGCTGGGGTGGGCCAGCATCAGCGCGCGGGCGCTGGCCGCGTCCACCGTGGCGGCCTGCAGCTGCGGGTCCAGCTTGCGCCAGGTCGTGCCCTGGCGGTTGAGGAGTTTTTCCCAGCCCACCGCGCGCTCCCAGGCGCTGAGCCCCTCGGGCGGCACGCCCTGTTTTTTGAAGTCGTGAAAAGTGTGGGCGACAGCGCGCGCGGCCAGCCAGGCGCGGGCTTTTTTGACGGTGTCGCAGTTGGGAATGCCGTAAACAGTGATCATGCGCGGATTTTCGCATGGTTTGGCATCAAATTGGCCCCATCCCCTTGCAGGGCGGGCGCAAGCAGCTATTGTTTTGATAGCTATGCAACCCCATCCGGCGTACGGTCGGGGCGGCGGCGCGATCGGGTGCGGCGCGGCAGCGGCGACAATACGGCTTCCATGGACAAGCCCACCACCCTAGCCGACTGGCTCGCGCACTGCGAGCGCCTGCACCCCCACGCCATTGACCTCGGACTGGACCGCGTCCGCCGTGTGGCCGAACGCATGGCGCTGCGGTTTGACTGCCCGGTCATCACCGTCGCCGGCACCAACGGCAAGGGTTCGAGCTGCGCCATGCTCGAGGCCATTTTGGGGCAGGCCGGCTACCGCACCGGCGTCTACACCTCGCCGCACCTGGTGCATTTTGAAGAACGCTGCCGCCTGCGCGGCGAGATCGCCCGTGCCGACCAGTTGCTGCCGCACTTCGAGCGGGTCGAGGCGCTGCGCGGTGACATTTCACTGACCTATTTCGAGTTCACGATGCTCGCCATCTTCAGCCTGATGGCCGCGTCCGGCCTGGACGTGGTGGTCCTCGAGGTCGGGGTGGGCGGGCGGCTCGACTCGGTCAACATCATTGATGCCGACTGCGCATTGATCACGAGCATCGACATCGACCATACCGAACTGCTCGGCAAGGACCGCGAAAGCATAGGCCGCGAGAAAGCCGGCATCATGCGCGCCGGCAAGCCCGCCGTCGTGGGCGACCCGGTGCCGCCGCAAAGCGTGATCGATCACGCCGCCGAAGTGGGCGCTGACCTGTGGCGCCTGGGCCATGACTTCAACTTTTCCGGCGACCAGCAGCAGTGGGCCTGGGCCGGCCGCGGCAGGCGCTACGCCGGCCTGGCCTATCCGGCGCTGCGCGGCGCCAACCAGCTGGTCAACGCCTCGGGCGTGCTGGCCGCGCTGACGGCCCTGCGTGACCGGCTGCCGGTGACCGCCCAGGCGGTGCGCAACGGGCTGGGCATGGTGGAACTGCCGGGGCGCTTCCAGATCATCTCTGGCCAGCCAACGCTGGTGCTGGATGTGGCGCACAACCCGCACGCGGTGGCGGCGCTCACCGAGAACCTCGACGCCATGGGTTTTTACCCCTGCACCCACGGCGTTTTCGGCGCGATGGCCGACAAGGACCTGGCCCAGATGCTCAAGCGGGTGGGGCCGCTGGTCGATCGCTGGTATTTCACCGATCTGCCGACCCCCCGCGCCGCCACGGCCGGGGACTTGCTGGCCACGTGGCAGGCGCAGAACACCCGCCAGGATGCCCGTGCGAGCGTCCATGCCGGCCCGGTGCAGGCCCTGCAGGCGGCCGTCGCCGCCGCAGACCCCGCTGATAGAATTGTGGTCTTCGGATCGTTCTATACGGTGGGGGGTGTTTTGAAGGACGGCCTGCCGCGTCTTTTTGCTCCGCACGCTGCGCCTGAGCGCCACGCTTCATCAACCGATACCTAACCGATACCTAACGGATACCGTCATCGCCATGCCGTTTTTCAACTTTCGCCGGGGCCAACCCTCTGCTGCTGCCGGGTCTGCCACCCAGACCGAGAGCGTGGAAGTCATGCGCAAACGTGCCAAGCACCGCCTCATCGGTGCGGTGGTGCTGGTGCTGGCCGGAGTGATCGGTTTCCCCCTCTTGTTTGACACCCAGCCGCGTCCGGTGGCTGTCGACATTCCGATCGAGATCCCTGCCAAGAGCGGGGTCAAGCCCCTGGTGATGCCGCTGCCGGCCACTGCGCCGGCTGTCGCCGCCAGTGCCGCGCCGGCGGGCAACGACAAGGTCACCGCGCCGACCAGCCTCTCGCCGCGCGAAGAAATCGTCTCGGAAAAAAAGGCTGAAACGCCCGCTGAATCTGCGCAGCCTGCTATCAAAAAAGAAGCAAAGCCCGAACCGAAACCGGAGCTGAAGCCGGAGCCGAAACCCGAGCCCAAGGCCGCGGCCAAAACGCCCGCACCCGCCGCAGACGAGGGTGCCCGCGCCAAGGCCCTGCTCGACGGCAAGGCGCCCGCTGCCAAGGCCGCACCGGCCGAGGCGGAAGGCCGCCTGGTGGTGCAGGTGGGCGCATTTGCCGATGCCGACAAGGCCCGGGAAGTACGCCAGAAACTGGAGCGGGCGGGGCTCAAGACCTACACCCAGGTCGCCGACACCAAGGACGGCAAGCGTATTCGCGTGCGGGTCGGGCCGTTTGCCAGCAAGGCCGATGCCGACAAGGCCGCCAGCAAGATCAAAAGCCTTGATTTGCCGGCCGCCATCCTGACCTTGTAGGCATGTAACGCGTCGTGGCTGTTGCGGACTGGGCGTTTCTGGGGGTGTTGGTGGTGTCGCTGATCATCGGCGCGTGGCGGGGGCTGGTGTACGAGATCCTCTCGGTTCTCGGTTGGGCGCTGTCGTTTTACATCGCGCAATGGTTTGCGCCAGATGTGGCGGCCGTGCTGCCATTGCAGAGTGCGTCCGATTCAGTGCGTTACGCCGCGGCCTTTGTCCTGCTTTTCATTGTGTCCGTGTTTCTGGCGGGCCTGCTGGCGGTGCTGTTCAAGAAGCTGGTGGAGGCCATTGGCCTGCGGCCGGTGGACCGGACCCTGGGGGCGGCGTTTGGCCTGGTGCGCGGGGTGATCCTGCTGCTGGCGGTGACGGTGGTCGTCAACATGACTGCGTTCAAGGCCAGCGCCTGGTGGCAGGAGTCCGTCGGTGCCGGGGTGCTGACGGCGGCGGTCAAGGGCCTGAAGCCGGTGTTGCCCGAACAGTTTGCAAAGTACCTTTAATGATTGGCGAATTGATGAACGGAAATGTATGTGCGGAATAGTTGGCGTCGTCAGTAACGCACCGGTGAACCAGCTGATTTACGACGGACTGCTCCTGCTGCAGCACCGTGGTCAGGATGCGGCCGGGATTGTCACGCAGCAGGGACGCAAGTTCTTCATGCACAAGGCCAAGGGCATGGTGCGCGACGTGTTTCGCACGCGCAACATGCGCGCGCTGCCGGGCAACGTGGGCCTGGGCCAGGTGCGTTACCCGACGGCCGGCAACGCCTTCAGTGAAGACGAGGCGCAGCCGTTTTACGTCAACGCGCCGTTCGGTCTGGTGCTGTCGCACAACGGCAACCTGACCAACGCTGCCGAACTCAAGGCAGAACTGTTCAACACCGACCATCGCCACATCAACACCGACAGCGACTCCGAAGTCCTGCTCAACGTGCTGGCGCACGAGCTGGAAAAAACCACGCGCGGCCTGCCGCTCACGCCCGCCGACGTGTTTGCGGCCGTGCGCGGCGTGCACAAGCGCATCAAGGGCTCGTATGCTGTGGTGGCGCTGATTGCAGGCCACGGCCTGCTGGCTTTTCGCGACCCCTTCGGCATTCGCCCGCTGTGTTTGGGCCACGGCCAGAACGACAGCGGTCGCACCGTCATGGTGGCCAGCGAGTCGGTGGCTCTGGAAGGCACGGCCCACCAGTTCGAGCGCGACATTGCGCCGGGCGAGGCGGTGTTCGTGGACATGCAGGGCACGGTCCACGCCGAGCAGTGTGCCGAGCACCCGCAACTGATGCCCTGCATTTTTGAATTCGTCTACCTGGCGCGGCCCGACTCGGTGCTGGACGGCATCTCGGTCTACCAGGCGCGCCTGAACCTGGGCGAGACGCTGGCCAAACGTGTGGTGTCCACCGTGCCGCCCAACGAAATCGACGTGATCATTCCGATCCCGGAATCCAGCCGCCCGAGCGCCACGCAGCTCGCGCATCTGCTGGGCATTCCCTACCGCGAGGGTTTTGTGAAGAACCGTTACGTCGGCCGCACCTTCATCATGCCGGGCCAGGGTGTGCGCAAAAAATCCGTGCGGCAAAAGCTCAATGTGATCGCCAGCGAGTTCAAGGGCCGCAACGTGCTGCTGGTCGATGACTCCATCGTGCGTGGCACCACCTCCAGGGAGATCGTGCAGATGGCGCGTGACGCCGGCGCCAAAAAGGTCTACCTGGCCAGCGCCGCACCGCCGGTGCGTTATCCCAACGTCTACGGCATCGACATGCCCACCGCCGCCGAACTGGTGGCGCACGACCGCACGGTCGAGGAGATCCGCCTTGCCATCGGCTGCGATGCGCTGATCTACCAGGATGTCGAAGGCATGAAGCGCGCCATCGGCTCGCTCAATGGCAAGCTCGACGGCTTTGATGCCTCGTGTTTCGACGGCGTCTACATCACCGGCGACATCACGCCCGAGACCATCGCCAAAATGAACGAGCAGCGCGTGGACAGCAGCGAAGAAGGCGATGTCGATGTCTCGCGCCTGGCGCTGCCCAACCCCCAGGAAGCCTGAGCATGACCGACCGACCACTGCCCGACAACCTGCACCGCGATACGCTGGCCGTGCGTGTGGGGCTGGAGTCCAGCCAATACGGCGAAAACTCGGAAGCACTCTTCCTGACCAGCGGTTTTGTGCAGCCCGACGCTGAAACCGCGGCCCGGCGCTTTGCCGGCACGGAAGACGGCTACACCTATGGCCGCACTTCCAACCCGACGGTCACCAGCTTCGAGCGCCGGCTGGCCGCACTGGAAGGTACCGAAGCCGCCATAGGCGCCTCGACGGGCATGGGCGCGATCCTCATGATGTGCATGGGCCTGCTCAAGGCCGGCGACCACGTGATTTGTTCGCGCTCGATGTTCGGGTCAACCATCAACCTGATCGGACGGGAGTTCGGCAAGTTTGGCGTCGAGACCACCTTTGTGTCGCAGACCGAGGTGGCCGAGTGGAAAGCGGCCATCAAGCCCACCACCAGACTGCTGTTTGCCGAAACGCCGACCAACCCGCTGACCGACGTCTGCGACATTGCCGCCCTCGCCGATCTCGCGCACGGCGCCGGCGCGCTGCTGGCGGTGGACAACTGTTTCTGCACGCCGGCCTTGCAGCGGCCGGCGGAACTGGGCGCCGACCTGGTGATCCACTCCGGCACCAAGTACCTCGATGGCCAGGGCCGCGTGATGGCCGGGGCGATCTGCGGCCCGGCCAAGCTGATCGTCGATGTGTTCGGCCCGGTGGTGCGCACCGCCGGCATGACGCTGTCGCCCTTCAATGCCTGGGTCGTGCTCAAGGGGCTCGAAACCCTGGGTATCCGCATGCAGGCGCAGTGCGCCAATGCGCTGGCCGTGGCCCGCTGGCTGGAAGCGCAGCCCGGCGTGGCGCGCGTTTATTACCCGGGCCTGGCCTCTCATCCGCAGCACGACCTGGCCATGCGCCAGCAGTCGGGGCAGGGCGGGGCGGTGGTGTCGTTCGACGTTGTGGGCAACGACCCCGACACCGCGCGCGCCAATGCTTTCCATGTCATCAACAGCACCCGCGTGCTGAGCATCGCCACCAACCTGGGCGACACCAAGACCATCATCACCCATCCCGGCACCACCTCGCATGGGCGCCTGACCGAAGCACAGCGGCAGGGCGCCGGCATCGGGCAGGGCCTGATCCGCGTGGCTGTGGGCCTGGAGCATATTGAAGACATCAAGGCCGACCTGCTGCGCGGCCTGGGCACCCTGACATGACACCAAAAACAAGAACGCGGTTTGCGCCTTCACCGACAGGCTTCATCCACCTCGGCAACATCCGCTCGGCGCTTTACCCCTGGGCGTTTGCACGCGCCACCGGCGGCGACTTCATCCTGCGCATTGAAGACACGGATGTCGAGCGTTCCTCGCAGGCCGCGGTGGACGTGATCATCGAAAGCATGCGCTGGCTGGGCCTGGACTACGACGAAGGCCCTCATTACCAGATGCAGCGCATGGACCGCTACAAGGCGGTGCTGGCCGAGCTGCAGGCCGCAGGCCATGTCTACCCCTGCTACATGAGCATGGCCGAACTCGATGCCCTGCGCGAGCAGCAGATGGCTGACAAACAGAAGCCGCGTTACGACGGCACCTGGCGGCCCGAGCCCGGCAAGACCCTGCCACCGGTGCCGGCAGGCGTGTTGCCTGTGCTGCGTTTCAAGAACCCGCAGGGCGGCGCCGTGGTCTGGGACGACAAGGTCAAGGGCCGCATCGAGATCAGCAACGACGAACTCGACGACCTCGTGATCGCGCGGCCCGACGGCACGCCGACCTACAACTTCTGCGTGGTCGTCGACGACCTCGACATGGGGATCACGCATGTGATCCGCGGCGACGACCACATCAACAACACGCCGCGCCAGATCAACATCTTCCGTGCCCTTGGCAAGGATGTGCCGGTCTATGCCCACCTGCCCACCGTGCTCAACGAGCAGGGCGAAAAAATGAGCAAGCGTCACGGCGCCAAAGCCGTCACGCAGTACGCCGAAGAAGGTTACCTGCCCGATGCCATGGTCAATTACCTGGCGCGCCTGGGCTGGAGCCATGGCGACGATGAAATCTTCAGCCGCGAGCAGTTCCTGCAATGGTTCAACCTCGACCACCTCGGCAAAAGTGCGGCGCAGTTCGACGAAACCAAGCTGCGCTGGGTCAACGCCCAGCACATCAAGGCCACGGCCGACGACCGGCTTGCCGAACTGGTCCTGCCCTTCCTTCCCGCGCGTGCGCTCGCCGGGCTCGATGCGGGCCGGCGCGTTGCTGCCTGCGCCTTGCTGAAAGACCGTTGCAGCACCCTGGTGGAACTGGCCGACTGGATGGGTGTGCTGGTCAGCCATGAGCCGGTGAGTGCGCAAGACATCCAGGCCCACGTACCGGCCGATGTGGTGCCGGCGGTGTACCAGCTCGCCGAGTTGCTGGCCAGCTGCGAGTGGAGCAAGCCGGCGATCGCGGCCGCCATCAAGCAGGTGCTGCTGGACAAAGGCCTGAAGATGCCGCAACTGGCCATGCCGGTGCGGGTGCTGGTCGCCGGACGCCAGCAAACACCGTCGCTCGATGCCTTTTTGGCATTGATGGACAGGGAAAACGTGATTGCGCGTCTCGTCCGCTTGAAAAGGCTCTGATTTTCGGGCTATAATTCAAGGCTCGACGATTGCAGGGAAACTTGCAACAGGGGGGTATAGCTCAGCTGGGAGAGCGCTTGCATGGCATGCAAGAGGTCAGCGGTTCGATCCCGCTTACCTCCACCATCAAATGGTCGAAACGTTTTTTTGAATAGAGTTTTTTTGGCGGGTCTTTGTGTAAAAACAAAACGCCTGCTGACGGAAGTTCCAAGGTTTTGACCCTATCGTCTAGAGGCCTAGGACACCACCCTTTCACGGTGGCTACAGGGGTTCGAATCCCCTTAGGGTCGCCAGAATTCTTCACAGCGATGTGAAGCACAAGGCACAAGTTGATAACAGGCCTGCGCAAGCAGGCGACTTGGCTCGAAAGAGCGAATGTTGTCGCTACCAGGAGTGGTAGTTCAGTTGGTTAGAATACCGGCCTGTCACGCCGGGGGTCGCGGGTTCGAGTCCCGTCCACTCCGCCAGTATTGGTTCAGCAAGGTCCTGCAAGCACCCCTGAAAATCGAAAAGCCCCTCTGAAAAGGGGCTTTTTCGTTTCAGAGCGTTCGTTGTCGTCTCCCTGGCTCCGGTCTTTTATCGGGGTGTTTTTTGGGGTATGGCTTTTCGCCTATTGGGTATCCTGAACGCACAACAGGATTCCATGCGATCAGAGTCAATTTCTAGCACCCCCATAGTCCGGCGAGACCGAAATCCACGCGCCAAGCTCACCGACAAAGAACTTAGCCAAGCAAAGCCAAGTGCTGCGCAATTCAAGCTCTACGATGGCAACGGTCTGCACCTGATCGTGACCCCAAGTGGGTCAAAGCTTTGGCGTTGGAAATACAGCAAAGAAGATGGCAAGGAGGGGTTGGCTTCCCCCGGTTTTCGACGGAACTCAACACCTGACTGCTATTACGACTACTTCCGTGGCGCGATTACTGGCAAAGAGTTGTTTGAACACCCCGACGTGAAGGATGCTTCGGCCTTGGCCAAATCCGAGGCAAGGCAAGCCGAACTCGGCACAACACCGTCGAGCACCACCGATGGATGGATTCAGAAAGCCTTGGAAGGCGTTGAAGATTGGGCTCTTGTCGGTGGCCCTCCATGCCAAGCCTACTCGCTGGCTGGCAGGGCCCCATGAAGCGTCCCCCAACCCGCACCATTGCTCAGCCGCCTCCATAGCTGCCAAAAAAGCTCGAACAACAGGGACACCCCAGGGCCACTCTCCCCCAAAGCAACGTCAACCTCAGCTCCGTTGACCCTCACCCCGACCTTCTCCCTGAGGAGGCAAGAAATGTCTGTCGCGCAAACTCTTAGATATCGAGCTGGGTATGCAAACCCAACGCGGGCGCTGGCTGTCTCTGCAAGTCCCTTGAAGCGCCGGGAATGGACACGACCGCAAGGTCACCTTCCGGCGTCTCCGTCGCCAGCACGGCTTCGGCGGCTGCCATCTGCTCATCCTGAAGCAGCTGCCAGGGTGACAGTACGGTCGAGCCCATGGCGCCTTGCGCTTCAAACCGCCTTTCGCAGTCGGCACTCTCGAGTTGCGTAAAGCGCTGCGCGAAAAGTTCGGTCAATGCCTCGCCGTTCCTGCCGCGTAGCGCCCTGGATGCAAAGCGCGGATCCTGCGCCAGCCCGTCGCAGCCCAGGGCCTGGCAGGCCAACGCGAACTGCGGCTGCGAAGTGACCGCGACCAGGAACCATCCGTCCCTTGTCTGGAACACGCCATTGGGCGGGCTGAATAGTTCGGGGGGCACGCCGTGGGCCAGGGCGATCTCCAGCATACGGGGACCCATGAAGGCCGCTGCCGCCTCCATGAGGCTTACCTCCAACCGCGCACCTTCCCCAAACCGCCATCGCCGGATCAGGCCCTGAAGCACCGCCTGGTAGGCGTACATGCCGGCCAGCATGTCCACCGCGAAGTAGGGAAACACGCGGGGCTGGCCGCCCGTGCGGTTCACGTCCGCCCAGCCGCAGAACGCCTGCAGCACGCCGTCCACGGCCGCGCGGCTGGCACGCGGCCCGCTCTGTCCGTAACCGGAGATGAGGCAATGCACCAGCGCCGGATGGCGCGCCTGCAGGTCCGCATATGAAAGGCCAAGCCGCTCGACGACTCCCGGCCGGAAGCTCGCCAGGAACACGTCACAGCCGGCAGCCAGATCGATGGCCTCACGGCGCTGCCCCGGGTTTTTGAAGTCAAAGACGCGCGACGTCTTGCCCCGATTGAGGTACCAGGAATGCGGGCTGTGGTCGCCGACGCGATCGCCCAGCTGGCGCAGCCAGTCCCCCTCGGGCGGTTCGATCTTGATGACCTCGGCACCGTTCATGGCCAGCAGCAGCCCGCAGTAAGGCCCCGCCACGCCCTGTGAAGCGTCGAAGATCCGGACGCCTTCCAGCGCAAGCCTGGCCGTTGCGCCGGATGTCATGGGGACGGCGCGTGGGAGCCCGCCGCGCCCGCTTCGACCACGAAGCTGACCACCGTGCCAAACGAGCCGCCGATGTTCAGCGTCTGAATCCGCCGGGCGCCTTCTATCTGGCAGGCGCCCGCCTGGCCCGCCACCTGCTTTGCGGCGTCCAGCAGCATGCGTGCACCGGTCGCGCCCACGGGATGGCCGCAGCCGATCAGCCCTCCGCTCATGTTCACCGGGCATCGGCCGCCGGGCGCGATGCTGCCGTCCTCCACCGCCCGCCAACTCTGGCCCGGCGGGGTCAAGCCCAGATGGTCAATGGCGACATATTCGGTGACGGTGAAGCAATCGTGGGTCTCGACACCGTTCATGGCCTCCACGCCCGGCACGCCGGCGCGCCGCCAGGCATCTTCCAGGGTCTGGCGCACATGGGGGAACACATACGCCTGCCCCCGGCTGCGCTCGAACTTGTCGAGCAGGCGCAGGCCCGCGTTGCGGTGGCCCCAGCCTGCGATGCGGGGCAGCAGCTCCGGCTTGCGCCCCTGCTCCCCTGCAAAGCGCGCTGAAACCAGGATGACCGCACAGGCGCCGTCCGTGACCTGGCCGCAGTCCTGGCGGCGCGTCCCGGGCTCGATGACCGGGTTGGCCACGTCGTTATCGGTGAAGCTTTGCTCGCCGAACTGCCACGAGCGTGTCTGCGCCAGCGGGTTGCGCCTGCCATTGCCGTAGTTGATCTCGGCAATGCGATTGAGGTGGCTGCGGTCCAGACCAAAGCGGCGTTCGTATTCCTGGGCAACCCGGCCGAAGGCCGCGGGCCACATGTAGGTGCAATCGATGTCTTCATGGCCCTGCCAGGAGGCGGCATTCTGGTTCCTAGACGCCTCGTGGCCAGGCAGATTCCTGAACTCCTCCACGCCAAGCACCAGCACGCAGTCGTAGCGCCCGGCCTCGATCTCGGCCATCGCAGTCAGAACGCCCAGCGAGGACGAGGCACATGCGCCTTCGTGGCGCATGGCAGGCACGCCCCAAAGCTCGGGAACCCTCTGCGCGACCATGGCGCCCAGATGGCCTTGGCGCCGCTGCAGTTCGCCAAAGGCGTTGCCCACATGGATGCTCTGGACTTGCACCGCATCCACCTGCGCGGCCTCCAGGGCGCCCAGCGTCGCCTCGCGGACCATGTCGGAAATATCTAGGCCCTCGCGCGACCAGGCGCGTGCAAAGTCGGTCTGGTAGCCCCCCAGGATGAAGACGGGCTCAGCCATGGGGCAGCTCCGCGAACCGGCGCGCCGCGGCACCGTACTCCTGCGCCAGGCGGTCCACCACCACAGCCACCGGCTCGACGGTCTTGATGGCGCCGACGCCTTGGCCCGCGGCCCAGACATCCTTCCATTTCTTGGCTGCGATCGATTGGCTGCTGTCGTAGTGGCGTTGCGGCGCGGCCGGCATGTTGTCGGGGTCCAGCCCGTTGGCGCGCAGCGACGCCTTGAGCCAGCTGGCGGGCGTGCCGGTGATGCCGGCGCTGACCACCAGATCATCGACCGTGGCGTCCACCACCATGCGCTTGTAGTCGTCGTGCGCCATGCTCTCCTCGACGGGGATGAATCGCGTTCCCATGTAGACCAGGTCGGCGCCGCTGGCGATGGCACCGGCCACGCCCCAGCCGTCGCTGATGCCGCCGCCGGTGACGACGTACCCGTCAAAGAACTCACGCACCGCGCTCACGAAAGCAAACGGCGAGAGAAAGCCGGTATGGCCGCCCGCGCCGGCCGAGACGCAGGCCAGGCCGTCGGCGCCGGCCGCAACGGCCTTTTTCGCCAGCGTGACGTTGATGACGTCGGCAAACACCAGGCCGCCGTAGCCATGCACCACCTCGATGGCAGGCTTGGGGCTGCCCAGGGCCGTCACCACGATGGGTGGTTTGTACCTGGCGATCAACTCCAGGTCCTGCGGCAGGCGCGTGTTGGAGGAATGCGTGACAAGGTTGGCGCACCAGGGCCCGATGGTCGCGGCAGATTGCTCGTCCCGCGCACGCGCCAGGCCCTCGGTGATCTCGTGCATCCAGTCGCCCAGCACCTCGATGGGCCGGGCGTTGGGCGTGGGAAACGCCCCGACAATGCCGGCGCGGCAGGCCGCCAGCACCAGCGCCGGACCAGAGATCAGGAACATCGGCGCGGCCACCACGGGCAGCCGCAACTTGAAGGGCAAGGGTCGTGACATGGTCATTCGTGTTACTCGGTGGCCTTGAAGCCGGATATCTTCACCGCCTCGGCCCAGCGACGCGAATCGGCCTGCGAGAACTTGGTGAGTTCATCGGGCATCGACGGCAGGGGCTCGAAATCCATCACACGCCATTTCTCGCGGATCTCCGCCGAGCTGATCGCCTTGACCAGCTCCGCGTTCAATTTGGCGATGAGCGGATCGGGCGTACCAGCCCGCGTGACGATCGCGGCCCAGATGTAAATCTCCAGATCCGGATAGCCCTGCTCGCGGAAGGTGGCCACATCGGGCATCAGCGCAGAGCGCTTGGGGCTTGTGACCGCCAGCACCTTGACCTTGCCGGTGTCCAGGTGCGGCTTGACGGCGAGCAGTGGGAGGAAAGCAGCATCCACCTGCCCGCCCACCAGGTTGGTGACTGCGGGCGGCGTGCCGTTGAAGGGCACGTGGACCATGTCGATGCCCGCGCGCTGGTTCAGGATCACGCCGGCAAAATGCGATGAATTGCCGGCCGTGAAGGAAGCGAATGACACCTTGCCGGGCCTTGACTTGGTCCAGGCGACGAACTCCTTGACATTGCTGGCCGGCACACTGGCGTTGACCGCCATCACCATGGCCGATCCCAGGAAGTTGGTCACCGGCTTGAAGCTCTTGTCCGGATCGTAGGGCAGCTTGGTGAAGGTGTGCGGGTTGATCGTGAGCATGCTCGTGTTGGCCAGGAGCAGCGTATAGCCGTCGGGCGGCGCCGTCATCAGGGCCTGCGCGGCGATGATGCCCGAGCCGCCGGGCTTGTTGTCGATCAGCAGCGGCTGGCCGGTGTTGGTCTTGAACACCTCGGCCACTTGCCGCAAGGCCGTGTCCAGCGTGTTGCCTGGTGCAAAGGGCACGACGATGCGCAGCGGATGGTCCGGAAACGTCTGCGCCAGAGCGCGGGTGGGTGCGAAAGGAAGCGCCATCGCCAGGGGCGCGGTGACAAGGGAACGTAGGACTTGACGTCGTTTCATGGGTGTCTCCAACAGATGTAGTTATTCAAAGCAGGGTGGCAATCAACGCAGCAACGCGGTCGGGTTGCTCGGCCAGGCCCATATGGCCCGCGCCTTCTATCCATTCGAGCCGGGCCCCCGGTATCAGTGCGGCAAGCTCTTCGGACAGCTCCGGTGGCGTGATGCGGTCGCCCCGTCCGCACATCACCAGCGTCGGCAGGCTCAGCCGTGCCAGCGCGGCGCGGTGGTCTCCTCGACCCATGATCGCGCGCACTTGCCGGATCGCGGTCGGCGCGCCGGTGCCCAGTTCGATGGCCTGGAGCGCCTGCATCAGCTCGGCGCGCGCGTGGCTGTCCGGATGCGTGCCAAACGGCACCAGGCCGTCGACCACCTTGGCAAAGTTGCGTTCCATCGCAGCGATGGTCTTTTCGCGCACCACCAGGCCTTCTGCCGATTCGGGACGGCCTGACGTGTCCAGCAGCCCCACCGCGTGCAACGGCCGGCGCACATGGGCCAGCATGTCAAGGGCGACATAGCCCCCCATCGAGAAGCCGCACACCACCACGGGCGTTTCCGCCGGCACGTCCCCCAGCTGGGCCCAGGCGTCATCTGCCATGCCGGCAATGGTCTCCTGAGTCAGCACATCGGCGATGCGGATGTCCGCGCGCTCCTTGAGCAAGGGAACCACCCAGTCCCATATGGCGGGCGTGTTGAGCATGCCGGGGATCAGTAGCAGGACAGGTTTCATGCGGCGACTTTCTGAGCTTGCGGCGCCAGCTGCGCGGCCTGGCCGCGCAGCTCCCGCTTGAGAATTTTTCCAACCGGATTGCGCGGCAGGCTGGGCAGCAGCAGCAGGTATTCCGGCACTTTGTAGATGGCCACGCGCTTTTCGTCGCGCAGGTAGGCGGCGATCGATTGCAGCGTGACGGACTGCCCCTCGGCCGCCACCACGCAGGCGCACAGCTTCTCGCCCATCGTCGGATCGGGCACGGCGACCACGGCCGCCTCGCGCACGCCCGGGCAGGCCAGCAGCAAGTTCTCGACTTCTTCTGACGAGATGTTCACGCCCCCGCGCATCACCAGGTCCTTGGAGCGGCCGACGTAGTGGTAGTACTGCAGCCGGTCACCGGCAATCTCGAACAGGTCGCCCGTCTTGTAGAAGCCCTGCGCGTCAAAGGCGCGTGCGCTGAACGCCGGGGCACCAAAGTAGCCGCTGAAGATCGTCGGGCCACTGAAGCGCAGCTCACCCGGCAGACCGGCCACGGTGATGTCCTCACCGCTTTCCAGGTCCACCAGCCGCGTGCGGATCTTTCGCGTGGTGGACACGCTCCATGCATGGCCGGGCACGCCCGCGCGCGGAAAGAACTGGGCCCGCAGCTCCGGCTCGGGGATGTCGATGGCGTTGCCCGACAGCGCCGCGCCTTCGTTGGAGCCGAAGTAGTTGATGATCTGCACGCCATACTGCTCGGCGAAGCCGCGCACCATCCAGTCCGACAGCGGCGCCGAGCCCGACCCGATGCGCGACAGCCGTTTGAAGTCAATGCCCTCCAGCAGCGCGGCGTTCTGCAGCAGCATGTTGAGAATGGCGGGCGGTGCCACCGTGTAGTCAATGCGCTCCTCGCGCAGCTGCTGCAGGAACACGGGTAACGTGAACGGCTGGTGCTGCACCACGGTCCCGCCCAGCGCAAGCCAGGTGACGAAGGCGGTGGAGATGCCCGCCATGTTGACCAGGGCAAACGGGTTGAGGAGCCGCGCGTGCTGGGGGATCTGCGCCGCCTCGATGATGGACGGCGCGATGATCAGCCACTCGTTGTGGCTGCGCGGAACGCCCTTGGGCTGGGCCTCCGTGCCCGAGGTCCAGCAGACGGTGAACACGTCATTGGCGGTGACGGCGGCGTCGCGCTCGGCCTGGGCCAGACGCGACCGAGCGTCGTCCGTCAACGCGGCCGATGTTCTGGCGCCAATGTCAATGGCCGACGCCGGGACCGCATCACCCCACGCCAGCACCAGCCGCAGGTCAGGATGCGCGACCGCAAGACCCACGAACATCGCCGCGGCCGCGTGGCCTCCGGTGGGCTTGCCGATACGGGTGAACGTCACGGCGGCACGGGCGCGGGTGACTTCCAGGATGTGCTCCAGCTCATGGTCCCGGTACTGCACTGGCACGGGCGTGACGATCAGGCCCAGCCGCGCGCAGGCCAGGTACACCACGAACTGCTCGACACAGTTGGGCAGTTGCACCACCAGCACGTCGTCGCGCGTGAGGCCACTGTCCAGCAGCAGCAGGCAGAAACGATCGACCTCATCCCCCAGCTGCGCCCAGGTCAGGCTCCTGGGTGCACCATGGGCGAAGTCGGCACGATTGCACGCGTCGGCCACGGCCTGGGCATCCGGCCGCTCGCGCCGGTGCTGCACGAACAGGTCCCATAGGGTGGTGGTTCCCCACCAGCCGGCATGGGTGTACTCGTCGATCTTTTGCGGGCTGACCAGGATCATGGTTACCAGCCGCGCGCCAGGCGTTCGCCGCTGACCCAGGTGGCGTGAAAGCCGTTGGGCACGCGCTGGGGCAGCTTGATCCGCGCCACCGGCCCCTTGGTGATGTCCTTGGCGTCGAAGATGGCGACGTACGAGGCCTGCCTGGTGTCGTCCCACATGAAGCCGACGAGGTAGCCGTCGTCCTCTTCCTTCCAGTGGTCCTTGGGCGCGAACGGCGCCTCGCTGAACCATTTGTCCACGCCTTCGTGGTAGGTGGTGCAGGTATTGCGCTCCAGGTCGTAGCGCACCAGGCCGCAGAAGCGCGGGTCCTCCGCACGGTTGCTGCGTCCCATCAGCACGTTCCAGGAATAGCGCGTCTTGTAGCCCTGCATCCATGAATTGATCACCGGAAACTCCTGGTTCACGATGTCATCGATCACGCGCTCCCGGGTCTCCCCGGTGCGCAGGTTGAACCGCCATTCGTAGAAGAGGAAGTCATGCTCCAGATTGGCCGGCATCTTGGGAAAGCGCTCATGCTCAACATTGCCGCGCCAGTCGCGCGGCAGACGGAACGGCGTGCCCGTCATCACGATCTCGATGCCACCCTGCCCATCATCCTCTTCCCATGCATTGGACACGTGGTACATGTAGGCCGGCTTGGCTTCGAACCAGCGGATCTGCTCCGGCGTGCCGTGGCGCGGCACCACGGCAAAGCGGGACGGCGTCTCGTGATAGAACTTCAGCTTGTGGCGGCCGGCGGACAGCGCTTCCATGTCATAGAACAGCGGCAGGTCGTGCAGGATGGTGTAGTTGGGCGTGATCGCCATGTCGTGCGGCAGGCGCGGGCCGGGCAACTGCACCGGCATGAAGGTTTGCAGCTTGCCAAAACGGTCCATCACGCCATAGTGCATGTACGGTGACTTCTTGCCGTACGCAAAGAACAGGAACTCCCCGGTGCGCTCGTCCACCTTGGAGTGGGCCGAGATCGGCAGGCCCTGCAGGCGCGGGTCGACGTCCAGCTTGCCGGCCGTGGACAGATCCCCCGGATTGACGCGGTACACCGCGCCGCCCAGGTACCACATCGACACCAGGTGGCCGGCAAAGAACTTCACGTCGGTGTTGGACGTGTTCTTGATCGGTTGGTCGGGTCGGTCCTTGCGCGGCGGGTCCTTGATGCCCTGCCACAAGGCGCTGCCGGCGGCCAGCTCCTCGCGCAGGCCGTCGGTCATCACCCAGCGGTTCTGGTAGCGCACCTTGCCGCCCTCGAAGCGCACCGCGTGCAGCATGCCGTCACCGTCGAACCAGTGGTAGCGCCCGTCCGCCTCGAAGCGACGGTTGGGACCATTGCGAACATACATGCCCGTCAGGTCCCGGGGCACCTCGCCCTCGATATCGGTGAGTTCGATGTCAAGCTCCTGCTCAACCGGCGCGAAGCCGCCTTGCAGAACCGGAATTTCATTGATGCCCATGATGGTCTCCTTCAAAGGGTGGTTCCGGCAGCGGCTGGCCGGCGCGACTGGGTGATGCGAAAACGGCTGGCCACGAAGGCCAGGTCGGTCAGGCTGGCATTGCCTGCCGGGTTCAGGCCGGTGACGTGGTAGTCACTGTAGGCCGCTGCGAAGTTCAGCGGCATCGGGCCGGTGAGATTGATCGTGAGCTGCGCGCCGGCCTGGGCGTAGGCCTGCTCGGCGCGCGCGATGAACGCCTCGTCTTCCGAATACAGGAACGCCGTCAGGCCGCCAAACTGTTTGACGTCCTGCGTGGCCTGGGCCAGCGCGTCGGCAGCGTCGTCGCAGGCGATGACAAAGCTCACCGGCCCGAAGCGCTCCTGGCCATAGAGCGCGCGCGCGTCCTTTCCCACGGCCAGCATCAGCGGCGTGCTGGTGCGCGCGTCGGGGTACTCGGGGTGCCGGTAGGCTGCAGGCGCAAGCAGCACCTCACCCGTGCCTTCGGCCTGATGCTGCAAGTCCGCAAGCATGGCCAGGGTCTGGGGAGACTGGATCGTGGCCAGGATCATGGCCGCCTTCTTGGGCTCGCTCGTGAGCGCCGCCACGGCGTCGGCCAGGCGGCGCGCCACCTCGGCATACGGCACCGTGCCGGCGGGCGTGCGCACGCCCTGCCTGGGCACATAGATGTTCTGCGGGCTGGTGCACATCTGCGCGCTGAACATGCACAAGGTCGTTGCCAGGCTGCGCAGCGCTGCATCCAGGTCGGGCGCGGACTCCAGCACCACCGTGTTGCAGCCCGCGGTTTCGGTGAAGCACAACGCCGGCCAGGCGTTCTGCTCGACCCACTGGCCAAAGCGCACGCCGCCGGTGAAATCGACGATGGCGGTCTTGGGGTGCTTGACCAGCAGCTTGCCGGCCGGCTCCTGCGTGCTGTCCAGCGCCAGCGTGACCAGGTTGGGGTCGAACCCGGCGGCCGCCAGCACCTGGCGGAACACACGCACCGTGATCGCCATAGGAAGCACCGTGGCCGGGTGCGGCTTGACGATCACCGCGTTGCCCGTGGCCAGGCTGGCCAGCATGGAAGGCCAGGCATTCCAGGTGGGAAAGCTCGCGCAGGAGAAGCACACGGCGACGCCGCGCGGCACCAGGCGGTAGGTCTTGTCCAGCGTGATGTTGGCGCTGCCGAAGCTGCGCTCCCAGCGCGCGGTGGTTGGCGCGGCGCGCATGGCCTGCTCCGCATAAACCAGCGCCTCGATCCCGCGGTCCAGCGCATTGACACCGCTGCCGGCATAGGCCATGTTGAAGCTCTGGCCCGCGGTGTGCATGACGGCGTTGGCGATCTCGAAGAGGTGGTCACGGTACAGTGTGTCGAGCACCTCCATCAGCGTGCCGATGCGCGTGTCGATACTGGCGCCAGCCCACCCGGGTATCGACGCCTGGGCGGCATCGAACAGGGTGTCGATGTCGGCAAAGCGGTAGCTGGCGCCCAGGGGCTGTTGTGTGTAGGGAGAGACTTCCTCGGCCTCCCGGGGCGTGGCACCCTGCACGCCCGGCTGGTCCAGCGCGAACACCGCGCCAAGATGCGCCTCGAACGCCTGGCGCCCACGCAGCTGGGCGGCGCCCGCGCCGGGGTATTTGCCGGGCATGTCGGGGTAAGGGCTCCAGCAGTGGCGCTCGCGGCAGGCCTGCTGCGCGCGGGCAAACACCGCCCGGTGCCGGTCCATCAGGTCAGGCCCGGCCAGGGCCACGGAATCGGTCAATACTACGTTCATGCAAACCCCTGTTCGTGTCGAGTCTGGTAGTGGTGGCGCAATGCTTTCTTGTCCGCCTTGCCCAGCCCGGTGACCGGGACGGTGTCGACGAAATCAACGGACTTGGGCGTGTAGATCGCCCCCTTGCGGCTGCGCACGTAGGCCATCAGGTCCTCCGCGCAGGCCTGCGCGCCCGGCCTGCGCACCACCACAGCCTTAACGGCCTCGCCCCACCTGGCGTCAGGTACGCCGATGACGGCAACGGCGGCCACGTCGGGGTGGCTGGCCAGCACGTCCTCCACTTCCTTGGGATAGACGTTGAAGCCGCCGCTGATGATCATGTCCTTCTTGCGGTCCACGATGAAGAACAGGCCTTGCGGGTCGCGCCGCGCCAGGTCGCCCGTGCACAGCCAGCCGCCGCGCAAGGCGGCGCGGGTCTGCTCGGGCTGACCGCGGTAGCCGCTCATGAGCAGCAAGCCACGCACGCAGATCTCGCCCACCTCACCCTCGGGCACGGGCCGTCCCACATCGTCGTGCAGAGCCACTTCAAGCCCGGGAAACGGCCGGCCGGCGCTGGCCAGCTGAACGTCCGTGGCCTGCGCGTGGGCTTGCTGGTCCAGCAGCAGGATGGTGTTGGGCGCCTCGGTCTGGCCATAGGTCTGCACCAGCACGGGCCCGAAGACTTTCAGCGCCTGGCGGATCCGGCTGGGCGAGGCCGGCGCAGCGCCGTACATCAGTGCGCACAGGCTGTCCAGATCGCCCGTGGCGGTGGCCGGATGGTCCAGCAGCGCGTACAGCATGGTCGGCACGATGAAGGTGTGCTGGATGCGGTGGGTCCGCACCGCGTCCAGCCAGCCCTGCGGCGTGAAGCCGCGCTGCAACACCACGGTACCGCCACGCGCCAGCGTAGGATAGATCAGTGAGCCGGCCCCATGCGAGATCGGGGCGGAGCACAGTGTGCGCACCCCATCGGGCCAGTCCAGGCCCGCAAGCCACAGGCGCGCATTGGTCAGCATCGACCGGTTGCTCAGCATCGCGCCCTTGGGGCGCCCGGTGGTACCGCCGGTGTAACCGATGCGGATGATGTCCTCGGCCGCACCCTGCGCCTGCGGCACTGCGCCTGCCGCCTGTGACGCCTGGCGCCAGAAATCCACCTTCGCATCGTCTCCATCATGCGACAGCCAATGCGAAACCCCGGCGCAGCGTTCGCGCAGCAGCTGCGCCCGCTGGGCATAGTGGCTCTCGCACACCAGCATCCGGGCACCGCAGTCGTCAAGGATGGCGGCATGGTCGTCGGCGCCAGCCATCGCGTGCAGCGTCACCGAGCAGTAGCCGCCGACATAGGCGGCCGCCATCACGCAGAACATGTCGATGCGGTTGCCGCACAGCTGCGCCACCACCTCGCCCTGGCGCAGCCCCAGAGCACGGAACACCGCCAGCGCGTGCGCAATGCGCGCGCCGAGCGCCTCATAGCTGAGCGACGCATCGGCATCCACCAGCGCCACGCGCTGCGGAAAGCGTGCGATGGCATCCACCAGCAGGTCGCCCAGCCGGGACGCTTGAGAACCGGCATCGCCAGGGGCCAGGTGCGCCAATGTCATGTCTTCTCCAGAATCGTGACCGCCGCGACCGCTTCCTCGCCATCGTAGAAGCCGCCACCATTCTCCGCAGCCGCCAGGCGCGCGCCCTGCACCTGGCGCGGCCCGGCCTCGCCACGCAGCTGCGTCACCAACTCATGCAGCTGGATCACGCCCGTGGCCGCGATCGGATGGCCCTTGGACACCAGGCCGCCTGAGATATTGACCGGGATGCGCCCCCCCAGCCGGGTCTCGCCACGCTCTGCCATGGCGGCGCCCTCGCCCAGCCCGCACAGGCCCAGGTTCTCCACATGGCGGATCTCGGCGAACGCGGACGCGTCGTGGACCTCGACCACGTCCAGGTCCTGCGGGCCAATGCCGGCTGCCTCATAGGCCTTCAGCGCGGCAAGGCGGCCCACGTGGCGCGAAAAATCATCGGGCGCCCGGCTCACGCCGCTGGCCAGCCGAGTCGCGCGCACACGCACCGCGCGTCCGCGGCCAAAACGCCCCAGCACCCGGCCGGAACACAGCACCAGGGCGCCGGCGCCATCGCTCATAGGCGCACACATGGCGCGGGTCAGCGGCCAGCTGACGAGGCGATCGGCCAGCACCTCGTCCACCGTCATCGGGTTGCGGTACTGCGCCAGCGGGTTGAACTGCGAATGCCAGTGGTTCTTGGCCGCCACCGCCGCGAACTGGCGCTGGGTGGCGCCGTACAACAGCATGTAGTGGCGCGCCATGGCGGCATAGCTGTCCATGAACACGCTGCGCTCGCCTTGTGTTTCGGCCCCTTCGGGCAGCACCAGCGCGGCGGACAACTCCTGCTGGCGCGCCAGCTGCGCGGCAGCCAGTTCGCGGTCCATGCCGCCCCAGAAGGCCTCGAACATCAGCTCGCGCTTGTGGGGGTAGTGCATCTTCTCCGCGCCGACCACCAGCGCCACGTCGCACTCACCGGCCTTGAGTGCGGCAAAGGCCTGGTTGACGCCGGTGGAGGAGCTGGCGCAGGCGTTGTCGCAATTGATGATGGGAATGCCCTGCACGCCCATCGCCCGCAACGCGGCCTGGCCCCGTATGCCGTGCTGGCCTTCCAGCACGCCCTGGCGGGTGTTGGAGAACCAGGCGGCCTGGATGTCCGCCAGCCCACACCGGGCATCGGCCAGGGCCGCATTGACTGCATCGGAAGCAAGTTGCTTCACCGAGGACTCCAGGTGCTTGCCCAGAGGCGTCATGCCCGCGCCGATGATGTAGACACCGCTCAAGAACAGGCCCCCAGGCGGCGGGCGCCAGACGGTGCGGGGTCAATCGGATGGAGGTGGGTCATGGGTGTGGATCGCTCAGGAATGTCCATATTCTGCCGGTAACATGCGCAGAATTAAGGCAAAATCATCCGCATGTTGGACATTTCTTCAAAAAATCCGGCCGCCGGCTCTCAAACCGTGGCCCGCGCCATGGAACTGCTACGCGTGGTCTCCACCCACAGCCGCGAGGGCGTCCGCCTGGTGGACCTGGTCGACGCCCTCGGGCTCAGCCGCCCGACGGCACACCGGCTGCTCAAGGAACTGGTGGACTGCGGCCTGCTGATGCGCTCACACGACAAGCGCTACTACCTGGGCCAGTTCGCCTATGAACTGGGGCTGTCGGCTGCGTCGCACTTTCACCTTCGCGAACTGTGCGCACCCTTCCTGGACAAGGTGGCGGAGGCCACGGGCGACACGGTGTTCCTGGTGGTGCGCAGCGGCGCCGACTCGTTCTGTCTGGATCGGCGCACAGGCGCCTTTCCGGTCAAGGTGTTTTCCGTCGAGGTCGGCAACCGCCAGCCCTTGGGCGTCGGCGCGGGCGGCCTGGCGCTGCTGGCCTGGCTGAACGAGGACGAACGCAAGGCGGCCATCCAGGCCAACGCTCCGCGCCTGCCCGGGTATGGCGGACTGACGCCGGGCCTGCTGGAGACGCTGGTCGAAGAAGCGCGCAAGCAGGGCCACTCACGCATCTCGGACTTCGCTATCGCCGGCGTCACCGGCGTCGGCATGCCGGTGCTGGACCGCGCGGGCCAGCCCATCGCGGCCATGAGCGTGACCGCCATTTCCATGCGAATGACACCATCGCACCAGGCCGACGTGCTCAAGGATCTGGACCGCGAAGTGGCGCGCTTGCGATCAGCGTTGTACCGCAGCGGGTCGAGGGTGCGGTAAGCATGAGGGCTGGCCGGTAGACGTCCATCGAGGCCGGACCGTCGTCGTGCCTCCTGAGGTTTGTCACAGTTCTTGCTGATCTATGACCAGCGGACCATGGAGCGCTGAACGAACTTCGACGACAGAACCGTTGTCCGTCGGAATCGTGGAATTACCGCTGTTTCGATCCGCCATCACGATCGAGCCTCTGGAGCCTCTGCCGTTTGTGGCTGTGATTCCTGCAACCCACCGCTTGGCAAAAAAAGCGTGATTTCGCTTAAGGATCTCCACGGCGAGCGCGTGGTGTTATTGGTCCGTCAGAGTTTTGTAAGGCACCAGATTGACGACGTGCTCGCAAGCCTGGATGTCGAGCCCAATGTGGTACTCGCAACACCGAGCTCAACAATCGCCTGCGCGTTGGTGGCGGCGGGCGCTGGAATCACATTGGTCGGTAAATCGACAGCCATGCCGTTCGCAGGTTCGCAGGTCGTCGCCCGACCGATCAAGGAGGCGCTCTCTTCAGGTTACGCCATCATCTTTCCGGAGTCAGAACAGCGTCTGCAACTTGCCGACGCGTTTGCGAATGAACTTCGTGAGGAGATTCGGTGCTCCGACCTGTCCTGATGTGTAGCGGCTCTCTGAAACCCGTTCACCGCTGGCTGTATTCCTCACATCCGGTCAGCGCCCCGTCGGGCAGTAGCTGTTTTTCGGCTCTTCGCCGCGCAGGTACTGCAATTCCTCTTCGTCGGTGGCCTTGCGCACAGACGCCAGCTTGGCGCGGTCACCGTACAGGTCCTTCAGGGTATCCGTCATTTGCTGGAACGGATCGTCATGCGGGCCGAAGGCTTTGAACCAGCGGCGTGGACGGCCTTCGTAGTGGAAGTCGACGACCCAGGTGACGGAGGTCTTGAAAAACTCGGCCATACAGATGTGTGATCCGGTGGGGATGATGACCCATTGTAGGCAGGCGCTGACGGTCTTGCTGCTCTGGATGGCCAACGTTTTCCACGGCGCCGCAAGCAGGGCGCCTGCTGACGCGGTAACCTTCGTCAGTCATGACAAGAAATAACCAGGCAGGCGCGCCGATCTGGTCGGCCGCCGTCCATCAGGGAGAAAAAAATGAACCGGGATTTTGTGATGCGTCTGCTCAACGAGCGGATGGACCAGGCGGACCTGTCCGAGGCGCGGGTGTTCGACATGGGCACCCTGGCCGAAGTGCTGATCAACGAGCTGGCTGAGAGCTGGGAAAACATTCCGGAGCGCACCCGCGCCATCATGATGGGCGCTGCCTTTGACCTGGTGATGCAAAACCTCAAGCTGCAGGAGGCCGACATCGAGGCAGCGCTGGTCATTGAAGGCCTGAAGAGGAAATAGGCGCAGTTCCCGCAAGCACCGGCCCAGCGGCGCCGGCCAGTGCCGCCTCATCTGCAACACAGGGACAGGCCGCCGCTGCAGGCCTTGAGGCGGCGCGTCGCTGGCATCACAATGGGCCCATGCGCCACCATTTTTCCGAAACCACCGGACCGCAGCGCCTTGTGTACGGCCTGGCGGCAGGTCTGGCCACGGCCGCCCTGCCGCTGCCGCTGGCCTGGCCGCTGCGCGGCCTGCTAGGCTGGTGTGCGGGCGTGGCTGTTTACCTGGTGCTGGCCTGGTGGCTGGCCATGGGTTTTGATGCAAAGGGCACCCGCGAACGTGCCCAGGCGCAGGACGAGCCCAGCGTGGTGATTTTCCTGATGCTGCTGCTGGCCACCCTGGCCTGTGTGACGGCCATTGTGTTCATGATGCAGCAGAGCCGGGGCCTCTCCGGCGTGGGGCGCACCCTGCAGATTGCCTTGTCGATGGCGGCGCTGGCCGCCTCCTGGCTGTTCATTCAGGCCGTTTTTTCGTTTCATTACGCACACCGCTACTACCGGGAAGAAAAACGCCATCAACCCGGCGGGGCCGGATTGTTGTTTCCAGGCGGGCAGGACCCTGACTATTTTGATTTTCTCTACTACGCCCACGTGGTCGGCATGACCTCGCAGGTGTCCGACGTGCAGATCACCTCGCGCGCGATGCGCCGGCTCACCACGCTCCACGCCGTCTTGTCCTTTGCCTTCAACATGCTGATCCTGGCGCTCAGCATCAACGTGGTGGCGGGCTCCCTGAAATAGGACCTTCAGTCTTCGCGCAGCTGCTTGTCCAGCGCCCGCTTGTCGGCATGCCGGGTGGCCGATCGCGACTTGCGGTGCGCACCCGCCTTGCGTTGTGCCGCCGGCACGACCAGCGGGTTGCGCGGCCGGGTGGCCTTGAGCTTGAGTTTGATCTTGGTCTTGCGGGCGGAACTCATCGGGGAATTTTAAGCAGCCCGGTGGACAGCGCGGTGCCGCACACAATCACCACCGCGCACAGCAGCATCCACAGCGTGACGGCCTCGCCCAGAAACAGCACGCCGTACAACACCGCAAACACCGGCACCACAAAAGTCACGGCCAGCGCGCGTGCCGGGCCGGCGGTCTCGATCAGCCGGAAGTACAGGATGTAGGCAACGCCGGTGCACAGCACACCCACCACCAGCAGGGCCAACCAGGCGCTGCTACCGGGCATCTTGGCCGGCCACAGCCACAGGGCCGGCAGCGCCAGACCCAGCGTGGCGCCGATCTGGCTGCCAGCGGCAGTGACCAGCGGCGGCAGCCCTTTCAGGTAACGCTTGGCATAGCTGGCCGACAGCGCGTAACAGATGCAGGCCAGCAGGCAGGCCAGCACGGCCCAGCCGGGCGCCACACCGGAGGCGTCAGGCTTGAACGTGGCCTTGTCCCAGGCCAGCATGGCGACCCCGGCAAAACCGACCACCAGGCCCAGCAGGCGCGATGGGTTGGGCTTGTCCTTGAGCCAGAGCCAGGCCACCAGCGCGCCGAACATCGGCACGGTGGCGTTGAGAATGGCCGACAGCCCGGTTGTGATGGACAGCAGCGCAAACGAAAAGCAGGCAAACGGAATGCCGGAATTGAACAGGCCGACCAGGAACACATGGCGCCAGTTTTTCGCCAGCGTGGGCCCCAGCCTGCGCAGCAGCACCAGCGGCAGCAAAAAGGCCGCGGCAATCGCAACGCGCACGGCCGCCGTCGGCAGCGGGCCGAACTCGACCGTGCCGATGCGCATGAACAGGAAAGACGAACCCCAGATGGCGGCCAGCAGCACGAAGTCGATGGCCCAGTGTTTCGGGCGGGCGCCGACGGCTGCACTTGCAGATGTTGAACTCACAGCCGGTGCTCCTGAAGAACGCCTTCAAGCTTGAGCAGGGCGGTTTTTCGGTCCAGCCCGCCGGCGTAACCTGTCAGCGCACCGTTGGCACCCATCACGCGGTGGCAGGGCACGATGATGCTGACCGGGTTGCGGCCGACGGCGGCACCCACGGCGCGCACGGCGGCTGGTTTGCCGATGCGCTGGCTCACTTCGCCGTAGCTGGCGGTGCCGCCTTGCGGGATTTTCAGCAGTGCCTGCCAGACCGATTGCTGGAAAGCCGTGCCGTAGGCCAGGTCCAGCGGTACGTCGAATTGCGTGCGTTGGCCCGTAAAGTATTCGGTCAGTTGGCTCATCACCTGCTGGAGAACCGGATGTGCCGGATCGCTGGGCCATACCGCACGCGTGGGGGTTTTCTCTTTACCAGCCGGGGCCGCGGAACCGGCTTTGCCGGGCCGCAGGGGCAGCGCCCCCTCGGGGGGCAGCGAGGACACGTCAGTGCTGAGCGTGGGGGCCAACAACTCTTGTGGGAGATGGCGCTGGCCCTCGAACCAGAGCCCGGCCAGGCCCTTGTCGGTCGCGGCAATGGTCATCTTGCCCAGAGGGCTTTGAAAAGTGGTCTGAACGATGGAGGGGTCAAATTTCATGGGGTTCACCTTTTGAATGGTTTCGGGTTCCCGCCTGGTATTCAGGCTGCTGCGAGGCCTTTTCCCTTTGCGCACGGGGTTTGTTTGCTATCAAATAAGAAGCGACATGGCTGTTTATCCATCCGCACACATTTCAGGGAAAAAGGAAGCTCCATCATTCGCCGCTGATCGTCGCGCGGCGGCGCCTTCCCGTCCAATGAAATCGAAGCGCCTGATTCATTCCCTGAACGCATGGATCGCGGTGGCCGTCAGCCGGTGGGTTCCATCGCGCCGCTCCAGGCCCGGATCACGGCGTAACTGCGCCAGGGCTTCCAGGCCAGCGAGGCGAGCCTGGCTTCCTTGGCTGGGTTTTTCAGCCCCTGCACGCCGAGCGCCTTGTGCAGCGCCACGTCGCCGGACGGAAAGGCGTCGGGCCAGCGCAGTGCCCGCATCGCGATGTACTCCGCCGTCCAGTCGCCAATGCCGCGCAGGGCTTTCAAGGCGGCGATGGTGGCGTTGACATCGGCGCCGCCATGCAGTTGCAGGCGCTTTTCGGCCACGGCCTGGGCAATGCCGACGATGGCGGTCTGCCGCTGCCTGACAATGCCGAGCTGGCCCAGCGCGTCGCCGCTGGCCTGCGCCAGCACCGCCGCCGCAGGAAAAAGCCGCGTCAGGGCGGGCCAGGGGGTTTCAATCGGTTCGCCGAATTTGTCCACCATGCGCTGCGCCAGCGTGCGCGCGGCCGCCACCGTGATCTGCTGGCCCAGCACCGCACGCACCGCGAGTTCATAACCGTCCATCGCACCGGGTACGCGCAGGCCGTCGCCGCCCGGAAAAGAGGCGTGCAGCACGCTGTTGATGGCCTGCGGGTCGGCGTCGAGGTCGAGCATGGCGCGCAGCCGCCGTATCACCAGCGGCAACACCTCGCGCAGCGAGTCGCTGATGCGCAGCGCGACGTGGCAGCGGCTTTCGTCGAAGCTGGCGTGGATCCAGCCGGCATGCACCTTGCCGCCGGCTTCTACGCGAAAAGTGCGCCCTATCCCTACGCTGCCTGCGCCGTCAGCTACAAATTCGATAGCGTTGATCTGTCGCTTCCTGAAAAAAGCGGTCATGGCTGCCACGTCATACGGCGGGCGGTAACCGAGCCTGACGGTGATGCCGGCGTCCGGCGAGGTGTCGCCCTGGCGCCGCATCTGCGTCGGGTTCAGGCCGTAGTGGCCGACAAAGGCCGCGTTGAAGCGCCGCACGCTGGCGAAGCCGCTGATCAGCGCAATCTGCGTGATCGGCAGCGCGGTGTCGGCCAGCAACTGCTTGGCCGTCAGCAGCCGGCGCGTCTGCAGGTACTGCATGGGCGACACGCCGAACTGCGTCTCGAAAATCCGCCGCACGTGGCGGTCGCTGACGCCCAGCTTGGCGGCCAGACCGGCCACTGTGGGCTCGGTGTCGTGCGGCGAAGTGCCGCCCCGACCGAGCGTGGAGGCTGCCTCTTCACCAGCCGGGGCCGCGGAACCGGCTTCGCCGGGCCGCAGGCGCAGCGCTCCTCTTCCTCGTGCAAGGGGCAGTGCACCGCCGTAGGCACGCGAAGCGACAAACGAGGGGGCCCAAGCTTCGGGCTCGTCCAGCAGGCGGGCCGCCTGGTGCGCGAGAATGTAAGAGGCGTCCTGGATGGACCAGACCACCGAGTGCGGCGCCAGTTCGGGCCGGCAGCGCAGGCAGGGCCGGAAACCCGCGGTTTCGGCCTGCGCCGCATGGCCGAAGAAGCGGCAGTTCTCGCGTTTGGGCGTCTTGACGCTGCAGACCGGCCGGCAGTAGATGCCGGTGGAGGTAACACCTGTAAAAAAGCGGCCGTCGAAGCGGGCGTCCCGCGCTTTCAGCGCGAGGTAGCAGGCGTCGTCGGCGAGAGGGGTGGCGTCCGGGGTCATGGGCTGGATGATACGTGGCGGGCGGGTTTTGACTGGCCGTTTCCGGACATCTGCCTCACAGTCCCGGCGCCTACAATCGCTGCTGTTTCGCAACCCCAGGAGTGGCCACCCCATGCAGCTTGACGCATCCATTTTCAAAGCTTACGACATCCGCGGCGTGGTGCCCTCCACTGTCAATGAGCCGGTCGCCGAGGCGCTGGGCCGGGCCTTCGGCAGCATCGCCCTGGCCCAGGGTGAAAAGGCGGTGGCGGTGGGGCGCGACGGGCGCCTGAGCGGGCCGGCCCTGAGCGCGGCGCTGATACGCGGCCTGGCGGCCAGCGGCGTGGACGTGATCGACATCGGCATGGCCACCACGCCCATGCTTTATTTCGCGGCCAGTACGCTGGCCAGCTCCGGCATCCAGATCACCGGCAGCCACAACCCGAAAGACTACAACGGCTTCAAGATGGTGCTGGCCGGCCGCGCCATTTACGGCGAGGACATCCAGGCCCTGCGCCGCAGCATGGAAGCCGAAGGCTGGGCCGCGCCCGCCCGTGCGGGGAGCATCACCCCGGTCAACGTGCTCGCGGCCTACCGCGAGCGCATCGTGGCCGACGTCAAGCTCACGCGGCCCATGAAAATTGTCATTGACTCGGGCAACGGCATTGCCGGGGCGTCGGCGCCGGACATCTTCCGCGCGCTGGGCTGCGAGGTGACCGAGCTGTTCAGCGAGGTCGACGGCACCTTTCCGAACCACCACCCCGACCCGAGCAAGCCGGAAAACCTCAAGGACCTGATCACCGTGCTGCAGGCCGGCGACGCAGAGCTGGGCCTGGCCTTCGACGGCGACGGTGACCGGCTCGGCATCGTCACGCGTGACGGCAACAACATCTACCCCGACCGCCAGATGATGCTGTTTGCGCGTGATGTGCTGTCGCGCGCGCCGGGCGGCGCCATCGTGTTCGACGTGAAGTGTTCGCAGCGCCTGGCCCCCGAGATCGAGGCCGCCGGCGGCGTGCCCATGATGTACCGCACCGGCCACTCGCTGATCAAGGCGAAGATGAAAGAGGTCAATTCGCCGCTGGGCGGCGAGATGAGCGGCCACATCTTCTTCAAGGAGCGCTGGTTCGGTTTTGACGACGGCACCTACGCCGGCGCCCGCCTGCTGGAAATCGTGAGCCGTTCGCCCGACGCCGGCGCCCTGCTCAATGCCCTGCCCACCAGCTTCAGCACGCCCGAACTCAACGTGGCCTGCAAGGAAGGCGAGCCGCACACCGTGGTCGACGCGCTGGTGTCCCTGGCCATGGAGGCGATGCGCGATGCCGGTCCTGCGCCGGCTGGCCCCGATCCCTCAGGCGCCAGCGCCCTGCGCGAAGCCCTCAACGCCGGTGCCAGGATTTCCACGATAGACGGCGTGCGCATCGACTGGGCCGACGGCTTTGGCCTGATCCGCGCCTCCAACACCACGCCGGTGCTGGTGCTGCGTTTTGAAGGCCGCACACCGGAAGCGCTGGCGCGCATCCAGGCTGACATGCTGGGCCTGCTGCGCAGCGTCAAGCCCGATGCCAGTTTTGCCGCTGCGGCGCACTGATGCCACCACGGTCGCAACATCCCGTTCGTCCTGAGCTTGTCGAAGGATGTCCCCCAAGAGTGCTGGCCTTGCTTGGGGCGGCCGGCGCATGGTGAAGATACTTCTCGTCAAGCTGTCGTCGCTCGGCGACGTGGTGCACACGCTGCCGGTGGTGCAGGACATCCTGGCGGCGCGTCCCGGTGCGCAGATCGACTGGGTGGTGGAAAAATCTTTTGCGCCTTTGCTGGCCCCGCTGCTGGCGAGCGGCCATGTGCAGCACGTGATCCCCTGCGAGTTGCGCCGCTGGCGCAAGGCGCCGCTGGCGGCGGCCACGCGGGCCGGGTGGGGCGCTTTCAAAAAGCAGTTGCAGGCGCAGCCGTATGACGCGGTGATCGACCTGCAGGGCCTGACCAAGTCCGCCCTGGTGGCGCGCCTGGCCCGGCTGGCGCCGGGCGGCAAGCGTTATGCGCTGGCCAACCAGACCGAGGGCTCGGCCTACGAAGCGCCGACGCGCTGGGTGGCCGACGTGGCGATTGCCCTGCCGCCGCACATCCACGCCATGCAGCGCGGGCGCGAGCTGTGCGCGCGCGCCCTGGGCTACACCTTGTCGCCGGTTCCGGATTTTGGATTAAAAGTGCCACCGGCCCTTATGGAGCATGCGCAGGCAGCTCCTGAAACCATAGCATTCGTGCATGGCACCTCGCGCCCCGACAAGCAGTGGCCGCTGGAGAACTGGGTCACGCTGGGCCGCCAGCTCATTGCGCAGGGCTACCGCATTGCCCTGCCGCACGGCAGCACGGACGAACTGGCGACGAGTCAGGCGATCGCCGCAGCCCTGAACGTTGATGACGAGCTTGGGGGATCTCTTGCAAGCAGGGGCCGCGGAACCGGCTTTGCCGGGCCGCAGGCGCAGCGCCCCTCTTCGTCCTGCAAGGGGCAGGGAACCGCCGCAGGCACACGAAGTGACGAGCGTGGGGGCGCTATCGTGTGGCCGCGTTTGGCGCTCGACGCACTGACGCAGCATCTGGCGCAGTGTGCCGGCGTCATCGGTGTGGACAGCGGCCTGAGCCACATCGCCGTGGCCCTCGACCTGCCGCATGTGCAGATCTACAACTTTGACACCGCCTGGCGTACCGGGCCACTGCCTGATTCAGCGCGGCCGGCGGGCGCAGGAGCCGCGCGCCAGCTCAGCGTTTTTGCCCAGCCCACGCCGTCGGTGCAGGCGGTCTGGGACGCATGGCTCAGTTGCCTGCCGCTCCCGGCGCAGGTGTCCGAATGGGCAGCGCTTCCCTGATGATCCGCCAGCTTTATTCACTGCTGATGTGGGCGGCCCAGCCTTTTTTGCGGCGCAAGCTGCGTCGGCGCGGTCTGGCCGAGCCGGGTTACCTGGATGCCATCGAGGAGCGCTTCGGCCACTACACCCTGCCCGCTGAAACCGCTTCCGAACTGGTGTGGGTGCACGCCGTGTCGTTGGGTGAAACCCGCACCGCGGGCATTTTGCTCGCGGCCCTGCGCACGCGCTGGCCCGGGGTTCGCATTCTGCTGACCCATGGCACGGCCACCGGCCGGGCGGAGGGCGCGGGCCTGCTGCGCGCGGGCGACGTGCAGGTCTGGCAGCCCTGGGACAGCCAGGCCGCCGTGGCGCGTTTTTTCACACACTTCAAGCCGCGCCTGGGCCTGCTGCTGGAAACCGAGGTCTGGCCCAACACCGTGGCCGGCGCGCAGGCGCGCGGCGTGCCGCTGGTGCTGGTCAACGCGCGCCTGTCCGACAAGTCGCTGCAGCAGGCTCTGCGCATGGCGCGGCTGTCGCGGCCGGCTTATGCGGCGCTGGCGGCGGTGTACGCGCAGAGCGACAACGACGCCGAGCGCCTGCGCAAGCTCGGTGCGAGGGTAGAGGGGGTGTTCGGCAACCTCAAGTTCGACGCCGCGCCCGATGCGGCGCAGCAGGACCTCGGGCGGCGCTGGCGCCAGGCGGGGGGCCGGCCGGTGCTGATGCTGGCCAGTTCGCGCGAGGGCGAGGAAGACGATTTTTTAAATCAAGTAACGGCCCTGGCCCTTTCCACACGGGCGCAAGCAGCTCCTGAAAAAGGAGCAACCGGCGAGCCGTCGCCGGCCACCGCCGACTTCCGTATCCTGATCGTGCCGCGTCACCCGCAGCGTTTTGACGAGGTGCAGGCCCTGGTGGAAAAACACGGGCTCTCGGTGTCGCGCCGCTCCTCCTGGGCCGATGCGCCCGTGGCCGCCGATGTCTGGCTCGGCGACTCGCTGGGCGAGATGGCGCTGTATTACGCCATGAGCGACGTGGCCCTGCTGGGCGGCAGCTTCGCGCCGCTGGGCGGGCAAAACCTGATCGAAGCCGCCGCCTGCGGCTGCCCCGTCATCATGGGCCCGCACACCTTCAATTTTGCCGAGGTGGCCGAACTTGCCGAAGCCGCCGGTGCCGCGCGCCGTGTGCAGGACATGGCCGAAGCCGTGCGCGCTGCCCGCGCCATGCTGATCCGGCCCGCCGCGCAACAGGCCGCCGCAACCGCAGGGCGGCAGTTTTCCGCGCAGCACCGCGGTGCGGCCGCCAACACGGTGCGGGCACTGGAAGAACTTCTGAAGGACTGAAGCCGTGGCAGAACCCCTGGTCAACCAGTACGGTGCCGACGTGCCCAAAGCCATCGCACGGATGATCACCGCCGTGCACCCGGCGTTTGAATCGCGCAGGTTTGTCGCCGATGCGCTCAAGGGGTATGACGCCCTGGCCCTGATGCCGCGCGGCAAACACATCGCACGCGCCCTGCAGCGGCACCTGCCGCCCGACTACCCGAAAGCCCTGGAGATTCTGCTGGCCTCGCTGGACCAGCCGCACGCGCGCGATGCGGGGCTGACCCTGGGCTCTTTCCTGTACCTGCCGCACACGATGTTTGTGGCCGAGTTCGGGCTGGATCATTTTGAGGAGTCGATGCAGGCGCAGCATGCGTTGACGCAGCGCTTCACCGCCGAGTTCAGCATCCGCGCCTTTCTTCAGAAACACGAAGCCGCCACACTCAAGCGCTTCAAACAATGGGCCAGCGACCCGAGCGAGCATGTGCGCCGCCTGGTCTCCGAAGGCAGCCGCCCGCGCCTGCCCTGGGCCAGCCGCCTGCCGGCGTTCCAGAAGAACCCGGCACCGGTGCTTGAACTGCTGGAGCTGCTCAAGGACGACCCCGCGCTGTATGTGCGCCGTTCGGTCGCCAACAACCTCAACGACATCGGCAAGGACCACCCGGACCTGCTGGCCAGAACCGCGAAGCAGTGGCTCAGAGGGGCCAGCGACGAACGCCGCTGGATCGTCCAGCACGCGCTGCGCTCCGCCGTCAAACGCGGTGAGGCCGGCGCGCTGGAGGTGCTGGGCTTCGGAAAAAGCGCCAAGGTCGAAGTGTCGAACGCACGCATCACGCCCGCGCGAGTGCCCATGGGCGAGAAGGTCCACATCGCGTTTGACATCACCAACACCAGCGCGAAGCCGCAGGACGTGCTGGTGGACTTCTGCATCCACTACGTCAAGGCCAGCGGCAAGACCAGCGCCAAGGTGTTCAAGCTGAAGGTGCTGAGCCTGGCGCCCAAGGAAGCCGTGCGATTGAGCAAGACGGTGTCCACTGCTGAAATGACTACGCGCAAACACCATGCGGGGTTGCACCGGGTGGATGTGCTGCTGAACGGGCAGGGCAGGGAGTTGGGGGTGTTTGAGTTGACGGCTGTTTCGACGAAATGATTTTGCTCAAGGTATACCGGTACTTCTGCGGCACGCGTGTCAGGCCTTCTCGGCGCTTAACGTCATTTGGCTGGGCATCGACCGTGTTCGAATATCGGTAGCCAACGAGGAATGTGGCTTTCCAGGGGCTGCTTTGGGCGCCCTGCCATCTTTCAGGTTGTTGCCGCGAACTATCGCTTCGCGGCGATTGCGGCCGTTTTTCTATCTCAATGAGCTTCCCTATCTTCGGCGCATTGGGTTGGTCGGCACAACGGAGTGGGCACTGACCGAATTGGCGCGTGGAGTTGATCCACGTTCGGTGTATAGCGCAGGAAGGGGCGCCCTGGCCCTACCGATGCGCTGCTTACACAAGCACGAGGGTTTAAATTTACCCGGGTATTATTGACACGTTAATTTAACCCGGGTATTATTGGTTGAATCCAATTCGAGCCTGATTTCACCGTGATTGATACCGCCAGTCCTTTCTATACGAGCTTCAACGGCCACAAGCGCATCGCCTCCGGCAGCTTGCCGGTCAATGCCTTGGCTGTGAAACACGCTCTGGCCTCCGGCGTACCCAATCCGCTGCTGACTTTCTGTGACCAGACGGGCCAAGTTGTCGAAATCGACCTTCGAGGAAGCGATGCCGAGATGTTGGAGCGTCTGCCTCCAGAGGTGGACCAGCTTCAAGGAAACGAATTCGCACCTGTCAATTCCGGGGAATCTGGTGAGCCACGTGGCCGTGGCCGGCCAAAGCTTGGGGTTGTCTCGCGAGAAGTCACGCTACTGCCGCGCCACTGGGACTGGTTGGCTGCACAGCCAGGCGGTGCATCGGTGACTTTGCGGAAACTGGTTGATGAAGCTCGCCGGGCCAACGTGGACCGAGACCGGCAACGCCGGGCGAGTGAATGTGCTTACCACTTCATGTCGGTCATGGCTGGTGATCTGGCTGGCTTTGAGGAGGCCTCGCGTGCGCTGTTCGCAAACGACGCGGCAAAGTTCCGCCAACAGACCGAAGCCTGGCCGGCCGACGTCCGCGATTACGTCAGGCTCCTGGCGTATCCGCTGCCGCCGACAGAAGTGGCATCGCTTGCACCGTGACTTATTTGGAACCAAAAGGATTGATGATGACAAACAGAAAAACGCTGAAACGACAGTATCTGGAGACGAAAACCCGAGCCGGTGTCTATGCGATCCGCAACCAGATCACTGGCCGGGCCTTGGTTGCCGGAAGTACGAACGTTCAGGGCACACTCAACCGGCATCGTTTTGAACTGCAGCATGGACAGCATCGCAATGCGAGGCTGGCTCAGGACTGGGTCGAGCACGGCGAGACCAACATTCTCTTCGAGGTACTCGACATGGTCAAACCCAGCGACGATCCGGCGTTCAATGCCGCACGAGAATTGGAGATGCTGGTTAGCCTGTGGCGCCAGGAAATCCCTTGTGTCGGCGAACTCGACTACGACCAACCCAGGAGCGAACCTCGATGAACACGAATCTCGACTTCTGTTTGGCGCTACACCGTGCCCACGCCAGCCTGCAACTCAAGCTTGACGACGAGTTGGGCATACACCATGGCATCAGCTTCAATGATTTTGCGCTACTGAATTTGCTCGCGCAAGCGGACGGTGGCCGGGTAAGCATCCCGGAACTCGTGCGTCCGATGGGTCAGCCTCAATCGGCTGTGCTGCGTCAGTTGATCTTGCTCGAGAAGATTGGCCTCGTGGTGCGCGAAGGTGCGAATGGATTTCGTCAGGGCGTGCTTCGCCCGGCCGGGCGTGCGCTGGTGAACGCCGCACGCGAGACTGCCGACAGCATTTGCACCGAAGCCGTCGAATCAATCGCCCCCGCAGCGGTTGCGACGGTGTCCGCAGCACTGGTAACGCTTGCAGACACGCCAAACTTGGCACTCTCATGAGCAACGCTATCGCGACGATTTGCTGGGTAGGCGGCCACTTGCACAACCTGGTGGAGCATCCGTGGTGCTGTAGCGAATCCGGCCAAGCGAAATATCGAAGCGCTCCCAAAAAGCGCGCGACGCAAGAAAATTTAAGGACCCCATGCCATGCCCAAGATTAAAGCGAACGGAATTGAAATTGAATACGATTGTTTTGGCAATACCGACGCGGAAGCTGTTCTGCTGATTTCCGGTCTGGGTACGCAGATGACTCGCTGGACCGAAACGTTTTGCCAGATATTGGCAGAACAAGGTTACCGCGTGATTCGTTTTGACAATCGAGACGCTGGCCTTTCAACCCACTTCCATAGCGCGTCGATGCCAGATCTCGCTGCAATTGCCGACGCAGTCTCTCTCGGCGAAACGCCCCATGTGCCGTATACGCTGTTCGATATGGCGAACGACGCCGTGGGACTTCTCGATGCGTTGATGATCAAACGGGCGCACGTGGTTGGCAGATCAATGGGCGGCATGATTGCACAACTGTTGGCCAGCGAGCATGCTGAACGCGTTCTATCGCTGGTTTCCATCATGTCGAGCACGGGCAATCGTGATCTGCCGCAGGCCAGCCCTGCAGTGATGGCGGCGATGACATTGCCCGCGCCACATCCTTTGAAAGACGAAGAGGGTTATCTCTCACATTGCGTTGCCTTTTCTCAAGTGATTGCCGGGCGAGGCTATCCGTTCGACGAATCCGCTCAACGAGACCAAGCCTTGGCCGACGTCAAACGAGCATACAACCCAACCGGATTCTGGCGGCAGATCGCCGCCATTGCAGCGACCGGTGACTTGAGATCACGACTGGCCAACATCAATGTGCCGACGCTTGTGATCCATGGGTCAGACGACCCACTTGTTCCCCCGGAGGCTGGGAACGACACGGCGGCCAATATTAAAGGAGCCGAACTACTCATCGTCGAGGGAATGGGCCACGATTTATCGCCATCGCTCTTTGGGTTTTTGGCCGGAGTCATTGCAGAGAACGCACGCCGCATGTTCAACCCTGTGAATGGCCCCGGGGTCACCAGACCTTTCACTGCCTGATAGCCAGTCGACCGCCTTCTCCGCGCCACCCGTTTCAGCGTGGCCAGCCCGACTGCTCGACCCAGAGGCCTGCACGCGGCCTGCCAGCAGGATCAAGCTCCCCTGAGCTCGGCCTTTCGCTCGATGATCCGCGAGACGAGCCCGTACTCGACGGCTTCCTCGGCCGACATCCACCGGTCGCGCTCGATGTCGGCCAGGGCCACCTCCAGCGACTTGCCGGTCTCACGCGCGATCGTGCGCGCGATGCGCTCGCGCGCCTTGACGATCTCGCGCGCCTGGATGGCGATGTCGCTGGCCGGCCCACCGGCGCCGCCGCTGGGCTGGTGGATCAGAAAACGCGTGTTGGGCAGGCAGTAACGCCGCTCGCGGGGCACCGCCAGGTACAAATGGGTGGCCGCACTGCCGACCCAGCCGGTGCCTATCATGTTCACTGGCGCGGCGATGAAGCGCACGATGTCGTGGATGGCGTCGCCGGACTCCAGGTGGCCGCCCGGCGAGCTCACCAGCACGTCGATGGGCTCGGCGCTGTCGGCGTCCAGTGCGATGAGGCGGCGCGTCACGTCGGCGGCCATCACGTCGGTGACGGTGCCGAAGATCAGCAGGGTGCGTGCCTTGAAGGCCTTTTCCTCCAGGTAGGAGGTGCGCGGCTCGGTGGCGCTGGCCGGTGCGGTAGTGTCTGGGGTGTCCATGTGGAATCCATGTAGTTGAACTGCCTTGACGAACGAGACGCCTCTTGCGTGACACCGAACCGGCGGTCTGGCTCTGATAAGCTGCGCGCATGTACGACGAACGGCAGCTCGCCCTGATCGACTCTGACCGCCGCCGCCTGGTGCGTGCGGCCACCCGGCTGCTGGGCCCGGCCGATGCCGAGGATGCCGTGCAGGACGCCTACGTCCGTGCGCTGGAGTCTGACCTGCCCGAGCTCAACGCCGCCCAGGCCTGGCTGCTCACCGTGGTGCGCCATCTGGCCATAGACCGTCTGCGGCGGCGCCACTGGATGCAGCAATGGTTGGCGCAGATGAACACGGGCGACACGCCACTGGCGTCGCCCTCGGCCGAGATGGATGCGGCGGTGGCGCAAGAGGCCGCCCGCGCCTTGCGCCTGCTGGCGGCCCACCTGCCGCCGGCCGACGGTGCCCTGCTGCTGCTGCACGAGGTGTTCGAGGTCGGCCATGCCGAGATTGCCCAGTTCAGCTGCCGGTCCGAAGCGGGCAGCCGACAGCAGCTGCGGCGGGCGCTGTTGCGGCTGCGGCTGGCGGGCGGCGCACCAGAGCCTGGGCCCTATCCCGAACTTGATCCAGACGAAGAGATCGTCTTCCGTCTGTACCTGCAGTCACTGCAACTGCGTGATCCTCAAACTTTATGGGCGATGCTTAGTCCGCCGCCTATCAGTGCGTTGGCGGGGATGTCCACGGTGGCAGCCAAAGCCGCATCAGCGCCGCGTAAGACCGCATGCGGCGTCGTACAGGTGGGCGGGCAGCTGGGCCTGGTGCTCACGCTGGACGGCGTCACGCTGTGTGTGGTACCGCTGGGCGTGCAGCCCGAGCGCATCCCGTCGGAGAATGTCGGTCAATGATCGGCGCATGCTCCGCCATCAACCCAGCAACCCACTCAATAAACACCCGCAACTTGCTGCTGACATGCCGGTTAGTCGCAAACGCGATATACAGCGGCATGGCATCCAGGCGCCAGCCTTCGAACAGCGGCACCAACTCGCCGTTAGCTACATGCGCCTTCGCCATGTAGTCCGGAAGCCAGAGAACGCCCATGCCGGCCAGGCCGGCCGCGAGGTAGGCGTTGCCGTCATCGACCGAGAGCACATAGCGCCCCTGCACGGTGATGCTTTCACCGCCTGAGTGCATGGCGTACGGCACCGCCTTGCCGGTGCGTGCCCACAGAAAACCCACGATGCGGTGTTGCGTGTCCTCCAGTTCACGCGGGTGCAGGGGTGTGCCGGCACGTGCGAGGTAGCCTGATGCCGCGTAGACCCCAAGTTGCAGGTCGCCCACGTGGCGGGCCATCAGCGACAGGTCGGTGAGTTCACCGCCGCGCACGACGCAGTCCACCTTGTCGCTGATGATGTCCACCATGCGGTCGCTGACGCCCATGTCGAGCTGGATGTCGGGGTACTGCGCGTGGAAGGCCGGCAAGGCCGGAATCAGGATCATGCGGGCCAGGGGGCTGGGCACATCCACCCGCAGGCGGCCCCGAGGTGAGGCCGAGGCGCTGGACAGGCTGGTCTCGGCATCGTCCACATCGGCCAGCACGCGCAGCACACGTTCGTAATAGGCGGCGCCATCGGCCGTGACGTTGACCTTGCGTGTGGTTCGGTTGAGCAGCCTGACGCGCAGCCTGGCCTCGAGTTGCTGCACCAGCTGCGTCACGCTGGTCTTGCTCATGTGGAGCGTGTCGGCCGCCTTGGTGAAGCTGCCTGTTTCCACCACGCGGGCGAAGGCCTGCATTGCATCGAAACGGTCCATGCGGGCTCCAGGCGTTGTTGATTGTTTGGATTCTACAAACAGTGATGAACAAAACTGCTGGTTTATCGGAAGAACCAGGCGACCTAAAGTGCCTTCTCTACTAACCACGGGTCGCATCGACCTCCTGTTGAAAGCACTTATGAACCAGCGTAACGCCGTTTTCCCCGCCGGTCGGCATGACCTCTACACCTCGCATGCCTACTCCGCAGCGATCAAATCAGATGATCTCCTGTTCGTGTCCGGTCAAGTCGGCAGCCGCAGCGATGGCTCGCCCGAGCCGGACTTTGAGGCTCAGGTCCGTCTGGCATTTGCCAATCTGGAGGCGGCGCTGCAAGCGGGTGGCTGCACGCTCGACGATATCGTCGACGTGACGACCTTTCATACCGATCCCGAGAACCAGTTCGGCGCGGTCATGGCCGTTAAAAGCGAAGTGTTCCCGCAAGCGCCTTATCCGACCTGGACGGCGCTCGGCGTCAACTGGCTCGCCGGGTTCGACTTCGAGATCAAGGTGATTGCCAGGGTACCCCAGGCCATGCAAGCATGATCGAGAGACTATCGCAAGTGAGCCAGGCCTGGTCGCCAGTCTTGCGCCGACCTACTGCACCAGCAGCGAATTGATCAGCAGCAGGTCTTCCGGCGTCAGCGTGCCGTTGGCCTGTCGCAGCCGCAGGCCGCCGATCAGCACGTTGTAGCGCGCCTGGGCGAGGTCGCGTTTGGTCTGGAACAGCTGGCTTTGCGCGTTGAGCACGTCGATGTTGATGCGCACGCCGACCTGGTAGCCCAGCTTGTTGGCGTCCAGCGCGCTCTGGCTGGACGCTTCGGCGGCTTCCAGCGCCTTGACCTGCCCCTGGCCCGACAACACGCCGAAGTAGGCAGTGCGGGTGCTCAGGGCGACGCCGCGTTTGGCACCTTCCAGGTCGGAGCGTGCTTTTTCTTCAAGTGACAGGGTTTCGCGGATGCGGTTTTGCGTGGCGAAGCCGGCAAACAGCGGCAGGTTCAGCGCCAGGCCGACCGTGGTGCTGTTGCTGCGGTTGTCCAGCGGGCTGGTGGTGCTGCCCTGCGGGTTGCGCTGCACGCCGTAGCTGGCGGTCAGGTCCAGCGTGGGTTTGTGGCCGGCTTCGGCCTTGTCGATTTCGAGCTTGGCAACTTCGAGGTTGGCCAGGGCCTGGCGCACCGACGGATGCAGGTCTTCAGACTGGCGGACCCAGGTGTTCACGTCGGCGGGCACCAGCGGCGGCAGCTCCACGGGCACCAGCAGGCCTTTGGGCTGGGCGTCGGTTTTGCCAACCAGTTGGTCCAGGGCAATCTTCTTGACGCGCAAGTCGTTTTCGGCGGCGATTTCCTGGGCGGTCACCAGGTCGAAACGCGCCTGCGCCTCGCGCGAGTCGGTGATGGTGGAGGTACCGACCTCGAAGTTGCGTTTGGCTGAAGCCAGTTGTTCGCCCACCGCGGCTTTTTGCGCCCGCACAAAAGCCAGCGTGTCCTGCGCGGCCAGCACATCGAAATAGGCCTGGCTGGTGCGCACGATCAGGTCCTGTTCGGCAGCCTCGAGTTGCGCCCTGGACAGCACCACCTGCTGCTTGCCCTGTTCGTAGGTGGCCCAGTTGCCGGGCCGGTAGAGCGGCTGCGAAGCGTTCAGTGAGCCCGTCTGGGTGGGGAAGTTGCGGTCGATGACCGGGTTGGTGTTTTCAAAATTGGTGCGCGACACACCCAGTGACAGCCCGGCGGTTGGCAAAATGCCGGCCTTGGCCTGCTCTGCCTTGGCCAGGTTGGCCTCGTACAGCGAGCGTGCCGACTGGTAGGACGAGTCGTACTCGCGCGCCGAACGGTACAGCTCCACCAGGTTCTGCGCCTGGACGGCTGGTACAAAAGCCGCCAGCACGGCACCCAGCGCAAGAGACAGGGGCAACAGGGCCGGTTTTTTCAAGAGCGTTTTCATGGGTGTCCTGATGGAGGGTGAAGTCGGTGAAGAGGGTTGGCCGGAGCTCAGTAGCGCGGGACGGAGGCGTCGCGCTGCTCGGACCAGGCGTTGATGCCGCCCTGCAGGTTGACCACTTGCGTGAAACCGTTTTGCGCCAGGAAGCTGGCCACCTGCTGGCTGCGCGCGCCGTGGTGGCACAGGCAGGCCACCGGCTGGTCGGTGGGCAGTTCTTCCTTGAGGTCAAAAATGCGCGCGGGGACGGCGCGCATCGGAATGTGCAGCAGCCTGAAACCGTCTTCCTGGACCGAGGCTGTCTGCACTTCCCACGGCTCGCGCACATCCAGCACGATGGGCGCGGGGCCGCCGGCGGGGAGGCCTGCAAGCCAGGCGTTGAAGTCGGCAGGGGAGAGCTGGTCAATCATCGGGACGGCTCGGCTTAAAAGTTGAATGTCGACGGTTCGGGGAAGTTGAGCAGGCGCGGAGCAACCGTGTCCCAGCCCTGCGTGGTGCGAAAGGCGGCGTCGCCGACGCGGGTGACCAGCGTGGCACGCATGACGGGTTCAAAACCCACCACGGCGCTGAGCCGGCCGCCGATCTTCAGCATCGCCAGCAGCGCGGGCGGCACCTCGGCGACCGAGCCGCTGAGCACGATCACGTCGAAGGGGCCGCTCAGCGGGTCGTTGCCCGAGACCGCCTTGCCAAGTTTGACGGCACCGTCGCCGGTGCGTACTTCGGCGTTGTAGACGCCGGCTTTTTTCAGGTTGTCGCGGGCCAGCTGGGCCAGGTCGGGGTCGATCTCGAGCGTGATGACCTGCTGGGCGCGGTGCGCCAGCAGGGCGGCCATGTAACCGGAGCCTGCGCCGATCTCCAGCACTTTCTCGTGTTTCTGCACCGCCAGGTCCTGCAGCATGCGTGCCTCGACCTTGGGCGCCAGCATGCACTGGCCGGGCTCGGCGCCCAGCGGGATCTCCATGTCGGCAAAAGCCAGGGCCCGCATCGCAGGCGGCACGAAGTCCTCGCGCTTGACCACTGCCAGCAGGGATAGGACCTGGCTGTCCAGCACTTCCCAGGGGCGGATCTGCTGCTCGATCATGTTGAAACGGGCTTGTTCGTAGTTCATGGTGTGGTCTGTAATAAACGTTGGGACTGTCGGGGAGACACCGGTCATTTTAGTTGGGGGGCAACCACCGGGGCGGGCAGGGCGCGCCGCCCGGTGAAGATTCTTTTGAACCATTGCGCCAGATCATCCAGGTAGCAATAGGTCACGGGCACCACCACCAGCGTCAGCAGCGAGGAGGTGATGACGCCGCCAATCACGGCCTGGCCCATGGGCGCGCGCTGCTCCGAGCCCTCGGTCAAGGCAAAGGCCAGCGGCACCATGCCGAAAATCATGGCCAGCGTGGTCATCAGGATGGGGCGCAGGCGTACACGGGCGGCCACCAGCAGGGCCTCGCTGCGTTCCATGCCTTCGTCACGCATGCGGATCGCAAAGTCCACCAGCAGGATGGCGTTTTTTGTGACCAGGCCCATCAGCATCACCACGCCGATGATGGAAAACATCGACAGCGTCGAGCGGAACAACAACAGCGCCAGCACCACGCCGATCAGCGTCAGCGGCAGCGAGGTCATCAGCGCCATGGGCTGCAGAAAGCTCTTGAACTGGCTGGCCAGGATCATGTAGATGAACAGGATCGCCATGACCAGCGCAGAGATGGCATAACCAAAGGACTCGGCCATGTTCTTGGTCGAGCCGCCAAACTGGTAGCGGTAGCCGGGCGGAAAGCTGATGCCGTCGAGCGCCTTGCGGATGTCGGTGGACACCTCGCCGGCCGAGCGGTTGTAGACGTTGGCATTGATGGCGACTTCGCGCGTCAGGTCGCGCCGGTTGATCTGGTTCGGGCCGGTGGCTTCCTTCACCGTGGCCACCTGGCTCAGGCGCACCGTGCGGGCCGAGCCGTCGGGGTTGTTGCCGATCACGCTGCTGATGAAGGGCAGGCGCTCCAGGTCCTGCGGCGTATTGCGGGCGTCGGGTGCGAGCCGCACATTCACGTCGTAGGTCTGGTCGTCGGGCGCGCGCCAGTTGCCCACCGTCTGCCCGGCCACCAGCGTGCGCAGCGAAGCCGCAATCTGCGAGACCGACAGGCCCAGGTCGGACGCGGCATTGCGCTTGACGTCCACCTCGATGGTCGGTTTGTCGGCCTTGAGGCTGGAGTCCAGATCCACCAGGCCGGGGATGCCGCTGATTCTGGCCATCACCAGGCCGGTCAAGCGCTCCAGCTCCTTCAGGTCGGCGCCCTGCAGCGAAAACTCCACCTGTTTGTTGCCGCCCACCGCGTCGAGCAGACCGACGTGGGTGACGGTGATGCCGGGCACCTGTTTGAGCCGTTCACGCAGCACGCCGGACATCTCGTCCACGTTGCGGGCTCTGGCCTTGCGGTCCACCAGGCGCACATAGATGCTGGCGTACATCTTGCCCTGCGCATTGCCGGTGTTGATGGTCGACAGCGTGTATTTCACCTCGGGGAATTCGCGCAGAATGGTTTCGACCTGCCGCGTCTTGGCTTCGGTCGTCTCCAGCGACGAACCCACCGGCGTGTAGAAATTGAGCGAGGTTTCCGAGAAGTCGGCCTTGGGCACGAACTCGGTGCCGAGCAGGGGCACCATGAAAACGCTGGTCACAAAAATCGCCAGGGCCAGCCCCACCGTGGCCAGGCGGTGGACCAGGGCCCAGCGCAGGATGCGCTGGTAGGTCTCGGCCAGCGAGTCGGTGGCGCGCTCGAACCAGCCGGTCACCCGGCCTATGGTCCTGTCGTAAAAAGTGACCGGCTTGCCATGCTGGCCGTGGGCATGAATGCTGGGGTCATGCCAGATGCTGGAGAGCATCGGGTCCAGCGTGAAGCTGACAAACATCGAGATCAGCACCGCCGCCACGATGGTGACGCCGAACTCGTGGAAGAACTTGCCGATGATGCCACCCATGAAACCGATGGGCAGGAACACCGCCACGATGGAAAACGTGGTGGCCAGCACCGCGAGGCCGATTTCCTGCGTGCCTTCCATCGCGGCCTGGTAGGGCAGCTTGCCCATCTGCACGTGGCGCACGATGTTCTCGCGCACCACAATCGCATCGTCGATCAGCAGGCCCACACACAGGCTCAGCGCCATCAGCGTGATCATGTTGATGGTGAAGCCGAACAGGTTCATGAACAGGAAGGTGCCGATGATGGAGATCGGCAGCGTCAGGCCGGTGATCACCGTGGAGCGCCACGAGTTCAGGAACAGAAAAACAATCAGCACCGTCAGCAGCGCGCCTTCAATCAGCGTGCGGCGCACGTTTTCAACCGCGACCCGGATGGGCCGCGAGCCGTCGCCGATCTGCTCCAGCCGCGTGCCGGGCGGAAGCTGCGCCTGCAATTCCTTGATCGCGCTGTTCAGCCCGTCCACCACGGCAATGGTGTTTTCGCCCTGGGCCTTCTGCACCGTCAGCAGCAGCGTGCGCTGGCCGTTGTATAGCGCCAGGCTGTCGATCTCCTGCGAGCCGTCGCGGATGGTGGCGACCTGGTCCACGGTGACGGTGCTTCCCGCGCCGGCGGCGGACACCTTGCGCGCGACGATGATCTTGCCGAAGTCTTCGGGCCGTTTCATGCGGGCGTCGATTTTCACGACGCGTTCCTGTGCCAGCGAACGGATGGCGCCCACCGGCAGGTCCTGGTTTTCATTGCGCACGGCGCTCGCCACCTGGTCGGCCGTGATGCCCAGCGCCTCCATGGCCTGCGGGTTCAGGTAGATGTTGATTTCGCGCTTGCTGCCGCCCACCAGGCTGACCGAGCCGACGCCGCGCACGTTTTCCAGCCGCTTCTTGAGCACCTGGTCGGCCCAGTTGGTCAGTTCGACGGCGGTGGGCAAGGTCGCTGTGCCTGCCGCTGCAGGTGTTTTGCCATCGGCGCCTGCAGCCATCGGCAACACGGCAACCGACCAGATGGCGCGGTTGGCCGGGTCGAAGCGGAGCACGCGTGGCTCCTTGACCTCGTCACGGAGCAGCGGACGCAGCGAAGCAATCTTTTCGCGCACGTCTTCCGCGGCCTTGCGGCCGTCAATGTGCAGCTGGAACTCGATGATGACGACCGACTGGCCTTCGTAGCTGCGGGAGGTCAGGGCATTGATGCCGGCGATCGAGTTGACGCCTTCCTCGATTTTTTTGGTGACTTCGCTTTCGACGATTTCGGGGGAAGCCCCCGGGTATTCCGTCGTGACCACCACCACCGGAAAGTCGATGTTGGGAAACTGGTCCACCTGCAGGCGCTGGTAGGAAAACAGACCCAGCACCACGATGGCGAGCATCACCATGGTCGCGAAGACCGGATTTTTCAGGCTGACCTGCGTGAACCACATATCAGTACCCGCCCGGCCGCCCGAAGGGCACTGAGCGCCCCCTCGGGGGGCAGCGAACGCAGAGAGCGTGGGGGCAGCACATCTGGCTTACGGCGCGGTTCTGGCGGTAGCCGCGGGTGCAGTCTGGGCCCATGCGGGCGCCTGCGTGAACTTCACGGCCGTGCCCTCGCGCAGGGTGCCCACGGCGCCGGCGATCACCACCGCGTTTTCAGCCAGTCCCTTGACGGCCACCAGGGTGCTGCTGCCCGCGTCGGCGGCGCTGCTGCCGCGCAGGCCCATTTGCACCGGCTTGTGCACCACCTGCTTGTTGTCCACCACCTGCACATAAGGCGCGGGTTTGTCGGTGCGCACGGCGCTCAACGGTACGGCGAGGGCCGGTATGCGTGTGGTGCCCAGGGTGCCCTGCGCAAACAGGCCCTGGCGCAGGCCCAGAGGCGTGGCTGTGTTGTCGATGGCCAGGTACACCAGCACGCTGCGGCTGCCGCCCTGCGCGCTGGGGTTGATGCGAGCCACCGTCGCCTTGACGGTTTGCGTGCTGCCTTCAATCTGCAGTATGGCGCTCTGGCCGGGGCGCACCGTCAGCGCATCGGCTGCGCTCAGGCTGGCCTCCAATTCAAGCCGGCTCAGGTCCACAATTTCCAGTACCCGCACGTCCACCCCGAGGCGTTCACCGGGCTGGGCCAGGCGCTGCGCGACCTGTCCCGACAGGGGGGCACGCAGCACCGTGTCGTCCAGTGATTTTCTGGCCACCTCGGCAGCGGCAAGCGCGGCGCGGTGGTTGGCCTTGGCCGCATGGAGGTTGGCCTGCGAGGCGTCGAGCGCCGTTTTGGAGATGAAACCTTGGTTGACCAGGGCCTGGTTGTTGTCGTACTGGCGCTGCACGATGTCGATCTGCGCCTTGGCCGAATCCGCCTGCTCCTGCGCCTGCCGCATGCGCGACTGGTATTCGCTGGCGTCGATGCGTGCCAGCACCTGTCCGGCCTTGACGCTATCGCCTTCACGCACCGTCAGGCCCTGCAGCTCGCCGGCCACCCGCGTCTTGACGAACGCGGAGTTGACGGCCTTGAGGGAACCCGATACCGGCAGGCCCTGGCTGAGTTCCACGGTTTTGGCCTGGAACACATCGGTGACGGCCAGTTCGACCACGGTTTGCGCCTTGGCAGCGGTGGTATCGGCCAGTGCCTGCTGCTGCTTTTTGCGAGCTGACAACGTGCCCCACACGGCCGTGGCCAGCAGCAGCAGCAGGACGAGGGCAATGACCCATTTGATCCAGGGTTTCATTTTTTCGCTTTGTCGGTGGTGGGGGTCGCGCAGATTCCGTGGAGGATGGTGTCAACCTGGGTGGCGATGTACTTCGCCGCGTTGCCCGGCAGGCCGGGGTCTGCGCAGGTGCCCGCGGAGTGTTTGGCCAGAATCAGGAAAATCATGGGTGCAATCACGCTGTAGATGGCGTGGTCCAGGTCCATGGGCCGGAATTCGCCGCGGTCGATGCCTCGCTGCATGATGCGGCGAATCAGGGTCTGGCCTGGCAGGATGACTTCCTGCTGGTAAAAAGCGGTAATTTCCGGAAAATTGCCGGCTTCGCTCATCATGAGTTTGGTGATGCCCGAGGCTCGGGTGGCACCGACACGCTCCCACCACACCGTCATGCAGTAGGCCAGCATTTCGGCGGCCGTGCCTTCAAAACGTTCGAACTCGTCGTTCCACTCCTTGAAGCGGCCCGAGATGTTTTCGCGCACGACAGCCTTGAGCAGTTCTTCCTTGCTCTGGAAATACAGGAACAGCGTGCCCTTGGAAACACCGGCGCGGGCTGCTACTTCTTCGGCGCGGGTCGCGGCAAAACCTTTTTCGACAAACAGGTCAAGGGCGGCGTCCAGCAGTTCGCCGGGGCGCGCCTCTTTGCGACGCTCGCGTTTGGCCGAGAGCGTGGCGGTGGTATCGCTGAGGAAGGTGGAGATAGACATTAGTTACTGACTGACTGGTTAGTAATGTAGTGCCTTGCTCCCGGTCCGTCAAGGGACCCGCCCACTTTATCCGGGCTCAGGCAGGTGAAGATGGGGTAAAGCTTGCGGCAGATCAAGGCCGGGCAATACGCAGCGCCAGCCACTCCTTGAGCACCAGCCGCGACGCATCCAGGCCATCGCCGGAGGGCAGCCATTCGAGCACGCCGTTGCGGCTGGGCAGCATGAAACCCATGGGCGCAGCGGTCACCAGGAAGCCGGCGTGCTCGAATGCCAGTACCGAGCGCGGCATGTGCCAGGCATGGGTGACCAGCGCGATCCGCTGCACGCCGTCTTTTTGCAGCAGCGGCCTGAGCAGGCTGGCGTTCTCGGCGGTGTCGCGCGACCGGTCGTCGATCCAGCGCAGCTTCAGCCCGTAGTCCCGCTCAGCCATGCGGCGGGCGACTTCGCCTTCCGACAGGGCTTGTGCGTCGGCCGCGCCCCAGCCCATGCCGCCTGCAAACGCCACCGGCAGGCCGGTCTGGCGCGCCAGCCAGACGCCGTAACGCAGGCGCATGGCCGCGGCGGGGGAAGACTGCGCCTCGCCGTACTCCGGGGCAACCGGGTGAACCCCGCCGCCCAGCACCACAATGGCCTGCACGCCGCCACTTTTCAGCGCGGTTACCGTCAGCGGCGCGTACTGCGGCAGGATGGTCTGCGCCAGCCACACGGCGACCGCATGGCAGCTCAGGAACCAGAGCAGGGCCAGGCCCGCAAAGGCCAGCAACAGGCCCGATGCCCTTTTGCGGATGGCCAGCACCAGGCCCAGCAGCGCCAGCAGCAGGGGCGCCGCGGGCGGCAGCACCAGCGTGGCGAGAATTGGCTTGAGTTCACCCAGGGACATCATTCAAAATGCTCTCAAATAGATAGCTGCTTGCGCAGGCGTGGAAAGGGCTGGAGGCCGATTTGACTCATGAACTTCAGGAAACAGGTTGCGCGGCTGCGGCACGGCGGTTCAGGGGTTTTCTGCTTTGTCGGATGATCATTGCCTGAATTCAATACCATTCGCTCAGGCGCGCAGAACAGAAATCAGCCGGAACCGGCCCATCGTAACCAAACAAGGATCCCCCATGACACAAGACCCATCGAACGGCACGAGCCTGCAGACCATCACGCTGGGCGGCGGCTGCTTCTGGTGCACCGAAGCGGTGTTTGTCCAGGTGCGCGGTATTGCTGACGTGGAGTCGGGCTACAGCAATGGCCACATCAGCAACCCGAGCTACGAGCAGGTGTGCACCGGCACCACCGGGCACAACGAGGTCGTCAAGCTGGTCTATGACCCGGCGCAGATCAACCTGCGGGCCATTCTTGAAATCTTCTTCGTGATCCACGACCCGACCACCTTGAACCGCCAGGGCAACGACACCGGCACGCAGTACCGCAGCGGCATCTATTACGCCACGCCCGAGCAGAAGCAGGTGGCCGAGGACATGGTCAGCGCGCTGAACCGCGACAAGCTGTTTGGCAAGCCCGTTGTCACCGAGGTGCTGCCGGTGGACAACTACTCGCCGGCCGAGGAATACCACCAGGACTTCTTCGAGAAGAACCCGAACCAGGGCTACTGCATGGCGGTGGCCGGGCCCAAGGTGGCCAAGTTCCGCAAGACCTTTTCGGAATACGCCAAAAGCTGAAAACAGCTGAGCACAGCTGAGAACAGCTGAGAACTGCAGGGAAGGGCGGGACCTGGCCGCCCGGAGGTCGCCAGGCGCGTGAGCGCATGACCTTTGACCGAGGCACCGGGCGCTACACGGAGCGCCCGGACAAGCTCCGGTTTTGATGCTGGTTCTGGTGCGCGGCGCCCGCATCTGGTGCGAAGCAATGCTGCATGGTGCGGGGAAACCCTTGGATGACGCGATGCGTCAAATGTCCTATTGACAGAACAATAGGACTGTTCCTAACATCGGCCCATGTCACCCGTATTGCCCATGACGAAGTACCACCAGATCTACCTGGTGCTCCGTGAGCAATTGCATGAAGGCCGGTTCTCGGAAGGATTTCCCGGCGAGTTGGCGCTGATGCAGCAGTTCGGCGTGGCGCGTGTCACCGTGCGGCGGGCGCTGGAGCAGCTGGCGTCCGAGGGCCTGATTTCGCGCGAGCCGGGTCGAGGCACGCGGGCGCTGGACGTTGGCGCTTCGCCGGCCGCGCCGCGCGGCCAGACGGCGCAGCGGGCCCAGCTCACCGGTCTGCTGGAGAACCTGGTCAGCATGGGACTGAAAACCTCGGTCAACGTGCTCGAGGTAGAGCTGGTGACCGCCTCTGCCAGCGTCGCCACTGCGCTGCAGCTCAAGCCGGGCGACCCGGTGCAAAAAGCAATCCGGGTGCGCAGCACACGGGAAGGTCCGGTGTCCCACATCACGACCTATGTGCCGGCGGACATTGCCCGCAAGTTCGGGCGGCGAGAGCTGGCCAAAAAGCCGATCCTCGTGCTGCTCGAGGAGTCCGGAGTCCAGGTCGGCCGTGCCCACCAGACCATTTCCGCGCGGCTGGCCGATGTCATGGTGGCCAAACATCTGGACGTGGCGGTCGGTTCGGCCCTGCTGGCCGTGCGCCGCCTGGTCTATGACGAGCAGGACCGCCCGATTCAATGGCTGCATGGTCTGTACCGCCCGGACAGGTACGAGTATGAAATGCAGTTGTCGCGCGTTGGCAGCATCGATGCCAAGGTGTGGGTCAGCAAAGAGTTGTCCGCCAAGTTCCATTAATCCACTTCAGGAGAATGCCATGAGTACCCGTCGCCATTTCATGTCCCAATCTGCCGCGGCCGCTTCGGCGCTGGCATTTCCCCTGGTGGGGGGCGCGCAGCCCAAGTCCATCAAGGTGGGTGTGCTGCACCCGGTCACCGGGGCGCTGGCCTATTCGGGTCAGCAGTGCCGCCTGGGCGCCCTCATGGCCATCGAGGACATCAACAAGGCGGGCGGTATCAAGTCCATGGGTGGCGCCAAACTCGAGGCGCTGCTCGGTGACGCGCAGTCCCAGCCGCAGGCCGGTGTGGCGGAGGTCGAGAAGATGAACGAGGCCGGGGTATCCGCAGTGGTCGGCGCTTTTGCCTCGGCGATCTGCCTGGCCACCACCCAGGCGGCCGCCAAGTACAACCTGCCGCACGTGGTTGATGTCGGCGTGGCCGACCAGATCGTCGAGCGCGGCCTGAAGAACACCTTCCGCTTCGGCCCCGGCTACCGCAAGTGCGCCGAAACCGCGGTCGCCAACCTGCATGTGCTCAACAGCGCCGCCGGCAAGCCGGCCAAGACGGTGATGATTGTTCACGAGGAGTCGCTGTTCGGCACCGGCACGGCCAACCTGCTGGCGCGTGAGCTGCCCGGCTACGGCTACGAGGTCAAGGAAGTGATCAAACACGCGAACCCGACGCGCGACTTCAACAACATCGTGCTGCGCATGAAGGCGGTCAACCCCGACATCGTCATCCCGGCCAACTACTACAACGAATATGCCCTGCTGGTGCGCACCATGCAGCAGCAGAAAGTGACACCCAAGGCGATTTATTCGGTGCTGGGTGGTGCGGCATCGAGCTACAAGTTCGTCAAGGAGTTTCCGGACGCGGCCAACGGCATCATCGACTGCAACCACTGGTTCAACCCCAAGGACAAGCGCTCGGCCGAACTCAAGAAGCGGGTCGAGGCCCAGGGCCTGTTCTTCAGCTACGAGGTGTTCATGACCTACACCTCCATGCGCCTGCTGGCCGATGCCATCGACAAGGCCAAATCAGCCGACCGCGCGGCCATCATCAACGCGCTGCAGAACAGCACTTTCTCCGACCACATCATGCCGTACGGCGCGACCCAGTTCGTCAACGGGCAGAACATGGGCGCGCAGCCGCTGATGACGCAGGTGCTCAAAAATGACATCAAGGTCATCATCCCGCGCGACTACCGCGAAGCCGACCCCCTGTTCCCGCTGCGGGCCTGAAAAAGCAGCGTTCGCATCGAGCCCGCGCCGGCGCCTTCATGCGCTGGCCGGGGTCGGTGCCAGCGGCTGTGCCACTTTCCCGGCTGTGCCACCTTCCTGTTTGCCCCATGTTTGACCTCAGCATCCTTTTCCCCTCCCTGCTCAACGGTGTGACCACCGGCGCGGTCTATGCGCTGATCGCGCTGGGGCTGACCCTGATCTACGGTGTGCTGCACATCATCAACTTTGCCCACGGGGCGGCCCTGATGATCGCGCTGTATGCCGTCTACATGCTCAAGCAGCATCTGGGCATCGACCCCTACCTGGCGCTGCCTCTCGTGGTGCCCGGCATGTTTGTGCTCGGTTATGCGCTGCAGCGCCTGATCATCAACCGCGCCAGCCACGGCAAGGACGAAAACATCCTGCTCGTGACGCTGGGGCTGTCCATCATCCTGGAGAACGCGGCCCTGCTGTTCTTCAAGTCCGACACCCGCACCATCGATACGGCGTATACGCTGACCACCGTGGCGATTGGCCCGGCCATGATCGCGCTGCCCAAGCTGGTGGCCTTTGCCGGTGCGCTGGCGGTGTCCGGCCTGTTGTTGTGGGTGGTGGGCAAGACCGACCTGGGCCGCGCCATCCGCGCGGTCGCCAAGGAGAAACACGGCGCCAAACTCATGGGCATCGATGTCGACCACGTGTATGCCATGAGTTTCGGCATCGGCCTGGCCTGCCTGGGGGCTGCCGCCTGTTTTCTGCTGCCGGCGTATTACGTGAACCCGCAGGTCGGCAGCGGCTTTGTGCTCGTGTCCTTCACCATCGTGGTGCTGGGCGGCATGGGCAGCTTTGGTGGCGCCTTGCTCGGCGGCCTGCTCATCGGCGTGGTCGAGTCGCTGGGCGGCCTTTACCTCGGCGAGTCACTCGGACAGATCGGCATTTTTGCCATCTTCATTGCGGTGCTGCTGTTTCGCCCGCAGGGCCTGTTTGGAGCCAAGGCATGAGCAGCGGCATGAAAGACCTGACCGGCATCGTGCTGTTCGTCGCGCTGGTCGCCGGCATTCCGCTGCTAACCGATTCCGGCGTGATCCTGAACTTCGTGATGATGGCGCTGTACGCGGCCCTGCTGGCCCAGGCCTGGAACATCCTGGGCGGTTTTGGCGGGCAGTTCTCGTTCGGCCACGCGCTGTTCTTCGGCACCGGCGCCTACATCCAGGCCATCGCGCAGTTGCAGGGCGGGCTCAACGCCTGGATGGCCCTGGGCCTGGCGGTGGCCGGCAGCGCAGGGGTCGGCGTTTTTGTCGGCGCGTTGTCGTTTCGCTACGGCCTCAAGGGTTCTTATTTCGCGCTGGTCACGCTGGCCTTTGCCGAGGTGTTCCGCATCCTGGCCCTGTCCGTGCCTTTCACCGGCGCCGGCGTGGGCCTCATGCTGCCGCTGCAGGAGTCCTTCGCCAACATGCAGTTCGGCTCGCGCAAGGGTTATATCTACCTCGTGCTCGGTTTTGTAGCGGCCGCGCTGCTGGTGAGCTGGTGGCTCAAGAACTCGCGTTTTGGTGCCTACCTGCAGGCGGTGCGCGACAACGAGGACGCGGCGCGCGCCATTGGCGTCAGTCCCTTCGGCATCAAGCTCGGTGCGATTGCGCTGTCGGGTGGCTTCATGGGGGCGGGTGGCGCCTTCTACCTGCAGGTGTTCCAGTACATCGATCCCGGCATTGCCTACGGCGCGCAGACCTCGGTCGAGGCGCTGGTCGCCGCCATCGTCGGCGGCCTGGGAACACTCTGGGGGCCAGTGCTGGGCGCGCTGGTGCTGCATGTGCTGGCCGACATCACGCGCAACCTGTTCGGCGAGCTGCCCGGCATCAACATGGTGATTTATGGCGTGGTGCTGGTGGCCATCGTGATGTTCATGCCGCGCGGCATAGGCGGGCTCGGCGCGACCGCCCGGTCGCTGTGGCGCGGGCGTGGACACAAGAAAGGAGGACGCGGTGGCTGACACCCTGCTCTCCATCCAGGGCCTGTCCCGATCCTTTGGCGGCCTTCAGGCCGTGCAGAACGTGAGCCTGGACGTGCCCCGCGGCAGCCTGGCTGCCCTGATCGGCCCCAATGGTGCGGGCAAGACCACGCTGTTTGCGCTGATGTCCGGCTTCCTGAAGCCCGACAGCGGCAGCGTGGTGTTCGACGGCCAGGACATCACCGGCCGCGCGCCGCACCTCAATGCGCGCGAGGGCATGACGCGCACCTTCCAGATCGTGCAGCCGTTTGCCACCCAGACCGTGCGCGAGAACATCGCGGTCGGTGCGCACCTGCATCTGAAGGACAGGCACAGCGCGCTGAGCCAGGCCGAGGAGGTCGCAGCCCGCGTCGGCCTGGCGGCGCTGCTCGACAAACCGGCGTCCGACCTGACAGTGGCCGGCCGCAAGCGGCTCGAGCTCGCGCGGGCGCTGGCCACGCGGCCGCGCCTGCTGCTGCTCGACGAGGTGCTGGCCGGCCTAAACCCGCAGGAAATTGCTGAAATGATTCCCGTGGTGCGCGGCATTGCGCAAAGCGGCGTGACCGTGCTCATGATCGAACATGTGATGCAGGCCGTGATGAACCTGGCCGAGCATGTCTGGGTGCTGGCGCAGGGCCAGCTGATTGCGCAAGGTACGCCGGCCGTGGTTACCGCCGACGAGAAGGTGGTCGAAGCCTACCTGGGCCACGGCACGGCCGCGCGCCTGCGTGCGGCGGCCCTGGCCGCAACGGGAGGGGTCCCCGCATGAGCCCGTTATTGGAAATCCGCGGCCTGCGCGGAGGTTACGGCCAGGTCGAAGTGCTGCGCGGCGTCGACCTCGTGGTGCAGGCCGGCGAAACCGTGGCGCTGCTGGGCAGCAACGGCGCCGGCAAGTCCACGCTGAACAACGTGATCTGCGGCATCTATCCTGCCTGGGCCGGCAGCGTGTTGTTCGACGGCAAGGACCTGAGCCGCGCACATTACCGCGATGTGGTGAAAGCCGGCCTGATCCAGGTGCCGGAAGGGCGCAAGGTGTTTCCCAACCTCACGGTGCTGGAAAACCTCGAGCTCGGCTCCTTCACGCGGGCGCGTGAGCGCCGCGCCGCCAACCTCGAGAAGGTCTTTGGCATTTTCCCCCGCCTCAGGGAGCGCCTGCCGCAGCTGGCCGGCACCATGAGCGGCGGCGAGCAGCAGATGCTGGCGATCGGCCGCGGCCTGATGGCCGAGCCGCGCCTGCTGATCCTCGACGAACCCTCGCTGGGCCTGTCGCCATTGCTGGTCGACGAGATGTTCGGCCTGATTCGCAAACTGCACGACGACGGCCTGGCGGTGCTGCTGGTCGAGCAGAACGTCGGCCAGTCGCTGGAAATTGCCGACCGGGCCTATGTCATGGAAAACGGCAGCATCCGTTTTTCGGGCCAACCGGCGGAGCTGCTGGGCAGCGACGAGTTGCGCCGCGCCTACCTGGGCCTTTGATCCCTGATGGAGTTTGATCATGAAACGTCGTGACATTTTGTTGTCCTCTGCGGCTCTGCTGGCGGCCAGCGTGTCTGCGCAAGCCCTGCCCACACGCATCCTGGTCGGCGCGCCGGCCGGTGGCTCCACCGATACGCTGGCCCGTACGCTGGCCACCGAACTGGGGCGTTTGTTGGGCAAGGTGGTGATCGTCGAAAACCGGCCCGGCGCCGGCGGCAACATCGCAGCCGAGGCCGTGGCCAAGGCTGCGCCCGACGGCAACACGCTGTTGATGAGTTTCACCAGCCACGCCATCAACGCCTCGCTGTATCCCTCGCTGCCGTTTGACCCGATCCGCGACTTCACGCCGCTGACCTGCGTGGCGACCTCACCCTCGGTCCTGGTGGCCCACCCTTCGGTGCCAGCCAAAGATGTGCGCGAGCTGATATCACTGGCCAAAGCCAGGCCGGGACAGCTCAACTTCGCCATCGGTGCGGTGGGATCGTCGCTGCATCTGGCGGGGGATCTGTTCAAGATGCAATCGGGCGCCTTCATCGTGAACATTCCCTACCGCGGCACGGCGCCGGCGATCCAGGACGTGATCGCCGGGCAGGTCGAGCTGATGTTTGCCGCGATCGGCAACGCCCAGGCGCAGGTCAAGGCCGGCAAACTCAAGGCGCTGGGGGTGACCAGCAGCAAGCGCCTGGCGGCCTTTCCGGATGTGCCCGCGATAGCCGAAGTGCTGCCCGGTTACGAGTCGAGTGCCTGGTTCGGCCTGTTCGGCCCCGCGCGCATGGCCCCCGAGCTCGCCAAACGCATCAGCGATGCCGCGCGGCAGGCGATTGCCGCACCCGAGGTGCGTCGCCGGCTCGATGCCGAAGGGGCTGTGCCGGTTGGTAATTCACCGGAAGAATTCTCGAAGTTCGTGCAGGGCGAAATCCAGCGCTGGGCCAGGGTGGTGAAGTTCTCGGGAGCCAAACCGGAATGAAAGAACCTGTTCCACAGACCCTCGCGCAAAAACTGATCGCCCGGGCGGCCGGACGTCCGTCGGCCTCGCCCGGCGAGATCGTGACCTGCCGGGTGGATCTGGCGATGTTTCACGATTCGTCGGGTCCGCGCCGGCTCAAGCCCATGCTGGAAGAGCTGGGTGCGCAGATCTGGGACAAGTCGCGCGTCGTGCTGGTGATGGACCACTACGTGCCCGAGCGTGACGACGAGTCGCGCCGGATTGTGCGCATCGCGCGCGACTGGGCGCGTGAGCAGGACCTGCCGCATGTCTACGACAGCCAGGGTATCTGCCATGTGGTAGTGGCCCAGCACGGCCACATCCGGCCCGGCATGTTCTGTGTTGGTGGTGACTCGCATTCGCCCACTGGCGGCGCGTTTGGTGCCTACATGTTTGGCATCGGCAGCACCGAGATGCTGGGCGTGGTGGTGACCGGCGAGATCTGGCTGCGCGTGCCGCAGACCCTGCAGATGTATTGGCACGGCCGCCTGCAAAAAGGCGTGACCGCCAAGGACATGATGCTCCATATGATTGGCCGCTTCGGCATGAACGGCGGCCAGTACCAGGCGGTGGAATTCGCCGGCCCCGCCGTCCATGCGCTGGCCATGCAGGAGCGCATGACGCTGTCCAACATGAGCGCCGAACTCGGCGCGCAGGTCGGCCTGATTGCGCCCGACGAGGTCACCGCAGCCTGGTTGCAGGCCGCCGGCGCACCAGCCAGCGAGCCCGCCGACCTGGCGTGTTGGCACAGCGACGAAGGCGCCGCCCTGACGCGCCACGAATTTGATGCGGATGCGCTCTCGCCGTTTGTGGCCGCGCCGCACAGCCCGGCCAATGCCGAGGTGGTGGGCCGATTCAGCGGCATCCCGGTGGACGTGGCTTACATCGGGGCCTGCACCGGCGCCAAGCTCGACGACCTGCGCGCCGCCGCCGAGGTGCTGCGCGGCCAGCGTGTGGCCAGTGGCGTGCGCCTGATGGTGGCGCCAGCCAGCCAGAAAGACCAGAACGCCGCCCGTGAAGAGGGCGTGTTGCAGGTGCTGCTCAATGCCGGCGCCGAGCTGTTCCCCACCGCCTGCGGCGCCTGCGCCGGTTATGGCGAGACCCTGGGCGACAACACCACGGTGATCTCCAGCACGGCGCGCAACTTCAAGGGACGCATGGGGTCGACAAGCACGCAGGTCTACCTGGCCTCGCCCTACACCGTGGCCGCCTCGGCCCTGCGCGGCGTGATCACCGATCCGCGCGAGGTGCTGGCATGACGCAGGCTGCGACGACCCATCGTGTCTGGAAGCTGGGCGCTGACGTTGACACCGACGTGCTGGCGCCCGGCCATGCCATGAAACACGGTATCGACAGGATTGCCACTTACTGCCTCGAGTCCGTGCGCCCTGAATTTGCGACACAGGTTCGTCCGGGCGACGTGATCGTCGCCGGCCCCAACTTCGGCATCGGCTCCTCGCGCGAGCAGGCGGCCGCCGTGCTGGTCAAGCTCGGTGTGGCGGCAGTGATTGCGCCCTCGTTCAGCGGCCTGTATTTCCGCAACGCCTTCAATGTCGGCCTGTTGCTGCTGACCTGTCCGGAGGCTGACGTGCTGCAGGAAGCGGAGCAGGTCGCGCTCGATACCCAAGACCTCGCGGTGATTTCGGGCGCAGGAAAGCGCCTGGCCTGCGAGCCCATCCCCGACTTCCTGCTCGACATGGCGCGTAGCGGCGGATTGATGAATCAATTACGAATCCGATTTGGCAAGGAGCCTGAACATGTCTGAGATTTCCCCGGGGCCGGCGATGGACCCCGTCACCCTGGCCGTGCTGCGGGGCCGTCTCGAACAGGTTGCCGACGAGATGGACGCCACGCTGTACCGCAGCGCCTTCAACCCCATCATTGCCGAGGCGCACGACGCCTGTCACGGCCTGTACGACGCCGTCTCCGGCGACACGCTGGTGCAGGGCAAGTCCGGCCTGCCGGTGTTTGTTGGCGCCATGGCTTTTGCTGTGCGCGCCGCAGCCCGGGTGGCGCGCGAGCGCAGCGCACCGGATGACCCGCACGCCGGCATGGCCGACGGTGACACCTGGCTGTTCAATGACCCTTACGAGGGCGGCACGCATGCCAATGACTTCAAGCTGGTGCGGCCCTTTTTCCGCGGCGGCAAGCTGTTCTGTTACCTGGCCTCGGCCGCGCACTGGCACGACGTCGGCGGCGCCGTGCCCGGCAACTACAACCCGGCCGCCACCGAGTGCTGGCAGGAGGCGGTGCAGATTCCACCCGTGCGCATCGTCCGCGCCGGTGCACTCGACGCCGATGTGCTGGCGATCCTGCAGGCCAACACCCGGCTGCCCGACAGCCTCTGGGGCGATCTCAACGGCCAGCTCGCCGCGCTTGAATTGGGCGTGCGCCGTCTGCATGGCCTGCTCGACGAATATGGCGATACGCTGGTGCTGCAGGCCATGGGGGAGCTGCGCGCACGCGCCGTGCGGCTGATGCGCTCGCACATAACCTCGCTGCCCGACGGTCGCTACTCGTTCAGCGACATCCTGGACAACGACGGTGTCAAGGACGAGCCACTGACCATTGCGCTGGACATGACGGTGCAGGGCGAACGTTTGACGCTTGATTTCTCACGCACCTCGCCGCAGTGCGCCGGCCCGGTCAATATCTCGCGCGCCACGGCGATTGCCGCCTGTTATGTCGCGCTCAAGCATTTGTTTCCCGACGTGCCGGCCAATGCCGGCGTGCTCGACGCGGTGGACTTCGTGCTGCCGGACGGCCTGGTCATCAGCGCGGCCCGGCCCCGGCCGGTGGGGGGTTACACCGAAACCATCCTGCGCATGATCGACGTGATTTTCAGTGCCGCCGCGCAGGCCGACCCGACACGCGCCGTGGCCCAGGCCTACGGCACCATCAATGCGCTGTCCATCGCAGGACACCGCACGGACGCTGCCCGCAAGGGCCAGCGCTGGGTGATGTTCAGCTTCTTCGGCGGCGGGCATGGCGGCCATTCGGGCGGTGACGGCTTGAGCCACGGCAATGCGCCGATTTCGACAGCGACGATTCCCCCCCTGGAAATTCTGGAGGCGGCTTACCCGGTGCGTTTCACCGAGTGGTCGCTGCGCGCCGATTCCGGCGGCGACGGCCAATTCCGCGGCGGCCTGGGCGCGAACTACGAAATCGAACTGCTGGAGCAGGACGCCGAGGTCTTCATCTTCGGCGAACGCGGCAAGTCCGCACCCAAAGGGATTGCCGGCGGCGGCGAGGCTGCGGTCAATGTCTTCAGCTACGAGAACAACCACGAATGGAAAACACCCCCTATGGTTTCGAAGATGGTCGGCATCAAGCTCAAGAAAGGCGAACGTGTGCGGCTGCAGACGCCGGGTGGCGGCGGCTACGGCGCGCCAGCGGATCGCTTGCAGAGTTCGCGTGAGCGTGATCAGGCCCTGGGTTATGTGACGGCATGCGCCGCGAAGAAGGAGGGCGTATGAGCACTCCAGGCGGTCTGGTTGTCGGTGTCGATGTCGGTGGCACCTTCACCGATCTGTTTGTGCTGGACGAAGCCAGCGGCAGTGCGCGCATCGTCAAGGTGCCTTCCACTCGCGGCGAGGAGGCGCGCGGCTTCATGAACGGCGTGGCGCGTGTCGCCGACTCGGCGGCCAGCATTGCGACCATCGTGCACGGCACGACGGTGGGCACCAATGCTCTGCTCGAACGCAAGGTGGCGCGCACCGGCATCATCACCACGCGTGGTTTTCGTGATGTGCTGGAGATGCGCCGGCGTGACCGCCCGCAGACCTGGGGCCTGCGCGGGAGTTTCGAGCCCATCGTGCCACGCGACCTGCGGCTGGAGGTGGACGAACGTGTGCTGGCCGACGGCAGCATCCACACCGCCGTGGATCTGGAGCAGGTGCGCACCCAGGCCAAGGCCTTGCTGGCCGCGGACTGCGAGGCGGTCTGCGTGTTTTTCATCAACACCTATGCGAACCCGGCCAACGAACGCGCCGCCGTCGCGGCCGTGCGCGAGCTCTGGCCCAATGCCCATGTGACGGCGGCCAGCGAAGTACTGCCGGAGATCCGAGAGTTCGAACGCTGCTCCACCGCCACGCTGAACGCGGCGCTGCAACCGGTGGTTGGCAGCTACCTGACGCGCCTGGAGTCCGACCTGCGTGGCCAGGGATTTGCCGGTGAGCTGTTGATCGTGCAGAGCAACGGCGGCGTGATGTCGCGCCAGACCGCCTGCGACGTGCCGGTGCGCACCGCGCTGTCGGGTCCGGCGGCCGGCGTGATCGCCTGCGCGGCGATTGCCCGCTCGGCCGGTTTTCCCAACGCCATCACCGGCGACATGGGCGGCACCTCCTTCGACGTGTCGCTGGTCGCCAAAGGTGAAGCCGCGCTGTCGGCGCAGACCTCCATCGAGTTCGGCATGGTGGTGCGATCACCCATGATCCAGATCGAGACCATAGGCGCCGGCGGCGGCTCCATCGCCTCGGTCGATGCCAGCGGCATGCTGCAGATCGGCCCGGAATCGGCCGGCAGCAACCCGGGCCCGGCCTGTTACGGCCGCGGCAACACGCGCCCGACGGTGACTGACGCCAACGTGCTGTTGGGCCGGATTGCCGCCGACCGCCCGCTGGGTGGCGGCCTGCTCGCGGCCATGGACGCCGGCAAGGCGCGCGCCGCGATCGAGCAGCATGTGGCGCAGCCCCTGGGGCTGGACGTGATGGCGGCGGCTGAAGCGATTTTGACGGTGGCCAACGCCAAGATGGCCGGTGCGATCCGCGTGGTGTCCATCGAACGCGGGCACGATCCACGCAACTTTGCCTACATGCCCTTTGGCGGCGGTGGCGCGCTGCATGTGTGCGCCATGATGCGCGAGGTCGGGGTGACCACCGGCATCGTTCCGCGTTATCCCGGCGTCACTTCGGCCCTGGGCTGCGTGATGGCCGACATGCGGCACGACGCGGTGCAGACCCTGAACAAGGGCCTGGCCGAGCTCGACATCGCCGATCTGCGCCAGCGCATCACCACCGTCGCGGCGGCCTGCCAGCAACGGCTGGACTCGGCCGGTGTGCGTTTTTCCGAGGTGCAGGAAGTCATTGCGCTGGACATGTTGTACGCAGGCCAGACCCACACGGTGCAGGTGCCCTTGCCGGTGACGCAGGTCGAGCTGATCACCGCGGCCGTGATTCAGACCGCCTTTGAAGCGGCCTACCTGGCGGCCTTTGGACGTGTGCTGGGCGGCATCGCGATCCGCGTCATGAACCTGCGCTACGCCCGCATCGGTGTGCGGCCCAAGTTCGATCTGGCGGTGCTGGCGCCCACTGGGCCGGGCAGCACGGCGCCCAGCGGCGAGCAGCAGGTGTTTCACGCCGGGCGCTGGTGGGCGGCGGTCCGTTACCCGCGCCTCGAATTGCCTGTCGGTGCGCGCATAGACGGCCCGGCCATCCTTGAACAGCCGGACACCACGGTCTGGCTGGAGCCCGGCTTTCAGGCCACGGTCGACAGCTTTGGCAACCTGCTGGTCCAACCCTCATGAACCCATCACCGAAAAAAATCGCGCTGATCATCGTCGATCTGCAAAACGATTTCCTCTCGCCCGAGGGCGCCTATGCACGCGGTGGCGCCGCCAGCGCGGTGGCGCGTGAATTGCCCGGCCGCGTGGCCGGTGTGGCGCGCGCGCTCAAGGCCGGTGGCGGTCTGGTGGCGTCCAGCCAGTTCACGCTCTGGCCAGATGCCCGGGGCGAACCCATGATCTCGCCGCACCTCCTGGCCCTGCGCCCCTTCCTGCGCCGAGGTGACTTCGCCCCCGGCAGCGCGGGGCAGGCCAACGTGGCCGAGCTGCAGCCCCTGATCGATGTCTCGGTCTGCAAGGTCGCCTACTCGGCTTTTTTCAACACCCAGCTCGACTGGGTGCTGCGCCATGCGGGCATAGACACCGTCGCCGTCTGCGGCATCGTCACCAACGGTGGTGTGGCCAGTACGGTGCGGGATGCCCACATGCGCGAGTACCACACCATCGTGCTGAGCGACGGTTGCGCGGCCTTCAAGCCCGAGGTCCACGCGACGGCGCTGGCCGACATGGGCACGCTGGCGCAGGTCATGCGCTGCGAAGAATTCATCGAATCATTGCCATGAGCTCGCCCGTGATCCGCCGGGCCGAACGCATGGACGCACCGGTCCATGTGCCGGTCGCGATTGTGGGTGCCGGTGCCTGCGGCCTGACGGCGGCGCTGATGTTGCGCGACGCCGGCATCGAATGCGTGGTGCTCGAGCGCGACGCCGTGCCCAGCGGCTCGACCGCGCTGTCCTCGGGTTTTGTGCCCGCACCCAACACGCGGGTGCAGCAGTCTAAAAACATTGAAGACAGCCCGCAGCGTTTTGCGGCAGACATCCAGGCCAAGGCCCATGGCACGGCGGCGCCGCACCTGGCCACGGCTTATGCCGAGGCCATAGGCCCGGCGATGAACGCCCTGCAAGGCAGGCACGGGCTGGACTTTGTGCTGCTCGATGATTTTCTTTACCCCGGCCACAGCCGGCACCGCATGCACGCCGTGCCCGAGAAAACCGGTGCCGGCCTGATGGCGCGCCTGCAGCAGGCCGCCGAAACGGCCGACGTTCCGATCGTGACCCGCGCGCTGGTGCGCGAGCTCTGGCTCAATGAGCGCGATGAAGTTCTGGGTGTGGCCTACGAGCGGCCCGACGGAACGCTGGAGCAACTGAGCTGCGACGTACTTGTCCTGGCCTGCAACGGCTTTGGCGGCAACGCGGCCATGGTGCAACAGCTCCTGCCCGAGATGAAAGACGCTACCTTTGCCGGCCACACCGGCAACGACGGCAGCGCCATCGCCTGGGGCCGCTCCCTGGGTGCGCGCCTGGCCGACCTGGGCGGCTACCAGGGCCACGGCTCCTGGGCCGTGCCGCAGGGCGCGCTGGTGTCCTGGGCGCTGATGATGGAAGGCGCGGTGCAGATCAATGCGCTGGGTCGGCGCTTTCACGACGAGACCGGCGGTTATTCGGAAGCCGCCGTGCAGGTGTTGGCGCAGCCGGGCAGCGTGGCCTGGAATGTGTTCGACGAAGCCTTGCTGGCCTTCGCGCGCAGCTTTCCTGATTTCTGCGAGGCCGAAGTCGCCGGCGCGCTCAAGCGCTGCGACGATGAGACGGCGCTGGCAGCGCTGATCGGCTGCGATGCGGCCGCATTGCGCGCCACGCTGGCGGCTGTGACCCCGGGTGCGGCGGCGCCCGACGGACGCGTTTTCAAGCGCGCGTTGCACACGCCTTTCTACGCGGTCAAGGTGACGGGCGCGCTGTTTCACACCCAGGGCGGGCTCGACATCGATGCACACTGCCATGTGCTGCATGAAGACGCCAGCCCTTTCAAAAATCTGCTGGCCGCCGGCGGCGCCGCGCGCGGTGTCTCGGGCAACGCCGTCTGGGGCTACCTCTCTGGAAACGGCCTGCTCAGCGCCATCGCGGGCGGCTACATCGCGGCGCGCAGCGCGGCCACGCTACTGGAAACCAAGCCATGAACTCCAAGCTTTCATTGAAGCAACGCCTGACGCAAGCACCGGCCGTGCTCGCCCCCGGCGTGTATGACGCGCTCAGCGCGCTGGTGGCCGAGCAGGCCGGCTTCGAGGCGCTCTATCTGTCGGGCGCGTCGATTGCCTACACGCACCTGGGCCGCTCCGACGTGGGCTTGACGACATTCACCGAGGTGGCCGACACGCTGGCGCGCATCACCGAGCGCGTCAGCCTGCCGGTCATCGTGGATGCCGACACCGGTTTTGGCAATGCACTCAATGTCATGCGCACGGTGAAGGGCTTCGAGCGCGCCGGCGCAGCCATGATCCAGCTCGAAGACCAGACCTTTCCCAAACGCTGCGGCCACCTCGACGGCAAGGCCGTGGTGCCGGTGCAGGAGATGGTCGGAAAACTCAAGGCCGCCCTCGACGCCCGCTGCAGCGCGAGCACCCTGATCCTTGCGCGCACCGATGCAGTCGCAGTCGAGGGACTGGACGCCGCGCTGGAGCGCGCCGAGCGTTATCTGGAATGCGGTGTGGACGCCCTGTTCATCGAAGCCTTGCGCACGCCGGAGCAGATGGACGCGGCCTGCGCACTGTTTGGCCAGCGCATTCCGCTGCTGGCCAACATGGTCGAAGGCGGCAAGACGCCGGTGCAAAGCGCCACCGAACTGGGCGCGCGTGGATTCCGCATCGTCATCTTCCCCGGCGGCACGGTGCGCGCTGTGACACACACGCTGCAGGGCTACTACGACAGCCTGCATCAGCACCAGACCACGGCGCCGTGGCAGAAACAGATGCTGGACTTTGACGGACTCAACCAGGTCATCGGCACGGACCAGCTGATGGCGGCCGGAAAACGTTACGAGTAGGCAAGTCAGGCGCTGCACACGCTGAAGCACCATGGGCGCCCCCGACCTTGCACCGCCAGCTTCCGCCAGAGCCCGTTCTGCGGCGATCAGAACGGTTGCGCTGTTCGAGGCCTTCAAGGGCGCGGTGGTGCTGTTGGCCGGCAGCGGCCTGCTGCTGCTGATCCACACCGACGTGCATGCCGCGGCGGCCAGGCTCATTGAACATTGGCACCTGAACCCGGCCTCGCGTTACCCGCAGATCTTTCTGGAAGCCGCATCCAACCTGCAGGACAGCCGGCTGATGCTGCTGGCCGCCGGTGCGGCGCTGTATGCGCTGGTGCGTTTCGTCGAGGCCTGGGGGCTGTACGGCGAGAAGGCCTGGGCCGAGGTCCTGGCGGCGGTCAGCGGCGGCATTTACGTGCCGTTTGAAGTTGTCGAACTCCTGCGCCAGCCAAGCTCGCATGGCGCCGTGCTGCTCATCGTCAACCTGCTCATTGTGGCGTTGATGGTCGGGGCGCTGCTGCAACGTCGCAAGCGTGGCGGTTACCCTGATGCCTGATTCTGTGCCGTCAATGCTCCTGATCTGATAGCTGCTGGCGCACGTGCTGATTGGGCTACGGGCACTTTTTGCTTGAAGTCAGTGCCGCTGCAGCGCCATGTAAAACCACTCCTGCCCCGGCTCGGCGCGCGGATTGGGGAACACCACAAAGCCGTCGTGCGGCGCCTTCACTTCCTCGCCGCTGTGGCGAACACCAATCAGCTCGCCGGCCTTCACCGCATCAAAGCTGCGCCACTCGCGCGTGAAGCTGTCGCCTGCGTGTTCGCGGTCCGTCACATCGACCAGGCGGAGGATCTCGCGCTCGGCAGGTGAGGCTTCCATCGGCTGCGACACCATGCCCAGCAGCGCCAGCGTCTGCAAAATCGCTTGGCGCGCCACCTGCACGCCCTGCGGGTCGTCATGCTGGCCGCATTCCAGCGTCACGCCGTAGCCTCCGCGTGAGCGCATGTACTCGGTGGTGCCGACGCCGTAGTTGGGATTGGTCACCAGGGTCTGCGCGCGGGCCGCACCGACAGGCGCGGGTGCCGCAGCACGGCGCAACACGCCACGCGCATAGGTGTCCAGCCAGCCTTCCACAATGCGCGGCGCGCCGGTGCACAGGGCCAGTTGCATTTCTGCTTCGGCCTGGCTGAAAGGCTCCAGTGTGCCGCAGTTGTTCTGCGGGCCGATCATCACAAACGGTGCGCCGCCGGTGTGGAAGGAGTGCAGGTCCAGCAACACGTCATGCGCGTCCAGCAGCGGGCACAGCACATTCGCTATGCGGTCTTCAAAATCCTGCGGAATCGCGCTCGGCGCCATGTTGCGGTTCAGGTTGCGGTCACCGGTGCGCTGCTTGAGCTGAAAGGCCAGCGGGTTGGTGACGGGCACAAAAGTCACCGTGCCGCGTTCGATGGCCAGCGCGCCGCTGTCGAGGTCCTGCAGCAGTTGAGTGATGGCTTTGGCGCCGCAGACCTCGTTGCCGTGGACGGCGCCTATGACCAGCAGCTTGGGGCCGGGGGCCAGGCCGTGGAAGGTGTGGGTATGGAGGTGCGTGGGGCGCTTTGGTTCATTGGGCATGGTGATTGGTGCATTTGCGCTAGGCGTGAAGTTCAACGTATTGAGCTTCTAAGAGTTACGCGTGGAAAATTTGTCGGCTCCGCCTATGATGCCGTAGGCCGCTATCGGATTAGCTTTGCAAAAATTTGGGAGCACGTCGCATGACAAGAATCGAATCTGATGGATTCCTTTCCGACGAAGCAATCGAAGGTCGCTCTGTATTTAGAGGACGATTTTCGGATGTTTTTGCGTTGGCCGAGGATGTAAATCTTATAGCTGTGAAGCGGCTGAGTCAGGCGAAACTGGCTGATATCGTAGATGGGCACTTCGTGCTGTATCTTTTGACCATCCGCATCGTCGAATCGTTTGAGGCTATCGTCATCCTGATGGAGCGCGGAATGCTGTCGCCCGCAAAACTAATTGTTCGACCGATTTTAGAGGCGTTGTTTACGCTCGCGGCGCTTGAAAAGAATAAAGAGCTTATAGCCAAATATTTCGACACGCAGAGTGAGGCTCATTTTGCACTTTTGCGGTCGTCGACAAAGTGGAGAAATGAAGATTTAAAGAGATTGTTTAGGGACTCAAAGCTAGAAGAAAAGTACATAGAAAAGAAGAAAGAGCGAAAGGAGAGTCCGCCAGAATCGTTACGACCGATACAGTGGGCGGAAGCCGCAGGATACGAGGATTTTTATCACTTGCACTACGTCCAATATGCCTCATTCACTCACTCAAACCTAAGTGCTTTGGAAGATCACATGGATATGGATGGCGAGGCAAAAGTGGAAGCTTCTTTCGGCCCTTCTGCCAATGGTTTTTTTGAATTGTTGATAGACGCAACTAACTTCACGCTTTTGTCTGTGATGCACATGTGTTCTGCGTTCCAGATAGAAATTGATCAGGATGCCGACAGAATACAAGAACGCGTTGAAATCCTATGTTCCAAATACAAAGTGGAATAGAAGGCCTGGAGATCTGGTCCACGCGTGTTCTGAGTGCTTACAAGCGTGTAATGGCCGGCTTGTGCGCCATTGCGTGACACTGGGTAGGCGCTTTCCCAGCGTGTAATAATGCAACTCTATTGCGTTAGTTGCCGAATTCCGCCGCCTCATGTCCACCCCCTCTGACCCCATTGATGCCCTTCTGTCCGCCCACGGTCTGCGTCGCACCGCGGCCGCGCGCCGGGTGCTGGGCTGGCTGCTGGCGCATCCGGACACGAGTTACACGCACGCGCAGTTGCAGGCGGCGCTGGCGGGTGAGGGTGATGCGGCCGACAGCGCGGCCCTGGACCGCGTCACGCTCTACCGACTGATTGACCGCCTGACCCAGGTCGGCCTGCTGCTCTGCCGCGTGGACGCCAGCCGGGCGCGGCGCTACCAGGCGATGCCCGCCGGTGTGCATGCGATGCCGCACTTCGAATGCCAGAGCTGCCACCGCGACAGCCCGCTGGAGAATGCCCTGCAGGCCAGCGCGGGCGACCTCGATCGTGCGGCGCAGTCGGCGCTCGAAGCCCTGAAAGCGCTGGGTTACCAGGGCATGAGCCTGGATTTTGCAGTGCGTGGCGTGTGCGCCGATTGCGCCACCAGCGTCAAGGGCTTGCCTGCGTGATACGCACCCAACAACTGGTTTACCGCTACCCCGGCGGCGCCGAGCTTCGTTTCGACGATATCGATGTGGCGCAGGGCGGGGTGCTGCTGTTGCGCGGCGCATCGGGTTCGGGCAAGTCCACCTGGCTGGCGCTGGCGGCTGGCTTGCTCAGCCCGGGCGGCGGCGACATGACGGTGGCCGGGCAGTCGCTGACCGCGCTCGGCAAGGTGGCGAGTGATGCCTGGCGAGCGAAGACGATTGGTTTTCTGCCGCAGAAACTTCATTTGAGTGCCGCGCTGACGGTGCATGCCAACCTTGCGATCGCGCAGTGGGCCGCGGGGCAGGCGCAGGACGATGCGCGCATCCGGGATGCGCTCACCGCGCTCGGTGTGAATGAGCTGGCGGCGCGCAAGCCGGCGCAGCTTTCCGGCGGGCAGGCGCAGCGGGTGGCGCTGGCACGGGCGGTGCTGCTGCAGCCGCAGGTGATCCTGGCCGACGAACCGACGGCCAGCCTGGACGACGACGCAGCGCGGCAGGCCCTTGAACTGCTGCAGGCGACGGCGAAGCGTTACGGCGCGACGCTGGTGATTGCCACGCACGATGCCCGGGTTGCGGAGAATCTTGATGATCAAATCGGCTTCCAGCCCTTGTTCCTCGGGCGAGAACAGCTATGAATACCATAGCATTTGCCTGGCGGTTTTTATGGTCCCGGCCGCTGTCGGCCGGGCTCAATGTGCTGTTGCTGAGTCTGGGCCTGGGGTCGCTGAGTTTTGTGCTGCTGGCCAGCCACCAGATCGACCAGGCCTTCGAGCGCGACCTGGCCGGCATCGACGTGGTGGTAGGCGCCAAGGGCAGCCCGATGCAGCTGATTCTGTCGGGCGTGTTCCACATCGACGCGCCGACCGGCAACGTGCCGCTGGCGGCGGTGAAGGAACTCGAACAACACCCGCAGGTGGCCCAGCTGATTCCGATCAGCCTGGGTGACAGCTTGCGCGGTTTTCGGATTGTGGGCACCACGCCGGACTACCTGACGCATTACAAGGCAGAGTTTGCGCAGGGCAGCGTCTGGACGGCGCCCATGCAGGCGGTGCTGGGTGCACAGGTGGCAAAACAAACCGGGCTGAAGGTGGGCGACCGCTTCGCCGGCAGCCACGGCCTGGGAGGAAGCGGTGACAGCCACGGCCAGACACCGTATGTGGTCAGCGGCGTGTTGGCCGCCAACGGATCGGTGCTGGACCGGCTGGTGCTGACGACGCTGGATTCTGTCTGGCAGGTCCACGAAGACCCCGCGGCGCTGGACGCCGAAGACCGCAGGGTGATGGAAGAAGAGCGCGAAGTCACGCTGGCGCTGATCCGGTACCGCACGCCGCTGGCGGCAGTGACCTTCCCGCGTTTTGTCAACACCACCACGGAGATGCAGGCCGCCGCGCCCGCGCTGGAGATCACGCGGCTGCTGGGCATGATCGGCGTGGGCACCGATGTGTTGCGCGCGCTGGCGGGGGTCTTGCTGATGACGGCGGGCCTGAGCGTTTTCATCGCGCTGTGGAGCGCCGTGCGCGAGCGCCGGGCCGACCTGGCGCTGCTGCGTTTGCTGGGTGCGCCGCCGCGCAAGGTATCGGCCCTGCTGCTGTGCGAGGCGCTGTGGCTGGCGCTGCTGGCCACGCTGATCGGCGTGCTGGCGGGGCAGGAACTGATGGCGGCGCTGGCCTGGTTTCTGCAACTGGATAAATCGGTGTTGATCGGCGGGCTCTCGTGGCCGGCCGGGTTGTGGAGTGTCCCGGGGCTGGCCGTGGGTGTGGCGCTGCTGTCGGCGCTGTTGCCCGCGTACGAGGCTTACCGGGCTGATGTGTCTGAACTGCTTCAATCAAGGTGAATTCATGAAAAAGTTGATGTCAAAAATGCTTCCAGCCCTTGCTGCACTTGCGCTGGCAGCTACGTTTTCAGTAGCGCATGCGCAGCACAGCGACAAGGAAACCAAAGAGGACGTGCAGCGCCACCGCGCCATGGCCGCCGCGCACGAGGCCGCCGCCAGATGCCTGGAGTCGGGCAAAAAGGAAGACGTCTGCATGAAAGAGCTGCAGGCTTCCTGCAAAGGGCTGGCGGTGGGAAAATACTGCGGCATGAAACACGCGCATTGATGCACCGCCCCACCGCACCGTTTCTGGAGAACCCATGAAAACCACTGCTCCCACCGCTTTCAGGACTTCGCCCTTGTTGCTGGCCCTGATGCTGGCCGCCGCCGGCGTTCATGCGCAGCTGAGCTCGCCCCTGCCCGCCGGTAGCGGCAAGCCCGCAGCTGGCAAGGCGGCGCCTGCACCGTTGGGCAGCATCGATCTGCCGGCCGGGCAGGGCGCCGGTGTGCACGGAGCCAACAGCCCGTTTGCGCCGCTGGCTCCGCGCGCCGACGTGGTGCCCTGGTCGGTTCTGACCGACGTGAAAACCAAAAACGAGAAGAACCGCATCCTGCCGGTGTTCAATGAAGGCCAGCTCGGCATGAACGGCAAGACCCAGCGTATCCAGGGTTTCATGATGCCGCTGGAGCCGGGCAAAAAGCAGCGCCACTTCCTGCTCTCGTCGGTGCCGCTGACCTGCTCCTTCTGCCTGCCCGGGGGGCCGGAAAGCATGGTCGAGGTCAAGACCCGAACCCCGGTGGAATACAGCATGGAGGTGGTGGTGGTGGAAGGCCGCCTGCAGGTGCTGCATGACGACTCCTACGGCCTGTATTACCGCATCAACGATGCGGTGACGGTGAAGTAACCGCCCATGCTTTTGCGGCGCATGGCTTGGCGGGCGGCCTGGGGTTATCTGGCCCTGGTGCTGCTGCTTGCGCCGGTGTTGGGCCTGATGCACGGCGTGGTCCATGGAGCGGGCGGGCACCCGCAGGCTGAGCAGACGCAAAAGCCGACGCAGACGCAGACGCAAACCCAGGCAGCACCAACAGGCGACCATGCGCACGGCCACGGCTGGCTGGACGACCTGTTCTCGGCCCATGGCAATGATTCCGATTGCCGCGTTTTCGACCAGCTTTGCCACAGCCAGGCGCTGCCCGCGCAGGCCCTGCTGGTGCTGCCTCTGGCGCTTTTGCCGTTTGTCTTTCACTTTCTGGAGGGCGAAGTCCTCGCCCGTTGGGCTGCGCTTTTCGAAGCGCGCGGCCCGCCCCTGACTCGCTGAATCCCTTTCCCCGAAGTCCCATGCAATGCCTGCCGGCAGCTGCATGGCGTTTCCGTCCTCCGATTCAACGAGTCCCCATGAAGAAACCATTTCCCCGCCCTGCCATCGGCACGGCCGCGCTGTCCCTGCTCGCCCTGGCCGGCGCGCCAGCCCAGGCGCAGGCCCTTGCCCCCACGCTGAAAGAAATTACCGTCACCGGCAACCCGCTGGGTGCGACGGACCTGATCACCCCCGCCACGCAGTATTCGGGCGCCGGCCTGCTGCTGCGCTCCAAAACCACGCTGGGTGAAACGCTGGACGGCACGCCTGGCGTCAGCAGCACCTACTTCGGCCCAAACGCGAGCCGGCCCGTCATTCGCGGGCTGGACGGCGACCGCATCCGCATCCTGTCCAACGGCGGCGGTTCGCTCGATGCGTCCAGCCTGAGTTACGACCACGCGGTGACGGCCGACCCGATCAGCATCGAACGCATCGAGGTGCTGCGCGGCCCCGGCGCCCTGCTGTACGGCGGCAGTGCTGTCGGCGGTGTAGTCAACGTGATCGACAACCGCATCCCGCGCGAGCCGCAGTTTGACGAGAAGGGCGGGATCAGCGGCAAGGCCGACCTGGGCCTGGCCAGCGGCAACTCGGAGCGCGGCAAGGGTGTGCTGCTGGAAGGCGGCAACCACCGCTACAGCCTGCACGTGGACGCCTTCGATCGCCGCACCAGCGATGTGAAAGTAGCTCGCGATCTCAATTGCATCAAGGCCGGCGTCACCACCACCTCGCGGCGCATCTGCAACTCGGCCAGCGAGGTCAGTGGCGGGGCGGTCGGTGGCTCGGTGTTTTTCGACAACGGCTACCTGGGCGCCTCGGCCAGCAACTACCGCAGCACCTACGGCACGGTGGCCGAAGACGAGGTGACCATCGGCATGAAGTCGGACCGTTATGCGATCGAAGGCGAAGTGCGCAACCTGGGCGGGCCTTTCCAGAGCATCAAGGGTCAGTACGGCCAGACCGACTACGGCCACACCGAGTTCGAGGGCACAACCGCCGGCACCGTCTTCAAGAACAAGGGTAGCGACTTCCGGCTGGAAGCGCGCCATGCGAAGCTCGGCAAGCTCGACGGCATGCTGGGTTTCCAGACCGAGTCCAACCGCTTTTCCGCCGACGGCGCCGAAGCCTTTGCGCCCTACAGCAAGACGTCGCAGTCGGCGCTGTTTGCCTATGAGGAACTGGGCACGGACTGGGGCAAGCTGAGCCTGGGCGGGCGGCTGGAGTCGGTCCGGGTCGAGTCCTTCGGCAACCCGCGGGTGGCGCGTTTCACACCGGCGAGCAAGGACTTCAAGCCCGGCAGCTACGCGCTGGGCGCCTTGTGGAACGCCGCACCCGGTTGGCAGTTGACCAGCAACATCGCCTACACCGAGCGAGCCCCCAAGGATTACGAGCTGTTTGCCGACGGCCCGCACATTGCCACGGCCGCCTATGAAGTGGGCAATGCAAACCTTGCGAAAGAACAGTCGGGCAACCTCGACCTGGGCGCGGCCTGGAAGTCGGGCGGGCACAGCTTCAAGGTCAACAGCTATGTGAGCCGCTTCAGGAACTACATCGCGCTGAACCAGACGGCTGGCGTCAGGCGCAATGCGGAAGATGGCGTGGTCAATCCGGTGGAAGACGCCGGCAACCCGGGCTTCACCGCGACGGGTGCCGAGTTCAAGCCGCTGGCCGAATTCCGTTACGAACAGGTGCGCGCACGTTTCACCGGCATCGAGGCCAGCGGCAACATCCGCCTGCTGGAAGGCGCCTCGCAGGTGGACCTGGCGTTGCGCGGCGACGTGGTGCGCGCCACCAAGCTCAGCAACGGCCAGCCACTGCCGCGCATCGCACCCTGGCGTGTGGGCGCCTCGCTGCTGTGGACCAGCGGACCCTGGGGCACCAGCATCGGGTTCGATCACAACGCCGCGCAAAAGCGCGTGCCGGCACCGCCGGTCGGCGCCACGGCCGCCTATACGCTGTGGAACGCCGCCGCGTCCTACCGGGTCAAGGCCGGTGCCGCGACGCTGCTCTGGTATGCACGCCTGGACAACCTCACCGACAGGCTGGCCTACAGCGCGAGTTCGGTGTTGACCAGCACCGCGTTTCCGAAAGCGCCGTTGCCGGGGCGCAGTTTGAAGGTGGGGTTGCAGGCGAGTTTCTAGGGTCTTTTTTTTTATCAAGCGTCACGCTGCGTCTGCTGGCTGCCTTGGACAGTAGGACGGACTCCCCACTCCCTCCCCCGCCCCTCCCTCGCCCCGCTGGGCGATGGCGGGGAGCTTCATTTGGCCGCGTGTGCTGCTCTTGCGTGCAAACATGACGGTCCCCTACTCCGACGATGACGCGCAAAGCGCGTCATCGTCTCCCCGAACCCGAACCCGCATTTGCCCCCCCACCCGTCGGGCTGGGCCGAGGAGCGAAGCCGAAAGCGGATCAGGACGAGCGATTGTCTGAGCCGAAGGCGAGTTCGAGCTCGGCCCCGCTTTCGGTGAGCACCGCAGGTTGCCCGCAGCGAAGCGGAGGGACCCAGACCATCGGGTCGCCTTTTCTTTTGCTTACTTTTCTTTTGGCGACGCAAAAGAAAAGTGAGTTGCCGCCGGGCAATCCCCGGCTTGTTGGAAGCGCCAACCCTGTTCAAGCTTGCACAGGCTTCGCCCTTCGACAAGCTCAGGACAGGCCAGACTCAGCCCGAACGGGCGGGGGTGGGATTGGGTGCACACCGGTAACCCTGTTTGCGCTGCATCAGCACAACAGCAAGTCCTTCCCGGATAATGGTTTTCAAAATATCAGGAGACGACCGTGACGGATGCAGAACAGCCTCTTTCCCTGCTCAACGCCGACCTGAGTCCGTCCAGCAGCCTGCTGGCCAATTTGCGCCAGGAACTGATGCGGCATCCGCCGTTTGCGCAGATGCAGGCTGGCGACGTGGACTTCTTCCTGAGCCATGCCCGGCAAAACTACTTCGCCCCGGAGGAGATCCTGATCGATCCCGACAGCGGGCCGGTCACGGAACTGTTTTTCATACGCCAGGGCGCGGTGATAGGCGAGCGCGGACTGGCCGAGCTGTCGGGCGGCGCTTTTCACTACGAACCTGGCGAGCTGTTTCCTGTCAGCGCGGCGCTGGCGCAGCGTGCGGTGACGGCGTCTTACCGCGCCGTGGCCGACACCTTTGTGCTGGCCCTGCCGCTGGAGTCGATGCATGCGCTGGCGGTGAAGAGCCCGCCGTTTGCCGACTTCGTGAACCGGCGCATCCTGAAGTTTCTGGACCTGTCGCGGCGCGCCCTGCAGGTGGCTTATGCCTCGCAGGCGCTGGCCGAGCAGTCGCTGGAGACACCGCTGGGTGACGTCGCGCGCCAGGCGCCGGTGAGCTGTCGGCCCGACACGCCACTGCGCGATGCGCTCACCCGCATGCACCAGCAACGCATCGGCTCCATGCTGGTGACCGACGAGGGCGGCCGGCCGCTGGGCATTCTCACGCGGTATGACATCCTGGGCCGGGTCACGTTGGCGGCGTTGCCACTGGACGCGCCGATCGCGCAGGCCATGGTGCAGCCGGTGCTGAGCCTGAGCCACGAACACACGGCGCTGGACGCGGCCCTCCTGATGAGCAAACACGGCATCCGCCATGTGCCGGTCACGCGCGGCGGTGTGGCCGTGGGCATGGTGTCGGAACGCGACCTGTTTGCCATGCAGCGCCTGAGCCTCAAGCAGGTCAGCACCTCGATCCGTTCTGCCGCCGATGTGGAGATGCTCAAGATCGTGGCGCAGGACATACGGCGTTTTGCGCACAGCCTGCTGGGCCAGGGGGTGCATGCGCGCCAGCTCACGGCGCTGATCAGCCACCTCAACGACGTGCTCACCTTGCGCCTGCTGGAGATCAAGGCCGGGGAGCACGGTATCGACCTGAGCCGCCTGTGCTGGCTGGCGCTGGGCTCGGAAGGGCGCAGCGAGCAAACCATTGCGACCGACCAGGACAACGCGCTGATCCTGCCCGATGACACGACGCCGGCCCAGCGCGAAGCCGCGCTGCGTTTTGCCCGTGATGTCAATGTGGCACTCGACGCCTGCGGCTACCCGCTGTGCCACGGCGGCATCATGGCCGGCGAGCCGGCCTGCTGCCTGACCCTGCATCAGTGGCGTGAGCGTTTTGCGCACTGGATAGAACACGGGGCGCCCGAGGATTTGCTCAATGCGAGCATTTACTTCGACTTCCGGCCGCTGGCCGGCGATGCGCGCCTGGCCGACGGCCTGCGCCAGGAGATCAGCGAGGCGGCGCGGCGCGCGCCGCGCTTCATCAAGCAACTGGCGACCAATGCGCTGATGCACAGCCCGCCGCTGAACTGGACCGGCAGCATTGCGGTGGACGACGGCGGCATGATCGACCTCAAGCTGCAGGGTGCCGCGATTTTTGTCGATGTCGCCCGCATCTATTCGCTCAGCCGCGGCGTGACGGCCACCAACACCCGGGAACGGCTGGACTCTGTTGGTTTGCTGCTGGGGCTGGCCCCTTCCGAATACCAGGCCTGGGTCAGCGGCTTCGAATTTTTGCAGACCCTGCGGCTGCGTGTGCAGCTCGAAGGCACGGCCTCGCCGCAGCGGCCGAATCAACTCAAAGTCGACCGCCTGAACGACATCGACAGGCGCATCCTGCGCGAGTCGTTTCGCGTGGCGCGCTCGCTGCAGCAGCGCCTGCAACTGGACTACGAGCGATGAGCTGGGCGGACTGGCTGAAAAAGCCTTTCGCCGCGCTGGCCGGCGCGGATGAAGCGCGCTGGGTGGTGCTCGATGTGGAGACCAGCGGGCTGGATCCGCAGCGCGACCAGTTGCTGGCGATTGCCGCGATTGCCGTACAGGTGGACTGGGAGGCCAGACGCTTGAGCATCCTGCCGGGCGACAGCTTCGAGGTGGTGCTGCGCCAGTCTTCCGTGGCCTCAGCGAAAGACAACATCCTGCTGCACGGCATCGGGTTGCAGCGCCAGAGTGAAGGGGTGCCGCCCGAGCAGGCCCTGCGCGCCTTTGCGGACTTCATCGGCGACTCGCCGCTGCTGGCCTTTCACGCTCCGTTCGACCAGGCCATGATTGGCCGGCATGTCCTGCAGCACCTGGGCGCCGGGCTGCCGAACCGCTGGGTCGACATAGAGCAGCTGTGCGCCGTGACCCATGAAAAGGTGAAGGCGCGCGCACTGGACGAATGGCTGGCCCATTTCGGCATCATCTGCGCGCCCCGGCACCAGGCGGCGGCCGACACGCTGGCCGAGTGCGAGCTGCTGCTGCGCATCTGGCCGCGCATGGCCGGGCAGTGCCGGTCCTGGCGCGATGTGGAAAAACTCGCCGCCCATCAGCGCTGGATTGCCCGGGCCTAGGCCGGACGCAGGTAGCGCGCGGCGGATAAGATCGCCGCCTGAATTCGCAGGTTTTGCTCGCTTGAGCGCGGAGTTTTATGCCATTTCTACAGTCCCTTCCGGTATCGGCACAAGCCATCGGCCTGCTGCTGCTGTCCAATGTCTTCATGACCTTCGCCTGGTACGGCCACCTGAAGAACCTGGCGACCTCGCCTTGGTATATCGCGGCGCTGGTGAGCTGGGGCATTGCGCTGTTCGAGTACCTGCTGCAGGTGCCGGGCAACCGCATCGGCTTCACCATGTATGGCATCGGGCAGCTCAAGATCATGCAGGAGGTCATCACCCTGACGGTGTTTGTGCCCTTCGCGGTTTTCTATCTCAACGAGCCGCTCAAGCTCGACTACCTGTGGGCGGCGCTGTGCATGGTGGGAGCGGTGTATTTCATTTTCCGCGGCAGCTGATTCAGACGCTCCGAGCGACTTCTGGCGCTTTCCTGGTCCAGCAGGGGCCGCGGATCTGGCTTTGCCAGTCCGCAGGCGCGGCAGCCCCTCGGGGGGCAGCGCAGTACACGAAGTGACAAGCGCGGGGGCCACATCCACCCGGTTAAACTCGCGGAAGTCATGAATTTGTCACATACCTGACATGTAACGCCCCAGGAGTTGAAGATGCTGTTTGGCAAACTGTTGCCGCGTGAAGGCAATTTTTTCGAGTTGTTCAACCAGCACGCGGACCGCATCGTGGAGGCCGCCCGCGCGTTCTCCAACCTGGTGGCCAACTACAGCGATGTGCAAAAGCGCGAGGCCTATAACCGGGAAGTCGACAACGCGGAACGCGCGGCCGACCGGATCACGCAGGAGGTCAACCGCATGCTGCACAAGACCTTCATCACGCCGATCGACCGCGAGCAGATCCATTCGCTGATCAATACCATGGACGATGTCTGCGACCTGATCCAGGACTCGGCCGAAACCATGGCGCTGTACGACGTGCACCACATGACGGATGAGATCGTGCGCCTGACGGACCTCAGCGTCAAATGCTGCGAGCGCCTGAAAGACGCGGTCGCCCTGATCGACAAGCTCAGCGATGCCGCCACGGCCGAAGCCGCCCTGAAGACCTGCGAGGAAATCGACAGGCTCGAGTCCGATGCCGACCGCGTCATGCGCTCGGCCATGAGCAAGCTGTTTCGCGAAGAGCCTGATGTGCGCGAAGTCATCAAGCTCAAGGCAATTTACGAGCTGCTGGAAACCATCACGGACAAATGCGAGGACGTGGCCAACCTGATCGAGGGCATCGTCCTCGAAAATTCCTGAACATGGAGACCGTACAGACGGCCCTGTGGGTGGTGGTGATGCTGGTCATTCTGGCCGTGGCCTTCGACTTCATGAATGGTTTTCATGATGCGGCCAACTCAATTGCCACCGTGGTGTCGACCGGCGTCCTCAAGCCCGGTCAGGCGGTGCTGTTTGCCGCGACCTTCAATTTTGTCGCCATCTTTGTCTTTCACCTCAGCGTGGCCGCCACCGTGGGCAAGGGCATTGTGCAGCCGGGCATCGTCGACACCCACGTGGTGTTCGGCGCACTGATAGGCGCCATCAGCTGGAACCTGGTGACCTGGTACTACGGCATTCCGAGCAGTTCCTCGCATGCGCTCATTGGCGGCATCGTCGGTGCGGTGATGGCCAAGTCGGGCGCCGGGGCGCTGGTGGCTGGCGGCATCCTGAAAACCGTGGCCTTCATTTTTGTCTCGCCGCTGCTGGGTTTCCTGCTCGGCTCGCTGATGATGGTGCTGGTCGCCTGGGTCTGCCGCCGCGCCACACCGTCGCGCGTGGACCGCTGGTTCCGGCGCCTGCAACTGGTCTCGGCCGGCGCCTACAGCCTGGGCCATGGCGGCAATGATGCGCAGAAAACCATAGGCATCATCTGGATGCTGCTGATCGCCACCGGCTACACCTCGGCCAGCGACAGCGCGCCACCCATGTGGGCGATTGTCAGCTGTTACGTCGCGATTGCCGCGGGCACCATGTTCGGTGGCTGGCGCATCGTTAAAACCATGGGCCAGAAAATCACCAAGCTCAAGCCGGTAGGCGGCTTCTGCGCGGAAACCGGCGGCGCCATCACGCTGTTTCTGGCCACCGGCCTGGGTATTCCGGTGTCCACCACCCACACCATCACCGGTGCCATTGTTGGCGTGGGTTCCACCCAGCGCGCATCGGCCGTGCGCTGGGGGGTGGCTGGCAACATCGTCTGGGCCTGGATCTTCACGATTCCGGCGGCGGCCTTTGTCGCCGCGATCGCCTACTGGGTCAGCCTGTTTTTGTTCTGAATCACCGAACCTTCCGGGGCCGGTCAGGCTTGTGGCGCCAGCCGGACATTCTGCGGAAAAAGGATTTTTCGAGACTCGTCGTCATGCTCGGCCTTGAAGGCGTGCCGTGTCTTCAGCGCTTCGGCGCGTTGCGCCGCAGGGCGGGCATTGATCACGTCCAGCAAGCGTTTGACATGCGGCAGTTCCTCCCAGGCCTGTGCGCCCAGCACGAAAGGCGCCACGCGCGCCCAGCCCCACACCGCCATGTCGACCAGGGTGTAGTCCTCGCCCAGCATCCAGGGCTGGCCGGCCAGCCGGGCGTTGATGATGCGCCAGTGCCGCCAGGCTTCAAAGTCGTATCGGTTCACAGCGTAGTCCTTGGGCTCGGGCGCGAAATGTTTGAAATGAACCGCCTGCCCGCAGTACGGACCGATGCCGCTGGCCACAAACATCAGCCAGGAGTACATCTGCCCGCGCGCCGCCAGGGTGTTGGCGGGCAGGAACTGCCCGGTTTTTTCGGCCAGGTAAAGCAGCATGGCGTTGCTGTCGAAAACGGTGACATCGCCATCAACCAGGGCTGGCGTTTTGGCATTGGGGTTGATGGCCGTGAAGGCGGGTGAATGCTGGTCGCCCTTGCGGGTGTCGACAGGGATGAACGTATACGGCAGGCCGCTTTCTTCGAGAAAAAGGGCGACCTTGGCGGGGTTGGGGGAGGGGTGGTAGTAGAAGCTGATCATGAACTTTCCTTTTAAAAAAGCGGGTTGAAATCCGGGTGCTAGAGGAAGGCCAGCCAGATTGCGAGCGGCAGGAAAATGACGCAGGCAAAGTGACCGGCTATCACGATGGAGGCGACCTTGTCGGGTTCACGTCCGAAGCGGTCGGCCAGCATGTAATTGAAGACAGCGGGCGGCAGCGCGGCAAACAGGATCAAGGCCCCGCGCTGCACCTCGTCCACCGGCAGGAAACGGGTAAGCCCCCACGCCACGGCCAGCCGCACAGGCACGGTGATCGCGGCACCATACACGCCAATGCGCGCCTGGGTGACCCGGCTTTCCCCGAGTCGTGCCCCCAGCGAGAGAAGCATCATGGGCACCAGCACACTGCCAGTCATGGTCAGCGGAACCGCTAGCCAGTGCGGCAGCTTCAGGTGCAGGGTGGAGGCCAGCAGGCCCAGTGCGGTGGCCCAGATCAGCGGGTTGGCATAAACAGACCTGGCCTCCATGCGTCCGCTCATGACCCAGGCGCCGACCGTGAAATGCAGGATGTTGGACAGCACCAGCAGCAATACGGCAGGGCCGAGTCCGGCCTGGCCATAGGCGAGCACCGTCATGGGGATGCCGACCGGCCCCACGTTGCCGAACATGGCGCATGGCAGCAGGGCCCGCCAGCCGGTTCCGGAAAACTTCACCAGGGGCAGGATGGCCAGCCCGCTGAGCAGCACCAGCAGCACGGCGCCCAGCACGAAGTAGCCAGCGGAATGAAGGCTGAATTCCTGCACGGACAGCGAGGTGAAAATCAGCGCCGGCAAAGCAAGATCCACAATGATCCGGTTGGCGCCTGAGAGGTCGGGTTTCGTCGCCCGCGCGTAAAAGAAGCCGGCCAGCGCAATGATGAAGATGGGCAGGGTGATCTCGGCGATTTTTGCAAGCATGAAGTGATTTCCTGGGTCACGAGACGAGAGCCGGCAGCGGTCCGCCCCCGCCGCAAAGCAAGTTGAGCTTGAATTGTGATGTTCTTTGGGCAACAATTAGTCCATTTTTGTTCGCTTATCGTTCAATGTGAAACCGTCATGATCCGACTCGATCGCCTTTCCGCCCTGATGCAGGGGCTCTCTCCCCGGGTGCAACTGATTCCGCGGAGTGAAGCCGATACCGGTATCCGCTTTGACGCGTCGGCACAGGAGGTGTTGTTCCTGCATGTGGTGACCCAGGGATCGGTGCTGTTCCAGGCCGGCATATCCGGCGGGGTGACGGTGCGTGCGCCGGCGCTGCTGGTGTGCCGCGCGGACACGGCTCACGGGCTCTCGTCAGCGGCCGGCGAAAGCCTGCGGGGGCTGGTGAGCGTGAGGACTTTTTTTGATGGGCCTGGCGCATCGCTGTTGCTGCGGGAATTCGAGGAGCCGCTGGTCATCGCGCTGGATCAGGCCGACGTTTCCCTGAGCCACATCATCGAGCTGATCACCTCGGAGCAGGCACAGCCCCGTTGCGGGCATCCCGCGCTGATGGACCGCGCGGGAGAGATTCTTTTCATTGGGCTGTTGCGGCACCTGGTGGCGCAGCCGCAGACCCTGTCAGGGCTTTTCAACGGACTGGCCGACCCGCGCATCGCGCGCACGCTGGTGGCCCTGCATGCGAGCCCGCAAGACCGCTGGACGCTGGACGCCATGGCCCGGGAGGCCGGCATGTCCCGGACCTCCTTTGCCACCAAATTCCGGGGGGTCATGAACCTGCCGGCCGGCAAGTACCTCGAAAACCTGCGTCTGGCGATCGCCGGCCGGGCGGTCGAATCCGGCCATGGCCTGAAGAAGGCGGCCCGGGATTCGGGTTATGCCAGCATCTCGGCGCTGTCGCGCGCCTTGTCCCGCGCCAGGACCAGATCAGGCATCACGGGCGGGATCACAGCGTGAGGGCGCCGCGCGGCGTGTTCAGCGGGAAATCTTCCGGGCTTCCTCGACCTGGTACTCAAAGTAGCGCTGGAAGCTGAAGGCGATGCTGGACATCAGCGCAATGGTGCCCACCAGCAGGGCAAAGATCACCGCGGCCATGGTGAACCAGTTGGTCCTGCCGGCAGCACTGTCAGGTGCAAGCTCGGGGTTGTGTTTGGTATTCCATTTTTCGGGCGTCATCAGGCCGTAATAAATCGCCGTCAGAGCCGTGGCCGCCAGCGTGAAACCCAGCAGCGGCACCAGCACCCACGCTAGCTGGTCATCCTGGCCGTAAAGCCGTACCCGCTGAACACCCCACCAGCCCAGGGCCGCAGTCGCAGGGTGCAGCCAGGCCAGCAGATCGCGCCACCCGTACAGGTAGAGGCGATGGATGCCCAACTGGCCGAAGGCAAAAGCCAGCCAGGCGGCCAGTGTCTTGTTCTTGTTTTTCATGGATGCGATCAGGGGGGAGAGGGTGGGGAAGAAGGGTGCGCGGCATCCAGGGGCGGCGCGGTGTCGCCGGCGCCCAGTGTTTTCTGCATGATCACGATATCACGCCAGGCGCCCATCTTCCAGCCGCAGGACTCGACGACGCCCACCAGCGTGAAGCCGAGCGCGCGGTGCACGCCGACCGACCCCGCGTTGGCCGAGTCGCCGATGATGGCCATGACCTTGCGGATGCCGGCGGCCTCGCAGCGCGCCAGCAGTTCGGTCAACAGGGCGCGGCCCAAGCCTTTGCCCTGCTGGCCGGGTGCCAGGTAAATCGAATCCTCCACCGAATACCGGTAGGCCGGCCGGGGCTTGAACCAGTTTCCGTAGGCAAAACCGACCACCTCGCCGCCATCATCGGCGACCAGGTAGGGCAGGCCCTTGGACAACACGTCGGCACGGCGCGTGGCCATGTCCGTCACACTGGGCGGTTCGGTTTCAAAGGTGCCGGTGCCATGGAGCACATGGTGGGCGTAAATGGCGGTGATGGCCGGCAAATCGGTGTCAAGGCTGGCTCTCAGGAGGGTCATGGCGTGCCAAAAATGAGTTGGAAGGACGTTGGGGAACCGCAGCGGGCGGGACAACGGCAGGCCGCGGGTTATAATCTACGGCTTTGCAGCATTTCGCTGGCCGGGTGCCATGTCGTGTGTCTCAAGCGCTGCAGGAACATTTTGGGGTGATTTTTTTTCACCTCACCACCCGAAGGATAAATCATGGTCGTCATCCGACTCTCGCGCGGCGGTTCTAAGCACCGTCCATTTTTCAATATTGTTGTGGCTGACAAACGCGTTCGCCGCGATGGCCGCTTCATCGAACGCATCGGTTTTTACAACCCGATTGCCAAAGGTGGCGAAGAAGGCCTGCGTATCGAGCAGGACCGTCTGACCCACTGGCTCGGCGTGGGCGCACAAGCGTCACCCACCGTGCTGCGTCTGGTCAAGCAGGGTGCTGCTGCAGCTCCCAAGGCTGCCTGATTGTCGGGTTCCTGAATGCTGCCCGGCCTTGAGCCGTCTGGCCTGCCAGACGATGCGGTTGAAGTCGGGCGCATTCTTGACGCCTGGGGCGTCAAGGGCTGGGTGAAAATCCTGGCTCACAGCGCCTCTTCCGAGGCGCTTTTTTCATCCGGCCGCTGGTTTCTGCAGCCGCCGGATACCAAGCACCGGCCCGGTTTTGACGCTTTCTCCGGCACCGTGGTGCTGACGGTCAGCGAATCCAAAACCCATTCCGGTTCCGTGGTCGCCAAGTTCGAGGGCATCGACGACCGCACGCCGGCCGAGGCTCTGCGCGGCGCGCGCATTTTTGTACCGCGCAGCAGCTTCCCCAAGGCCGGCAAGGACGAGTATTACTGGGTCGACCTGCTGGGCCTGAACGTCGTCAACCGCGAAGGTGTGGCCCTCGGTCAGGTGCGAGATTTGATGACCACCGGCCCGCATTCGGTGCTGTGTGTCGAATACACCGAAGGTGAACAGACCCTCGAACGCATGATTCCCTTTGTGGCCGCTTATGTGGACGCCGTCGATCTGCCGGGCAAGACCATCACGGTGGACTGGCAACCTGATTATTAAAGCCCCCACGGTCGCTCACTGCGTGTAGCTCCCTGCCCCCCGGGGGGGCCGCTGCGCCTGCGGGCCGGCGGAGCCGGACCCGCGGCCCCTGCTTGAAAGGGGAGGGCCCGGATGCGCGCGAATTCTGTTGGTCTGGGCTCGTACATTGGGCCATGCAAAATGGATAGCCATGCGGTTTGACGTCATCACCCTGTTCCCCGAGCTTTTTGCGCCGTTTCTGACCAGCGGCGTGACGCGCCGCGCCTACGAATCCGGTCTGGTCGAGGTGAAATTGTGGAATCCGCGCGATTTTGCCGAAGGCAACTACCGCCGGGTGGACGACCGCTCCTTTGGCGGCGGCCCGGGTATGGTGATGCTGGCCGAGCCGCTGGCGCGTTGTCTTGAAAACATTCGCGGGGAGCGCGCCGAGTCTGCTGGCCAGTTGGCGCCGGTGGTCCTGTTTTCGCCGATTGGCCGGCCGCTGGACCACACGGGCGTGCAGGCCTGGTCGGCCGGTACCGGCGCGGTGCTGGTTTGCGGCCGTTACGAGGGCCTGGACCAGCGTTTTATCGACACCTATGTGGACCAGCAGATCAGCCTGGGCGACTTTGTGCTGTCCGGTGGTGAAATCGCCGCGATGGCCTTGCTGGACGCGGTGGCGCGCCTGCAGCCGGGTGTGCTCAACGACGAGGGCAGCCACCAGTTCGACAGTTTCAATCCGGCGCTCGACGGTCTGCTCGACTGTCCGCATTACACCCGGCCCGAGACCTGGCGCGGCCAGACGGTCCCCGAGATGCTGTTGTCAGGCAACCACGGCCATATCGAGCGCTGGCGCCGTGAGCAGCGGCTGGCGTTGACCCGGCAGCACCGGCCCGAACTGCTGGATGCCGCCCGCGAAGCCGGCAGGCTGACGGCCGCCGATGAGCTATTCCTGCGCGATCTGCCGGCCAAAAAGGCCTCCCAGCCATAAATGGCTATAATCAAAGGCTTTTCGGTCCTCTGGCGGCCACTGCAACCATCTTGACCATCCCTGATGGGTCCATGGATTTGCGGTCTTTAGCGTAGCGCGTGTATGAACGAAAAAGTTAGATGGAATAAATCATGAATCTGATCCAGACCCTAGAGCAGGAAGAAATTGCCCGCCTGAACAAGACCATCCCCGTGTATGCCCCCGGCGACACCGTGATTGTCAGCGTCAACGTGGTTGAAGGCACCCGCAAACGTATGCAGGCTTTTGAAGGCGTCGTGATTGCCAAGCGCAACCGCGGCCTGAACTCCAGCTTCATCGTGCGCAAGATCTCCAACGGCGAAGGCGTCGAGCGGACCTTCCAGGTCTACAGCCCGCTGATCGCCAAGATCGAAGTCAAGCGCCGTGGTGACGTGCGTCGTGCCAAGCTGTACTACCTGCGCAGCCGCAGTGGCAAGTCGGCGCGTATCAAGGAAAAGCTGGGCGCCAAAGCTGCCTAAAAACAGCCGGCCCGAAAAAAAGCCGCTCTACGGAGCGGCTTTTTTTATGCCCTGTTAATCTTGGGTTCTCATGACGACGCCCCGCTTCATCCCGCCTTTGCCCACCTTCGATCCCCGCAGCATCCCGGTGATCGGGGTGGACACGCATCTGTCCGGCGTGCCGGCGCAGGAACTCACGCCGCAGGCCCTGCGCCAGCGCTTCCGGCACCCACCGGTCTGGACGCCGGAGCACAGCGTCGAGAAGCGATTTTCCAACCGCGAGCCGGCACTGGCGGCCGTGCTGCTGCCGCTGGTCATGCGTGATGAGCTGACGCTCTTGCTGACGGAGCGGGCGGGCAACATGTCCACCCATTCCGGCCAGATTGCGCTGCCCGGCGGCAAGACCGACGAGGGCGACCACGATGCGGTGGACACGGCCCTGCGCGAGGCGCATGAAGAAATCGGCCTGACGCGCGAGCATGTGGAGGTGCTGGGCATCCTGCCCACCTACGTTACCGGCACGGCCTTCATCATCACGCCGGTCGTCGCGCTGGTGCGGCCCGGTTTTGCGCTGCAGCCCAGTCCGTCCGAGGTGGCCGACATTTTTGAAGTCCCCCTGCGTTACCTGATGGACCCGTCCAACCACCAGCGCCACGAGTTTGAATTCGAGGGGGTGCTGCGCCAGTGGCTGTCCATGCCCTACACCGGCCCTGTGGACAGCAGCGACAGCAAGGAACGCTATATCTGGGGCGCCACAGCCGGCATGCTGCGCAACTTCTACCGTTTCCTGAGCGCCTGACGACCCCGGTCACACCATCGGGCAGAAGTAGCGGGTCGGATCTGAAGCGAAAAGCGCGAAAATTTATTTTCAAGCAGGGGCCGCGGGTCCGGCTTTGCCGGCCCGCAGGCGCAGCGCCCCCTCGGGGGGCAGAGAGCGACACGCAGTGCGCGAACGTGGGGGCAGTATGATTCAGCATGAGTTTTTTTGCTGTTTTGTTTGCACTCATCATCGAACAGGCGAGGCCACTGGCGCGTGGCAATCCGATTCATGCCGGTTTGCGCCGCTGGGCGCGCTGGGCCAGCCGCAGCCTGGACGCTGGCAAGCCGCAACATGGCTGGGTCGCCTGGGCCACGGCGGTGGTGGGTCCGGCCTTGCTGGCACTGGCCGTGCACTGGCTGCTCTGGAGCGTGAACGGCGTGCTGGCTTTTGCCTGGGGCGTGGCCGTGCTTTATGTGACGCTCGGCTTTCGCCAGTTCAGCCACTATTTCACCGACATACGCGATGCGCTGGACGACGGCGACGAAGCCACCGCGCGCGAGCTGCTGGCGCAGTGGCGTCAGGTTGACGCCAGCGAACTGCCGCGCAGCGAGATCGTGCGGCATGTGATCGAGTATTCGGTGCTGGCCGCGCATCGCCATGTCTTTGGCGTGCTGGCCTGGTTCTCCGTGCTGGCTGCGCTGGGCCTGGGGCCGGCCGGTGCCGTGTTGTACCGCATGGCCGAGTTTGTATCGCGCTACTGGGCTTACAAGTCGAAATCGACTGGCGAGGGCGCGAGCCCGGCGCTGCAGCTGGCCGCTGCGCAGGCCTGGGGCGTGGTCGACTACGTGCCGGCGCGCCTGACCTCGCTCGGGTTCGCGGTCGTGGGCAGTTTCGAGGACGCGATCGATGGCTGGCGCAACTACATGCAACGTTCGCCCGCAGGCCAGGAAAACCGCAACGATGGCGTGATCCTGGCCGCCACATCGGGCGCGGTCAACGTGCGCCTGGGTGGCGAAGCACTCAAGGCCGCGTTTTCCGCCGACGCGTCCCAGGGCTTCCAGGCCGAGGGCATCGATGCCGGCGGCCCGCAGGCCACCGAGAGCACGCCGGGGCGCGAGCCGGAGGTGGGGCACCTGCGCAGCATCGTGGGCCTGGTCTGGCGCTCCGTTGTGCTCTGGATGATGCTGCTGGCGCTGCTGACGCTGGCGCGCCTGCTGGGCTGAACGCGGCAGCAGAGGGTCTCCGTGACTTCCGAGACTTCCTTCTGGAGCCCGGCCCTGCGAGGGCTGACCCCTTACACACCCGGGGAGCAACCTGTCATCGAAGGCCTGGTCAAGCTCAACACCAACGAAAATCCGTATCCACCATCGCCCCGGGTTGTTGCGGCCATCGCCGCCGCCGCGCAGGAGGGACTGCAGCTCTACCCCGATCCGCAGGCTGCCGGGCTCAGGCAGGCGATTGCGGACTTTCACGGCATCGCTGCCAGCCAGGTATTTGCCGGCAACGGCTCGGACGAAGTGCTGGCGCATGCCTTCTTCGCCTTCTTCCGCCAGGGCAAGCCGGTTCTCATGCCGGACATCAGCTACAGCTTCTACAAGGTGTATTGCGGGTTGTACGGCATTGACGCCGGGATCGTTCCACTGGACGCTGCCATGCGTATCGACGTGGCGCAGTATCGGGCACCCTGCGGTGGCGTGGTCATCGCCAATCCCAACGCGCCAACCGGCACAGGTTTGCCGCTGGCCGATATTGAGCAGTTGCTGCAACAACAAAGCCAGTGTGTGGTGCTGGTCGACGAAGCCTATGTGGACTTCGGCGGCGAAAGCGCCATCGGCCTGGTCGCCCGCTACCCGAATTTGCTGGTGGTGCAGACCCTGTCCAAATCACGTTCGCTGGCCGGCCTGCGTGTGGGTTTTGCCGCCGGCCAGCGCCACCTGATCGAAGCACTGGAGACCGTGCGGGACAGCTTCAATTCCTATCCGCTGGACCGCCTGGCACTGGCGGGTGCGGTGGCAGCATACGAGGACCACGCCTGGTTTGAAACCACGCGTACAGCCGTCATTGCGAGCCGCGAAAACCTGGCGCGCGATCTCCGGGCACTGGGTTTCGATGTGCTGCCGTCCGAGGCCAACTTCCTGATGGTTCACCATCCCGGGCATGATGCTGCCGTGCTTGCGGCGGGCCTGCGCGACCGGCGCGTGCTTGTGCGTCATTTCAGGCTGCCGCGTATCGAGCAATACCTGCGCATCAGCGTGGGAACGCCCGCGCAGTGTGCGGCGCTGGTGGATGCCTGCCGCGCGCTGGTCAGCACTGAACCAGCTCAGTAACGCGGGGGCTGCGACAGCTCGGCGAAAAGTTCGCTATACAAACGATAGCGGCTTGCGCTTATACCACTTGGGCCAGAGGCCGATTTGACCTCTGAGATCACGCCGCAGCCGGGTTCATGCAAGTGCGTGCAGTTGTAGAACTTGCAGTCCTGCGCATGGACCTTGAGGTCGGGCATGTAGTTGGCCAGCTGCATCGGCTCGATGTGGTGCAGGCCAAACTCCTGGAAACCGGGGGAGTCGATCAGCGCGCTGGTTCTGGCGTCGTCAAGCCAGTACAGCGTGGTGCTGGTGGTCGTGTGTTTGCCTGAATTGAGCGCCTGCGATATCTCCGCGGTCAGCACTTGCGCGCTCGGAATCAGCAGGTTGGTCAGGCTGCTCTTGCCGGCGCCGGAGGGACCCAGCACCAGCGTTTTTTTGCCGCGCAACAGCTCGCCCAGCTGGGCGGTTTGCGCGTCGTTGGCAACGGGCGTGTCGGTTTTGGGCTTGACCGCCAGCGGCACCACCTGGTAACCCATGGCGCGGTAGGGCGCCAGCTTGCTCCAGGCGCGTGCAAAGGGTTCGGCCAGGTCGCTTTTGTTCAGCGCGATGATGGGAGTGATGCGCTCGGCCTCGGCCGCGATCAGGGCGCGGGTGAGCTGGCTCTCCGAAAACTCGGGCTCCGCCGCGATCAGGATCAGCACCTGGTCGAGGTTGGCCGCAAAGGACTTGGTGCGCATGTCGTCCTGGCGGTAAAACAGGTTGCTGCGTTTTTCCACCTTCTCGATCGTGCCTTCGTCCTGCGAGGGCAGCCACAACACGCGGTCGCCGACAACGGCCTGGCTTTTCTTGCCGCGCGGATGGCAGACCAGGCGCTGGCCGTCGGGCGTTTCCACCAGGCAATGCCGGCCGAAGCCGGCCACCACCAGACCGGGCAGGGTCCCCGCGGAAGAAACAGTGGTCAAGCCAGCAGCGCGTCAACCCTGGACGCGCAGAAAAAGTCGCTGACCGAAATGCCGTTCACGTCGTGCGTGTTGAAACGCACCGTGCATTTGCCATAACTCAGCGCCAGGTCCGGATGATGGTCCTCGGCATTGGCGATGAAAGCCACGGCGTTGGCAAAGCCCATGGTTTCATGGAAGTTCTTGAAGCTGAAGGTCTTCTCAAGCGCACCGTCGATCAGGCGCCAGCCTTGTGGCTGCTCCCCGTTGAGCTGGCTCAGCTGCGTGACGATTTCGGTGGCGCTCAGCGCGCGGCGGTTCTGGTGGATGGGGTTGCTCATGCGGGTGTTCCGGTGGGTGCACCCATGCGGGACAGCCGTTCCGAGGCCGGCGGGTGCGAATAATAGAACTTCACGTACACCGGGTCGGGCGTCAGTGTGCTGGCGTTGTCCTGGTAGAGCTTGAGCAGGGCGCTTTGCAGATCCCGGCCGTCGGTCTGCGCAATGGCGTAGGCGTCGGCTTCAAATTCATGTTTGCGCGATAGCTGGGCAAACAGTGGCGAGATGAAAAAACTGAAGAGCGGCACCACCAGCAAAAACAGCAGCAGGGCCAGCGCGTCGTTGCTACCTGTCATGTTCGGCCGAACACCAAGACCCGTGTAGAACCAGACCTGGGTGGACAACCAGCCCAGCAGCGCAAAACCGCCCAGGCTCATGGCAAACATCGCGACTATGCGTTTGATGATGTGTTTGTGCTTGAAGTGGCCGAGTTCGTGGGCCAGCACCGCGTCGACCTCGGCGGGGCTCAGCTGTTTGAGCAGGGTGTCGAAAAACACCACGCGTTTGGAGGCGCCAAAACCGGTGAAGTAGGCGTTGGCATGGGCCGAACGCTTGCTGCCGTCCATCACGAACAGGCCCTTGGCGGCAAAGCCGCAGCGCTGCATCAGGGCCGTGACGCGCGCCTTCAGGCTTTCATCTTCGAGCGGCTGGAACTTGTTGAACAGCGGCGCAATCACCGTGGGGTAAAGCACGAGCACCAACAGGTTGAAACCCATCCACACGCCCCAGGCCCAGAGCCACCACCATGCACCGGTGCTGCCCATGATCCAGAGGATCAGCGCCACGATCGGCAGGCCGATCACGAGGCCGACCAGCAGGGACTTGACGAGGTCGCCCAGCCACAGCTTGAACGTCATTTTGTTGAAGCCGAAGCGTTCTTCGATGCGAAAGGTGCTGTAGAGCGTGAAGGGCAGGTCCAGCAGGCCGCTGATCAGCCCGAAGGCAGCCAGCAGCGCAAGCTGGGGCACCAGCGGGCCGTAAGCGGCCAGCCCGGAATTCATCAACGCCTGGTTGAGCGCGTCAATGCCGCCCAGCAGCGTCCAGCCGACCAGCACGGCCGTGCCAAAAGCCAGCTCCAGCAGACCGAAGCGCGCCTTGGTGATGGTGTAGTCCGCGGCCTTCCGGTGCGAGGCCAGCGAAATCGTGGCGGCGAACGCTTCGGGCACCTGGTCGCGGTGCCGTGCCACATGACGGATCTGGCGCGAGGCGAGGTAGAACTTCGTGAGCAGAACCAGCACCAGAGCGGCCGAGAACAGCAGGGTGAAGGCGAATGAATAGTCAGGCATGAGGGCAAGTTTAGGCGATCAGCGAGAATCGCAAGATGGCTGAAAACGAAACCCTTCTGAAAAAATCCGACCTGAACCTGGTCTGGATCGACTGCGAAATGACCGGTCTCGACCCGGAAAAAGAGCGGCTGATCGAAATTGCGGTGGTCGTCACCGGCCCGCAGCTGACGCCGCGCATCGAGGGCCCGGTGCTGGTGATCAAGCAGTCCGACGAACTGCTGGCGCAGATGGACAACTGGAACAAGGGCACCCACGGCCGCAGCGGTCTGATCGACAAGGTCAAGGCCAGCACCGTGACGGAAGCCGATGCCGAAAAACAGCTGTTGGCCTTTCTGGCGCAGTACCTGCCCAAGGGCACTTCGCCAATGTGCGGCAACACCATCAGCCAGGACCGGCGCTTCCTGGTCAAGTACATGCCCAAGCTCGAGGCGTTTTTTCATTACCGCAATGTCGATGTCAGCACCTTCAAGGAGCTGGCCAAACGCTGGCGGCCCGAGGTGTTCAGCGCGTTCAAGAAGCAGCAAAGCCACACCGCGCTCGCCGACGTGCATGAATCGATTGACGAGCTGGAGCACTACCGGACCCACTTTTTGAAGTGATTCAGGCTTCCGGCCCTTGCTGGATGTTTGCTGGCAGCTATTGAAAAGAGAGCAAAGAGCCGGTGGCCCCGGCGAGCGCCAGCAGGATTGAAGGTCTTTTGGAAACGCGGGGCTGGTGTAAACCCGTAAACCATGCCATAATCAACGGCTTGACGGATGCACAGGGTGCACCGCATTTGTACATCTACCTCACACTTTTGGGCTCTACCAACAGAGCCATCGCTTCAGGCACCGGTTTTTCCGGAAGTCGCCCGAACCGAAATATTCGTTTGATGGTTGATGTTTTATTAACCACAAACGAAGCCTTCCGCAACGCGGCAGGTGGTCGTTTCTTGTTCGCCTGCTCAAACCACAAGTCGAGCAGCGCGCAAGTGATTTGTGAGAAAAAACATGACTGATTCTTTTGAAGCTCGCGGCGACTTTCTGGCCGAAGCAAACATCGACACCGAGACCAGCCTGGTTGCGGACTTTTCCGACGCGCCTGCCGCCGAAGAAACTTCGCTCGACGCCATCGCCCCCGAGCCCAACGGCTTCGTGAAACTGGGCCTGGCCAAGGAACTGCTGCAAGCCGTGGCCGACATGGGTTTCACCCAGCCGACCGCCGTGCAGATGGCGACCATCCCCAAAGCCATGCAGGCGCTGGATGCTGACGTCAAGGCCGACCCGAAAGCCAAATTCACCGACCTGCTGGTGTCCAGCCAGACCGGCAGCGGCAAGACCGCCGCTTTCCTGCTGCCCGTGCTGCACACCCTGCTCAAGCAGCAGGAAGAGGCCGAGCGCAACGAACGCGCCGAATTTGAACGCCTGAGCGCCGAAGCGGTTGCCCGCGGCGAGCCACCCCTGAAAAAACCCAAGCGCAAGGACCCGACCAACGCGCGCAACTTCAAGGCCGCCACCCCTGGCGCGCTGATCCTGTGCCCGACTCGCGAGCTGGCCCAACAGGTCTGCGCCGACGCGATCGACCTGGTGCGCCATTGCCGCGGCCTGCGCATCGCCAACGTCGTGGGCGGCATTCCTTACCAGCTGCAAATTGCCAAGCTGCAGAACGCCGACCTCGTGGTGGCCACCCCGGGTCGCCTGCTGGACCTGCAGCGCAGCATGCAGATCAAGCTGGATCAGGTGCAATTCCTCGTGGTTGACGAAGCCGACCGCATGCTGGACCTCGGCTTTGCCGACGACCTGACCGAAGTCAACCAGCTCACCATCGAGCGCAAGCAGACCATGATGTTCAGCGCCACCTTTGCGCCGCGCATCATGCAACTGGCCACACGCGTGATGCGCCAGCCACAGCGCGTGGAAATTGATTCCCCGCACGAAAAACATGCGTCCATCACGCAGTCGCTGCTGTGGGCCGACAACATGACCCACAAGCGCAAGCTGCTGGACCACTGGTTGCGCGACACCACCATCAACCAGGCCATCGTGTTCGCCTGCACGCAGGTCGAGTGTGACGGTCTGGCCAACGACCTGGTGCAAGAGGGCTTCAGCGCCGTGGCGCTGCATGGCGCCCTGGGCCAGGGCCTGCGCAATCGCCGCCTGATGGCTTTCCGTGACGGCCGCGTGCAGATCCTGGTCGCGACCGACGTGGCTGCCCGTGGCCTGGACGTTCCGACCATCACCCACGTGATCAACTACGGCCTGCCGATGAAAGCCGAAGACTATGTGCACCGCATTGGCCGCACCGGCCGTGCCGGCCGCGAAGGTCAGGCGATCACGATTGCCGAATTCCGCGACCGCCGCAAGATCCAGGACATCGAGCACTACACCCAGCAGAACCTCAAGCCCAGCGTGATCGCCGGTCTGGAGCCACAGCAGCGTTTTGCGCCGACCTCCGATCGTCCGCGCGGCAATTTCGGGGGTGACCGCAATGACCGCGGTGGTCCCCGCAGCTTCGGCGGCGGCGGTGGCGGCCGTTTCAGCAACGACCGTGCCCCTTCGGGTGGTTTCGGTGGTGGCGCTGGCGGTGGTTATGCTGGCAAGAAGCCTGCCTTCGGCGCTGACCGTGGTGGTTTCGGCGGCAACCGTGATGACCGTGGTGGCGACCGCGGCGGTTTCTCCAACAACCGCAACGACCGTGCGCCTTTTCAGGCACCGGCTGGTGGCGGCGCCTTCAACGACCGTGACAACCGCGGCCCGCGCCGTGATGACCGCAGCTTCGGCAACAACAACAACGGCGGTTTTGCCCAGCGCGACGAGCGTGGCGGCGAGCGCAGCTTCGGCGGCCGTGCGGAAGGTTTTGCATCGGCCCCCCGCGGTGATTTCTCTGACCGCAAACCGGCGTTTGCCAAACCCGCCGGCAAGGTGTTTGTTCCACGTGACGCCCACAAGCGTCCGGCACGCCCTGCACGTTGATTTTTGCGCTGACAACAAAAAAGGCCCGCTCTGCGGGCCTTTTTTCATGGGTGATCAGGATGTTGCCGTGTTTCAACTCATGCCGTTGCGGCTGGCCAGCTCGACAAACAGGCCCGAGTGGTCCAGCTCGCCGAGGCCGTGTTCGATGCCGTCGGCGTAAAGCTGCTCGAACAGTGTGGTCACCGGCGCCTCGAAGCCGATTTCTTCGGCGGTGGCCAGCGCATTGCGCATGTCCTTGAGCTGGATGGCCAGCCGGGCACGCGAGGTGAAGTCGCGCTCGACCATGCGCTGGCCGTGCACCTGCAGGATGCGGCTGTCGGCAAAACCGCCGGTGATGGCTTCCCGGACCTTGGCCATGTCGGCACCGCCCTTGGTGGCAAACAGCAGGGCCTCGGCCACGGCGCCTATCGTGATGCCGACAATCATCTGGTTGGCCAGCTTCGTCAACTGGCCCGCACCATGGGAGCCCACATGGGTGGCGCGCCCGAACACCTGGAGCACCGGCAACGCGCGTTCAAAATCCGCCGCCTTGCCGCCCACCATGATCACCAGCGTGCCACTGTCGGCGCCACCCGTGCCGCCGGAGACCGGCGCATCGAGATGGGCGACACCGAGCGCGCCCAGACGCGCCGCGTGGTCGCGTGCCTCGCGCGGCTTGATCGAGGCCATGTCGATGAACAGCGCGCCCGGCTTCATCGCGCCGGCGACGCCCTGCGCGAACAGGACGTCTTCGACCACGACGCCGTTTTCCAGCATGCCGACGACGATGTCGGCCCCCGAAACCGCTGCGCTGGCCTGTGCATGAACGGTCGCACCCAGTGCCGTCAGTGAAGCGGCCTTGGCCGGCGTGCGGTTCCACACCTGCAGGGCATGGCCGGCCTCACACAGGCGCCTGGCCATGGGCAGGCCCATGCTGCCGGTGCCCAGAAAGGCGATGCGGGGGATGACTGTCTTGCTGCTGGTGCTCATGAAATGTTCCGGGCTGTGGGGTGGCCACCATCATGCGGCACACGGCAGAAAAAAGGCTGTCAGGCAGCTTTCTTCACGGCCGGCGAGAACATGGTTTCCATCTCGTTGCGCACCTTGTACGCAGCGGTGGAGGTGTCCATGGCCACATCGGCCCAGCTCAGGCTCTGGCCTTTCTTCACGGCGCGCACGACCTTGACGTTGTGCGCCAGGCCCAGCGGCAGCCCGCCCATCTTCACCGAGGTGTCGGCCGGCAGCAGCTTGCCCCAGACGGTGTAGCCGCCTTCGCCGTCCAGCATCTCGCCGGGCTTGAGGTCACGCTTGGCGGTGGCCACCACGTCGGCATTCCAGCAGGTGGCCACACCGGTCGGCTCGCCGCGCAGCGCCACGCTGGCCACTGACACGCCCACTTCAAGCCCGATCAGATGCCAGCGCTTGTACAGCGTGAAATAACGCCCGCTCGGGTCTGTGTGCGCGTTGTATTCCTCGAAGCAGTTCTTGATGTAGTCGGTCTCGGCCTCGACCGTGACCCAGACGCCCATGCGGATGTCATAGGGAATCTTGCGGCCATTGGCTTCCAGCGAGGAGATCACTTCCACCATGCCCTTGCGCTCGAGCACGCCGCCTTCGGAAATCGGTCGCGTGACAAAGGGAATGTCCTCGACGCTGGCCGGCGGGTAGAGCAGGCCGTTGCTGGGCACCGTCAGGCCGGTGGCGTTGGCCACGGCGGTTGATTCGATCGAGGGTTTGGAGCCATCGAGAAAGCTGTTGAACATTTTCGGGTTGAGCCCGCCGCGTTCGGCCTGCTCGGGCGTGAGGCCGTAGTTGCCCCAGACCGTCTCGGGTGTCGATTCGGAAAAATGCGGCAGCCATTTGTGGCCGCGGCCCGCCGCCACCACCGGAAAACCGCAGGTGCGCGCCCAGTCCACCAGGTCGCAGATCAGGGCCGGCTGGTCACCGAAAGCCAGCGAATACACGACGCCGGCGTCCGCCGCCTTGCGCGCCAGCAGCGGGCCGCAGAAGGCGTCGGCCTCCACCGTGACGTTGACCACATGCTTGCCGTGTGCAAACGCCTGCAGGCAGTGTTCGACCGCGGCGACCGGGTTGCCTGTGCACTCCACGATGATGTCGATCTGGGGATGCGTGACCACCGCGTTCCAGTCGTCGGTGATCCAGGTTGCTCCTGTTTTGATAGCTGCTTGCGCTGATTCGGCCTGGGTTAGGGCTGGATTCCATCCCACACGCGCAAGGTTGGTGCGGGCGGCGACTGGCGACAGGTCGGCAATCGCGACCAGGTGCACGCCGGGGGTTTTCGGGATCTGCGCCAGGTACATGGAGCCGAACTTGCCGGCGCCTATCAGGCCGATGCGGATGGGTTTGTTGTCTGCCGCGCGTTGCTGGAGTTTTGTGTATAAATTCATTGGGTACTTCCGTAAATCCATTTTTCGGGCGAATTGCGTCGTTGCGCGGTGCTCGCAATCCTCATGTACAGGAAGTACATTCCGGTTGCTGTGCTCCGGGCGCCTCGCACTTCATCCCGAAATTCTGAATTTCCGGAAGTACCTGAGGCGCTGGCGTCGATTCGGTGTTCAGGCGGCCTTGCGCTCCGGCACGATTTCTTCCATCGAGGTCTGCAGCGCGGTCGCCGGCACGCCGTCTTTCCAGGGCAGGTCCACCGGGTAGTCTTTCAGCAGGCAGTCGTCGGGCAGGCATTCGATGGGTGTGAAGTCGCGGTGCGCGATGTACTCCGGGCGCTTGTGGCGGCGGATGTGGTTGCTGACCGCACACAGGCTCAGGTAGACGCTGACGCGGTTGAAGGGTGACAGGTTGCTGCCCGAGGCATGCACCAGGCAGGAATGGAAAAGAATCATGGAACCGGCCGGGCCTTTCGGGCTGACGATGCCGCCCTGCTTGCCGCCGGCGCGCTGCACCAGCTGGCGGATCAGGTCGTTGTCCACCGTCCACAGCGGGTAGCTGGTGGTGGTCAGGTCGTGCTTGGCATCCACCACGCCTTTTTTGTGGCTGCCGGGAATGAACATCAGCGGGCCGTTGTGTTCGGTCACGTCGTCGAGAAAAATCGCCACGTTCATCGCGCGCTCGGTCGGCATCATGTCGTCGTTGAGCCAGGTGCCATAGTCCTGGTGCCACTGCCAGACGTCACCTTCAAAAGCCATCTTGCCGTTGATCTTGAACTGGTGCATGTACAGCTGCTCACCCAGCAACTCCTGCACCGGCTCGATCATGCGCGGATGCCGGCCCAGTTTGGCAAAAGGCTCGCTGTACATGTGGGCCGCGAAGTTGGTGCGCACTGCGTCCTTGCCTTTTTCGCGCACGTTGTAGTCCTCGCGCCGGCTGTAGAGTTCGGGCACGGCGTCATTGAGCACCTGCGTTTCCTCCGGGGTGAACAGGCCGGGGAAAAACAGATAACCCTCGCGGTCGAATTGGGCGAGTTGTTCAGCGGTCAGGTTCATGGGGGTCTCCTTGAGGTAGTGGGCAGGCGGTGGTTTTCAGGCGGGCAGGGCGGTGGACGGGGGCGTCGGGTGCAGGGCGCTGGACAGCAGGCCCGAGAGGTTGTGGCTGGCGTCTTCACCGTGCTGGCGGATCAGGTTTTCGGCGGAGGCCTCATCGCCGGCGCCGATGGCCAGCGCGATGGCCTCGTGTTCGTCCCAGATCGATTCGCGCATGGTGGACACCTGCAGCACCGCGCCCATGGCGCGGCGGATGTGGTGCCAGTGCAGCTGAGCGCTCTGGGCGATCAGTGGGTTGCCGGAGGCTGCGTAAATGGCGCCGTGAAAGGCGGCGTCGGCGGCCATCATGGCCTTGACATCATGGCTGCGTGCGGCGGCGCGCCCCTGGCTGATCAACGCCGGGGCGACCTGGAAACGGGCGCGCGCGGCCAGCCGGGCGGCCAGTGCATCGAGCGCGCTGCGCACCTGGTAGACCTGCATCAGCCAACCCACGTCCAGGGGCGCGACCAGCACGCCGCGGCCGGGGGCATCGAGCACAAAGCCGTCTTTTTTCAGCAGCCGCAAGGCCTGTAGCACCGGCTGGCGCGATACTGCCAGCTGCTCGGCGATGTCTTCCTGCGTGATGCGGGCGCCCGGCGCCAGCGAACCCTCGCTGATCGCGTCGAGCAGGCTTCGGTAGACCTGGTCCACCAGGTCGGGGCTGGATTCGATTTTGATGAGCTGGGATGTCATGGCGTTAACTCTGTATACAGAATACGATGATTGACGATCAAGCTGAAGCGGGTTTACCCGAGGACCTGTTGGCTTCGTCCGACTGTGCCAAGATGACGAACCAGAACAAGTTCTTTGTACCGATTCTTCAGGAGACCTCATGACCCGACCCGATCCCGCCTGGCTGGACAGCATGTACAACAACCGCGCGCTGGTACCCGAACACGCAGCGCATTTCAGCCGCTGGGCGCAGCTGTCGGCGCAGGCGCGCAGCAGCCAGCCCTGTACGCTGGACCTGGCTTACGGCGCGAGCGCCGGCGAGAAACTCGATGTGTTTCCTGCGGCCCGGGCCACGCCGGGCGGCGCACCGGTGCTGGTGTTTGTGCACGGCGGCTACTGGCGTTCACTCGACAAGTCCGAGCATTCGTTTGTGGCGCCGGCTTTCACGGCGGCGGGCGCCTGTGTGGTGGTTCCCAATTACGACCTGTGCCCGGCGGTGACGATTCCGGAGATCACGCTGCAAATGGTCAGGGCGCTGGCCTGGACGTACCGCAACGTGGCGCGTTTCGGCGGCGATCCGAAACGCATCACGGTGATCGGGCATTCGGCGGGCGGCCACCTCGCGGCCATGCTGCTGGCCTGCCTGTGGCCGGTGCATGCCAGGGACCTGCCGGCCGACCTGGTGAAAAACGCGCTGTCGATTTCGGGCCTGTACGAGCTCGACTCCGTCATGCACACGCCCTTCCTCAAAGACGCGCTGCAACTCACGCCCGCGCAGGTCGTGCAGGCCAGCCCGGCCTGGCTGCCGGCGCCCAAACAGGGTGTGCTTTATACCGTGGCCGGCGCCGATGAAAGCGAAGAATTTCTGCGCCACAACGCGCTGATCGAGAAGGCCTGGGGGCCGCGCGTGGTGCCGGTGCGCGAAGCCCTGCTGGGCCTGAACCATTTCAGCATCGTCGAGGCGCTGGTGCAGCCCGGCCACCGGCTGCACCAGCTGGCGCTGCAGCTGCTGGCGGCCACGGCCACCTGAAAGCTCACATCAGCAGGTGTTCGCCGGCGTTGTCGCCACCCAGAATCACGTAGTTGACCTTGCGGATGTCCATCAGTTTGGTGCCGCCCGAATAACTGATGGCGCTCTGCACGTCTTCCTCCATCTCGCGCAGCGTGTCCTTGAGACTGCCCTTGACCGGCTCGAGGATGCGTTTGCCTTCGACGTGTTTGTACTCGCCCTTGTTGAAGTCCGAGGCGCTGCCGTAATACTCCTTGAACAGCCGGCCATCGACCTCCACGGTTTTGCCGGGGCTTTCTTCCAGGCCCGCCAGCATGGAGCCGATCATCACCATGGTGGCGCCGAAACGGATCGACTTGGCGATGTCGCCGTGTTCGCGGATGCCGCCGTCGGCAATGATGGGTTTGGTCGCCACGCGCGCGCACCACTTGAGCGCCGAGAGCTGCCAGCCGCCGGTGCCAAAGCCGGTTTTCATCTTGGTGATGCAGACCTTGCCGGGGCCGATGCCGACCTTGGTGGCGTCCGCGCCCCAGTTCTCCAGGTCAATCACCGCTTCGGGCGTGGCCACGTTGCCCGCAATCACGAACGATGCGGGCAGTTTTTCCTTCAGGTAAGCCACCATGCGCTGCACCGTGTCGGCGTGGCCGTGGGCGATGTCGATGGTGATGTAGTCGGGCGCCAGGCCTTCGGCCACCAGCCGGTCCACCGTGTCGTAGTCGGCTTGTTTGACGCCCAGCGAGATCGATGCGTACAGGCCGCGGGCCGCCATGCTTCTGACAAACGCGAGGTTGTCGAGGTCGAAGCGGTGCATCACGTAAAAATAGCCGTTTTGCGCCATCCACACGCTGATCGATTCGTCGATCACCGTTTTCATGTTGGCCGGCACCACCGGGATGCGAAAGCGGCGGTTGCCCAGCGTGACGCCGGCGTCGCATTCGGAGCGGCTTTCCACGCGGCATTTGCGCGGCAGCAGCAGGATATTGTCGTAGTCGAAGATTTCCATGGATTCCAAGCCTTTAAAAACTGTTGGGAACAGAAGGCACTTGGATTGGACCGGCTTGCCCGCAAGGTCTGCGGAAACAAAAAACCGGGCGCAATTGCTTGGGCCCGGTGATTGATTCTAGGCGCTTGTGCGGGGGGCGCGAAGTTGCGGCGGCGTATAGCCGTTATACGGCCAGGCAGATGGAGAGAGGGAGGGCCTTATTTCCCGGCGCAGCGCGATTGCGCCGCCGCGACGATGTGCCCCTGCGCATCCTGCACCCAGCCAATGACTCGCAGCCGCTCGGTGTTCGTGCCGGCCGGGACATTCATGGAGCGCGACTCGATGAATCTCCGTTGCTCCTGTTTTGATAGCTGCTTGCGCCCATCCCACTGGACCTGAAGCAGGTTTCGTACAAGATGACGCGGCACCGGCGAACCTTCGGTACCGGCCGGGAGCGTTTCCACCAGGGCCAGCCAGCCCGTCCAGGGCTGGCCGGCAGCCCTGCCTGATACGTCCTTGAGCGCGATGGACGCGCCGATGTAGCCGGAGACCGGCAGGCCGTGCGCCACACGCAGCGCGCCCGTGCGGCCTTGCACCGGCGTCTTGAGGGTCAGGCCGGCCACCGGCGGCGCCGTGCCCAGCGCCTCCAGGCGCTTGAGTCCATCACGCGTGGCCACCGCAGACAGCGGGGCGTCTTCACCCCGGCCACCGGGCAAGACCCAGTCCAGCGCCACGACACCGCGGGCGGCGGGCGGGGTGGCCGGGTCGGTCCAGCAGGTGGCGCAGTCGGCGTTGATGAAACGCTCCACCAGGGCCACCGGACGCTTCTGGCCATCGCTGGCGCAGGAAGACTGGGCCAGTGCAGGCTGGGCCAGGCCGGCGGCCAGCAGAAGGGCCAATAACACGGGTACTCGGGCGGCAACGGAATCTGGCATCGGAGGCTTTCTACAATGGGGAAATGTTCTCAGAAGTCGTCCCAAGCTCCCCACTCTTACAGAATCTTAATCCGGAGCAACTCGCAGCCGTGACGCTGCCCAACACCCACGCGCTGATTCTGGCGGGCGCGGGCTCCGGCAAGACCCGGGTGCTGACCACCCGCATCGCCTGGCTGCTGCAGACCGGGCAGGTGTCGCCCGGCGGCATCCTGGCCGTGACCTTTACCAACAAGGCGGCCAAGGAGATGTTGACACGCCTGTCGGCCATGCTGCCGGTCAACGTGCGCGGCATGTGGATAGGCACCTTCCACGGCCTGTGCAACCGCTTTTTGCGCGCGCACTACAAGCTGGCCAACCTGCCCTCGACCTTCCAGATCCTGGACACGCAGGACCAGCTCTCGGCGATCAAGCGCCTGTGCAAGCAGTTCAACATCGACGACGAACGTTTCCCGCCCAAGCAGCTGATGTGGTTCATCGCCGGCTGCAAGGAAGACGGCCAGCGTGCGAAAGATGTCGTGGTGCGCGACGAGGAGACGCGCAAAAAGGCCGAAATCTATGCGCTCTACGAAGAACAATGCCAGCGCGAAGGTGTCGTCGATTTCGGCGAACTGATGCTGCGCAGCTACGAGCTGCTGCAGGGCAACGCGCCGGTGCGCGAGCATTACCAGCGGCGCTTCCGGCACATCCTGATCGACGAGTTTCAGGACACCAACAAGCTGCAGTACGCCTGGATCAAGATGCTGGCCGGGCAGGGCGACGACGCCGCTCCCGGTGCCATGCCCGGCGGCTCGGTGATCGCGGTCGGCGATGACGACCAGAGCATTTACGCCTTTCGCGGCGCGCGGGTCGGCAACATGGCCGACTTCGTGCGCGAGTTCCATGTGTTGCACCAGATCAAGCTGGAGCGCAATTACCGCAGCTTCGGCAACATCCTCGATTCGGCCAACGAGCTGATCAGCCACAACAGCAATCGCCTGGGAAAAAACCTGCGCACCGAGGCCGGCCCCGGCGAGCCGGTGCGCGTCTTCGAGGCCACGTCCGACTTTGCCGAGGCGCAGTGGTTTGTCGACGAGGTGCGCGAGCTGGTGCGCGGCGGCATGGCGCGCAAGGAAATTGCGCTGCTGTACCGCAGCAATGCGCAAAGCCGGGTCATGGAGACCGCGCTGTTCAACAACGGCATTCCCTACCGCGTCTACGGCGGCCTGCGTTTTTTCGAACGCGCCGAGATCAAACATGCGCTGGCCTATTTGCGCCTGATCGAGAACCCGAACGACGACACCAGCTTCATGCGGGTGGTCAACTTCCCGCCGCGCGGCATCGGTGCGCGCAGCATCGAGCAGTTGCAGGACATCGCCCGCGGCTCGGGCTGTTCGCTGCATGACGCGGTCAGCGCCGTGCCCGGCAAGGCCGGCGCCAACCTCGGCGCCTTTGTTGCCAGGCTCGATGTGCTGCGCGAGCAGACACCGGGCCTGAGCCTGCGCGAGATCATCGAGCTGGTGCTGCAGCACAGCGGGCTGGATGAACACTACAAGCTCGAGAAGGAAGGCCAGGACCGTCTCGAGAATCTGGGCGAGCTGGTCAACGCTGCCGAATCCTTTGTCAGCATGGAAGGTTTCGGCCGCGACGCCGTGGCCTTGCCGGTCGATGAACTCGGCACGCCGCTGACGCAGTCGCCCGCCAGCCAGGGGCTGGACCTGACCGCGCCCTTGGGCGACGATCCGTTGCCGGAACTGCTGGCGCCCAACCAGGAAACCGGCGAGACGCTGTCGCCACTGGCCGCCTTCCTGACCCACGCCGCGCTCGAATCCGGCGACAACCAGGCCCAGGCCGGGCAGGATGCGGTGCAGCTGATGACCGTGCATTCCTCCAAGGGCCTGGAGTTCGACTGCGTGTTCATCTCCGGCCTGGAAGACGGCATCTTCCCGCATGAAAACTCCCTGAGCGACGCCGGCGGCATCGAGGAAGAGCGCCGCCTGATGTATGTGGCCATCACGCGCGCGCGCCAGCGCCTGTACCTGAGCCATTCGCAGACGCGCATGTTGCACGGCCAGACCCGCTACAACCTCAAAAGCCGCTTCTTCGACGAGTTGCCGGAGGCCGCCCTCAAATGGATCACGCCGAAAAACCAGGGCTTCTCGTCGGCCTACGGCGGCGGCAGCGGTGCCTGGGGTGCTACGAATTCAGGAGCTGGTGGCGCCCGTGGCGATTGGGCCAAGGCCGCTTTTGCTTCAAAGAGTCTGGGCGGCGACCGGTTTCCCAACCCGGCGGTGCCGGTGCAGCGCGAGGCGCCGGCGCACGGGCTGAAAAACGGCATGAACGTGTTTCACAACAAGTTCGGTGAAGGCAAGGTCATGATGCTCGAAGGCAGCGGCGACGACGCCCGGGCGCAGATCAACTTCACGCGGCATGGCGTGAAGTGGCTGGCCCTGAGCGTCGCCAAGCTGACCCCGGTGTGATGTGGCCCCCACGGTCGTTCATTGCGTGTAACTCCCTTCCCCCCGAGGGGGCCGCTGCGCCTGCGGGCTGGCAAAGCCAGACCCGCGGCCCCGGCTTGGTTTAAAAAGCCCCACAAACGCTCGCAGCGCGCAAGCTCGTTGTTCTGCTGTCTGCTTGCGCAGCCCTGCTCTCGTTATCGCAGCAGCTTGCCGTCGCGGCCGATCACGGTCACTTCGACAAACTTCGAGCCAACGCGGTTGTCCGGTGAGAAGCTCACCTTGAAGCCGCCGGCGTCGTAGCTGTTCATTTTTTCGAGCTGGCCCATGATTTTTGCGCGGGTCGGGTCGGCGCCGCTGCGGCGGATGGCTTCGACCAGGATCTTGGCGGCAATGAAGGATTCCATGCTGGCATACGACACCACCTTGTCGGGCTGGTACTTGGCCATCAGGGTCTGGAACTCGCGCGCCACCGGGGCCAGCGTGGAGTAGGGGTAGGGCATGACCTGGGAGATGCCGATGCCGCGGGCATTGTCTTCGCCGGCGTTTTTCAGCAGTTCCTTGAAGTTCACCACCGAGATGCTGAACAGGCGGGCCTTGCTGCCCTGGGCGCGCATTTTTTTGATGAAGGCGGCCGAAGCCCGGTTGACCGAAACCATGATGATGGCGTCGGGGTTGGCCGCCGCGATGCTGGCCACGGCGGCATCGACTTCCTCGGGTTTGGTGCGGTCGTAAGCGCCTTTGGCCACCGCCTGCAGGCCGAGTTTCTGCAGCGCTGTTTCCGCGCCGGCGAGGCCGCTTTTGCCGAAAGGGTCGTCCTGGTACATCACCGCGAAGCGGCGCAGGCCGATGGTGTGCAGGTGCTCCACCATGCGCGCGGTTTCGTCGGTGTAGCTGGCGCGGATGTGGAAGATGTTCGGGTTCATCGGCTCGCGCAGGTCCTGCGCGCCGGTGTAGGGCGCCAGCAGCGCGATACCGGCGTCTTCAAGCACCTTGTTCTTGTTCAGCGCCAGCACGTTGCCGGTGCCGACAAAACCGAACAGCGCCAGCGGCTTGTCTTCGGCCAGCAACTGCCGCGTCAGCGCCAGGGTCTGGTCCGGCTTGTAGCTGTCGTCCTTGAGCACGACACGGATCTTGCGGCCGTAGATGCCGCCGTTGTCGTTGACCCAGGCGAAATAGGCCGCGCCGCCGGCCACGTATTCGTTGCCGGTCCCGGCGATGGTGCCGGTCAGCGGCGCCACCTGACCGATCACCAGGTCCTCCCGGCCGGGCGCGGCGTGGGCCGAAAGCGCACTGGCGGCCAGGCTCAGCGCCAACGCCAGGACATGAATTGTCTTGCTCGACATGTGAAGTTCTCCTCGTTGCTGTTATGTTCTGAAGATTCTGCACTGCAGAATATTGAAAATGCAATGCTGAGGGATTGTGTGACCACACCTTCCGGACGCCGTTAAGGAATTCCCGTATTTCATTGGGGATTTAGTCTCCCAGGCGACATCGACTGCTAGAATTTGTTAATTCCGCATTGCAGAACAATATGAAAAAAGTACTCATATCAGAACACGCCGCTGCAGCCAGACCCGGCGCCGGGAACGCGAAAGAAGACCGGCATTTTGTGACCGCCCTGGCGCGCGGCCTCGACGTGCTCAGCGCCTTCCGTTCGCGCGACCGCACCCTGGGCAACCAGGAACTGGCGCGCCGCTGCGGTTTGCCCAAGTCCACCATTTCACGCCTGACCTACACGCTGACCAAACAGGGCTACCTCGAACATGCCCAGGACGGCAGCGGCAATCCGGGCTACCGGCTCGGCAGCGCGGTGCTGGCGCTCGGCAGCGCCATGCTGGCCCGCATGGACATGCGCCAGCTGGCGCGGCCGATGATGCAGGAGCTGGCCGACAGCTCGCAGGCCATGGTCTCACTGGGCATACGCGACCGTCTGAGCATGATTTATGTCGAGAACTGCCGCAGCGAATCGGCCCTCACGCTGAGCCTGGACGTCGGCTCGCGCATTCCGCTGGCCAGCACGGCGATGGGGCGCGCCTACCTGGCCGGCTGCAGCGACAGCGAGCGCAGTGCGCTGATGGAGCGCATCCGGGCCCAGGACGAAAAAACCTGGCCGCAGACACGGCAGGCGCTGGAGCTGGCCGTGGCGCACTACCGCGAGCACGGCTGCTGCGCATCGTTTGGCGAGTGGCAGAAAGATGTCAATGCCATCGCCGCGGCTTTCCGGCCGGGGAGCGGGCGTTCGGTGATGGTGGTCAATTGCGGCGGACCGGGCTTCAAGCTTTCGCGGCAATTCCTGATGACCGAGGTGCGGCCGCAACTGCTGGCACTGGTGCGCCGGCTGCAAAATGCTTCCGGCGATGCCTGGTGAGGCGGGCTGAGCGCCCTCGCCGGGCCGGCGGCCCAAGGGTGCAGGGGCGCAGGCTCAGTAGGTCATCTGGCCGCGGCCGTCCTTGATGCCTTTTCTGCCGGCGATCTGCCAGGCGGTGCGCTGGTCCACCAGACCGGCCAGAAACTCCAGCTCTTCGTCGGTGTGGTTCAGCGCCTGGGCAGGCGACAGGTAACGCCCGTTGCGGGGCTCGGGGTCGGCCCAGAAGGACTGGTGGTATTGCGCCTGGGACACCTGCTTGTCGCGGCCCGCGTCCAGGTCCACCGTGCCGTAACAGTTGCAGAAATAGTTGCGGTTGCCCTGGTCGGCAAAAATTTCGGCATACACGCCGGTGCCGCGTATGCCGGCGGTCAGGGTCGGCATGACGATGGCGCGGTTCACGCCCTTGCCCCAGACGCTGGCCACGGCGCCGGTCAGCAGGCGCAGCAGGCTGACCGCATTGAGCGTGCCGCCGCGTTCCACCGACAGGCGCGAGTTCTGGCGCACCTGGAACGCCGAGTTGCCGATCGCAAACACGAGGTTGGCGCCCGGTCCGGTCTGGATCTCGTCGCCGGTCTGGATGGTGTGCTGCGGGCTCAGGCGCTGACCATTGAGGGTGGCGTCGCCGGTCAGTTGCACGATGTTGCTGCGCTGCTGCGCCATCGCGGCCGGCAGGCCCCCCATCGCCACCCAGGCTGCGGCTGCCTTGAGCGCGTCACGCCTCTGGAACCACAATATTTCCTTTTCTTGCCGGCCTTGCAGCAGGTGCTGTGTCATGGCGTCTCTCCTGGGGTGGGGTTGTTGTCGGTGTTGTCGTTGTTGACGGGGCTGTCGGGCAGGGTGGCATCAAAACTGTCGCGAAAGGTGAAATACAGCGAGCTTGAAAACATCGCGGCCATCAGCAGGGCGGCCGGCATGATCAGCGCGGCCGCAGCCTCGGGGCTGGCCAGCAGGCCGGCCAGCAGGCTCACGGCCAGGCCGATGAGCATCAGCACCACCATCCAGGTCAGGCCGAACAAGGCGTAGGCGCCTGCGTTGCGCAAACACACGACAGCACTGAAAAACAGGCTCTTGACAGGTGTCACGCCATGCCAGTGCACCAGCGCGGGCGCATGCCAGAACAAAATCGAGATCGGCAGGTAGAGCACCATGATCACCAGCATCACCCCCTGCATTTCGGGCGCCAGGGCGCTTTCCCGGCTGACCGGCACGTCGAAAAAAAGCGGGACCACGGAGACGATCAGCAGGCAGGCGGCCGCATACAGAAACCCGAGCACCATCATGGCGCGGGCGCGCTGCTGGCCGGCGCGGAAGGCGCTGACCAGAATGGCGGGCATCGGAAAACGGCCTTTGGTGGCCTCCAGCGTCGCGGCCATCAGGCCCAGGGTGGCCGCCGGCACGATGGCCAGCGCCAGCACCACGCCGACGAAGGGAATCAGCGATGCCAGCGTGGCCGCCGCCATGTACATGAAAAACAGGCCGGCCAGTGCCAGCGGCTGCTTGAAAAAGGTTTGTATGCCGAGTTTGACCCATGTGATGCCAGTACGCGCGGGAACGATGTTTAGTTTCATTGCTTGGTTTGCATGTTGATGGATTCAGGTCGGTACCGGTTCAATCGAAGCATCTAAAAAGGCGCGGGCCCGGTGAACAATTATTGACCGACAGGTTCTTGAGACGCTGGCCTGGCAGTTTGCTGCAAAAAGCGGGAACAGCGCCTGCCTTTTTTCCAGCCGGTCGCGTCCAGCCCCGGCGCGACAGGGTCAGGCTGACAGACTGCAAGGATGGGCCACGCGCTGGCGCAGCACCCGTTCAAAATGGCCGGGGTCGTGCGCCTGCAACAGCGCGGCTTCGCGCGGCAGGTAAAAGTCCCACAGGCGCGAGATCCAGAAACGCAGGGCACCCGCGCGCTCCATCGCCGGCAGCAGGCTGCGTTCCTGGGCGTTCAGGGGCCGCACCGCCTGGTAGGCGTCCATGAAGGCCGCGCTGCGCGCAGCGTCGCGTTCCCCGGTAGCCAGGTCCACGCACCAGTCGTTGAGGCTGACGCCGATGTCAAACAGCAGGGCGTCCCAGCCGGCAAAGTAAAAATCAAAAAAGCCGGTCAGATGCAGCTTGCCGCTGTCGCTGTCGAACATCACGTTGTCGCGAAACAGGTCGGCATGGACCGGGCCGCGCGGCAGCGCCTGCCAGGCCGAGGAGGCGGCGACGTGGTTCTGGTAGGCCAGCTCGGAGCGGATCAGGCTGCTTTGTTCGGGGCTGAGGTAGGGCAGGACCACCGGCACGGTCTCGTTCCACCAGGCCAGGCCACGCAGGTTGGCCTGCTGGCGGTCGAAGTCCTGTCCCGCCAGATGCATGCGCGCCAGCATGTCGCCCACCGCCGCGCAGTGGGCGGGCAGGGGCGCCAGCTCGCTGCGGCCGCGCAGGCGGTCCACCACGGCGGCAGGTTTGCCCTTGAGCTTGTGCAGGATGTCGCCGGGCCAGCTGCCGGCACTGGCCGTCAGGGCAGCGTGCGGTTCCGGCACCGGGATGCCGCGCTGCGCCAGGTGTTGCATCAGGTACAGGTAAAACGGCAACTGCTCGAAGCCCAGGCGTTCGAACAGGGTCAGGACGTAGCGGCCCTGGTCGGTGTCGGCGAAATAGTTGGTGTTCTCGATGCCGCCGGAGCAGGGGTCCAGGGTCTTCAATTGCCCCAGACCGAGCGAATGCAAAAGGGGAGCGGCCTCGTCAAACGAGACTTCGGTGTAAACGGCCATGCCTGAAACGGAAACTGAAAACTGAAGAAAAAACTAGAACTTGAGCACGTTCCAGACACGTTTGCCGGTGCTGCCGGCGCCCGAGGTGGACGGTGCGGTGCCGCCGCCCTTGGTGGCGTCGGAGGGCAGCACCTCGTAGGCCGGTACATTGGCTTTGGGCTGCACGGTGATGCTTTGTGTCTCGCCACCCACACGCACTTCGTCAATGCGAGAGCCGGCGTCTTCCGTGCGGATGCGCTGGATGGCCGGCTCGGGCCGGCTGCTGACCGGGTTGGTGCCGGGCGGCAGGGCTTGCGCAGGTGCCGCTGCCGGGGCAGGCGCCGCCGTCTGGGCCAGCACGGGGGCACAGGCCAGAACAGCCGTGGCGGCGAACAGAAGGGAGCGAAGAGGGTGTTGCATGCCTGCATTGTAGGGGGCCGGCACCCCCGTGGATAGGGCCGGCAAAACGGTGACAATCTAGGGCCTGCTCACACTATTTATGGAAGATGCGTTGCGATTCAAAAAGGTCACGCGCGAGGCGCAAAATGCAGCCGGGCTGGCGCCCGGTAAGGCTTTGCAACGCTGCGCATGGCCTTTTTGGCCGCAACCCGAAGGGAATATGGTTAAAACAGCACCATTCGTTGTTGCACTCCTGGCTCAGCCGCCCAGGCTGAGTGTCGTCGCGCGCCTGGATTGGCGCTGTTTTAACCATATTCGCACTTGCATCAATAGTGTGAACAGGCCCTGGCCATGAGCACCGACAAAAAAACACTGCTGCTGGTGGATGGCTCCAGCTATCTTTACCGCGCTTTCCATGCGATGCCCGACCTGCGCGCCGACCCCGGCAACCCGCAAAGCCCCGCCACCGGCGCCATTCGCGGCATGGTCAACATGATGCAGAAGCTGCGCAAGGACGTGCGCGCCGACTTTGCCGCCTGTGTGTTCGACGCCAAGGGCCCGACCTTTCGCGATGCGCTTTACCCCGAGTACAAGGCGCAGCGTTCGCCCATGCCCGACGATTTGCGCAGCCAGGTCGAGCCCATCCACGAGGTGGTGCGCCTGCTGGGCTGGAAGGTGCTGGATGTGCCCGGGGTGGAAGCCGACGACGTGATCGGCACGCTCGCCTGCATGGCGTCGCAGCAGGGCATTGAAGTCATCATCTCCAGCGGCGACAAGGACCTGAGCCAGCTGGTCGATGAAAACATCACGGTGATCGACACCATGAACGACCGCCGGCGCGACCTGGCCGGCGTCGAGTCCGAGTTCGGCGTGCCGCCGCGTCTGATGGTGGACTACCAGACCCTGGTCGGCGACGCCGTGGACAACGTGCCCGGCGTGCCCAAGGTCGGGCCGAAGACGGCGGTGAAGTGGCTGCTCGAATACGGCTCGCTCGACGCGCTGGTGGCGCGTGCCGGCGAAATCAAGGGCGTGGTCGGCGACAACCTGCGCCAGTCGCTCGACTGGCTGCCCCGGGGTCGCGAGCTGCTGACCATCAAGAAAGACTGCGAGCTGCAGGCTTACATCGAGGGCCTGCCTGCTATGGATAACATAGCTGTCGGCGCACAGCAGACGGAGGCCTTGAAGGCTTTTTATGACAAGTACGGGTTCAAGGGACTGGTCCGCGGCCTGGACACCCAGAATGCCCCGGCCGAGCTGCCGGCCGGACCCGACACCCACCGCCAGGACCGCGCGGCGGCCGCGGCCACAGCGTCGCCTGACGAGCCGGGGCTGTTTGACGAGCCGGCCTTTCTGGCCACCCCGCTGGCCGAGCGGACCACCAACCTGCGCTACGACACCGTGCTCGACTGGCCGATGTTCGACGCCTGGCTGGCAAAAATCGAAGCCGCCGAACTGGTGGCCCTCGACACCGAGACCACCTCGCTCGACGAAATGCTGGCGCAGATCGTCGGCCTGAGTTTCAGTGTCACCCCGGGCGAGGCGGCCTACATTCCGCTGACGCACGACTACCCCGATGCGCCGTCGCAACTGCCGCGCGATGAGGTGCTGGCACGCCTGAAGCCCTGGCTGGAAAACCCTGCCAAAGCCAAGCTCGGACAACACGTCAAATACGACCGCCATGTGTTTGCCAACCATGGCATCGAGGTGCAGGGTTACGCCCACGACACCATGTTGCAGAGTTATGTGCTGGAAGTTCACAAGCCGCACGGCCTGGCCAGCCTGGCCGAGCGCCATGTGGGGCGCAGCGGCATCAACTACGAAGACCTGTGCGGCAAGGGCGCGCACCAGATCAAGTTCAACCAGGTCGACATCGCCAAGGCCGCCGAATACTCGTGCGAAGACTCGGACCAGACCCTGGACGTGCACCGCGTGCTCTGGCCGCGGCTGCAGGCCGACGGCAAGCTGCGTTTCATCTACGAACTGGAAATGCGCAGCAGCGAAGCGCTGTACCGCATCGAGCGCAACGGCGTGCTGATTGATGCGCCCATGCTGGCGGCGCAGAGCCATGAGCTGGGCCAGCGCATCCTGCAGCTTGAAGCCGAGGCTTACGAGATTGCCGGCCAGCCCTTCAACCTGGGCAGTCCGAAACAGCTGGGTGAGATCTTTTTCGACAAGCTGGGCATGCCGGTGATCAAGAAAACCCCGAGCGGCGCGCGCAGCACCGACGAGGAAGTGCTGGAAAAACTCGCCGAGGATTACCCACTGCCGGCCAAGCTGCTGGAACACCGCTCGCTCTCCAAACTCAAGGGAACCTACACCGACAAGCTGGCCCAGCTCGCGCTGCCGCGTACCGGCAGGGTGCACACCCATTACGCGCAGGCCGTCGCCGTGACCGGGCGCCTGTCGAGCAACGACCCCAACCTGCAGAATATCCCGGTGCGCACGCCGGAGGGCCGGCGCGTGCGCGAGGCTTTTGTGGCCCCCCCCGGTTGCCTGATCGCCAGCGCCGACTACTCGCAGATCGAGCTGCGCATCATGGCCCACCTGAGCGGCGACGAAGCGCTGCTGCGTGCCTTCACCGACGGCCTGGACGTGCACCGCGCGACCGCCGCCGAGGTGTTTGGCGTCGCCCTGGACCAGGTCAGCAACGAGCAGCGCCGCTACGCCAAGGTCATCAACTTCGGCCTGATCTACGGCATGAGCAGTTTCGGCCTGGCGCGCAACCTGGGCATCGAGACCAAGGCCGCAGCCGCCTACATCGACAGGTATTTCCAGCGTTACCCGGGCGTGAAGAACTACATGGAGCAGACCGTGGTGTTTGCCCAGAAGAACCATTTTGTCGAGACCGTCTTTGGCCGGCGGCTTTACCTGCCCGAGATCAATGGCGGCAATGGCCCGCGCAAAAAGGCGGCGGAGCGGCAGGCCATCAACGCGCCCATGCAGGGCACGGCGGCCGACCTGATCAAGCTCAGCATGGTCAAGGTGCAGGACGTGCTCGATGCCGAAAAGCGCGCCACCAAAATGATCATGCAGGTGCACGACGAGCTGGTGTTCGAGGTGCCCGAGGCCGAGGTCGAGTGGGTGCGCCACGAAATTCCGCGCCTGATGGCCGGGGTGGCCGACCTGAAGGTACCGCTGCTGGCCGAGATCGGCATCGGTCCGAACTGGGAAAAGGCGCACTGACTCCGCAGGCCGGCGTCCCGAAGCAGCCGGGGAGAGGGCGGGGAAAACCCGTTGGTAATTCCCTGCACCGGCAAGAACTTCTGTGACCGCCTAGACTCCGACTGCTATACCAGCCCAGCCCGTTTCACGTCCCTTTCACATCCCATCAACCCAGCTATTGAGGAATCCGCCATGCTCCACAGCGACCAGAAATCCGAGTTTGACTCCCTGCTTCCCGGCCAGAGCACCGAAAACGGCGCCACCCGCCGCACGGCGCTGAAGGCGGCCCTCGGTGTCGGTTATGCCGCCACGGCCCTGCCGATCATGGCGCAGACAGCGATCAAGACGTCTGCCGAGGGCCTGAAGGCCGGCGAAACCTCGTTCGAAGTCAACGGTTTCAAGGTGCCTGCCTATTACGCCGCGCCCGCCGGCAAAACCGGCCTGCCGGTGATCCTGGTGATCCAGGAAATTTTTGGCGTGCATGAATACATTGCCGACACCGTCCGTCGTTTTGCCAAGGCCGGTTACCTGGCGATTGCGCCCGAGCTCTATGCGCGCCAGGGCGACCCCTCGCAGTACGGCGAGATGGCCAAGCTGATGACCGAGGTCGTCTCCAAGGTGCCGGATGGCCAGGTCATGGCCGACCTTGACGGCGCGGTGAAGTGGGCGGGGGCCAACGGCGGCGATACCGCCAAGGTGGGCATCACCGGCTTTTGCTGGGGTGGCCGTATCACCTGGCTGTACAGCGCGCACAACCCCGCTGTCAAGGCCGGCGTGGCCTGGTACGGCCGCCTGGTCGGTGCCAGCACGCCGCTGACGCCCAAACACCCGGTCGACATTGCCCCCATCCTGAACGGCCCGGTGCTTGGCCTGTACGGGGGCCAGGACAGCGGCATCCCCCTTGACACGGTTGATAAGATGAAAGTGGCTTTGGCCAGCGGCAGTGCCGCGGCGAAGGCCTCGCGGTTTGTGGTGTACCCTGATGCCCCGCACGCTTTCCACGCCGACTACCGCCCGAGTTTCCGCAAGGAGCCGGCAGAAGACGGCTGGAAACGCGCTCTGGCGTGGTTCAAGGCCAACGGCGTCGCTTAACTCAAGCCCGCCCGGCACGGAGCCGCCCCACAGCAATGTGCGGCGGCTTTTTTGCGTTTCGGGCGAGTTTTTACAACGTTTTCGGGCTTCAGCCCATACAGATCGGGCGTGAGCAGCTATGACATTGATAGCAATTTTGACGGGCACGCTGGCTGCCGGCATCGGCAGCGTGTGGCTGGCGGCCCTGCTCAGCTTTGGGGTGCTGGCCCGCTACACCAACCACATGCTCAGCCTGGCTGCCGGTGCGTTGCTGGCCACCGCCTTCATGCACCTGCTGCCCGAGGCCTTCGAGAGCCAGGCCGGTGCGCAGGAGCTGTTTGCCACCTTGCTGGTCGGGCTGGTGTTTTTCTTCCTGCTCGACAAGGCCGAGCTGTACCACCATGGCCATGAGCACCATGACCCGCAGGGCCAGGACGATGCGGGCCCTCTGCTCGCGCCGCTGCGCTCGGGCAACTCCGGACGCGCCGAACACGTCAACACCGCGCCCGGTCCGCTGGAGCAAGGCCACCCGCACCACCACCACGGCCATTCCGCCCGATCGGGCAGCTGGGCGGTGCTGACCGGCGACAGCGTGCATGCCTTCGGTGACGGCATCCTGATTGCTTCGGCCTTTGTTGCCGACACGCGCCTGGGCGTGATCACCGCGCTGGCTGTGCTGGCGCATGAAGTGCCGCACCACATGGGTGACCTGGTGGTGCTGCGCCACACCTCCAGCAACCGCAGCGCGGCCCTGATCAAGGTGTCGCTGGCCGGCGCCGTGACCGCCCTGGGTGGCCTGATCGGTTACGCGCTGGTGGACATGCTGCACGACTGGCTGCCGTATTTTCTGGTGGTGGCCTCCAGCAGCTTTGTGTATGTGGCACTGGCCGACCTGATACCGCAGCTGCAAAAACGGCTGACGGCCCGCGAGACACTCGCACAGATTGCCTGGCTGGGTGTGGGCATTGCCCTGGTCACGCTGGTCAGCGGGCTGGCGCATTCCTCGCATTGAGCGGCTGGTGGACGGCCATGTCAGCCGGACACTGACAAACACAGTGCATCGCAGCCTATAGGCGCGGCGCCCGGGCGCAGCCATCATGAAGGCATTCTTCGAGGACGCCGCCATGAACCTGCCCACAGCCACCCCTTTCAAGCCCCGCCGGGCCCGCCGCATCGCCGCGGCCTACGTCGCCTACCTCACCACCGTCTGCGCCAGCATGGCTGCCGCGGCGGCCGTGGTGACCGAGACCGTGCCGCTGACGCTGGGAGGGTTCTGAGATGCATGCCGAACCGAAGGCCCTGCCCGACGAAGAAGTGCCGGACGAACCGGCAGTGACGCCGGGCGACGACAGCAACGACGATCCCACACCGCCACTGCCGGTGGACCCGAGCGGCACGCCGCAGCGCAATCCGGCTGTGGACAGCGCAGCCAATGACACGGCGCTCGCGCTGCCGTCCGAAGAGCCGCAAATCGGCAACGAACGCGACATTCCCTCCGACGGCCGCGACCCCGAAGGTGAGCGCATGATCCGTGAACTCGACCAGCCGGTGGCGCCGCCCCCGGCCCATGCACCGTCCGGAAAGTAAGAACGTGTCTGAAAAAAAACCAAGTATGGCCACCGACCCCAACGTGCCGCCGCCCGAACCGGTGCAGCCCATGAGCACCCCGCCCAATCCGGGTCAGGTCCAGCCGACGCCTCAGCCGATGTAAGGGGGGTGACGCGACGCGCGTCGCCATGTCGATGTTTGACGTGTCGGCGCGAGGAATATGCAATGGGGCGATGCATGCGGCGCGCGGGCGCCGGTTCTGGCCGAACTCAAGCCGGACTGAATCGCTCCTGTTTCGATAGCTGCCAGCGCACGCCACACAAGGGCTGTTGGCAGATTTGCTTATGAATTGACGCGCCTGAACGCCTGAACGCCTGAACGCCTGAACGCCTGAACGCCGCAACAGCCGGAAAGCGATCCAGCTAGGACGCGCTGGTGTTGAACACCGCGGCTGGACGTTCGCCGGCCAGGGCCTGCAGCAAGCTGGTGGTGGCCAGTTCGGCCATCGCATGCCGGGTCTCGAAAGTCGCCGAACCGATGTGCGGCAGGGCCGTGACTTTCGGATGGCGGCGCAGGGGCGAGTCCATCGGCAGCGGTTCGGTGGCAAAAACATCCAGCCCGGCGGCGCGCAGCGAGCCGTGGTCCAGCGCCTGCAGCAAGGCGTCCTCCTGCACGGTGGCGCCGCGCCCGCCGTTGACAAAAATGGCGCCGGCTTTCATCAGCGCGAATTCCCGCGCACCCATCAGGCCGCGTGTTTCGCCGGACAGGGGCAGCATCGCCACCACGATGTCGGCGCGCGCCAGCAGCGCGTCCAGCGGCGTGTGCCGGGCACGGCCCTGCAGCTCTGGCGCCTGTACCGCCAGGTCGACAGGCCGGCGCGCATGGTAAAGCACCGGCATGCCGAAGCCCAGCGCCGCCCGGCGCGCAATGGCCTGTCCGATGCGGCCAAAGCCGAGCAGGCCCAGCGTCTTGCCATGCACGTCAACACCGAACAGTTCTTCGCCGATGTTTTTTGTCCAGCCGCCGTCGCGGACCAGGTTGGACAGTTCGACGATGCGCCGGTTGGTTGCCATCAGCAGGGCAAACACGGTGTCGGCCACCGTCTCGTCGAGCACGCCCGGCGTGTGGCACAGCAGGATGCCGCGTGCCGCCAGGGCGGGCAGCGCGTAGTTGTCCACGCCGACAGAGACGCTGGAGATGACCCGTAGCCGCGGCGCGGCGGCAAGCAGGGCTTCATCCACCGGGTAACTCGCGCCGATCAGGGCTTCGGCCGTGGCCAGCGCGGCGCGAAACGCCGGCAGCTGGGCGGGGATACGCGGGTTGGCCACGGTCACCTCGTGCTGCGCCTGCAGGCGCGCCAGCTGGTCCGGAGGCAGTTCGCGAAAGACCAGGACGTGTTTGCGCATGGGGAGAGCCTTGTTCAGAGTTGGGCGGCGTTGAGTTCGGCGCGGGTGGGCAGGCCTTCGCTGTCGCCCAGCACCTGCACGGCGCGTGCACCTATCCAGGCGCCGCGTCGCACCGCCTGCGGCACGCTCAGTCCGTCGAGCAGGCCGCTGATCACACCGACGGCAAACCCGTCGCCGGCGCCCACGGTGTCGACCACCTCGGCGACCGGAAAGCCGGGCACGTGACCGCAGCCGCTGTCACCGTCGAAATACGCGCCCTCGCTGCCGAGCTTGACGACCACGAGGTGGGCGCCGCGCTGGCGGTAAAAGCGGGCAATGCCTTCGGCGCTGGTTTCGCCGGTCAGAAAGCGGCCTTCCTCGAGGCCGGGCAGCACCCAGTGGGCGCGTGCCGCCAGGTCGTTGATGGCTTCACGCATCAGCGCGGGGCTGGCCCAGAGCGTGGGGCGCAGGTTGGGGTCGAAGGACACGCTGCGGCCGGCGGCGCGCATCAGGTCCAGGCTGCGGCGCGCGGCGGGCAGGGTGCTGGCCGACACCGCGGCAAACACGCCGGTCGCGTGCAGATGTCGGGCCGACAGCAGCCAGGCCTCGTCGATGTCCTGCACCCCCATGTGGCTGGCGGCCGAGCCCTGGCGGTGGTATTCCACCGGCGGGTCGCTGCCGTCGAGCACGCGGCCCTTGAACTGGAAACCGGTTTTCTGTGCGGGGTCACAGACCACGTGCGAGCAGTCGATGCCTTCGCCGGCCATGGCCTTGATCAGGTAGCGGCCCATCATGTCGGTGCCCAGGCGGCTGGCCCAGCCGACTTTCAGCCCCAGGCGGGCCAGGCCGATCGCCACATTGGTTTCGGCGCCGGCCGTGCGTTTGTGGAACGCGCCGGCGTCCTCGAGCGGGCCGGGCCGGTCGGCGACCAGCAGCAGCATGGCTTCGCCGAAGGTGACAACGTCCAGCGCGCTGTCCTGTACGCCGGTCCCTTCAGTGGGCATGCTGGTGCGAACTCAGGATCTGGCCAAGGAAGTTGCGTGTCGTCTCGTGCTGCGGGTTGCTGAAGAACTGCTGCGGCGGCGCCTGCTCGATGATGCGGCCGTCGGCCATGAAGATCACGCGGTCGGCCACGCTGCGGGCAAACCCCATTTCGTGCGTGACACACAGCATGGTCATGCCTTCGTCGGCCAGGCTGATCATGGTGTCCAGCACCTCCTTGACCATTTCCGGGTCCAGCGCCGAGGTTGGCTCGTCAAACAGCATGATCTTGGGGGTCATGCACAGCGCCCGCGCGATCGCCACGCGCTGTTGCTGGCCGCCCGAGAGCTGGCTCGGGTATTTCTGCGCCTGCTCGGGAATGCGCACGCGCGTGAGGTACTTCATCGCCATGGCTTCGGCTTCCGGCCTGCTCAGGCCGCGCGAGCGCATTGGCGCCAGCATGCAGTTCTGCAGGATGGTCAGGTGCGGAAACAGGTTGAACTGCTGGAACACCATGCCGACTTCCTGGCGCACCGAATCGACATTTTTGCCGCCGGCGGTGAGGTCGATGCCGTCCACCACGATGCGGCCCTTCTGCACGGTCTCCAGGCGATTGATGCAGCGGATCAGCGTGGACTTGCCCGAGCCCGACGGCCCGCAGACCACAATGCGTTCCCCGGCCGCCACGCTCAGGTTGATGTCGGTCAGCACCTGGAACTTGCCGAACCATTTGTCCACCGCTTCGATGCGGATGATGGGTTCGGCCCCCGCGACCGGGGGCCGGGAAGGCATTGTGTCTGTCATGAAAGCACCGTCCAGGGGTTTATTGCATTTTCGGCAGGTCGGTTTCCAGCCACTTGCGGTAGAGCTTGTTGAGCTCGCCGTTGGCCGTGTTGCGTGCGACAAAGTCGTCCACGGTCTTGAGCAGCTCGGCCTGGCCGGGACGCATGGCGACTGCCATGACCTGCTGGCGCAACAGGAACTTGTTTTCGTAGGTGTTGGCCGGCGCCCGTTTGTCGATCTGTGCAGCGACCGTGGTCGAGCAGCCGATCGCATCGACCTGGCCGGACATCAGCGCCTGCATGGCCGAGGCGTCGTCGTCGAAGCGGCGGATCTCGGTGCCTTCAGGCGCCACGGCGGTCAGCGCCACGTCCTGGGTGCTGGCCCGGGCCACGCCGACACGTTTGCCCTTGAGGTCGGCGGCGGTCTTGATGCCGGCCTTCCTGTCGCCGTAGACCACGATGCTGGCGGCGGCATAGGGCTTGGAGAACTGCACCTGCTTGGCGCGCTCGGGTGTGACGGCCAGCGAGGCGACCAGCAGGTCGACCTTGTTGGTCAGCAGGAAGGGAATGCGGTTGGGGCCGGTCACCGGCACCAGGTTGAGCTTGACGCCCAGGTCCTTGGCCATCAGGCGCGCCACGTCGGCGTCATAACCGTCGGGCTGGTTGGCGCTGTTGGTCGTGCCATAGGGCGGAAAGTCCACCAGCATGCCGACGGTGAGCTCGCCTTTTTTCCTGATGTCGGCCACGCTTTGCGCGCTGGCCGCGGGGGCCCAGGCCGACAGCGTGGCGGCCACGGCGAGGGCGAGGGCGGTGCCGGTGAACACGCGGCGTTGCAGGGATTTGATCATGGGGAAGTCTCCGTGGATTGAGGGTAAGAAACGAAAGCTGCGAAGCTGCTGCCTTGCGGTCAGCGTGAGAGCGCTGCGGCGTGCCGGCGCTCCATCCGCGCGGCCAGCAGCGACAGCGGCCAGCACAGCACGAAATAAATGGCCGCGACCACGCTGAAAACGATGAGCGGCTGGAAAGTGGCGTTGTTGATGATCTGACCCGCACGGGTGACCTCGGTGAAGCCGATGATGGCGGCCAGCGAGGTGCCCTTGATGATCTGCACCATGTAGCCCACAGTGGGCGCCAGCGCGATCTTGAAGGCCTGCGGCAGGACCACGTCGCGCAGGCGCGCGCTGTAGGACAGGCTCAGCGCATGGGCCGCTTCCGTTTGTCCCGCCGGCACCGCCTGGATGCAGCCGCGCCAGATTTCGCCGAGGAAGGCACTGCTGTTGAGCACCAGCGCCACGCCGGCCGCGACCCAGGGGTTGATGTCGAAACCCAGCACCGGCGCGCCGAAAAACACCAGGAACAGCTGCAGCAGCAGCGGTGTGCCCTGAAAAACCTGGATGAAACCGCCCGACAGCAGCTGCGCCGTACGGTTGCCGGAGGTGCGCGCCAGGGCAATCACCAGCCCGCCAATGGCGCCGCCGGCAAAGGCGATCAGCGACAGCGCAATGGTCCACTGCGCCGCCTGCAGGATGAACAGGAATTCGGAAAAGCCGAAGGTACGCATCAGCGGCGGTCCGGGTAGTTGAGGCTGCTCCTGTAGATCAGGCGGAACAGCGCGGAAAAGGCCAGCGCCAGCAGCAGGTAGATGCCGGCGACCACGATGTAGATCTCGAAGCTTCGAAAGGTCTGCGACTGCAGGTTGGCGGCGACCGAGGTCAGGTCGTCGGCGGAAATCGCCGAGACCACCGCCGAACTGAGCATCAGCAGGATGAACTGGCTGGTCAGCGCCGGGTAGATCGCCTTGAGTGCCGGCTTGAGAATCACAAAACGGAAAATCTCGTGGCGCTTGAGGTTGAGCGCCAGCCCTGCCTCGATCTGGCCCTTGGGAATGGATTCGATGCCGGCGCGGATGATCTCCGTCGCATAGGCCCCGAGGTTAATGACCATGGCCGTCAGTGCCGCGGTGTAGGCCGACCAGCGCAGGCCGAGCACCGGCAGCGCAAAAAAGAAGAAGAACAGCTGCACCAGGAAAGGCGTGTTGCGGATCAGCTCGATGTAGGCATTGATCACAAACCGCAGGGGCCGGGGCCCGGCGGTTTTGCCCCAGGCGCAGGCGATGGCCAGGACCAGCCCGAACAGCATCGCCAGCAGCGACAGCTCGATGGTGTTCCAGGTTCCCTTGAGCAACAGGGGCCAGGCTGCAAAAACATCACCGAATTGAAATGTGTAGTTCATGGACGGGCGGCGGCGCGGGGTGGCGCGCAAGCGCCGCAATCAGGGGAACGCGAAATTCCTGGAGCGATGTGCTTGACACCCAGCCGGAGAGTTTGCGAAGGTCTATGAAACCGGTTTCAGTGAATTATAGAAGAATTTCCGTACCTGCCGAAAGCATGGATAACCCTAGGCCTGGCCGGAGGGCAGGTCGGGCCGGTGCGGCGAGGACGAGCCGCGCACGATGAGCTGGCTGGGCAGCAGAATCTGCCGCGCCGGCGGCGCCAGCCCGCGCAGGCGCTCGAGCAGACAGTCAGCGGCCATGCGGCCGATATCGTCGGTCGGCTGCGCGATGGTGGTCAGGCCGGGGCCGACGTAGGGCGACCATTCGGTTTCGTCAAACCCGACCAGTCCAACCTGCTCGCCGAAACGCCAACCGAGTCTGGCCATGGCCGCGACCACCCGCAGGGTGACCACCGCGTTGCTTGCCACGATGCCGGGCAGGCGCTGGCCGGCGCGCTGGCGCAGCGCCCGCAAGGCCTGGTCCAGTCCGTCGGCATTGTCGGCGCTGCTCTCGAAGGTACAGCCTGTCACGGCCGGCGAGCCCGTGCTCTCCGCGAGGAAGGCGTGAAAGGCGGCTTCGCGTTCCACGCGCGAGCTGACGTCGCGGACCGGTTCCGACACGAACAGCAGCTCGCGGTAGCCGCGCTCGACCAGATGGCCTGCTGCCAGACGCACCGAACCGGCGTTGTCCAGCGAGACAAAGTCGGCCTGCATGCCCTGGTGGCGCCGGTCCACCAGCACGACTGGCTTGCCGTGGCGCGCCGCCGCAGCCGCCGCCCCGGCATCCCGGCCCAGAGTGTTGAGGATGAAACCATCGACCTGGTAAGAGGTCAGGGCTTCAATGGCTTCCCGTTCGCGCGCGCCGTTGTTGCCGAGATTGAACAGCATCAGCAGGTAGCCGGCTTCCTGGCAGGCTTTTTCGGCCCCGCGCAGTACGGCCACGGAAAACGGGTTGGTCACATCGGCCACGACCAGGCCGATCAGGCGCGAACGGCCCCGCTTGAGGGCTTGCGCCATCGGGCTGGGCACATAGGCCAGGGCGGCGACGGCGACCTCGACTCGGCTGGCGATGTCCGGGCTCAGCAGCTTGTCGCGGTGGTTCAGGAAGCGCGAGACGGTGGCTTTGGACACCCCGGCGGCACGCGCGACATCGGCAATGGTGGCGCGCGGCGCGGGGTCGGTGGCAGTCAGGAGTGCAGAGGTGGGCATGGCGGGGCAGGCGCCGTGGACACGGCGTGAAACCAGTTTCAGCAAATGGTAGCACTCTGGGAGTTGCTACAGAATATATAGCAGATGGAGCAGGTGCCCATTGGACTTCGGGTCGATTTGATGAAAAAGTTTGTGGATAAATCCGAGGGCGGCCCGGTGTGGAGGGACGGCACGCTGCCGGGGCGGCCCTGTCTTCCACTCAGCAAGTTCACGCGCCGACGCTCAATGTCTCCAGGCTCCGGCTGTAGGACAAATCGCGATGGGGCGTCGTTTCGTGCTGTCCTACAAAAACATCAACTGCGTCTGACAAAAGTGCATGAGAGCGCTACCTAAAGTCATTTTGTGTCTGGCTCTCCGCCATGCATGCAGCACCGCCGGTGCTGCAAGTGACCCACCCACCCTCACCAGGAAGACCACCATGAGCAAAGCCCCGCCCAAGATGAACGATGCCGTCGATCTGCTCGATTCCGATCACATTGCCGTCAAGAAACTGTTCACCCAGTTCAAAAAACTCAGTGAAACCGAGGCACCCGCCGAGGAACGCAAGGCCCTGGCCGACCGGATCTGCAGGGAGCTGACCGTGCATGCCGATATCGAAGAGCAGATCTTCTACCCCGCGGCGCGCGAGGCCATCGGTGACGACGCGTTGCTCAATGAAGCCGAGGTTGAGCATGCCAGCGCAAAGGACCTGATTGCGCAGATCTCGGCCATGGAAGCCGACGAAGCGCTCTTCGACGCCAAGGTCATTGTGCTGGGCGAATACATTGACCATCACGTGGAGGAAGAGCGTGAGGAGATGTTCACCAAGGCCCGCAAGAGCGGCATGGACCTCAAGGGCATGGTCGCCGACCTGAAGGCGCTCAAGGAAGAGTTGCTGGCCAATGACGGGGTGTCTGCCTGAGAGGCCTGAAGACAATCCCGCCGCGCGGGGGCCTGTCCTGACGGCTTGCCGCGGCGCTCAGGCCACGATGGCGCCGACCCGGGGATCGAAGGAAAAATAGAAACACGCGCCCTGACCCTCGGAGGACTCCCCGCGTATCAGGCCGCCGTGCCGCTCCAGAATGCGGTGCACGGTGGCCAGGCCCATGCCGCTGCCTTCAAATTCGGTTTCATGGTGCAGCCGATGGAAAGGCTTGAACAGGCTGTCCGCATAGTCCATGTTGAATCCTGCGCCGTTGTCGCGCACGAACAGCATCTTGCGCCCGCCCTCGCGCGTGGGCATCTGGCCAAACTCGATGGTCGCATCCGACTGCTGGCGGGAGTATTTCCAGGCGTTGCCGATCAGGTTTTCCAGGATGATGCGTGCGAGTTTGCTGTCGCAGCGGCCATGGATGCCCGGCTGGACGGTGACTTTCACCGGGCGCTTCGGGTCGCGCTGCCTTTCCTGCATGACCACCTGCTGCGCCATCAGGCTGAGATCCACATCCTCCAGTACCAGCCTGCCCTTGCTGACGCGGGCCAGCGCCAGCAGGTCGTTGATCAGTTCGTGCATGCGCACCACGTTGACCCGGATGCGGTCGAACAGGCGCTGCTCCTCGTCGCTGACTCTGCCCTTGAGGCGGCGGGCCAGCAGAACGCTGAATCCCTCGATGCTGCGCAGCGGCGACTGCAGGTCGTGTGAGACCGAGTAGCCGAAAGACTCCAGCTCGGCATTGGTTGCCATGAGCTGCTCGGTTCGCTCATTGACGCGCTGCTCCAGCGTTTCGTGCAAACGCGAAATTTCACGGTCGCGGCGCAGGCGCACGAGTTCGGCAGTGATGCGGCTGGCAAAAATCTGCATCAGGGCGTCCCTGTCGGCGGAGCGGGGCTGGGGTTTTCGCCACAAGGCGTTGGCGACACCTATGGGGGTGCCATCGGCATCGCGCAGCGCCGCGCCCACGTAGGCGTGGAAGTTGCCCTCCGCCAGAATCCGGTCGTGCGGAAAAAGTTGTTGCAGGCCCTCGTTGTGGACACACAGGTCGGACCGGCTGAGGGCCTGGTCGCAGGGCGTGCCGGCCAGCGCGTAGCGGATGCCGGGCTGCAACTCGCCGTCCTGAACCATGGCCAATGAGGCCACGCTCTGGTCCGGCATGATTTCGCCCACGATCACCAGATCTGCATCCACGGCCATGGCCAGCTGCTGGACGACGGAACGGAAGAAGGCTTCGCCGGTGCCGCTCGACAGGGCTTTGGCGACATCGATCAACTGGGCTTCCCGGCGCTTTTGCTCGCTGATGTTGATGGTGGAACTCAGGATGCAGGACTCGCCGGCAATATCGACGATGACCGACCAGATCTGGCAGTCCGTCATGGTTCCGTTTTTATGCCGCATCCGGGTTTCTCGCCGCACCACGCCGCCCTCCGCACGGAGTTCGGCGATGTACCGCGTACGCTCTTGCTCGCTGGCCCAGACACCGGCTTCCACCGAGGTGCGGCCCAGCAGTTCTTCCCGCGTGAGACCCTGCACGTAGTCCTCGGCGGCATTGACGGCCAGGAAGGTGCCGTCCGAAACCCGCGTGATGGTCATGTTGATGGGGCTGTAATCAAATGCCTTGGAGAACAGTTCGGCCGACTGGCGCGCTGCCAGCCGGGCCTGGGTTTCGGCGGTGGCGTCGGTGATGGTGGAGACCACGATGCGGCCCTGGCCGCGGCCTTCAATTTCGGTCGACAGCAGGACGTTGATCAGGCGGCCGTCTTTTCTGCGGCCTTCCAGCGGGAGGTTGATGACACGGCCCGAGGTGGCCATCTGCAGCTGGAAGGCCTTGCGCGCTTCCGGGTCATGCCACAGATGAACGTCGGTGCCGCCCAGGGACTCATCACGCGTGTAGCCCCACAGGCGCTCGAAGGCGGGGTTCACGTCTAGCACCGTCATCGCTTCGAGGTCCTGCACGATGATGGCTGCCGGGCTGCTGCGAAAAATGCGGCTGAAGCGGTCTTCGCTCAGTCGCAGTTCGTCTTCGGCCTTCTCGCGCCGGCGCAGTTCGGCATGTTGCTCGCGCAGTGCCCGGAGCACCACCTGACGGCTGGTGTACACGCTGCCGGCAATGCCGGTGAGTAGCAGGGCATTGACCAGCCAGAACCTCAGGTTGACCGATAAATCCGGCTTGACCAGCAGGCCGGCCTGTTCGGCCCAGCTCAGCAGGCCCAGGACAAGGGAGCTCATCACCACCGCGGCGATCAGGGACTTTTTTCCCTGCATCATTCCGGCGGCGATCACGGCGCCGACAAAACCCAGCAACAGCGCACTGCGGACCGAGCCGTAGGCCACCATGCCGGCGGCCGACAGCCCGATCAGGGCATACACCAGCAGGTAGCTGGTCCACTGGTAGTAGCCGCGGTGCAGCAGCCAGTAGCCAAATACGGTCAGTGTCAGGGCGGCGGCGATCACGATGATCTGGACGTCGCCGATTTCCTGGGCAAGCGACAGGCCCAGCACCAGCGGCAGGCTGGCCAGCAGCATCAGCAACAGGGCGCGCAGCCCGCGCGAGTACCGTTGTTCTATGAGCGCCGCAGCCAGCTGGCGCGTGGATTCGTGGGAAACGGAGGTGTCGGGCATGGCGGGTGCAGGTTTGGTGAATACTAAAGCACTGCATTGCGCACTGGCGACTATTTGTTGGTGGCCTCAGTTCCCCGTGGCTACAGGGCGGCCGGGGTCGCTGCACCAGTCGCTCCAACTCCCGGCGTAGAGACCGGTGCGGCCCAGGCCGGCGATTTCCATCGCCAGCAGATTGGGCACCGCGCTGACACCACTGCCGCAGTGGTGCACCACGCTCGCCGGGTTGCGGCCGGCCAGCAGTGCTTCAAACTCGACCCGCAACTGCGCGGCGGACTTGAACTTGCCGTCAGGCCCCATGTTTTCAGCAAACGGCCGGTTCAGTGCGCCGGGAATGTGGCCGGCCACCGGGTCCAGCGGTTCCACTTCGCCGCGAAACCGTGCTGGTGCGCGGGCGTCCAGCAGGGTCTGGCCGGGCTGGCCGAGGTGGTCGGCCACGGTTTTGCCGTCCACCAGCAGCGCCTTTTCCAGGCCGGGGAAAAAGATGGACTGGAAGTGCGAAGGCTCTTCGCCGCGGTTGACCGCACCGCCTGCGGCCTGCCAGGCCTGCAAACCGCCGTCGAGCACCGCGACTGCTTCGTGGCCGGCCCACTTGAGCATCCACCACAGGCGGCCGCAGTAGTTGGCGCCGTTGCGGTCATAAACCACCGCCTGCATGTCATTGCTGAACCCCACGCTGGACAGCCAGGTGGCAAATTTTTCGCGGTTCGGCAGCGGGTGGCGACCGCCGGAAGCGGGCTGGTCTGCGCCGCTGCGCACGGTCAGCACCCCGTGCGCCCCAGGCACGCCGTGTCTGGCGCTCAGGTCGGTATCAAGGTTGGCATACACCGCCCCCGGGATGTGAGCCTCCAGATACAACTGTTGGCCTGCGTGGGGCTGCATCAGCTCAAAGCTGCAGTCAAACACGCGGTAAGGCAGGCCGCTGTGCGCCAGGGCCTGCAGCTGTTCGGCAGAGATCAGGGTGGTGTACATGGCGGCTCCGGTTGAAAAATAAGCCCGTGAAATCGATTCAGTGTTCCTCGGCAGGCGCGCCCGGCGCAGCCCGGGCGCGCAGCACGGTGGCAGCAATGCCGCTGGCCACGATCAGTGCCATGCCGGCCCAGCCCAGCAGCGGAATCTTGTCGCCAAACAGCACCAAGCTGTAGATCGCGCCAAACACGATACCGGAGTATTGCAAGTTTGCCACCACCAGGGTGGCACTGCGGGTTTTTGCCATGCTGTAGGCCCGCGTCATGCACAGCTGGCCCAGCGAGGCCAGCACGCCCAGGGGGATCAGCCACAGCGCCGGCTTCCAGTGCCACTCGGAGATACCGGCCACCAGCATGCCCAGGCCGCCGGCTACGGCCGAACCCACCGCGAAATAAAACACCGTGCGGGTTTCGGGTTCGCCGACACGGGCCAGCGCCATCACCTGCATGTAGGCAAAGGCGGCCAGCAGACCGGACATCAGGCCGATCAGGCCGGCGAAGGCCTGGTTCTGCTCTATCGTCGGGCGCAGCATCATCACCACCCCGAGGAAGCCGGTAATCACCGTCAGCACCAATGGCCCCTGGGAGGCGACGGTTCCCGTGCCTGGTTTACCGCGCGCCGGCAGCAAACCCATCAACAGGGCACCGCCCACCAGAAAGGTGGCGATCCAGACACTGCTCATGTAGTTCAGCGTCATGGCGGTGGCCAGAGGCAGGTGGGCGATGGCGTAAAACCAGGCGCCCAGAGAAATCACGCCGACCAGGCTGCGCCACATGTGCATGCCGGGATAACGGGTGGCCAGCGTCACGCCACGTGTGCGGGCCAGTGCCCACATGAACAGCATGCCCAGCAGACCGCGGTAAAACACCAGCTCCGCACTGTTGAAATGCACCGAGGCGAACTTGACGCAGACCGCCATGGTGGCAAAGAAGAAGGCGGCGGCCAACATCCAGAGGGCTTGCATGGCGGAGCTCGTGGTTAGAAGTAAAAAGTGGCTGCAGCCCAGGCGGGTCTTGCGCAGGCAGCTATGAAATTCATAGCTTTGGCTGCTGGAGAAACCGCGTCAAAGCATTTGCGTGGTTTTGCTGGCGCCCATCTCGCGACGGTACCACTCGTGAAAGTGCTGCATGCCGTCTTCCATCGGACTCTGGTAGGGACCGAACTCGTTGTCGCCGCGCTGCATCAGGGCCTTGCGGCCGGCGTCCATGCTCAGTGCGATCTCGTCGTCTTCGACGCAGGTCTCCATGTAGGCGGCCTGCTGCGCATCCATGAACTCGCGCTCGAAGGCGCAGATCTCCTCGGGATAGAAAAACTCCACCACGTTCAGCGTCTTGTCCGGACCCTGCGGGTGCAGGGTGCTGACCACCAGGGCGTGTGGGTACCACTCGACCATCACGTTGGGGTAGTAGGTCAGCCAGATGGCGCCGTACTTGGGCGGCACACCCTTGCGGTACTGCAGCACCACGTCATGCCATTTCTTGTAGACGTCGGTGCCCGGCTTGCCGAGCTTGTCGGACACCCCGACGGTTTGCACCGAGTAGTTCGGCGTGAGTTCCCAGCGCAGGTCGTCGGTGGTCACGAAGGCCCCCAGGCCCGGGTGATAGGGGCCGACGTGGTAGTCCTCCAGATAGACCTCGATGAAGGTCTTCCAGTTGTAGTTGCATTCGTGCAGGGTGATCCGGTCGAGCTGATAGCCCGAAAAGTCGAGATCGGGCATGGCACCCAGCGGCGCCATTTCGGCGGCGATGTCTCGGCCGTTGTCTTCAAACACCAGGCCGTTCCAGCTGCTGGTCTGGTAGCGGTTCAGGTTCAGGCAGGGGTCGACCTCGAAATGCGGCGCGCCTATCAGCTCGCCGTTGGTGTTGTAAGTCCAGCGGTGCAGCGGGCAGACGATGTTGCTGCCGGTGTTGCCCCGGCCCTGCAGCATGGTGGACTGGCGGTGCCGGCAGACGTTGGAGATCAGCTCGACCCCGGTCGCATTGCGCACCAGCGCCCGGCCGCCGAGTTCCTGGGGTAGGGCGTAGTAGTCGCCCAGATTCGGCACGGACAGCTCGTGTCCCACATAACGCGGGCCGCGGGCAAACAGCTTTTGCTGCTCCCGCTGGTACAAGCCGGCGTCAAAGTAGCTGGAAACGGGGAGCTGGCTGGTGGCCTGCAGGAGACGGAGGCTTAGGTCAGACATGCAATTTCCGAAACAGGCAGTTTCGGGGGTGGAGGAAGGGGCAGACAACCCTGTCAGGCAGGCGGGGCGTCAAGGCGTGAAGCCCGTCGATTGTACCGTGCGGGCCCCGCGTTGTGCCGTTGCGCGCTGCCCGGGCGGGTGCGCGCCATCCCATGAACAGGTGGTCTGGAACGCCGACAATGCCGTCAGGGCGGAAAACGCCGCACAACGGCCTAAAATCAACCCTCCAACCAAATACCCATGGCCAAAACCTCCTCTGCCCCCGTCCCCGCCACACCCGCCAGTTACGAAGCTGCGCTGGAAGAGCTTGAAACCCTGGTGGCCCGTCTCGAATCCGGCCAGTTGCCGCTCGACCAGCTGCTTACCGGTTACCAGCGCGGCGCCGAGCTGCTCAAGTTCTGCCGCAGCAAGCTTGAGGCCGTGGAAAACCAGATCAAGGTGCTGGAAGGCAACGACACCAAGCCCTGGAACCAAGAGTAAGCCCATTGACTGAGTACATCCATTTTGAGCTGGGCGCCTGGAGCGCCCGCCAACTCGCCGCCGTTGAGCAGGCCCTGAACCGCTGGGTGGCCCCACCTGAACCCAGGCCCGCGCCGGCCGGGCTCGGCGATGCCATGCGTTACGCGGTGCTCGATGGGGGCAAACGTCTGCGTCCCTTGCTGGTCGTGGCCGCCTGCGAGGCGGTGCAAGGCAGTCCCGCTGCGGCGCTGCGCGTGGCCTGTGCGGTGGAACTGATTCACGCCTATTCGCTGGTGCACGACGACATGCCCTGCATGGACAACGATATCCTGCGACGTGGCAAGCCGACGGTGCATGTGAAATTCGGCCAGGCGCAGGCCTTGCTGGCCGGCGATGCGCTGCAGGCGCTGGCCTTTGAGCTGCTGACACCGGAAGACGGCTCCATCGAGGCCGCGACGCAGGCTGCCCTGTGCCGCATGCTGGCCCAGGCAGCGGGCTACCAGGGCATGGCCGGCGGGCAGGCGATTGACCTTGCCAGCGTCGGCAAGGCGCTGACCTCGGCGGAGTTGCATGACATGCACCGGCTCAAGACCGGCGCCTTGCTGCAGGCCAGCGTGATGATGGGCGCCGCCTGCGGCGCTGCGCCGGCCATGGCGCAAAACGCGCTGTGCGACTACGGTGCAGCCGTGGGGCTGGCTTTCCAGGTGGTGGACGACATCCTGGACGTCACCGCCGACTCGGCCACGCTGGGCAAGACCGCAGGCAAGGACGCCGCCCAGGACAAGCCCACCTTTGTGTCGCTGATGGGCCTGCCGGCCTCGCGCAATTACGCGCAGGAGTTGTTGTCCCAGGCGCATCACAGCCTGAAAGCCAGCGGGCTCAGGGACACGGCTGCGCTCAGCGCGCTGGCCGACATGCTGGTCAACCGAACGTCGTGAGCACAGACTCGAGAAAAATAGCGACCGGCCTCTCCCGAAAACGAGACATCAGAAACAAGACACCACGATGTACCCACTGCTAGAAACCATCCACAGCCCCGCAGACCTGCGCCTGTTGCCGCGTCCCCAGCTCAGGATGCTGGCCGACGAGTTGCGCGCCTATGTGCTGCACAGCGTGTCGCAGACCGGCGGGCACCTGAGTTCCAACCTGGGCACGGTCGAACTCACGGTGGCACTGCACTACGTGTTCAACACGCCCGAGGACCGGCTGGTCTGGGACGTGGGCCACCAGACCTACCCGCACAAGATTCTGACCGGCCGGCGCGAACGCATGGCCAGCCTGCGCCAGTTCGGTGGGCTCAGCGGCTTTCCGCGGCGTGATGAAAGCGAATACGACACGTTTGGCACCGCACATTCCTCGACCTCGATTTCTGCCGCCCTGGGCATGGCGATGGCGGCCAAACAAAAGGGTGAAGATCGCCATGCGGTGGCCATCATCGGTGACGGCGCCATGAGCGCGGGCATGGCCTTCGAGGCGCTCAATAATGCCGGTGTCTGCGACTGCAATCTGCTGGTGATCCTCAACGACAACGACATGAGCATCAGCCCGCCGGTAGGCGCGCTCAACCGCTACCTCGCGCAGCTCATGAGCGGGCAGTTTTATGCCTCGGCCAAAAACGTCGGCAAGCAGGTGCTCAAGGTGGCACCGCCGCTGTTCGAGCTGGCCAAGCGGCTGGAAACGCACGCCAAGGGCATGGTGGTGCCGGCCACGCTGTTCGAGAATTTCGGCTTCAACTACATCGGCCCCATCGACGGCCATGACCTGGAGTCGCTGATCCCCACGCTGGAAAACATCAAGCACCTCAAGGGCCCGCAGTTCCTGCACGTGGTCACCAAAAAAGGGCAGGGCTACAAGCTGGCCGAGGCGGACCCGGTGGCCTACCACGGGCCGGGCAAGTTCGATCCGGCCATGGGGCTGCAGAAGTCCACGGCACCGGCGAAACAGACGTTCACCCAGGTCTTCGGTCACTGGCTGTGCGACATGGCCGAGAAGGACAGCCGGCTGGTCGGCATCACCCCGGCCATGCGCGAGGGCTCGGGCATGGTGGAGTTCCACCAGCGTTTCCCCGACCGTTATTACGACGTCGGCATCGCCGAGCAGCACGCGGTCACATTTGCCGCGGGCATGGCCTGCGAAGGCCTCAAGCCGGTGGTGGCGATCTACTCGACCTTTCTGCAGCGCGGTTACGACCAGCTGATCCACGATGTGGCGCTGCAGAACCTGCCGGTGGTGTTTGCCCTCGACCGCGCCGGCCTGGTGGGGGCCGACGGCGCCACGCACGCGGGCGCCTACGACATCGCTTACCTGCGCTGCATCCCCAACATGAGCGTCGCCTGCCCGGCCGACGAGAATGAGTGCCGCATGCTGCTGAGCAGCGCGTATGAGCAGAACCATCCGGTGGCCGTGCGTTATCCGCGCGGCGCCGGTGCCGGTGTGGCAACGCAGGCCCACCTCGATGCCTTGCCTTTTGGCAAGGGCGAGCTGCGCCGCCAGGGCGCGGGCGTGGCGATTCTGGCGTTTGGCACCTTGCTGCATCCGGCCCTGGAAGCCGCCAACAAACTCGGCGCCACGGTGGTCAACATGCGCTGGGCCAAGCCGCTCGACACCGAGTTGCTGCTGCAGGTGGCGGCCAGCCACGAGGCCCTGGTCACGGTGGAAGAAGGCTCCATCATGGGTGGCGCCGGCAGCGCCGTGGCGGAGGCGCTGGCTGCCGCGGGCGTCGTCAAGCCCTTGCTGCACCTGGGCCTGCGCGATGAGTTCACGGAGCACGGTGATCCGGCCAGGCTGCTGGCCCTGCAGGGGCTGGACGCGGCGGGCATAGCGCATGCCATCATTGCGCGTTTTGGCGTTTTGCCCGCACCTGCCCAGCCAGCCAAGCGCTCACTCAAATCAGTGGCATGACAGCGATCCTGAACAACGCGCCTGGCCTGGCGACTGGCCCGTCGGCCATGCCCGATGTGCAGGGCCGGGCTGACCTGCGCCGCCTGCCCATCCAGCGCGTTGGCATCACCTCGCTGCGTTACCCCCTGAGCGTGGTGGTGGCGGGCCAGGCACAGCCGACGGTGGGCACCTGGACACTCGATGTGGGTTTGCGCGCCGACCAGAAGGGCGCCCACATGTCGCGCCTGATCGCGTGGCTGGACGCGTTGACGCTGCGCGGCGAGGCGCTGACGGCCGACTTGCTGCGCTCCGAAATGGAGAGCATGCTGCGCTTGCTGGAAGCCGATGAGGGCCACATCGAAGTGAAGTTTCCGTTTTTCATCCGGAAGTCGGCACCGGTGAGCGGGCAGCAGAGCCTGATGGAGTACGACGGCGCCTGGCTGGCCCGGCGCAGGGGCGGCGCGACCCTCATCAGCATGCAGGCCACGGTGCCGGTCAAGTCGCTGTGTCCCTGCTCCAAGGAGGTCAGTGATGACGGCGCGCACAACCAGCGTTCGCACATCAAGCTGCAGGCCGGGCTGGCCGGGGCGATGGACTGGAGCGAACTGGTGCGTTTTGCCGAGGACAACGCATCCTGCGAGCTCTGGGGCCTGCTCAAACGACCCGACGAAAAATGGGTCACCGAGCGGGCGTATGCCAACCCCAAGTTTGTCGAGGACCTGATCCGTGACGTGGCCCTGGCGCTCGATGCCGACGAACGCATCGCCGGCTACCGCGTAGCGGTCACCAACTTCGAATCGATCCACGCCCACGATGCCTATGCGGTGATCGAGCGCGGCATCGATTGAACGCTGGGTGCTCGGGCGCACCGCTGTTTTCATTCCTGACAGTAGCCTGAAGACCTGCGATTTGAGAGGTGTTTTGGCGGGATAACCCCCGCTGCCCGTGCTTCTCCTTTTTCTACAATAAGCATACATACGAACAGGGCCGTTTTGCGCGGCGCTGTCCAGGAAACAACCGTTTTATCAACTCCCGGAGCTTTCTCAATGGATCGTCGTTCCCTCATCAAACAGGCCGGTATCGCCGGTGTGCTTGCAGCTGGTGTTGCACCGGCCGTACACGCCCAGGCCACCATCCGCTGGCGCCTCGCATCGAGCTTTCCCAAGTCGCTGGACACGGTGTTCGGCGGTGCAGAGACCTTTGCCAGAAAGGTCAATGAAATGAGCGGCGGAAAATTTGTCATCTCCACCCACGCGGCCGGCGAGTTGATGCCTGCTTTCGGCGTGGTCGATGGCGTGCAGAACGGCACGGTCGAAATGGCCCACACCGCTGCCTACTACTTCTTTGGCAAGGACGATACATTCACCCTGAGCTGCTCGATTCCCTTTGGCCTGAACAGCCGCCAGATGACCGCCTGGATGTACGAGGGCAATGGCCTGAAGCTGACGCGCGAGTTCTACAAGAACTACAACATTGTGAACTTCCCGGGCGGCAACACGGGCTGCCAGATGGGCGGCTGGTACCGCAAGGAAATGAAGTCGGTGGCCGACCTCAAGGGCCTGAAATTCCGCGTCGGCGGTTTTGCCGGTAAGGTGCTCGAGCGCATGGGCGTGGTGCCCCAGAACATTCCGGGCGGTGAAATTTACCAGGCCCTCGAAAAAGGCACGCTGGACGCAGCCGAGTGGATTGGCCCCTACGACGACCAGAAGCTCGGCTTCAACAAGGTCGCGCCTTACTACTACTACCCGGCCTGGTGGGAAGGTGGCCCGCAGCTCGAGTTTTTCATCAACAACAAGGCCTATGAAGCCCTGTCGCCGGAAAACAAGGCAATCGTCGAAGCGGCTACGGCTTACGCCCACGTCGAGATGCAGGCCAAGTACGATGCCAGGAACCCGACCGCGCTCAAGCAACTGGTGGGCAGCAAGACCAAGGTTCTGCCTTTCCCCAAGGACATCATGGACCGCGCCTTCAAGGAGTCCATGGCCCTGTATTCCGAGATCAGCGCAAAAAATCCGGCGTGGAAAAAAATCTACGACGATTTCTCGAGCTTCCGGCGTGACCAGAACCTGTGGTTCCGTTTCACCGAAGCGCGTTTCGACAGCTTCATGCAGTCGCAGAAACTGTAAGCGGCCGGCCACGGCCAGACAGGGCGCCACTCCCCATACGGGGGGCTGGCGCCCTGTTGCGTTTCTCCATCAGGTAAAGCCCTGAGGGGGTAACTCCCAATAGTTATAGATTGACCTCATCCTAGACTCGCGGGGTGTCGGAAATCCTTTTAATCTATCTATAACTGAGGAGTTTGCTCATGGATCGTCGTTCGCTTATCAAAAATGCCGGTATTGCCGGCGTCCTGGCTGCTGGTGTTGCGCCTGCCGTTCAGGCCCAGGGGGCAGCCATCCGCTGGCGCCTCGCATCAAGCTTCCCCAAATCGCTGGACACCATTTTTGGCGGCGCCGAGACCTTCGCCAAGAAAGTCGGCGAAATGAGCGGTGGCAAATTCACCATCACGACCCATGCTGCAGGCGAGTTGATGCCTGCATTCGGCGTGGTTGATGGCGTGCAGAACGGCACGGTCGAAGTCGCGCACACCGCGCCGTATTACTTCTTTGGCAAGGACGAAACCTTTGCCCTGGGTTGTGCCATCCCCTTCGGCCTGAACAGCCGCCAGATGTCGGCCTGGATGTACGAGGGCAATGGCCTTAAGCTGATGCGCGAGTTCTACGCCAAGTACAACATCATCAATTTCCCGGCCGGCAACACCGGCTGCCAGATGGGCGGTTGGTACCGCAAGGAAATCAAGTCGGTCAAGGACATGAAGGGCCTGAAGATGCGCATTGGCGGCTTTGGCGGCAAGGTGCTCGAACGCATGGGTTCCGTGCCGCAGAACATTCCTGGCGGCGAGATTTACCAGGCGCTGGAAAAGGGCACGATTGACGCCGCCGAGTGGGTCGGTCCTTACGATGACCAGAAGCTGGGCTTCAACAAGGTCGCTCCGTTCTATTACTACCCCGGCTGGTGGGAGGGTGGCCCTGAGCTTGACGTGTTCATCAACACCAAAGCCTATGAAGGCCTGTCGGCCGAGAACAAGGCGATCGTCGAGTCGGCAGCGGCATATGCCCATGTGGAAATGCAGGCCAAGTACGATGCCAAGAATCCGACCGCGCTCAAGCAACTGGTGGGCGGCAAGACCAAGGTCCTGCCTTTCCCCAAGGACGTGCTGGACCTGGCCTTCAAGGAGTCCATGGCCCTGTATGCCGAGATCAGCGCACGGAACCCGGCCTGGAAAAAGGTGTACGACGACTACGCCAACTTCCGCCGCGACCAGAACCTCTGGTTCCGCTTCACAGAAGCGCGCTTCGACAACTTCATGCAATCCCAGAAGCTGTAAACCGCTTCCAGCCTTGCTGTCCAAAGCCCCGCTCTGCGGGGCTTTTTTTTGCCTGCCGGCCACGCCCAGGCCCGTTCTCTGGCTTTCGACACCCGGGAGGTAGCCGCCCGCCACACCCGGCACGCCGGACCCAGCCATCGATGCCTGAGCGGGCCGAAGCAGCTCAGTCCGCCTCGCAAGTGTCTGCGCTCCCGGTGGTCGACCCGGGTGGCCTGGACAAAAAAAAGCCCCGGCATGCCGGGGCTTGTTGTGCGACGTGCCTGCCAGAGCTTCGCGCTTGAAAGTAGGGCGGCTATTTTTTCTTGTCCTTGGCCATGGAATCCTGCATGGCTTTCATGGGGTCGTCGTCTGCGAGCTTCTGCTCGGCTGCAGCTTCCGCCGCGCTGCCCGCGGCAGGCGCCGCTTCCACCGGCTCTTCCTGGACCTGCAGGATGACCTTGTCGAGATCGATTTTCTCGACCTTGTCGAGACCGCTCGAAACAATGCCCGGGAACGCAATGATCAGGCCAACCATGACCACCTGGATCAGCACAAAGGGCACTGCACCCCAGTAGATCTGCATGGTGGTGACCGGCTGGATCAGCTTCTTGGTGACCTTGTCGGTGTATTCCTTGATGGGCGCGACGCTGCGCAGGTAGAACAGCGCAAAACCGAAGGGCGGGTGCATGAAGGAGGTCTGCATGTTCACTGCCAGCAGCACGCCGAACCAGATCAGGTCGATGCCCAGCTTTTCGGCCACCGGTGCCAGCAGCGGCACCACGATGAAGGACAGCTCGAAGAAGTCCAGGAAAAAGGCCAGGAAGAAGATCAGCACGTTGACCACGATCAGGAAGCCGACCTGGCCGCCGGGCAGGCCGCTCAGCAGGTGCTCAACCCATTTTGGTCCGTCCACACCCTGGAACACCAGGCTGAAAATGGTCGAACCGATCAGGATGAAAACCACAAAACAGGACAGCTTGGTGGTGGTGTTGAGTGCCTGCTTGAGCAGCGAGAAACTCATGCGGCGGCGCGCAAACGCCATGATCAGGGCACCCATTGCGCCCATCGCGCCGCCTTCGGTGGGTGTGGCGATGCCGAGGAAAATCGTGCCCAGCACCAGGAAAATCAGCAGCAGCGGCGGGATCAGCACAAAGGTCACGCGCTCGGCCATGCGCGAGAGCAGGCCCAGGCGGGTGACCTTGTTGACCACCGCGATCACGAAGGCCAGGATCACACCCAGGCACATGGACACCACAATGGTTTCATCGAGCGGCACCGAGGTGACAGTTTCGCCTTTCCACCAGGTTTGCACCTGGGCGTAATGTTTGGCAAAGTAGATGGCACTGCCTGCCGAGGCAATGGTCAGCAGCAACAGCGACAACAGGCCGGCCTTGCCGTTGTCCTCGCGGATGGTGCGCGCTTCGGCCGGCAGGGCGGGAACCCACTGCGGCTTGATGAAAGCCAGGAGAAACACGTAGCCGACATACATGCCGGTCAGGATGAAGCCGGGTACAAAGGCGCCCTTGTACATGTCGCCGACGCTGCGGCCCAGCTGGTCGGCCAGAATGATCAGCACCAGTGAAGGCGGGATGATTTGCGCCAGCGTGCCGGATGCGGCAATCACGCCCGAGGCAATGCGCCTGTCGTAGCCATAACGCAGCATGATGGGCAGCGAAATCAGGCCCATGGAGATCACCGAGGCGGCCACCACGCCGGTGGTGGCCGCCAGCAGGGCGCCCACCAGAATCACCGCGATGGCCAGGCCGCCGCGCAGCGGGCCGAAGAGCTGGCCAATGGTGTCCAGCAGGTCCTCGGCCATGCCGCTGCGCTCCAGCACCAGCCCCATCAGCGTGAAAAACGGGATGGCCAGCAAGGTGTCGTTCTGCATGATGCCGAACAGCCGCAGCGGCAGGGCCTGCATCAGGGCTTCGGGCAGCACACCGAGTTCGACGCCGACGAAACCAAAGAAAAGGCCGCAGGCGCCGAGGCTGAAGGCCACCGGAAAGCCCATCAGCAGAAAGATGATCAGCCCCATGAACATGATGGGGGCGAGGTTGGCGATGAAAAATTCCATGATGATGTTCCTGCTCAGCCGGCGGTTTTGGACTCGGCGAGGCGGCGAATCGCTTCGGCCAGCTCTTCTTCAGCGGTCTTTTCGACCTTCTTGGCGGTCGGGTCGTCGATCAGGCCCTTCAGGAAAGCGATGCGCTTGATCAGCTCGGACCAGCCCTGCAGCAGCAGCAGGCCGAAACCCAGCGGAATCATGGCGTACACCGGCCAGCGGATCAGCCCGCCGGCATTGCCCGACATTTCGTTGGAACGATAGCCCTGCAGAAAGAACGGGATGCCGTAATACAGGATGGTCAGGCACACAGGCGTCAGGAAAATCGAAAACCCGATGATGTCGACCCAGATCTGCCCCCGTTTGGACAGCTTGCTCGAGACCACGTCGATCTTGACGTGTTCACCCTGTAGTAGGGTGTACCCCGCTGCGAGCAGGAAGGAGGCTGCAAACAGGTACCACTGCACCTCGAGGTAGGCGTTCGAACTCATGTTGAACACCTTGCGGATCACGGCATTGACCGCGCTGATGACGGTGGAGGCCAGAATCAGCCAGATCACGTATTTGCCGATCTGGGCATTGACCCAGTCCACAGCATTGGAAAATTTCAGTAAGGCGCGCATTTTGTCTCCAGGAAAAAAGAACCCACGCATAAAAATCATCCGGCAGACCTTCGGGTGGAAGGCGTGCCGGATACTGGTTGGCGCGGATCGGATTCTATAGAGGACTATAGAAGCCAAGCTGACAGCTTCGTGACGGTGTTATCCCGTAGCGTCGGGGTTCGGCGCGCCCCGATTCGACCCCAAAAGAGTGCGTCGCGGGAGGGCGGCGGTGTTCAGAGCACCTGCACGCCGCTGCCCTCGATCATGCGGCCTATGACGCGGGCGTCTGAAAACCCCTGGCTGTGGAAGCAGGCCAGAACTTCGTCGGCGATCTCCGGCGTGCAGGACACCAGCAGCCCGCCGCTGGTTTGCGGATCGGACAGCAGGGCCTGCTGCGCAGCACCCAGCCCTGCCGGCAGCAGCACTTCATGGCCATAGGCTGCCCAGTTGCGGCCGGAGGCGCCGGTAACCATGCCACGCCCTGCCAGGTCCAGCACGCCGGGCAGAAGCGGAATGCTGTCCATCTGCAACTCCATCTTCAATTTGGCGCCGCGCGCCAGTTCCAGCCCGTGGCCGAGCAGTCCGAAGCCGGTGATGTCGGTCAGGGCATGGACGCCCTCCATTTTCGCCAGTGCGATGCCCGGCTTGTTGAGCTGGGTGGTGACGGCAATCATGCGGGCATACCCTTGGGCGTCGAGCGTTTCTTTCTTGAGCGCGGCCGACAGGATGCCGACACCCAGCGGCTTGCCCAGGATCAGCACATCGCCCGCACGGGCGCCCGAATTTTTCTTGACCCGCGAGGGATGCACCAGTCCCATCACCACCAGGCCGTAAATGGGTTCCACCGAATCGATGGTGTGGCCGCCTGCGATCGGAATGCCGGCATCGCGGCAGACATCCTGGCCGCCGCGCAGGATGGCGCCTATGGTTTCCAGCGGCAGCACGTTGATCGGCATCCCCACGAGTCCCAGTGCCATGATGGGTGTGCCGCCCATCGCGTAGACGTCGCTGATCGCGTTGGTCGCTGCGATGCGGCCGAAGTCGTAGGGGTCGTCCACGATGGGCATGAAGAAGTCGGTGGTGGCAATCAGCGCCTGCTCGTCATTGAGCTGGTAGACCGCAGCATCGTCCGCCGTTTCAATACCGACCAGCAGTTGCGGCGGGATGTTGAGGCCAGGCATGTTGCTGGAATTCTTGAGAATTTCACTGAGCACGCCCGGGGCGATCTTGCAGCCGCAGCCACCGCCATGGGACAGGCTGGTCAGGCGGGGAGGGGCGACGACGGTGAGCGGGGTGGGTGCGTTCATGGGGAGTGTTTCCTGGGCGGGGCGGCAGACAATGCGCTGAGCACCAAGTTTAAGACAAGGCGCTTTTCTGCCTCGGGGTCGAACAGTTGGGCGCGTTCGCGGCATTGTTTTTCGAGCAGGGCCAGAAAATCTGCATCGGTGGCGCAGCGCAGCAGAAGCGCCGCCAGGGCCGCGTCGTCACCCACGGGAAAATAGCCCGCATACGCGGCACCCAGCATGCCGATGTTGCCGCTGATCTGCGATGCCAGCACCGGTGTGCCGGACTGGACGGCCTGCAGGATGACCTGGGCGCCGCCTTCCATGCGCGAGCTGTTGACCAGCACATGCGCCTGCTTGATGTGCTGGCGGGTCTGTGCCTGCGGCAGGCCGCCCAGCCAGCGGTAGCCGGGGATGGCGGCCTGCGCCGCCCGCGCGGCCTGCGCGAGCTCCGGTGTGAGTGCCTCGCCGATGTGGTCGAACAACCAGCGCACAGTCGGAATTGAGGGCCCTGTAGCCAGCCGCGCTGCCGCCCGTATCCAGGTCAGCGGGTCTTTTTCATCGCGCAGGTGACCGACCATCAGGGCGCGAAAGTGCCGCACCGGTTTGAGGGCTGGCTTCAGGGCGCGGGCCGACTGGTAAATCACGCGGGCCTTGTGGCGCAGGGCCGCGGGCAATGCCTGCAGGCCGGCTTCCTGCAGCACCACCAGATGGGTGGCCAGCGCCAGCGATTGTTGCGCGCTGGCGTCGTCAAGGATGTCGCGGTACAGGTCGGTGCCTGTCAAAATGACAATCAGCGGTTTGCCGGGGCACTGCCGCGCCCAGGCGGCGATGGAAGGCGCAGAGCGGCGTGCATGCAGGGCAATCAGGACATCGGCCGTGGCCGCAGGAGACGATTCCGGCCATTGCGCGCGCAGGAGGGGGACACAGTGGCCGGCCAGGCATTGCGCCCAGCGTCTGGCAGTGTGCCAGTTGCCGTTGTTGGCATCGGCCAGTGCCGGGCTGACCAGAACCACGGTTTTTGCTTCAAGCACGCTACCCATGAATCACCTTGTTTCGCGAGCCGGAGAGCTCTCCGTACCAAGGTTAACAGGCCTCAGGCCGGCCTGCCTTCGAGATTTCTGTCGGCTTTGAGCTCGCCCTTGACGGGGTCATAGACAAACACTTTTTTCGCCAGTGCAGGCTGGTAGTTGAGCATGTCGATCAGGAAGCTCAGGGCGCCGAGGTTGTTGCCGAGGCCGTCAAACGTTCCGGCCGCGGGAGGCTGTGCTTCGCCGGCATCGGCCTGCAGCAGGTGGTCGACAATTTCGCCCATGTGCACCACTGCCAGCGCGGCCTGGTCCAGCCCCAGCAGGGCCAACACGCCGCGCATCTGCGCCAGTTGCCCGGGCACCGCGCCCAACACCGCGCGGTCCTGGGGCCCACGGGAATAATCGTCCAGTGATTTTTCGAGCTGGCCGAGCGTCACCCGCAGTTCACTCACCAGGGTCGCCATGGTTTGTTTGTCGCTGACGCGCCGGTAGAGCTCTTCCATCCAGGGCTCCTGCGGCTGCGACGGCCCGCCCGCCTGGGCCGCGGCCAGCCGTTCGGCGAGCCGGGCGGCGCGCGCCGTCAGCTGGGGGTCGCCGGGATCGAGATCGTCAAACGCAGCTTCGAGGTACAGCACGGCTGTCGCCACTTCCAGCGCCAGTTCGGGGCCGGGCGCCTGACCCGAGCGTGCGGTCGTGTCGATCACCTGCGCCAGCACGCGCGCCAGCGGCTCGCTGGGCGGGTGCAGCTTGACCAGGGAGTCCGTCACCAGGCTGAACTGGTCGTTCATGATCTTGAACCGGGTGAGGTCGCCCGAACTCACCCAGGACCAGGTGTCCCTGGCCGAGCTGACCCGCTTGCGGGCCTGGGCGATCAGCGCCGGGGCAAAACGCCCGAACTGGATGGCCTCGTAGTCGATGGGCTGGAAGCGGTCCAGGCCATAGGCCGCACGAACCGCCGACAGCACCGGGGCATCCGTGGAGCGCTTGGGCACGGCCTGGGTGCAGAGAAACAGCAGATCCTGTGCCAGCCTGTCTGACGCAGGAGCGCTGCCCCGTGCCAGGGCCGCATACTGCAGCAGGATGCGCAAAATGGCTCTCTTGGCATACACATCGACCTGCAGCAGTCCCTGTGCCAGCGCTTCAAAAAAGCCGGCGGCCATTTTCCAGAAGGTTCTGGGCTCAGCGTCCGTTTCTGCATGCGCGAAGCCCAGGCACATGTCGCTGAGCTGTTGCGCCGCCTGTGGATGGCTGTTGCGGACCAATCTCAAAGTCCATCGGTCCAGCAACTCCCGGCTGGCATCGCCGTAGCGCAGGGCATCGGCGGCTGAGGCCAGCTCCGGCTCCATCCAGCGCCACTCAAACGCCCAGAGATCTGCCGGATGGATGCGGTCTGCCCCGACCAGGCCCTGCACATCCCGGTATTGCGGAAACAGCGACACGGCCGAGGCCGGTTTGCCCGCCAGCACATCTTCGAGGTAGGCGCTCAGGGCAAAACCGGCCAGTTCGACTTTGTTGGCGGCCTCCTGGGTGCATTGACCGGGCGCCTGCAAAAACTTCTGCACCGCGGCCTCCATCGCCCGCAGCACCAGTGCCGGCGCACTCATGCCGACCATTTCCAGCGCACCCACCGCCTGGTGCAGCTGCTGGCGTGCAATGCGCAACTGGCTCGCATCGAGTGCCGCAAGTTCGGCGCTCTGCGCCACCTCGGCTTCCCGCACAAAACGTTTCAGCGCCTTGTTCGAGCTGTCCAGTGATTTGCCCAGCTCATCGAGGACCCAGGCCAGCGGGCTCATGTCCATGATGCTCAGTTCGAGGTCTTCGGGGGACGCATTCAACGCGTTGGAGGGCATACAGGGCGGACCGGTTGATGGAGGGTGTTCACACTCGAAAGCCAAGGAGTCGGCCAGCCAGCCGGCCTGGCTAGAAGAACTATCGCAGTCTATCCCGGCTGAGCCGGTTTGGCGGCGCCCAGGGGATGGCGAAGTGACCACCGGTCGCACCAGCGGGCTGGCTGGTTGATCACGGGTCTTCTCCAGCCGGTGTCTGCTATTCTGGGCTCCCTCCATGCGCGGTGCGCCACTTGCCAGGGTTGGCAGGCTGCAGCCGGCTTACCAGGACGACGGTTTTGGCTTCAGACCCGCTACCCCCTTCATCGCCCCATTCCTTCGCTGCCCACGAGGCCGGCCTGATTGACTCGCCCCTGATGCGCGGCGCCGGACGGGACGCCCTGTCGCTGGCCCTGATGGATGCACGCAACCATACCCTGCACCTGTTTGGCCAGTATCAGCAGGCGCTGGAGTCCGTCAACTTTGTGGTGCCCGAACTGGCTGTGCTCAATCCGCCGCTCTGGGAGCTCGGGCATATCGGCTGGTTTCAGGAGTGGTGGACAGGGCGCAACATGCAGCGCGCGCGGGGCGTCCACTGCGAGCCAGCCCATGCGCGGCTGGCCTCCATCGAACCGGGCGCCGACCGCTGGTGGGACTCTGCCCACGTGCCGCACCACCAGCGCTGGACGCTGGATCTTCCCCCGGTCACCAGTTGCCGCGCCTATTTGCTCGACACGCTGGAGAGCACGCTGGAGCTGCTGGAAAAGACCAGTGAGGACGACGATGCGCTCTATTTTTTCCGCCTCTGCCTGTTCCACGAGGACATGCACGCCGAAGCCCTGAGCTACACCGCGCAGACACTCGGCCTGGGACTGGACAAGGCACTGCTGCAGGCCTTCACGCCGCCCACCATGACCCTGCGCGAGCCGCTGCTGGTGCCGGCCACCGCCTGGAAGCTCGGCAGCGCCGCGGCACCGGGCTTCGTGTTCGACAACGAGCTGGCCCAACACGCGGTCAGCGTGCCCGAGTTCGAGATCGACGCCCAGCCGGTGAGCTGGGCCCAGTTTGTCGAATTTGTCGATGACGGCGGCTACGACCAGCCCGAGTTCTGGCAGACCGAAGGCTGGGACTGGCTGCAGGCCACCGCGACCCGTGAAGGACGGCGCGGCCCGCGTTATGTCGAGCAGATCGGTGTGGCCAGCGGGGCGGTGATGCAGACCCGTTTCGGCAAGCCCATGCGCATGCTGGGCAACCAGCCGGCCATGCACATGAGCTGGTGGGAAGCCGACGCCTGGTGCCGCTGGGCCGGGCGCCGCCTGCCGGCCGAGGTCGAGTGGGAGGTGGCGGCGCACACGGCGGCGCGGCGCGGTTTTCGCTGGGGCGATGTGTGGGAGTGGACGGGCAGTACCTTCCGGCCCTACCCGGATTTTGAGCCGCACCCCTACGCCGATTATTCGCAGCCCTGGTTCGGCACCCACAAGGTGCTGCGCGGCGGTTCTTTCGCGACCCGCGCCCGCATGAAATCTCCCAAGTACCGCAACTTCTACCGGCCCGAGCGGGACGATATCTTCTGTGGGTTTCGTTCCTGCGCTCTGTAGTGCTATCTGTTTGATAGCTGGTAGCGCTTGCTGTGTAAGGGCTGGAGGTGCATTTCATGCTAAATCCGGCGTCACGCTGCGCCTGCGGTCCGCTATGGACAGTAGGACGGACTCCCCACTCCCACCCCTAGCCCCTCCCTCGCCCCGCTGGGCGATGGAGGGGGACTTCATTTGGCCGCGTGTGCTGCACCCGCGTGCCAACATCACGGCCGTTTGACTCCGTTCTGACGCGCTTCGCGCGTCATTTCTCCCCGCATCCGGCGTTTGGTATTTGTCTTCGTTGTCCCCACCCGTCGGGCTGGGCCGAGGAGCGCAGGCAAAAGCGGATCAGGGCTCGCGATTGTCTGAGCCGAAGGCGAGTTCGAGCGGGACCCCGCTTTTGTCGAGCACCACAGGATGCCCGCAGCGAAGCGGAGGGACCCAGACCATCGGGTCGCCTTTCTTTTCCTTAGGTTTCTTTGGCGAAGCAAAGAAAAGTAAGTCGCCCGCCGGGGCGAGACCCGGCTTGCTGGCGTACCTCCACGCCGGAAGTGCTTCAGTGGTTGCTATGAATAAAATAGCTACCAGCGCAGGTGCACCAGGGGCTGGAGCAAGAAATCATCCTCAAGCGCGGGAAGTCTTGACTTTCCGGTAATTCCACCAAGGCAACATGGCCCGCAGCGACAGCACCTTGCCGCTTTGCGCGTGGTCACCGCTGTAGCCGGGCAGTCCGGCCAGCGTCGTCTGCCAGTCGCTGCTCTGCAGCTCCTTGAGCAGGGCCTGCACCTGGGGCTGCGGCAGTTCGGACTTCAGGCAGACCAGGTGGTAACGCTCCTGGACCAGCGGTACAAAACCGAGGTCTTTGTCACGCGCTGCGGCCTCGATGCCCAGGCCGGCATCGGCGGCGCCGCTGGCGATGGCCTGAGCAACCGCGCTGTGGGAGGGCTCCTGCGTGGGGTAGCCTTCGATGCCGTCCGCGTTCAGGCCGGCCTGCGCCAGCAGCTCGTCGAGCAGCACCCGCGTGCCGGTGCCTGCCGCGCGGTTGACGTAACGGAGGCCCGGCCGCTTCAAATCGGCGATGCCGGTAATGGCCAGCGGGTTGTTCTTCGCCACCATCAGGCCCTGCTGGCGATGCGCGAAACCGATCAGCTTGTGCTGGCCGGGCTTGAGCAGGCTGCGGTAAGTCAGCGCCGCCACCGACTTGCTGCCAGGCTGCTCGAGGGTGTGAAAGCCGGCCATCATGCAGCGCCCGGCGTTGAGCGCCGCAATCGCGTCCACGCTGCCCATGAAGCGGATGTCCAGGTGCAGGCCGCGGGCTCCGGTCTGTTCGCGCAGTGCGCTCAGCGCAGCATCGTGGCTGGCATACAGGGTGAGCACGTGCGCCTCATCGTCAAAGGCAGTGGAGAAAGCGCGTTCGATGTCGCCGCGCAGCGCTTCGATCTGCGGCGCCAGCCGGGCCTGCGCCTGACGCTCGGCCCACAGCAGCTTTTCGCCGAACTCGGTGAGCTGGGCGCGCTGGCCCTTGTCCCAGACGATCAACGGCCGCTTCAGGGTCAGCTCCCACTTTTTCAGCGCGCCCCAGACATGGCGGTAGGACAGATCGAGCGCGCGCGCCGCCTTCGAAATGGAGCCCTGCTCGCGCACGGCGTGCAGCAGGTCCATCAGCGGATTGCGGATCAGCGTGTCCTTGCTGCGCTCGGACGTCAGCAGGTAGGAGAGTTCAACTTTGTGCATGGTGGGCGAGGGCTGTGCTGATTATGGGCGCAAGGCCGGCCGGACCTTTGTTATGCAATCGGCTTCATAGCTCGTGATTCCCGATGGTGGCCCACGGCCTTCGCTTCTACGATAAGGTCACAACTTTTCTTTTGCATGAACACCTTCTCGGACAGCGTCGGTACCGCGTTCTCGCTCATCGTTTCCCTGGATCCCCTGCTGGCGAGCATCGTGTTGCGCTCGCTGGCGGTCAGCGCCTGTGCCTGCGCGCTGGCCTGCACTGCGGGGCTGCTGCTCGGGGCCTGGCTGGGTGTGGCGCGTTTTCGCGGCCGCGGCATGCTCCTGACCGTGCTCAACACGCTGCTGGCCCTGCCGTCGGTGGTGGTGGGGCTGGTGGTTTATCTGCTGCTGTCGCGCTCCGGTCCGCTGGGTTTTCTCGGTTGGCTGTTTTCCTTTCAGGCCATGGTGCTGGCGCAGGCCGTGCTGGTGCTGCCGGTGGTGACGGCGCTGGTGCGCCAGACGATTGAAGACGCCGACCGCCTGCACGGCGAACAGTTCCAGTCGCTGGGCGCGGGCAAGGGCATGCGCAGCCTGCTGCTGCTGTGGGACGAGCGTTATGCGCTGCTCACCGTGCTGATTGCCGCCTTCGGCCGCGCGATTTCCGAGGTTGGCGCGGTGATGGTGGTGGGCGGCAACATCGACGGCTTCACCCGTGTGATGACCACCGCGATTGCGCTGGAAACCAGCAAGGGCGACCTGCCGCTGGCGCTGGCGCTCGGCCTGCTGCTGCTGGCCGTGGTGCTGCTGCTCAACATGCTGATCGCACTGGTGCGGCGCTGGCGCGAGCGGCTTGATGACGGCCTGCCCGAGACAACTCAGCTGCTGGTCCCCGAGGCTGGAGGTGTGAAATCATGAGCGCGCTGTTCGAACTCAAAGCGGTGGACGTGCACTTCGGCCGGACCCCCGCGCTGACCGGTTGCGCGCTTCGCATCCACGCTGGTGAGCGGGTGGCGCTGGTGGGTGCCAATGGCAGCGGCAAAAGCACGCTGCTCAGGACACTTCACGGGCTGGTCCCGCCGACGCGCGGCACGCTGTTTTCAGACGTTTCGGTGCGCCAGGCCATGCTGTTCCAGCGGCCTTACATGTTGCGTGCCAGTGCCATCAACAACGTGGCACTGGGCCTGTGGCTCAAGGCGGTGCCCTGGAAAACTGCCAAAACACTGGCGCTTGAGGCGCTGGCGCGTGTCGGGCTGGCGGGCGTGGCTCACCGCAATGCCAAGGCCCTGTCCGGCGGTCAGCAGCAGCGGCTGGCGCTGGCGCGCGCCTGGGCCCTGCAGCCCCAGGTGCTGCTGCTCGACGAACCCACTGCCAGCCTGGACCCGGCGGCCAAACGCGAGGTGGAGGCCCTGATGGCGGAGTTTGCCGATGCCGGCATGACGCTGGTGTTCAGCAGCCACAACCTGGGCCAGGTCAAGCGCCTGGCCAGCCGCGTGATCTACCTCGAGCACGGCCGGCTGCTGGCCGACCGGCCCACCCATGATTTTTTCAACGGCCCCCTGCCGCTGGAAGCCGAGATGTTTGTCAAAGGAGAACTGGTATGAAACCCACCCCCACCCTGTCCCGGATGTTCAAGTGTTTTCGGGCTGCAGCCATATTGCCCATTGCGCTGGCAGCTACTGTTTCCATAGCGCAGCCGAACACCCTCGTGATGGCCTCGACGACCTCGACCGAGCAGTCGGGTCTGTTCAGCACGCTGCTGCCGGCCTTCAAACAGGCCAGCGGCATCGACATCAAGGTGGTGGCCCTGGGCACCGGCCAGGCCATCGACATGGGCCGCCGCGGTGACGCCGACGTGCTGTTTGTGCACGATCAGGTGGCCGAGGAAAAAGTCATCGCCGAAGGTTTTGCGATCAAACGCTACCCGGTGATGTACAACGACTTCGTGCTGATCGGCCCCGCTGCCGACCCGGCAAAAACCAGGGGTAAGGACATTGTTGAAGCCTTGAAAAAGATCAGTGCGACCAACGCCACCTTTGTCTCGCGCGGCGACAGGAGCGGCACCCATGCCGCCGAGCTGCGCTACTGGAAAAGTGCCGGCGTCGATAGCCCGCAGTTTGCCGGCTACAAGGCCTGCGGCTGCGGCATGGGCCCTGCGCTGAACATCGCCGCCAGCGCGGGCGCCTACGTGCTGGCCGACCGCGGCACCTGGCTGGCGTTCAAGAACCGCGCGGATCTGGCGGTGCTGGTGGAAGGCGACACACGCCTGTTCAACCAGTATGGCGTGATGGTGGTCAATCCCGCCCGACACCCGACCGTCAAGGCGGCCGAGGCGCAGAAATTCGTCGACTGGGTGATCTCGCCGGCCGGCCAGGCGGCGATTGCCAGCTACAAGATAGGCGGCGAGCAGCTGTTCTTTCCGAACGCAACGAGGTAACCGGCCGGAGGCGCTGCTCTTTACAAGCAGGGGCCGCAGGCGCAGCGCCCCCTCGGGGGGCAGAGAGCTACACGCAGTGCGCGAACGTGGGGGCCCTATTTCACCTCAACACACCCAGTGCAAACGGCAGGCTGAACATGCCCAGCAGGGTCGACAAGGTGACCAGGCCGGCCACGTAGGCGCCGTCGTAACCCATGCGCGCCGCCAGCACGTAACAGCTGGAGGCGGTGGGCAGGGCCGAAAAGGCCAGCAGCACGGTGGTCTGTACCGGCGACAGGCGAAACACCCAGGCCAGGCCCAGGGCAAGCAGCGGAATCAGCAGGTGGCGGATAGCCAGCAGCGACACCGCCAGGGTTTTGGCCCTGGCGAGCTGGCCGAACTGCATGCCGGCGCCGGCAGCCATCAGGCCCAGCGCCAGTGAGGCCGCACCGATACGGCTCACGGTGGGTTCCAGCCAGAGCGGAATCTGGAAGCCCGCCAGGTTGGCGGCCAGGCCGGTGGCGGTGGCGATGATCAGCGGATTGCGCACCAGCGCCGTCAGGAAGCCGCTGTTGGCATGGCGCGCCATCGGCCAGACCGCGCCGACGTTGAACAGCGGCACGCAGACACCAATCAGCACGGCAATCAGCAGCAGGCCTTCGGCGCCGGCCAGCCGCTCGGCCAGCGCCAGCCCGATGAAGGAGTTGAAGCGGAAGGCCACCTGCGCGCTGGCGGCGTGCTCGCGCCTGTCAATGTGCGTCCCCAGCCAGGGCAGGTGCGGCAGCGAATACGCCAGTGCAATACCCAGCACGCCCATGCTGAGCCCGGCCGCAATCAGGCTGGAAGCCGCGCCCAGATCCAGCGGGCTTTTGACGATGGACTGGAACAGCAGGACCGGAAACAGGAAGTAATAGACCAGGCTTTCCACCTGCTGCCACACCGTGCGGTTGAGGGCGGTGTAACGGCACACCAGGTAGCCGCACAGGATCAGGGAGAAATCGGGGAAAAGCAGTTGGGCATAGTTCACCCGTTGAGAATAACCCAGCGGGGCCGGGTTTGCCCTTATGCGTAATCCACAACAAGGCGGCCCGGCTCTTGCGCTTACGATAGCGCTTATTTACTTTCTATCGCAAGGAAAATCGCTATGCAACGCCGTTATCTGCTCACCCTTTCTGCAATGACGCTGGCCATCGCCGCAGCAGGTTCTGCCCTGGCGCAGTCCTATCCGAACAAGGTCGTCAAGCTGCAGGTGCCGTTTGCGCCGGGCGGCACCACCGACATCATCGCGCGCGTGATCGCCGAGCCGCTGGGCAAGGCCCTGGGGCAAAGCGTGATCGTCGAGAACAAGGCCGGCGGCGGCGGTGTGGTTGGCGCCACCGAGATCGCTCGCTCGGCGCCCGACGGGTACACGCTGGGCGTGGCCACGGTGTCGTCCACCGCAGCCAATCCGGCGATCAATCCGAAAATCCCCTACAACACGCTGACGGATTTCACGCCCATCATCAACATTGCCGCGACGCCCAACATCCTGGCGGTGCATCCCAGCTTCCCGGCCCGCAATTACAAGGAGTTCATTGCGGAAGTTAAAAAGAATCCCGGGAAGTACTCCTTTTCATCATCGGGTACCGGCAGCATCGCGCACCTGCAGATGGAGTTGTTCAAGAATTTGAGCGGCACTTTCATCACTCACATTCCCTACCGTGGTTCAGGCCCGGCGCTCAACGACACCGTCGCAGGTCAGGTCAACATGATTTTTGACAATCTGCCTTCGGCGCTGCCTTTTGCTCTGCAAAAACGGCTGATCCCGATTGCGATAGCCGCGCCGCAGCGTCTGGCGGCCCTGCCGGATGTACCAACCTTCAAGGAAGTTGGCCTGGAGCCCGTCAACCGCATGGCGTATTACGGCATTCTCGGCCCCAAGGCTTTGCCGAAAGAGGTGGTCGACAAGGTCAGCGCGGCCACGCTCAAGGCCCTGCAGGACCCGGCGGTGCGCAAGCGCATCGAGGACACCGGTTCCATCATCGTCGGCAACACGCCCGAGCAGTTCGCTGCGCAGATCAAGGCCGAGTACGAGGTGTACAAAAAGGTGGTGAACACCGCCAAGCTGTCGCTCGAATAAGTGTTGGCCAGGCGGCGTGACCGCCTTGTCTGCTTTTTTCGCCAACCCCGCCGGCCCCGTGCTTGCGGGGTTTTTCTTTTGCAATCGATCCGTGGGTCCAGTTTGTTATCGTTGTACCCATGAATCCCCAGAGCCAGTCCAGCATTGATGCCTTTGTCGACGCCATGTGGCTGGAAGACGGCCTGTCCAAAAACACGCTGGCCGCCTACCGACGCGACTTGTCGTTGTATGCGCTTTGGCTGGGGGCGAAAGAGCAGGGCGGGCGCAAGCTCGACGACAGCGCCGAGAGCGACCTGAATGCTTATTTTTCGGCCCGGCACGCCAGCACCCGGGCGACCTCCGCGAACCGGCGGCTGACAGTGTTCAAGCGTTACTTCCGCTGGGCCCTGCGCGAGCGTCTGATTCACGCCGACCCGACCCTCAAATTGCAGTCGGCCAAACAGGCCCTGCGTGTGCCCAAACTCATGTCGGAAGCCCAGGTCGAGTTGCTGCTGGCCGCGCCCGACAGCGACACGCCGCTGGGCCTGCGCGACCGCGCCATGCTGGAGCTGATGTACGCCAGCGGCCTGCGCGTGAGCGAGCTGGTCGGGCTCAAGACCTTTCATGTCGGCATGAACGAAGGCGTGTTGCGCGTCATGGGCAAGGGCAGCAAGGAGCGCCTGGTGCCCTTCGGCCAGGTCGCGCGGCAGGCGATCGAGCACTACCTCGCCGAAGCGCGCCCCGCCATTCTGGGCGGACAGCAGACCGACGACCTGTTTGTCACCGGCCGCGGCAGCGGCATGAGCCGCGTGATGTTCTGGATGCTGGTGAAAAAACATGCGCTGCGCGCCGGCATCACCTCACCGCTGTCGCCGCACACCCTGCGCCATGCCTTTGCCACCCACCTGCTCAACCACGGCGCCGATCTGCGCGCGGTGCAGATGCTGCTGGGCCACGCCGACATCTCTACCACCACCATCTACACGCATGTCGCGCGCGAACGGCTGAAGGCGCTGCACGCGCACCATCACCCGAGAGGCTGACTGCCCCCACGTTCCCCCGCTTCGTGTGGGTCGCTGCCCCCCGAGGGGGCCGCTGCGCCTGCGGCCCGGCAAAGCCGGTTCCGCGGCCCCTGCTTGAACAGAGAGCCTCAACAACTGATCACACGGTACGAGGCAAAATACGCCCATGTTCACCTCAGGAAAATTCATGTTTTTGATCCCCTCGCGCCGCCGCCTGCTGGCCCTGCCTGTGCTGGCCCTGTGCGCCGCCGCGCTGCCTTCGGTTTCACTCGCGCAGACCCCCTGGCCGGCACGCCCGATCCGCATCGTGGTGGCTTATCCGCCGGGCGGGTTGAGCGACAACATCGCGCGGGCGCTGGCCGACAAGCTGGCTGCGCAGCTGGGCACGCCGGTGCTGGTGGAAAACCGGGCCGGTGCGGGCGGCAGCATCGGCATGGACGTGGTGGCCAAGGCCGCGCCGGACGGCTACACCCTCGGCTTTTCCTCGATCAGCCCGCTGGCGCTGAACCCGCATCTGGGCAAGCTGCCTTATGACCCGGCCCGGGACATAGCCCCGGTGGCCAGCGTGATGTACTCGCCGGTGGTGTTGCTGGCCACCTCTGCTTTTGCCGGCAAGAACTTCAAGGACATGCTGGCCGCCGCCAAAGCCAGTCCCGGCAGCATCCGCTGGTCCACCTCGGGCCTGGCCACGGTCGGCCACATCGTGCTCGAGCAGGTCCAGCAGGGCGCGAAAGCCGGCTTCACCCACATTCCCTACAAAGGCGGCGGCCAGCAACTGACCGACGCGCTGAGCGGGCAGTTTGAGGTCATCACCACCAACCTCAGCGGCGCAGTGATGCCGCACATCCAGTCCGGCAAGCTTCGTCCGCTGGCCGTCGGTGCGCCGGCGCGGGTGGAGGCCCTGCCGCAGGTGCCGACCTTTGCCGAACTCGGCTTTGCACCGGCCAACCTGAGCTCGCTGTTCGGCGTGTTTGCGCCCGGCAAAACACCCGAGGCCGTGCTGTCGCGCCTGAACACCGAAATCAATCTGGCCCTGAAGACGCCGGAATTGCGCCAGCGCCTGCTGGCGGCCGACAATGTGCCGACGGGCGGCAGCGCGGCAGAGTTTTCGCGCCAGATTGCGCAGGAGTCGGACAACAACGCCCGCATCATCAAGGCGGCGCAGATCAAGGGTGACTGAACTGCGAGGTGTGGCCCGCTATGGATTCAATAGCTGGTTGCGCCCGTGGCATAAGGCCTGGCGGAAGATTTAACCGATTTTTTCGATCATTTCCGTAACCCGGGCCGTTCAGCCCGGCGCGCTGCCCGCGGTGGCTGGCCGCGCATACATGTAGTCCCGCCGGAAGGGGTAGCGGCTACGGGCGCCCCTGATTTTTTCGTCTGGCTGGTCAGTCTGCGGCCGTGTCGCCAGCATCTGGTGCAGCGAGAGCCAGCCCTGCTCGAAGCTCATGGCGCTGCCAGCCAGATAGAGGCGGTAGGCACGCAGGGTCTTGTCGCCGAGCGCACTGCCGCCGTGGCCAGCGGCCAGCACCTGCTGCGCCGCCTCCAGCCGGGCTTCCAGGGCATCGGACCAGTCCCACAGCGTGCGCGCATAGTGCGGCCGCAGGTTTTCGGTATCGACCATTTCCAGCCCGCCGCGCGCCATGTGGTCGAGCACGTCGCTGACATGCAGCAGTTGCCCGCCGGGGAAAATGTATTTCTCGATGAAGTCGCCCATGCCCGCGCCGAGCTGGTCGTTGTCGGGCCCGCCGGCGGTGATGCCGTGGTTCAGGACCAGCCCGCCCGGTGCCAGCAGACGCAGGATCTTGTTGAAATACGCCGTCATGTTGCTGCGACCCACATGTTCGAACATGCCCACCGATGAAATCTTGTCAAAGGGCTGGCTCTCGTCAAGGTGGCGGTAGTCGCGCAATTCCATCCGGACCCGGCCCTGCAGGCCCTTGTCCGCGATCTGGCGCTGCACATGGGCATGCTGGTTTTTCGACAGCGTGATGCCGGTGGCGTCCACGCCGTAATGTTCGGCGGCCCACAGCAGCAGGCCGCCCCAGCCGGCCCCGATATCGAGAAAGCGTTCGCCGGGCTGCAGCATCAGTTTGCGGCAGATGTGATCAAGCTTGGCTTCCTGGGCCTGGGCCAGGTTCATGCTGTTGTCCCGGTAGTAGGCGCAGGAATAGACGCGGCGCGGGTCCAGCCACAGGGCGTAGAAGTCGTCCGAGACATCGTAGTGAAACTGGATCTGCTCGGCGTCTTTTTCCGGCGTATGGGCCCGCAGCGCCCGGATCTGGCGCTGCAGGGTGTTCCACCAGCCAGCGTCGATGTGCACCGGGTTGGCCGGCAGCAGGCTGACCGCCACCGCCATCACGTCGCGCATGCGGCCTTCCAGATGCAGCTTGCCCTCGACAAACTCCTCGGCCAGCGCGCCGATCTGGCCGGCCCGCAGCCGGGTCAGGCTGGACCAATGGGAAAACAACATCTTGACCGGGGCGTCGGGCGGGCCCAGCACCTGGCCCGCAGGCAGCTGCACGGCCACCGGCGACGGCAGGCGCACGATTTGAGACTCAATCAGGGGAACGAGATGCCGGATCATTGCCAACCCTCCTCTGCGATTTCAGCGACTTGACGGTCTGAAGGCGAAATAGTACCCAATCCTGCGCCAGCCTGCCGGTGTTCCGTGCCCTCGCGCTGCGGGAAAAATTACCGAACCAGTGTCAGCCGCAGTTCACCCTTGGGTGTTGACATGCATCAAAGGGGGGGACAACGGCCCTTGGGTTGAAATTAATGACCTGTAGAAACTACTCGGGTTGAGAGCATGGCAATCAACGAATATCGTGGTGACGTTTTGACAAGTTAAGGCAGCGCTGTTTATCCACTGAAAACGAGCCTAGCAAAGCCATTTCTAGGTATTCGCTGGCAGTGGTAGGTTTTATACCCACCTATGGCCCGGTTTTCCACCGCATTTCCCGCGCTTATCCACAGCTTTAACCACCGCAAAAATGACCCGATGCTTTACGCTTTGGCCTATGAATATTGAATTTCAAAACCTGCCCGGCCCATCGAAGCTGATCGCAACAATGGACAAGCACCCCGTCGGCGCTTGTCTGTTCCTCGTTGCATTGTCGATTTGTTCGCTGGCGGCGGTGGGCTTGTCCTGGCTTTGGTTTTATTCCCGCTGAGGTGCTTGACTATCGAGAGAATGTCGCCGAGGTTCTGCCTGGAGAACCTAGTTGCGCCAGTTCGGCCTCGTCAAACCCGGCGGCGCGCCGGGCGCTCAGGTTGAACGGGCCTCTCAGCGCGGGGGCTTCGTAGCGGGCGGCCAGTTCGGCGTAGGTGGCGACCGGGTCCAGCCCGCGTTGGCTGCACAGGTGACGGTACCAATGGTTGCCGATGGCGACGTGGCCGATCTCGTCGCGCAGGATGATGTCCAGAATGGCGACCGCACGCAGGGCGGCGGGGCTGCCGACCCGGCGCAGTTTGGCCTGCATCGCGGGGGTGGCGTCCAGCCCGCGGGCTTCCAGCGTGCGCGGCACCAGCGCCATGCGCGCGAGCACGTCGCCGGTGGTTTTTTCGGTCATGTCCCACAGGCCGGTGTGGGCGGGAAAGTCACCGTAGTCAAAACCCAGGGTCTGCAGGTGCTCGCGCAGCAGACTGAAGTGGTGGGCCTCTTCCGCGGCGACCCTGAGCCAGTCGAGGTAATAGGCCCGCGGCATGCCGTCAAAGCGCCACGCGGCGTCGAGTGCCAGGTTGATCGCGTTGAACTCGATGTGTGTCACCGCGTGCAGCAGAGCGGCCAGGCCCTCCGGGGTGAAGGGTGAACGCTTGGGCACATCCAGGTGGGAACGCAGCTCGGGCCGCGCCGGGCAGCCGGGCAGGCCGGCAGGCGCCTCGGGCGGGTCTTGAAATGCTATCGAAAGAGTAGCTGCTTGCGCCCACAGGGATTGGGCCAGCAGCACCTTTTGCTGTGGATCGGGTTCCATCAGCGCCTGCAGGGCCTGCTGGCGCAGTTCGGGGGGTCTGGGTGTCGCCGTCATGGCCGGATTGTCGGCGATAGCGCGCAGCATGCGGGCGGTGCCCGGCTGAGACAGGTGGCGGATGCCTGCCTACAATTGGGGCTCTTGCCGCCGCGCCCCGCCGCGCCAGCGGCCCCTTTCCCCTCACTTCACCAAGAACCATGGCCCTCTACCAACTCGACGACCTGACTCCTGCCGTTCATGAATCTGCCTGGGTCGCCGACAGCGCGCAGGTCATGGGTAATGTGACACTGGCCGAGGACAGCAGCGTCTGGTTCGGCGTGGTGATTCGCGGCGACACCGAAACCATTCGCGTGGGCAAGGGCTCCAACATCCAGGACAACAGCGTCCTGCATGCCGACATGGGCATGCCGCTGTCCATCGGCGACAACGTCACCGTGGGCCACCAGGTCATGCTGCACGGCTGCACCATCGGCGACGGGTCGTTGATCGGCATCCAGGCCGTGGTGCTCAACGGCGCAAAAATCGGCAGGAACTGCCTGGTCGGCGCCGGCTCGCTGGTGACCGAAGGCAAGGAGTTTCCCGACGGATCCATGATCCTCGGCAGCCCGGCCAAGGCCGTGCGGCAGCTGACGCCCGAGCAGATCGAGGGTTTAAAAATGAGCGCCCGGCACTATGTAGAGAATGCGCGGCGTTACAGAGCCGGCTTCAAAAAGATTGATTGATGTCTGAATTACACAAGTTTATTTTCGACGGCCTGCCGGTGCGCGGCATGCTGGTGCGCCTGACCGACGCCTGGCAGGAGATCCTCAAACGGCGCGAGGCCGGCGGCGGTTACCCGCCCGAAGTCCTGCAGCTGCTCGGCGAAATGACGGCGGCCGGCGCGCTGATGCAGGGCAACATCAAGTTCAACGGCGCGCTGGTCCTGCAGATTTTCGGGGACGGCCCGGTCAAGCTGGCCGTGGCCGAAGTCCAGCCCGACCTGAGCCTGCGCGCCACCGCCACCGTGACCGGTGAGGTGCTGCCGGGCGACACCTTGAGCCGTCTCGTCAACGTCAGCAACCAGGGCCGCTGCGCGATCACGCTGGACCCGAAAGACCGGCTGCCCGGCCAGCAGCCCTACCAGGGCGTGGTGCCGCTGTTTGGCGACCAGCATGAAAAGCTCGAAAACCTCGGCGAAGTGCTGGAGCACTACATGCTGCAAAGCGAGCAGCTCGACACCCGGTTGATTCTGGCGGCCGACGGGCAGGTCGCTGCCGGCCTGCTGATCCAGCGCCTGCCGGTCAAGGGCGAGGGCAACCTGGAAAGCCAGCGCGACCGGGACGCCGACGAGGACCAGATCGGCCGCAACGAGGACTACAAACGCATTGCGCTGCTGGCCGGCACGCTCAAGCGCGAGGAGTTGCTGACGCTGGATGCCGACACCATTCTGCACCGCCTGTTCTGGGAAGAAAAAATCACGCGGTTTGTGCCGAACACACCGACCTTTGCCTGCAGCTGTTCGCAGGAGCGAGTCAGCGGCATGCTGCGCAGCCTGGGCACGGCCGAGGTGGAAAGCATCATCGCCGAGCAGGGGCGCATCGACGTGGGCTGCGAGTTCTGCGGTGCGCAGTACGGGTTCGACCCGGTCGATGCCGCGCAGATTTTCACCCGGCAGGAAAGCCAGCTGCCGCCCGCGCCTACGGTGCAGTAGTGGCCATGCCGGTTGCCCTCAGGGCGCCCGGCGGGCCATCAGGTCGCTGAGCAGGCGGCGTTCGCAGGCCGGATCGCTGCAGGTGTCGCAGGCCCAGACCCAGGGACGGCGCGCCTCGTCGTCACCAGCCCCCGGCGCAGACGGCTGGTGGCCGTCCAGCAGCGTCCGCAGTGCACCCAGGGCATGGCTCAGGCGCTGCGGCCCGAGGCCGTAAACCACGGTGTAGGGCACACCCGCGTTGGCAAGCTGCTGGCGCAGGTGCCGGTCAACCGCTTCCTGGGTCACCGCGAGACCGGCGGGCGCAGGCAGGTCCAGGCCCAGGAGCAGGACTTGATCGAAACCGAAGTGGCGGGGGTCTGCTGGTGCGCCGGCACGGGCTGGCATCACGGAAGCCAACGGCGGGTTGTCGGCAATCAGGGTGGGAAGGAGAGCGGTGCGGCCGTCCAGTGCCGCCCTCAGTTCGCCAGCCAGCCGGGTCTTGCCGGTTCCCGCTGCGCCCAGCAGCGCGATGCGGCACGCCTCCGGCCCGGCTTCCTGGCGGGCTGCCGGATCATGCGTCAAATCAGGCTCCAGCCCTTATGGATAAAGCGCCATCAGCTATTGAAAAAATAGCACACTGGCTGCGCTCAGGGCGCAATCTGTACAAAAATTTCATTGGGCTTGACCATGCCCAGCTCTTGGCGCGCTTTTTCTTCCACCATCTCCAGGCCTTCGCGCAGGTCTTTGACCTCGGCAGCCAGGCGCTCGTTGTCGGCCTGCGCCTGCACGTTTTTGGCGATCTGCTCACTGAGCCTGCGCTGCATCTCGTTGACGCTGGGAAGGCTGCCCCGGCCCACCCAGAGTTGCGCATGCACGATGACCAGCAGCGCAATCAGGAGGGCGGGGACGACGCGGTTTCCCACGATCTGCTGGTGAGGTTAGCGCAGGTTGTAGAAGGCAGCGCGGCCGGGGTAGGTCGCGATGTCGCCCAGGTCTTCTTCGATGCGCAGCAACTGGTTGTACTTGGCCATGCGGTCCGAGCGGCTCAGTGAACCGGTCTTGATCTGGCCGGCGTTGGTGCCGACCGCGATGTCGGCAATGGTGGCGTCTTCGGTCTCGCCGGAACGGTGCGAAATCACGGCGGTGTAGCCGGCGCGTTTGGCCATCTCGATGGCGGCAAAGGTTTCGCTCAAGGTGCCGATCTGGTTGATCTTGATGAGGATGGAGTTGGCAATGTTCTTGTCGATGCCTTCCTTGAGGATTTTGGTGTTGGTGACAAACAGGTCGTCGCCGACCAGCTGCACCTGCTTGCCCAGGCGCTCGGTCAGGATTTTCCAGCCGTCCCAGTCGCCCTCATGCATGCCGTCTTCGATGCTGATGATGGGGTACTTGTCGCACCAGGTGGCGAGCATGTCGGTCCACTGCTGGGCATTGAGTTGCAGGCCGCCTTCGCCTTCGAGCACATACAGGCCGTCCTTGTAGAACTCGCTGGCGGCGCAGTCCAGCGCCAGGGCGATCTGGTCGCCGGCGGTGTAGCCGGCCTTGTCGATGGCTTCGAGAATCAGCGCAATGGCTGCTTCGTGGTTTTCAACGCTGGGCGCAAAGCCGCCTTCGTCGCCCACGGCGGTGCTGATGCCCCGGTCGTGCAGGATTTTCTTCAGTGCGTGGAACACTTCGGCGCCCCAGCGCAGGGCTTCGCGAAAGCTCGGCGCGCCCACCGGCACGATCATGAACTCCTGCAGGTCCAGGCTGTTGTTGGCGTGCGCGCCGCCGTTGATCACGTTCATCATGGGCACCGGCATCTGCATCGCGCCCATGCCGCCGAAGTAGCGGTACAGCGGCAGGCCGGCTTCCTCGGCAGCGGCGCGTGCCACGGCCATGCTGACGGCCAGCATCGCATTGGCGCCCAGGCGGGACTTGTTCTCGGTGCCGTCCAGGTCGATCAGCGTGCGGTCCAGGAAGGCCTGCTCGCTGGCGTCCAGGCCCAGAACGGCTTCGGAGATTTCGGTGTTGATGTACTCGACCGCCTTGAGCACGCCCTTGCCGAGGTAACGCGAGGTGTCGCCGTCGCGCAGTTCGATGGCTTCGCGCGAGCCGGTGGAGGCACCCGAGGGCACGGCGGCGCGGCCCATCACACCCGACTCCAGCAGGACGTCGCACTCGACCGTGGGGTTGCCCCGGCTGTCGAGGATTTCGCGGCCGACGATATCAACAATTGCGCTCATTAGGTTCCTTTTAAGTAGAGGGGATATCAGACCGGCGCGGCAACGCCTTCGACCAGCACCATATTGAAAAACTCGGTGGCGCCGGCACGCCTGGCGCGCGCGGCACGGTACATCTCGTCGTCGTAGAAGGTTTTCGCCTTCTCGAAGCTGGGAAAGCGCAGCATCGCAATACGCGCGGGCTGCCAGTGGCCTTCCAGAGTCTCGAACTTGCCGCCACGCACCAGGTATTCACCACCGGCGGCGGCCACGGCGGCGGGGGCGGCTGCCATGTACTGCTTGTACTGCTCGGGATCAGTGATCTTCATGTCAACGATGATGTAGGCAGGTGTCATGCGTGTCTCTGGTTATTGTTGTTGTTGTTGTTGTTGTTTGTGTGTGTGTGTGTGTGTGTGTGTGTGGCTCAGGCGCTGAAATTGTTTTCCAGGAAGCCGTTCTTCTTGGTGACGCGGTCGAGTTCGAGCAGCGTCTCCAGCAAGGCCATCATGTGTTTGAGCGGGACGGCGTTCGGGCCGTCACTCATGGCCTTGGACGGGTCCGGATGGGTTTCCATGAAGATGCCCGCAATGCCGACCGCGACGGCGGCGCGGGCCAGCACCGGCACCATCTCGCGCTGGCCGCCGCTGCTGGTGCCCTGGCCGCCGGGCAACTGCACGGAATGGGTGGCGTCAAACACCACGGGCGCACCGGTCTCGCGCATGATGGCCAGGCTGCGCATGTCGCTGACCAGGTTGTTGTAGCCAAAACTCGCACCACGTTCGCAGGCCATGAAATTGTCGTCGTTCAGGCCTTTTTCACGCGCTGCTGCCCGGGCCTTGTCAATCACGTTTTTCATGTCGCCGGGCGCAAGAAACTGGCCCTTCTTGATGTTGACCGGCTTGCCCGATTGCGCCACCGCGTGGATGAAGTCGGTCTGCCTGCACAGAAAGGCCGGCGTCTGCAGTACATCCACCACGGCCGCCACGGCGGCAATCTCGGACTCCGAATGCACATCGGTCAGGATGGGCAGGTTCAGCTCGCGTTTGACCTTGGCCAGGATCTCCAGGCCTTTTTCCATGCCGGGGCCGCGAAAGCTGGTGCCGCTGGAGCGGTTGGCCTTGTCGTAGCTGGACTTGAAGATGAAGGGAATGCCCAGCGAAGCCGTGATTTCCTTCAGCGTGCCGGCCGTGTCCATCTGCAGTTGCTCGGACTCGACGACACAGGGGCCGGCGATCAGGAAAAACGGCTGATCGAGGCCGATCTCGAAACCACAAAGCTTCATGCTACGACTTTCAGTGTTTTTCCGGCCGCCTGGTGGTCCAGTGCGGCTTTCACGTAGGCGTTGAACAGCGGGTGGCCTGCCCAGGGCGTGGACTTGAATTCAGGGTGGAACTGCACGCCGATGAACCAGGGGTGCACGTTTTGCGGCAGCTCGACAATTTCTGTCAGGTGTTCGCGCTGGGTCAGTGCCGAGATCACCAGGCCGGCGTCACGCAGCCGGTCGAGGTAGTGGACGTTGGCTTCGTAGCGGTGGCGGTGCCGCTCGGTGACCACGTCGCCATAAATCCTGTGCGCCAACGTGTCCTTGGCGACGTCGGAGCTTTGCGCACCCAGGCGCATGGTGCCGCCCAGGTCGGACTGTTCGTTGCGCGTCTTGATGGTGCCGTCTTCGTCTTTCCACTCGGTGATCAGCGCGATGACCGGGTGCGTTGTGCCGGGGTCGAACTCGGTGCTGTTGGCGTCCTTCAGGCCCGCCACATGTCGTGCAAACTCGATGGTGGCGACCTGCATGCCCAGGCAGATGCCGAGGTAAGGCACCTTGTTTTCGCGTGCAAAACGCGCCGCGCAGATCTTGCCTTCCACGCCGCGTACGCCGAAGCCGCCGGGCACCAGGATGCCGTCGAACTTGGCCAGGCGCGAGACGTTGTCCTGTGTCAGGGTTTCCGAATCGACGTACTCGATGACCACCTTGGCATGGTTTTTCATGCCGGCGTGGCGAATCGCCTCGTTGAGCGACTTGTAGCTGTCCGACAGGTCCACGTACTTGCCGACCATGGCAATGTGCACTTCATTGGCCGGATGCGCGGTTTCGTAAACCAGGTCGTCCCAGCGCTTGAGGTTGGCTGGCGGTGTGTTCAGGCGCAGCTTGTCGCAGATCAGCCCGTCCAGGCCCTGCTCGTGCAGCATGCGCGGCACCTTGTAAATCGTGTCCACGTCCCACATGGAAATCACGCCCCACTCGGGCACGTTGGAGAACAGCGAGATCTTTTCACGCTCTTCGCTGGGGATGGGGCGGTCGGCGCGGCACAGCAGCACATCGGCCTGGATGCCGATTTCGCGCAGCTGTTTGGCGGTGTGCTGGGTCGGCTTGGTCTTGAGCTCGCCCGCGGCAGCGATCCAGGGCACATAGCTCAGGTGCACAAAGGCCGTGTTGTTGGCGCCCAGGCGCAGGCTCATCTGACGCACCGCCTCGAGGAAGGGCAGCGACTCGATGTCGCCGACCGTGCCGCCGATTTCGACAATCGCAACGTCCACCGCCTGCGGCGTGTCGTAACCGGCGCCGCGCTTGATGAATTCCTGGATTTCGTTGGTGACGTGCGGGATGACCTGCACGGTCTTGCCGAGGTAGTCGCCGCGGCGTTCTTTTTCAAGCACGCTTTTGTAGATCTGGCCGGTCGTGAAATTGTTGGCCTTGCGCATGCGCGTCTCGACAAAACGCTCGTAGTGGCCCAGGTCCAGGTCGGTTTCCGCGCCGTCGTCGGTGACAAACACTTCGCCGTGCTGGAACGGCGACATCGTGCCGGGATCGACGTTGAGGTAGGGGTCCAGCTTGATTAAAGTGACTTTGAGGCCTCGCGATTCAAGGATCGCTGCCAGGGAGGCTGAGGCGATTCCCTTGCCCAGGGAAGACACCACACCGCCGGTGACGAAGACAAATTTGGTCATGTCAGGTACGAACCGCAAGTTCGCTTAGGTGGTAAACCGGGATTATACGGGTGAGTCTGCGTCCGCCCCGGTTCGCGCCGTCAGTGATGCGGACAAACTGGGATACATTGCGGGGCATGACGCAGCAAGCAATCGAACAAGACCCCGTCAATGTTGGCGATCTGGCCGGCAAACACATCGTGCTGGGCCTGTCGGGCGGCATTGCCTGCTACAAGGCGGCAGAATTGTGCCGCGCGCTGATCAAGCAGGGCGCCACCGTGCAGGTGGTGATGACCGAGGCCGCCGAGCAGTTCATCACGGCGGTGACGCTGCAGGCGCTCAGCGGCCGGCCGGTCTACACCAGCCAGTGGGACAGCCGGGAGGCCAACAACATGGCGCACATCAACCTCAGCCGCGAGGCTGACGCCATCCTGATCGCACCGTGCAGCGCAGACTTCATGGCCAAGCTGCTGCACGGGCGTGCCGACGACCTGCTCAGCCTGATGTGCCTGGCCCGGCCGATAGCCGCCGTGCCGCTGCTGATCGCACCGGCGATGAACCGTGAAATGTGGGCCCACCCCGCGACCCAGCGCAACATGGCGCAGCTCTCTGGCGATGGCGCAACCATTCTGGGCGTGGGCAGCGGTTTCCAGGCCTGCGGCGAAACCGGCGACGGGCGCATGCTGGAGCCGCCCGAACTGCTCGAGGACATCATTGCCTTTTTCACCCCCAAGGTGCTGGCCGGCCAGCAGGTGCTGGTGACGGCGGGACCGACCTACGAGGCCATCGATCCGGTGCGCGGCATCACCAACCTGTCGAGCGGCAAGATGGGGTTTGCGGTGGCTCGCGCCGCGCGCGAGGCTGGCGCCGAGGTCACGCTGGTGGCCGGGCCGGTGAGCTTGAGCACACCGCGCGGCGTCACCCGCATCGATGTCAAGTCAGCACAAAACATGCTTGAAGCCGTTATGCAACAAGCGCCGGCAGCTACTGTTTTTATAGCAACTGCAGCCGTGGCCGACTGGCGACCGGCGAGCAGCGCGGAGCGCAAGATCAAAAAAGACGGCTCGGGCCAGGCGCCCCAGCTGGCTTTCACCGAGAACCCCGACATCCTGGCGACCGTGGCGCAATCGCCGCGCGCCCGGTCGGGGGAGCTGTTCTGCGTGGGTTTTGCCGCCGAGAGTCACGACCTGGCGGACAACGCGCAGGCCAAGCGCCGGCGCAAGGGCGTGCCGCTGCTGGTCGGCAACATCGGTCCGGCCACTTTTGGCCGGGATGACAACGCCCTGCTGCTGGTCGATGCGCAGGGCAGCCGGGAACTGGCGCGTGCTTCCAAGCTGTCGCTGGCGCGGCAACTGGTGGCAGAGATCGCCAGCCGGATCCAACGGGCAGGGTGACGCACGGTGCAACTGCCTTCCGACACCCCGCCCGACGGCGACTTTGCCCGGTATGTGGAAAAACTCAGTGCCACCGCGGCAGCGACTGCTCTGGCCAGGCAGACGAGGCCGGAGGCGCAGCCGGGCCCCGGCCTGATGGCCGGGGCCGCCGCGCAGCCACGGCGGGAGGCCGTCAATGACGCGGCGCCGGCCCGGCCGGCCGGGCCGTCCTTGTGGACGGTGGGCAGATGGGTGCTGATCGGCTGGATTGCGCTGCAGCTGATTTCCGCGCTCGTTCCGCGCGCCGGCCTGTTGACCCTGCCGCTGCTGATCGCTTTTGCGGGGTGGGCGTTTTACCGGTTTAAAAAATATTCCCCGGAACTGATCAGGTCGCGTCTGCGCACGCTGGCAGAGCAGACCGCCAAAGAATTCAAACAAGGCAAGTGACATGAAAATCGACGTCAGGATCATCGACGACCGCCTGCGCGGCAACCTGCCGGCTTATGCCACGCCCGGCAGCGCCGGACTGGACCTGCGCGCCTGCCTGCAGGAACCGCTCACGCTGCAGCCCAACGCCTGGCAACTGGTGCCCACCGGACTGGCGATTCATCTGCACAACCCCGCCTATGCGGCCATGATCCTGCCGCGCTCGGGGCTGGGGCACAAACACGGCATCGTGCTTGGCAACCTGGTCGGGCTGATCGACAGCGACTACCAGGGCCAGCTCATGGTCAGCGCCTGGAACCGCAGCGATGTCGCTTTCACGATAGCCCCGATGGAGCGTATCGCCCAGTTGGTCATCGTTCCCGTGGTGCAGGCCGAGTTCAACGTGGTCGATGATTTTGCCGCTACCAGCCAGCGCGGCGAAGGCGGCTACGGCTCCACCGGCAAGGCCTGAGAGGCCTCCCGCTCTCTGAGCGGACAAGGCGGGGCGTCAGGCTTTTCCTACACCGGCCGGCAGCCGGCTCCCACGCCGGGACAGCCTGGGACCCCACCCTCGCGAAGGCCCGGCTTGGTTGTAATCAGTGTTGCAGGGTCCTCCGGCAAATTGTCCTTCAACCGAAGGATGCGTTGGGTCCTTTGAACGTTCACACACAGGAGATTTCCATGCGTCAAGCTTCCCGCCTTGTTTCCGTCGTTTCATCCGTGGTTGTGGTCGCCGGGCTTGCCGCCTGCGCTGCGCCCATGAGCCAGCCGGCCCAGGGTTCGAACTACCCGGCTGCGACCTACCCCGCATCGACCTACCCCGCAACCACTTATCCCGCACAGAACCCGCAGGGCAACTACATTGAATACGGCCGTGTGAGCAATGTGGAAGTCCTGCGTACGCAACAACCGGCCTCGACCACCGGTCTGGGTGCGGTGATCGGCGGCGTGGCCGGTGCAGCCGTGGGCAGCCAGATCGGCGGCGGCAGCGGACGTACCGCAGCCACCGTGCTTGGCGCTGTGGGTGGTGCCGTTGCCGGCAATGCCGTCGAGAAGAACCGCAACACCCAGCCTGTCAATGAGACCTACCGCGTGTCGGTCCAGCTGGACAACGGCGGCACCCGTGCGTACGACGTGCCTTCGTACGGCGAATTGCGTATCGGCGACCGCGTGAAGATCGAGAACAACCAGCTCTACCGCATGCGTTAAGCCGCTGCGGCGCCAAACAAAAAAGCTGGCCTGCTCGTGAGAGCAGGCCAGCTTTTTTTATGGGAGGGTCTAATGCAGCGTGTTGTTGCCGGGCGCCTGTGATTCCAGCTTGAAAAAGCCGGTGCCCATGGAGCCTTGGCCGATTTCCGCTTCGGTGGCCTCGCGCACGGACTCGACCTTCAGGCTCAGGCGGATCGCAATACCGGCCAGCGGGTGGTTGCCGTCCAGCACCACATGGTCGGGGTAGATTTCAGTCACGGTGTAGATATGGTCGGTCGGCGTGTCCGGGTTGACGCCGGCGGGCAGGGCGGCGCCGTCAAAGGTCAGGCCTTCTTCGAGTTCGGCCGGAAACAGCTTGCGGGCTTCCAGAAAAACAAGGTTTTCATCGTAGTCGCCGAAAGCGTTTTCAGGCTCCAGATGAAGGTCGATAGCCGCGCCTGCTTCATGACCCTGCAGGCTTTCCTCGATCTTGGCGAGCAGGTCATCACCGCCCAGAAGGAACTCCACCGGCTCGTCGAGTTCGTCCAGTATTTCGCCCAGGGTGTCTTTCAGCGTCCAGGTCAGGGCTACGACGCATTGCGGGGTGATTTTCATCGGACAATTGTCCCATGGATGTCAATCAACCCCTCGCCCTTCTTGCCGGTCTGAGCCCGGTCCAGTTCATGCGCCGCCACTGGCAGAAAAAGCCCCTGCTGGTGCGCCAGGCCATGCCCGGTTTCAGGCCCTTGCTGAGCCGCAAGGAGCTGTTCGACCTGGCGGCGCAGAAACAGGTGGAGTCGCGCCTCGTGGTCCAGCAGCCCACCGGTTGGCGCATGAAACAGGGCCCGTTCGGGCCGCGCAGTCTGCCGGCCCTGAGCCGGCCGCAGTGGACCCTGTTGTTGCAGGGAGTGGACCTGCACGAGCACCGGGCCCATGAACTGCTGCAGCAGTTTCGTTTTGTGCCCGACGCCCGGCTCGATGACCTGATGATTTCATTTGCCACGCCGGGCGGCGGCGTGGGCCCGCACTTCGACAGTTACGACGTGTTCCTGCTCCAGGCCAGCGGCCGCAGACGCTGGAAGATTGGCCGGCAGCAAGACCTGACGCTGCAGGAAGGTGTGCCGCTGAAGATCCTGCAGAACTTCGAGCCCGAGCAGGAGTTTGTGCTGGAGGCCGGCGACATGCTTTACCTGCCGCCGCGTTATGCCCATGACGGCCTGGCCGAGTCATCGCACGACGAGCACGGCAAGGCGCAGGACTGCATGACCTACTCCATTGGTTTTCGGGCGCCCAAACGTGCCGAGCTGGCGGGTGAACTGCTGCAGCGGCTGGCAGATTTTGCGGGTGATGATGAGGACGACGGTGCCGTCAGCCAAGGCATCTACCGCGATCCGTCGCAGGCCGCAACGTCAACGCCCGCGGCGCTGCCTGAAGGCTTGCTTGCGTTTGCGCAAAAGGCGGTACATGACGCCTTGAAAGACCCGCTGGCACTGGCCTGCGCGCTCGGCGAATGCCTGACGGAGCCCAAGGCCTCGGTCTGGTTTGACGACCCGGCGGGACGCTGGGACCCGCGCTGCGCCGAGGGCCTCTGCCTGGACCCGCGCACCCGAATGATGTACGACGCGCAGCATGTGTTCATCAATGGAGAGAGTTACCGCGCGAGGGGGGCTGATGCCACCCTGATGCGACGCCTGGCCGACCAGCGCCGGCTCGCGGCCGCCGACCTTGGCCGCGCGGGATCGTCCGCGCTGGACTTGCTGGCAGACTGGCACGCGGCCGGCTGGCTGGCGCATCCGCAGGCTTGCTGAACCCCGCGTCATGCCTTCTGTTTCATGCGTTTCATGCCTTCAAGGAGCCGATGATGAGCGATCTCCATCCTTCCGCCGGGCCTTCATCGCCCGCGCTGCTGCAGGGACGTTTCGAGGGGCGTTCGGCATTCGCCGATCTGGTGCGACAGGGCTTCGCCGCTGCGGCCGCTGAGGGTTGGCGCGAGATCATTCTTTGCGACGCCACCTTTGAGGACTGGCCGCTGGGTGAGCGCAGTGTTGTGCAATCCCTCAACGACTGGGCAGGATCAGGGCGTACGCTGACCATGCTGGCCCGGAACTATGACGAGGTGACGCGGCGGCACGCGCGATTTGTGAGCTGGCGCCGCACCTGGTCCCACATTGTTGAATGTCGCGGCAGCGGTGCAGTGGCGGCCAGCGACCTGCCCAGCGCCTTCTGGAGCCCGGTCTGGGTGTTCGAACGGCTGGACCTGGTGCGCAGTACCGGTGTGGCCGGGTCAGAACCGGCGCGTCGCGTCGCACTGAGGGAAAGGCTGACGGAAAAGCTGCTGCGCAGCAGCCCGGCCTTTCCGGCGACCACCCTGGGAATTTGATGTTTTGGCGCGACGCCGCACTGAAACCCCGCTGGCGAAAGTGGCGATGGGGGGGGGTAGTTTTCCTGATTTTTTGTGAATTGAGGGTTTTTACGGCGGTGAAAACCCGCATATACTCTGCGTCAGGGCAGTTTGAGCTCGCATCACTCGCCCCCCGTTGAAAAACTCGAATCGTCAGATTTGGGTTTTTTTTTGACGGATTTATAAGTTGTCTCTCATTCATCAAGGATATCGATATGAACAAGTCCCTCGTTTTGGCCGCCATCGTTGCTGCCGTTGCTCTGGCTGCCTGCGGTAAAAAAGAAGAAGCGCCTGCACCTGCGCCCGTCGTTGTGACCCCGGCACCTGCGCCGGCAGCTGCCCCCGCTGAGGCCGCTTCTGCACCCGCAGCCGCCGCACCTGCACCGTCGTCCGCACCCGTGCCGGCTGAAGCCATGTCGCCTGCCAGCGCAGCGAAGTAATTTTTTTTCGCTCCCGAAAAGCCGCCTCCGGGCGGCTTTTTTCATTGGGAGCAAGGCTCTGACCCGGGCGGGGCTTGCCTTACAGCCTGAGCCAGGGAGTGCCGCTACCGGCATCGGCGATCACCAGCTCGGCGCTGCTGCCAAGTGCCTCGGACATCGCCTGGTGCGCCAGTTCCGGCCGGTTGTTTTGCTGGCTCAAATGGGCAGCCACCAGCTGCCTGAGGCCGCCCTGCGCGACCGAGCGGGCAATCTCGCCCGCGGCAGCATTGGACAGGTGGCCATACAGGCCGCCTACGCGCCGCTTGAGAAAAGGCGGGTAGGCCGACTGGGCCAGCAGATCGCTGTCGTGGTTGCACTCGAGCAAGAGGGCATGGCAATGTGCGAGGTGGGCCAGCAGGTGGGCGGTGGCGTGGCCAAGGTCGGTCAGCAGACCGAGTTTGGAAGCGCCGTCCGTGCAGGTGAGCTGCAAGGGCTCACGCGCGTCATGCGGCACCGTGAAGGGCATGAGCTGCAGTTCGCCGAGGTCAATCGCCTCCCCGTCGCGTGCGGTGTGGAGCAGCCCGTCGAAGTCGGCCAGGCCAATGCCCTCCTGCGTGCCGCGGCTCATCCAGACCGGGACCCGATGGCGCCGGGCGAACTGGCGAACGCAACCAATGTGGTCGCTGTGTTCGTGGGTGATGAAGATGGCGTCGATGTCGCCATCGGCCAGACCGGCCTGGGCCAGCCGCAGCGACAGCTGGCGCAGCCCCAGGCCGCAATCGACCAGCAGTCGCCGGGTGCGCAACCCGGTCGCCTCCACCAGCGTGGCATTGCCTGTGCTGCCGCTGCCCAGGCTTTTGAACCTCAGCACCGGCCAGGCTCCATGCGGCGCCTTATTTCAGGTCGTCGGCAATGACCTGCACGATGCGCTGGGCATTGGCCGACGCTTCGGGATTGCCCTGGGCGTTGAGCACGGACACGGTGGTTGCTTCGCCCTGGCTGCGCACAGCGATCCTGTATTTGAGGGGAGCCGGGCCTGCCGAGGAACTGCTGAAGAGCTTGCTGAAGAAGCCGGGTTCCTTCTTGTCGCCGGTAGGTTCGACGTAGCGCACAAAATAAGTGCCTTGCGCGCGGTCGCGGTCTTCGACGGTGAAGCCGGTGCGGTCCAGGGCCAGACCGACACGGCGCCAGGCGCGTTCAAAACCCTCGTCCATCTGGACCACCGGCATGTTGTTGACATTGGCGACACGTGCGCTCTGCCGCGCCGGGCCCGTGGCGATCAGCGCCTTGGATTGCTCCTGGCTGACACCGAGCTTGACCATCAGGCGGCGCAGGAATTCGGCTTCCAGTTCCGGGTCAGCCGGGCGGGGCTGCCACACCGTGCCGTCGCTTTTTTGCGGTGTCTTGACTGTGCCCGTCAGCACCTCCACCATGCCGCGGTGGCTGATGTAGATCTCGGTGCTGCCTGTCGGCGTGCGCTCCAGGCGGGTGCGGAACTTGTCGCGTTCGCCGGTGGAGTACAGGCTGTCGAGCAACTTGCCCAGGGTGGCGCGGATGAAGTCCTGCGGCAGCTTGGCGCGGTTTTCCGCATAGTCGGTTTCCATGATGCCCAGGTTTTCCTGCTCGGTGGCGATCAGGAAGCCGTTTTCCTGCCAGAACTCGCGCACCGGGCCCCACAATTTGTCGGCCGGGCGGTTCACCACCAGCCAGCGCTGCGTGCCCGCGCGTTCGATGCGCACATCGCCGACCGTGAGGGCCGCCGTTGGCACGGACTGGGTGGTCTGTCCGACCTGGAAGCCGCTGGCCGTCACGGAACTGCCGGGCACGACATAACGGGTATCGCGCGACAGCTGCGTCAGGTCGGGGGGAACCTCCAGCGAGGGCGCCTTGCCGGCGCTTTTGTAATCGACCTTGTCGCCCTGCAGGGACTCGCTCAGTGAGGAGCAACCCGAGAGGAGGAGCGCGGCGACGAGCGCCAGCAGCGGGGCAGCGGCAAGCCGCGGTGCAGATACAAATCCGGAAGCGCTGGTCGTGTGCAATGTCATCACTGGGTTTCCTTAAAAATCAGAGCAGGCCGCAAACGCGCAGGGCGTTTTCGACGGTGGCCTCGTTGGCCGTTTCTAGCGTCGTCATGGGCAAGCGCAGGGTCCCGCCGCACAGGCCCATGCGGGCCATGGCCCACTTGACCGGAATCGGGTTGGCTTCGACAAACAGGTGCTTGTGCAGTGGCAGCAGCTGGAGCTGGATTTTCATCGCACCGCGCGCATCGCCGGCGATGGCAGCGACGCAGAGTTCATGCATCAGGCGCGGCGCCACATTGGCGGTCACGCTGATGTTGCCCTGACCGCCGCACAGCATCAGCGCCACGGCGGTCGGGTCGTCGCCGGAATAGACGGCAAAACCGGCCGGCGCTTCCTTGATCAGCCACTGCGCGCGTTCGATGTTGCCGGTCGCTTCCTTGATACCCACGATGCCGGGCACCTGCGCCAGCCTCAGCACGGTGGCGTGCAGCATGTCGGCCACAGTACGGCCGGGGACGTTGTACAGAACCATGGGCAGATCCACCGCTTCGGCAATCGCGGTGAAGTGCCGGTACTGGCCCTCCTGCGTCGGCTTGTTGTAGTAAGGCACGACCTGCAGCTGGCAGTCGGCGCCGACAGTTTTTGCAAAACGGGCCAGCTCGATGGCCTCGGCGGTGGAGTTGGCGCCGCAACCGGCCATGACGGGAACCCGGCCCTTGGCCTGTTCGACGGAAACGCGGATGATCTCGCAGTGTTCTTCGACGCTGACCGTGGGCGACTCGCCGGTGGTGCCGACCACGCCGAGGCAATCGGTGCCTTCGGCGATGTGCCAGTCCACCAGCTTGCGCAGGGACGGATAGTCAACGCTGCCGTCTTCATGCAGGGGGGTGGCCAGTGCAACGATGCTGCCGGTAATGGTTTTCATGTCTTTGTGTCAGGGGTGGCGCTCTGGCCGTGGTCAATGCTGCGATAAGCCAATTCAGCATTCTACCCAGTGCGCTGGTCGATCAGGTAGCGTGGGACCGTCCCCGGCGCCACCAGTTCCCGCACGGCTGCAATCCGCTGTGTAAAGCGGTCGGGGGCTGGCTGGAAGCCATCCTCAAAGGCGACCACCCGCAGGCCACGGCAGACCTCCAGCAGCTCGCCGGGACGCAGCAGGAAATCGGGCCGCGAGGGCTTGCCCACGGTTTCGTTGCCCTGGGCAAAGGTTTCGTAGATCAGCACCCCACCCGGCGCAAGGCTGGCCAGCAGCGTGGGCAGCAGGGGGCGCCACAGGTAGTTGGTGACCACCACGGCGTCAAACTCGCGGCCGGCAAAAGGCCAGGGGCCGGCCTCGATGTCGGCGACCACCTTCTCACAGCGGTCTGCCGGAATTGCTATGGAATCAATAGCTGCTTGCGCCCGTTCCACAAGGGTCAGAGGGTGATTTCGCTGATGAAACCAGTAAGCGTGCCGGCCATGGCCACAGGCGACGTCGAGCACGCGGCCCCGGGCCGGCACCAGGTGGGACCAGCGCCGCACCCAGGCGGACGGGGTGAGGCTGGCATGCGCAGGGGCGGTATCGGTTTTCAATGGGGTTTGACCTCGTCCTTGAGGGCGGCCAGCGCCATGGATTCGACGACACCGGGCGCCAGCAGCTTGAGCCAGCGCCCGAGTTTGCCTTTGGTCGTCATCACGACCTCGCGCGTCCTTTTGTCCATGCCTTCAAGGATCAGTCGGGCGCAGGTTTCCACACTCATGGCATCGTCTTCCCTGAGGCCGCTGGCGCCGGCAGGCGTGCCTGCGGCGTTGAAGCCCCGGTAGCGGATCTGCGTGGCGACCACGCCGGGGTAAGCAGTGGTGACGCTGACGCCGGCCGTTTTCAGTTCGGCGCGCAAGGCTTCAAAAAAACCGGTCATGGCGAACTTGCTGGCGCTGCAGGCCGTGCGCCCGGGAACGCCCACCAGCCCGGCCAGGCTGGAAACTGCCACCAGGCTGCCGCGGCTTTGCTTCAAATAGGGCAGGGCGGCATGGGTACACCAGACGCTGCCCCAGAGGTTGATGCGCATCAGTTCCTCGTACCAGCCCAGGTCTTCTGTCTTGACCTCTTCAAACAACGCCTGCGCCGACATGCCGGCGTTGTTGATCAGGGCGTCGATCTGGCCCGACGCGCGGGCGGCTGTGGCGATGAGCGCGCGGCACTGGGCCGGGTCGGACACATCGGTGGGGACCACCAGCGCCGCGGCCCCGCTGGCCTGGCACTGGGCGGCGACGGCCTGGAGTGCTGCTTCGTTGCGCGCCGCCAGTATCAGCGTCACCGCCGCCCCGTGGCGCTGCGCCAGCTGGCGCGCCATTTCAGCGCCTATGCCGTCGGAAGCCCCGGTGATGACGATGGTTTTCATGGCCCTGTTGTCCCCTGCATGTGTGGAGGCGAAAGACTACCACCGTTTGATCTGAGCGCCGGCCCCTTGCCCCGCTGCGGGCTATCCCTTACGCTGTGCACCTTATACAGGCCCTAATCCATCGGGCGCAGACGCCACGCCCGCCACCCAGGAGCGCGCCATGTCCTCATCCATGCATCCGGTTCCGTCGGCCGTTCCGGCCCTGCGCACGCTGGCGCTGGTGGGCGCAGCAGCCAGCGGCAAAACCACCCTGGTCGAGGTTCTGCTGCACAAGGCCGGGGCGATCGGTGCGCCGGGCAGCCTGGAGCGCGGCACGACGGTCAGCGATTTCGATCCGCTGGAGCGCCGCGCCCAGCACTCCCTGCATTCGGCGCTGGTCCATCTGCAGCACCAGGACACGCGCATTCACATCATCGACACGCCCGGCGCCCCCGATTTTCTCGGTCAGTCGCTGCCCGCACTGGAGGCGGTGGAAACCGCGGCCCTGGTGGTCAGCGCCGCCAGCGGCCTGGAGCTCATGAGCGGCCGCATGATGAGCTGGGCCGCCAGCCGCGGCTTGTGCCGCATGGTCATCATCAACAAGATCGACGCGCTGGGTATCGACCTTCCCGGCCTGCTGGCCGCCATCCAGGACGCCTTCGGCAAGGAGTGCCTGCCGCTGAACCTGCCTGCCGGCGGGGGCACGCGGGTGGTGGACTGTTTTTTCAATCCGGCCGGCGAGTCCGATTTTTCCAGCGTGGCGCTGGCGCACCGCGCGCTGGTCGAGCAGGTGGTCGAGGTTGATCCGGCCTTGGTCGAACGTTACCTCGACGAAGGCGATGTGGATCCCCGGGAGCTGCATGCGCCGCTGGAGCAGGCCTTGCGCGAGGGGCACCTGATTCCCGTGTGTTTTGTGTCAGCGCGCACAGGCGCCGGTGTGGCCGAACTGCTGGACGTGATGGTCAGGCTGCTGCCCGATCCGTCCGAGGGGAATCCGCCTAAGTTCCTGCGCGGTGAAGGGGCAGGCGCTGTCCCGGTGCTTGCCGGGCCCGACCCGGCGAAACACGTGCTGGCGCATGTCTTCAAGGTCAGTGTGGACCCTTATGTCGGCAAGATGGGCATTTTCCGTGTGCATCAGGGTACCGTGACCGCAGGCAGCCAGCTCTATATTGGCGACGGCAGGCGCCCCTTCAAGGTCGGGCACCTGTTCCGGCTCCAGGGCAAGGACCACATGGAAATCGCCAGCGCCGGACCGGGCGAGCTGTGTGCCGTGGCCAAGGTCGACGAGATCCATTTCGACGCCGTGCTGCACGATGCGGCCGAGGACGAACACATCCATCTGCAGCCGCTGGACTTCCCGGTGCCGGTGCACGGGCTGGCCATCGAACCCCGGCGCCGTGGCGACGAGCAACGCATGTGGGACCTGGTGCAGCGGCTGGTCGATGAAGATCCCTGCCTGCGGCTGGAGCATGTGGCGCAGACCCATGAAACCGTGGTTTACGGCCTGGGCGAGCTGCACCTGCGCACGCTGATCGAGCGGCTGACCGAAGTCTACAAGTGCGAGGTGAACACCCGGCCGCCGCGTATCGCCTACCGCGAGACGGTCACCGCGCCGGCCCCTGGCCACCACCGCCACAAAAAGCAAAGCGGCGGCGCCGGCCAGTTCGGGGAGGTCTTCCTGCGCATCGAGCCGCTGGCGCGCGGCGCCGGCATCGAATTTGTCGACCAGGTCAAGGGCGGCACGATTCCCGGCCAGTACATGCCGGCCGTCGAAAAAGGCGTGCGCCAGGCGCTCGACGCCGGGGTGCTCGCGGGGTTTCCGGTCACTGATGTACGGGTCGTGGTGTACGACGGCAAGCACCACAGCGTGGACAGCAAGGATATTGCCTTCGCGACGGCCGGACGCAAGGCAGTGATCGAGGCTGTGCGCGCCGCCTCGCCGGTGGTGCTCGAACCCGTCGTTAACGTCGAGATCACGGCGCCGGAAGCTGCCATGGGCGACATCACCGGCGACCTGTCGGCGCGCCGCGGGCAGGTCAGCGGCACGCGCGGGCTGCAGGCACGCACCCTGGCCGTGCTGGGCCAGGTGCCCTTGTCCGAATTGGCTGCCTATCAGTCGCGCCTCAACGCGCTGACCGGTGGGCAGGGGGCTTACACGCTGGCCTTCAGCCACTACGAGACCGTGCCGCCCGCGGTGCAGCAGCAGCTCGCCGGCCAGTTCCGCGTGCGCGAGGAAGAGTAGGAGCGTGAGCGCGGGCTAGAAACAGGCCCAGAGCTGGTCGGCCAGGGTCCTCAGGAAGTCGGGCCGGGTGTAGAGCGCAAACACGCCCACGCTGGCCGCGACAGCCAGCGCATACAAGGCGAGTTTGCGTGCCATTTCAAGCGCCTTGCGGCACAGGCGCCGGTTGCGGTCTGCGGATGGCGGTTTCACGCACCCCGAGGTTCACCACCGCGGCAAACAACCCCAGCGCAATCGCGATGTACCAGACGATGTCGTAGCTGCCCGTCACGTCATACAGCTTGCCGCCCAGCCAGACACCCATGAAGGAGCCGATCTGGTGGCTGAAGAACACAAAACCGCTGAGCATGGACAGATGCTGGATGCCGAAAATCTGCGCCACCACCGCATTGGTCGGCGGAATGGTGGACAGCCACAGCAGGCCCATCAGGCTGGCGAAGATGTAGACGCTCAGCGGGCTCAGCGGCGCGATCAGGAACACGGTGATCACCACGGACCGGGCCAAGTAGATGAAAGCCAGAATGTTTTTCTTCGACAGGCGCTGACCGAGGGCGCCGGCGGCGTAGGTGCCGAACACATTGAACAGGCCGATCAGCGCCAAAGCATAACTGGCGACTTCCGGCGACAGGCCCTTGTCGCGCAGGTAGCTGGGCATGTGCACGCCGATGAAGACGACCTGGAAGCCGCAGACAAAGTAACCGGCCATCAGCAACTGGAAGCTCGGGTACTTCAGTGCTTCCCGCAATGCCTGGAAGATGGTCTGCTCGCGCGCTGGCGTCTGGCCCGGGCCAAAACGGTTTTCTCGCAGGCCGAAAGCCAGCGGGGCGATCAGCAGGACGGCGGCGCTGAGCACCAGCAGCGCTTCCTTCCAGCCCAGGCCGCTGATCAGGAAACCTTCGACCGGCACCATCAGGAACTGCCCGAACGAGCCGGCAGCCGCCGCCACACCCATTGCCCAGGAGCGCTTTTCGGCCGGGATGTTGCGCCCGATCACGCCGTAGATCACTGCGTAGGTGGTGCCGGCCTGGGCCGCACCAATCAGGATGCCGGCGGTCAGCGTGAACATCAGGCCGCTGGTGGACAGCGCCATGCCGATCAGGCCGAGGGCATACAGCACGGCGCCGCCGATGATCACGCGGAAGGCGCCAAAGCGGTCGGCCGCCATGCCGGCAAAGATGCCGAAGACGCCCCAGGACAGGTTCTGGATGGCAATCGCGAAAGAAAAAGTTCCGCGGGTCCAGCCCTGGGCCTGGGTGATCGGCAGCAGCCAGAGGCCGAAACCATGGCGTATGCCCATGGACAGGGTGACGATGATGGCACCGCAGAGCAGCACCTGCGTCATGGAAAGATTACGGCTGGAGGATTGCATTCCATGAATGTAACCAAACGGCTGTTTGTCTGCATTGCGAAGCTGGCACGGCTTTGATGCGCAGAACGCATGAATGGGAGGAAAACCCGGTTGGACTGTATATTTATACAGTTGTAGAATCCGGCCGGACTACAATCCACCCTCCATGGCGACCAAACCACCCAACGACTATTCCGAAGGCTCGATCCGCGTGCTCAAGGGCCTGGAGCCCGTCAAGCAACGGCCGGGCATGTACACGCGCACCGACAATCCGCTCCACATCATCCAGGAGGTACTGGACAACTCGGCTGACGAGGCGCTGGCCGGCCACGGCAGGAAGATCAAGGTCACGCTGCACAGCGATGGCTCCGTCAGCATCGAGGACGACGGCCGCGGCATTCCCTACGGCCTGCACCCGGAGGAAAAGGCGCCGGTGATCGAGCTGGTGTTCACCCGCCTGCATGCCGGCGGCAAGTTCGACAAGGGCAAGGGCGGGGCTTACAGTTTTTCCGGTGGCCTGCACGGCGTTGGCGTCAGCGTGACCAACGCGCTGTCCAAACGCCTGGAGGTGAGCTCTTACCGTGACGGCATGGCCGCCACCTTGGTGTTCAGCGGAGGCGACGTCATCGAGAAGCTGCAATTGCGCAAGCAGGCCGAGGGCGACCGCAAGTCCGGCACCACGGTGAGGGCCTGGCCGGATGCCAAATATTTCGAGGCGGCGGCCCTGCCGATGGCTGAGCTGACCCACCTGCTGCGCAGCAAGGCGGTGCTGATGCCTGGCGTCACCGTGACGCTGGTGGTGGAAAAAACCAAAGAAGTCCAGACCTGGGTTTACAAGGGCGGTCTGCGCGACTACCTGATGCAGACGCTCAGTGCCGATCCGGTGATTCCGCTGTTCGAAGGCGAGGGTTTCGCCGACGCGGCGCACGACAGTTTTGCCGAAGGCGAGGGCGCCCAGTGGTGTCTGGCCTTCACCGAGGACGGCCAGCCGGTGCGCGAGAGTTATGTCAACCTGATCCCGACCAGCGCCGGCGGCACGCATGAAAGCGGCCTGCGCGACGGCGTGTTCCAGGCGGTCAAGAGTTTCATCGAGCTGCATTCGCTGCTGCCCAAGGGTGTCAAGTTGCTGCCAGAGGACGTGTTTGCCCGCGCCAGTTATGTGCTCTCGGCCAAGGTGCTGGACCCGCAGTTCCAGGGCCAGATCAAGGAAAGGCTCAATTCCCGCGACGCAGTGCGGCTGGTGTCCAGCTTCGTACGGCCGACGCTGGAGCTGTGGCTGAACCAGCATGTCGACTACGGCAAAAAACTGGCCGAGCTGGCGATCAAGGCCGCGCAAACCCGCCAGAAAGCCGGGCAGAAGGTTGAAAAACGCAAGGGCTCGGGCGTGGCCGTGCTGCCGGGCAAGCTGACCGACTGCGAAAGCCGTGACCTGGCGCACAACGAGGTTTTCCTGGTCGAAGGGGACTCCGCCGGCGGCAGCGCCAAGATGGGCCGCGACAAGGAAAGCCAGGCCATCCTGCCGTTGCGTGGCAAGGTGCTCAACACCTGGGAGGTCGAGCGCGACCGCTTGTTTGCCAACACCGAGATCCACGACATTGCGGTGGCCATCGGTGTGGACCCGCACGGTCCCAACGATTCGCCGGACCTCAGCGGTCTGCGTTACGGCAAGATCTGCATCCTCAGTGATGCGGACGTGGACGGCTCGCACATCCAGGTGCTGCTGCTGACCTTGTTTTTCCGGCATTTCCCCCAACTTATTGCGACAGGGCACATCTTTGTGGCCCGGCCACCGCTCTTCAGGGTGGACGCTCCGGCCCGCGGGAAAAAGCCTGCATCGAAGGCGTACGCGCTTGATGAGGGCGAGTTGATAGCCATTCTCGACAAATTGCGCAAGGAAGGCGTACGCGAAGGGGCTTGGGCCATCAGCCGCTTCAAGGGCCTGGGTGAAATGAATGCGGAACAATTGTGGGAAACCACACTCAATCCTGATACCCGCCGCCTGTTGCCGGTGCAACTTGGCAACTTCGACTTTGCCCAGACGGAGTCTCTGGTGACCAAGCTGATGGGCAAGGGCGAAGCCGCGGCGCGGCGCGAACTGATGGAACTGCACGGCGATGCCGTGGAGATCGATATTTAAAGGACTCCCATGCGCAACCTGCGGATCTGCACGGCATGAGCCATTTCTTACGTCAAAAGTGGCTCCAGCCCTTGTGGCTGTTGCGCAGGCAGCTATCATTTTTGATAGCCGCTGCGGCCCTGCTGCTGGCCGGCACGCCTGCCCGCGCCGATGTCTGGGGTTATGTGGACAGCCAGGGGGTGGCGCATTTCGCGGCCGAGCGGCTCGACGATCGTTACCAGCTGTTTTTCCGCGGCGGCGAGAGTTTTGACACCAGCCGCGGCGGCCGGGCGTCCGCGGGCGCCTATGGCGGCGGCATGCCGGGCGCGCCGCCCAAGCTGCTGGCCTTTTTCGACGTGTCTCCCAATTACAAGGCGGTCAAGCATCTGCTGCGCGAAGCGTCGGTGGCCAATGACATCGACTACGAGCTGCTGCAGGCCCTGATTGCCACCGAGTCGGGCTTCAACACCCATGCCGTGTCGCCCAAGGGCGCGGTGGGCCTGATGCAGCTGATGCCGCCCACAGCCCAGCGTTACGGCGTGCGGGCCGACAAAAATTCGCCGATCGAGAAAAAGCTGACCGACCCCAGGACCAATATCGTGGCCGGCTCGCGTTACCTGCGCTACCTGATCGACCTGTTTCCCGGCCAGCTGGAGCTGGCGGTGGCGGCCTACAACGCCGGCGAAGGCGCGGTCCAGCGCTACGGCAACAAGATCCCCAACTATCCCGAGACCAAAAATTACGTCAAGACCGTGATGCAGCTCTACGGCCACCTCAAGCCGCCAAGCATGATCGGTGAGGCGCGGCGCTCGGGCCGTGTCAGGATGGAAATGATGGGCGGCAGCAAAATCTCCTCCAGCCCGAGCGCTGGCGGCGCCACCGGACGCGGCAACCAACTGCCGACCCTGGTTGTGCAAAGCCCGATCGCACCGGAGTTCCGGGTCGAGCGCGACTAGCCTGAGTCCGGTTTTCCCGCTTGACTCACGGCCTCCGAACCGGCTGGCAGCGCCGGCACATGGGGTCATAATCCCCTGCGGCGGCCAGCCATCGGTCCCGCCACCCCTTTTGACCGCTATCTTTTTTGCAGTTTGAACCCCGATGGACGATCTTTTTACGCCTGCCCCACCTTCCCCTTCCGACGTCCCTGAACAGGAATCGCTGGCCGCCTATGCCCAGCGTGCCTACCTTGAATACGCGCTCAGCGTGGTCAAGGGACGGGCACTGCCCGACGTCTGCGACGGCCAGAAGCCGGTGCAGCGGCGCATCATGTTTGCCATGGCGCGCATGGGGCTGGGTTTTTCCGGCGCCGGCGGCGCCAAACCGGTCAAAAGCGCGCGTGTGGTCGGTGATGTGCTGGGCAAATACCATCCGCACGGCGACCAGGCGGCCTATGACGCGATGGTGCGCATGGCGCAGGACTTCAGCCAGCGTTACCCGCTGATCGACGGCCAGGGCAACTTCGGCAGCCGTGACGGCGACGGCGCGGCAGCCATGCGTTACACCGAGGCGCGGCTGGCGAAAATCACCACCCTGCTGCTCGACGAACTGGACGAAGGCACGGTCGACTTCGTGCCGAACTACGACGGTTCCTTTGAGGAGCCACGCCAACTGCCGGCGCGCCTGCCTTTCACGCTGCTCAACGGCGCCAGCGGCATCGCCGTGGGCCTGGCCACCGAGATTCCCAGCCACAACCTGCGCGAGGTGGCGGACGCCTGCATCGCGCTGATCAAATCCCCCAGGCTTTCCGACGACGATCTGTACACGTTGATCGCCGGTCCCGACTATCCGGGCGGCGGCCAGATCATTTCGACGGCCGCCGACATTGCCGCGGCCTACAGCACGGGTCGCGGCTCGCTCAAGGTGCGCGCCCGCTGGAAAATCGAAGACCTGGCGCGCGGCCAGTGGCAGCTGGTGGTGCAGGAGCTGCCGCCCGGCGTCAGCACGCAGCGTGTGCTGGAAGAAATCGAAGAGATCACGAATCCGAAAATCAAGGCCGGCAAAAAGGCGCTGAGCCTGGACCAGGTCCAGCTCAAGCAGACGGTGCTGGCCGTGCTGGATGTGGTGCGCGACGAGTCGAGCAAGGACGCGGCCGTGCGCCTGGTGTTCGAACCCAAGACCAGCCGCATTGAGCAGTCCGAGTTGATCACCACCTTGCTGGCGCACACCAGCCTGGAAAGCTCGGCCAGCATCAACCTGACCATGATCGGGCTGGACGGCCGGCCGACGCAGAAAACACTCCGGCAGATGTTGCAGGAGTGGATCTCCTTTCGCCAGACCACGATAGAGCGGCGTTCGCAGCACCGTCTGAACAAGGTGCTGGACCGCATCCACATCCTCGAGGGCCGGCAGCTGGTGCTGCTCAACATCGACGAGGTGATTGCCATCATCCGCCAGTCCGATGAGCCCAAGGCGGCGCTGATCGCGCGCTTCCGGCTCAGCGACCGGCAGGCCGAAGACATTCTTGAAATCCGCCTGCGCCAGCTTGCGCGGCTCGAGGCCATCAAGATCGAGCAGGAGCTCAAGGGCCTGCGCGAAGAGCAGGGCAAACTCGAGGAAATCCTCGGCAACCCGGCCGCCTTGCGCCGCCTGATGATCAAGGAGATTGAGGCGGATGCCAAGCAGTTTGCCGACCCGCGCCGTACCCTGATCCAGGCGGAGAAAAAGGCCGTGCTGGAAGTCAAGGTCCTCGACGAACCGGTGACGGTGGTGGTCAGCGCCAAAGGCTGGGTGCGTGCGCGCAGCGGCCACGGCCACGATGCGGCCAGTTTCGCCTTCAAGTCGGGTGACGGCCTGTACGGCACGTTTGAATGCCGCACTGTCGATACCCTGCTGGTGTTCGGCACGGCGACCAAGGGCACGGGCCGGGTCTATTCGATCCCGGTCGCCATGTTGCCGGGTGCACGAGGTGATGGTCAGCCGGTGACCACGCTGATCGATCTGGAGACCGGCACCCACCCGGCGCATTATTTCGCCGGGCCTGCGGGCGCCACCTTGCTGCTCAGCGGCAGCGGTGGCTACGGTTTCCTGGCCACGGTGGAAAACATGACATCGCGCCTGAAGGCCGGCAAGGCCTTCATCAGCTGTGCTGAAGGCGAGGCGATCTGCAAACCTTCGCATGTTTCGGGCAACAGCGGCTCTTCGTCCCTGAACCCGGCCACCCATGTGGCCTGCGCTTCCACCGGCGGGCGCATCCTGACCTTCGAGATCAGCGAGCTCAAGACCCAGGCCGCCGGCGGCCGCGGCCTGATGCTGATTGACCTTGATGCCAAGGACACCCTGGCCGGCGCGGCCGCGTATACCCGCAGCGTGAAGATCGAGGGCTTAGGCCGTGGCGGCAAGGAGCGCGAGGAAACGCTGGAGATCCGCAGCCTGAACAATGCCAGAGCCGCTCGCGGGCGCAAGGGCAAGGCGGCGGACCTGGGCTTCAAGCCGGTGGCGATTTCGCGGGTCGAGTAGGGTGATCTATTTGCTATCTTTGTTATAGCTAATTGCGCTGTTGGAGTAAGGGCTGCGGCCGGTTTCCTTGTAAATTTCGGCCGAGACCGCAATGACGGGCGGGAAACCACCGTTCGGGCCGGCCCTGCCAATTCCGTCCTTGTTGTCAGCACTTGCTGGCAGATCCCTGCCGTCCGAATCAAGGACAACTTTGACCGAGGCCCTCGCGCCGGGGACAGCGGCTAGGCCGAAGCCCAAAACACCGCAAACCAGTCCTTCGGATCGGTCCAGTAACTGACCTGCTTGAAACCAGCCCGCCGAAGCAGGGCCGACATGGAGGCCACCGTGTACTTGCAGGAGCTTTCCGTGTGGATGCGTTCACCGCCGCGGAAACGACGTTCGCCACCGGGCCAGCGCACAGTCAGGTTGTGCAGCGCCTGCAGGTGCATCTCGATGCGGGATTCTGCTTCATTGAAAAGCGCCATGTGGCGCCACTGGTGAACGTCAAAGTCTGATCCCAGCAGGGTATTGACATGGCGCAACACGTTTTTGTTGAACGCCGCGGTGACACCTAGCGAATCGTCGTAGGCGGCTTCCAGCGTGGCCTTGTCCTTGACCAGGTCGATGCCTAGCAGCAGGCCACGCGCGGCGCCTTGCGCCGGATCGGCGAGTCGCTGCAAAAACGCCTGCGCCTCGTCCGGTGAAAAATTTCCCAGACTCGAGCCCGGGTAGAAAAATACCCGGTTGTCCCGCTGCACTTGCGGCGGCAGTGCCAGCCCGGCAGAAAAGTCCATGCCCACCCCGACGATGTCCAGCGCTGGAAAGGTGCTTTGTACCTGCTCGGCGGCCTCGCGCAGGAAGTCCACCGAAATATCGACCGGCACATATTGCCGCGGCTGCAGGTGCGGAATCAGGCGTGTGGCCTTGGCACAGCTTCCGGCGCCCAGGTCAATCAGGCAGGGGTGCCCGATGCCGGCTCCCGCCAGGGTGGCCGCAAAGTCGCCGGACGCTGCGTCGAAAATGCCGGCCTCTGTCCGCGTCGGGTAATACTCGTCGAGCCGGGTGATGGCCTCAAACAGCTGCGACCCCAGCGTGTCGTAAAAATATTTGGGGGCCACTGTGGCCGACGCGGCATTCAGGCCTTCAGCAAGCTCCACTGCTGCCGCAGGCGCCCGGCCGGGCGCAGTCTGCTGGTATTGGTCGATGAACTGCGGTGATGCAGGCGCGAGGGCCAGCTTCGGGTGTTTGAGGGGAGAGTTCAAAATCGGTGCAGCCGGTGGGCCTGTGTTGGTTATCGGAATTTACCGCAGCTCCGGGTCGGCCGCTGTAGGACTGTTTCGCCTTGCGTGAAATAGCGCCAGCGGCGTCGGGTTTCTGGGGTGTTGTCCCCCACTGTGCCCGGTTTTTGCCGCCCTGTTAATCTTGGCCGCGTCCATGCCCTTTTTATTACACACCCAGGCGCCCCGGCGCCACTTCCTGCAACTTGCCGCACTGGCGGGCCTGGCCACGCTGGCCGCTCGCCCTGCCGGGGCTGCGACCGAGCCCGCCTATGCGGTCTCCCCCTGGCAAGGCGCTGTGCCGCCACTGCAGGCGGTGGACACCCAGGGCAAGCCGTGGCGCCTGTCCGACCTCCGGGGCCGTGCGGTGCTGCTCAATTTCTGGGCCAGCTGGTGCGAACCCTGTCGCGCGGAAATGCCAACGCTGCAGCAAATCGCTGACTTCTACGGTCCCGACAAGTTGCTGGTGCTGGCGATCAATTTCAAGGAACACCCGACACGCGCGATCCAGTTTGCAGCCAGGACCGGGCTGAGCCTGCCCGTCTTGCTGGACCCCCAGGGCCAGACGGCACGAGCCTGGGGCGTCAAGGTGTTTCCCACCACGGTGCTGGTGGACCGGCAGGGCCTGCCGCGCCAGCGCGTGCAGGGCGAGCTCGACTGGACCGGCGCCGCCGCTGCCCAGTGGATCGAGGCCTTGCTCAAGCAGTAGACGAACCGGCTTTGGTCAGTTGAGCGACCGGGCGGATCTTCTCCCTGCCAGCCAGGGCCGCGGATCTGGCTTTGCCAGTCCGCAGGCGCAGCGGCCCCCTCGGGGGGCAGCGAGGACACGAAGTGCCGAGCGTGGGGGCCCCTATTCCTTGGGCAGGACGAGGTCCGACGTACCGGGGCAGACCCAGCGCGCAAACTCGCGTGTGGTGTCGAGGCAGCCGCCGTCGCGGTACACGCCGCGCGGTTCGCGGTAACGCTGCATCAGGGCCAGAATGCGTGCAAGCCCGGACGCATCCTGCTGCGCCGCCGCCACCAGTGCGGCCACTTTGGCCTCATCGACGCGTTCATGGCCTTCCGCGTCCCGGTACAGCGCATGGCGCCACTGGTAGATCTCCAGGCATTTGTCGGCGAGCGTGTAGGGATGCTGGGATTTCCAGAAGTTGCTGAACAGGCCGCCGCCGAGGTAGATTACCCAGGAGCCCTCGTAGCCGGACGCCTCGGCCGAGGCTTCGTCGGGATTGCGGAACCAGGTCCTGTCGCCCGGTACAAAATAATGCGGGGGCAGGGGGGCCTGCATCGAACCCTGCTCGCGCAGAAAAACATCATGAAACTGGCCCGACATGATGGGCCGGGCGGCCCAGAGCGTCTGCAGCTGCGCATACAGGGCCGGGTTGCAATGCGCCAGTTCCTCGGCAATGCCCAGCAGCATCACGTACTCGGTGGCGCGGTAACAGGAAAACGAATAGAGCGCGCCGGAGACCTCGGGCTGGGTCGCCTTGGCCAGGGCGGTGAGCAGCGACACGCCGGGCCGGATGACGAAGCCGATGTCCTCCTGGTAGGTCCAGCAGTCCTGTGGCCGTTCGGCCTGGCTGGTGTGAAAGGACAGACTGGTCTTACGGGCCGCACGCACAATGTTGTGGCGAATGCGGACGGCGGACGCCAGTTCCTCCAGGCTGGGGAATTCAAAGGCCACCGGTCCGATCAGCATCGCTGCCACGATCTCGCGTGTCAGGTCAGCCGGTTTGTCACCGGTATCGAGCTGCAACCTGCGGCCCAGCCCGAGGGTGTCGTAGCCGGGTGCCCAGGCATCGACCTGTTCCGCATTCAGACTGATCCGGATGAAGTGACCGGCGTCATCGCGGCCTTCCGCGCTGAGCACACAGTGAGCCAGGTCCTGCGCGTCCAGCAGCGTCAGCACCGCTTGCAGCGTTGCCGCCGGCCCCTGGCCGGCGCTTCCGCGTATCAGGATGCCTTGCGGCCCCGCTGGTGGTTTGCCCGATTTGCCCATGCCATCGTCTCCGGCTTTTATGATTCGTTATCGTGGGAGCCTGCAACGCTGGTGGCGCGCGGGACGCCAGGAGCTTGCCCGATAAATATAACCGAGTCATTTTCGTCATCGTGATCGGCAGGGCGAAAGCCGCCATAATTGTCCCTCGGCGCAAGCTTTGGGCTTTCCGCCGCATGGACATCCCGGTGCACCTTCTCATGCCCGGTCACGTCTGCCAACCCACCTTTCGGAGTTCTTTTGATGACCACCGTACGCCGCACCTTCCTGAAAAATACCGCTGCAGCCGCCATGGCGGCCGCATTGCCTGCGATCAGCTTCGCCCAAACCGCGCCCCGCCGCCTCTTTGCGCCCCAGAGCGGCGCCTGGCGAACCTTTGACGTGACGACGCGCGTCGACATCGTCAAGCCCCAGGGCGTGACCAAGGTATGGCTGCCGATTCCATCGGTCAACAGCGACTACCAGCGTTCGCAGGGCAACAGCTTTTCGAGCAACGGCAAAACCGATCTGACCGACGACGGCGTGGATGGCGCCAAGATGCTTTACGCCGAATTCGACGCGGGCCAGAGCCAGCCTTTTGTCGAGCTGACGAGCCGCGTGCAAACCCAGGGCCGTGCCGTCGACTGGTTGCACAAAACCGCGGTGCGTGAAGATGCGGATACGCTGCGCCATTTCACGCGCCCGACGAAATTCCTGCCCACCGACGGCATCGTGCGCACGACCGCGCAAAAAGCCATCGCCGGCGCAAAAACCGACGTCGAGAAAACGCAGAAGCTGTACGACTGGATCGTGGCCAACACCTACCGCGACCCCAAGGTGCGCGGCTGCGGTGAGGGCGACATCAAGACCATGCTGGAAACCGGCAACCTGGGCGGAAAGTGCGCCGACCTGAATGCGCTGTTTGTCGGCCTGTGCCGCTCGGTGGGCATTCCGGCGCGCGACGTGTACGGGATCCGCCTGGTGCCTTCAGCCTTTGGCTACAAGGAGCTCAGCGGCAACCCCGTCAGCCTCAAGGGCGCGCAGCACTGCCGCTCGGAAGTGTTCCTCAAGGGTTACGGCTGGGTGGCGATGGACCCGGCTGACGTGGCCAAGGTGATGCGTCTGGAAACGGCCGACTGGATCAAGAACACCACCGATCCGGTGGTGGCCCCGGTCAACAAGGCGCTGTTCGGCGGCTGGGAAGGCAACTGGATGGCCTACAACACCGCCCACGACATTGCCTTGCCGAATTCGAAACTCGAGAAGCTGGGCTTTTTCATGTACCCGGTGGGTGAAAACGCCGGCGGGCGTTTCGACTCCTACGCGCCGGACGACTTCAAGTACCAGATCACGGCGAAAGAAATCTAGCCCCCACGCTTGCTCACTGCGTGTACTGCGCTGCCCCCCGAGGGGGCCGCTGCGCCTGCGGCCCGGCGAAGCCGGTTCCGCGGCCCCTGCTTGACTAAGACCGGGTGTTGTTCACCGGGCACAAGTCGTTTGTCGCTCACGGGAAATCCAAGCGCCGCTTGCTGCTGAACTGCCGTCGCTGGCCGGTGAAGGGATCGTCGAAGCTGATGGCCTGCGCCAGCAGTTGCAAGGGGTAGCGGTAGTCGTCCTCGGGCGTCGGGTCCAGCGGCGGGTAGACGCGATCGTTGACGATAGGCAGGCCCAGCGCATACATGTGCACGCGCAGCTGGTGCTTTTTGCCGGTGACCGGGCGCAGGCCGTAACGCGCCAGCGGGCCGCGCGTCTCCAGCAACTCAATCCGGGTTTCGCTGTTCGGCGCACCCGCTTCTTCAGCCTGACGGAAAAAGGGCTGGCCCTCGACGATGCGGCTGCGGCTCACGCGCGGAAATTCGATGTCGACGCGCCAGGGCGCAATCGCTTCGTAATACTTGTCCACCGTGCGTTGCCGGAACAAATCCTGGTAGGCGGCACGTTCGGATGGCTGGACCGAAAACAGCACGATGCCGGCGGTTTCGCGGTCGATGCGGTGGATGGGGCTCAGGCCGTCCAGGCCCAGCCGGGTTTTCAGGCGCACCAGCAGCGTTTCCTGCAGGTAGTGGCCGGAAGGTGTGACCGGCAAAAAATGCGGTTTGTCGACCACCACCAGATGGTCGTCCTGGAACAGCAGTTCTTCGTCGAAGGGGATGCGGGTTTCCCGTGGCAGCGCGCGGTAGTAATACAGCCGCATGTGGCCGCGGTAGGCGCGCTGTGGTGTGATGGCTTCGCCGAACTCATCGACAACTTCGGCGGCCGCCATGCGCTGCCGCCAGACCTCGCGTGAAATGTCGGGAAAACGCTGGACCAGGAAGTCGGTGAAGCTCGGCCAGTCGCCGCCGGGCAGGCTCACACAGCTCGGGCTCACCCCCTCACGTGTGGGCAACCCGCCCAGCGCAAGGCGCTGCTTTTTCACACGCGTTCGAACACCACGTCCCAGACGCCATGCCCGAGCTTGATGCCGCGGTTTTCGAACTTGGTGAGTGGCCGGTAGTCGGGCTTGGCGGCATAACCGTCGGCACTGTCCGCCGTGTTTTTCAGCAAAGGCTCTGCCTTGAGGACCTCAAGAATCTGCTCGGCGTAAGGCTGCCAGTCGGTGGCGCAGTGCAGGTAGCCGCCGGTCTTGAGGCGCGCCGCCAGTTTGGACACCAGTGGCGCCTGGATCAAGCGGCGCTTGTTGTGTTTTTTCTTGTGCCAGGGATCGGGGAAAAAAATGTGCGCGCCATCCAGGCTGCCGGGCGCCAGCATGTGGTCCAGCACCTGTACCGCGTCGTGCTGCAGGATGCGGATGTTTTCCAGGCCTTGCTCGCCAATGCGTTTGAGCAAGGCGCCGACGCCGGGCGTGTGCACCTCGCAGCAGAGGAAGTTTTTCTCCGGCAGCAGTGCTGCAATCTGCGCGGTGGCTTCACCCATGCCGAAGCCGATTTCCAGGATGGTGGGCGCGACACGTCCGAACGCAGCCTGGACGTCCAGCGGCGCTGCCGAATAAGGCAATAGAAACTTTGGCCCCGCGTCTGCAAAAGCCCTGGCCTGGCCGGCCGTGGTGCGGCCGGTGCGCAGGACAAAGCTGCGGATGGTGCGCATCCGGCTGGCGTCGGGTGAAACGTCTTCTGGCGGGGCGGGCGGCAGTTGGGTGGTGGGGGATTCAATCACCGCTCAATTTTAGTCGCCCGGCCCCAGAGGGCTACCGCCTGCTGCAGCCAGTCAGCGGGCGTGCGCGCAGACAGGCCTGCAGGAAGACCGAGTACCTGCCCGGCTTCACCCAGCGCCTGCAGCGGCCGGGTGAGGTCCAGTGCGCTGGCACCGTTCTGTTTGGACAGCTTTTCGCCGTTGGCTCCGAGCACCAGCGGCGTATGCAGGTAACGCGGGAGTGGCAAGCCCAGTGCGCGCTGCAGCATGATTTGCCGCGCCGTGTTGTCAGCCAGGTCTTCCCCGCGGACGATGTCGGTGATGCCCTGCGCGCCGTCGTCCACCACCACCGCCAGCTGGTAGGCCCACAGGCCGTCGGCGCGCTTGAGCACAAAGTCGCCGACCTCCTGCGCGACGTCCTGCTGCTGTGCGCCGAGCCGGCGGTCCTGCCAGTGGATCAGCGGGTCTGCTACCGAATCAGGAGCTGCCTGCGCCCGTGTGGCAAGGGCTGACGGCCGATTGGGTTTGATGTTTTCAGTGCGGAAGCGCCACGCCCGTGCGGGGCGGCCCTGCAGACCGTGACGGCAGGTGCCGGGGTAGACCAGCTCGCCGTGGCGCGGCCGCGGCTTGCCGCCGGCCTCCAGTACCCGTTCAATGTCCTGTCGTGTGCAGGCGCAGGGGTAGGCCAGCTGGGCGGCGATCAGGGGGTCCAGTGCGGCCTGGTAAACCGCGCCCCGCCGCGACTGGTACAGCGGCGGCTCATCCGGCAGCAGTCCGCAGGCGGCCAGTTGCTGCAGTATCAGGATGTCGGCGCCGGGCACACAGCGCGGCGTGTCGATGTCTTCGATACGCACCAGCCACTGGCCGCCATGCGCCCGCGCATCGAGCCAGCTTGCCAGCGCAGCGACCAGAGAGCCGGCATGCAGCGGGCCGGTGGGTGACGGCGCGAATCGACCTGTATAGCGAGCCGGCAAAGCGTTGATCAGTGTTTGCATGAGTCAAGCAGGGGCCGCGGGTCCGGCTCCGCCGGCCCGCAGGCGCAGCGCCCCCCGGGGGGCAGAGAGTTACACGCAGTGAACGAACGTGGGCGCTGACATGTGATGGCTAACAGAGGGCCAACGCCATTTCCAGGCCGGAGACAAACGCGTCTTCAGCCCGATGGCCGACACACCAGTCGCCGCAGCTGCCGATACGCGATTTTGCATCCCACAGATGGCTCTGGCCCAGTGGCTCGGTGGTCTGCGCATAACGCCAGCGGTGCACCTCGGCGTGCGGCGGCTCGGCGCGGATGCCGGTGACCTCGGTGAAGGCCCTGAGCAGCTTGGCCTTGATGCGTTCGTCGTCGTCTTCCAGGTGCCGCGTGGACCAGTCCGGGCTGGCCTGCACGGTCCAGCGTTCGATCGGGCTGCGCCCCGGCTTGGAGGATTCGCGCGCCAGCCAGGCAATGCGGTGGTGGGTGCTGCGCGCCGCATTCCACTGTGGTCCCAGGTGTGGCAACGTTGGCTGCTGCCCTTGCGGAAAAGCCAGCATCAGGGTCCAGCACGGGGCGATGGCGACACCGGCCAGGGCTGGCATCAGCGCCTTGCCCTGCTGGGAGCTGAGCAGCAGGGCGTGCGCCTGCGGCGCGGGCACAGCCAGCACCACGGCGTCAAAGCCGGAATACACCTGGCTGCCGGCGCCCGGGCCCTCAGTCTGCAACTGCCAGCGCTCGGGGTGCAGCTTGTCGCGTTCCATCCGGATGACCTGGGTTTCCAGCATCAGCGAGCCGTCGGCGGCCAGGGGCTGGGCCCACTGCTTGAGCAGCGCGCTCATGCCCGGTGTCGCCACCCAGTGGGCTTCCCGGGGTGGCGGGGCAGACGCCACGACACGACCGGCCTCGTCGAGGATGCGCACGGTGTTGGCGCTCCAGGGCCGCACCAGGCCAGGGCTGGTGGCGAGTGCCTTTTCGAAGCGCGTGTCACGTACGGTGAAGTACTGCGTGCCATGGTCAAAGCCGCCAAATTCCGTGTTGCGGGTGGCCATGCGGCCGCCGGGCCCGCGGCTTTTTTCAAACACCGTCACGCGGTGGCCCGCCTGCATCAGTGTGCGGGCGCAGGCGATGCCGGCCATGCCGGCGCCGACCACGGCGATATGGCGTGGCACGGTTGTGGCAGAGGGGGCAGAACGGGTTTTTTTGGTCATGTCTTTGTACTTTTTATGGCGGGGTGAAAGGGGCGGTTGGCCGGCGGGTCCCGGAGGCAGGCTTTCCCGGATTCTGGCAGCACAGCACAAACATCAATGGAACTCATGATCACACTCTACACGCTGGCGGGACCGGCCGACCGAACATTTCCCGCGAGGCAGGGTTTTACACAGCATGGTCGCGCTCCAGAAGCGCCTTTCGCGTCGCGGGGCTGTCCAGCTGCTTGAGCCACCACTGCAGTGCGCGGCCCTCGTTGCCGCTGGTCACGCGGCGCCAGGCATAACTGACGGGAATCAGGCGTTCCGCCCGCTGCACGCGCTTTTCAACCAGCCTGCCGGTGGCGATGTGGGGCCGCGCCAAATACTCGGGCAGAAAGCCGCCACCCAGGCCACGCAACTGAGCATCGAGTTTTTCCTGCATGCCCGGTACGGTGAAGATGTCCTGGCCGCCCAGCAGCCCGACCGAGACACCGCTCCCCCGCTGCACCGAGTCGGCGACCGCGACCGCACGGTGCGGCATCAGCATGGCATCGGTGACGGGCTCGGGGGCCTGCGCCAGCGGATGGTGCGGCGCAATGGCGTAGATGAAATGGATGCTGCCCAGCGGCTTGCTCTGCACCGACTTGTGCAGGCCGGGCTCGATGGCCACGCCGATGGCCAGATCGGCCTGGCCCGAGGTGAGGGCTTCGAGCGTGCCGGACAGGGCTTCTTCCCGCAGCCGCAGGCGGGTGGGCGGGTTCAGCGCAAAAAAGGCCTCGCACAACTCCATCACCGTGGTGCGAGAAATCACGCTGTCGACCGCCAGGGTGAGCTGGGGCTCCCACCCGGTGGCCACACGTTTGACGCGGTTGGCCACCGCGTCGAGTTCAGCCAGCAGGCGTGTGCCTTCGCGCAGCAGTTCCTTGCCCGCCTCGGTCAGTCTGGCCTGCCGCGAGGAGCGGTCGAACAGCAACACGTCCAGCGCATCTTCCACCTGGCGAATGCGGTAGGTCAGCGCGCTGGGCACCACGCCGAGCTCGCGTGCAGCCGCCGCCATGCTGCCGGTGCGGTGCACGGTGCCGATCAGGCCGATGGTTTCGGGGGTCAGCGCATCGCGCACACGGTTGTTCATTGATGGGTTGACGGTTCAAATAATTTGAATGATGCCATCAAATAACTGCAATGGCCACCGGCGCGCCGGCCCCTACATTGGAGTCATTGCAAACGCACCCTGAAAGGAGCACCTGATGATGACCCCCCGATCTTCCAGCGAACGCGGCTACGCCGACCACGGCTGGCTCAAGTCCTTCCATTCTTTTTCGTTTGCCGGTTATTACGACCCGGCTCACATGGGTTTTGGCAACCTGCGTGTCATCAACGAAGACCGCATTGCCGCCGGACGGGGCTTCGGCACCCATGGCCACCGGGACATGGAGATCATCAGTTATGTGCTCAGCGGCGAACTGGCGCACAAGGACAGCATGGGCAACGTCAAGGGCATTCCGCCTGGCGATGTGCAGCGCATGAGTGCGGGCACCGGGGTGCAGCATAGCGAGTTCAATCACGCCGACGGGCAGACCACGCATTTCCTGCAAATCTGGATTGAGCCCAATGTCACCGGCATCCCGCCGAGCTACGAGCAGAAAAGTTTTTCCGACAGAGACAAGCGCGGCACGCTGCGGCTGGTGGCCTCGCCCGACGGCGCGCAGGGTTCCGTGAAGATTCATGCGGACGCCAGCATGTACGCGGGCCTGTTCGACGGCGACGAAACGGCCGACCTGGCGCTGAACCCGCAACGCAAGACCTATGTGCACCTGGTGCGCGGGGAACTCCAGGTCAACGGCCTGCCTCTGAAGGCAGGGGATGCCCTCCAGCTTGAAGCCGAGAGCCAGCTGCAGTTGGGCCATGGCAAGGCCGCAGAGGTACTGGTTTTCGACCTGGCAGCCTGAACGCCGAAGCGGCCCGGTGCCCGCGCGGCCGGGCGCTTCGATTCGATTTTTTCTTTCATCACTCTCAACAAAAAAGGACTCACCATGCTCAACTCACTGCAAAACCCGCTTTCCTTCCTCGGTCGCTTGCTGATCGCCCTGCTGTTTGTTCCGGCCGGCTTCAGCAAGATTGCCGGCTTTGCCGGCACCGTGGGCTACATCTCTTCCAAGGGCGTGCCCCTGCCGGAAGTGGCCGCGGCGATTGCCATCGCGGTGGAGCTGGGCCTGGGCCTGCTGCTGCTGATCGGCTTGCAGACCCGCTGGGCGGCGCTCGGCATTGCCCTGTTCACCGTGGTGATCACCTTCATCTTCCACGCTTTCTGGTCCGTGCCGGCGGAGCAGGTCATGATGCAGCAACAGGCCTTCTTCAAGAACATTGCCGTGGTCGGTGGCCTGCTGACCATCGCCGCGTGGGGTGCCGGCGCCTGGAGCGCGGACGCCAAGCTCAAGGGCTGATCGCGGCACGCCGCGAGGTGCCTGCAGGCCGGCTCCAGGGCCGGCCTGCCTGTTTCCTTCTTCTTCTTCTTCTTCTTCTTCTTCCGGTCTTCCGGCTTTCTCCTCTTCTGAATCCAAGGACAACAAATCATGACCAACATCGTCGTTGTTTACCACTCTGGTTACGGGCATACCCAGCGCATGGCGCAGGCGGTGGCTGAAGGCGCGAGCGCCGAGCTGCTGGCCATCGATGCCGATGGAAATCTTCCCGAGGGCGGCTGGGAGCAACTGAAGGCTGCCGATGCCATCATCTTCGGTTCGCCCACCTACATGGGCAACGTGAGCTGGCAGTTCAAGAAGTTTGCCGACGCGTCCTCCAAACCCTGGTTCAGCCAGGAATGGAAGGACAAGCTGGCCGCAGGTTTCACCAACAGCGCCGGCATGAACGGCGACAAGCAGGGCACGCTCACCACGCTGTTCACGCTCGCGATGCAGCATGGCATGGTCTGGGTCAGCCAGGGCCTGATGCCGTCGAATAGCAAGGCGGCGCAGCGCGACGACATCAACTACCTGGTGTCCTACAGCGGTGCGATCGCGCAGTCGCCTTCCGACGCGGGCGCCAGCGAAATGGCCGCGGGTGACCTTGCCACGGCCCGGCTGTTTGGCCAGCGCGTGGCTGATGTGGCCGGAAAGTTCCACGCCTGACCTTACCCAACGACTGGACCACGCTCTGGAGTTACCACCATGCCTGTTGACCTCACATTGACCGGACACGACAAGGACCTCGGGGGCGGCTTTCGTGTGCGCCGCCTGCTGCCAGCCGTGCAGCGACAGGCGGTGGGCCCCTTCGTGTTTTTTGACCATTTCGGACCGGTCACGCTCGCCCCGGGAGCTTCGCATGACGTGCGCCCGCACCCGCACATCGGGCTGGCCACGGTGAGCTATTTGTTCGACGGCGCGATCATGCACCGCGACAGCCTGGGTTTCGAGCAGCGCATCACGCCCGGCGCCATCAACTGGATGACGGCGGGGCGGGGTATCGTGCATTCCGAACGCGCGCCTCTGGACCTGAAATCCACCTCCTACGTCAACCACGGCATCCAGCTCTGGGCCGCGCTGCCGCGTGGATTTGAAGAGGTGGCGCCCAATTTTGAACACACCCCGGCCGAGGCGATCCCGACGCTGGTGCTGGCCGGCACCGGGGTGCGCGTCCTGATCGGTGAGGCTTTTGGCCGGAAATCGCCGGTCAGAACCTTTGCACACACGCTGTACCTTGATGTTCAACTTGAGGCTGGCGAGGCGTTCGAACTGCCGCCGCTGGCGCAGGAACTGGCGGTGTACGCGGTGGATGGCGACATCACCATCGACGCGCAGCGCTTGCCGGCCCACGGGCTGGCGGTGCTGGCGCCGGGCGCCGCAGCGACATTGCTGGCCAGCCAGGCCACGCGGCTGATGGTGATAGGCGGCGATGCGCTTGATGGCCACCGCTTCATGTGGTGGAACTTTGTGTCCAGCCGCAAGGAGCGCATTGTGCAGGCCTCGCGCGACTGGGAGGCGCAGGCCATGGGCCAGGTGCCGGGCGATGCAGAGCTGATTGCCCTGCCCGAGCGCCGCTTTGCCGCGGAGTGAGTTTTACGGGGCGGCGGCGTCGCGTGCCAGGCGCAGGCCGCTGAACTGCCATTGTGCCTCCGGCGGAAAAAAGTTGCGGTAGCTTGCCCGCACATGGCTTTGCGGTGTGGCGCAGGAGCCACCGCGCAGCACGAACTGGTTGCACATGAATTTTCCGTTGTATTCGCCAACCAGGCCCTCCCACGGCTTGTAGCCGGGGTAGGGGTTGTAGTTGGACTGTGTCCACTCCCAGACATCGCCAAACATCTGGGCCGGGTGGCCTGCGCTGCGCTGCTGCAGCGGAATCGGATGGTAGGCGCCGGTTTCCACGAAGTTGCCTTCGGTCCGCTGGCCGGGCGGGACCGGCACACCGCGCGCGGCCAGCTCCCATTCAAACTCCGTCGGCAGGCGCGCGCCGGCCCATCGCGCATAGGCGTCGGCCTCGAAATAGCTGAGGTGACAAACAGGCGTGTGCGGGTCCACCTGGACCAGACCCTGCAGCGTGAAGTTGCGGTACGGGCTGTTTTGCGTGTCTGGCACCTGCCAGTACAGCGGCATGGCCGCGCCTGTGGCCTGCACCCAGTCCCAGCCCATGGCCAGCCACAGCTCCGGACGCCGGTAACCGCCGTCCGCCATGAAAGCCATCATCTCCCCGTTGGTCACCAGCCGATGGCCGATTTCAAACGGCGCCACATACACCTTGTGACGTGGCGTCTCGTTGTCAAAGGCAAAGGCACCGTCCAGCGTTGGGGCGAAGCCATGCTCCAGCAGGCCGCCCTCAAAGCCCGTCCAACGCAGCGGTTGCGGGCTGATGCCGGCCAGCGGCCAGTGCCCGGCATAGGCTGGCCGCCCCGGGTTGAAGGACAGGGCGTGCTTGATGTCGGTCAGCAACAGCTCCTGGTGTTGCTGCTCATGGTGCAGGCCCAGCGTGAGCAGCGTTTCCAGTTCCGAATCGTTCGGGCGCCGGGCCAGCAGCGCCAGGACTCGCTCATCGACCTCTGCCCGATAGGCCAGTACTTCGTCGAATGCGGGACGACTGATCAGCCCGCGTTTCGGACGGGGGTATTTGTCGCCGACGCCGTTGTAATAACTGTTGAACAGCACCCGGAAACCGGCGTCAAAGGGTTTGAAATCCGGCTCGAAGCGCTCAAGGATGAAGGTCTCGAAAAACCAGGTCAGATGGGCCAGATGCCATTTGGCAGGGCTGGCATCCGGCATGGACTGGAGCTGGCAATCTTCCGCACTCAGAGGGGCCGTCAGTGCCTCGGTTTGTGCACGAATCTGTTCAAATCGGCTGCAGAGTTTGCTGGCCGAACCGTCTGCAGGCTGGGTGCGTGGAACGGAACGGGTAGAAGGAGAAGGCATGGCGTGCACCGATGGAAGTCAGATGACCGGACAGCTTTTCATGGTTTTCGCTGGCGGCCTGTCAGACAAGGCGCCGACATCGACCCTGGGCGCCAGCGCCGGGTTCACCGCCCGGCGGTCATCGAAAACAAAACATTCACCGTCGAAGTGCGCGTGCCCCACTTCCTCAAAATATTTCAGAATGCCGCCATCGAGCTGGAACACATGTTCCACACTGGCTTCGTGCATGAAAATCGCTGCTTTTTCGCAGCGTATGCCACCTGTGCAGAAGCTGACCACAGTTTTGCCTTCGAGCTCGGCGCGATGCGCCAGCAGGGCCTGCGGGAAATCGGTGAATTTGTCGATGCGCCAGTCGATGGCGTGCCGGAAGGTGCCGACGTCGACCTCAAAGGCATTGCGGGTGTCCAGGGTCACGACGGGCCGGCCCGCATCGTCGTAGCCGGTGTCGAGCCAGCGTTTGAGCGTCGAGGCATCCACCGCCGGGGCGCGCCCGGCTGCGGGCTGGATCGCCGGGTGGTTCATGCGGATGATTTCGGGCCTGATCCGGACCAGCAGCTTGCGAAACGGCTGGGCGCTGGACCAGCTTTCCTTGACCTCCAGGTCATGAAAACGGGCGTCGCGCCGCAACCACGCCAAAAAATCATGAATGTCGCTGCACGAGCCGGCCAGGAAGAGGTTGATGCCTTCTTCCGCCAGCAGCACCGTGCCCTTGATGGCGCGGCTCTGCAGGGCTTTCCGCACCCCGGCCTGCAGCTCAGCCAGGTCTTCCAGGGCCACAAACTTGTAGGCCGCTATGTTCAGAACTTTCATGATGCCGGAATTGTAGGGGGATGCCTTTAATTCAAGCCGGGGCCGCGGAACCGGCTTTGCCGGCCCGCAGGCGCAGCGACCCCCTCGGGGGGGCAGGGAGTTACACGCAGTGAACGACCGTGGGGGCAACATCTGCCGCCTAAAATGAACCATGTTTGTCCATTTACGTATCCACACCGAGTTTTCAGTCGTTGATGGCACCAACCGCATCGATGAAATCGTGGCCGCCGCAGCGGCCGACCGCCAGCCCGCGCTGGCCATCACCGACCTGAGCAACCTGTTTGGCACGGTCAAGTTCTACAAGCAAACGCGCGGGGCCGGGGTCAAGCCGCTGATCGGTGCCGATGTGTGGGTGCAGGTGCCGGGCAAGGAAACGGGTGCGGCGCCGGCGCGGCTGCTGCTGCTGGTGCAAAACCGCCAGGGCTACCTGAATCTTTCGGAATTGCTGACCCGGGCCTGGACCCGGGGCGTGGTGCGCGACCAGGCCGTCATCAGTCTGGAATGGCTGCAGGAACTCGGCGAGGGCCTGATCGCCCTGTCCGGCGCGCAAGGCGGTGCTGTGGGGCAGGCGCTGGTGCAGGGCGACGGCCCGCGGGCGCTGGAATGTGCGCTGCATTTTGCGGGTCTGTTTCCGCACCGTTTTTACCTGGAACTTCAGCGCGCGCAACGCGCCGACGACGAGCAGCATGTGGCTGCGGCGGTGCAACTGGCCGCCCGCCTCAAGCTGCCGGTGGTGGCGACCCATCCGGTGCAATTTCTGGGTTACGAGGACTACGAGGCCCATGAGGCGCGTGTGTGTATCGCCGAGGGCGAGATTCTCGGCAACGCGCGCCGTGTTCGCAAGTTCACGCGCGAGCAGTATTTCAAGTCCTCGGCGCAGATGGCCGAGCTGTTTGCGGATTTGCCGTCGGCCCTGGCCAACACGCTGGAAATCGCCAAACGCTGCAACCTCAAGCTCGACCTCGGCAAGCCCATGTTGCCCGAATACCCAACGCCCGAAGTGGACGGCGTGCGCATGTCGCCCGACGAATACTTTCGCTACGCTTCTTTTCAGGGGCTGGAAGAGCGGCTGACCCACCTGTATCCCAACGAGAAGGTGCGCGATGAAAAGCGGCCGCAGTACGTGGAACGGCTCGAGTTCGAGATCAACACCATCCTGAAGATGGGTTTTCCGGGTTACTTCCTGATCGTGGGGGACTTCATCAACTGGGCCAAGAACAACGGCTGTCCGGTGGGGCCGGGCCGGGGCTCGGGCGCCGGTTCGCTGGTGGCGTATTCGCTCAAGATCACCGACCTGGACCCTTTGCAGTACAACCTGCTGTTCGAGCGATTCCTGAATCCGGAGCGGGTGTCCATGCCCGACTTCGACATCGACTTCTGCCAGACCAATCGCGACCGCGTCATCGACTATGTGAAAGACAAATACGGCCACGCGGCGGTCAGCCAGATCGTGACTTTTGGCACCATGGCCGCGCGCGCCGCGATTCGCGACGTGGGACGTGTGCTCGATTTTTCCTACGGCTTTTGCGACGGCATCTCCAAGCTGGTGCCCAACAAGCCCGGTCAGGCGGTGACCCTGCAGCTGGTGCCCGCCGACCGCAAGAAAAACGACAAGATGGTTTACGCGCTGGAGGCTGAACCGGTGCTGGCCGAGCGTGAGGCCAAGGAAGAAGATGTGCGCACCCTGCTGGAACTCGCGCGCAAGCTCGAGGGCCTGACGCGCAACGTCGGCATGCACGCCGGCGGTGTGCTCATCGCACCTGGCAAGCTCACTGATTTCTGCCCGCTCTACCTGCAGCCCGGCAGCACCTCGGCCGTGAGCCAGTTCGACAAGAACGACGTCGAGGCCATCGGTCTGGTCAAGTTCGACTTTCTGGGTCTGGCCACGCTGACCATCCTGGAGCTTGCGCGCGAGTTCATCGTCCAGCGGCATCCGGCGCAGAAGGACTTCAAGTTCGAGAACCTGCCGCTGGACGATCAGCGCGTCTATGCGCTGTTTGCAGAGGGCAAGACCGAGGCGGTGTTCCAGTTTGAAAGTATCGGCATGCAGCGCATGCTCAAGGACGCGCGCCCGAACCGCCTCGAAGACCTGATCGCGATGAATGCGCTGTATCGGCCGGGTCCGATGGACCTGATCCCGACCTACATCGCGCGCAAGCAGGGCAAGGAAACGCCCGAGTACCCGGACCCGCGTGTCAAGCCCATCCTCGAAGAGACCTACGGCATCATGGTCTACCAGGAGCAGGTGATGCAGACCGCGCAGATCCTGGGCGGTTATTCGCTGGGTGGCGCCGACATGCTGCGCCGCGCGATGGGCAAGAAGGATGAAAAGGAGATGGCCTCGCAGCGGGAGATTTTCCGCAAGGGCGCCGGTGTCAACGGCTTGAGCCAGGAAAAAGCCGACGAGGTTTTCGACCTGATGGAGAAGTTCGCCGGTTACGGCTTCAACAAGTCGCACTCGGCCGCCTACGCCTTGCTGGCCTACCACACCGCCTGGCTCAAGCGCCACTACACGGCCGAGTTCTTCTGCGCCAACATGACGGTGGAGATGGGCGACACCGACAAACTCAAGATCCTCTTCGGCGATGCCCAGAAGATGGGCATCAGCTTCGAGTCGCCCGACGTCAACCGCGGACACTACCGCTTCGAGCCGATCAGCAACACCAGCATCCGCTACGGCCTGGGCGCGGTCAAGGGCACCGGCCAGCAGGCGATTGCCGCCATCGTGGCAGCGCGCGAAGAGGGCGGGACTTTCACCTCGCTGTTCGACTTCTGCCTGCGCGTCGACAAGTCGAAAATGAACAAGCGCACGGTCGAAGCCCTGATCAAGGCCGGCGCCTTCGACAACCTGCAACTGAACCGCGCTTCGCTGCTGGCTTCGGTGGACCGGGCGTTTGAATTTGCCGCCCAGGCCGAGGCCAACGTGAACCAGGGCGGCCTGTTCGACATGGACTCGCATGCGGCCAGCACCCAGGAGCCGCCGCTGGTCGAGGCCGTGCCTTTCGGCGTGAAGGCGCGCCTGGTGCAGGAGAAAACCGCGATCGGCTTTTACCTGTCCGGCCACCTGTTCGACGAGGTCGAGACCGAGGTGCGGCAGTTCGTCAAGCGCAAGATCGACGACCTGATCGATTCGCGCGACCAGACCCTGCTGGCGGCCATCGTCAGCGACCTGCGTGTGATCAATGGCAACCGGGGCAAGCTGATCATCTTCAAGCTCGACGACAAGACCGACACACTGGAAGCCTCAGTGGACGAGGCCACCTTCAATGCCAACCGCAACCTGCTCAAAGACGACGAACTGGTCATTGTGCAGGGCACCTTGCAGCCGGCGTCGGAGCGTTTCGGTCGCCGTTTCAAGGTCACCCAGGTCTGGAGCCTGGAGTCGGCGCGTTGCCGCTTCGGCAAGTATCTGCGCGTGGCGGTCAACGGCAGCGCACCGGATGTGCAGCGCATCGTGCGGGACTTTCCTCCGCGCAAGGAGATGTCGGAGCAGGGCGAGGTCAGCCGAGGCCTGCCGGTGCGCCTGAGCCTCAAGCGCGACAGCGTGGTGGCTGAGCTGCAGCTCGGGGAGGCTGCGAAGTTTTTTCCGACCGATGCGGCGCTCGCCAGCTGGATGGCGCAGGCCGACCAGGGGCTGGCGCAGATTGTCTATGAGTAAAAACTGGCCACAGCCCTTGCCCTGATTGAGCGGGCAGCTATTTTATTGATAGCGTTTGAGGCGCGTGGCGCTCAATCCTTGGGCCGGAATTCAAGAATCATGGGCGTCGGGACCCGGCCGTCCACATCGCGCGGCATGGTTTCGGTGCGAATGATGGCCTTGATCACCGCCTCGTCCCAGGCCTTGTTGCCGCTGGACTTGATCAGGCGCTGGCTGATGATGCTGCCGTCCAGCGCGGTGCGCACCTCGACTTCGGCGGTGGGGTTTCCAGAGATGTCGTCGGTGAAGACAATGTTGGGTTTGACCTTGGCGCGCACCTTGCCGCCGTAACTGGCAGAAGGGCCGCTGGCTTTTTGCGCCGTGCCCTTGGCGTCAGCGCCGCCGGTGGCGCCGGCCAGGCCCATGGCCCGCTTGATGTTTTCCTGGCGCTGCTTTTCTGCTGCGGCGTCGGCCAGTTTTTTCTTTTCCGCTTCTTTGGCCTCCTGTTTCGCGTCCTGCTTTTTGTCTTCGGCCTTTTTCGCTTCAAGCTTCTTCGCTTCCTCGGCCTTGCGCCTGGCCAGTTCTTCCTTCGCCTTGAGTTCCTTGTCCTTTTTGGCCTGGAGTTCTTTCAGCCGGTCCAGCTCGGCCTTGGCCTTGGCCAGTTCAGCTTCTTTCTTCTTGAGCTCGAGCTTGCGTTTTTTCTCCCGCTCAAGCGCAATGTCCACGTCGGGTGCAGGGGGCGGCGGCGGCGCGGCCTTGACCACGGGCTCCGGTGGGGGCGAGGGAGGAGGGGGCGGCGGAGGTGGGGCTTCCACCAGTTTGGGCGCGGCCTCCTGCGGCGCGCTGGACCACAGTTCGGCCTCAAACGAGAGGTCGGGGTCGCTATGTTTCCAGTTGATTCCCCAGGTCAACGCACCAATCAGCAACAGGTGAACCAGCAGCGCCAGGCCAAAGGAGCGCAACGCACCGGGTTCGCGTTGCGGCGCAAGGTCGAGGCGGTCGGCGGCACTGGGCATCGATGGGCTTCAGCTCAGTTGCCGCTCAACTGCCGGTTTGCACCGAGAGGCCGACCCGGGCCACACCGGCCTTTTGCAGCCCATCCATGACCTTGACCACGGTTTCGTATTTGATGGATTTGTCGGCGCTGATCACGACCGGCGTGACCTGTTCTCCGGCTGGCACCGCCGGCTGCAGGCGCTTGACGGCGGCACCCACCTCGCCAAGCTTGACGGTGGTCGTGTTGCCCGCCGACTTGATCTGGATGACTTCGTCCTTGCTGATCTCGATCTGGATCGGCTTGGGCGGCTGGCCTGGCGCCTTGCCGACCTTGGGCAGCGCAATCATGCTCGGCGTGATCAGCGGTGCCGTCACCATGAAGATGATCAGCAGCACCAGCATCACGTCGATGAAGGGCACCATGTTGATTTCGCTGATGGTGCGGCGGCCCCGGCCACGGGATGAAACTGCTGGCATGTCGTTTTCCTAGGCGGGGCGCGAAGTACGCGAAGCAACAAGCGTGGGGGCGCACATCTTTAGTGACCTGAGGGCGAATGGGCGCCCAGGTTGCGCTGCAGGATGTTGGAGAACTCTTCGATGAAGGTCTCCAGCTTGTTGGCGACGCGGTCGATGTCGTGGGCAAAGCGGTTGTAGGCCACCACCGCGGGAATGGCTGCAAACAGGCCGATGGCCGTGGCCACCAGTGCTTCGGCAATGCCGGGCGCCACACTGGACAGCGTGACCTGCTCCAGCGCGGCCAGGCCGGTGAAGGCGTGCATGATGCCCCAGACCGTGCCGAACAGGCCGACGTAAGGGGAGACCGAGCCGACCGTAGCCAGAAAGGACAGGTTGGACTCCACCGCATCCATTTCGCGCTGGTAGCTGGCACGCATGGCGCGGCGGGCGCCGTCGAGCAGGGTGCCGGGATCTTCCATGCGGCGCTCGCGCAGCTTCTGGAATTCACGCATGCCGCTGGCGAAAATGCGCTCCATCGGGCCGCTGTGTTTGGCGTTCTGGTTGGCGGCGGCAAACAGGTCGTTCAGGCTGGTGCCGGACCAGAACTCGCGGTCGAACTCGTCGTTGAGCGACTGCACGCGCTTGAGCGAGATGATTTTGCGAAAGATCGCGGCCCAGCTCGCAATCGACACGCCGACCAGCAGGGCCACCACGCCCTGGACCACCCAGCTGGCGTTGAGAATGAGGCTGACAATGGATAAATCCTGATTCATGTTGTTGTTTCCAGACGGTCAAGGAGGTCAGCGGGAATTCTTGCAGGTTTCAGACCAGCGGCGTCGACCCAGCCGATGCGTATCGTGCCTTCACACAGCAGTACTGCCCCATGCTCTGATTTCAATAGCGCACTTTGCCCGATTATCAAGGACGCACGGCCCTTTTCGATCAAGGTCGCGGTAACAATCAGTTCATCGTCCAGTCGGGCAGGGCGCAGGTAACGAACGCTGGTTTGCGTCACAACGAACATGCCGCCGGTGGACTCGCGCAGACGGTGCTGCTCAACGCCCAGTGATCTGAGCCACTCGGTGCGTGATCGTTCAAAAAACTTCAGGTAGTTGGCATAAAACACAATGCCACCCGCATCCGTGTCTTCCCAGTAAACCCGCAAGGGCCACTGGAATGTGGAGGCATCCAGGGCACGGGTGGCTTCAGCCAAGGACGGCCTCCAGCCGGGCGACAGCCTCTTTCAGTTGCGCCATGGAACTGGCCGTGGAAAAGCGGACGTACTGCTCCGGCGCCATGGTGCCGAAGTCGCGTCCCGGTGTCACGGCGAGGTGGGCGCGTTTCATCAGCTCAAAAGAAAAGTCCCAGCTGCCGCTGACGCCCAGGCGGGCGGCGGCATCCGTGCAATCCGCATAGGCGTAGAAAGCACCGTCGGGCATCACGGGCACCGTCAGGCCCAGGCGGTTGAGTTCGGGGATGAAGTAGTCGCGCCTGGCCTTGAACTCGGAGCGGCGCCGTTCGTACTCGGCCAGACTGTCAGGCTCGAAACACGCCAGTGCCGCGTGCTGGGCCACGGTACTGGGGCAGATGAACAGGTTCTGCGCGATGCGTTCGATCACCGGTGCCAGCGCCTCGGGCACCACCAGCCAGCCCAGGCGCCAGCCCGTCATGTTGAAGTACTTGCTGAAGCTGTTGATGCTGACGATGCTTTCGCCCAGGCCATCTCCCATGGCCAGCGCTGTTTGCCCGAAACGTTCCTCGTAACTCAGGCCCAGGTAGATCTCGTCGATCAGCGTGACGCCGCCGCGGCTGTGCACGAACTCGTGGATGCGACGCAATTCGTCCGGCGCGATCGAGGTGCCGGTGGGGTTGGAAGGCGAGGCCAGCAGCACGCCACGGGTTTTGTCTGTCCATGCCGCCTGCACCTTGGCACTGCTGAGCTGGAAGCGTTCAGTGGCCGTGGTGGGCACCAGCACCGCATTGCCTTCGGCGGCGCTGACAAAATGCCGGTTGCAGGGGTAACTCGGGTCGGGCATGAGGATGTCGTCGCCGGCTTCTATCAACGCCAGGCAGGCCAGCTGCAGCGCCGCCGAGGCGCCGGCCGTGATGATGATGCGGCCGGGCGCCACGTTGGCCTGGAATCGCGAGGCATACCAGTGGCTGATGCACTCGCGCAGGCTCTGCAGGCCAGTCGCCTGCGTGTACTGGGTGTTGCCGTCGTGGATGGCGCGGGCCGCGGCCTGCTGGACCAGCGGCGGTGCGGTGAAGTCCGGTTCGCCAATATTCAGGAAAATCATGGGGCGGGATGTATCCGCCACTTCCCGGGCCAGCATGGCTGCGGCCTTGGCAACTTCCATCACGTAAAAAGGTTCGATGCGCTGCGCGCGCCGTGCGATCCGCAGGGTTGTCATGCTGCGTATCAGGCTTTTTTGTCGGCGGCGACTTCAGCGGCGCGAAAGGCCGGTGCCAGTTTATGCAGCACACCGTTGACGTATTTGTGGCCGTCGGTGCCGCCAAAAGCCTTGGCCAGCTCGATACATTCGTTGATGATCACGCGGTAAGGCACGTCCAGGCAATGCTTGAACTCGTAGGTGCCAATCCACAACACCGCATGTTCGACCGGCGATATTTCGGCCATCTTGCGGTCCAGCAAAGGCGTCACACGGTCATCCAGCGACGCAGCTTCTTCAATACACCCATGCAGCAGCGCGTCGTAATGTGCCGCATCAGCTTTGTGAAAGCCGACCAGGTCGCGGGTGAAGGCGTCAATCGACGACGCTTCGTTGCGACCCACCAGGTGCTGGTACAAGGCCTGCAGGGCAAACTCGCGTGCCCGGGTACGTGCTGACTTGTCGGCTGCCTTTTTGACGCCCGTGTCGGTCAGTCCGCTGCGGGTCTGCGGCGGACGCTTGGGTTTGAGGGGGGTCTTTTCAGTCATGGCGCGCCTGGTGGGGGAGGGGAACGGGATATCAGTCAAGTTCGTTCAGCAGGTTGGCCATTTCCACCGCCACGCGCGCAGCATCCCGGCCCTTGTCGGTCTGGCGGGCTTCTGCCTGGGCCGTGTTTTCGACGGTCAGGATGGCATTGGCGATAGGCAACTGGTAGTCCAGTACCAGCCGGCTGACCGAGGCGCCGCTTTCGTTGGCGACAAGCTCAAAGTGGTAGGTCTCGCCGCGGATGATGCAGCCCAGCGCCACCAGCGCGTCGTACTGGTCGCGTTCGGCCATGGCCTGCAGTGCCGAGGGGATCTCGAGCGCACCCGGCACCTTGACGTGGTGAATGTTTTTTTCCTCGACACCCAGCGCCAACAGCTCCTGCCAGCAGGCCTTGGCCAGCGCATTGGTGATGCTTTCGTTAAAACGCGCCTGGACAATGCCAATCGTGAGTTTTTTGCCGTCCAGCTTGTCGGCCGTACCTTTTTCTGCACCAAACACGGTTATTCCTTTTTGTTGGCAATGTAGCCAGTGATCTCGAGTCCGTAACCCGTCATGCTGGGCATGCGGCGCGGGTTGCCCATGAGGTTCATCTTGTGCACACCACACTCGCGCAGGATCTGCGCGCCCACGCCGTAGGTGCGCAAGTCCATGCGGCCTCGCTCGGGGGCCTGGCTGGCGCGTGCCGTGCCTTCGAATTGTTCAAGCAGCTGCGCCCCGCTTTCGCCGCAATTGAGCAGTACCGCCACGCCTTTGCCCTCCCTGGCAATATGCGTCAGGCTCTGGTCCAGGCTCCAGGAGTGCATGGAGCGGCCGGTTTCCAGCGCGTCGAGCACCGACAGCGGCTCATGCACCCTTGCTGCCACTGTGTCTTCGGGCCCCCACTGGCCCTTGACGAGCGCCAGGTGCAGGCCGTGGCTGGTCTTGTCCTTGAAGGCATGCGCCGTGAATTCGCCAAAAGCGGTCTGCAGTGTCCGTGTGCCAATTTTTTCGATCAGCGAATCATGGCGGCTGCGGTGTTCAATCAGGTCGGCAATGGTTCCGATTTTCAGTCCGTGTTCGGCGGCAAAAACCTGCAGGTCGGGCAACCGGGCCATGGTGCCGTCGTCTTTCATGATCTCGCAGATGACAGCGGCGGGCGAGCAGCCCGCCATGCCGGCCAGATCACAGCCAGCTTCCGTATGGCCGGCTCGCATCAGCACGCCGCCATCGACCGCTTGCAAGGGGAAAATGTGGCCGGGCTGCACCAGGTCGCTGACCTTGGCGTTTTTGGCGACGGCGGCCTGCACCGTGCGGGCCCGGTCTGCCGCGGAGATGCCGGTGGTCACGCCCTCGGCGGCCTCGATGGAGACCGTGAAGGCGGTACTGTATTTGCCACCATTGCGGGTGGCCATGGGCGGCAACTGCAACATCTCGCATCGCTCACGCGTCAATGTCAGGCAGATCAGGCCGCGACCGTAACGTGCCATGAAGTTGATCGCTTCCGGAGTGACGTGGTCGGCGGCCAGCACCAGGTCACCTTCGTTTTCGCGGTCTTCTTCGTCGACCAGGATGACCATGCGGCCGGCCCGCATGTCGGCCACGATGTCTTCAACAGGGGAGATGGCAGTGGTCATGATTTAGTTATTCTTTCCGTCCTGGAGCATGCGCTCGACATAACGCGCAATGAGGTCAATTTCGAGGTTCACCTGCGATTGTGGTCGCAGATGGCCCAGTGCTGTGTTTTGAACCGTGTGGGAAATCAGGTTGATGCTGATTTCGCAGCCGGCCTGGCTGCCTTCAAGATCGGTGACGCGGTTGACCGTCAGGCTGACACCATTGACCGTGATGGAGCCTTTGTAGGCCAGGTACTTGGCCAGTTCACGCGGAGCGTGGATGCGCAACTCCCAGCTTTCACCCACCTGGGCGAAATGCGTAATGGTGCCGATGCCATCGACGTGGCCGGCGACGATGTGGCCGCCCAGCCTGTCGTTGGCGCGCAGCGCTTTTTCAAGGTTGATGGGACCGGGTTCGGTCAAGCCACTGGTTTTGGCCAGCGACTCGGCTGATATTTCGATCAGGAACTGGTTTTGGGTGATGTCGAGTGCGGTGACTGTCATGCAGGCGCCGTTCAGCGCAATGCTGTCGCCCAGGCCCACGTCGTCGAGGTAGTCCGATGGCGCTTCGATGGTGAGTCGCTTGCCATGGTCCAAAGAGCTGCCCAGGCTATGGATGGCGACGATGCGCCCCACGCCGGTGATGATTCCGGTAAACATGGCGCTATTTTCGCAGAGATTGCGGGCGGCCACGCGCCGGGCTGATAAGACAGAGCTAAAAGAGGTCGCGCCCCCGGACTCTGGCGACAATGCGCAGATCGGGTCCGAGCCGGTCGGTCGAGAGAAATTCGAGATCCACCGCCTGCGAAAGCTCGGTGATCGGCCCGAAACTGGCCATGCCGCTGCCCTGGCCTATCAGTTTGGGGGCCAGGTAGACCACAAACTCATCGACCAGACCTTCGCGGATCAGCGAACCGTTGAGCTTGTGCCCGGCCTCGACGTGCACTTCGTTGACCTCGCGCAGCGCCAGGTCGCTAAGCATGGCCGCCAGGTCCACCTTGCCACCGCTCCCCGGCAGATAAACCACGGTTGCACCGCGCGCTTCGAGGGCCGCCTTTTTGGCATCATTTTGCTCCGCAGCGTAGATGTAGAGTGCGCGACCAGCTATGAAAAGATGAGCATCCAGCGGCGTCTCCAGCCGGCTGTCCACCACCACCAGATGCGGCTGCCGCGGCGTGTCGACCAGCCGAACATCGAGGCGCGGGTTGTCTTCAAGCACGGTGCCGATGCCGGTGAGGACCGCGCAGGAGCGTGCGCGCCATGCATGGCCGTCGGTTCGGGCGGTGTCGGACGTGATCCACTGGCTCTTGCCATTGTCCAGCGCCGTCTTGCCGTCGAGCGAGGCCGCCACCTTCATACGCACCCAGGGCGTCTTGCGAATCATGCGGCTGAAAAAACCGATGTTCAGCTCGCGTGATTCCTCTGCACCCGGCCCCACTTCAACTTCAATGCCAGCAGCCCGCAGGCGCTCGAAACCCTGGCCGGCCACCAGCGGATTCGGGTCGGCAATCGACGCCACCACTTTTTTGATGCCGGCCGCAATGAGGGCATCGCAGCAAGGGCCGGTGCGGCCATGGTGCGAGCAGGGCTCGAGGGTGACGTAGGCGGTGGCACCGCGCAGCGAGTGGCCGTGCGCCTGGGCGTCCCGCAGCGCCACGATTTCTGCGTGGGGGCCGCCGGCGCGTTGCGTGTGGCCTCGACCCAGGATACGACCGTCAGCGGCAGAATATATGGCACCAACCCGGGGGTTGGGAGAGGTCAGGAGCAGGGATCCCTTGGCCTGCTCCAGGGCGCTTTTTATGTTGCTTGAGGTCAAGGTAAATCAGCCAATTTTGTGCAGTCCGGATCTGGAACAACATACCTGCAAGGACGAGGGCGAAAGGAAATCAGAACTCAAGTGCCATTTCCAGTGTTCTTTGGCTGGCTACCTGTCGGCCATTTTTGGTGGCGGGAGTCATCTGCGTTCGTATCAAGCTCTGTTCGATGTTCTGCTTCCTCTCCTTCGGGATCTCAGGCGTTGAGGACAGTATCGCCACGTTCAGGATATCTCCATTCTCCGCGATCCAGATCTGGACGATCATGTGTCGAAGTTGGATGGAGGCAGCAGTCTGCGAGGGGAACTGCCAGTTCAGGACAGGAAGAGCGGGCTCGTCCACCTCTGCAATGGCGTAAAACCGGGTGTCGGCGTCAGGGCGCCAGACATTTGGATGCGTCGTGGCCCCAGCACCCTGTACGCGACCTGCGTTGCCGCCGGCCTGTTTCGGCGTGTCAGGCGTTGCCATTGCTGCCGCCGCTGTGGGGCTGTCGCCGGAAGCTGGTGTTTGTTCAATGACGCGAACAACGATGCGCCGCACGCCATCGTTGGACTGGGTTTGGCTGTGAGGCGAACCAAAGAGCGAAAGTAGCGGTTGTGCGACAAAGACTCCGTAGTGCAGGACCACTGAGGCGGCAATTGCGACCATCCACCGCATATCTGGCGGTTCACTGAGTTTCAATTCAGGCCTTTGATTCGCCGCCCCTGCCAGGCTTTACTTCCAGCAAGCCGTTGCTGCCGCCGATGCGGAGCTGAATGACGATGTGGAGAATCCGGGGTTGCTTTTGACGCCTGTGTTCGTGATCTGGAAGTTGCCACATTTGTCAGACGCCACAGGGCCACCTGCAACGCGCGTTGCGGTGAGGGTGTAGCTTCTTGCCGCCGATGCCGACACGGCAATGGTGTAAGCGCCTCCCCCGTCCCTGGGAGACTGTGCCAGGTTTGCGGGAAAGATGTCTGCCACAGCGGTTCCGGCGGTATTGACGTCGTACCTGAAATTTTCGGAGTAGTGGCGCTCCATCCATTGAGAGGCTTCCAGCAAAATGGTCCGGACTTCTGCCCGCCTGCTCTTGGCAACGGATTCCCTGTAGCTCGGAAAGGCAACAGCGGCCAGAATTCCGATGACCGCAACGACGATCATGAGTTCGATGAGCGTAAAGCCGCCGTTGACGCGTCTGGCGGGGGGGCACCCGCCGCCGGTTGTTGACCATTGTTGAGCTGGTGTCATGCTTGTCTTACCTTGTCTTGAAAGATGGAATCTCACGCCAGTAAATTCGCGCCGAAGCATTTGGCGATTGCGCTGTTTCATCGGTTAGTTCGCCAATGATGCGGGTGCAATTTTTCTGTCCTGCTGCACATGCTGTGCTGGTTGCGTCTCGCGAGAAGGTGACACGCTGGTCGGTAATTCTTATCGACGCGGTCCGGTAGGTGACGCCACCGATGGTTATTGTCCCGAAAACGTTGGAGTCCAGAAGACCGGTGATGGGGTCCACAAATGTGGAATAGGCAACTGGGCCGCTGAAACAAACAGCGGTGCTGGTCGCGGCCGGCGCGATGGAGACAGTGGCGAGAAGGCCTTGTGTGATCGTCGGATTGCTGACAACCATTTCAGAGGTGTCTGGAAGCGTGACATACCAGCCCTTCTTGCTGGTCCAGTCCATGGCCGCTCCCGTGACATAGCCCTCTCCGACAGTTCCGTTGGTCGGATCGGAATCTACCACGGTCACTCGATTGAACGTTCGCGCTGTCAGCTCTGTACGAAGACGGGGCAGGCCGGTTGTCGCATTGTCAAGCAAGGCTGGATTCGAAACATAGGCGGCGCTTGAATATATCGGATTGTCCCAGATGCCGAAGATGGCATGGTTCCGTCCGGAGCCGTCCGGAAAGTCCGCTGAAACGACCGATTTTCCCGTTGCAAAATTAATCACCACGCCGCCCAGCGGATGAAAGCGGTACTCGGGCGCAGACGTGATGGGCAGACGAAGCGCGGAAGCGTCTGATTGCTTCGCGACAAACAATGGGCGCTTGTTTGTTCCATCAGTGTTTGCGTATGCGACTTTCCAGTTGGCCTGGTTGGAGCTGGATACATCGAACTTCCACAAATTGCCTTTCAGGTCACCCGCGTAAATGTAGTCCGCTACGCCATCGTTATTCGTGTCAATCCAGGTCGCCTGCGACAGGCCATTGTTGGGCCCGACATCAGCAACCAGTTTGACGTAATTGGTGGAAGGTGACCAGACGCCGCTGTAAGGGCCATTGGCAAACAGGATGTAGAGCGCGGCCGAGCCGTTGGTGCTGTTGATCCCGTTGGGCATCAGCACGGCGAACTTGCCATTGTTCATTTTGGCGATCGCTCCGGATTGCTCGCTGACGCGGCTGATCGTTCCCATCTGGGCCAGGTTGTAGCCCAGATCACCGCTGCTGTCATCCGCCTCGGAGAATTGCCATTTAAAGACGCTGGCAGCGTTGGTTTCCGTCAGGGCATCGGGGTCCGTCACGTCGAGGGCAAAGATGCCTTTGCCGCCGCGTCCCAGGGAGGCGAACAAGTAGGTTCTCCAGGCGGCCGTTGGTGCAGCAGCATCATAAGCGGGGTCCCCTGTATTTGTGATGGTCGAACCCAGCAGCACGTCCGCAGAATAGGGCGTTCCATCCTGAAAAGCCTGTACTTTCTCGCCGGCCGGATCAACCCAGTCCTGCAGGCGCGAATGGAGGAGTTGCGGGACGTAGGAAACTATGGGTGTACCCCCCGTCGATGAGGATGTGGCTGCATTGAACCCGTGAAGCATGCCATCCCCAGCGCCCACCCAGACGATGCTCTTGCGGTTCCTGTAAGTGGTGACAAAACTTCCATAACCCGGAAATCTGGTGCCGAAATAGTCCGCGCTTGGCGGTGACGTAACGGTGGGGTTTGAACTCACCACCGGGCCCATGATGGAGTTGGCGTTGCGTTTTCGGAAACGCAGTCCGTTGGGAGTCTCATCAGTCCTGCTACCGCGAAGCCAATTCAGTTTGGCTTCTGCCGCGGCGTTGGTGCCTCCGAACGCGACCGTTTTAGCGGCGTCGGACAATGCGCCCCATGAAAAGGCGAAGCCGCTGGAGTTGCCGACATTGGTGATGATCTGGCGGGACGCAGCCGGCAGGGCGGTCAATTTGGTGTGAGCCGCCCAGTAATAGTATTCGCGGTCAAGCGTGCCGTCTGTTTTCAGGCGGATATCAAATTTACCGTCAGGCTTGACGATGAACGTAAGCAATTCTCCGTGTCCATCGTCGCCGTCAAAACTCGCCAGGTATTTCAGGCTACCAGACTGGATCTGGGCGGACGCCACGGCAGGCGCCGTATTGGACGCACCCACAATGGCGCTGAATGCGGCCCTTAGAGCTTTTTCAAGTTCGCTGGGCCGAATCGCGAGGAAGTAGTTGTCCGGGAAGCCGTCTGCGCCGGCGGTGCCATCGAGTTTTTTGATGTCCCAGTTGGCTTTGTCCGCAGTGGGTTTGTCAAAATATACCTTGGGATCAGAAGGCGGAACGGTGACATTTTCGTTTTTGCTGAAACCACCCCATTTGGCAGCGTACCAGAGGGGGTCCTGCAATTGCCCGGCGGTCGCGGTGCCAAAGGTATATTCAGCCCGGCTTTCGTCCTGGTTGGCCTGGCAACCTGAACAACCACCCGACGTATTTACATTGGGGTGTGCGGTACCGTCGGAGCGCGTCGTCGGCAGGGTAGTTCCATCCGTGAAGTTATAACCGTAAATACCTGAGTGGAAGTGCGCGCCGTCTTTGGTGCTGCCGGAGATGGTGTAGCCAAAACCTTGCGGGTTCGCTGAGGCCGCGTTGAAGACGCGCGTATAGACGTAGAGCTTGCCATTGTTAACTTCGTACCGCAGGATGCCGGAGACATCGCTGTCGTAGTCACCCCCCTGCTCGGAGTCTTCCCAGACGATCAGGAATTTTCCGGAAGTCGCTGTGGGTGTGCCGACCACGCGGAAATCGACCAGGGTACCGCTGCCGATGCCGCCACCCACCAGCAATTGGTAAGAAGGCTGGATAACGATTTTTTGACCTGCCACCGTCGGGTGCGGAATTTCAATACGTGGTTTGCCCGGTGCCAGGGCCACCGAAAAGCTTTTGACTTTGAAGGCATCGGCGTTGGCTTTGAGCTGCGCGGCCGTGGGTGTGCGAACAGGGTTGGTGCGGGCCCAGTAGGCAGCGCCCGCCAACGCGTAGGACCCTGCATATGAGGGAGCATCGGGGCACAGGCCGTTTGCACTGGCCAGTGTGGAGATGGTCTTGGCCGTACAGGTTCCGTCGTTTGTTGTTCCGTTGTTGCCAATAAACCAGCTGTTGTTGTGGATGCCTTCATCCGTACCGATGACGTTGATCATGTTTACCAGGCTGGGGCTGGTCGGCAAGGTCGCAAAGGGGCTCCATTGCGTCCCGGTGTTGCTGTCGTAAGACGTCACACTGGAGTTGAAGTTGATGGCGTTGATGGCCCGACATTGACCTTGACCGAATGTGGCATCGGCGGCGGTCTTGGCCGCGGCGTTGGCGCGGTTCACGGGATCGATCCACGCTGGTTTGGGAAGCCCCATGGCTTCGTCCTTGGAGCCCGACTGTGTGTAGTCGTAAATAGAGCTTGGTGCCAGACCGCCAAGGTAGCGCAGTGATTCCGTGAACATCTCCCCCATGGGATTGCCCCAGCTCGTACACTGATTGTCGGTGAGGGATGTCAGCTGGTAGGTGCAGTTTCCGTCGCCGATGTAAGTGCCATCGCTGTAACGGTAGCCATAGATACGGAGTTTGTTGAGTGTGTAGACAATGCCCTGGGCGGCGGTAAAAGTCCCGTCCGTGGTGTAGTTGACTTCGCTACGGAATGAGTCAATATTGCTGCGAAGTACGCCGCCGCTGATGTTCTTCGCGAAGGACCCGGTCATCAGACCAAACTCGGCCAGGTTGCCTTCGCCATATTCGTGTAGCAGCCCTTGGGGCTTGAAGTTCCCGGAAGGGTATTGCTTGCAGTTTTCAGTTCCCAACAGTGTTGAGTTGCAAGCCGAGACACGAACAATAAAGTCGGGCCCGGTTCCGGCGATCACCACGCCCTGAGTGCCTTTGGCCGGGTTGCTGGAGCCCGCTCCCAATCCTGTAATGCCAACGTTGTTGCCGTTAGAGGCGCTTTTTTCACCGCTCCAGTGGCACTGCCACCGCTCATTGGCGTTCCATAGCTGGTAGTCACCGCGCGCAATACGCATCAAGGGCGGGTTTGCATTGGTATGGGAATTCCCGTTTCCCGCCGTGTTGGTATTGAATGGAGAATTTGCAGTCAGGTTGTCGCCGAGGGTGGTGTTACAGATGGTGGCGGAGGTTTGGGTCAGGTTCTGGATGGTCCATTTTTTGAAGTTGCTGCTGGCGCTGCCTGGCGTGACATAACCGCTTGGCGTGACCACCATGTTGAACCAACCATCGGTGGTATTCACCTCCAGGGCTACACCCTCCATATATCGTGCCGCGTTGTCCTGATCAACTGCCCTGACCTGATCGCCCACCTCTATGCTGAACGCGCCGCTCAGGGTGACGGAGAAGGTGACGCAGTGGTACTGAGGTGGCGGTGTGGTGGGGGGGTCTTGGGCAGCGTAGTAAGCGACCGCTTTGCTTTCGCAGGTGGCGGCGGTGGCTGCAGAAGGCGCATTCCCGTCATTGTTTCGATACGCCTTGTTGCTACCTGCAACAAACTGGACTTGCCGCCTGGCGCTGTTGTTGTCATTGTTGCTGATCGTAGCCGATGCTGCCAGCTGGGATGCACTGAAGGGCGTGAGTTGGGCCAGGTCATCACCCTTGTAGTACTTGGCAAATGAATGCGCATCGGTAGGCAGGCTGGCCCGTTCCAGCACGGTGAGTGCGGCGGTGTCTGTGACCCGTTGCCCGCCATAGAGCACCTTGCGAACCACATCCACGCGTGTCATGGTGGCCCAGTTCAGGAAGTTGCCGCTCCAGTTTCCAGTGCAGTATTTGTTGGTGTTGGTGCTGACCGGGTCAAACCGGTTTGTCGTGCCGCTGTAGCTATAGCACTTGTAGGAGTCGAAATAGCCGTAGTAGTTGAAGCTGTGCTTGTAGGTGGTTTCCGGCAGGCCGTCGCCGTCGAGGTCTGAAAACTCGTCATAAGCCCTGTAAAAAAGCTGGTGGTCTTTCGACATGTTCAACATGATCATCGGCCTCGGTGTGGAGGTCACGATATTGGGCGGAATGGCCGGCGACAAAGGCGCTGCAATAGCGGGGACTTGCGAGCAGGCGATTACCAGAAACAGCCCGGCAATGGTCAGAATTTTTTTCATGGCGTGTTCCTTATCGCAAGTACGGACGGAAATAGGTCTGCATGACAACTTCAGTATTGATATCCGCACCAAAACCCCGCGCGGTAATTCGCATCACCTTGTCGTCCGATCGGGCAAGGTATTCAATGAGGTATTCAGGCTGCCGCGCCACACCCGCTATCCGTGCCACGCCGGTGAAGGTGCCTAATGGGACGGAGCCGTTAAAGGTGCAATTGGTGTTGACACCCGTGGCATCCCCCGGTTTGGGGCTGGCCGCGCTGGCCGGGTCGCCGTCCCAACGGCCTTGTTTGGCGTTGATCGTGGGCCACCAGGGTTCAGGGTTGGTCACCGTCGTGTAATTGCTGGAGTCGTAGTAACTCAATTCAAACCGGCATTGGCCGCGCGGACAATTTGTGTCGAAGGCTGGCGAAGCCAGAGCGCTCCCTTGTGCCGGTCGGTCAGTACCGCGCGCGCAAAGGGCGTTGGGCATGATGGCCGATACATCCAGCCGTAGATCGCGCTCGGCATCGCGAAGGGCGGCCTCGGTGGCCTGCCTGGCCACTTCATAGTCGAGCTGGTTTCTGGAAAGGGTTTCACCAGTGGTGGCACGTCGAATGCCCAGCGTACCAAGAATGGTGATAACCAGAAGGAACATCAGGACCACAGGAAGCGCAACGCCACCTTCAGCGTGCCCCGATGACGGTTGGCTTGGTCGAAACATTCCAGGCTTCATCAGAAGGTTCCATTCAGGTTATTGCGGATCGCAAATACACGCTCATACCTTTTGTAGAGTGAGCGGTCAGACGCCGCGTAAGTGACGGTAGCGCCCCTGCAATTGGCATAGGTGCGCAAGCTGCCGGCCTTGTCCTGGGTCCGGATGTTGTCGGGCGCGCGTGTCAGCACACACACACGCACGGCGGTGACGCGCTGCCAGCTGGTCAAGGTTCCCACGGTGGGTAAGGTCGTCACTTCTGCCGCTGTGTAATAAGTTTGCGGAGAAAGGCTTCCCGTGCCGTCATGCACGCCATATGCAAAGGTCATGTCTTCAATCCCCTCGAAGAGGGGTTGATACACGGTGTCCTCCGTAGCTTTTCCGTTGCCGTTGCAGGCCAGACTCTTCGTTGTGACTGTTTGTGTGGTGCCGCCTGGCCCCGGCTTGGTGTAGTTTGTGTTGGTAAGTCCAAACCGGTTGGAAACATAAAGAGGTCGTCCCGTCGCTGCCTGCACGACGTTGCTGGGGTCCACAGAGACGCTGACTCGCAGACAATCGAAGCCACTGACGAAGGTCGCGGCGTCGAGTTCGGGCGTCGCAAAATAGTTGATCACCACGGAGTCAGGCGCGCCGGCGGTTGCGGTGGGACAGGCCCCAGTGGTCGGATTGAACACGCCGCCGTCACAGCCGAACAATCCCTGGTTGTAAGCCGCAATAGCCGTGTTTTTTGTGTTGCTGAACCGACCCATGAGATTGAGGCTGGCGCTGCTCGTGGAAACGATGGCGGGGTAATACCCGGCCATCTGCAACTCTCGTCCGATCATGTCCAGCGCGAGTTTCCCGGTTTCGTTCATGCCCGCAATGTTGGCCACTGCTGTGGCGGTGCTGCGCGTTCCCAGATATGCGGCGGCGGCAGCCAACGCGATCACAAGGCTGATGACCAGGCTGACCAGGAGTTCGATCAGGCTCAATCCGCCTTGTGAACCCAAGGATGGCGTTCGGTGATGGCGGGCTTTGATCACGGAATGATCTCCAGGTTGACGCATTGAATTCCGGCCAGGGCAGCGGCGGTCCCTACCGATGCCGGACAGCAATTGCGTGCGGCAATACCTGTGGTCCCCACTGCAGGCACAGGACATATCTCTGGCTGCCGCAAATTCGTACCGTCCAGGTTGTCTTTGTTGAACCAGGCGACAGTGACTCCGAAACGTAAATCAACCCCTTTCACGCCCGTGGGGGTGACAAAACCCACGGCGCCCGGGAGTTGTTGATTCAGGTCACTGCGCCAGACCGCCAGGTCATAAGCGGCAAGCTCTGCGTTGGTGCAAGCCTCGGCGTTACAGTCTTTTGCCGGTGAGAGATAGGTGTTGGGCAAAGGCGTGGCCTCGATGGAGGCGCGTTCCGCCGCGTATGTTCTGGAAAAAGTGTAGGCGTTCTCGTCGGCACTGGCATTGGCCCGAATGCGGTCAGCAAGACTGCTGATGTTGGAAGAAAGCGCGGACCGGACCCATCCGGTCTGTTCGTATTTGATGGAGGCCGTTTGCATGCCCACCATGCCCAGCAGGCCGATGGACAACACAAGAATGGCTACGAGGGCCTCAATCAGGCCGGCACCTCGCTGGCTGTTCATCACGGACATGCGCTTACCCCTGCATATTGTTTGATGGTCACCCGGCCTGCCGAGCTGATGCAAATGGACCGATAGTGAGGGCTGCTGACACTCTCGGGAACATAACTCAGGGTGAAGTTCGACTGGCCGCTCTGAGTAAGGCCTCTCGACTCAAACATGAATCTCCGTACGGCAGTCGGATTCGCTGCCAGCTCGAACGAGTCCGCCCCCGCCTGGCGCACGGAAATCAGACTTGAACCATTGGTTGTCGGATTATTTTGGGTACTACTGCAACTGGGGTTCGAAAAAATGATCCATCCAGCTTGCCAGTTGCTGCCCGTCGTTGCGCAGGTCGGAGTGCCGCCCGTCAATGCATTGGCCGTGTTGCTGGACATGCAGATGGTCACACAGTTGTTTCGGCTGATGGCCTCGATTCGAGTTCGGGCAATGTCGCTGGAAAACTCGGTCGTGACGGCGACAGCCTGGTTGCGTACCAGAAACTCTCTCAAGTTCGGCAGGCCGAACGCCAGGATCAGGCCCAGAACCACCATGGTGACCATCAGCTCAATGATGGTGAACCCCGACCCGGATGCTCGCGGGAGAACCTGAGGCCGGTCAGACCTGGACGGCAATGGTTTCAAACAGGCAGTGGAGGTCTGTGGCATGGAATCAGTATAGGAACCGCGCCTGAAATCGCTGCTCCGACCGTCGGGCTCCAGCTACCACTAATCTGCTGCAATCAAGGGGTGCGGTCGACAAATGGCGATTTCTGCCACGGGAATTACCGCCTCACCTCATCCACCAGCGTCTTGAACTCGTCGATATCTTCAAAGCTGCGGTAGACGCTGGCAAAACGTACGTAGGCGACCTTGTCGAGCTTTTTAAGCTCGCGCATGACGAGCTCGCCCAGGCGGGCTGACGGGACCTCGCGCAGGCCCAGGTTGAGAAGCTTTTCCTCGATGCGCTCGATGGCTGAGTCCACCTGTTCGGTGCTGACCGGTCGCTTGCGCAAGGCGAGGTTCATGGAGTCGAGAATCTTGCCGCGTTTGTATTCGATGCGGCGGCCGTCCTTTTTGACGATGGCCGGAAAGTTGACGTCGGGGCGCTCGTAGGTGGTGAAGCGTTTTTCACACGCGCCGCACTGGCGGCGGCGGCGTATGAAGTCTGCGTCTTCCGACACCCGTGTTTCCACGACCTGGGTTTCAAGGTGGCCGCAGAAAGGGCATTTCATGCGCCTTCACCTGAACTGTTAAGCGTTATTGGCCTTCGACCCTCACAGGATATGCGCAAACAGCTATCAAAAGAGTAGCACTTGCACATGCGCCGGCCCATCAACGGTAGACCGGAAACCGGCTCGTCAGCGCATTGACCTTGGCGCGAACCGCTTCAATGTTGGCGGCGTCGCGCGGGTTGTCGAGCACGTCGGCGATCAGGTTGGCGGTCAAGCGCGCTTCTTCGTCCTTGAAGCCGCGGGTGGTCATGGCCGGGGTGCCGATACGCACCCCGCTGGTCACCATCGGTTTTTCCGGGTCGTTGGGGATGGCATTCTTGTTGATGGTCATGTGGGCGCTGCCCAGTACGGCCTCGGCTTCCTTGCCGGTGATGCCCTTGGCGCGCAGGTCCACCAGCATGACGTGGCTCTCGGTGCGTCCGCTGACAATGCGCAGGCCGCGCTGCGTCAGCGTTTCGGCGACGATCTGGGCGTTCTTCAGCACCTGCTGCTGGTAGGCCTTGAACTCGGGCGCCAGGGCTTCCTTGAAAGCGACGGCTTTCGCGGCGATCACATGCATCAGCGGGCCGCCCTGCAGGCCGGGGAAGATGGCGCTGTTGATGGCTTTTTCGTGTTCGGCCTTCATCAGGATGATGCCGCCGCGCGGGCCGCGCAGGCTCTTGTGGGTGGTCGAGGTCACCACGTCGGCGTGGGGCACCGGATTGGGGTATACGCCCGCGGCCACCAGGCCGGCGTAGTGGGCAATGTCGACCATGAAGATGGCGCCGACAGCCTTGGCCACTTTCGCAAACCGTTCGAAGTCGATGCGCAGGCTGTAGGCCGAGGCACCCGCAATGATCAGCTTGGGTTTGGACTCGTGGGCCTTGCGCTCCATCGCGTCGTAGTCAATCTCTTCCTTGTCGTTCAGGCCGTAGCTGACGACGTTGAACCACTTGCCGCTCATGTTCAGCGCCATGCCGTGCGTGAGATGGCCGCCCTCGGCCAGGCTCATGCCCATGATGGTGTCACCAGGCTTGAGAAAGGCCAGGAACACGGCTTCGTTGGCCGAGGCGCCGCAGTGTGGCTGCACGTTGGCCGCTTCCGCTCCAAAGATCTGCTTGATGCGGTCGATGGCCAGCTGTTCGGCCACGTCCACATGTTCGCAGCCACCGTAGTAGCGGCGGCCGGGGTAACCTTCGGCGTATTTGTTGGTGAGCTGGGAGCCCTGCGCGGCCATGACGGCGGGCGAGGCGTAGTTTTCGCTGGCGATCAGCTCGATGTGGTGTTCCTGGCGCGCGTTTTCAGCAACGATGGCGGCCCACAGCTCCGGGTCGGTTTGTTCCACAAGAATGGTACGGTCGTACATGGCAGTCCTTCAAGACATGGTCCCTGTCATTGGATGAATGAAACAAGGGCTGCCCAGGCGAACGGCTGAACGCTGTGGTCATGGCTTGAGCCCAGCGGTGCGCTTCCCAGTGGTATCCCACGTCAGCAGTCGCCCTGCAAAGCAGGGGCTGCCTATCGCCAGTCGCGCACACCCCTAGTGTAACGGACCCGGCGCCTGGCTGGCGACCGGCCGGCCAAAGGCCGGGTCTGCTCAGGAGTTCGCGAGACTGGCGACTTTGTCGCCGGCCTTGCTGCCGGGCAGCTCGTCGGCGTCTGTGTTGGCAGGCAGCGATGCCGGAATGGCCAGAGGCGGGCGCAGGGGCGGCATGTAAGAGGGCGCCCGGCCACTGACGACAGCCAGCAGGCGGGCGTGTTCGGCCATCACCTTGCCAGCATAACCGCCATCGCTTTCCAGATTGGCTGCGCCCACATAGAACTTCAGGCCGGCTTCCACCGAACCGGCGCGGGCAATGCATTCCTGCAGGACCTTCACCCCTACCCGCAGGTTGGTGACCGGGTCGAAAGCGGCGAGTTTCCCGCCGAAGTTTTCGTACTTGTCGTGGTGGATCTTGGTCATCACCTGCATCAGGCCCTGGGCGCCGACCGGGCTCTGGGCGAACGGGTTGAAGCCCGATTCAATCGCCATGATCGCGAGGATCAGGGTGGGGTCGAGCTTGGCTTTCTGGCCGATCTCAAAGGCTTCTGCCACCAGCACGCTCAGCGGTTCAGGCGCCACGCCGTACTTGCGACTCAGCCAGAAGGCCACTGCGGCCTGCTGCTTGGGCAGGTCCCGGGGGTTGGCAGCCGTGGCACGCTCGATCGCGTCAGGCTCGGTGAAGCCGATGGCGGCTTCCTGGCGCTCCTGCAGCCAGGTCATCAGCCGGGATTCGCCGGCCTGACGCAAGTCGGGCCGGGCGGTCAGCGTGATCACGGCAAACACGACGGCCAGGCCGACGAGTGCGAAGCTGTTGTGGGTGATTTCAAAAAAGCCCTGGGCGATGTCGTCTGCAATGTTTGCCAGACTGTTGCCCACGTTTTTCTGAAGTGTTCGCATCACCGATGCGGGGTTGGATTGTCCTGGCGCTGTCATAGCACTCCTTTCTATGCGCATCGACTTTCTGAGCCGTACGCTTTGATTGGGTCGCCATCAAACCAAGGCCTTGCCTTGGGGGTGTTGACCCCTTGTCTGACTTTGCCGGGTTCGGCAGCGGATTCGGGTTGTCCCGTAGTTTTGGGTGGTACGGCGGATTCTAAGAGTACGCTTAATAACTTGTCAATAATATAAAGTTAATTTGATATGTGTATTAAAGCATTAAAAGTAGAAATAAGGCCTCAAGACCCCCTATTTCTGCCATTCGAGCGGATTTTTGGGGTTTCGCTCTAGGCAGTGAAAACAGGGCTCGATCGCCAGAAAAAGGCTGGATATTTTTACAGTATTGGCTTTTAACTCAAGTGCTTGCAACATTTTCCCGAGAAAGTGCCGGAGCATTCCGGCAGACGATTTCTGGAGGGGATGCGGCGAGCACCTCATGCGCATGTAGGACAAAGGCTCCAAGATGTAACTGCCCCAGAAAATGCCAATCACGTGCAGATTTTTGATTACAAATTTCGACTTGCGCCCGGGGCGACGGAGGTTTAACCTGCAGGTGCTTGAGTACCTCAAGCATTGCCGGGTAACCAATCCCGGACAAACCGAGAGCAATCACTTGCTTTCATCGCACTGAAGACGAACTTCTCTTCTTTGCGAAACCAGACGGCATGAGCATCACGCCCGCCGTCAACCCCGGTCGGCCTTGCTGCCCGGGGTTTTTAATTGGTGCCGGGCCTTTTTTGCCCCATCACCCATTGACCTTTTTCAGCGCGCGTTCAAGACTCAAGGCCTATGCCCGGCCATGAACTGAAACGCCACCCCTCCTGACTCTCCGGTCTCTTCAAGTCCTTGTCCGGCACCGCAGCGGGCGTGCTGCGTTCCCCCCGATGGGCTCACCGCGTTGCCTGGGCTGTGGGCAGTCTGTGATTGCTCTGGGCGCTGGCCTATGCCCTGGTGCCGGTGCTGCTGAAGTGGCAGCTTGAAAAAAAGCGGGTTCTGAAAAGCTGGGGCGGCAGCTCACGTTGGGCGCAGTCGATTTCCGGCCTTGGTCGCTGGAACTGACCCTGGGTGACCTCGCCATCGCCAAAGCCAGCGCCCCGAGGCTGCCCGCGGAGGAACCCGAGCGTACCCTGCTTTCCCCAGGGGCGCCCCAGATAAAAATTGCGCGTCTCTATATAGATGCAGAAATGCAATCGCTGCTGCGCCTTGCGCCAGTGGCCGATGCCATCGAGGTCGATGTCCTGGCGATGGCGCTCACCGATCTGGGCCAGGGCCGGACAAGGTGGGCAAGGCGCTGGCCGACCGGCCGGCGCTGCAACTGACCGTGGACGGCACCAGCAGCCTGGAGGCCGAGTGTGACGGCTTGCGGCGCGGGCAACTGGGCGCGATGGTGCAGGCCGAAAAGCACCGTGCCCTCGTGCGGGAAGGCGGCAGCACCGCAGACATTCTCGCTGTGAGCCCGGCGGAATACCCCGCGCTGCTCAAGCAGGTCTACCAGCGCGCCGACATGGCCAAACCGCGCAATCTGATGGGCCTGGCCAAAGATCTGCCGGTTGCCGGGATGGAAAAACTCCTGATGTCCGACATCGCGGTGGACGACAACACCATGCGCGAGCTGGCCGTGCAACGCGCCGTGGTGGTCAGGGACTACCTGGCCGCCGGGGGGTGTTTCTCCCGCAAGGATCTTTCTGCGCGCGCCCAAAAGTGTTCCTTCAGACGCCAAATGGACACCGCGCGCCGAACTTAATTTGGCGATGCCCTAAAAACAGCGAAAATAGCTGCATTGCTTTATTTCTGAAGCTTGGGTCGGGGTCGCGGGCATTTGCCCAGCGGCTCCTCTTTTTTACGCCGGTCCCGCCCTGTGCCTGTTGACGCCAACCGGTGGCAGCGCCCCAGGGGCAGACCTGCAATGTCCTGCTCCCTGAAGATCCCCGCTTCGCCGGTCCTACTTATCCATATGCTGCGTTTCCCCATGTCCAAATCTGCCAAGCCCGAAACCCCCGCCGTGAAAACGCCTTCCACCAAGAGCGCCGACAACCATCCGCTCGACGGCCTGACGGGCGGGGCTTTCTCCGCACCCACCTCGGGCGAACGCACCACGCGCATTCGCGAGTGGCTCGCCACCGGACCCACGGCCGAGCAGATGGCCGAGGTCTACAAGGATCTGGCCAACCGTGACAAGGGCGCGGCCAAGCCGCTCAAGGAAAAGCTCGACGAAGCCAAGCGCCTGAAAAGCCAGGAGACCGCGGCCGCCGAGTGGGCTGAAAAGGGCAATGCCCTGCTGGCCCTGAAAAAGCTCAACATGGCCGACGCGCTGGCCTGGCAGCGTGATGCCGCCAAGGCCGGCGCACCGTTGTCGCGCGAGCCGCTGGCCGGCCTGAAAGCCCAGCTGGCAGAACGCGTCAAGACGATTGAAGACCTGCAGCACCGCACCCAGGTGCAGCGCGAAGCCGCCGTGCTGATTGCCCAGCGCATTGAAGTGCTGTCGACCAAACCCTGGCGCGACGCACAAGGTGTATGGGAAGCCCTGCGCGCCGACGTGACGCACTGGCAGGCCCAGGCCGACGAACTCGCGCAGGACGCGAACTGGCCCAGCGTGGACGCCAAGTTCCCGCCGCTGCTCGACGCCTCGCGCGGCCAGCTGCTGGCGGTGTGGGAAGCCTTTCAGGGCGCGTTGTCGCTGGCCGTTGCGGCCGCCGAAGACGCCGCAGCGCCGCTGCCGGCAGTCCCTGTCTGGGCCGATGAGCTGCGCAGCGCGCGCGGCACGCCGCGGGGCGGCGATGCCGCTGCCGGCGAGCAGCCCGCGCGTGCGCCCAAGGTCAAGATCGATCCCGCCGTGCTCAAGGACATGCGTGAAAAATCAGCGGCCATCGTGCAGGCCGCGCTGGCCAAGCTCGAGCATGAAGTCACCGAAGGCCATGGCAAGTCCACGCCCAAGGTGGCGGCCGAGCTGCGCCAGGCGCTGAAGGAGAACATCCGCAACATCGACAGCGCGCTCGAAGCCGCTGCCCATGCCGCATTGACGGCGGCCGGCGAACTCGAAGGCTGGCAGCGCTGGCGTGCCGACCAGATCCGCGAGGAACTGGTGGCCAAGGCCGAAGCCTTGGTGGCCAAGCCCCTGGGCGGGCGCAAGCAGCAGGAGGCGCTGCGCGCCATGCGCGAACTCTGGAAAACCAGTGACCAGGGCGGCATCCCCAACCACGCGCTGTGGAAGCGGTTTGACGACGCCTGCAACGAAGCGCACAAGGTGGTCGAGGTCTGGCTCGAGAAGGTCAAGGAGCAAAGCGAAGCCGTCAAGGCCGAGCGCCGCGCGCTGATCGACGAGGTGCAGGCCTGGGCCGAGGCCAACAAGGGCAACACCGACTGGAAGTTCCAGATTCGCAGCCTCAACGGTTTTGTCGAGAAGTGGACGGCTGCCGGCCACCTCGGCGAAAAAGCCTTTGCCGAAATCCAGCCGCAGTGGAAGGCCGCGATGGACGCCGCCGATGCGCCGCTCAAAGCGGCACGCGCCGAGAGCCTGGCGCACCGCAAAGCCATGATCGAGGAAGCCCAGGTGCTGGGCGCCGAACCGCAACTGCGTATTGACGCGGTCAAGGCCTTGCAGCAACGCTGGCAGCACGAGGCGCAGGCCGTGCCTGTCGAGCGCAAGCAGGAGCAAAAACTGTGGGATGCGTTCCGCAAGCCGATCGACGACGCCTTCCAGCGCAAGACCGCCGAGCGTGAAAAAGCCGCGTCGGCCCTGGGCGAACATGACCGTCTGGTGCTCGAGCTGTCCAAAGCCCTGGACGCGGCCAATGCGACGGGCGACGTGCAGAAAATCCGTACCGCGATGGCCGACCTGGAAGCCGGTCTGCGCGGGCAGTTCAAGCCGGCGGCACCTGTTGCCCCCGCCGCCGCTCCCGAAGCCGCCGCCGCGCCAGATGTTGATCCAAATCAGGCGCAAGCCCTTGATACACCTGCGCCAGCAGCTCCTGAAAGCATAGCGGATGACGCTGTGACCGCGGACGCAGAAGCAGAAGCAGAAGCAGCAAAACCTGCGGCAGAGGAGGGCGACCAGCCGCCAGCCGCTGCCACGCCGCCTGCTCCAGCCCCTAAGCCCGCCAAACCGGTGGTGGCCATGCGCGGCGATGACCGCCCGGGCATGCGCAGGGCCGAGGCGGCGCCTGCAGGCCGCGGCGGCAAGTTCGGCGACCGCAAGGACGCGCGCCCCGGTGGCGGCAAGCCCGACGGCCGCGGCAACCGGCCCGCCGACAACAAGTTCGAACCCTACCGCCCCGAGCGCGAAAGCCGTTTCAGCGACCGGCCGGCCTATGAAGAGCGCGGCCCGCGACTGGGCGACGCCGCCTTCCGCGCGCAGCGCGAAGCTTTTGAGCATGCGCAGCAGGCCTTGCGCAAACTGTCCGAGCAGGCGCACGGCGAGGTGCTCACGCACCTGCTGACGGCTTGGGAAAAACGCGACCCGACGCTACTGCCGGATACGCAGGCCCTGGGCAAGCTGGTGACGCCGGCCACACGCAGCGCGTGGATGAAGGCCCTGTCGTCCGCCCCCAAAGGGGATGCAGCAGAAACCCTGCTGCGCCTGGAAATCGCCGCCGAGCTGCCGACCCCGGCCGAACACCTCAGCGCGCGCCGCATGCTGCAACTGGTGTTGCTGACCAAACGCAACGATCCGGCGCCGGCGCAAACCTGGGGTGAGGACGCTGCCAAGGTGCTGGCCGCGCCCTATGACGCGGCGCATGTGCGGCGCCTGCAGAATGTGCTGAAGGCGTTGATCAAGCGCTGATCAAGCGCTGATCAAGTGCTGGAAGGGTCTGGCCCCTGCGGCGCGTGGGGCTGGCCGGGCCGGCTCTGGCGCGGGAACAATTTGCTATTGATTCAGTAGCTAACTGCGACCGTCCTTAAAGGGCTGCAGGCCGATTGACCTTGAAGAACTGGTCAAACAGCGCAGTCAATGCCGCAAAGTCCTGCGTGAAGCGCTCGCGGTTCACGAAGTAGGCTTCACAACTGACCGCAAAAAATTCTGCCGGTGCCGTCGCGCCATAGGCATCCAGCCAGGGCGGCTCGCCGCCGAAACGTTCGGCCATGGTGACCTGCTCACGAAAAGTGTCATAAGCCGGCTGCATCACCGCGTGCCAGGCCTTGTGCGCGGCACGCGAGGGCAGGGGCGGGCAACCATCGGCGGCGCCGTCCTTCATGTCGATCTTGTGGACGAACTCGTGGATCACGACGTTGTAACCATGGCCGGCCAGCGCGCCGGCCGAGGCCACGTCCTGCCAGCTCAGCGTGACCGGGCCGCGCTCCATGGCTTCGCCGGAAAGCACCTCGCGGTACTGATGCACGACGCCACTGGCGTCCTGCCTTTCGCGGCGCGCGATCATCTGCCCGGGATGAACCACGATGCCGACAAAGTCGCTGTACCAGTCCAGGCCCAGGTGCAGCACCGGCAGGCAGGCCTGCGCGGCAATGGCCACCGCCATCTCGTCGGTGACCGCCAGGCCGTGCGCACCGGTAAATTCCTTGTGGACCAGAAACTCGGCCACCAGGCGGCGCAACTGCAGACGCTCCGCCTCCGGACGTTCCATCAAAAAAGGGTGGGCGGCCAGCGTTGCCTGCCACAGGGCGTCGGGAATGGTGTCGGCACGTGGCGTGCGTCCGAGCAGCTGGCGCAACCAGTTCAGCATGGCGCCCGCCTACAACAACGGGATGCGGCGCAGGCCGGTGGCCGTCAGGCGCAGCACTTCCGCGCGCGGCACGGCCGCGGCGGCGTCCCAGTCGCTGAGCACCACACGGGAGTAGCCGTGACCGAGGTCGTGCACTGCCGGCCGGTGGGTGTGGCCGTGAATCAGGATCTGCGCGCTGGCGGCTTTGAGTTGCTCGCGGGCCGCGCTGCAGTCCACGTCGGCATAAGGGGCGCCGGACTGCTTGCGCGCCTCGCTTTGCTCGCGCAGGCCGCGCGCGATGGCCTGCCGCTCGGCCAGCGGCCTGGCCAGAAAGCTGCGTTGCCAGTCGGGGCTGCGCACCTCGCGGCGAAATTGCAGGTAGTCCACATCGCCCAGGCACAATGCGTCGCCGTGCGAGAGCAGCCAGCGCTGGTGGTTGAAGCCCAGCACGGTCGGGTCGGCCAGCAAGGTGGCGTGACACAGCGCCATGAGACGCGGGCCGACCAGGAAGTCGCGGTTGCCGTGCATGAAAAACAGCGCCAGCCGGCTCGCCGTCTGGCCGAGCAGATCGGCGCAGCGGTCTTCGAAGCTGCCTTGCGCCCCTGTTGTGTCGCCCGCCCCCACTGTCGTGCCCACAGCGTCGTCACCGACCCAGACTTCAAACAGGTCGCCCAGAATGAACACCGCGTCGGCCGGTGTGCTTTCCATGTAGCGGCGCCAGGCGGCAAACGTGGCGGTATCCCCCGCCTGCAGGTGCAGGTCGGAAATGAAATCGACCGTGCGCCAGGAATGCGGCGCATGGAGCTCCGCAATATGGGGGACGGTCGACGGGATTTTCACGGGCTGAACTTGAACAGGCCCAGTCCAGACGGAGATCAGGCCAGCAGGACGGCTTTTTCAATCACCACGTCGGTTTGCGGCACGTCGTCGTGAAAGCCCTTGCGGCCGGTCTTGACGGCGGCGATCTTGTCGACCACATCGGTGCCGCCCACCACCTTGCCGAACACCGCATAACCCCAGCCCGAGGCGTTGGGCGCGGTGTGGTTCAGAAAGGCGTTGTCGGACACGTTGATGAAAAACTGCGAGCTCGCGGAGTGCGGTGCATTGGTGCGCGCCATGGCCACGGTGTAGTGGTCGTTTTTCAGGCCGTTGTTGGCTTCGTTTTCGATCTCGCCGTCGGTCGGCTTTTGTTTCATGCCGACTTCAAAACCGCCGCCCTGGACCATGAAGCCCGGGATCACGCGGTGGAACACCGTGTTGTTGTAGTGGCCCTTGCTCACGTAGCTGAGGAAGTTGGCCACCGATTTGGGTGCCTTGTCCTGGTCGAGTTCAAGGGTGATGACGCCGTGGCCGGCAATGTGGAGTTCGACTTGTGGGTTGCTCATGAGGGTTTATTTGACGAGGGTTGCGGAGTTGATGAGGATGGGTGTTCTGGGAACGTCGCTGGGGAAGGGGCCGCCCGGGCCGGTGGGCGTGGCCTTGATCCTGCCGACCACGTCCATGCCGCTGACCACCTTGCCGAACACGGTGTAGCCCGGGGACTGCGCGCTCGGGTTCAGGAAGTCGTTGTCCCTGACGTTGATGAAAAACTGTGACGACGCCGAGTCCGGGTCATTGGTGCGCGCCATGGCCAGCGTGCCGACCACGTTTTTGTCGCCGCCTTTGGCCAGCGCTTCGCGCCCTTCATGCGCCACCGGCGGCCGGGTGGGTTTTTGCGCGTAGCTGGCATCGAAGCCGCCGCCCTGGACCATGAAGTTGTCGATCACGCGGTGAAACACCGTGCCGTCATAGTGCTTGTCCCGCACGTACTGAAGGAAATTGGCGACCGTTTTCGGCGCCTTGTCGGGATAAACCTCGACGACAAAATCGCCGGCGCTGGTCGCAAACTTCACCTTGGGGGCGGTGGCCGCGCCTTGCGCCCAGGCCTGGCCGGCCACCAGCGCCAGTGTTGCGATCGCCAGGCAGGCGCGCCGGCTGGGGGACCTCATGCTCGATGTCATCCAATCACTCCTTCAAAGAATATTTTCCACTGCTTGCCCTGGCGCATCCAGTACTGGCGCCGCACCGGGCCGGTGCGCGAGCCGCTGAGCACCTCGCCAAAGGTTACCACCATGGTGTCGGTGCTGTCCGTCCAGCGCAGGTAAGACACGTCCTTGAGCTGCACGGCGCGGCCGCGCCTTCTGTCGGCCTCGCTACGCAGCTGGGCCGTCCAGTCGTCGCGGGTCTTGCCGTAACTGCTGAAGTCGCTGCTGTACAGACTGGCCAGGGTGGCCAGGTCACCGGCCGATTTGGCCTGGTGCCAGCTGTTCAGCGCCTCTTCAAAAGCCTTGCTGTCGGCCTTGATGCTGTGCGGCGCCACCCAGGTGAGGCTTTGCGCAATCACCACCGGTGTGGTGCGTACCTCCACGGTACGGATGATGCGTTCCAGATCCGGATTGGCCAGCACCACACAGCCGTCGCTGGCCAGCGGCGCGCGCGAGAACTGGGTCGGCGGTGTGCCGTGCAGCCAGATGCCGCCGCCGGTCTTGCCGCGCTTGAGGTCCAGTGCATTGGGGTAGTTGATGGGCAGGGCGCCCGAGCCGTAGAAGTCTTTCAGGGACTTCGGGTCCAGGTTGCTGGTGACGAAATAGACGCCCAGCGGGGTGCGCGAATCACCCTCGACCGATTTTTCGATGCCGGATTTCCCCACCGAGATGTAATAGTCGCTCACCAGCTTGAGACCGGTGGTGGAGTTTTCAAACAGGTAGAGCCGGGCCCGCGAGGCGTCCACCGCGATGGCATGTTTGTTGCGCGGCGACAGCGCCAGGAACTGCGAAGGAATGGTGCCCGGCGCCGGTCGCTCACGCAGCGCCTTCAGCCGCATCAGGGATTCCTGGCGCAGCTCGGCCAGCGTGCTGGCACCGGCTTTGGCGGTGCCGTCGGACACGTCGCCCAGCGTGCGCAACGGACGGGAGCGGGCGGCCAGCAGGTCGCCATAAACCAGCTGGGCGAGCTGGAAGTTGGGATGGTCATTGACCAGGCGCTCGGCCTTGACCAGTGCCTCGCGCCCCCGGGCCTGGCCAGCGAGTTTGTAGATCTCGATCAGGCGGGCTTCGGCTTCGCCGTCCCTGACCACCGGCCGCGCGGCTGTCGGGGGTGGCGCTGCGCTGCGTTGATGGGCTGCTCCCTTTCCGGGGGAGGAGGCAGCGGTGGTAGCGTGGGACTTTCTCTTGTCCACGCTCTGGGCGAGGGCGGGACCGCACATCACCGACAGTGCCGTGACGAGGAGGGTGGCGGATGCCCGTTGCATGGGGGGATGGGTGGGGGTCAGTGGCCGTGGAAAATGTCAGGCAGGAGCCGGAGGGGGCGTGTGCAACTGGCGGCCATCAACCGCCGGTGGATTCCCTGACGATGAGCCAGCGCTCGCCGGCCCTCGCCATGTCCAGTGTCTTGCGGCTGGAGATGTTCAGCGCATCAGCGCTGTAATCCTGGCGGAACCTGGCCGTGGCCTTGCTGCCCTTGACGTCGACCGCCAGGTTGTTGATTTTCACGCTGATCTTTGATTTGCCGACGATGCGGCTGCGCCGCTCTTCTTCCCAGGCCTTGCGCGACTGGTTGCCGGGGGTGTCAAAGTCCTTGCCGTAGGCGGCCAGATAGGCCGTCATGTCCTTGCTGGCCCAGGCGCTGGCCCAGGCCCTGACGGCAGCCTCAACTTCCTTTTCGGCGGCGCTGACCGGTGTGGCCGCCGCTGGTGCGGGCGATGCCGCCGGCGCGGCGGGGGCGACAGGTGCGGGTGCTGCGGGCGCGGGTGTCGGCACGGCAGGCGCTGCCGGCGCTGCTGGTGTTGCTGCGGCCGGTTTGGCCGGCGCGGCAGGGGCCTGGGCCGTCACGGCGGGGGTGGCCGGTGTCGCAGCAGCAGGCTTCTGGGCCTTGGCTTCCGGCGTGAACAGGGTGCGGATCAGCGCCAGCTTGGGCGGCACGGCACTGTTGCCGCCGTCGAGCTGCAGCGCCTTGCTGTAGGCCTGGCTGGCCAGCTTGGCATACACGTCGCCGAGGTTCTCGTGCGCGGTGGCATAGCTCGGGTTGGTGCGGATCGCCATTTCCAGGGCGGCCCGGGCCTTGTCGAACTGGTTCTGGCCGGCGTACAGCACGGCCAGGTTGTTGTAGGGCTCGGGCAGTTCCGGGTAGTCCTGCGTGATCTTGGTGAACGTGGTGATCGCGTCGTTCGGCTTGCCGGCTTCGGTCTGGATCACGCCCTTGATGAAGCGCATCTGCGGGTCGCGCGGTTTGCCGGCGAGGTACTTGTCGGCCTTGGCCATGGCTTCCGTCAATTGTCCGGCGCGCACGAGGGTGTTCACCTCGGAGTAGTCGTCGGCATGAGCGGGCGGCACACACAGGGCCGCAACCAGAGCCAGCAAGCGCAGGGCAGTCGGTAGCGCCTGGTTTGAAAGATTAGCTGACTTGGACATATTTCCTCTGGAACGCATGGTGTGGCTGGTATGAAACAGAAAACCGAAGCAGCCGGCTGTGCAGGGTGTGCTGCATGGGCTCTTCCTGGCTGGATATACTGGGAGATTGTATCTGAGGGGTATAGTTTAAGCTCCTGCGAAAAATCATCATTCGCATCCCGTCGACAGACCTTTCGGAGCCGTTTTTCCCTTTGCCGATGCACCCGATGACCCGCCCCCGCTCCAGCGCACCTTCCCGGTTCCGGCGGTTCCAGCCAGACTGAACACCCAGACTTTTCATGAGCCTTCGCATTTACAACACGTTGACGCGTGCCGTAGAGGATTTTTCGCCCCTGGTTCCCGGCCATGTGCGCATGTATGTGTGCGGCATGACGATTTACGACCTGTGCCACATCGGCCATGCCCGAATGATGATGGCCTTTGACGTGGTCCAGCGCTGGCTCAGGGTCAGCGGCTACCAGGTCACCTATGTGCGCAACATCACCGACATCGACGACAAGATCATCAAGCGTTCTGTCGAACGGGGAATCACCATCCGTGCGCTGACCGACGAGATGATCACGGCGATGCACCAGGACATCGGTGCGCTCGGCATCGAGCCGCCCACGCTGGAGCCGCGCGCCACCGACTACGTGCCGCAGATGCTGGGCATGATAGGCACGCTGGAGCAAAGAGGCCTGGCCTACCGCTCGGACAACGGCGATGTGAACTACGCCGTGCGCAAATTCCCCGGCTACGGCAAGCTTTCGGGCAAGTCGCTCGACGAGCTGAGGGCGGGCGAGCGTGTTGCCGTGCTGGACGGCAAGGAAGACCCGCTCGATTTTGTCCTGTGGAAATCGGCCAAGCCGACCGAGCCCGACGATGCCCAGTGGGACAGCCCTTACGGCAAGGGCCGGCCCGGCTGGCACATCGAGTGTTCGGCCATGAGCTGCCAGACCCTGGGCGAGACCTTCGACATCCATGGGGGCGGTGCCGACCTGCAGTTTCCGCACCACGAAAACGAGATCGCGCAGAGCGAAGGTGCCAACGGCAAGCCGCTGGCGAAGTTCTGGGTGCACAACGGCTTCGTGCGGGTGGACAACGAGAAGATGTCCAAAAGCCTGGGCAACTTTTTCACCATCCGTGAGGTGCTGGCGCAGTACGACCCGGAAACCGTGCGCTTTTTCATCGTGCGTTCGCACTACCGCAGCGCGCTCAACTACAGCGACGCGCATCTGGACGATGCGCGCAATGCATTGAAGCGCCTGTACACCGCGCTGCATCTGGTCCAGCCGGCCACGGTGGTGATCGACTGGGTGCAACCGTTTGCCGCCCGTTTCAAGGCGGCGATGGACGATGACTTCGGTACGCCCGAAGCGATGGCCGTGCTGTTCGATCTGGCCGGCGAGGTCAACAGGACCCGGTCACCCGAACTCGCGGGGCTGCTCAAGGCACTGGGCGCCTGCCTCGGCCTGCTGCAAAACGATCCGGCCGCCTTCCTGCAGGCCGGCGCAGGCCTGGACGAGGCCGCCATCCAGAGCCTGATCGAGCAGCGCGCCGCCGCCAAGGCTGGCAAGAACTTTGCTGAAGCCGACCGCATCCGCCAGGACCTGCTGGCACGCGGCATTGTGCTGAAAGACGCGCCGGCCGGCACCACCTGGGAGGTCCGTTCGTGACGAAGGTTTCAATAAAAAAAGGTCTTCAGCCCATGACGGACGGGCGCAACCAGCTATGAAAAAGATAGTAAAAAGCGGCCCGGCCAGCACCGAACTGGCCGAGGTCGCGGAGCCGGCGCTGACCATCGTGCCGAGCTACTGGGCGGAGGCCTGCAAACACCTGGTCAAGAAGGACCGGGTCATGAAACGCCTGATCCCCCGGTTCGGCGACGCCTGCCTGCAGTCCCGCGGGGATGCCTTCAGCACGCTGGCACGCAGTATCGTGGGTCAGCAGATCTCCGTGAAGGCGGCGCAGACGGTCTGGCACCGTTTTGACGCGTTGCCGAAAAAAATGACCCCCGGCCACGTGCTCAAGCTCAAGGTGGACGACATGCGCGCTGCCGGCCTGAGCGCGCGCAAGGTCGAGTACCTGGTTGATCTGGCGATTCACTTCGACGCCGGTACGGTGCACGTCAAGGACTGGGAGGCGATGGAAGACGAAGCCATCATTGCCGAACTGGTCGCGATTCGCGGCATTGGCCGCTGGACCGCCGAAATGTTTTTGATCTTCTACCTGCGCCGGCCCAATGTGCTGCCGCTTGACGACGTGGGCCTGATCAACGGCATCAGCCAGAATTATTTTTCCGGTGAATCGGTCAGCCGCAGCGACGCACGCGAAGTGGCCGCCGCCTGGGCGCCGTTTTGCAGTGTCGCAACTTGGTATATTTGGCGCTCGCTGGACCCCTTGCCGGTGCTGGGTGCCGAGAAGTCCTGAATGAAGAAGCAAGCCTGAGGAGCAGACCATGGCCAAAAAGACCTTTCTCGATTTCGAGCAGCCGATTGCGGAGCTCGAAGGAAAAATTGAAGAGCTGCGCTACGTGCAGACCGAGTCCGCGGTGGACATCTCCGAAGAAATCGACCAGCTCGCCAAGAAAAGCCAGCAGCTCACCAAGGACATCTACAGCGACCTGACGCCCTGGCAGATCACCAAGATCGCGCGCCACCCCGAGCGCCCCTACACGCTCGACTACGTCAACGAGCTGTTCACCGACTTTGTCGAACTGCATGGTGACCGGCATTTTTCCGACGACCTGAGCATCGTCGGCGGCCTGGCGCGTTTCAACGGCACCGCCTGCATGGTGCTGGGCCACCAGAAGGGGCGTGACACGAAAGAACGCGGCCTGCGCAACTTCGGCATGAGCAAGCCCGAGGGTTACCGCAAGGCCCTGCGCCTGATGAAAACCGCCGAAAAATTCAAGCTGCCGGTGTTCACCTTTGTCGACACCCCGGGCGCCTACCCCGGCATCGACGCTGAGGAGCGCGGCCAGTCCGAAGCCATCGGCCGCAACATTTTCGAAATGGCGCAGCTCGAGGTGCCCATCATCACCACCATCATCGGCGAAGGGGGCTCCGGCGGCGCTCTGGCGATCTCCGTGGCCGACCAGGTCGTGATGCTGCAGTATTCGATCTACTCGGTCATCAGCCCGGAAGGCTGCGCCTCCATCCTCTGGAAAACATCGGACAAGGCCGAGGAAGCCGCCGAGGCCCTGGGCATCACCGCGCATCGCCTGAAGGCGCTTGGCGTGATCGACAAGATCGTCAACGAGCCGGTGGGCGGCGCGCACCGAGACCACAAGCAGATGGCGGCCTTCCTCAAGCGCGCCCTCAACGACGCCTTCCGCCAGGTCAGCGACCTCAAGGTCAAGGAGCTGCTGGACCGCCGCTACGAGCGCCTGCAAAGTTATGGCCGCTACACCGACACCAAGGCTGACGCGAAATAGGCCGCCACCCGTCCAGCGGTGGCTGAGGTCGCATGGCCACCGTTGACGACGCCCTGCGCGTCTTTTCCCCGCAACTTCCTCTGGCCGTTGCTTACAGCGGCGGCGCCGATTCCACGGCCCTACTGCTGGCTTGCACCGAGAAGTGGCCGGGGCAGGTGAGGGCGGTGCATGTGCACCACGGACTGCAGGCTGCTGCCGATGATTTCGCCCGCCATTGTGAGGCTGTGTGTGCGCACCTGCAGGTGCCTTTGCGCGTGAGTCGCGTCATGGCCGGTCATGCGCCGGGCGACAGCCCGGAAGACGCTGCCCGCAAGGCACGTTATGAGGCTTTTCGTGCTCTGGCCCTTGAGGAGCGGGCGCAACCAGCTATTAAAAGCATAGCGCTTGCGCAACATGCAGACGACCAGGTCGAGACGATGCTGCTGGCACTCAGCCGCGGCGCGGGCCTGCCCGGTCTGAGCGCCATGCCCGCGAGCTGGCAGCGCGACGGGCTGATGTACTACCGGCCCTTGCTGCAGGTTCCAGGCCCTGCGATCCGCGCCTGGCTGGCGCAAAGGGGGGCTGTTTTCATTGAAGACCCCACCAACACCGACGAGCGCTTCACCCGTAACCGCATCCGCGCGCGCCTCCTGCCGGCACTGGCCGAGACCTTTCCGCAGTTTCGCGAAACCTTTGCGCGCAGCGCCCAGCATGCCGCCCAGGCGCAGTCCCTGCTGGTCGAGGTGGCGCGTGAAGATCTCGCCGCGCTGGGCAGGCCGCCCGTGATCAGGTCATTGCAGGGCTTGTCGCTGGCGCGGCAGGCCAATGCACTGCGCCACTGGCTGCGCGAGGACCACCAGGCCACGCCCAGCGCAGCGCAGCTCGGACAGCTGCTCTCCCAGGTGGCGGCCTGCACCACGCGGGGCCACCAGATTCATCTGAAGATCGCGTCGGGCCATGTGACGCGGGCCGGGGACTGTTTGCATTTCGCCGCCTGAGCGGCGCACCGCCGGGGGCCGGCGCACGTGAGCCTTGTCACAACCCGCTTTGGCGTGTCGTCTAGGTAGTTGTCCTAGGTATAATTGAAGGCTTTGCTGGCGGTCCCGGCCTTCTGTGGGGGGGTGACACGGGAGGCTGCCACGAGCAATGTTCGCAACCAACTCCTGATTGACACCCTGCAATGGCATTGATCGTTCATAAATACGGCGGCACCTCGATGGGCTCGACCGAGCGCATCCGCAATGTCGCCAAACGCGTGGCCAAGTGGGCCCGAGCCGGCCACCAGATGGTGGTGGTGCCCAGCGCCATGAGCGGTGAAACCAACCGCCTGCTGGGACTGGCCAAGGAACTGGCGCCCGGCAAGGCCAGCGACGCCTACCACCGCGAACTCGACGCCCTGGCCGCCACCGGCGAGCAGGCCTCCAGTGCGCTGCTGGCGATTGCGCTGCAGGCCGAAGGCATGGACGCCGTCAGTTACGCCGGCTGGCAGATGCCTATCCGCACCAACAGCGCCTACACCAAAGCCCGCATCGAATCGATCGACGACAAGCGGGTGCGCGCCGACCTGGATGCCGGCAAGGTGGTCATCATCACCGGCTTTCAGGGCGTGGACGACGCCGGCAACATCACCACGCTGGGCCGTGGCGGCTCGGACACCTCGGCCGTGGCCGTGGCCGCGGCCATGAAGGCGCACGAGTGCCTGATCTACACCGACGTGGATGGGGTGTACACCACCGACCCGCGTGTGGTGCCCGAGGCGCGCCGCCTGCAGACCGTGAGTTTTGAAGAGATGCTCGAGATGGCGTCCATGGGCTCCAAGGTGCTGCAGATCCGCTCGGTCGAGTTTGCGGGCAAGTACAAGGTGCCCCTGCGCGTGCTTTCGAGCTTCACGCCCTGGGACATCGACATCGACGAAGAGGCCAAGTCCGGCACCCTGATCAGTTTTGAGGAAGACGAAAAAATGGAACAAGCCATCGTATCGGGCATCGCGTTCAACCGCGACGAAGCCAAAATCTCCATTCTCGGCGTGCCCGACACCCCGGGCATTGCCTACCAGATCCTCGGTGCCGTGGCCGACGCCAACATCGAAGTCGATGTGATCATCCAGAACATCAGCAAGGACGGCAAAACCGATTTCAGCTTCACGGTGCACCGCAATGACTACGCGCGCGCCGTTGACCTGCTCAAGGCCGAGGTCCTGCCCAAGCTGGGTGCGCAGGAGATCACCGGCGACGCCAAGATCTGCAAGGTCAGCATCGTCGGCATCGGCATGCGCAGCCACGTCGGCATTGCGAGCAAGATGTTCCGCTGCCTGAGCGAAGAGGGCATCAACATCCAGATGATCTCCACCAGCGAGATCAAGACCTCGGTGGTGATCGACGAGAAGTACATGGAGCTCGCCGTGCGCGCCTTGCACAAGGCTTTTGACCTGGACCAGCCCGCCGCCAGCCCCTGATCGCTGGACAGCGGCCCAAGTCGTGAGATAATCCGGGCTCAGACAGAATTCAGGAAACGTGACCGAGTGGCCGAAGGTGCTCCCCTGCTAAGGGAGTATGGGGTGTAGAGCCTCATCGAGGGTTCGAATCCCTCCGTTTCCGCCAGACAAAAAGCCACCGCAAGGTGGCTTTTTTTTGTCCTGCTGCAGGGGGCGCGGCGCGCCGTGTCGCAACCAGTCGTAAAAATGCGGGCGCCGCCGGGGCGCCGACGTTATGGTGGCGCTTTACTTCCCGGAGACCTCATGTTGTTGAAGACCCCCCTGATCAGCACCACGCTGGCATGTCTTGTCGTTCTGGCTGGCTGTGCCGCACCTGGCGCACCTACGACGGGCACCAGTCCCATGCCACCACCGCCGCCCGGGACCGCCTGCAATGCGGACGGTGCCCGGTTCGCCGTCGGCAAGGCGCCGGGCGCGAGTGTGGTCGAGGAAGCGCGCCAGCGCTCCGGCTCCTACATGGCGCGGGTGCTGCGTCCCAACCAGGCGGTCACCATGGAGTTCAATGCGCAGCGACTCAACCTCGAGCTGGACGCTGCCGGCGTGATTCGACGGGTGCGCTGCGGTTGAAGACCTTCAGGCGTCGCGCGCGCCTGGTTTGCTGTATGAAACACTTGTGCTATATTTTTCGAATTATTGATACAAATGTTTCATGTCGACATCTTCACTGTTTGCCAGGCTCCCGCTTGAGGGTCTGAGCCCGGAGCTGCTCCGTGCGGCGCGCTGGATAGAGGCGCATCCGCGCGAGGTGGCGCTGCATTCCATGCGTGAATGCGCGCGCCGGGCCGCTCTGGCACCGGCGACCCTGAGCCGCCTGTCGCAGGCGCTGGGCTTCCAGGGTTTTGAGGCGATCAAGCATCTGTGCCAGGAGTCTTTTTCAGCGCGGACCGGTTACGCCGGGCGGGCCGAGGTGCTGCAGGCCAGTGCGCGGCATGACAAGGACTGGCTGGCGCTGCTCAATGAAACCCAGCATGCGAACGCCGCGTCCGTCAGCGGGTTGAACCAGGCCGCGCAGCTGGAAGCCGCGGCCGATGCCATGCTCAAGGCGCGGCGCGTTTTTTTTCTCGGCCTGCGCGCCAGCCATGGCCTGGCGCTGCACCTTCACTACACCTATGGCCTGCTGGCGTCCAACGGCGTGCTGGTGCAGGGCCAGGGCGGCACGCTGATGGACCAGATCGGCGACATGGGCGCGGGTGATCTGCTGGTGGTGACTTCTTCCGCCGCGTACACGCGCCAGACGGTGGACGCCGTGGTGCAGGCGCGGGCGCAGGGCGCCGACGTGCTGGCCCTGACGGACAGTGCCCTTTCGCCGATCGCCCGCTCGGCCACCCAGACACTGCTGTTCCGGACCGACAGCCCCTCGTATTTTCATTCCATGGTCGGCGCCCTGGCATTGACCGAGGCACTGGCTGCCGCCGTCGCAGTGCGCGGCGGGCGCAAGGTGCTGGCCCACCTGCAAACTCGCCAGGACCGTCTGGACAGCGAGGGTGCGTACTGGGACCCGCGCGCCGACAAGGCCGTCACCGGCCGGCCCCTGACTTCTTCTTCATCCAGGAAATAAGCCCCATGCCTGCAGCCTCCACCCATGTCTTTCACCGCCAGCTGCAGCACACGCCGCCGGTAGCCGTCAGCGGCCGGGGGGTGTACCTGACCGATGCCGATGGCAAGAGTTATATCGACGCCTCGGGCGGGGCGGCGGTGTCCTGCCTGGGCCACGGGCATCCCGACGTGCTGGCCGCCATGCATGCGCAGATCGACAAGCTGGCGTATGCCCACACCAGCTTTTTCACCACCGAAGTTGCCGAGACACTGGCCGCGCAGCTGATCAGGACGGCGCCGCAGGGCATGAGCCATGTGTATTTTGTCAGCGGCGGCTCCGAGGCGATGGAGGCCACGCTGAAGATGGCGCGCCAGTATTTCGTCGAGACCGGCCAGCCGCAACGCACCCATTTCATCGCGCGCAGGCAGAGTTACCACGGCAACACGCTTGGGGCACTGGCCATAGGCGGCAACCAGTGGCGGCGCGAACCGTTCGCACCCATCCTGATGCCGGCCACCCATGTGTCGCCGTGTTATCCCTACCGCGAGCAGCAGACTGGCGAGACGCCGCAGCAGTATGGCCGGCGTCTGGCGCAGGAACTGGAGGACGCCATTCTTGAAAAAGGCGCTGACCGCGTGATCGCGTTCATTGCCGAAACCGTGGGCGGCGCGACCGCCGGCGTGCTGGCGCCGGTGCCGGGTTATTTCAAGGCGGTGCGCGAAGTCTGCGACCGGTACGGCGTGCTCCTGATCCTCGACGAAGTGATGTGCGGCATGGGCCGCACCGGCACCCTGCATGCCTGCGAGCAGGAGGGAGTGTCGCCCGACCTGCTGGCCGTGGCCAAGGGTCTGGGCGGCGGCTACCAGCCGATTGGCGCGGTGCTGGCGCAGGGAAAAATTGTCGATGCGATGCGCGCAGGCACCGGTTTTTTCCAGCATGGCCACACCTACCTGGGCCATGCGGTGGCCTGTGCGGCGGCGCTGGCCGTGCAGCAGGTGTTCGAGCGCGACCAGCTCATCGCCCAGGTGCGCGCGCGGGGCGCATTTCTGCAGACGCTGATGCAGGGCAGCTGGGCCGAACATCCTCATGTCGGGGACATCCGGGGCCGCGGTTTGTTCTGGGGCATCGAGCTGGTGCAGGACCGCGCGAAAAAGACCCCGTTTGATCCGGCACGCAAAGTGCATGCACGCATCAAGAAGGAGGCGATGGCGCGCGGCTTGATGGTTTACCCGATGGGCGGCACCGTCGATGGTCGTTATGGTGACCATGTCCTGCTGGCGCCACCGTTCATCAGCAGCGAAGCCGAGCTGACGATGGTGGTGGAGCGCCTTGGTTCGGCCATGGATGCCGCGATAGCCGCGGTTTGAACAACAAGTTTTACAACCTGGAGAAACTGACATGAGCAAGAAGTTTGCGTTGAATGTACTGAGTACCGCGAGTGCCGCTGTGGCCATGGCCGCCGCCCTGATGTCTGCGCCGGCTGTCGCGCAGCAGAAGTTCGTGACCATCGGTACCGGTGGGGTGACCGGCGTGTATTACGCCGCCGGCGGCGCTATTTGCCGCCTGGTCAACAAAGACCGCGCCAAACACGGCATCCGCTGCTCGGTCGAGTCCACCGGCGGCTCGGTGTTCAACGTCAACACCATCAAGGCCGGCGAGCTCGACTTCGGCTTCACCCAGTCGGACGTTCAGTACAACGCCGTCAAGGGGTTGAACCAGTACAAGGATGGCGCCTACAGCGACCTGCGCGCCGTGTTCGCGGTGCACCCGGAGCCTTTCACGGTGGTGGCCCGCAAGGAAGCCAACATCACGAAGTTCGAGGACTTCAAGGGCAAGCGTTTCAACGTCGGCAACCCTGGCTCCGGCACGCGTTCGTCCATGGAAGAGCTGCTCGCGGCGATGGGATGGAAGCTCGGCGACTTTTCGCTGGCGTCCGAACTGAAAGCCGACGAACACGGCCCGGCCCTGTGCGACGGCAAGATCGACGGCTTCTTCTACGGCGTCGGCCACCCGTCGGCCAACATCCAGGACCCCACCACGACCTGCGGCGCCAAGCTGGTGTCCCTGACCGGTCCGGTGATCGACAAGCTGGTGGCGGACAAGCCTTATTACGCCAAGGTCACGATTCCCGGCGGGCTGTACCCGAACAACCCGCTGCCCACCGCCACCTATGGCGTGCTGGCCACGGTGGTGACGTCGGCCAAGACTTCGCCCGAGACGGTGTACCAGGTCACCAAGGCCCTGTTCGAGAACTTTGACGAGTTCAAGAAGCTGCACCCGGCCCTGGCCAACCTGAATCCGCAGAACATGGTCAAGGACGGCCTGAGCGCGCCGCTGCATGAGGGCGCTGCGCGCTACTACAAGGAAAAGGGCTGGATCAAGTAATCCGGCGCAGCACGCCAGCTGCCAGCCGCACCCGGGTGCGGCTGGCCAACCCAAAAAGGGCGGAGCGGACCTCGCCCTTTTTTAATGCCCGTGCATGTGGCTTCCCGTTCCTGAAAGATGACCATGGCAACCGATATCGAAAAAGCGCCTGAAGCGCTGCAGCAACTCGTCGCCGAGGTGGATACCGGCGGGCGCAAGCCAACGGGTCTTGCCGCCGGCATCATTTTTTCCGTGGCGCTCGTCTGGGCGCTGTTTCAGTACTGGTATGCCTCGCCCTTGCCGTTTGCGCTGGGCTTTGGCATCCTCAATGACACCGAGGCGCGCGCCATCCACCTGGGCTTCGCGCTGTTCCTCGCTTTTCTGGCATGGCCCGCCCTGCGCAGTTCACCGCGCGACCACGTGCCGGCGCTGGACTGGGTGCTGGCCTTGCTGGCCGCGTTTGCGGGCGCCTACATCATGCTGTTTTATGCACAGATCGCCACCCGTCCCGGCCAGCCGACAACGATGGACGTGGTGGTGGCCAGCGCCGGCATGCTGCTGCTGCTGGAGGCCACGCGCCGTGCGGTCGGCTGGCCCATGGCGGCGCTGGCCGTGATCTTCGTGGCTTACAGCATGCTCGGCCCCTGGCTGCCCGACGTCCTGTCTCACCGCGGCGCCTCGCTGAACCGGTTGGTGTCGCACATGTGGCTGACCACCGAGGGGGTGTACGGCATTGCGCTGGGCGTGTCGGCCGGCACCATTTTTGTGTATGTGCTGTTCGGTGCCTTGCTGGACCGCGCGGGTGGCGGCAACTACATGATGCAGGTGAGTTTTGCGGCGCTGGGCCATTTGCGCGGCGGGCCGGCCAAGGTCGCGGTGGTGTCGTCGGCGCTCAACGGCATGATCTCGGGTTCGTCGGTGTCCAACGTGGTTTCGGGGGGGATTTTCACCATTCCACTGATGAAAAAATCCGGCTACGGCGGGGTCAAGGCCGGCGCCATCGAGACCATGTCCTCGGTGGACGGCCAGATCATGCCGCCTGTCATGGGGGCGGCCGCCTTCCTGATGGTGGAGTACGTCGGCATTCCCTACACCGACATCGTGCGCCACGCCTTCCTGCCGGCCATTCTTTCTTACCTGGGCCTGTTCTACATCGTGCACCTGGAAGCGCTGAAAATGGGCATGCAGCCCATCATCCGGCGTGAACCCAAGCCACTGCGCGACCGCGTGCTGCGCAATGCCCTGGGCATCTCGGGCAGCATCATCGTGATCGGCTCACTTTATTACCTGTTCGAAGGCATGAAGGCCATGCTGGGCGGCGCCGCACCCTATGTCATCGTGCTGGCGGTCATGGCGCTGTACGGCGTGTGCCTGCACCAGGCGGCGCGCAGCCCCGACCTGGCGCAGGACATCGACATCGACCACCCGAAGGCGCTGGACACCTGGCCCACCGTGCGTGCCGGCCTGCACTTCCTCATTCCGATTGGCACGCTGATCTGGTGCCTGATGGTCGAGGAGATGTCGCCGGCGCTGGCGGCTTTCTGGGCGGTGACCATCCTCGTCGTGCTGATGATGTCGCAGCGGCCGATCATCGACGCCTTGCGCCGCACCCACACGCCGGACGCCTGGCACGAGGGCTGGCGCTCGGTGGTCGACGGCTTTCACGACGGCTCGCGCAACATGATCGGCATCGGCGTGGCGACGGCGACCGCCGGCATCATCGTCGGTGGCATCACGCTGACGGGCCTGGGCCTGCGCATGACGGAATTTGTCGAGTTTGTTTCGCAGGGCAACGTGATCGTGATGCTGCTGTTCATTGCGTTTTCCTGCCTCGTGCTGGGCCTGGGCGTGCCGACCACGGCTAACTACGTGCTGGTGGCCACGCTGATGGCGCCGGTGGTGGTGGACCTCGGCGCGCAGTCGGGGCTGGTGATTCCGCTGATCGCGGTGCACCTGTTCGTCTTTTATTACGGCATCATGGGAGACATCACGCCGCCGGTGGGGCTGGCCACCTTTGCGGCGGCCGCCATCTCGGGGGAGGACGCCATAGAGACCGGCATCCAGGGGTCCATCTATGCGTTGCGCACGGTGATTCTGCCCTTCATCTGGATCTTCAATCCGCAATTGCTGCTGATTGATGTCGGCGGGGCTTTCTCCTTTTTCTGCATCGTGACCGCGAGCATCCTGGCCACGCTGCTGTTTGCAGCCGTCACCATGAACTGGTTTCGTATCAAGAGCCGGCTGTGGGAAAGCGCGATGCTGCTGATGGCCGTGATCCTGTTGTTCCGACCGGACTTTTTCATGGACCAGATCGCACCCGAATACCGCGACGCCAAACCGACCGAGGTGTTCGAGATTGCGCGCAATGTGGAGAGCGATGGCCGGGTGGTGATGGTCACCCGCGGCACCACACTGGAAGGCCGGGAGATCGTCAAGACCGTGGCCGTGCAGCTCGGCGACAAGGGTCCGGAAGGCCGCAAGCGCCTGGCTGACGCTGGCCTGCAACTGGTTCCGCTGGGCGAGACGCTTCAGATCGGCCAGGCCAAGTTCGGTTCGCGTGCCGCCAAGGCCGGGGTGGAGCAGGGCTGGGACGTGACCGCCATCAAGGTGCCGACCGACAGGGCGACGCCGCACTGGTTTTACCTGCCCGCGCTGCTGCTGGCGCTGCTGGTCTGGTGGTCCCAGGGCAGGCGCATGCAACGTGGCCGGGGCCCGGTGCCGCCGCCCGCCGCAGCCTCTTCTTTATAGGAAAAAATGGCTTCCTGCCCTTGTGGGGCAGGCGCAAACAGCTATCAAAAAAGGAGCATTTCAGGAGTCGACCGAGGCGCTCCAGCGGTCACCCCAGGCCTTGTTCTGGGCCTTGTCCAACGAACGCCGGTCGCGTTTGGTGGGGCGCCCTTGCTCCAGGCTGCCGGCCGGCTCGGCGGTCAGGCGGCGCTGCTCGGCCGCCGCTTCCCGCAGCCTGATGCTGTCAGGCGTTTCTTCATAGAGCTGCTGCGCCACCGGCGCCGGCCCGCGCTGCTGGCTCAGGCCCCGGACCAGCACGGTGCGCGTGACCGGGCCCTGCCGCATCGCCACCGTGTCGCCGGCTTTCACTTCGCGCGCCGGCTTGGCGTCCTGGCCGTTGACCCGCACACGGTTCTTGCCGATTTCGTCGCTCGCCAGCGAGCGGGTCTTGTAGAAACGCGCGGCCCAGAGCCACTTGTCAAGACGCATGCCTGACCTCGCGCGCACCGCCATGCCGGGGAAGGGAAAACCTGTGCTTCATTGCCCGTCATTGTGTACCAGCGGCAGGCGCACGGTGGCGTCCAGGCCGGCAATACGCCCATGGTCCTCGCGGTTTTCCAGCGTGATGCTGCCGCCCAGCGCCTGCGTGATCTCGCGGCAGATTGCCAGCCCCAGGCCCGAGCCGTGGCGCACATTGCCGGCCGAAAAGGGCTGGTACAGGCGGGCTGCCAGCTCGCCGGAAATGCCGGGCCCGCTGTCGCTGACGGTCAGGGCCAGGTAGCGTGCGTCGGTGACGAGCCGCACCGACAGCAAGCCGCCGCGCTGGCTGTGCTTGATCGCGTTGTGCAGCAGGTTGCGACAGAGTTCGCCCAGCATCCATTCATGCGCATTGACGCTGGCCGCCGTGGTTTCGATGTCGAATTCCAGGTCCTTCTCGGCAATCAGCGGCGCCAGGTCCAGCGCGACCGCGCGCACGATGGTGTCCATGTCCACCGGCCCCAGGTCCGCCTGCTGGCGCAGCTGCTCGACCTTGGCCAGTGCCAGCATCTGGTTGGCCAGCAGCGTGGCGCGGTCCACGGTCTGGTTGATCTCGGCCAGCGCCGCCTGGGCGTCCATGTCGCCGCGTAGCGCCGACTGAACCTGCACCTTCAACACCGCCAGCGGCGTGCGCAGCTGGTGCGCCGCGTCGCGCACAAAACGTTTCTGGTTGTCCAGCAGGTGCTGCAGCCGGCCCATGACCTCATTGGTGGCGTCCACCAGCGGCAGCAGCTCACGCGGCGCGTCCGGTGCTGCAATGGCCGTCAGGTCGCCCTCGGGGCGCGCCTGCAGCTCGGCGCTGAGACGGCGCACCGGGCGCGTGGCGCGCTGCACCACCACCACGGCCACCAGGGCGATCACGGCCAGCAGCAGCGCCTGGCGCCACAGGGTGTCGAAGAGGATCTTGCGCGCCAGCGTGGTGCGCAACTCCAGTGTTTCGGCCACCTGGATGACGGCCATGCCGCGTCCGTTCGAGCTGGCCACCGGCTGCAGCAGCACAGCCACCCGCACGGCGTCGTCCACGTAGACATCGTCGTAAAAATCGACCAGCGCCGAATAGGGCGGTTTGGCCGGAATGCGACCGCGCCAGAAAGGCAGTTGGGCGTAACCCGACACCATTTCACCATTGAGGCTGGACACCCGGTAAAAAAGCCGGCTCTGGTTGTCGGCCTCAAAGGCTTCCAGCGCCGCGTAGGGCACGGTCACGCGCAGTTCGGACTGCCCGTCGTAGCCGCTCACGTCCAGCTGCTCGCCAATGGATTTGGCCGAGGCCAGCAGCGTGCGGTCATAGGCGGTGTTGACGGCGCCCAGCGTCTGGCGGTACAGGGTGGCGGTGTTGAGCGTGACCAGCAGGCCGACCGGCAGCAGGATGCCCAGCAGAAGGTAACGCCTGAGCGAGATGGCTCCCCCGCTTTTCACTTCGTGTAACACGCTGCCCCCCGAGGGGGCGGTGCTTGCTTGGGGCGGCCCGGCGCTGCGCACGTCGTCCTTCATGCCTTTCATGGCGCGTCGACTTTCAGCAAATAGCCGAGTCCGCGCAAGGTGACCAGGGTCACGCCGGTGTGCGCGATCTTTCTGCGCAGGCGGTACACCACCACCTCCACGGCTTCGTACTGCACATCGGCCTCGCCGGGAAACACCAGCTCGAACAGTTTTTCCTTGGACACCGCCTGGCCGGGCTTGACGATCAGGGCCTGCAGCAGGGCCAGCTCGCGCGGCGTCAGTTCGAGGATCTGGTCGCGGTGGTAAATCGCGCCGCTGTCCTTTTCGTATCGAAGCTGGCCTACCAGATGGTCGCCGGCCCCCGGCTCACTGCCCGCTGTTGTGCGCCGCCGGCTCAGTGCGCGCAGCCGCGCCTCAAGCTCGTCCAGGTCAAAGGGTTTGGGCAGGTAATCGTCTGCGCCGGTGTTCAGGCCGATGATGCGGTCACCCACCGTGCCGCGTGCCGTCAGGATCAGCACCGGCGTGGCCAGTCCCTGGCGGCGCGCCTGCTCCAGCACCTGCAGCCCGTCCAGCCCGGGCAGGCTCAGGTCCAGCACCACCACGTCGGGCTGGGTGGCTGTCCATAGCGCCAGCGCCTTGCGGCCGTCGGTGCAGCCCAGCACCTCCATGCCGCGCCGGCCCAGGGCGCGCTGCAGCGCCGCCTGCATGGACGGGTCGTCCTCGATCAGCAGCAATTTCATGGTGGTCAGCATGGGCAGGACATTAGCACTTTCCCTAGGGTTTTCGGACAGCAGTTTGACAGACAGGAGGCGCATCATCGGTTGCTGACCAACACCACAAGGAGACATGCATGCGTCGCGATACCTTTTTGAAATCCCTGGCCGCACTGGCCGCTACCGGGGCTTTCCCCCTGTCGGCTCTGGCTGCTTCCAATGTGAAGATGATGATTCCGGCCAACCCCGGCGGCGGCTGGGACACCACCGGCCGGGCCCTGGGCAAGGCCCTGACGGACTCGGGCGCGGCGTCCACCGTCAGTTATGACAACAAGGGCGGCGCTGCGGGTGCCCTGGGCCTGGCCCAGTTCATCAACGGCAGCAAGGGCGACCCCAATGCCCTGATGGTCATGGGTGCCGTCATGCTCGGTGGCCTGATCACCGGCAAGCCGCCGGTCAGCCTGTCGCAGGTCACGCCGGTAGCGCGCCTGACCAGCGAGTACAACGTGTTTGTGCTGCCCGCCAACTCGCCGTTCAAGACCATGGCCGACGTGGTGGCCCAGCTCAAGAAAGACCCCGGCAGCGTCAAGTGGGGCGGCGGTTCGCGCGGCTCCACCGAGCACATCGCTGCGGCCATGATCGCACGCGAAGTCGGCGTGGACCCTTCGAAGATCAACTACGTGGCTTTCCGGGGCGGCGGTGAAGCCACGGCGGCCATCCTGGGCGGCAACGTCACCGTGGGCGGCAGCGGCTACAGCGAATTTGCGGAATACATCAACACCGGAAAAATGAAGGCGCTGGCTGTCACCTCCGACACCCGCCTCAAGGGCGTCAACGTGCCCACGCTCAAGGAGCAGGGCATCAATGTGGTGATCGGAAACTGGCGCGGCGTTTACGGCGCACCCGGAATCTCGGCTGCCGAGCGTCAGGCGCTGACCGAGATGATTCTCAAGGCAGTCAAGTCCAAGAGCTGGATGGAAGCCTCCGAGAAAAACAACTGGACACCCGCCGTGCTGACCGGCGCCGCCTTCGACAAGTTTGTCGATGACGACATGGCCAGCCTGCGTGCCACCATGGTCAAGTCGGGCATGGTCTAAAACAACTGGTCTACCGGCCTTTTTGGTTTGTCATGGCGGCCTTGTGCCGCCATCCCTGTTCGCACACGCAAGGCTGCGGTCGATGCAGCATGGATCCCGGATCAAGTCCGGGATGACAGTCCGCCTCAAGCGAGACAACTCATGACACAAGAAAACCCTTCTCCCACGCAAATCCGTTTGCAGACCCTGGTCGGTGCCGGCGTGGTGCTGCTCGGCCTCGGGCTGGCGGCCGGTGCGATCAGCATTCCTTCGGCGGCCGGTTATGGCGGCGTCGGCCCCAACTTCCTGCCGTGGCTGATCTCGCTGGCGCTGCTCGTTTGCGGTGTCTTCATCGTGCGCGAGGCCCGCACCGGCGGCTTTCGCTTCCTGGAGGAACCCACGGATGCGGTTCACGGCCACTGGCCGGGTTTTGCCTGGGTGTCGGCAGGCCTGCTGGCCAATGCGGCGCTGATCACCACCATCGGCTTCATCTTCAGCTGCACCCTGTGTTTTGTGCTGGCCGTGCAGGGGCTGCGCGGTGCGGAAGGCCGGGCCGACCGGCGCCCGGTGGCCTGGCTCAAGGACGTGCTGATCGGCCTCGCGATTTCCGCACCGGTGTTCTGGACCTTCACGAAATTCCTGGCGATCAACCTGCCGGGCCTCACCTCGACCGGCTGGCTGTGAACCTGGAAATGGCAGTTGACCGCTCGTGGTGCAAAAGGATGCCTATGAATGCCCCCTTTCCTGATTTTTCCAGCCGCATTGCTTTGCGCGGCAACGCTTCACACCCGATTGAACCGCCCTGGCGCGGCCTGGGGGCGTTGCTCGTCCTTGCAGGCGTTTGCCTGCCGCGCCCTCTCGCCTACCCAGCCCACCCCATGACGGCCCACTCGGGCGCGTTCAACTGACACTTCCAGGTTTTATGGACATCTTCAATCAACTGTTGCAGGGTTTCGCCACGGCGGCCACACCGGTCAACCTGCTGTGGTGTTTTGTCGGCTGTGCGCTGGGTACGGCCATCGGCGTGTTGCCCGGCATCGGGCCCGCTGTGGCGGTGGCCATGCTGCTGCCCATCACCGCCAAGGTCGAGGCCACGGCCTCCATGATCTTTTTTGCCGGCATTTATTACGGCGCCATGTACGGCGGCTCCACCACCTCCATCCTCTTGAACACGCCAGGGGAAACGGCCAGCATGGTCACGGCGATGGAAGGCAACCGCATGGCCAAGAGCGGTCGCGCCGGTGCGGCGCTGGCCACGGCGGCCATCGGCTCGTTTGTGGCCGGCACGATTGCCACGGTGATGGTCACCCTGTTTGCGCCCGTCGTGGCGGAACTGGCCGTCAAGCTCGGCCCGCCCGAATATTTCATGCTGATGCTGCTGGCCTTCACCACCGTCAGTGCGGTGCTCGGCAAAAGCACGGTGCGCGGCCTGACAGCCCTGTTTGTCGGACTCGCAGCGGGCCTGGTCGGGCTGGACCAGATTTCCGGCCAGGCGCGCTACACCGCTGGTGTGCCCGAGCTTCTGGACGGCGTCGAGATCGTGCTGGTGGCGGTCGGCCTGTTCGCGGTGGCTGAAGCCATGTACGCCGTGCTTTACGAGGGCCGGGTGGCCGAGTCGCAGAACAAGATGAGCCGGGTCCACATGACAGGCCGGGACTGGCGCCGTTCCTGGCCGGCCTGGCTGCGCGGCACGGCGATTGGCGCACCGTTCGGCTGCATTCCTGCCGGTGGTACCGAGATCCCGACCTTCCTCAGTTATGCCGCCGAGAAAAAGCTGGCCAAGGGCAGCGACCAGGCCGAGTTCGGCACGGCCGGCGCCATTGAAGGGGTGGCCGGGCCCGAGGCCGCCAACAACGCCACGGTCACCGCGGCCATGATCCCGCTGCTGACGCTGGGCATTCCGACCTCCAACACCACGGCGATTTTGCTCGGGGCCTTCCAGAATTACGGCATCCAGCCGGGGCCGCAACTGTTCACCTCGTCGTCGGCCCTGGTGTGGGCGCTGATTGCGTCGCTCTACATCGGCAATGTGATGCTGCTGGTGCTGAACCTGCCGCTGGTGGGACTGTGGGTCAAACTGCTGAAGATTCCCAAACCTTACCTGTACGCCGGCATCCTGATTTTTGCCACGGTGGGCGTCTACGGCATGCGGCAAAGTGCGTTTGACCTGTTCCTGCTTTATGGCATTGGTGTGCTCGGGGTGGTGATGCGGCGCTTCGATTTTCCGACCGCGCCCGTGGTGGTGGGCATGATCCTGGGCCCGCTGGCCGAAGCGCAGCTGCGCAATGCCATGTCGATCGGCGAGGGCAGTGCGATGGTGTTTCTGCAGCGGCCCATGTCGGTGATCCTGATCGTGGTGGTGCTGGCGGTGCTGATCCTGCCGCGCCTGGCCAGACGCTGGTCGGCACGTCGGCTCGCGGCCTGAGGCCGAGGCATATATATAAATAGGTGCTCAGCCCTTTATCCGCGGGCGCAAGCAGCTATCAAAAAAATAGCAGGCTACACGCCGGTCGGTGTGTGATGCACCTGGCCGGCGCTGCTGGCGCAAGCGCCGCGCTACCCGCGCTACCATCTGCGCATGGAACACACCGACACCACGCCGCACGGTTTGCCGCTTGATGCGCAGAGCATTCTGGAGCTGGCGGCCAGGTCCATGTTCCAGCTGTTCTCCAGCATCAGCCAGGGCATGTTTCTGGTGGACCGCACCGGCCGCATTGTCTGGGTCAACGACGGCTACAAGCGCTTCCTGCCGGCGCTGGGTTTTTCGTCGGTCGACCAGTTTGTAGGCCACATGGTGGAAGAGGTGATTCCCAACACGCAGATGCGGCGCGTGCTGGAAACCGGCGAGCCTTTCCTGATCGACCTGTTGACCAACCGCGCCGGCACCTTTGTCGTCAGCCGCATCCCCTTGCGTGACGAAAGCGGCGGCGATGTCATCGGCGCCATCGGCATCGTGCTGTTCGACCATCCCGAGACCACCTTGCAACCGCTGATCAGCAAGTTTGCTCTGTTGCACCGCGACCTTGACGATGCGCGCCGCGAGCTGGCCAGCCAGCGGCTGCAGGTGCCCGGGCAGCGCCAGTCCAAATACACCTTCGCCAGTTTTGTCGGCACCAGCCCGGCCGCGGTCGAGGTCAAGCGCCAGGCCCGGCGTGCGGCCCAGACCTCCAGCCCGGTGCTGCTCCTCGGCGAAACCGGCACCGGCAAGGAGTTGCTCGCGCATGCCATCCATGCCAGCTCAAGTCGGGCGCGCGGCCCCTTCATCAGCGTCAACATTGCGGCCGTGCCCGACACCTTGCTGGAGGCTGAATTTTTCGGCGTGGCGCCCGGCGCCTACACCGGCGCCGACCGCAAGGGGCGCGACGGCAAGTTCAAGCTGGCCGACGGCGGGACTCTGTTTCTCGACGAGATCGGCGACATGCCGCAGGCCTTGCAGGCCAAGCTGCTGCGCGCCCTGCAGGAGGGCGAGATCGAGCCGCTGGGCTCGAACAAGCTGATTCCTTTTGACGCGCGCCTGATTGCCGCGACCTCGCGCGACCTGGCCGCGCTGGTGCGTGAGGGCAAGTTCCGCGAGGATTTGTTTTACCGCCTCAATGTGTTGCCGGTGCGGGTGCCGCCGCTGCGTGAGCGCCGCTCCGACATTCCGGCGCTGCTCGAAGTGCTGGGTGAGGAGATGGCGCTGCGCAGCGGCGACCGCCAGCCCGAACTCGCACCGGACGCGCTGGCTCTGCTGTCGGCGCAAACCTGGCGCGGCAACATCCGCGAACTGCGTAACGTGCTGGAGCAGGCGGTGATGCGCAGCGACTCGCTCAACATCGGCCGGGCGCAGTTTGAAGAGGTGCTCCAGGAGGCCGGCATCGAGCGTATTGCACCTTTGCCATTGACGGGTTCCGGGGATGGCGCAGAGGCCGCCTCCGACCCGCTGCGCCCGCTGGCCGAACAGGTAGAACAGGTTGAGCGGCGCGCCATCGCCGCGGCCATGGCGGCGACCGGCGGCAACAAGCTCGCCGCCTCGCGCCTGCTTGGAATTTCACGTGCCAAGCTGTACGAGCGTCTGGATAACCCTGTATATAAATAATACATATGTATGATAATCAGTCAATATTAATGACTTAAAATAAGACAAACTAGACGAATTGCGGAAAAAACCCATATAGATCAATGGTCTTTTTCTGGCACGACATGTGCAATCATGGTGCATCGCCCAACAACAGGAGACATCCATGCATCGTCGCAACCTGATCGCGCTTGCCGCCATCGCCACCGCTTTTGTTTCCCCGCTGGCCCTGAGTCAGTCCAAAGAAGTCAAGATCGCCATCATTGCCAGCAAGACAGGCCCGCTGGAGGCCTACGCCAAGCAGACCATCGTCGGCTTTTACATGGGGCTGGATTACGCCACGGGCGGCACCATGATGGTGGCGGGCAAGAAGCTCGTCGTGATCGAAAAGGACGACCAGGGCAAGCCCGACGTGGGCAAGGCAGCGCTGGCCGCCGCCTATGCCGATGAAAAGGTCGACATCGCCGTGGGACCGACGGCCTCGCCCGTGGCGCTGGCCATGCTGCCAGTGGCCGAGGAATACAAGAAGATCCTGCTGGTCGAGCCTGCCGTGGCCGACAGCATCACCGGCGACAAGTGGAACAAGTACATCTTCCGCACCGGCCGCAACTCCAGCCAGGATGCCGCCGCCAACGCCGTGGCGCTGGACCAGCCGGGCAGTGTGGTCGCCATTCTGGCCAACGACAACGCCTTCGGCCGCGATGGTGTGAAGGCCGCCAAGTCCTTCATGAAGAACGCCAAGATCGTTCACGAAGAGTACCTGCCGGTGGGTACCACCGACTTCACCGCCGGCCTGCAGCGCATTGTGGACAAGCTCAAGGATCAGCCGGGCAAGAAATATCTGTCGGTGGGCTGGTCGGGAAGCCCCACACCCTTTCCGAAGATCGCTGACCTGGATCTTGAAAAGCGCTACGGCATCAAGCTCGCCACAGGCGGCAACATCCTGCCCGCCATGGTGGCCTACAAGAGCTTCCCGGGCATGGAGGGCGCGCTGTACTACTACTTCGGCATCCCCAAGAACCCGGTGAATGACGCGCTGGTGGCCCAGCACTACAAACAGTTCAAGGCGCCGCCTGACTTTTTTACGGCGGGCGGTTTCTCGGCAGCCATGGCGGTTGTGACTGCGCTCACCAAAACCGGCGGCGACACCAACACCAACAAGCTGATCTCCACCATGGAAGGCATGAGTTTTGACACGCCCAAGGGCAAGATGACCTTCCGCAAGGAAGATCACCAGGCCATGCAGAGCATGTTCCATTTCCGCATCAAGGCCGACCCGGCATTCGCCTGGGGCGTGCCCGAACTGGTCCGCGAGATCAAGGCGGAAGAGATGAATATTCCCATTACCAATAAACGGTAATTTCCGCACTGTCATTGCGGGCCTGACCCGCAATCCATGCCGCGCTGACCGGGCGACTGCTGTGTGTTGACACGGTTCCCGGATCTGCTCCGGGATGACAGACGGGGGAGGCTTCGGGCCTCCTGCCGCTTCGCTATGCCGATCCCTGATCCCCGATTCAACGGGAATAGAAATGCTTCAAACCCACGAACTCACGATCCGCTTTGGTGGCCACGTGGCGGTCAATGCTGTCAGCTGCACATTTGCGCCTGGCACGCTGACGGCCATCGTTGGCCCTAATGGCGCCGGCAAAACGACGTACTTCAACCTGATCTCCGGTCAGCTGAAGGCCAGCAGCGGCACAGTCACGCTCAATGGCGAGGAACTCTCAGGGATGGGCGTCTCTGCGCGCACCCATGCCGGTCTGGGCCGGGCCTTCCAGCTGACCAATCTGTTTCCCAACCTCACGGTACTGGAAAACGTGCGCCTGGCGGTTCAGGCCACGCGGCATGGCGCGCACCGGCACGGCCTGAATTTGTGGAGCATCTGGAGCGACCACAAGGCGCTGGTCAATCGGGCTGAAGAAATTCTCGAGGCCGTGGCCATGGAAAGCAAGGCGCAGATGCCGGTGGCCAGCCTGCCGCACGGCGATCAGCGCAAGCTGGAAGTCGCGCTGCTGATGGCGCTGGAGTCGCAGGTCTTCATGTTCGACGAACCGACGGCCGGCATGAGCACCGACGAGGCACCGGTGATCCTGAACCTGATTCGCCAGTTGAAGCAGGACAAGACCAAAACAATTTTGCTGGTGGAGCACAAGATGGACGTCGTGCGTGAATTGGCCGACCGCATCATCGTGCTGCACAACGGCTCGCTGGTCGCCGATGGCGAGCCGGCCGAGGTGATAGCGTCGCCGATTGTGCAGGAAGCCTATCTGGGTGTAGCTCCCGAAGTTGCAGGGGAGGGCGTATGAGCGACCACTTGCTCACTCTGGAAGGCGTGCACACCCATATCGGCGCGTACCACATCCTGCACGGGGTGGACCTGGCCATACCCAAGGGCCAACTCACCATGTTGCTGGGCCGTAACGGCGCCGGCAAGACCACCACGCTGCGCACCATCATGGGCTTGTGGCAAGCCTCGCAGGGAAAAGTGACTTTTGGCGGTCGTGACATCACGCGGCTGACGACGCCGCAGATCGCTGAACTCAATATTGCCTACGTGCCCGAAAGCATGGGCATTTTCTCGGACCTGACCGTCAAGGAAAACATGCTGCTGGCCGCGCGCAGTGCCAGGCGGGCCAGCCAGATGGATGCAGAGCGGCTGAAGTGGATCTTCTCGCTGTTTCCGGCGGTGGAGAAGTTCTGGAACCATCCGGCCGGCAAGTTGTCGGGCGGGCAAAAGCAGATGCTGGCGGTGGCGCGAGCCATCGTCGAGCCGCGTGAACTGCTGATCGTCGATGAACCCAGCAAAGGCCTGGCGCCGGCCATCATCAACAACATGATCGACGCGTTTGCGCAGCTCAAGGCCAGCGGCGTCACCATCCTGCTGGTCGAGCAGAACATCAACTTTGCCAAACGCCTGGGCGACACCGTCGCCGTGATGGACAACGGTGTGGTGGTTCATGCCGGGTCCATGGCCGAGCTGGCTGAAGACACGGCCTTGCAGCAATCGCTTTTGGGGCTTGCCTTATGAAAACAGATTTCGACTGGAAGCCTCTGGCGCTCGTGCCGCTTCTGGCGTTGGGGATTTTTCCCTTCATCGGCTCCGGCTCCACCTGGCTGACCTTGACGGTCGCCGGCCTGGCCATGGGCATGATCATCTTCATCATCGCCTCGGGCCTGACGCTGGTGTTCGGCCTGATGGACGTGCTCAATTTCGGACACGGTGTGTTCATTGCGCTCGGTGCGTTTGTGGCCACCAGCGTGCTCGGCGCCATGAGTGACTACACGCAAAGCGAGTCGATGTTGCGCAACATGCTGGCCGTGCTGCCGGCCATGCTGGTCGCCATGGGGGTCGCCGGTGCCGTCGGTCTGGTGTTTGAGCGTTTTATCGTGCGTCCGGTGTACGGTCAGCACCTCAAGCAGATCCTGATCACCATGGGCGGCATGATCATCGGCGAAGAACTGATCAAGGTGATCTGGGGGCCGGCGCAGATTGCCCTGCCCATGCCCGAAGGCATGCGCGGCTCGCTTCTCTTCGGTGACGCGGCGATCGAAAAATACCGCCTCATCGCCGTGACCGTGGGCCTGGTGGTGTTCGGCGTCCTGGCCTGGACGCTGGTACGGACCAAGGTTGGCCTGTTGATCCGCGCGGGCGTGCAGGACCGCGAGATGGTCGAATCGCTGGGCTACCGCATCAAACGCCTGTTTGTCGGCGTGTTTGTGGTCGGCAGCGCGCTGGCAGGGCTGGGCGGCGTGATGTGGGGCCTGTACCAGCAGAGCGTGACCCCGCAGATGGGAGCCCAGGTCAATGTGCTGATTTTCATCGTCATCATCATCGGCGGGCTGGGCTCCACCGGCGGAGCGCTGATCGGTGCCCTGCTGGTCGGCCTGATGGCCAACTACACCGGTTTTCTGGCGCCCAAGGTGGCGCTGTTTTCCAACATCGCGTTGATGGCCGCCATTCTGCTGTGGCGCCCCCAGGGCATTTACCCCGTGACGAATCGCTGAGGACGACTATGGCCCCCACGCTTTTCACTTCGTGTGCCTCCGCCGTTACGCGGCCCTTTTCACCGGAAGAGGGGGCTGTGCTTGCCTGGGGCGGCCCGGCGCTGCGGCCGTCTATCTGGATTTCATCATGCTGAAAAGACTTCTCTCCAACGACTTCCCGCGCAGCCGCGTGCTGGCCGTGATTCTGGTCGGTCTGCTGCTGGCCCTGGCCTTTGCGCCCTTCATCTTTCCCGGCGTCAAGGCCCTCAGCGTCGCTGCCAAGGTGCTGGTGTTCATCGTGCTGGTGGCCAGCTTTGACCTGCTGCTGGGTTACACCGGCATCGTCAGTTTTGCACACACCATGTTTTTCGGCATCGGCGCCTATGGCATCGCGATTGCGAGCACCCGTCTGGGCGCGACCTGGGAGGCGCTGGCGGTCGGGCTGCTGTCGTCGCTGGCGCTGTCTTTTATGCTGGCGCTGGCAGTGGGCCTGTTCTCGCTGCGCGTCAAGGCCATCTTCTTTGCGATGATCACGCTGGCGGTCGCCTCGGCTTTCCAGACCCTGGCCTCGCAGCTGTCGGAGTTCACCGGCGGCGAGGACGGGCTGAGCTTCAAGGTGCCCGAGCTGCTGTCGCCCAGCATGGAGTTTTTCGATCAGCCTATCCTGGGCGTGTCCATCGACGGCCGCCTGCTGTGTTACTACCTGCTGTTCGTGATCACCCTGGTGTCACTGCTGGGCCTGCTGCGCATCGTCAACTCGCCTTTCGGCCGCGTGCTGCAGGCCATCCGCGAAAACGAGTTCCGTGCCGAAGCCATCGGTTACCGCGTGGTGCTCTACCGCACCACGTCCAGCGTGCTGTCGGCGCTGTTTGCCACCGTCGCCGGCGCCATGCTGGCACTCTGGCTGCGCTACAACGGACCGGACACCTCGTTGTCCTTCGAAATCATGATCGACGTGCTGCTGATTGTCGTGATCGGCGGCATGGGCACGATTTACGGCGCAGCCATAGGCGCGGCGCTGTTCCTGGTGGCGCAGAGCTACCTGCAGGACCTGCTGCGCCTGGGCAGCGAAGCCGCAGGCGGCCTGCCGTGGCTGGCCGCCCTGCTGTCGCCCGACCGCTGGCTGCTCTGGCTCGGCGTCCTGTTTGTTCTATCGGTTTATTACTTTCCCACCGGCGTTGTGGGGCGGCTCAGGGCCGTGCGCAGTCAGGGAGCAACCCCCCGGACCTGAATGCCAGGCCACAAGCAGGAGACAAATCATGAGGACAACCTTGAAGACATGGGGCCGACAGACCTTGGCCGTGCTGGCCCTTTGCGGGCTGGGCGGGGTGGTCGGGGTGGCGCACGCGGCTGATCTGGTCATTGGCCAGGTGGCCCCGCTGTCGGGGGTGCTGGCCAGCACCGGCCACCAGATGGTGGTGGGCGGCAAGATCTATTTTGACCACATCAATGCGCAGGGTGGGGTGCACGGTGCAAAAATCCGTCACGAGGTGGTGGACGACGGCTACAAGGTGGCCGAGACCGTGCGCCTGACGCGCGAGATGCTGGCCAAACCCGAGGTGGTGGCGCTGTTCGGTTTTGCCGGCACGGCCAACGTGACGCAGCTGCTGATGGACGGCGTGCTCGATGTCGGCGGCGCTGCGCTGGTGGCCCCGTACACCGGCGGCGAGTCGCTGCGCAACCCTTTCAACCCGTGGATCTTTCATGTGCGCGCCGGCTACGCTGACGAGACGGAGCACATGGTGCAGCAGGTAACGACGCTGGGCATGAGCCGCATCGCGGTGATGTACCAGGACGACGGCTTCGGCAAAGCCGGTCTGCTGGGCGTCGAGAACGCGCTGGCCAAACGCAAGCTGAAGCTGGCCGTGGCGGCTGGTTATGAGCGCAACACCGACAAGGTCGAAGAAGCGGTCAAAAAGATCAAGGCCTCGGACGCGCAGGCCATCATCATGATTTCGGTCAACAAGTCCACGGCGGCCTTTGTCAAGCTCTACCGCGAGACGGGCGGCGGTGCGCAGCTCTACAACATCTCGGTGGTGGACCCGGCCGAACTGGTCAAGCTGGCCGGCCTGAAAAACGCGCACGGACTGGGCATCAGCCAGGTGGTGCCTTACCCCTTCATGCCGAACACGCCGGTGGTGCGCGAATACCATGCGTTGCTGAAAAAATACGCGCCCGGTGAAGTCGTCAACTACACGAGCTTTGAAGAGTTTGTGGGAGCCAAGGTGCTGGTGGAAGCCCTGCGGCGCGCCGGCGCCAATCCGACGCGGGCCAGGGTGGTCAAGGCGCTGGAGTCCATGAACAGCTTCGACACCGGTGGCGTCGTCGTCAACTACTCACCCGCCAACCGCATCGGCTCACGTTATGTGGAAGTGACCGTGATCGGCAGCACCGGCAAGCTGCTGAAGTAGCCGCTGCGGCGCGGGCCTGGAGAAGAAAAGATTACTGAGCGTTTCCAGATTCATGACAGTCAGAACGCCCAAGCCCCCGCCGGCCCCCTTCCCAGGGGGCCAGGGTGAGTGCGGTCCGATTCACTGTCGTGTATCTGGACAAGATCCATCAACGAGAGAGTCCGCTTCATGCAATTCACGTCTGAGTATTTGACCTGCGCCGGGCGCGAGATCCATTACACCGAATGGGGCCGCCAGCACAGTGCCACCGTCATTGCCTGGCACGGGCTGGCCCGTACCGGACGCGACATGGACGAACTGGCGGCGCACCTCAGCGGCCGCTACCGCGTGATCTGCCCCGACACCATCGGACGCGGCCTGAGCCAGTGGAGCCCCGAACCGAAAGCGGAATACCAGCTGGCGTTCTACGCGCGTATTGCGACAGACCTCTTTGAGCAACTGCACATCGACAGGGCGCATTGGGTCGGCACGTCCATGGGCGGCGCCATCGGCACGGTCTGCGCCTCCGGCCTGTTCGAACCGGCCATGAAAGGCCGCATCCAGAGTCTGGTGCTCAACGACACGGCGCCGCAGATTGCCGACCCGGCGGTCGCGCGGATCAGATCCTATGCAGGCAACCCGCCCGCCTTTGACACCATGCTGGCGCTCGAGGCCTTCTTCCGGCAGGTCTACAAGCCTTATGGCTGGCTGAGCGACGCCCAGTGGCGCCGCATGGCGGAAACCTCGGCGCGCCGCCTGCCCGACGGCCGCCTGACACCCCACTACGACCCGGCCATGGTGCAGCAGTTCACCCACCACCCGGACGACTACCTGATCTGGGAGCATTACGACGCGCTCGAGATTCCCGTGTTGTGCCTGCGCGGCGCCGAGTCCGACCTCGTGCTGCGCGAGACCACCACCGAGATGCAGACCCGCGGCCCGGGCGCCGCAGGCCGGCTGCAGGTGGTGGAAGTGGCCGGCTGCGGCCATGCGCCGGCGCTCAACGTGCCCGATCAGCTGGATCGGGTGGCGGCATTCATCGACGCGGCGGGCTGATTTGCTATTGATTTAATAGCTGGCAGCGCTCGTGGGCAAAGGGCTGGAGGCCGATTTTATGCATCATCCCGGCGCCAACGAGCTGGCTCGGATCACTTTTCATCGAGATAGCCGCGCTCCATGGCCAAGGCCTGGTTTTCAAAAATCGCCATGGCCGTGCGCATGCGCCTGAAACCCAGTTTTCGGTAGAAGCCTTCTTTGCCGGGAACCGCGTAGAGAATGATTTTCCGGTGGCCACGGGACAGGTCCACGAGTTTGCCGACGATCTGCTGGCCCAGGCCGGTTCCCTGGTGGCTGGGCATCACCGCAACGTCGCAGATGTAGGCACAGTCCACGCCATCGGCGAGCGCCCGGCCAACGCCCACCAGTTTGCCGTCCCCATAGACGAAGCACCGGAACATGCTGTTCGTGAAGACAGTTTTCAGGTCGGCCGGCTTCTTGTTCCCCAGCGGCGCCGCGAGGTAAAGGGCGGAGAGTTCGTTCCAGTCGACCTTGTCGATGTGGTGGGTCCAGACCAACGGCACATTGTTCTCCTGATCAATCAAGGGCCGCCATCTTATGGGGCCCAGTGGTAGGTGGCTGCCGCATGCAGCGTCCAGCTGCCGTCACCGGGCAGCTCCAGCACCTGATGGTGGTGCTTGAGCAGCGCCTGGCGGTGGCTGACGCTGATGGGGGTGATGGCCAGGCCGGCGAGCTGGCCGTACAGGCGCTCCTCGTTGCTCGCGTCCAGCGCGCTGGTGGCCTCGTCGAGCAGCAAGTAGCGCGGCTTGGCGAGCAGGGCGCGGGCGAAGGCCAGCCGCTGTTGCTCGCCAACGGAAAGCACCTTGGCCCAGTCCAGCTCGGCCTCCAGCCCGCCGAAACGTTCTGCCAGCGTCGGCAGGTTCACCCGGTTCAGCCATGACAGCAGCTCTTCGTCCGAGACTTCGCGATCGGTCTGCGGGTAGGTCAGCTGGCAGCGCAGATCGCCCAGCGGCAGGTAGGGCTGCTGGGGCAGGAACAACATGTCCGGCCCGGCCGGGCGCACCACCTCGCCCGAGCCCGTGTTCCACAAGCCGGCCATCACCCGCAGCAGCGAGCTTTTGCCTGCGCCGCTAGCGCCGACGATCAGCAGCCCTTCACCCGGGGGAACAGCCAGCGTGAGCCCCTGAACCAGCAGGTGCTCCCGGTTCGGCGTGAGCACCGTCAGGCGGTCCAGGGCCAGCTCAAAGCCAGGTGTGGTGCGGATCTGCTGCGAGGCGTCATCATTGGGCCCGTCGGGCTGGTTGGCCTGGGCATCCAGCGCCTGCGAGAAGGCATGCAGCCGGTCCACCCCGGCGGAAAAGCGGCTCAGGCCCTCGAAGTGTTCGACGATCACCGTGAGTGCGCTCAGGATCGCGGCGAAGGCGCCGGCGGCCTGGATCGCGCGCCCGACCTCCAGTTTTCCGGAGAGCACATCGCCGGCAATGATCACGGTGGGCAGCACCACCGTCAGAAAGCTGTGGGCGAACTGGAAGAGGTTGAGCTTGAACTGCCAGCGAATCACCTGCTGGAAGTTGGCATAAGCCGCCTGGAAGATGCGCTGCAGCGCCGAGATCTCGCGCGCTTCCCCGTCGTAGAAGGCGATCGGCTCCGCATGTTCGCGCACCCGCACCAGACTGAAACGGAAGTCTGCCTCGCGCTGCAGCTGGCGGAAATTCAGGCCGATCAGCCGCTTGCCGAACACCGAGCCGGTGAACCAGGTGCTGAACACGGCATAGCCGATCAGGAAGTAAACCAGCCCCTGGGAAATGGACCACAACACACCGGAAAAGGCGATCAGCTGGATGAAGGCGCCCAGCACGATCATCGAGAAGTACAGCGACTGCTGGGTGAAGGTGTTGATGTCCTCGGCAATACGCTGGTCGGGGTTGTCGATGCCGGCGACGGCGTTGAGCCGGTAGTAGGCGCGCTGATGAAAATAGCGCGCCAGGAAGCGGTGCGTCAGCCACCGGCGCCAGCGCAGGCTCAGGGTGTCGCGCACGAAGTAGTACAGGCCGTAGAGCGGAACCGCCGCGACGAGGATGGCCGTGTAGCGCCAGATCGAGGCCCAGAAGCGTTCGGTGTCCCCCGCGGCCAGGGCGGAGGTGAACTCGCCGGTCTCGTGGTTGAACAGCACGCTGACGGCCGTCTGCGCCAGCAGCAGCAGAATCAGCAGAGCCAGCAGACCCCGGGAACGCCAGCGTTCATCCGAGAGCCAGTAGGGCCGGGCGATCGCCACAAAGCGTCGCCACAGGCGGACATTGAAGCCCGGTGCTGCTTCTGTGCTCATGGCTGCTGCAAGGCCTGCTGGCTTATGTCGGAGGGGCGGTCCATTCCCCTATTGGACATGAATTCAGGGCGGGGCCAGAACGGCGGTGATCACGGCCTCGTCGGGCGCTGCGAAGGCGGTGTTGTGCCGGTCGGTCAGGGGGCCGCCGCCCGGAAAAACTTCACCCTGGGCGCCGTAACCGATGGCCTTGAACTTCCATTGTCCGCCAATCAGCTTGAGGTTGCCCACATGGAGGTCCGGACCGGCCAGCACGCAGTAAACGCCGTCATTGACCCTGCTGAGCGTCAAGGCTGGCAAGGCCTTCACCTTCGCTTGTCCGGGAATGTCCGGACGTGCCCGGCCGTCGGCCATGGTCAGGCCTCGATGGCCGCGAAGAGCTCGCGCTTGTCGAGGCCGTACATGTCGGCAAATTCCTCGGCGGTCTTGCCACTGTTTTCAAAGGTGCGACGCAGTGCTTCGCGTTTGGCCAGCTTCTGGTCGCGCTCGGCAAAGGCTTCCTCGAGCAGGGCAGTGGCTTCCAGGTCATTGGTCTGGACCCGGGCCTGGTAGTCCTGGCGAGTCAGGCCACTGGCCTCGAAAGCTGCCATCAACTGCGCACGGAACTTGGGCCGCAGGTCCTCGCGGGCGCGGGCCTGGCGGCGGCGGAACAGTTCAAGCAGTGACAGGTAGACATGTTCGGGCGCCACGTCGTCACCCGCATTTCCCTGCAGGTCGTGGCGTTTGTTGCCAGCGGTGACGCATTGCAGGTAACGGGTGGAGCGTGTATGGATGCCCAGCGCCGCCTTCAGGCTGTCGCGCTGGAAGTGGTCGGGGTGCGCGGCCAGCAGCTCCTGAAAAATACCGAGCTTGAGCGGCAGGAAATGGGCGCCGAAGAGGTGCGGGTAAAGCTCGAACAGTTTTTCGAGCACCGCTTGCGCCGAACGCGACCGACCTGCTGCGGTGGCGGGCTCGCCCGCCGGCGCGCCGGAGGGCTGGCAGGTCGGCGTGATTTCGTCCGCCGGAGCGGATTCGACGGGGACTGCACTTGTTTCTGAAGGGGTCATGGTCATGGGGGTCATCTTTGGGGCAACCCGTGATTGTCAACCAAATGGGCCGGCCGCAGTGTAAACCCCATGTTCATGGGATCTGAAATGCTGTCGGTTACCGGTTTGTGGCAACTTCGGGCATTCATAATTTGACTGCCATGGAGGAAGGGCTTTCCTCATGCCAAGCGTGCCGCGCATCCCGGATCTTCTTGCGCGTTGTGTCCAACCTATTTCTGACAGGGAACCACCATGATTTCTGGAATGAAGGCTGTCGCAGCCAGACTCGTTTTTGCCTTGCTGCTTTCGTTTGTCGGGGGGCAGGCCATCGCCGCGGGGGCGCTGGCCATTGACAGCCTGCAGGGTGAAAAATACGGCTTTTCCTTCAACCACCCGACGACCGAGCAGGCCGAGCAGCGTGCGATGCGGGAGTGTGGTTCAGACTGCGCCGTGGTGCTGCGCTTTCGCGCTGAATGCGGCGCCTACGCGGCCGATCAGGCCAAGGGCTCCAATGCCTACGGTTGGGGAACCGGTGCGACAAGCTCCATCGTCCAGCAGCGCGCCTTGTCGGAATGCCGGGCCAAGGGCGGCTCGAGCTGCAAGGTCCGTTCATGGGGCTGTGACGCCACGAAGGCCTCTTCCGACCAGGATGCCGGGTCCAGGAACAACAACACCGCCAGCGCGGAATTCCAGATGCAGGGTGACTGGGAGGTGGACTATGCCGGATCGGCCGGGTTCCCCTACAGAGGAACCTTGCGAGTCAATGAGACATCCGGCAACGGGGTCTACCGAGGCGTGATGGTTCTGGCTTACACCAACAACCAGGGCCAGTCCAAGAAAGTTCAGCAGAACACGCTGATCACAGTTCGCGGAAACACCGTCACGATCAAGGGCGGCAATCCTGTCTACCTGCAAGGGTCGGGCAACTACGACCCCGACGCGTTCACTGTGACCATCGGCAGTTCCAATGTCCTGCGCGGCCAGAACAACGACGCCGGCGGCGCTGGTGGCTCCGTGGTGATCACCCGGCGTTAAGTCCCTCCGGAGCGTCCAATCAGGTGTTGGTGCCGGGTGTCTCGCACGGGGCCGGCGCGCGCAGATCGGGCCGGACCTAAAATCCGGGTGAATGAAACACGGCAGAGCTCCCTTACCGCAGGCCAGGCCTGCGCTTGCGCCCATGGATCCGGCGGGCGAGGCGGGGCAGGCCCTCGGCCTCAAGCTGCAAACGGCCCTGGACCTGCACCAGCAGGGACAGCTCGATCAGGCGGAGGTGCTGTACAAGGAAATCCTGCAGGTGCAGCCCCGGCACTTTGATGCGCTGCAACTGCTGGGCACGGTGGCCGTGCAACGAAACCATTCGGCTGAAGCCATCGTCCTGTTTGAGCTGGCTCTGAAGATCCATCCTGAGGACGCCAGCGTACTCAGCAACCGCGGGTCCGCCTTGCTGAGCCTGAAGCGGGCGCAGGAAGCATTGGACAGCTGTGAGCGCGCCTTGCGGGTGCGGCCTGACTACGCCGAGGCACTGAGCAACCGGGGCAATGCCTTGCGGGCGCTGGGGCGTCCGGTGCAGGCGCTGGAGAGTTACGACCACGCGTTGCGGATCAAGCCGGACCATGCGGAAGCGCTGAGCAACCGCGGTGCCGCCTTGCGGGCCTTGAACCGGCATGTCGAAGCGCTGGACAGTTACGACCGCGCGCTCAGGCTCAAGCCGGCGTTTGCCCAGGCACTGAACAACCGGGGCGCAGCCCTGCAGGACCTCAATCGTCATGCCGAGGCGCTGGAGAGTTTTAGCCGAGCGCTGCAGGTCCAGCCCGACCATGCCGAAGTTCATTTGAACGAAGCGCTGTGCCGGCTGCTGCTGGGCGACTTTGCAGGGGGCTGGGAAAAGTACGAATGGCGCTGGAAAAAAGAGCCCGCGCCGTCGGCGCCCAGAAACTTCCGCCAGCCCCTTTGGCTGGGCCAGGAGTCGCTGGCGAACAAGACGATTCTTCTGCACGCCGAGCAGGGCCTGGGCGACACCCTGCAGTTCTGCCGCTACGCCAAAGAGGTGGCGGCGCTCGGCGCGCGCGTGGTGCTGGAAGTGCAGCCGGCGCTCAAGAGCCTGCTCCAGGGCCTTGAAGGCGTCAGCCTGCTGCTGGGCCGCGGCGAGCGCCTGCCCGACTTTGACTACCACTGCCCGTTGCTGAGCCTGCCGCTGGCGTTCAAGGTCGATCTGGGCAACATCAGCGGCGAGCCCTACCTGCACAGCAACCCGGACAAACGCCAGGCTTGGCAAGAGCGACTGGGTCCGACCCGCAACAAGCGCATCGGCCTGGTGTGGAGCGGCAGCACAGGCCACCAGAACGACCACAACCGCTCATTGGCGCTGCAAGACTTCCAGGCATTGATGGAGAGTCACCGACAGGCCGACTGCTACTGCCTGCAAAAAGAGCTGCGTCCGGACGACCGGGCGGCGCTGGCCAACACGCCCGGGCTGACCTTACTGGGCGACTCCCTCCAGGATTTCAGCGACACCGCCGCAGTGGTGGCACTGATGGACCTGGTGATCACTGTCGATACCAGCGTGGCGCACCTGGCGGGAGCCCTGGGCAAGGAGGTCTGGATCCTGCTGCCCTTCAGCCCCGACTGGCGCTGGTTGCTCGACCGCAGCGACAGCCCGTGGTACGCGTCAGCACGGCTGTTCCGGCAGCCCGCCCCGGGGGATTGGGCCAGTGTGCTGGGCCAGGTACAGGCGGCGTTAAGGCTGCGTCTGGCTGCGTCGCCGCGCGAACCCCAACCCGAACCCGGCCGCGCGCTTGCGCCCACTCAAAAGCCGCCGGCGAAGACGGTCCAGGACTTGGCCGCCCAATTGGCGCAGGCGGTGAGCCTGCACCAGCAAGGACAGCTCGATCAGGCCGAAGCGCTGTACAAGCAGATCCTGCAGGTGCAGCCGGCGCACTTTGATGCGCTGCAGCTGCTGGGAATGACTGAAGCGCAGAAGAACAACCCTGCCGCAGCACGGGTCCTGTTTGAGCAGGCCCTGAAAATCCACCCCCAACATGCCGGTGCGCTCAACAACTATGGCAATGTATTGCGAGCCCTGAAGCGCCCTGAAGAAGCGCTGGCCAGCTATGACCGGGCGCTCCAACTCCAGCCGGACTATGCAGAAGCACTCGTTAACCGTGGCAACACGCTTTGGGAACTCCAACGGGCTGAGGAGGCACTGGCCAGTTATGACCTTGCGGTGGATATCGATCCAGGCAACCTGGAAGCACTGGGCAACCGGGGCAGTGTGCTGGGAAGCTTGAAACGCCCGGCGCAAGCGCTGGAGAGTTTTGATCGTGTGCTGGAGATCCGGCCAGACGATGCGCAGGCCCTGTGCAACCGTGGCAATGCCTTGCTGGATCTGAAGCGAGCGGAGGAAGCGCTGGCGAGTTGTGACCGTGCCCTCCAGGTCAGGCCCGACTTTGCAGAAGCGCTCAGCCATCGTGGCAATGCGTTGCGGGCCTTGAATCGCAACGGCGAAGCGCTTGAGAGCTACGACCGCGCGCTCAGGATCAGGCCGGCCTATGCCGAGGCGCTGAACAACCGGGGTACCGCTCTGCAAGACCTGAAACGTCATGCCGAGGCGCTGGAGAGTTGTGCCCGCGCGCTGCAGCTTGAACCGGACAACGCCGAAGCGCACTGGAACGAAGCGCTGTGCCGGCTGATGCTGGGTGACTTTGCGCAAGGCTGGCAAAGCTACGAATGGCGGTGGAAGCGAGAGCTCAACAAGGACCAGCTTCGCAAGTTCCCCCAACCCCTGTTGCTGGGCAAAGAAGCACTTCAGAACAAGACGATTCTTCTGCACGCCGAGCAGGGCCTGGGCGACACCCTGCAGTTCTGCCGCTACGCCAAAGAGGTGGCGGCGCTCGGCGCGCGCGTGGTGCTGGAAGTGCAGCCGGCGCTCAAGAGCCTGCTCCAGGGCCTTGAAGGCGTCAGCCTGCTGCTGGGCCGCGGCGAGCGCCTGCCCGACTTTGACTACCACTGCCCGTTGCTGAGCCTGCCGCTGGCGTTCAAGGTCGATCTGGGCAACATCAGCGGCGAGCCCTACCTGCACAGCAACCCGGACAAACGCCAGGCTTGGCAAGAGCGACTGGGTCCGACCCGCAACAAGCGCATCGGCCTGGTGTGGAGCGGCAGCACAGGCCACCAGAACGACCACAACCGCTCATTGGCGCTGCAAGACTTCCAGGCATTGATGGAGAGTCACCGACAGGCCGACTGCTACTGCCTGCAAAAAGAGCTGCGTCCGGACGACCGGGCGGCGCTGGCCAACACGCCCGGGCTGACCTTACTGGGCGACTCCCTCCAGGATTTCAGCGACACCGCCGCAGTGGTGGCACTGATGGACCTGGTGATCACTGTCGATACCAGCGTGGCGCACCTGGCGGGAGCCCTGGGCAAGGAGGTCTGGATCCTGCTGCCCTTCAGCCCCGACTGGCGCTGGTTGCTCGACCGCAGCGACAGCCCGTGGTACGCGTCAGCACGGCTGTTCCGGCAGCCCGCCCCGGGGGATTGGGCCAGTGTGCTGGGGCCGGTGCAGGCAGCGTTGACGCTGCGTCTGCAATAAGGGCTTATTGCCGGGCGCCGCGGGCCAGCGCTGCGGCCCGTGACGCGGCCAGCGCCTGCACATCGGGTGAGCTCTGGGTCGGCCAGCCCGACAGATGCTGCAGGGCGATGTCGCGCAGGGCGGCCAGCCATTCCGGGCTGTCGTTGAGGCAGGCGATGTAGTTGAAGGTCTTGCCGCCTGCATGCACAAAAGCTTCCCTGGCCTCCTGCGCTATTTCCTCAAGGGTCTCCAGGCAGTCGCCGGTGAAGCCCGGGCACATCACATCGACGCTTTTGACGCCGGCCCTGGCCAGCGCCACCAGCGTGGGCTCGGTGTAGGGCTCCAGCCACTTGGCCTTGCCGAAGCGTGACTGGAAGGTGACGCGGTACTGATCTTTGGCAAGACCCAGTTCTTCGGCCAGCAGCCGGGCGGTCTTGTGGCACTCGCAGTGGTAGGGATCGCCCAGATGCAGCGTGCGCTCGGGCACTCCGTGAAAACTCATGACCAGCTTGTCGGCGCGGCCATGGGTGGCCCAGTGCGCGCGCACGCGCGCTGCCAGCGCCGCGATGTAGCCCGGGTGGTCGTGGTAGTGGTTGACAAACCGCAGCTCGGGAATGCGGCGTGTTCTGGCGGCCCAGCTGTAGACCGCGTCGAACACGCTGGCGGTGCTGGTGCCGCTGTATTGCGGGTAGGCGGGCAACACCAGGATGCGGGTGACACCTTCGGCCTTGAGCGAGTTCAGCTGCGCGGCCACGGAAGGCTGGCCGTAACGCATGGCATAACGCACCTCCACATGGTGTCCGCGCTCGCCCAGGTAGCCGCGCAGCAGCGTCGCCTGTTTGGCCGTCCAGACCTTCAGCGGGGAGCCTTCCGCGGTCCAGATGCTGGCGTATTTGGCTGCCGATTTTTTGGGTCGCACGCGCAGGATGATGCCGTGCAGGATGAACCACCACAAGGCCTTCGGAATCTCGATCACGCGGTGATCGCTGAGGAACTGCGCAAGGTAGGGGCGCAGCGCTGCGGCGGTGGGCGCGTCGGGCGTTCCGAGGTTGCAGTACAACACGGCGGTGCCGCTGGGCGCGCTGGGCGGCTGGCCGTGCTCAAAGGTGGGTTCGGGAGAAAAAGACATGGGTTATTCTCCCTTACCTATGCTTGACCTGACAATTATTAAAGCCATAACCCTTGACCTTGATGACACCCTCTGGCCGGTCTGGCCGGTGATAGAAAAAGCCGAAGCTGCACTTGACGAATGGCTGGGCCGCCACGCGCCCATGACCGCGGCCCTGTTTGCCAACCCCACGGCGCGCCACGATATCCGCGAGCAGATCGTCCGGACCCGCCCCGAGCTCAGGCACAACCTCAGCGCCATCCGGCGCGAGGCTATCCGCCTGGCCCTGTACCGCTCCCGGGAGAACCCCCTGCTGGCGGAAGAAGCCTTTGAAGTTTTTTTTGCCGCGCGCCACGACGTGACGCTGTTCGAAGACGCGATGCTCGCGCTGGAGTTTCTTTCGGCGCGGTACCCGGTGGTTGCGCTGTCCAACGGCAATGCCGATATCGCGCGCATCGGTCTCTCGCCGTACTTTCGCGCCGCCATCAGCGCACAGGCGTTCGGCGTGGGCAAACCCGACCCGCGGATCTTCCATGCCGCAGCAGGCGCCGTGGATGTGCAGCCGCACAACGTGCTGCATGTAGGTGACGATGCTGCGCTGGATGTGCTGGGGGCGCTGAACGCCGGCATGCAGACCGCATGGGTGAACCGCGCTGACCACCTCTGGACGCACGAGGCCGTGCCGCACGAAACCGTGACCAGCCTGACGGAGCTGTGTGACCTGTTTCGCGTCGCTGACACGCAGCCATGACCCTGAAGATCTACGGCATCGCGGCTTCGCGCGCATCGCGGCCGCTGTGGGTGGCGCAGGAACTGGGCCTGAGCTACGAACACATTGCCCAGCCTTACCAGGGCGGCGCAACCCGCACGCCGGCGTTTCTGGCACTCAATCCCAACGGGCATATCCCGGTGATCGACGATGACGGCGTGCTGGTCTGGGAGTCCATGGCCTGCGCGCTTTACCTGGCCGGGCGTTTCCAGGGTGACGGCGCCCCATCGCTTGCTGCGGTGAACCACGCCGAACAGGCCGAGATCCTGCGCTGGAGCTTCTGGGCCGTGACCGAATGCGAGAAAGATGCCCTGACGTTTTTGATGCACACCGTGGCCATGCCCGAGGAGCGGCGCAAACCGCAGCTGGCGCAGGAGGCCGAGCGGCGCCTGCTGCCAGCGCTGCGCGTACTCGATCAGCAACTGCAGGACCGCCATTTCCTGGCCGGCGAGCGCTTCACCGTGGCCGACATCTGCGTGGCTTCGGTGCTCGCCTGGGTGCAGCGTTCGGGCGAACTGAACGGGCAATGTCCGCAGCTCAGCGCCTGGCTTTCGCGTTGCCTGGACCGGCCCGCGCAGCGACAGGTGCGCGCGCTGGCGCGGCGGGACAGCAGCCGGAATCTATAGACAAATTGGGCTCCAGCCCTTGCCGGTATTTCGGGAGCAGCTATTTATTTGATAGCAATTCTGGCGGCCTGCAAACCCGAGCGCACGGCGCCTTCCAGTGTGGCGGGGTAGGGCCCGTCGAGGTAGTCGCCACAGGCAAGCAGCCCCGGCAGCACCTGCGCGGCGGGGCGCTGCAGACCGGGCAGGCAGGCGAAGGTTGCGCGTTTTTCCACAATCGTCTGCACGGCCTGCAGGGCCGTCAGCCCGAGTTGCCGCTCGCCCTGGGCCAGCACGCGCCGGGTCAGTCCGTCCTTGTCGGCGCTGCTGGCGCTGACCACAAAGGCCAGCAGGCCGGCGGGTCCGCCGAGCTGGCCGCGGTCAAACACAAACTGCGCCGGCGCCTCGCCGTCGGGTGGACCCGCGCACAGCGTGAGCATGGGCTGCGCCAGGCGAGCTTCGGGTGAAAACGCATACACCGTGGTGATCGCTTCAAACTGCAATGCGCGGGTGTGCGCCAGCCAGGCCTGGCAGGGCAGGACCGCTGTTTCGACCAGCCGCGCAGCTTCCGCCGGCGGACAGGCGAGAACCACCCGGTCAAAGAGGGCGCCATCGACCTGCCAGCTTCCGGCCAGGCGCGTCAGTCCCTGCACACGGCGACCGAGCCCGACCTCGCCGCCACGCTGCGCGACCCAGGCCAGTGCCGCGTCGGGCAGCAGCGCACTCAGGTCCACACGCGGCAGCAACAGGTTGGAGCCGCCCGATTCGGCGAACAGCGCATCGCGCAGCACCCGTAAATACACCTGGGCGCTGGCGCGGTCGGCCGGCGTGTTCAGCGCCGAGACACACAGCGGCTCAATCAGGGTGGCCATCACCGTCGGGCTCAGTTGGCGGCACAGCTGCGCAACAGACAGCTCCGGCGCGCAGCGAAATCCCGAGAGCTGCCAGCCGACGGCGGCGCGCAGCAACGAGAGTTTGTCGCGCCAGGTCCAGCCGCGTGCTCGCACAATGCCGGCCAGTGCATCCAGCGGGGCGGGCAGCCGGGGGAACGCCAGACCCGTGCCGTCGGGGAATTGCAGGGTCAGCGGCAGGCGCAGCAGGGCCGTGTCGGCAAACGCACCGACGTCGGCCATCAGGCGCAGCGTTTCGCTGTAGGCACCGATCAGGATGTGCTGGCCGTTGTCCAGCGCCAGCGCCGACCCGTCGGGCCACTGGCCGTCGACGCGTCGCGCGCGCCCACCGGGAATACGGGCAGCTTCAAACACGGTGACCTGCTGGCCGAGTCGGGTGGCCTCGACCGCCGCCGCGCAGCCGGCCCAGCCGGCACCGATGACGGCAACTCTCACGCTGGAACCCGCGGTATTGACCAGCAGGGGCCGCGGGTCCGGCTCCGCCGGCCCGCAGGCGCAGCGCCCCATCGGGGGGCAGCGCAGTACGCGCAGCGACAAGCGTGGGGGCTCATTGAACCTTGCCGAAAGCCTGTGTTTTCCACGCCAGCCAGAACTTGCGCAGCGGCGTCAGGCTTACCCGCTGGTGCAGCACCTGGTAGCCGTCGGCCTCGATCTCGCGCAGCAAGGTGCGGTAGATGCTGGCCATCATCAGGCCGGGCTTTTGCGCGCGGCGGTCGGCCTCGGGCAGCAGCGCCAGCGCCTCGTCGTAGAGGGCGAGCGCACGCTGCGTCTGGAACTGCATCAGCGCGGTGAAGCGGTCCGAGTACTGGCGCTTGAGGATTTCGTGCGCTTTCACGTCGAACTGCTGCAACTCGTTGACCGGCAGGTAAATGCGGCCGCGCAAGGCATCTTCGCCGACGTCGCGGATGATGTTGGTCATCTGGAAGGCCAGCCCGAGCTTGTGCGCGTACGCGGTGGTCTGCGGCTGCGTCTGACCGAAAATCCGCGCGGCCACCTCGCCGACGATGCCGGCGACCAGGTGGCAATAGGTCTTCAGGCCGGGGAAATCAAGAAAGCGGTTTTGCGTGAGGTCCATCTGGCAGCCCTCGATCACCGCCTGCAGGTGGCGCGCCTCGATCTGGTAGGTGGGGGCCAGCGGCATCAGTGCCTTCATCACCGGATGGGTGGGCGAGCCGGCGTAGGACTTGAGCACCTCGGCCTGCCACCAGGCGAGCTTGGTGTGCGCCACGCCGGGGTCGATCACCTCGTCAACCACATCGTCGACCTCGCGGCAGAAGGCATAAAAGGCCGTGATGGCCGCGCGCCTTTCCCGCGGCAGAAACAGGAAGGCGTAATAAAAACTGCTGCCGGACGCGGCGGCCTTCTGCTGGACGTATTCCTCGGGGTTCATGGGCGGGATTGTCGCAGGCTTGGAGCGGTGGCAAGCCGGCCGCTGTCGGGATTACATCCGGATCGCGCGCCACAGCATCAGCGTCACATCCCGGGGCGTGAGCTTGGGGCGCTGGCGTAAGGTGGCAAAGCCGATGGCTTCCGTCTTGTCGAGGATGCGCAGGCCGCCTTGTACGACCAGGCGCAACTCCCAGCCCGCGCGCCCCGGCACCTTCTTTGCCAGAGGCAGGCCTTTGAGCATGCGCGCCCTTGCCGAATGGACGCAGGCAGCTATCAATTTCGTAGTGGCCGGGTTCACGTCCAGGGCCTGCAGTTGCGCTTCATCGACGCCGTGCGCAGCCCACAGGTCCTGCGGCAGGTAGATGCGTCCGCGCGGAATGTCCACGCTGAGGTCTTGCCAGAAGTTGATCAGTTGCAGGGCCGTGCAGATGTGGTCGCTCTGCACCAGGGACGCCGCATCGTTGACGCCATAGAGATGCAGCAGCAGGCGGCCGACCGGGTTGGCCGAGCGGCGGCAGTAATCGAGCAATTCGGCCTCGCTGGCATAACGCTGCTTGACGACGTCCTGCTCGAAGGCGCTGAGCAGGTCGTCCAGCAAGGCCACCGGCAGCTGGAACTGCGCGATCACCGGCGCCAGGGCGGCGAAGACGCCCGGCCAGCGCGCCGAGACCGGCCGGCCCTGCGCCGCGGCGAACAGGTCCGCGCGGCAGGCTGCCAGGTCGGCCAGCCGCTGGGCGGGCAGGGCGTCGCCTTCGTCGGCGATGTCGTCCGCCGTGCGGGCGAACCAGTAGATCGCCGCCACCGCCGGACGCAGGTGCGGCGGGCACAGCAGCGAGGCCACGGGGAAGTTTTCGTAGTGGCTGGAAGGGGGCGCCAGTGGCTGCGCAAGGTCGGGATGGGGACCGGAAGTCATGGGCTGGATTGTCGCTTGACAAGCCTTGGGAATTACCCTAGATTACTAACCGGTCAGTCATTAACGGGTTTGTCGGGCTTGCCTGTTTCCTGCTTTCTGGCCTTTTAGCCACCGTTTTTCCTCAATGCCATCATGAATAAAACCGTTTTTGCCGTCCTCAGCAGCGCCTTGTTGTTGGCCGCCTGTTCCAAGCCAGCCCCGCTCGAGGAGCCGGTGCGTGCCGTCAAGGTCATGACCGTGGGGACAGATTCCTTTGCGAGTGCTTACGAGTTTGCCGGCGAGGTGAAGGCCCAGACCGAGTCGCGGCTGGGCTTTCGGGTCGGCGGAAAAATCATCCGGCGGCAGGCCGAACTCGGGCAGCGTGTGAAGGCCGGCCAGGTGCTGGCCCAACTGGACCCGCAGGACTACAAGCTGGCAGCCGATGCGGCGCGCGCCCAGGTCGCAGCGGCGGCCACGCAGCGCGACCTGGCCTCGGCCGACTACAAGCGCTACAAGGAACTGCGGGACCAGAACTTCATCAGCGGCGCTGAACTCGAGCGCCGCGAGGCCACGCTCAAGGCGGCGCAGGCCCAGCTTGAGCAGGCGCAGTCGCAACTGGCCGTTCAGGGCAACCAGGCCGGTTACGCCGTGCTGGTGGCCGACGTGTCGGGGGTGGTCACCGCCGTGGAAGCCGAGGTCGGCCAGGTGGTCTCTGCCGGCACCCCGGTGCTGCGCATTGCTGCCGACGGCCCGCGCGACGTGGTGTTTTCCGTGCCCGAAGACAAGGTGGCGGCCATCAAGGTCGGCATGCCGGTCAAGGTGCGGGTCTGGGCGCAGAACGCCGGGCTGGACGGCAAGGTGCGTGAAGTGGGCGCCAGCGCCGATCCGCTCACACGAACCTATCCGGTGAAGGTGGTGCTGGCCACCCAGGACCCACCGGTGCTGGGCGCCACGGTTTACGTGCAGCCGCAGGGCCTGGGTGCTGCGGGTCTGCAGGTGATCAAGCTGCCGACCACGGCCCTGCGCCAGGAAGGCCGGGCAACGGCGGTCTGGGTGCTGGACCAGGCCAGCATGACGGTGAAGTCGCAGACCATCCAGATCGCGACGGCCGACGGCAACGAAGCGGTGGTGGCGTCGGGCCTGCAACCTGGCATGCTGGTGGTCAGCGCCGGTGTGCATGTGCTGTCGCCCGGGCAGAAGGTCACGATCTATCAGCCAAAAGTGGCTGCAGCCCTTGCCCCGAATGCGCAGACAGCTATCAATCCAGTAGCATCTGCCGCCGCCGCCACGCCCGCCGCAGCGCCCGCGAAGTGAGGCCGGCATGAACCAGGAACAACCAAAAGACAGCTTCAACCTGTCCAAATGGGCGCTGGACCATCCGGCGCTGACGCGTTACCTCATGGTGGTGCTGATGCTGCTCGGCTTTGCCGCCTACTTCCAGCTCGGCCAGGACGAAGACCCGCCGTTCACCTTCCGCGCCATGGTCGTGCGCACCTACTGGCCGGGCGCCACCGCGCAGCAGGTGGCCGAGCAGGTGACGGACAAGATCGAGCGCACGCTGCAGGAAGTGCCGTTTGCCGACAAGATCCGCAGCTACTCCAAGCCTGGCGAGTCGCAGATCATTTTCCAGATCAAGGACTCGTCGAAAGCCGCCGATGTGGCCGGCGTCTGGTACGCGGTACGCAAGAAAATCGGCGACATGCGTTACACCCTGCCCGGCGGCGTGCAGGGGCCGTTTTTCAATGACGACTTCGGCGATGTGTATGGGGTGATCTATGCGCTGCAGGCCGATGGCTTCAGTTATGCCGAGCTCAAGACCTTTGCCGACGAGGTGCGCCAGAAACTGCTGCGGGTGCCCGATGTGGCCAAGGTCGAGCAGTTCGGCGTGCAGGACGAAAAGCTCTACATCGAGATCTCGCAAAAGCGCCTGGCCCAGCTCGGGCTGGACTTCAGCCAGGTGCTAAGCCAGCTGGGCCAGCAAAACGCGGTGGAATCGGCCGGCGCGGTGCAGACACCGCTGGATGTGGTGCAGGTGCGGGTGGCCGGGCAGTTCGAGGCGGTCGAACAGCTGCGCGCCATGCCGATACGCGGCACGTCGGGCAGCCAGCTGCGCCTGGGCGACATTGCCGAGGTCAAGCGCGGCTACGTCGACCCGCCTGCCGTGAAGGTGCGGCACCAGGGCAGGGAAGTCATCGCGCTCGGTGTCTCCATGGGCAAGGGCGGCGACATCATTGCGCTGGGCAAGGCGCTGAAGGCGACCACCGCCGGCCTTGCAGGCGGTCTGCCCGCCGGCATCGAGCTGGTGCAGATCCAGGACCAGCCGACGGCGGTGGCGACCTCGGTCAATGAGTTTGTGAAGGTGCTGATCGAGGCGGTGGTGATTGTGCTGGCCGTGAGTTTCATCGCGCTGGGTTTTCACCGCCGGCCCGGGCAGCACCCGCTGTGGAAGCGGTATTACATCGACATGCGGCCCGGCCTGGTGGTGGGCATCACGATTCCGCTGGTGCTGGCCGTGACCTTTCTGGCCATGAACTACTTCGGCATCGGGCTGCACAAGATCTCGCTCGGTTCGCTGATCATCGCGTTGGGCCTGCTGGTGGACGACGCCATCATTGCGGTGGAAATGATGGTGCGCAAGATGGAAGAGGGCTACGACAAGGTGCGCGCCGCGACCTTTGCGTACGAGATCACCGCCATGCCGATGCTGACCGGCACGCTGATCACGGCGGTAGGCTTTTTGCCGATCGGCATGGCGAAATCCACCGTGGGCGAATACACCTATGCGATTTTCGCGGTCACGGTGATCGCGCTGGTGCTGAGCTGGATCGTGTCGGTGTATTTCGTGCCTTATCTGGGAACCTTGCTGCTCAAGGCCAAGCCTGTGCCGGCCGGTGCCGAGGCAGGCCACCAGGAGCATTTCGACACACCGTTTTACCGCGGCTTCCGGCGGGCCGTGAACTGGTGTGTCGAGTACCGCTGGATCACGATTGGCGCGACGGTGCTGTTTTTCGCACTGGGCATTGTCGGCATGGGCAAGGTGCAGCAGCAGTTCTTCCCGGACTCCAGCCGTCCCGAGATCATGGTGGACATCTGGTTTCCCGAGGGCACCTCGTTTGCCGCCAATGAACTGACAACCAAACGCGTGGAAGCGCGCCTGCTCCAGGAAGCCGGCGTGCGTTCGGTCAGTACCTGGGTCGGCTCGGGCGTGCCGCGTTTTTACCTGCCGCTGGACCAGGTTTTCCCGCAGACCAATGTGTCGCAATTCATCGTGCTGCCGCAGGACCTGAAGGTGCGCGAGTCCCTGCGCATCAAGCTGCCGGCCTTGCTGGCCCAGGAATTCCCCGAGGTGCGCGGCCGCATCAAGCTGCTTCCCAATGGCCCGCCCGTGCCCTATCCGGTGCAGTTCCGCGTGGTTGGCGCGGATCCGCTGGTGCTGCGCGAACGTGCCGACGAGGTCAAGGCGGTGCTGCGCGAGAGCCCCAATACGCGCGGCACCAACGACAACTGGAACGAGTCGGTCAAGGTCCTGCGCCTGGAGGTGGACCAGTCCAAGGCACGCGCCCTGGGTGTGACCAGCCAGTCGATCGCCCAGGCGTCCAAAACCATCCTGGCCGGCAGCACCGTGGGCCAGTTCCGCGAGGGCGACAAGCTGATCGACATCGTGCTTCGCCAGCCGCTGGACGAACGCAATGCCATCACCGACATCGCCAATGCCTACCTGCCGACCGCGTCAGGCAAATCGATTCCGCTCACGCAGATCGCCAAACCGGTGTTCACCTGGGAGCCCGGCGTGATGTGGCGCGAGAACCGCGACTATGCGATCACGGTGCAAAGCGACATCGTCGAAGGCTTGCAGGGCGCCACGGTGACCAACCAGCTCCTGCCCGGGCTGAAGGCGCTGGAGGCGAAGTGGCGGCAAGCGGGCATGGGCGGCTACCGCATCGAGGTTGCCGGCGCTGTCGAGGAGAGCAGCAAGGGCTCCAGCTCGATCGCAGCCGGCATTCCCGTCATGCTTTTTCTGACTTTCACCTTGCTGATGCTGCAGCTGCACAGCTTCAGCCGCGCGATGCTGGTCTTCCTGACCGGACCGCTGGGCATTGCCGGCGTGGCTGGGGCCCTGCTGCTGCTGGGCCGGCCTTTCGGCTTCGTGGCTTTGCTGGGCGTGATCGCGCTGATGGGCATGATCCAGCGCAACTCGGTGATCCTGATCGATCAGATCGAGCAGGACCGGGCGGCCGGCGTTCCCGCCTGGGATGCGATCGTGGAGTCGGCGGTGCGGCGTTTGCGCCCCATCGTGCTGACGGCCGCCGCTGCCGTGCTGGCCATGATCCCGCTGTCGCGCAGCGTCTTTTGGGGGCCGATGGCGGTTGCCATCATGGGCGGCCTGATTGTTGCCACGGTGCTGACGCTGCTGGCCTTGCCGGCGATGTACGCAGCATGGTTCCGTGTGAAGCGGGAGTCATCGGTCCCGGCTTGACCCCACCTGTGGGATGGCTGACCGCTGATGCGGCAGCCGATACAGGCTAAAATAGAAAGTTGACCGATTTCAGGCGGGGGTCCACAAGCCGAAAAGCTGAGGATTCCCGTTTTTATTTCAGGCGCGCGGGTGGCGAAATTGGTAGACGCACCAGGTTTAGGTCCTGACGTCCGCAAGGATGTGCGGGTTCGAGTCCCGCCCCGCGCACCACGATTGAGACTTTCAGGACGAGGGCCGCACCGGTTGACCGGTGCGCCCCGCTGTCTTTTACACATTTTTCGGATATTTAGGAGTAGATCATGGCCGTGACTGTTGAAACCCTCGAAAAGCTGGAGCGCAAGATCACTTTGACGCTGCCCGTAGGCACCATCCAGTCCGAAGTGGACTCGCGCCTGAAACGCCTGGCCCGCACAGTCAAGATGGACGGTTTCCGTCCCGGCAAGGTGCCCATGAACGTGGTCGCCCAGCGTTATGGCTACTCGGTACATTACGAAGTCATGAACGACAAGGTCGGCGAGGCTTTTTCCGTGGCCGCCAATGAAGCCAAGCTGCGCGTGGCCGGCCAGCCGCGCATCAGCGAAAAGGAAGGCGCGCCCGAGGGCGAGCTGACGTTTGACGCCATTTTCGAGGTCTACCCGGAAGTCAAGATCGGCGACCTGGCCAGCGCCGAAGTGGAGAAAATCACCGCCGAAGTGACGGACGAAGCCATCGACAAGACGGTGGACATCCTGCGCAAGCAGCGCCGCACCTTTGCCCAGCGCGCCATCGACGCGCCTGCGCAGGACGGCGACCGCGTCACCATCGACTTCGAAGGCAAGATCGACGGCGAGCCGTTTGCCGGCGGCAAGGCGGAAGCGTTCCAGTTCCTGGTCGGCGAAGGCCAGATGCTCAAGGAATTCGAAGACGCGGTGCGCGGCATGAAAAGCGGCGAGAGCAAGACCTTCCCGCTCAATTTCCCCGCCGACTACCATGGCAAGGATGTCGCCGGCAAACAGGCCGACTTCATGGTCACGGTCAAGAAGATCGAAGCCGCCCACCTGCCTGAAGTCAACGAAGCCCTGGCCAAGTCCCTGGGCATCGCCGAAGCCACCGTCGAAGGCCTGCGCGCCGACATCCGCAAGAACCTCGAGCGCGAGGTCAAGTTCCGCCTGCTGGCCCGCAACAAAAACGCCGTCATGGACGCGCTGCTGGCCCACGCCGAACTCGACGTGCCGCAGGCGATTGTCCAGTCGGAACTGGACCGCATGGTTGAAGGCGCCCGCGCCGACCTCAAGCAGCGCGGCATCAAGGACGCCGACAAGGCGCCGATTCCCGACGACATCTTCCGCCCGCAAGCCGAAAAGCGTGTGCGCCTGGGTCTGGTGGTGGCCGAACTGACCCGTACCAACGACCTGTTTCCCAAGACCGAACAGGTCAAGGCCCACGTCGAAGAACTGGCTTCCAGCTACGAAAAACCGGAAGACGTGGTGCGCTGGTACTTCAGCGACGAAAAACGCATGGCCGAGGTCGAGTCCGTCGTGATTGAAAACAATGTCACGAATTTTGTGCTGGGCAAAGCCAAAATCGTCGAGAAATCGGTGCCTTTTGATGAGTTGATGGCGCAGAACTGAAGCCGGTGGCGGGCCATGGGCCCGGCGCAAAGCTGATTTCTGATGCAGGGGCTTGCGGCTGAGGCTTCAAGCCCCATTTATTTTGGGTAAAGTAGTCCCAACAATTGGAGAAAACATGAACATTTACAGCAGTGCACAGGACATCCAGGGCCTCGGCATGGTGCCGATGGTGATTGAGCAGTCCGGCCGCGGCGAGCGGTCCTATGACATCTATTCGCGACTGCTGAAGGAGCGCGTCATTTTCCTCGTGGGCCCGGTCAACGACCAGACGGCCAACCTGGTGGTGGCGCAGTTGTTGTTCCTGGAAAGCGAAAACCCGGACAAGGACATCTCCTTCTACATCAACTCCCCGGGCGGTTCCGTGACTGCCGGCATGGCGATTTACGACACCATGCAGTTCATCAAGGCGGATGTTTCCACCCTGTGTGTGGGCATGGCAGCCAGCATGGGCGCCTTTTTGCTGGCCGCTGGTGCCAAAGGCAAGCGCTTCTCGCTGCCCAACTCGCGCGTGATGATTCACCAGCCTTCGGGCGGCGCGCAAGGCCAGGCGACCGACATCGAGATCCACGCCCGCGACATCCTCAAGACGCGTGAGCAGCTCAACCGCATCCTGGCCGCCAACACCGGGCAGACCGTCGAGAAAATCGAGCGTGACACCGAGCGCGACTACTTCATGTTTGCCGAGGAAGCCAAGACTTATGGTGTGGTGGATCAGGTAATTGCCAAACGCCCCTGAAGCAGCGTCCGCATCCCCTGGTTGCAACATAGCAACGGCGTTTCTGTAACAGGGAACGCCGTTTTTACTGGCCGCTCCCCGAGAGCCGGCTGAGGCCTGTTTTGCCGTGCGTAGGGCCAGGTTTATTTGGTTATCATTAGCTAACACGTCCCACGGGCACCCAAAGGCATTACATTCATGGCCGATAAAAAAGGCTCTTCCAGCGAAAAAACCCTGTATTGCTCCTTCTGCGGCAAAAGCCAGCACGAAGTCAAGAAGCTGATTGCAGGGCCATCGGTTTTCATCTGTGATGAATGCATCGACCTGTGCAATGAAATCATCCGCGATGAGTTGCCCGCCGGGGATGACGTGCGCGAAACGCGTGGCGACCTGCCGACGCCGCTGGAAATCAAGGCCACACTGGACGGCTACGTCATCGGCCAGGAGCCTGCCAAGCGCACGCTGGCCGTCGCCGTGTACAACCATTACAAACGCCTGCGCCACAAGGAAAAAGCCAAAAAAGACGATGTGGAGCTGACGAAAAGCAACATCCTGCTGATCGGCCCCACCGGCTCCGGCAAGACCCTGCTGGCCCAGACCCTGGCGCGTACGCTCAACGTTCCTTTCGTGATGGCCGACGCCACGACGCTGACCGAAGCCGGCTACGTCGGTGAAGACGTCGAAAACATCATCCAGAAGCTGCTGCAGAGCTGCAACTATGAAGTCGAGCGCGCGCAGCAGGGCATTGTCTACATTGACGAAATCGACAAGATCTCGCGCAAGTCCGACAACCCCTCGATCACGCGCGACGTGTCGGGTGAGGGTGTGCAGCAGGCGCTGCTCAAGCTGATCGAGGGCACCATGGCCTCGGTGCCGCCGCAGGGCGGCCGCAAGCACCCGAACCAGGACTTCCTGCAGGTCGATACCACCAACATCCTGTTCATCTGTGGCGGGGCATTTTCGGGGCTGGAAAAAGTCATTGAAAACCGCACCGAGTCGTCCGGCATCGGGTTCGGCGCTTCGGTCAAGAGCAAGAAGGCCCGGAGCCTGACCGAGGCCTTCAAGGACGTGGAGCCAGAAGACCTGATCAAGTTCGGCCTGATCCCCGAACTGGTGGGCCGCATGCCGGTGGTTGCGACCCTGGCCGAACTGACCGAGGACGCGCTGGTGCAGATCCTGACGGAACCCAAGAACGCCGTCGTCAAGCAGTTCAGCAAGCTGCTGTCCATGGAAGGGGTCGATCTGGAAATTCGCCCCTCGGCGCTCAAGGCGATTGCCCGCAAGGCGCTGGCCCGCAAGACCGGCGCACGCGGCCTGCGCTCCATCCTGGAGCAGTCCCTGATTGACACCATGTTTGACCTGCCCAATACGAGCAATGTTGAAAAAGTGGTGGTTGACGAGTCGACGATTGAGGAAAACAAGCCGCCGCTGCTGGTGTACCGCGAAGCCGCCAAACAGGCCTGAGACCGCACACCGGCAGGGAAGGCCCCGGGTGTGCCTGCAGCGGCATAAATGGGCCGCAGGCTTGAAATGTGGCCGCTGTTCCCCACTTTCGAGATAACTGTTTTCACCGATACTGGAAATCCCCGGACGCCCTGGCGCCACGGTTTTCGTTAAAGGCCTACCTTCAAGGGTTGATATGTCCGCACAAACCACATTGCCTTCCACCCCCATCGACCTGCCGCTGCTGCCGCTGCGTGACGTGGTGGTGTTCCCCCACATGGTGATCCCGCTGTTCGTGGGCCGCCCCAAGAGCATCAAGGCCCTGGAATCGGCCATGGAGGCCGAGCGCCGCATCATGCTTGTGGCCCAGAAAGCAGCCGCCAAGGACGAGCCGTCTGTCGAGGACATGTTCGGCGTCGGTTGTGTGGCCACGATCTTGCAGATGCTCAAGCTGCCGGACGGCACGGTCAAGGTGCTGGTTGAAGGGCAGCAACGCGCTGTCGTCAACAAAATCGAAGAGGGTGAGGCCCACTTCAGTGCCAATGTGACGCCGGTGGAGGCGGCCGTGCTCACGCCCGGCGACAAGACCAGCGAGACGGAAGCGCTGCGCCGCGCCGTGATGCAGCAGTTCGACCATTACGTCAAGCTGAACAAGAAAATCCCGCCGGAAATTCTCACCTCGATTTCCAGCATCGATGACGCCGGCCGCCTGGCCGACACCATTGCTGCGCACCTGCCGCTCAAGCTGGACGCCAAGCAGGTCATCCTCGATCTGGACAACGTCAAGGCCCGTCTCGAGAACCTCTACGAGCAGCTCGAACGCGAAGTCGACATCCTCAATGTGGACAAAAAAATCCGCGGCCGCGTCAAGCGCCAGATGGAGAAGAACCAGCGCGACTTCTACCTGAACGAGCAGGTCAAGGCGATCCAGAAGGAACTTGGCGAAGGTGAAGAGGGCGCGGACATCGAAGAGATCGAGAAAAAGATCAAGACCGCCAAAATGCCGCAGGAAGCTCGCAAGAAGGCCGAGAGCGAGCTGAAAAAACTCAAGCTGATGTCGCCGATGTCGGCCGAAGCCACGGTGGTGCGCTCCTACATTGACGTATTGACTGCTTTGCCCTGGAGCAAAAAGACCAAGATCAAGCACGACCTGGCCAATGCCGAGGCCGTGCTGGACGAAGACCACTACGGCCTGGAGAAGGTCAAGGACCGCATTGTTGAATACCTCGCGGTGCAGCAGCGCGTCGACAAACTCAAGGCGCCTATCCTCTGTCTGGTCGGCCCTCCTGGCGTTGGCAAGACTTCACTGGGCCAGTCGATTGCCAAGGCCACGGGGCGCAAGTACGTGCGCATGGCGCTGGGCGGCATGCGTGACGAGGCCGAGATCCGCGGGCACCGTCGCACCTACATCGGCGCGTTGCCGGGTAAAGTGCTGCAAAGCCTGACCAAGGCCGGCACCCGCAACCCGCTGTTCCTGCTCGACGAGATCGACAAGCTCGGCACCGATTTCCGCGGCGACCCTTCCAGCGCGTTGCTCGAGGTGCTGGATCCCGAACAGAACCACACCTTCGGCGACCATTACGTCGAGGTCGACTTCGACCTCAGCGACGTGATGTTCGTGGCCACCTCGAACTCAATGAACATCCCGCCGGCCCTGCTGGACCGTATGGAAGTGATCCGGCTGTCGGGCTACACCGAAGACGAAAAGACCAGCATTGCCATGCGTTACCTGTTGCCCAAGCAGCTCAAGAACAATGGCGTCAAGGAGGACGAGCTGGAGATCAAGGAGCAGGCGGTTCGCGACATCGTGCGTTATTACACGCGTGAGGCCGGTGTGCGCTCGCTCGAGCGCGAACTTTCCAAGATCTGCCGCAAGGTCGTCAAGGGCATCCAGCTCAAGAAGATGGAGCCCAAGGTCGTGGTAACCGCCGGCAACCTCAACGATTTCCTGGGTGTGCGCAAGTTCGACTACGGCCGCGCCGGGGAGCTCAATCAGGTCGGTCAGGTGGTCGGGCTGGCATGGACGGAAGTCGGCGGTGACCTGTTGACGATCGAGGCGGCGATGATGCCTGGCAAGGGCGTGATCACGCGTACGGGGTCGCTCGGCGACGTGATGAAGGAATCCGTGGAAGCCGCGCGCACGGTGGTGCGCAGCCGGGCGCGGGTGTTGGGCATCAAGGACGAAATGTTCGAGAAGCGTGACATCCATATTCACGTTCCCGACGGCGCTACGCCCAAGGATGGTCCCAGCGCCGGTGCGGCGATGACCACGGCCTTCGTATCGGCGATCACCGGCATTCCGGTGCGCGGCGATGTGGCGATGACCGGCGAGATCACGCTGCGCGGCGAGGTGACCGCGATTGGCGGCCTGAAGGAAAAACTGCTCGCGGCTTTGCGCGGCGGCATCAAGACCGTCATCATCCCCGAAGAGAACGCGAAGGACCTGCAGGAGATTCCTGAGAACGTCAAGAACGGTCTGGAGATCGTGCCTGTCAAATGGATTGACCAGGTGTTGCAGATCGCACTGGTGCGCCAGCCGGTTCCCCTGCCGGACGACGAGCCCGCCGTGGCGGCAGCAGCACCTGCCGCGCCGGTTGGTGAAGTGGCGGGCAGCATCAAGCATTGAGTCTTTGGAAATTTTTCAGATTTCTTCGAAAAGCGCAAAAAATCACGCTATAATTCGAGGCTGATAACGCGGGAGTAGCTCAGTTGGTAGAGCGCAACCTTGCCAAGGTTGAGGTCGAGA
>NZ_JAQSDA010000026.1:25566-81396 GCF_029945685.1 Polaromonas sp. | reverse complement strand
CTTCCATCGAGGCTGCGGTTTCTTCCAGGGAGCTGGCTTGCTCTTCGGTGCGGGAGGACAGGTCGTGGTTGCCGGCGGCGATCTGGCTGGAGGCGGTGGCTATGGTGTCGGTGCCGCTGCGGACCTGACCCACAATATTGACGAGACTGTCTTTCATGGCGGACAGGGAAGTGAGCAGCTGGGCCACTTCGTCCTTGCCGTCGACCAGGATGGTGTGGGTCAGGTCACCCTGCGCCACGGCGTTGGCCGCTTCCCCGGCCTGGGTCAGCGAACGCGAGATACCGCGTACCAAGGTCATGCCAAAGACAAAGGCGAACAGCACGCCGGCCACGATAGCGCTGATGGCGCCGATGCGTATCGTGGCATAACGGGCAAGCGCGTTGTCGTACTCGCTTTTGGCCACATCGAGCTGCAACTTCATCAGCGCCTCGATGTCTGCGCCCACTGGCACATACAGCGGTCGAACCACCTCTGTCATCAGGCGGCTGGCCTCCTTGATGTCGTTGGCACGCAAGGCGGCTACGACCGGCCGGAGGCCCTGCTGTACGAACTTCGCGCGATCTTCGGCAAAGGCCTTGGCGAGCTTGGCCTCCTCGGTGGTCAGCGAAGTGGCCATGTAGGCCTCCCAGACCTTGCCGATGGCAGCGATGTTGGCCTCAACCTGGTCGGTGTTTTTGGCAATGATATCGGGGGTGGGCGTGACCAACGAAACCGCCACGAGCAGCCGGTTTTCCAACAAGTCTTTCTGGATTTCGGCGACCTGCCCCGCGGGTACCAGGCGGTCTTCGTACACCGTCTTCAGCGCCTCGTTGGACTGGTTGATGCCAAACAGGCCCACGCTGCCAATGGCAAGCAGTAAGACAGACAGGATGCCAATCAAGAGGATCAGACGAGTAGAAATTTTGAAATTATTCATGATAGCTACCTTGTTACTTAAGATGCGGTCTCGGCCATCAGCCCTATCTCGGCACTGGTCATCAGTTTGTCAATGTCAACCAGAATCAGCATGCGGTCATCAAGCGTGCCCAGCCCGATCAGGTAGTCGGCATCGAGCACCGCCCCCATCTCCGGCGCCGGCTTGACCTGCTCCGGGCTCAGCGTGATCACGTCCGACACGCTGTCAACCACCATGCCCATCACGCGACTGGCAATGTTGAGGATGATCACGACCGTGAACTGGTCGTAGGTGGGCGTTCCCAGGTTGAACTTGATGCGCATGTCGATGATGGGCACGATGATCCCGCGCAGGTTGACCACCCCCTTGGTGTGCTCGGGCGCATTGGCAATGCGCGTGACCGCGTCATAGCCGCGCAGCTCCTGCACCTTCTGGATGTCCACCCCGTACTCTTCCTGGCCCAGCGTGAACGCCAGAAACTCCAGTGGCTGGGCCGCCAGGCCTCCGGACGGCGTGGCTGGGACGGCCGTGACTCCGGCCTGGCTGGTGCTTGCTTGCATGAGTGCTCCTCAATCAGGTGGGCAGCGCTTCCGTAAGCGCTTCAAAATAGTGACAACTAAAGCGGCTATTTGTATTAACGACCACAACAAGAAAAAACTTTAGTATTCAAAAACAAAAGGCCACATGCCTGCTGTCTCGTTCAACGGTACTCACCCGGGCCATTCGCGGTCTCAGGACATCTGCCTCATGATGCGGACCAGCTTCCCGCCGTATTGGGGATCAGTCGCATAACCTGCACGCTGCAGGCCATGCGCCGCTTCAGCCGGATCCTGCGTGGAGAGCACATTGGCGTAACGCGGGTTCGTCACCAGGAAACGCGCATAGTCGGAAAACGCTTCGTCATAAGAGCCGTAGGCCCGAAAGCTGGCCCGGCCCTTTTGCGCAACGCCGTTGACGTATTCGGTGGTCATGGTTTCGACCACCGGCCCCCTCCAGCTCTTGTCGGCCTTGATGCCGAACACGTTGTAACTGGTCTGGCCGTCCTCCGCACGGATCTCGCGGCGTCCCCAGCCAGACTCCAGCGCAGCCTGCGCCATGATCAGTTGCGCCGGAACACCCGTCGCGTCGCTGGCACGCTGCGCCGCAGGCAACATGCGTGAGACAAATTGCTCAACGTGCGCTTGCGGCAGGGCACTCCTGCTCAGGGTCGCCTGCGCCGTGGCGGTCTCGTACAGCGAGAGGTCCGGTGTCCGCACGGCTGGTGCGGCAACAGAAGCAACAGGCTGCGGTACCCTGGACACCGCGGCGCCAGACATACCGGGCTGCTTGTCGGCGGGCAATGCGGCGGTCGGCACATCGGTCCCGCCGACAGTCCGGTTGAGCTGGGCAAACATGGCCTCGGCCAGACCCAGACCCCGGCCGGACAGGTTCTGTGCCAGTTGCTGATCCAGCATCGATGTGTACATCTTTTCCTGCTGGCTGCCAAACATGCCTTCTGACGGCGTGGCTTCGCGCATGCTCTTGAGCACCATCTGCATGAACATCACTTCAAACTGCTTGGAGGCCTGTTTCATGCCTTCCTGCGGTGAACTGCGCACCGTGCGCCGCAAGACATCGACACCCTGCACATCCAGCGACAAACGCTGGTCGAGCACGCCCGCAGCAGGGGCATTCATGCTGTTGAGGTTGGCAAAACCGGCGCTGTTCATGTCGCCCTCAGATAATCTCGAGTTCGGCGCGCAGGGCGCCTACGGCCTTCATGGCCTGCAGTATGGACACCAGATCCTGCGGATTGGCGCCCAGCGTGTTGAGCCCCTTGATGACTTCTGCCAGCGAGGCCCCGCCACGCACGATCTGCAGTGCGCCACCCGCCTGGGTGACTTCGACCTGCGAGCGCTGGGTCGCCACCGTATTGCCGCCCGACAGGGGCCCGGGCTGGCTGACGACCGGCTCGGTATTGATCACCACTGACAGATTGCCGTGCGCCACCGCGCAGTCATTGATCCGGACTGACTGGTTCATCACGACCGAGCCGGTTCGCGCATTGATGACCACTTTGGCGATCGCCTGTGATGGCGCAACATCAATGTTCTCGATGCGGGCAAGGAACCCGACGCGGTCTTCAGATCGGGGGGGGGCGTTGACCTGGATTACCCGGGCGTCAAGCGCCTGGGCCGTCCCGGGACCAAAACTACGGTTGATGGCGTCCACCGCTTTCTGCGCCGTGCCGAAATCGCTGGTCGTCAACTCAAGCATCACGGTTCCGTCCCCACCGAGCGGCGACTCCACAGCCCGCTCCACAATGGCACCTGCCGGAATCCGGCCGGAGCTGAGCTGGTTGATCTTGACCTGGCTGCCATTGGCCGAGGCGCCGGCCCCGCCTATCACCATGTTTCCCTGGGCGAGCGCATAGACCTGACCGTCCGAGCCCTTCAGTGGTGTCATTAACAAGGTTCCGCCGCGCAGGCTTTTTGCATTGCCCAGGGATGACACTGTGATATCGATGGTCTGCCCGGGCCGCACAAAGGGCGGCAGGGATGCGGTAACCATCACGGCAGCCACATTTTTAAGCTGCATGTTGGTTCCCGGCGGCACCGTCACGCCGAGCTGCCCCAGCATGTTGTTCAGGCTTTGCGTGGTGAACGGTGTCTGCATGGTCTGGTCGCCGCTACCATCGAGGCCGACCATCAGGCCGTAACCGATCAGCGGGTTGTCGCGTACGCCCTGGATGCTCGCGAGATCCTTCAGGCGTTCCGCCTGCGATGGCAGCCCGACCAGGGCAGACAGAAGCAGGCAAAGCTTCAGGCAGAACGTCAGCGCCGTGCGTATTCCCCGAGGCGGGCGCGAAGTGGATGTGGTGTTCATGATCAGAACGGCAGCACGTTGAGGAAGATGCGCTGGAGCCAGCCCATGGTCTGGGCTTCGTCGATATAACCTTTGGCGCTGTATTCCATGCGCGCGTCGGCGACCTGGGTGGAAGGGACAGTGTTGTTCGCGCTGACGGTACGCGGATTGACCACACCCGAGAACCGGATGAATTCCGTGCCCTGGTTGATCAGCATCTGCTTTTCTCCGCTGACAATCAGGTTGCCATTGGGGAGAACTTCAACCACCGTGACCGTGATCACGCCGTTGAAGGTGTTGGTGGCATTGGCTCCGCCCTTGGCACTCAGTATGTTTTTTCCACCTGCCGTTGCATCCTGCGCGCTGGAGATCAGACCGCTGAAGATTTTCGGGATCAGGCTCAGCTCGGTGCTGGCACTTCCGCTGCGGCTGGCATTGGCCGCCGAGTTCTTGCTCGCATTGACGTTCTCGCTGACCAGGATGGTCAGGATGTCGCCCACGTAACGCGGCCGCCTGTCTTCAAACAGGGCCTGCGCGCCGAAACCAGTCCGGTAGATCGCGCCATTGACCGGCGCGGCGGGGCGCACCTGCGCATCGGCACGCGAACTCATCGGCTGATGCACCAGCGGTTCGCGTGGAATCTGCGCGCAGCCGCCCAGCAGCCCTGCGACGACCAATGTCCAGCCGCCTGTGCGCCCGCAGCTCTGAGGCAACCCGTGCATTACAGCTGCGCCAGGCGCGCGAGCATCTGGTCAGAGGTCTGGACAGCCTTGCTGTTGATTTCATACGCACGCTGGGTCTGGATCATGTTGACCAGTTCCTCGACGACGTTGACGTTCGACGATTCCACATAACCCTGGTTCAGGATGCCGGCGCCATTCTGGCCCGGCGCGGTCTCGTTGGCACCGCCAGAGGCATCTGTTGCCACATAGAGGTTTTCACCCTTGCTTTGAAGACCCGCGGCGTTGAGAAAGGTTGCCAGCTGGATCTGGCCGATCTGTACGTTGGCCGAACTGCCGGCCTGGGTCACCGACACCGTGCCATCGCGGCCAATGGTCATGCTGGTGGTGTTCTGCGGCAGGGTAATGGCCGGCTGCACGGGAAAGCCGCTGGCGGTGACTAGCTGTCCACTCTGGTCGGACTGAAATGAACCGTCCCGCGTGTAAGCGGTCGTTCCGTCCGGCATCAACACCTGAAAGAAGCCGTCGCCATTGATGGCCACATCTTTCGGGTTCTCGGTCTTCGTTGGATTGCCTTGTGTATGAATGCGTTCGGTGGCTACCACACGAACGCCTGTCCCCAATTGCAGGCCGGAAGGCATGCGCGTCTGGTCCGAGGTCTGGCCACCGGTCTGGCGCAGGTTCTGGTACATCAAGTCCTCGAACACGGCGCGGCTGCGCTTGAAACCGGTGGTGCCCACGTTGGCCAGGTTATTGGCAACAACGTCGAGCTGCATCTGCTGGGCGTCAAGCCCTGTTTTGGCAATGGAAAGGGAACGAATCATGGGAAAAACTCCTGGGGGATGGCCGGGGCCGTGTTCAATTCAGATCGGGCGACAAGGGGTGGACGGCGAATCAGCCGTTGCCCAGCAGCTTGTTGGCCTGCTGGTCGTTGCTTTCAGCTGTCTGCAGCGTCTTCATTTGCATCTCAAAACGTCGTGCATTAGCAATCATGTCGACCATGGCCTCCACGGCATTGACGTTGCTTCCCTCCAGCGTGCCGGACAGCAAACGCACACTGGGGTCGGCCTGCGGGGCGGCCGTGCCGGCTTGCATGCGGAACAAGCCATCGTCGCCACGCACCAGCGCATCGACGGCCGGGTTGACCAGCTTCAGGCGCCCCACTTCCGCTGCACCCACGGCCGGATCACCGGCGCCCAGCGCTGTCACCACGCCATCGTCAGCCACCACCAGCGACGAGCCCGGAGGCACAACCATCGGGCCAGCCTCGCCCAACACCGGCCTGGCATCCATGGTCATCAATTGACCGTCGGCACCCACTTGGAGATTGCCGACGCGGGTGTAAGCTTCGCCGCCGTCCGGCGTCTGGACGGTCAGCCAGCCATCGCCGCGGATGGCAACGTCCAGCGGACGGCCTGTTTGCATCAGCGGCCCGGAACGCATATCGGCGCCAGGGGTCGTGGCAACCACCATGGCACGGGTTGCCATCTCGTCGCCGACGACAGGAACTGCACGATAGTTGTTGATCTGCGCGCGGAATCCAGGCGTTGACACGTTGGCCATGTTGTTGGCCACCGCAGCCTGATGCTCCATGGCCTGCTTGGCACCCGTCATGCCGACATAGATCATCCGGTCCATATTGCTTCCTTGCTTGTCCTGATTTTGTTGACGCCAGAAACCGCCTTGCCGACGGTCATGGGGTCATCAACGCATGTTCATCAGGGTCTGCATCACCTGGTCTTGCGTTTTGACGGTCTGGGCATTGGCCTGGTAGGTGCGCTGGGCAATGATCAGGTTGACCAGTTCGGAGGTCAGATCCACGTTGGAGCCTTCCAGTGCCCCCGAAACCAGGGCGCCCAGCTTGGTGCCGGCACCCGGTGTGCCCGTCAATGGCTGGCCTGACGCAGCGGTTTCGGCCCAGACGTTGTCGCCCTTGGACTGCAGTCCGTTCGGATTCACAAAGGAAGACAGGACGATCTGCCCAAGCGTATTGGACTGTTCGTTGCTGTATTTCCCTGTGATGGTCCCATTCTGTTCAATGGCCAGGGAGGTCAGCGTGCCAGATGCATAACCATCCTGTGTCAACTTTCTGACGTCATTGGCGTTGCCGAACTGGGTGGTGCCCGCGACGTTCATATCGAACGTCATAGGCGCCGAACCATTGCCCAGGGTAAAGCCGGGCGTCTTGAAACCCAGAACACCGTTACCCACGATGGCGGTATCCAGAATGCCGTTGCTGTCAAAGGTCAAGGTGCCGATCGCCGTCCCATTGGCCACGGCTGGCAGAACACCACCGTTATCCAGCGGCCTCCCGTCGACGGTCGCATGAACATTCCAGGTATTGAGGGCCGGAGCCGTCTGTTTTGCAAAGAAGGTGGCCAACTCATGCGGGTTTCCCAGCGAGTCATAAATCGTCACGGAATTGGCATAGTTGTAGGTGCTTGAATCCGTGGCGTCGAATGCAGCCGTCGGCGCGGTGCTTCGCGAATCAAGATTGAACTGTGCAGTGATCCCGGTCACGGACCCGGTCGCTTTCGGTGCCATGGCGGCCGTTGGCATTTGCAGGGGCGCCGGGGTGCCGCCGGCAAGGTTGCCGTTGGCACCCACGGCATAACCGGTCAGCTGCAGGCCGGCCGTGTTGACAATGTAGCCATTCTTGTCCATGTCGAACTGGCCGTTGCGCGAATAGGCTATCTCCCCTTCCGGGCTCGCGAGCCGGAAAAATCCGTCGCCATCACTGATGGCGACGTCCAGTGCGCGGGAACTGGTTTGCACCGAGCCAGACGTGAAATTCTGCGCAACGCTGGCTACCTGGGTACCCAGACCGATCTTCGAACCTGCATATACATCCGAAAACTGCACACCTCCGGATTTGAAGCCTATCGTTCCGGCATTGGCAATGTTGTTGCCGATGACGTCGAGATTGGCTGCGGAGGCATTCAGAGCGCTTACACCTTGTGCGAAACCCATGGTATTTCCTTCTGTTGAATTGACTTGTAAATCGAGACTGCCGCCAGGCGGTAAGACTCAGAGAATCAGGCGGACTTCACTGAGCGCAGCCTTGCGACCGGCCCCCAGGTCCAGCGCAACGCCATTGCCGCCCTGCGACACACTGGCAACGCCGGCATAGGTCAGCGCAGTCGCCGTCACCCTGGAATCCCCGGCGTACGCCGCCACGTTGACGGTGTAGGCACCATCTGCCAACTGCACCCCACCATCTGACTTGCCGTCCCAGGAGAGTGTCTTGACCCCTTGCGGCAAGGCACCCAGATCGAAATTGCGAACGGTGTTGCCGGCTACGTCGGTGACGGTGACTTTCACCGAATCAGCACCCTGCGGCAGCTCAACGGCAAACGGCACAGCGGCGCCCTGTTCGAGCGCCAGTCCGTTTCCGGGCACGAGCACTGCGCGACCGATCAGGGAGGCCGACTGCAGGACCTGGCTTGAGCCGCTTTGAGCCAGCAGGGACTGGAAGGCCGTATTGAGCTTTTCAATTCCGCTGACCGTGCTCATCTGCGCCAACTGCGAGGTCAGCTCGGCGTTGTCCAGGGGATTCAGGGGGTCCTGGTTGTTCAGCTGCGTGACAAGCAGCTTGAGAAAGCGCTGCTCTCCATCGGCGCTGGAAACAGTCTTTGATGACAGTGCGCCGGCCGCGCTGGCGCCGTCAGCTGAGGTGATTGCAGAAGCAGTCATATGAAATTCTCCGAAAATGGGAATGGCAGTTGCCGACGGCCTTACTGACCTACCGTCAATGTTTTAAGCATCAATGTCTTGGCAGTATTGAGAACCTCGACATTGGCCTGGTAGGAACGCGAAGCCGAGATCATGTTGACCATTTCCTCGACCACGTTGACGTTTGGCATGGCCACGTAGCCTTCGGCGTTGGCATGCGGATTCTTGGGGTCATGCACCATACGCAACGGCGAAGGATCTTCGATGACGCGCGCCACCTTGACACCGCCTATGCCCTGGCCAGCCCCGGGCGACACTTCGAACACAACCTGACGCGCACGGTAAGGCTGGCCATCCGGTCCTGCAACGCTGTCCGCGTTGGCCATGTTGCTGGCAGTGGTGTTCATGCGCTGCGATTGGGCAGTCATGGCCGAGCCGGCGATATCGAAGATGCTGAGCGAGCGATTTGAAAACGGCATGAACGGGCTCCGCCTGGCTATTACTGAACCGCTGACAACAGCGATTTGATTTTGGAACCGAGGATGGTCAGGTTGGCTTCATAACGCATGGCGTTGTCGGCAAAATTGACCCTCTCAACGTCCATCTCGACGGTGTTTCCATCGAGGCTTGTCTGATAGGGCGTGCGGTACATCAAGTCGCTTTCGCTTGCCACATGCGCTTCACCGGACAGATGACGGGACGACGTGGCGGACATGGACATGGACTGCCTGCCGCGTTCAACAGCCTCCGTCAGCTTGCTGCCGAAGTCGAAATCACGCGCCTTGAAATTGGGCGTGTCGGCGTTCGCGATATTGGACGACAGCACCTCCTGCCGCCGCGCCCGCAGGCTGAGCGCCTCCTGATGAAAGCGCAGTGCTGAATCCAGTTTGTCGATCATTTTCTTCCTCGTTTCAAGTGACGCACCTCATGGCAAAGCCGGCTTCGATGAAAATAATTGTAGGGAGCCCCTGCTTGCGCAATCATCTGAACAGACGGCGTTTCAAGGTTCAATTCAACTCTTGCTGCAGCGTCGGCGACCGACATTCCGCTTTCATGAATTGCATGCCGGGACAACGGATTTCAATCGGACAAACAGCATCCGGATTGCAGCGCAGTTCAGCCCTTGGCCTCGCCGCCCAGGCTCCTAAAATTTCAGCAACTACCCGGCCGCGGAGCGCGCGGGTGTCCATTGATACCTGCCTGCCCCAGTCACAGCCGCCACTCCAGCGAGGGATTTCATGAAGATGCCCATGTACAAATTTTTGGCGCTTGGACTTGCGGCCCTTGCCAGCCTGCCTCTTCAGGCCCGCAACGCAACGTCGCAGCCAGTGCCCCTGTCAGGCAGTGCACGCCCCGTGATTGAGCAATTCCTGTTGCGCCAGGCAGCCGGCCTGCCAGGCAAGGTTGGCATCACCATCGATACGCCGATTTCCGGTGCACTGCCGGCGTGTGAATCACCGGAGCCCTTCCTGCCTGGTGGCGCCCGCTTGTGGGGACGCATGTCGGTCGGGGTGCGATGCCATTCGGATCAACCATGGACCCGCTTTGTACCGGTCTACATCGCGGTCCGGTCCGTCTACTATGTCGCCGCTCGACCCATCCTTGCGGGCCAGGCCTTGACACTCACCGATGCCACTGCACGCGAAGGTGACCTCACCACCCTTCCCCGAAGCGTGATCGTCGACCCGTCGCAATTCAACGGCGCGACCGCCCTGAACCAGATCGCATCGGGTTCACCGCTGCGGCGGGAATTGCTGCGAGATGCCGTGACAGTGCAAAGGGGACAGACCATTCGCGTGCGCACCCAGGGAGCAGGCTTTGTGGTGAGTGCCGAGGGAAAAGCCATGACCAGTGCGGCCGTGGGCACCCTGATTCAGGTCAAAATGCAGGGCGGCACACTGATCAGCGGCATCGTCGGCCCGGACGGAATGGTGGAACGAACCAATTGATCCTGTTAAATTGCAGTCATTCCCTCAAGTTTCGGGATGACTTGCCGTTATACCGGTGAGATCCCCTGAGGAAAACATCATGAAAATCAATCAAAACGTCACTTTCCTGAAAAATGCAGCCGATTCCGCGGCTGTGCCCGCAAGGGAAGGCGTCAAGCCAAACCGCGCGGTGCCAGGCATGCCGGCAGAGGCCGCCCAGACCCGTGCGGTCGCAGCGACGCCCTTGCTGCCCTCGACGAACGGAGACTTCGACGCGGCCCGCGTGGGCAAAATCCGCGAAGACATCAGTGCCGGCCGCTACCATGTCGACACCGCCAAAATAGCCGACGGCCTGCTCCGGTCGGTGCGTGATCTCTTGGGAGAAAAAGCACCATGAGTTCACCGCTGGTCGACCTTCTCGTCCGCGAACACGCCGCCATCGGCGAATTTCTCGAATTGCTCGCCCAGGAATCGGACGCCATGACCCATGGCGAATTCAAACGCCTGTCCGGTCTTTCCGAGCGCAAGTCCCAACTGGCCGACCAGATCGCCCTGATCGGCCGCCAGCGTGAGACGGAACAGCAGGCGCTGGGCTACGCCCCGGGACGCAATGGCTGCGATGCAGCTGCAATGGCCGGGGGAGAAGCCCTCCAAACGGCATGGAGCAATTTGCTGGCGCGCGCAGCGCAAGCCCATGAGTTCAATCACCGAAATGGGGTGATGATCCACACCCATCTGGACTACACACGTCAGTCCATCAACTTCCTGAAAGCCAGTGGCCAGCCTCTGTATGGGCCGGATGGCACGCACAAGGCAGGCTCCAGCAGCGGCAGCCGGTTTGCAGTCGGCTGAGACAGACCCGTCCTGACCGCGCGGGCATTTTCAGCCCGCCCTGCCCAAGCGCTGCGGCGCCCATTCACCACCTTGGACAAGCTTGGCTCCCCATGCGGCAACGCCAGCGATCACGCCTGCCGCCTGGATGGCCGGGGCCCGCGTCGTACGGCGTAGTGCTTACTGGTTGGGCAGCGTGAAGAAAAACGTGGCGCCTTTTTCGGGCTCTGCATCTGCCCAGACTTCACCGCCGTGCCGGGTCACGATGCGGTGCACCGTCGCCAGTCCCACACCAGTCCCCGGGAACTCTGTGCTTGAATGCAGGCGCTGGAAAGTCTTGAACAGCTTGTCGGCATATGCCATGTCGAATCCGGCGCCATTGTCGCGCACAAAAAAGATGGGCTCTCCCTCGGCATCGGCGAGCTGGCCGACGGAAATGATGGTGGAGACCCGCTGCGACGTGAATTTCCACGCGTTTCCAAGCAGGTTTTCCAGCACCACCCGAATCAGCCGGGCGTCACCCCGGGCCTTCAGGCCAGGGGTGATGGTCACAGACACTTCTCGCTCATCGCGACTTCCAAGATGCCGCTCAAGCACCTGCGTCGCGAGCTGGCTCAGATCAACGATTTCGTTGCGAAAGTCGGTGCGGGAGACCTGGGCCAGAGAAAGAAGGTCCTCGATCAGCCGTCCCATCTGACCTACCCCCGCCTCGATCCTGGCGAGGTAATGCCGCGCCACGTCGCTGGCCTGCGGGCCCAGCTGCCTGGCCAGCAGGCGGCTGAAGCCGTCTATGGCACTGAGCGGCGAACGCAGATCATGAGATACAGAATAGGAAAACGCAGCCAGTTCCTCATTGGACAGACGCAATGCGGTCTCCGTCGCCTTGATTTCGCTGATGTCCGTATCGATGCCTACCCAGAAGGCCACCTCGCCCTTTTCACTGAGTACCGGCCTGGCCTTGTACGACATCGTGTGGTAACTCCCGTCCCGTGACAGGATTCGCCGCACGCCGGAATAATTCTCGCGCTTTCGAAGTGAGCGCTGCCATGCCTCCAGCAGGTCTTCCCGGTCCTGCGGATGCACAGCCTGAAGCCACTTGCTGCCCATCCAGTCTTCGGGCTTGCCGCCGACGAGGGCGTACCACTTGCGGTTGGCATAGACCAAGCCGCCTCGCGCATTGGCGTACCAGATCACCTGGGGCGCCTCCTCAGTCAACGTCCGGAACAAGCTGTCCTGCAGCGGCAGGGTGGCAACAGGCGCAGCCGAAACGGCCTGCGGCCCGGGAGGAGCACCGATTCCCTGCTGCGCAGATTGAACCTGCGCCAGCACAAACAGGGCCTTGCGTCCATCTTGGATCACCGGCCGAGAACGAGCGTCCAGGGGCAGTTCGTTTCGTTCCTGGCGCAGGTTTCTCGCGGGCATGAAAACTCCTATGCGGTTTGATGCCAAGTCGATGTATCAGCCAACAAAGTGGCAACACACCTGCAGACCGGAACACCCTTCATCACCATTTTCAAAATTGTTCCCAACTGCCCCCGGCCGCGGCCAGTTCACCACCAGGAGCGGCGGGCCGGCGCGGCGCCGCAATGGCGCGTTTGGCCGGTGGCGGCTGCATGGGCCTGGCCTTGGGACTCGCTGGACGGGCGGGCGCTTGGTGATGCTGGTGCTGCACCTGCTCACCTTCCAGCCTGAACACACTGACCACCTGGCTGAGCCCGCTGGCCTGCTCCTGCAGCGAGGACGCTGCAGCAGCGGCTTCTTCCACCAGCGCAGCGTTTTGCTGCGTCACCTGGTCCATCTGCGTGATCGCCTGGTTGATCTGCTCTATTCCCGCCGTCTGCTCCTGGCTGGCCGCCGTGATCTCGGCCATGATGTCGGTCACGCGTTTGACGCTGTCCACAATCTCGTCCATGGTCTTGCCGGCCTCGGCCACCTGTTTGCTGCCTTCCTCGACCTTGTCGACGGAGTCGCCGATCAGGGTCTTGATTTCCTTGGCCGCTGCCGCACTTCTCTGGGCCAGGTTTCGGACTTCTGCGGCCACCACGGCAAAACCTCTTCCCTGCTCGCCGGCCCGGGCCGCTTCAACGGCGGCGTTCAGGGCCAGGATGTTGGTCTGGAAGGCAATGCCGTCGATCACGCCGATGATGTCGACGATCTTTCTGGAAGAAGCATTGATGGCGCCCATGGTGCCGACCACCTCGGCGACCACGCTGCCGCCCTTGACGGCCACGCTGGAGGCGGTGACGGCCAGCTGGTTGGCCTGGCGGGCGTTGTCGGCATTCTGTTTGACGGTGCTGGTCAGCTCTTCCATCGAGGCTGCGGTTTCTTCCAGGGAGCTGGCTTGCTCTTCGGTGCGGGATGACAGGTCGTGGTTGCCGGCGGCGATCTGGCTGGAGGCGGTGGCGATGGTGTCGGTGCCGCTGCGGACTTCGCCGACCACTTTGGCCAGGCTGTCGCGCATACCCTTCATGGCATACAGCAGGCTCGACTGGTCGGAGTCTTTCACGTCGACTGAGACGGCCAGATCGCCTTCTGCAATACGGCGCGTAATGCTGACCGCATAGTCGGGTTCGCCGCCCAGCTGTTTGAGCAGGCCGCGTGAAATCATCAGGCCGATGACAAACAGGATGACGGCAAGTATCAGCGCACCGATCGAAAAAGAGATCAGCCGGTTCACAATGGTGGCTTCAACCGTATCCACATACACACCGGAACCGATGATCCAGCCCCATGGCGCAAACCCCTGCACATAAGACACTTTGGGCACCGGTTTTTCGCTGCCCGGTTTGGCCCACATATAGGAAACGAATCCCGCCCCACTTTTTTTGACCGTGTTGACGAATTCAACAAACAAGTGCTTGCCGGTCGGATCCTTGTTCTCCGACAAATCTTTTCCCTCCAGCGCCGAATTGATCGGATGCATCAGCATGCGCGGTTGCATATCGTTGATCCAGAAATATTCCGATCCGCTGTACCGCAAGCCCCTGATTGCCTGCATCGACTGCTGCTGCGCCTGCAGTTCGGTGAGCGCCCCCTTGGTCGCCAGGGCGTGATAGTAGGTCAGCAGTCCATGGGAGGCTTCCACCACCTGCCGCACGTTGTTTTGCCGCTCCTCCATGATCAGTTTTCGCTCCGACACCAGAAACAGGGCGGTCAACGCGAAGATACCAAGGATGGCGCTGGCTGTAAACAGACCCATTTTTTTTGCAATGCTCATGGATGTGTGGCTTTGCAGCTTTGACATGTGCGTTCTCCCAATAATTTTGATTAATTTTCTGCGGCGCTGGCGGCTTGCGCGACAAGTCCCATGTCCTCGCTGGTCATGAGCTTTTCCAGGTCGACCAGAATCAGCATGCGGTCATCAAGCGTGCCCAGCCCGATCAGGTAGTCGGCATCGAGCACCGCCCCCATCTCCGGCGCCGGCTTGACCTGCTCCGGGCTCAGCGTGATCACGTCCGACACGCTGTCAACCACCATGCCCATCACGCGACTGGCAATGTTGAGGATGATCACGACCGTGAACTGGTCGTAGGTGGGCGTTCCCAGGTTGAACTTGATGCGCATGTCGATGATGGGCACGATGATCCCGCGCAGGTTGACCACCCCCTTGGTGTGCTCGGGCGCATTGGCAATGCGCGTGACCGCGTCATAGCCGCGCAGCTCCTGCACCTTCTGGATGTCCACCCCGTACTCTTCCTGGCCCAGCGTGAACGCCAGAAACTCCAGTGGCTGGGCCGCCAGGCCTCCGGACGGCGTGGCTGGGACGGCCGTGACTCCGGCCTGGCTGGTGCTTGCTTGCATGAGTGCTCCTTGAAACGTGGGTGGGGACAGACCCGGTCCGGCACCCGCACGTTGTGCAACTGGAAGCAATGCCGTTGAGGTCTCTACATCTGTTTAACGGCCAGAGAGCGGAAAACTTGAGGAAAAATTGAAAATCATTGCTGCCGGATGGTTTCTAGAGAACGGTTCCCTGTTGTTGGTCACGCGTTTGACGCTGTCCAAGATCTCGTCCATGGTCTTGCCGGCCTCGGCCACCTTGCTGCTGCCTTCTTCGACCTTGCCGACGGAATCGTCAATCCGCACCACGCTGCCCTGCCGGACGGTCAAATGTGCTGATGCGCCTTCCCTGATTTCCCGGTAAATTTACTCGGCTTTGAGGGTCTGGCTTCGTTCCGGTTTGCCGCGCACCGACATGAACCCCTGGGTCCTGCGATCGATCTGAACGGGCGCCGCATTGGCAAGCATCCAGTAGAAATCGCCGTTTTTGCGCCGTCTTTTGACGAGGCCAGTCCAGGGGAGCCCCCTGCCCAGTGTCGTCCCGAGATCAGCAAACGCTTCTTCCGGCATGTCGGGATGGCGCATGATGTTATGCCCGCTTCCCATCAGCTCTTCTTTGGTGAAATTGCTAGCCTCCACAAACGCTGGTTTGGCATAGGTAATGCGACCCTTGAGATCCGTCCTGGAAACCAGCGTGGCGCCCTCCGGAAGTTCATATTCGGTCGTTGTCACGGGAAAATTGTTGCGCACGACAGGCCGTTCTCTGACATGCATTCAGAATGATTGACGCGTTATTCGCAGACCGTTCGCCGCCTGCTTAAAGGGAGTTCTTCAGGGCATCCAGCGAGTCGCCGAGACTGGCGCGCAGGCGACTGATGGCTTGGCTGTGGAGCTGGCAAACCCGCGACTGCGTCACTTCCAGTACAGCGCCAATTTCCCGCAGATTAAGTTCTTCGTCGTAATACAAACTGAGCAACAGGCGCTCTCGCTCGGGCATGAGTTCGATGGCTTCAATCAACTGGCGGCGAAAGTCGCCTCTGAGCAGCTGTGTCAGGGGTTCGTCGGCCAGGCTAGCGCCAAGGGCCTGCCGGTCCAGAAAACTGTTCTCCTGATCGCCCTGGTCAAAGTCGTCGTAATAGACGAGCTGGCAACCCTGGATCTCCTGCAGCAGGTGTTGGTAGGCATCCAGCGAAAGCTCCAATTCCTGGGCGATCTCGCCTTCAGTGGCCGGTCGACCCAGTTTTTGCTCCTGGGCCTGGACCGCCTTGGCAACACCGCGGGAGGACTGCCGCAAACCACGCGACACCCAGTCATTGGCACGCAGTTCATCGAGCATCGCGCCGCGGATGCGCTGACTGGCATAGGTTTCAAATTTCGCCCCCTGGTCATCCTTGTAGCGATTGCCGGCATCGAGCAGCCCCATCATGCCTACCTGGATCAGGTCGTCCAGTTCGACGCTGGCCGGCAGCTTGGCGATCAGCTGCAGCGCCAGACGCCGTACCAGCGGCGCGTATTGCATCAGCAAGTCAGACGGGCCGGACTTGTCGATTTTTCCCTGGGATGTGTACATCGAGGAACCCTCCTGCATTTTTAACACTCGTGAAACTCGGAATTCGGCAGCTGCATCAATGCACCTCCAGCATGGGACTTTCGCCCTGCATGACCACCGGAGCCCGAGCCAGCCATGGCGCCTGGCCACCCCGTGGCGGATGGGACCAATCCAGAAAATCAGATGCGATCTGGCAAAAATCCGTCGCTGAAGGACTCGTCGGAAATGCTTCAACGACGGTCAGGTTCAGTCGCTGCGCCTGGGGCAGACGCGGGTCTGCCCTTACACACCCGGCGGGCTCCAGCGCCACGGCAAGATAGCGGCTCCCCGTCAACGCGAGGTTCGACAAAATGCGCTGCGCCTCTGCCGCACCGGTCGCATGGTTGACCAGCACGCGCAAGCGTTGCAGCGCATGCGCGTGGCAAAGCCGTTTGATACATACATAAGCTGCCGTGATGGACGCCACATTGGGCTGCAACACCACGAAAACATGGTCTGCCTGGGCGGCCAGCGGCGAGAGTGCACCATCCTTGTCAAGGACGGTGTCGATCAACACCAGCCGTCCCTGGCGCAGGGCCGGGGTTGAATCCACGGCGCTGCGCTCATCGAGCAGCAACACATCCTTGCCCTGCTGCATCAGCGCTGCAGCCAGATTCAGTGTGACGCTTGTGGCGCCCACGGCCGGCCCGCTGCCAACCACAGCCACCAGTCGCCCGATGTTGCCAGCCATCAGGCGCCGCAGCCCATCTGCCTGATCGGCGATCACGTGCTTCACTGTGGATTCCTCATGCCTGCGCCGTCACCCTGCGGGGCTGGGGCGAGAGGTCGGTGCCGTCGGACTCCAGCGCGTCGAGCAATACAAAGAATTTGCCCAGGCCTTCCAGCAGTACCGGGCCCGGCACCGGTCGACCCGGGCGCACTGATCGTCCGGCCAGCCGCGCCAGCACATTGCGTGCCGCGACAGCCCAGGGGTCCTGCGCATATTGCAGGCGGAACACCGTGGTTGAAGCCTGCCCCGCAACCAGCCATTGCTTGCGCATGGATGCGTCGTCTGGCGGGACATCGCTCGCGAGTTGCACAATGCCCTGCTTGAGCAGCTTGAAATACGGCTCGGCCGAAGTCCGCCAGCCAGGCCACTGCACCATTTGTAGTGCTGTCGCCTGGATGCCGTTACTGGCCAGCATGTAGCTGTGCGCCAGCGGTTTGCCGCTGTCTGCGTCGACAATGCGCCGCACCACACAGCGCAACCTGGAAACCACTCCCTGCGCGCCCGGTGCGTCGCTCCCGGCGAGAGGCCGGACAATGACCAGCGCTTCTGCCACCGATACCCACGCGGGTTTTCTGCGATATGTCGTCGCTTGTGGCGTACTGAAGGTGAGCCCTGCAGCCAGCTTGGCGAGTGTTCCTGGCGTTCCATTTCCTGTGTCCAGGATGCGAAGGGCGGCGGTTGCAGATGCCGCCCATTCATTTCCGCTGAACCGCCACTGCTCAATCAACGCGGATGCAGGCAGACGGGCCAGCAAATGGACAACCGATTTCCCGGATTTCCGGATCCAGTCACCCGGCAGTGGCATCCCCGCCTGGACGGGACCGGCCAGAATCCGCTGCGGTGCAGCGAAGGGTCTACCAGTGCGATCCGACAGCAGCACGGTGCTGGTGAGCACCCGGGGCTCTGCGTCGTCCTCGCCTGCGAGGCTGGTATCGCCAGTCACCGCCAGGACATAGTCGCTGCAGCCGGCATGAATGTCGGCCAGGGCCTGGGAACGCAATGTCTGTGCAAGCGCTTCCTCCCCAAGCTTGGCGTCGCAGAGCTTGCGCCAGATCGCGCGGGTTTCCTCAAAACCGATCTGGCCATTGGCAAACGCGCTGGCATTGGACGCCAGTTCCTGGGCATTGTGGGTCAGTGCCCGAATCAGTTGCTGGCATTGCGCGCGCAAGCGGTCGTTGACGGCCTCTGCCGCAGCCACTTCGGCCTCGTTGCCCAGCGGCGCAGGCCGCTCGTCAAGATCTGCTTCACCGGGCACGAACAAGGCGCTCCGGCTTTTGGCCTGGAACACGCTGTCCACCAACGCCTGGCGATCCACCAGCATCAGGTGCTCGGGAACCTTCTGTCCGCTGGAGATGTAGTGCACTGGCAGCTGGTGACGAATGGCCATGTCCACCAGCACACCAGGGTGGGTAGCCTCGTCCACCTTGGTAAAAATGCAACCCGCGAGATCGGAAGCCTTCGCCGTCTTAGCGCCATGGCGATAGGCCTCGACCACCTCATTGAGCGTATCGCCATGGCTGGAAGCATTAAGCAGCAGCAGGCGCTTGACTGGCCGGCTGGCACTGCAAAGCATGGCAATCTGGTCGGACACGGCCCGGTCACGCTGACTCATGCCCACGGTGTCGATCAGCACCATGTGCTTGTCGCGCAAGCCTGCCAGCACATGCGCCAGGTCGGCCGCGTCCTTGACCGCGTGCACCGATACACCGAGGATCTGGCCATAAATACGCAGTTGCTCATAAGCGCCGATCCGGTAGCTGTCGGTGGTCACCAGCGCCAGCTTGTCTGCACCGAAACGCAGGACGCAACGTGCAGCCAGCTTGGCCGTCGTGGTGGTCTTGCCGACGCCCGTCGGGCCCATCAGGGCATAAACGCCCCCCTCGTCCATCAGTGCATTTTCGTTTTCGAGCACGGGCAGGCGGCGTGCCAGCTCCGTCTTGGCATGGTCCATGCCGCAGGCATGGCTCAGGCCTGTAGGCAGATTTTCCAGAATGTCCTTGGCCAGACGTGCACTGAAACCTGCGCCAAGCAGTGTGCGCAGCAGGTGCCCGCGCACCGGGTCACGCCTTTGATGCTCGTTCCAGGCCATGCCGGCAAGCTGCTCCTCGATCATCCCGCGCATCGAGTGGATTTCCCGCAGCAGGCTGTTGCCGTCGTCCACGGCCGGCAGCGGCGCTACCGCCTGCTGGGGAGGGGCCGGAGGCGGCAGCGGTACCGGTAGCGGCGCCGTCGGGGCTACCTCCCTGGCCACAGGGCCATCCATGGTCGCCACCACTTCAACGCCGCCCGCCGTCACGCGGTTGGACAGGATCATGGCGTCGGGCCCCAGTGTCTCGCGAACCAGACGCAGTGCCTCACGGCTGGATGGCGCGGTAAAACGGTAGTTCGAGGTGCCGGGTGGCAGATGGGTAGTCATGCTTTTCCTCCAATGGTGGCCGTCACCTTGATGGTGCGGGTGTCGGGTATCTCAGCGTGGGAAAGCACCTTGAGCTGCGGCAGGCTACGGCGCAAAAAACGGGCCAGCAATACACGCAGCGGGTGCTGGACCACCAGCACGGGTGCCAGGCCCAGCTGTGACTGGCGGTCCATGGCCAGCTGGGTTTCCCTCAGCAGGCTGTCAGCCAGACCTGGTTCAAGTCCACTGCTGTTGGTCAGGGCCTGCAGCAAAACACGATCCAGCGAGCTGTCGAGGCCTATCACCTGCAGTTCCTCGTTGCCCGGAAAAATCTGCTGCACAATCGCGCGACCCAGTGCCAGCCGGATCAGCGACGTCAGCTCCGTGGTGTCTGTGACCGTCGGTGCGTGCTCAGCGAGCACATCAAGAATGGTGCGCATGTCGCGGATGGGCACGCTCTCGTCGAGCAGGTTCTGGAGCACTTTCTGCAGCGTCGTGAGCGTCAGGGTTTTGGGAACCAGATCCTGAATGAGCATGGGTGACTCTTTCCCGATGCGATCAAGCAGTTGCTGGACTTCCTGCCGCCCCAGCAGCTCCGCGGCATGCGCGTGAATCAGGTGATTGAGGTGGGTGGCGACGACCGTGCTGGCATCCACCACCGTATAGCCGTAAATCTGGGCCTGCTCGCGCAGGCTGCTGTCGATCCAGATTGCCGGCAGGCCGAAGGCCGGGTCCCGGGTCTGGGTCCCGGGAAGCGTGGCACTGACCTGCCCTGGGTTGATGGCCATCCACTGCCCGGGGGAGGCCTCGCCCTGGCCGATCTGTACGCCCTTGAGTTTGACCACATATGCGTTCGGCTTGATTTCAAGGTTGTCGCGGATGTGAACCACGGGCACCAGGAAGCCAATGTCCTGCGCGAATTTTTTACGTATGCTTTTGATGCGGCCCAGCAACTCGCCGTTCTGGGTTTTGTCCACCAGGGAAATCAGGCGGTAGCCCACCTCGAGACCGAGCGGATCCACCAGCGCCACATCGTCCCACGTGGCCTCCTGCGACTCCACGGCGGTTGCCACCGGGGCAGGCACCGCCACCGCGGTATCGGCGTTCTTACCGCCGCTGTGCATGACACGTCGGCCAAGCCAGACCAGGCCGCCCGCAATGATCAGGAAAGCGAGATTCGGCATACCGGGGATCAGGCCCATCAGGCCAATCACGCCCGCCGTCAGGAACAGGACCTGGGGATTGGCAAACAGCTGGCCGGTGAGCTGGCCGCCCACGTCTTCGTCGGTCGTCACGCGCGAGACGATGACACCCGCTGCGGTTGAAATGACCAAGGCCGGGATCTGCGCGACCAGGCCGTCGCCGATGGCAAGCAGGGTGTAGGTCGTGGCGGCATCCGAAAAACCGAGGCCGTGCTGGGCCATGCCGACAATCAGCCCACCAATGATGTTGATCACCAGGATGAGAAGGCCTGCAACGGCGTCACCGCGGACGAACTTGCTGGCGCCGTCCATCGAACCGTAGAAGTCGGCCTCCTGCGCCACTTCGGCACGGCGCTTGCGCGCCACGTCTTCGCCAATCAGGCCGGCATTGAGGTCGGCGTCGATCGCCATCTGCTTGCCCGGCATCGCATCGAGCGTGAAACGAGCGCCCACCTCGGCGATCCGCCCGGCGCCCTTGGTGATGACCATGAAGTTGATCACGACCAGAATGATGAACACCATGACGCCCACGGCAAAGTTGCCGCCGACCAGGAAATGTCCGAACGCCTCGATCACCTTGCCCGCGGCATCCGGACCGGTGTGGCCCTCCATCAGCACCACGCGGGTGGAAGCGACATTGAGCGACAGCCGCAGCAGCGTGGTGAACAGCAGCACGGCCGGGAAAGCCGCGAAATCCAGCGCCTTCATGGTGTACATGCTGACCAGCAGCACCATGATCGACAGTGCAATATTGAAGGTGAACAACAGGTCCAGCAGAAACGGCGGTAGCGGCAACACCATCATGCTGAGAATCAGAATGATCAGGATGGGGCCAACCAGCCCCTTGCCCTGGTTGCCGGCCAGCATCTGCCTGGGCAGACGCAACAATGAACTGGCCAGTGTCATGCGGGACTTCCAAGAGGATCGAGTGATTCGGGGACCGGCAGGTCACGCGGAGGGCGGGGCAACGCGCCGCCTTCCGTTCCGGCACGGTTCAACTGGTAGGCCCAGGCCAGCACTTCGGCCACGGCGGCATACAGGGCAGCCGGGATTTCATCGCCCAGCTGGGTGTGACGGAACAGGGCCCGGGTCAATGGCGGCGCCTCCAGAACCGGCACCTTGTGTTCTTCGGCCATGGCGCGGATACGCAGGGCCACCAGGTCGGACCCCTTGGCAACCACGCGCGGCGCGCGCATATCCTTGTCGTGGTATTTCAGCGCAACCGCAAAATGGGTTGGATTGGTGACAATGATGTCGGCCTTGGGTACCTCGGCCATCATGCGGCGCCTGGCCATTTGCTGCTGCTGCCTGCGGATCTGGGCCTTGACCTGCGGATCCCCGTCGCTTTCCTTCTGCTCCTGGCGCAAATCCTCGCGCGACATGCGCAGCTTGCGCGCATGGCTCCACAGCTGGTACGGCACATCGATGAGCGCCACCAGCAGCAGCGAAGCGATGATCAGGGCACAGCTGCCAGCCACCAGGTGCAGGGTGTGCGGCAGCGCAGCACGCGCCGGCTCGTTCATCAGGGCCATGATGGCGTCGAGCTTGCCCGAGATGACCCACCAGGCCACGCCGCCAACCAGCAACGACTTGACGATGGTCTTGACCAGTTCGGCCAGCGACTCGGCCGAGAACATGCGCCCGATGCCGGCCACGGGGTTCAACTTGGAGAAATTGGGTGTCAGTGATTTCCCCGAGAGCAGCCAGCCACCGAGCATCATCGGCGCCACCAGCGCTGCCACCAGCATCATGAAAAGCAACGGCATCAGCGCCTGCATCGCGTGCAGGACGGCCGACCCTGCCTGCACCATCATGTGTGACGCGTCAAAGGCCGAAGCACGTTCGAATTGCAGGCCATTGCGCAGCGCACTATCGAAATGCCCGCCCATCATGTCTCCCAGGGTCCAAAGGGCGCCAACGCCCGTGGTCAGCATGACAAAGGTCACCAGCTCCCGCGACCGGGCGACCTGCCCCTCCTCGCGCGCCTTTTCCAGACGTCGGGGCGAAGCCGGTTCGGTTTTTTCGAGATCACTTTCTTCCGCCATCAATGCTCCGGAACGACAGACGCCGGAAGGCGTCCCATCTCGAAGATTATTGGTGAAAGCCCTCTGAACCGATCAGGCAAACAGGCCGGGGATAGGCCTGTTCCTTCGGCAATCAGCCTTCAGGTGCAGGCTAGAAGCCGAGACTGGCAAGCAGGTCATCGACCTGACCCTGATCGTCCACCGCGTCGGTGTTTCCCAGCTTGATCTGGGGGCCGTTGAGGAGGCCGTGGCCAGCCTCTTGCCGCTTTTCGATGGGCGCGTTGTCAATCAGTAGTTGCAGCAGCTGGGTCTCCATGTCCTTGATCACGTCCATCATCTTCTTAATGACCTGACCGGTCAGGTCCTGGAAGTCCTGGGCCATCATGATTTCCATCAGTTGCGCGTTGGTCGCGCTGGTCTGCTGCGGGACGTCTGCCAGGTAACTGCGCGTGTCTTTCACCAGATCACGTGCATCGTCGAGCTCCAGTGGGCTGGCAAACCAGACGTCCCAGCGCTGGGACAGGTCGGCGGCCTGCTTCGCCAGGCCGTCCTGGATGGGCTGAGCCACGTCGATCGCGTTGAGCGCCCTTTCCGCTGCACGTTCGGTCATCTGGGCGACATAGTTCAGGCGGTCACGCGCATTGGGAATGGCTTCGGCTGCCCGGGCAATGCCCTTGTCCAGGCCCAGCTCGCGCATCCCCTCGCGCATCTGGCGCGTCAGATGCCCGATGCGATTGACCAGCTGTTCGGTCGAATCGCCCACGGCCGCCGGAGAAGTTGTGTCGTGAGGCATGTCAAGCACCTTCTTTTTCTATTTTTTCGAAAATCTTGGTGATCTTTTCCTCCAGCGTGATGGCTGTAAACGGCTTGACCACATACCCGTTGGCCCCCGCCTTGGCGGCTGCAATGATGTTTTCCTTCTTTGCTTCCGCCGTCACCATCAGCACAGGCAACTTGGCGAAAGAGGGATCTGCGCGAATTGCCTGCAACATGGCCAAGCCGTCCATATTTGGCATGTTCCAGTCAGAGACGACAAAACCGTAGTTGCCGTTTCGGACCTTTTCCAGGCCCACCGCGCCGTCTTCGGCCTCATCCACGTTGACGAACTCCAGCTCCTTGAGCAGGTTGCGAACAATCCTGCGCATGGTCGGAAAATCGTCCACGACCAGAATCTTGATATTTTTGTCGATCACGTTAACTCCAAATTTTGACTATCAACACACATTAACGGCGGGCTCACAGGGTGCCTTCCAAGCGCTCTTTTACTTTGCCTAAACCCGATTGCTCCGCGCACCGAGTGACCTCAGGTAGGTCATCACGCGCTGACTCATTTCCTGCAGCGGGGCGACCTCACTGACAGCGCCGATGGCAATCGCCTCGCGCGGCATGCCGAAAACCACACAACTGGCCTCGTCCTGCGCCAGCGTATGGGCACCGGCCTGCCGCATGCGTAGCAGGCCTTCGGCACCGTCCCGCCCCATGCCGGTCAGAATCACGCCAATGGCATTCTTGCCGGCGTGTATTGCAGCCGAATCAAATAGCACATCCACCGAGGGGCGATGCCGGTTCACAGGTGGCTCCTGATGGACCTGCGCCACATAGTTGGCGCCGCTGCGCGTGAGAGAAAGATGAAAGCCACCTGGCGCGATGTAAGCGTGGCCGGGCAAAATTCTTTCGCCTTGAACGGCTTCCGACACGGCGATACGGCACAGGCTGTTGAGGCGTTGCGCAAATGAGTTTGTAAAACCTGCCGGCATGTGCTGCGCGATCAAGATGCCCGGGCTGTCCGGAGGCAGTGGCTGCAGGACCTCACGGATCGCTTCAGTTCCGCCGGTTGATGCGCCAATGATGATGAGTTTTTCCGTGCTCAGAAGCGGGCTGTGCAGCGGCAGAACTTCTGCCATGGTCTCCGTCCCGCCGGGCGCTGCAATCCTCTTCGCCGGCAGCAGCCGGGCCGTGGCAGCGATGCGGATCTTCCCCGCAATCAGGTCGGTGTATGACAGCAGACCATCACGGATGCCCAGGCGCGGTTTGGTGACAAAATCGATGGCGCCCAGCTCCAGCGCGCGCAGCGCCGCTTCCGAGCCGCGTTCGGTCAGCGAGGACACCATTACCACCGGCATGGGCCGCAGTCGCATCAGTTTTTCGAGGAATTCGAGACCGTCCATGCGCGGCATCTCGACATCCAGCGTCATCACGTCGGGATTGTGAAGCTTGACCAGGTCACGGGCCACCAGTGGATCGGACGCGGTTGCCACCACCACCATGTCGGGCTGGCTGTTGATGATTTCCGTCATCAAACTGCGGATCAGTGCCGAGTCGTCAACGCACAACACCCTGATTTTAGGAACGGTCACAGAGCCCACGCATTCTTGTTGACCGTGTCGCGTGCCACGTTCGCGCCAAAGAGTTCCACCTTGTTGCGCCCCTGCCGTCCTGACAAGGCCTGTACCAGGGCCTGTTCTCCGCGATTGACCTGCACAGCATCCTCCTGCTGACTGAGCTTTCGCATGGTGACTTTTCCGGTCGCCGGGAAATAGTTGATACGGCGCGGCAGCTTTCCCCGCAGATCCTGAGCCGCTATCCGGACCTGCTCCATCTGGAGATACCGAAGCACAAAATCGGCGTTACGCTCGCCTATATTGAGCATGGTCATGTTCGCCAGAACGGCTCCACCGCCAAATACCTTGGCCTCCAGCCGCTCACGCCTTGCGCCGGCCTTGAACAACTCATTGAGGAGCATCTCCATGGCGTAGGCGCCGTAACGCATGGCCGAGGCGGCGCCACGGGACTTTGGGTCTGTATCCTCCGGCAGCATGAAGTGATTCATTCCGCCCACGCCTGCTGTGCTGTCACGCACACAAGCGGACACGCACGACCCCAACACGGTTGTCAGCACCATGTCGCAGGACGTGACGAAGTACTCGCCGGGGAGCAACTTCACCGCTGAAACGCCAAACTCGCGATCGAAATAGTGGTGGGTGGCGACCGTTTCCGTGTGCGCCGAACTCATGTCGCTGCCTTTGTGCTGTTGCCAACCAGCTCATAAATCGTCTGCCCGCGCAGGCGGAAAGTCTGGCTGGCGAATGAAAAGTTCTCTGAATGACCGGCAAACAGAAGGCCATGCGGCTTCATCAGGGGCGCAAACCGCTCCAGGATTTTTCCCTGGGTGGGTTTGTCGAAATAGATCATCACATTGCGACAAAAAATCGCATCAAACGGGTCCTTGAGAGCCCATTTTGGATCGAGCAGGTTGAGCCGCTCGAACTTCACCATCGCCACCACTTCCGGCCGCACGCGAACCCTGCCCTCATGCGCGCCCGTGCCTTTCAGGAAAAACCGCTTGAGGTAGGTAGGCGGAAGCTTGCTGACCTGTTCGGCGGTGAATACACCCGTTGCCGCCTTGGCAAGGACCTGGGTGTCAATATCGGTGGCCACAACACTGGCCGCGCCGGCCCGGGAGCCCAGCGCGTCGATCAGTGTCATTGCGATCGAATAGGGCTCCTCCCCCGTGGACGCAGCCGAACACCAGACCGTCAGGGGCTGCGGGCATTTTTTGGCATGCTCTGCCAGCACCGGAAAATGGTGTGCCTCACGGAAGAACGCCGTGAGATTGGTGGTCAGCGCATTTGTGAATAGCTGCCACTCGTCACCGTCCGGATTGGCTTCCAGGAAGCCAAGGTAGGTGGAGAACTCCTTGAGCCGCAGCTCGCGCAAGCGTCGCGCAAGGCGGCTGTAGACCATTTGCCGTTTCTGCCCGCTCAGCGCTATTCCCGCTCGCTGATGGATCAGCTCGCGTATTCGCGAAAAATCCTGGTCCGTCAGAAGGAAGTCCGGTCCGACCGGTGCAGAAGCAGCAAAATCCGTGTTTGTATTCATGTTTTCTTTTTGACCCATCGGGCGCGCCCGGTAAATCCCCGGTGCATCGCGCCGACGGCATATGCTTCAATGTATCCAGCACCCGTCTGTACCGATACACGGAAAAGCGCTCCAAAGAGCCTGCTCTTTTTGGTTTGCCGGGAAGCTTCGCAACTGGATGGCAGTCCCTGATCGGCGAACGCCAGGCGGGCCTGGAGCTCTAAAGCTTGATGTTCTGCGCCCACGCCAATGCCGAGACGTGCGCCTGATTCACGTCCGCGGCCGTCATGAACAAGGCATCTGCGTAAAGTGCCGCGCATCCGTCTTCCTGCTCGCAGGCTTCCACCAGCGCAAGAAACGGTCCGTACGGGCCTTCACGGGCAAGCAGGGCCTGCACCACGGGCTCGGGCAGGAGGATTCTGCTCATCACCTCCTGCATAGGAATTCCCAGCAACCGGTCGAGAAGGGAAAACATGCCGACAAAAAAGAGGTTCTCAGCCTCGCTTTTCGGGAGTGCGCCCCGTCCGAGCAATTCCGCAAAGTGCCCCCGAACAATCGCAGCCTGCATCAGTGCCGGGGAAAACCCGGTGCTGCTGGTTGCTGCCAGCAACAGCGAAAGCCAGCGAAACAGTGGCCTGTAACCAAGCATGGCCACCGCAAGCCGAAGCGATTCGATCTCGACTTCGATACCGAAACCAGCTGAGTTGATGTAGCGAAACAGCTTGTATGAAATGGTTGCGTCGTGTTTGAGAACCTTTTCCAGCTCGCGTACGTCGGCATTATCCTGAACCATCTTCATCAGCTTGAGAATCAGTGCCGCTTGCGGCCCCAGCTCCCCGCGGGGATTTGACTCGCGAGCCGCCATGCAGAGATTCGGGAAAAATCCGTTCAAGCCCAGTGACGCGCACGCGTCGAACTCCCGCCATCCCGGGAACCTCCTCACGAGCACTGAGAACGACGACGCGCTGATCTGAGACAGCCTGCTTATCGCAGCCAGGTCCGGGTGATCGTGCGCGACCTCCACCTGCGTCACAATGGAAAGCAGGGCCGGGCTCGCGGCCAGGCGGGCAAGATCCGCATCCTGTAGTGCGACGGCATAACCCTGTTCGATCAGTGACACGACCAATGTCATGTGCCCGCTATCCAGCAGGGCGTCCTGCTGGAGAACCAGCACTGTTGTCGCCGGAGACACGCTTTTTAGCGCGTCGGCGGTCAGTAGTCCGGGAACAGCCTCCACATACAACAAACCCAGCCGCTCTGCGGCATGCTCACCGACAAAAGCCAGCAGCTGACGCAGGTCTGCCTCTCTGGACAAGGCAGCGCCATTCTCTTTTTTCTGCCATCCGAGCTTGTAGCCCAGCACATTCTGCCGGGGATCAAGCAAGGGAGCGCGCACAAGGTATTTGGTTTCAAACATCAGGCTTCTGACCAGTTGGGAGGACGAGGATAGGCCCGCGCTTGGTCGGCAGTGCCGATAGCGGGTCTTTCCTGAAGTAACTGTAAGTACAGCGAGCGGGTTTGACTCCTGAAAGAAGACAGGAAATCATCCCTCTGTTTTTTGATTGAAAAATCAGACATGGCGCTAATATCCGGACACCGCCCTTGCGCGGTTTTCCGGACAAGGCTCCTGCCGCCATGACCTGCGTCCCCGACATCAGCTTCTTTTGCAGGAGTTCTAGAGCTTGATGTTCTGCGCCCAGACCATCGCAGCAAAATGCGCCTGGTTGACACGCTGGGCGTCCATGGACAGCGCACTGGCCAGTGCCTCCGCCCCCCCGTCGTCTTGCTCACAGGCCTCTGCCAGCGCAAGAAACGGCCCGTACACCCCTTCGCGGGATCGCAATGCCAGCGCGACAGGTTCCGGCAACACCACCTGACTGAATACCTGGTCGACAGGAATACCCAGCAACTGGTCCAGCAGGGAAAATGTACCGACAACAAACAGGTTGTCCGCCTCACTCCTGTGAAGCAGCCCCTGACCAAGCAGTTCGATAAAGCGCCCGCGAATAATGGCGGCCTGCAACAGTGCGGGGGAAAACCCGGATTTGCTGGTGATGGCCAGCAACAGCGACAGCCAGCGGAACAATGGCTTGTAACCCAGCATGGCCACCGCCTGGCGCATCGACTCGATCCGGCCGTCGAGGCCGAACCTGGCGGAATTCATGTGATGGAGCAATTTTTCGGAAATCGACCCATCCTGATTCAGGATTTTCTCCAGATGGCGAATGTCGGCGTTGTCCTGCACCAGTTGCATGAGCTGCAAAATCAGCACGGCTTGCGGGCTTGGTTTTTCCGCGGGGTTCGGCAGGCGCGGTGTCCGGCAGATATCCCCAAAAATCCCATTCAGGCCCATGAGGGCACAGGCATCGAACTCCCGCCATCCGGGAAACCGGTTGACCACCACTGATAGCGGAATTTTCCTGCTTCTGGCGAGCTTGCTGATGGGGGCCAGCTCCGGGTGATCCGCGCCCAGCTCCACGTGGGTGATCAGCGGTACCACCGTCTCATCCGACTCCAGCCAGGCGAGATCTGCATCGCGCAGTGCCAGACCAAAACCACGCCTGCGCAACCCCGCAGCCGGCGCCAGATGGTCCTCGTCCACCAGGTCGGCACGGTTCAGCACCAGCACCGTGCTTGCAGGCGGCAATATCTGCAGCGCCGCAGCAGACAGCACGGCGGAATGGGCGTCAAGGAAGAGCAGGCCCAGCCTGGCATCGCCCACATGCTCGGCAACAAAGGAAAATAGCTGATGCTGCTCCGCCTCTCGGGCCAAGTCGCCACTTTCGCCAGTTTTCTGCCAGGCGAACTTGTACCCGATGACCTGCTGCTTCGGGTCAAGCAGGGGAGCTCGGACAAGGTAGCTGTTGGCCGCCATCAGACGCCAGGCCTCGCTGGCACAACAAAGGCCAGACACTGTTTCATTACGGTCTTCTTCATTATTTTTAATGTAGGCGGCGGGAGGCTCGATCGGTTGCCAGAAAAGACGGGTAATGCCCCCTCGTTTTACCGCGTGGGCAGAAGGAACCTCAGACCCTTGCCCAATCCATGCCCGCTGCGGTAACGCCGCTTCTCGTGGCCAGATGCTGGACTTTGTCGGGGCGGCGAGGAGTATTGCGGGTGATGGGCGGCGGGACGGTGCCCGGAGTGTATGTCGACCGGGCAAGTTAAAGCTTGATGTTCTGCGCCCAGGCAAGCGCCGACAAATGCGCCTCGTTCACGTGGGCCGCCGTCATGGAGAGGGCTTGCGCCAGATGGGCAGCCCGCCCATCCACCTGTTCACATGCCTCGACCAGTGCCAGAACCGGCCCGTAGACGCCTTCGCGCGAGAGCAAGGCCTGTGACACTGTTTCGGGCAAGGTCAGTTGCTTGAGTACTTCCTGTACCGGAATTCCCAGCAGATGGTCGAGAAACGAGAACATGCCAACCACAAACAGGTTTTCCGCTTCTCTCCTGGAGAGAAAGCCCTGGCCCAGCAGTTCTGCGAACCGTCCACGAACCATGGCGGCCTGCATCAGCGCGGGAGAAAATGCCACGGTATTGGTCCGCACCAGCAAGAGCAAAAGCCAGCGGAACATGGGCGCATAACCGAGCATGGCGACGGCATGTCGCGGCGAGTCTATTTCAAATTCCAGGCCGAAACCCGCAGAATTGATATAGCGCAGCAATTTATAGGAAAGGGCAACGTCGCTCTTGAGGACTTTTTCCAGGTGGCGAATATCGGCATCCCCCTGAACCATGTGCATCAGTTGCAAAATCTGTTGCGCCTGGGGCCCCAGTTTCCCCGGCGAACTCGTCTCGCGGCGAGCAGCACATAAATTCTGGAAGACACCGTGAATGCCCGAACCCGTGCAGGCTTCAAACTCCCGCCAGCCCGGGATGGCGTCCACGATCAGGGCCATGTCCGGCTGCCTGCGGCGGGACCAATCGGCAATCTCGCCAAGGTCCGGATGGCCATGGGGGAGAAAAATGTAGCTCAGGTGAGGAAGCAGCGGTCCGTTTGCCTTCAACAGGTCGGGGCTGGCATCGCGCAACGCCAGGACCCCACCCTTCTCCCTAAAGGACGACGCCAGAGCAAGGTGGTTTTCAGCGAGCAGGTCGTCCGGCTTGAGGACCAGCACCGCGGTAGGAGGGGACAGGGTTTGCACCAGCTCATCGGACAGCCCGGCGGGACCCGTCTCCATGAAATACAGGCCCGACCTGTTTTCGCCGGAACGCCCGGCCACAAGGGTCAGGAGCAGGTCCGCGCCAGCTCCACCAGAGGTTTCGCTCGCAGCTCCGTCGCCCTGGAAGGCCAGCCGGTAGCCAATGACGTGTTGCTTCGCGTCCAGCAGCGGTACTCGGAAAAGAAAGCTATTTTCGCGTGACAATCTCTGGCGCCAGGTGGTGAGAAGAAGTTATCCCCGTCTTTGACCAATCGCGCAGACAGCGGGCTTTCCAGCCGGAACTATAAGCCTGGGGCATGAATTCGATCACCCAAGAAAGACCGGAATTCTCCTTCTGTTTTCCGTATGTAAAACCGAAATGCCGCGCGTCGACGAAATAGGAGTTCACGACGGCGGAAAGGGGGCGCTGCCTGCCCTGAGCCGGAGCCCCGCCCCAACCGCTTCATCCACCTGAATCCGAAAGCCAGACCTCCTTTCGCGCGTCGGGACGCGCGAAAGGAGGCCGCCCCGGATCGGTCAGACTGCTGGCGGGGACCTGCCGGCCGATTCCGAGTCCTGCGGCAGGGACATGAAGAAGCTGGCCCCGCCCTTGTCAGCAGCAACAGCCCAGACTTCACCGCCATGCAACTGCGCGACACGCTTGACGATCGCCAGACCCAAACCGACACCGGGAAAATCCACCGACGAGTGCAGACGCTCGAAGGCGGTGAACAGCTTGCCCGTGTAGGCGGTATCGAAACCGGCCCCGTTGTCAGACACCGACAGCACGATCTCTGCGGGATTTCCCCCTGTCATGAGGGCCACCCGGATCCAGCTCTGCTCTTTCCGGGAAGTGAACTTCCAGGCGTTATCGAGCAGACAGGCCAGCGCCATGGAAAGCTGGGTTTTGTCGCAGATCAGCGGCAACTCGGGTTCCATTTCAAGCACCAGATGCCGTGCCGGCTCGCGCTTGCGCAACTCGTCCATCAGACGCTGGCACACGGGGGCCAGATCTACCCGTTCCGGCGTCATGGGCATGTTCGGCAAATAAGTCAGGGTGCGCAAATCATCGATCAGCCTGGCCAGTTGGAGACTGCTCACCCGGATACGCGCGAGGTAGTGCTGACCTTGCGCGTCGAGCGAGCCGCCGTGGCGCTCTGCCAGCGTGGCGGCAAAACCGACGATGACATGCAGTGGCGCCTTCAGGTCGTGCAGCATCGCGCTCGTGAAAGCCTCCAGTTCGCCACGGCTGCGCTGCAGTTCCCCGGTACACGCCTCGATGCGCATCTCAAGCTCTTCATTGAGCCTGGAGAGGTGAGCGTCGGCAAGATGGCGTGCGCCTACGTCGGTCACGCTGACCAGGACGATCGGCCGCAACGCCCATTGCACGCTGGAGCAAGTGAGTTCAACAAGCATGCGCTCGCCATCGGCCTTCTTCTGGGTACACAGTCGCGTCTCCTGCTGAAAGTCGCCTGGCGGCAGGGAGTCCAGCAGGGCGGCCCCCTCATCGTCGGGAAAAAGCGATTCAACAAACAGCGCGCTCAGCATTTCCGGCGCCATGCCATACAGTGCGGCAGTAGCGTTGTTGGCTGCCAGAATGCGCCGGGAGCCTGGATCGAACAGCCACATCGCCTGCGGATGGGCGTCGAACAGAGCCTGGTTGCTGGCTTCGCTGTGTCTGAGCGAGCGCGAGACCCGCTGGATCGCGCTGACATCCTTGAGGGTCACCAGCAGGCCGTCGGCATGCCGGCGCAGGCAGTAGTCGACCCACTGGTCCTCAAATGCATGACGGACGGTAAAGGTATGGCTCCCCGTTTTCAGCAGCGCCTCTTCGGCGGCGCTGCGGTACTCCTCTGCTACTTCTTCTGCTGCTGCATCCCAGAAATCAAGGCCATGCAAATCACCAAGCGGGGAATGCATGAGCGCCTGGGCGCAACTGTTGTAGGCCACCACCCGGCCGCTGTTGTCCAGCAATACGATGCCGTCAGACGACAGATCGAGACCGGCCTGCAAGGCCTCTGCGTTGGGGTGCGCCGGCCTGGTCTGGGCCCCTGGAAACAGCGCCCGCCGGCTTCCCCTCAGTGACTTCAGCCACGCCTTGAGGAGGGTCAGCGGGGTCAAGGTCAGGCTTCTTCCAACGCAGGAGACCGCCCACGCTTACCGGTGAAATGGTCCGGCTAGCGCCACTTGCGGTTGGCCACCAGCAGGGCAGTCACGTACCCGTGCAACCAGTCGAAATTGATCGGCTTTTCAAGGTAGTACGAGTTGGGTGGCAGGCCTCCTCTTTCCGTAACCGATTCACGCGGCAAGCCGCTGATCACCAGGATCTGCATCGCCAGCAGTTGCTGATTGCGCTTGAGGGCGCGCAGCATCTCCATGCCGTCCACGCCGGGCATGTTCAGGTCCGTGATCAGGAGGTCCGGTCGCATGCTGGCAATGTCCATCAGGGCCTCCAGGGCAGACGGCATGAAGCTGCAGTCCACCGCCATGTCCCATTCGTCGAAATGGGCCCTGTAAAGCTCGCAGGTGGCATCGTCGTCCTCCACCACGAGGACGCTGAGTCGATTGCGTGGATCTGCATCCACCTGGGCGCGTTGCGGACTGCTTTTCTGAAGATAGGCATTGATGGCACGCAGGGAAAGCCGGCGGTGCCCGCCCAGGGTCTTCCACGCTTCAATTTCGCCCTTTTCGACCAGTGACTGGACGGTGGCGACCGACAAGCCCAGCAATTTGGCGGCATAAGTGGTCCCGCAATAGTCATCGCTCGAGAACTCGCTCGCAGTGATGGCATTTTCGAAAGTCTGGGGTTCGCGGGGCATAAGGAGGCCTATTAAAAATGACACCTGCAATTTAAACAATTTAATGAATTTAATCAATTGGATTTAATGGCTATCAATTCCTGTCCAACTTCTACAACTGGACATGCTCACTGCCCTCAAGCGGCGGCCCCGCTACCGGGCAGGGTAAAAAAGAAGGTGGCCCCTTTGCCGGGCTCGGCCTGCGCCCAAACCCTGCCGCCGTGACGGCTGATCACGCGACTGACGGTCGCCAGCCCCACACCGGTTCCCGGAAACTCGGTCACGGCATGCAGCCGCTGAAAGGTATTGAAAAGCTTGTCGGCATAGGCCATGTCAAAGCCCGCGCCGTTGTCCTGCACAAAGAAGACCGGCAGCCCCGCGGCGTCGGTCGTGCGGCCAACCCGGATCTCGGTGCGAGATCGCCCGGACGAGAACTTCCAGGCGTTGCCGAGCAGGTTTTCCATCACGACATGGATCAGCCGCCCGTCCCCCTGGGCTTGCAAACCCGGTTCAATGTTCATACTGGCCACGCGCTCCGGGTTGCGCCCCTGGCATTCCTCAGCGATTTCCCGCGCCATGGCGCTCAAATCCACCGTTTCATGGCGCAACTGCATGCGCGACACCTGCGCCAGGGACAACAGGTCTTCGATCAGCCGCCCCATCTGGGCCACGCCCGCGTGGATGCGGGACAGGTAGTGCTGGATCTTTTCGTTCGGGCTGCCGGCGTTGAGCTGCTTGGCCAGCAGGCGGCTGAAGCCGTCCACCGTATTCAGCGGTGAACGCAGGTCATGCGACACCGAGTAGGAAAAGGCTTCAAGTTCCTGGTTGGACAGGCGCAGGGCTGTTTCAATGTCCTTGATTTCGGTCACATCGGCATCAATACCGACCCAGAACAGTACGGCACCTGCGTCATCGAGCACCGGAGATCCCCGGTAAGACATGGTGTGGTAGGTTCCGTCCGCCGCACGCAGGCGCCGCATTCCCACGTAGGAGGTCAGGCTCAGGCGGGACATCTTCCACTTGGCAGACATGTCAGCGAGGTCGTCCGGGTGCACCACGGCGGTCCACTTGTACCCCATCCAGTCGGCCGGTTCCCCGCCCATCAATTCGTACCACTTGCGATTGAGATAGGTCACCTTGCCGTCGACGTCGACATTCCAGATGATCTGCGGGGCCTGCTCGGCCAGCGCCCGGAACAGGGCCTCCTGCCGCGTCAGGGCGGCTGTCCTTTCAACGACTTTTTCCTCCAGCCCCTGATTGAGCTGCTGGACTTGCTCGAAAAGCTGGGTGTTCTCAATGGCAATGGACGCCAGTTGCGCGAGTTCGACGCCCACATACTGGTCCTGCAATGTGAATTCGCCATCGTATTTATCGCTCAATTGCAGCAGCCCGATGTTCTCGCCGCTTTGGCCCGTCAGTGGAACCGCCAGCCAGCCGCGCATGAAGGTGCCGGCCTCGGTGTCATCGCCAGCACCCGCCCAGCGCGCGTCCGCCTCCAGCGCGGACTGGGTCAGCCGCACCGGTCGGTTGGTTTCGCAGACGACGGCATCCAGACCACAGGCATGGGTCAGGCGCACCATGTCGCGGCAGTGGGCATATTTGTCCGAGTGCGACACGGCGTTGACGGTCCGCGCCTGCTCACCCGAGACCGTCAGGCTCACCACGGCCTGGTGGACACCCACCACAGCACGGACCTGGTCCACGGTTTCCTGCATCGTCGCCTCGACAGTGCGATGGCGCGTGATGGCATGGGTCGCGTCGGCGGCACGTTGCAGCGTGAACAGGTAATCCTGCACGTCCTTTTCTGCCCTGATCTGCGCGGTGATGTCCACAGCAACCGCAAAACGCGCCTCCCGGCCCATGTACGTGATGGCCCGGGCCACGGTATCCACGGGAAATTCAACGCCATCCTTGCGCAGATGCAGCCAGCGGCCCGGCTGGTCGATGATTCCTTTGGCGAGGTGCTGCTTCAACCGTGCCTGCTCCGTCCCGGACCGGATATCAAAAAGCGTCAGCTGCAAAAACTCTTCGCGCGAGTGACCATAGTTCGCGACCGCAGCCTCGTTGACCGCGAGAAACCGCGCAGTCTCGGCGTCGACGATCCACATCGGTACAGGCGCGGCCTTGAACAGGGCGGCATAACGCTGCTCACTGTCGACCATGGCCTGTTCGGCGAGTTTGCGCCGGGTGATGTCGCGCTCAACGGCGACGATGTGGGTGACCCGCCCGTGTGGGTCGGCAATGGGCACCATGTCCAGGTCCAGCCAGATCTCTTCACCGCCCTTTTTATAGTTGATCAGCTCCGCGCGTACCGACTCTCCCTTGCGCAGCGCCGCACCGATGCGGTCCAGCTCGGCGCGCTGGGTTGCGGGGCCCTGCAGGAAACGGGGCGACCGGCCCAGCGCTTCCTCGCGGCTATAACCGGTGCGGCGCTCGAAGGCATTGTTGACAAACACGATGCGCGGCCCTGGCTCGTCGAGGGGATCGGCTTCGGTGATGAGAACGATGTCGTTCAATCGCGCAATCGCTGTTTCCAGCAACTGCAGCTGTTCCTCCGACTCGTGCTTTTCCGTGATGTCCTGAAGCGCACCGACAAGGCGCTCCACCTTGCCATCGCGCCAAAGCGCACGCCCCTGTGTCTTCACCCAGATGCGCCGCCCTTTTGCCGTGACCATTGGAAGCTCCAGGTCCCAAGGCCTCCCATGCTCTACGGCCGCCCGAGCCGCAGCGTTCATGACGGGCCGCGCCTCGGGCGCATAGAAGGCCAGAGCCTCGGTGGCGCTGACCGCAACATTCTGGTCCACCTCGTGAATCCGGTAGATCTGCTCGGACCAGATGGCCTGCATCCCGTCGAGCACGACTTCCCACCCACCGATTTTTCCCATGTCGCCGGTACGCTGCAGCAACTCCGTTGTCCGCGTGGCGGCCTGCTCGGCAACCTTGCGGCCGGTGATATCCTGCACGACGCCCGCACGAAGCAGCGGGGTGCCCTTGTCGTCGGCATAAAGCTCGCCCATCTGATGGATCCAGCGGGTCTGTCCACCAGGAGTGCGTATGCGGTATTCCACATCCAGCCCCAGACCGGCGCGCATGGCTTCATCGCGCCGCGCAATGTATCCGGCGCGGTCATCGGGGTGGATCATCGTGGTCACGCTGTCAGGGTGGTGGTCGAATTCCCCGGGTGTCAGCCCGTACAGCTCATACACCTCGTCGGACCACCAGAGCTTCCCGGTTTTCAGGTCAAGCTCCCAGTTGCCGATCCGCCCCAGCCGCTGCGCATTGAGCAGCTTGCGCTGGACTTCGCGCAGTTCCTCGTAGCTGCGTGTCTGCTCCTGCTGCAGCTGCTGCACGCGGGTGATGTCTGAAAACACCATCAGCGCGCCCACGATGCCGTCCGAACCCTGCATGGGGCGGTAGCTGCAGCTGATCAGGCGGCCCTCCGGCTCGCGCTCGTTGCGCACCAGCACAGGCAGTGGCCCGCCGCGCTCGCCCTGCAAGGCTTTGTAGAGGGGCAACTCCTCGAAACTGTATGGCAGCTGGGTATCCGGTGCCATCAGGCCCTGGCGTTGCGGCCACTGCGGCGCCAGCACCAGGGAAGTCTCATCAATGGCGAACAATTGCGCGGCGGTCTGGTTGACGAGTAACACCCGCCCGGCCGCATCCAACGCCAGCAGACCCTCCTGCATGCTGTTGATGGTCAGCTCCAGCGTGGCATACGCCTGCCGGTTTCGTGTCAACTCATTTTCCAGCGCCCTTTCGCGATGCTGGAGGGAATCGGCCATCAGATTAAAGCCCGCTGCAATTCTGGAAAATTCACTCCGGTCATCCCCGGGCCGCATGGGCACACGTGCCTCCAGATGGCCCTTTTCCAGCTCTCGTGTGGCGTGAAGGAGCTGGCGCGCCGGCGCCACAATCGAACGGCCGCCTATCATCCAGGCGATCCAGCCGCCCAAAATGGCCACCAGGGCAAGCGCCGCCAGTTCCACCCACAGCTGGCGCCGCACAGGCGCAACGATCAGTTCGCGGTCCATGCTGACCGAAACAAAAACCGCGGCTTCAGCACGCGGACTGCTCGGCATGAACGCCCACAAACGTTTGTGGCCGCCGCCATCCTGGCCTTCGCGCACGCCGGAACCCATGGCCTTGACCGCTTCCTGCAATACCGGGCTGCGAACCTTGTCGCCGACACGGATGGGCAATACGGGTCTGCCCGCCAGCAAAGTGCCCTCACGGTCCTGAACGCCCAGCGCAGCCCCCACCGGCAGCTGTATGCCCGCAATCGTGTCGGCCATCCGGGCCAGATCGAAGGAGGCGTAAACCACCCCCGTCACCTTGTCGCCCGCACCCATGACTGGCAACGCAAAGGTCAGAACCGGCGTGCCGGCAAGCCGTCCGACGACATAGGTGCCCACGACAAAGCGGCGCTGGGCGATCGCCTCGCGAAAGTAGGTGCGGTCACCCAGAAAGGCCTTGCTGGCGCTCCCTAGCGCGTGGCAACGGGTCTGTCCATCCAGCCCCACAACGCCCAGATTGGCATATTCAGGAAGATGGCGGGTCAGGCTTGAAAAATGGTGGTCGCAGTCGGCATTGCTGCCGTCCCGCACCTCCGGCAACGAAGCCAGCAGGGTCAGCACCTGCCGGGCAGAGTCCGCCACCCGCTCCTGGCTGGCGGCGGCCAGCGAAGCGGCAAACTGCAGGTTGACCTTGGCACGTTCCAGCTCGGCGTCCGCATTGTGCAGCGCCTTGAACATGGACAGCCCGAACAGCGGAACGATCGCCACAATCACCAGCACGACAATACGCGTGCGCAGGCTGACGTCCGCCCTCATGCAGTGATCCGCTGCGGCATGGGCCGACGTCGTCGGAACGGGCCCGGGCCGGCGCACTTGAGTCGGGGCTGAATGACTTGGAAAGGAATCAGGACGGTGTTCATGCGGTCGGGGTTTCTGAAACGCGCCGCCAGCGGGTGCTTTCAGATGGGCGCTCCCCACTGTAAGTCATCTGCGCAAGCACCTGCTTCATTCCTGCATGGGTTCCGCTTCGTTGCTGGCGCCGTGTTGCGTGCCGGATGGAACAAACCGAAGCGATGAATGTGGGGTCATGGCAAGGCGCAAGCCACGCCGATGCCGCGGGTACAGCGTGGATCTGCAACACAGCCAAGGCGCAAAAGAGGCGTTTTTATGTTGCTGAGAGCATGCAAGACGGCACCAGGTCCGACCCGGCGGGCGTCAAGCGGCGGCGATGGACTCGTTGACCCGTAGCCAGTAGTCCTGTAACCGGCTGAGCTTTTCCGTGAACTCACCAAAGTCGACAGGTTTGCGCACAAAACCGTTGGCGCCGCTCTGGTAGCAGGCAATGATGTCGGACTGCTCGCTCGACGAGGTCAGCATGACCACCGGAACCAGCGCCGTCAGCGGGTTGCTGCGCAGGCTGCGCAATACATCCAGGCCGGACAGCTTGGGCAGTTTCATGTCGAGCAGGACAAAGGCCGGCTGCCTCTGTGTGTCGCGCCCTGTGTGCGCGCCCTGGCCAAACAGGTAATCCAGCGCTTCTGCGCCGTCGCGCGCGGTCACGATGGCCGTGTCCGCCCCCTGCTCCTGCAAGGTCAGGACAGTGAGTTCCAGGTGATCGGGGTTGTCTTCCACCACGAGAATGGGTTTGTCATGCATAAGAAACCTTTTCCTTCACTGCGACTGTGTTGGCGATTTTGTCATATTTGTCATATTACACAACTTAACATATTTGTCCAGCATTCTTTGCGAATTTTTTCAAGCAGCCCCCCGGCACACGAGGCACCCTGCCCGGTCCCTTCGGGCTACCACCTCGGCACCGACTCTTCTTTCAACTGGTTACGCAGTTCGGCATAGTCCGGCACCACCGTCCGCACAGTGTCCCAAAAACGCGGGCTGTGGTCCATCACCCGCAAATGACTCAGTTCATGCACAACCACATAGTCAATCACGGACTGCTTGAAATGAATCAGCCGCCAGTTCAGCCGGATCGCACCGTCGGCGCTGGCGCTGCCCCAGCGCGTGCCGGCACTGCTCAGGCTCAGCTTTCGCCATTGCACACCCAGATGGGGCGCATAGTGGTTGAGACGCTCGGTGAAAAGGCGCTTGGCCTGGCGCATCAGCCAGGCCTGTACGGAGTCGCGGATCTGCTCCGGCGTTGCATCTTGCGCCAGGGCGATGTGCAGGGTCAGGGTCGGCACGCCCGGCAGGGTGCTGTCGGGCGCGTCGGCCCCGGTATGGAGCACCGCTCCTGGCCCGGCGATGCTCTTGAGTTCGCCCCCCACGGCACCGAAGGCATGGCGCGGGTCAATCACCACAATCACCGGCTCACCGAGGAAAGGCAGGGTGGTCCCGTCTTTCCATTCAATGCGCGCCGACTCGAGCCGGTCGTGACGGGCACGGGTTTCCTGCAGCTTGCGCACGATCCAGCCGGATTTTTCCTGCACAGCCTTGTCGATGTCATACAGCGGCACCCATTTGGGCGCGCTCACGACCAGCCCTTCAGCACCCACCGAAAAGCCGATGGTGCGCCGCTTGCCGCGCCGGAACTGGTACGCCACCACGGCGCCCTCCAGCAAGGCCTCACGGGTGGCTGCGGGGTGGCGGTAGGTGGCCGGCGCCAGCACTTGCGCCAGGGTCTGCGCCGCAAGCGGCTGCGGATCGCCTTTCGCTCCATTTTTTATAGCTGTCGGCGCTGGTGCAGCATGGGCTGGGGGCTGATTTGACTGAGATGCGTCAAGCTTTGCAGGCGGCGGTGCCGCGGGTCTGGCGGGCTCCAGGTCAAAGAGGTCAAGCGTGAACTGAAGAAGCCGTTGCATGCCAGCAGTTTAGCCTTGTGGAGGGTGGGCAGGGACTACACACCGGCCCCGGTGGTTTCCCGATACGCCTCGGGGTCGAGCCGGCGCATTTCGCCTTCGATCCAGGCCTCGACTTCGCGCATCAGTTCCTCCGGCTGGCGGCCGAGGCTGCTGATGGGTTTGCCGATCGAGATATCGACGATGCCCGGCCTCTTGATGAAGGCCTTGCGCGGCCAGCATTTGGCCGACGTCACCGCCACCGGGATCACCGGGGCGCCGGTTTCAATGGCCAGCCGCGTGCCGCCGGTCTTGTAGACGCCCTTTTGTCCGCGTTCAATCCGCGTGCCCTCCGGAAACATGATGACCCAGACACCCTGGCCCATCAGGCGGCGGCCCTGTTCGACCACCTTGTTGAAAGCCTGTGTGCGCTGGCTGCGGTCAATGTGGATCATGTCCATGCGCGCCATGGCCCAGCCGAAAAAGGGCACGTAGAGCAACTCTTTCTTGAAAACGTAGGCCAGCGGGTGCGGCATCAATGTCGGCATCGAAAACGTCTCCCACGTGCTCTGGTGCTTGAGCAGCAGGACCGCGCCGCTGGTGTTGCTGGTGGGCAGGTTTTCCATGCCGGACACGCGATTTCTGATGCCTAGAATCACCGTGCCGCCGCTGACAGCCAGGCGCAGCCAGCCGGCACACATCCAGTAAATCTGGGTGCTGCTGCCAAAAAGCGAAAACACCAGCACGGCAAGCGCCCACGGAATCACCGTGACAATCATCCACAGAAGGTGCAGGACAGAGCGAATCAGTGGCATGGCGTGTGTGTCTTCAGTCGATGTTCAAGCGATTTATGCCTGTAGCCCTTGCAGGTCGGACGCAACAAGCTACTATTTTTATAGCATCAGGCAGGTGCACTGCGGTTCAGGAGGAACTCCACAAAGGCCGGCAGGTCGGTGTGCACCAAGGTGCCCGGCGGCAGGCCCTCGGGCTGGCCCCCGTCCCGGTACCCAGCCGATTTTCCGGTCAGCACCAGGTGCGGCTCGCATCCGGCAGCGGCGCCGGCCAGCAAATCGCGCACCGAGTCGCCCGCTGTCGGCACGCCCTTGAGCGGCACGCCAAAACGCGCGCCTATCTGCTCGAACAATCCGGCCAGGGGTTTGCGACAGGTGCAGCTTTCTTCCGGGCTGTGCGGGCAGTAAAACACCGCATCGACGCGCCCGCCCAGTGCGCCCAGCATCTTGTGCATCTTGGCGTGCATGGCATTGAGCGAGGCCACATCAAACAGGCCGCGGCCCAGGCCCGACTGGTTGGACGCAATCACCACATGCCAGCCGGCATGGGTCAGGCGCGCCATCGCTTCCAGGGCACCCGGCAAGGGCACCCATTCGTCGGGCGTCTTGACGAACTCGTCGCTGTCGCTGTTGATGGTGCCGTCGCGGTCGAGGATGACAAGTTTCATGGCGATCCGCCTAGCTGGCGAGTTTGGACAGATCAGCCACGCGGTTCATGGCGTCGTGCAGGCTCTTGAGCAAGCCCTGGCGGTTCAGGCGCAAATCCATCTCTTCGGCGTTGACCATCACGCCGTCGAAAAACGCATCGACCGGCGCGCGCAGCGCGGCCAGCGTCTGCAGCGAAGCGGTGTAGTCGCCGGCGTCGAACTGACTGTTGGCCCTGGGTGCTACTTCTTTCATGGCGGCGTAAAGCGCGATTTCAGCGGGCTCCTTGAGCAGCACCTCGCTGACGTGGGCATCGACGTCCGGGGCCTTCTTGAGGATGTTGGCGATGCGTTTGTTGGCAGCGGCCAAGGCTGGCGCTTCGGGCAGCGCGGCGAAGGCGCGCACCGCAGCCAGGCGTTTGGGAATGGTGGACCACAGACCGAGCTTTTGCGCATAGATCGCCGCATCCACCTCCGTCACCGAATAGCCGCCTTCGCGCAGATAGCCCTTCAGGCGATCGATCAGGAACTCGTCCAGTTCCACTGCCTTGTCCTGCAGCAAGCCGGCGGGGAAAGCGGCGAAAGCCAGGCGCGTAAGTGCGTGAAACTGAACCGGCAAGTCGCGTTCAATCAGCATGCGGATCACGCCCAGCGCATGACGGCGCAGGGCAAACGGGTCCTTGTCACCGGTCGGCAAATTGCCGATGCCGAACATGCCCACCAGGGTTTCGAGCTTGTCGGCCAGCGCCACAATCACGCCGACCTGATTGCGGGGCAGTTCGTCGCCGGAAAAACGCGGCCTGTAATGATCTTCAATGGCATCGGCAATATCTGCGGACAAGCCATCGTTCAGAGCGTAATAACGCCCCATGATGCCCTGCAGCTCAGGGAATTCGCCAACCATGTCCGTGACCAGATCTGTTTTGGCAAGCTCTGCCGCCCTTTGGGCGTGCATGGCAATGGTGGAATCGCCCTCCACCGCCAGCATCATCCCAATTTCCGTGGCGATGCGACTCACGCGTGCCACACGTTCACCCTGCGAACCCAGCTTGTTGTGATACACCACCTTGTCCAGCCCCGCCACACGCGAGGCCAGCGTTTTCTTGCGGTCCTGGTCAAAAAAGAACTTGGCGTCGGCCAGACGCGGCCGCACCACACGCTCGTTGCCGCCAATGACGGCGCTGGCGTCGGCCGGGCTGATGTTGCTGACCACCAGAAACTTGTTGGTGAGTTTGCCCTTCGCGTCCACCAGCGGGAAGTACTTCTGGTTGGCCTTCATCGTGAGGATCAGGCACTCCTGCGGCACGTCGAGGAACTGCGCCTCGAATTCGCACACCAGCACATTGGGGTGCTCGACCAGCCCGGTCACTTCGCTCAGCAGGTCCTCGTCCATCAGCACCTCGTAACCCGGGCCCAGGCGTTCGGCCGCCTGCGCGAGCTGCTGCACGATGGCAAAGCGGCGGTCGCCGAAGCTGGCGATCACCGCGCCGTCATCCAGCAGGGTCCGGGCATAAGCGTCGGCATCCTTGATCACCACGGGTGACACCCTGGCTTCAAATCGGTGGCCCTGCGTGGTATTGCCCGCCTTCAGGCCCAGCGCCGTGACCGGCACCACGGTGCTGCCGTGCAGCGCCACCAGGCCGTGCGCGGGACGCACAAAGTTCACGCTGGTCCAGCCCGGCAAGGCGCAATCGGTCTCGAGCTGGTAACTCATGACCTTGGGAATCGGCAGCTTGGTGATGGCCTCTTCGATGGCCTTTTGCAGGCCGGTATCGAGCGCGGCGCCCGTCACCAGGCTGTCGTAGAACAGCGCCTCGGCCTTGCCGTCGGGCGCGCGCTTGAGGGCGGCCACGGCCGCGGCGGGGTTCGACACGTCGGCACCGAGCGCCTGCAGTTTCTTGAGCAATGCGGGCGTGGCCTCGCCGGAAGTATCCAGCCCCACCGACACCGGCATGAGTTTTTGCTGCACGGCCTTGTCGGCGGCCTTGCGCCAGACCTGCGTGACATGCGCCGCCAGGCGGCGCGGCGAGGCAAAAGCCGTCACCACCGAGGTATCGGCGCTGGCCAGGCCCTGGGCCTTGAGCTGCTCGAACAAGACGCCGGCAAAGGCATCGCCCAGCTTCTTGAGCGCCTTGGGCGGCAGCTCTTCCACAAACAGTTCGACCAGAAGGTTTTGCGTTGTCATTTTTATGCGGCCTTCTTCGTCATCTGTTCGACCCACTCGCGCGGCGCCATCGGGAAGCCCAGGCGCTCCCTGGATTCGTAATAACTCTGCGCCACCGCGCGCGCCAGGTTGCGGATGCGGCCGATGTAGGCAGCGCGCTCGGTCACAGAAATCGCGCCACGCGCGTCCAGCAGGTTGAAGCTGTGCGCGGCCTTGAGCACCTGTTCATAGGCCGGCAACGCAAGCTGCACGTCAATCAGGTGTTTGGCCTGTTTCTCGTACGCGGTGAAGGCGGTGAACAGAAAGTCGGCGTCGCTGTGCTCGAAGTTGTAGGCGGACTGCTCCTTTTCGTTTTGCAGGTAGACGTCGCCATAACTCATGCTGTCTGTCCACTGCAGGTTGTAGACGTTGTCCACCCCCTGCAGGTACATGGCCAGGCGCTCCAGGCCGTAGGTGATCTCGCCGGTGATGGGCTTGCAGTCGATGCCGCCGACCTGCTGGAAGTAGGTGAACTGCGTGACCTCCATGCCGTTGAGCCAGACCTCCCAGCCCAGGCCCCAGGCGCCGAGCGTGGGGTTCTCCCAGTCGTCCTCGACAAAACGGATGTCGTTTTTTTTCAGGTCAAAGCCCAGCGCCTCGAGCGAGCCGAGGTAGAGCTCCAGGATGTTGGCCGGCGCAGGCTTGAGCACGACCTGGTACTGGTAGTAGTGCTGCAGCCGGTTCGGGTTCTCGCCGTAACGGCCGTCTTTCGGGCGGCGGCTTGGCTGCACGTAGGCGGCCTTCCAGGGCTCCGGGCCGAGCGCTCTTAAAAACGTAGCAGTGTGCGACGTCCCCGCGCCCACTTCCATGTCATAAGGCTGCAACAAGGCACAGCCCTGGGCGTCCCAATAGGACTGGAGCTTCAAGATGATTTGCTGAAAGGTCAACATAAATAGGATGTGCCGCGACGGGTGGCCGCAGGTGAGCGCAGATAAACGCAGGTAAAGGGCCGCACGGGCCTGAACCCGCGAAAACCCTTGATTTTACGGAGCTTTCACCGGGTTACCCTCGGGCACGAGGAAAGTGTCATGACAACCCAACAACTGATTCTGAGCCTGGTCCTGGCCACCATGGTGTTTTCTGTCGCGCTGGAGCTCAAGGTGAGCGACTTCAGGCGCGTCGCGCAAACCCCCAAAGCGGTGGTCTGCGGGCTGATCCCGCAGTTCATCCTGCTGCCGGTGGGCACCTGGCTGGCCACCCTGGTGCTGGACCTGCCGCCCAATGTCGAGGCCGCGATGATTTTGGTGGCAGCCTGCCCCGGCGGCAGCCTGAGTAACGTGGTCACCCACCTGGGCCGCGGCAACACCGCCTTGTCGGTCAGCGTGTCGGCCGTGGCGAGCGTCATTGCGCTGGTCGCCACACCGTTCAACTTCAGCTGGATGGTGGCGGCCAACCCGGCCACGGCCGGCTGGCTCAAGACGCTGGACATCGACCCCTCGGGCATCTGGATCAGCCTGTTTTTGCTGCTGGCCCTGCCGATGGCGCTGGGTCTGCTATTTTCGCACCAGTTGCCAGCACTGACGGCGCGCATCCAGAAACCGCTGGGAAACTTTTCGCTGCTGGCCCTGCTGGCCTTCATCGTGCTTGGGCTGATCAAGGAGCGCCAGCTGCTGACGCTGGGCCTGCTGCCGATGCTGGGCATCGTGATCGCGCACAATGCCAGCGGCCTGTTTTTCGGCTGGGCCACCAGCAAGGCCATGGGTGTGAGCGAACGCGACCGGCGTGCCGTGATGATCGAGGGCGGCATGCAGAACTCGGGCCTGGCGCTGGGCATCATTGCCGTACAGTTCAACTCGGACCTCGGCATGGTCATCATTGCCAGCCTGTGGGGCATCTGGCACATCGTCAGCGGCCTGTCGCTGGCCTGGTTCTGGAGGAGAAAAGATGCTCGACTTGCTCATTAAGGGCGGCACCGTGGTCGACGGCAGCGGCACTGCGCCGTTTGTGGCCGACATCGGCGTGCAGGACGGCCGCATCGTGGCCATCGGCCGCATCACCGCGGCCGCGCGCGACACCGTGGACGCCAGCGGCGCGTGGGTCACGCCCGGCTTTGTGGACATCCACACCCACTACGACGGCCAGGCCACCTGGGACGAAACCTTCAGCCCCAGCATCCACCACGGGGTGACGACGGTGGTGATGGGCAACTGCGGCGTCGGCTTCGCGCCGCTGCGGCCCGGCAGCGAGGACCGCCTGATCAAGCTGATGGAAGGCGTGGAAGACATCCCCGGCGTGGCCCTGACCGAAGGCGTGAAATTTTCATGGCAGAGCTTTGGCGACTACCTGAACGCGCTCGATGCCATGCCGCACAGCCTGGACTTCCTGGCCATGGTGCCGCACGACCCCCTGCGCATGCTGGTGATGGGCGAACGCGCCGAGGCGCGTGAAGCTGCCAGTGAACAGGACATTGCCGCCATGCGCGGGCATCTGCGCGCGGCGCTGGCGGCCGGGGCGGTGGGCTTTTCCACTGGCCGATCGGACAACCACCGCACGGCCGAGGGCCATGACACACCGGCCTCGATCGCCAGCGCGGCCGAACTGACCGGCATTGCCCGCGCCTTTGAGGGCCTGACCCACGGCGTGGTGCAGGTCGTCAGCGACTTCGACCTGATGCAGGGACCGCAGAACTTCGACGCCGAGTTCGACCTGGTCGAACAACTGGCGGCGGCCAGCGGTCGGCCGCTCTCGATGAGCTGGTTGCAGCGCGACCCCGGCGGTGAGCAGTACCTGGCCATGCAGGCCCGCGTGGAAGCGGCTGTGGCGCGCGGCCTGCCGCTGTACCTGCAGACCGCGGCGCGCGGCATCGGCGTCATCAACGGGCTGGACGCGAGTTTTCACCCTTTCATGGGTTTTCCGGGTTACAAGGAAATTGCTACGCTTTCAGTAGCTGACCGCGCAGCAGCCATGAGGGAACCAGCCCGAAAAGCCCGCATACTGGGCGAGAAGTCGGAGCGCCTGGCGGGGGACGGCACACCGATTCCGCCGCTGGTGGACATGCTGCTCGCTCGGATTGAAATGATCGCCGGCCGCATGTTCCCGCTCGACGCCACCCTCAACTACGAACCCGGCGTGATGCAGAGTTTTCTGGTGCGCGCCAAACAGCGCGGCATCACCGCGCTGGAGGCGCTGTACGACTACTTCAGCGAAGGCGACGGCGGCAACCTGGTGTACTTTCCGATCTTCAACTACAACCAGGGCTCGCTCGACACCGTGCGCCAGATGCTGGGCCACCCGCGCGCACTGTTCGGCCTGGGCGACGCCGGCGCGCATGTGGGCACGGTGTGCGACGCGAGTTTTTCCACCTTCATGCTCACCCACTGGGTGCAGGGCCGCGCGGCAGACCGCCTGTCACTGGAGCAGGCGGTGGAGATGATGACATCGCGCAACGCGCGCTACCTGGGCCTGAACGACCGCGGGCGGCTGGCGCCCGGCCTGCGAGCCGACATCAACGTCATTGACCCCTCGCGATTAAGCGTCGGCCTGCCGCAGCTGGTGCGCGACCTGCCCGCCGGCGGCAAACGTTTTCTGCAAAAGGCGCAGGGATACATCGGCACCTGGGTCGCGGGCCAGTGTGTGGCCCGCGAGGGAGAGGTCACGGCCGCACGGCCGGGCCGGCTGGTCCGCTCAGGCCAGCAAGCGGCCTGAACGCAGGCGAAAAACCAGCGCCAGTGCCGCCACGCCCAGGCCCAGGGCCCACAGCGGCCAGAGGCCGTAACGCGACACCCACCAGGCGTAAGGCGTGATGCCGTTGCGCCCCTCGACCTCGCCCACCAGCGCGCCGCGGGTGTGGCGCGGAAGCTCGTGGGTGACCTTGCCGCGGTGGTCGATGATGACCGTGGCCCCGGTGTTGGTGGCGCGCAGCATGGGCCGCTCGAACTCCAGCGCGCGCATGCGCGAGATGGCCAGGTGCTGGTCGATGGCGATGGTGTTGCCGAACCAGCCGATGTTGCTGAGGTTGACGAGCACCGTGGGTGCCGTGGCCGCGTCGCCGAAGCTGGCACCCAGCTCTTCGCCAAACAGGTCTTCGTAGCAGATGTTGGGCGCCAGCCGCTGGCCCTGCCAGTCAAAGGAAGGCTGGCCCAGCGGGCCGCGCCTGAAGTCGCCGAGCGGGATGTTCATCAGGTTGATGAACCAGCGAAAACCCGGCGGGACAAACTCGCCAAACGGGACCAGGTGGTGCTTGTCGAAACGAAACGGCTGCGCCTGGCCGGGTTTGAGCCCCACCGCCGAATTGGCGTAACCCGCGCTGTAGCTGCCCAGCGGCATGCCGATCAGCGCCGCCTGCTGGCCGGAGGCAAAACGCGCCTGCACGGCGCGCCAGTAACCCTCGGGCAGTTGCTGCGGCAGCAGGGGAAGAGACGTTTCAGGCGCCACCACCAGCGAGGTTCTGGCACCCTGCAACTGCTCGCCGTACCAGCGCAGCGCCGTCGGCAGGCCGGTGCCGGGCTGGAATTTCTCGTCCTGGGGGATGTTGCCCTGCAGCAGCGTCACCTGCAGGCTGCCGGCCGGGGTGGAGGTCTGCTTTCCTGCCGCCAGCGCCCCCGCCACCATCAGCGCCGCCAGCACCGGGAACATGACCAGCTGGCGCCGCGACCGGCCCAAGCCCCCCAGGCTGGCGGCCAGGAAAGCCGCCAGGAAGGTGATGCCGTGCACCCCGATCCACCGCGCATAACCGTCCATCCAGCCGTCCAGGTGCGCGTAACCGGCGGCGCCCCAGGGGAAGCCGGTAAAAAACTCCACCCGGGCCAGCTCGGCCAGCAGCCAGAGCGCCGCAAAAACAATCGCCCTGCGCGTTTGCCCGAGGGGGGCCAGGCGGACGTAGGCCGCGCAGGCCACGGCGTAATAGGTAGCCAGAAAAATCGCCAGGCCAAGCACGGCCAGCACCGTCAGCGGCGCGGCCAGCCCGCCGTAAACATGCAGCGAGATGAACAGCCACCAGAAAATACCGCACAGCCAGGCGGTGGCAAACAGCCAGCCCAGCAGCAGCCCCTGCTTGAAACGGGCGCAGCGCTCCAGCGACCGGACCAGCGCAGCCAGGGCCAGCAGCTGCAGCCACCAGACCGGCTGGCCTTGTGCCAATCCGGAGGAAAAAGGCCATGCAACGCTCAGGGCATGGGCGCAACCAGCTATTAAAACAATAGCAATGTCAAGAAAGGAAAGCCCCTTGCGCGGCTGGGGGTGCCCGATATGCTCCAGCAGGGCCGGCAACGTGGGCAACGCCGACATCATGCTGTGAATGGAGTCCCTTGCCATCGTTTGCTCGCGTCCGCCGCGCCTCAGGTACCCGTGGCGACGGGCGACACCTTGAACCAGCGCACGGCGCCCCCTTTGGTGTGCAGCACGGTGAACTGCAGGCCGGCCAGCGCGAAGAGCTCGCCGCGTTTGGGCACATGGCCCATCTCGTGGGCCACCAGTCCGCCAATCGTCTCGAAGTCGGTTTCGGGCAACAGCACACCGAAGGCCTCGTTGACCCGTTCGATCGAGGTGTCACCGCTGACGCGGTAGGTGTGGTCGGTCAGGCCGAAGATGTCGCCCTCGTCCTCGGCGATGTCGAACTCATCCTCGATCTCGCCGACGATCTGCTCGAGCACGTCTTCAATCGTGATGAGCCCGGCCACGCGGCCGAACTCGTCGATGACGATGGCCAGGTGGTTGCGGTTGCCGCGGAATTCGCGCAGCAGGTCGTTCAGGCCCTTGCTCTCGGGCACAAACACCGCCGGACGCAGCAAGGCGCGGATGTTGAGCTCGGGCGCACGCTGCAGCTTGAGAAGGTCCTTGGCCATCAGGATGCCAATGATGTTTTCTTTCTCGTTCTCGAAAACCGGAAAGCGCGAGTGGGCGGTGTCGATCACCAGATGCAGCAACTCGTCGAACGGCGCATCGATGTTGATGACATCCATGCGGGGCGTTGCCACCATCACGTCGCCGGCCGTCATGTCGGCCATGCGGATCACGCCTTCGAGCATCTCGCGGCTTTGCGCGCCGATGACCTCGTTGTCCTGCGCCTCGACCAGGGTTTCAATCAGCTCGGCTTTGGAATCGGGCCCGGGATGAAGCATTTCTGCAAGCTTCTGCAGGAAGCCGCGTTTGTCTTCGGGCTTGGGCGGTCTACTGGGGGGGTTGTCGGACACGGAGGTGTGCGGTAGTTGGCAAGTTGCCAAGGATAACGTACTTCGATCTGGCGATGCTCCCGCTCGGGCGCATCCTTCGACAGGCTCAGGACGAACGGGTTCAAAGTTGAGCGAGCCTGGGGCCATCTCCATTCAAGCAGGGGCCGCGGAACCGGCTTTGCCGGGTCGCAGGCGCAGCGGCCCCCTCGGGGGGGGGCAGGAAGCTACGCGAAGCGAGCGACCGTGGGGGCTATATAGGCATGCGGTCGCGGCTGTCGCGCACGCCCTGCCGCACTTCCTGGACCAGGGCCAGGAGGTCCCAGAACTGTTTGGCCTGAACTTTCAGGCGGTAGTCGGTCTGGGCGATCTGCTCCAGGGCGATCTCGGTCATGCGCGAGTCCAGATCGGCCGGAGGCAGCTTGAGGTAGGCCTCGCTTTCCGAGCCGTCACGCTCGATCACCGCGCCAGCCTTGCGGGCGATGTTGAGCATGGCGGTGTTTTCACTGAGCGCGTGGATGAACATCATGCTCACCCCCTCATTGCGTGAGTGCATCACGGCGCGGTCGAACAGGCGCGCGCCGTAGCCGCGCCCGCGCGCGTGCTTGAGCACCGACACGCCGAACTCGGCGCAGCTTTTCAGCTCCGGGTCGATCGACAGCGCCAGGTGCGCCATGGCGATCAGCTCGAGCTTGCGGTTGTAGATGCCGAAAATCTCGTCGCGCTCGAAGTTCAGGCCTGCCACGTAGCGCTGGATCTGCTCGTCGCGGGCGGCGTAACCAAAGCGCAGGTAACGGTCATGCGGGTCCAGCGACAGCAGATGTTTTTCGATGCGTTCACCGTGCGTGGGGCCGATGGAGCGGATGGGCACCAGCACAGGCGGGCGATGCGGCGCGCGCGTTGCGTCGTCCGCGGGCGGGCGGAAGAACTCCCTGCCCGCAGAAATGGACGCCTTGATGAATGTGCCGGGGGTAACCATGGGTTCAATATAAGGGTTTTCCCTAGAATGTCCAGCCCTGAAGGATATTTAAACGGCTGGGCCCGGGGATCCGCGGAAATTCCTAGTCAGAAAGGCATTAATCCCTTGTGGGGCATGCGCAAACAGCTATGAATATTATAGCAACTTTCTTGCCCGGAGCCCGTCAAACCGGTACTAGTGGACATCAAAAGGGGGGCAGGCCCCTAAATCAGCACCTCGTCTGGCCCGGGCCAGCCCTCGGCCCCGCATCAAACCGGCACAGCCGTCGTCGTTTTCACGCGGTCCAGCACAAAACTGGTCTTGCAGTCCTGCACGCTGGGGTGTTTGAGCAGCGTGTCCATGATGAAGCGGCTGTAATGCCCCATGTCGGCCACCACCACACGCAGCAAATAGTCCATCTCGCCGGTCAGCGCTGCACATTCCACCACCTCGGGCCAGGTCTGCACACTGGCGCGAAACAGGTCCATCGGGTTGCGCTTGTGCGATTCCGTGTGTTTTTCCAGCCGCACATTGATGTAGGCGGTCAGCCCCAGCCCGACCGCTTCCGGCCTGACCAGCGCCACATACCGGTCGATCACGCCGCTTTCCTCCAGCCGCTTGACACGGCGCAGCACCGCGCTGGGCGACAGGCTGACCTGTTCGGCAATCTGTTCGTAAGTCGCGCGACCGTCAGCTTGAAGGCTGCGCAATATGAGCTTGTCCAGCTTGTCGAGTGCTTCCATGGCCAGCATTTTGCAGGTTTGATGCGCAACCAGCAAGCTTGACGCCGTGTTTTGCATAAAAATTGATGGGCTACGCGTCTAAAGTGGATGTGCCGCTATTTTTTTCTGAACCGCCTGGAGACAACACGCATGAACGCAGCCATCACCCAACCCGCCCCGTCTTCCCCGCCAGCCGCCACGGCTACCTGGGACAACCCCATGGGCACGGACGGCTTCGAGTTCATTGAATACGCCGCGCCGGATCCGGCCGCCATGGGCGCCTTGTTCGAGCGCATGGGCTTCAAGCCGATTGCCAAACACCGCCACAAGAACGTGACGCTGTACCGCCAGGGCGGCATCAACTTCATCATCAACGCCGAGCCGGACTCCTTTGCCCAGCGTTTTGCGCGCCAGCACGGCCCCAGCGTCTGCGCCATCGCCTTCCGCGTGCAGGATGCCAAGGCCGCCTACGAACGCGCGATCCGCCTGGGTGCCTGGGGTTATGCGCACACCGCCGGCCCGGGCGAGCTGAACATCCCGGCGATCAAGGGCATTGGCGACTCCATCATTTATTTCATCGACCGCTGGCGCGGCAAGAACGGTGCGAAGGACGGCGACATCGGCAACATCGGGTTCTTCGATGTGGACTTCGAGCCCCTGCCGGGTGCCGAGCTGAACCCGGCCGGCCACGGCCTGACCTACATCGACCACCTGACCCACAACGTGCACCGCGGCCGCATGGCCGAGTGGTCGGGCTTTTACGAGCGCCTGTTCAACTTCCGCGAGGTGCGTTACTTCGACATCGAGGGCCAGACCACCGGCGTCAAGAGCAAGGCCATGACCAGCCCCTGCGGCAAGATACGCATCCCGATCAATGAGGAGGGCAACGAGAAAGCCGGCCAGATCCAGGAGTACCTCGACAAGTACCAGGGTGAAGGCATCCAGCACATTGCCATGGGGTCCAACGACCTGTTCGCCACGGTGGACGCCCTGCAACTGAGCGGCATCAAGCTGCTCAACACCAGCGATACCTACTACGAGCTGCTCGACAAGCGCATCCCCGGCCATGGCGAAAACGTGGCCGAGCTGCGTTCGCGCAACATCCTGGTGGACGGCACGCCCGGCGAGCTGCTGCTGCAGATCTTCAGCGAAAACCAGCTCGGCCCGATCTTCTTCGAGTTCATCCAGCGCAAGGGCAACCAGGGTTTTGGCGAAGGCAACTTCAAGGCGCTGTTTGAAAGCATGGAATTGGACCAGATGCGGCGTGGCGTGCTCCAAACAGCATGACAAATACCATGTCTCAGGCAGCAATCAGCGGTGACGCAGCCCGCGCCGCGAAGGGCCGCCCCGAGCAAGCGACGGCCCCCTCGGGGGGCAGCGAACCACACCCAGTGGGGAGCGTGGGGGCTGCTCCACCCGTTGTCTACGGCGCGAGCGAACGCCCGCCGCGCGGCGACTACACGCGCGCCGGCGCCGACTACACCTGCCCGCAGGACTACGACTGCTACACCGCCGCCGACCACGACACCTACCGGCGCCTGTACGCGCGCCAGGCCACACTGTTGCCGGGCCTGGCCTGTGACGAGTTCATCGCGGCCCTGCCCTTGCTGGGCGCCAGTGACCATATTCCAAGGTTTGAGGACATCAACCGGCGCCTGCGCCATGCCACGGGATGGGAGATCGTCACCGTGCCCGGGCTGATTCCGGAGGTGCCGTTTTTCACGCTGCTGGCGAACCGGAAATTTCCGGTGACCGACTGGATACGCAAACCGGAAGAGTTCGACTACATCGTTGAGCCCGACGTGTTTCACGACCTGTTCGGCCATGTACCGCTGCTGTTCAACCCCGTCTTCGCCGACCACATGCAGGAATACGGCAAGGGCGGGCTCAAGGCGCATGGCCTGGGCGCGTGCGAGCAATTGAGCCGGCTCTACTGGTACACCGTCGAGTTCGGGCTGATCCAGCAGAAAGATGGTTTGCGTGCTTACGGTGCCGGCATCCTGAGCTCGTCGGGCGAGTTGCAGTACTCGGTGCAAAGCCCGGAGCCACAGCGCCTCCCGCTGGACATTGAACGCGTGATGCGCACCCGCTACAAGATCGACAGCTACCAGCAGACCTACTTTGTCATCAACAGCTTTCAGGAACTGTTCGACAAAACCGCGCCCGACTTCACGCCGATTTACCAGCGGCTGCAGGGACTGCCCGACATCGCCGCCGGTGCGCGGCAGGGCAACGAGGAAGCCATTCAGCGCTAAAGCAACGCATGGCGCCTTCCAGTGCGCCATCGTGTCTGTCCAACTCATCGAGACGGCTTCTCCTACAAAAGGAGGAGGTAAAATTTTGTTACACCGTCTACGATGAGGCTCCCGTTGATCGAACTACCCGCCAACCTGACAAGAAGCACAAAAGTGTTGCTGGTCATGGACGTGGTGGAGTCGGTCCGGATCATGGAGCAGGATCAGGATGGCTTTGTACGGCGGTGGCAACAACTCGTGGAAGAAGCGGAGCAGAACGTGTTGCCGCGCCATGGCGGGCGCATTGTCAAAAGCCTGGGTGACGGCCTGATGCTCGAGTTCGCGAGCGCCCAAAGTTGTGTCAAGGCCGCGTTTGCCCTGCACAGCTTCGCCCGGCAGGCCAACCTCGGCGTGCCGCCCGAGCACCAGATGCACCTGCGCATGGGCGGCCACCTGGCCAGCTTCGTTACCGACCAGCACGACATCTACGGCACCGACGTCAACCTGACCTCGCGCGTGAGCACGCTCGCCGGTCCAGGGGAAATGGTGGTTTCGTCCGAGCTGCGCGATGAGCTCGCAGCAGGGCTGGACGCCGATGTCGAAGACCTGGGGGAATGCCATCTCAAACATGTTGAAAAACCGGTTCGCGCCTACCGGGTCGGCCCGGTGGGCCATGCGCCGGTCATACCCGCCAGCGGTGCTCTGCCCTCAGACTTGCGGCCAACCATCGCGGTCATTCCCTTCGAAGCACGCAGCAACGAGCCAGAAAATTTTGTTATCGGTGAGCTCATTGCGGATGGAGTGATTGCGCAGCTCTCCCGCAGCCCTGACATACGTGTCATTTCCCGCCTGTCGACCACGGCGTTCCGAGGACGAACCAGCGTCATGCCGGATGTGGAATCACGTTTGGGCGCTTCGTTTGTTCTGTCCGGCAGCTACATCGCCAGCGGCGGCAAGATTCTGATCATGGCCGAGCTGGCCGACGCGCGAACGACTCAAATCGTCTGGGCGGAACGTGTATCGGGCGTGACAGATGACTTGCTACAGGCCCAAAGCGAATTGCTCAACAGCCTAGCAGCGGCAACATCCCGCGCACTCATTGATGCTGAAGTCCAGCAGACTTTGCTGCAGCCCATGCCGCGGCTGGACAGCAGCGCCTTGCTGCTCGGTGGAATTTCGATGATGCACCGATCCTCGGTCCGTGACTTTGATCGAAGCCGTCAGGCTCTTGATGCCCTGATAGAACGACACGGTCGCATCGCCACACCGCGTGCATGGCTGGCCAAGTGGTACATCATGCGGATCATCCGGGGGCTGAGCCAGAGCCCGGAAGAAGACGCGCGCATGGCACTTGAGCAAACAAAGCGAGCGCTCGACATTGAGCCGGCCAACGCGCTCACACTGGCAGTCGAGGGGCATGCATATTGCCAATTGCTCGGCAACTTTGACCTTGCAGCAACCAGACTTGCGCAGTCAATTGAGGCGAACCCGAATGAGCCAATGGCCTGGCTTTTCAAGAGCGTGGCCTCAACCATGTGGGGAGCGCCGAGTGACGCAGTTTCGGAAGTGGAGTATGCGAATGCACTGTCTCCGATAGACCCCCTTAAATATTATTTCGACATGCTTTCGGCAGCGGCCTTGCTTACCGTCAACGATCACGGCCGCGCAATTCAGTATGCGCGACAGTCCCTGAAAGCGAATCGACATCACGCACCGACCATGCGCGTGCTTCTGACTGCGCAGGTTGAAGCGAGCATGCTCGAAGATGCGAAATCGACCTTGGCCATGCTTTTGGCAGAAACTCCCGGCATGTCTGTGTCAAGCTATCTCGCCATCGGGAGCGCGAGCAGCGTCACCCGGCAACGCTGCGCCGTTGCGCTTCGTGCACTGGGCCTCACTGAACATTAACCTCATCAACATAACTGGGAGCGAAAAATGAGCGGTGGATATAGCGGTGGGTATAGCGGTGGGTATAGCGGTGGGTATAGCGGTGGGTATAGCG
>NZ_JAQSDA010000026.1:0-25466 GCF_029945685.1 Polaromonas sp. | reverse complement strand
TATAGCGGTGGGTATAGCGGTGGGTATAGCGGTGGGTATAGCGGTGGGTATAGCGTCGATCCAGCTATTGCATCGTTTGCCTTAACGACGAATCGCGCCGCTCTCGTCGGCCCGTTTCAAGGCGCGACCATCCCGTGTACCCTGCCCACTCCGCTGGATAAACCCGAACAGCTGGCCGAATGGGCGGCAGGTCCGCGTATGGCAGTTTGCGAGCTTGAGCTGCTCGCAGGTCTGCATTTCAATGTCAATCAAAACAAGACGTCAATGACGCTCGGTTTTGTGGACCTGGACAGAAAGCCCCTGAAAGATCTGGCACTTGCACGCTTGGTACGCCCATCCGAGAAAATTTTCAAGCAACAGCTCCACCTTGTAAATAATTATTCCGAGCTCCGCGAGGACCGTGGCGCCGAGATCCTGGCACAGGTCAACGGAGGCGGGGCATTCTTTTCCTCCATCATTGGCTTGACTGCGCATCGACACAAATACACCCTCGAGCTTCTCGACTTGGCCATGTCGCTGGCAACTCATGTCGAAATGCGATTCAAACACGCCTTTGCATGCCAGCGCCCTGTTGAACTGTCGCCGCAGATCCAGCCGATGATTCCGACGCCTGGCCATGCAAGCTGGCCTAGCGGACATGCGACAGAGGCCTACCTCACCTGCGCGTTGCTCCAGTCTTTGCTGCCCCACGGCACGAAATACCGGGAACAACTGGAACGGCTAGCCGCCCGCATCGCAGTCAACCGCACGGTGGCTGGCCTGCACTATCCTGTTGACAGCGCTGTCGGGCGCCTTCTGGGTACGGCGCTGAGCGACTTCATGGTTGCCCGTTGTTCGGGCGGCAAGCTGCACGAGCGCGGATTCGATGGCCGCAAGTTTCATGGACAGAAAGACACCGTGATCGATTTCGATCCACGGATTTCGATGGCCGACAACCAAAGTGGCTACTACGAGTTGTCCTCGGGTTCGGCTAGTGTTGCCATTTCACCGCTGCTCCACTTTATGTGGACAAAGGCTGCTGCCGAATGGAAACCGATCAAGTAGGCCAGACATGTATTGGACCCCACTACCAAAAGGCAGCTTCACAGGGATCGACTGGGCCCAAGCGGGAGCAACCTCCGGCTTTGATCCCTATCTGATCTGGGCAGAGGCAGACAACTTCGCTGGCTATGGTTTCAAGAAGCCGCCCAAGTGGTTGCCGCTGCTGATTGAGCTTGCACCTGGTATCAGTGTTGCACAGCTAAAAGCGGCAGCGTCACCCGGCTGGCTTTATGTACCACCGGTGTACACCTCCAGCGCAGCGCCCACGGGCCTGCGTTATTGCACGGCGCGGGTCAAGCCGGCTTTCTTCAAACACATCCGCACCGGCGGCAGTTTGCACCCTCTGGTGAAACGGTTTGAACTTGGCTTGCCCGCAGGCCACCATGCTGACGATCCAAGTGCGCCAGGTGCTTCGAGCTCTACGGCGCCCCATGCCCTGCTCCAAGGCAAGGTTATCGGACTGATTGATGGAGGGCTCGCCTTCGCCAATGCCAACTTTTTGCGCGACGGCAAGGCGCGTACCCGCTATTTCTGGCGCCAGGACGAGGAAGGCTCAGGGACAGTTCCGGCCAATCTTGGCTATGGCCACGAGCTGACAGCGGCAGATATCAACTTGGCCATCCAGAAACACACTTACGGCGGACTGGTGGACGAAACTGCCGTGTACGAGCAATTCAAGATGGGGATGGAGCTGAACAAGCGCCTGAACCACGGCACCCATGTGCTGGACATTGCCTGTGGCCCACGCACGGTTTTGGACCAAATCGCTGGTGTGCCGCCTTCTCCCAATGCACCGCCCAGCTGGAAGCTGGCCGATGATGATGCAAGCCGGTGCGACATTGTGGCCGTACAGCTCGATTGGGACACGGTAGTAGACACCTCGGGTGGCTCGATGAACGTGCACATCATGGACGGCCTGATGTACATTCTTTCGCGATGTGCGCCCGTCGCCAAAGTGGCCGTCAACCTGAGCTGGGGCACGCTTGCCGGGCCGCACGACGGCAGCTCAGTGCTTGAAGCGGCTATGGATCAGCTCATTGCCCTGAGAAGCGGGCGCCTGCAAGTCATCCTGCCCGTCAGCAACAATTACCAGAGCCGCACTCACGCCAACGCAACGCTATCAAAAGGCGAGCAAGTGACGCTCCATTGGCGGGGACAACCGGGTGATTTGACACAAAACTTTCTGGAGCTCTGGCTTCCACCTGGTGCGCATGGCATTGAAGTACAACTTACTCCACCAGGTCAAACCAGCCTGCCTCCACTTGCATGGGGCAAGTCAGGGACATGGAACGCCAGCAACGGCAAGCCCCTGTGCGCGCTGATTTATCCCCAGTCTGTGGCGACTGGCGTCAATGGAACATGCGCCTTGATGGCAGTTTCCTCCACGTTCTCCTTTGACAAGTCAACTTCTACTGCACCCAGTGGGGTCTGGGAAGTCAAGATCACCAACACCCAGCCAGGAAAAGTTACGGTGGATGCGTATGTGGAGCGTGATGACCAGATCGTTGGAGTCCAAACAGGCGCGCGTCAGTCCCATTTTGAAGACCAGTGGTATGACACCAGCGGCAATCCTGGCTCGTTTGTCGATCACCCGGCCAATCCTTCCCCCATTCGCCGCAGTGGCAACTTCAACAGCATTGCGACTGGCGCCAAAACAATATCGGTGGGCGGGGTTCGTGTAGCGGGTCCGATGTGGGCGAACTACTCGCCACGCAAACCTGACCCGGACGCCGGCCGTCCGGAGCGTCGAGGCATTGTGAAAATGCCAGCAACTCACGCGTACAGCGACGAGAATCCTGTGCTACTCGGACTCAAAGCAGCTGGCACCCGAAGCGGTGGCGTAGCGCGATTAGTTGGCACCAGTGATGCGTCACCCCAGGAAGCCAGGCGGATTCTGAACGGCATGTAGGCTTGGCGGGAGATGCAGCGAAACCGGGCCGGCGTGAATCACGGGCCTGTGAAGGATTCGCCAGCGGACGGACACTTTGGGCAAGGCCGCAACTGTTGGCGACAACGCAACACTTTGCACCGCGGCGTCGCTCTCTGGCGGCCTAAAGCTCCTGCGCCCCGCTCGCCCTCTTTTCACGCAAAGGAGTTGGCCCTACACTCAGCGTGGATTTACAGCACGTTGCAATTTTTACGCTGAACCAGCAATTTCATCAACCGTAACCGCAGGAGAGATTTATGGGCTATTTCATGAAAGAACACGACATTTATATCGGCAGCATGCTGGACGAACTGAATCTCCGATTTGCACCACCACAAGGCAAAGACACGCACCATGGCGGAATCGAAGAAATGGTGGCGCTGCAAAAGGAATTCAAGATTTTCAAGAGGGGGCGCTCGTTCAAGACTAGCGTGACCGCGCTCAACCTCGGTGCACGCAACAACGAAGTCAAGAACCGTTGGTACGACCTTATAGGCGCGCTCAGCAAGCACGACTCCAATCGCCCCAAACAAAACGGAGACGTGGCTATCGTCACGGCCATCATTAAAAACCTGGCATCCAAAGCCCCCCTTCCTGTGTATTTCACTTCGCATGCCATGCAGGGTGGAAAAGAAAATGCACAAGTGAAAATCACGGAGAAGGCGCGCCCTGTTCACTACCTGGAGCAGGACTACCTCACCATCTCCTTGCCCATGCAATCTGTGCAAGCGGCAGACGCCGCACGGCAAGCCAGAGCTGCAGCAAAAAACAGCAAACCCAGCGCAAAGAAGTAAAGAAAAGCGCGGGGGTTCCCGGAGCTCCGGAAGTGCGGGTTTCCCCATGACTGCCCCCTTGCCGGAAAACTCTGTTGCCGAGCTGCTTGCTGAAGTTGAGCAGTACTACACCAAAAAAGTCGATACCCATGGAGCCACGCCGCTTGGGGTCGACTGGTCATGCGTACCAACACAGCAGATGCGCTTCGTGCAATTGCTTAAGGTTTGCAATTTCGACTCACCGATCGCGCTGAACGACATAGGATGCGGCTATGGCGCGTTGCTTGCTTTTTTAGCGCAGCGCCATCGGGGCAAAACAATAGACTATTTGGGTGTGGACTTGTCGCCGGCCATGCTCACCCATGCCCGGCGACTATGGCAAAAGCGGCGCAATACGGAATTCGTGATCGGGAGCAGCAGCCATCGGACAGCTGACTACTCAATTGCCAGCGGCATCTTCAACGTCAAATTAAGTCAACCCGACGCCCTATGGATCCGGTTTATTGAAGAGACACTGACCAGCATGCATCTCACCAGCCGCCTTGGATTTTCTGTCAATTTTCTCGCGCCGCTGGCTGAAGGAGTGCTTGTCCAGCCAGAGCTCTATAGGGCACCCCCAGCCTTGTGGGTCACCTATTGTGAGAAAAATTTTGACTCTACTGTTGAGGTACTGGGAAGTTATGGGATGCGTGAATACACCTTGCTGGTACGGACCCCATAACCCGGCACAGCTCCATCCCGTCAATGAGCGATCAGTCGATTCCGCTCACTCAGCAAGAACTGTTCATATATTTTGGCGCCAGTCAGCTTGATGAGCTGCTCTGCCTGAGCAAAAAGGGCTAACGCTTTTTCCCGCGAATCGACGTCGGATTTTTGCCCCAGCACACCGCCCCAGACAATCAGCGCGCGGCACTCGGCTAACCGATTGTTTCGCGGTTTGGATATGCCGATGTTTTCCTGCGCAGCCTCAAGAGCCATGTCTAAGTTGCCCATTTTGTGATGGCACTCAGCCAAGCTTGCCCGTATTTCAGCTTCAAATTCAACGGCTACTTTCGAGTTCGCAATAAATTCAAGGGCTTCGGAAAAGCTGTTCCGGGCAGCCTCCAAATTTCCGATGCTGATCTCGGCCAGCCCGGAACACCAATGGGCAAAGACCTTTGAATAGGGGCTTGCATACTGCTGCCCGAGGTTCACCACAATCGCAACATGCTCCCTGGCGAGGTCGGCGTTTTGGGTAATCGCAGCAAGCTCCACATGGAGGTGATGCGTGATCTGTCGAATGACAGGATCATCCAGCCGCTCACCCGCCGACAACATTTCATGGAGACACGCCTGGGCTTCGTCCAGCCGGTTCATTCGTATCAGCAACCGAGCGCGAATGCCAAGCGCCCATTGCTCGATACTGAAATCGATGAACTCCCTATCGAAGTTGTCGATGCTCGCTACGCCGAGCAGAGCGGCATCATTTGCCGCCAGTCCCTGTTCTAGCAACCCGGCCCATGCATAGGCTTGACTCAAAGCCACATTCAGCATTGCTACACGTCCGACATCTTTACCCGGCGGCGTCAGTGACAGCGCCTTGAGCACGGACGCGACATAGTCATCTGCCGCTCCTCCTCCGGATTGCAGGAGGCGGCCCTGGGCAAATAGAAGCAATTGCTCAAGGCGATTGTCCATATCCCTCGCCAGCCCCAAGGCCTCACTGCAAATTTGCTGAACTTCCTGGGGTTTGAGCCCCTCCCTCCAGCCAAGGTAGACAATACGCCCCCCCGCCAGGGCTCGCAGGCTATTGACCTGCTGCGAACGCTCCTGACCTTCCAGCAACGTCCAGACCTTGCGCCAATGCTTGATGGCCTGCGCTGAATTGGTTGAGCCTGCCCACTTGGCCGCCCGCGCCTCATGTTGCGCTGCATTAACAGGCTGCCCCGCGGCTTCATAGTGGTAAGCGACCAGCGCAGCAAATTCGCCCGGCTGCGCACTGTAGTGCGCCTCCATGGCAACGGCTACCGCGGCGTGCAGGTTGGCTCTCCGTGCCTTGAGCTGGGTGCTATAGGCCACCTCCTGAATGAGTGGATGACGAAATGCGAAACGGCGTCCCCCGGCTATTTCGCGCAGCAAGCGCAGCAACTCGGCTTCGCACAAACCTTCCAGCCCGCTTTCCATCTGGCTTACTAGGTAAACAGCAACCTCCCGCAACACGGCGAGGGGAATTTCCTTTCCAATCACAGCACAGACATGCAGCAGCGTCTTTTGAGTACCCACCAACCGGTCGATGCGCTCGCCTATGACAGCATGTACGGTGGCGGGCAGGGTCTGTACAAGGGCCAGATGATCAGCTTGTCTGTCCTCCGCCTTCGCTAATGAGTCGCTTTTTTCGATCAACGAGTGAGCCAGTTCCTCGGCAAAAAACGGGTTCCCGGCAGAACGGTCCACAATAAGTGGAAGAAAATTCTGCAGCTCAGGATGTTGTCTGAGCCGTTCGCCTACCAGGGCCTCGGTATCAGCAGTGCTCAAATCGCCCAGCCGCATGGTCCTGAAGTGCGGCAACGCTGCCCACGGCGCTTGGTAAGCGGGCCGATAGTTGAGCAACAGCAGTGTGCGGGTGCCGGCTACTGCATGAACCAGAACCGAAAGGAATTCGTCGCTCGCTTCGTCAAGCCAGTGCAGGTCTTCGAAAAGGATGACGGAGGTTCTTTCGCCAGCCTGTTTCACCAGTTCACCCAGCAGCCCCAACAACCTCGCGCGCCGGGCTTTCGGATTGAGCGCACATGGCTGGCCGCCGGCATCTGCTACGCCTAAAAACTCATGGAGCAAGGTCAGGTCATCTGTCGAACACCGCTCCAGCTTTCCAAGCCGCAGATCGATGCGTTGCCTGGCCGCGGAGGCATCGTCCACGGGGGTGATATCGAAGAAACAGGTGCGCAACAGCATGAGCACCGGTTGCAAGGGCGTGGCATGCCCATAGAGCTGGGTGCGAACTTCTGCCACGGGAACAAGCCGGTCGCGACACCACTCGGCAAACTCATAGCAGAGTCGGCTTTTTCCGGTGCCCGGTGCCCCGGACACCCCAAAAACGGTGCCTTCGCCTTTATCAGCGCAGCCAAGTGCATCCTGCAAAGTGCGCAGTTCCCGTTCACGGCCACGAAGAAGCGACATGGCACTCTCATGAAACTGATGGCCCTGCACGTCATTCTTCAGGCCCAGCAGCACGTGCAGTTCGACGGGTTCAGCAATACCTTTTAGCGAATGCTTGCCCAAGGGCCGCACATCGCAGGCTGAGCGAACGAGAGCCAGGCAATCGGCTGTCATACAAATTCCGCCAGGTTCTGCCATGGCGACGACACGGCTGGCGAGGTGAATGGCACGACCATGAACACCTCCGCCCTTGGTGGCATCGACCGCGTCAGCGTCCAGGGCTACCTGGCCGGAATGCAAGCCAACACGGATGCGCATGCGTTGCTCAGGGCCTTCGAACGCTGCCTGCATGGAGAGAGCAGCCTCACAGGCTAGGTCCGCATGCCCTTCCAGAGCGCGAGGCACACCAAACAACGCCATGACGCCATCGCCCAAAGTGCGCACCACGGTGCCCCCAAAACGCTCCACAGCGTCGCACATGCTCTGCACCGCAGGACGCAATTGCTCCATGGCTTGCTCGGCATCCAAGGTGGCCACATGCTCAGTAGAGCTGACAACGTCCGAGAACAGAATGGTCGCGTGCTTGAGCGCTCCCCACTGGATGTCTGGCACTGGAGCGATGGCTGAAACAGCAGACTCCTGCAAGCCGGACCCAAACGCGGCACCGCAATTGCCACAAAAGCGGTTTCCGTCAGGATTAACAGCCAAGCACGAGACGCAACGCAACGACATCTTTAGGGGAGTTCTCAGCAACAGGACAGGGGCCGGTACGAATCGTTACACGACACCCCCAACAAAGCAAGGCATAACTGCCTAGACTCAAAGCAACACTTTCACCGCTTGCCAGCCGGCCACGACGGCTTTGCATTCTTTTGACTTAGCACCAAACCGCTGCGAGGCCACATTAGTGGTGGCTCGCGCTGCATCCTGGAAACTGGCCTTGGGCTTGAGTTTAGCGAAGGCTTCGTACCAGATGGGCCCTGCCTTTTCCCAGGAGTAGCCGCCTATTTTCCGGGCCGCCAGGTAAAAGGCGTGATTGGGAATGCCGGAGCCGTCATGCACATCAGCGCCATCGACATACTGCTCCATGTTCTTGAACTGCTCGTCTTCGTACCACGTCAACTGTCGGTTGCCCGGATCCTTCAGCGAGCGGATGGCCCGGCCGTGCTGGGGCGCAAGCATGTTCTCACCGAGCAGCCAGTTGGCCTGCGTGACGTCCTGCCCGGCGTGCCACTGTTTGACCATGCTGCCGAAGACATCCGAAAAAGACTCATTGAGCGCGCCGCTTTGCCCCTGGAGCGCATGCGTCTGCTCCCGGAATTCACGGTCTTTCGGCGCGACCCGAACAACGCCCAGACCGCCCGCGATCAGGTGCTGCGTGACGCCGTGTGTGAGCTCATGGGCGATGATGTCCAGTGCAGCCGTAAATCCACTCACGTTCTGGTCGCCGTCCCCGTAAACCATCCGGTCGCCGGTCCACATCGCATTGCCGAAGTTCTTGCCGAAATGCACCGCCGATTCGACCCGCATGCTGCGGTTGTCGATCGAACGCCGGCCAAAAACCTTCAGGTAAAAATCAAGCGTGATGCCGGCATTGTCATAGGCCTGGTTGGCGGCGTGATCCTTGACCGGCTTGTCGCCCTCGTCCCGCACGGGCTTGCCGGGAAGCACGGTGTCCGTGCCTGCGTCGAAAACACTGCGCCGGTAGGACGGTGTGGAATGTTGCGACTGTTGCGGCAACGCTGCCGGCGCGTGGGGAACCCATGCACTGCGCTGCGTACGAAGGCGCGCGGCGCTTTCCATGTGGCCATGGATGACATTGCGATCGGCCTCCCCGGCTTTGTCGGCGAGCTTACTGAGCAATTTGGAAGGAACTGCAAAACAGGCGCAGCGATAGGCGGGACCCTCGGCCGTGACCTCCTGAGCACCAAAGCGGTCTACCGCCAATTTCGCCATGGGGAGCAACTCGTCGCCCTGCGGGAAATAGGCCACCCGAACCGGCCTACCAGCGACTGGGCAGTTTCTTGATCAACGTGATGCGCCGGATGCCCAGTTCGATGTAGCCCCCTTTTTCGAGGTCTTTGAGCAGCCGGCTGACCATCTCGCGCGAGGCCCCGACGCGATTGGCAATGTCCTGGTGGGTGATGGACTCCAGCGTCGCGCTCCCGCCCGGTGCCTCCCCCGTGTCTTCCCGGCGCTCTTCCAGCAAGGCAACAAGCCGCCCGTACACATCGAGCAGCGCCATGTTTCGCGCCGTCTCTGTCGCGGAGCGGGCCCGGCGTATCACCTGAACCACGAGATTGATGGCAAATTCAGGCTCTTCCACCAGGTGCTCGCTGACATCGGCCCGGCTCAGCACCGCGCAAGTGCAGGGCTCCAGCGTCATCACCGAGGCAGAACGGGGCCCCCCGTCGAGCGACATCTCACCGAAATAGTCGCCCGCATGGACCGTTCCGTAAGTGATTTCGCGCCCGCTTTCGTCCATGGCAAAGACCTTGACACTGCCCTTGAGCAGGACAAACAGGCTGTCGCCGGACTCACCTTCATTGATCAACACCGCATTTTTTCGGTAGGTCCGCAGCACGCCCCGGCGAGCCAGGGAGCGCAACTCGGGAACCAGCGGCGTGTAAAGGTCTTCGTTGGAAGGTATGGACGTGCTCATGATGAGCCGTAATCTAGCACGCGGCGGGCCCCCGGTGTGGGCCACGTGGGGGTGACAGCCCTTTTCAGTGAATTTGGGCCAGATGCAAAGGTGCCACCGGTGGCAAAACGGCGACACGGTTCACCAGTTCGCGTACGCCGCTGGAGCCGGTTTTTGCGCATAGGCTGCGCACATGGCTGCGTACAGTGGAAACAGCAACTTTCAGCTGGACGGCAATTTCCGGCGTGCTCAAACCGCGGCACAAGATGGCCAATACCTGCTCTTCCGTCTGGGTCAACCCATAACTGCGCGCAAAAAAGCCGAACATGCCGGATTCGCAGACCTCAGCACGCGCAAAAATCAGGGCAATGCGGGCATCCCAGGCATCGGCATCGGGCTTGAGTGGCACGACGGCCAGCGTCAGGGTCAGGCCTGCACCAGACAAATTGATCAGGCTGCGTTTGCCGCCCACCGCTTTGCCCAACGCGTTTTGGAGCATTTTGCAGTCCGCTGGCGTCGTGGCCTGGACCTCGCCGCCCACCCTGCTGAGCACCCGATGGCGGTTCAGTTCCGTGCGGGCTGCACGATTGGCATGGATGATTTGCCCCCCCTCTCCCACCACAATAACGCCGTGGCCCAGCACGTCCACCAGCAACGAGAGCACGTCCGGACCTGCGTGCGGGCGGGTTGCGTCATGGTTCAGGGCAGCATCCAGAAATCCGGCGGTCAACAGGGTATTCATCTTCAGGGCTTGGCTGTTACAGGTTGTTAAGCGTATGAAGCCTGCCCGCTTCTGGATAGTGAATATGAGGCTCCGTTTTTGTGATCAAAGTCACAACAAAGGTGGTTGCCAGGTGAAATTCAGGCGAAATATGACGGGTTCGGACGCCGTTCCGATCCGTCTCTTGGGGCGCATCCACCGTCAGCAAGTGTGCGCAAACTTTCGGTTGAAGGCCATCAAAACTGGAGATGTTGGACAAACATCCCGTCGCCCGAGGGGGAAGCTTGTGCCTCAGACCCAGTTGTCAAGAATGGCGCTGGTTTTGGCCCAGTAGGTTTGCAGCTTTTCAAGCTGCTGCAGGGCGTCGGCTGGGATCTCACCGGTTTTTGCCACCAGTTCCAGCTCACTGCACACCGCCTGCATCGCGACGGCACCGACGTTGCCGGTAGCGCCTATCAGCGCATGGGTTGCCCACGCCAAGGCGGCAGCGTCGCCGGCCCGGATGCTCTCTTCGATGGCGCTCAGTCGCTGGGAGGCATCGGCGACGAACAGGCCGATCACCTCGCGCGTCATGGTCAGCGCATCGTCGTCGAATTCCTTGAACTGAGCCAGCCGCTCCAGGTCCATCAGCACAGGTTCCACTGCCGGCAGCAGGCCGCCTTCTGGCGTCGGCACCACTGCAGGCGGCCCGGCAGCAATTCCCTGGCCCCGCACCGGGGGCGCCGTTGCAAAGCCACCAGAGCCTCCCGCCGCAGCCCTCATCCTGGGCAACCAGCGCTCCAGCGCCTGGGCCAGCGCGGAAACATGCAGCGGTTTGGTCAGGTAGTCGTCCATGCCCGCCGCAGTGCACCGGGCGTGGTCTTCGGGGGAAGCGGCCGCGGTCAGGGCGATGATGGGTGGCGCATTCCTGCCCATCATGGCCTGAATTTGCTGGGTGGCCTGGAAGCCGTTCATACGCGGCATGTTGATGTCCATCAGCACCGCACCAAAGCGCGAGCCTGCGCCGTGGGCGCGTGCCACGGCCTGCACCGCCTCCCGCCCATCCAGCGCGGTGGCCGTGTGGTAGCCGAGCCTGGCCAGCATGGCGCAGGCCACCTTGAGGTTGACGGCGTTGTCGTCCACCACCAGCAAGGTCAGGTTTTTCGCAGCAGACTCGCCTTCGAAGGTGGATGACTCCGATGATGGCTTGTGTCCGCCCGGCAACGACAGGCAGCGTGCCAGCGCGTCGAACAATTGCCGCTGTCGGGCGGGCTTGAGCAGCCGCGCCTCGAACAGCTGGGAGGCTTCATGGCCGGGCGGCATGAAACCTGACGTCAGCAGCACCAGCGGTATGCCGGCAAGCGGTGCCGTGGCCTTGATGACGCGGGAAAGTGCCACACCATCCATTTCCGGCATGTGCATGTCGGTGATGATGATGTCCGGGAGCGCCCCCACGGTCTGCGCCTGCGCCAACGCCTGCAAGGCCTGGGCGCCCGACTCGGCGGTAGCCACCTGCATGCCCCATAACTGAAGCTGTCGTGTCAGGACCCGGACATTGGTCACGTGGTCATCCACCACCAGCGTGCGCTTCCCATGCAGGGCGGCAGCATCGACAGCCGCCGCGGCGGGCGGCAGTTCGGCCGGCGGCGCCTGGATCGTGAACCAGAAGGTGGAGCCCTTGCCCGGCACGCTGTCCACACCGATGTCGCCGTCCATGAGTTCGACGAGCCGCTTGCAGATAGCCAGCCCCAGGCCGGTGCCGCCGTACTTGCGCGTGGTGGAGGCGTCTACCTGGGTGAATGCCTGGAACAGCGACCCCACGCGGTCGGGCGGAATGCCTATGCCGGAATCGGACACGCGGAATTCAACGCGCACCCGGGTCGGGTCACCAGGGTTGGGCAGGGAACGCGCACTCACGGTCACTTCACCTTTTTCAGTGAACTTGACGGCGTTGTTGATCAGGTTGATCAACACCTGGCGGATCCGCGTCACATCTCCGGAGACCGCTGCCGGCAGGAGGGCAGGCGAACCGCTGCCTGCGGCTTCCGGCACGTCCACGATGAGCTCCAGGTTTTTCTCCCGGGCGCGGGGAGCGGCAATGTCGCAGGCTTCCTCAATCGCGCTGCGCAGGCTCAGGGCCTCAGACTCCAGGTCCAGCTTGCCCGATTCGATTTTCGAGAAATCCAGAATGTCGTTGATGACGGCCAGCAACTGGTCGCTCGACAGGCGAATGGTCTGCAGGTAGTCGTTCTGCTCATCGTCGAGCGCTGTCTCGGCGAGCAGGGTACTCATGCCCACCACGCCGTTCAGGGGGGTTCGGATCTCGTGGCTCATGGTCGCCAGAAATGCGGCTTTGGCCCGCGCTGCCTGCAAGGCCTCTTCGCGCGAAGCGAGCAGTTCGCCCGTGCGCTGCGCCACCCGCTCTTCCAGCCGCTCGTTGGCCTCTTCAATCGCCCGGGCTTTGGCCTGGACCTCGGCCCGGTAATGCCTCAGTTGCTCGGCGCTGGAATGCATGACGCGCGAAAGCTCCATGACCTCCCGTAGATGTGTGCCGCTGTCAATGCGCGGCACTTCACCCCGCCCCAGCTTCTGCGCAGCCACGCTCAGGCGCTTGAGCCGACGCCCGATGCGGTTGGCAACATAAAACGCCACCGCCGCCCCAAACAACACCAGCACGCCAACGAGAGCCAGGGACACCTTCCAGGCGCGGGTGATCTCAGCGGTGAAGTCGCTCTCGGGTGCTGCCACGACCAGGGTCCAGCGCAAGCCCGCTGATTCGCCGAAGGGGCGCTGCACCATCAGCAGGGTGCCGTCCTGCAGCGGCAAGCGCTGCAAGGCCGTGTTGACGGCTACCGAATCCTCGCGCTTGCGGGCCTGCTCGCGCTGCAGCGCTGCAAAACTTTCGCGAATCACCGGGTTCGCGCTGTTCTGGGGACTTCGTCGCACAGACTGCCCCGGCGCGTCGTCGAACAAGGGGTCCCCGGCCGACCCGGCGACCAGCCACCCCTGCTCGTCCACCACGAAAGCCGCACCACGCGCACTGATGCGCTGCGTTTGCAGCAGGTCGGCCAGCCGCTGCAGATAGAGGTCCACACCAAACACCCCCGCTGCGCCTCCGTCTACGTCGTACACCGGTTGGGACAGAGTCACAAACAGCTGTGGTTTGCCGGGTACCTCCTGAATCGGGGAGAAAACCCGGCCCTTGGCTACCAGTGCCCCCTGGTACCAGCCCCGGGTGCGGGGCTCGAAGGGAGCCTGCGCAAGCGGCAGGGGCCGGCTACGGTCGCCGGGACGGCGCACCGCGAACGCCTGAAGACCTGTGTCAGCAGCGCCGCGAAGCTGCACGTTCGTACCGCTACTTGTACTCTCCACCGAGAAATACTCGCCCCGGTTGTTGCCGTAATACAGATGGGGCACATCCGGTGACTGCCTGCCCAGTGCAAACGCCATGGGTTCAAAGGCAGCACTCTGTCGCAGCCAGTCACGGGCCTGCTCGGTCTGGCTGGGACTCAGGCGCTCGGGAACCAGGCCGTTCAGTATGGTGTGCGCCTGCCCCAAATGGGCTTCCGTGCCTGATTGCACCCGGGCCGCCACGTTGAACAGGATCCCCCCGGCCAGCTCCTGCACGGCCTGATCACTGCTGCGCGCCATGAGCCAGGCCACCAGCCCCGCCGGCACGAGCGCGAACACCAGCAAACTTGCCACCAGGACCCGGCTCAGGGAAAACGTTTTCCTTGGCATGGCACTGAGGTTTGCCGACTCACCCACTGGTCAGGCGAGCGCCAGGCCCAGCAACTCGGCGGCATCGATGGCGGCCGTGCGGCCGGGCAGGGACACCAGCGCACGCCCGCCGGTGTTCACCGCGCCAGTGACGCCGCGCAACATGGCCACACTGGCGGCAATCTGCCAGCCGGCCTTGCAGGCCTGCTTCTGCAGAAGCAGGGTTGCGCTCACCGCATCACCCACCGGCAGTATCTGGACACTGCCGTGCAGGGGATCCTCGAGCCTGGCCAACGCCACGGGTCCGCTGTTCAAGGCAACGCTGACGTCGAAACGCGGCAGCCCCTGTCCGGGGAAATGGGAATTGAGAAACTGCTGCACGCGTTTGGCCGCATCGACCAGGCCCAAGGCGGCACGGGCCGCCCGCAATCCATGGTTGACCGAGGTTGTGTCCGTGCTGTCGACAAAAACGACCAGCAGGCCCTCACCCACAAACTGCATGTGGCGCGCGCCAAAAAGGTGCACGGTGTCGCCGGCGTTGTTGTAGAACTGGCGCACCACATCGCTCAGCTCCGTGCTGGTGAGCTTTTCAGCCAACCCTGCATAGTTGAGCACATCGACGAACAGGACGGTTGCATTCGAAAACCTCTCGTCCTGGCTCGATGCATCCGCCGCAGGCCACTTGTCGCTCAGTTCGGAGGCCAGCTTTTTTTCATACAGGCGAGCCAGGTGCTGCTTCTGGTCTTCCAGGGCCGCCTGCACCGCTGCTTCCACCGCCATGACCTGCACCGCCGCTTGCATGTGACGCTTGTTCAGCTGGGCCGCCGCCGCCTCGCGCAACTCGCCGGGACGGAAAGGTTTGGTGATGTAGTCGTCAGCGCCGCTGGTCATGCCGATGCGCATATGGGCACGCTCCTGCAGCGAGGTCAGCAGAACCACAGGCGTGGCCAGGATGGCCGGATCGGCACGCAGCGCCTGCAGCATGGCAAATCCATCCATCACCGGCATCTGCACATCACTGATGACCAGGTCCGGCTTGTTCTGGCGCACCAGCTCCAGCCCGGACAGGCCGTTGTCGGCCGACAGCACATCGTGACCGTCTTTTCTGAGCACCGATGCGACCAGCGTCCGCGTGGCGGCGTCGTCTTCCATAACCACTATCAGAGGCATTTTTATCCCAAGCATCAGCCAAAGCGCGACCTGCCTCTAGCTTACACAATTTGTTACCGAGTAAGAAATTTTAGCTATGACGCCTGCGTACTTTTCCGCGACTCGCCATCGATCAGCGCAAGGCTCGCGTCCATCACTTGCGGCAAAAAAGCAAGTTGCACGTGAGCGGCACCGTGCACCAACCGGTTGTCGGCACCGGGAAGCGTCGCAGTGGAGCTGGGAAACACGATATTGTCGCAGTTGGAATACCAGCAGGTGAACAGTGCATGGCGGTGGGACGGCATGTCCAGGTCCAGCGCCTGGTGCCATTGTCCGGACAGTTGCATCTGGCGGCCGTTGGTGACAAAACTGAAACGGGCCAGCCAGGTTCCCCGATGCGGCGTCCCGATGGTCACCACATGGCAGACCCGCGCCTCGGCCTTCATGATTCTGAGCCAGGCACGGGCGGCCAGCCCCCCCATGCTGTGGCACACGAGCAGCGGCGGCAGGCCGGTCGCCGCGGTCACGCGCTGGACCGCCTCGTCGATCAACGACGCGTAGTCGTCAATGGAGGCAAAGGGCGGCTCCAGGTTGAGGGCGACAAACGCATGTCCGGTGCCTTCAAGCCGCTTCAGCCAGGGCGTCCAGAAGCCGCGGTTGCAGAAAAAACCATGGATGAACACGATCCCGCGCCGGCCTTTTTCGACGGCCTGCCCCGACAACTGATCGGGAACAACCCGGGAGCGAAAAGGCTGGCGCCAGCAAAAAATCCGGGGTGCGGCGAGAGTCTCCCCCAGCCAGGCCCCTGCGAGTTCTTTCCAGGTCGGACGTGGCACAGGGTCCCTTCGGTTGATGAATCGCAGCGCCACGAACTCCAGCGCCAGAAACCCCGAGTAGCCCAGCAGCAGGACTGCGAAGCCGCCCATGGCGAGCAGCGCCGAGCTCTTCCAGAAAAATACCAGCCAACCCGCTGCGGCGAGCAGCAGCGACACGGTGATCAGTTGCTGAAGGCGTGCCAGCATGGCGGGAGCCTGCGCCGGTGGCGGCTCAGGCCAGGACCACGTCGCGCCCCGTGAGCCTTTTGGCCAGTCCCTGCGCCAGCCGGTTCACGGTGCCGTAAATGGACAACTGGGGGTTAGCGCCGATGCTGGTGGGGAAAATCGAACCATCGTGAACCGACAGGTTGTCAAGCTGCCAGTGCACGCCATCGGGTCGCGTCACGCCCCGCTTTTCATCGCCGCCCAGACCGCAGCCGCCCATCACGTGTGCACTCACGACCTTGGTGAGCAGGGGCTTCATGGGCAGGGCATTGACCGCATCGCGCGCCTGGGCCCAGCTGGTGTAGGGCTGCGCCATTTCATGCAAAGGCAGCACCTGGCGGGCGCCCGCGGCGAACTGGATTTCCATCATCGACAACAAGGCGCGGCGGGCACCATCCATCACATAGTCGGTCAGGGGGTAGTCCAGCACCGCAGAGCCGTCTCCGCGCAATTTGACTTTACCGCCACGTGATTGGTCGTGGAAACCGTCACGCATCAAGGCCAGCAGGGTGTGGTTGTGCGGAAAGCTCTCCAGCAGTGCCTGTTGGCTCTGCCCAAAACCCGGCACCGTCGACGCAAAAATAATGGGATGCAGCGGCGGCGCCTCCAGCTTGTACCCGATGGGCCCGTCAATCGCCTGTGTGTCGAGGAAATGATCGGTGTAAATGGTCTGCGGGGCGCCGCTCCAGGCTTCGACCTTCTGCTCGAACACCCCCGAGCTCATCACCACCGGATGCAGGAAAGTCCGCGCTCCCAGCAACCCATGGGGATCGGGTGCGTTCGACCGCAACAGCACCGCCGGTGAATTGATCGCGCCGCCCGCCAGCACATAATGTTTTGCTACTATTTTTGTAGCTGCCTGCGCAGGAGCAGCCTGGACTGGAGCACCATTTGGCATCACAGGACGGCAATACAGCGCCGTGACCTTGCCGTTGGCCAGCTCGAACCTTTCCACGCGCATTTCGGTGAGCAATTGCGCACCCAGGTCCAGCGCAGCGGGGATGGTGGTCACCAGCATGGATTGCTTCGCATTGGTCGGGCAACCCAGGCCACAGGAGCCCAGATTCCAGCAGCCTTTGACGTTGCGGGAAATCGGCGCAGCATGGATACCCAACTTGGCCGCACCCCGCCGCAACAAGTCATTGTTCTCGTTGGGGGCCGTGAGCCAGGGCAGAATGTTCAGGCGCTGCTCGGCCTGGGCGAAATAGGGGGCAAGCGCCTCGACGCTGTAGCCCGCCAGGCCAAACCTGTCCTGCCAGAATTGCAGGGTTGGTGACGGCGTCCTGAAGGAACTGGTCCAGTTAACGGTGGTGGAACCGCCTACACAGCGGCCTTGCAGGATGTTGATCGCCTTGTCTTCGGTCTTTCGCGCCGCACTTTCCTGGTAAAGCTGCGGATAGGCGTCCGACTCCTTCTGGCGAAAATCGCTGCTGCTTTTAAGCGGCCCCTCTTCAATCAGTACCACCTGCAAGCCCGCCTTGGCCAGCAACTCGGCGGTGATGCCGGCCCCTGCGCCACTGCCGACGATGGCAACATCGCAGACAATTTTCTCCGTTGCGGGACCGAGGGCACCGCCCCGAACTTTCCAGCCGCGCTTCAAACCCTCGCGGATCGGGTCTTGGACTTGAGTCATGCAGTATTCATTACTTTCAGATCCGTACCGGACCGGGATAGCCAAGTTGCGGCCAGGTGGACACATCTGAAAAATAGGCCGCGGCGGTAATGTCATGCAATGCGGCATAAGCCTGCCGGCGAAGCACGATACCCGACAGCCGCATTTCCTGGAGTGATTGCTGGATGCGGACCTCTGTTGCCAAAGGCCATTCATCACCCAGACCCGTCAGTGCGCGACGCCCCGCTGCACTTGCCAGCAGCGACAGCAGTTGTGAAAGCTCGGCCTGCGCATGGGGTGGCAAAGCGAGCGTCAGTTCGTCCACGCGATTGAGCAAGCCGTTCAGGGCGTCGTTCCGTGAGGCCTTTTCGCGCGGCAGGCTTTGGTCCAGCACGGCACGACCGACGGCCCTGAAGACCTCGCGACCCGCTGGGCTGAGCCTGCCTTCGTGCAGCCCCGGCGACAGCAGGGCCGCTGCGCCGCCAGCAAGGACAAGCACCGCTGTGGACACAACACCGAGCTTGAGTAAGGTCCTTCTTTGCATCGGTGGAGTTTCGCATGCACGCCTGTGATTTCAATAGGGCGCTGCACCTAGATAAACTCGGTGTTTATATGGACCCTGCTGCCCCCCGAATTCGCGAAGCCATGCAGGCAGTTTCGCTGCTGCGGCAACACCGCCTGGCCGATCCCGCGCTTGACGCGGCCTGTCTGGAGGTCAAGCGCTTCCAGGCGCAGCGTTTCACGGCAACCTACGCCGACCTCCTCCATAGCCACCGCTATCAGCGAGCGGCTCAGTTTTTTCTGAATGAGTTGTATGGCGACAAGGACTATGCCCAGCGGGATCACCAGTTTTCCCGGATTGCAAACACCATCGACCGCCTTTTCCCCAAGGCGGTGGTCGAAACAGCGGCAGCCCTCGCCGAAGTGCATGCCCTGACCGAGGAGCTGGATGACCGCATGGCACAGCAATGGCGGCTCCATCGCGCCGGCAGCCAGGCCGCCCGCTACATCCGGTGCTGGCGAGCAGTCGGCGACATCGCGGCGCGGCGGCAGCAGTTGCAGGTGGTGCTGCACCTGGGGCAGGAACTTGATCACCTCACTCATATGCGGGGCCTGCGCAGCCTGCTGAAGATGATGCGGACGCCGGCGGCAGCCGCCGGACTGAGCGCACTGCAGAATTTTCTTGAATCCGGTTTTGATGCTTTTTCCCAGATGAAAGGTGCCACTGAGTTTTTGAATGTTGTGGAAGCTCGGGAATCCGCGCTGATCGACTCCCTCTTCAGCGATGATGCTGTCGCGTGCGAGACCTTTTTGCTTCAACTTCTTGCACACACGGCGCCGCATTAGGACAAGCCCCATACGCGTGCGAGCCCCACTGCTTCCACAATGATGCACAAGGAGTTTTCAATGGACAAGTTCTGGCTCAAGAGTTATCCCGAGGGCGTGCCGCACGACATCGATCCCGACCAGTTCCGCTCGCTGAACCAGCTGCTGGAGGACTCCTTCAGGAAAAACGCCGCGCGGCCTTTTTCGGTTTGCATGGACCGCTGGATGTCCTACGGGGAGCTGGATGACCTGTCATCAGCGCTGGGCGCATGGTTGCAGCATCTCGGACTTGAGCCCGGTGCAAGGGTGGCCATCATGCTGCCGAATATTCCCCAGTTTGCCGTCACGATGGCGGGAATCCTGCGCGCCGGCTACACCTGCGTGAACGTCAATCCCCTCTACACTGCGCGCGAGCTTGAACACCAGCTCAAAGATTCCGGCGCCACCAGCATCGTGATCCTGGAGAATTTCGCGGTGACTCTCGAGGAGGTCATTGACAGGACACCCGTCAAACACGTCGTGATCGCGTCCATGGGGGATTTGCTGGGCCCATGGTATGGCCGCTGGATCACCTTCGCCGTCCGGCACCTTGCAAAAATGGTGCCGGCTTACAAACTTCCGCTTGGCAATGGCCGCACCGTGACGCCCTTCAAACGCGTCATCGCCGACGGCACAGCAATGGTCCTCAAACCTGCCCAGAGCAATCTGGATTCAGTCGCCTTTTTGCAGTACACGGGCGGAACCACAGGTTTGTCGAAAGGAGCCGTCCTGACGCACCGCAATATCGTCGCCGCCATCCTGCAGGCAGAAGCCTGGTTCACCCCGGCTCTGCGCCGGCTTGGGGATGTCAGCAAGACCAACGGCATTGCTGCATTGCCGCTGTACCATATCTTCGCGTTGACCCTGTGCTTGCTCGCGATTCGCTGGGGATCCCATCTGACGCTGATCCCGAATCCCCGCGATTTCGGGAAGTTCATTGAGGTGCTGAAGAAGCGCCCATTTCACATGCTGCCGGCCGTCAACACCCTCTTCAATGCACTTTTACAGCATCCACAAATCAAGACCGTTGATTTCTCCCACCTCTGCGTGTCCCAGGCGGGCGGCATGGCTGCGTCCGAGGGAACGGCCAAACACTGGCTGCAAGTCACGGGTTGCCCCATGATCGAGGGCTGGGGCATGAGCGAGACTTGCGCGATCGGCACCAACAACCCCGTCCTCAATGCAGAGTTCAGCGGGACCATCGGTCTGCCGTTGCCGAGCATAGAAATCGCAATCAAGGATGACGAAGGGCGTTCGCTCCCGGTGGGGGAGTCCGGCGAGATCTGCATCAAGGGTCCGCAGGTGATGACCGGTTACTACCGGCAACCCGCCGAGAACGAGAAGGCGTTCACCGCTGACGGGTTCATGCGCACCGGTGATATCGGCATTATGGATGCGCTGGGTTACACGAAAATTATCGACCGCAAGAAGGACATGATCATTGTTTCAGGCTTCAACGTCTTCCCCAATGAGCTCGAAAATGTCGTCTCGCTGTGCCCGGGTGTCGTTGAATGCGCTGCCATTGGCATCTCGGATGACAAACAAGGTGAGGCCATCAAGATTTTCATTGTCAGAAGCGACCCAACGCTCACGGAAGAACAGATTGCAGAGTATTGCAAGCAGAATCTGACGGGATACAAACGTCCCAAGTACATCGAGTTTCGCGACGACTTGCCCAAGACCAATGTTGGAAAGATTCTTCGACGTGAACTGCGGGCAACGGCCTGATGCTTCGTTTTATGTCGTTTCAGGCCTGAAATGAAATTGCCCGAGGGCGTTCAGGTCTTTGAACGGGGCTGGCTGTCTTCCAACAACATTCTGTTTGTGGGTAGGGAGTCCTGCGCCCTTGTGGACAGCGGTTACAGCACGCATTCAGAGCAGACCGTCGAGCTGGTGAAATCAGCACTAGGCACACGTCCACTGGATTTCTTGCTGAACACCCACTTGCACAGCGATCACTGTGGCGGCAATGCTGCGCTCCAGCATGTGTATCCCGAACTTCAGACCCTCATTCCGCCCGGTCAGGCGGCGCTGGTCTCGACATGGGACGCCGAGGCCCTGACCTATCTGCCCACCGGGCAACTCTGCCCGCGCTTCAAGTACGACGGCCATCTCCTGCCGGGCGCAGAAATCAGGTTGTCCGACATGATGTGGGAAGTTCACGGCGCACCAGGACACGACCCTCATTCAGTCGTGCTGCTCGAGCCCGCCTCACGCACATTGATCTCCGCCGATGCCTTGTGGGAAAAGGGATTCGGAGTGGTTTTCCCGGAACTGGAGGGTGAAGATGCATTCAGTGATGTCGAAGCAACGCTCGATCTCATTGAGCGCCTGCATCCGCGCTGGATTATCCCTGGCCACGGACCAGTTTTCGGGTATCGGGCGGACGTCCTTGCACGCTCGCGCGAACGGCTCGACGCTTTCGTCAGAAGCCCGGCCAGGCACGCGCACCATGCCGCGAAGGTTTTACTCAAGTTCAAGCTCCTAGAGCGGCAGCAGCTCACATACGCTGATTTTTTGAGCTGGGTTGCTGCCACCCGTTATTTCGAGCTTATTCGCGAGAGGTTTTTTATCACCATCCCCATGGTGGAATGGATCGACCAACTCACCGATGAGCTGGTGCGTTCTGCAGTTGCCCGTAAAGAGGGGGCGATGGTCTTCAATGCCTGACGCCGATGGAATATAAGGCAGGGGAGAAGAGCCCATCGAAGCATGACCGACCGTTTCATACGCGCATAAAAAAACTCCGCATCTTCCGATGCGGAGTTTTTAATTTGTGGAGCAAGGCTTTTTCAGCCGCACTAAAGAAAACGCCCAGTCGACGTTGGGTCAACTGGGCGCATCTTGCTGTAAGAGCCTGACGATGTCCTACTTTCACACGGGAATCCGCACTATCATCGGCGCTAAGTCGTTTCACTGTCCTGTTCGGGATGGGAAGGAGTGGTACCAACTTGCTATGGTCATCAGGCATAACTTTTTGATCGATTGTTCAAGGAACAATCCATCGAATTCATAGAGCAAATCAGCTTTTATTTAATGTCTTGCACTCTTGCGGGTGCGGTATTTTGAATGCGTCACTTTGGCATAACAACCTTGAATTTAATCAAAGTTATAGGGTCAAGTCGCACGAGCAATTAGTATCAGTTAGCTTAACGCATTACTGCGCTTCCACACCTGACCTATCAACGTCCTGGTCTTGAACGACTCTTTAGGGGGCTCAAGGCCCCGGCAGATCTAATCTTGAAACGAGTTTCCCGCTTAGATGCTTTCAGCGGTTATCTCTTCCGAACTTAGCTACCCGGCAATGCCACTGGCGTGACAACCGGTACACCAGAGGTTCGTCCACTCCGGTCCTCTCGTACTAGGAGCAGGCTTCCTCAAATCTGCAGCGCCCACGGAAGATAGGGACCAAACTGTCTCACGACGTTTTAAACCCAGCTCACGTACCTCTTTAAATGGCGAACAGCCATACCCTTGGGACCGGCTACAGCCCCAGGATGAGATGAGCCGACATCGAGGTGCCAAACACCGCCGTCGATATGAACTCTTGGGCGGTATCAGCCTGTTATCCCCGGAGTACCTTTTATCCGTTGAGCGATGGCCCTTCCATACAGAACCACCGGATCACTATGTCCTGCTTTCGCATCTGCTCGACTTGTCAGTCTCGCAGTTAAGCACGCTTATGCCATTGCACTATTATCACGATGTCCGACCGTAACTAGCGTACCTTCGAACTCCTCCGTTACACTTTGGGAGGAGACCGCCCCAGTCAAACTGCCTACCATGCACTGTCCCCGATCCAGATAATGGACCTAGGTTAGAACCTCAAACACACCAGGGTGGTATTTCAACGTTGGCTCCACCCGATCTAGCGACCGGGCTTCAAAGCCTCCCACCTATCCTACACAGATCTGTTCAAAGTCCAATACAAAGCTACAGTAAAGGTTCATGGGGTCTTTCCGTCTTTCCGCGGGGAGATTGCATCATCACAAACATTTCAACTTCGCTGAGTCTCAGGAGGAGACAGTGTGGCCATCGTTACGCCATTCGTGCAGGTCGGAACTTACCCGACAAGGAATTTCGCTACCTTAGGACCGTTATAGTTACGGCCGCCGTTTACTGGGACTTCAATCAAGAGCTTGCACCCCATCATTTAATCTTCCAGCACCGGGCAGGCGTCACACCCTATACGTCGACTTTCGTCTTAGCAGAGTGCTGTGTTTTTAATAAACAGTCGCAGCCACCGATTTTTTGCAACCTCATTGGGCTCCCCAAGTAAATGGTTCACCTACTAAAGGCACACCTTCTTCCGAAGTTACGGTGTCAATTTGCCGAGTTCCTTCTCCTGAGTTCTCTCAAGCGCCTTAGAATACTCATCTCGCGCACCAGTGTCGGTTTGCGGTACGGTCGTGTGTAGCTGAAGCTTAGTGGCTTTTCCTGGAAGCAGGGTATCACTCACTTCGTCTGCAAGCAGACTCGTTATCACCCCTCATCTAAGCCCGGCGGATTTACCTACCAGGCACGACTACAGGCTTGAACCAACATATCCAACAGTTGGCTGAGCTAACCTTCTCCGTCCCCACATCGCACTACACATCGGTACAGGAATATTGACCTGTTTCCCATCAGCTACGCATCTCTGCCTCGCCTTAGGGGCCGACTCACTCTACGCCGATGAACGTTGCGTAGAAAACCTTGCGCTTACGGCGAGGGGGCTTTTCACCCCCTTTAACGCTACTCATGTCAGCATTCGCACTTCTGATACCTCCAGCAGGGTTTACACCACCACCTTCACAGGCTTACAGAACGCTCTCCTACCACTTGCAATAAATTGCAAATCCGCAGCTTCGGTAACTGGCTTAGCCCCGTTACATCTTCCGCGCAGGACGACTCGATCAGTGAGCTATTACGCTTTCTTTAAATGATGGCTGCTTCTAAGCCAACATCCTGACTGTTATAGCCTTCCCACTTCGTTTCCCACTTAGCCAATTTTAGGGACCTTAGCTGGCGGTCTGGGTTGTTTCCCTCTTGAGTCCGGACGTTAGCACCCGGTGCTCTGTCTCCCAAGCTGTACTCGTCGGTATTCGGAGTTTGCATTGGTTTGGTAAGTCGCCATGACCCCCTAGCCAAAACAGTGCTCTACCCCCGACGGTAATACTTGAGGCACTACCTAAATAGTTTTCGGAGAGAACCAGCTATTTCCAAGTTTGTTTAGCCTTTCACCCCTATCCACAGCTCATCCCCTAGTTTTGCAACACTAGTGGGTTCGGACCTCCAGTGCATGTTACTGCACCTTCATCCTGGCCATGGATAGATCACTTGGTTTCGGGTCTACACCCAGCGACTGAATCGCCCTATTCGGACTCGGTTTCCCTACGCCTTCCCTATTCGGTTAAGCTTGCCACTGAATGTAAGTCGCTGACCCATTATACAAAAGGTACGCAGTCACCCCTTGCGAGGCTCCTACTTTTTGTAAGCACACGGTTTCAGGATCTATTTCACTCCCCTCCCGGGGTTCTTTTCGCCTTTCCCTCACGGTACTAGTTCACTATCGGTCAATGATGAGTATTTAGCCTTGGAGGATGGTCCCCCCATATTCAGACAGGATTTCTCGTGTCCCGCCCTACTTTTCGTTAGCTTAGTATCACAAGTTTCTTTTTGCATACGGGACTATCACCCACTATGGTCAGCCTTTCCAGACTGCTTTGCTAAGAATCTTGCTATCACTAACAGGCTTCTCCGATTTCGCTCGCCACTACTTTCGGAATCTCGGTTGATGTCTTTTCCTCGAGCTACTGAGATGTTTCAGTTCACCCGGTTCGCCTCGCATAGCTATGTATTCACTATGCGATACCCCTAAGGGTGGGTTTCCCCATTCAGAAATCTCCGGATCAAAGCTAATTTGCCAGCTCCCCGAAGCTTATCGCAGGCTATCACGTCTTTCGTCGCCTATCATTGCCAAGGCATCCACCATGTGCTCTTATTCACTTGACCCTATAACTTTGATTTCTCAAAGAGATATTCAAGGAATGTGTCTGGTCTTTCACCAAACGCGTTATGCCGTAATCTTCAAACGTGAAGTCTGAAGTTCATTTTGACGCAATCAAAATTCTATTAAATGTCGCTAGCGGCACGGTCTGCACTAAACCTTTACGAATGTGCAGTTTCCGCTAGCAACGCTGATTTAACTCTATGAATTTTTAAAGAACAGCCAATAATTGAAATGAATCAATTAACACAAAGCATCCTCAAAGAAGATGCTTTGCATTAACCAAATACGCGCTAGATAAGTTGTTGGTGGAGGATGACGGGATCGAACCGACGACCCCCTGCTTGCAAAGCAGGTGCTCTCCCAGCTGAGCT
>NZ_JAQSDA010000025.1 GCF_029945685.1 Polaromonas sp. | reverse complement strand
GTGAAATCCGGGATTCGCTGGAGAAGCTGCGCAGCCTGCCCTTTGTAACCGAGCGCGGGCAGCGCCTGGTCCTATCCGACGTGGCGGAGATCCGTATCACCGACGGTCCACCCATGCTGCGCAGCGAAAACGCCCGCTTGTCAGGTTGGGTCTATGTGGACATCCGGGGTCGCGACCTGCGCTCGGCCGTGCAAGACATGCAAAAAGCTGTCACCGACAAGGTCAAACTGCCGCCAGGCTATTCCGTCTCCTGGTCGGGGCAGTTTGAATTCCTCGAGCGCGCGACGGCCAAGCTTAAGGTGGTGGTACCGTTCACCCTGCTCATCATCTTCGTGCTGCTGTATCTCACTTTCAAGCGCTTCGATGAAGCGTTTCTGATAATGGCCACTCTTCCGTTCGCTCTGGTGGGTGGCATCTGGTTGCTGTACATCCTGAGCTACAACCTGTCGGTGGCCGGCGCCGTAGGATTTATCGCCCTTGCCGGTGTATCCGCAGAGTTTGGGGTGATCATGCTGCTGTATCTGAAGACAGCCTGGGACGACAAGCTCAAACAAGGAAAGACCAGCACCGCTGATTTGCTGGAGGCCATTCGCGAAGGCGCTGTATTGCGCGTACGGCCAAAAGCGATGACGGTAGCCGTCATTCTTGCAGGTCTGTTTCCGATCATGTGGGGAACGGGAACCGGTTCGGAGGTCATGCAACGGATTGCCGCCCCGATGGTGGGCGGCATGATCACTGCGCCTTTGCTATCCATGTTCGTGATACCTGCGGTCTATTTTTTAATCCGTCGGAGGCGCGCACAATCTGGCCAAGCAGCAGGCGCATCATCACACTAAGCCTTCGCATGGTGAATTTTTTACATTTCCACAATGCCCCTTAAAGATCCTCTTCAGAATCTGCGTACCTCGATAGACGCCGAACGCTTGGAAAACTTGCAGCGACTAGAAACTTTGAAAATTCTCTGCGATTCCATGATGGCTTACCAGAATGGGACAGGCCCGGCGCCGACAACTGAGGATTTCGAAGCTTGGCGTACTCGGGTAGAAGAAGCAATTCGAAGGCGCAAGGCGGGTATGCCTTAGTGAGCGGGAGACATCTGTGAGGGCCTCTAAGTATTCAGTAATGGCTGATCCGCAAACGATCCCACATCGCTTACCGCTTGAGCCGGTCGATGATCTGACGGGAATGGAGGTAATGCATCCGATCAAACCGCTCCTGCTCGCCGAATTGCGACGTCGCTCCAAGTAATGGTTCCCAAAAAAACAGCCCTGGTTCAAAACTAGTACCTCGGCCACTGCAGGCCCAGTGGCGACGTGCGTAGTTGTCGTGATCGCGAAAGTCCCATGCAATCTTTCCTTTGCGTACATCCGCCGCACAGTGTTGCTCCCACGCGCGGAAACTGTCGAAACAGGCGGCCGCCAGAATGCCCCCATTCAACCAGGCTTCAAATTTTTTAGTCCAATACACAGAAGGAATAGGCGCGGTCATTGAAATCCAACCCAGCAATCCATAAGCAACAGCTGGGCGTTCGGGCCTTTCCGACATTCTCGATGGCACCCGCCTGCCCTCCTAATGCATACGCCATCGCATAAACGCTAAAGCCGTCGCACAGAATGCATCAGTTTTTTCACCGTCGAGGTCCCACCAAAGTGACTTCATTGCATAGCGTGCGCAAGCCCGGTGACCGCAAACACGATGTCGCCAGAGATACCGACGGATCGCTCTATAGATCGCTGTAGCCTCAGCGAGTTTCTGATCGGTGCCGTTTGCAACACTACCGCACCCGGGGTACCTTGGTACCAATTGCAGCTCTTACACAATTTTTCTGAAGTTAGGTACCCGAATAAATGCCTGGATGAACACATTCGAAATAGGCCTTGACCCTAAGGTCGTGCTCTCACTCCCTAATGCTGAATTTTCCCTCTTCAGCAAGAACGTCTCCCAGAGTAAAGTAGAAACACGCGCCTTCGCCCAATGCAGCCTCCACCCAGATCCGCCCAGCATGGTGCTCAATTTTCCGTTTCACAATCGGCGCGCCGGGCACTGGGCCTATAAGCGGAACTCAGGCTTAGGGCCCTTAGACACCTGAGACTTTGATCGGCAATATGTTAGTGAAAATGTATTCTATAAGTTGTAGTCCTTTAGAGATCGTCATGCTCGAATCACAAAAAAATAACTGCATCGAAACGACCTAAACACAAATTCTCTGAAGTCCTGAAAATGGCCAGGGGATTGCTGGGCGTTTCACAGGAACAATTTGGCTTGGCCTCGAGCCGCACGTATGTCAGCCCCCCGCCTAGCCTACGTGTCTAAGCTAGCCGCCAGGGATGTTCAAAAACTCTTGAGTCGCGTTTCGGATGAGCTGAAATGCATAGCGAAGCTGGACCTGAAAAGCTCGAGCTGAAGTTCGAAGTTCTGTGGCCAGGCGCACTATTGGGCGCTAATGGGAAGTGGCGTAACGATGGCCCCAACTATTACAACGCCAACGACGATGCCGCCGCTGTGCGCGCTTGGCTTGAAAGACAGCAAACTCGTGTGACAAAGACGAGTCTTGATAGTTACACAAGCGATATCGAGAAGCTCATTTTCTGGGCCATCGCGATCAGACTCAAAGCCTTGTCTTCGCTTGAGCATGACGATTTGATACTGTTCAAATGCTTCCTGCGCAACCCGCCTTCCAACTGGACGGAAAGCTGCCCGTTCCTACGCGCGGCGCCGCAATGGCGACCGTTTCGCAAAGCCTTGTCCACCGGAACCGTCTTGCAGGTTATGCAGGTGATTCTGATGTTGTACGCGGACTGGTACGCGGCGGGCTATCTGAAGGTGGACCCGATGTTGGGGCACCGTGCCGCCTTGGAGGGCCCCAAGCCTGAGCGCAAGCACAATTACTGGCTCACGCGTCGGCACTGGAGCATCATCCATCAACAGCTGGAACAGCTGCCTCCTTCCCCCAGGCAGCGATTGCTGCGAGCGTCAATCCTCCTGCTGCAAAGGGCCGGTGTAAGTTGCAGGGAGGCCGTGGAGCTCTTCTACGGCGACCTAACGTTCTCGGGAAATAATTGGACTACGACCCTGGCAAAACGCAGAGGTCGCAACCAGACGGGTGTCGTGCTCGACGAGGTTGTTCTGCAGGCGCTGCTCGAACACAATATGGACAGGCAAGCTTATGTGGCCGAGGGGCGGATGGCCCGATTCTCCGACGTTCCCGAGGAAAACATCCCACTCCTGAGCGTTTTTGAGATCAGCACGACGCGGGAAACCGAACCCGCAGTGCCGCAAAGGCCCACAGAGAAATTGACCCAGCCCACGTTAACCGGTGACCAGCGCGCAAAATGCATCCGCGATCTCATCATGGATTTCATGCAAGAGCTGTCGAATCTCCCACAACTGCTGGCAAAAAAAGAGGAATTTATTGCCATCGCTGCCCACTGGTTGCGCGATCCGGCACGGCAAACGGAAACGATACGTCGGCAGGTTTTGCTCAAAAAGCAGCTCGGGCTCACCTGCAGGGAAGTAGTGGATGAACCGGATGTTGAGCGTAAAGAGCTCTTCGCCATACTGGAAGCGCGAGCGTGGCCTTTTCCTAACGCCACGGACCCTCAGTGAAGGCCAGTGCCCCGGCTCGTAGCGCCTGGGTTAGCGGGACTGGAACTCCCGTACATTCCTTGATGTTGGATCACGGCGGCCCTCAGGGAATTGACAGCGCTGCGAGACGTCAGGCCGTGAGCTTCTATCGGACGCTCGACCAGCCGGGCAATAAACAGCTTGCCATACCGGGGAAACACCACATAGTTCAGCCGGTCTTTGACGCCGAACAAGCGATGGAGTTTCAGAGCCAATCCTGAGTGTGGTGACGGCAGACACAGTTTGCCACTTTTCCATTCATTGCGGCGGGTTTTGATCAGGCCCACCCGGGCAAGTTTTTCGAGAAACTCCCTCGCTTGGGGCGCTTGCGGCCTGTTGCTGGGAGCACGGGCGGAGTCTTCACGGTGCCTGACAGGAAGGTAAGTACACGGCCTCGCGCGTTTGCCGATCTTCCAACGTCCGTCCTGCTCCACGGTGGCGCACCACCGGTACTTGCCGGCCATGACGGAAGTGTCCCAGCCCCACGATACGGACTGCTGCGCCACCATGCCAAGCATCTGCTCGTGGGCTTCCATCCACATCGCGGACAGTGCGAGGCCGGCCGCGTGCATCTCCAGCCATCCACGGGCAGCGTTGCCGACGGCGATCTTGAGGTTATAGGGCGGCAGACCCGGCAACCTGGCTCCGCGCCTGTAACCATTTCTCGCGACCGTGGTACGTACTTGCCGCAGGTCGTGGCTGCCCCATACGGCGGCCAGCCATATCAGGTAGGTAAATGCGGAACGGGCGTCTGGATACCGTTGCAAAAAACTCAAAATCACGTCACTGTCGCTGGACATCGAGATGCGATCGATCCAATACTGTCCCTTTAGGAAGTGCCTGCGTATATGCCGGTCAAACGATTTGAAAACCTGATGACGCAGGGAAACGATTTCGTCCTTCGGCTGATCAGCTTGATCCGAAGAACTAGGAAATGGCCCCCCCATCGCCTCAAACTCCGCTATCAGGGACTGCACGGCAGCAGGAGGTATAAAGGCGGAAGGCAGGCGAATCTTGGTCAAATCGCTCCACTGCTGCGCGGAGCACTCCAGGCTTCCTTCTCCCTGAAAGGTTTCCCATTTATCCCTCACACTCATCATGATGACGCGATCAGAGGTTTGTTCAAGCCACTGCGCCAGTTCATCGAACGCTTCTGTCTCCCCGGGCTCCAGCAACGGCCGCCGCGCGGTTTCCCGGGTGAAGAAGCCGATTTTTCCGCAATCACACCGACCGGGGATCTGGTAGAGCTTTGACCTGGTGCAAGCGCTGATGGTGCGCCCGCATGGGCATTTATCTTCGATCTCGCAACCGTGAATGGGACAGCGCTCCACAGCCCGCATGGACATCAATGTGCTGTGGTAGCCGAGTCCCAGACATTGCCGGCAAAATCGCACGGTAGCGGTATGAAACAGGTGGCAGGTCCACGGGGCCAACGCCTCCAACGTGGCAAGGCGGAAGTTGGTGATGGGCTCGCCCAGAGCCTGGGCAAACTTCTCCAGATCAATCACACTGTTGTTGGTGATCAGACTGTTATGTTTTGCCGAATAACCAAGGCGTCGCTTCGCATAGGGGTCTATCGTACGGGGCGTAAGAGCGTTGAGCTGCACCACCCTGTGCATGGTGTGCCATAGGGAAGCATAGGGCAACAGCGACCCAGCATGCCAGGTCAGGTCCGACAATTCGGAGGATTCAGTGGTAGGTTTGAGCATTTTTCGATGACCGCCCGGGAATAAACACGAGGCTCATGAGCCTCGTATGGCCGGTATCGGACACGGCTTGCTTCCACGCGTCAAAGCTCGTGCATTGCTCCCATGCCGATCCGGCAGCAGCGGTCTTGAGCAGTACCTGCCGCGCTCCAATCGTAATGCTCTGCATTGGAAACTCGATGGGGCCACTGTAGTTAGCCGGCAGGAGCGTATTCAAAGAGCTCCATAGTTCGTGCGTGTAATTCTTGACGCGGAAACCCTCGGCAAAGGCTTGTGGTGCCAGACCGGCCGTGTAGCTGATGCCCGAACCTTCAGGCCATTCGCTGTCCTCGTCGTAACCCTGTAGAACAAACTTAAGTTCTTCGGGGGTTCGAATTCCCCGGAAAGGCCAATCGTGCAGCATAAACCGCGCTGACACATGGGCACTCCCAGTTAAGGCAAGGGTGCGCGGCCGGTCGTTGAACTGGAACGCGGCCACCGAAATGACACAGAGTTGCACTTTCTCGCCCTCCAAGGTCGCATGCAGTTGCACAAGCCAGCGCCACTCGCGCTCACTCATACTTTGGGCTTCGTCGATGACTAGGACGACATAACGGTCCGACGAAAGACAGGCGATCTGGACAAAGCGCTCCACCAGTTGATTCGAGATCGTAGTGCCGCGCCGCTGTCCCACTGGGCCCTGTCCCGTTGCTGCCAAGAGCTTGCCATGCAGCATCCCCGGTGATGACGAACCTCCATCTTGGTGTGACCAGATCACCAAGGGAACCGGGCCCCCCATTCGCTCGGAAAGAAGTTTTCGCAGCCAGTATGTGAGCACATGGGTTTTTCCGAACTGCGAGGGGCCGTAGATGATGGCGCCTTTGATTCGGTTGTAAAGCCAGACGAATACGACGTCGGCCATCTCCGCGGCCGCTGGCGTAAAAAGGCCGTAGTCTTTGAGCACCACGGGGTGCCTGGAATCAACCTGACTGGGTACCAAGGGCGGGATCATAAAGAACTCCGGTTGGCGGCCTTTCGCCGTTGGGGTAACTGCTCTTGCGCCTGAATGGGGCGGGCCTGATTCACAGGAGCATCCGAGGGGTTTGCCGGGCGGGCAGTATCAAAGTCAGGCGCATTGCTTGCCGACGGGGCACCACGCCTTGCCCGCTCCACCATGGATTCTCCAACCAGGCGTTCCGCGGTCACCTGCATGATCCGCCGCGCTTCCAGATAGGCCGGGTGGGGGGCGAGCTTGCGGTCAGGACTGTTTTCCGCATAGTCGATAAGTTGCATGACGGGACAGGTGTTTCGGCTGAGATGGATCAACTTGCGATTGGACAATGAGCGGATAGCAGACCTCACGTACAAACTGTGTGGGCTGTGATTCCAGGGGGGCGCCGCATTCATGAAGCCGAGGTCTTCGCCATCTTCCGTGGAGACAGAAACCAGCCGGACATCGTCCTCGTCCTCAGCGGATACCCACAGCAATTTGCCAACCAGTTCCAGCCTTGACTGAAGCCATTCACTCGAATACTCTGCGTTGAAAAAATTGACATGGATACCTGTCAGACCATTGGAACTGGCCAAGACTGGGCAGAGTTTTCGGCGGCAAAGAAGGCGTCGGACTAAAGCAGGATCCGCCTGGCGGATGTAGTTTTCCGATTTGGAGGCCAGGAAAAGCAATTGCGAAAGCGGACTGCGATAGCCGAGACTAGAATGGGGCGTAGCGTTGTAGTTTGCTAGGGTGACCTCCAGCAGCTCGTGCAAATATTCCAGTTGAAACCCGCTCTTAATGGCCTCCTCCTCTGGGTCACGGCCACGCCTTTCGCTCGGCTTGGATCCGGTGCTCATCGAAAGCTTTTTCAATATCGAAGCTATTTGCCTGAAAAAAGTTTCGATGAAAGGCCGGTCATCAAGGCTTCGCCGGCTGCTGTATGAGTCAGAATCTTGAGGACACACCAGATTGGCATCCACAACATCCTTCAGGATGTGCCTCACGCGTTGGCATACATTGGCAAGCGCGCCGTCTACACTGAACTCATCCCAACAGGCGCCCACCAACTTCGGGTCAAAGCCGCCAGGAAATCCAGCGCCGCTGCTGTACCCCTTATCTAAAGAAAACTGCAGCGGCTTCGGTCTCCAGGGCTGCAGGGCGAACTTGATCGCACCGATCACGTCATCAGCGGAGGGCTCCCGCCTTAAGGAGAGGAAATAACCCAGGACGCAGCGGCTGCGCACTTCGATGATGACAATAACCCAAAGCCTATGCACCAAAACAGGCTCCAACCTGCCGTCATGACTTGGAACGAGAACTGTGCAGCGGACGTCGAGTTTGTGGCCATCGCATTCAACCCGCCGGTATAGGGGTAAATGGGGCCGTTTCGTGCCATCTCCGGCCTTGGCTTTTTTGACTACTTCGGGCCCGCCCAAGATGGCTCGAGCTTCCTGTGGATTCTCAGCCAGCACTTTGTTGATGAATGCGCCTATGGTGACCTGGCCTTGCTTGGCAACGGTGAACGGCCACTTGCTGCCTGCGTCAGGGGTAAGTTTTCTTGCCTCTTCCAAAAACCAGAGAATCAAATCCTGCTTGGGTTGTCTGTGGCTTTCAAAGTGGCGCCGGTTTTTCTTGAGAATCTGGTTTATGAAGCGGTCCTTCAATTTGCTGCCCTTTTCGGTTGAAAAAAGCAGCTGTAAAGCACCTACAGTGCCCATTCCCCACGGATCGGGCTCAAGCGGTTTGCGGCGGATATACGCCTTGATACGTTGATGGGGGTTGATGCCTCTCCAACCATAAAGCCGTCCATCTTCGTGGGTCACCAGGCATCTTTCGGTAATGAGCCTGTGAATAGAGCCGCGCCCAAAACCTGTCTCGGCCTTGATGTCATCTTCGCTGGCTCCCTGCAAGTAAAGCAGGATGCCCTGCTTACGTCGGAGAAAGAGTTCCCTTCTCTTCTCAGTTAGGGCACCAACATCAAAATCTGGCCACGCATCAGTATCTAACTCAGTGCGAGCTATAGACGTTAGGCGTTCTCTCGCCCCAATCCGACGGCGCTTGCCCATGGTAATGAATTAAGTGCGCTACAAAGATACAACTTCGGTTATGCAAGTCAAGTGTTGTCAACTTTGGTTGCAACTTGGGACGTAGAAGTAAAAAAGGCGTTGAAATTTGCCCATGGCGAGAGCCTGACCGCGGCCTCGATTTGTTTACAACTTTGCTTAAGTAAACGCCGCATGAGGCCAGGCAAAACAGCCCTGACCCGCTGTAACGTCTTTCTTCACCCGGCCTGCGATTCTTGAGCTGCCTTCACGCGGCTGCGGCCCTTCACAAATGAAACCCGGGGCCGGCTTTAACCCCACCGGCGCGAGGCGGCCTGGGCCATAGGACAATGGTTTCATGAACTCTGTCATCAGCGCGCCGCCTGTTGTGATTCCCGGCCTGAAGTGGGCCAATCGATTTGCCCGGCTGGGTACGGACTTCTACACCGACCGCCTTCCCAGCCCTTTGCCGGCACCGTATTGGGTCAGCCGCAACCAGGCCCTGGCCCGTGAGCTGGGCCTGGACGAGGCCTGGTTTGAATCGCAGGAAGCCCTGGCGCTGTTTACCGGTAACCAGGTGGCCCCCGGCTCGCAGCCGCTGGCCAGCGTCTACAGCGGCCACCAGTTCGGCCAGTGGGCCGGCCAGCTCGGTGACGGCCGGGCCATCCTGCTGGGCGAACTGGCCACCCCGGGCGGGCCGCAGGAAGTGCAGCTCAAGGGCGCCGGCATGACGCCTTATTCCCGCATGGGCGACGGCCGCGCCGTGCTGCGCAGCTCGATCCGCGAATACCTCTGCTCCGAGGCCATGCATGGCCTGGGCATCCCGACGACCCGCGCCCTGTGTGTCACCGGCTCGGATGCCAAGGTCCGGCGTGAAGAGATCGAAACGGCTGCCGTGGTGACCCGCACTTCGCCGAGCTTCATCCGCTTCGGGCACTTCGAGCATTTCAGCTACAGCGACCAGCACGGGCAGCTCAAGGTGCTGGCCGACTTCGTGATCGACCACTTTTACCCCGCCTGTCGCGACAGCGCCCAGCCTTATGCCGCCCTGCTTCAGGCCGTCAGCGAACGCACTGCCCACCTGATGGCGGCCTGGCAGGCCACTGGTTTTTGCCACGGTGTGATGAACACCGACAACATGAGCATCCTGGGCCTGACCGTCGACTACGGTCCTTTCCAGTTTCTCGATGCCTTCGACCCGGGCCACGTCTGCAACCACTCGGACACCCAGGGCCGTTACGCCTACAACAAGCAGCCCAACATCGCCTACTGGAACCTGTTTTGCCTGGGCCAGGCCCTGCTGCCGCTGATCGAGGCGCAGGACCAGGCGCTGGCCGCGCTGGAGTCCTACAAGACCGTTTTCCCCGAGGCGCTCGAGGCCCGCATGCGCGCCAAGCTGGGCCTGCCGGATGCCCGCTCCGAAGACAAGGCCCTGATCGAAGCCACCTTCAAGCTGCTGGCTGCTGACAAGGTGGACTACACCATCTTCTGGCGCCGGCTGTGCCACTTCCAGACGCCCCAGGGCCGTGAAACGGTGCGCGACCTGTTCCTGGACCGGGCCGCCTTCGACGCCTGGGCGCTACAGTATTCAGAGCGTCTTGCGCAGGTGGATCAAGGGCTGGCGGCCGATTTAATGCTTAAAAACAATCCGAAGTACGTGTTGCGCAACCATCTCGGCGAACAGGCCATCCAGGCGGCGAAACTAAAAGACTTTTCCGGGGTCCACACCTTGCTCACCCTGCTGCAGGCCCCATTTGAAGAGCATCCAGGTCACGACAGCCATGCCGGTTTTCCGCCCGACTGGGCGGCTTCCATCGAAATCAGCTGCAGTTCGTAGGCGTCAGCAGATCCCAGAACATCCCCAAAGGTAAAGCCATGCCCCCTAAGATCCAGAAGACAGATGCCGAGTGGAAAGCCCTGCTCGCCGAGAAGGGTGCCGAGCCCGGTGCTTTCGAGGTGACCCGCCACGCGGCCACCGAACGCGCCTTCACCGGCAAGTACGACAAGACCTTTGAGCCGGGCACCTACCGCTGCATCTGCTGCGATGCCGAACTGTTCGACGCCTCGACCAAGTTTGACGCGGGCTGCGGCTGGCCCAGCTTTTCGCAGGAAGTCAAGGAAGGCGCGATCGAAGAACATGTGGACCGCGCCTACGGCATGACACGCACCGAAACGGTCTGTGCCAACTGCGGCGCCCACCTGGGCCATGTGTTTCCGGACGGCCCCACGCCCACCGGCCTGCGCTACTGCATGAACTCCGCATCCCTTGATTTTGAGAAAAAGTGACCAAGCCTCCACGTTTGTCGCTGCGCCCGCGGCCCGGCCCTTCGACACAGGCCGAAGCCGGTTCCGCGGCCCCTGCTTGAAAAGAACGGGGCGTTGCCCCTGATAATCTGCTGATGAAAATCCTGTTCGACTTCCTGCCCATTGTTCTTTTCTTCGGCATGTTCAAGTACGCCGAGGCCAACACCGCCTGGTCGGCGCAGACGGCGACCGACTGGTTCGGCTTCATGGTCTCCGGCGGCGTGGTCGGGCCGGCCGAGGCGCCGGTGCTGCTCGCCACCGTGGTGGTGATCCTGGCCACCCTGGCGCAGATCCTCTGGCTGGTGGCGCGCGGGCGCAAGATCGACACCATGCTCTGGGTCAGCCTGGGACTGGTCACCCTGCTGGGCGGCGCCACGATTTATTTCCACAGCGAAAGCTTCATCAAGTGGAAACCCACCGTGCTGTACTGGGTCATGGGCGGCGCGCTGCTGGTCGGGCAGCTGGTGTTCGGCAAGAACGGCATCCAGCAGCTGATGGGCGCGCAGATGACGCTGCCGGACGCGATCTGGCGCAAGGTCAACTACAGCTGGATCGCGTTTTTCGCGGTCATGGGGGTGCTCAACCTGTGGGTGGCCTTCAATTTCCCCACAGCCACCTGGGTCAACTTCAAGCTGTTCGGCGGCCTGGGCCTGATGCTGGTTTTTGTGCTGGCACAGGCGGTGTTCCTGAACAAACACGTCAAGACCGAACCATGATGCCCGCTGCCCCCTCCACCGCCCTGCCCGTTCACGCGGCCCGCATCGAGGCACAGCTGCGCGAGCGCCTGAGCCCGGGCCTGCTGGAGGTGATCGACGAAAGCGCCGCCCACGCCGGCCATGCGGGCGCCAATGCGCAAGGTTTCGGCAGCCACTTTCGCGTGCGTATTGCGAGCCCGGCGTTTGACGGCAAGAGCCGCGTGGCCTGCCATCGGCTTGTGTATGATGCACTGCAAAATTTCATTGACCAGGGCCTGCATGCACTGGCCATTGAAATTATTAAAACGCCCTGATTTGGGCACCCCGGCAACGGGGCCGCCTCTCACCCCTCCAAAGAGTCCCCAAGGAAACCATGAAAAAACATCTTTTACTGGCAAGCGCGCTGACCGGCCTGATGGCTGTGGGCGCATCGGGTGCATTTGCCCAGAACATTGCCATCGTCAACGGCAAGGCCGTGCCCAAGGCCCGTGTGGACGCGCTGGCGCAGCAACTGGCGCGCTCCGGCCGTCCGGTCACCCCTGAAATGCAGGGCCAGATCAAGGAAGAAGTCATCGCCCGCGAAGTCTTCATGCAGGAAGCCGAGAAACGCGGCCTGTCGGCCAGCGACGACTTCAAGACGCAGATGGAACTGGCCCGCCAGGCCATCCTGATCCGCGAGCTGTTCGCCGATTTCCAGAAGAAAAACCCGGTGACCGATGCCGATCTCAAGGCAGAGTACGACAAGTTCGTCGCAGCCAATGGCGGCAAGGAATACAAGGCGCGCCACATCCTGGTGGAAAAGGAAGACGAGGCCAAGGCCATCATCGCCAGCCTGAAAAAAGGCGGCAAGTTTGAAGACATCGCCAAGAAGTCCTCCAAGGACGCCGGCTCCGGCGCCAACGGCGGCGACCTCGACTGGGCCAATCCGAGCAGCTACGTTCCCGAGTTTGCCGAAGCCATGACCAAGATGAACAAGGGCCAGCTGACCGATGTGCCGGTGAAAACCCAGTTCGGCTACCACGTCATCCGCGTGGACGACATCCGCACTGCCCAGCTGCCACCGTTTGAAGAACTCAAGCCGCAGATCGCCCAGCAAATGCAGCAGCAAAAACTCGGTGCCTTCCAGCAAGGCCTGCGCGAGAAGGCCAAGGTCGAGTGATCACCGCAGCGGGCGCCAGCGCGTCTGCCATCCCTGCGAAAAAAGCGGCTCTTGAGCCGCTTTTTTTTATGTCGCCCCGGTCCTCAGACCAGGGGTGGGTCGGTTTCCCTTTCTGCATGGCGCGGCCCGGCGAGTGCTGCGATGAAAGCCTCGATCGCGCCGCCCGTCTTGGCGGCCTCGGCCATGAGCAGACCAGGGTCGGCCTTGCCGCCTGGCAGGGTGGCCGGCACCCCGGCCCGGTCAATCAGGGCGCGTGAGGCGCCCAGCACCAGCAGGGTTTTGCCATGGCGGTACTGGTCCTTGATGAACTCCATCGTGTGCCCGTCCCTGGCCAGCGCCGCCACGGCCTGCTCGCCGTCGGGCAGCACCAGGGCGTCAAACAGGAAACCGGGTTCGTTCTCCAGAGAGGCGTCGGCCTCCAGCGTGTCGCCTTCCAGGGTGGGCAGCGGTCCAATACGCGGCCCCACCAGGCGCGCCACCGCGCCCTGCGCAAACAGCGCGGCCTGCACCTGCGCGATCGACTCGCCGGCCACGCCGGGCGCCACCAGCACGGCGACCTTGCGGCCCTGGACCGAGCCGTCGCCAGGTCGGGCCTGCAAGGACAGCGTGGGCGACACCGTGACCTCGGGTTTCGCGGGTTTCGCCAGCGCCCGCGGCAGCGCTGCCGGCAAGGTGTCCATGCCCAGGCCCTGCCCCACTTCGCGGGCCAGCGCCTCCGAGGCATTGCGCAGCGAAGCCACCATGCGTTCGCGGATGGCGGGCACGGTGACCTTGCTCAGCTCGAAGCGGAAGGCGGCCGCGATGTGCGCCTGCTCGACCGGCGTCTGGCTTTCATAAAACAGCGTGGCCTGGGTGTAGTGGTCGGCAAACTTCTCGGGCTTGCCGCGCACCTTGGCCTGCTCTTCCCTGGCCTGCAGCCGGGCGGCGACGCTCACAAAGCCTTGCGCCGCGCCGGCCTGAAAGGGGCAGCCGCCGGCCAGCGAGTTGGGCTCGTAGGAGACCCGCCCGCGGTGGATGGCCTGGCGGTGCATGCCGTCGCGCTGGTTGTTGTGCACCTGGCCAATCGGCGCGTTGATCGGGATCTCATGGAAGTTGGGCCCGCCCAGCCGCGATATCTGGGTGTCCACATAGGAGTGGATGCGTCCGGCCAGCAGGGGGTCGTTGGAAAAATCAATGCCGGGCACCACATGCGCGGTGCAGAAAGCGACCTGCTCGGTTTCGGCAAAAAAGTTGTCGGGGTTGCGGTTGAGTACCATGCGGCCGACCTTCTGCACCGGCACCAGTTCTTCCGGAATGAGCTTGGTGGCGTCGAGGATGTCGAAGCTGAAGGCCTCGGCCTGCGCTTCGGTGAAGATCTGCACGCCCAGTTCCCATTCCGGGTAGGCGCCCGACTCGATGCGCTCCCACAGGTCGCGACGGTGGAAGTCCGGATCGGCGCCGGAGATCTTCACGGCTTCGTCCCAGACCAGGGAATGCGTGCCGTATTTCGGCTCCCAGTGGAACTTGACGAACACCGACTCGCCCGCCTCGTTGACAAAACGGTAGCTGTGCACGCCGAAGCCCTGCATGGTGGCGTAGCTGCGCGGGATGGCGCGGTCGGACATCACCCACATCAGCATGTGGGTGGACTCGGGCATCAGCGAGACGAAGTCCCAGAAGGTGTCATGCGCACTGGCGGCCTGCGGCATCGCATTGTGCGGCTCCGGCTTGACCGCATGCACCAGGTCGGGAAACTTCATCGCGTCCTGGATGAAAAACACCGGCATGTTGTTGCCCACCAGGTCCCAGTTGCCTTCGTCGGTGTAGAACTTGACGGCAAAACCGCGCACGTCGCGCGCCGTGTCCTTGGAGCCGCGTTCACCGGCCACCGTCGAGAAGCGCACGAACACCGGCGTGACCTTGCCGGCTTCCTTGAAGGGCGCAGCCTTGGTGAAACGCGTCAACGGTTCATAGGCTTCGAAAAAGCCGTGCGCGGCCGAACCGCGCGCATGCACGATGCGTTCGGGAATACGCTCATGGTCGAAGTGGGTGAGTTTTTCCCGCAACACAAAATCTTCCAGCAGGGCCGGGCCACGCAGGCCGGCCTTGAGCGAGTTCTGGTTGTCCGAGATGGCCACGCCCTGGTTGGTGGTCAGGACCCGACCGGCGGAATCGACACGCACGCGGTCCAGCGGCTCGATGGTGGCATTGAGGCCTTCTGGCGCGACGCTGCCGGTTTTTTCGGAACCGTTTTCCTCGGTCAGGGTGCTGCCGCCGGGCAGCCTCGATTCGGGCTTCACCGTGGCGCCGCGCTGGGGGGCGATGGCGTTGGCAAAGCCGTGCTCGGCAGCCTTGGTCGGGTTGTACGGCATGGCCGCCACCAGGGCCTCCACCTGGGCCATTTTTTCGGCGGGCAGGTCAGCACCGGCGTCGGAAGGCAGGTGCGCGGGACGACTGTCGGTGTTGCGAGCGGCGGCTTGGGCACCCGGCTTGCGTTTGTCGGCCGGCGGATTGGTTTTGGGCATGGTTTTGAGGAAATGGGTAGAGGCAAAATCGCCAGCCACCACCCTAAAATTGCGCTCCGCTGCGCTGTGTAGGACGCGATCCTGAGCGCAGGACGGAAAACCGGAGCGCGAAATCAGCGGGGAAACCGGGCGACCCGCTGGGCATCCCGGTGGGCGAGCCGGCCCCCAACGGCCAGTGTGACGGCGGCGACCGGCCCGCTCGGGCCCGTTCATCCTCCCGTCAGGCGGGGACGGCCGGCGCTGGCGCCTCCCAGGTGAAGCTGCCGCGATAGGCATGCCAGCTGGCATGGCCCAGCCAGGGGCCGACCACCAGCAGGCCCAGCGCCCAGGGCAGCAGCATCGCGCCCAGGACCAGCCCCACGATCAGCACGCCCCAGACCAGCATGGGGCCGGTGCGCCCTGCCACCACCTGGATGCTGGCGATGCCGGCGGTGATGGCATCGGTGTCGCGGTCCAGGATCATCGGGATGGACACCACGCAGGTGGAAAACACCAGGCCGGCGAAAACACCGCCGACCAAGGTGTACACCGCGATGAACTGCCAGTTCTGGGGGTTGAACACCGCCTTCAGCACCCCGGCCGTGCTCGGCATGCCGGTGTTGAAAAACACGGCAAAAACGACCAGCGAGGCCCGCCCCCACAGCAACTCGAGGAGTAGCACCACCAGCACCAGCATGCCCATACTGCCCAGGTGTTGATCCCAGCAGGTCAGCGAGGCGCCCAGGCTTTGCGGCAACCCCTGCTCGCGGCGCCGGCTGGCCTCGTACAGCCCCATGGCCAGGAAGGGGCCGACCAGAAAACAGCCCGACACAAAGGACAGGGTGTACTGCGGCAGGTTGCGAAACACCGCGCCCAGCACCACGGCCATGAGCCAGAAACAGATGCCGTAAAACAGGGCAATGCCGCGCGCCGCCACCAGGTCGCCCCAGCCGGCGCGCAGCCAGCGCACCGGGTCGCCCAGGTGGAGCGGCTGCAACACGCGAACCTGCGGCGCTGGCGGTTCGGCTGGTGCGGCGGGAATGGGCTCGGGGGGGTGGGCGGAGGCGTTCATGCGGCATTGAACCGCGCGCCCTGCCCCGGCGCATCAGGGCCAACCCGGGGCGAGCCGGGTCTGGCCTGCTGTTTTGCTATCTTTTAAGTAGCTGCCTGCGCATGCCCAACAAGGGCTGGAGGCCTATTTCACCCATTTTCTGGCGTTGTGCCAGAGCTGCATCCAGGGGCTGGGCGCGCTGATGTCCTGGTTCGTCCAGCTCATCTGCACGTTACGGAATACCCGCTCGGGGTGCGGCATCATCGCGGTGAAGCGTCCGTCGGCCGTGGTGACCGCCGTCAGGCCGCCGGCGCTGCCGTTGGGGTTGGCCGGGTAGGCTTCGGTTGGCTGGCCGTGGTGGTCGGTGAAACGCATCGCGGCCATCACCTGGGCCGCGTCGCCGCGGTGCGCAAAGTTGGCGTAACCCTCGCCGTGGGCCACAGCGATCGGCAGCCTGTCACCGGCCATGCCGGCGAAGAACAGGCTGGGTGAATCGAGCACCTCGACCTGGCTCAGGCGCGCCTCGAAACGCTCGCTGCGGTTGGTGGTGAAACGCGGCCAGGCCTGGGCGCCGGGAATGATGTCGGCCAGCTCGGCAAACATCTGGCAACCGTTGCACACGCCCAGACCAAAGGTGTCGGCGCGACCGAAAAACGCCTGGAACTGGTCCGACAGCGCCGGGTTGAAGGTGATGGAACGGGCCCAGCCGATGCCGGCGCCCAGGGTGTCGCCGTAGCTGAAACCGCCGCAGGCCACCACGCCGGTGAAATCGGCCAGCTGCGCGCGGCCGGTCTGCAGGTCGGTCATGTGCACGTCGAAGGCCTCGAAGCCGGCCTGGGTGAACGCGTAGGCCATCTCGACATGGGAGTTGACGCCCTGCTCGCGCAGGATCGCGACTTTGGGACGGGACAGCAGCACGGCGGGACTGCCCGGGCTTGCTATCGATCCAGGAGCTGCTTGCGTAGAGGGGACGGGGGCTGCAGCCCGATTTGACTTCAGGACAATGTGCAGACCGGGGTCCAGCGGGTCGCCGGCGGCGGCGTGTTCGGCATCGGCGCAAGCCGGGTTGTCGCGCTGCTGGTTGATCTTCCAGCTCACCGCGTCCCAGACCTGGTGCAGGTCCTGCAGTTTCGCGCTGAAGACCGCCTTGGTGTCGCGCCAGACCTGGATCTCGCCCTTGCCCACGTCGAGTGCGGCATGCTGCGGACGGGTCTTGCCGATGAAGTGGCTGAACTTCGAGAGGCCATGCTCGCGCAGGGTCTGCATCACGGCGTTGCGGGTCTCGGTCCGCACCTGGATCACGGCGCCCAGTTCTTCGTTGAACAACGCCTTGAGCGTGAGCTCTTCGCGACGCGCGCCGACCTGCGACGCCCAGTTCTTGCTGTCGCCGGTGTCCATGCGGCTGTCGGAGATGCCGTCGCCTTCGAGCAGCAGCATGTCGATGTTGAGCGAAACACCCACATGGCCGGCAAAAGCCATTTCGCAGACCGTGGCCAGCAGGCCGCCGTCGCTGCGGTCGTGGTAGGCCAGCAGCTGGCCCTGGGCGCGAAGGGTATTGATGGCGTGGACCAGGTTCACCAGGTCTTGTGGTTCGTCGAGATCCGGCACCGCGCCGTCTTCGAGTTCCAGCGTCTGCGCCAGGATGGAGCCGCCCATGCGGTTCTGGCCGCGGCCCAGGTCGATCAGGATCAGCGTGGTATCCGCTTCCTTCGCGTCGAGTTGCGGTGTCAGCGTGCCGCGCACATCGGCCAGCGTCGCAAACGCGCTCACGATCAGCGACACCGGCGAGGTGACCTTCCTGCTGGTGCCGTCGTCGGTCCAGACCGTGCGCATGGACAGCGAATCCTTGCCGACCGGAATCGACACGCCCAGCGCCGGGCACAGCGCCATGCCGACCGCCTTGACGGTTTCATACAGTGCCGCGTCCTGGCCGGGCTCACCGCAGGCCGCCATCCAGTTGGCCGAGAGCTTGACACGCGGCAGTGCTATCGGCGCAGCCAGCAGGTTGGTGATGGCCTCGGCCACCGCCATGCGGCCCGAAGCAGCGGCATTGACGACGGCCAGCGGCGTGCGTTCGCCCATGCTCATGGCTTCGCCGGCAAAACCGGCGTAGTCGGCCAGCGTCACCGCACAGTCGGCCACCGGCACCTGCCAGGGCCCGACCATCTGGTCGCGGTGCGTCAGGCCGCCCACGCTGCGGTCGCCGATGGTGATCAGGAAACGTTTGGAGGCCACGGTCGGGTGGCTCAGGACGTCGATCACGCTTTTCTGCAGGTCGACGCCGGTGAGGGTTATCGGCTTGATCTCATGGTGGACGGACGTCACGTCGCGCTGCATCTTGGGCGGCTTGCCAAGCAGTACATTCATCGGCATATCGACCGGTGCCGCCTGATCGGCGTCCGACAGCACCAGCTGCTTTTCTTCAGTAGCGACCCCAATCACCGCAAACGGGCAACGCTCGCGCTCGCAAAAGGCCTGGAACTGCGGCAGCGACGCCGGCGCAATCGCCATCACGTAGCGTTCCTGGCTTTCGTTGCTCCAGATTTCCTTGGGCGACAGGCCGCTTTCTTCCAGCGGCACGGCACGCAGATCAAAACGTGCGCCGCGCCCGGCGTCGTTGACGAGTTCGGGGAAGGCGTTGGACAGCCCGCCGGCGCCCACGTCGTGGATCGCCAGGATCGGGTTGGCGCTGCCGAGCTGGGCACACTGGTTGATGACTTCCTGGGCACGCCGCTCGATCTCCGGGTTGCCGCGCTGCACCGAGTCGAAGTCGAGTTGCGCCGCATTGGCGCCCGAGGCCATGGAACTGGCCGCGCTGCCGCCCATGCCGATGCGCATGCCGGGGCCACCGAGCTGGATCAGCAGCGTGCCGGCCGGGAACAGGATTTTCTTCGTGAGGCCGGCGTCAATCGTGCCGACGCCGCCGGCGATCATGATGGGTTTGTGGTAACCCCAGCGCTGGCCGCCCACGGTCTGCTCGTACTCGCGGAAGTAGCCGGCCAGATTCGGCCGGCCGAACTCGTTGTTGAAGGCGGCGCCGCCCAGCGGACCCTCGGTCATGATCTGCAGCGGGCTGGCGATGTGTTCGGGTTTGCCGAAATCACCATCAAACAGGCGCGACACGGTAAAGCCGGTCAGGCCCGCCTTGGGCCGCGAGCCGCGGCCGGTGGCGCCTTCGTCGCGGATCTCGCCGCCCGCGCCGGTCGAGGCGCCGGGGAAGGGCGAGATCGCCGTCGGGTGGTTGTGGGTCTCCACCTTCATCAGCACATGGGTCAGGACGTCGTTCGTGGCGCTATAACTTTGGTAGCTGGTTGCGCCCGCCCCTGCTGGGCTGGAGGCCGATTTGGCATAAAAGCGCTGGACCGGCAGGCCTTCCATGACCGAGGCGTTGTCCGAGTAGGCCACCACGGTGTGTTGCGGGTTGAGCTTTTCGGTGTTGCGGATCATGCCGAACAGGCTGATGCCCTGCGCCACACCGTCAATCGTGAAGTCGGCGTTGAAGATCTTGTGGCGGCAGTGTTCGCTGTTGGCCTGGGCGAACATCATGAGTTCGACGTCGGTCGGGTTGCGCTGCAAGCCGGTGAAGGCATTCACCAGGTAGTCGATTTCATCAGCCGCCAGTGCCAGGCCGAACTCGCGGTTGGCCGCTTCCAGCGCGGCCTTGCCGCCGGCCAGCACGTTGATGGTTTGCAGCGGCGCGCCCTGCAGCTCGGTGAACAGGCCGGCGGCCTGCGTCCGGTCGGTCATCACGCTTTCGGTCATGCGGTCGTGCAGCAGCGCCGCGACCTCCGCACGCTGGGCATCGCTGAGCGCACCTTTGGCAAAAAAGCCGGCTTTCAGGCTGACGCGGTATTCGGTGATGCGTTCGATGCGCTTGATGGCCAGCCCGCAGTTGTGGGCGATGTCGGTGGCCTTGGAGGCCCAGGGCGACACCGTGCCGAAACGCGGCGAGACAATGAACAGAAGGCTGTCGGCATCGGCCGGCGCTGCCGGCTCGCCATAACTGAGCAGCGCGGCCAGGCGGGCCTTGAGCGCATCGTCTGGCGGGCTGTCGGTGGCCACCATGTGTACAAATCGCGCGCTGAGGCCGCTGATGGCGGGCGCCATGGCCTGCAGGCGGGGAAGCAGTTGCTGGACGCGGAACTCGCTGAGGGCGCTGATCCCGTGGGCGTCGCCCTCGAAAGTCGTCAGGTGCAGGGTCACGGTGGCGGTGGCCTTGTGGTTGTCGGCAGAACGCGGTCCTGCCAGGGGTTTGGCAGCGCTGCAGGCCTGCCGGGGTGCTGGTTAACCCTGAATTTTATCAGCGATGGCCGCCGCGCCTGCCCTCCTGGAGCCCAAGTGGGATAATCGCGGCATGAGTATTACGTACAAAGACGCCGCAGGTATCGAGGGCATGCGGGTGGCCTGCAAACTGGCTTCCGAGGTGCTGGACTACCTGACGCCCTTCGTGAAGGCCGGCGTCACCACGCGCGAGATCGACAAGCTGGCCAACGACTACATGGTCAATGTGCAGGGCACGGTCTCGGCCACGCTCGGCTACCAGCCGCCCGGTTACCCGCCCTACCCGGCTTCGCTGTGCACCTCGCTGAACCACGTGGTCTGCCACGGCATTCCCAACGACAAGCCGCTGAAAAAGGGCGACATCATGAACATCGATGTCACCGTGATCACGAAAGACGGCTGGTACGGCGACAACAGCCGCATGTACATGATCGGCGACGTCTCGATTGCGGCCCGGCGCCTGTGCCACGTCACCTATGAAGCCATGTGGCACGGCATCATGCGCGTCAAGCCCGGCGCCCGGCTGGGTGACATCGGGCATGCGATCCAGACCTTTGCGGAAAAGCAGGGCTTCACCATCGTGCGCGAGTTCTGCGGCCACGGCATCGGCAAGCGCTTCCACGAAGAGCCGCAGGTGCTGCACTACGGCCGGCCCGGCACGCTCGAAGAGCTCAAGCCCGGCATGACCTTCACGATCGAGCCCATGATCAACGCCGGCAAGCGCGACATCAAGGACGGCCCCGAAAAAGACGGCTGGACCATCGTGACGCGCGACCACTCGCTGTCGGCGCAGTGGGAGCACACGATCCTGGTGACCGAAACCGGTTATGAAGTGCTGACCCTGTCGGCCGGCAGCCCGGCCATCCCGGACTTTGTGCCGCAGGCGGCGCCGGTGAAGGCTGCCGAAGCCCGCTCGACCGCCGAGTCGGCCGCCTGAGCCGGCGGCGTCCGCGCTCTCCCGCGCCCCCCGCGCCTGTTGCCCATGCCTTCCGCGCTGTCGCCCGCCCTGCCCGCCGCCACCGGAGCGGCCCAGCTGCGCGAGCAGTACCGCGGCGGCAAACATGCGCTGCTGGCCTCGCTCGCCGCCAGTGGTGCTGCCACACGCGGCATCCACGGCCTGTTGCGAAGGCTGGCCCGTCACACCGACGCCACCTTGCGACAGCTCTGGCAGCGTTCGGATTTTCCGGTCGGCTGCGCGCTGGTGGCCGTCGGCGGTTTTGGCCGTGGCGAGCTGTTTCCGCACTCGGACGTCGATGTGCTGCTGCTGCTGCGCGATGACTCCCAGGTGGAGGGCAACCCGGCGCTGAAAAGCAGGATTGAAAATTTCATAGGCGCCTGCTGGGACAGCGGGCTGGAGATCGGCTCGAGCGTGCGCACCGTCAGGGATTGCGCCGAGGAAGCGGCCAAAGACGTGACGGTGCAGACCTCGCTGCTGGAAGCGCGCCTGGTGGCCGGCTCCACCAAGATTTTTGCCGCGCTGGTCACCGAACTCGGCCGGGTGATGGACCCGCAGGCGTTTTTTGTGGCCAAGACCCTGGAGCAGCGCCAGCGCCACAACAAGTTTGAAGACACGCCCTACTCCCTGGAGCCCAACTGCAAGGAGTCCCCCGGCGGTCTGCGCGACCTGCAGGTCATCCTCTGGGTGGCGCGCGCGGCCGGGCTGGGCAAGTCCTGGGACGACCTGGAGCGCAACGGTCTGGCCACGGCCTTCGAGGTTCGCCAGATCAAGGCCAATGAAGCCCTGCTGAGCCTGATACGCGCCCGCCTGCACCTGCTGGCCGGCCGGCGCGAGGACCGCCTGGTGTTCGACCTGCAGACCGTCGTGGCCGAGTCCTTCGGTTATGCGACGGTGACCGACAGCGACAGCGGACGGGTGGTTTCGCGCGCCAGCGAGGCGCTGATGAAGCGCTTTTACTGGGCCGCCAAGGCGGTGACCCAGCTCAACCAGATCCTGCTGCTCAACATCGAGGAGCGGCTGCACCCCAGCGGGCAGGCGCCGCAGCCGATCAACGAGCGTTTCCTGAACAAGGCCGGCATGATCGAGGTGGCCAGCGACGACCTGTACCTGACCCACCCGCACGCCATCCTCGAGACCTTTCTGGTCTACCAGACCACGGTGGGCGTCAAGGGCCTGTCGGCCCGCACCCTGCGCGCGCTGTACAACGCCCGCGGCGTGATGGACGCGCGCTTCAGGCGCGACCCGGTCAACCGCAACACTTTCCGCCAGATCATGCAGCAGCCCACCGGCATCACCCATGCCATGCGGCTGATGAACCAGACCTCGGTGCTGGGCCGCTACCTGTGGGTGTTCCGCCAGATCGTCGGGCAGATGCAGCACGACCTGTTCCACGTCTACACGGTGGACCAGCACATCCTGATGGTGCTGCGCAATGTGCGGCGCTTTTTCATGGCCGAACACGCGCATGAATACCCAGCCTGTTCACAGCTGGCCGCCGGCTGGGACAAGCCTTGGATACTGTACGTTGCCGCCCTCTTCCACGACATCGCCAAGGGCCGCGGCGGCGACCACTCCGAACTCGGCTGCAAGGACGTGCGGGTGTTCTGCCGCCAGCACGGCATCGCCGCCGAAGACGCGAAACTGATCGAGTTCCTGGTCGGCGAACACCTGACCATGAGCCGCATCGCCCAGAAGGAAGATTTGAGCGATCCGCAGGTCATTGCCGGTTTTGCCCAACGCGTCGGCAACGAACGTTACCTGACCGCGCTTTACCTGCTCACGGTGGCCGACATCCGCGGCACCAGCCCCAAGGTGTGGAATGCCTGGAAAGGCAAGCTGCTCGAAGACCTGTACCGCTACACGCTGCGCGTGCTGGGCGGTCGGGCGCCCGATGCGGACGCCGAGGTCGAGGCGCGCAAACGCGAGGCCCTGACCATCCTGGCCCTGCACGCCGAGCCTTTCGAGGCGCACAAGGCCCTGTGGGACTCGCTGGACGTCAGCTACTTCATGCGCCATGAGGCCGGCGACATTGCCTGGCATGCGCGCCACTTGTCGCGCCACGTGGGCACGGCCAAATGCATCGTGCGGGCACGCCGCTCGGCCGCCGGCGAAGGCCTGCAGGTGCTGGTGTACACGCCTGACGCGCCCGACCTGTTTGCCCGCATCTGCGGTTATTTCGAGGAAGCCGGTTTCAGCATTCTCGACGCGAAAATTCACACCGCCAAGCCGACCAAAGGATCCACCGGCTACGCCCTCGATACCTTCCAGGTCGTCAGCCCGACCCTGGCCGACCACTACCGCGAACTGGTGGCCATGGTCGAAGCCGACCTGGACCGCGCCATTGAAGAAAACGGCCCGCTGCCGCCGCCGGGCAAAGGCCGGGTGTCGCGCCGCGTCAAGAGTTTTCCGGTCACACCGCGCGTGGACCTGCGGCCCGACGAAAAAGCCCAGCGCTGGCTGCTCAGCGTGTCGGCCAGCGACCGGGTCGGCCTGCTGTATTCCATCGCGCGCGTACTGGCCCGCCACCGCATCAACCTGCAACTGGCCAAGGTCACCACCCTGGGCGAACGGGTGGAAGACACCTTCCTGATCGACGGGCCGGAACTGCAGCACAACAAGGCGCAGATCGCCATCGAGACCGAACTGCTCGAAGCCCTGGCCGCCTGAGCGTCTGGGCGGGAACTGCCGGATTTCGGTCTTGAAGTTCTCTAAAAATTTGTATTTAAATCAATAGGTTGAACGGTGTTTTTCATGTTACACATGATCACCATTGAAGCCTTGTGGTGGGCTCTCAGAAGCAGACAATGAACGCACTGCGGATCGGCAAGCAGCAAGCCAAAGCTGCCGCTCCGGCACCCGGACATTTCACTCCAAGGAGCTTGCCATGCATGCCCAGACCCACACCCTGTTGACCCGTGAGCAGCAGTTGCTCGCCTCGGGCGAGTGCGACAACGAGGGCCGGCCGCTGGCCCGCCAGGTCTTTTTTGAACCCGACAACTGGCTGGTGCCCGAGAGTTATGGCGACCTGCTGGCTGCCCACGCGGCCTGGCTGGCCGAGCGGCCCGAGCAGCGGGTGCTGGTCTCCGGCCACAGCTGCGGCACCGGCAGCCACCGCTTTTTCTGGTTGATGGGCGACCGCCGCGCCATGGCGGTGCGCTCGGCACTAATCAAGGCCGGCGCCGGACGCAAGCAGGTGCTGATCCAGAGCCGGGGCGCTGCGCGGCCCCTGATCGAGCTGGCCGGTGAGGAGGTCGCGCAGTACCGCCGTCGCGTCACGCTGGACTACCTGGACACCCGGATGGCGAGCACGCCGCCGGTGCCGCCCGACGGTTCGGCCGCCTGGTGGCACTCGGTGTTCGGTTCCGGCGGCAAGGCACGCCTGCCGGCCGACCGCCCGGCGGCGCAAGCCGGCTGATACGCGACAAGGGCAAACTCAATCGTCTTCAGACGCATCGAGTCCCGGAAACAGCACCTCGGTGAAACCGAATTGCGTGAAGTCGCGGATGCGCATCGGGTACAGCACACCCATCAGGTGGTCACATTCATGCTGCACCACACGGGCGTGAAAACCATCGACCGTCCGGTCGATCGGGTCGCCATAGGGGTCAAAACCGGTGTAGCGGATGCGTGAGAAGCGCGGCACCAAGCCGCGCAGGCCCGGCACTGACAGGCAACCCTCCCAGCCGTTTTCTTCCTCGTCCGACAGGGGCGTGATGACCGGGTTCAGCAGCACCGTGCGCGGCACCAGCGGCGCATCGGGGTAGCGCGGGTTGACGGCATCGGTGCCGAAAATCACCAGTTGCAGGTCCACGCCGATCTGGGGTGCGGCCAGGCCGGCACCATTGACGGCGCGCATGGTCTCGAACATGTCGGCTACCAGCAGGTGCAGCTCGTCGGTGTCGAAGCCGGTCACGGGTGGGGCCACCCGCAACAAGCGCGGGTCACCCATCTTGAGAATGTCGCGTACGGTCATGAAAATCCTGTGTGCTCTGTCGTCGAAACAGCAAGCATACAGAAACCACGAACGAAGGCGAGACGTTCCAGCCTCCGGTGGCTTCCGGCACGGCAAAATGGGACATGCCCGAACCCTCCAGCCGCCAACCCGACCTTCCCGCTGAACCCGCCACCCCCCTTCCCCTGGTGACGCGCTGGGCGCTGCTGGTGCTGGCGTTGCTGAGCCTGGCCCTGGGTGTGATCGGCATCTTTGTGCCGGTGTTGCCGACGGTGCCCTTTGTCCTGCTGTCGGCCTGGGCCGCTGCGCGCAGCTCGCCGCGCCTGCTGGCCTGGCTGGAAAGCCACGCCTCGTTCGGGCCCATGCTGGTCGAGTGGCGCCGCGGAGGCGTGGTGCGCCGGCGCGCCAAATGGACGGCCACGGTGCTCATGAGCGCGAGTGCCGCCTTCATGCTGGTGGTGGTACCGAACCGCTGGGTGGCCCTGCTGGCCATCGGCTGCATGGCGGGTGTGCTGGCCTGGCTCTGGCGCCGGCCCGAACACCTCAACGAAGACGCTTCGCCACCAGAGACTTGAAGTTGTCAAGCCGCGGGAGCGGTCAGCATGGCCAGCAGGGCCGCCTCGTCGATGACGGCCACGCCCAGTTCCTGCGCCCTGGTCAGCTTCCTGCCCGCCTCCGTGCCGGCCACCACGTAATCGGTTTTTTTGCTGACCGAGCCCGCGACCTTGCCGCCAGCGGCTTCCACCCGGTCTTTGGCCTCGTCGCGGCTCAAGGTCGGCAGCGTGCCGGTGATGACAAAGGTCTTGCCCGACAGCGGTTGCGGCGCACGCGCCGCCGGCTCGCCCTCCGGCCAGTTGACGCCGCAGGCGCGCAGTTGCTCGACCACCTCGCGGTTGTGCGGCTGGTCGAAGAAGGTGCGAATGCTTTGCGCGACGATGGGGCCGACGTCGCTGACTTCGAGCAGCTGCGCTTCGCTCGCGTCCATGACCGCGTCGAGCTTGCCGAAATGGCGCGCCAGCTCCTTGGCCGTGGCTTCGCCGACATGGCGGATGCCCAGGCCGAACAGGAAACGCGGCAGGGTTGTTGACTTGGATTTTTCGAGCGCCTGAAGCAGGTTTTGCGCGGATTTGTCGGCCATGCGCTCCAGGCCGGCCAGCGCCGTCAGACCCAGCTTGTAGAGGTCCGGCAGGGTGCGGACTACGCCGGCATCCACCAGCTGCTCGACGAGTTTGTCACCCAGTCCCTCGACTTCGACCGCGCGGCGGTGCGCGAAATGCAGGATGGCCTCCTTGCGCTGCGCGCCGCAGAACAGGCCGCCAGTGCATCGGTAGTCGGCCTCGCCCTCCTCCCGTACAGCGGCCGAGCCGCAGACCGGGCAGGTGCGCGGCATGGTGAACTGCGGCGCGTCCTGCGTGCGCTTGTCCAGCAGCACGCTGACCACCTCGGGAATCACGTCGCCGGCGCGGCGCACGATCACCGTATCGCCGATGCGCACGTCCTTGCGCCTGGCTTCGTCCTCGTTGTGCAGCGTGGCGTTGGTCACCGTCACGCCGCCGACAAACACCGGCGCCAGCTTGGCCACCGGCGTGAGTTTGCCGGTGCGCCCCACCTGCACGTCAATCGCCTGCACCGTGGTCATCTGCTCCTGGGCAGGGTATTTGTGCGCCACCGCCCAGCGCGGCTCGCGTGTCACAAAACCGAGCTTTTTCTGCAAGGCCAGGCTGTTGACCTTGTAAACCACGCCGTCGATGTCGTAGGGCAGCTGGTCGCGCCCGCGCCCCATCTGCTCGTGAAATGCTATCAATTCAGAAGCGCCTTGCGCAGTCTGCGTCTGGGCTGCGACCGGAAAACCCCATGATTTCAGGGTCAGCAGCAACTGGAAGTGGGTGTCGAAATCGGGCCCGCCTGCTTCCGCTGGCGTGACTTCGCCGACGCCGTAGGCAAAAAAGCTCAGCGGGCGCTGCGCGGCAATCGCCGGGTCCAGCTGGCGCACCGCACCGGCCGCCGCATTGCGCGGGTTCACAAAGGTTTTTTCGCCCTTGACACCTCTGGCAATTTTTTCGCGCTGCCGCTCGTTGAGCGACTCGAAATCGTCGCGACGCATGTAGACCTCGCCGCGCACTTCCAGCACCCTGGGCGCGTCTTCAGGAAGCCGCAACGGGATCTGCCGGATGGTGCGGATGTTCTGCGTCACGTCCTCGCCGGTTTCGCCGTCGCCGCGGGTGGCCGCCTGCACCAGCACGCCCTGCTCGTAACGCAGGTTGAGCGCCAGCCCGTCGAACTTGAGTTCGGCCACGTATTCCACCGGCGGATCGCCCTCCCCCAGGCCAAGTTCCTTGCGCACGCGGGTGTCGAAGTTCTGCGCGCCGCTCGCCTCGGTGTCGGTCTCCGTGCGTATGCTGAGCATGGGCACCGCATGGCGCACGCTGGCGAACTGGTCCAGCGCCTTGCCGCCCACGCGTGCGGTGGGTGAATCCGGGCTGGCCAGTTCCGGGTGCGCAGCTTCCAGCGCCTGCAGCTCCTGGAACAGGCGGTCGTACTCCGCATCGGGAATGCTGGGTTCGTCCAGCACGTAATAAAGGTGGGCGTGCCGGTGCAACTGGGTGCGCAACTGGGCCATACGCTCGGCAGGCGACGGCCCGGGGGACGCAAACAGGTCAGGGGTGGCCATCTCGGCAATTCCAGGAAGGGTTTTTTAACCAGGTCGCCGCGGAACCGGCTTCGCCGGGCCGCAGGCGGCGCCCCCTGCAGGGGGGAAGCGGCCGCAGGTCACTACGGGGGGGAGCCATATTTCAGGAAAACAGGCGCCTGCCCAGCGCCGAACCGGCCGGTATGTCGCGCTCTTCCAGCGTGTTGTAGAGCTGCTCCAGATCGGCGTGGATGGCCTCCATGGCTTCCGGGCGTATCGGCTGGCCCTGGTCGTCGATGATCACGCCTTCCATGCTCGAGGCCAGCGCAATCGCCGCCTCGCACAGGCGCACAAACGCTTGCTCGGCGCGCAGCACCTGCGGCACGTCCAGCGACAAGGTCAACTCGCGCAGCGCGGTCTGTTCCGGCTCTTCTGCCATGGCCGCCTGGGTGTCGAACGACAGGCCCAGCACCGGGGGCGCGTGCGGTCCGGACTGGCTGGCCGGCAGCACCATGCGACCCGGGATGGAACCGGCAACAAAACCGAGCTTCGCGGCGCTCTGGTGCACATAACCGGGGCTCCACGCCGTATGCCTGGCGCGCAGGGTGAAACCCAGCTGGGCATCGTGGGCACTGGCAAAGCTGTCGAGCTCGCGCGCGCGCGCCACCTCGTCCATCATGTCCGGGAACTCGGGCTGGCCGTCAATCGCGTCGGCAAAGGCCTGTGCCTTCATGACAAATTCAGAGAACTCGATCTGGTTCAGCGCGCCGGTGCGGTTGGCCAGCTGCACACCGGCCTGGAAGGCGCTGTAACGCTGGCCGGCGGCCGGGGTTTCCCAGGCGCCTGTGGCCAGGCTCAGGCCCTCGATCGCAAACGGTTTGCTGCCGGCGCGGCGGGAGCCCGGCATGGCGGCGAGCGCGGCTTCACCCGAAACCACGGAATCAATGATGATGGGCGCGATCACGTCGATCAGCGCGTCCAGGCCCGGTTTTTTCTCGGGCACGGTCAGCGCGGTCAGGGCATCCAGACTCGAGTCCCCATCGAAGCCCGGTTCCAGGCGTTCGGGCGGGGTGTCCTGGCCACCGGGCGGGATCTCGCCGCCGGTCGGCTCAATGCCGGGGGCCACCGGGTCGGGTGTGGGCTGCATGGGCAGGTTTTTGCGGGTCGACCATGCGCTGTGGGCCACCACGACGGCCAGCAGCAAGCCGCCGATGATCGCCAGGCTGATTTGAAGTGTGCTCAAGACAGGGCCCCCACGTTCGCTTGCCTGGCGCAGTGCTTTCTTCCCGACTTGAACACCCGCAGGATGGCGGCTCCAGGAGGATTCGTCATGCGGCCTCCGCAAAACCGAGGGCCGCTTCCATGTCCACGGCGACGATGCGCGAGACGCCCTGCTCCTGCATGGTCACCCCGATCAGCTGTTCGGCCATTTCCATGGCGATCTTGTTGTGGCTGATGAACAGGAACTGCGTTTCCTTGCTCATGCTGCCCACCAGCTTGGCATACCGCTCGGTGTTGGCGTCGTCCAGCGGCGCATCCACCTCGTCGAGCAGGCAGAACGGTGCAGGGTTCAACTGGAAAATCGCAAACACCAGCGCAATCGCGGTCAGGGCCTTTTCGCCGCCCGACAGCAGGTGGATGGTCTGGTTTTTCTTGCCTGGCGGCTGGGCCAGCACCTGCACGCCGGCATCGAGGATTTCCTCTCCGGTCATCATCAGTTTGGCGTTTCCGCCACCGAACAGGCGCGGGAACATCTCGCCGAAATGCCGGTTCACCGTCTCAAACGTGGTCGACAGCAAATCACGCGTTTCGGCGTCGATTTTCTTGATCGCATCTTCCAGCGTCGTCATGGCTTCGTTCAGGTCGGCCGACTGGGCATCGAGGAACTGCTTGCGTTCGCGCGCGCTGCTGAGTTCGTCCAGCGCGGCCAGGTTGACCGCGCCCAGCGACTGGATTTCGCGGTTGATGCGGTCAATCTCGCCCTGCAGGCCCGAGAGGCGCACATGGCCGGTCTCGATCGACAACTCGACGGCGCCGATGTCGGCCTGGGCGTCCTCGAGCAACTGCGCGTACTGCTCGAAACCCAGGCGTGCGGCCTGCTCCTTGAGCTGGAACTCGGTGATGCGCTGGCGCAGCGGCTCGAGTTCGCGCTCGAGCTGCAGGCGGCGTTCGTCGCTGGCGCGCAGCTTGGTGGTCAGGTCGTCGTACTGGCTGCGCTTGGCGCCGAGGTCGGCCTCGCGCTCGAGCTTGAGGTTGAGGGCGTCCTGCAGGCCGGCCTTGGCTGCGGCGTCGCTCAGGCGGGACAGCTCCTCTTTGGCGCGTTCTTCCTCGCCGGCAATCGAGGCGGCCTGCTGCGCGGCAATGTCCATGGAGCGGGTCAGTTCGTCGCGGCGCGAGGCCAGGCTGCGCAGCGCAAACTGCGCTTCCTGCGACTGTCGTTCCAGCGCGCGCTGCTGCTCGCGTGATTCGTTCAGTTTGCGCTCGGCCTCGATCACGCGGTCATCGAGCTGGGCATGGCGCTCCTGGCTGTCGGCGAGCTGCATGTCCAGCTCTTCAAAGCGCGCTTCGGCCGTGACCTTGCGCTCCTGCAGCTCGTTCATCTGCGCGTCGATTTCAGCCAGGTCGCCGGCGATCTGCTCGCTGCGCGCGCGCGTCTGTTCGGCCAGTTGCGTCAGGCGCAGCACCTCGACCTGCAGCTCGTGGGTGCGGCTCTGGCCTTCGGCGGTTTCGCGGCGTGCCGTCGCCAGGCGCTGCGCGGCATCCGCATAGGCCGCTTCGGCACGAATCAGGGCGCTGCGCGCCTCGTCGCTGATCAGGGCCTGCGCGCGCAGCTGTTTTTCGAGGTTTTCGATTTCCTGCGCACGGGCCAGCAGGCCAGCCTGCTCGGAATCCTGGGCATAAAAACTCACGCTGTGCAGCGTGACCGCGTGGCCGCTTTTGACGTAAATGACTTCACCCGCCTGCAACTGCTGGCGGGCCGCGAGGGCTTCATCGAGGCTGGCCGCGATCAGGCAGCCGTGCAGCCAGTCGCCCAGCAGCGCCGTCTGTCCGGCATCACCCAGACGCAGCAGATCGGCCAGGGGTTTGAGGCCACTGGCGGAAGCGCTGGCCGGTGCCGCGGCCGTTGGCGGCGAATAAAACGAGAGTTTGGCCGGCGGCGCGTCGCGCCCGTCCGTGCCCGCAAAACCACGCACCATGTCCAGGCGCGAGACTTCAAGCGCACCGAGCCGCTCGCGCAGCGCGGCTTCCAGGGCGTTTTCCCAGCCCTGCTCGATATGGATGCGGCTCCACAGGCCCTGCAAGCCGTCCAGCCCGTGTTTGGCCAGCCAGGGCTTGAGTTTGCCGTCGGTCTTGACTTTTTCCTGCAGCGCCTTGAGCGCTTCCATACGCGCCGACAGCTCGGCCTGTTTGGCCGATTCGGTGTTGACGGCCTGCTGCTTGTTGCGCCGGTCTTCGTCGAACTGCGGCACGCTGTCGGTCAGCTCGTGCAGACGGGCCTCGGCTTCGTCCTGCGCTTCTTTCGCCGCGGCGAACTGGGTGTTCAGGTTGACGAGACGCGCCTCGTCGGGGGCGTTGAGGGCGTTTTTGTCGGCCGTCAAACGCTCATGACGCAGGCCCAGGGTACGGGACTGCTCCTCGATGTTGCGCTGGTCGGCGGCCAGCACCTGGATCTGCTGCTGCACCTGGCCCACGCTGGCGCGCTGCTCATTGGCTTTGGACTGGGCGGCGCGCAGTGCTTCTTCCAGCGCGGGCAATTGCCCGGCCTGGTCTTCGCTCTGCGCGGCCAGCAGCTCGGCCTGCTCTTCGGCCTGAATCGCCCGCTCGCTCAGGGTTTCGGTTTCCAGCGCGGCTTCTTCCTTGCGCGTGGCCCACTGGCTGGTTTGTTCCTTGAGCTGCGCCAGGCGCTGCTCGACACGTTGCCGGCCTTCGACCACAAACCGGATTTCAGCCTCCAGACGGCCGACTTCGGCACTGGCTTCGTACAGCTTGCCCTGGGCCTGGTTGACCTGGTCACCGGCCGCGTAATGCGCCTGGCGGATGGTTTCCAGGTCGGCTTCGATGTGGCGCAGGTCGGCGATGCGGCTTTCCAGGTCGTTGACCGACTTGGCGGCGTCGGCCTTGACCTTGGCCTGGTCGGCCTCGCTCTCGGCGCGTTTGAGGAACCAGAGCTGGTGCTGCTTGAGCGTGGCGTCGGCGTGCAGGGTGTTGTAGCGCAGCGCGACCTCGGCCTGTTTCTCGAGTTTTTCGAGGTTGGCATTGAGTTCGCGCAGGATGTCCTCGACGCGGGTCAGATTCTCGCGGGTGTCGCTCAGGCGGTTGGCGGTTTCGCGCCGGCGCTCCTTGTACTTGGAGACGCCGGCCGCTTCCTCGAGGAACAGGCGCAGCTCTTCGGGCTTGGATTCGATGATGCGGCTGATCGTGCCCTGGCCGATGATGGCGTAGGCGCGCGGGCCCAGACCGGTGCCGAGGAACACGTCCTGCACGTCGCGCCGGCGCACCGGCTGGTTGTTCAGGTAGTAGCTGGAAGTGCCGTCCCGCGTGAGCACACGCTTGACGGCGATTTCGGCGAACTGGCCCCACTGGCCGCCGGCACGGTGGTCGGCATTGTCGAACACCAGCTCAACGCTGGCGCGGCTGGCCGGCTTGCGCAAGTTGGTGCCGTTGAAGATCACGTCCTGCATGGATTCGCCGCGCAGTTCACTGGCCTTGCTCTCGCCGAGCACCCAGCGCACCGCATCCATGATGTTGGACTTGCCGCAACCGTTGGGGCCAACAACACCGATCAGCTGGCCGGGCAGCACGAAATTGGTCGGCTCCGCAAACGATTTGAAGCCGGATAACTTGATTGAATTGAGACGCACGGCGGACCCTGTTTTTCTTGGCGCTTTGAAGCTAAGTTATTGATTTTTATAGCGCTTTTGGAAGGCGCCCAACCTGCTTCCAGCAATGCAGAGCCTGCAATGTTACCCGAGGCGGACCGGCCGGCCGCTGTAAAAAATGGTGACCGGCGCCATGCGGGCCACGGGGGCGCTGGCGGCACGGGCCGGCCGCACCGGTTCTACCCTGAATTCATGCCTCGAAAATGCCTCCGGCCCTTGTCTGCCCTGCGCAGACAGCTATCTTTTTAGTAGCGCTACGGGCGCAGAGGATGGGCATCCAGCGCGCGCGTGGCGTTCACACGGGATAATCCGGACCATGAATCCACTGTTGAAACGCCTGCAGCCCTACCCTTTCGAGCGGCTGCGCCAGCTGCACGCCGATGTCACGCCGAACCCGGCCTACCGCCCCATCAGCCTGGGCATTGGCGAGCCCAAACATGCCACGCCCGAGCTGATCAAGGCCGCCTTGAGCGCCAGCCTGGCCGGCCTGGCCAGCTACCCGGCGACCGCCGGCGAGCCGAAACTGCGGCAGGCCATGGCGGGCTGGATGCAGCGCCGTTACGGCCTGGCGCTGGACCCGGCGACGCAGATCCTGCCGGTCAACGGCTCGCGCGAGGCGCTGTTCGCGCTGGCGCAGACGATCATCGACCCGACCCAAGCTGGTGCGACGGTGGTCAGCCCGAACCCGTTTTATCAAATCTACGAGGGCGCGGCGCTGCTGGCCGGCGCCGACACCTGGTTCGCACCGAGTGACCCGGCGCGCAATTTTGCGGTGGACTGGGCCGCCGTGCCGCAGGAGGTCTGGGCAAAAACGCAACTGCTGTTTGTCTGTTCGCCCGGCAATCCGACCGGCGCGGTGATGGGTCTGGACGAATGGCGGCTGCTGTTTGAACTGAGCGACCGCTACGGCTTTGTGATTGCCTCGGACGAGTGTTACAGCGAGATCTATTTCCGTGAGGAGCCGCCGCTGGGCTCCCTGCAGGCCGCGGCGCAGCTGGGCCGGCACGATTTCAAGAACATCATCGCGCTGACCAGCCTGTCCAAACGCAGCAACGTGCCGGGCCTGCGCAGCGGCTTTGTCGCCGGTGACGCCGCGCTGATCAAGCCTTTTCTGCTTTACCGCACCTACCATGGCAGTGCCATGAGTCCCATCGTGCAGGCGGCCAGCATCGCCGCCTGGGACGACGAGGCGCATGTGGTGGCGAACCGCGCGATGTACCGGGAAAAATTTGCCAAGGTCACGCCGCTGCTGGCCGCAGTGATGAATGTGGCGCTACCGGACGCGGGCTTCTACCTGTGGGCCCAGGTGCCGGCATGTTTTGCCGGCGACGACGCGGCTTTTTCGCGCGAGCTGCTCGCTCTTTACAATGTCGTGGTGTTGCCCGGTAGTTACCTGGCCCGCGAAGCCCGCGGCCAGAACCCGGGCGCCGGCAGAATCCGCATGGCCCTGGTGGCTGAAACCGCCGAGTGTGTCGAAGCCGCTGAAAGAATCGTTTCCTTCATCCAATCCAGAACCCATCCAACATGAAACAAGACCAACTCGAAAGCATCATCAACGCCGCCTGGGAAGACCGCGCGAATCTCTCGCCGCAGGCCGCTTCGAAAGAAGTCCAGGATGCGGTGGAACACACGATTTCCGAACTCAACGGGGGCCGCCTGCGTGTCGCCACGCGCCAGGGTGTCGGCCAGTGGACCACGCACCAGTGGATCAAGAAAGCCGTGCTGCTGAGCTTTCGCCTGAAAGACAACGTGCTGATGCGCGCCGGCGACCTGGGCTTTTATGACAAGGTGCCGACCAAGTTCTCGCACCTGAGCGAGCAGGAAATGAAGGAAAGCGGCGTGCGTGTAGTGCCGCCCGCTGTGGCGCGCCGCGGCAGTTTCATCGCCAAGGGCGCGATCCTGATGCCCAGCTACGTGAACATCGGCGCCTATGTGGACGAAGGCACCATGGTGGACGCCTGGGCCACCGTCGGCAGCTGCGCGCAGGTCGGCAAAAACGTGCACCTGTCGGGTGGCGTCGGTCTGGGCGGCGTGCTCGAACCGCTGCAGGCCAACCCGACCATCATTGAAGACAACTGCTTCATCGGTGCACGCTCTGAAGTGGTGGAAGGCGTGATCGTCGAGGAAAACTCGGTCATCTCGATGGGCGTCTACATCGGCCAGAGCACACCGATTTATGACCGCGAGGCGGACACCGTGACCTATGGCCGCATTCCGGCCGGTTCGGTGGTCGTGTCGGGCAATCTGCCCAAGGCCGGCGGAAAATACTCGCTGTATTGCGCCGTGATCGTCAAGAAGGTGGACGCCAAAACCCGCGCCACGACCAGCCTCAATGACCTGCTGCGTGACTGATCGCCCCCTGACTGACTGACTGACTGATTGATCGGAACCGACGATGAATGCGCAGACCATGAGCACGATGGAACGAATTCTCCGTTTGATGGCCGATAAAAAGGCCTCGGACGTTTATCTGTCGGCGCACTCACCGGCCCTGATCAAGATCAACGGCGAGGCGATTCCGATCAACAGCCAGATTCTTCCGGCCGAAGCACCGCGCAACCTGCTGGCCGAGGTGCTGCCGCCCGAACGCATCGAGGAGCTGGAAGAACTCGGCGAGCTCAACATGGGTTTTCCGCTGGCCGGCGTCGGCAACTTCCGCATCAGCGCTTTCAGGCAGCGCAGCACCTATGCGGCCGTGATCCGTTACGTGCCCGGTGAAATTCCGCCGCTCGAAAGCCTCAACGTGCCGCCCATCCTGGCCGACCTGATCATGGAAAAACGCGGGCTGCTGCTGATGGTGGGATCCACCGGCGCCGGCAAAAGCACCACCCTGGCGGCCATGATGGACCACCGCAACGCGACCCAGCCCGGCCACATCCTGACCATCGAGGACCCGGTCGAATTCCTGTTCACCAACAAGAAGTCGGTGGTCAACCAGCGCGAGGTCGGCAGCGACACGCAGTCACTGCAGGTGGCACTGAAAAACGCGCTGCGCCAGGCGCCCGATGTGATCCTGATTGGCGAGATCCGCGACCGCGAAACCATGTCGGCCGCGATTGCCTACGCGCAGTCCGGCCACCTGTGCCTGGCCACCATGCATGCCAACAACAGCTACCAGGCGCTCAACCGCATCCTGAGTTTCTACCCGGTCGAGGTGCGCAACACCATGCTCGGCGACCTCGGGGCGGCCATGAAAGCCATCGTCTCGCAGCGACTGCTGCGCACCCAGGCGGGCAGCCGGGCGCCGGCGGTCGAGGTCATGCTCAACACCAAGCTGATCTCCGAACTGATCGAAAAAGGCGACTTCTCCGGCGTCAAGGAGGCGATGGAGAAGTCCATGGCGGAAGGCTCGCAGACCTTCGAGCAGGACATCGCCAGGCTGATCGTCAACGGCACCGTCACGCGCAAGGAGGGCCTGCTGCATGCCGACTCGCCGACCAACCTGATGTGGCGCCTGGAAAACGACTTTGCGACGGCCACCAAGGCAGCGGAAGAGCCCGAGGAAGAGGACGAGCAGGCGTCCTTCACCGAGATCACGCTCGACGTTCGTCCGGACTCGGGTTCCAACTCGAAATACGGCACCACCGGCTTTACCCCGCTGTAAATATTGTTCTGAATCCCTGCATGTCCTCTACCCTGCGCCTTGCCGAACAACTGATCACCTGCCCGTCCGTCACGCCCGACGACGCGGGTTGCCAGGCCATCCTGGCCGCGCGCCTGCAGCCGCTGGGTTTCGAGTGTGAAACCATCGTCAGCGGGCCGGAACATTTCCGGGTCACCAACCTGTGGGCAAAGTTCAAGGGTTTTCGCCCTCTAGCCCAGGCGGGACGGGCGCAGGCAGCTTCCAATTCGATAGCAACCAAAACCCTGGTTTTTGCTGGCCACACCGATGTGGTGCCGACCGGCCCGCTCGATCAGTGGACCAGCCCGCCCTTCACCCCCAGCCACCGCGACGGCGTGTTGTACGGCCGTGGTGCGGCCGACATGAAGACCTCGATTGCCGCCATGGTGGTTGCTGTCGAGGAATTTCTGGCTGCCAACCCGCAACCGAATCTCTCCATCGCCTTCCTGATCACCAGCGACGAGGAAGGCCCGTCGGTGGACGGCACGGCTGTCGTGGTGCAGCAGTTGAAGGCGCGCGGCGAAGTGCTGGACTACTGCATCGTCGGCGAGCCGACCTCGGTGGACCGGCTCGGCGACATGATCAAGAACGGCCGGCGCGGTACCCTGAGCGGCAAGCTGACCGTCAAGGGGGTGCAGGGCCACATCGCCTACCCGCATCTGGCCGACAACCCGGTCCACCGCTTTGCGCCGGCGCTGGCCGAGCTGGTGGCGACCGAGTGGGACAAGGGCAACGCATTTTTCCCGGCGACAAGCTGGCAGGTCTCGAATGTGCATGGCGGCACCGGCGCCTCCAACATCATCCCTGGCGAGCTGGTGGTGGACTTCAATTTCCGTTTTTCCACCGAATCGACCGCCGACAGCCTGAAGGCCCGTCTCGAAGCCATCCTGCAAAAACATCAGCTGGACTACCGCCTGAAGTGGACGCTGGGCGGCCAGCCCTTTTTGACGACGCCGGGCGAACTGGTGCAGGCCGTCAGTCTGTCCATCCAGGCCGAGACCGGGCTACAGACCGAACTCTCGACCACCGGCGGCACCAGCGACGGACGCTTCATCGCCGCCATCTGCCCGCAACTGATCGAGTTCGGCCCGATCAACGCCTCCATCCACAAGATCGATGAAAACGTGCTGGTCAGCACGCTGGACCCGCTGAAAAACATCTACAAGGGCGTGCTGGAGCGCCTGGCCGCGCTGTGAGCACCGCGCAGGCGACCACCGTCATCGCCCTGGTGGAGCACTGGGCCGACCGGCTGGAAGCGGCCGGCCTGACGCAGGCCGACGGTTTTGGCCAGGGCACCCTCACCGCCTTTGACGAAGCCGCCTGGCTGGTGCTGTGGGCGCTCGGGCTGCCGCTGGACGAGCTCGATGAAGAGGAAAATACGCCGGTAGCCCCCGCCGATGCTGAAAAGGTTGCTCTTCTTCTGGAAGCACGCATCAACACCCGAAAGCCCGCCGCCTACCTGACGCGCGAAGCCTGGCTGCAGGGCGTGCCCTTTTATGTCGATGAACGCGTGATCATTCCGCGTTCCCTGATCGCCGAACTGCTGGTTGATGAAAGCATAGACCCCTGGCTGAGTGAAGCCACCCGCCGCGTGCTGGACCTTTGCACCGGCAACGGCAGCCTGGCCATCCTCGCCGCCATGGCCTGGCCCGATGTGGCTGTGGACGCCGCCGACATCAGCACCGAGGCGCTGGCCGTCGCCCGCATCAATGTGGACGTGCATGAGTTGCAGGCGCGCATCACCCTCATCGCCTCTGACGGGCTGGCCGCCTGCCCCGGCCCGTATGACCTGATTCTGTGCAACCCGCCTTATGTCAACGCGGCCACCATGGCCGCCCTGCCGGCCGAATTCCGGGCCGAACCGGCGCTGGCGCTGGCCGGTGGCGAGGACGGCATGGACTTCATTCGAAGCCTTTTTCTAAACGCAGCCGGCCATATGAGCGAAAATGGTGTTCTGGTGCTGGAAATCGGCAATGAGCGCGAGAATTTTGAACGCGCCTTCCCGCACCTGGAACCGCTCTGGTTTGAAACCAGCGCCGGCCCCGACCAGGTTCTGCTCCTCACGCGCCAACAACTGGCTTGAGACTTGCGTCTCGGGCCGTCATGGAGGCGCGGCGCGCCGACTGGCTATTTTTCTTGTGTCTGCTTGGTTTAAATGATTACCCTTAAAAATGTGGTGCTGCGTCGCGGCGCCAAAGTGATTCTTGACAGCGCGTCTGTCACCCTCAACCCCGGCGAAAAAGTCGGCCTGGTGGGGCGCAATGGCGCGGGCAAGTCCTCGCTTTTTGCCATGCTCAACGGCACGCTGCATGAGGACGGCGGTGAGTTCTACATCCCCGCCCAGTGGCGCATGGCGCAGGTCGCCCAGGACATGCCCGAAACCGAACAAAGCGCCACCAGCTACGTGATCGAAGGCGACGTGGTGCTGCAGGCCGCACAGGCCGAGGTGGAGGCCGCCGAGGCCAGTGGTGACGGCGACCGGATGGCGCATGCCTACATGGATCTCTACGACTCGGGCGCGCACGACGCGCCGGCCCGGGCGCAGGCGCTGATCCTCGGCCTGGGTTTCAAGCTCAGCGAACTCGACAACCCGGTCAACAGTTTTTCCGGTGGCTGGCGCATGCGCCTGCAACTGGCGCGCGCGTTGATGTGCCCGTCCGACCTGCTGCTGCTCGACGAACCGACCAACCACCTGGACCTGGACGCGCTGGTCTGGCTGGAAGCGTGGCTCAAGCGTTACCAGGGCACCATGCTGGTCATCAGCCATGACCGCGAATTCCTGGACGCCGTGACCGAGGTCACGGTGCACATCGAAAGTGCCAAACTCACGCGTTACGGCGGCAACTACAGCAAGTTTGAAGACCTGCGCGCCGAGCAGATGGCGCTTCAGCAGGGTGCCTTCAACAAGCAGCAGGACAAGATCGCCCACCTGCAGAAATTCATTGCCCGCTTCAAGGCCAAGGCCAGCAAGGCCAAGCAGGCGCAAAGCCGTGTCAAGGCGCTGGACCGCATGGAGAAAATCGCGCCGCTGCTGGCCGAAGCCGATTTCACCTTCGAGTTCAAGGAACCGGCCAACCTGCCCAACCCGATGCTGTCAATGCAAAACGTCGACTTCGGCTACCCGCCGCCGGCCGATGCGACGGAAGGCACGCCGCCCACGGTCATCGTGCAGAACGTCAGCAAGTCGGTGCTGGCCGGCCAGCGCATTGGCATCCTGGGTGCCAACGGCCAGGGCAAGTCCACCGTGGTCAAGACCATTGCGCGCGCACTCGCGCCCATCAGTGGCGAGATGACCGAAGGCAAGGGCCTGAACATCGGCTACTTCGCGCAGCAGGAGCTGGACGTGCTGCGCCCCGCCGACAACCCGCTGGAACACATGATCCGGCTGGTCAAGGAAGTCACCGCCGCCGGCAAGATGGGCAGCCAGCCAACCCGAGAGCAGGACCTGCGCAGCTTTCTGGGCAACTTCAATTTCGGCGGCGACATGGTCAAGCAGGCCGTCGGCAGCATGAGCGGCGGCGAAAAAGCCCGGCTGGTGCTGTGCATGATCGTCTGGCAGCGTCCCAACCTGCTGCTGCTTGATGAGCCGACCAATCACCTGGACCTGGCCACGCGCGAGGCGCTGTCCATGGCGCTCAACGAGTTTGAAGGCACCGTCATGCTGGTCAGCCACGACCGGGCCCTCCTGCGCGCCGTGTGCGACGAGTTCTGGATGGTCTCGCGCGGCGGCGTCGCGCCTTTCGACGGCGATCTCGACGACTACCAGCGTTACCTGCTCGACGAAGCCAAACGCCAGCGTGAAGAAGCCAAAAAGTCCACCAGCACCGCTGCGCCGGCTGCCGCTGCTACCAAAACAGTAGCTGCTGGCGCCCAGCTGCCGGCGGCTTCAGCCACTTTTGATGCCAAAAAGCCGGGCAGCAAGAAGGATGATGCGCAGCGCCGGCAACAGCAGTCGGATACGACCAAACCGATGCGCAAGGAACTGGAAAAAATCGACGCCCGCATGCAGTCGCTGAGCGCGGAACGCGACAGCCTGCAAGCCTCGCTGGCGACCACGACCGCGCCGGCTGAGCTGGCCCAATCGGGCAAGCGCCTGAAGGTCATTGACACCGAATTGGGCACGCTGGAAGAGCGCTGGCTGGAACTCACCGAGCAGATCGAAACCTCGCTGGCCTGATCGGGCATTGATCGGGCACTGATCCGGCGTTATGCGGACGGGGTTGGGCTTGCGGCTCTAACCCCGCCGGGCGTTTCGCGCTAAAGTGCATTCATGCCTACCGCCCTCCAGATGGTTTCCGACGACGCGGCCCTTGCGGCCGCGGTGATGCGCAGCCGCAAGCTCCTCAACAAACGCGCCATGGTCGCCGCAGCGGCCAGCGCCGTGCCGGTGCCTGGCCTCGACTGGGCGGTCGATGCCGCGATGCTGTCGAAGCTGATTCCTGAGATCAACCGGGAGTTTGGCCTCACGCCGCAGCAGCTCGATCAGCTCGATCCCACCAAGCGTGACCAGGTCCAGAAAGCGGTCACCCTGGTCGGGTCGGTGCTGATCGGCAAGTTCATCAGCCGGGACCTGGTCCTCAAGGCCGCTACCAAAATCGGCATGCGGCTGACCACCAAACAACTCGCCAAGTACGTGCCCTTCGCCGGCCAGATTGTCGCCGCCACCGTCGGTTATGCAGCGATCCGTTATCTGGGCGAAGAACACATGAAGGACTGCATTCGTGTGGCGCGGCAGGCGCAGCTGGAAGTACCCCTTCTGGGCTACTCGGCGCCGGGCTGACGCCTTATCCGAAGCTCTTCAGCGCAGGCATTCGCAGCCATGGCGGCCGGAGCTGGTAAAAATGCACGAATGAGGCGTGCGCGCCCGATGCAAACCTCTGCCCTCCGTCAGGGCACGGCCTTGAGCCGGGAGAAAAATACATTCATGAGCTTGGTGAACGCATCTGCAGGTGTTGTTTCCTTGCGATGTGCATCCAGCTCCGCGATGTGCTCAAGCTCCCAGGGAAGGGCTTCGAGTGCCGCCATGGAGATGTCTTTGAAGATGCGTTCCTCGGTGGGCGTGATGTAGACAATCCGGCAATTGCGATGCCGGGGATCAGACATGACTTGCACGTATTTCTTGAGCACGCTCTGCTCGGGACCCTCCAGGACTTGCGTGAACAAACCTCCGCCGAAAACAAGGAGGCCGGTGATGCCCAGGGGTGGATTGTTTTTTGCAGCGCTCTTGAGAATGGCGTCGATGGAATCATCGGTGAGGCCTTCTGTGGCGTCGCTGATGTAGAGCAGTCTAAGCATGGATCACTCAGGTTGGAGGTCAAAAATCGCTGGAGACGACTGGCAGACCCATATTTCCTCGGCAGCCCTGATTCTGCCTTGAGTTGCGCACCGGCGTCTTCCAGTGATAAACAACCGAGCAGAAACAAAAAAGCCAGCTATCAGTTTGATAGCTGGCTTTCCGTGCCACGAAGGCGTGTCTGGTGGGGCCTGCGGGGGTCGAACCCACGACAAACGGATTAAAAGTCCGCTGCTCTACCAACTGAGCTAAGGCCCCAAGGATTGCTCCCTGGTCTGTACTGCACGTGATGCAGAACAGCCTCAAATTATAGCGTTATTTTTCGGCTCTTTAAAAAACTACTCAGCAATTTTGTTGAGCACCCAACCTGCAGCGCACAAACCGAATGCGGAAGTCACGCTGACCACCGATCCATACCCGTGGCAATTGAGACTGCCATCGCCAGATGCATCGGCCCCGATATCACAGGCATCCGGCGCAGCATCAGGCCCGCTGGCCGGCGCCGCAGGTTGCATCACCGCCTCGCGGCTGAACACGCAGGCCACACCGATTTTTCCCTTGCGCGCTGCGCCCTGCTCCTTGCGCAGGCGGTAACGCAGTTGCGCGAGCAGAGGGTCGTGGGTGACCAGCGACAGGTCTTCAATGTCGACCTTGTGCGCGTGGCGCTTGCCGCCGGCCGCACCGACGCTGATGAAGTTGACCTTGTGGCGCATCGCCCAGGCGGCCATGGCAGTTTTGGCCCGTACCTGGTCGCAGGCATCGATGACCGACAACCCGCTGTCGCCGTGTGTCTCCAGCCCCGCAATCGCCGGCCAGTTAGTGGCATCGACGAACTCCTCGATGCAGTGCACAACACAACCGGGGTGGATGTGGGCAATGCGTTCGCGCATCGCCTGGACCTTGGCCTGCCCCAATGTGGTGTCGAGTGCGTGGATCTGGCGGTTGATGTTGGACTCGGCGATGTGGTCCAGGTCAATCAGGGTCAGCCTGGCCACGCCGCTGCGCGCCAGCGCTTCTGCGGCCCAGGAGCCCACGCCGCCGAGGCCCACCACCACCACATGCGCGGCACGGATTTTTCTTGCGCCGGATACACCATACAAACGCGCCAGTCCGCCGAAGCGCCGCTCCAGGTCGGCCGGGAGATCAGAAGAAATTTCAGTCACTGGCCATTTCCTGCCGGGCCGCCCCAAGGGAAATCAGCCTCCTCGGGGGCCATGCAGCACGCGCGGCGACAAACGTGGCGGCCATTAGACGCTGTGCTCCAGCCGCCAGATCTGGTATTTCAGGCCCGCCACTGCGCCGGCGATGATGGCCGCGACAGCGACAAAACTGGTGGCGCTCAGCGTGGAGATGCCGGACAAGCCCTGCCCGACGGTGCAACCCATGGCGGTCACCCCGCCCACGCCCATCAGCACGGCCCCGACGAGGTGGTTGGCCGTGTCTTCGGTATTGCGAAAGCCTTCCCAGTGGAAGCTTCGTGACAACAGGGAATACAGCGCCGAACCAAGCACCACACCAAAAACGGACACAACGCCCAGCGTCAGCAGTTTGGTCTTGTCACTGAAAAATATCAGCCAATCGATGGTGTAGGCCATCGGAGCCACAAAACTCAGGGCCTCCATGCGGCCGGAATTGGTCGCCAGAAACGTCTCCGCCAGCGTCTCCGGATGTTCCGCGACATAAGCCATGTGACCGCTGAGCCACCACATGGCGGCAATCAGCAGGCCAATGCCGAGCCCGGCGAGCAGGTTGTCAAAGCGGAGAAACTCCGGGCCCGCCAGCGCCCAGACGATCAGGCCTCCCCCCAGCACGCCTGCCAGCACCAGTCCGGCCAGTACCGGAGACACGCCGAGCCAACTGCCCGCCCAGTTGGACAAGGCGGCATTGCCGGAAAAATCGATGGCCACACGGTCCACCGTGGCCACGCGCAGCACCGCCGTAATGCCCTTGAGTGTGGCAAATGCGGCTACCGCCATGACCACAAACACCACCAGTGATTTGAGGTTGCCGCTGCCAATGCGCACCAGCGTCTTGCTGCCGCAGCCCGAAGCCAGCACCATGCCAAAGCCGAACAGCAATCCGCCGACCAGGGCGGAAAGCCAGACGAAACGGTTCGAGGCATACACGGCTTTGGCTGGGTCAATCAGCCCGGCCGCGGCCAGGCCGTAAAAGCCGATCATGGCCACGCCGATGGCCATGGCCCACATGCGCATGCGTGTCCAGTCACCCATGTTGACGATGTCGCTGACGGCGCCCATGGTGCAGAAGTGGGTGCGCTGGACAACGGCGCCGAACAGCGCTGCCAGAATGAAGGCCGCCCAGAGAACCTGGGCGGTGAGTGAGTTGAGCTGGGAGATATCCATCCCCTGATTTTAGGGGCTGGTCACGAAATGCGCTGACTGGACGTCTGCGCGGGGTCTACTTGAGCCTGGCCAGGCGCTCCTTGGCGACCGAAGCAGCTTCCGACTGCGGGTAGGCCTTGAGCAGGTCTTCCAGCGTCTTGCGCGCCGCCTTGACGTCCTTGAGCTCGACCTGGCAGTTGGCCACGGCCAGCACAGCTTCGGGCGCGCGCATATGCTCGGGGTCGGCGGCAACCAGGGCGCGGAAATTGACCAGGGCATCGCGGTAGTTGCGCAGCGCGTACTGGGCGTTGCCGAGCCAGAACAGCGCTGGCGCCTTGTAGCCGCTTTGGGGATAACGCTTGAGGAAGTTCGTGAAGGCGGCCTGGGCCGGTGCGAACTCGCCCTTGCGCAGGACCGCCAGCGCAGCATCGAACTCCTGCTTTTCTGCAGGGTCGGCCACGAACTCCCGGCCGTCAACGCTGACCTTGGACGGTTCGAACCGGCTGAGCCGGTCATTCACGCCCTGGGACAAATCCTTTTGCATGCGCTGGACCTCGGCAAGCTCGCGGGTGAACTGTTCGTCCTGCCCGCGCATGCGGGCCAGCTCGCTGCGCAACTGGTCGATCTGGGTGGACAACTCGAGCAGGCTGCGACGCAGCTGCGCGGTTTCATCACCAGACTTGCGCAGCTCGCTCGTTGTTGTATCGAGCCGCTGACGCAATTCAAGAATCGCCTTGCGGGCTTCATCATCTTCGAACAGCGCCGCGTGGGCGCTGAACGTCATGACACAGGCCAGTGCGCAAGCCACGGCTCCCAGCGACGTCCGGAGGTTCTTCAAGGTCATGGCTCCCGCTTAACGGTAGTTGAATTCAGCGCGGCGATTTTTGGCGTACGACTCTTCGTCCGAGCCTGTCGCGGCAGGTTTTTCCTCACCGAAACTCACGGCTTCAATCTGCGCATCGCTGGCGCCCAGCAGGCCCAGCGCGCGGCGCACGGCCTCGGCGCGCTTCTGGCCGAGGGCCAGGTTGTACTCGCGGCCGCCGCGTTCATCGGTGCTGCCTTCAATCACGAGCTTGCGTGCCTTGTTGGCGCTGAGGAAACGCGCATGGGCTTCCACCGTCGCCTGAAATTCCGGCTTGACGACAAAGCTGTCGTAGTCGAAATAGATCACGCGCGCTGCGCCGGGCGGGCCCGCGAGCGAAGGGTCGGTGGCGCCGATCAGGACAGGCGCCACATCGCGGCCACTCACGCCGGCGGCGTCGCCGGTTGCCGGTGCGGTGCTGACCGGGGTCCGGTTTTCGACAGGCACTTCATTGAGTTTGACGCCCGAGCTGCAGCCGACCAGTGCGGCGGTCAGGGTGATGAGGGAGGCCAGTGAGATCAGGATGCGCTTCATGAGTGTGTACTTTCCGTAAAAAACAAAGGGAGTGGTAGAAGGCGGGCGGGTTACCTCTGGAAAGGACCCCAGTCCGGCTCACGGATGTCTCCGGCGGCGCCGGTCAGGCGGGCTTTGATCTTGCCGTCCAGGGTGGTGGTCAACAGGGCTTCCCTGCCCTGTTGCTGGGTGGCATAGACGATCAGCCGGCTGTTGGGCGCAAAACTCGGGCTTTCGTCGGCGCTGGTGTCGGTGATCGAGATGGCGGTTCCCTTGCCAAGGTCCATCAGGTGCAGCTTGAAGGCGCCACCTATGCGTGAAATATAGGCCAACCAGCGGCCATCCGGGCTCAAGGCCGGCGATATGTTGTAACTCCCGGTAAAGGTGACACGTTCGACATTGCCGCCGCTGGCGCCCATGCGATAGATCTGCGGCGAACCGCCGCGGTCGCTGACGAAATAGACGTATTTTCCGTCTGGCGAAAACGCCGGCTCGGTGTCGATGCTGGCTGATTGCGTGAGCCGGCGTGCCTCGCCGCCTGTTGCCGCAATGGCATACAGCTGCGAGCCGCCATCGCGGCTCAGCGTCGCGACCAGTTGGTTGCCGTCCGGAGCCCATGCCGGCGCGCTGTTGGAGCCGCGGAAGTTCGCCAGCAGGCGGCGTTTGCCCGAAGCGACATCGTGGGCATAGATCACCGGTTTTCGCGATTCAAACGACACATAAGCCAGCTGTGCGCCATTGGGCGACCATGCCGGGGAAATGATCGGCTCGGGGCTGGTCAGCGCCGACTGTGCGCCTTCGCCGTCGGAGTCGGCCACCCACAGGTTGTAGCGCGGGCCGACCTTGGTCACATAGGCGATGCGGGTGGAGAAAACACCTTTCTCGCCGGTCAGTTTTTCATAGACAAAATCGGCGATACGGTGGGCCGACAGGCGCAGGTCGCCCGGCGGTATCACGTAGCTTTGCCCACCGAGGTCCTGCCCGCGAACGACGTCCCAAAGGCGGCAGCGGACGTCGAAGCGGCCATCCGCCAGACGTGTCACGCTGCCGGTCAGCAGGGAATCGGCGGCGCGCTGGCGCCACACGGACAGGTCGGGCCGGGAGCTTTCGTCGAGGTTCTGGCCGGCGGTGTCGACCGCGCGAAACTGGCCGCTTCGCTCCAGGTCGGCCTGCACGATGGCTGCGATTTTCTGCGGTGACTGCGCATCGCCGCGAAAGCTGGCAATGGCGATCGGCAACTGGGTCAGGCCAACGCCGGACACCTCGACCCGGAACTGGGCCCAGGCCGGATGCATGGCCAGAACGCCGAGGCTGCCGGTGAGACCGGCGATGAAGCTGCGACGGCCTGCAGACAGGCCTCGAACTGGGGAAGGGTCAGTTTTTTGGGGTTGCATTTTTCTGGTTCAAACAATACAGGGTGAAGTACTTGCCGAATGCGGCTTGAGCCTGCATGGCACACACGGCGAAACCCATGCTGCCGTCGAGAATGCCGAGGCGAAAAAAATAGCTTTTGACAAAAGCGGCCACGCCCGATATTACCGCCCTCGGCATGGAGCTGGACCGCCCGCGCGCATGCGCCTGTGTGGCCCAGGCCAGGCTGTATTGCTCCAGCTTGCGCCAGTAATGCGCAGGTGTCGGGTAACTGTAGTGCAGCAGCTTGCTGTTCAGCCGTGAGACAGCGCCGGAGTTCAGGATCACGCGTTCATGCACCAGATCGTCGCTGAAGCGGCCCTGTCCGCGCCGGAAAAGACGCAGCACCGGGTCCGGCGTCCATCCGCAGTGATGAATCCACTGGCCGCAAAACTGGGTGAGGCGCGGGATTTCAAAGGCGTCAGCGCCGCGATGGAGGATCGCCTGCTGGATCTCGGCGGCCAGCTCGGGCGTCACACGTTCATCCGCGTCGATGGACAGCACCCAATCCCGGTTGGCCAGGCGCAGGGCAAGGTTTTTTTGCGGGCCAAAGCCAGGCCAGGTCGCGGTTTCGGTCACTTCGGCCCCGAAGGCCTTGGCGATGGCGCGCGTGTTGTCGGTACTGGCGCTGTCAACCACGACCCATTGGTCGGCGAACTGCACGGAATCCAGACATGCCTGCAAATTGGCCTCTTCGTTTTTCGTGATGATGATGACGGACAGGGTCATGGGCGCTCGGGTGTTGGTTGAATTTCGCAAGCCAGCCGCCCTCTTTTAACGCTCCGCAAACAAGGGGTTGATTGTGGGCGCTGCCAGCGGAGGTGTCTGTAGGAAATGGTCGCCAATTGTTCCACGATAATGCTGGCTTGCTCACTTCACGGTCCTGATGCGGCGCCCATGCCAAAAATTGCAGTCCTTTCCCGCGCGGTCACTGCTGACCTGTCTCCTGCTTCGGGCGGGGTGTCTGTGACTGGTTGTCGCTTGCGACAGGCCGCGGTTGCCCCGGCCACGGCCGGCGGTGAGGTTCCGGTTTGACAAGCGGACCCGGGCAAACCGCCGCCACGGGCGCGGTGACACCGGCGCCCATCGGCCAGCGCCTGCGCCGCATCTGGCCTTACTTCAGCCAGTCTCCGAGTGCATGGGCCGTCGCGGTGGGTGCCACGGTGGTGGCTTCCGCCACCGAGCCGCTGGTGCCCGCCCTGTTGCAGCCCCTGCTCGACAAGGGGTTTCGCAAGGGAGGTATCGATATCTGGATGGTGCCCGTGTCGCTGCTGCTGCTGTTCGGCGTGCGCGGCTTCGCGGGTTTTCTCGCGCAGATTGCGCTGGCCAAGGTCACCAACATCGGCTTGCTGGAATTGCGCAAGGCCATGTTCGGCAAGCTGATGACCGCCCGCCTGGACCTTTTTTCGAACCAGTCCGCCAGCACCCTGGCCAACACTGTGGTTTACGAGGTGCAAAACGGCTCATCCATGCTGGTCAACTCGGTGATGGGCCTGACCCGGGACACCCTGACCCTGCTGGCGCTGTCGAGTTACCTGCTTTACCTGAACTGGCGGCTGACCCTGATTGTCACGCTGCTGATCCCCGCCATTGCCTGGGTCATGCGCGTGCTTTCCGGCCGCCTGTACCGGCTCACCAAGGCGAGCCAGGCGGCCACCGACTCACTGGCCTATGTGGTCGAGGAAAACGTGCTGGCCCACCGCGATGTCCGGCTGCATGCGGCGCAGGAGAGCCAGGCTACGCGTTTTGCGCAGCTCAGCGAGGCCTTGCGGCGCCTGTCCATGAAATCCGTGGTGGCTTCGGCGGCCATGACCCCGGCCACGCAGATGCTGGCGGCGGCCGCGCTGTCGGCTGTCATTTCAGTCGCCCTGCTGCAAAGCTCCACCGACACCACCTCCGTCGGCTCGTTCGTGGCTTTTGTGACCGCCATGCTGATGCTGGTGGCACCGATCAAGCACCTGTCGGAAGTCGCCAGCCCGATCACACGCGGCCTGGCGGCGCTGGAGCGCGGGCTGGACCTGATGGAAAAAACGCCCGACGAACCAGGCGGCGATTTTTCGAAACCAAGGGCGGAAGGCAAAATCAGTTTCATCAATGCGCGTGTGGCCTACAGCGATGACGGCGCGCCCGCGGTGGACGCGCTGAACCTGACCATCAGCCCCGGGGAAACCGTGGCCCTGGTCGGTGCTTCAGGGGCTGGCAAAACCACGCTGGTCAATTTGTTGCCGCGTTTTGTCGAGCCCACTTCAGGACGCATCGAGCTCGACGGCCATGAACTGCGTGAATGGCAAATCGACGCGCTTCGTGGCCAGTTCGCGCTGGTCAGCCAGCACGTGGTGATGCTCAACGACACCGTGGCCGCCAACGTGGCACTGGGCATGGCGGTGGACAAGGACAAGGTGCTGGCCTGCCTCAAGGCTGCCAACCTGGAACGTTTTGTCGACGAGCTGCCACGAGGCATGGACACGCTGGTGGGTCACAACGCCACGCAGCTGTCGGGCGGCCAGCGTCAGCGCCTGGCGATTGCCCGCGCCCTGTACAAGGATGCGCCGGTACTCATTCTGGACGAAGCCACCTCGGCGCTGGACACGGAATCCGAACGGGCGGTGCAGGAAGCGCTGCAGCGGCTGATGCGCAACCGCACGACGCTGGTCATTGCGCACCGCCTTTCCACGGTTCAGCACGCCAGCCGCATCGTCGTGATGGATGCCGGCCGCATCATCGAAAGCGGCTCGCACGCCGAACTCATCGAACGCGACGGCCCCTATTCCCGCCTCTACAGGCTCGGGCTGTACGACGCCGATCTATCGCAAAGTCCTTCCGTGCCTCAATTCTCATGACAATTTCCATCAGTGGTTTCACCTTCATCCGCAACGGCGTCGAGCTGGCCTTCCCGTTTGAAGCCTCGATCCGCTCCCTGCTGCCGCTGGTCGACGAGTTCGTGGTGGCGGTGGGCCGGGGCAACGACGACACGCTGGCGCGCGTACTGGCCATTGGCGACCCGAAAATCCGCGTGATCGAAACCCTCTGGAACGAACGCATGGCCGACCGCGGCTTCGTCTACGCGCAGCAGAAGATGATTGCCCAGTACTCCTGCACCGGCGACTGGGCCTTCTACCTCGAAGGTGACGAAGTGGTCCACGAGGAGGACCTGGCCGCCATCCGCGCCAGTGTTGAGCGGCACCACAACAATCCGGCCGTGGAAGCCCTGGTCTTCGACTACCACCACTTTTACGGCTCGGCGCAGTGGGTCTCGGTCAGCCCCGGCTGGTACCGCCGCGAGTGCCGGCTCATCAGGAACACCATCCGCTCCTACGCGCCCGACGGCCAGTACTGGCTGGTGACGACCGAGCACAAGCGACCGCGCAATCCGCAGGCGGCGCTGGCCAATGCCCACATCTACCACTACGGCTGGATTCGCCGCAACGAAGACATGCAGAAAAAGCTGGACCAGGTCAGCAAGTACTGGGCCGACTCAACAACCATGCAGATCAAGTACAGCCAGTTCGATGCGCGCGCGCTGGAGGCCTTCAAGGGAAGCCACCCGAAAGCCGTGCAGGAATGGCTGCTCACGGGCGCCGAGCAGGACCTGAAAATCGACCCGGCCTACCAGCCCACCCGCAAGGAAAACAAATACCACCTGATGCGCAGAATCGAGCTGCTCACCGGGCTGGACTTCAGCCGCAAACACTTCAAGCTGGTGGCGTAAAGGCCAGAGGGCCAGAAGGTCCGGTCGCCCGAATGCAGCGGGTCAGCGCTGCGCCAAGGCCCGCGTCGCGAGGTACACCGCTTCCTGCTGGCGCGCAATGGCCGGCCACTGGTAGCGACTTGCAAACGCCCTCGCCTGCGCACCCAGTTGCTGCCGAAGCGCCTCGTCGCCGAGGACCTGCTCAAGGGTGGCTGCCAGGTGTGCGGCATCCTGCGGATTGTCCAGCAGCAGCGCATCGGCGCCGTGGCTGAGCAGACTGGAGATGCCGCAATACGCCGCGCTGCTGACCACCACCGGCAGGCCGTGCGCCATGGCCTCCAGCACCACCATGGCAAAGGTGTCCTCCAGCGTCGGGTGCACCAGGCAGTCCGCTGCGCGGTACGCTGGCGTCACGTCCTGCAGTGAGCCGAGGAAAAAAACACGTCCGGCCACACCTTCCGCTTGCGCCTGTCGTTCAAAGACCGGTATCTGCCCCGGGTTGCCCACCACCGCCAGCACCACGTCCGCCGGCAACTCGCGCAGCACCGTCAGAAGCGTCCCCAGGCCCTTCTTGCGGTAATCATTTCCTACCAGCAGCAGGCAGCGCCCCTCTGGCAGGCCCAGCTGCAAACGGGCCGCGGATTTTTCCGCTGCACTGGTGCTCGCCACGGGCAACACCACCCCGGGCGTGATCACGGTGGTGGCGGCCGCCGTGCCCGGATAGGTCGCGGCCAGGGTGTCGCCGAGGCTGGCTGACGTCACCACCACGCAGCGCCCGTCCCGGGCCGCGAAACGCAGGCGCTCCAACCCCAGGTAGGTCAGCAGGCGCGGGCTGGTCCAGACCTTGGTCCAGGCCAGCAGGCGCCGCCAGCCGGTCCGGGCATGAAACAGGTTGTATTTCACCGGCAGCACATGCACGGTCTGCACCTGCCCCTGCCAGGTGTTTTCATGGGAATGAACCACGTCAAAGCCCCGGCGCGTGGCCCACCAGGTGGCGCTGGCGTACCAAAGCTGGTTCAGCCAGCGCGGCTTGCGCAGCGGCATGGAAACAGGGTGGTAAGTCACGCCCGGTGCGTGGTGCCTGATTTGCTGTGCAAACACATGGATTTCATGGCGCTGCGCGAGCTGTTCCACCAGCGCGATGGAATACCGCTCGGCGCCGCCCCCGGCCGGGTCAAAAACACGGTTCAGTACCGCGATGCGCAGCCTGCGCGGGGTCTCTGGCGGGACGGGCGAGTCGCTCACTTGCGATCCCGGTCTTCGTAGGCCGTCGCAACCTTGAGCCAGAACACCGGCAGGCTGGTGGAGCGCACGACCGGCACCCGCGGCAATTCCATCAGGTCGTTCGCGCTGGAACTGCGGCCGCGCCGCGTCGTGGTGACGGTCTGGAACCCGGCCTGGCGAGCCATGGCCACATGCTGCGGCGCGTATTCACCAAAAGGGTAGCAGAAATGCCGCACGGGAGTGCCCAGCAGCCCTTCGAGCGCCGTCCTGTCCCCTGTCATTTCAGCGCGTGCGGTGGTCTCGTCGCTTTGAAGCAGGCGAGCGTGGTTTTCCGTGTGGGATCCGACCTCCTGGCCACCGGCCACCCACAGGCGCAACTCGTCTGCGGTCATCAGGGGCACCTGTGCCATGCCGATGTCCCGGTCCCATTCGTTGGTTTTGCCGAGCAACCCGCTGACGGCATAACAGGTCGAGGAAAACCCCCGGTGCTGCAGCACCGGCAGCGCATGGGTCAGGTTGTTGCGGTAACCATCGTCAAAGGTGATACCCACCACCTTGCCGGTTTTTTCACCGCGCAGATAGGGCAGGAGCGCACTCATCGACAAGCCCTGGTAGCCCAGCAGCTTCAGCATGGCCATCTGGCGCGAAAAGGAGGAAGGCGAGACGTAGAGACTGCGGAAAGGCGCTCCCTTGGGCGGCGCCGCGCTGATCTGGTGGTAGACCAGGATCGGTATCGGGCGCTGAGGGGTGGCGGGCGTGGCGGGCATGCAGGACGGTGGCGATGCTTCAGAGCAGGACGATATCGTACTGTTCCTGCGCCATGGCGGCTTCGGACTGCAGCGAGATCGGCTTGCCGATGAAGTCGCTCAGGCCCGCCAGGTGCTGGCTTTCCTCGTCGAGAAACAGCTCGATCACCTTGGGCGAGGCAATCACCCGGAACTCCCGGGGATTGAACTGGCGGGCCTCGCGCAGGATTTCCCGCAGGATGTCGTAGCCGACGCTGCGCGCCGTCTTGACCACGCCCTTGCCCTGGCAGGCGCTGCACGGTTCGCACAGCTGGTGCGCCAGGGACTCGCGTGTGCGCTTGCGTGTCATCTCGAGCAGGCCCAGCGCCGAAAAGCCGTTCACGCTGGTTTTGATGCGGTCGCGGGCGAGCTGCTTCAGGAACTCCGCCAGCACGGCGTCGCGATGGTTGTCACGCAACATGTCGATGAAATCGACGATCACAATGCCACCGAGGTTGCGCAGCCGCAGTTGCCGCGCAATCGCCTGCGAAGCTTCCAGGTTGGTCTTGAAGATCGTGTCGTCAAAATTGCGCGCACCCACAAAACCGCCGGTGTTGACGTCCACCGTGGTCAGCGCCTCGGTCTGGTCGATGATCAGGTAGCCGCCCGATTTCAGGTCCACCCGACGGCCCAGCGCCTTGGCAATTTCCTCGTCGATGTTGAAGAGGTCAAAAATCGGGCGCTCGCCGCTGTGCAGTTGCAGCCGCTGCAGGGTCGCCGGCATGAACTCCGTGGCAAACAGCCTGAGCTTGTCGAACTGCTCGCGCGAGTCGATGCGTATGCTCTGGGTGTTTTCCAGCACCATGTCGCGCAGCACACGCTGCAGCAGGTTGAGGTCCTGGTGCAGCACCGAGGTCGGTGGCAGGCGCAGCGCGGCGTCCTTGATGCGGGCCCAGGTCTTGCGCAGGTAGGCGATGTCCTCGCCGAGCTCCGCATCGGTGGCGTCCTCGCCATTGGTGCGAAGGATGAAACCGCCGCCCATGTCACCGGTCAGGGTCTGCAGCCGCTGGCGCAATTCCTCGCGTTGTGCGGCGGGGATTTTCTGCGACACGCCAATGTGGTTGTCCTGCGGCAGAAACACCAGCAGGCGGCCGGCAATGCTGACCTGCGCGGTCAGCCTCGCACCCTTGGTGCCAATCGGGTCCTTCAGCACCTGCACCATCAGCGCCTGGCCGACAAACAGCTGCTTTTCAATCGGCTGCGGTGCTGCCGCGGGGGTCGCCGCGTTGTCGGCGTCGGCGTGCCGGCTGTTGATGCTGCTCATCAGATCCGCCACATGCAAAAACGCGGCGCGTTCCAGGCCGATGTCGATGAAAGCCGACTGCATGCCCGGCAGCACCCGGACGACCTTGCCGAGGTAGACATTGCCGACCAGGCCGCGTTCCAGCGTGCGCTCGACATGCAGCTCCTGCACGGCTCCATATTCGACCACGGCCACACGGGTTTCCTGGGGCGACCAGTTGATCAGGATGTCTTGTTGCATGGTGTCTTCTTGTGGGGCGCTTATCTATATTTTCAGGCCTGCGGCCTGCAGCAGCAGCGCGGTTTCATGCAGCGGCAGGCCCATGATGCCGGAATAACTGCCTCTCATGTGCGAGATGAACATCGCCACCCTCCCCTGGATGGCATAGGCGCCGGCTTTGCCCAACGGCTCGCCCGTGGCGACGTAGGCGCGAATCTGTGTCCGGCTCATGGGCGCAAAGGTCACCCGCGACACGCTCAGCGCCTGCAGCCGTTTGCGGCCATGCTGCACCGCCACGGCCGTCAGCACGCGGTGTGTGTGTCCGGCCAGTTCGGCCAGCATGCTTTCAGCATGGGCGGCATCGTCAGGCTTGCCATAGATGCGGCGCCCCATGGCCACCGTGGTGTCCGAGCACAAAATCGGCGCCGGCGGCAAACCGCGTTGTTTCAGACGCGCCACGGCGGCGTCGAGCTTGAGCTGCGTGACGCGCTGGACATAGGCGGTCGGCGCCTCGCCAGCCAGCACCACTTCCAGCGCCTCGCTGTCTTCGCTGGCGCCGGGCAGCAGCAGTTCGCAGGACACGCCCAGCTGCTCCAGCAACTGCCGGCGGCGCGGGCTTTGGGAAGCAAGGTAAATGAAGTCGTTCATGTTTGAAGTCCTGAGGCGAGCCACGTCCCCGATTCAGCCCAGCAGGGGCCGCGGATCTGGCTTTGCCAGTCCGCAGGCGCAGCGGCCCCCTCGGGGGGCAGCGCAGTACGCGAAGCGACAAGCGTGGGGGCCACTCATTCCCTGTGATAGGGATGGTTGACCGTGATGCTCCAGGCGCGGTAGAGCTGCTCGATCAGCAGCACACGCACCATGGCATGCGGCAGGGTCAGGTCCGACAGGCGCAGGCGCTCGTGAGCGGCCTGTTTGAACACGGGGTCCAGCCCGTCCGGGCCGCCGATGACGATGGCCACGTCGTCGCCTTCACGCTGCCAGCTTTTGAGCTTGTCGGCCAGCGCCACCGTGGTCATGGCGCTGCCTCGTTCATCCAGCGCGACGATGCGGGTTCCCTTGGGAATCACGCCTTCGATACGCTGGCGTTCAGCCGCCAGCAGGGTGTCCAGGGTTTTGGAGGCGCGCGGCTCGGTCTTGACGGCCTTGAGTTCGACCCGCAGCTCTGGCGGAAAACGCTTGGCGTAGTCGTCGTAGGCGGTTTGCGCCCAATCGGGCACCTTCTGCCCGACGGCGACAATCGTCAGCCTCATTTGCTCCGGGTCGTGGTTTTCTTCGCAGCGGGTTTCCTGGCAGCCGTCTTGGCTGCAGCCTTGGCAACCGTTTTCTTCGCTGCCACTTTTTTGGCGACCGGAATCTTCACGATGGGTGTTTTCGCAGGAGCCTTTTTCACCGCCGTTTTGGCAGCCGTTTTGGCAGCCGCCTTGACGGGTTCGGCAGCGGGCTCGGCAGCCGGTGCGGCGGCATTGCGTTTGGCGGTCCAGTCGGTCATCTTGCCGACGCGGCCCACGTAAGTGCCGTCATCGGTCCGGGCGACGACTTTTCTGGCGGCAGGTTTGGCAACAGCCTTCCCTGACGATTTCGCACCAGCGCGCGACTTGGCCGGCTTGGGCGCTTCCTCGACGTCGGGCCTGGATGCCTTGACCAGCGGTGCAGGCGCGCCCAGCTTGAGCTTGACCGGTTTGTCGCCCCACAACTCTTCGAGGTGGTAGTACTGGCGAATCGTCGGCTGCATGATGTGCGCGACAGCGGCGCCGCAATCCACAATGATCCACTCGCCGTTTTCTTCACCCTCGATGCGCGGCTTGGCAAAACCGGCGTCACGCACGGCATCCCGCACGCTGGCGGCCAGTGCCTTGGTCTGCCGGTTGGAGCTGCCCGAGGCGATGATCACGCGCTCGAACAGCGAGGTGATGTGCTCCGTGTCAAACACCTGGATGTCAGCCGCCTTCACATCTTCCAGCCCATCAATGATGGCTCGCTGCAGTTTCTGGACGTCTTTTTTCGCAGCGGTGCTGGCGGTGTTGGGAGTGGAAGTCATGCAGTGGTTTGCTTCAAAGAGTGAGTTGACGGGAAATTACTGAAAATTACGGAGAAATGTAGAGATGATGGCGCTCAATATAACGCGCAACCGGCTCCGGAACCAAGGGGGTCCAGCCCGGTGGGCCGGCGCTGCCTGAACTGATTTGCCGCCGGATGTCGGTGGCACTGACCGGCATCAGCGGCAATTGCAGGGTCAAAACCCCGTGCCCGGCCAGATTTTCAGGGTCAAAACCGGCACCAGTGCTTGTCGAACCAGCGCGGTTTGCTATACAAATTATAGCTATTTCCAGAATCGCCTGCCAGCGGTGCCAGGTCTTCAGGGCGGCGAACTGGTCGTTGCCAATGACCAGGTAGAGCTGGGCACCGGGGTTTTCGGCCTGCAGGGCCTCCAGCGTATCGATGGTGAAGCTGGGGCCGGCACGCCGGATTTCCCGGTCGTCCACCACCACCCGGTCCAGCCCGGCAAACGCCAGCCGGGCCATGGCCAGCCGGTGTTCGGGCGCGCTGAGCGTGCGGGTCTTGTGCCAGGCCTGGCCGGTCGGAATGATGTGCAGGGCATCGAGCGCGAGCTGCGCCGTTGCCGCCTGCGCCAGGGCCACGTGGGCCAAATGCGGCGGGTCAAACGCGCCGCCAAAGATGCCCACACGCCTTGCGCCCGCTGACGGCACTGCACTCAAAGCCAGTCCCGCCTGACCAGAAACTCGGTGGACAGCCGCGCCTCGGCCGAGCCGGCCTCGACGGGGCGCTGGTAGGACCAGGCGGCCAGCGGCGGCATCGACATCAGGATGGACTCGGTGCGCCCGCCCGATTGCAGGCCAAAGTGGGTGCCGCGGTCCCAGACCAGGTTGAACTCCACATAACGGCCGCGGCGGTACAGCTGGAAATCGCGCTCGCGTTCGCCGTAAGCCATGTCCTTGCGGCGCTCGACGATGGGCAGGTAGGCCGCCAGGAAGGCGTCGCCGACCGAACGCATCATCGCCAGGCTGCCCTCGAAGCCCAGTTCCTGAAAGTCGTCAAAGAACACGCCGCCTATGCCGCGCTGCTCCTCGCGGTGTTTCAGGTAGAAATATTCGTCGCACCAGGTCTTGAAGCGCGGGTATTTGTCGTCGCCGAACGGTTCCAGGGCGTCCTTGCAGGTCTGGTGAAAATGCACCGCATCCTCGTCAAACCCGTAATACGGCGTCAGATCCATGCCGCCGCCGAACCAGTAGGCGGTCGGGCCCGATGCCGGTGTTGCCGCGATCATGCGCACATTCATGTGCACGGTGGGTACATAGGGGTTGCGCGGGTGAAACACCAGCGACACACCCATGGCCTCAAACGGCGCGCCGGACAGCTCGGGCCGGTGCTGCGTGGCCGACGGCGGCAGTTGGGGGCCGCGCACATGCGAGAAACCGCAGCCGGCGCGCTCAAACACCCTGCCCTGTTCCAGAATCCGGGTGATGCCATCGCCCTGCAGCGTTTCACCGGGTTCCTTGCGCCAGTGGTCGGCCACAAAAGGCTGGCCGTCGAGCGCGGCGACGCTGCTCGTGATGCGCTCCTGCAACTCCAGCAAGTAGCTGCGGACGTGGGAAGAATCGGTCATGGTGCTCATTTCAGGATGGTATCGGCCCGGGGCAGGCCTGAATTGATCAAACGCACGGGCGCCGCGGCACCGGCCCGCAAGCCGCGGAAATCCTGCAGGGCCCCGGCCATGCGCTCCAGGTCGCGGTCTTCATCGCCGGTCAGCCGCACAAAATCGCGAAAAACCAGGCGCTTGCGCGAATAGTCGAGCCCGGCCAGGCCCACCGGCACATCGGCTTCCAGCGCCAGCCGGTAAAAACCGCTGCGCCAGCCCGTTGTGAGACGGCGGGTGCCTTCCGGTGACAGGGCCAGCCAGAAGTACTGCCCGTCGGCTTTTTTCTGTTTCATCATGGCCGTCATCTGCCCGACCACGCCCTGGGGCGCCGAACGCCTGACGGGCACGCCGCCCAACCAGCGCAGCCACGGCCCGAACAGCGGAATGCGAAACAGCGTGTCCTTGCCCCAGAACTGCACCGGAAGGCCGACCGCCCATTTCAGCAGCACCGCAACCGGGAAATCCCAGTTCGAGGTGTGCGGGTACACCACAATCACGCCCTGCAGCGTTGGCAGCCCCGCAAAATCAATGCGCCAGCCGAGGGCCCGCACCAGCGCCCGGGCCAGCCCGCTCCCCTGGAACTGCACGGGGTGCGGCGGCTGGAAATCCATGCCCATCAGGACTTGATGGCCCGAAATCCGATGTCCTTGCGGAACTGCGCGCCGTCGAAATGAATGGCCTGCGTGGCCTCGTAGGCCAGGTGCTGGGCTTCCCGCACGGAACTGGCCAGCGCCGTGACACACAAGACGCGGCCACCGGAGGTCACCACGCCGGCCTTGACGCCACCTGCGGCCGTGGCGGTTCCGGCGTGGAACACCACCACGTCATCAGGCGCCTCGGACGGATGCACCACCGGCAGGCCGGTGATCAGATCGCCCTTGCGCGGGTTCAACGGATAGCCGTGCGCGGCCATCACCACGCCCAGCGCCACGCGGCGGTCCCATTCCAGCTCCACCTCGTCGAGCTTGCCCGAGGTGGCCGCCAGCATGACATCGAACAGGTCGGACTTGAGCCGCATCATGATCGGCTGGGTTTCCGGGTCGCCCATGCGGCAGTTGAACTCCAGCGTCTTGACCTTGCCGTCGGGGGAAATCATCAGGCCGGCGTACAGGAAGCCGGTAAACGGGATGCCGTCTTTTTCCATGCCCTTGATGGTGGGCAGGATGATCTCGCGCATGGCGCGGGCGTGCACGTCGGGTGTGACCACCGGCGCCGGTGAATAGGCGCCCATGCCACCGGTGTTCGGCCCCTGGTCGTCGTCCAGCAGGCGCTTGTGGTCCTGGCTGGTGGCCATGGCGGCCACGTTCTTGCCGTCGCACATCACGATGAAACTGGCTTCCTCGCCCTGCAAAAACTCCTCGATCACGACACGCGCGCCGCCGGCGTTGTGCGTGACGCCCAGCGGGTTGAAGCTGGGGTCGGGCGCGAGCATGAACTCGATGGCTTCATGCGCTTCGTGCAGGCTCATGGCCACGACCACGCCCTTGCCGGCCGCCAGGCCATCGGCCTTGACCACAATCGGCGCACCTTTTTCGTCCACATACGCGTGCGCCGCCGTGGCGTCGGTGAAGGTGTCGTACTCGGCGGTCGGGATGCCGTGGCGCTTCATGAAGGCCTTGGAAAAGGCCTTGGAGCTTTCCAGCTGGGCAGCGGCTTTGGTCGGACCGAACACCCGCAGGCCGTGGGCGCGGAACTCGTCGACGATGCCGGCGGCCAGCGGCTGCTCCGGCCCCACCACCGTCAGCGCTATCTTTTCTGTAGCTGCCCACGCCCGCAGCGCCTGGACATCCGTGATATTGATGTTCTCAAGGCGAGGATCCAGCGCGGTCCCGCCGTTGCCCGGCGCGACGTAGACCGCCTGCACCTTGGGGGACTGGGCGAGTTTCCAGGCCAGCGCATGTTCACGGCCACCGCCGCCAATAACAAGAACTTTCACGGGAGGTTCAACCTAAAAAACAGCAGATAGCTGAGGTAAATAATAAGAAGCAGAACGATGCCGAAGATGACCTTGACCGCCGCCTTGCTGCGGCGCTGGAGCTCCAGCGCCTGGTCGTTCACGGTGCCGGCCTTCACGATGTTGGCGCGGGTGTCCTCCACCAGCGACTTCTGCATCGTCAGCGATTCCTTCTGCAGCGCGATGGCTTCCGCGCGCAGCCGGTTACCCTCCTGCAGCAGTTGCTCGATGCGGGCCAGCCGCTCTGACGAATCCGTATTGCCGTCCATGGTCAGTTGTCCAGTGAGGCGTTGTGAAACACGTCCTGCGTGTCGTCCAGGTCTTCCAGCACGTCCAGCAGTTTCTGCATCTTCTGGCCCTCGGCCCCGGTGAGCTCGATGGTGTTGTCGGCGCGCATGGTCACTTCGGCCACTTCGGGCGTCAGGCCGGCCGCTTCGAGGGCGTTCTTGACGGCTTCAAACGCCGTGTAAGGCGTCAGCACCTCGATGGCGCCGTCCTCATGCGTGATCACATCGTCGGCGCCGGACTCCAGCGCCACTTCCATGATCCTGTCTTCGTCGCTGCCCGGGGCAAAAATCAGCTGGCCGCAATGCTTGAACTGGAAAGCCACCGAGCCCTCGGTGCCCATGTTGCCGCCGTGCTTGGAAAACGCGTGGCGCACCTCGGCCACGGTGCGCACCTTGTTGTCGGTCATGCAGTCCACGATGATGGCCGCGCCGCCAATGCCGTAACCCTCATAACGGACCTCTTCGTAATGCACGCCTTCCAGGCTGCCGGTCGCCTTGGCAATGCCGTACTTGACGTTTTCGTTGGGCATGTTGGCCGCCTTGGCCTTTTCCACGGCCAGACGCAGGCGCGGGTTGGTGCTCAAATCGCCGCCGCCCATGCGCGCCGCCACCATGATTTCGCGCATGACACGCGTCCAGACACGTTGGCGCTTCTCGTCCTGGCGACCCTTGCGGTGCTGAATATTCGCCCATTTACTGTGACCAGCCACGGAAATCCTTTGGAATTGATTTAATCTACAAAGCGCATTTTACTTTTAGGCAGCTGCCCACAGCTTCCTCCAACCTACAGGACACCCCATGGCCGAGCCCTTTCTGATTGCCCGGAACGCTTCCACCCACTGTGAACTGCTGCCGGCGCTGGCCAACCGCCACGGCCTGATCACCGGCGCGACCGGCACCGGCAAGACGGTGACGCTGCAGGCCCTGGCCGAAAACTTCTCCAAAATCGGCGTACCGGTCTTCATGGCCGACGTCAAGGGCGACCTGGCCGGCATCAGCCAGGCCGGCAACATGGGCGAAAAAATGGCGGCCGTGCTCAAGGAGCGCGGCATCGACAAGCCCGTGCCGCTGGCCTGCCCCACCACGCTGTGGGATGTGTTCGGCGAACAGGGCCACCCGGTGCGCGCCACCGTGTCCGACATGGGTCCGCTGCTGCTGGGCCGCATGCTGGGCCTGAACGAGACGCAGGCCGGCGTCATCAACCTGGTGTTCAAGATCGCCGACGACAGCGGCATGCTGCTGCTGGACCTGAAAGACCTGCGCGCCATGCTGCAGCACGTGGGCGACAACGCCAGCACCTTCACCACCGAATACGGCAACATCAGCGCCGCCAGCGTGGGCGCCATCCAGCGCGGCCTGATGCAGATCGAAACCCAGGGCGGCGACAAGTTCTTCGGCGAGCCCATGCTCAACATCAGCGACTTCATGCAGACCGTGGACGGCAAGGGGGTGGTCAACATCCTGGCTGCCGACAAACTGATGAACTCGCCGCGGCTGTACGCGACCTTTCTTCTCTGGATGCTCTCCGAGCTGTTCGAGCTGCTCCCGGAAATCGGCGACCCCGACAAACCCAAGCTGGTGTTTTTCTTCGACGAGGCGCACCTGCTGTTCGACGAAGCGCCCAAAGCGCTGATCGAGCGCATCGAGCTGGTGGTGCGACTGGTGCGCTCCAAGGGCGTTGGCGTCTATTTCGTCACGCAGAACCCGCTGGACATTCCTGATTCGGTGCTGGCCCAACTGGGCAACCGGGTGCAGCACGCGCTGCGCGCCTACACCCCGCGCGACCAGAAAGCCGTCAAGGCCACGGCGCAGACCATGCGGCAAAAACCCGGCCTGGACATTGAAACCGCCATCACCGAGCTGGCCGTGGGCGAGGCCCTGGTGAGTTTTCTCGACAGCAAGGGCCGGCCCAGCGTGACCGAGCGCGCCTACGTGCTGCCCCCGGGCAGCCAGATCGGCCCGATCACGCCGCAGCAGCGCCAGGCCCTGATGCAGAGCTCGCTGGTGGCAGGTGTGTATGAAAAAGCCGTGGACCGTGAATCGGCGTATGAAATGCTCAAGGCCCGCGTCGCGGCGACACAGGCCGAAACCACCAAGGCGGCAGAAGCTTCCGGTGGTTTCATGGGCGGACTCAGCGACGTGCTGTTCGGCTCCAAAGGTCCGCGCGGCGGCGCGCGCGACGGGCTGGTGCAGCAGGTGCTCAAGTCCGAAGCCCGCAACCTGGCGCGCCAGGTGCTGCGCGGCGCGCTGGGCGGCATCCTGGGCGGCAAGAAGCGTTAGAAACTCCACGATCCAGCACTGGGATGACATACGCATAACTGCGTGCGCGTTGCTTGAGCCTCCATCCGCAGACTGTGGGTGGCTTCGCGAGCATTTTCCCCGCGCGGAGCCTTACCTACCAAGAAGCCACCTCCCCGTGGACGATTCGGTACACCGATTTGCCCCCCCGATGGGCCAGCCGGCTAAAACTACTCATCGAAAACAACCATCTTCTACAGCCAGTAGTTGATGTATCGTCCAATCCTAACTAGAGAACCCAGGGTTGATTCGTCAATGAAGAAGACGCCAGAAAAATATATGCGAGGCGACCAACCATCAACGAAGGTTGGCAAGCCAAAGAACGTGGCTCCATCTTCCTCCACTGGTGGCAAGGGCTATCGATTCGAGAATCGCGTCCAAGCTACCAAGCTGCTGGCTATGTGCATTGGAGGTCCGACGGCGGGCTTGCCGGATGACAGCCGCGTTATAGAACTGCGATTTCAAGCACGTGTTCACGGGCGCTTTACTGACGATCTAGTTTGTACCGTAGAAAACGGTGCTGGCCAGCGCAGCCGGGCACTCATGCAAATGAAAAGCGGGCTGACCGCCCGGAGGAGTGATGCAAATTTCAAGCAAGCCGTAGGCAACGCTTGGCTCGATTACCAATCCGATGATTTCGCCAAAAGCTTCGACGTCTTGCTAATCGTTCACGACATGGCTACGAAGAGCCAGATGCGTGGGGCCGAAGCCGTTGCCACCAGCGCCCGATCCTCGTTGAACTACGACGATTGGCGGCAGAAGCTCTTCGACGCGGGTTCCGGTAATGAACCTAAGCGCAACGCCTATACCTTGATCAAGGAGGCCGTCGATCTGTATGCCGGGCGCGATTGCGGCCCAGATGAGCTACAGGGTTTCTTAGCTCATGTTTACTTCCTCGCGCAGGATTTGGATTCGGACATTACCGCCGAGTGCAAAAGCTACCTCCACCAGATACAAACCGCCTCGCCGGGGCATCCGATCAGGCAAAACGCGGGCTTGGTTTGGTCAAAATTGGTGACTACATGCATGGAATTGAACGAGGTCGCAGGCGGACTTGACCTAGGCAATCTGAAGGACTTTGTTGGAGGCGAGCTAAGCGCGTGGTTTGCCGTGCACCGGTCCTTCTTCGCTACTGGGTTGTCGTCTCTAACGACCTCACTTCCTGGTCATCATTCGGCCGCTAGGGCACCGGCGTCGCCGGCAACCGTAGTCGCGGTGGGAACAGCTCAGACGCTGATAACGCCTACCTTACAGGAGCAATTGCCAGCCGCCAGGGACAGTTCGACCAACAAACTTGTATCTGCACAACTTGACCATATCAACACAAAGATCAAGGCTTGTCAGTATAAAACGGCGCTCGAAGACATTGAACACCTAGGACAGGATCATTCTTTGTTCGATGCCCATCAAAAGGCCCGTTGGCACCTGCTTCGGGGCGTTTGCTACTGGCACTTATTAGGTGAGGAGGATGCGGCATCGGAATTCATTCAAGCAGCTGACCTCTGCGAAGACGACGACAAGCTGGCCGCCGGTCGCGCTAGGGGGCACTTGCTTCGTAAGGAGATACCTCAGGCAGTTGCTGCCGCACAATCCGCTCTGAATCGCTTTCCCAATTCGCTGTCGGCGTGGGTCGCCTTGGCGAATGCCCAGATGATCAGCGGCAAGACTTTGACCGAAGCAGATATTCCGCCTATTCACCGAAGTCAAGCGGACGCGCTTCAGCTTATAGCGTTCAGCCTAAAAGCGGACGGAAGAAATGTGGAAGCCGCAAAAATCGCTTTGAAGGCGCTTTCATTGCCAACATCTGGCTTTTTTGTTGCTGATGCTAGTTTGGCCATTACTCTGGAAAACGCAGCCGGCGACGGGCTAAAGGCAGCCTTCCGCATATTCGACGATGCGTCCCGTGCCGACCTGTTGACTGCCGTGGCAGCGTTCGAACCGCGCTCACAGAAACTCTGGTCGATCCAGGCACCGAATGCTGTGGCTGAATCTGCAGCCCGGCTCGGCATGGCATATCTGCTGCTGGACAGGAGTGAAGATGCGTTAGCTGTTTATCAGGAATCTCATGCTCGTTCAATGCTAGCGCCGTCACTCTTACGTTTAGGTATTGAGGCTCTGGCAGCTTGCGGCAAGCCAAATGAGGCCCTTGCACTTGGCGCGCGCTCTGTGAACGACATGGCTCCTGAGGCTCTGGTGGCATTTTCGCAACTGGCATCAAATGCACACGATGTCGGCGCCATCGAAGGCGCGCTCGAATCGGCTACAAGGCGTGGCCTAGAGCAACGCGCGATCAACGCCCTCCAAGCCCTTAGATGGGACACGATGCTGACAATTTCAGAGTTGCGCGCGGCGGCCCTGACGGAAATCCGCCAGGAAATGAATGGAATCCTCGCCGGCAAATCCATTTCGCTCCTCGCTATCGCTGCAAGGGGGCTTAAGCTGTATGGCAACCGGCGCGAAGCTGATCACGTGATTGAGCGCGCAATAAGCTTGATTACCAACGACAGCGATGCTGGTGAAATATATCTTGTATCCATGGTCTTAATGCAAGCGAGGCGCTTTGCGCAGGCCGCCGAGTTCTTAGACCGTATTCTTCCGAAGGGTCAAATCAGCGAACTGCACACCCATCGGTTGCGGGCTCTTCTCAAGAGCGGACAGCTTGCAAAGGCTCAGCACCTCATCCAATCATTTCCCGTCGGATGGGCCGCCGATGACGACGCAAGACACCTTGCAATAGAGTTGGGCCAGCGTGCAGGAGACTGGGACTTTTTGGCGATGCTAGTCGCGCCGCAAATCGATCGCCATCCAACTGCTGCCGTGAGCTGGAACTTTAAGTTTTTTGTAGCAATCCACCAAAACGAAGAAACTCTGCCAGCAATGGTCGGAGATGCTCCAGAAATTGCTTCTGGTTCGATCGATGAACTCGCCCGCTTAGCAAGCGTCGAACTGACATATGGCGACCGCGCGAAGGCTCTACGACGGCTCTATCGCATGCGTAGAGCGAGTTTGGACGATACCGAAGCGGCGGCAGCTCACCTTGCAGCACATTTGATGCAGGGTGATGAGCTTCCTTTGCTTCACACCGTCCCAGACAGTGTCGGACCCGGCACCTCTGTCCTACTTCGTGATTCCGACGGGCAGGAACTTGTCCGGACCATCGATCCATCAGAGTGTCAAACCTTGCCGCTGACGGAGGAGTTCCGCCATGTCAGTTCAGAGGACATTCGCGCGCTATTGGGACTTCGCGTAGGCTCCCGGCTGGTCATTCAGGAGAAACTCACTTCTGGAGAACGGGCCTATGAGGTTGTGCAGATCCAAAGCGCTTATCGTCGGCTTTTGGATCTATCCGGGCGAATGACCTCACAGTCACTCAACCCGTCGAAGATTGTGTCGATGATGTCGATTGGCAATGACGCAGACGGCAAGGCAGACTTTAGCGAGCTGACGCGACAATTGCAGGAGCAGGCTACCCACGCCGCGCAAGTATTTGATATCTATCGCACGTCACCCATCACGCTAGGGGGGGTGGCGAAGATGCTTGGACGCGATTGCATTGATCTTGTGCGTGGCTGGCAACAGCAAGCCAGTCGCTTGCACGTCGGCGGAGGTGACCCGCTAGAGCGCGAAGCTGCGGCGAAACTTCTGGAAGGTGACGACTTGCGCTTCGTTATTGACGCAGCCACTCTGGCTGAACTGGCAACCATCGAATGTCTCGAATGCCTATCTTTACTCCCGCACCTATTCGTGTCTACGCGAACACGAGATCTGATCGCTGGAAAACTCGCGCAGGTGCGAACCGCTCGCCAACAAGGCACCGCATTCCAACATGAGGGTCAATTGGGATTCTCCGAATTCACTGATGAGGATCGCGAACGCGAGATCAGATACTACGAAGCAATTGACAACGCGATCAAGCATCACTGCGATGTCTTGCCGGCCTACGGACCAGACGATATTTCTCAAATGCCAGCCGAACTGCGCAAAGTTTTATCCGGCGAAGAGTTTGCCGTTGTCTTGTTGAGCCTACAGGAAAAAGCTCACCTTTTGAGTCTCGACGCGCGACTTCGAAATATAGCTGGCTTGTTCGCAACGCGCGGAGTGTGGCCGCAGGCGCTGTTGAGGCACGCACTGCAAAAAGGAGCAATCGACGCGCGCGATTATTCGGTAGCTTGCCTGAAAATGTTCTTCGCCAACAGAACATTCATCTCTCTAGGCCCTGCCGATTTGACGATGATGGCCTATCAAGGAGACACTTGGCTCGACGTTGGCGTTCGCCGATTCGCAAAACATATTTCGGAAGGCGAGGTCGAGTTCGAGTCCGCATTGCGCGTTAGCATGCAGTTCCTTGGCTTGCTTTTCAGAGCGGGGCACTGCCAGTTTGGCGTCATCAGTCAATTGCTTGAAGTCATCGTTGCGGGGCTGAAACAGCATAAGCAATGCACCAATAACCTTAGAGCCCAGGTGGCTGAGCGGCTGACGGAGTCGCTTGAAGACTTCGGGGCAAACAACTCCCAATATATTCAAAATGTTGTGGCATCCACATTCGCCGCATTGACGCATATCAAGCCCGACCAACCGCTACGCGTGTCGGTCTTGAAAATTGCGTCTCCACCGCTGATTCGCGTACGTAAGGATGTGAGCGGCGCAACCGAAACAGACAAAAAATCGTCAGCGCAATCCGCGAGTACGGCGTCGCCGCTTGGCCCGCGTGCGGAAACAGGTACATCCGGAGTTGCAGATTTTGACCATTCATAGCCCAAGTAGATGGCACCTAGGTGGACTTTAAAATTGTGCGAGACGGGGCCTTTTACTGTCAGCGCGAGGGTGATCATTGCCGGGGCCTGCCGCCGTGGACCTAGCTGCTGCGCGACCAGTTAGGATGGAGCGCTGAACACAAGCCGCCGGGTGCGCACTGGCCCGGCAGTTGCATGGCGGCAAACCGCTTCTGGGGATCCGGAGCGGCGACACCGTTTTCCAGAAACCGAACCCTGAGGCCCCCGAGCATGACCACCCGCAGCGACAAAGTCCACCTGATCGACCACCCGCTGGTGCAGCACAAGCTGACCCTGATGCGCCGCAAGGACGCTTCCACCAACACCTTTCGCACGCTGCTCAACGAGCTCAGCAGCCTGATGGCCTATGAAGTCACCCGCGACATGCCGCTGCAGGACATCGAGGTGGAAACGCCGCTGGAGACCATGACCGGCAAGACCATCGACGGCAAGAAGCTCGTGTTTGTGTCCATCCTGCGCGCCGGAAACGGCATCCTGGAGGGCATGCTCAGTGTGGTGCCGGGTGCGCGCGTCGGCCACGTCGGGCTGTACCGCGACCCGAAGACCCTGGAGCCGGTGGAGTACTACTTCAAGATGCCGCAGGAAATGGAAGAACGCGACATCGTGATCGTCGACCCCATGCTGGCCACCGGCAACTCGGCGATTGCCGCCGTGACCCGGCTCAAGAAACTCAAACCCAGGTCCATCAAGTTCGTCTGCCTGCTGACCTGCCCTGAAGGTCTTGCCGCCCTGCAGAAGGCCCACCCCGACGTGGACATCTACACCGCCGCCGTTGACCGGCAGCTCGACGAACACGGTTACATCCTGCCCGGCCTGGGTGATGCGGGTGACCGCATTTTTGGAACCAAATAGGCCGCTAGCCCAATCAGAACGTGCGCAAGCGGCTACAGTTTTGATAGCAAATTCAAGATTCATGAGGCTGCCGGGCCCGCCCCTGGCCTTCCAGCCCGGGGCTGGGTGGAGCAACTGGCCGGACCAGCTGTTGACAAAGCGATACCGCAAGGAAGAACGTTGATGCGAAGCCGCCCACCGGACAGAACCGACCCGGTTTTCCTGGATGAAAAGACCGCGCGCAAACAGGCGGAACGGCAGGTCTTGCTCGACGCCCTGAGCGGCGGAATGCAAGCCGAAGCCATTGAATGGGCGGCCGGTAGCGCCATCGCACCCTCGCTGCTGGCCAGCCCGCGTATCCAGCTGCGCCCGTGGAAAGACGCCGACCGCGCGCCGTTTGCAGCCATGACCGCCGACCCCGAAGTCATGCGGCACTTTCCGGCAACGCTTACCCGCGAAGAAAGCGACGCCTGGGTGGACCGGGCCATGCAGAAGATCAACCAGCGCGGCTGGGGCTTCTGGGCCATGGACTACCTGGCGGAAGGCGCACCGGCGCCCACCTTCGCCGGCTTCACCGGCCTGAATATTCCCGCCCCGGAACTGCCCTTCGGCCCCTGCGTGGAAGTGGGCTGGCGACTCGCGCCGCAGTTCTGGGGCCTGGGCCTGGCCACCGAAGCCGCGCGCCTGGCCCTGCGGGCCGGCTTCGAGTCAGTGGGCCTGGAAGAGATCGTCGCGGTGACCACCCTGCGCAACACCCGCTCGCAAGCCGTCATGCAGCGTCTGGGCATGCAGGAAAGCGTGGCCGACGAATTCGACCACCACGCCTTTCCGGCTGACAGCCCCGAAAGGCGCTGCTGTGTGTACCGCCTGTCGCGTGCGCGCTGGTCTGCCAACAGCCTGGCGGGGAACCTTCAGAATCAAAGCTGAAAGGCGCACGGAGTGATGGATTTCCTGCAGGACCGCCACGACACCTACCCAACGCCGCGACATGGCCCGCGTGTCTGAGCTGATGGCCGTCGGCGTCAACGTCGCCTTCGGCCACGATTGGCTGGCGCACCGACCTGTCACCACAAGCTTTAACAATCACACATTCGGCGTTTGACTTCAAGTTCAAACCGCAGTGGTCGGTTTTCATCATGAAGACTTCAGAGGTGCCTGCTTAGTCCCAATTCAAAACGCATTACTCATCTTTTTTGAGTTGCAATCCCCTTGTAATTGACGGCAAGGTTGCTCACTACCGCTACTATGTGACAGCAAACAAGTTATTTGGGAGATGGCAATGCCTGAAGAGGAAGATATCCACCGTAATAAGCTGACGAACAAGACTTACATTAGCCCACAGGTCCCAACACTGAATGGCCCTCTTCGCATTGCGTCAAAAGTAATTGATTCTGACGGCGCTTACTACGCGAAAGTCAAGAAGGAGATCGTCCTCCGAAGAACGCCTTCTGCTCGCACAGAAATCGTCGCCAAGTTTCTGGAAGACGACAGAAAGTTGACCGTCTTGACCCTGCAAGCTTTTAACGGCAAAACGGGCATTCCGCATAGAACAAACTTCTCCTTTGTCGGAAGTGAAATCCCGCGACTTGTCAGCTTTCTACACGATATCGCGGCGGTGGAATTCAAACATCCGGGCGCAGTGAACATCACAGATACTGAGCTTCGTAAATTGGTCCTGTCAAAGTCTCAAGCAGCCACACTTGTGCATGACAACCAGGACGTGTTCCTTGAAGCGGTTCGCGCGGAAATCACGAAAGACGACATCGTTGCATTAGGCTACAGAAAAAAGCAACTTGGCATTTTTTCCCAGCTTCTCGCTGATTCTGAGTTTTTTGATTTGTGCAAAAAACAAAAGCACATTCAAGGAAATGAACTTCTTTGGCAGGCCTTTTTTGAGAAGAACCCTTGGGTCTTCGGCTACGGACTAAGCTACTTCTATGTAAGCGGATTTGACGGTAAGAAGCTTGAGCAGCTTGTACAGGGGTATGACTTACTAACACGGGGAAAACGCGCTGATGCTGTTATGAAAACTCGAGGGATTATCAATTCGCTTTGCTTCGCAGAAATCAAACATCACAATACAAGTCTGCTTGAGGGAGGTGCTTACCGTGCTGGTTGCTGGGCACCTTCCAAAGAAATGGCTGGAGCAGTCGCTCAGGTTCAAGCCACGGTCGCTATTGCGATGCATAAGCTTCACGGGATGCAAAGGATCTACGACGAAGATGGACATCCAACCGGCGAAGATGTTTTTAACTTTAAGCCACGAGCCTTCATCGTAATCGGATCACTGAGCGAATTTATCAACGAACATGGTGTAAATCAAGAGAAGCTTCGCTCCTTCGAACTATATCGCTCCAGCATTACTGGTATAGATATTCTCACCTTTGATGAACTCTACGAGCGAACAAAGTTTATCGTCGACACGGCTAGTCATGAACAGTAAGCATTTTTAGTCCACTCGAGACGCCATCCATTCGACTCAACCAGTCAATTAACACATGATGACAAACGCCTCCTGTTTGAGAAAGCTTCGTTTATTCGTGTTAAACGGAGCTTTAACTTTGCTGCTAACTCTCGGTGCAGCCTCAGAATCTCACTCTTCAGACACGAAGTTGATGAAGATCACAATTTGGAAGCCTGGTCTCGGAAGCATGGCTATGAACCTAAATCACTTCACGGTTCAACTCGACGGGCCTTTAGATGAAAATGCTGCGAGTCGCTTACGCTCCCGCCTACAAGCTATTAAAGCAAGTCCGATTAACTTCTATTTGAATTCACCTGGTGGGGTTATGTCCGTGGGCATGGAGATCGGGCGAATCATCCGACAAACTGGGATGGCTACAAATATTGGAATCTATGCTGGGGAGGAGATACAAAGTAAGCCCGGCGGTTGCTACAGTTCATGTGCACTTGCATTCCTTGGAGGCCCTTACAGATATATAAGTAAGGGATCTGAATTCGGCGTACACCGCTTCTCTAGCGGGGTTGCGTCCGCGAACGACTTGGATGTTGCGCAAGTTGCCTCAGCCAGAATCAACACTTACATCCGCGAGATGGATGTCGACCCGTCTTTGTTTGAATTGATGGCCCGCACAGGTAAGGACCAGATTTATATCTTAAGCACACAACAACTTCACGACCTCAACGTTACCAACAACGGGCGCAAGCGTCCAAGCTGGACAATTGAGGCAGTCGACGGTGGTATGTATTTGAGGGGACAGCAGGAGACCGTTTGGGGCGAAGGTAAAGCCATCTTTATCTGCGGGAAAGGAGTGGTTTTTAACTCCTTCGCACCGGTAAGTGAGGATCAATCTCGATCGATGATCCGGGGCGAATGGTTTCATTCGCTTTTAGTTGATGCGGAAAACTTCCCAATTGAGCCCGGGGGTAAAGGCCGATACGACGGATACTTTCTAAACACACAATTCCTGCTGACCTCCGAGCAAGTTCAGAAAGTCTTGAAAGCAAAGAAGGTCGGGCATGCTATCCAAGTCACCCGCGAAGCACCCAGCTTCGTCGGCTACACAATAGAAATACCCGAAGCTCAAAGGCCAAAGATAAACGCCTTTCTACGAACTTGTCCATAGACTTTGCGAAAATTGGTTGAATTCAAGACCACGCAATAATGCTAGCCCTCTAGGCACCGGCTCCTCGGTGCCTAGCACAGGGTAATCTGCCGGCGTGAGTCATGGTTAGGCCCAGCGGGTACCTTGCTACGGATCACTCACTGACACTTCATGGACCCCACCCACCTCCACCAACTCGCCGTCGAAGCCATGCGCTCCCGCGGCCTCTTGCCCGCCTTTTCCCCCCAAGCCTTGCAGGAAGCCGAAGCGGCCCGCCAGACCGGCCCGGAACGCAACGGAAACATCCGCGACCTGCGGCATCTGACCTGGTTCTCGATTGACAACGAGGACACGCGTGACCTGGACCAGCTCAGTGTGGCCGAGCCGCTGGCTGATGGCGCGGCGCGCCTGCTGGTCGCCATTGCCGATGTGGATGGCCTGGTGCGGCCCGGCAGCGCAGTCGATGGCCATGCGGCGGCCAACACGACCTCGGTGTACACGGCGGCGGGGATTTTCCCCATGCTGCCCGAGGTGCTCTCCACCGACTTGAGCTCCTTGCACGAAGGCCAGGAACGGCTGGCGGTGGTGGTGGACATGCGCGTCGCCGCAGACGGCACGGTGTCCGGCTCCAGCATCTACCGCGCGGTGGTGCTGAACCGCGCCAAGCTGACTTACGACGGTGTGTCGGCCTGGCTGGACGGCTCGGCCGCAGCGCCGCCGCAGGTCGCCAGCGTGCCGGGGCTGGAGGAACAGGTGCGTTTGCATGACACCCTGGCCGGCAAGCTGCGCTTATGGCGCCAGTCGCGCGGCGCGCTCAATGTCAACACCATCGCCGCGCGGCCGGTGTTCCAGGGCGGGCAACTGGTGGACCTGCAGCCTGACGAGAAAAACCGCGCCAAGGATTTGATCGCCGACGTGATGATTGCCACCAACGGCGCCACGGCGCGTTTTCTGGTGGACCAGGGCTTCCCCTCGATACGTCGGTTTCTGCAGGCGCCGCGCCGCTGGGACCGCATCGTGGCGCTCGCCGCCAGCCATGGCGTGGACTTGCCGGCGCAGCCCGATGCGCTGGCGCTGGACGGCTTCCTGGGCGCACGGCGTGCGGCCGACCCGGCCGGTTTTGCCGACCTGTCGCTGGCCGTGGTGAAGATGCTGGGCTCGGGCGAGTATGTGGCGGCGCCGGCGTTGGCCCCTGGCGCCGCCAGGGCCGGCGGCAACGGACAGGGCCACTTCGGCCTGGCGATCAACGACTATGCCCATTCGACCGCGCCGAACCGCCGCTTTCCCGACCTGGTGACGCAACGCCTGTTGAAAGCGGCGCTGGCCGGCGAGGCGCCGCCCTACTCCGCCGAACAACTGGCAGAGATCGCCAGACATTGCACGCTGCAGGAAGACAACGCCAGCAAGGTCGAGCGCCAGGTGCTCAAAGCCGCAGGGGCCTGGCTGCTGCAGGGGCGCATCGGCGATGTGTTCGACGCCATCGTCACCGGTGCGGCGGCCAAGGGCACCTTTGTGCGCATCAGCAGCCCGCTGCTCGAAGGCCGGGTGGTGCAGGGGTTTGAAGGGCTGGACGTGGGCGACACGGCGCGTGTCAGGCTGGTGGCAGTGAACGCGGAACGAAGTTTTATCGACTTCGAGCGGGCCTGAGCGCCTGCGCGCGGAACCACCACTGACGCTCACCGGGCGCCGGCCTCCAGCAGCCAGGCAGTAAACGCCCGCATGGCCTGTGTCACCGGCCGTGACTTCAGCCGGGTCAGCCAGTAGCGGCCATTGCTGACCTCCACCGCAAAAGGCCGCACCAGCCTGCCCTGCTGCAGCTCGCGCGCAAACATGCGCACGGGCAGCAGGGCAGCGCCCGCGCCCTGGGCGGCGGCTTCGGCCATGGTCAATGAGGAGTCGAACACGGCCCCACGCAGCACCGGGCATGGCGCCCCCGCCGCCGCAAACCATGACACCCACTCGTCGGCCCGGTAGGAGCGCAGCAACACCTGACCGGCCAGGTCCTCCGGCGCCCGCAGAAGCGCACCCAGGGCGGGTGTACACATGGGTGAAAGCGGCGCGGCAAGCAGGGCCTGCGCTTCGGTGCCGTGCCAGGCGCCGTCACCAAAACGGATGGCGTAGTCCAGGCCCTCCCCGGCGATGTCGACCCGGTTGTTGTTGGTGAACAGGCGGAAATCCACGAAGGGGTGGCGCAGCTGAAAATCGCGCAGCCGCGGAATCAGCCAGCCCACGGCGAAGGTGCCGACCACACCCACGGTCAAGACCTCACGGGCGCGCCCGTCGTCAAACTGGTCCAGCACCTGGCCGATGCGCTCGAACGACTGGGCCAGCACGGGCAGCAGGGCCAGCCCCTCATCGGTCAAGGCCAGGCCACGGGGAAGCCGGCGGAACAGCGGCACCTTGAGCCGGTCCTCCAGATTTTTGACATGCTGACTCACGGCGGCCTGTGAGACATTGAGTTCCAGGGCGGCCCGGGTAAAACTGAGATGGCGGGCCGACACTTCAAAGGCGCGCAAGGCATTCAGGGGCAGGTGCATGACGGGGAAGAGATGAGCAACGAGGCCAAGTTTTTCTGGGGTCTGAGCCTGATTATTACCGTTTGCGCTGCAGGCCACGCCAGTGGATCATCAGGTCCTTTCAACCCAACCCCCCAAGGAAAAATGCAGAGACGTCAATGGATTCAAGCGGCCGGTCTGGCCGCCACCACCCTTCTCGCCAGCGGCTGCGCGCGCAGCCTCGGCGCCCCAGCCAACGCTGCGCAGGCCAGCCGTTTCGAGCAGGCTTTGCGGCAAATCGAAAGCGCCAGCGGTGGCCGCCTCGGGGCAGCGATGCTCGATACCCAGTCCGGCGCCAGCTACGCTTACCGGGGTGCAGAACGTTTTCCCATGTGCAGCACCTTCAAGTTTCTGGCGGCAGCGCACATCCTGTCCCGGGTGGACCAGGGCCGGGAAGCGCTGGGTCGGCGCATCACCGTCCGGGCCTCCGACATCGTCCCGCACTCGCCCGCCACGCAGCCGCGTGTGGGCGGCCAGCCCATGACGGTGGCCGAGCTGTGCGAAGCCACCCTGACCTTGAGCGACAACGCCGCTGCCAATCTTCTGCTTCACGACATGGGCGGACCGCAGGGGCTGACGGCCTACATGCGCAGCCTGGGCGATGACATCACCCGGCTGGACCGGTTTGAGACCGAGCTGAACGAAGCCACGCCCGGCGACCCGCGCGACACCACCACGCCCCAGGCCATGCTGCAGAGCATGCAGAAAATCCTGCTGGGCACGGCGCTCTCGACCGCTTCCCGCGCGCAGATCACGCGCTGGTTGCTGGACAACAAAACCGGTGACCGTAAATTGCGCGCGCTGCTGCCCGCAGGCTGGCGCGTGGGCGACAAAACCGGCGGCGGCGCCTACGGCAGCAACAACGACATCGGTATTTTCTGGCCACCGGGCCGGGCACCCATTCTGGTGACGGCCTACCTGACCCAGACCCAGGCCGAGCTGCCGGTACGTGACCGCGCGATTGCGCAGGTGGGCCAGCTGGTGGCGACGCTGGTGGGCTCTTCGGGCTGAATGTAACGCCCTGTGAAAGCTCTTGCAGCAAAGGCAAGCGGCGCCATCTGCATGGAAGCAGCCCGCCGGGGCTGCGCCCACCCAAGGAGATTCCATGTTCAAACGCCTGACCCTGCTGTGGGTTCTGCTGCGCGGCGATGCGCGGCGGCTGTGGACCGCCTTGCGCCACCCCCAGGCCCCGGGCTGGCTGAAATGGGGCACCGCGCTGATTGCGCTGTACCTGATCTCACCGATTGATCTGATTCCCGATGTGCTGCCGTTTGTGGGCGTGGTGGACGACCTGGTGCTGGTGCCCCTGGCGATCCACTGGCTGCTCAAGCGGCTGCCGCCCGGGCTGGCCGAGCCGGTGAGCACACGCCGCGCGGGTTAAGCGCTGCCGCGCTGCGGTGCTGGACCCTCGCCCGCCCCCCGGGCGGCACCCCGGTTGCATCCATGATGTGAACGGGCCCGGCGCCGGCGCTGAAGTGGCGTGCAGGGCCGCACCTATAAACTGGGCCCACGTTCAACCCCTTCCATCCACACGGAATCCCCATGCCCCACCTGTCTCCCCTCCCCCTCGCCGACGTCAAGGAAGACGACATCCGCGAGCGCTTCGAGCATTACAAGAAGACCCGCGGCTTCACGCCCAACAGCATCATGACCATGGTGCGGCGGCCCAACATCGTGCGTGCTTTCATGGCGCTGAACCAGGCGGTGTTGTACGAAGGCACGGTCCCGGAAGAAACCAAGATGCTGGTCAGCCTGGCCAGCAGTTATGCGGCAGGCTGCCTGTACTGCCAGTCGCACATGACCAACCTGGCCAGCATCTACAAGGCCTCGGACGCCAAGATCGCGGCGTTGTGGGACTTCGAGAACAGCGCGCTGTTCAGCCCCGCCGAACGCGCCGCCATCAGCCTGGCGCTCAAGGCCGGTGCGGTGCCCAACGAAGCGTCCAGCGCCGATTTTGACGAACTCAAGAAACACTACAACGACGAACAGATCGTCGAGATCGTGGCAGCCATCGCGCTGTTCGGTTACCTCAACCGCTGGAACGACACCATGGCGACGGCGCTGGAGCCGCTGGCCGTGGAAGTCGCCGAGCGCGCGATTGGCGGCGTGGGCTGGGAAGCCGGCAAACACCGCTGACCGGGCGAGCTCAGGGGCACCGACACTGCTGCGGCCCTTGATGGCCGACGCTGACGCGGCCTCCGAGCCAAAACAATACAAGACAAATCGGGCCACAGCCCTTGCTGGTTGTGCGCCGACAGCTATGAATAGAATAGCAAACCCGCGCTGCCCGCTTGCCGCTGACGGCCGGCAGCCGGCGCTACCCGCGTTCCTGCTACCGGGCCTTGCGCAGCAGCTCCAGCGCAGCCACGCACTCGAGGACAAGCGCCGCCAGCTGGCCTGCGGCATCGTCTGCCGGCGGCGACGAGGAGGACGTGAGGCTGTCTCCAGCGGCTTTACTGAGCCGCGACTGGACAGAGCGGAACAGGCAGTCCCAGTCGTCGGGAGCAATCTGCAGATGGTGCGCGGAACCCTGTTCAGCCGGGGCCGCTGCTCCCGGCAAACCGGTGTCGGCTGGCTCGTGCAAGCCGCTTGTGCCGGCAAGCGGGACGGGCGAAGAATCAGGCGCCTTCGAAATGAGCCCCAGATTGACGAAACCCAGCGCCTTGAGGGCTTTGTGTGCCAGATACCGGACCTGTCTGGTGGGCAAGGAGGCTGTTCGCTTCATGCGGGACCTGCAGAACTTGCTGCATAACGCTGCAGCGACGACAAGGCGCTAATGCGACCGAGGCTCGGTACGCCACTGCCTTGGGTCGTTTATAGAAGTTTCATGCGCGGCGGTCGGTCCGGTAGCGGACTTAGCCGATAAAAAATATAAATATGTAGGACGTCACGCCGTCTGGATGTGGGCCGTTCAGGGCTTCGCCCGGCCGGCTTTGCGCCTAGCCGGCGATCTCCATCGGCAGCAAGCGGTCGTATTCGTCCTTGACCACCTGGTAACACTCGCAGGAACGCTGCTCCAGCCCCTTTCGGTCCAGCACCTTGATGCGGCCGCGGGCATAGCTGATCAGTCCGGCCTCCTGCACCTTGAGCGCCGCTTCGGTGACGCCGCCCCGGCGCACGCCCAGCATGTTGGCAATCAACTCCTGGGTCATCACCAGCTCGTTGCCAGGCAGGCGGTCCAGGCTCAGCAGCAACCACCGGCACAGCTGTTCGTCCAGGGAGTGGTGGCGGTTGCAGACGGCCGTTTGCGACATCTGCGTGATCAGCGCCTGGGTATAACGCAGCAGCAAATGCGTCACCGGCCCGGCCTTGTCAAACTCGTCCTTCATGAACCTGGCATTCAGGCGATAACCCATGCCGCCGCTTTGCACCACAGCACGGCTGGGCGTGGTGTTTCCGCCCATGAAAAGCGAGATGCCGACAATGCCCTCGTTGCCGACCACCGCAATTTCGGCCGAGTCGCCATTTTTCATGACGTACAGCAGGGACACGATGGCCGAGGTGGGGAAATAGACGTGATGCTCGATTTTTCCGGATTCATACAGCACCTCGCCGAGCGGCATCTCGAACAGTTCAAGATGCGGCAACCAGGCCTTGAGCTGCGCGTCGGGCAAGGCGGCAAGCAGGCGATTGAGTTTGATCTCGCTCGAACTGGCCACCACAGCCTTGGGTTGTGCGCCTGGCGAGGAGGAAGCCCGGGGCGGCTTTGATTTGGGTGGAGACGTGGGCAATGTGGTACCAAGTGAAGGGCCTGTGTTTCCAGCATGCCGAGGTGGCAGCTGGACAGACTCAGCTTTCAGCATACGGTGGTGACACGCGTTGGTCTGTGCGATGGCGAACGGCCGGGAGTCGGCTCCTTCTGTAGGCGAAGCGCCCGCCCCGTCGGCGTGTTCTAGGCTGGTTTGCGCTCCATCAGCTTCACCAGCGCCCACAACACCCGGTTGGCCGGCGTGGCCACGCCCAGCGCGGCGCCGCGCTGGACGATCAGCCCGTTGAGGTAGTCGATCTCGGTGGGCTTGCCGCGCGCCAGGTCCTGCGCGGTGGATGACAACTGGCTCGGCATGCTGGCGGCGAGCTTGTCTACCGCCGCATACACGTCGCCTGCCACCTGCACGCCTTCGGCCCGGGCCACGGCCAGGCATTCGGCCACCACGTCGCGCATCAGGCCCGGCACGCCTTCGCCGGCCACCGTCTGGCCATAAGGCAGCTGGGTGATGGCCGAGACGGCGTTGTAGGCGCAGTTGAGGATCAGCTTGGCCCACAAGGCGCCGCGCACGTTGTCGGAGATGTCCGTGGGCACGCCGGCGGCGATCAGGGCCTGCGCCACGGCCGCGCTGGCCGGGGAAGGCTCGATCACCAGCTCGCCCCGGCCGTGGTGCCTGACGTGGCCGGCGCCAGCCATTTCGGTGGCGACGTACACCACGGCGGCGGCCACCGCGTGTTGCGGCAGCACGGCGCGCAGCCTGTCCGCGTTGTCCACCCCGTTTTGCAGGCACAGCACCAGCGCGTCGGGCGCCAGGTGCGGCCGTATCAGTGCGCCGGCGGCTTCGGTGTCGGTGGACTTGACGCAAAACAGCACCAGCGGCGCGCCCCGCACCGCGCCGGGATCGCTGCTGGCGCTCAGCCGCACCTGTTCGTCAAAACTCCGGGTTTGCATGTGCAGGCCGTCGCGGGTGATGGCCTGTACGTGTTGTGGCCGGGCGATCAGGGTCACGTCATGGCCGGCGCGCGCCAGCATGCCGCCGTAGTAGCAGCCGACGGCGCCTGCGCCCATGACGGCGACCTTGAACATGCTGTGGGGAGGGCGGGGGTTTGTCATGGGGGATGTTCTGAAGGGGCGTTTCCGGCCTGGTCGGCAGGTGCGGCAGGTGAAGGAAAGGCAGACCTGGGGGAGGAAGGAATGGCCATTCTAGGAAACCTTCAGCCACTGTGCCGGCAGAGCCGTCACCCTGTCCCTTTACCCTGCCCCTTCACGCTGACGGCACGCGGCCGGCACGCGGCCGGCAGGTTATCCTGCCCGCATGTGTATCGACTTTTCAAAGCGGCGGGCAGACAAGCCGCAGCGTGCGGGGCCATGACGGCGTGGCAGATCGCGCTTTTCCTGCTGTGTGTGGCCCTGGCGACCTGTGCCCAGAACCTCAGCGGCTTCGCGTTCGCGCTGATCCTGCTGGGCCTGGCCGGCCTGCTGGAGCTCGCCCCTCTGGCGGACCTGGCCAACGTGGCCACCGTGCTGGCGCTGGCCAACGCCATGGTTGCCCTGCGCCGCTCGGGCCGCACGCTGGACGTGCCCGCCTTGCGCGACACCACGCTGGGCAGTGCCGTGGGCATTCTGGCGGGCGTGCTGCTGGTCGGCTGGCTCAGCAGCAACGTCACGCTGGTTTTGCGTGTGCTGCTGGGCCTGACGGTGGTGGCCTGCGCCATCGTGGTGCTGCTGCAGGCCACCGCCCTGCGCGAACGCTCGACCGCCGCGTCGTTTCGCACCTGGGGCATGGTGTCGGGCCTGCTGACCGGCCTTTTTTCCACCGGCGGGCCGCCGCTGGTCTACCACCTCTACCGCCAGCCGATGCCGCTGCGAACGGTGCGCGACACCCTGGTGGCAACATTGGCGGCCAGTTCGCTGATGCGGCTGGTCATGGTGCTGGGCACCGGGCAGTTCAGCGCCAACGCGCTCAAGCTGTGCCTGCTTGCCGCGCCGCTGGTGTTCGCGCTAAGCTGGTGGCTGGAACGGCACCCGCCAGGCTGGTCGCGGCCCACGGTCCTCAAACTGGTCTGCGCGCTGCTGCTGCTCACCGGTGTCGGCCTGCTGGTTCCGGCGCTGCTGCAGATCGCCAGAACCGGCCTGTGAACCTTCGCTGGACGCCTGAACCCATGAACTACTGGCTGATGAAATCCGAACCCGGGGAATGCTCGGTCGACGACGCGCTGGCCGCGAAAAACGCCACCGTGCCCTGGGTGGGCGTGCGCAACTACCAGGCGCGCAACTTCATGCGTGACGCCATGCGGGTGGGCGACGGCGTGTTGTTCTACCACTCCAGCTGCGCTGAGCCGGGCATCGTCGGCATTGCGCGCGTGGCGTCCAGCGCCTACCCTGACCCGACGCAGTTCGACCCGGCATCGCCCTATTTCGACGCCAGATCCAGACCCGACGAACCGCGCTGGTTGCTGGTGGACGTGCAGGTGCTCCGGAAAATCCCCACCATCCCCCTGACCGCGCTGCGCGCCCGGCCCGAGCTGGGCGAGCTGCTGGTGCTCAAAAAGGGCAACCGCCTGTCCATCACGCCGGTCGAGCCGCGCCACTGGCAGGCCATCACGGCAAGCAACGCGGGCGTCCAGCCCGACAAGGTGGGGTCATGAAAATAGCCGGACTGCTTCTGGGTGTGTTGCTGCTTGCCGCGGCCTTGCTGCTGGTGGCGGGGCAACTGGGTTTTCTTGCGGGGCAGCCACCGCAGGATCTGGGCGTCCGGGGTGGCCGGCTCAAACCGCCGTCCCTCACACCGAACAGCGTGTCCAGCCAGGCCGCCAGCCATGCCGACCACCCGCAGCGCAGTGGCGCCGACATCGCGCCCCTTCATTACACCGGTGATGCCAGGGCCGCCCTGGGCCGCCTGGCCACCTTGCTGGAGTCAACCCCCGGCTGCGTGTTGGTGACGCGGGAGCCGGCTTATCTGTACGCGCAGTGCCACACCCGCTGGCTGAAGTTCACAGACGATGTGGAGTTCGCGCTGGACGAGGCGGCCCATGTGATTCAGGTGCGCTCGGCCAGCCGGCTGGGGCGCAAGGACTTTGGCGTGAACCGTGCGCGCGTGGAGGCCCTGCGCGCACGCTTCGAAAAAACCTGACACCCCTGCTCAGCTATAAAAAAAATAGCTGCTTGCGCACGTCCCTGTTGGGCTGCAGGCCTATTTCGCATGTGACCGGAACTCAGCCCGCTGTCGGCCGGCGATGGTGCGCAAAAAAGGTCCACATCATGAGCGTGGCGTCCGGGCCTTCCAGCGCGCTGAAATCCACACTCGCGTCGCCGCCGCTCCAGGCGTGGCCCAGGTGCTCGATCTCGCAGCTCACCAGCTGCGGCTTTCTGCCGGCGTAATACGTGGCGCTTTCATAGGCGTGGCGTGGATGGCGCCCGGTGCTGCGCGCCGGGTAGCGGCGCAGCACGGGATCTGCGCGGGTGATGGCCGCGGCGTTGAAGATCCTGAACTGTTCGTTCAACTGCGTCATGTTGATGCGCCGCACGACCGCATCGCGCGCACCGTGAATGAGGATCGCCGGCATGCCCGCAAACGCCGGCTGGGCCGCCGTGAAAGACCGCGCCGCCTCGCTGTGGGCCGCGCCGGCGCCGTGCTGCATCGCCCGATAAGCGCTCATCGGCGAGTCGGTGGTGCCGAACACCGGCGCCGAGTGCAGGCCCACAGCGGCCACCCGATCGGGGTGGCGCAGCGCCAGGATGTTGGCCAGGCCGGCGCCCGCGGACAGGCCCGCCACATAGGTGCGCGTCGGGTCCAGCCCGTGTCTGGCCTGCACATGGCCCATCATTTCCGCGATCAGCCTGACGTCGCCCTGCCCGTCCTGGGTGGCGCGCTGGTACCAGTGCCAGCAGCGGTGCGTATCGGCCGCGGCCGACTGGTGCGGGTAAAGCACGGCAAAACCCTTGCGTTCGGCCAGCTGGTTCATGCGTGTGGAGAGGGCAAAGTCGGTGGCGGTTTGCTGGCAGCCGTGCAGCATGACCACCAGCGGCCGCGGCACCGGGCTGGCCGTGGCCGGCAGGTACAGCCAGTACGCCATGCGCCGCGCCGGTGCAAGCTGGCCGGCGGCCGGCACGGAAAAATATGCCTTCTGCCAGCTCCCGGGCAGGCCGGACACGGCGCGGGCCGGCGGCGCGGCGGGCTTGCGCAGGGCTTTCGCCGCCTTGGGCGAGGGCCGCTTGACGGGTTTGGCGCGGCGCGCCGGGCTGGCGGCAACCTGGGGCACCAGGCTGAGGAACAGCTTGCGGCCCTGCGCCTGCTGGGCCTTGCCCATGCGGCGCAGGCTTTTGAGCCAGAGGCTGCTCAGGCTTTTGGCCATGGGGTGCCGCGTTGGCTTGAATGGGTTGGCATGCATCCATTTTGCTGCATTGCAGCAAATGCGTCTGCACCATCGGCTGCCCTTGGTGTGGTCGTTCACGCCGCACGTCTGTCAGGACGCTGACGTGGCGCAAGAGGTGCCGCCCCGGCCCTTGGTACGATGGGCGGGCCCGCATTGCCTGCGGCCTTGTTTTTGCACGCTTTTCTCCCCATCTCTGCCTGCCATGCCTGATTTCCTGACCGCCGCCCTTTACAAATTTGTCGATCTTCCCGACTTTGCCGATCTGCAGGCGCCGCTGCAGGCCTTTTGCGAAGCCCAGGACGTGCGCGGCACGCTGCTGCTGGCCCGGGAAGGCATCAACGGCACGATTGCCGGGCCCGAAGCCGGCGTGCGCGCCGTGCTGGCCTACCTGCATGCCGATACGCGCCTGGCCGACCTGCCACACAAGGAATCCTGGGCGCAGAAGCTGCCGTTTTACCGCATGAAGGTGCGCCTCAAGCGCGAAATCGTCACGCTCGGTGTGCCCGGCATCAACCCGAACGAGATGGCCGGCGAATACGTCAAGCCGCAGGACTGGAATGCCCTGATCGCCGACCCCGAGGTGGTGGTGGTGGACACCCGCAACGACTACGAGTTCGGCATCGGCAGCTTCGAGCGCGCGCTCAATCCCAAAACCCGGAGCTTTTCGGAACTGCCTGCCTGGGTGGCAGCGCAGTCTGCGCCGGGCGGGGTGCTGGCCGCCAAAGACGGCAAAAAGCCGAAGGTGGCGATGTTCTGCACCGGCGGCATCCGCTGCGAAAAATCCACCGCTTTCATGCGCACCCAGGGTTTTGACGAGGTCTACCACCTGGAAGGCGGCATTCTCAAGTACCTGGAGACCGTGCCCGAAACCGAGAGCCTCTGGAAAGGTGAATGTTTTGTCTTCGACGAGCGGGTGTCGGTGGTGCACGGCCTGGCCACCGGCCACTACGGCCTGTGCCGCGCCTGCCGCGACCCGATCAGCGAGGCCGACATGGCCTCACCGCTGTACGTTCCCGGCGTCAGCTGCCCGGCCTGCCACGACAAGAAAACCGACGAACAGAAACGCGGCTTCATCGAGCGCCAGCGCCAGGTCGACTACGCGAATCGGCGGCGCCAGCCGCACATCGGCGCCAAGCTGCCATCGTCGGGTGCCGGGGACAAAGAAGGCTCCTGATGGGCGCCCTGCCTGTTCTGTATTCGTTCCGGCGCTGCCCTTATGCGATGCGTGCGCGGCTGGCACTGGCCGTTAGCCAGCAAGCGCACGAGCTGCGCGAAGTGGTGCTGAGAAGCAAACCCGCCGACCTGCTGGCCGCCTCGCCCAAGGGCACGGTGCCGGTGCTGGTGCTTCCCGGCGGCGAGGTGATCGACGAAAGCCTGGACATCATGCGCTGGGCGCTGGGCCGCCACGACCCGGCGCAGTGGCTGTCACCGCTGCAGGCTCTGCAGCAGGACATGGATGCGCTGATAGCAGCCAACGATGGTGAGTTCAAGCAGCACCTGGACCGCTACAAATACCCGAACCGTTACCCGCAAGAGTCTGGCGCATCACCCGCCGACTTTGCCTTGCACCACCGCAGCGAAGCGGCGCACTGGCTGGCGCAACTCGACGCGCGCCTGAAGGGCGGTTGGCTGATGGGCGCCCAGGCCAGCCTGGCCGACATGGCCCTGCTGCCTTTCGTGCGCCAGTTCGCCCACACCGATGCCGACTGGTTCGCCGCACAGCCGTGGCCGAGCCTGCAGGGCTGGCTGGCGGCTTTCGAGGGCAGCGAGCTGTACGCGGGCGTGATGCAAAAACAGCCGCCCTGACAAGCGGCCGCTGCCGCGTAGCGGTGATACCGGTTCACCTGTTCTTTCGGGCCGGTGTGAAAATTCATGCATTAAATCGGCCTCAGGCCCTTGAGGGACAAGCGCAATCAGCTGTCAATCAAGAAGCAAGGCCAGCACTTCTGTTGCTGCATCTGCTGATAATCATTGAGCACCATTCCGCTAAACGCTGACCACCTCGCTGGTGTTGACCACCGAATGTTGCCTTTGAAGGAGAGGCAACTACCGCCAAGGGCCCAATGCAGTCCTACGGTCGGCAAGAGCCGACGACTGCTTCGCCGCGTTACCGGCCGGTCACGAATGCCCGGCATGGGGTGGTCAATTTCAGGGATTTTCAAACGCTGCCGCCACGGCGGTACGCAACTTAAATTCAGTGAACGGTTTGGCCATATAGCGGGCCGGATTGGTCAGCCTGGCCTGGGCTTGAATATTCTCCCCGACAAATGCACTCAGGAATAAGCACGGAATATCAAACTGCCTGTGAAACTCGCCGACAGAGCAGAGCCGGAGTTAGTGCGGCCAGCGGACCATCAAGGCGACTCAAATCCAGTTCTGAGCTGCGGGCGGATGTCAGTTGTCTATGCCCTGACAGGCAAATATCTCACAAGAAATTCTCTTGAGCGGTTACGCGTCATGCATGACGTTGGACGAAAAGAAGGAGAGGAACTGGCCGCGAAAGACGAATGTCGATGCTTTGGTGATTCCAAGTATCGACAATGGCTCTAAAAGAATTTCAACCGAAATGGTCAATCAAGTGATTCATGGTTGATTGGATGGAAGAGACATTGACCTTGACCTGTGCCAGTGTCCAATCCATCAATATCGACTCTATTTCTTGAAAATTATTGCCAGTTTCCCCAGGCCGGCGTCATAGATCCCTTGAATCGCTTCTTTCGCTTTCTCGTCTGGTGCTCCGAAAGCGTCAAAGGTCGAATGCCACTTGATGAGAGTCTTGCCGCCCGGTGCATCAGTCAACTCTATCGCGGCAACATAGTTTTTTACAGGCAAAGGTACCTTGATGAAGGCATAGCTATAGCTGCGTTTGACATCATCGAAAGCCAACAGCTTTTCGGTAACACTTGCACCGCCGCCCAGGTCAAGTATGCGCATGGCCCCAGGTTGGGTCAAATTGCCCTTTGCCTCGCTGCTTTGCACCGGCGGCAACCAGACGTCGAGTGAGTTGAATTCGCGCAGCAACTTCCAGACCGTCGCTGGTGGCTGATCAACCGTGACCTCTCGGGCGACCGTCAAATTGCCGGCTGCGAAGCTGGTAATCGACAGCATGAGCCCGATTGCTCCGAAACTGTTGTAGATAAATCGATTCATAGTGATGCTCCAGAAAAATTCTGTTAACAGTGTTGTGCGAACGCCCCAATAGGCAAATCGCTGGAATTTCAGCAAAGTAGCCAAGGTTGAACGCTTGCAGTCGTCTGGCTGTTTGCTGAAGTCACATCTTATTTTTCTAGTAGCCCAATGCGCTAGTAACAAATCTGGACTGATCCCAAAAGAAGCCTCACTGAAGCGCAAGCCGGACAGGGCCACAAAACGCCGCATCAATTGCACAATGGCGGCGTGAAAAACCCCACGATCACGGCCAGCGCGAAGATGATCAGCCCGAAGTTGCCGGTTGATCTGTTCCTGTGCCTGATTGGCGATACCGGGTTTTTTGGACATATGCTGGAGATGCAGTGAGGCATCTCATTGCAGCTCGCCTTTCGCTTAGCCTCAGGCCCCCAAAAATGGAATTGATCTGTGTACCGCTGCGCTCAACTTGCGAAACCTTTGCCCGGCGAGCGTCAGAACAGCCCAAGGCTGCTGATGCGTTTTGTGACGTAGGGGCAAGTTCATCTCAAGCCTAAAAGGTTGGCTCGCCATGGGCTCAATGGCCGGTATCCGATATAGCGACCATCGGGCATCCAGAACTGACAGACAGCATCCAGGCTGAAGCAGGGACCCGGTTGGCGCCAGCCGAGGTCATCTCCTGGCCGGTTGCGGGGGCTCGGTATGGCGAAATTGGCCCTACAGCGCAGATTTACTGGGGCGCCCCTGAATGGTCGCCTTGGAGTCAGCAGATCGCAAAGTCGAATGACTCTGTTCAGTCTGTAGCGGACAGTCGCTTGGGGTCGCGCCATCACCCGCTTCTGGCCGCATTCTGCCATCGAAGCAAATGTTTATTGCTTGACCGATAGAACCAAGTCGCTCTGCCGTGTAAGTCAGTAGTCAACATGGTCAAGACCAGAACTTATAGGGCTGCTGGTCAACGATTGCCGGCACTGGTGGTCAAGTAGACCGGAATACGCAGTTGCGCCAGTTCAGACCTCCGGCGCCACCATCTCCACATACTCGTACAGCGCCCCCAGCACTTCCTCACCGCGCTCGTCCGCCGTTTCCGACAGCACATCGAGCGCGGCCAGAAACGCATCGACATGGCGCGCCCCGCCCTCGCCTTCGATCAGCCGCGCAGTGCGGTGCGCCTCCCAGCGCTCGGCCTCTTCCGCCGAGAGTGTCTCGGCAAAATTTCGGGCGCGGTAGCGAAACACCAGCTCTTCGAGCCGGTCGTCGTCGAAGCCGGTACGGCTGTGCGCGAGTTCGGCCGGCGGCAAGGCGCGCAGCTTGTTGAGCCGGCGCCTGTCGTCGTTGTTGATGAAGCCGCCGTACAGGTCTTCGTCCACGTCGGGCGCGCCCTCTTTGGGCCGCGCAAAGACCTCGGGCCAGACCGCGCTCATGTCGGGCAGGTCGGCGGCTTTTTCGGCATGGCGTAGCGCGGCTTCGATGTCGATGCCCCACCTGGCTGCCATCTCCGGGCTCAGGGTGGACAGCTTGCGCACCACCATGGGCGATTTGTTCAGGTGCACCGACTTGATCGGCAGACGCAGCACACCTTCGGGCAGGTCGGCGCTTTTTCTGAACAGGCGCTGGCGCAGGGTGGCCACGTCGAGCAGCGGCAGCTCGCCCGGGTCATGCGCCAGGTCCCAGGCCAGCAGCTCGTTTTTGTTGGCGGGGTGCATGGCCAGCGGCCACATGACGGCCAGGCAGCCGCGCTCGGGCGGGAACATGCCCGACACATGCAGAAAGGGCTGGGCCGTCTGCGGGCTGGTGGGCAGGCCCAGTTCGGCGGCCACGCGGTCCTTCTTGTGCAGCCCCAGGCAGAAGTCGAACAGCCGGGGCTGGGCCGTGCGGATCACGCGGGCCAGCGCAATCGTGGCGCGCACGTCCGACAGCGCGTCATGCGCCGTCTCGTGCAGCAGGCCGTTGGCGCGCGCCAGGTCTTCGAGCTTGAAGCTGGGCCGCATGGCCCCCGCTTCAGCAGGCCGGCGTTCGTCCGGCTTCATGGGCCACTGGATGCCTTCGGGCCGCAGGGCGTAGGCCATGCGCACCACGTCGAGCAGGTCCCAGCGGCCGCAGCCGTTTTGCCATTCGCGCGCATAGGGGTCGATCAGGTTGCGCCAGAACAGGTGGCGCGTGACCTCGTCGTCAAAACGGATGGTGTTGTAGCCGACGCCGATGGTGCCGGGCTCGGCCAGCACGGCTTCGATGCGGGACGCAAATTCATGCTCCGGCAGGCCGCGTTCCAGGCACAGCTGAGGCGTGATGCCGGTGATCAGGCAGGAGGACGGGTCGGGCAGGTAGTCGCGCGCCGGCTGGCAGTACATCATCAGCGGCTCGCCGATCTCGTTGAGCTCGGCGTCGGTGCGTATGCCGGCAAACTGCGCCGGCCGGTCGCGGCGCGTGTTCAGGCCGAAGGTTTCGTAGTCGTGCCAGAGAAAGGTGTGCGTCGCCATCGGTGGGGGTCTGTCAGCCAGGGTAGTGTGTCAAAAGTGCTTCCGGCCCTTACAGCACGGGCGCGAGCAGCTATGGTTTCAGGAGCATTTTCCGCAGCCAAAGAAAAAGGCCGGCAGCGTGATGCTACCGGCCTTTTGGGCATTTTCAGGCTCTTGGGGACCGTGACGCCATTTTCCGGCGGCCCGGGGACTCTGCGTCAGTCGGCGGTGGCTTCTTCCGGCTCGGGCTTGGCTTTGCCTTCCTTCTTGGGCAGCGGCTGGATGTCAAGCACGACCTCGCCGTTTTCCACACCTTTGTCGTCGGTCGTGACCTTCATGTCGACCGTCAGGCGCCCGCCGTCCATCAGGCGACCGAACAGCAACTCGTCGGCCAGCGCGCGGCGTATCGTGTCCTGGATCAGGCGCTGCATCGGCCGTGCGCCCATCAGCGGATCGAAGCCCTTCTTGCCGAGGTACTTGCGCAGCGTGTCGGTGAAGGTGACATCGACCTTCTTCTCGGCCAGTTGCGTTTCGAGCTGCAGCAGGAACTTGTCGACCACGCGCAGGATGACGGTTTCGTCCAGCGCCTTGAAGCTCACCACCGCGTCGAGGCGGTTGCGGAACTCGGGCGTGAACAGGCGCTTGATGTCGGCCATCTCGTCGCCCGCCTCGCGCGGGTTGGTGAAACCGATGGTCGCCTTGTTCATGGTCTCGGCACCGGCATTGGTCGTCATGACGATGATCACATTGCGGAAGTCGGCCTTGCGCCCGTTGTTGTCCGTCAGTGTGCCGTGGTCCATGACCTGCAGCAGCACGTTGAAGATGTCCGGGTGCGCCTTTTCGATCTCGTCGAGAAGCAGCACGCAATGCGGCTTCTTGGTCACGGCCTCGGTCAGCAGGCCGCCCTGGTCAAAACCGACGTAACCCGGAGGCGCGCCAATCAGGCGGCTCACCGCATGGCGCTCCATGTACTCGGACATGTCGAAGCGGATCAGCTCGATGCCCATGATGTAGGCGAGCTGCTTGGCCGCTTCCGTCTTGCCGACGCCGGTGGGGCCGGAGAACAGGAAGGAGCCGATCGGCTTGTCGTCCTTGCCCAGGCCGGAGCGCGCCATCTTGACGGCAGACGCGAGCACGTCGAGCGCCTTGTCCTGCCCGAACACCACGCTTTTGAGGTCGCGTTCCAGCGTCTTGAGCTTGCCGCGGTCGTCGTTGGACACGTTGGCGGGCGGAATGCGCGCGATCTTGGCCACAATCTCCTCGACTTCGGCCTTGGTGATGATTTTCTTGCGCTTGGACGGCGGCAGGATGCGCTGGGCGGCGCCGGCCTCGTCGATCACGTCAATCGCCTTGTCGGGCAAATGGCGGTCGTTGATGTACTTGGCGCTGAGCTCGGCCGCAGCCTGCAGGGCGGCCACGGCGTACTTGACGCTGTGGTGCTCTTCAAAGCGCGACTTCAGGCCCTTGAGAATGTCCACCGTCTCCTGCACGGTCGGCTCGACCACATCGACTTTCTGGAAGCGGCGCGACAGGGCCGCATCTTTTTCGAAGATGCCGCGGTACTCGGTGAAAGTCGTCGCGCCAATGCACTTGAGCTGGCCGGAACTGAGCGCGGGCTTGAGCAGGTTGGACGCGTCCAGCGTGCCGCCCGAGGCCGCACCGGCACCGATCAGGGTGTGGATCTCGTCGATGAACAAAATGCCGTTGGGCTTGTCTTTCAGCGCCTTCAGCACGCCCTTGAGGCGCTGCTCGAAGTCGCCGCGGTACTTGGTGCCGGCCAGCAAGGCGCCCATGTCCAGCGAATAGACCTGTGCTTCGGCCAGGATCTCGGGCACGTCTTTTTGCGTGATGCGCCAGGCCAGGCCCTCGGCAATGGCGGTCTTGCCCACGCCGGCTTCACCGACGAGCAGCGGGTTGTTCTTGCGGCGGCGGCACAGGATCTGGATCACGCGCTCGACCTCGTAGTGGCGGCCGATCAGCGGATCGATCTTGCCTTCCTTGGCGAGCTGGTTCAGGTTCTGGGTGTACTGCTCCAGCGGCGAGGCTTTTTCGTTCTTCTCGCCACCCTCTTCGTTCTCGGCAGCACTCTCGCCGGCCTTGGTGGGCTCGGGCGGGTCGCTCTTCTTGATGCCGTGCGCGATGAAGTTCACGACGTCAAGGCGCGTCACGCCCTGCTGGTGCAGGTAATACACGGCATGCGAGTCTTTTTCGCCGAAGATGGCGACCAGCACATTGGCGCCGGTGACTTCCTTCTTGCCGTTGCCGGTGGACTGCACGTGCATGATGGCGCGCTGGATCACACGCTGGAAACCCAGCGTGGGCTGCGTGTCCACGTCGTCGCTGCCGGCGACCTGCGGCGTGTTGTCCTTGATGAAGTTGGCCAGCGACTTGCGCAGGTCATCGATATTGGCCGAGCATGCGCGCAGCACCTCGGCGGCGCTCGGGTTGTCGAGCAAGGCAAGCAGCAGGTGTTCCACGGTGATGAACTCGTGGCGCTGCTGGCGGGCCTCGACAAAGGCCATGTGCAAGCTGACTTCTAGTTCCTGGGCAATCATTGCTTTTCCTTTCGGCTTGCTGCTGGGATATCTGACGGGATCATTGTGTAACTCTTCAAGCCGATATGGGCTGTTATTTCAATTATTCAATGGGTTCGCACACACACTGCAGCGGATGGCCATTCTTTCGCGCCGCTTCCGTGACCTGGTCGACCTTGGTGGACGCGACGTCCTTGGAAAACACGCCACACACCCCTTTGCCGTCGAGGTGGATCTTCAGCATGATCTGCGTGGCCGTTTCCCTGTCCTTGTTGAAAAATTCCTGGATCACCACGACGACAAACTCCATCGGGGTGTAGTCGTCGTTGAGCAGCACCACCTGGTACATCTGCGGCGGCTCCGTCTTCTGCGGACGGCGTTCAAGCACAACCGCATCCCCGCCGTTGGCATCATCGGGCTTGAAGGCCGGTGCCTTGGGTGGTGCGGGGGTTTTGGGAGGTTTGCTGGCCATGGAATTCATTCTAGCGACCGGAATTGTCCAGTGCGTCTGACAGGGAAATTGGTGGCGGGAACGCGACAATCAAGCGCGCACATTTGACTTTTTACCTGACGGTTCAAAAGCCCATGAAAAAAGCCGCCGGACCTGCGCCGCGACGGCTTTGCAGCATGTTCTGCCGGGTTTCCCGGCCGCGCGGGCCCTGGCGGGCACGGCGGGCTGCCCGGCAGCCTGCTTTTCTTACATATGGTCGATCATGACCTGGCCGAAGCCGGAGCAGCTGACCTGGGTCGCGCCGTCCATCAGGCGGGCAAAGTCGTAGGTGACTTTCTTGGACTCGATCGACTTTTCCATCGAACTGATGATCAGGTCGGCGGCTTGCGTCCAGCCCATGTGACGCAACATCATTTCGGCTGACAGGATTTCGGAACCGGGGTTCACATAGTCCTTGCCGGCGTATTTGGGGGCGGTGCCGTGGGTGGCCTCGAACATCGCGATGGTGTCGCTGAGGTTGGCACCGGGCGCAATACCGATACCCCCCACCTGCGCGGCGAGCGCGTCGGAGACATAGTCGCCATTGAGGTTCAGCGTGGCGATCACCGAGTATTCGGCCGGGCGCAGCAGGATCTGCTGCAGGAAGGCGTCGGCAATGCTGTCCTTGACGGTGATTTCCTTGCCCGTTTTCGGATTTTTGAACTTCATCCACGGGCCGCCGTCGATCTCGACCGCACCGAACTCTTTGGCAGCCAGCGCATAGGCCCAGTCGCGAAAGCCACCTTCGGTGAACTTCATGATGTTGCCCTTGTGGACAATCGTCAGGCTGGGCTTGTCGTTGTCGATGGTGTACTGCAGGGCCTTGCGCACCAGACGCTCGGTGCCTTCCCTGGACACAGGCTTGATGCCGATGCCCGAGGTATTGGGAAAGCGGATTTTCTTGACGCCCATTTCCTCCTGCAGGAACTTGATGAGCTTCTTGGCCTTGTCGGACTCGGCTTCGAATTCGATGCCGGCGTAGATGTCTTCCGAGTTCTCGCGAAAGATCACCATGTGGGTCTTCTCGGGCTCTTTCACCGGGGAGGGCACGCCCTTGAAGTACTGGATGGGACGCAGGCAGACGTAGAGGTCCAGTTCCTGGCGCAGGGCCACGTTCAGCGAGCGGATGCCGCCGCCGACCGGCGTGGTCAGCGGGCCCTTGATCGAGACCACGTAGTCCTTGACCGCGGCCAGGGTTTCTTCCGGCAGCCAGACGTCGGGACCGTAGATCCTGGTTGATTTTTCCCCGGCGTAGACTTCCATCCAGTGGATTTTTTTCTTGCCGCCGTAGGCCTTGGCCACGGCCGCATCAACCACCTTGAGCATCACAGGCGTGATGTCCGCACCCGTGCCGTCACCTTCAATGAAGGGAATGATCGGCTCGTCCGGGACATTCAATGAATTGTCGGCATTGACAGTGATTTTCTGACCCTGCGTGGGCACCTTGATGTGCTGGTACATGTAATGAAGTCTCCGGTGCGCGCTTGACCTTGCAGTGAATGACTGCCGGGCGCTGTTTAAGGGGTAACCCTGAAATTTTAGCCCCAAAACTTCCGCCGACATATTTAAGCGCCGGCGTGTCAACCGTTTGCAAACGGGCCTCGTTACATGCAGGTCCACGAGTTTTTCGGGGGACCTGGTTCAAAAACTTATTTAGGAAAACTCCAAATGAACAAGATTCTTGCTGCCCTGATCGCTGGCCTTTTCGCCGTTGGCGTGTTTGCTCAGACGCCTGCCCAGCCGGCACAGCCGGCCAAGCCAGCGATGCCTGCCATGCCAGCAACGCCTGCCACTCCGGCAACGCCTGCTACCCCTGCCACGCCTGCCATGCCAGCTGCCAAAGCTGACCCCAAGGCCGAAAAAGCTGCTGCCGCCAAGGCCGCTAAAGCCGCAAAAGCCGAAAAAGCAGCTGCAGCCAAAGCCGCCAAAGCTGAAAAAGCCGCTGCTGCAAAGAAAGCCAAGGAAGAAAAAGCAGCTGCTGCCAAAGCCGCCAAAGCTGAAAAAGCCGCTGCTGCCAAGAAAGCCAAAGAAGACAAAGCCGCTGCTGCCAAGAAGTAATTCTTCGCGCGCACCCGAAATGCCCGCATTGCGGGCATTTTTCATGGCTGTCGTTTATGCTGGCAGCTTGACCCCTCTACGGTGGAACGCTTCATGACCTTTTTGCCTGCTGCCCTCAAGTCGCCCCCGCGCGGGCTGACGCTCGCACTTTGCTCCCTGGTGTTGAGCGCCGGATGCGCGATGGCGCAAGGAACGCCGCAAACCAACCTGCCGCGAGCCAAACTGTCGGCAGGCATGCACCAGGTCGACGCGCAAGTCGCGTTGACGCCGGAGCAGCGGCAGATCGGCCTGATGTTTCGCAAGGAGATGCCGGCCACCGAAGGCATGCTGTTTGTGTTCGAACAGCCTGCCCAACAGTGCTTCTGGATGAAAAACACCCTGCTGCCGCTGACCGCTGCCTTTGTCGCCGACGACGGCACCATCGTGAACCTGGCCGACATGAAACCGCAGACGACAGACTCGCACTGCTCGGAAAAACCGGTGCGTTACGTGCTGGAGATGAACGTCGGCTGGTTTGCCAAAAAAGGCATCAAGGCGGGCAGCAAACTGTCGGGACCGGTGTTCGCGCAACCCCGTTGAACGCCACGCGCTGCGTTGGCGGCACCATGAAAAAAGCCGACGCGAAGTCGGCTTTTTTGTGCCCCGGTCAAGGCGTCAAGTTGGTTTACCCCTTGAAAGACGCCAGTGTCGCGTTCAAGGTCTTGCTCGGTCGCATCACAACATCCAGTTTGGTCAGGTCGGGCTGATAGTAACCACCAATGTCCACCGCCTTGCCCTGCACGGCCTGAAGTTCGGCGATGATGGCCTGCTCGTTGGTCGCCAGCGCCTTGGCCAGCGGAGCGAAGCGGGCCGCCAGGGCAGCATCTTCGGTCTGGGTGGCCAATTCCTGTGCCCAGTACATGGCGAGGTAAAACTGGCTGCCGCGGTTGTCCAGTTGACCGGTCTTGGGCGACGGATTCTTGTTGTTGTCGAGAAGCTTGCCAGTGGCGGCATCCAGCGTTTTGGCCAGAATGTTGGCCTGCGCGTTGCCGGTTTTGATGCCCATATCTTCCAGCGACACGGCCAGCGCCAGGAATTCGCCCAGTGAGTCCCAGCGCAGGTGGTTTTCCTCGACCAGCTGCTGCACATGCTTGGGCGCCGACCCCCCGGCACCGGTTTCGTACATGCCGCCGCCGGCCATCAGGGGCACGACCGACAACATCTTGGCGCTGGTCCCGAGTTCCATGATGGGGAACAGGTCGGTCAGGTAGTCGCGCAGGATGTTGCCGGTGGCGCTGATGGTGTCCAGCCCGCGCACGACGCGCTCCAGCGTGTAACGCATGGCACGCACCTGGCTCATGATCTGGATGTCCAGGCCCGCTGTCTCATGCTCGTGCAGGTACATCTTGACCTTGGTGATCATCTGCGCCTCATGCGGGCGATAGGAATCCAGCCAGAACACCACCGGCATGCCGGAGTTGCGCGCGCGGGTCACGGCCAGCTTGACCCAGTCGCGGATGGCCGCGTCCTTGACCTGGCACATGCGCCAGATGTCGCCCGCTTCCACGTTCTGGCTCAGCAACACCTCGCCGGTTGCGAGGTCGGTGATGTTCGCCACGCCGTCTTCCGCGATTTCGAAGGTCTTGTCGTGCGAGCCGTATTCCTCGGCCTGCTGGGCCATCAGGCCGACATTGGGCACGGTGCCCATGGTCTTGGGATCGAACGCGCCGTGCCACTTGCAGAAGTTGATGATCTCCTGATAGATGCGGGCAAAGGTTGACTCCGGCATCACGGCCTTGACGTCCTTCAACCGGCCGTCGGCGCCCCACATCTTTCCGCCATTGCGAATCATCGCGGGCATGGAGGCGTCCACAATGATGTCGTTGGGCGAATGGAAGTTGGTGATGCCCTTGGCCGAATCAACCATGGCCAGTTCGGGACGGCCTTCGTGACAGGCGTGCAGGTCGCGCTTGATCTCGTCCTGCTTGCTCTGCGGCAGGGTGCCGATCTTGTTGTACAGATCGACCATGCCGTTGTTGACGTTGACGCCCAGTTCCTCGAACAGCCTGGCGTGTTTCTCGAACGCTTCCTTGTAGAAAATCTTCACGCAGTGGCCGAAGACGATGGGGTGCGACACCTTCATCATGGTCGCCTTGACGTGCAGCGAGAACATGACACCGGTGTTGTGCGCGTCCTCGATTTCCTTCTCGTAGAACGCCACCAGCGCCTTCTTGCTCATGAACATCGAATCGATGATCTCGCGGTCCAGCAACGCGACCTTGGGCTTGAGCACGATGGTCTTGCCGCTCTTGGTGAGCAGTTCCATCTTGACGTCGCGCGCGCGGTCCAGCGTCATCGACTTCTCGCCATGGTAGAAATCGCCGGCGTGCATGTGCGAGACGTGTGAACGCGAGGCCTGGCTCCAGTCAGCCATGCTGTGCGGGTTCCTGCGGGCGTATTCCTTGACAGCCCTCGGGGCGCGGCGGTCCGAGTTGCCTTCACGCAGGACCGGGTTCACGGCGCTGCCGGTGCACTTGTTGTAGCGCGCGCGGATGTCCTTTTCTTCGTCGGTCTTGGGGCTTTCGGGGTAGTCGGGGATCTTGTAGCCCTTGCCCTGCAGTTCCTTGATCGCGTCCTTGAGCTGGGCCACCGACGCGCTGATGTTGGGCAGCTTGATGATGTTGGCCTGCGGCTTGAGCGTCAGCTTGCCAAGCTCTGCCAGGGTGTCGGGCACGCGTTGCTGCTCGGTCAGACATTCCGGGAACTGGGCCAGAATGCGGCCGGCCACCGAAATGTCGGCGGTCTCGACCTTGACCCCTGCCGGCGCCGTAAATGTGCGCACGATGGGCAGGAAGGAGGCGGTCGCGAGCAACGGGGCTTCGTCGGTCAGCGTGTAAATGATGGTGGGTTGCTCGTTGCTCATCGCTTATCTCCAGAACTGTTATGGGAACGCCACCGGCTGGTTCGCAGACCGGCGGGCATGATCGGATGGTGCCCGATTCCTTGAGGGAACGGGACCTGCCTGACAAGCATTTTATGCAATGCGATGCCACGATACGAAATTACGCCATTTGGAGTGCGTTTTTTATCGGGCAAAAAAAAGCCCGAAGACATCTTCGGGCTTTTTCTGGGGTCAGCGGCGCAGCGCAAGCGCCTGGCAGATTCAGGCGAAGTTTGCCGCTGCAAAGTCCCAGTTCACCAGCTTGTCGAGGAAAGTCTCGACAAACTTGGGGCGCTGGTTGCGGTAGTCGATGTAATAGGCGTGTTCCCACACGTCCACCGTCATCAGCGCCTTGTCGGCGGTGGTCAGCGGCGTGCCGGCGGGGCCGGTGTTGACGATGTCAACCGAGCCGTCGGCTTTTTTCACCAGCCAGGTCCAGCCCGAACCAAAGTTGCCGACAGCCGATTTCACAAAGGCTTCCCTGAAAGCGGCATAGGAACCAAACTTGGCGTTGATGGCGGCGGCGAGTGGGCCGGAGGGCTCACCACCACCGGCGGGCTTCATGCAGCTCCAGAAAAACGTGTGGTTCCAGATCTGCGCCGCGTTGTTGTACACGCCGCCGCTGGATTTCTTGATGATCTCTTCGAGCGTCATGGCCTCGAACTCGGTGCCTTTTTGCAGGTTGTTGAGGTTGACCACATAGGCGTTGTGGTGCTTGCCATGGTGGTACTCAAACGTTTCCTGGCTGTAGTGGGGGGCCAGCGCGTCGATGGCGTACGGGAGTGGGGGGAGTTTGTGTTCCATGTTTTTTTTCCTCGTGAGGTGTTGTTGATAAAGCCGGTGTCGACGGCCATTGTAAAAACTAAATCAGCCGCGGTGCAGAAACGGTCAAATCGACCTCGCCATCGGCAAGGGTAGCGCGCAGCGCCTGCCCGGGGTGGGTAGCGCGGGCGCTGGTGACGGCCTGGCCCTGCAGGTCGGCCAGCCACGCATAACCGCGCTGCAGAACGAGCTTGGGATCGAGCGGCTCCAGCCTGAGTTGCGCACGCTCGAGCCTGCGCTGTTGTCGGGCCAGCGCTTCCGCCACGGCCTGGGGGAAAGCCAGCGCCAGTCCCTGGAGGCGGTGGTTCTCCCGCTGCACACCTGACTGCAGCGCATGCCGCAGGCGCTGCGTCTGTCCGGCCAGCCGGGCCTGCTGACGTGTGACCAGATGTGACGGCCGGCTCACACGGGAGGCCGCCCAGTCGAGTCGCTGGTTCTGGGCCTGCAGTTGCCGCTCCACGCCGTCCTGCAGGCGATCCTCTGCCAGGTCCAGCGCACCGAGCCAGACGCTTTGCGGCTGGGCGCACATTTCGGCCGCCGCGGTGGGGGTGGGCGCGCGCAGGTCAGCGCAAAAATCGGCAATCGTGAAATCGGTCTCGTGGCCGACGCCGCACACCACGGGCACCGGCGACGCCACGATCAGGCGCGCCAGTTGCTCGTCGTTGAAGGCCCACAGGTCTTCCATGGCCCCGCCGCCGCGCACCAGCAGCAGCACATCCACCTCCGCGCGCTCGCTGGCCTGGCGCAGGGCATGGCGCAACTCCTCGGGCGCCTGCGCGCCCTGCACGCTGGCGGGGTAGATCACCACCGGAATGTGCGGCGCGCGGCGCTGCAAGGCCGTCACCACATCATGCAGGGCGGCTGCGCCCAGCGAGGTCACCACGCCGATGGCGCGCGGCAGCAGCGGCAAGGCCCGCTTGCGGCCCGCGTCGAACAGGCCTTCGGCCTCCAGCCTGGCCTTGAGCAGGAGAAACTGCTCAAACAGGTTGCCCTGCCCGGCCTGCTGCATGGACTCGACCACCATCTGCAGTTCGCCGCGCGGCTCGTAGACGCCAAGCCGGCCACGCACTTCGACCAACAGGCCGTCGCGTGGCGAAAAATCCAGCAGGCCGGCGGCCCGCCGGAACATCGCGCAGCGGATCTGGCCCTGCGCGTCCTTCAGCGAAAAATAACAATGGCCACTGGCGGCCCGCGAAAACCCGCTGACCTCCCCCTGCACGGCCACTGGGTTGAAACGTGCCTCCAGGCTGTCGGCAATCGCGCGCAGCAAGGAACCCACGGGCCAGACGCGCACGCCCGGCGACACTCTTTCTGACGCGCCCGCGGACTCAAACACGCGTAAACCCCTCGAAGAACCGGGGGTAATACTCCACAGTGCCGCATGAACGCAGGGTGAAACCCGCGGTTTGCCGGGAATGACTAGAAGAATTCGTGTAACTCATTGATTTATAAGAACTATATTCTGCTTATTTTTTCATCGTTCTGTCACATCGCCCATTTGGCGCGGCCTCGCGGGCCCCTGGCGGCCACTTGCTAACAAAGTTATCCACAAGATCTGTGAGTTAGGTCCTACAAGCGGGCAGCTGGCGACAACGGGGCGGGCCCCCGAGGACGCGTCCGGTTCGCGTTCTGGGCTGGGCCATAATCCACAGCAACTATTTGCCGGGAGACGTTTACTTGTTTTCGATCATACAAGCCGCAGGCTGGCCCATCTGGCCCCTGGTTGCCTGCTCCATCCTGGCGCTGGCCCTGGTCATCGAGCGTTTTGTCAGCCTCAAAACCGGAAAAATTGCCCCGCCCCGCTTGCTGGATGAGGCCATCACTGTCTCGCGCAGCTCCGTGCCCGCCCCCGACGTGGTCTCGCATCTTGAGCAGAACTCCCTGCTCGGGGAGGTGTTGGCCAGCGGTTTTCGTGCGCTCAACACCAACCCGCGCATCAGCGAGGACGATCTGCGCTCCACCCTCGAAGGCGCGGGTCGGCGCGCCGCCCACACGCTGGAGCGTTACCTGGCAGCTCTGGCCACCATCGCCTCGGCCGCGCCGCTGCTGGGTCTGCTCGGCACGGTGATCGGCATGATCGAGATTTTCGGCTCGCAGGCCGGCAGTGGCGGCGTGGCCAATGCCGCCGGCGGCAACCCCGCACAACTGGCACAAGGTATTTCGATTGCGCTGTACAACACCGCTTTCGGCCTCATCGTGGCGATTCCATCGCTGATTTTCTGGCGCTATTTCCGCGCCCGGGTGGACGGTTACCTGCTCACGATGGAAATCGCCTCCGAGCGTTTTGTGCGCCACCTGAACACCCTCCGGAAATCATGAATCAGGCCCCCACGCTCGTCGCTTCGCGTACTTCGCTGCCCCCAGAGGGGGCACATATTTTCTTGGGGCGGCCCGGCGAAAAAACTCCGACCACCCAGCCCCTCAGGAGCGCGGCATGAACTTTCGCCGCTCATCGCGCGATGAACCCGAGATCAACCTGATTCCGTTCATCGACGTGTTGCTGGTCGTGCTGATCTTCCTGATGCTGTCGACCACCTACAGCAAGTTCACCGAACTGCAGATCAAGCTGCCGGTGGCCGACGCCGACCAGCAGCGCGACTACCCCAAGGAAGTGATCGTCGCCGTCAGCAGCGACGGCCGCTACATGGTCAGCAAGGTGCCTGTGTCCGGCCGCAGCATCGAGGCGCTGAGCGCCGCCATCAGCGCGGCGGCCAAGGCCGGCAAGGACAGCGTGATCATCATCAGTGCCGATGCCAGCGCCACCCACCAATCGGTCATCACCGTGATGGAAGCGGCCCGGCGCAGCGGCTTGACGCAAATCACCTTTGCCACCCAGAGCGCGGCGCAGGCCGGCGCCCGCTGACCGTGGCGACCCGGCTGCAGCAGGCCTGGCTGCGGCGCGGCCTGCTCGCCTGCCTGCTCTGGCCGCTGTCACGGCTCTACGGCCTCCTGGCCGAGTTGCGCCGGCTGGCCTTCCGGGCCGGCTACTTCAAATCTGAACGCCTGTCCGTCCCGGTGGTGGTGGTGGGCAACGTGGTGGCCGGCGGCGCCGGCAAGACGCCGGCGGTGATTGCCTTGGTGCAGCACCTGCAGGCCCGCGGTCTGCAGGTCGGCGTGGTCTCGCGCGGCTACGGGCGCACCAGTGCGCAGTGCCTCGAGGTCTTGCCGGGCACCCCCATCGAAGCCTCGGGCGACGAGCCAGCCCTTATCCGGCGGGCGACAGGCGCTCCTGTTTTTGTAGCGACCCGGCGCGCCGAAGCCGCGCGTGCGCTGCTTGCGGCGCACCACCAGACACAGGTGATCGTCTGCGACGACGGCCTGCAGCATTACGCACTGCAGCGTGACATCGAGATCGCGGTGTTCGACGAGCGCGGCGTCGGCAACGGCTGGCTGCTGCCGGCCGGCCCCCTGCGCGAGCCCTGGCCGGAGCGCCTGCAACGCGGCGTGCGCGCCGGCGGACGCGGCATTGACCTGGTGCTGCACACCGCGGCGCTGCCGGCCTTCGACGGCTTCCGGTCAAGCCGGCAGCTGGCCGACCACGCACGGCGCGCCGACGGCAGCCGCGTCCCACTCGACAGCCTGGCGGGCCAGCCGGTGCTCGCACTGGCCGGCATCGCCAAACCCGAAGCCTTTTTCGCCATGCTGCGCGCCCGTGGCCTGGTGCTGGCTGAAACGCGGGACCTGCCCGACCACTACAGTTTTGATAGCTACCCGCGCCCGCAGGACAAGGGCTACACCCTGATTTGCACCGAAAAGGACGCGGTCAAGCTGTTTCCCCGGCAAGCGGATGTGCTGGCCGTGCCGCTGGTGTTTTCCCCCGAGGCGGCCTTCTTCACGGCGTTCGACGCCCTGCTGGACCCCCTGCTTTCTCCATTACCATCCTCCCATGGACACCAAACTGCTTGAACTGCTGGTCTGCCCCGTGACCAAGGGCCCGCTCGATTACGACCGTGAAAAACAGGAGCTGATCTCGCGCAGCGCACGTCTGGCCTACCCGATCCGCGACGGCCTGCCGGTGATGCTCGAGAGCGAGGCGCGCACCCTCACAGACAAGGAACTCGGGCTGTGATCCTGGATGCTTTCGACGAGGAACTCGGCCTGTGACCTGCCGCGCATGAGTTTCACCGTCCTTATTCCGGCCCGCCTCGCGTCCACCCGCCTGCCCGACAAGCCGCTGGCCGACATCGCCGGCGTGCCCATGGTGGTCCGCGTGGCGCAGCGCGCCCTCCAGAGTGGCGCCGCACGCGTGGTGGTGGCGGCCGACAGCCCCCAGATCGTGCAGGCCTGCGCCGACTTTGGCGTGACCGCCATACTGACCCGTTCCGACCACCCGAGCGGCAGTGACCGGCTGGCCGAGGCCTGCGACCTGCTTGGCCTGGCTGATGCGGAATGTGTGGTCAATGTGCAGGGCGACGAGCCGCTGATCGACCCGGCGCTGATCGACGCCGTCGCGAAGTTGCTGGACAGCCGCAGCGACTGCGCCATGAGCACGGCCGCCCATGCCATAACCAGCCTCGATGAACTGCGGAACCCGAATGTGGTCAAGGTGGTGCTCGATGCGCGCGCCACCGCGCTGTATTTCAGCCGCGCCGCTATCCCGGCCGCGCGGGATTTTTCCGGTCAGGCCTGGTGGCAGGCCGCCGCGGCGGCGCAGGATCTGCCGCTCCCATTGCGCCACGTGGGCATCTACGGCTACCGCGTCAGCTTCCTGCGGCAGTTCCCGGGCTTGCCGCAAGCGCCGCTGGAGCGGCTCGAGCAACTCGAGCAGCTGCGCGCGCTCTGGCACGGCCACCGCATCGCCGTCCACGTCACCGCACAGGCGCCCGGGCCCGGCGTCGACACCCTCGAGGACCTGGAGCGCGTGCGACGGCTGTTTGTGTAAGCTGCACGCAGGGGGACGCATGCTATCCTCCAAGTCAAAATAATGTGAGGCTGGGGCCGGCATCAGGCCACCCGTCCGCTGCTGAATTCATAAAAATCCAAGGACATCCATGAGACTGATTTTGTTGGGCGCGCCAGGCGCTGGCAAGGGAACACAGGCGACCTTCATCTGCCAGAAATACGGCATCCCCCAGATTTCCACCGGTGACATGCTGCGGGCTGCGGTCAAGGCCGGCACGCCACTGGGTATCCAGGCCAAAAAAATCATGGATTCGGGCGCGCTGGTGAGCGACGACCTGATCATCAACCTGGTCAAGGAACGTATCGCCCAACCGGACTGCGCCCAGGGTTTTCTGTTCGACGGTTTCCCGCGCACCATTCCCCAGGCCGACGCGATGAAATCCGCCGGCGTGAAGCTGGACTACGTGCTGGAGATCGACGTGCCGTTTGAGGCCATCATCGAGCGCATGAGCGGCCGCCGTTCGCACCCGGCCTCGGGCCGCACCTACCACGTCAAGTTCAACCCGCCCAAGGTGGACGGCAAGGACGACGTGACCGGCGAACCGCTGATCCAGCGCGAAGACGACAAGGAAGAAACCGTGCGCAAGCGCCTCGAGGTCTACAGCGCACAAACCCGCCCGCTGGTGGACTACTACTCGAGCTGGGCCAAGGCGGCGCCGGAAGCCGCGCCGAAATACCGCGCGATCAGCGGCATGGGCGGTGTGGACGAAATCACTGCTCGGGCCTTTGAAGCGCTGTCGGCCTGAACGCTCTCGCCGCACATTAAAAAAAAAGGCCGTCTGCAGACGGCCTTTTTGCTGGGCGTCACTCGGCACCATTCACCGTCACTCAGGCCGGACTGGACCTCAGGCCATACGCCTTGCCGTCGACAAACAGGTACTCGGCGCGTAACACCGCGTCCCCCTTCTCACCGGCAAAGGTGAACCCCAGTACCGAGACCAGCGCGCCGGGTTTGATTTCAGCGACTTTCCAGGCCTGCAGTCGCGTCAGGGGCGCCAGCTCGATCTCCCAGCGCCTGTCCTGGCGCGTGGGCAACACGGCTTTGGCCAGCAAGGCTTTGCCATCGACCGGGGCGCTCTGGGCCGGCAGCGCGCGCTGGGCCAGGTCGGCCGGCAGCTTCATGGTGGCCGGCAATTCAATTTCCAGCTCCACATGCGGGTTCTGCCAAAGGGACTTGAGCACCCTGCCTTCGAGGTAGATCGGCCGGTCCTGGTCAAAGCCGCTCCAGCCGTGGTGCGCCCACGCCAAAGGCATCAGGCCGGCACTGGATACGGCACATGCTGCTCCGATCAGGTCACGTCGTTTCATGGGTCAACTCCTTGAAGAATGGTGTGCCTAGCGGTAGGCGATCCAGCGGCCACATGCCAGCACGGCCAGCCAGATCAGGGTGGACACCCCCATCTGCACGCGCGCCCAGACATCGAGTTTGTCGAGCGAGCCGCGCCCGTGGAACCAGGCTGCATTACACGCCGCGCTGAATAACAGCAGCATCTTCAGGGTAAAAGCCCGATTCGCCAGCAACTCGGCCGGCTGGGAGGCAAACATCAACAGGCCGGACGCAGCAGCGATGACAAAGCCACTGAGCGCCAGGCCCAGGCTCAGGCGCGCCAGCTCCCGCACGGGCAAGGCCGCACCCAGGCCAAACACGCGCAATTCCAGCAGCACCAGGTTGCCGAGCAGCAGCGCAATGCCGCTGATATGCACCATCTCCAGCGCCGGGTAAGCCCACACGTGGGATTTCAATGCTGCAAACATCGCGTCAACTGCCGTTGGCCATCAATTCAAGCATCAGCGCCACCCGCGCCTTGACCGGGCTCAGGCCCTGCGAATCGGCCAGCAGGTCGCCGGCCCTAGGGAGCACCCTGCCCTCCAGGCAGCGTGTGGCACGCACCACGCGCACGCCGGCCGCCTGCGCCTGCAGCAAGGCCGCCTCGAGATCCTGGTGCAGCGTGCCATTGCCCGTCGCCGCCACCACCAGACCCTGCACCCCACTGGCCACCAGCGCCTGCACCACGCTGGCGCCGGCGCCGGCGTAATTCATCACGATATCGACACGCGGCCAGCCGGAGCCGTCCTGCTGTGTCACTATCTTTTTGATAGCTGCTAGCGCTTTATGGACGGGGGCTTCTGGCCAGTTTCTCATTAAACGCAGGCGCCCTTCCTCAACATAACCGACCGGCCCGGCATCGCCGGAGCTGAAGGCGTCGAGGCGGTAGGTGTGCACCTTCTGCACGTCTGGCGCGCCGTGAATGACGCCCGCGCACACCGCCAGCACGCCGCGTGCGCCGGGATGCGCGGCGACAGCCACCGCGTCCAGCAGGTTCTGCGGGCCGTCGGGCGCCAGCGCTGTGGCCGGTCGCATCGCACAGGTCAGCACCACCGGCTTGGCGGGAACGAGCAAGGCATGCAGCAACCAGGCGGTTTCTTCCAGTGTGTCGGTGCCGTGGGTCACGACGATGCCCTGCACCTCGGGCTGCGCCAGAAAGTGGCTGACCCGCTCGGCAAGCCGGGCCCAGACGGAAAAACTCATGTCCTTGCTGTCGATCTGCGCCACCTGCTCGGTCACCAGATCGCAAGGGCCCCCGGCCAGGGCTGGCACGGCACCTACCAGTTGGGCAATACCCACCTGCGCGGCGGTGTAGCCGGTATGGTCCGAGGAGCTGGCGGCGGTGCCGGCAATCGTGCCGCCGGTACCCAGAATCACGATTTTTCGGTTCATAAGCGTTGAGACTTGCATTCTTTAAAAAACTGGATGAAAATACAGCTACTGGATATTAAAACAGCTTGCCCCGGTTTCCCACTCCATTCTGGACGATGGAACCCCCTGTTTGACAAGGAGCCCCGTGATGAGCAGCTTCAACGATTTTTCTGAAATGCCCAAACTGACTGCGCGCCAGCAGCAGATACTTGAACTGATTCAAAGCGCGATCGCCCGCACCGGCGCCCCGCCCACCCGGGCCGAAATTGCCAATGAACTCGGGTTCAAGTCCGCCAACGCCGCCGAAGAACACCTGCAGGCGCTCGCCCGCAAAGGCGTGATCGAGCTGGTCAGCGGCACCTCGCGCGGCATCCGCCTGCGCAGCGACACCCTGCGCTCCATCAACGAATCCCGCATCAAACAGTTTTCCCTGCCGTTGCAAAGCCTGGCCCAACTCGCCCTGCCCCTGGTAGGGCGGGTTGCTGCTGGCAGCCCCATTCTCGCGCAGGAGCATGTGGACCACACCTACTATTTCGAAAGCAGCCTGTTCCAGCGCCAGCCCGACTACCTGCTCAAGGTGCGCGGCATGAGCATGCGCGATGCCGGCATCATGGACGGCGACCTGCTGGCCGTGCAACAGACCAAGGAGGCCAAAAACGGGCAGATCGTGGTGGCCCGCCTGGGTGATGACGTCACCGTCAAGCGCTTTCGCCGCAACAAGAACCTGATCGAGTTGCTTCCCGAAAACCCCGACTTCAAAACCATCGTGGTCGAGCCTGGCGATGCCTTTGAAATCGAGGGGCTGGCTGTGGGCCTCATACGCAACACCATGCTGATGTAGCCGTGGTCCGGGCAGTACCCATGCAGGGACTGCGCCCCATTTTTTCCGTGCAACAGGTGGCGGGCGTTTGGTCGCGTGGACCAACACCCTGGTGCGGCGGTTGTTCAGTTTTCAATCCTGCCTGTGTTTACCTCTACTTCTGGAGTTCTCATGGGAATCGCCGTTCTTTCACGTTCACCCGCTCTCTCACCCCTTCTGTCCTTGCTGCGCTCACCACTACAGGCGCTTGCCGCCTTGCTGCGGCCGGCCCGGCCAGCGCCCCCCTTGCCCGGATTTGTCACGGTGTCACGCCGCCAGGCGACGGGCGAGTTGCCAGCGGCCCTCAAAAACACTGCCGCCGGTGCCCGCCCGGCGTCGATGACAGGCCACAAGCCGTGTCAAACCGTGGTCAAGGCCACGTCGCCGCGCCGACTGAAAATCGTCCGCGAATTCGAGGCCGGCGTGAGCCCCTCCTGCGCCGGGCGCATGGTCATTTCGGGCCGTATGGCCGATGTCTGCGCCGAGCTCGATCGCATGGCCCAACGAGAGACCGCGGTCCAGGTGGCCTGAAAAAACACGACCGTCGGGCGGTGGGCCTGCCGTCCTTGGTTCCGTCCTGGACAGGCAGGCAAGAACCCTTGCGGCGCTTGCTGCCGCGCGGCGGCCAGCAAGCGCGAGGGACGCTGCTTTCCTTTCGGACGGCTTGCCGTTCCTGTGCGCGCAGCGTCTCGGAGGGGGAAACTTGCAGGCACAATATCGGCATGAATATTGTGATCCTTGACGACTACCAGGATGCGGTGCGCAAACTCGCCTGTGCCGCAAAACTCGACGCCTACCAGGCCAAGGTCTACACCAACACCGTCAAGGGCATAGGCCAGCTCTCGGTACGACTCAAGGATGCCGATGTGATCGTGCTGATCCGCGAACGGACGCATTTGCCGCGCCAGCTGATCGAGAAACTCCCCAAACTCAAGATGATTGCCCAGACCGGCCGGGTCGGCAGCCATGTCGACGTCGGCGCCTGCACCGAACGCGGCATTGTCGTGGCCGAGGGCATCGGCTCCCCGACCGCGCCGGCAGAACTCACCTGGGCCCTGATCATGGCCGCGATGCGCCGGATTCCGCACTATGTCTCGCACCTCAAACATGGCGCGTGGCAGCAGGCCGGCCTGAAAAATGCCTCGATGCCGGCCAACTTCGGCATTGGCTCGGTACTCAAGGGCAAGACCCTGGGCATCTGGAGCTACGGCAAGATCGGCCAGATTGTTGCCGGATATGGCCGCGCTTTCGGCATGCGCGTCCTGGTCTGGGGCAGCCAGGCTTCGCGGGCGCGCGCCCAGGCCGACGGTTATGAGGTGGCCCTTTCCAAAGGTGAGTTTTTTCGGGACAGTGATGTGCTCAGCCTGCACCTGCGGCTGCAGGACGACACACGCGGCGCGGTGACACTGGAAGACCTGGCGCAGATGAAAACCTCGTCGGTGCTGGTCAACACTTCACGCGCCGAGCTGATCGAACCCGAAGCTCTGATCGCCAGCCTGAACCGCGGGCGCCCGGGACTGGCGGCCGTCGATGTGTTCGAGTCCGAACCCATCCTGCAGGGCCATGCCTTGCTGCGCCTCGAAAACTGCATCTGCACGCCGCATATCGGCTATGTGGAGCAGGAAAGCTACGAAATGTATTTCAGCTCTGCCTTTGACAACGTGGTCAACTTCATCAAGGGCACGCCCACCAATATCGTGAACCCCGGGGCGCTGCAGGTACGCCGCTGATCCGACGTTCATCCAGCCCGCCACCGGGTCCTACATTTTTGCCGGCCTGACCGCCGCAGGCGAGCCTGAGGACCCCGACACTTCGAAGTCGATCAGGTTGAAATCGCCAAATGCATCCGTCAGGGCCGCCGGAACAGCCGTTTTCAGTGGGGGGGCAAGGCCGGCAGGGAATCCTGCTGTCAGGTGGGGCCTGTCGGCCTCCAGTGTGCCCAGATCGATGTCCAGGGCGGTGTCGGCACGCAAGGACGGGAAAGCCGCCTCGCGCTCGCCGCCAGACGCTGCCGAAAGCGGCTGGATCGCCGTACGACCGGCAAGCTCCGCCGGCACGCGCCGTTGGGCCAGGCCAGTCGGGTCGGCGTCCGGCAGGGAAGGAAGATCAAAATCCAGCAGGCTCTCCCCCGCAGCAGGCTGGGAATGGACGATCTCCTTGGCGATACCGTAGAGAAAAAGCAGTTCGCGATAGGCTTCCAGGCCAAAGGCTTCCGCACGAGACCCCGGCTTGCGGAACACGGACTCTTCGATCACTTCCAGGACCTTGGGCGTCGGCCATAACGCGACGATGCGGGACAAGGCCGCCTGGTAGGCCTCCAGACCCGGACCGGTGCCCGAGTACGACTCGAACGCAGGCAAGTCGGCATTGAACAGCCGGTTGAATTCCACGCGCAAGGCCTCGAAGTCCTCGCGGCGCTTGAGCTGGTGGTAGAGGCTGAACAGGTCCAGATAAACCAGCGCGCTGGTTTGAACCTCCTCGGACACATGACTGCGCAGCACGGCCACGGCCTGTTCGGGCTTTCCAATGGAGATGAAAAATTCAGCCTGGTGCTGGACATCGAAGAGTTCTTCGGCTTTGACGGGACGAGGCGTGTGGGGCATGCTCAGCGCGAAATCCATCCTGTCGCGGCGGGACACGGGAGACAGGGGGCCGGCAGTGGCCCTTCGCGCTGGCGGCAAAGGCGCATCGCCTTGGCGTGGCGCGCTCTCCTGCCGTTCCTGCGGTGCCAGGTACAGCAGATCACTGTCCACCGGAATGCTGTCCGCACGATCATTGGCATAGGCGCCGGTGTCCCGGGCAAACCATTTCCCCTCGCCAGGCTTTTTACTGCGCCACCAGGGTCCATCGGGTTCGTCCATCCGCAACGCGGCGCGGCGCCACCGCAACACATAGGCCGCGATGAGGAGAGCCAGGCTCAGCACGGCAATGCCTGCATAGACCCAGGCCCTCGCGACGTCCTGCTGTTGCATTTGACCCTTGAGAGCGACCAGTGCCTCCCGGTGGACCCGGGTCTCGGCGCTCAGGCGCAGCAGGTCCGACGCCATCGCATTCATCTTTTCAGCATCCCGGAGAACGTCGCCAGGTTCCGCGGTCAGGGCTTTCCACATGGCTGCTGCCATGGCGCGTTGCTCGATGCTGACCGTTGGCAAGCTCAGCAGTTCCCGGGAAGCCTTGAGTTGCGGGGGCAATTCCAGCAGGAGATCCAGCGGCTCGAGTGTGAGTCGCGCAGCAGGTTTTCCAGGCACCCGGATTACTGACCTTGCCGGAAGCGGTGCTGCGGGGTCTGCATCGCGCCTGACTTGCTGCCGGAGACGGCTGGTCGACGGACCTGGCTTCACAACAGCAGACACCGGCGGGGCTCCCACAGGAAGGGGGAGCAGCGCGTCACGCTCGGGGGACAACACCGGCGGGCTCCCAGCAACGGCGCTCGCCTGCTGGGGCGCCAGGTCGGCCAGCAGGACATAACGCCTTTCCATCGGTGAGCCGCAGCCGGCACGTACAAGCACCGTCACCACTGGCTCGTCCACCACAGCGGAGGTCCGTACGCGGATCAGGGCTTCCCGGCCGGGGCCGGCCTTCGCCAGGGAAATACGGACCCGGGAACTTTCCACCCGGCTATCTGCATAAAACACCTCGGCGGCCAGGCAGGAGGTGGCTGAGTTCTCGGTGCCGTCGAGTACCGCCTGGATGGAGATGTCCAGGGCTCTCCCCACAAAGACGGCTCCCTGGCTGCGACCCAGCGAAATGGCCATCCCGCTCGTCATCCAGCATCCCAGCATCACCGCCAGCAGGAACCGGGAAGGTCTCAAGGGGTGAATAAAAAAGTATGCATGCTTACATTTTGACACAACGCAAGACGGCAGGCGGTCCGTTGGAGGGTGCCAGGAACGGATGGTGAAGGCTAAGGAAACTCCGGCCCCGTGCCGGCCCTGCCGGCCCTGCAGGCCCGGTTGGCTGGCCAGCAGCAATACTCTTCAGGATCTGCTGGACTTGTCGAAGTCGTCGGGGCGGTAGCCGGTGTCGTAGTCGTCAAAGTCCACCAGCGAATCCAGCCCTGTCGGCCTCACGGAGTTGGGCGCAATGGACAGCGGTGAGGCCAGGGCTGCAGCTCCGGTACGCTGGCTGTCCCTGCGCCGTGCCGCATGCAGCAGCTCCGCAAGGCTGGAGGCGGAATCGGTACGCGCACTTTCCGTTCGGGCACCTCGCCCCGCCGCTGAGGTCGTGGCCGTTGCCCGGTTGCCTGCAGGCTTGCTGTCGCTACCGCCAGCCAGTTGGGTCAGGTCGATGTCCAGACCCAGTCGCGGTGAGGACCTCGGCTGCATTGCAAGATCGGGCCATTGGGTGTCGCCGCGACCGCTTGCCGTGCCCGATTCAAGGTCGATGATTTCGCGGCCCACGGCATACAGCAGCAGCAGTTCGCGGTACTCCTCCAGGGCCAGCACCTCGGCGCCCTCCCCCGGCTCCCTGAACAGGGCCTCTTCAATGATCTTGAAGACCTGCCGCGTCGGCCAGGCGGCCTGAATCCGCAACAAAATGGCAGCATAGGCGGCGCCCCCGGCACTGGTGGCTGTGTAACGGTCAAAAGGCAGGGCCCGGGCGTTGAAGACCTTGTTGACATCGTCACGCAAGTCTTCATAGTCCTGCCTATTGCCAACCTGGTGGTAGAGATCGAGCAGGTCCAGATAAACCAGCGCACTGGTTTTGACGTTGTCAACCAGGTGCTTGCGAAGCAGCGCAATGGCCTTGTCCTGCTGCCCCAGGGAACTGAAAAATTCCACCTGCTGCTGAAGATCGAACAGTTCCGGAACCTTGACGGTACGGGGCACGAAAGGCACGCTGACCGAAAAGCGGGGCCGGTCGCGCTGCGGCAGCGACGGGATCGACTCGCTCTCTGGAGAGCGGGATGCACGCTTCAGCCCGTCGAACAGGGATTCATTGACCTCGAGCTTGGCGGACCGGCTTGCAGTTGCCAGCGTCACGCCCGTCGAGAAGACGGATTCCGGGCTGAAATTGCTGTGTTCCGGGGACGGACCGGTGCGCTCCGCCCGAGCGGTGGAGCGCAGGTACAGCAGAAAGAGCAGCCCCATGACTGCGATGGAAAAAAGTGCTGCCAGGCCATACACAACCACCTTGCCAAATCGCGCGCTCTCGGCCTGCTCGAGCTGGTGCCGGCTTTCGGCCAGCGCCGCCTCGTTGCGCATCATGTCGGCGCGCAATTGGCGAACTTCGGCTTCCAGCGTCTGGACCTTGTTGCTCTCTGTCGCGCCGCCCAACGCTGACTGTGCCGGAGGCAGGCCCGCAGGCAGTGGCTGCTGATCTGCCGCCGCCAGCGCGGTTTGCACACTGGCGCCCATCGCGCGCGGTTTGGCCGCCGCCAGCACCACATAGCGACGCATGGTCTTTTGTACGCACCCGGCACGCAGATGCACGGTGACCACGGGTCCTTCGACGGGTATCGCAGAGCGGACATGGACCAGCCAGTCCTGCGCGCCGGAAGCCTTTTCAGGGCTTATCCGGACACTGGCCTTGTCGAGCGGCTTGTCCACATAGAAAACATCGGCTTCAAGACACAGGGCCTGCGGGTCTTCACCGGCGTCAAGCATGAGTTGCATGGAAAGATCGAGCGGCTGACCCAGCACGGCTGAGCGGGTGCTGGGCCCGAGTGTGACCGCCAAAGCACCCGCCGACAGACACAGCCACAAGCCCCCGGTCAGAAGGGCATGGCGCTTGAGTGGGTGCATAAAGGTATTCACTTGGCTGATTCTGGCATGTCCGGCACATACGGGAGGCGCAGACAGCGGTCGCTGGGACGAAAAAGAGACAACGCCCCATGCCCTTCAGGCGCTGAGCCGAGCCGCCTGGCCCCTGCAGCCCGCACCCCTGAACCGTCGCGGATGAACCCGACGCGCAAGTCTAACCGGCGCTACGGGAGCACGCAAACGGCGCAGGGCGTGCATGCGCCCCTCCAGCCGGGCGCCGGATGCGGTCCGGGCTGCTGGATAATACTTTTCCATGAAACCTCTATATCAAACTGTAGGCCTGGTTGGCACAGGCGCCATGGGCCGGGGCATTGCACAAATCGCGGCTCAGGCGGGCAGCACAGTCAAGCTGTTCGATACCCAGCCGGGTGCAGCCGACAAGGCACGCGACGCGCTGGCAGGGCAGTGGGACAAGCTGGTGAACAAGGGCCGCATCGATGGCGCACTGGCCAGCGCCCACAAAGCCCGCCTGCTTCGGGCGGAAACCCTGGACGATCTGGCCGATTGTGACCTTGTGATCGAAGCGGTTGTAGAACGTCTGGATGTGAAGAAGTCACTGTTTTTGTCACTGGAAAGTGTTGTTTCCGGGCAAACCATCCTTGTCAGCAACACGTCCTCGCTGTCCATCACGGCGATTGCCGCCGGACTCAAGCACCCGGGGCGATTCGCTGGCTATCATTTTTTCAACCCTGTTCCCCTGATGAAGGTGGTCGAGGTGATTGCCGGACTCAAGACGGACGCCGCAACCTGCAGCGCGCTGGCGGACTACGCCCGGCAGATGGGGCACACGCCGGTGCAGGCCCTGGATACGCCGGGCTTCATCGTCAACCACGCCGGTCGGGCCTATGGCACCGAGGCCCTGCGCATTGTCAGTGAGGGCATTGCCGATTTCGCCACCATTGACCGCATCCTCAAGGACCAGGCCGGCTTCAAACTCGGGCCGTTTGAACTGATGGACCTGACGGCGCTGGATGTCTCCCACCCTGTGATGGAGTCGGTGTACCACCAGTACTACGAGGAACCGCGCTACCGGCCAAGCGTGATTACCGCACAGCGTCTGGCCGGTGGCCTGCTGGGCCGCAAGACCGGCGAAGGCTTTTACCAGTACCCAGACGGCGTCGCGCAAACCCCTGCAGAGCCGCCTGTGCCTTTGGTCGCCGAGATGCCGCCGGTCTGGGTGTCACCTCGGTCGGCGCGCAGGTCGGAGCTGCTGCAATTGCTCAAGAACCTAGGCGCCAGCATCGAGACCGGTGCATCACCTTCGATGAATGCACTCGTGCTGGTCGCGCCCCTGGGCTTTGACATCACCACCGTGGCTGTGGTCGAGCGACTCGACCCGGCGCGCACGGTGGGCATCGACATGCTGATCGACGACGCAGCCTGCAAGCGCCGCGTGCTGGCGACCAACCCGGCAACCCGCAGCGACATGCGTGACGCCGCGCACGCGCTGTTTGCGCGCGACGGCAAGGCCGTCAGCGTGATTCGCGACAGCGGCGGCTTTGTCACTCAACGGGTGGTGGCCGCCATCGTCAACATCGCCAGCGACATCTGCCAGCAGGGCATCTGCAGCCCCAAAGACCTGGAAACCGCCGTCACGCTGGGATTGGGCTATCCGATGGGCCCACTCGCCATGGGCGACCGTTACGGCCCCACCAACGTCCTCGAAGTGCTGTTCAACATGCAGACTGTTTACGGCGATCCGCGTTACCGCCCTTCTCCGTGGCTGCGTCGCCGCGGTGCGATCGGCCTGAGTCTGATGCACGAAGAGTCATGACTCCCCCCCGTCGGACGCTCACTGCGTGTAGCGCCTTCCCTCCTCGAAGGGGCGGCGCCTGTGGACCGGCGAAGCCGGATCCACGGCCCCCGTTTGCACGAGACCACGCTTCCTGCTTGTTCCCTATTTCGCTGAACTGGAAAAACTGACATGGCAGGCGCACTTAAAAGCACCAGCGACGGCGCCACCCTGGTGCTGACCCTGAGCAACCCGGAATTCAAGAATGCGCTGAGCCCGGAAATCTATGCCGCGGGCGTGGAAGCGCTCAACGCGGCCGAGAACAACCCCGACATCCGTAGCGTGGTGATCACCGGCGAGGGCGCAAACTTCTGCGCTGGCGGCAACCTGCATCGACTGCAGGGCAACCGACAACAGCCGCCGGAGGTGCAGGTCCAGAGCATCAGCGGCCTGCACAGCTGGATCGACTCGATACGCACCTTCCCGAAACCGGTGATTGCTGCGGTCGAGGGCGCCGCTGCCGGCGCCGGGTTTTCACTCGCACTGGCCTGCGACTTCGTGGTTGCGGCAGACAACGCGGTGTTTGTCATGGCCTACAGCAACGTCGGGCTGTCACCTGACGGCGGCGGCAGCTGGGCGCTGGGCCGCGCCCTGCCGCGCACGCTCGTTGCGGAGCTTCTGATGTGCGGCGAGCGAATAGGCGCACCGCGGCTCCACGCCCTGGGCCTGGTCAATCGCAGCGTTGCCGCCGGTGATGCGCTCAACGAGGCGCTGAAACTGGCCGATACGCTCAATACACGCGCGCCCAATGTGCTGGCCAGCATCAAGGAACTCATCAATGACGCACAGGGCAACACCCTGAGCCAGCAGCTGGACGCCGAACGCGGGCATTTTGTGCGCAACCTGCACCACCCCAATGGCGGGGAAGGCATTGCGGCTTTTCTGGAAAAGCGGCCGCCGGCCTACGATTGAGCCGGCCGCACGAGCGCAGGCCGTGCCTGTGCAGTCGGCGCGCGACCGGGACACCGAGGCGACAGATGGAGGTCTGTGGCACCGTCGCTGGCGTGACAATAGCTCTTTTGTGAGTCACCCAAAAGACAGGCTATGGACGATCCCATTCTTACGATAGACGAAAGAGAGGCCATCAACGGTGGTCGCTGGTTTTCATCCCTATCTCCCTCACTCAGGCACGACATACTTCGATGCGCATTCGTCCAACGTTTCAAGGATGGCCAGTTGATCTGTGCCCGCGGCGACCCACCGGAACAATGGATTGCCTGCGCGAAAGGTGCCGTGCGGGTGAGTTCCACATCCATTTCGGGCAAGCAGATCACGCTGACCTATGTGGAACCCGGCATCTGGTTTGGCGATGTGGCGATCTTCGACGGCGACCGGCGCACGCACGACGCCTACGCCCATGGCGAGACCACCATCCTGTGTGTGGCCAAGGCCGACTTCAGGAAAATCCTGGCTGCGCATGTAGAGCTGTACGAAGCCATGCTGCGCCTTCACGCGCGCCGCATCCGCCAGCTCTACGGTCTGGTGGAAGACCTCAACACCCTGCCCCTGCGCGCACGGCTGGCCAAGCAGTTGCTGCACCTGGTGCGCAGTTACGGCGTCAGCAGCCTGAGCGACGGACGGGAAGTGCGCATCGGCCTGCAACTGGCGCAGGAGGAACTGGCGCAGCTGCTGGGTGCCTCGCGCCAGCGTGTGAACCAGGAACTCAAGGCCATGGAGCGCGAGGACGCGATACGTATCGAGCCGGGCGGCCTGGTGGTGCGCAACCGTGAAGCGCTGATGCGCATTTCTGAAGCCGACCTGGAAAAATGAAGCAATGAGCAACTTTGACCATTTCCTGGGCACCCGCGCGGTTTCGGGCCAGCACGCTTTCGACATGGACGCGCTCAGTGCCTATCTCGAGAAGCACCTGCCGGGTTTCCAGGGCCCGCTCAGTGCCGAAATATTCAAGGGCGGACAGTCGAATCCGACCTACAAGCTGATCACGCCGCAGCGTTCGTACGTGATGCGCGCCAAACCGGGGCCGGTCGCGAAACTGCTGCCTTCGGCGCATGCGGTCGAGCGGGAGTTCAAGGTCATGACCGGGCTGCAGGGCACGGACGTGCCGGTCGCCAAAATGTACTGCCTGTGTGAAGACGAGGCCGTGATAGGCCGCGCCTTCTACGTGATGGAGTTTGTCGAAGGTCGCGTCCTGTGGGACCAGGCCTTGCCGGGCATGACGAATGCCCAGCGCGGTGATATCTACCGCGAAATGAACCGCGTCATTGCCGCGCTGCACAAGGTGAAGTTCGCCGAGCGCGGGCTCGCCGAGTACGGCAAGCCCGGCAACTATTTCGAGCGCCAGATCGGCCGCTGGAGCAAGCAGTACACCGCCTCCATCACCGAGCCCATTCCCGAGATGGACGCCCTCATGAAATGGCTGCCCGAGAACATTCCGGCCAGCGCACGCGACGAGGCCATGGTGTCCATCGTGCACGGTGACTTCCGGCTCGACAACCTCATGTTTCATCCGACCGAGCCGCGTGTGCTGGCCGTGCTGGACTGGGAGCTGTCCACCCTGGGCCATCCGCTGGCCGACTTCAGTTACCACTGCATGGCGTGGCACATTCCGCCCGGCGCTTTCCGCGGCATTGGCGGCCTGGACGTGGCCAGTCTGGGCATTCCCACGGAAGCTGAGTACATCCGCCTGTACTGCGAACGCACCGGCTTTGCCAGCCCCGAGCTGATCAAGGCCGACTGGAATTTTTACCTCGCCTACAACCTGTTCAGGCTTGCCGCCATTTTGCAGGGCATTGCCAAACGGGTCGAAGCGGGTACTGCAGCCAGCGCCCAGGCCGTCGCCTCTGCCAAAGGCGCGCCTGCACTGGCCCGCATGGCATGGGATTTTGCGCAAAAAAGCCAGTCGAGCCACAAGCCCGGCTAAAAGAAACCTTTACCCAGGAGATAGCTACATGGAATTCAACTTCACCCCGAAGGTACAAGAGATGCAGGCCCGCCTGCTGGCCTTCATGGACCTGCATGTGTACCCGAACGAGGCGCGTTTCTTCCGCGAAATTGCCGAAAACCGCGCCAAGGGCAACCCGTGGATCCCGACAACCATCATCGAGGAGCTCAAGCCCAAGGCGCGTGCCGCCGGTCTGTGGAACCTGTTCCTCCCGCATTCGCCGCGCGCGCCGGAAGGTCTGTCCAACCTCGAATACGCGCCGCTGTGCGAAATCATGGGTCGTGTGCCGTTTGCGCCCGAAATCTTCAACTGCTCGGCGCCCGACACCGGCAATATGGAAACCATTGCGCGTTACGGCTCCGAAGCCAACAAGGACCGCTGGCTGGAACCCCTGCTCAAGGGCGAAATCCGCTCGGCCTTCCTGATGACAGAGCCCGAAGTGGCTTCGTCCGACGCCACCAACATCCAGTGCAGCATCGTGCGCGACGGTGACGACTATGTGATCAACGGCCTGAAATGGTGGTCGTCGGGCGCCGGCGACCCCCGCTGCGCCATTTACATCGTGATGGGCAAGACCAATCCCGACGCCGGCCGCCATGAGCAGCAGTCCATGATCCTGGTGCCGGCCGATGCGCCCGGCATCACCGTGATCCGCCCGCTCAGCGTGTTCGGCTACGACGACGCACCGCACGGCCACATGGAAGTGCGGCTGACCAACGTACGCGTGCCGGTGGGCAACCTGCTGCTCGGCGAAGGCCGTGGCTTTGAAATTGCGCAAGGCCGCCTCGGCCCCGGACGCATTCACCACTGCATGCGCAGCATCGGCATTGCCGAACGCGCACTTGAATTGATGTGCAAGCGCCTGAACACCCGTATCGCCTTTGGCAAGCCCGTGGCGCGCCAGTCGGTCTGGCACGAACGCATTGCCGACGCGCGCTGCATGATCGACCAGGCCAGGTTGCTGACGCTGAAAGCAGCCTACATGATGGACACGGTCGGCAACAAGGTCGCCAAGGCCGAAATCGCCATGATCAAGGTGGTGGCGCCCAACATGGCCTGCCAGATCATTGACTGGGCCATCCAGGCGCATGGCGGCGGCGGCGTGTCTGACGACTTCCCGCTCGCCTATGCCTACGCACATCAACGCACCTTGCGCCTGGCCGACGGCCCCGATGAAGTCCACCGCGCCTCGCTGGCCAAGCTGGAACTGGCCAAACACCTGGCCATGCCGGGCGAGGTCGAGATGCCGATCACCCGCGGCAGCTGAAAGAAAGAAACGGGCGCTGCTCAGCTATATAAACAATAGCTGGCTGCGCCCGTATTTATTGGGCTCAGGCCTTTTTTGGCTTGAATCAGAGGGGAATATCCGTCGACAGGCCGGACAGCGCCGACTCACAGGCGCTGGTGTAAACGATCGCGGCATGCTGGAGTGTGGCGATGCTGGGCGGGCTGTACTGCATGCGAAGGTAGGCCTTGCCGCGCAGCAGCATGAGGATGAAAGGGGTTTGCATATCCGGACCCGGCTCGGGCCAGTGCAGCAGCAGTTCGGCGAGGTTGCTGTCCAGCCAGGCCAGGGCATTTTCGCGCCGGTCGGCCAGCACGGTGTAACGTTCCCAGAACTCGGGCACCAGGCTGCTCCAGCCGAACTCCTCGTACATCGCAAGCCAGCGCATTTCCTCGGGCAGGCTGGGATCGGCCGTGGTCTGCAAGGTGTCGGTGTAAATAGCATAAGCACGTTTTTCCAGCGACTCCTTGAGTGGCCGGTTCATGATGAGCACCGCTACATCTTCGTTGATATCCAGCGCCGCGCGGGCGCGGAGTTCCTCACCGGCGATGTAGTCGCGCGATGCCGCCCCGCTCTCCAGCTTCCAGCTCTTGCCACGCAGCTTGCCAGTGAGCACAAAACCGGCGCCCTTGTCCTGGCTGGCGTAACTGAAGCCGTGCGTGCCGGCCCACTCCGAAACCGCGTCGGGCCTTGCCGCCACCGGCGGCTGAGCCTCGCTTCGCACAAAGACCTTTTTCAGTCGCTCAAACATGATTCCGGCTTTTCTCTTGAAGTGCTCGAGAAGTGGTCCATCTGCGAGCAATTGGCGCAGGCAGCCTTTTCGCCATCATAGTTCCAAAGTTTGCGGTCATGTTCCAGGTCAATGAGTGCCTTCACCCAACTGTCGTCAGGTCCACGGGCTGCGGTAAGCGTGCGGCTTTCGCTTCGGGCGCGACCGGCAAGCCATTCCAGCCAGCATCACCGCGAGCAAGCGAAGTGGCAGTCGAGTCAGTTGTACTCGATGTTGACCGAGCCGTTGACCGGTTGCGACACGGCGAAGGTCAACCCTGAGCCACCGCTGACGGCCAGGGAGCCATCGGCCTTGCGCGTCACATTGACGGTCGCGGTGCTGGCGCCCGCCGGCGCGGCGCCCGCGCCCACGCTGCCCTGCGCAGCCGTGGGGGCCTGCGTCCCGGGCCCCGCTTCCGCCGCCCCGCCGCCCGGGACGCCACTCCCGCCGGTGCCGGCGGGAGGCGCCCCTCCGATACGCAGCAAAGGGCCGCTGGTGGACAGGCTGCTCGTGAAACTCTCAACCGTGAAGACGGTTCCCGACAAGGCCGGGGGCGTTTCGTCCACCACAGCCGCTGGTGCAGGCGCGGGCACAGGCGTCGACACGGGTACGGGTACGGGCGCCGGTGTGGGGCCGGTGATGATGACCGCTACCGACCCCACCACGGTTGCGCTGGCGGTGCCCACTGCGGTCACCGCCTGGCTGCTGCTGGTCATCAGACCCAGGCCACCGATCAGGAGCGCGCAGGCCATGGCCGGTTGGGGAATTTTTGGTCGCCGTTCGCTATTTTTCATGATGCTCCTCACGGGGAAGACCAGACACCGCGCCGGCGGACATCTTTCGCAGCAGGAAATCCACGCCGTTGATGAATTTTCCGTCGGGCAGGATGTTGATCTCGCGCACACCTGGATCGACCAGACCGAACCTCCCCAGTTGCTCCATGGAGACCTGCACATGGTAGCGGCCCTGGGGGATGGCCGGGACAATGTAGTAACCGTCCGAACTGGTTTTGATTGTAGTGACGACGCGCCGGTTGCTGTCAAGCAATTCGATCACCACATCGCCGATGCCGCGACGTGTATTGCCCTCGACCAGGTAAACGGTGCCATCAATTTCGCTGGTCAAAATGATCGGGAAATCGATTTCAGCCACATGCCCGGGACGCGGCACCACACGCACCCCTTTGCGCTGCGGCGCCCAGTACGGGTCCTCCAGTGTCTGCGTGTCGACAGCCAGGTCCACGTGTTGCCGCGTCGGCAAGCGGTCCAGCCAGGCAATCCCCGTGGCATCCGTCCGCACCGGTGCCCGGCTTCCGTTGACAGTGATGGCCGCGTTTTCAACCGGCTCTTCGCCAGCGTCCATGGTGCCATTGCCGTTGGCGTCCACAAAAACACGCGCCGATGCTGCGCCGCTGTCGGCCTTGGGCAACGCGTCAAAACGCCACTGCCCCTGGCGCGGCTCCCGGCCCATGGCAATAAAGAGTTGCACGCCCACGGTCAGCACCCCCGTGCTGGAATAGCTGGTGCTCAGGCCCAGCCCGTAACTGCCCAGGCTTTTGTTCAGGCCTGCCGTGTACAGGGTCTCCCGGCTACTGATGGATCGAACCAGACCCAGGTTGAGCAGATAGCCTTCGCCCAGTCGCCTGTCGCCCGAAAGCACCACGGTATCGAGTTTTGCCCGGGGTTTGAGGCTGTAGCCCAGTTGGCCACTCAAACCGGTGACCCCCACCCGGTAACTCAGTTGCAGGGCACCGGTGGCCGTGGTCGTGCTGCCCGATTTCAGCCAGGTCAGCTGATTGGCCACTGAGGTGCCTTTGACATAGGCGGCCACACGGCCAGTCAGGGCCATGTTGCTCAGGCCGGATTGAAACTGCTCGCGCTGGACTTCCACGGTCACCGGCAAGCGCGGCAACAAGCCCGCTGCAATGGTGCCGTCCAGCCGCAACTTGTCGCGCGTGCGCAAAGGATCGGTGGTGGGCAAAAACAGCTCGCTGTAGAAGTCCTTGAGCTGCAGGTGGCTGTAACTCAATGCGACAGGTCCGACGCGGGTCTTCAGGCCTGACTCATTGAGCCATCCGCCGTTGGGCGAGCGGAAAAGGTCGCTGCTGAGAATGAAGGATTTCCAGAAGCCGCGCAGGCCCAGGTTGCTGTACAGCTGTCCGTCGCTACCGGCGGCGCCAGTGGCCGCCGCGGCGGTGCTGCCGGTGGTCAGGGACGACGGCAAACGGACAAAGCCGCCGGTTCCGGTCAGGTACTTGTTCAGACCCCACTCGAACTGGGCCACGGAGCGCGACTGGCCTGCATTGTCCTGGTGCTGGGCGAGGCTGTAGTAAAACGCGCCGAGCGGTGTACTCGACTGCTCCAGCAAAAAGCTCTGTCGCTCCACGCGTTGCTGGCCGAGTGGTCCGTGAAACACCAGGCGAAATTCATTGGTCCCATAAGCCAGCGGCTGGTCGTCAAAGCTGTAGCGGCCGTCCGCACGCGAGCTCTGAAAACCGACCAGCGCCTCGTTGAAATACAACTCCACATCCCAGCCGGGCGGCAGGTCGCCCTGCAGCGTATGGCGGTCAAAACTGGTCGGCTGGGTGATGGGACGATTGCTGAGCGTCAGCCCATAACCCTTGCCGGTTGCACTGCGGCCGGCGATGTGGGTCACGCTGGGGGAGGACACACCGCTGCCGAACATCACCGACCGGGCGCGCAAAGGGCCGAGCAGGCCGGCATCGGGGTCGTGGCGTGCCAGCGTGAAGCGCACGTCCGGCGACGGGTCCTGTCGGGTGCTGCTGACAAAAAAGGCCGATTCCATTCCCAGCAGGTCGCCGGTCAGGTAGGCGGTGTAGCTGGCGCTGGTCTGCCGGCTGCCATTGCCGTTTCGCAGCCCCATCCCGAAAGTCTGGTCGATGAACGGCACGCCCAGCAGGCGGTAAGGCATGTCCACCCGTGGGTAGCCCGGGTCTTCGTAACCGGGGCGGGCGCCCAGCTTGCCTGCCCGGCGCTCACGCTCCAGACGCTCCTGCAAGGGAAGGCGCTCCCTGGGCTTGACCCGAAGCGTCAGGCTGCTCACGTCCACCTCGAAATCGATCGGCAACCAGCGCGACAACAGCGAAGCCGCGACATAGATGTCGTCGCCCTGCAGACGGACCAGCGTCCGGTCAAACAGCTGGGTCTGATCGGCCAGGGTGATCCTGCCCTGCCCCGCATCCAGGTTGAAGCCCCGTGCCTCGCTCAGCACGTAACCGTCGGCCGTGCCCTGGTCAGCCTGCGTGCGGATGGCCAGCGTCAGCAGCCTGGCCAGTTCGCCCAGCGGAAGAAAGGTCTCGCGGCCCGCCTGGTAGGTCGTGATGGCATCGGTCAGGACATGTTCATCGAGCTGCACCTCCAGCAACACGAGGTTCAACTCATCGGCGCGGCGCACGGGCCCGGCAGCCGTGACCGGCGCCGGCGGGGCCGTTGCTGCCTCCAGCATCGGCTGCTGCCAGAGCGGGGCTCCTGCCGGGGGCAGCGCCCGTGCTGGTGGTGCGGCAGAGGGAGTGATGTCCAGGACCAGTTTGTAGCCCCTGCCCCCTTCGGACTTGATCGAAAAAATGTTGGGTTCGGCTTCTGCCTTGAGTCCGAACTCGATAAGAACCGCCCCGGTGCCGGAGGAGGAAGGCCTGACCTGCATGGGTTGCAGGTAGGGGTGATCGGCAGCGATCTGGCCGGCCAGCGCCGTGAGCGCCGCATTGAGTTCCACCTCTTCAAGCTCAAGCACCACGCGCCCGGCCTGGCGCAGGATGTACAGGCTGAAGCGCAACTCCGTGCGGGACTCCAGCACGATGCGGGTTCGGGCTTCGCTCCTTTCCAGAGACGCCGCGCTGATCGACACACTGGCGAGCGCCAGGCCCGGCACCAACACCAGTGCCGCCGGGAGCAGCACCCGGATCCTGCAACGGCGCATCGAAACCCCGCTGGCGAGGTTGAAAAAAAATGCGTGACCCCTCATGCTGAAAGCCGCTGCGTCATGGGTGGGCGCAGCCGCTGTCCCCGCTCAGGGCAATTCGATGGAAGCTTCAGCCAGCAACTTGCCGCCAGTGTCGGCGCGCTCCCGGTAGCTCAGGCGAAGGGTTCCCCGTGCCAGCACCACGCCTGCGGGCGGCTGCAGTTCCAGCCTCGCGCGACGCAAGGCATTGGGCGTGTACACCGCCACGCCGCCGGCTCTTCCGACCTCCTGCGGCACACCTCCCTGCGGCGTGAATGTCGCCACCAGGTCGCCGTACACAGAGCGGTTGCCGGCGCGCTCCAGCACCACGGCGAGCGCGGCAGGCTGGCCGGCTGCGGGCCTGGGCAGTTCCAGCCCGGTCAGCGTGACGGTGGCCGAGGTTTCCCCATGCCGCACGATCACGGGAATCGACACGCCGACCAGCGCCCTCAGCTGGACCCCGACTTCACCCGGACCCGGCTTGGTCCCCTGGGCGTCAATGCTGCTGGCGCCGGTAGCCTCAGGCACCAGATCAAACTGCAGGTGTGAGCGGTATTCGCCCACCGGCAGGTCTGCCGGCTTGCGCAACAGGATCCGGATGGTCTGGCCCCGGCCCGGGGCCAGCACCACCTGCCGCGGCGAATAACGCAGCAGGGCATCGGCAAAATGCTCCCCGGGCAAGGGAGGTTCGGCCGCAGTGAATTCACCGGTTTCGTTCATGCGCCGGTTCACCAGGTGGACGCGGTACGTGGTGCTCTCCTGTCCGTTGTTGATCAGCTCCAGTTGGGCCGCCCGCTGGTTTTTTTCAAACACGACTCGCGTGGGGAACAGCATCAGGTCTGCCAGCGCGGGAGGCGTGGCCAGCACAATGAACCATGCCCCCGCGAGCCAGCCGATGCGTCGCAGCTTGCAGTGGGCCTTCAGGATCGCCAACAACCGCGCGTCCCCTGCTGTGGCTGGATGGACATCAAAAAAAAAGCGTGTCATGCGGAGGTACCTCGTATTTCATGAAGCGTGGCTTGTCAGTTGTACTCAGCCGTGACGTTGAAACTGCCGCTGTAACTGCCCGTGGCCTGGTTGCTTCCGACGCTGAGCGTGGCGCCGACGGTCAATGTCTGCGTCCCACCGCCACCTATCAGGCCGGCACCCACCGGACTGCTCGCGAAGTTGTTGACCGCCATGGAGTTCGGGCCACTCGTCAACACCACCACACCGTTCGATGGCAAGGTAATCGCATAGGTGGCACTGCTGGTGCCGCTCACGGTGTACGACGCAACGGAACCGGAACCCGAAGGCACCAGAAAAACACCTCCCCCAGAATTGCGCGCGCCGGCAGCGCTGACGGTCACCGTTCCGCTGCTGACGCCTGGAGCAAAGCTGCCAAAGGCCAGCGGCTGGTTGGCCACCAGCGCCTGCGCCCAACCCGTGGATGCGGTGGCGGCCGCGCAGGCCAGCGCGAACAGGAGCTTGAGCGTTTTCATCGCAGGTATTTCCCGACAACCCCGTTGGAACCCGAGGCCAGGTGTGGGGGGGCCTGGGGCCCGGAAACCACGCCGGCTCGCCGGCCAGATCCCATTCTTTCGGCAAGGACGTTCGCCAGGTGGCCCGTCCTGCCGCAATCAGGGACTGTTTAGTTGTAGTCCACCGAAACGTTGAAGCTTCCGGTGTATGCGCCGGCCACCTGGCTGGCCACGGTCGTGATGGTGGCCCCGACCCCCAGCGTCTGCGCACCGGCAGTCAATGCACCGGTGCCGGACGGGTCGCTGGAGAAATTGCTGACCGCCATGGTTTCGGGTGCAGTCGCCCCACCCGTGGTGATGGTCACTGTTCCGTTGGACGGCAGGGTAATTGCGTAAGTCAGCGTCCCTTCTCCGGTGACGTTGAATGTGGCCCGGCCAACCGTTGAGGTGACAAGCAAGGTGCCGCTGTTGGTGCGCGCGCCGCTCGTCGCGTTGACGCTCACCGTCTGGCCGGCCGCGCTGGTCGAAAACGATCCAAAGCGCAAGGTCGAACCAGCCGCGATGGCGATCGGCGCCACCACGGTCGCGGTGGCATCGTTGGAGGCTGTCGCAGCCTGCGAGTTGATGCCGTGCCCCGCCGTGCCCAGAACCAGGGCTGAGACAAGTGCGGTATGCAGGGCGCGGCGCTTGAATGTCGAAAAATTCTCCGATTTCATGATCACTCCTTCGTTAATGAATCAACTTCTACTTGCCCCCGCCTGACCAGGCCTGCGCCTTGTCGCGGAGGTGGGAAAGCTGCACACCAGGCCGGCGGACTATCTACCTCGTCCTTTTGGCAGACTTTTTTTGTATCTTTTTTGCAATTTTATTTATCAATATGTGACTTTTGTGGGGAAATTTTTGATGAATTTGGTGATCTTTTTACAGATCAATAATTTTTATGCTAAAAGGCCAAATTTCCATCTATCCAGCCTGCCCGTTCTATGACTTTGGGCTTATTTCCATTTCCCGACGGCCGGGCAAACCGACGTGATTTCGCAACGCATGAGCGCGCCAAAACACCGCGCAAGGCAGCAAGGCGGCGCCAGCGATGGTCAGAACACTGAAAAATGGGGAGGGTTGGAGGACGCAATGCGTGGAGCATTGGTCTGCCCGGAGGGGATCGAACCCCCGACCCTCAGCTTAGAAGGCTGATGCTCTATCCAACTGAGCTACGGGCAGATATGAAAAAAGCCCACAGAGTGAGCTTTTTCATTGGATTCTTGGTCGGAGTACAAGGATTCGAACCTTGGACCCCCTGGTCCCAAACCAGGTGCGCTACCAGACTGCGCCACACTCCGACTAGTCAAATATTATAGCTCGAACATGGCCCTACTTTGCGTCTCATTGCGTTTATTTGCAGAGACGGCCCGGCCAAGGACGGTGCCGGTCAGAGCCGCACAAAAGGTTTCACAATGGCACCCCTGACACACCGTCAACACAGGAGACGCCCATGGGCATACGCATCGTGAGGCTGGGCACACCCCGGCAGGCGGGTGAAGGTTTGCGCATAGGCACGGTCAGACGGCCACCACGCGGCGTACCCAAGAGTGAATTCGCCGCGCAGGACTGGTACGACGTCTGGTACCCCAACCTCGCCCCGAGCGCGGAGACCATGAAGCTCGGCCAATCCGTCGAATCCGACAAGGACTGGGCGGCCTTCGGCAGGAAGTACCGCGCTGAAATGAATGAGCCCGATGCCAGCCGCAACCTCGACCTGCTGGCAGCGCTCTCACACCAAACCAATTTCGCCATGGGTTGTTACTGCGAGAACGAGGCGCGCTGCCACCGATCGCTGCTGCGGGACCTGCTCAAGGAGCGCGGCGCGGCCATCGCCGAGCGCTGACCGCCCCCCCCTTCAAGCAGGGGCCGCGGAACCGGCTTCGCCGGGCCGCAGGCGCAGCGGCCCCCGCGGGGGGCAGCGGCTACACGCAGTGAGCAAGCGTGGGGGCCATATTCAAAGCTTGACGTACTCGTATTCAATTGCGTTGGCATTGATGCCGCGGTCCGGCGGTGCGATCCAGCCGGCCATCTTGCCGGGTTCGGTCACACGGTGCATCAGGCTGTGGATGAAGGTCTTGTCTTCGTCCGTCGGCAGCCAGGCGTCTTTTCTGGCTTCAAATTCGGCCGCGCTGATCGGGTTGCCCTGCGGATCGGTGTGGGCGGCCGACCAGGCACCGACGCTGCGGCGAAAACGCGTGTTCGGCAGGCTCAGCTCGAAATCCACGCCGGCGCGCTTGATCGCCATGTTCCAGCGCGTCACGCCGACGTTGCAGTCCTTCACGTATTCCAGGCGCGTGATCTCGTTCATGCCGTTGCGTGTCGAGATCGTTTCGTTCTTCAAACCGCCCTTGCCGTCCGGCACCTGGATGGTCATTTCGCTGTCGCGTTCGACGTGGTCGGCAAACTTGGCTTCGTCCGGCCGGCCCTTGATGCCGTTGCTGAAGTAGTTGGCGGCGTTCGACGAAGCTTCCGAGCCGAACAGGTCCAGCGACGACGTGAACCAGAAGTTCATGAATTTCTGGATCGTCGGCAAATCGATCACGCCGGCCTTGCGCAGCGTGTCCACGTTGTCGGTGTCCAGCTCCTTCATGACTTCCAGCGTACGCTTGATCACGCGGCCAATGCCGGTCTCGCCGACAAACATGTGATGCGCTTCTTCGGTCAGCATGAAACGCGTGGTGCGCGCCAGCGGATCGAAGGCGCTTTCGGCAAAACTCTTGAGCTGGAACTTGCCGTCACGGTCGGTGAAATAGGTGAACATGAAGAAGCTCAACCAGTTGTCCATGGGTTCGTTGAAAGTGCCCAGGATGCGCGGCTTGTCGGCGTCGCCACTGTGCCGGGTCAGCAGCTCTTCGGCTTCCTCACGGCCATCGCGGCCGAAGTGGGCGTGCAGCAGGTAGACCATGGCCCACAGATGCCGGCCTTCCTCGACGTTGACCTGGAACAGGTTGCGCAGGTCGTACAAGCTGGGCGCGGTGTGGCCCAGCAGACGCTGCTGCTCGACCGAGGCCGGCTCGGTGTCGCCTTGCGTGACGATCAGGCGGCGGAAGGCGCTGCGGTACTCGCCGGGCACTTCCTGCCAGACGTCCTCGCCCATGTGGTCGCCAAAACCGATCTTGCGGTTTTCTTCCTGGTCGGCCAGAAAGATGCCCCAGCGGTAGTCGGGCATGGGGGTATAGCCGTAGCTGGCCCAGCCGGACGCGTCCACGCCGACGGCGGTACGCAGGTAGACCTCTTTGGCGTTGAAGTCGCTCGGGCCCATTTCGTCCCACCAGCTCATGAAGGCCGGCTGCCAGTGCTCGAGCGCACGCTGCAGCTGGCGGTTTTCGCCGAGGTTGACGTTGTTGGGGATCAGGGCTTGCAGGTCAATGGTGCTCATGGTGATCTTTCAATAAAAGTGCTTGCGAGAAGTGCAATCAAACCGAGTGCCGGCGCGGAACCGGCTTTGCCGGGCCGCAGCGGGCGCCCCCTGGGGGGAGGCGCCGCAGGCGCTTCGGGGGGTTACACCCTCTTCCAGTCGAATTTCGCTTTTTTACCGGTACCGAAAAGTTTCAGCGCGCCGTCTTCACCCACCGCATTCGGACGGATGAAAATCCAGTTCTGCCAGGCGCTGAGGCGGCCGAACACGCGTGTTTCCATGGTCTCCTTGCCCGGAAAGCGCAGCGAGGCTTCCATGCCGGTCATGGCGTCGGGCGACATGGAGGCGCGCTCTTCCAGCATGATGCGGATCTCGTCATCCCAGTCGATGTCGTCAGGCGTCAATGTCACCAGGCCGAGCTCCAGGGCCTGATCGGCACGCAGCTTGCTGTCGCCGAGTTTTTCCAGTTGGCTGATGGTGGTGCTGTCTTCGTAAAACCGCGTCTGCAACCGTGTCAGGCCATTAACGGCCGGGAACCAGCCGAAATTTGCCGGGCTCAGTTGCAGGGCGGGCGCGGCGTCGGGCGAATCGGGCAGGTCCAGCATGTAGATGCGGTCGCAGGCCAGGGCCAGCTCGTAAAACGTCCCGGCAAAACAGGAACCGGCATCGACCAGCGCAATCAGCGAACGGCTGGTCACATCGATGCGCGCCAGCGTGCGGCGCAGCGCGCCCGTGGTTTCCTTGACCAGCCAGTGGTCCTTGAGCCTGGCCAGCACCTCGTCCATACGAATCACCTGCCCGGCATCGCCGGTGGTCTTGATGACCCAGGTGCCGACTTCGAGTTCGTTGGTACGCAGATTCAGGATGGCGTCGTCAAGTTCGCGCTGCAGCTTGAGCGGGTACCAGTTGGCGCCTGCAGCCTCGATCGTTTCAGGTGTGGACTCAATCGCGGCGGCCGGGGCCTTCACCGTGATGGTGGCGATGCGCGTGGCGCGGTCCACCTGGGCATCGACCACGCTGTAGTGGTAACCGGCGTCGTCGATGAGCACTTTCAGCGCCGTCAGTTCAATGCCTTTTGAGGCTGCAGCCCTTGTGGACTGGGCGCGGAGCGCTTCTATTTCAGTAGCAAGCAAGGCGCTGAACTGCTGCGGCTTGGCATAGGCATCGATGAGTTTCCAGTCTTTCGCGCGGTCGGCGCGCACACCCTCGCTGGTGGTGCAGAAGATGTCGGCCAGGTCGCGGCGCACCTTGCGCTTGTCGGTCACGCGGGTCAGGCCACCGGTGCCGGGCAACACGCCGAGCAGCGGCACCTCGGGCAGGCTCACGGTGCTGGAACGGTCGTCAACCATCACGATGCGGTCGCAGGCCAGGGCCAGCTCGTAACCGCCGCCGGCGCAGGCGCCGGTCACCGCAGCGATGGCTTTCAGGCCATCATTGCGCGAGGAATCTTCGAGGCCGTTGCGGGTCTCGTTGGTGAATTTGCAGAAGTTGACCTTCCAGCCGTGCGTGGACAGGCCCAGCATGTAGATGTTGGCGCCCGAGCACCAGATCTTCTCCTTGCCGCTTTCAAACACCACCACCTTGACGGCCGGGTGCTCGAAACGGATGCGGTTGATCGCATCATGCAGCTCGATGTCCACGCCGAGGTCGTAGCTGTTGAGCTTGAGCTTGTAGCCCGGCTTGATGCCGCCGTCCTCGTTGATGTCGAGCTTCAGCCGCGCCACATCGCCCTCCACGCTCAGCGTCCAGTGCTGGTACTTGGTGGGGTGGGTGGCAAAACTCACGAGCTCGCGCTCCTGGCCTTCAATCACCTGCTTGAACAACAGCGGTTCGGTCATCGCGTTCATGGGGTCTCCTTGGGTAGCGCCTGAACAGGAACAGCGCGCTCCAGGTCTTTCAGGCTTTGTTTGAGGGTTCGGGCGGCGGTGTCCACCACCGCGTCGGCGCGGGCATACAGAGCTTCGCGGCTGGCCAGGATGCGGCGCAGGTCTTCCATGGCTTCGTCCGTGGCGCCGCGAGTGGCATTGAAGGGCCGCATGTCGCCCTGCGCCACCACGCGTGCCATGTGTTCTTCCGGGCTGGCCTTGAGCCAGACGCAGTAAAAGCGGCTTTGCAGCAGGTCAAAGGTTTCGCGCTCGCTGACGATGCTGCCGCCGGTGGTCATGACGACGCCGTCGGCATGGTCCTCCGCGATGCGGAACAACGCACGACGCTCATAGCGGCGGTATCCGGCCTGCCCGTGCAGCAGCAGGATTTCATTCATGCTGGTGCCGGCTTCACGCTCGATCTCGCGGTCGAGTTCGACAAAAGGCACGCCGCGCTCGGTGGCCAGCTTCAGGCCCAGCGTGGACTTGCCCGCGCCGCGCAGGCCGATCAGGGCAATGCGCTGCTCGCGGCCGAGCGCATCAGTCAGGCCGAAAGTGCTGCCGAGCAGCGCGTAAGCCTGGTCGAGCTGCGTGTCGTCGAGCCGGCCCAGCAGCCCCTGGACACGGGCCAGCGCCGGGCGGGGGGCGTCCTGCAGCAGTTCGAGAATGGAGATGTTCAGCGCGCGCGCCGCGGCTTCCAGCGAATTGATCGAGACATTGCCTTTGCCGCTTTCGACATCGGCCAGGAAACGCTCGCTCAGGCCCGAATCGCTCGCCAGCGCCTTGCGCGTCATGCCGCGGCGGGCGCGCCAGGCCCGCACGCGGGCGCCCAGCTCGACGAGCGTCGCCTTGTTCGCCTGTTCGGACAGGGTTTCGAGCCTGGACATCTGCATTATTTGAAAAAAGTTTGCGTTAGATCAATATTGCACTATACTTCACGTCAAACGCTTGTCAAGCAGTTTATTGCATCTTTTTGGAGATCACTGATGAAACTCAAAATTCTCGTGGGCACCATGACCAGCACGGCCGACTATGTAGCCCAGGCCATCCAGATGGATTGTGCCGATCTCGTCAGTGATATCGAGGTGCAGCTGATGGACGGTCTGGACATCAGCGTTTTCGACAGCACTACTGATGAAGATGCGATATATCTCATCTGCTCTTCTACCTACGGCCAGGGGGATGTGCCCGACAACGCCCGGCAGCTGTATGACTCGCTCGATGCCCAACCCAAATTTCTGGGCCATGTGCGTTACGGCGTGATTGCCCTCGGCGACCGCACCTACCTGCAGACCTTCTGTTTCGGCGGCAAGAAGTTTGACGAGCGCCTGCAGGGCCTGGGCGCCCAGCGCATCGGTGAAGTCTGGTGCCACGACGCCAGCGCCGGCACCCTGCCGGAAACCGAGGGCGCCGCCTGGTGCCGCGAGTGGCTGGCGCTGGCCCTGAGCAGTTCCCCCAGCACCGAAGCTGCCTGATTTTCATTCAAAACAGCTCCCAGCCCAATAACAGCGGGCGCAGGCAGCTATAAAAACAAGAGCACCCGGAGACCCCATGAACCTGAGCAGCGCCGACCACTCGGTGAGCCCCCCGCGTGTCGACATCCCCCGCGACTACAACGCCGCCCATGACCTGCTGGCACGCAATACCGGCCACCCCGGGAAGCCGGCTTTCATCGACGCCGTCAGCGGCGCCACCCTGAGTTATGGCGAACTCGACGAGCAGGCGCACCGTTTTGCCAACGCGCTGCGGGCCCAGGGCTTCGCGCCCGAGAGCCGCGTCCTGCTGGCGATGCTGGACACCCCGGAATGGCCGGTGGCTTTCCTCGGTTGCATTCTGGCCGGTGTGGTGCCGGTGGCGGCCAACACCCTGCTGACCACGCCCGACTTCGACTTCATGCTGCGCGACTCGCGCGCCCAGGGCCTGATCGTCTCCAAAGCCCTGCTGCCGGCGTTCGAGCCACTGATCGGCCAGATCCCGACCCTGCGCACGGTGATCACGGCCGGCGACGATTCATCATCAAATACGGCTCTGGCCCAGATGGTGCGTGCGCAGGCAGCTACCAAAACAGTAGCGCCCACCTGTGCCGACGACGCCTGCTTCTGGCTGTATTCGAGCGGCTCCACCGGCACGCCCAAGGGCACGGTGCACCTGCACAGCCACCTGATCCAGACCGCCGAGCTGTATGGCCGCGGCGTGCTGGGCATCCGGGCATCCGATGTTGTCTACTCTGCCGCCAAGCTGTTTTTTGCCTATGGGCTGGGCAATGGCCTGACCTTTCCGATGAGCGTGGGCGCCACGGCCATCCTGTTGCCGGCGCGACCGACCCCGGCCGAGGTCTTCCGCATCCTGAAAGAGCACCAGCCCACCCTCTTTTACGGCGTACCCACGCTGTACGCCGCCCTGCTGGCGGACCCGGCGCGGCCGCCAGGGAGCGAACTGAACCTGCGCGTCTGCACCAGCGCCGGAGAGGCCCTGCCCGCCGGCATTGGCAACAAATGGACCGCCGAGTACGGCTGCGACATCCTCGACGGCATCGGTTCCACCGAAATGCTGCACATCTTCCTGAGCAACCGCCCCGGCGACGTGCGTTACGGCAGCACCGGCAAGGCCGTGCCCGGTTATGCGCTGCGCATCGTCAGTGACGACGGCCATGACTGCGGTGCGGGCGAAATCGGCGAGTTGCAGATCAGCGGCCCGAGTTCGGCCCTGATGTACTGGAACAGCCGCGCCAGGACCAAAGCCACGTTTGCCGGCGAGTGGACACGCAGCGGCGACAAATACACGGTGGACGCCGACGGCTACTACACCTACAGCGGCCGCACCGACGACATGCTCAAGGTTGGCGGCATCTACGTCTCGCCCTTTGAGGTGGAAGCGTCGCTGATGACACATCCGGCGGTGCTGGAAGTGGCGGTGGTCGGTCTGGCCGACGCCGACCAGCTGGTCAAACCCAAGGCCTTTGTGGTGCTCAAGAAGGGGCAGGCCGCGTCGGCTGACGACCTCAAGGCCCACGTCAAGCAGCAACTGGCGCCCTACAAGTACCCGCGCTGGGTGGAATTTGTGGACGAGCTGCCGAAAACCGCCACCGGCAAGATCCAGCGCTTCAAGCTGCGCCAGGGCACCGCTTGAGTGCACAGGGGCTGGCAGGGTAATTGCTTTAGGCATAAACAATTTAATCTTCAATCTCGGGTTTTTCACTAGGGTGTCGGGCGCCGACCGCCATTACCATTGAGGCCTTCCGGCGTCTGCCCTTCCGTTCCAACCAGGAGTTATCCATGACCTCACGCCTTCCTTCACGTCGTTTGATCCTGAGCCAGAGTGCTGCCGTCATCGGCGCCGCCTCCACCGGTCTGCTGCTCCCCCAGATGGCGCGGGCGCAATCGGGCAAGGTGCGCGTGGGTTTCATGCTGCCCTACACCGGCACCTTCGCGCAGCTCGGCGTGGCGATTGAAAACGGTTTTCGCCTCGCTATCGACCAGCAGGGCGGCAAACTCGGCGGGCGCGAGATCGAGTACTTCAAGGTGGACGACGAGTCCGAGCCTTCCAAGGGCGTTGAAAACGCCAGCAAGCTGGTGCAGCGCGACAAGGTCGACGTGCTGGTTGGCACGGTGCACTCTGGCGTGCAGATGGGTATCCAGAAAGTGGTGCGCGACTCCGGCGTGCTGAGCCTGATCCCGAACGCCGGCGTGCATGCCGCCACCCGCAGCCTGTGCGCGCCCAACGTCTTTCGTACCTCCTTCAGCAACTCCCAGCCCACCCGCGCGCTGGGCCAGGCCATGGTCGCCCGCGGCCACAAAAAAGCCGTCTGGATCACCTGGAAATACGCTGCCGGCGACGAGGCCTTTGAGGGCTTCAAGGAAAGTTACACCGCGGCCGGCGGCACCATCATCAAGGAGCTGGGCCTGCCCTTCCCCAACGTTGAGTTCCAGGCGCTGCTGACCGAAATCGCCGCCCTCAAGCCGGACGCCGTGGCCTGCTTCTTTGCCGGTGGTGGCGCTGCCAAGTTCATCCGCGACTATGCCGCGGCCGGCCTCAAAGGCAAGATTCCGCTGTACGGATCGGGCTTTCTGACCGAAGGTGTGCTGGACGCCGCCGGCCCCGCGGCCGACGGCATCATCACCACCATGCACTACAGCGACTCGCTGGACACGCCGCGCAACAAGGCCTTCCGCCTGGCCTATGCCACGGCCTACCGGAGCCAGCCTGACGTCTACGCCGTGCAGGGTTACGACACCGGCCTGCTGCTGATCCAGGGAGCCAATGCCGTCAAGGGTGACCTCAACAGCAAGCCTGCCCTGTACAAGGCGATGGAGTCCGCCGTGATCGACAGCCCGCGCGGCAAGTGGACCATGAGCAAGGCCCACAACCCGGTTCAGGACATCTACCTGCGCCAGGTCGAAAACAAGGAAAACAAGGTGATCGGCGTGGCTGCCAAGGCGCTGGCCGATTCCGGCGCCGGCTGCAAGATGGGCTAAGCTTTCTTTCCCGCCAAAATGGGAGGTTCGTAAACCTCCCATTTTTTTTACGCGTATTGCTTGGCTTCGCAGCGACCATCCTTTTCGCTTTCCCCATGACCGTCACCACCTACTTCCTCTACCTCGCGGCCGTCGCCTTGCTGATCTTCACCCCAGGCCCGACCATGCTGATGTGCATGACGACCTCGCTGAACCATGGCCCACGCAAGGCCATGACCTCGGTGGCCGGCAGCGTCAGCGCCGTGCTGGGCGTGATGCTGCTGTCAGCGCTGGGCCTGGGCGCGCTGCTGGCGGCCTCGGAAACGGCCTTCACGGTGGCCAAGGTGCTGGGTGCGGCTTACCTGATTTACCTGGGCGTCAAAACCTTTCGCAATGACGCCTCGGTGCTGCGGGCCGATGCGGGCCCGGCTGAAACGCCGCGCCGTTCGTTTTTCCTGCGCGGATTCCTCGTCGGTGCGAGCAACCCCAAGGCCGTGCTTTTTTTCGCCGCCTTCTTTCCCCAGTTTCTCAATCCGGCCGAGCCTTTCGTGCCGCAGTTCGCCATCCTCGCGCTGACCTTCATGGCCTTCGAGTTCAGCGTGCTCAGCGGCTGCGCGCTGGGCGTCTCGCGCATTGCACCGCTGCTGCGTTCGAGCCGCGCGGTGCGCTGGTTCAATCGCGTCTCGGGCGGGCTGTTCACACTCATGGGCGGGCTCCTGTTGCTCACCCGCAGGCATGCCTGAAGCGACACGATGGATCTCGCGAACTTTCTCATCCAGCTGCTCAACAGCGTCCAGTACGGCCTGCTGCTGTTCATGCTGGCCGCCGGCCTGACGCTGATTTTCGGCATCATGGGCGTGGTCAACCTGGCCCACGGCAGCTTCTACATGCTGGGCGCTTACCTCGCCTGGTCGCTCAGCGCCTATTTCGGCAGCCTCACGCTGGCCATCCTCGGCGGGGCCGTGCTGTCGGCGATTTTCGGGCTTGCGCTGGAATGGCTGCTGTTTCGCCACTTCTACCAGCGCGACCACCTGGACCAGGTGTTGCTGACCTTCGGCCTGATCTACATCTTTGAAGAACTGCGCTCCATCCTGTGGGGCGACGACGTCCATGGTGTGCCGATTCCCGAATTGCTCAGCGCCTCCATCCCGCTGACCGAGAACCTGTCCTACCCGGTCTACCGCCTCTTCATGTCCGGCGTGTGTATTGCGTTGGCCGTCGGCCTGTACCTGCTGATTTCAAAAACCCGGCTCGGCATGAAGATCCGCGCCGGCGCCTTCAACCGCGACATGGCCGGCGCGCTGGGCATCAACATCAAGCTGATTCACGCCGTGGTGTTTGCCCTCGGCGTGACACTGGCCGCGGTGGCCGGCATGATCGCCGCGCCGATCGCCAGTGTCTACCCCAACATGGGCTCGCAGGTGCTCATCATGTGTTTTGTGGTGGTCGTGATCGGCGGCATCGGTTCGGTGCGCGGCGCCCTCATTTCCGCGCTGCTGGTTGGCCTGGTCGACACCTTCGGCAAGGTGCTGCTGCCGCAGGTGGCGGGCATGCTGGTCTACATGCTGATGGCCGCAGTTCTCCTCTGGAAGCCTGAAGGTTTGTTCAAGCAATGAGCACGATGAAAGCCAACCTGGAAGTCCTGCCGCGCGGCGTGCAGGTCACGCTGGTGCTGGGCCTGGTTGCCCTCGTCGCCTTCCCTTTTGCCGGCACCGACTTCTACACCCAGATGGTGACGCGCATGATGATCATGGCGATTTTTGCCATGAGCCTGGACCTGCTGCAAGGCGTCACCGGCCTGGTCTCGCTGGGGCATGCCGCCTACTTCGGCCTGGCCGGTTATGCGCTGGCCTTTTTGATGCCGCAAGGCGAGGCCGTCAGCCTGTGGTGGACGCTGCCGGTGGCTGTGCTGGCCTCGGGGCTGGCCGCGCTGATCATCGGCTTTTTCGTCGTTCGCACCCACGGCATCTACTTCATCATGGTCACCATGGCCTTTGCGCAGATGGTGTTTTTCCTGTTCTTTGACAACAAGGTGCTGGGCGGTTCGGACGGGCTGTACATCAATTTCCGGCCCGACGCCAGCCTGTTCGGCTGGATGCCCTTTGACCTGGACAACAAACGCACGCTGTATTACTTCACACTGGCCGTGATGCTGGGGGTCTACGCCTTTTTGCGCCGCCTGCTGTGGAGCCCGTTCGGCCGCGCGCTGGCCGGCATCCGGGTCAACGAACACCGCATGCGGGCCATGGGTTACGGCACCTTTCGCTACAAACTCACGGCCTTCACATTGGCCGGCGCACTGGCCGGCCTGGCGGGCTACCTGTGGGGCACGCAAACCGGCTATATCAACCCCGAACTCATGGGTTTTCACATGAGCGCGCACGCCATCATGATGGTCATTCTGGGTGGCATGGGCAACTTCGCCGGCGCGATTGTCGGCGCCTTTGCCTTCGAGTACCTGCTGCATGTCTTCAAGGACCTGCCCACCGTCGGCACGGTGAACCTCGGCAAACACTGGCAGCTCTGGATGGGCCTGTTCATCGTGCTGCTGGTGACGTTTGCGCCGCGCGGCATCCTGGGCCTGGTCGAACGCTTCGGCAAGCGTCGGGGGGCTGGCGATGAGTGAGGTTCTGCTTTCTGCCCAACATCTGACCAAACGTTTCGGCGGCCTGGCAGCGGTCAACGACGTGTCGCTGGACCTGCACCGCAAGCAGATCCACGCGGTGATTGGCCCCAACGGCGCCGGCAAATCGACGCTGACCAACCTCCTGTCCGGCGACCTGCCGCCCAGCTCGGGCTCGGTGCGGCTGGGCGAGCGCGACATCACCGGATGGAACCCGGAAAAAATCTCGCGCCAGGGCCTGGGCCGCAGCTACCAGAAAACCAATATCTTCCTGCCCTTCACCGTCTGGGAAAACGTCCGCCTGGCCGCGCAGTCGCGCCAGCCGCATGCCCTGCAGTGGCTCAGCCGCGCTACTCATTTGAGAGCAGTCAACGACCGCGCGGAAAGGGCTATTGAGCTTTCCGGTCTGGAGAACCGAAAACAGGCGATCGCCGGCGCCACCAGCCATGGCGAACAGCGCCAGCTTGAAATTGCCATGACGCTGGCCACCGAGCCGCAGGTGCTGCTGCTCGACGAGCCATTGGCCGGCATGGGCGTGGCCGAGGCCGAGCGCATGGTGGCTCTCCTGCTCAGACTCAAGGCCGACCACGGCATCCTGCTGGTCGAACACGACATGGACGCCGTCTTCACGCTGGCCGACCGGCTGACCGTGATGGTCAACGGCCAGGTGATTGCCAGCGGCACACCCGCCGAGATCCGCGCCGACGCCGGCGTGCAGGCCGCCTACCTGGGCGAGGAATCATGAGCCCCCACGCTTGTCACTTCGTGTACTGCACTGCCCCCCAAGGGGGCCCAAGCCTCCTAGGGGCGGCCCGTCGGAGGCTTGACTGATGGCCGACCTGCTGATCGATGCCAAAGGCATCCACACCTACTACGGCGCCAGCCACATCCTGCGCGGCATCGACTTTTCCGTGGCGCGCGGCGAAACCATCGGCCTCATGGGCCGCAACGGCATGGGTAAAAGCACCCTGCTCAAAAGCATCATGGGCCTGGTCAAGCCGCGCTCGGGCAGCCTGGACATCATGGGCCAGGCGATGCTGGGCCGCGCGCCCTACGAGATTTCCCAGCTCGGCATCGCCTACGTGCCCGAGGGCCGTGGCATCTTCGGCAACCTCAGCGTGGTCGAGAACCTCAAGATGGCCGCGCGCGCCGGCAGACCGGGCAGCGCTGCAGACGGCGTGGGCAGAAGGCACGACTGGACCTACGAACGCGTGCTGGAGACCTTCCCCCGGCTGAAAGAACGTCTCGGCCACGGCGGTCAGCAACTCAGTGGCGGCGAGCAGCAGATGCTCACAATAGGCCGTGCGCTGATGACCAACCCCGACGTGCTGATCCTTGACGAAGCCACCGAAGGCCTGGCACCGCTGATCGCACGCGAGATCTGGCGCATCTGCGGCGTGATCCGCGAGAGCGGCATCAGCAGCGTCATCGTCGACAAGAACTGGAAACACGTCACCCAGATCACCGACCGCAACATCATCCTGGTCAAGGGCGAAGTGGTGTTCGAAGGCAGTTCGGCCGACCTGCAGGCGCGGCCGGAGCTCCTCACGCAATACCTGGGCGTCTGACACGCCGAAACCGCGGCCACGCCACCCAACGAAGCGAGCCTCACCGGTTCTGGCGCGGCAAGGGCCGGACAGAATCGACAAAGTTCGACCTGCATGGCATCATGGTCTTATGCCGGGCGTCCTGACCGGCCCCCTGAAAGGCTGGATGCATGCGTTGGCCCTGGCAAGTTGATGCGCCGCTCCGGCCATCCCGGATGCATGCAGACTCTGCACAGGACTCGATCGGCCGCCCGATTGCCTGGGTGACCGGCGGCCTGATGCTTGTTTCCGCCTGCGCGGTCGCCATCGCACTTTTTTACCTTCGCGGCGAAGCCGTGCGCGCCGGGGAAAAACTGATCCAGTCCCTGGTGCAGGTGATCGAGGAACAAACCGGCCGATCCTTTCAGACGGTGGACCAGCGCCTGCAACTGGCAGCCAACCGCCTGCGGGCATTGCAGGAGGAAAAACGGCTGGACGAACACTCGGCGCGCGCCATGCTGCGCGAGCAGCTCAGCGGCCTGCCCTACGTTCGCGCGATCTGGGTGGTCGATACCGACGGCCGCATCGTTTTCGATTCAGACCTCGACAACATCGGTATCAAGCTGGCCGACCGCGAGTATTTCCACATCTACCAGCAGAACCCCTCGACCGGTTTTCACATCAGCACGCCGGTGCGCAGCCGCTCGACAGGCACCTGGCTGATCAGCGCGTCCAGGCCACTGCGGGCGGCCAACGGCGCCTTTGCAGGCGTCATCGTGGCCGCGGTGGAACCACCCTACTTCGACAGACTCTGGCGCGGGGTGGACCTGGGCGCCGGCGGCGCGATTGCGCTGTTCCGGCGCGACGGGGTGCTGATGATGCGCAGTCCGATGGACGACAACGTCATGGGCAAGGCCTTTCCCGATCTACCCCTGTTTTCCGAACAGCTCCCCCGGAGCACGCAAGGCGTCTATCAGACCACCAGCGCAATCGATGGTCGCGTCCGCATCATCGCCTACCGCGTCATCGACGCGTATCCCCAGCTGGTGATCTACGCCGGCGCTCCCTATGAGGAGGTGTTGGCCCCCTGGAAGCGGTTCGCCACGCTGGCCTGGCTGATCTGGCTGGCAGCGGCGGCGACGGTAGCACTGATGTCGATGCTGCTTTACCGCTATTCCCAGCAGCGGGCACGGACCCAGTTGAGCTTTCGTCAGTTGGCGCAGGCCATGCCGCAAATCGTTTTCATCACCGATGCCAACGGTCACATGGCTTTCGTCAATGACCAATGGACCCAGGTGACGGGGCAACCGGCGCAAGCCTCGCTGCAGGGCGGCTGGTTCACCCGGGTGCATCCGGATGACCTGGAAAGAACCGCCGCGGATTTCCGCCTCGCCATCGACAGCGGACAAAGCCTGCACAACGAACACCGCCTGCTCTGCGCTGACGGCAGCTACCGCTGGCAACTGGCGCGGGTGCTTCCCAATCGCGACGCCACCGGGCGCATTGTCTCGTGGTACGGCACCTCCACCGACATTGACGACCTGAAACAGGCCGAAGCGGCGCTGCATGCACAAACCGCGCTGCTGCGCATGGCGGGCCAGCTGTCCCGGCTGGGCGGCTGGGCGCTGGAGTTGCCCGAGATGCGGCTTCACTGGTCGGATGAAGCCTTGTTGATCCTTGAGCACCCCCAGGGCAGCACCCCCACCCTGAGGTCTGCGATCGACCTCTGCACAGAACAGTCGCGGGCGCTGGCCGACCGGGTGGCTCAGGAATGTGTGAGAAGCGGCGCGTCTTTCGATGTCGAGGTGGAAATGGTGACCGGCACCGGCCGCCACATCTGGGTTCGCTCGATGGGCCAGGCCGTACGGGACAGCCACGGCGCCATCGTCCGCATGCAGGGGGCGCTGCAGGATGTCACCGAACGCGTCAAGACCGAACATGAACTACAGGCCCATCTGCAAACCCTGCAGCGTGCCGCAGAGGCGGCCCAGGCCATCACCCAGCACCACTCGCTGGACGCGGTCATGCAGGAAGTGGCGGACCAGGCGCGCAGGGTCATCGGCGCCCACCAGGCGGCCATCAGCCTGCGTCGCGGCCCTGAAAAGGGCCAGGTCCTCACCGCGCTGTCGCTGTCCGACAAATACGCGAACTACCGCCATCTGATCGAGCCGCCCGATGGCAGCGGGATCTCCGCCGTCATCGGCGAGACCAACCGGCCCCTGCGTCTGACGCAGGCGGAGCTCCAGGCCCATCCGCGCTGGCGCGGCTTCGGCGCCTATGCGGACCGGCACCCGCCCATGCGCGGCTGGCTCGCCGTGCCGCTCACCGGACGTGACGGCAGCAACGTCGGCCTGTTGCAGCTCTCGGACAAACACGCGGGCGAGTTCACCCGGCAGGACGAATACGTTGCCACCGAACTCGCCGAGCTGGCCCTGATCGCGATCGACAACGTCAAGCTGCTGGCCCAGGTCCAGGAGTTCAACAGCAGCCTGGAGGAAAAAATCGCCCAGCGCACAGGCGAATTGTCCCGTCAGAAAGCACTGCTCGGGGCGTTGGCCGAGCAGGCGCCGTACCCGATCTGGACTATTGACCCGGAGGGCAATGCCACCTTTGTCAGCCAGGCCTGGTACCAGCTTTTCGGTGGGGAGCCGCCCGACTGGCACGGCACCGCCTGGATGTCTCTGGTGCATCCGGATGATCTGGCAGGCATGCTTGACGCATGGCAGAACCACCGCCAGACCCGCATGCCCCACGCTGGAACCCGGCGCCTGCGCACGCCGGACGGCAGCTACCGCCTCATGTCCTACCGCGTGTCGCCGGTGTTCAACGAGACCGGCGAAGAGATGTTCTGGGTCGGCATTGATGTGGACATCACGGAAATCAAGGCGACCGAGACCGCCCTGCGGCTGTCGAACGCGGAACTGGAAGCGTTCTCCTACTCGGTATCCCACGACCTGCGCTCGCCGCTGACCACGGTGGACGGTTTCAGTCGTCTGCTGCTCAAGGAGCTCCGGGACCAGGCAAGTCCCAGGATCCAGCACTACCTGGCACGTATCCAGGCCGGTGTCGACAGGATGGGCCACCTGATCGAAGGCCTGCTGTCCCTGGCCCATGTGACAAGGCAGGCGGTCCAGCACGAACCGGTGGACCTCAGCGCCATCAGCTCCGAAATCCTCGCGCGCCTGCAATCCGCCGACTTGTCGCGGCATGTGGTGTACAGCGTCGAGCCAGGCCTGCTGGTGCATGGCGACAGCCGGCTGCTGCAAGCCGTCATGGAAAACCTGCTGGGCAATGCCTGGAAATTCAGCGCTCGCTGCTCCAACGCCGAAATTTCAGTGGGCCGGCTGTCACCGCGCGGCGCCTTCTTTGTGCGCGACAACGGCGCCGGCTTTGACATGGCCTATGCCGACAAGCTCTTCGGCACCTTTCAGCGCCTGCACGATGTCGCCGAATACGCGGGCACCGGCATCGGTCTGGCCACCGTCGCGCGCGTGATTTCGCGCCATGGCGGCCGCATCTGGGCCGAGTCGGCGCCGGAACAGGGCGCGACTTTCTTCTTCACGCTGCCGACCAACGCATGACGCCCTGCCGGGCGGCTACATCAGCGGCCGCAGTTCCCTGGCGGCATCGAAAAGCAGCGGCAGCAGGTCACGCTGCATCTGCTGGGCGCTCAGGCGCTGCGGCGACGCGACGACATTGAGCGCAGCCACCGTCTTGCCCTGCATGTTGCGCAGCGGTACCGCGAGCGCATGCACCCCAAGCTCGTGTTCTTCCACCGCCAGGCAGCAGTCGTCGACGCGAACCTGTTCGATCACCGCGCGAAACTGCCGGATGTCGATGATGGTGCGGGTGGTCAGGCGCGGCAAGGTCCGGCCCTTGAGCCACTGTGTCAGGCCGGTTTTGGGTTTGGCGGCCAGCAGCACCCGCCCGGTGGAGGTGGCATGGGCCGGCAGGCGCGCACCCAGGTGCAGGCCGTAGGCCAGCACGCGTACCGCGCCGCCGGTTCCGTTTTTCCATTCGTAGCCGCTGCGCCCGACGATCACCACCTCGTCGCCATCGAGCACCCCGGCCGAGAAAGACTCCTGGGTCTGCGCCGCCAGGCGGTTCAGCGTGGGCTGAACGGCGCGCGGCAGCCGTGCCGACGCCAGGTAACTGCCTGAAAAACGCAGCACCTTGGGTGCGAGCCAGAAATAGCTGCCGTCCGTCTCCAGGTAACCCAGGTGCGCCAGCGTCAGCAGGTGGCGGCGCGCGGCGGCGCGTGTGATGCCGGCGCGTTCGGCGGCCAGCGTGGCGTTCAGGCGCTGGCGCTGCGTGTCAAAACTCTCCAGCACCGCCATGCCCTTGGCCATGCCTTCGATCATGTCGGCCCTGGCAATCGGCCGGCTGGTCTGGAGGACCGCGCCCGGCGGCCCGTCGGGTGGGGAATTTCTGCTCATTGCGCGATCATCGCACAAACCGCCTGCAGATCGTGCATCGCCCGCGCGTCGGTCTGGCGGCGGGCAGACGCAGGGCCTACGCTTGCCGGTTAGCCCAAACGAAGTGGAGACAGACATGCGTACCCAGGTTGCCATCATCGGTGCAGGCCCGTCCGGCCTGCTGCTCGGCCAGTTGCTGCACAAGGCCGGCATTGACGCCGTGATCGTCGAGCGGCAGAGCGGCGACTATGTGCTGGGCCGTATCCGCGCCGGCGTGCTCGAGCAGGTCAGCATGGACCTGCTCGACGAAGCCGGCGTCGGCCAGCGCATGCACCAGGAAGGGCTGGTGCACGGCGGTTTCGACATGCTGTTCAAGGGCGAGCGCCACCGCATCGACATGAACGGCCTGACCGGCGGCAAGAACGTCATGGTGTACGGCCAGACCGAGGTCACCCGCGACCTGATGGATGCGCGCCAGGCGGCCGGCCTGCCCACGATTTACGAAGCCGGCAACGTCGCCGTGCACGACTTCGACACGAAGAAGCCGCGCGTGACTTACGAGAAAAACGGGCAGACGCATGAAATTGAATGCGACTTCATCGCCGGCTGCGACGGCTTTCACGGCGTGTGCCGCGCCAGCGTGCCCCAGGGCGCGGTGACCGAGTACGAAAAGGTCTACCCCTTCGGCTGGCTGGGCGTGCTTTCCGACACCCCCCCGGTGCACCATGAACTCATCTATGTCAACAGCACACGCGGCTTTGCGCTGTGCTCGCAGCGCAGCGCCACGCGCAGCCGCTACTACCTGCAGGTGCCGCTGACCGACAAGGTTGAAGCCTGGTCGGACGACGCCTTCTGGAACGAGCTGCGCCTGCGCCTGGACGCCAGCGGCCGCGACAAACTCGTCACCGGTCCCTCGATCGAAAAAAGCATCGCCCCGCTGCGCAGCTTCGTGGCCGAACCCATGCGTTTCGGACGCATGTTCCTGGCCGGGGACGCGGCCCACATCGTGCCGCCCACCGGCGCCAAGGGCCTGAACCTGGCCGCCACCGATGTGAAATACCTGTCCAGTGCGCTGATCGAGTTCTACGCCGACAAAACCGAAGCTGGCATCGACACCTATTCCGAACGCTGCCTCAAGCGCATCTGGCGCGCCGAACGTTTTTCATGGTGGTTCACCAGCCTGATGCACCACTTCCCGGAAAACGGCCCGATCGGCCAGAAGCTGCAGGACGCGGAGCTGGATTACATCGTCCACTCGGAGACCGGCGCCCGTTCGGTCGCCGAAAACTACGTCGGCCTGCCGCTCGATTTCGGCAACTGAGGCCGGTGTGTCGGGGTCACGGTCTCACGGACGGATGGGCTGACGGCTCCCCGTCATTGGCCATCCGCCTCATGCACCAGCAGGTCGCCGGGCTGGCAGTCGAGAAACTCGCAGATCTTTTGCAGGGTATCGAAACGCACGCCCCTGACCTTACCCTGCTTGAGCAGTGACAGGTTGGCTGGCGTGATGCCGACGTAGGCAGCCAGGTCCTTGGACCTGGCCTTGCGCTGCGACAGCATCACGTCGAGTTTGACGACGATGCCCACGGGCTAGACGAACTGGGCGTTCTCTTCCGCCAGGGCCACGGCCTTGGCCATGACTGCGGCGATCTGCCACACCATGCCGGCAAACAGCAGCGTCAGCAGCTCGTTGCTGCCCAGACCGAGGGACAGCGCGCGCTGGCCAGCCGGCGCGCCCAGGGTCAACACCACGCTGATCGCCATGGCGCCGAAAAACCCCGCCACCACCGAGGCGAAAACACCCGCAGCGAAACCGCGCAGATAACGCACGTTGCGCAGGCTGAAATACTCGCTCTGGGAAAAGCCCGAAAAGCAGCGCATGGCGCAGACCAGCCCGTAGGACGCGCAACACACCGGCACCATCCCCAGCACCACGACCAGCATGCGCTGCCACAGCTCCACGTCCAGCATGGCTGCCTGCAGCGCCGTCAGGCTGACGCCCGATCGGAGCAACAAACCCTCCGTCGATGTGGTCACCAGCTGGTAGAGAACAGCCAGCGGCAAGGCCACCGCCAACAGGGCGCAAACCCAGGCAAAGGCACTGTTCAGGCGTTGCACGTCAGGGCGTGCCAGGGTGCTTGCGGCAAATGCATTTTTCATGGATGACTCCTGTGTCGTGTGGCAGGTATTATGGCCTTAAATATCTGTAATACAATAATTATTATCTGTAAAACATTAAGTTTTACAAAATAATTCCATCGCCTCTGCGGCCAGAAAGTCTGGTAAGGTCAAGTGCACCCGGACGCTTCAGCGCCGCCCTCCAGCACCGCTTTTCCTCCCGACCCTTCACCACCCCGATGTCTTCTTCCTCACCCTCTGCCGCTGCCAAAACCCCTCCCCTCCGGGCCCTGCAGGGCATCCGCATCCTGAGCCTGGCACTTAACCTGCCGGGCCCGGCCGCGCTGATGCGTTGCCGGCAGATGGGCGCCACCTGCATCAAGCTCGAGCCGCCCTCGGGCGACCCCATGGGCCTGTACAACAAACCGGCCTACGCGCAGCTGCATGAAGGTGTGAAAGTGCTGACCGCCGACCTGAAAACCGACGCCGGCCAGAAGGCGCTGCACCGCGAACTTGAAAAAACCGACGTGCTGCTCACCTCCTTCCGTCCTTCGGCAATAGAAAAGCTCGGTCTGGGCTGGAAAAAAATCCACACGCTCTACCCCGCCCTGTCGCATGTCGCCATCGTCGGCGCCCCCGGCGCCCGCGCCGAGGAACCCGGCCACGACCTGACCTACCTGGCCGACAACGGCCTGGTGCCCGGGCTGGAGCTGCCCGCCACGCTGTACGCCGACATGAGTGGCTCGCTGATGGCCAGCGAAGCCGTTCTGCAGGCGGCCCTGCAGCGGCAGGAGCCCTATGCCGGTTCGGGCGACCCGCATCCGCGCGGCGCCTTCATCGAAGTGGCCCTGTCCGATGCGGCGGCCTACCTGGCCCTGCCGCGGCAATGGGGCCTGACACAGCCTACCGGTTCGGTCGGTGGTGCGCATGCCGGCTACCGGGTCTACCCCTGCCGCGACGGCCGTGTGGCGGTGGCCGCGCTGGAGCCGCACTTCGCCGCCGCCCTGTGCGCCGCGGCGGGCGTGGAGGCTGCAAGCATCCAGGCCATGTTCGCTCCCGCCACCCACCAGGCGATAGCGGCTTTCATGCTCACACAGACACGCGCGCAGCTCGACCAGCTGGCCACGGCGAAAGACATTCCCCTGCACACGCTATTGAATTCATAGCTTTTGGCGACCGACCCATAAGGGCTGGAGGCCGATATGGCTTCATAAACCGGCAGAAGGCCGCCTGCTGCGTGTAGGGCATGGCGCCCGGGCGCGTAGGATGGAGGCACCCTCCCGCCACAGGCCCCACCATGACCGAGTTCGAACTCAAGCTTGAAATCCCGCCCGCCCGGCTCGCTTCGGTGGAGGCGGCGCTGCGTCGCGGCATGACACGCACCCAGCGCCTGCGGGCGCGCTACTTCGACACGGCAGACGGTGCGCTGGCGGCACGGGGTGTGGTGCTGCGCCTGCGCAAGGAGGGCCGACACTGGGTGCAGACGGCCAAGGCCCCGGGCAGCCGGCCGCTGGAGCGGCTCGAACACAACGTCGTGCTGGGCAGCCGGACCGCGCCCCTGCCCGACCTGTCGCGCCACGACGGCACGCCGGTCGGCGAACGCATCCGCCAGGCCCTGAACAAGCAGCCGCCCGATGCGGCGGCTCCCGACCTCACCCTTGTCTACGCAACCGACATGGTTCGCCTCACGCGAATCGTGCGGGCGCGCGGCGCGCTGGTCGAGCTGGCGCTGGACCAGGGCCACATTACCGCCGGCGACAAAACGTTGCCGGTGCGCGAGCTCGAGCTCGAACTCAAGCAGGGCCAGGCAGCTGGCGCGGTGGCATTGGCCAGCACCTGGTGCCTCAGGCATGGCCTGTGGCTCAGCAACGTGAGCAAATCCCTCAAAGGCCAGCGCCTGGCGCTGGGCCAGGACTTCGGCGCGGCCGTGGGCGCCGAAGCGCCGCGCTTTCCCCGCCACGCCCCGGGCCGCGAGGTGGCTGCCGCCGCGGTGGCTGCCTGCCTGGAACAGGTGCTGGCCAACGCCAGCGACGTGGCCGGCGGTTGCAGCGCCGCAGAGAACATCCACCAGTTGCGCGTCGGTCTGCGCCGGCTGCGCACCGCGCTGCGGGAACTCGGGGCCCTCGCCGGCGGCTGGGGTGACCAGGGCGATGCATGGGAGGCGCCGCTGGCTGCCGTTTTCCGCGCGTTGGGTCAGCACCGCGACCGCGACTACCTGCTCGGCACGCTGCAGGCCCGGATCGAAGCCGCAGGCGGCCCGCCGCTGGACTGGCACGAGGCCCTGGGCGCCCTGCCCGGCACCGCCGAGTCGGTACGCACACCGGTTTTCCAGCAGGCCCTGCTGGGCCTGATCGGTTTTGTTCACACCGCCCCCGACGAGGGCGCGTCCGCACCTGACGACACATCGCCGAAGAAATTCCTGCGCAAGCGCCTCGCCAAACTGCACAAGCAGGTGCTGGCGCAAGGCAGCCAGTTCACGGCCCTGCCCGAAGCCGAACAACACGCACTGCGCAAGCGCCTCAAACGCCTGCGTTACCTGGCCGAATTTGCGCAGCCCCTCTTCGCCAAACGCAAGGCCGGCGCCTACCTGGCGGCCCTCAAGCCGCTGCAGGACGCGCTGGGCACTTACCACGACGAAGTGGCGGCGCTACAGGTCTGGCAAGGCCTGTCGGGCCACGACCCGCGCGCCCTGTTCGGCGCGGGCTGGCTCAGCGCCCGCCGCGAAATGCATGTGCAGGCTTGCCAGCAGGCCTGCGACCTGTTGGCCCGGCAGGCCCGGCCGTTCTGGGACTAACGATACTTTCGCAACTCGTGACAGACCCGCTACACCCCGTTCGGGCTGAGCCTGTCGAAGCCTTTCTCGTTTCGCCCCTTCTCCCTTCAGCAGGCTCAGGACAGGCCAAACTCAGAGAGAACAGCGCCGAGCCCCGTCAAGAAGAACGCCGCGCCAGCAGCACCATCGCCGCACCCAGCAACAAGGCGCCCACGCCCTGCCGCACCGTCAGCGGCTCGGCAAACAACCAGGCCGCTGCCAATGCCGCCACCAGCGGTTCAATCAACGTGCCCACGACGGCCGCCGTCGGTGACAGCCGACGCGCGCCCCACGCAAACGCCAGGTAAGCAACCGAGGTAGTCGCCACACCCGTGTAAGCCACCTGCAGCCAGGCCACGCCGTCACGTGGCCAGGTGATGCCCTGCGCGCCGGCCAGCAGCAGCATCAACAGCGCCGCCACCGTCATGCCCCAGGCCGAGGCGCTGACGGCCGGCACATGCGCCGGCATGCGCGCATTGCCCAGCACCACCAGCGCGTACAAGGCCGCCGACGCAAACGACCAGGCCAGGCCCGCTGCGTAGTCTTTCGGCAGCACGAGCGCTTCAGCCGGCAAAACGATCAAGCCAACGCCAATCAGCGCGAGCACCAGCGCTGCGAATAACCGCCCGCTGGCACGCTCATAGCCGCGCAACACCGACAGCAGCGCCACGATCACCGGCGCGCAGCAAATCGAAATCACGGTCGGCAAGGCGGCACCGATGTAGCTGACACCCATGAACCAGCAGGTCACGTTCATCGCCATGGCCAGGCCGGTAAGAACGATCAGCGCCCTCTCCCGCCACGGCAAGTTCCGCCATTGACCGGCGGCCGGCGTGGCAGCCACCTGCCGCCAGTGCCACCACCACAACAGCGGCAGACCCAGCGCAAAACGCGCTAAAGACAAACTGAAAGGCGACATGCCGCCGCCCTGCATCACCGACTGGGCAACCAACGCGCCCACACCCCACAAGACGCCCGCAAGCAGGACGCCACCCCAGGCCAAAGCGGCCGATGTTCGGGAATTCATGAAAAAAGATCTCCATCCGTGCGCCTGCTGCAAGGCTGTATGCAGCCAGAGGAAAGAAAAAAAGGCAGGCAGGCGCGTCAACTCGTGGCCGCGTTCTGTTGTCCTGCGTCAATCAGAACAAGCGCGGCCGCATGCGCGACCCGGCGTGAAGCCGGGTGCAGTGCGAGTCAGGCGGAAGGGGGAGATAGTTGGAAGTGCATTGCAGCATCATAGCCAAGATAGTTTGACTGTTTTTCAGCTGGCCTTGACACCAGCTATAGCCGGCAACAAATGGTTTTGTTCAATTAGTGGAAACAATCCGATGTACGAAATTACGCTATGAGTACCAGTACCGCCGATGAACGTTCAACGCGACTACAGCGATCTTCTTCACTTAAGGTCACTTTACTTCACTAGCAACATAGGTTAGAAGGCTAACTATTCATCACACGCCTGTTCACTCGTAAGCTGCCACCTAAAAGCCTTTACAACGGCGGCAGCGAGAGCGGAAGGCGCATAACAGCGCCAGTATGGCAAGGGGGGATAAATGAAGCTAGGACAGCATTTCGGAATGCTAACAATATCGGAGAAGCATGCACGACTCATGCTCTGTGTAGACGCCGATGAACCGTCGAAAGCGATGATCCACTGGTGGACAGACGACTTCCGGCGCGCCGCACTAGCCGACTGCACTTACTCAGTGCAAGGGCTAAAGTTAACACTGACCAATCTCTATGAAGCGTCCCCCCAAAATGGGGAAATTATTTATTCGAAGTTGACCGAAGCCCAAGCGGAGCTCATTAGGAGCGGCTACACAGTGGAGTTGAAGAAAAAGGGCAATTTCTTACACGGATCTTGGATATCGCCAGAGGGGGCGCTCGTGATCGCCAAGGTGCGCATCAATCCACAAAAAACGAAGGCATTGAATGCGACACGCTGTAAAACATGGAGTGATTTTAAGTTATGGTCAGACCGAATCACAACTGAAGGCAATGCCGTATCCTTTAGAGGACATGGAAATAACTCATTCGAATTGTCAACAACCTTACACCGAATTGGTAGAAACCGGCTTGAACGCTATTGCTGGAACGAATTACATACATTTAGATTTTTCTCAGAAGGCGTACTAAACCAAACCATTGATATGAGGAATGGGGATGACTACGGCATGCTATTAGGCCTCGCTCAGCATCACGGACTTCCAACACCACTACTAGACTGGACGAGATCCCCTTACATCGCTGCATTCTTTGCGTTCACGGACGCTGTAGAAATGAAGATCTATCGGCCTACCGCGACTCACGTTCGCGTCTATGCACTAACACACGAGTTTTTAAATTTCTTTTCGCCGCGTATTGTTACTCTACCAATCATCAGCTCATACGTAGCCGCACTGAGCGTTTCCCCCAGACTTAACCCAAGAATACTGGCTCAACAGGGGCAATTTTTAGTCACTAATGTGGCAAATTTGCAGGCCTTCATTCACGAGATAGAAGACGTCGCTGGGAAAACATTCATGTACGCAGCAGACGTTCCGATAAGTTGCGCAAATGCAGCATTAAGGGATCTAGAGCTTATGGGACTCACCGCAGCAACACTGTTCCCAGGACTAGACGGAATTAGCAGGATGATCAAATACTCAATGATCTCCAAATCTAGAGAGTTGCCTCCAGCCGCACTTCCCGAACTATCGTCTCCCCCCGTAGAGCATTGAGCTACTCAGCTCAAAGAAAGCTTATAAGTCGCTCGCATTTAAGAATTGAAACAACCGCCCCGCCGGCTGCGACTCCACCAGATCCATCGGCGCACACAACACCAGCGATCGCTTGGCCCACCCATCCGACATGGGACGCACAGTGAGCCGCCCGTTCCCACTACTTCGCCCCAACACAGCAGCCGGCACCACCGCCACCCCCACACCCTGCTCCACCAAGGTACACATCGCATCAAAACTGCCGATGTTGGCGCGAACACGCATGGGCTTGCCCAGCTGTGCCGCTTGCAGGCTGAGATAAGTGTGCAAGGCGCTCGAAGCGCTGTACCCCACCAACTCAAAATCGAGCACCTGTTCAAAAGCCACAGAGCGGCTGCGCGCCAGCGCGTGCCCGCGCGGCAGCACGAGCACCAGCGGGTCTTTGCAGAAAAAAGCTGTCTGCAGCCCGGTAATGTCTTCCGCATCGGACGCAATACCGATGTCGGTGGCGCCCTGCCTCACCGCCTGCACGGTGAGGGGGCTGGCGCTTTCTTCGACCACGGTGGTTATGGACGGGTGCTCCTTCAGGAAGGCCGCCAGCAGTGGCGGCAGGTGCTGCACCAGGGCCGAGGTGTTGCACATGAGGTGGATTTTTCCGAGGGCACCGCGGCCATGCAGGGCCAGCTCGCCGCGCAGCTGGGCCATCTGTGCCAGCACGGCATGGGCGTGGCGCAGCAGCGCTTCGCCGGCGGCCGTGGGCCGCACGCCGCGTGAGTGGCGCAGCAGCAGCGCCACGCCGGCCTGCGCTTCCATGCCGCGCAGGCGCGCGCTGGCGGCAGCCAGCGTGAGGTGCGAGCGGCTGGCGGCGGCCGTCATGCTGCCGGCTTCGCAGGCGTGCACAAAAAGCTGAAGGTCGGTCCAGTCAAAACGCATTGAGGTCACCGGTGGCTACACACAGCGCTGAGCCTACCTCAAGCAAAGACAGATGGTCAGGGCGACGATATCGGGCCACACTGCAATCCCGCATTTGAGGAGCAGACATGTTTGTCCCCGACGTCCACGAGTTCGTGCTGGTGAGTTTTGTCTTTCTCGCAGCGGGCGGCGTCAAGGGCGTGCTGGGCATGGGCCTGCCGACAGTGGCCATGGGTCTGCTGGGGCTGATGATGCCGGTGGCCGAAGGCGCGGCCCTGCTCGTGCTGCCCGCGCTGGCGACCAACCTGTGGCAGATGTCGCGCGGCGGGCACCTGCGGGCGCTGGCCAGGCGGCTGTGGCCCATGATGGCGGGCGTCTGCCTGGGCGTCTGGCTGGGGCGCGGCTGGATGGCCACACCGGGCGGGCACGCGATGCTGTGGCTGGGCCTGAGCCTGGTCGCCTATGCGCTGGCCATGCTGGCGGGCTTGCGCCTGCCGCCACCCAGGCCGAAGCGGGAAGCGGGCCTGTCCGGCCTCATCGGCACGCTGACCGGCCTGCTGACGGCGGCGACCGGCGTGTTTGTGCTGCCGGCCGTGCCCTGGCTGCAGGCGCTGGGGCTGAAGAAGGACGAGATGGCGCAGGCGCTGGGCTTGTCGTTCACGGTCTCCACACTCGCGCTGGCAGGGGCGCTGGCGGGAAGCCGCCACCTGAATGCCGACTCGGCTGCGCAGTCATTGCTGATGCTGCTGCCTGCCATGCTGGGCATGTGGCTGGGCCAGAACCTGCGCGACGACCTGAGCCAGGACGGCTTCCGTGCGTGCTTCCTGGGCGGGTTGCTGGTGCTGGGCGGCTGGCTGGTGTGGCAGGGCTGGTGACGCCCGAATGCTCACTATTTGATAGCTGATTGCGTACGTTGCATAAGGGCTGTAGGCCTGTTTGACTCATAAAACCCGGTGAGAGGCAAACTCACCGGTGCTGCCAACTCAGCGCCCTTGCCCGGCAAGCTGCGCCTTGAGCGCGGCATTTTCCGCCGTCAGTTCGCTGATGGTCTGCCGCAGCCGCGCAATCACGCCCTCGGGTGATTCGGGTTCGGTGCGCGCCACGGCGCGGGTTTCGCGCACCTGGCGGGCGGCCTGCTGCAGTTCCTTGCGGCCACCGGCGGCGGCGGCCACTTGCGCTTCGACTGGCAGCGAGGCCACGGTGGCGGCCGCGTTGATGGAAATCGCACCGGACTTCACCGCCGCCATCAGTTCGGGCGCGGCCGACTTCTGGATCTTCTCGATCTGGCTGATGGTGTTGCTGCTGATGCGGGCCGCCTTGGCCACCGCGTCGCGCGTCAGCAGGGGGCCGGGCGCCGGGGTCGGGCCGTCTGGCGCCTGGTCGGACGCGGAAGAGGCATCCGCCGTTGTTTGTGCGCGCGCCGCCAGAATGTCCTTTTTGCGCAGGGCCAGCACGCCGCGCTGGAAGTCGGAAACGCTGCGCCGGCCCAGGTGCTGGTCGATCATCCACAGGTGCACGTCGTCCATGGATTTGAAATGGCTGTTCTGCACGGTGTTGAAAGGGATGCCGTGCTGGGTACAGATGCTGTGGCGGTTGTGGCCGTCCACCAGCATGTCGCCCCACAGCACCAGCGCATCACGGCAACCTTCGGCCAGCAGGCTGCGCTCCAGGGCCTCGCGTTCGTCGGCCGTCAGCGGATCGATGTAGGCAAGCAATTCTGGGTTGACCGTGATGTTCATGGTGAATTCGTCAGGGATGGTTGGCAAAAACGTCTCCCGCCCTCCACGCAGGGAAGGCCGGGTCGTCAAAAAAAGGGAAGTCACGCAGTAGCAGCAGCAACGTGCGGCCCGGAGCATGACAGTCGGCGGGGGCAGACGGCAGGACGCGCCCCGGGCAAGATCATAACGAGGACCAGCGGCAGGCCGCACGCTCACGCGCAGGCACGGTGCAGATCGTCAGGACTTCGCGCCGGACGCCGCCGGCGCATGGGCGGGTGCATGAACAACGCGGTGCGGCTGCCAGCGCCGCCCTGGCCGAGGGTGCAGGCTGGCCGGCTGGAAGCCCCTTGACTGAAAACGTCAAGTAAAAAAGACCTTTAGCCCTTCTCCGGCGGGCTCCAGCAGCTATGAAAACAGTAGCAATCCCGAAAACCTGTCCCGTTACAGCGCCTCGACAGGCCAGGCGGAGGGCGAACGCTTAGCGCGGCGCCGGCAAACGCCCCAACACCTTTTCCAGCGCCAGACCAATCGCAATCAGTCGCCGGTCGCTGCCGGCCGGTCCGTCCAGCTCCAGCCCGACCGGCAGGCGGCTGCTGGCGCCCAGGCCCATGGGCAGCTGGATGCCGGGAATGCCGGCGTTGCTGCCGGGGTCGGTGTTCTGGATGAACAGGCCGAAGTTCTCCAGGCTGCTGGCTTCGGGCGTGGCGGGCAGCGCGGTGCGCGGCACGGTGGGGAACACCAGCGCATCGAGCCGCTGGCCGGCAAAGGTGTCGGCATACAGCTTGACCAGCGCGGGCCGGTGCACGGTGATCGCCGCCTGATAGATGGGCGCGGCATCGACCAGTCCGTTCGGGCCGGGCAGCTTGCGCGGAATCACCAGCGCGTCGTAAGTGCCTTTCACGTCCGGGCTGGCGATGCTTGCTGCCATCTGGCCGATGCTGACGCCGGTGTTGTATCTGGCCAGGTAGGCCACCATGTCGTCGTAGGCTTCGTAGAGCGCCAGCGGAAACCCCACCTTGCCATTGAGCTCGGCCAGTTGCGGCATGGCGACATCGACCACGGTGACGCCAGCCGTTTTCAGCCGGGCCAGCGCCGCTTCCCAGGCGCCGCGTGTGTCGCTGTCAAGGTTGGCCAGGAAGCCGGGCACGAGGCCGAGGCGAACCCCCCGAAGGTCGGCGGCCACCAGGGCGGGCGCGCCGGTGACCACGCGGTCGAGCAGCTCCACGTCGGCCATGGCCACCGCCATCGGGCCGGCGGTGTCGCGCGTGTGGGAAATCGGCGCGATGCCGGCCTGCGGGTACCGGCCCATGCTGGGCCGCAGCGATGCACAGCCATTGAGCGCGCAGGGAATACGCAGCGAACCGCCGGTGTCGGTGCCCAGTCCGGCGGGCGCCATGCGCGCGCCCAGCGCAGCCGCACTGCCGGACGACGAGCCCCCGGCCATCTTGCTGGCGTCGTAAGCGTTGCGTACGCCGGGGTTGGGCCCGGTGTTGAAGGCCGGGTTGTAGCCCGAGATGCCAAAAGCCAGCTCGTGCAGGTTGGTCTTGCCGAGCACGATGGCGCCGGCATCGCGCAGCTTCTGCAACACGGGCGCGTCGGCGGCGGGCACGAAGTTTTTCAGTGCCGGCGTGCCCGCCGTGGCGGGCAGGCCCCGGGCCTGGATGTTGTCCTTGACGACGATGGGCACGCCCTGCAGCGCAAGGCAGGGGCCGCCCCCGGCGCGGCGCTGGTCAGCCGCGCGCGCGGCCTTCAGGGCGCCGGTGTCGTCCAGCGTGACAAAGGCGTTCAGCTCGGGCCGGGCCCTAGCGCGCGACAGGTAGGCCTGCACCAGCGCTTCGCTGCTCAGCGCGCCGCTACAGATGCGGGCTGCGGCTTCGGTGGCGGTGAGCGTGTCGATGTCAGGCGCGCCGCGCAGACCACCCGGGCCGCTGCAGGCCGAAAGTGCGGCTGCGGCGGCCAGGGCGCTGCAGGTGTGAGGAAGGGAAAAACGGGACATGGTCGCTCCTGGTGAATGGTGGTGCTTGCCGCAAAATCATCGCGCCCGCCGCCCTGGCTGTCTGTCATCGAATTCGATGACATGGCAGATTGACCGTGGCCGTTGTTCGCGCTAGGCTTGCCGCTCCAACCGGTTCACCCCTGTTCTCCCTGAGAGGCCTGCCATGTTCCTGTCCGGCACCGAGCAACGCGCACTGGCCACCTGCTTTTCGCTGCTGGCCGAAGACCTGAACGAGCGCGAAATCCGGGAGCGCATGGGCCAGGCCACGCTGGCGCTGTTCCGCGCCGACCACTTTGCCTCTTACATCTGGAGCGCGCCCTCGGGCTGCTTTGCCCACCCGGTGGCCGTCAACATGGACCCGGCCAACCTGCAGCGCTACGAGGCCTGGTACCAGTACCGCGACCCGATCACCTTCGCGCTGCAGTCACGCCGCCACGCCACCCTGGTCAGCGAGGTGATGCCGCGCAAGGCGTTCCTGCAAACCGAGTTCTTCAACGACTTCCTGGCGCGCGACGGCCTGTACTGGGGCATCAACCTGCATGCCTTCGACGGCGACGAGGCGCTGGGCGACCTGCGTATCTGGCGCGGCCGCAGCGGCAACGAGTTCACGGCCCACGACAAGCAGCTGCTGGACCTGATCGCGCCGGCCTTCGTGGCCGCGTTGCGGCGCGCGCGCCGCTCCTTGCCGGCGCCACTGGACTGCCTGCCAGCCGTGCCCTTGAGCCGGCGCGAAATGGAGGTGGCGCGCTGCGTCTGCCGCGGCCTGACCGACAAGGAAATTGCGCGCGAACTCGCGATTGCCCTGCCCAGTGTGCGCACCTACCTGCAGCGCCTGTTCGACAAACTCGGCGTGCACCGCCGCGCCGGCCTGGCCCAGCTGGCTGACCGCCTGCACTGAATGTGGCCGCCAGACATTCCATAAAATAGGCCCGGATTCCTTGTAAAATCTACGCCTGCAGCTACCAAAACGATAGCGAATTGTGAGAACCGGCACCGCCTGTCCCCGGCAGCGTCCCGGGTGCACGCGCAAACGACGCTCACGGCGCTTTCCCTGACACGTATTCAGGTGGGAAGGCGCTGCACCGGCGCGGCAACGCTGGATAATCAAACTCCCGATACGAAGAGAGTCCCCTTGTTTTCAATGCGCCAAGATCACCGGATCAGCCTCATCGGCGGGATCATCTTTCTGGCGGCGAATCTGGCAGCAGGTCTGGCCGCGTATGTCGTCATGGAGCGGCAGACAGAGTCTGTTCTCAGCCGCAGTCTGCAGGCAACGCTGCAAAGCAATGCCCGCCTGTTTGAAAGCCAGATCAGCCAGGCCCTGACCGACGCACGTACCGTGGCGACGCGTCCCTTTCTGGTGGAAACCCTGAAGCTTCTCGAGGCCAGGCCGGACGATGCCGCGGCAGCACTGACCATACAGCGGGCCGCGATCTCGTTTCTTCCCACCGGCTTCGATGGCCTGGCCTTTCATGCTGCGGACGGCCGTGAAGTGGCCCGCGCCGGCAGTTTTTCCCGCGATGACCATCAACACGTCCTGCTGAGCCAGAAGGACCGCGCCTACCTGCAATGGAACGACAGATTCATTGTCCGGACGCGCCTGGACATCCTCGACTCCCAGGGCCGCCGCGTGGGCGAGGTCACGACGGAGGCCGCCCGCCCCTTGCTGACCAGGGTCTTTGGTGATGTGGCCACCATAGGCCAAAGTGCCGAGTCCGCCATCTGCGCACAGCTGGACAATGGCAGCAATGACATGGATTGTTTTCTGGGGCGCCTGTCCGGCACGGAGTTCAGGCGCGTTGCGCGTGTCGTCGAGGGTAAAGCCCTGCCCATGAACCACGCCCTGCTCGGGAAGACCGGCATCATCGTTGCCCAGGATTACCGGCGCGAACAGGTGGCGGCCGCCTACGCGCCCCTTGCGCCATTCGGGTTCGGCATGGTGCTCAAGATCGACCAGAAGGAGCTCTACGCGCCCGTCTATGCGCAGCTCAAGTACATCCTGCCCCTGCTGGCGGGTCTGGCGATTGTCGGCATGCTGCTGCTCAGTGTTCTGGTCACGCCGCTGGTGCGCAAACTGGTTCACTCGGAGAAAGCCGCACGTGATGCCAACGCCCAGTTGCGCGAGATCACGGACACCGTTCCGGCCTGGATCACCTATGTCGATGCCGAGGAGCGCTTTCGCTTTCATAACCAGGCCTATGAAAAAGCCTTCGGTTTGACGTATGCGCAGATCAACGGAAAAACCCTGCGCGAGGTTACCGGCGACAAGCTGTATGAGGCGGTGCGGCCCCGGATCGAGGAGGTGATGTCGGGCTATCCGGTGGTTTACGAACGCTCGCAAAAAAACCCGGAGGGCGACCTGCGCGACTACCTGGTTCACTACTTCCCGCGATACGGCGAGGACGCCGAGGAAGGCCGGGTCGTCGGTTTTTACTCGCTGGTCAATGACGTCACTGAACTGAAGCGGCTGGACCGCGCCAAGAGCGAGTTTGTCTCCACCGTCAGCCACGAGTTACGCACCCCGCTGACCTCCATCCGCGGCTCGCTGGGCCTGATTGCCGGCGGCGTGGCCGGCCAGCTTCCCGACGGTGTCAGGAAACTGGTGGAGATTGCCAAGAACAACTGCGAGCGCCTGATACGCCTGATCAACGACATTCTGGACATCGAGAAGATCGAGTCCGGCAAGATGCAGCTCGACCTGCGGGTGCTGCTGCTCAAACCCCTGCTGGAGCAGGCGCTGGCGGCCAACGAAGGTTTCGGTACCGCAAAAAACGTGCAACTGCGCCTGTTTTGCCCCGACGAGACCCTGCAGGTCTACGCGGACAGCGACCGCCTCACCCAGGTCGTGACCAACCTGCTGTCCAACGCCATGAAGTTTTCCCCGCCGGATGAAACGGTGGATGTGCATGTCACGCGCGCCGGCCTGGGCGTGCGGGTCGAGGTGCGCGACCGCGGCCCCGGCATTCCCGACGAGTTTCGCAAGCGTATCTTCCAGAAGTTCTCGCAGGCCGACTCGTCCGACACGCGCCAGACCAGCGGCACCGGGCTGGGCCTGAACATCTCGAAGGCGATCATCGAACGCCTGGGCGGCAGCATCGGTTTCGACAGTGAAGCCGGAGCGGGCACCACCTTTTTCCTTGAGCTGCCGCAATCACAATGGCCGCAGCCCAAGGACCAGCTCCTGGCAACGCCGGCCACCACCACGCCTGCTGCCACCACAGCGGCCGGTACACGCCCGCGCATTCTCGTGTGCGAAGACGACCACGACATGGCCCACCTGATCGGCCTGATGCTGGAAAAAGGCGGTTTTGACGTGGACCGCGCCTACACCGCCACCATGGCACTGGCCTTTCTGGAAAAGACCAGCTACGCCGCAATGACGGTGGACCTGGGACTGCCCGACCAGGACGGCATCACGCTGGTCCTGACCTTGCGGCGGCAGGCACACACGCGCGATCTGCCCATCGTTGTGGTGTCGGCCTCGGCCAGCGAGGAACGGATCGAATGCAACAACCTGCCGCTGAACGTCTCGGACTGGCTGGAAAAACCCATCAACGAAAACCAGCTGATCCTCGCGCTTGAACTTGCCATCGGCCGCATGGCCGCAGGCAAGCCGCGCATCCTGCATGTCGAGGACGACTTCGACATGCAGCGCATCACGGCCGCCATTGCGCAGGACTTTGCGGTTTTCGAGTTTGCCGCCTCACCCGAGGAAGCACGTGCGCGGCTGCGGGAGCAGCACTTCGACCTGGTGCTGCTGGACCTGACCTTGCGCGGTGGGTCGGGCTGGGAGGTGCTTGCAGACATCGAGGCGCTGCACCCGTCACCGCCGGTGGTGGTGTTCTCCGCCACGGCGCTGAGCCGTGCCGAGGCCGCCCGGTTTGCTGCGGTACTGGTCAAAGCCAACACCTCGAACGAGGAAGTGCTGCACACCCTCAAGCGCGTGCTTGCCAAGGCGCGTTCGGCCGGCCCGGCGCCGGCCTGAACCCCAAGGCCCGCGCCAGGGCTGGGTGGAGTTCATGGCTGTTTCCGGTTTCCGGCTGCCGGTTGCTACTGAATTTATAGCTGCCAGCGCACGACCGACAAGGGCCAAAGGCCTGTTTTTCTTGCATTCTTGTTGCCCATCCGGAAAGTTCAGCGCTGCAGCAGCAGGCTGATCTGCTGGTCCTTGCGCTCCCACAGGTCGGCAAGCCATTGCTGGAAACGCATGCGAAACTCCGCGTCGGCGGCGTAGTCCCCCTCGCTGAACTCGGGGGGAATCGGCAACTGCTGGACGTGCACGATGATGCGGGGCGCCTGGCCGCAGAGAAACTGCCAGAAGGACGGCGCACCGGCCGGGTAGACGATGGTCACGTCAATCAGCGAGTGGAATTTTTCGCCCATGGCGTTGACCGCCAGCGCCAGCGCGCCGGCCTTGGGCTTGAGCAGATGCCGGTAGGGCGAGGCCTGCGACGCGTGTTTGGCGCGCGTGAAACGTGTGCCCTCGGCGAAGTTCATCACGCTGGTGGGTACCAGCGCAAATTTCTCGCAGGCACGTTTGGTGGCCTCGCGGTCCTGCAGGCGCCGCTCGGGGTGTTTGCGCAGGTCGGCCTTGGTGTGGCGCTTCATGAAGGGAAAGTCCAGCGCCCACCAGGCCAGGCCGATGACCGGCACCCAGATCAGTTCCTGTTTGAGGAAAAACTTCAGCATGGGAATGCGCCGGTTCAGCACATGCTGCAGCACAAAGATGTCCACCCAGGACTGGTGGTTGGCATTGACCAGGTACCAGCCTTCGTAACGCAGCGCGTCCACACCGGCCACGTCCCAGCGGGTAGCTTGCGTCAGCCGCATCCAGCCACTGTTGCAGGCGATCCAGGCGGTGGCAATCGCGTTGAGCAAGGGGTCGATGCGCACACGCACCGCCTTGAAAGGCAGCACCAGCTTGACCAGCGACGCGGCAAACAGCAGCGTGCACCAGAACAGCGTGTTGATGACCAGCAGAAGCAGCGCAATCACACCGCGGAGAAAGGAAGGCAGAAATCCGAGCATGGGCAGTTCAAAAACCTGAATTGTTGCGCGCCCGGACATGCCCGGCCTTGTGGAAGGTCAAAGGCAGCGCAACGGCGTTACTGGAATGCACCGGAATGCTACTTATTTAATAGCTGGTCGCGCCCGTCGAATAAGGGCTGACGGCTGATTTTATTCAGAAGTAAGCAAACCCCGTCCCGCCCTCCTCCGCGCGTCATCCTGGGCCTGGCCCTGAATCCATGCGGCGAGAACCGGCTGGCACAAAACGATCGGTCAGTTCCCTGCCTTTGTGGGGGAGTCCGTATACGAAGGGTCAGGCGTCATCTCTGCGCCGGCGCTCTATGCCAACGGGAATGTTGGGCCTTTGGGGCTTGAGCCGGCCAGGTGCGCAACAATTGCCGCGAGAGCTGCTTGAGCAGAGCGGTGCACCTCAGGCGCGGAGAGCATGGCATCTTCAGTTGTGCAGGAGCCCAGCAACGGAAGCGAGATCGATGCCTCGTCAATGATGCTGGCCGACATGGTCTGCAAGATCTCGCGCAAGGACTGATAGGCATGCCGCGCGCGAGGTGACGTGTTGATGAGCGCAACTGGCTTGTGAACAGTACCTTCGTAGCTGACGAGCCAGTCGAGTGCGTTCTTCATGACACCCGAAATGCCATGGGCGTACTCCGGGCTTGCGATGAGGAGTGCGTCTGCGCGGCCGACGATGGTGCGGAACTCCTGCACTGAGCGCGGCAGGCTGGATTCCAGGTCTGGATTGAAGAGAGGGAGTTCACCGAGCCCGGAGAACACCGTGACCGGGAGTGACGCCGGAGCAAGCCGGGCGACAACTCGGCAGAAGGCCGAATTGATCGAGGCAGCCCTGAGGCTCCCAGAGATGGCGAGGAGGTTCATGACGACTTGCGTTTAAAGAGAGCGGCCTGTGCGGCTTTTCGCGCAGGTCCGTTTGACTGTAGGGTTGGGCACCGCTTCACTCACGCAAGCCTCAGCTGAAAAACATGTCGCCGAGTACCGGCGCGCCCCACCTCGCAAAACCCTGCGGCTTCGAATGTGGGAACGAAACCCATGAACCGATAGCTCGGAGACTCTGGATCGACCGGATAAGCCTCCACAATCGACGCGCCTCTGGACCTGGCAAAGTCGGTAGCTGCGGCAATGATTCGCTGAGTAATACCTTGACCGCGCAGTCTGCGAACAACGAAGAAGCAAGCGATTGACCAAATACCTTCGTCGAGGCTGCCATCATCAACGAGCCGACGATAGGTCGATCGTGGTGCCACGGAGCACCACGCGACGGGCTCTTCATCAAGATAGCCAAGCAACCCGACCATCGTTCCGGCAGCGATACGTTTGGCCATGGCGGCTTTGCGGCTTACGCCATCCGTGTGCTTTGCTTCCTCTGGCGTGGCGCGCCAGACCATACACCAACAAGCCTTTGGGCCGCCTCGACATTCGAAAAGCCTCTCGAAGTCAGGCCACCTGTCGGCGGTGACTTCGTGGAAGACGACGCGATCAATTTCGGAAGTCTCAGTCATGCGATGCCCGAGGTTAAAGGCAACAGGACCACAACATACGCGCCGAAGTCGAAGCCTTGAGTTGCGGGACCGCGTTGGCTGTTCAACATCAAGCGACCAGAACGAGCTGTGAACTCGATCACGATTGCGAGTGCGCTATTGCAGTTTGGACGGACGGCCAAACAAGGGCTTGCGCAACGATGACAGTTTTTCCGTCGAAAGTTGCTGAGGGCGATCCGTAGAGCTTGTATCCCAAAGCAATGGCTTCGCTGACACGGCGGCAGAAAGCAGCGTCGTCTGGTCCCGTGAGCAGCCGATACATCGGCAAACCGTCGGGGGGTCGTGGTGATTCGATTGAGATGCTCTTATCCATAGTTGATGCTTAACGTCGGCGTTGACCGGCGCACATGAGGCGCGTGAGCGAAGCGCACGAAAGCAAGTGTGCGTCCGTGTCGAACAACCTGTTAGAGCGCTCCACGAGAGGCTGCCGGTCCCTCATGACGCGAAGGCTCTCACCGTGAGAACCGCAAGGAGAACAGTCATTAGGGAGAAACACCACGCCAACCAGCCCAAACCAAGAAATGACCAATGACGCACGCTGGATTGGCGTTGCAGTTCGTCCTGTTGCGCGAGGGTAAGGTGGCCTTGGCCCTTTTTCCATTCCGTCGGCCAGAAGCGCCACGGTGTCTCACGCAATGGCTCACGCATTCGGAAGGCGTCTATTGCCAGCGCCGCGCAGGCGCAGGTGAAAACGAGGAGCAACCAAGCGGACATTGCGCTCTAACGTCATTTAGACCGTAAAACCTGCTGCATAACTTGGCGGCTGTTGATTAATCTGGGACACCCGGCAGCGCAAGTGCTTGTCGCAGTTCGGTTTTCAGACATCTGTTGTTTACCCCGCACAATTAAATGGAACCACAAACCCCACAGAATGAAATTGTAATGACCGTCCGGGTAAACGTGCCTCAGGCACGCCGTCCCCATGCACCGCCGGCCAGCGCCACGCCGCCAGCCACCAGGGCACTGGCAGCCAGCGTGCTGGCACCCAGTGGCTCGCCCAGCAGCCAGGCAGCGCCCACGGCCGTCAGGAGCGGCACCAGGGCCGCCGACAGCGAGGCCCGCGCCGCGCCCAACTTTGCAATGGCCATCATGTAGGTCGCCAACCCCAGCAGGTCGGCGACTGCGCCCTGCCCCAGCGCCTGCCAGGCCACGTCGGTCCAGGGCGCGCTCAGCAGGCGCGGTGCACCCACCCCCAGCAGCACCGGCAGCCCTGTCAGTCGCTGGTTTCACCGGTCAGGTTTTGCTGAAAGCCAAACGCGTTGACATGGGTGAGAGCCACCTTGTTGCCGGTGAACTTCAGAACGTAACGCACCGTCTCGGCTTCCTCGGGTTGACGCACCAGCACGCTCAGGGTGTCGAGGTCGGTCCAGCTGGCCTTGCTGACGAAGACGGCGCCGTCGGTGGCGCCGGCCGGCGCGAACTGTCCGTTCAGCCCGAGCGGCAGCGACACCTTCTTCGTGTCGCTGCTGCCGCGTGCCACGAAGCTGACGATCTCATACGACGGCGAGCCCCCCAGGTGCAGCGTGAAATCCCTGACGCCCAGGTTGTTGGGGGCCAGGCGGTAGGTCTTGCCTGAAATGGCCTGGGCCAGGGGAGGTGCGGCTGCAGCCTGCGGTTTCTCGCTGGCCACCTCTTTGGCACGCTGTGCCAGCAGGGCCACGCCGTCCGGGTTGGGAGCCAGGGCCTTGTCTGATTTCACGGCTGCGTCCACCAGGTCCAGCATCTGGTCGAGGGGGTAGTTTTTCCGGCCGGTCAACGCAAGGACCACACCGCTCTGCGGCAGCACCAGAATGATCTGCCGGTGGTAACCCACGGCCATGTAGGCCTTGCGCGCGGGAAGGGTCCACCACTGGTCGCCATAACGCAGGTCTGTGGTGGCAGAAAGCATCATCGGCACCATGGCCTGGTAGACCCGGTCCACCCAGCTGCGCGGGACGATCTGTTTTCCCTCCCACTCGCCGCCGTGCAGGTACAGGTAACCGAGCTTGGCCATGTCGCGCGTCTGCAGGTACAAGCCAAACCCGCCGGTGGCGACTCCCTGCGGGTCCTTTCGCCACTGCTCACCCGAAATACCCAGCGGCCGGAACAGCTGCTGCGCCGCGAAATCGGGCACGGCCATGCCGGTCTGGCGCGCCAGAATGGCGGTCAGCAATTGTGAATTGCCGCTGCTGTAGTTGAAGGCCGCGCCCGGCGCCTGCGCCATCGGACGGTCCAGCACAAACTGCACCCAGTTCGGGCTGCGCAGCATCTCGAACAGGGAGTCCGGCCGTTGGTCCGTCAGCGGCTCCTTCCAGTCCAGGCCGGAGGTCATGTCGAGCAGGTGTTGCAGCGTCATCGCCTTCTTCCGGTCGTCCACATGGGCGACGGTGCGGTCTGCAAAAAATTCCAGCACCGGGCGCTCGGTGCCGGCCAGCTTGCCCTGCTGGATGGCGATGCCCGTCAGCGTTGCCACCACGCCTTTGGTGGCCGAATTGAGCCGGTGCCGCATGCCCGGTTTGAAAGGCGCGTAGTAAGCCTCGGCCACCAGGCGGCCATGCCGCGTGACCACCAGGCTGTCCATCTCGTTGGCGGCACCAAAGTCCACCAGCGCCGCGAGCCCACGCGAGTCCATGCCCTGCTCTTCCGGTGTGGCCGTTGCCCATTGCTGGGTAGGCCATGGCCCTGAATGAGTTTGCGCGCCCAACGGCATGCAGAGCGCAGTGGCGGTGATAAAGGCAGGCCAGAGTTTGGCAGGCTGACGCATGGTTTCTCCTTGGAGGTGCTGCACAGCATCGTAGCCGGACTCTGCTCCAAGGCGAAGGGCGCCAACAAAGCGCACGCCATCCCGCTGGGTGGTCAGCCTGCGTGTCACGGCATGCGGGTGCGCAGTTCCTGCAGGGTTCCCACGATCAGCCGCATGCCAAAGGCACCGACGACCGCCCCTGACACCTTGGTCAGGCGGGCGAAGTTGCGCAGATAGGCGCGTTGGACTGCCTTTTGCGAAAAGGCGAAGGCGAGGCTGGTGTGCCAGGCGACGGAGTTGAGATACACAAGCGCGACCGCGCTGAAAACGATCTTGAGCATGACGCGCGGGTCGTAGGCGCTGGCGCCCATTTCATCGTTCTTGAATTGGGCATCCAGTGCACTGAGGTCGAGGTCGCGATCAACCAGATGGCAGGTCAAAAGTCATGTGGAGCTTTCGCGCGAGAGTTTGTGATGTCTAACGTGATGTAGGCCGCAAAACCTGCGGTATAGCTCGGCGACTGCGGATTCATCTGGTAGACCGGCAGCGTAAGTACTTGTCACGATTCTGTTTCCGTACATCTGTTGTCTATCCCGCACAATTAAATGGAACCACAAACCCCAAAGAATGAAATTGTAATGACCGTCCGGGTAAACGTGCCTCAGACACGCCGTCCCCATGCACCGCCGGCCAGCGCCACACCACCCGCCACCAGCGCACTCGCCGCCAGCGTACTCACACCGAGTGGCTCACCCAGCAACCAAGCCGCGCCGAGAGCAGTGCTGATCGGCACCAGCGCGGCGGACAACGAGGCGTGCGCCGCGCCCAGCCGCGCAATGGCGATCATGTAGGTCACCAGCCCCAGCAGGCCAGCGATGACACCCTGCCCCAGCGCCTGCCAGGCAACGTCAACCCATGGCGCGGTCAACAGGCGCGGCGCACCGAAGGCCAGCAGCACAGGCAGCAGCAACAAGCTCGACCAGGTATTGATGACCGCCGCCCCTTGCCACGGCGTGAGGCCGCTGCCGCGAAACGCCAGTGTGTAGAGCGCCCACACCACCGCGGCCAGGATGAACAGCAAGTCGCCGCGCCACGTTTGCGCCGCATCGGCCAGGCTGCTGGCGCCGAACATCGCCATGCCAGCACCGATCAACAGCAGGCCCGCCAGGCACAGGCCGGTGATGCGCTCGCCCTGCACCAGCCGCGCGCCCAGCGCGGTGAACAGCGGCACGCTGCCGGCCATGAACACACCCATGTGCGCGGCCGGCGCCCATTGCGCCCCGGCCAGCACCAGCAGGCCGAAGGGCAAACCGCCGCCCAGTACCAGCACACCGAGCCGGCGGCGCGGCAGACCTTGGGGCAACAAACCCGTTTGGAGCAGCAGCGGCAACAGCACAACGGCCGGCACGCCGTAACGCAGCACGGCTATTTCCAGCGGCCCAAGGGTGGTGGTCACGCCGTGGCGCGAGGCGATTTGCCAGCCGCTGCCGATCAGGGCGGCGGCAAGTGCGGCCAGCAGGCCGACAGCGAGGTTGCGGTTCATCCACGCAGTCTGGCTGCGCGGGCCAGTGGCGGCTATCAGATTCCTGCGTTTGTGGCGGCGCTTGTTTCAGGCCGTGAGTTCGCGCCGGGCCTGTGCGGGTGTGATGCCGAGTTCGCGCACAAAAGCTGCCCCGAAGTGGCTCTGGCTGCTGTAGCCCAGGTCGTGTGCTAGGGCGGCGAGGTCGCGTTCGCCCTCTTCCAGGCGCTGCAGCGCCGTCGTCAGGCGCAGGCGCTGGCGGTAGCCATGCAGGCTCAGGCCGGTGTGCTGGCGAAAGCAGCGCGCGAGATGGAACGGCGAGGCGCAGGCGGCGTCGGCCACGTCGTCCAGGGTCCAGCGCGTGGCGCCCATGGCTGCGGTACGCTCCACCATGAAACGACGCGCCCGCTGCACCGCCGCAGCACTGCGTCCTTCACTGCGTGGCGCGGGGCCGGCCAGCGGCAGCACGGCCTGCAGCAAGGCCTGGGTGGAATCGCCAAGCCGGGCGCCCGCGGCACCACGCGCCAACGCACGCCAGTGCAGGCGCAGCCGCCACAGCACACGCGGCGTCAGCAGCCAGGCATCCGGCGGCGGCAGCGTGTGGGACATGCCCGGCTGCGCGCTGACGACGATGCTGGTGCGCGTCGCATCCGCACAGGGTTTCATCTGGTAGGGCACCCCGGTGGGCAGGCACAGCGCGGTCAGGCCGTCAAGCAGGATGTGTTGCCCGGCGATGCGGAACTCGGTGGCGCCGCTGGCCGGCAAGACCAGGCGCTGGGTGGCCACCTGGTAGCTGGGGCTCCACTGGACGCCACGCTCATGCAGCAGCACACGCTCCACCTTCAGTTGGGGACTGTGCTGCAGCAGGGTTCGGTCTTGGGGCATGCCTGACTGTAAACCGCAGACGCCGGCATGACCAGCGCCAACAAGTCGCTACTTTTTTAATAGCTGGTGGCGCCCACCAGATAAGGGCTAGCGGCCGATTTTTTTTAAAGACCCCCGGCCTTTCCGATCAGCGCACCTTGCGCACGAACGGCTTGGCGCCTGCTTTGCCCGAGCCGTTGTCGCGCGGCGGCAGGCCGGTGTGCTGGGTCAGGATGCGCCCCTTCACAGGCGTGACGGGTTTGGCCGTCACGGTGGTCGAATTTTTCTTGCGCGCGCTGACGTAACCGCCGTCGGTCATGGGCTGGAAGGTCGGAATCAAATGGTGCTTGCCGTTGCCGATCAGGTCGGCGCGGCCCATGGCTTTCAGGGCCTCGCGCAGCAGCGGCCAGTTGTTGGCGTCGTGGTAACGCAAAAAGGCCTTGTGCAGGCGGCGCCGCTTGTCGCCGCGCACGATGTCCACCGTCTCGCTGTCGCGCGTGATCTTGCGCAGCGGGTTTTTGTTGGTGTGGTACATCGTCGTGGCGGTGGCCATGGGCGACGGGTAAAAGGTCTGCACCTGGTCGGCGCGAAAGCCGTTTTTCTTGAGCCAGATCGCCAGATTCATCATGTCTTCGTCGCTGGTGCCGGGGTGGGCGGCGATGAAGTAGGGAATCAGGAACTGCTTCTTGCCAGCCTCTAAACTGTACTTCTCGAACATCTGCTTGAACTTGTCATAGCTGCCGATGCCGGGCTTCATCATCTTGGTCAGCGGGCCCTGCTCGGTGTGCTCGGGCGCAATCTTCAAATAGCCGCCGACGTGATGCGTGACCAGTTCCTTGACGTACTCGGGTGACTGCACGGCCAGGTCGTAACGCAGGCCGGAGCTGATCAGGATTTTCTTCACGCCCTTGAGCGCCCGCGCGCGGCGGTACATCTTGATCAGCGGGTTGTGGTCGGTGTTGAGGTTCTGGCAGATCCCCGGGTAGACGCAGCTCGGCTTGCGGCAGGCCGATTCGATCTCGGGCGACTTGCAGCCGATGCGGTACATGTTGGCGGTGGGCCCGCCCAGGTCGGAAATCGCGCCGGTGAAACCCTTGACGGTGTCGCGGATGGCTTCGATCTCGCGGATGACGGAGTCTTCGGAGCGGCTCTGGATGATGCGGCCTTCGTGCTCGGTGATGGAGCAGAAGGTGCAGCCGCCGAAACAGCCGCGCATGATGTTCACGCTGAAACGGATCATTTCCCAGGCCGGGATCTTGGTCGCGCCGTCGTGGCTGCCGTTTTCGTCCTGGTAGGCCGGGTGCGGGGCGCGTGCGTACGGCAGGTCGAACACGTAGTCCATCTCGGCCGTGGTCAGCGGAATCGGCGGCGGCGTGATCCACACGTCGCGCGCGGTGGCGCCCTCGCCGTGCGCCTGCACCAGCGCACGGGCGTTGCCGGGGTTGGTTTCCAGGTGCAGCACGCGGTTGGCATGGGCGTAGAGCACGGCGTCGCTTTTGACCTGCTCGTAAGACGGCAGGCGGATCACCGAACGGTCGCGCGGCGGGACCTTGATCTTGCCCTGCATGTGGGAAAGGCTGGGGTTGGGGACGAAGGTCAGCGGCTGGATGGTGGGGTTGGCTTTTGTCCCCTCGCCCCCTGGGAGAGGGTCAGGGTGAGGGCTCCCCGCGTTTGTCTTGGCTGAAGACCGGGCATGGGCTGCGGCCAGCAGCGGCTTCGCCGCGCCCTCACCCCTCGGGAGAGGGAGTGAGGCCTTGGCATCGACCTCAGCCTGTGCCGCGACTTCAGCGGCCTCGTCCTCCCGCGCACAACTGGCGCCCTGCTCTTTGGCCTGCTCCGAAATCATCAGGTAGGGGTTGACGTGCGCCTCGACCCGGCCTGGCGCATCCACGCTGGTGGAGTCGATCTCGAACCAGCCTTGCGCACTCTCGTCGCCGGTGCGGCGGATGAAAGCCGTGCCGCGGATGTCGGTCATGGTGGCGACCGGTTCCTTGGCGGCGATGCGGTGGGCAATTTCGACAATCGCGCGTTCGGCATTGCCGTACAGCAGCAGGTCGCACTTGGCGTCCACCGCGATGGAGCGGCGCACCTTGTCGGACCAGTAGTCGTAATGGGCGATGCGGCGCAGCGAACCTTCGATACCGCCCAGGATGATGGGCACGTCCTTGTAAGCCTCGCGACAGCGCTGCGAATAGACGATGGCGGCGCGGTCGGGCCGCTTGCCGCCAATGTCGCCGGGCGTGTAGGCGTCGTCGCTGCGGATCTTGCGGTCCGCCGTGTAGCGGTTGATCATCGAGTCCATGTTGCCGGCGGTGACGCCGAAAAAAAGGTTCGGTTTGCCCAGGGCCTTGAAGGGGTCCGCGCTTTGCCAGTCGGGCTGCGCGATGATGCCGACGCGAAAGCCTTGCGCCTCCAGCATGCGGCCGATCACGGCCATGCCGAAGCTCGGGTGGTCCACATAGGCGTCACCGGTGACGATGATGATGTCGCAGCTGTCCCAGCCGAGCTGGTCCATCTCGGCCCGGCTCATGGGCAGGAATTTCGACGTGCCGAAGCGACTGGCCCAGTACTTACGGTAGCTGGTCAGGGGTTTGGCGGCGCGCGCGAAAAAGGAGACGTCGATGGGGGCGTTCATGGGGGCCTAAAGAGGACCTGGAAGGGCAACCCTCGATTTTAAGGTTTTAAGCCCGCTTGTGCTCCTCACATGGGTACTTCGTACCCCGAATCAACCCAAATCAAGCCGATTTGGCGTTTAAACGACTGTTTCAGGCCCGGGCATGGGCAATCAACCGGTCCAGCATGCGGCCCAGCTGCTGCTGCTGCGTGGCCGACAGGCAGCCAAAAATCTCGTCATTGCGCCGCGCAATCAACGCCATCACGCGGCTCCACAAACCCTGGCCGGCCGGGGTCAGCGTCAGCACCACGCCTCGACCGTCGGAGGTGCTGGCCTCCTTGCACACCAGGCCGCGGTCCACCAGCGCCTGGGCCGCGCGGCTGGCCTGGCCCTTGTTGAGGTTGGCTTTGGCTGCCAGTTCCATCACCGAGAGCGGCGCAAAGTTGCCGATGGCCGCCAGGCAGCGGGCCTCGCCAACGGGCAGGCCGAACTCGTCGGCATAGGCGTCGCTGCTGAACTTGTCGGTCAGCTTGTTGACAAGGTGCAGCCGGTAGGTCAGGAACTCGTCCAGCCGCAGGGTACCAGCGGGTTTACGCGGCATCACCAGCCCCGGCGGCGCACTGCGTCTGCGCATTGGCAATCAGCGGCAAGACCTCGTCGGCATCTTCAAAGCGGCTCATCAGTGACAGGCTGAGCATGGCCAGCAGAAGCGGCGCCCGGGCTTCGCCCATCTGGGCCAGGGCTTCACAGAGGGCGGAATAACTCCGGTCAAGGTCGGCATCGGTCATACGGCGAATCCTTTCTGTTCCAGGGCGGCCAGCAGCGGCGCCGGGTCCAGGCCGCGCCAGCGGCCCATCACATAACCATCAGGACGTACCAGCACCAGGGCCTCGGCCGCAGCGTCGGGCAGGCCGTAACGCTGGCGCGCCTGGCCCAGGGTGTCGGCCTCGGGTTCTATCGCCAGCACCGCCACGCCGCGCTGCGGCAAGTCCCGCAGCGCATCGGGCAAAGCGCCGTCGGCAAACACCAGGCACAGCATGTCGCGGCCAAAACATTGCGTCAGATGCAGCGGGCCGTTCGGGCCGGCCAGCAGGGCCTCGGGCGCGGGCGCACCGGGCGCGGCCAGATCGCTGGCCCAGGCACCGGCTTGCTGCACATTCAGCGGTGAGTTCACATAGGTGATGGGCGAGGACTGGCGCGGGTTGATCAGCGGCCGCACCTTGTCGTCGCTGAGCGCCAGCCGCAAGGTGGCTTCGCGCATGAGCTTGAACGCAAAGTTGGGCGGCGCCATGAACTCGGTGCTTTTGGCGCCATAGGCGATGTTTTCGCGCGCGGCGTGTACCCGCTCGGTGGAATAGGAATCGAGCAGGTTTTCGGCCGCCCTGCCCTCGATCACGGCGGCCAGCTTCCAGGCCAGGTTGCCGGCATCGTCGAGCCCGGAGTTGAGGCCGCGCACGCCGAAGATGGGCACCAGGTGCGCGGCATCGCCGGCAAACAGCACGCTGCCGTGACGGTAGCTGTCCAGGCTCAGGCATTTGGCGTTATAGATCGAGATCCACAGCGGCTCCCAGGGCTCGTCCTCGCCGATCATGCGCAAATGGCTTTGCACACGCGGCAAGACGTTTTCGGGTTTGACCGCCTCGACAGGGTCTTCGTCGTCACGGATCTGGTAGTCGATGCGCCAGACATCGTCGGGCTGGCGGTGCATCAGGATGGTCGAGCCCGGGTTGGACGGCGGGTCGAACCAGGCCAGACGCTCGACCGCCCTTTTTGTTTTTTGCACGATGTCGACGATGACGTATTTGCCGTCGTACTGCGTGCCCTGCAGCTGCAGGCCGAGCTGCTCGCGCACGGTGCTGCGCCCACCGTCACAAGCGACTACCCAGTCGGCGTGAACCTTGTGTATTCCCGAGGGGCTCTGGACTTCGACATCGACGCCAGCGGCAACATTGCTTACGGCCGTCACGCGGCTGGACCAGCGCACGTCCATCTGCGCCGTACCGGCACGGTGCGCAAACTCCTCCACATAAAACTGCTGGATGTTGACCATGGGCGCAAAACGCTGGGTGGGCTCGCTGGGCATCTGGAAATGCAGCACCTCGGCGTCGCGCCAGTAGCTGCGCCCGCCCACCCAGGACAGGCCCTTGTCCACCAGCGGCCTGTCCGCGCCGATCCAGCCGAGGATTTCCTGCGAGCGGCGCGACATGCAGATGGCGCGGCTGCCGCTGCAGTAAGCCTCGTCGGCCTCTACCACCAGGCAGTCGATCCCGTAACGCGAGAGCAGCGCGGCCAGGGTGAGACCGACCGGTCCGCCGCCGGCAATCAGCACCGGCACGCGGTCCGGGAACGGGGAAATCATGGAGGTCATGGGCAGCGGCCTGGTTGGTTGCAGACACAACTATAAAGCAAAAGACAAAGTGGTTGCAGGCGCAACCAGATGGACATTACCATCCGGTTGTTCCCCGCCAGCGCAGCTGGCCGGCCACTGGCTCGCGCCGGGTGACGGTTTGCTTTTGGCCGCGTGCCGGAAGGGGGCCGCCAGGTGCTGCTGACCATGAGGCTGCAACAGACGAAGAGGATGGCTGCCGTGTTCCGCGGCATACCATCCACCAGCCCGAAGACCGGTGGTTTCGCCCTTATGCGCCGGACGAAGGTGTCAAGGCTGAACGGCCGTGAGGTGACAGCAGCGAGCCAAAGCGCGAAGGGCCATCTGCGCGCTGTTTTCGAGACCGATGAAGGCCTGCGCCGGACTCACATGGCCTGGCTCCCGCACCGGCTGGACGGGCTCACCCGGCGGTAACTCGATCACCTCGGGCGACGGGTCCTGTGCAGGCGGCATCACTGGCGGCGGGCTACCGGGTGGCAGGTGGGCCTTCCAGGCGGGAAGAGTGGGATGAAGGCTCATGGACGCTTTTCCACAAGGTGCCGCGCAGATGTCAGCGTCGGCGGCGGCTGACCGCGGACCGCAGCAGCGCGGCGCCCAAGGCGCCCGCCGCCAGCGCAAGCAACGCGGACTGCCCCGGCCTGCGCGCCACCTGGCCGGCCAGTGCTGCGCGGTAATGACCCAGCACACCCGCAGGTCCCGCACCTTCGCCGGCAGGCGCAGGAGTCCCGTCCGAAACGGGGTTACTCAGCACGGCCTGTTCGGCCGACTGCGGCACATCGTCGTTCAGCGGCCACGATGGCACAACAGACCCGGTGTTTTCATCTTCGTGGCGTGGCGTGATCATCAAGGCACTTTCTCCATGTCATATCCGGATCTTCCGGGGCACTAAAACGAATGAGTGAACAAGGGCGACTTCAAACCCGGCCGTATCCCCCTTGTTGCAGTCCTGAAACCTTACGAGGCCTGAGCGGTCCGGCCTGAGGGAAAGCCCACTGTCGCGCTGTAGGAGGATGTCCCGGCCGCGGCAGGGGCACGGCATGGGAGAACGTTTGAGCGAACCAACTGGCAGTCAGGCAGCGCGACGCATTGAAGTAAGACCTGTCTTACAAGGGCTCGCGACGGCCCTTACAGCCACTGGCGCCCCCCAACTACGCCCCCCGGCCGCGCGGGCTCTTAAGCTGCGATTGCTCTTATGCAATGTTTCCCCCAGGGTTCTTTGTTCCACCGCTCACTTCCCATGAGGACACCCGATGGCACTCGCAGCATCCTCCCCCGACGACGCCCCCGGCCCCCAGGGCACTCGGCGGCGGCATTCTCCTTTCGAACCCGCAGTCTGGCTGGTGGGCGCCCTGGTCTGCCTGGGCGTTTTGTTGGCCATGTTGCCCGATGGCATGGTCGAGTCGCTGCAAACCTTTATTGCCTGGCTGATGGTCGCCCTGGTGGCGACACTGGCTGTGATGATGATTGCCAAAGGCCTGGAGCGTCTGCTCGACTGCGAGTCCAGTTAGCGCCCCGTCCGTTGCCGCAGGGGCTTTCTGTCCGGCCGACAACCCCCACTTTTTGAACCATTTCCAAGGAACCCTGATGACGCAACCCAAGCGCAGTACAGCCAGCGCCCCCAAGCTTTCTCCCGGGGCCACCGAAAAGCAAAAACAGCTCCAGGCTTTTACTGCAGACGCCGCCAGCACGCTGACGACCAACCAGGGTCTGCACATTCCGGACAACCACAATTCGCTCAAGGCTGGCGTGCGTGGTCCGACGCTGATGGAGGACTTCATCCTCCGCGAAAAAATCACCCACTTCGACCATGAGCGCATCCCGGAGCGCGTTGTCCATGCACGCGGCTCCGCGGCACACGGTTTTTTCAAGCTCTACAAGCCGATGACGCAGTTCACCAGCGCCGGCTTTTTGCAGAATCCCGAGCTGGAAACCCCGGTGTTCGTGCGTTTCTCCACCGTCGCCGGTTCACGCGGGTCGGCCGACACGGTGCGCGACGTGCGCGGTTTCGCCGTCAAGTTCTACACCGATGAAGGCAACTACGACCTGGTGGGCAACAACATCCCGGTCTTCTTCATTCAGGACGCAATCAAGTTCCCCGATCTGGTCCATGCCCTCAAGCCCGAGCCGCACAACGAGATGCCGCAGGCCGCGAGCGCACACGACACCTTCTGGGACTTTGTCTCGCTGATGCCCGAATCGACCCACATGCTCATGTGGGCGATGTCGGACCGCACCATTCCACGCAGCTACCGGATGATGGAAGGTTTTGGCGTGCACACCTACCGTTTCATCAATGCGCACGGCGATTCGCATTTTGTGAAGTTTCACTGGAAACCCAAACTCGGCGTCCACGGCCTGGCCTGGGACGAAGCCCAGAAAATCGCCGGAAAAGACGCGGACTACCACCGCCGGGACCTCTGGGAAGCCATCGACAGGGGCGACTTTCCGGAGTGGGAACTCGGTGTGCAGATCATCGAGGAAGGCAAGGAAGACAAGCTCGGCTTTGATATCCTGGACCCGACCAAGCTGATTCCCGAATCAGTGGTGCCGGTGCAGCTCATCGGCAAGATGGTGCTCAACCGCAACCCGGACAATTTTTTTGCCGAAACCGAACAGGTGGCGTTTCACCCCGGCCATCTGGTGCCGGGCATTGACTTCAGCGACGACCCGCTGCTGCAGGGGCGCCTGTTTTCCTACACGGACACCCAGCTGTCGCGCCTGGGCGGGGCGAACTTTCACGAGATCCCGATCAACCGGGCGGTCTGCCCGTTCCACAACTTCCAGCGTGACGGCATGCACCGCCAAGGCATCAGCAAGGGTCGGGTGGCTTACGAACCCAACACCCTGGCGACAGGCGCGGAATTTCGCGCCGATGGCGGCACCCAGGGCTTTCACACCCACCCCCAGGTGCTGGAATCCCCGAAGATCCGCCGGCGCAGTCCCTCCTTTGACGACCATTTTTCGCAGGCCACACTGTTCTGGAACAGCCAGAGCCCGGCAGAAAAAGACCACATCGTGGCAGCCTTCCGGTTTGAGCTGTCCAAGGTCGAGGTGCCCGACATCCGCCAGCGCATGGTCGACAACCTGGCGCACGTGGATGCCCGGCTGGCCGCCCGGGTGGCGGCGCCGCTGGGCATCAACGCCCCCGATGCCAGGGCCGCAGCCGGACGGCTGGGCTTTCGCGAATACCGTATTGCGCAGAGCGTCGACGACGACGCGGCGCTGAGCATGTCCGGCCGGCCGGCCAGCGACAACATCCGCACACGCAAGGTTGCCATTCTGGTTGCCGATGGCGTGGACCTGCTGAGTTTCAAGCGCCTGCATCAGGAGCTGCTGGACGCCGGCGCCCAGTGCAAGGTGGTTGCGCCCCAGCTCGGCCATGTCACCACCTCCTCAGGCAAGCAGCTGCCTGCGGACCACACGTTTTCCAACACCTCGTCCATCATGTTTGATGCGGTGCTCATACCAGGCGGCACGGCCAGTACTGCCGCCCTGGCCCTGCTGGGTGACGCGGTCCATTTCGTGCTTGAGGCTTACAAACATTGCAAGACTGTCTGCGCGCTCAACGAGGGCGCGCAGTTGCTCGGCACGCTGGGCTTTGCGCTGGACACCAGGGACGGCGCGCTGATGGAGCCCACCGCGGGCATCCTGCTGGGGGACTCGCGCAAGGCGGCCGACGGCCAGCTCTCACAGGCCCTGATAAGCGCCATGGCTCAACATCGCCATTGGGACCGGCTCAACGTGGACGCTGTCCCCGCCTGAAGCCCGCGGGGGTTCAGGCGGGACCGACTCAGGGCTTGAGCTTCAGCTCGTGGGTGAAGCCGGCCGGGTTCATCTGCAGCGGGCGGTAGCCGACGTCGGCCCATGTGCCGCTCATGTCGCGGTAGCGGCCGGAAAAAAACAGGCCGCTCTGACCGGTCTGGTAAATGAACCGCGATTTTTCGGGGTCGGCCAGGTCGTAAACCGCGCGCAGCGAGGCGGCATGCCGGTTGGCGAACGGAATTTTTTCATCATTGGGCCAGTACTGGCCCACATTGACCGTGAACGAGTCCCCGCCGGTCGGCACACTGACGTCAAACAGCCGCGCCAGCGCGGCCACATTGCTGAAAGGCCGGTGCGCCGACAGCGCCGGGTGTGCCTCGCCCCACTTCCATTGCGCAGGCTGGCTGCCCCACTTGGCCTGCAGGGCCGTCAGGGCGCGGTCCAGCGCCGCCGTGGACTGGGCGGCACAGCCGGCGGCCCCGCACCAGGCCTTGTCGTCGCGCTCCACCATCTCTTCAATCGCGCTGCGGAAATGGCGCTTGCCGTACATGCTTTTGAAGCGCGCCTCGCCCAGCTTGCTGCCGATCACGCCGCGGGTCAGTTCATCGACCCAGACCGAAAAAATCAGCGGCGCCGCACTGTCAGCCCGCATCACACCGTCAAAGCCGGCCAGCGCCGACTGCGCTTGCGCGGCCAGCGGATGCTGCGACACGGTTTTCTGCAACAAGGGCAACAAGCGCAAGGTCGCCGACGACAGCTGGTCGGACTGGATGGCCTGCATGGATGCGGCGTCATGCCGGGGTTGGGCGGACAGCAGTTTTTCGATGCGGTCGAAGCGGTAAGGCACGACCCAGTCCTGCCCGAGGAAAAGGTCGGAACCCGCCGGCACCACGCTCTGGTTGGCATTGGAGAACCAGCCCTTTTTGCCGATCGTCGTCGCATCGGCCTGCGGCGTCTGCGCGTAGGGCAACCAGCCCGCCCAGTCATATCTGGCGTCCCAGCCCGGTGACGGCGCGATGCCGAGAATGTCGTTGTCGGCCTTGCGCAGCGGCACCTTGCCGATCGCCTTGTAGGCGACCTTGCCGGTCACGTCAGCCATCACCACGTTCTGCATCGGCGAGTGGTGGTCGGCGTAGGCGGCGATCAGCTCGTCCACCGATTGCGCCTGGTTGGCGCGCAAGGCCGCCACGGCGGTCAGGTTCTCGGTTTCCAGCGCGCTCCAGCGCAGTGCGATCACGTACCTGGCGGTGTCCAGCAACTCGGCATGGGTTTTCTGCGCATCGCTGAGCACCGGGCCGTGGCGGCTGATGCGCACCTTCAGGCTGACGTCGGGCTTGCCCTTGACCCGGATGGTTTCGCTGCGGGTGCTGAAGTCTGCCCATTGCACCGCGCCGCTGCCGGGTACCCGGTATTGCTGCGGGTTGGCGGGATTGATCTGCTCGAGGTAGAGGTCCTGCACATCGGGGCCGGTGTTGGTAAAGCCCCAGGCCACCCTGGCCGTGCGGCCCAGCACCACAAAGGGCAGGCCTGGCAAAGTGGCACCAATGACATCCAGCGCAGGGGTGGCCTTGCCGTCGGCCCCCTTGCCCGCGGGTGCCTGCAGCCGGGCGAAGTACCAGATGGCAGGCGCCGACAGACCCAGGTGCGGGTCGTTCGCCAGCAGGGGTTTGCCGCTGACGGTGTGGCCGCCGGCCACCACCCAGTTGTTCGATCCCTTGCCTTCCACGTTGCCGATGTTGGCGGCCCAGTCGTTGATGTCGAGCGCCAGCAGGTCCGGCTTTGCGGCCAGGGTTTGCATGCCGAAAAGGCCTCCATCCCTTTCCTGTAATGGCGCGACAGCTCCTGTTTTGATAGCGTCGGGGCGGAAGACCCCGAGCCCGGCATATAGTTTGGCGAAATCGGTTCTGGAGGCCGGCGCCTCCCCCGGGTAGGGCGTGAACAGCTGCCACAACTCCTGGGTGCTGAGAACCCTGGCTGCAGAAAGACGCGCAAACTCATTGCCCCAGTTGCCGCCCAGGTCGAGCGCCATCATCAGCGCCCACCCCACACTGTCCTGCGGCGTCCACGGCAGGCCGGCGCCACCGGGCTTGACGCCGAGGATGTGGAATTCCGGTGACAGCGCCTGGGCGCCACCGGCATAAAACGCGTTGACGCCGTCGCTGTAGGCCTGCAGCGCCTGTTTTGCCTCGGCCGGCAGCACCTGCCACTGGCGCTGCGCCGCCTCCATGATGCCCAGCGTGCGCATCAGCCGGTCGGTGTCCAGCGTGGCCTCGCCCAGCACCTCGGAGAGCTCGCCGTGCATGACCCGGCGGTTGAACTCCAGTTGCCAGCCGCGCTCCTGCGCATGCACGTAACCGAGCGCCATCCAGGCGTCGCGCGGGGTCTGGGCCTTGATGTGGGTGACGTCGGCACCGTCGCGCGCCACGGTCACGGGCGCTGCCAGGGCGGGCAGCCTGAGTTCGCCATCCAGTGCAGGCAAGGCCCGCGTGGCGTACACGGCCAGCGCAGCCGCCAGCCCTGCGAGCAGCACCAGCAAAACCCAGAAAAACCGTTTGATCCAGACCATGATTGCCTCCTCCTTGTTGTGGCGATAGCCTAACCGAATCAGGCCCCCAGCAATCAGGTGCCGGCCATCAGGCGGCCGGCGATCAGGCGGCCGCGACCGGCTTGAGCTGCAGCGACTTGATCTCCAGAAACTCCTCGAACCCGTACACCCCCGCTTCGCGGCCATTGCCTGACTGCTTGTAGCCGCCAAAAGGCGCATTCGCGTTGAAGGGGCCGCCGTTGATGTCGATCTGTCCGGTGCGGATGCGCCGCGCGACCTTGATCGCATGGTCGTCGTTGCCGCTCCAGACGCCGCCGCCCAGACCGTAAATGGTGTTGTTGGCAATCGCCACAGCTTCTTCTTCATCCTTGTACGGAATGACCACCAGCACAGGTCCGAAAATTTCTTCCTGGGCCAGGGTGTCGGTGGCTTTGATGCCGAGGATGGTGGGCTGCACGAAGTAGCCTTTGTCGAAGGCGGGCGGCTCGGCTCCGCCCGCAATCACGTCGGCGCCCTCCTCGATGCCGGTGCGGATGAATCCCAGCACACGGTCACGCTGGTTCGCGCTGACCAGCGGTCCGAGCTTGCTGGTTTCCTCAAGGCTGGGGCCGACGCTGAACTTGGCGATGGCGGTTTTCGCCAGTGCCTTGACCTCGTCATAACGGCCGGCCGGCACCAGCATGCGGGTATGGGCCGAGCAGGTCTGGCCGCTGTTGAGCATGCAGGCCGAGATCGTGCCCTTGACCGCCGCCTCCATGTCGGCATCGTCAAGAATGACGCTGGCCGACTTGCCGCCGAGTTCCAGCGCCACACGTTTGACCGACTGGCTGGCGAGCTCACCGACACGTTTCCCGGCACGTGTGGACCCGGTGAAACTGACCATATCCACCTCGGGGTGGGTGGCCAGCACTTCCCCAACCACCGGGCCCATGCCGTTGACGAGGTTGAACACGCCGGGCGGCAGGCCGGCTTCGTGAATGATTTCAGCCAGGATCATGGCATTGACGGGCGCAATCTCGCTGGGCTTGAGCACCACGGTGCAGCCGGCGGCGAGCGCCGGCGCGATTTTCAGGGTGATCTGGCTGAGCGGGAAGTTCCAGGGCGTGATGCAGCCCACCACGCCGATCGGCTCGCGCACCACCAGCGAGTTGCCGATTTTCTTTTCCCATTCGAAATTACGCGCGATTTTGGCAAAGTTGCCCCAGTGCCAGGTGGGCCCACCCACCTGGACTGCGCGTGCCATTTTCAGCGGCATGCCGACTTCGCGGGCGATGGTCTGTGCCATCTCATCGGTCCGGGCTTTCAGACCGGCCGCGATCTTGTCGAGGTAGGCCGCCCGGTCTTCGACGGGCAAGGCAGACCAAGCGTCAAAAGCAGCGCGGGCGGCCAGCACGGCGCGCTCGGCCTCCAGCGCTGTGCCGGCCGGCACGGTTGCCATGACCTCCTCGGTGCTGGAGTCGTGCACCGGCAGGGTCTCAGCCGATTGGGCCTTGACCCACTGGCCGTTGATGTAGTGCGAAGGGTAGGTAGTCATATCAGGCTCGAAAAGGGAGGTTGTTGGGAAAAAACAGGGAGACAAGAGGCAAATAAGTCACAAAGAAAATCCTGGTAATTTTCATTGCAAGGTCGACGCGTGACGAATTAAAAAGTACTACTTTGGTATGCGATGCAAGAATCAACATGACATTTGCTTACTAACGCGTTGATTTATTTGTTGTTTTACGTTAACCATGTCACAGGATAGATCTTGCATCTGTCACCGTGGAGGCTTAATCTACCAGACCGCACGGCTCCGCACCGCCCAACTATCGAAAGCACAAGCTCTATGCGCTGGATTAAACCTGATTTGAAAAGCAGTTTGCTGGGTCTGCTCCATGGTGGTGAAGTGACGCCTTCCAGCCTGGAAAAGAGGACCGAAAGCATTCGGCAGTTGATGCTCAACGAACTCGGTGAGTTTGGCGAGAAACACTACCCGAAAATTGCGCTGCGCGTGCGCTATGCCCAGGATGCGCAAGGTCTCTGGTATGCCCGTGGTGACGTCATGGCCGTGCTGTCGGCCATGCAGGGCGAAACGATCGCCCGCCAGAAGGTCAGTGGCATCACCAAGATGTTTGACGGCCTGTTGCCCGGCAGTCTCGGCTCCCGCCGCAGCTCCCTGACCAGCTAGGCCGCCCACCACCGGGCGAGGCGCCGCAGCCCATTAAAAACGCCCGGCTGTCAGGTAGGTTTCCCCTGCTCAATGGCTGTGACCCCAGAGAAGGAAAGCATCCCGGTCCTCTACGGCCAGTGTCACTTTCTCTCCCACCGGCAACACCACCTTGGTCGGCACATGACCAAAAGGCAGCCCACTGAGCACCGGCGCCTTGATCTGGCGCTGCAACCACGCCACCACCGTGGCCAGCTTGAACCCCTTGTCGTGCGGCACGAGCTTGTAGTTGGTGAACTGCCCCAGCACCACCGCCTTCTGCCGCGCCAGCACGCCAGCGTGCAGCAGCTGTGTCAACATGCGCTCCAGCCGGTACGGGTGTTCATGCACCTCTTCCAGAAACAGAATGCCACCCTTCACCTCAGGCAGGTAAGGGGTGCCCACGAGCGAACTCAGCACCGCAAGGTTGCCGCCCCATAACACTGCATTCTTCACGCCAAATTGGCCGTCAGCCCCCGCCTGCCAAGCGCCGCCAGCTATTGATTTCGTAGCAATTTTCGGCAGCCGCCAGCCGGTGCCTTCGCCCTGCCTTGTGATCAGGTCGTCAAAGCAGGCTTCCATGATGTCGTCCGGCTGGCCTTCGGTTCCGAAGTCCTCGCCGAGTGCCGGACCGGCCCAGGTCACTGCCCCGGTTTTGGCCAGCAGCGCATTTTGCAGGGCCGTGAAATCGCTCAGGCCGACAAAACGCGTTCCCCGGGACACGGCCTTGTCCAGCGCCTTGTAGTTGATATGCGGCAGCAGGCGTGTCAGGCCGTAGCCGCCCCGGGAGATCAACGCCACATCGGCACCGCTGGCGGCCGCCCGGGCGATCGCGGCCAGCCGGGTTTCGTCGTCGCCGGCAAAACGCTGGTAGCTGCTCAGCGCGGCCTCGTCAAGCTCGACCTCGTAACCCAGCGCGGTCAGGCGCCGCACGCCGCGCTTGAAAGCAGCCTTGTCGCGCACGGCGCTGGAGGGGGAGTAGATGTAGATATGTTTTTTCACGAGACGAAGTATCCCACTGCCCGGACCGGGCACCGCCAAGCCGGCGGTCAGCCGCCCAGAGAACGCACCGCCTGCCGGGCAATGCTTTCCCCCTGCTCCTGCACAAAATGCCCTGCTTGGGGCAACACCGTGGCCTCGGGGCAGCCCCGGATCATGGCCTGCAACTGCTGCATGACCGGCAGGCCGAGTACCGGGTCCTGCGCACCGACAGCCATCAAGCTCCGGCCTTGCCAGCGTTCGCGCCAGAAACTGCGGGCGTCGCGTGAAACAGCTGCACCGTCCGAGTTTTCGGCCTCCGGCACCAGGGCCGGAAAGGCGCGCAGGGCGGCGCGGTAGCCCCGGTCGGGGAAAGGCGCGTTGTAGGCGGCGCATTCTTCGGCACGCATCTGCGGGTTGCCGCGCGCAAACAGGCGTGCCACATCGAACTCCGGGTTCTTGGTGCACATCTCGCGCCAGGCCAGAAAGCCCGGCGACAGGGGCACGTCGCCGGTCGCCAGCGTCGTGTTCATGACCAGCAGGCCCCGGTAACGCTCGGGTGCGGCCATCGGCAGGGTCAGGCCCAGCAGGCCACCCCAGTCCTGCACCACCAGCACCATGTTCTTCAGGTCCAGCCGTTCGACCAGCTCCAGCAGGATCTGCCGGTGCCCGGTGAAGCTGTGAAAGCTGTCTTTTTTGGGTTTGTCGCTTTTGCCGAAACCGATCAGATCGGGCGCCACCACCCGGTCACCGGCCGCCAGGAACACCGGGATCATCTTGCGGTACAGGTAGCTCCAGGCCGGATTGCCGTGCAGGCACAGCCACGTCATCCGGTCATCCTGAGCCTGACGAAGGGCGCGCGGCCCCTCGTCCAGGTAATGCATGCGCAGGCCGGCCAGGGACGGCAGGTCGCTGATGTACCGGGGAGCCCAGGGATAGTCCGGCAGACCGGCGAACGCGCTGTCGGGCGTGCGCAGCGCGTCGTCGCGCAGGGGATGGTTGAGTTTTGTCTCCTGGCGCTGTTCGCTGCGCCGCTGCCGGAAAAAATCCTGCAGCAGCACGCCACATTCCGCGGCCAGCACCCCGCCCTCTACCCGCGTCTGGTGATTGAGCTGCGGGTTGGAAAACAGGTCGATGACGGACCCGGCGGCCCCGGTTTTCGGATCCGGTGCACCGAACACCACACGCTTGAGCCTCGCATGCAGCATGGCACCGGCGCACATGGCGCAGGGTTCCAGCGTGACAAACAGTTCGCACTCGTCGAGCCGGTAGTTGCCCCCGGCCTGGGCGGCAGACCGCAGGGCCTGCATTTCGGCATGGGCCGTCGGGTCATGCCCGTTGATGGGGTTATTGCCGCCGGTGGCGATCACCTGACCATGCCGCACCAGCACGGCACCCACCGGCACCTCGCCCGCCTCGGCGGCTTGCCGGGCCTGCGCCAGTGCCAGTTGCATGTAGTCGGCATCGCTCATGATTGCTTCGTTTTTAATAGCAGCTTGCGCAATTATCACAAGGGCCAGAGCCCGATTTGATATGGATCATTTGTCTTCCGGCATGGGCCGGGTCTGCTGCATCGCGCTCTCAATCGACTGGCGCACCTGATTCTGGATCTGCTGGCTTTGCTGCTGCGGTGTGGCGCCGGACTCCAGCGCGGGCAAAGCCAGGCCAGCGTCTGCCGGTGCCACCTTCACAGGCGCCGGGGAGAGCTGCTTTTTCGCCAGCACGCCGATGATGGCGACAACAATCAGCAGGCTCAGAACGCCAAAGACGGCACGCATGTCAGGTCTCCTCGCGGGCGTTGGGGGCGGCGCCCATGCCCAGCCGGTCCATCCAGCCAGCCAGCGCCTGTTCGTCGGGCGTACCAGCGGCGTACATGGTTTTCATGGCCGCGTGTGCCTCGGTCCGGTGCTGGTTGAGTTTGAGCTTGCACTGCAGATCGGTAACCTGCAATTCAAAAGCCATGATGCCGGCCAGCATCTTGTGGGCAAACTCCTCGCCCAGGCCGCGCCATTGCTCTGCATAGGCCGGCTCGTGGTCACCGATGAGCTTTTTCAGCAGGGCGTCCTTGCTGGCCGGATCTTCGATCAACGTGGCCTGCACCGTGCAATGCACGGCCAGGTAGTTCCAGGTCGGCACACGCGCCAGATCGGGATAGACCTTGGGTGACAGGTAGGCATGGGGTCCGAGAAAGGTTGCAACCGCCTGCGGCCTGGCCTGCAGGTAACGCCAGTGCGGGTTGGGCTTGGCCACATGACCGAGCAGCACCAGCTGCTCGCCCCTGGCTTCCAGATGCAGCGGCAGGTGCGTCACATAAGGCAACCCCGCGTCGTCCACGCTGATCAGGGTGGCAAACGGGTGTTGGTTGATCAGCGCCGCTGCCTGAATACGGTCGCCCTTGAATTGAGGTGGCATGTACATAGGCCGGAGTATCGTACAAAACCTGCAGCCCGAATCTGAAGCCATTCCGGCGTTATCGAACCCCCGCTCTGGATGCTGCAAGCACATGCGCCCACAGGCTGTCGGGTGTGGCGCCAGGTCCGAACTCTGCGAGCCAGGCAACCTGAACCTTCAGCGCCATGTCCAGCTTCAGCTTGGCGCTTGGCAAGTCCACGGTCACACTGGGGAAGGTCAGCCGGGCGAGTTCCTGCTCCAAGTCCAGCGCAGAAGGCGAGGGAACGATCGCACAGAAGTCCTGCGGGCCCAGACGCGCAAGCGCGCCATGATCCGGCAGCCGCCGCCGCAACACCTGGGCCAGCATGAGCGTCACCGCATCATGGTTGGCGTATCCGGCTGCGTTTGCCACCTCGGTCAGGTTGTCCACATGCAGGTGACACAGCGCCAGATCGGTGCCCTGTTTGCGGGCATCTTCGACGCCAAGGGTCAGCAACTGCCTGAACCCGCGAATATTCCAGCAGCCGGTCAGCGGGTCAAGTGCGCCCTGACGCTGCAAGGCGCTGAGCTGCATCAGCAGCTTGTTCTGCAAGCTGGACATGGCGTTGATCTTCAGCTCCGCTGCCGCTATGCTCGCCAGGTCCGACAGGGCAGCGTAGTCTTCCCGGTCGAAGGTGCGCGGCATGGTGTCGATCACGCACAAGGAGCCCACAGCAATACCGGGGGCAATTTCAAGTGGCCAGCCCAGGTAGGCGCGTATGCCCGGCGGACCGGTCACCAGCGGGTTATCGGAAAAGTCCGGGTCGTTCAATGCATCCTGAATGCAAAAAGACTGATTCATGGCCACCACATGGCCACAAAAGGAAATATCCCTGGGCGTGTGCGCCACTTCCAGGCCCTGCACCGAACGGAACCATTGCTCGTCCTGCTCGATGATGGAAATCAGCGCGATCGGCACGTGCAAGAGTCGCCTGGCAGTGCGGGTGATGCGATCAAAGCGCTCTTCACGCGGAGCATAGGCGCAGAAGCCCGCTCTGAGCGCCTGCAGGCGCTCAGTTTCATTGAGGGGAAAAGGCGCAGGAAGCATGGATCAAACCGGAGGAATCTAACTGAATACCGAAGTATTGCGCGGATCAGGGTCATGCGGCTGGGCGCAACAGCCGGCCATTATCGGGCCGCAATGGCCCGGGACGCGCAGCGGCTCGGCCCCGCGCTATTCCCACTCAATCGTTGCGGGCGGTTTGCTGCTGACGTCGTAGGTCACGCGGTTGATGCCGCGCACTTCGTTGATGATGCGGCTGGAGACCTTTTTGAGCAGCGCATAGGGCAGCTCGGCCCAGTCGGCGGTCATGAAGTCGCTGGTCTGCACCGCGCGCAGGGCCACCACGTAGTCGTAGGTGCGACCGTCGCCCATGACGCCCACGCTTTTCACCGGCAGAAACACCGCAAACGCCTGGCTGGTCAGGTCGTACCAGCTCTTGCCGGTGGCATCGTCGATGAAGTTGCGCAGCTCTTCGATGAAGATGGCGTCGGCGCGGCGCAGCAAATCGGCGTATTCCTTTTTGACTTCGCCCAGAATCCGCACGCCCAGGCCCGGGCCCGGGAAGGGGTGGCGGTACACCATGTGAAAAGGCAGGCCCAGCGCCACGCCCAGCTCGCGCACTTCGTCCTTGAACAGCTCGCGCAGGGGTTCGAGCAGCTTCAGGCCGAGCTGCTCGGGCAGGCCGCCCACGTTGTGGTGGCTCTTGATCGTGATGGCCTTCTTGTTCCTGGCGCCGCCGCTCTCGATCACGTCCGGGTAAATCGTGCCCTGGGCCAGCCAGGCCACGTGGCGCGAATGGTCGTTCTTGAGCTTGCCGGCTTCGGCCTTGAACACTTCCACGAACTCGCGGCCGATGATCTTGCGCTTGGCTTCCGGGTCGCTGACGCCCTGGAGGTGGCCGAGGAACTGGTCAGCGGCATCGACGCGGATGACTTTCGCATGCAGCTTGCCGACGAACATGTCCATCACCATGTCGCCCTCGTTCAGGCGCAGCAGGCCGTGGTCGACAAACACGCAGGTCAGCTGGTCGCCGATGGCGCGGTGAATCAGCGCCGCCGCAACGGACGAATCGACGCCGCCGGACAGACCGAGGATCACTTCCTCGCTGCCAACCTGGGCGCGGATTTTTTCCACCGCCTCGCTGATGTAGTCGCCCATGATCCAGTCGGCCCGGGTGCCGCAGATTTCAAGGACAAAACGCTCCAGGATGGCCGCGCCGCGCTTGGTGTGTGTGACTTCAGGGTGGAACTGCACGCCGTAAAACCGGCGCTCCTCGTCGGCCATGCCGGCGATCGGGCAGCTGTCGGTACTGGCCATCAGCTTGAAGCCGGGTGGCAGCTCGGTGACCTTGTCGCCATGACTCATCCACACATCCAGCATGCCGTGGCCTTCGGAGGTCGCGTAGTCCTGGATGCCTTCGAGCAGCCGGGTATGGCCATGCGCCCGCACATCGGCGGAGCCGAATTCACGCTTGTGCCCGCTTTGCACGATGCCGCCGAGCTGGTGCGCCATGGTCTGCATGCCGTAGCAGATGCCGAGCACGGGAACCCCTACATCGAACACCGCCTGTGGCGCCTTGTCGGTGCTGTCCTCATAGACGCTGGCATGGCTGCCCGACAGGATGATGCCCTTGAGCGTGCCATCCTGCGCGTAGTCGCGGACCCAGTCGCTGGTCACATCGCAGGGATGGACTTCGCAGAACACATGGGCTTCACGGATGCGCCGCGCAATCAGCTGGGTGACCTGGGAGCCGAAATCGAGAATGAGGATTTTTTGGTGCTGCATGAGAGGCGTTTCAGGCAAAAAAAGAAAAGGCGTCCTTCGCGGACGCCTCGGGCCATCGGGATGGTCAGTCTGCCCGATAGTTCGGCGCTTCCTTGGTGATCTGCACGTCGTGGACATGGCTTTCGCGAATGCCGGCCGTCGTGATCTCGACAAACTCGGCCTGGTTGCGCATGTCTTCAATGGTGGCACAACCGCAGTAACCCATGCTGGCGCGCAGGCCGCCGGCCATCTGGTAGATGATGGCGACCATGGAACCCTTGTAAGGCACCCGGCCTTCAATGCCTTCGGGCACCAGTTTGTCGGCGTTCGGGTTGCCGGTGGTGGCTTCCTGGAAATAGCGGTCGGCACTGCCCTGCTGCATCGCGCCTATGCTGCCCATGCCGCGGTAGCTCTTGTAGCTGCGGCCCTGGAACAGAATCACTTCACCGGGGGCTTCTTCAGTGCCTGCAAACATGCCGCCCATCATCACGGTGCCGGCGCCGGCGGCAATCGCCTTCGCGATGTCGCCGCTGTAACGGATGCCGCCGTCGGCAATCAGCGGCACACCGGTACCGCGCAGCGCCATGGCCACACTGTCAATCGCCATGATCTGCGGCACACCCACACCCGCGACGATACGGGTGGTGCAGATGGAGCCGGGACCAATGCCGACCTTGACCGCATCGGCGCCCGCTTCCACCAGGGCCAGCGCAGCAGCGCCAGTGGCAATGTTGCCGCCGATCACGTCGACCTGCGGATAGTTCTTCTTGACCCAGCGCACGCGCTCGATCACGCCGTGGCTGTGGCCGTGGGCGGTGTCGACCACGATGGCGTCCACACCGGCCCTGACCAGGGCTTCAACACGCTCCTCGGTGCCCTCACCCACGCCGACCGCCGCACCCACACGCAGGCGACCTGAGGCGTCGCGTGCGGCATTGGGGAAGTTGGTCTGTTTGGTAATGTCCTTGACCGTGATCAGGCCCTTGAGCTCGAAGTCGTCATTGACCACCAGCAGGCGCTCAAGCTTGTATTTGTTGAGCAGGGCCTTGGCCTCGGCGGCAGACGTGCCTTCCTTGACCGTGATCAGCTTCTCGCGCGGCGTCATGATCTGGTGCGCCTTGACGTCGTAGCGGGTCTCGAAGCGCAGGTCGCGACTGGTCACGATACCCACCACCTTGCCGCCGTCGCAGACCGGAAAGCCCGAGATGCCGAGCTGCTCGGACAGCTCCAGCACCTGCAGCACCGTGTGTTCGGGCGTGATGACCACCGGATCGCGCACGACGCCCGACTCATAACGCTTGACTTTGGCCACATGGGCAGCCTGCTCCTGCGCTGTCAGGTTTTTATGAACAATGCCGATTCCGCCCTCCTGCGCAATGGCAATGGCCAGCCGGGCTTCGGTGACCGTGTCCATCGCAGCCGAAACCAGGGGCAGGTTCAGGCGGATGTTTCTTGAGAACTGGGTGGAAAGCGAGGTGTCCTTGGGCAGGACCTGGGAGAACGCTGGCACCAACAATACGTCGTCGAAGGTGAGCGCTTTGCCGAGTAGGCGCATAGGGATGGCTCCAAAAACACGATTGTACCCGCGCCGGTCGGTACAAACCCTAGCGCCCAAAGTCTTCCCTGCCGCGTTACAAAAAGGCCACGCCAGGCGGTGTCCATCGTCGCGTGCAGGAGCGCAACCAGTACACTGAACCCATGGAACTGAAAATCACCCTCAAACACATTGTTCTGCTGATTGCCGGCTGGACTTTTGCCCTGTCGACCGCCGCCCAGTGGCAGTGGATTGGCAAGGACGGCCGCAAGGTGTTCAGTGACCGTCCGCCCCCCTCTGACATCCAGGACAAGGACATCCTCAAGCAGCCCGGCGGTCGGCGTGGCGCCAAGGCGGCTGTCGCTCCCACCGAGCCCGCGGAAGCCGTTTCTCCTGTTGCAACGGCGACGCCGGCCGTAAAGGCCAATGTTCCGAAAATTTCCGGCAAGGACACAGAGCTGGAAGCCAGGAAGAAAAAGCTGGAAGAGGAAGAAGCGGCCAAGAAAAAGGCCGAAGAAGAAAAAGTCGCCAAAGGCAGAGCTGACAACTGCGAACGTACGAAAAAGGCCATGGTGACCATCCAGTCGGGTGTGCGCATATCGACGACCAACACCAAAGGCGAGCGCGAGATCATGGACGACACCGGGCGTGCAGCGGAAAGCAAGCGCCTGCAGGCGATCATCGACAGCGACTGCAAGTAGGCTGCCGCTCGCGCTCAGTACCCGGCCTTGGCCCCTGCCCTTTTAGTGGCAAACAACCCCGATTTCTTCACCCCCTGCTTGCTGAAACGTTCGCGCCGCGCGATCTTCGGGTCCACCCTCAGCGGGCGGTAGATTTCCAGCCGGTCCTGCTGGTGCAGCTGCTGGCGCAAAGTGGTTTTCCGGCCCCAGATGCCGACCCCAAGCCGGCCTGCCGCCAGCTCCGGAAACTCGGCCAATATGCCGCTCGTTGCAATGGCCTGCGCCACGGTGCTACCGGTCGGAAGCGTCAAATGCCACTCGCGCACCTGGCGTGGACCGGGCGAGTACAGCAGGGAAATGTCCAGCGCCACCATGTCGTTCAGACCGCGGCCTCGCCATACACCTGGGTCGCCCTTTTTACAAAGGCGTCGACCAGGCTGCCGGCAATCTTGTCAAACACCGGGCCCACCAGCGCTGCCAGCGCCGCATTGTCGAAGTCGTAGCGCAGGGTCAGATCCACCCTGCAGGCGCGTTGGCTGCCGTCGCCCAGGGGTGTGAAGTCCCAGTCGCCGTCCAGCTTTGAAAACGGCCCGTCCACCAGCTTGAGCGAGACCTGTCGGTCCGGCACATGCGTGTTGCGGGTGGTGAAACTCTGGTGGATACCGGCAAATGCGATGCCGACTTTGGCTGTCATCCCCTGCGCGCCCTCTTCGACCACCTTGGCCTGGTCGCACCAGGGCAGGAACTGCGGGTAACTGGCGACATCGGTGACGAGGGCGAACATTTCGGCTGCGCTGTACCAGATCAAAACGGACTTGTGAACGGTTTTCATACAATCGTGGGCTGCGCTCGATTGTATTAGTCGACGCCGCCCTTACCTTTTCCACATGGCCACCAAAGAAGCATCCTCCAAAAAACCGGCCGCCGCGTCCTCCGGAAAATCCACTGGCAAGCCCGCGATCAACCTGACCCCCAAGGCTGCCGCTGCGGCCGTGCGGATTGCCGACAACAAAAAAGCGACCTTCAACTACCACATCGAAGAGCGCTTCGAGGCCGGCATGGTGCTTGAAGGCTGGGAGGTCAAGTCGCTGCGCGAGGGCAAGGTGCAGCTGACCGACGGCTACGTGGTGATCCGCAACGGCGAGCTGTTCCTGATCGGCTGCCAGATCAACCCGCTGGGGACCGCTTCCACCCACGTCCGCCCGGACTCGGTGCGCACCAAGAAGCTGCTGATGCACAAGGACGAGATCCGCCGCCTGATCGGCAAGATCGAGCAGAAAGGCTTCACCCTGGTGCCATTGAACCTGCACTGGAAGGCCGGCAAGGTCAAATGCGAGGTGGGACTGGCCAAGGGCAAAGGCGAACACGACAAGCGTGACACCATCAAGGACCGCGAAGGCAAGCGCGAGGTCGAACGCGCGATGAAGTCGCGCAGCCGCTGACGACCCCGCCCGCCCGAAGCCTGGCATTGAGAAATATTTTGCAGGGCAGGGAATAAACTGGTCCCTGAGGGTGTTTATCCGGTGGCAGAGCTGTTCTGCCCAACCAAACTCACCTACCGGAGCCCACCATGAAATTCCTGACCATCGCCGTCCTCACCGCCGCCCTCCTCGGCGGCTGCGCCTCCATGTCCAGCCCGCCCGCCAAAGTCGCCGATGGCATGCTGGTCGGCCCGAACGGCATGACGCTTTACACCTTTGACCGCGATGTCACCGGCAGCGGCAAGTCCGTCTGCAATGGCCCCTGCGCCACCAACTGGCCGCCGCTGATGGCGGCCGAGACGGACAAGGCCTCGGGCGACTACACGATCATCACGCGCGATGACGGCAAGAAGCAGTGGGCCATGAAAGGCAAGCCGCTGTACTACTGGATCAAGGACAGCAAGGCTGGCGACAAGACCGGCGACGGCGTGCAGAACGTCTGGCACATCGTCAAGCCCTGAATTTGCAGGCCGGGTTGAACGCCATCCATGGATCGTTCCGAGCTGATTGCACAGATTCCCGGGCTGCGGCGCTACGCCCGCGCGCTGACCGGCGATGCCTGGACCGCCGACGACCTGGTGCAGGACACACTGGAACGCGCCTGCAGCAAATGGCGTCTCTGGACAGCCGGGTCCGATCTGCGGGCCTGGCTGTTCACCCTGATGCACAACCTGTTCATGAACCAGCGACGCAGTGCGGCGCGGCAGCTGCAGGCGGGCCCTGCGCTCGATGTGGATGAACTGGCCCACACGCTGGCAGCGCCCGATGCAAGGCAGGACCAGGCCCTGGACCTGCAGCGTTGCCTGCTCCGGCTGCCCGAAGACCAGCGTGCCGTGCTGCTGCTCGTCAGCATGGAAGACATGAGTTACGAGCAGGTCGCCCGCGTGGTGGGCGTGCCGCTGGGCACCGTCATGTCGCGCCTGTCGCGGGCACGCAGCCGCCTGCGTGAGCTGATGGACAAACCGGCGCAGTTTCAGGCGGCCACAGACAGTCCCGGGAACGTTTCCGCCTTGCGGCGACTTCCCTAACAAGCCCACACCATGGACGCTTCAAGAACACCTCCCCTGACCCACGACGAGCTCAATGCGCTGGTCGATGGACAACTGACGGCCGGACAGCGCGCGACCGCCATGGCACGCGTCGCGGAAGATCCCGTGGCTGGCGAGACCTTGGAGGCCTGGCAGGACCAGCGCGAAACACTGCGCGGCCTGCACCAGAAGCTGCTGGACGAATCCATCCCTGAAACCTTGCTGGCGACCGTGCAGCGCAGCGCGCGTGAGCGGCAGGCGCTGGACCCCTGGTGGCGCTGGGGTGGCATGGCCGCCGGCGTGTTGCTGGCCTTTGCCGTCGGCTGGACGGCGCACGGGCAGCTCGGCGGCAAGGCCTTTTATGCCGCAGGCCATGCAGCACGCGCCAGCCAGGCTTTTGCGCAGCAGGCCACGCTGGCCCATGCGGTGTTTGCGCCGGAAGTGCGACATCCGGTGGAAGTCGGCGCGGCCCAGCAGGAGCACCTGGTGCAATGGCTCTCCAAACGCCTGGGCAAGCCGCTCAAGCTGCCGCTGCTGTCCAGTCAGGGCTATGAACTGGTGGGCGGCCGGCTGCTGCCCGGGGATGGCGGCGCCCGCGCGCAGTTCATGTTCCAGAACGCTGCGGGCGTGCGCGTGACCCTGTACCTGGGGGCGCTTGAGGGCAGCCCTGCGGCAGGCAAGCCGGCGAACGCAGAAACCGCTTTCAGTTACAGCAGCGACGGCCCGGTGCCGGCGTTTTACTGGACCGACCAGGGCTTTGGATATGCCATGAGCGGCCCGGTCGCGCGCGAGGAACTGATGCGGCTGGCCGAGCTGGTCTACCAGCAGCTTTAGCGCCGCTTCACTGGAGGTCGCGAAGGGGATGCGCGTCGGCCGCCCAGGGACTGGCGAAAAACGCCTGCACCATCTGCGGCTTGACGTCTTCAATGCGGGCCGGGTTCCACTTCGGCGTGTAGTCCTTGTCGACGGCCAGTGCGCGTATGCCCTCGACCGTTTCGCCGGCCGCGCCTGGGCGGAGGTGGAAGCAGTGGTGCACCATGTCGCGCTCCATGCGCAGATCGTCCGCCAGGCTCATGCTGCGGGCGCGGCGGATCTGCTCCAGGGTCACATGCAGCATCAGCGGTGAGCGTTTGCGCAGCACGACAGCGGTCTTTTGCGCCCAGTCGTCGTCCTTCGCGGCTTCCAGGGCATCGACGATGTGTTTCACCCGGGCCAGCGAAAAACAAGCATCAAATCTGCCCTCAGCCCTTTCACGACGGGCGCCACCAGCTACAAAATTAGTAGCAATCCATAACTCGGCCGCGGAAACATCGGAAAAGGCCTGATCCCCCAGCTGCTGCCACAGACCCGGCAGGCTGGCAGCGGGCCGCTCGATGTCGGCCAGGCCGTAGGCGAGCGCCTCGTCCGCACCAATCACCACCCCGGTCAACGCTAGGTACTCCCCCACACTGCCCGGGCAGCGGCTCAGGAAGTAGCCACCGCCGACATCGGGAAACAACCCGATGTTGGTTTCCGGCATGGCCATCCTGGTGTGTTCGGTCACGATGCGGACGCTGGCACCGACACTGATTCCCATGCCACCGCCCATCACCACACCGTCCATGAAGGCAATGTAGGGTTTGGGATAGTTGTGGATCAGGTGGTTGAGGCGGTATTCCTCGGTGAAAAACGCGTCCAGGCCCGTGTCGCCGGCGAGCGCGGCCTGGTGAAAAAAGCGGATGTCGCCGCCGGCGCAAAATCCGCCGAACAGGCTCTCCGGCGTGCCGGGACGCCCCGCCTTGTTGGTCCCGCGAATGGCCACGGCCACCACGGCCGCGTCATCGCGCCATGCCGTCAGCGTTGCCGCCAGCTCGCGCACCATGGACAGCGACAGCGCATTGAGCGCCTTGGGCCGGTTCAGCGTGATGAAGCCGACCCGCCCGCGCACCTCGGTCAGGATCTCGCTGTGGGCCGGTGTGTGTGTTGTTGTCTGGTTCATGCTCTTTGTCTCCATCCCATCAATTCATTGGCCACCAGCGCCCCGATAACCAGCAGGCCACCGGTCAGCACACTGGCCGCCGGCACCTCGCCCGCGCCGGCCCAGGCCAGCAGAATGCCGAAAATGATCTCCAGCAGCGCCAGCAAGGCCATCTCGGGCGCCTTCAGCACCCGGGCACAGACCACCGACAGCACGCAGGGGATCGCCAGCTGGACCAGGCCCAGCAGGGCCAGCAGGCCGATGTCGTGCGGCGTCGCCACAAACGGAAACGCCAGCGGCAGCGTGAGCAGCGAAGAAATCGCGGCGCCCACCAGCACGGCCGGCACCAGGTCGATTCTTTCGCCATGCGCCTGGCTGCGCTGCACCACCGTCCAGTTCACGGCCGCGGCCATGGGCACCAGCAAGGCCACCAGCGTGCCGGCGAACTGCGCGATACCGCCGCCCAAGCTGAGCTGGCTGCCGTACATCCAGGCAATGCCCACGCCGGCCACGGCAATCGCGAACCAGGTGCGGGGCGCGATCCGGTGGCCGATGAACACCCGGGCGATCAGCGCGGTCAGGAAAGGCCCGAGCGCCATGGTGACCAGCACATTGGCCACACTGGTCATGGTCAGCGCCAGCATGAAGGCAGTGAACATGATGCTCCAGCAGACCCCCGACAGCCACAGGAAGCGGCCCGCATGGCGGATTCTGGAGAACACCGCGCGTCCCTGGAACAGCGGCAGCAGGACCAGCAAGGACAGCAGCGTGAAAAAACTGCGCCAGAAGGTCACTTCAAAACTGCGGGCCGATTCAAGATGGCGCGTCACCACCCCGGCGATCGACCACATCAGCGTGATGGCGATCATCAGGAGGACGGCTCTGGAATGCGTGAGTTTCATGATTGCAAGAGTTTCGGACGGACATCCCTGTACAAAGTAAAAAGGCCGCTGGGAGCGAAGCGCACAGCGGCCGTGTTCAGGCGCTCAACCCTGTCGCCGCCCTCCCCGACTTCATGCCCGCCGGGGCCGCGGGACTGGCTTTGCCAGCCCGCAGGCGCAGCGCCCCCCCGGGGGGCAGAGAGCTACAGGAAATGAGCGAACGTGGGGGCTCAACGCCCTGCGCGCTTGCGATCGCTTTCCTTGAGATAACGCTTGCGCAGGCGGACCGACTTGGGCGTGATCTCGACCAGCTCGTCGTCCTCGATGAACTCGACGCCGTATTCCAGCGTCAATTCGATAGGCGGCGTGATCTTGATCGCGTCTTCCTTGCCGGACACGCGGAAGTTGGTCAGCTGCTTGGTACGCGTCGCGTTGACCACCAGGTCGTTGTCACGGCTGTGAATGCCAACGATCATGCCTTCGTACACCGGATCGTTGGCCTTGACGAACATGCGGCCGCGGTCGTCCAGCTTGCCCAGGGCGTAGGTGAAAATTTCACCGTCGTCCATGGAAATCAGCACGCCGTTCTTGCGGCCACCGATCTCACCCTTGTGCGGCTCGTAGCTGTCGAAGATGTTGGAAATCAGTCCGGAACCGCGCGTCAGGTTCAGGAATTCGTTGGTGAAACCGATCAGGCCACGCGCCGGAATGCGGTACTCGAGGCGCACGCGGCCACGGCCGTCGGATTCCATGTTGACGAGGTCGCCCTTGCGCTCGCCCAGGGCCTGCATGACGCCGCCCTGGTGGGTTTCCTCGATGTCGGCCGTCACCAGCTCGATCGGCTCGTGGCGCACGCCATCAATGTCCCTGTAGACCACGCGGGGTTTGGACACGGCCAGCTCGAAGCCTTCGCGGCGCATGTTTTCCAGCAGGATGGTCAGGTGCAACTCGCCGCGGCCCATGACCTCAAAAATACCTTCTTCGTCGGTTTCCTTGACGCGCAGGGCCACGTTGTGCTGCAGCTCTTTCTGCAGGCGGTCCCAGATCTGGCGGCTGGTGACGAACTTGCCTTCACGGCCGGCCAGCGGGCTGGTGTTGACGCAGAAGTTCATGGTCAGTGTCGGCTCATCGACCTTGAGCATGGGCAGCGGCGCCGGGTTGACCGGGTCGGTGATGGTCACGCCGATACCGATATCGGTCAGGCCGTTGATAAGAACGATTTCGCCGGGGCCGGCTTCTTCGGTCTGCACACGTTCCAGGCCCTGGAAGGTCAGCACCTGGTTGATTCGCCCCTTGACGGCCTTGCCGTCCGGGCCTTCCATCACCACCACATCCATCATGGGCCTGATCGTGCCCTGGCTGATGCGACCGACACCGATGCGGCCCACAAAGGTCGAAAAGTCGAGCGCGGAAATCTGCAGTTGCAGCGGCGCTGCCGGATCACCTTCCTGGTGCGGCACATGCTTGAGCACGGTGTTGAACAGGGCCGACATGTCGGGGCCCCACTGCTCACCGGGCGCCCCCTCTTCCATCGACGACCAGCCGTTGATGCCGGAGGCATACACCACGGGGAAATCGAGCTGTTCGTCGGTAGCACCGAGCTTGTCGAACAGGTCGAAAGCGGCGTTGACCACATAGTCCGGGCGCGCTCCGGGCTTGTCCACCTTGTTGACCACCAGGATGGGCTTGAGGCCCAGCGCCAGCGCCTTCTTGGTCACGAAGCGCGTCTGCGGCATCGGGCCTTCCTGCGCGTCGATCAGCAGCACCACGCCGTCCACCATGGACAGGGCGCGCTCGACTTCACCGCCGAAGTCGGCGTGGCCGGGGGTATCGACGATGTTGATGTGGGTACCTTCCCAGGTCACGGCGCAGTTCTTGGCCAGGATGGTGATGCCACGCTCTTTTTCGATGGCGTTGTTGTCCATCACGGTGTCGACCACTTTTTCGTGTTCGGCAAAGGTGCCTGACTGACGCAGCAGCTGGTCGACCATGGTGGTCTTGCCGTGGTCAACGTGGGCGATGATGGCGATGTTTCGGATTTGCTTGTGGCTCATGGTTCGCTTTCTAAAAACTTCAATTCGGTGGCTGGTTAATGGGCCAGTGCGGCAGGCGCCGCAGGGCTGGAAGAGGGGGACGGGCAGGCAATCAGCATGTCCTGGATTTCAATCGGGCTGAGCAGGCGCCCGGGGATCAATTCATCGGCGGTGACATGGGCCGAGCCCAGGAAAGCCGCAGGATCAGACCCGAAGACCTGCACCAGCGCGGCGTCAGGCCCCCACTGGCCCGGGCTGCCGCGGCGACGCAGGCCGCTCAGGAAGCGCCCTGCATCATCGGCGTCCAATGTGACAGACGGAAAAGCGGCCACCAGCGACTGCACCGGCAGCAAACAGGCCTCACGTTCGGCCTCGCTCATGGCTTCGAGCACAGGCAGACTCACGCACTGGCGGTCGGTGTAACCGCCGGTCTCCAGCCGCCGCAGCGAGCCCAGGTGGGCGCCGCAGCCGATGGCCTCGCCGATGTCCTCGCCGAGCGTGCGGATGTAGGTACCCTTGCTGCACGACACTATGATTTTGATAGCTGCTTGCGCCCGTGGATCAAGGGCCGGAGCCATATTCAGCTTGTAAATGGTGATGTGACGGGCTTCCCGCTCCACGTCCTGGCCCTTGCGCGCATATTCGTACAGCGCCTTGCCATCCTTCTTCAGGGCCGAATACATGGGCGGGACCTGGGTTTGCGACCCGGTGAAACGACGCGTCAACTCGTCCAGCAGCGCCAAAGTGATGGCCGGAACCGGGCGCGTTTCAATCACCTCGCCTTCGGCATCGGCGGTACTGGTTTTCTGGCCCAGCAGCAGCACGGCTTCGTAGGTCTTGTCGGCGTCGAGCTGCAACTGGCTGAACTTGGTGGCCGCGCCGAAACACAGGGGCAACACGCCGGTCGCCAGCGGGTCCAGCGTGCCGGTATGACCGGCCTTGTCCGCACGCAGCAGCCACTTCGCTTTCTGCAAGGCCTGATTGCTCGACAGGCCCAGCGGCTTGTCGAGCAACAACACGCCATGCACGGGACGGCGCTGTATCTTTTGGCGATGAGGAGAAGTTTGCGTCATAAATTCCGACAGGCTCGACGCGCGGGCAAGCCCGGCGTTTCGTTGGCACCGTTGTCCCTGAACCTGTCATCAAGGGAAACGGCGCGAACTCAATCGTCCTGGGAGCGGGAGGAAACCGCCTTGGCAATCAGGGCGTTCATGTCGGCCGCACGTTCGGTCGTGCGGTCAAACTGGAAATGCAGGGTCGGCACCGTGTGGATCATCAGCTTCTTGAACAGGCCGTTGCGCAGAAAACCAGCGGCCTGGTTCAGTGCTGTTTCGCATTCTTTCGGGTCACCGATCAGCACGCTGAAAAACACCTTGGCATGCGCGTAGTCGGGCGTCACCTCGACGGCCTGGATGGTCACCATCCCGACCCGCGGGTCTTTGAGTTCGCGCGCGATCAGCTCCGTCAGATCGCGCTGGATCTGGTCGGCGACGCGAAAACCGCGATTCGGGGTGGATGATTTTTTACGCATGGGTGAGTAGGCCTGCCGGTCGGCGGGCTGCCCTTTCGGGACAGCCTGCCTTGCGGCGATCAGGCCTCCAGTGTCCTGGCCACTTCACGGATTTCGAAGAACTCCAGCATGTCGCCCACCTGGATGTCGTTGTAGCCCTTGACGTTCAAGCCGCATTCGAAGCCTTCCTTGACTTCCTTCGCGTCGTCCTTGAAACGTTTGAGCGAGTCGAGTTCACCGGTGAAGATGACGATGTTTTCGCGCAGCAGGCGCAGGCGCGCGCTGCGGCGAACCACACCGGCGGTGACCATACAGCCGGCAATCGAGCCGATCTTGCTGACCTTGAACACCTGGCGAATCTCGGCCGTACCGATGACTTCTTCCTTCTTGTCCGGCGTCAGCATGCCCGACATGGCAGCGCGCAACTCGTCCACAGCGTCATAAATGATGTTGTAGTAACGAAGGTCCACACCGTTGTTTTCGGCCAGCTTGCGGGCCTGGGCATCGGCGCGGGTGTTGAACCCGATCACCACGGCCTTGGAGGCGATCGCCAGATTGACGTCGGACTCGGAAATGCCGCCGACACCGGAGTAGACCAGCTGCACCTTGACCTCGTCGGTCGAGAGCTTGAGCAGCGACTGCGCCAGCGCTTCCTGCGAACCCTGTACATCGGCCTTGATGATGATCGGAAGCATCTTGACCTCGCCGGCGCCGATGTCGGAGAACATGTTCTCCAGCTTGGCCGCCTGCTGCTTGGCCAGCTTGGTGTTGCGGAACTTGCCGGCACGGTAGGTGGCAATTTCACGGGCACGACGTTCGTCGAGCATGACCATGAATTCGTCACCGGCCTGCGGCACTTCCGTCAGACCCTGGATTTCCACCGGAATCGATGGGCCCGCCGTCTTGATCGGCTTGCCGTTTTCGTCCAGCATGGCGCGCACGCGGCCAAAGGTCGAACCGGCCAGCACCACGTCGCCGGCCTTGAGCGTGCCGGACTGCACCAGCACGGTCGCCACCGGGCCACGGCCCTTGTCAAGGCGGGCTTCGATCACCAGGCCCTTGGCCAGCGCATCCACCGGCGCCTTCAGTTCCAGCACCTCGGCCTGCAGCAGCACCTGCTCGAGCAGGGCATCGATGCCGGCGCCGGTATGGGCCGACACGCCGACAAAAGGCACGTCGCCGCCGAACTCTTCAGGAATCACTTCTTCGGTGACCAGCTCGCCCTTGACACGCTCCATGTTGATACCGGGCTTGTCAATCTTGTTGATCGCCACGACGATAGGCACCCCGGCCGCTTTCGCATGCTTGATGGCTTCCCTGGTCTGCGGCATGACGCCGTCGTCGGCCGCCACCACCAGGATCACAATGTCGGTGGCCTGGGCGCCACGGGCACGCATGGCGGTAAACGCTTCGTGGCCCGGCGTGTCCAGGAAGGACACCATGCCGCGCGGGGTTTCCACGTGGTAGGCACCGATGTGCTGGGTGATGCCACCGGCTTCGCCGGAGGCCACTTTGGCCGTACGGATGTAGTCGAGCAGCGAGGTTTTGCCGTGGTCGACGTGACCCATGACGGTCACAACCGGCGCGCGCGGCAGCAACTCGGCCTGCTGGCCCTGGACGTCCTCGTCGGCAAAAGCTTCCGGATCGTCCAGCGAAGCCGTGACTGCCTTGTGGCCCATCTCTTCCACGACGATCATCGCGGTGTCCTGGTCCAGCGGCTGGTTGATGGTGACCATCTGGCCCAGCTTCATCAGGTGCTTGATGACCTCGGACGACTTCACGCTCATCTTGTGGGCCAGCTCGGCCACCGTGATGGTCTCCGGCACATGCACCTCGATGACCTTGAACTCGGTCGGCGCCACAAAGCTGGACTCGGAACGCGAATCGCGGTCCGAACTGCGACGGCCGCGCGGGCCGCCACGGAAATTGCCACGACCCGGCACGACGGGCGCACCACGGGTCTTGATCTCGCCTTTTTTCTTGGCGGCGTCGTCTTTCCAGGTCGAAGACAGGTTCTCCGACTTGACTTCCTTCTTGCCCGCGGCACCCGCCACCGCACCCGGCGCAGCCGGCTTCGCAGCGCCCGGGACGACGGCAGGCTTGTGCAGCGTGCCCTTGATGACGGCCTTGGGGTCGACGTGCGGCACCAGAACACGCTTGGGTGCGTTCATCATGGCGCGAATGCCGGCGGCCTCTGCCTCGGCTTTCTTGCGGCGGTCCTGCAGGTCCTGCGCCTTCACGGCGTCGGCCTGGAACTCGGCGGTGGCCTTGGCCTTGGCGGCTGCCTGGGCGGCACTGGCGTCGGCGGCTTTCGAAGCCGCCAGCGCCACGGCAGCGCTGTCCGGCTCAGCAGGCGCTTGCGCAGCCGCAGCCTTGGCTGGAATGATCTTGCCGATGGTGGGTTTTTCCAGCTTCCTGGCAGCCTCGGCGACTTGCGCAGCAGCCAGCGCGCTTTGCTCGGCGGCCTGGCGCTCATTTTCAATGGCCTGGTCCCTGGCGTCCTGCTCTTCACGCAGGCGGCGTTTTTCGGTCAGTTCTTCTTCCTGCCGACGCAGCAGTTCGGCGTGGCGGCTGGCCTCTTCCTCGCGGCGAACCAGTTCGGCATTGTCAATCACCGGCACTTCAGGTGCGGCAGCCGGCACGGCCACTTCTTCGACAGGCTGCTCCGACCCTTCATCGCGCTTGATGAAGGTGCGTTTTTTGCGCACCTCGACCTGGATGGTCCGCGCGCGGCCGGTGGCATCGGCCTGCTTGATTTCGGTGGTCGATTTCTTGACCAGCGTGATTTTCTTGCGCTCGGCACTGGCGGTGCCGTGGGCCGCCTGCAGATAGCTCAGCAGCTTCTGCTTGTCGGCCTCTGACAGGGGATCCGAGGCCTGCGCCTTGGCAACACCGGCACTGGTCAATTGCTCGATCAGGGTGGCGGTGGGTTTATTCAGTTCAGCTGCGAATTCAGCGACGGTAGTGGTACTGGACATATGTTTTTTTCCTGCTGGCCTCCATGATCATTGCTCTTGGGCCGTTGCCGGCGCGGCGGGCTCTGCAGCCTCATCGGCAAACCAGTGCGCGCGTGCGGTCATGATCAGGGCTTTGGCTTCGTCCGCAGACTGGCCGGTGATATCGGTTAATTCATCGACGGCCAGATCGGCCAGGTCGTCACGGGTGCTCACGCCCGCATCGGTCAATTTGGCAATCAGTTCCGGCGTCAGGCCTTCGACATCGCGAAGGTTCTGCGAAACGCCCTCAACATCTTCTTCCCTGGCGATTTCCATCGTCAGCAAGGCGTCCTTGGCGCGCGTGCGCAGTTCGTTGACCGTGTCCTCGTCGAAGGACTCGATCTCCAGCATTTCCTGGAGCGGCACATAGGCGACTTCTTCCAGGCTGGTGAAGCCTTCGGAGATCAGGATGTCGGCGATTTCCTCGTCCACATCGAGTTTTTCCATGAAAAGCTTGCGGCTGGTGTCGGTCTCGGTCGCCTGCTTCTCGGCAGACTCGTCGGCCGTCATGATGTTGATCTTCCAGCCGGTCAGTTCTGCGGCAAGGCGCACGTTCTGCCCGCCACGGCCGATCGAGATGGCGAGGTTTTCCTCGTCCACCACGACATCCATGGCGTGACGCTCTTCGTCCACCACGATGGACGACACGTTGGCCGGGGCCAGCGCACCAATCACGAACTGGGCCGGATCCTCGCTCCACAGCACGATGTCGACACGTTCGCCGGCGAGTTCGTTGGTCACGCCGTTGACACGGGTGCCGCGCACGCCGACACAGGTGCCGATCGGATCGACGCGTTTGTCGTGCGACAGCACGGCAATCTTGGCGCGCGAACCAGGGTCGCGGGCGCAGGATTTGATCTCCAGCAGGCCCTGCTCGATCTCGGGCACTTCCTGGCGGAACAGCTCGATCATGAACTCGGGCGCGGTGCGCGACAGGATGATGGGTGCACCACGCAGGGTGTTGTCAACTTCCATGATCATGGCGCGAACGCGGTCACCGGAGCGCAGGTTTTCCTTCGGAATCATGTCGCTGCGGCGCAGTCGGCCCTCAACACGGCCGGATTCGACAATGATGTCGCCCTTGTCCATGCGCTTGACGGTGCCGACAAAAATTTTCTCGCCGCGTGACATGAAGTCGTTGAGCAGCATCTCGCGCTCGGCGTCACGGATTTTCTGCAGGATGACCTGTTTGGCCGCTTGTGCGCCAATGCGGCCGATCGGCAGGCTTTCGACCGGCTTTTCGATGTAGTCGCCTTCTTCGATGTCCGCGATCTCGTCGCGCGCATCGCTGACCAGCTCTTCGGCTTCGGGGTTTTGCAGACCGGCTTCGTCAGGCACCACCAGCCAGCGACGGAAGGTTTCGTAGTTGCCGCTATCACGGTCCACCACCACGCGGATGTCTACACCGTCTGCGTACACCTTTTTGGTGGCCGAGGCGAGCGCAAGCTCGACCGCGCCAAAGACGACGTCACGTTCAACATTTTTCTCACGCGATATGGCATCAACCAACATCAACAGTTCGCGATTCATTTCACAAGCCTGCCTTTCTTTATATCTCTGTGGCGGGTGCGCTTTTCGGCCGGCGCCCCTTGAAGTCGACAACGGGCGCCAGACGCGCCTGCACTATTTCATCCAGCGTGAAACCCAGCGCCTGCAGCGGTGCGGGAATCCTCTTCTTGCTTATCTTTTGCCCGGGTTTGACGGCGGGCTCTTCGCTCCACACAATCTGCCACCCGGAAGCCGCACGCTCGAGCGTGCCGCGGAATTTTTTACGGCTGGCCGACACGCCGGACCCGGCCGCGGCCGCCGCCCCGATGGGCGCCTTCAGCGTGAGGTCGATCAACTCGCCTGCAAACCGCTCGAAATCCTTTTCGCTGCGCAAGGGGCGGTCTATGCCCGGCGAGCTCACTTCGAGGCGGGAATACGCGGCCCCTTCCACTTCCAGCACAAACTGCAGCTGGCGCGTGACTTTTTCGCAGTCTTCCGCATTGATGAACTGTTCGGCACCCTGGACATAAGGCTGGTCAATCGTCACGCGCAGCAAACCACCGGCGGTGCGCTCGATGTCCACCAGCTCGTAACCCAGTCCTGTGACTGTTTGCTCAATCGTCTCGTGTAATGCCATTCAGTTCTAAAAAAGCAGCTTCGTAAAAGTCAGGGTTGCAAAAACAAACGCCCAAAAAAAATGGGCGGTGAAAACCCGCCCATTTGGTCGTGAAGCGCATATTGTAACCTGCTGCTGACGCCTGTGCAAGCAGTTTACATGCCGGAATTCACTGCCGCTCGCGCAGGCCGGGCCGGTGCGGTATCCGCAAATTCCGGGGAAAGCGGCGAAATCAGAAAATAATGGCCTGAATTGACAGAGTTCGCGTCAGCCTTGTGCCGCCACCAGGGTCTGGGTGTAAGGATGCTGCGGCCGCTCCAGCACCTCGTCCACGCTGCCGGCTTCCAGCACCTCGCCGTCCTTGAGCACCATGACCTGGTGCGCCATGGCCCGGATCACGTCCACGTCGTGGGTGATCAACAGGTAGCTCAGGCCATGCTCGCGCTGGAGTTTTTGCAGCAGCTGAAGCACCTGTTTCTGGATCGTCACGTCCAGGGCGCTGGTCGGTTCGTCCAGCACCAGCAATTGGGGCTGGATGATCAGGGCCCGGGCAATCGCCAGGCGCTGGCGCTGGCCCCCGGAAAACTCGTGCGGATAACGCTGTAACAACCCCGGAAACTGCGTCTCGCCCATGCCCACCTCCGCCAGCGCCTGCAGCACCCGCTCACGCCGCTGGCCGGCGGACAGCCCCGGCTCGTGCACGCGCAGGCCTTCCCCGACAATTTCCTCGACCGTCATGCGCGGCGAGAGCGAGGAAAACGGGTCCTGGAACACCACCTGCACCGCGCGGCGGATACGTTTGTTGGCGGCCGCATCGCCGCTCCAGGCCTGGCCCGCCGCCAGCAGCTGCCCCTGGTGCGGATGCAGGCCCAGCGCGGCCAGGGCCAGCGTGGATTTGCCCGACCCGGACTCCCCGATCACCCCCAGGGTCTGGCCGGCGGGGACCTGGAAACTGGCGCCATGGAGTGCCACAAACTCGCCCTTGCGAAACCAGCCGCGCACCCCGGGAATCGGCAGCGGGTACGTCACCCGCAGGTCCCGGGCCTGCAGCACCGCGGCGGCGGCCGGGTCAACCCGGCGCTCCACCACATCGCGTGCCGGCCGGCTGTCGATCAGTTTGCGGGTGTAGGCATGCTGCGGCTGCTCGAACACCTGCGCCACCGGCCCGGTCTCCACAATGCGCCCGTCCTCCATCACGGCAATGCGGTCGGCAAAGCGCCGAACCAGGTTCAGGTCGTGGGTGATCAGGAGCACCGCCATGCCGTTGCGCTGCTGCAGCCCGGTCAGCAGGTCCAGGATCTGCGTGCGCAGCGTGACATCCAGCGCCGTGGTCGGCTCGTCGGCCAGCAACAATTTGGGCTGACAGGCCAGCGCCATGGCAATCATGGCGCGCTGGCGCTGGCCGCCCGAGAGCTGGTGCGGGTAGGAGCCCGCACGCCGGGCGGCCTCGGGGATGCCGGTATCCGCTAGCAATTTAATAGCTGCCTGCGCAGATTCGGCGGGCGTCAGGGCCTTTTTCAGCTGCAGGACTTCGGCAATCTGCTCACCCACGGTGAACAGCGGGTTCAGGGCCGTCATCGGCTCCTGGAAAATCATCGCGATGTCCTGGCCGCGGATACCGCGCAAGGCCCGCTCGGGCAGGGACAGCAGGTCGACAGCCCCGTCATGTCCGGCGAAGGTCGCCTTGCCGCTGATGGCAGCGTTCTGCACGAGGCGCAGCAGGCTCAGTGCGGTGACGGTTTTTCCGGAGCCCGACTCCCCGACCAGCGCGAGTTTTTCACCGGGCTGGATGGAAAAGTCGATGCCGCGCACAACCTCCTTGCCGGCGAAGGACACGCGCAGATTCTTGACCTCAAGAAGACAGGACACCTCCGTGCCGGGCGTGGGGGCCGTCGAACGCGGCGAAGGGCCGCCCCGAGCAAGTTCAGCCCCCTCGGGGGGCAGCGACGACACGTCAGTGCGGAGCGTGGGGGCCGTCATTTGTCCGCTTTCCGTGGGTCCAGCGCATCCCGCAGCGCATCCCCCATGAAGGTCAGCAGCAGCAAAGTCATCACCAGCACCGCGAAGGTCGACAGGGAGATCCACCAGGCGTCGATGTTGGCCTTGCCCTGGGACAGCAACTCTCCCAGCGAGGGCGTGCCGGGCGGCACACCCAGGCCCAGAAAATCGAGCGAGGTCAGCGCCAGAATCGCCGCGCTCATGCGAAAAGGCAGAAAGGTGACCACCGGCGTCAGGCTGTTGGGCAGGATGTGGCGCCACATGATCTGCAGGTTGCCGACACCCAGCGCGCGCGCAGCGCGCACGTAATCCATCTGCCGGTTGCGCAAAAACTCGGCGCGCACATAGTCGGACAGGCCCATCCAGCCGAACAGGCTCAGCAGCAGCAGCAGCACAGCCACGCTGGGCGCAAAAATTGCGCTGAAAATGATCAAGAGGTAGAGCTCGGGCATGGAACCCCAGATTTCAATGAAACGCTGGAAGGCCAGGTCGGTCTTGCCGCCCACATAACCCTGCACCGCCCCGGTGATGATGCCGACCACCACACCGATCAGCGTCAGCGCCAGCCCGAACAGCACACTGAGGCGGAAGCCGTAGATCAGCTGGGCCAGCAGGTCGCGTCCGCGGTCGTCGGTACCAAACAGGTTGTCGCGCGACGGCGCCGACGGGTTCGGCTCCTTCGCAAAATAGTTGATGGTGCGCGGGCCGTAGGGATTGAGCGGATAAACCGACCAATTGTCCCCTTCCCTGAGTTTGGCGCGGACAAAGGGATCGAGGTAATCGGTCGGTGTGTCGAAATCCCCGCCAAAGGTTTTCTCCGAATAGTCCCGGACCAGCGGAAAGTAGAACGCACCCTCGTAACGCACCAGCAACGGCCGGTCGTTGGACAACACCTCGGCAAACAGGCTCAGCACCACCAGCACGCAGAAAATCACCAGGCTGCGGTAGCCCAGCTTGTTGCGCCGGAAACGCTGCCAGGCCCGCCCAGAAGGAGACCTGGACACGGGCTTGTCTGTTTCAGGGCCGCCGTGGATCGGGCTTTGCCCGTCCACAGGCTGCGCCCCCCTGGGGGGGAGGCGGCCTTCGGCCGCTTCGGGGGGGCTAATCAAATTTGACACGGGGATCAACCCAGACATAACAAAGGTCCGAGACCAGCTTGGTCAGCAGGCCAATCAAGGTGAACAGGTACAGCGTGCCCAGCACCACCGGGTAGTCGCGCCGGATCACGCTTTCATAACTGAGCAGGCCCAGGCCGTCGAGCGAAAAGAGGGTTTCGATCAGCAGCGAACCGGTGAAAAAAGCGCCGATGAAGGCCGACGGAAAACCCGTGATGATGGGGATCAGCGCATTGCGAAACACGTGTTTCCAGAGCACCTGGCGCTCGGACAGGCCTTTGGCGCGCGCCGTCAGCACATACTGCTTGCGAATTTCTTCCAGAAATGAGTTTTTGGTCAGCACCGCCGTGACCGCAAAACTCCCCAGCACCATGGCCGTGACCGGCAAGGTGATGTGCCACAGGTAGTCCGTGATGCGGGCGCCCCAGCTGAGGGTCTCCCAGTTCGACGAAGTCAGCCCGCGCAAGGGAAACCACTGCAGTTGCCCTCCAAAAATCACGAGCAGCGCCACGCCCAGCACAAAGCCGGGAATGGCGTAACCGATCAGCACGATCAGCGTGGTGACAAAGTCAAAACGGGAGCCGGCGCGCACCGCCTTGGCCACACCGAGCGGCACGGCGATCAGGTAGCTGATGAAAAAGGTCCACAGCCCCAGGCTGATGGACACCGGCAGCTTTTCCTTGACCAGTTGCCAGACGTCCTTGTGCTGGTAAAAACTTTTCCCGAGATCAAACCGCGCGAACTGCCCCAGCATCTGGAAAAAGCGCTGGTGCACGGGTTTGTCAAAGCCATACAGCGCCCGGATTTCCTCGATGCGCTGCGCGTCCAGGCCCTGGCGGCCACGGTAGCCGGAGCCGGTGGCCGCCGCCCGCTCGCCACCGGAATCGCGCCCCTGCAGCTGCGCCACCATCTGCTCGACCGGGCCGCCGGGCACAAACTGCACCATGGCAAAGGTCAGCAGCAGCACCCCCAGCAGGGTGGGAATCATCAGCAGCAGGCGCTTGAGGATGTAGCTGGCCATGGTTATGCAGGGGGCAGCAAATGCATGAAGTGAAAAGCGTGGGAGGTCATTTATTCGCGCTCGAAGCCCACCACGTGCTCATGGCCCAGGTGTCCGCCTGGTAGTACGGTGGAATTGTCGCCGGCAACACAAACGGCGCAGGCCGGTAACCGATCAGGAAGGCGTCGCCGTAGTACTGCGGCACCGAGTAAAAGCCGTGCGTCAGCACCCGGTCCAGCGCACGCATGGCGGCGCCCAGCTCGGGGCGGGTTCTGGCGGTCACCACCTTTTGCAGCAAGGCATCAACCGCCGGGTCGGCAATGCCCCAGACATTGGACGAGCCGGGCGTCTTTGCCGCTTCAGAGCCAAAACGCTCCAGCAACTCGCTGCCCGGTGCGGTCGAGCCCGGCAGCCGCAAGGTCGTGATCTCGAAATCGAAGGCGTCCATCTTCTGCTTGGACAGGGAAAAATCGACCACCCGGTAAGTCATGGTGATGCCCAGCTTTTCCAGCGCTTTCTGGAAAGGCCCGACGATGCGCACCAGTGAAGGCTGGTCGTTGAGGAACTCCATCGTGAAGGCCTCACCTTTGGCATTGCGCAGCGCGCCATCGCGGTAAGTCCAGCCGGCTTCGCGCAGCAGCGCCTGGGCCTGACGCAGGTTCTGCCGCAGGCTGCCCGGTGGCGTGGTGGCGGGCGCCACCGGCACCGTGCCAAACACTGCAGGTGTGAGCCTGGCGCGCAGCGGCTCCAGCAGCGCCAGTTCGTCGGGCTTGGGCAGCCCAGCGGCATGAAACTCGCTGTTCGGAAAATAGCCGTTGACACGTTTGTAGATGCCGTAGAACAGCTGGCGATTCATCCACTCGAAATCCATGGCCAGCCCGATGGCTTGGCGCACGCGTACATCCTGGAATTTTTCCTTGCGCAGGTTGAACACATAGCCCTGGAAGTCGCCGGGGTTGCGGTTCTCGAAAGCCCGCTTGATAAGTTCGCCCGAGCTGAACTGCTTGCCGGTGTACTGGCGCGCCCAGTTGCGCGAGATGAACTCGCGCATGAAGTCGTATTCGCCGGCTTTCAGGCCCTCAAAACGCGAGGTTTCGTCAAGGTAGATCTTGAAGGTGATGCGGTCGAAGTTGAACTGCCCCTTGCGGCTGGGCAGCTCGGCGCCCCAGTAGGCCGGGTCGCGGACATAGGTGATGTCGCGCCCCATGGCCAGGCTGGCGGGCTTGTAGGGGCCGGAGCCTATGGGCAGGTCGGACACGATGCGGTCAAACGGTTTGCCGCCGCCCCAGGCGCGGCTGAACACCGGCATGCCGCCCACGACCAGCGGCAACTCGGGGTTGGGCACTGCGAAATCGAAACGCACCACCCGTTCGGCGAGCACCTTCACCGCCTTGACCTCGGCGTAGATGCTGCGGTATTGCGGCGCGGCCAGCTTGCCGGTCAACTGCGTGAACGAATGCAGCACATCAGCGGCCAGCACCGGCGAGCCGTCCTGAAAGCGCGCCTTGGGATGCAGGCGGAAGGTGGCCGACAGCCGGTCCGGCGCCACCTCGACGTCGTCGGCCAGCAGCCCGTAGGCGGTGGTCGGCTCCTCGGCGTTGCCGGTCAGCAGGCTCTCGATCATCAGCGTGCCGATGCCGTAGGGCGCGGTGCCGCGCAGCGTGAAGGGGTTGAACTTGTCGAAGTTGGTGGGCCGGGTCGGCGGCACCATGCGGATCTCGCCGCCCTTGGGCGCGGCGGGGTTGACGTAGTCGAAGTGGGTGAAGCCCGGCGGGTACTTGATGTCGCCGAACTGCGCATAGGCGTGGGCAGCCCAGGACGCCGGCGCCAGGCAGACCAGAACGGCCGTCATCAAGGCCCGCAAAAACGACAAATCCCGCATGCGACAATTCTGCACTACTTAGGTTGGCAAAGAGCGCCATGCACGCAGCGCGCCCTTTGCCCGTTTCCTCGCACACACTGGAGCACAAGCATGGGCACACCCACGGGATTTCTCACCGGCAAAAAACTCTTGATCACGGGCGTCCTGTCCAACCGGTCCATCGCTTACGGCATTGCCAAGGCCTGCCATGCCCAGGGGGCCGAGCTAGCCTTCAGCTATGTGGGCGAGCGTTTCAAGGACCGCATCACCGAATTTGCCGCCGACTTCGATTCCAAGCTGATTTTTGACTGCGATGTGGGCGACGACGCGCAGATTGCGGCCCTGTTTGCGGACCTGGCCAGGACCTGGCCGACCTTTGACGGCTTTGTGCACAGCATCGGTTTCGCGCCGCGCGAGGCGATCGCCGGGGACTTCCTTGAAGGCCTGACCCGCGAGGGCTTCAAGATTGCGCATGACATCAGCGCCTACAGTTTTCCGGCGATGGCCAAGGCTGCCCTGCCCCACCTCAACCCCAAGTCGGCACTGCTCACGCTGACTTACCTGGGCGCCCAGCGCACCATTCCCAACTACAACACCATGGGGCTGGCCAAGGCCAGCCTGGAAGCCAGCGTGCGTTACCTCGCCGAATCGCTGGGCCCCAAGGGCATGCGCGTCAACGGCATCAGCGCCGGCCCGATCAAGACACTGGCGGCCAGCGGCATCAAGGACTTCGGCAAGCTGCTCGGCATGGTGGCCGCCGCCTCGCCGCTGCGGCGCAACGTCACCATCGAGGATGTGGGCAACGTGGCTGCCTTCCTGCTTTCGGACCTGGCTTCGGGCGTCACAGCCGAAATCACCTATGTGGATGGCGGCTTCAGCCACACGGCCGGCATCGGCCGCGACGCCGAGGCGAGCTGAACCGGCTCAGGGTCTCATCCCGGGTTTGAAGCCAAATATGGCTTCAGCCCTTGATGCACGGGCGACAACAGCTATTAAAATGTGAGCATAGCCGTGCTGAACCGGCTGCTCAGGCGCGGCGCCAGTACACATAAGACCAAGCGGTGTCAAAACCCGCGCGCTGATACAGCGCCTGCGCAGTGGTGTTGCCGGCTTCCACCTGCAGGACCCGCACCATACCCCGCGCCAGCGCAGCGTCGGCCAGCCCGGCCAGCACCTGGCGGGCCAGTCCGCGTCCGCGATGGCCTGCGACGGTGCGCATGCCGTGCACGCTGACCCAGCCATGGCTAAAAGCCGCCACCCCGCCGGCGAGAACTTCGCCGCCCTCACGTACGCTGGCATACACCGAGCCCTGCGCCCGGCCCAGTGCCCTGACCCGGCAGGCGCCGTCCACCGGATCAAAACCCTCGCCCAGGAAAAGCGCCGTCCAGGCCGCATCCGGCGCAGCATGGACCTCGGCGCTCGCCTGCGAAGACACTTCGCGCATGCGCGCCACCGTGCCCAGCTGCACCAGTGTGGGTTTGTCGGCGCTGTAGCCGCCCCGGCGCAGTTCATGGCGCAAACCGTCAAAACAGACGTCGGTGGCCAGGCGAAACACCGCCGGAAGACCTCGCGCCGCGTAATAGGCCTCGATGCGGCCCAGCACGCCCGGGTCAGCCTCCGTGTGCTGCAGCGGCACGGCACTTCTGGCGCGGCCTATGGTTCCGTGATCGACAGGCAACAGCCAGCCTTCCCGCTGCTCCACGGTGTCGGGGGCCACGGCAGCCAGGGTGGCCTGTTCTATGGAAGCAACATCTTTGGCGTTCATGAATGAAGTTTGTACCGGTTCAGACTTGCAGCAGGCCCGTCCCAGACCGCACAATCGTCAGCCGCAGGCCGCGGAAAACGGGAAAAACGGCCAGAACGGGAAAACGCAATACTACTGTTTTGATAGCTGCCTGCGCCCTCCCCTCGGGCGCTCTCGGCATGAATCATGCAATAAATCCAGCAACATGACGGCACCTCCACTCACGCTCACTCTCACCCGCGCGCGCGGCGCTTTCCTTCGCATCTGCGCGCTGCCCTGGCTGCTGGCGTTGACCGCCCTGCTGGCGCCTGCCCTTCCCGCGGCGGCGGCAGGCAACAGCCCGTCGCTGATGCTGGCCAATGTCTACCACCCCGGCATCGCGCTGCAGGACTACTGGGTCAGTGAAAAACTAGACGGGGTACGCGGTTACTGGGACGGCGAAAAGTTGCTGACACGCGGCGGCGAACGCATCGCCGCCCCGGCCTGGTTCACCGCGGGTTGGCCCAGGCAGCCCCTGGACGGCGAGTTGTGGGCTGGCCGCGGCCAATTCTCCAGGGCGGTCTCCACCGTGCGCCAGCAAACCCCTGACGATGCCGCATGGCGCGCCCTGCGCTTCATGGTGTTTGATCTGCCGACGCAGCCCGGAACCTTCACCGAGCGGATTCCGGCCCTGAACGGGGTGGTCAGCCGCATCGACCAACCCTGGGTCCAGGCGGTGGCGCAGTCTCGGGTGGCCAGCCATGGCGAACTCCAGCGCCTGTTGGCCAGGACTGTCAGGCTGGGCGGCGAAGGCCTGATGCTGCACCGCGGCGCCTCGCTCTACAAGGCCGCGCGCACCGACGACCTGCTCAAGGTCAAGACGCATGAGGACGCGGAAGCCCGTGTGCTGGCTCACCTGCCGGGCCAGGGTAAATATGCCGCCGCGCTGGGCGCCTTGCTGGTCGAGACGGTGCGGGAGGACGGCGTGCCGGGCACACGCTTCAAGCTGGGCACCGGCTTCAGCGACGAACAGCGGCGCCACCCGCCGCCCGTGGGAAGCGTTGTGACCTACAGGTTTCGCGGCTTGAATGACAGCGGCATTCCCCGCTTTGCGAGCTTCCTGCGGGTTCGGGAAGACATGGCGCCGGCTCGGCCCTGAGCTTCCCCCGCCGGCTGCCTGCCGGCCCAGCGCCTCTACTCTTTCACGCAGTCGGCGTAGTAGTGCTTCTTGCCGTTGGCGTCTTCCACTTCAACCAGGCCGTGAATGTCGGTCTCAAAGCCCGGACATTGCGCATTGAACTCGCGTGAGAACTTCAGGTAGTCGACGATTTTCTTGTTGAACACTTCGCCGGGAATCAGCAGCGGAATGCCCGGCGGATACGGCGTGACCAGCCCCACCGTGATGCGGCCCTCGAGCTTGTCGATCTCGACGCGTTCGGTCTTGTGCAGGGCGATGTGCGCGTAAGCGTCGCTAGGCTTCATGGCCGGCGTGAGGTCGCTCAAATACATGTCGGTGGTCAGCCGCGCAATATCGTATTTGGCGTACAGGTTGTGGATGTGCTGACACAGGTCAGCCAGGCCCATTTTTTCGTACTTGGGGTACTTCTGGCAGAACTCGGGCAGGATGCGCCACATCGGCTGGTTCTTGGCGTAGTCGTCCTTGAACTGCTGCAGCGCCGTCAGCATGCTGTTCCAGCGGCCCTTGGTGATGCCGATGGTGAACATGATGAAGAAGCTGTAGAGGCCGGTTTTCTCCACGACCACACCATGCTCGGCCAGGAACTTGGTCACGATGCTGGCTGGAATGCCGGTTTTGGCGAACTTGCCGTTCAGGTCCATGCCGGGTGTGACCACCGTGGACTTGATCGGGTCCAGCATGTTGAAGCCGGTCGCCATCTTGCCGAAGCCGTGCCAGTTGACGCCGGCCTTGGCGTTCTTGGACTCGCCCTTGATGATCCAGTCGTCCGAGCGGCCAATGCCCTCGTCCACCAGTTTTTCCGGGCCCCAGACCTTGAACCACCAGTCGTCGCCATATTCCTCATCGACCTTGCGCATCGCGCGGCGGAAGTCCAGCGCCTCGGCAATGCTTTCCTCGACCAGCGCGGTGCCGCCGGGCGGCTCCATCATGGCGGCGGCCACGTCGCAGCTGGCAATGATGCTGTACTGCGGGGAGGTAGAGGTGTGCATCAGGTAGGCCTCGTTGAAGAGGTGCCTGTCAAGCTTGACAGTCTGCGAGTCCTGCACCAGCACGTGACTGGCCTGGCTGATGCCGGCCAGCAGCTTGTGGATGGACTGCGTCGAATACACCATGGCCTGCTTGGGCCGCGCGCGTTTTTTTCCCATCGCGTGGTAGCTGCCGTAAAACGGGTGGAAGGCTGCATGCGGCAACCACGCTTCATCGAAATGCAGGTTCTCCACATAGCCGTCGAGCATGCCCTTGATGGTTTCGGTGTTGTACAGCACACCGTCGTAGGTGGACTGGGTGATGGTCAACACACGCGGCTTGACCTTCTTCGCGTCCACGCCCTTGAGCAGCGGGTTGGCCTTGATCTTGGCCTGAATGGAAGCCGGCTCGAACTCTTCTTTCGGAATCGGGCCGATGATGCCGAAGTGGTTACGTGTCGGCTTCAGGAACACCGGAATCGAGCCGGTCATGATGATCGCGTGCAGGATCGACTTGTGGCAGTTGCGGTCCACCACCACCACATCGCCGGGCGCCACGGTATGGTGCCAGACCATCTTGTTCGAGGTGGACGTACCGTTGGTCACAAAAAAGCAGTGGTCGGCATTGAAGATACGCGCCGCGTTGCGCTCGGAGGCGCCCACCGGGCCGTCGTGGTCCAGCAGCTGGCCGAGCTCCTCGACCGCGTTGCAGACGTCGGCGCGCAGCATGTTCTCGCCAAAAAACTGGTGGAACATCTGGCCCACCGGGCTTTTCAGGAAAGCCACGCCTCCCGAGTGTCCCGGGCAGTGCCAGGAGTAGGAACCGTCTTCGGCGTAATCGAGCAGCGCCTTGAAAAACGGCGGCTGCACGCCTTCGAGGTAACTCTTGGCCTCGCGAATGATGTGCCGCGCCACAAACTCGGGCGTGTCCTCGAACATGTGGATGAAGCCGTGGAGTTCGCGCAGGATGTCGTTGGGAATGTGGCGCGAGGTCTTGGTCTCGCCATAGACGTAAATCGGCACGTCCAGGTTCTTGCGCCGCACTTCCTCAATGAAGTGGCGCAGGTTCAGCACGGCGGGGTCCAGGTCCGGTCCCGGCGTGAACTCTTCGTCGTCAATCGACAGGATGAAGGCGCTGGCACGGCTTTGCTGCTGCGCAAACTGCGACAGGTCGCCGTAGCTGGTGACACCGAGCACCTCAAAACCCTCTGTTTCTATGGCCTGCGCCAAGGCGCGAATGCCCAGCCCGGAGGTGTTTTCGGAGCGGAAGTCTTCGTCAATGATGACGATGGGAAAGCGGAATTTCATCAAAAGGCCTTTGCCTGGAGCTGCCAAAAAAAACGAATCAGGGCCGAAGTGTAAGGATATTTGCGGTCAGTGGCGCCGGCTTGGCCTTTCCCGGTTGGGGTTAAGCTTGCCCCGGGACGTTTGTAGCCCAGAATGTGGCTTTTAGGAAACGAAGGGAACGCGACATGACAACCCTGGCCGATTCGACAATTTGGTGGTTGCTGGCAGGTGCCGCCGTGGCACTGGAACTCGTCACAGGCACGTTTTACCTCCTCATGCTGGCCGTCGGCATGACAGCAGCGGCCCTGGCGGCCCATCTGGGTGCCTCCGTCATGCTGCAGATTGTGGTTGCGGCGGCGGTCGGCGGCGGCGCCGTGGTGGCCTGGCACTGGAAACGCAGCAAGAGCCCCAAGCCCGCCCAGGCCAATGCCAACCGGGACGTGCAGATGGACATCGGCGAGACCGTGCATGTGCAGCAATGGAACGACGATGCCACTGCCAGCGTGAAATACCGCGGTGCGCAGTGGACAGTGGTGCTGGCGGGTCATCACGCCGCGCCGGAACCCGGCCTGTTCAAGGTCAAGGAGCTGGACGGAAACCGCCTGGTCGTCATAAAAGTGTGAGACATTGCATGCTGTCGCGGTGGGCGGCAAACGTCCACCCCCTTTGATCTAACGGAGAACTTCATGGAAATAGCACTCGTCATCCTGGTGATTGCCGTCATTTTTATCGCGCGCAGCATCAAGGTCGTGCCCCAACAAAACGCCTGGGTCGTCGAACGGCTGGGCAAATTCCACGGCAGCCTGACACCGGGCCTCAATTTCCTGATTCCCTTCATTGACCGCGTCGCCTACAAACACTCGCTCAAGGAAATCCCGCTCGATGTCCCCAGCCAGGTCTGTATCACGCGCGACAACACCCAGCTGCAGGTCGACGGCATCCTGTATTTCCAGGTCACCGACCCGATGCGCGCCAGCTACGGCTCATCGAACTACATCGTCGCCGTCACCCAGCTGGCCCAGACCTCGCTTCGCAGCGTCATCGGCAAGCTCGAGCTCGACAAGACCTTCGAGGAACGCGACATCATCAACGCCCAGGTCGTGGCCGCCATCGACGAGGCCGCACTGAACTGGGGCGTCAAGGTGCTGCGTTACGAAATCAAGGACCTCACCCCCCCCAAGGAGATCCTGCACGCCATGCAGTCGCAGATCACTGCTGAGCGCGAGAAACGCGCGCTGATCGCCGCCTCGGAAGGTCGCCGCCAGGAACAGATCAACATCGCCACCGGTGAGCGTGAGGCGTTCATCGCACGCTCCGAAGGTGAAAAACTCGCCGCCATCAACAACGCGCAGGGTGAAGCGGCCGCGATCACGGCCGTGGCCGACGCTACCGCGCAGGCCATCGAGCGTATTGCCGCCTCTATCCGCCAGCCTGGCGGTGAACTGGCCGTGCAGCTCAAGGTGGCCGAAAAGGCCGTCGAAGCCTACTCGCGTGTCGCCGCCGACGCCAAGACCACCTTGATTGTTCCCAGCAACATGACCGAAGTCTCGGCCCTGATCACCTCGGCCATGACCATGGTGGGGTCCACCCGGGCTTGATGACCCCCATGCTTGTCACTACGTGTACTACGCTGCCCCCCGAGGGGGCTGTGCTTGCTTGGGGCGGCCCTGCGCTGCGCACGTCGTCTCACCTAACACCCGTATGACCACCAAGAACGTCCTCGGCACGGAACTGGTTCCCTGCTCCTACGACCCGCTGACCGGTTATTTCCGGGACGGCTGCTGCAACACCGATGAGTCTGACCTGGGCTCTCACCTCGTCTGCGTCAAGGTGAGCAGCGACTTTCTGGCGTTTTCGGCAGCCAAGGGCAACGACCTGGTGACACCGCGGCCTGAGTACCGCTTTGCCGGGCTCAAGCCGGGCGACCGGTGGTGCCTGTGCGCCAACCGCTGGCGCGAGGCACTCGAAGCCGGCTTTGCGCCGCCGGTGGTTCTGGAGTCCACCCATCTCAGGGCGCTGGAGTTCGTGACACGCGCGCAACTGGAAAAACACCGATTTCACAGCGCGCTTCACTGATCTGCGCAATCTTCGGCACCGCGCACTGCTACAATGTGAGGCTTCGCGGAAAGGTGGATGAGCGGTTTAAGTCACACGCCTGGAAAGCGTGCGTGGGGTTATACCCACCGCGGGTTCGAATCCCGCCCTTTCCGCCAAAAGTATAGTTGCCGTGAGTTTTCCACACGGCAGTGAAAGCTCCTGAAAGCCCAGCTTGTCTGGGCTTTTTTGTGTCTGACCCCTTTTTTTACCCCCGTTGAGTGGGGCGGACCGCGTCGGCGCAGCAACACCCTTCTGGATTCTGGGTACGAACGCCGGGCCCGCATGGCGGGCCAATTCCCGCGCATCGTCTTAAGCAAAAAAAAAGCCACCTTGCGGTGGCTTTTTTGCTGAGGGCCGGAAAACTTATTCCAGAGCCGTTTTCTTGCCGTCCTTGTAGGTGTACAAGGTGATGGACGGGTTTTTCAGTTCGCCGTTAGGCAGGAACTCGATCGTGGTGGTCACGCCCTTGAAGCTGGTTTTGATCAGCTCGGGGATGTAGACCTTCGGATCGCTCGAGTTGGCACGCTTCATGGCGTCGACCAGAACGAAGGTCGCGTCGTAGGTGTACGGGCTGTAGACCTGGAACTGGCTCGGGTACTTCTCGTCGTAGCGTTTCTTCCACTCGACGCCACCGGGCATCTTGGCCAGCGATGCGCCGCCTTCGGCACAAACCACGTTGCTCAGCGTCTTGGCGCCAGCAGCGAGTTTGGCGATCTCGGAGGTGCAGATGCCGTCGCCGCCGAAATATTTGACATTGCTCATGCCAAGCTGCTCCATCTGGCGCAGCATGGGGCCGGCCTGGGGATCCATGCCACCGTAAAACACGGCGTCAGGGCCTTTGGCCTTGATGGCGGTCAGAATGGCCATGAAGTCGGTGGCCTTATCGGTGGTGAACTGCTCGTCCACCACGGTCATGCCTTTTTCCTTGGCGGTCTTCTTGAAGATGTCGGCAACGCCCTGGCCGTAAGCGGAACGGTCGTCGATGACGGCCACTTTCTTCAGCTTGAGCGTGTCTGCGGCGTAAAACGCCAGGCCGGCGCCCAGAGCCAGATCGTTGGCAATGATGCGGTAGGTGGTGTTGTAGCCTGGCTTGGTCAGGTCAGGGTTGGTGGCAGCACCCGTGACGTGAGGGATGCCGCAGTCGTGGTAGACCTTGGAAGCAGGAATGGTCGTGCCCGAGTTGAGGTGACCGACCACACCGGCGACTTTGGAGTCGCACAGTTTTTGTGCGGCAGCCGTGCCCTGTTTCGGATCAGCAGCATCATCTTCAGCGACGATCTCGAAAGTGGCTTTCTTGCCGCCGATCATGACGCCCTGTTTGTTCAGGTCCTCAATGGCCATGCGGACGCCATTCTCATTGTCCTTGCCGTAATGGGCCTGCGCGCCGGAAGTCGGGGCGACGTGACCAATCTTGACGACGAGCGTATCACCGGAGGCAGCAGGCGCTGCAGCGACCGGGGCAGCAGGTGCGGTGGCAGCTGGCTTGGCTTCTTCTTTTTTGCCGCAAGCAACAACCAACATGGCGGCCAAAGCGACCGCAGTCCATTTCATTTGCATAAATACACTCCAATTAAGAGATTACCGTTAATGGTTGAGAACTGATTTTTTTACTCAACAGCCACGAACATAACGCAATTTCCGCGCCCGCACCATAGCAAGCAGCCCTAGTGTTGCGCCGTGGAGGCAGGGGAAGAAATGAAATTGATCGACTATTAGCGAATCTAATAAAGCTCGGCAAGCGCCCTGCTGGTCCGCTACTGCACAGGGCTATCCGCCATGGCCAGCGGTTGGCAAAAGTACAGACCGCGCAAGGGAACAAGCCATCCAGGCGCGACCGCCACAGGTGGTTTTATCACCGGAAAAGGCCACCCGCATGAACCCGCGGCGCCAAGGGCGCGGCCGGTATTCAGGGCTTGTCCAGCAGCTGGCTGGCCAGTTCCTGTTCAAAGGCCTGGTTAACCGACTGCCGCACGACGATCTCGATCTCGTCCCGCAGGCTGGGTGCCAGTGCCTGGGTGTGCTCCAGCACCAGCCGGCCGACGGTCTCGCGCAGCAGCCGGTCCAGCGTCAAATCGACACGCTGCATCACGCGATGCACCATCTGCTCCTGAAACTGCTGCATATCCATCCCCCCGGGGACGGGCCGCCCCGCAGGTGCGGTGGCCTGGGGTTGCACCACCACTTCTGTCAGCGTGGGTACAAACCGCGGTGGTGGGCGGTTCATGAGGCCCCCGCGCCCGCCAGGTCGTACCGTTTCATGGCATAACCGCGGTCAGCGTAATGCTTCCAGCGACTGCGGGCGGCCACACGGTCCTCATCGGCCAGCGTGACCAGTTCGATGAAACGCTCGAAACGCTCAAACCCGGCCGGCACCTGGTGCCCGAGGTTGACCAGCACTTCATGGTGAGGGCAGGCCTCGAGCGAGCCGGCCAGTACCACCGGCGTGGCAGACACCGTGGAGGGGATGCCCGTGAGGTGACAATGCGGCACAAACTCCAGGGGGGAAAAGGTCCACAACAACTGGTCGAGCCGATCCAGCATGTCCGCCTCGGCCGTCACCACGACACGCGCCCCGCTGCTCCAGGCCTTGCGCAGCAGCCGGCAGCTGTAGCTCAACTTGTCCGGCACGTTGAAGTGGAAAGCAACTTCCGTCATGCGTTTGACTTGGCTCCGGCCTTCGGGGTCCGGGTTCTGGCTGGCGCCCTGGCTGGAAGAACCTGGCTCAGCAAAAAGTCGACCAGCAGGGGCACGGGCCGGCCGGTCGCACCTTTGGCGGCACCGCTTTTCCATGCCGTGCCCGCGATGTCCAGATGCGCCCAGGGAAACTTGCCGGCAAAACGCTGCAGAAATTTGGCCGCGGTGATGGCGCCGCCGGCGCGTCCGGCAACGTTCGCCACGTCCGCGAAATGCGTTTTCAGACCGTCGGCGTACTCGTCGTCGAGCGGCATGCGCCAGCACAAATCGAGCGAGCTGTCGCCGGCCGCGGCCAGAGCCTGCGCCAGCGCGTCGTCACTGGAGAACATCCCGCTGCGCACGCCGCCCAGTGCAATCACGCAGGCGCCGGTCAGGGTGGCAATGTCCACCACGGCGCGCGGCTTCAGGCGTTCCGCATAGGTCAGCGCATCACACAGGACCAGGCGGCCTTCGGCGTCGGTGTTGAGGATCTCGATGGTCTGCCCGCTCATGCTGGTCACCACATCGCCGGGTTTGACGGCGCGGCCGTCAGGCATGTTTTCACAGGCCGGAATCAGGCCCACCACATTGAGCGCGGGCTGCAGCTCGGCCAGCGCGCGGAAGGTGCCCAGCACGCTGGCGGCACCACCCATGTCGTATTTCATCTCGTCCATCTCGGCGGCCGGCTTGATGGAGATGCCGCCGGTGTCGAAGGTGATGCCCTTGCCGATCAGCACCACCGGCGCTTCCGCTTTGGCGCCGCCGTCATAACGCAGCACGATGAAACGCAGCGGTTCTTCCGAGCCCTGGGCGACGGCCATGAAAGAACCCATGCCGAGCTTGGCGACCTCTTTCGGGCCCAGCACCTCCACCTTGATCCCGGGCAGCTTCCCGAGGTCCCTGGCGGCCTGGGCGAGCATGGTCGGCGTGGCGTGGTTGGCCGGCCGGTTGGCCCACTCCTTGGCGAGTGCGAGGCCCCTGGCCAGCCCGACGCCCTTGTCGAATCCGCCGCGGCTGGCCGCCAGCGAAGGGACGGCCACCAGCACCTGCCTGAGTTTTTGCTCGATCGGCTTTGATTTGGTGGTGCTGTATAGGTAGGCGGCATCGGCGCAGGCCAGCACGGCGGCACGCACGGCCTCCTGACCGACCTGCGGCAGTGCGCAGAGGCTCAGCAGAACACGCCGCGCATTGGTGTTTTTCAAGGCGACCATTGCGGCATGCACGGCAGTCCGTACGCTTTTGGCGCTGCCGTCGCCAGCCCCCGCCAGCAGCACCCGCGTGGCGGTCACGCCTTCGGGCCGGTAGGCGCCCAGCAGCTTGCCGGCCTTGCTTTCAAAGTCCCCCGCCTTCAGGGCCAGCGTCACCATTTTCGACACTGGGTCGGTTCCGGCACCCGTCTCGCCGGCCACCAGGACAATCAGGGCATCACATTTTTCGGCGCAAATGCGGGCGGGGGTCAGGGTTTTGAGTTCAAAGTCCATAATCGAGGGTCAGGCGCCGCAAGCGCAGTTGTCGGTTGTTGTTAAGGGCAAGTTTCAGTCAATGTTATTCCAATCCTCGATCCGCAAAGAGCTGGCACGCAGTTTTGGGGCCACCCTTGTGGTTTTGATGACCATTGTGATCACGATCATCCTGATCCGGACACTCGGGCAGGCTTCTCGCGGCAGTGTCAACCCGCAGGACGTGATGCTGGTCATGGGTTACTCGGCCCTGGGCCGCATGCCGATTATCCTGACGCTGTCGCTGTTTGTGGCCATGGTCAGCACCCTCTCACGGATGTACCGCGACAGCGAAATGGTCGTCTGGTTTGTCAGCGGCCGGGGGCTTGGCTTTTTTCTTGTTCCACTCTTTCGCTTCGCCTGGCCGGTACTGCTGGTGATCACGCTGATGTCGGTGTTTGTCTGGCCGTGGTCCAATCTGCAGACCCAGGAGGTGCGGGACCGGTACGAGCAGCGCGGGGACCTGGAACGGGTCTCGCCCGGCCAGTTCCAGGAGTCGTCCAGCGGCAACCGGGTCTTTTTCATCGACCGCGATACCAGTGGGGAAAAAGTCAGCAACAACGTCTTCATTGCCTCCACCGAAAAGGGCAAGAATTCGGTGACCACCGCCGGTTCCGGCCGCATCGAGACGGTGGGCAAGGACCAGATGCTGCTGCTCGACAACGGCCAGCGGCTTGAAAGCGAGATCGGCAAGTCGGCCCTGAAGATCACCGAGTTCGCCGAATACGGCAGCAAGGCCGGCGACAGTCCGCTGATCAACGGGGCCAACATTCCCGAAAAATCCAAGTCCACCCGCGAGCTGTTGAAATCTCCCACGCGGACCAACCAGGGCGAGCTGGCCTGGCGTCTGGGCATGGCGCTGGCCGCGATCAATTTTGTGGTGATTGCGCTGGCGCTGGCCAGTGTCAACCCGCGCGCAGGGCGCAGCGGGAACCTGATCTTTGTGCTGTTCACCTTTGTTGTTTATCACAACCTGCTGAATCTGGGCCAGAGCTGGATCAGCGTGGGCGCGGCCAATTTCGCCGGCTTTGTGCTGGCCCTGCACGGCGGCGCCTTGTTGCTGGCGCTGGGCTGGCTGTCCAAGCGCCACCTGAACTGGACCTTCAAGGGCGCCATGAGCCGACAGCGCAAACGGCAGGCCGGCCGGCAGGCGGGCAAGGTGGCTGCATGAAAACCATACGCCGACTGATTTATGGCGAGGTGCTGGCCTCCATTGCCTTTGTGGCGGTTGGGTTTCTGGCGCTGTTTTTCTTTTTCGATCTGGTCGACGAACTGCAGTACCTGGGCAAAAATGTGGCGGGCGTTGTCAGTTCCGACGAGAACACCTACCAGATCCGGCATGCGCTGTTGTATGTGGCGCTGCTGATTCCCAGCCACCTCTACGAGCTGGTGCCCATCTCGGTGCTGATCGGCACCATTTTCGTGATGGCCCGGCTGGCGCAGAGCTCGGAATACACCATCTTGCGCACCAGCGGCCTGGAACCCTGGCGCGCGCTGCGCCTGCTGCTGACCCTGGGGGCGATTTTCGTCGTGCTCTGTTTCGCCATCGGCGACTATGTGGCCCCGGCTGCCGACCGTGCCGCCCAGTTGCTCAAGGCACGTTACCAGGGCCGCATCACCATCGGCCAGACCGGCGCGTGGCTCAAGGAGAAACAGGCCTACAACAACTATGTGGTCAACGTCGGCGCCCTGTCGGCCGACAACGAAATGCAGGCGGTGCGGGTTTTCGAGTTTGACAACAAGGGCCTGCTGGTGTCCATCACACAGTCGGCCATCGCCCGGTTTGCCACCGACGACTCCTGGCAGCTCGAAAACGGCACCCGGACCGAATTCACCGTGCAGCCAGGGCAGGCGTCCAGCAGCGGCGTCGGGCGTGAAACGGCCAAAATCAGCATCAACAAGATCGCCCAGTTCCGCTGGCCCACCGGCATCAGCGCGGAGATGGTCTCGGTCGCCGTGCTCAAGCCGGAACGCATGAGCACCATCGACCTGTTCGCCTACATCCGTCACCTCAACGCCAATGGCCAGACCGCCCAGCGTTACGAGATCGAATTCTGGAAAAAGGTGTTTTACCCGCTGAGCTGCCTGGTGATGGTGGTGCTGGCCCTGCCCTTTGCCTACCTGCACTTTCGCAGCGGCGGCATCGCCGGTTATGTGTTCGGCGGCGTGATGATCGGCATCAGCTTTTTTCTGCTCAACAACGTGTTTGGCTACATCGGCAACCTGCAGAACTGGCAGCCCTGGCTGGCGGCCGCTGCGCCCGGCCTGCTCTACACCGCCATTTCGCTGGGCGCGTTCGGCTGGCTGGTATTGAGACGCTGATGGCCAGGCAAGGCATTGTTTTGTTTGCGCACGGCTCGCGCGACCCCCTCTGGCGCCTGCCCATCGAGGCGGTGGCCGAGGCGATCCGGGCGCGTGATCCCGACGCCCTGGTCAGCTGCGCCTACCTGGAGTTGTGCACGCCGGAGCTGACCCAGGCTGCTACCGATTTGATAGCTGCCGGCGCACGCCAGATCAGGGTTTTTCCGCTGTTTCTCGGTGTCGGGAAACACGCCCGGGAAGACCTGCCACTGCTGCTGGCAGAAGTGCGCGCCCAGCACCCGGACGTACCGGTGGCCCTGATGCCAACGGCCGGTGAGCACCCCCGGCTGACGGCCTTGATGGCCGATATCGCCCTGTCCTGAAGCGGCGGGTATGAAGGCTCGCTGCTTTCTGCTGCTGCCCGCTCTTCTTAGGCCCCAAAGGGCATAATAAAGCGAATAATCAGCAAGAATCGGATATGAATCTTCATCAATTTCGCTTTGTCCAGGAAGCCGTCCGGCGCAACCTGAACCTCACCGAAACCGCTCGCATCCTGCATACCTCACAGCCGGGGGTGTCCAAGGCCATCATCGAGCTGGAGGAAGAACTGGGCGTGGAAATTTTTGCGCGCCATGGCAAACGCCTCAAGCGTGTGACCGAGCCGGGCGAACACGTTCTCAAAAGCATAGACATCATCATGCGCGAGGTCGGCAACCTGCGGCGTATCGGCGAGCAGTTTTCAGCCCAGGACAGCGGCACCCTGTCCATCGCGACCACCCACACCCAGGCCCGTTATGTGCTGCCGCAGCCGGTGGCCAGGCTGCGCGAAGCCTTTCCCAAGGTCAATGTCAGCCTGCACCAGGGCTCGCCCGATCAGGTGGCGCGCATGCTGATCGACGAGGTGGCCGAGATCGGGATTGCCACCGAGTCGCTGGCGCAGTATGAAGAGCTCGTCACGCTGCCCTGCTATGAATGGCAGCACATGCTGGTGTTGCCGCTGGATCACCCGCTGGCCAAACAGGACCACATCACGCTGGAAGACCTGGCCGAGCAGCCGCTGATCACCTACCACCCGTCCTTCACCGGCCGCACCAAGATCGACCTGGCCTTTGCCGCCAAACACCTGCATCCGCGCATCGCGCTTGAAGCGATCGACTCCGACGTGATCAAGACCTATGTGCGCCTGGGCCTGGGCGTCGGCATTGTGGCCGAGATGGCGCTCAAGGACGACGGCACCAATGCCGACCTGGTCGCGCTGCCGGTCGGCCACCTGTTTGGCGTGAACGTGGCGCGTGTCGCCTTCAAGCGCAGCGCCTACCTGCGCAACTTTGTCTACAAGTTTGCCGAACTGCTCAATGACAAGCTCGACCGCGCCCAGATCACCCGGGCCATGAGCAGCCGCCACGGCGATTTCGAACTCTAAACCTCCAGCATCCCACCACCTCCATGACGACCATGCCTTCTGCCAGCGAACGCACCCCCGAGCTACAGACCAAACTGCCCGCCGTCGGCACCACCATCTTCACCGTGATGTCGGCGCTGGCCCTCGAAAAAAACGCGGTCAACCTCGGCCAGGGTTTTCCGGACTTCGACTGCGACCCGACACTGGTCGCTGCCGTCAACGATGCCATGACCCGTGGCCTGAACCAGTACCCGCCCATGCCCGGCGTGCCGGTGCTGCGCGAGGCGATTGCCGCCAAGCTGCAGCAGCTGCACGGCCGCAGCTACAACCCGGCCACCGAGATCACCGTGACGGCCGGCGCCACGCAGGCCATCATCACCGCGGTGCTGGCCGTGGTGCACCCCGGTGATGAAGTCATCGTGCTCGAACCCTGTTACGACAGCTACGTGCCCAACATCGAGCTGGCCGGCGGCATTCCCGTGCGCGTGCCCCTGACGCCCGGCACCTTCCGCCCCGACTTCGACAAGATCTCCGCCGCCATCACGCCCAAAACGCGCGCGATCATCATCAACTCCCCGCACAACCCCAGCGCCACCGTCTGGACCCGCGAGGACATGCTGCGCCTGCAGGAGATCCTGGCGCCCACCGACGTGCTGCTGATCAGCGACGAGGTCTATGAACACATGGTCTTCGACGCCGCGCAGGGCCGCGTGCATGAAAGCGCCGCACGTTTCCCCGGCCTGGCGGCGCGCGCCTTCATCGTCAGCAGCTTCGGCAAAACCTACCATGTGACCGGCTGGAAGGTCGGTTATGTGGCGGCGCCCGCGTCACTGACAGCCGAGTTCCGCAAGGTGCACCAGTTCAATGTGTTCACCGTCAACACGCCCATGCAATACGGCCTGGCAACTTACATGCAGGATGCGCGTGCCTACCTCGACCTGCCCGCGTTTTACCAGCGCAAGCGCGACCTGTTCCGCGCCGGTCTGGCAAAAACCCGTTTCAAGCTGCTGCCCAGCGAAGGCACTTATTTCCAGTGCGTGGACATCTCACAGGTCAGCGATCTCGGTGAAGCCGATTTCTGCAAATGGCTGACCACCGAGATCGGCGTCGCCGCGATTCCCTTGTCGGCGTTCTACGGCAACGGCTTCGACCAGCGCGTCGTGCGCTTCTGTTTTGCGAAGAAGGACGAGACGCTCAACAGTGCGCTGGAGCGGTTGGCCAGTCTGTAAGCTGCTATCACATTGATAGCTGGTTGCGCACGAACCGTAAGGGCTGGAGGCCGATTTCATCAATGGATTCGGCTTGCGAGAGGGTTGGACGCATTGGCGGCATCACGCTGCGCCTGCGGTCCGCTCTGGACAGTAGGTCGAACTCCCCACTCCCACCCCTAACCCCTGCCCTCGCCCCGCTGGGCGATGGAGGAGGACTTCATTTGGCCGCGTGTGCTTGCCGCCGCGTGCAAACATCACAGCCGCTTGGCTCCGACATGACGCGCTATGCGCGTCATGTCTCCCCGATTTCTGTCTTCGCTCCCCCCACCCGTTTGGCTGGGCCGAGCAGCGCAGACGGAGGCGGGATCAGGGCGGCAGTTGTCCGAGCGCAGCGAGTTCTGCCGACCCCCGCCGCAGGCGAGCAGCGCAGGTTGCCTGGAGCGAAGCGGAAGGACCCAGACAGTCGGGTCGCCTTTCTTTTGCTTCCTTTTCTTTGGCGACGCAAAGAAAAGGGAGTCGCCCGCCGGGGCGAGACCCGGCTTGTCGGTGAACTACAGACAGAATCAAGCCCGCATCAGATCACGGCACAGCAAAGCAGCGCGTGACCCCCAACTGTAGGAACTCCCTGACGGTGAGTCAGCGCCCCTTCCTGCTTGATCCAGGAGAACAACAGGCAAGAATCAGTGCATACATAACAAGGAGTTCTCCATGTCGATTTCAATGATTCTGCTCATCGTCCTCATCCTGATTCTGGTGGGCGCACTGCCTACTTGGGGTCATAGCAAAAGCTGGGGTTACGGTCCCAGCGGTGGTCTGGGCCTGATCGTCATCATCCTGATCGTTCTGCTGCTGATGGGCCGCATCTAGATCTTCCCGATCCCGCTGAAAAGGGCTCCGCCGCAAGGCTGGAGTCCTTTTTTTGTGTGACGCGCGGCGGCCGGCGAAAACGCTTCAGCTGTTGATCTGCGTCCAGGCTTTGTAGCTACGGCATGACAAGCCCTGCGGGCAGTTGTCAGCCTGCGCTGAAAAGCCTCGCCTCAACCCACCAGTTGAAGCCAGGCTTTTTAGCTACGGCATGACAAGCCCTGCGGGCAGTTGTCAGCCTGCGCTGAAAAGCCTCGCCTCAACCCACCAGTTGAAGCCAGGCTTTTTCAATCCGCTTGATGCTGACCGGCTGCGGCGTGCGCAGCTCCTGCGCAAAAAAGCTGACGCGCAGCTCTTCAAGCAGCCAGCGCAGTTCCTGCAGCCGCGCATCGGTGGCACCCTTGCGCTCGGCCACCAGGCGCCAGTAGCGCTGCTCCTGCGGCCGCAGCTCGGCGAGCCGGGCCGCATCGCGGGCCGGGTCGGCGCGCCATTTCTCCAGCCGCAGCGTGATGGCCTTGAGGTAACGCGGAAAGTGCTGCAGCTGCGTGTACGGCGTCGCCGTCAGGAAACGTTTGGGCACCAGACGCTGCAGCTGCTGCGCCGCATCCGCGCTGGCCTCCGCGGCATTTTTGGTGTCCTTGATCTTGCGCTGCGCCGCGGCAAACTCGACCAGGATGCCGGCCGCCAGCCGCGCGACTTCGCTGGCAATCAGCGTCAGGCGTCCGCGCCCGTCGTCGATGCGCTTTTTGAAGTCGGCTTCGTTGGTCGGCAGCGGCTCCAGCAAAAAGGCACGGTCCAGCGCCACTTCGATGATCTGCTCGCGCAGTTCCTCCAGCGTGCCGCCGCCCGAGTTGTCGGCCGCACGGCCCACCAGCATGTAGCTGGTGGCCATTTTCTGCAGGTCGGGCAAATTCTTTTCCAGGTACTTCAGCGCATCCTTGATCTGCAGCGAAAACAGGCGCCGCAGTCCGGCCCGGTGTTTCGCCGCGGCCACGTCGGGCTCGTCGAACACCTCGATGGTCACCGCATCGCCAAGATCGATCAGCGCCGGAAAACCGATCAAGGTCTGCTTGCCTTTGCTGATTTCCATCAGTTCGGGCAGCTCGCCAAAACTCCAGCTGGTGTAACGCTCCGGCGTGCGGACTGGCTGCACCTTCTCACTTGCTATGCTTTCAGGAGCTGCTTGCGCCCGCCCCTGTTGGGCTTGAGGCCGATTTGACTCTGCATCCTGGCGTTCCTGCGGCGCCGGGCGTGCCTTCAGCCCGGCCAGCGCCTGGAAGGCGCCGCGTGCCTGCGAACCGAGCTCACCCTTGAGCGCACCAAGATTGCGGCCGGTACCCAGTTGGCGGCCGTGTTCGTCGACCACACGGAAGTTCATGAACAGGTGCGGCGCCAGCATGTCGATTTTCATGTCGCCGCGCTTGATGTCCAGCGAGGTCGTGTCGCGCACCAGCTTGAGCACCGCGTCCGTCAGCGAACCCGCGCCGAATTTTTCCGGCTGCAGCAGGTCGGTCGCCATGCGCGCCGCGGTATCGGGCAGCGGCACCAGGCGCGAACGCGGCCGCTGGTGCAAGGTCTTGATCAGGGCCTGGACCTTGTCCTTGAGCATGCCGGGCACCAGCCACTCGCAGCGTTCCTCGTTGACCTGGTTCAGCGCAAACAGCGGCACATCGACGGTCACGCCGTCCCTGGCGTCGCCCGGCTCGTGCAGGTAGGTCGCGATGCAATCGACGCCGCCCAGACGCAGCGTCTTGGGAAAAGCCTGCGTGGTGATGCCGGCCGCCTCGTGGCGCATCAGCTCTTCGCGGCTTAGCAGCAGCAGTTGGGGCTGTTTTTTGACCTCGTCCTTGTACCAGTGCTCGCAGCCGGCGCCGGTGCAGATGTCGGCCGGCAACTGCTGGTCATAAAAGGCGTAAATCAGTTCTTCGTCCACCAGCACGTCCTGGCGCCGCGCCTTGTGCTCCAGGTCCTGCACCTGCTCGATCAGCTTCAGATTGGCCTGCAGAAACGGCAGCTTGGTGTCCCAGTTGCCGGCCACCAGCGCTTCGCGGATGAAAATCTCGCGCGCCGTCACCGGATCGACACGCCCGAAATTGACGCGCCGGCCGTTGTAGATCACCAGGCCATAGAGCGTGGCGCGCTCCAGCGCGGTGACCTGCGCGGCCTTTTTCTCCCAATGCGGGTCCAGCAGCTGTTTCTTTAAAAGGTGGCCGGCCACCTGCTCGACCCATTGCGGCTCGATGTTGGCGATGCCGCGGCCGAACAGGCGCGTGGTCTCCACCAGCTCGGCCGCCACGATCCAGCGCCCCGGCTTCTTGCTGAGCTTGGCGCCCGGATGCCGGTAGAACTTGATGCCGCGCGCGCCCAGGTACCAGTCGTCTTCCTCGTTCTTGATGCCGAGGTTGCCGAGCAGGCCGCAGAGCATGGACAAATGCAGCTGCTCGTAACTGGCCGGCTTGTCGTTGAGCACCCATTTCTGTTCGCCCACCACCGCATGCAGCTGCGAGTGGATGTCGCGCCACTCGCGCACCCGGCGGATGTTGATGTAGTTCTCTCTCAAGAGGTTTTCGTACTGGCGGTTGGACAATTTGTGGGATGCAGTCCCCTCACCCCCACCCTCTCCCAAAGGGCGAGGGAGCAAAACCTCGCGACTCCCTCTCCCGCCGGGAGAGGGCTGGGGTGAGGGCCTGCCGCCGCGCGCGTCACCCAGCCATTTCCACAGCTTGAGGTAGCCTGAAAATTCGCTTTTCTCGTCGTCGAACTTGGCATGCGCCTGGTCGGCCTGGGCCTGCTTGTCCATGGGCCGGTCGCGCACGTCCTGCACGCTGAGCGCGCTGGCAATCACCAGCACCTCGTCCAGCGCCTGCCGCTCTTTGGCTTCCAGGATCATGCGGCCCACGCGCGGGTCCAGCGGCAAGCGGGCCAGGTTGCGGCCCACCGGCGTGAGTTCGTTGTCGTCGTCCACCGCGCCGAGTTCGGCCAGGAGCTGGTAGCCGTCGGCAATGGCCCGGCCCTGGGGCGGCTCGATGAAGGCAAAACTTTCGATCGTGCCCAGGTGCAGCGCCTTCATGCGCAAAATCACCGCCGCCAGCGAGCTGCGCAAAATTTCGGGATCGGTAAAACGCGGCCGGCCCAGAAAGTCCTGCTCGTCATAGAGGCGTATGCAGATGCCGTCGGCCACGCGGCCGCAGCGCCCGGCGCGCTGATTCGCCGCCGCCTGCGACACCGGCTCGACCATGAGCTGCTCGACCTTGTTGCGAAAGCTGTAACGCTTGACACGCGCCGTGCCGGCGTCGATCACGTAACGGATGCCCGGCACCGTCAGCGAGGTTTCGGCCACGTTGGTGGCCAGCACGATGCGCCGGCCGGTGTGGCCGTCAAAAATGCGGTCCTGCTCGGCCTGCGACAGCCGCGCAAACAGCGGCAGCACCTCGGCATTGCGAAACAGCGGCTGGTGGGCCAGGTGTTTGCGCAAATGGTCGGCGGCCTCGCGGATCTCGCGTTCACCCGGCAGGAAGATCAGAATGTCGCCGGCACTGTGCGGGTTGCGCCAGAGTTCGTCCACGCCGTCGGCAATCGCGTCGTTGAGGTCGTAGTCGCGCGACTCTTCATACGGCCGGTAACGCTGCTCGACCGGGAACATCCGTCCGGAGACCAAAATCACCGGCGCAGGCCCTTTGCTTGAGGCAAAGTAATCCGCAAACCGCTGCGCATCAATCGTCGCCGAGGTGATGACCACTTTCAGGTCGGGCCGGCGCGGAAGCAGCTGGCGCAGGTAGCCGAGCAGAAAGTCGATGTTCAGGCTGCGCTCATGGGCCTCGTCGATGATGATGGTGTCGTAGGCTTTCAGCAGCGGATCGGTCTGCGTTTCGGCCAGCAGGATGCCGTCGGTCATCAGTTTGACCGAGGCATCGCGGCTGAGGCGGTCCTGAAAGCGCACCTTGTAGCCGACCACGTCGCCCAGCGGGGTCTTGAGTTCTTCGGCGATGCGCTTGGCGACGCTGGAAGCCGCAATGCGACGCGGCTGCGTGTGGCCGATCAGCTTGCCCTGGCCGGCCGGGTAGTTGAGCTTGCCGCGACCCATGGCCAGCGCAATCTTGGGCAACTGCGTGGTTTTGCCCGAGCCGGTTTCACCGCAGACGATGACCACCTGGTGGGCCGCGATGGCGGCAGTGATTTCCTCGCGTTTGCCCGAAACGGGCAAGGACTCGGGAAAATCGATCTGCAAGGGCACGGACAAGGGGGGCGAGGACAAGGGGATGGGACTCAAAACCACTGATTATCGGTGCTGACGGGCACCCGCCCGGCAACAGGGCCCGGCCACTGCCTCAGGCGGCTTCCAGCACAGGCAGCTCGACCGCTTCGCCACTGGTCTGGTCCAGCCAGGCAACCCGGCTGGCATAGGACATGGCGGTGCGCGACATGGCCTTGCAGGCGGCCAGCACACTCGAAGCCCGGGCCGCCGGGTCGGACACCAGCAACACGCCGACGCCGATTTCGGCCCGCCAGCGCGTCTGCTCGCTTTCGCGGCGCGCCGCGTCGAGGCTGGTGTTGAGCACCACCGATTTGGACAGGCGCGCTTCCACCTCGTGCGCCAGCCGGATCAGCTGGCCGCTGTCCTTGCAGTCACGCAGAAGCAGCACAAAGCCGTCAGCCGAAAAACGGCCCATTTCGATATAGGCCGGCACCGCGCGGCGCAAACGCCCGGCACAGACAAACAGCGCGTGGTTGACCGCCGCCATGCCGTGCAGGCGCTCCAGCGTATAGAGGTTGCCTATGCTCACCACCATCACGCCCACGACCGTGCCCGACCGGCGGGGCGCCGGTGGCGCAGGGTCTGCTGCTGCTCCGACCTCGCCCGCCTCGCCCGCCTCGTCTGCATCGGGCGTGCCCGCAGCGTCCGACCCGGTCGGCTCTTCCCTGCCACGCCGGAAAATGTCCCCGACCATCTGCCCGGTTTCGGTGTGTGACCGCATGCGGGTCACCGGGTCATAACTGGGCCCCAAGGCCATGACCTGGTGCAGCTCGATCAGGTAGGAGTAACGCGTCCAGAGTGCCGCGGCCATGGTCACAAGGTAGGCGGTTCCAGCGAGCGCGCTGACCGCATGCACCGGCCAGGGTTCCTGGCCGCGCACCAGCGCGATCCAGCCCAGGCCCAGCATGGCCAGCAGCATGAAAAACACCCCGAGGACGGCCGTCCAGGCCAGCCGGTCCCCGCGGTAGGCGCTGCGCAGCGACACGGCCAGCGCCACCACACCCAGCGTCCAGGCAAAACCGAGACCCAGCGCAAGGGAGGGAACCGGCGGCAGCAGCCAACCCGCCGCCATCACGCCCAGCACCAGTACCGTCAGCGCCAGCCGGGTCTGCAGCCGCCCCTTCCTGCCGCGCAGCAGGCCCAGAATGGAAAACAGCAGGTAAGCCAGAAAGCCCGAGACCAGCATCGCAATGTGCGCCAGAACCCGCGCCAGCGTGTTTTCCTCCTCAATCGGCAGGCCGCCCAGAAAGGCGATCACAAAAAAACTCGAAGCGGTGGCCGAGAGGCCGGCGTTGAGCGAGATGCGGTGCAGCGAACGGGAGAACCCCAGCGCCGAACCCGCCAGCATCAGGGTCGCCGTGCCGAAATAAACGCCCCAGAAGCCAAACGCGAGTTTGTCCATGAATGGCCGCATTATCCGGCCAAACCGCCCCCGCCAATGGGCTAAAACCGCCGCCCGGCGAGGCCTCCCGCCGCGCCGCCGCGTCCCTTACACTCACTGCCAATGTCCGGAGCACCGGGGCTTTTGTCCGGTTTTTCCGTTCCAGCAAGCTGTTTTTCCACCTTTCCCGACCCCGAAAGCGCGCCCATGTCCGCCGTCTTCAACTTCACCTTTGTGCCCTGGTTCCGTTCGGTGGCACCCTACATCCACCTGCACCGTGGCAAGACCTTTGTGGTTGGCATTGCCGGCGAAGCCATTGCCGCCGGCAAGCTGCAGCACCTGGCCCAGGACCTGGCGCTGATCCAGAGCATGGGCGTGAAAATCGTGCTGGTGCACGGTTTCCGGCCGCAGGTCAACGAACAACTCGCGGCCAAGGGCCACGAGGCCAAATACTCGCACGGCATGCGCATCACCGATTCGGTCGCGCTCGACTGCGCCCAGGAAGCCGCCGGCCAGTTGCGTTATGAAATCGAGGCTGCCTTCAGCCAGGGCCTGCCCAACACACCGATGGCCGGCTCCACGGTGCGCGTGATCTCCGGCAACTTCATCACCGCCCGGCCGGTTGGCATAGTCGACGGCGTGGACTTCAAGCACTCGGGCCTGGTGCGGAAGGTGGACACCAAGGGCATCCTGCGCACGCTGGAGTTCGGCGCCATGGTGTTGCTCTCGCCCTTCGGTTTTTCACCGACCGGCGAAGCCTTCAACCTGACCATGGAGGAAGTGGCCACCAGCGTGGCCATCGAGCTGCAGGCCGACAAGCTGATCTTCGTGACAGAAATCCCGGGCATCCGCATCCACCCCGGCGAGCCAGAAAGCGAAGACAACCCGATCGACACCGAGCTGCCGCTGGCCACCGCCGAAAAACTGCTCGCCCAGCTGCCCAACGCCACCCAGCCCACCGACACCGCGTTTTACCTGCAGCACTGTGCCAAGGCCTGCAAGGCCGGCGTCGAGCGCAGCCACATCCTGCCGTTCGCGGTGGACGGCGCGCTGCTGCTGGAGATTTACGTGCACGACGGCATAGGCACCATGGTCATCGACGAAAAGCTCGAAAGCCTGCGCGAGGCCACCGCCGACGACGTGGGCGGCATCCTGCAGCTGATAGCACCGTTTGAAAAAGACGGCACGCTGGTCAAGCGCGACCGCACCGAGATCGAACGCGACGCCGACCTGTACACCGTGATCGAACACGACGGCGTCATCTTCGGCTGCGCCGCGCTCTACCCCTACCCGGAAGCCAAAACCGCCGAAATGGCGGCGCTCACGGTATCGCCGCAAAGCCAGAGCCAGGGCGACGGCGAACGCATCCTCAAGCGCATCGAGCAGCGCGCGAAGCTGATGGGCCTGGACAGCATTTTTGTACTGACCACCCGCACCATGCACTGGTTCATCAAACGCGGTTTTGTGCAGGTCGATCCCGAGTGGCTGCCGGAAGCGCGCAAGCGCAAGTACAACGTCAACCGCAAGAGTCAGGTGCTGGTGAAGAATCTGTAGGCAAGCACGGCGCTTTCGCACCGTCTGGATACCATACTCCTATGACTAAGATGGCAGAGGAATTTCTCAAAGTCTACGAAATTCTTCGACTAGATGTAGATAGTGTCTTGTATCCTCATGCGACCGAGGCTGAGTTGCTTAATGTTTCTCAGTACGCCTTTGGTTCGACCTATTCGCTTACGTCTGCGCAGCGAAGATCAGTTGTTCGTGCCATATTTGCTCTTGCTGAAGCTAGCTGCTATTTTTTGAGGCGTAGGCTTCTTGAGACCGACTCAATCATCCCAGCACTCTCCTCTGCTCAACGTCTTGCTCTTGCAGAGGAGCAGGTTGCTATTTCACCTTCGGGACTTGTTCAGACGACGTCGATGCGCGTCGGAACCATGGCGCTGATACGAATGACATTTCAGGTTTACGCTGATGTCTTCGGGCGCCCATCCCCGGCTTGTTCTGGTCCGGCCTTTGAAGCATTGGTGAATACCATGAAGGTTAGAGACCGACTGATGCATCCCAAGGGGGTGGCGCAGCTTGAGGTGACAGATAAAGAAATTGATGAGGCCGTAATCGGCTTTTCATGGGTGAATGTAGCTGTATTGAACTCGGTGAGAGCGCATACTGCTTCTATGGTTGTGAGTCGCCTAAAAAAGCAAGCCTCCATTGAATGAGGACTGTATAGGTTGAGGCGTGGCCTGCGGGTTCTGATTTCGTTTGTTCCATGCCAAGCGCATAGCAACGCGCGACGCCGCACAGTTGCCCCCGCGTAGGAGAAGGCCAGCGCCCGCTGGCGATGATGTCTCACGCCCGGCCCCCGGCCGGCTCGGCACAGTGATCAGGTGGCCACGCACAGTGGCCCGCGATCCACCACATCATCCAAAGGACACACCATGACCGAAAAAACCGCCAGCGTTCACTGGGAAGGCCAGGGCAAAAAAGGCCAGGGCCAGATCAGCACCGAAACCGCTGCGCTCAAAGCCTATCCCTACGGCTTTGGCAGCCGTTTTGAAGACGACCGCACAGGCACCAACCCCGAAGAGCTGCTGGGCGCGGCGCATGCGGCGTGCTTCACCATGGCTTTTTCGTTTGCCTGCGACAAGGCGGGATTTGCCACCGAGCAGGTCGACACCCAGGCCAAAGTCCGGTTGGTGCCGGAAGGCGATGGTTTTGTGATCGACCGCATTGCGCTGACGCTCGAAGCGAAGGTGCCGGGCATGGCCCCGGACCAATTCCAGCAGATCGCCGAGGCCGCCAAGCGCGGCTGCCCGCTGTCCAAGGCGCTGGCCAGCGTGGGTTCCATCACGCTGACGGCCACGCTGAAGGCCTGACCCCGGTCAGCCGGCCGCAGCGATCTGCCGCAAGGCCTGCTCGAAGACTTCGGCCGGCTGGCCGCCCGAGATCAGGTGTTTGTCGTTGATGATGACGGCCGGCACCGCGTGGATGCCCTGCTGCAGGTAGAACTGCTCGCGTTCGCGCACGGCGTCGGCATACTCGCCGGAGGCCAGAATGGCTTTGGCCCGCACCGTGTCCAGCCCGACCTCGCCGGCCACGCGCGCCAGCACCTCGTGCGAGCCTGGGCTTTCGCCGTCGGTGAAATAGGCCTTGAACAGGGCTTCCTTGAGCGCCATCTGGCGCCCTTCCCCTTCTTCCTCGGCCCAATGCAGCAGGCGGTGGGCGTCGAAGGTGTTGTAGATGCGGCTGCGTTTGTCCATGCTGAAGGTGAAACCCACGTCCTGCCCGCGCGCGCGGATCATCTCGCGGTTGCGCTGTGACTGCTCGGGGGTAGAACCGTATTTTTCGGCCAGGTGTTCAGCAATGTCCTGGCCTTCGGCCGGCATCTTCGGGTTCAGCTCGAAAGGCTGGAAATGTATCTCGGCCTGCACCTCGCCGGCCACCCGGCCCAAGGCGTCTTCCAGCGACTTGAGGCCAATCACGCACCAGGGGCAGGACACGTCGGAGACGAAGTCGATTTTCATTTTTGTGAGGGTCGGGGTGGTCATGCGGGCGTCCTTGACAGAGGGGTAAAAAATCAACACCCATGGTAGTGGCTATCGAGCAACCCCGCAGGCCGTCGGGCCGGCTCGCCAACATGCCTGAAAATGCGCAGCTACAGCCTTTTTCTCCCGCTTTTGAACAGGACTCACCATGCTCCAACTCCGCCCCAACTGCGAATGCTGCAACCAGGACCTGCCCAACGAGTCCCCTGAGGCCCGCATCTGCACCTTCGAATGCACCTTCTGCAGCGATTGCGCCACCAGCAAGCTCCACGGCATCTGCCCCAACTGCGGCGGCGAACTGGTCACCCGGCCGCGCCGGCCGGCTGACAAACTGGCCCGCTACCCGGCATCGACCGAGCGTGTCTTCAAACCGGCCGGTTGCGGAGCCGCGGCATGACCAGCAGCAGCCTGCTGCTGTTTGCAGCCGTCGCGCTGGCGGTGATCGCCACGCCCGGTCCCACGGTGCTGCTGGCGCTGATCAACGGCTCGCGTTACGGCGTTCGCCGCTCCGTGCCCGGCATGTTGGGGGCCGTGGCCTCGGACTTCGTGCTGGTCGGTGCGGTGGCGCTGGGTCTGGGCGCACTGTTGGCGGCTTCGGAGTTCTGGTTCTCGGTGCTCAAATGGGTGGGGGCCCTCTACCTGGCCTGGCTGGGCGTGCGCATGCTGCGCTCGAAAGGCGGTTTTGAATTGCCAGCCGGCGAGGCCGATGCCGAACCACGCCATGGCCGGGCCATCTTCATGAAATCCTTTCTGGTGGCCGCCACCAACCCCAAGGGTTATCTGTTTTGCTCCGCCCTGCTGCCGCAGTTCATCGACCCGGCCGCGACCCAGGCGCCGCAGTACATCACGATCGCACTGGTGTTCGGGGGACTGGACTTCACCGTGATGCTGGCCTATGCCGTCATCGGCGCGCGGGCGTTGCGGCTGCTCAAGGCCGGTGCCACACGCTGGCTGGACCGCCTGTGCGGCGGCGCCCTGCTGAGCCTGGCCGGCTCACTGGCTTTCTACCGCCGCGCCAGCAACTCCTGATTTCATAGCTGCTGGCGCCCGTCCTGATTGGGCTGGTGCCTGTTTTTGCTCCAGATCAAGGACCTGGCACGGCGAGGCCGTCTGACCGACAAATAGGACTCGTCTGATGGCCGGCCAGGCCACGCAGGACTATGGTGGTCTTCTCAAACGGAGATGTCCATGAACCGTCCCACCTCTGCCCCGGCGAGCCGCGAAGTCCGTATTCCCTGCGGAAACACCTGGTTGTACGGCGACCTCGTCCTGCCGGCCGGCGCCCCGGGCCTGGTGGTGTTTGCCCACGGCAGCGGCAGCGGCCGGCACAGCGCCCGCAACCGCCAGGTGGCGCAAAAACTCCAGCATGCGGGCATTGCCACCCTGCTGTTCGACCTGCTCACCGTGCAGGAAGAACAGGTCGACACCCACACCCGCGAGCACCGTTTCGACATCGCCTTGCTGACCGCGCGCATGCAGGAGGTTACCGAGTGGGTGGCCGCCCAGCCGGACCTGCAGCACGCCCCCATCGGTTACTTCGGCGCCAGCACCGGCAGCGCGGCGGCGCTGATTGCCGCGGCGCGGCTCGGCAAACGCATTGCGGCCGTGGTGTCGCGCGGCGGCCGCCCCGACCTGGCCGGCCCGGTGGCGCTGGCGGCGGTCACCGCGCCCACGCTGCTGATCGTGGGCGGCAACGACGACGAGGTGATCGCACTCAACGAGCAGGCCTACACCCATCTGCACTGCGAAAAACGGCTGGCCGTGGTGCCGGGCGCCACCCATCTGTTCGAGGAACGCGGCACCCTGGAGCAGGTGGCCGAACTGGCAGCCGACTGGTTCAGCGCCTGGCTGGCTCCCGTCAAAACCATGGCGGTCCATCATGAAAGACACACGCCTTCCCTATGAAGACCGCCGCGAGGCGGGCCGCGTGCTGGCCGGCGCACTGGCGCACTACCGCGGCCGCCCCCAGCTGCTGGTGCTGGCCCTGCCGCGCGGCGGCGTGCCCGTGGCCTACGAAGTGGCGCGCGCCCTGAACGCGCCGCTCGACGTGTTTGTGGTGCGCAAGCTCGGGTTTCCCGGCCACGAGGAATACGCCATGGGGGCGATTGCCAGCGGCGGCGTGCGCGTGATGAACCCGATGCCGGGCATGCACGTCACGCCCGAAGAGGTGGCCGCCGCGGTGGCGCGTGAGGTGCCCGAGCTGCAGCGGCGCGAGCAGCTCTACCGCGGCCAGAACCCGGCGCCCGATCTGCACGGCCGCACGGTGATCGTGGTTGACGACGGGCTGGCCACTGGCGCAACCATGCACGCCGCGCTGCTGGCCATCCGCCAGCAGCAACCGGCGCATCTGGTGATGGCCGTGCCGGTAGGCGCCGCAGACAGCTGCCAGGCGCTGCAGGGTGTGGCCGATGACGTGGTCTGCGTCGCCATGCCCGAACCGTTTCGCGCCGTTGGCCTGTGGTACCGGCAGTTTCCCCAGACCAGCGACGACGAGGTGCGCACCTTGCTTGAAGACGCCCGCGTGCACGCGCCTTCCCCTTCCCCCTGACACCCCACCAGGACCCTGTCATGACCGCGCAGCATTCCCCCACACGCACCGACACGGCCCTGCTCGAGGGCCTGCGGCAACACCTGCACCCCCTGACTGGCAGCACGCACGACCACGACGGTTTGCTGCAGCTGATTGGCCCGGCGCGGTTTGTGCTGCTCGGCGAAGCCTCCCACGGCACGCGCGAGTTCTATCAGGAGCGCGTCAACATCACAAAGCGGCTCATCATCGAAAAAGGCTTCACCGCCATCGCGGTGGAGGCCGACTGGCCCGACGCCTGGCGCGTCAACCGGTATGTGCGCGGCCAGTCAGACGACCGCAACGCCAGCGACGCGCTGGCGGGGTTTGAACGTTTTCCTGCCTGGATGTGGCGCAACGCCGTGGTACGCGATTTTGTGGAGTGGCTGCGCGAGTACAACGCCGGGCGCAGCGCCGCCAGCCGGGTCGGCTTTTACGGCATGGACCTGTACAGCCTGTTCACCTCCATCCAGGAAGTGCTGGCCTACCTGGACCGCACCGACCCGCCGGCGGCGCAGCGGGCACGCGACAGGTACGCCTGTTTCGATCACGCGGGCGAAGACAGCCAGGCTTACGGTTACGCCGCCAGTTTCGGCCTGGCGCGCAGTTGTGAAGACGAGGTGGTGCAGCAATTACGCGCCATGACCCGCCGCTTCGGCCAGTTGCCGCCCACGCCCGGGCTGGAACGCGACGAGATGTTTTACGTCCAGCAGAACGCGCGTCTGGTGCGCAACGCCGAAGAGTATTACCGCACCATGTTCCGTGGGCGTGTCTCGTCGTGGAATCTGCGCGACAGCCACATGGAAGAAACGCTGCAGGCGCTGGACCGCCACCTGGGCGCCGGCGGCGTGCCGCCACGCATGGCCGTCTGGGCGCACAACTCGCACCTCGGCGACGCAGCCGCCACCGAAATGGGCGACCGCGGTGAATGGAACGTGGGCCAACTCGTGCGCGACCGCCATGACGGCGACGCGGTGCTGGTGGGCTTCAGCACCCACCACGGTTCGGTGACAGCCGCGTCGAACTGGGACGAACCGCCGCAGCACAAGCGGGTGCGCGCCGGCCTGCCCGGCAGTTGGGAGGCGTTGCTGCACCAGACCGGGACCCCCCGGTTCTGGCTGGACCTGCGCGACAACGACGCGCTGGGCGAACTTGCGCAGCCGCAGCGGCTGCAGCGCGCCATCGGCGTGATCTACCGGCCCGACACCGAGCGCCAGAGCCACTACTTCCACACCCACCTGAGCCAGCAGTTCGACGCGCTGATCCACGTCGACGAAACCCATGCGCTGGAGCCGCTGGACCGGGGCGCGGTGTGGCATACCGGCGAGGCGCCCGAGACTTTCCCCTCGGGCATGTAAGCCAGCGGTCTGCGCCTTTAATGAAAATCGCGGCTGGAGGTGCCCAGCCGCCCGAGCAGCGGTGTCAGGTCTTCGAGCCGGTGCGCCACCAGGTTGCGCACGGCGCCGTAGCCTTCGCGGGTGTCGCTTTCCTCGCTGCGCTGCCAGACGCCGTACACCGCCAGCAGGCGCGCATGCAGCACCTCGTGGCGCTGGGTGTCGCGCAATGATTTCCAGACAATCACGTTGACCGGGCCGGTTTCGTCTTCCAGCGTCACGAAGATGGTGCCCTTGGCGGTTTGCGGCTGCTGGCGCACCGTGACAATGCCGCAGGCCGCCACCTCCTTGCCGTTGGGCAGCGCATTGAGCTCACCGGCACTGAGCAGGCCGCGACCGGCCAGCCGCGGCCGCAGCAGGGCCAATGGATGGCGGCGCAGCGTGAGGCCGGTGGACTGGTAGTCGAACAGGATGTTTTCGCCTTCGGGCGTGTCCGCCAGCTGCAGCGGGGTCTCGTGCACCGGCACCGCCTTGAGCAGGCCCGGCGCGGATTTGATCGCGGCGGCTTCCCAGACCTGCTGGCGCCGGTGGCCGGCCAGGGGCAGCAAGGCATCGGCGGCAGCCAGCGCGTTGATCTCACGCGTGCCGAGCTGCGCGCGCGAGACCAGGTCTTCGGTCGAGGTGAAAGGTGCTTGCGCGCGGGCTTGCGTGATGCGCAGCGCCGCCGCTCCCGGCAGGCCCGCCACCAGGCGCAGGCCCAGGCGGACGGCGGGCTGCGCCTCATGAATGCCTGGATACTGCGGCAAGCGGGCCACGTCGTCTGCCGTCTCCAGCGTGCAATCCCACTGGCTGCAGGTCACGTCCACCGCGCGCACCTCCACCCCGTGGCGGCGTGCGTCCTGCACCAGTTGCGAGGGCGCATAAAACCCCATCGGCTGCGAGTTGAGCAGGGCCGCCAGAAAACACGCAGGCTCGTGGCACTTGAGCCAGCAGCTCACATACACCAGTTTGGCAAAACTGGCGGCATGGCTTTCCGGAAAGCCGTATTCGCCAAAACCGCGGATCTGGCTGAAGATGTTTTCCGAAAAAGTGGCGTCATAGCCGCGCGCCGTCATGGCGTTGACCAGGCGGTCGTGAAAACGCTCGACGCCGCCCTTGCGTTTCCAGGCCGCCATGGAGCGGCGCAAATCGTCGGCCTCGTCGGCGGTGAATTTGGCCGCGATCATGGCGATCTGCATGACCTGCTCCTGGAAAATCGGCACGCCCAGCGTGCGACCCAGCGCGTCCTTGAGTTCCGGGTAGGGGTAGGCAATGTCACCGCCCTTGCGGACCATCTCGCGGTTGCGCAGGTAGGGGTGCACCATGCCGCCCTGAATCGGCCCGGGCCGCACGATGGCCACTTCCACCACCAGGTCGTAGTAGATGCGCGGCTGCAGGCGCGGCAGCATGGACATCTGCGCGCGGCTTTCGATCTGGAACACGCCCACCGTGTCGGCCGCACAGATCATGTCGTAGGTGGGGAGGTCGTCACCCGGAATCTGGTGCATCTGCAACCAGCCGCCGCGCAGTTGGTCCACCAGCTGCAGGCAGCGGCGTATGGCCGACAGCATGCCGAGCGCCAGCACGTCGACTTTCAGCAGGCCCATGGCGTCGAGGTCGTCCTTGTCCCACTGAATGATGCGGCGGTCGTCCATGGACGCCGGCTGGATGGGCACCAGGCGCGTGAGTTTGCCCTGCGTCAGCACAAAACCGCCCACATGCTGGCTCAGGTGGCGCGGAAAACCGATCAGCTGCACCGACAGGTCCAGCCACTGCAGCACCGGCCCGGGGTCCTGCTGCAGGCCGGCTTCGGCGAGTTTTTTCTCCAGTGCCTGGCTGCCGTCAAACCAGAAATGCTCTTTGGCCAGCTGCTCGACCAGTTCGGGCGCCACACCCAGCGCCTTGCCCACGTCGCGGATGGCGCTGCGCGGCCGGTAGCTGATCACGGTGGCCGCAATCGCCGCGCGGTCGTGGCCGTATTTGGCGTAGATGTACTGGATGACTTCCTCGCGCCGCTGGTGTTCGAAGTCCACGTCGATGTCGGGCGGCTCACGCCGTTCGCGGCTGATGAAACGCTCGAACAGCAACTGGCTTTCGGCCGGGTTGACGGCCGTCACGGCCAGGCAGTAACAGACGGCCGAGTTGGCGGCCGAGCCGCGCCCCTGGCACAGAATGCCCTGCTGCCGCGCAAAACGCACGATGTCATGCACGGTGATGAAGTACATCTCGTAGCCGAGTTCCTCGATCAGGGCCAGCTCATGGTTGATCTGCGTCTGGATCTTGTCCGGCACGCCGCCGGGGTAACGCTCCTGCGCCCCCTCGGCTGTCAGACGGCGCAGGCACTGGGCCGGCGTTTCCGCTTGCGGCACCATGTCGCCCAGCGGGTAGCGGTACAGGTCGCGGATCTCGTCCAGGCTGAAGCTGCAGCGCGCGGCCACCTCCAGCGTGGCGCGCAGCAGCTCGGGCGGGTAGAGGTCGGCCAGGCGCATGCGCGGGCGCAAATGCGCTTCGGCATTGGCCTGCAGGGCAAAGCCGCATTCATGCACGGTTTTGCCCAGACGGATGGCCGTCATCACGTCATGCAGCGGCTTGCGCGAGCGCACATGCATGCGCACGTTGCCGGCCGCCACCAGGCGGATGCCGGTGCGCTGCGCCACTTGCTGCAACTGCTGCAGGCGCAGCGCGTCGTCCAGGCCTTGCAGCAGCTCGACGGCCAGCCAGGCATGCAAGCCAAACAGGCCTGTAGCCCACGTCGCATGGGCGCAGAGCGCTTCTATATCGATAGCGTCCGGCAAGGCAAGCAGCAGCACCTCGCAATCGGCCAGTTGCAAAAAATCGCTGCCCCCCAGCGCCACCCGGTAGCTGCCCTTGTCCAGCAGGTCACCCGCCTGTTTGGCCGCGGTGATGAACTCGCACAGGTTGCCCCAGCCGGCCGCGTTGTGCGGCAACACCACCAGCCGGAAGGGGTGCGCCGCCTGCACAAAAAACTCGGCCCCGGGCAGCAGCTGGAGCCCGTGTTTTTTGGCCGCCACATGGGCACGCACCACACCGGCCACCGAACACTCGTCGGTGATGGCCAGCGCGCGGTAACCCAGGCCGGCGGCCCGCTCGACCAGCTCTTCGGCGTGCGAGGCGCCGCGCTGGAAGCTGAAGTTGCTCAGTACATGCAGCTCGGCATAGTCGGGAAGCGGTCCGCTGAACACACCGGTTCCTCAGGCAAAAAACCCGTGCAGGTACCAGGCGCGCCGCTGCGTGTCTGCCGGCTGTGGCACCGGCAAACGCTCGCTGAATATCCACAGCAGGCCGGCCTGCTGGCTGCGGTAGATGAAGTAGTCGCGGATCGCCGCGGGCTTGCTGCGCACGCCGGCCGCTTCGCCGTTCATCAGCCAGCCGCTGGCCTCCAGCCGCTGCGGGCCGGCCAGCCGCAATAGCGGCCCCTGGTACACCGGGCTGTCGCCCACCGCCGCCAGCCGGATTGGTTCGGGCAGCAGCCAGGTCGGGTAGAGGGCGTCGGTTCTGGCCGCCCCCTCCTCCGCTCCCGCCTCCATCTTCTTCAAGCCTTTTTGGCCTCTAGCCCTTGTCTGGCGTGCGCCACCAGCTATTAATTGAATAGCACCCTGGGCGCTGACCCAGCGCTGCATCTGCTCGGGCCGGTGGTCGGCGCAGGGCTGCCAGGCCTGCACCTGCGCCGGCCCCAGGCGGGCGCTCAGGCGTTCTATCAGTTCCACCGCGCTGTCGCCCTGCCGGCGCGCCTCCATCAGCAGGCTGGTGGTGGCGGCGGCCGCGTCCACCAGTGGCTCGGTGACCAGCGAGCGCAGGCTCAATGAATGCACTGGTGCCGGCAGCTGTTGCTGCGCCAGGTGTTCGGCGATCAGGCGCGTCACGTGGCGCAGGTCCTGCGCGGGCTGGGCGGTGCGGACGTCCATCTCGCCGCTGGGCACCACGTCGCGGCGCTTGTCCAGGTGCCAGGTGAGTCGCAGCGCGCAGATGCCGCTTTGCCGCCCCAGCAGCCAGGCGTGCAGGCCGGCCAGCAGGCGTTCGGCGCCGGCCATCAGCGCCGGGCCGTGGGTGACCAGGGCGTTGAGCTCGATCTTTTCCTCGAAGTGTTCGGGCAGCACCAGCCAGTCGTGGTTGTCGGGCAGGCTTCCGCGGGCCCGGTCCAGCGCCTCCAGCAGTTCCGCGCCAAAACGCCGGGCCACGCCGTCGCGCGGCAGGCGCAGCAGGTCGTCCCAGCTGCGGCAGCCGATGCGCTCGAGCACGCCCAGGTGTGGACGCGCCGCAGTCAAGGTGTGCATGGGCAGGTCGGCCACCCGTGTGCGGCCCGGTCCTGGCTTGCCGGCGGCATGGCGCAGCCGCCCAAGCGCTATCAAGGATGTAGCGCCTTGCGCACGCCAGATAAGGGCCAGAGCCCGATTTGACTCAAAAAACAATGCGATCCGCTGCGCCAGCAGCTGCATCAGCCGCGCCAGCCCGCCAAACAGGCGCAGGCTGCCGGTCACGTCCAGCAGCACGGCCTCGTCCACCATCGCCACGCGCGGCGTGAAACCCAGCGCCAGGCTGGCCACGGTGCGCTGCAGCGCGGCCTCGTCCATCAGCGCCGGCCCGGACTCAGTGGTGATGGCTGTTTGCAATGCGATCCAGCACGGCATGAACCTCTCCTGATGCGACGGCAACAGCGGCCGGGGCCGGCTGCAGCCTGGGCACGGATCTGCCGGCCTCTTCCCGGCGGCGGCGTGCACGTTCGCGGCTGGCCGCCAGCAGGGCCGACAGGCGCGCCGGCCGCGTGGCCAGCAGCAGCGGCGCGGCCAGTGGCGGGCCGCGCCGCTTGAGCACATGCACCCGCAGGTTGCCCTCTTCGGCCGCCGCACCTTCGAGCAGGAGGCGTAACGGTGCGGGTGAAGACTCGAGCTGCGCGCGCAGCGGCCGGAACACAAACAGCAGCTGGCTGTGCGCATGCGCGGCCATCTGCAGGCGGCGCAAATGGGCGCTGCGTGCATCGGGCAGCCAGGCCAGCACGGCGGCCACGTCGGCACACTGTAGGGCTTCGCGTGTGGCCCACAGCAACGCCGGCCCCTGGCTGTGCACACAAAGTACACGCTGCATGTTGAGCTGGCGCGCGCCCAGCGCCGGGCCGAATGGCAACCAGGGCGCGCCCACCAGCACCACCAGCTTGGCCGGCACCGCGGCCTGCACGGCGGCCAGCGCAGGCGCCAGCAGGCCCCACTCATGCTGGCCGGCCTGCGGCTGCAGCATTTCCACCAGCGCGCCCTGCGGCCAGCCGCCGCCGGGCAACACCTGGTTGAGCGCCGCATACCCGGTGTCCAGGGCCGGCAGGCTGTGGCTGCCCAGCTCGGCGGCACGCCAGACGTCGGCGTGCATGGCGTTCAGCGCCTGGCCCGGAGACAAAGGCGGCGTGGGCGTGGCGGAAGAAAGTGAAACCATGGAAGGAAAAGACCTAAAATACTGTTTATATGTACAGTATTACACCTTTTCCGGCCTCAAGGGAGAATCGTTTCTTTTGGACTTTCTTTTGGAGTCACCTACGATGAAAAATTCACTGCGGCGGGCCTGCTGCCTGGCTGTGCTGTTGCTGGTCGTGGGCTGCTCGAAAGAGCCTGAACCCATCGACCTGGCCAACACACCCAGGCCTTCCCCCGCCAACGTGAAGCCGGGTTTCATCAACAAGGTGTGGGAAGTCAGCCTGTCCACCGGGGTTGCGCCCGGCACGCTGTACGCGTTTTTGTCGGACGGCACGCTGGTGGTCACCTCGCCCAACAGCAAGGCCGCCTTCGGTGCCTGGACTTACACCAACGGCAAGCTCACGATGATCGAGGAAGCGCAGGAGTACAAGACCGACATCCTGAGCCTGACCCAGGACGAATTGCGGCTGAAAAGCCACAACCCGGGCGGCAGCCTTGAAATTGTGCTGGTGCCGGCGCGGGTCGCGCCACTGCCGTCCTGAAGCTCGGGGTCAGCGACGTGCAGTTGCTGGCCTGCGCCCCTGCACCATCAGCAGAACCAGCATCAGCAGCGCAATGCCGGCAAAACACAGGAAGGACCAGTTGGCAATCGACAGGCCCAGAAAAGTCCAGTCGATCTTGGTGCAGTCGCCGCTGCCCTTGAAGATCATCGGGATCACGCGCTGCAGCGGAAAGGTCTCGATCATTCCGTAGAAGTCGCGCCCGCAGGAAGCGACTTCGGGCGGGTACCACTGCAACCAGCTCTGGCGGGCAGCGACAAAAGCACCGAAACCGGCCACCAGCAGCGTCACCGCCGAACCCGTCATGAGCAGCCCTTTGCCGCGCGCAAAAGCCGTAACCCCCGTCACCACCGCCACCAGCACCAGCGCATAACGCTGCACGATACACATGGGGCAAGGCTCCAGCCCAACGACATGCTGCAGGTACAGGCCAAACGCCAGCATGGCGACACAGGCTGCAGACACCAGGGCCAGCACACGGCGCGGCGCGGTTTCGAAATAGCTCGACAACATCACGGTCCTTTTTTTTCGATCAATGTACGGATTGTCCGATGGTTCGGGCGTTCAGGCGCAGATAAGTTCCCTACATAGCGAACCTGATATAAAACAAACAATATCAAGCGGAAGATGCAAGCATTAGCAACGTTGAAAATTTAAAACGGAGGTCGCTTTATGTTCTTCCATTGTTTTTCCTGTAAAAAAGTCAGTCCATTGTTTGAATCTGCGGGAACACAATGCCCGTTGTGCAGTTCTGCAAATGGTGAGATCCTCAGCAGTGAACGTTTTAGTGAAGGTTTCAAGGCAGGTGTTTATTTCAACCTAGATCCAAAGACCGGCAAGCCTGCGAAAAAGAAGCCCAAATAGAGCCTCCCCTTGGATTTAACGTCCTCTACTCTCAATTCCGTGCTATGACCTCATCCGACATCATCGCCTTATCCTCTGCGGTCATTGCCATCTGCGCTCTCTTTGCAACGGCATGGCAAGCTTGGCTTGCTTATCAACACAACCGTCTCAGCGTTCGCCCATTGCTGGTTTGGCATATCGCGCGAAAAAATTCCTCGGTTTGTCCAAGCATTGCGTTTACCGTTCGCAATCTCGGCCTTGGACCAGCGGTAATTCGCGAAAGATACTTCACTAAAGACAACCAGCGGTTCCTGCGACCGGATGGACAAACCGATGAGGTTCAAGCCTTTATCGCTCATGTTTTAGGCACAAAAATTCAATATCAACTGAATCAATTTGGTTTGCCAGGTAAGGATGGAGCCATACCAAGCCAAGGAGAAATTTTGATAGCGGAACTTGAATTTCCTGACCTGCGTTTCTCAAATTTAGAACTTGTTTTTCAAATGGCCGGTGACGTTGCATTCAACCTCAACTATGAGTCAATGTATGGTGAGAAGTACAAGCTCGAAGCCCGCTAACGAGTTAAGTTCTTACTTAGCAAGTGATGTGAAGAGCGCCAGAGATGAGCACAAAAATTAGATACACCAACGAGCCCATGAAGTCCAAAGTTATTCAAGACTTTCTTCCGCTCTCAAATCAAATCACGTACCGGGAGGAAGGAGCGAAAGCCACCGCTTCCTTGGAGAAACGGAAAAAAGTGAAATCAATACGCAAGCGACCTATAGGCTAGCTCACGAAACATAAGCAGTCGGGGGAAACCTCAAATCCCCTCCCCCGCATCCACAAACACCCGCGCGTGGCGCGGTGTCACCACCAGCAGTTCTCCCTCGCGCAGCTCCATGTCGCGGTATTGCTGCGAGGGAATCTGCACTTCGATCAGCGGGTCGGCCTGGCCGCTGTTTTCGGACGGTGTCAGTTCCAGCCTGGCAATCGGCCCGATCACAATCGCGCGGCTCAGTTGCGCGGCAATACCTTCGGCACCCGGTGAATAACGCTGCACCTCGAAGTCATGCGGCCGCACATAGGCAAAAGCTTTGGCGTTTTGCGCGCCGCTGTGCTCCGGCGAATCCAGGCGCATGCCTTCGAGCTGGATCTTGCCTTCGTGCGCGCGGCCGTGAAACAGGTTGACGTCGCCGAGAAAGCCATAAACAAAGGGGCTGGCCGGGTGGTCCCAGACCTGCTGCGGCGAGCCGATCTGCTCGACCTTGCCCTGGTTCATCAGCACCACGCGGTCGGCGACTTCGAGCGCCTCTTCCTGGTCGTGCGTGACAAAAATGCTGGTGACGTGCAGGTCATCGTGCAGGCGGCGCAACCAGCGGCGCAGCTCTTTCCTCACCTTGGCGTCGAGTGCGCCGAAAGGTTCGTCGAGCAGCAGCACCTTGGGTTCAACCGCCAGGGCGCGTGCCAACGCAATCCGCTGGCGCTGCCCGCCAGAAAGCTGCGAAGGGAAGCGGTCAGCCAGCCAGTCAAGCTGCACCAGGCCCAGCAATTCATGCACCTTTCTTTTGATCTCGGCGTCGCTGGGACGCAGGCCACGCGGCTTGACACGCAGGCCGAAGGCGACGTTTTCAAACACAGTCATGTGGCGGAACAAGGCGTAATGCTGGAACACAAAACCGACCTGGCGCTCGCGCACATGCACGTCGGTCGTGTCTTCCCCGCTGAACAAAATACTGCCCTGGTCGGCGGTTTCGAGGCCGGCAATGATGCGCAGCAAGGTGGTCTTGCCGCAGCCCGAGGGGCCGAGCAAGGCCACCAGTTCGCCCGAGGCAATGTCCAGGCTCACGTCGCCGAGCGCCTGGAAGTTACCGAAGTGTTTGCTGATGTTGCGGATTTCAATACTCATGATTTTTCTTTCTCCCTCTCCCATTGGGAGAGGGTTGGGGTGAGGGCTGGCGCTGGCGGAGGTCGGAAGCTGCCCTCACCCTGGCCCTCTGCCCGAGGGAGAGGGAACAAGTCGCGGCCGCTCGGGCGGCAGGTCGGCAGCGGCTTTGAGCTCCTGTTCGGCGCGCCACTCAGCCACCGACTTGATCAGCAGCGTCACCAGGGCCAGCAGCGCCAGCAGCGAAGCCACGGCAAAGGCGGCCACCGACTGGTACTCGTTGTACAAAATCTCCACATGCAGCGGCAAGGTGTTGGTCTGCCCGCGGATGTGGCCGGACACCACCGACACCGCACCGAACTCGCCCATGGCGCGCGCGTTGGTGAGAATCACGCCGTAGAGCAGGCCCCACTTGATGTTGGGCAGGGTCACATGCCAGAAGGTCTGCCAGCCGGTAGCGCCCAACACGATGGCGGCCTGCTCCTCGTCGCTGCCCTGGGCCTGCATCAACGGGATCAGCTCGCGTGCAATGAAGGGAAAGGTCACAAACACCGTGGCCAGCACAATGCCGGGCACCGCAAAAATGATCTTGATGTCGTTGGCTGCGAGCCAGGGCCCGAACCAGCCCTGGGCACCGAAGACCAGCACGTACATCAGGCCAGCCACCACCGGCGACACCGAAAACGGCAGGTCCACCAGCGTCGTCAGGAAGGACTTGCCGCGGAACTCGTACTTGGCAATCACCCAGGCGGCCGAAACACCGAACACCAGGTTCAGCGGCACGGCAATCGCCGCGGCAATCAGCGTGAGCTCGATCGCCGACCAGGCGTCGGGCTCTTTCAGCGCGGCAAGGTAGGCGCCAAAACCCTTGCGCAGTGCTTCGGTGAACACCGCCGCCAGCGGCAGCACCAGGAACAGCAGGACAAACAGCAGCGCGACAGTGATCAGGGTGTAGCGCACCCAAGGCGCTTCTGTTGTCCCCGCTCTAGCCTTGGCATTGTTTTGAGGGTTTGCATTCATGCAGGCGCTCCCGCAAAACGCCGCTGCCAGGCCTGCAGGCCGTTGATGACCAGCAACAGCACAAAGGAAATCACCAGCATCACCACGGCCACCGCCGTGGCGCCGGCGTAGTCGTACTGCTCGAGCTTGCCGATGATGATCAGCGGCGTGATCTCGGAAATCATGGGCATGTTGCCGGCGATAAAAATCACCGAGCCGTATTCACCGATGGCGCGCGCAAACGCCATCGCAAAACCGGTCAGCAGCGCCGGCGTGATGTGCGGAAGAATCACCCGCGTGAAAATCTGCAGACGCGTAGCGCCCAGCGAGGTCGCGGCCTCTTCAAGTTCTTTTTCGGCGTCTTCCAGCACCGGCTGCACCGTGCGCACCACAAACGGCAGGCCGATGAAGATCAGCGCAATCACCACACCGGCCGGCGTGAAGGCCAGCTTGATGCCCAGCGGTTCGAGGTACTGGCCGATCCAGCCGTTGCCGGCCAGGATGGCGGTCAACGAGATGCCAGCCACGGCGGTCGGCAGCGCAAAGGGCAAATCCACCAGCGCATCGACGATTTTTTTGCCCGGAAACTTGTAGCGCACCAGCACCCAGGCCAGCAGCAAACCAAACACCAGGTTCACCAGCGCAGCAAACAGCGAGGCGCCAAAGGTCAGGCGGTAAGACGCCATCACCCGCGGGGAGGTCACCGCCGTCACGAACTGCTCCCAGGTCAGCGAGAAGGTCTTGAACAGCAGCGCCGACAAGGGGATCAGCACGATGATGCTGAGGTAGAACAGCGTGTAGCCCAGCGTGAGACCGAAGCCCGGCAGCACCTTCTTCGCAGATTTTTTTGACATTTTTTTGTTCAACTAAGACAGGGCATTTTTCCGACGGGCCGCCCCCAGGAAAAATGGCCCCTCCCTCGGATCAAAGGGGCAGCGAATCGCCGGAGGCTCGCGAAGCGAAAAACGTGGGGGCCCGTTACTTGACGGTGTAGAGCTTGTCGAACTGGCCGCCGTCGTTGAAGTGGACCTTCTGCGCTTCACCGAGTGAGCCGAAGTAGTCCTTGACCGTGAACTGCTGGATCGGTTTGAACACGTTCGAATATTTTTTGAGCACGGCCGGCGAACGCGGGCGAATCGCATGTTTGGCGGCGATCTCCTGGCCTTCGTCCGAATACAGATAGTTCAGGTAAGCCCTGGCCAGTTCGCCCGTGCCCTTTTTGGCGACCGTGCGCTCCACCACGGCGACCGGGTTCTCGGCGACGATGCTGGACGAGGGATACACCGCATCGACCTTGCCTTCACCGAACTCGCGGTTCACCGACAAGACTTCGGATTCAAAGGTGATCAGCACATCACCGGTGTTGCGCTGCAGAAAGATGGAGGTGGCGTCGCGGCCGCCTTTGGCGAGGATGGGCACGTTTTTGTAGAGTTTGCCGACAAACTCGGCCGCCTGCGCATCGCTGCCGCCTTGTTTGCGCACCGAGCCCCAGGCCGCCAGGTAGGCCATGCGGCCGTTGCCGCCTGTCTTGGGATTGACGACGATCACCTGAACGCCGGGTTTGACGAGGTCGGCCCAGTCCTTGATGCCTTTGGGGTTACCGTTGCGCACCAGGAACACCATGGTCGAGGTGGTGGGCGACGCGTCGTTGGGGAAGCGTTTCGTCCAGTCCTTCGCCACCAGGCCCTTGTCGGCCAGGAACTCGATATCGGTGGTGGTGTTCATGGTCACCACGTCGGCGTCCAGGCCGTCGGCCACGGAGCGCGCTACCGCGCTGGAGCCGGCATGCGACTGGTCAATCTTGATGTCCTTGCCGGCGGTCTTTTTGTAGTGGGCGATGAAGGCCGCGTTGTAGTCCTTGTAGAACTCGCGCGCCACGTCGTACGAGCCGTTGAGCAGGGTCTGGGCCGAAGCCAGGGTGCCGGTGGCCAGCACGAGGGAAGCAAGCGCGATTTTGAGTGTGAGTGGGGTGGTCATACAGTTTCCAGAAGAGCGGAAGGAAAAGAAGGGGGAAAAGAAGAGGAAGAAGGTGAAGGCGAATGAAGGCGGGAAGCGACCTCCACATCACCGGCCAGCGACTGCAGCAGGGCCACGCCCAGCGGCCATTCGCCGTGGCCCGATTCGATGTTGATGTGGCCGCCGTTCTGGATGCGCACAAACTCGCTGCCCCACGCCCGCGCATAGGCGCCCGCCAGGCGCACCGGGCAATACGGGTCGTTGCTGCTGGCCACCAGCACGCTGCGGTAAGGCAGCTTGCGGGCGGGCACGGGTGCGAAGTCGCTCAGGATGGAGCGGCGCTCCGGGTCGGCCGGGGCCACCAGCAAGGCGCCATGGATGCGCGCGGCCGCATCGGCCGGCAGGTGCGTGGTGGCAATGCAGCCCAGGCTGTGCGCCACGATGACGACCGGTTCGGTTTGCAGCAGGATGGTGCGGGCGATCGAAGCCACCCAGGCCTGGCGGCTGGGCGTGATCCAGTCGTCCTGCTGCACGCGCACGGCGTCGTCCAGGCGTCCGGCCCACAGGCTTTGCCAGTGGCCGGGGCCGGAGTCGCGCCAGCCGGGAACGATGATGAAACGCACCTGCTTGACCAATCGTCAGTGGACAAACGAAGTGTGGGCGGGTCGGGATGTTGCCATGAGGACTCCTGTGCATTCGTAATCAAAAAATGCATTGTGAGGAGTCATCTTTAAAACTCAAAAGAATATATCGTTTTAAATTTATATTGCATAACGATATAACCAGTGCAGTGGGGCACTTTTATGTCTGAATCGCAGAGAGGAGTCGTCTACGGGCAGCCTCTTTTTGCTGTTCGCCCGTATCAAGGCATCAGATCGGCCTTCGACCCTTGTTCTACCTGCGCGAGCTGCTCTGAAAACAGGAGCGCCTTCCTACGCCAGCACATCGGACTTCAGGTGTTGGCCAAGAAAATCCAGAAAACTGCGCACCGCCGGCACCTGGCCCCGGCGCGACGGAAACACGGCATGCAGCATGCCCGGCCGCAAGGCCCAACCGGGCAGCACCGGCACCAGCAGCCTGGCCTGCAGTTCGGCCGTGCAAAGCATCTCGGGCAAAAAGCTCATGCCGGTGCCGGCCAGCACCGCCAGCTTGAGCGTCTGCAGGTCATCGGCCACATACCGCGGCTGATGCTGCAACACAAACTCCTGCCCCTGCGGGCCGACCAGTTCCCAGGCGCTGCGCCCGTCGGTGGCAGACATGGCCACCGTGTCGAGGTTTTTCAGCTCAGCAGGTGTGGCTGGCGCCCCCTGACGCCTGAGCAGCGCGGGACTGGCCAGCAGGTAGCTGCAGGAGGCGCCCAGCTGCTTGACGACCAGGCTGCCGCTGTCATCCAGCGTGGGGCGCACCCGCAGCGCCACGTCCATGCCCTCTTCCACCAGGTCCACCACCCGGTTGGTCACGCGCATGTCCAGCTTGACATGCGGGTGCTGGGCCAGGTACTGCGGAATCAGGTAGCCCAGCGTGCCTTGCGCCAGGGTCACCGGGCAACTGATGCGCAACGTCCCGCGCGGCTCACTCTGCATCTGCGCCACGGCCTCGCCAGCGGCCAGGGCCTCGTCGCGCATGGCCACGCAGTGGCGCAGGTAGAGCTCGCCCGCCTCGGTCAGCGATAGCTTGCGCGTGGTGCGCTGCAGCAGCCGCACGCCAAGCCGCGTCTCCAGTTCGGCCACCCGGCGCGAGAGCCGCGACTTGGGCAGGCCCAGCGCCCGGCCCGCCGCCGCAAAACCGCCGCGCTCGGCCACTTCGGCGAAATACAACATGTCGTTCAGGTCCTGCATGGATGGCTCCCAGCTTGGTATTTGGCGTGTTTATTGTCCTATTCATGGGACGATTTATCGCATTTTTGCCATCTTATCAATGAATAGATCCACCCACACAATCTATCCATGGCTGCGATTCATGGTGAATACGGCCACCAAGCGATTCATCCCCGATCCATCTCCGATTCACCCCTTCAAGGAACCCCTCATGACCAAGCTTCTCCACATCGACTCCAGCATCCTCGGCGGCAACTCCGTGTCGCGCCAGCTGACGGCCCAGATCGTCGCCTCCTGGCGCGCCGGCCACCCGACCACCGACGTCAGCTACCTCGACCTGGCCGTGGACACCCCCAGCCACCTGTCGGCCGAATCCCTGGGTTTTCGCATGCCCGCCAGCAGCGACCTGAGCGACGCGCAAAAGCGCGAAAACGCGGTCTCCGAGGGGCTGGTGTCCCAGTTCCTCGCCGCCGACGTGATTGTGGTCGGCGCACCGCTGTACAACTTCTCCATCCCCAGCCAGCTCAAGGCCTGGATTGACCGCATCGCCCAGGTCGGCCGCACCTTCACCTACACCGACAAGGGCCCGGTCGGCCTGGCCGGCGGCAAAACCGTGATCGTGGCGTCTGCCCGCGGCGGCGTCTATTCGACCAGCGACGCCGGCAATGCCATGGAGCACCAGGAAAGCTACCTGAAGACCGTGTTCGGTTTCTTCGGCATCACCGACGTGCGTTTTGTGCGCGCCGAAGGCCTGGCCATGGGTGACGCGGCCAAAGCCGCCGCCCTGGCTGCCGCCACTGCCGACATTGCGACGCAAGCCAAAGCCGCCAACGAAGCACAGGCCGCCCTCGCCGCCTGAGCCCGGCGCGCGCAGGCCGGTCAGGCCTGCGTGGTCCCCATGAAAAAAGCCCGCGCTGCGGGCTTTTTTCTTTGCGGGCGGCAGAAAGTCAGGCGCAGGGCGAACGGTGTGGCGTCAGCCATCGGAAACCATCAATAATGGTTCGCGATCACCGCTTGTGCACCGACCCCCGTACTGGAAGAAACCGTGAATCCCAAAATCAAAGAGCTGCTAGGTCAGATCACCACGCTGGAAGACGAGCTGCGCGCCGCGCTGCGGGAACAGGAGACGCAGCTGCTGTACCAGTTCAAGGGCAAACGGGTGGAATTCGAGGGCTCCATCCGCGAAACCCACCGCAAACTCAAACGCAGCCTGTGGCGCTGGATCGTGACGGACCGCCCGCAGAACTTCCTGACCGGACCCATCATCTACAGCCTGATTGTTCCGCTGGCGGTGCTTGACCTCTGCGTCACGTTCTACCAGGCCAGCTGCTTTCCCATCTACAGGATTGCCAAGGTAAGGCGTGCCGACTACATCGCGCTGGATCGCCAGCACCTGGCCTACCTCAACGCGTTCGAGCGTTTTCACTGCACCTACTGCTCCTATGCCAACGGGCTGATCGCCTACGCGGCCGAAATCGTGGCGCGCACCGAGCAGTATTTCTGCCCCATCAAACATGCGCGCCAGCTGTTCAGTTCCCACGCCCGCTACGAACGGTTTCTGGCCTACGGCGAAGCCGCCGACTACCACGCCAAGCTCGAGGCGTTCCGCCTGGCGCTGGAAAAAGAGATGGGGAAGTAGGCAAAATTCGAATCCGCTTTCATCCCGCACAGCGAAACGTCAGGTTGATGCGCTGGCGCCCCAGCAGCGCGTGTTCGCCATCGGCCAGCGGGGCCACGCCATGGAAGGCCAGGCGCGACGGCCCACCCCAGACCACCACGTCCCCATGGGCCAGGCGATGACGCTGCGGCTTGTCGCTGCGGCTGGTGGACCCGAACAGGAACACGGCAGGAAGTCCAAGAGAGACTGAAACAATGGGCGCCGATAAATCCTGCTCATCCCGGTCCTGGTGCAGAGAAAGCCGCGCACCCGGCTCGTAACGGTTGACCAGGCAGGCGTCGGGCTCGAAGTCGGCAAACCCGGCCTGCGCCGCCGCACGCACGGCCAGGCCGCGCAGGATCGCGGGCATGGCGGGCCAGGGCTGGCCCGACAGCGGGTCCAGCGCGTCGTAGCGGTAGCCGCTGCGGTCCGACACCCAGCCCAGCGCGCCGCAATTGCTCATGGCCACCGACATGGTGTAGCCCCCCGGCGTGACCAGATGGCGAAACGGCGACTGGCGGGTGACCTCGGCGATGGCTTGCAGCAGGGCAGCACCCTCCTCGCGCGCGAAACCGCGCAGCAACACGGCACCGGGCGCCAGCGTTTCGCGCGACACCACCGGGGGCAAGTCGTCAAAAAGATCGGTGCTCAAGCTTTCTCCTGCGCAAATTCAGGCCTTACTGCGCGTCATGAAAAATCACACCCAGCGTGTGGCGTTGGCCTGAGCGTAGCGTGCTGACGCCGTGGCGCATGTGGACCCTGTAAGTACCCCTGCTGCCCTGCACCGGGCGGTGGTGCACGGCAAACACCACGGCGTCGCCCTGCGCCAGGGGAATCACCTCGGGGCGGGACTGCATGCGCGGGCGCTGCTCGGTCAGCACAAACTCGCCGCCAGTGAAGTCATCCCCCGGCCGCGACAGCAACACCGCCACCTGCAGGGGAAACACATGCTCACCGTACAGGTCCTGGTGCAGGCAGTTGTAGTCGCCCTCCGCGTACTGCAGCAGCAAGGGCGTCGGTCGCGTCTGGCCGGCCGCGTGGCAGCGCGCGAGGAACAAGGCATGTTCGGGCGGATAACGCACGGCGATGCCCATGGCTTCGTTCCAGCGGTTGGCCACGTCCACCAGCCGGGGATACAGGGTGCTGCGCAGTTGCTGAACCAGGGCCGGCAGCGGGTAGTTGAAATACTGGTATTCGCCCTGGCCAAAACCGTGCCGCGCCATCACGACGCGGCTGCGAAACAGTGGGTTCTGCCGGTAAAGCGCGGCGGTTGCCGCGCACTGGGCAGGGCTCAAGAGCTGCGGCAACACGGCGCTGCCGCGCGTCTGCAGTTCTTCGGTCAGTGTCGGCCAGCCGGTTACGGCCGGCCGGTCCGTCAACAAGGTGTTCATGGCGGGTGGGTGTCCTGGGGAAAAACCCAAGCGTAGGCCGGTGGCCGCGGCCATGCTCGCCGGAAACGGACATCCCGTCGATTCAGCGTGGGGCGCGGAGGCGCCCTGTTTCATGCACGAAATCGGCCCCCAGCCCAATGAGGCCTGGCGCTAGGAGTCTGCGCGGCAGAAGGCGTCGAAGCGAAAAGCGGCCCCAGCGAGGACAGTTTTTGCCGGATTTTCAGCCCCATAGCCGTCGCTATGGGGCAATAAGCCGGTGAAAAATGGACCGCTGCGGTCGCTTTGCAGCCGACGATCCTTCTGCCGCGCAGACTCCTAGCAGCTACTCTATTGATAGCGTTGCGGGGAACCCTGCATGCCGGTGCTGCCGGCGCCGTCCAGCCCCAGCAGGGCAAGGAAACGAGGGCCGAGCGTGCTGGCGCCGGAGCGCGCAGCAGCCACCTGCACAGGCGGGTGGCCTGCGGGCCGGCTACAGGCAAACTCCGGCAGGCAGACAGCCAGTTCGTCAAAACCGGCCACGATGCGCGGCCCGACCCACAGCCGCACCCAGCGCGCCATGGCCACACGCTGATCGCCGATCCGCAGGCTGGCCGCAAACTGCGGTGTAGCGAAGGACCTGGCAACCTGCCGCTCGACAAAAGGCGTGGCTTCGTCGGCCACCCAGTCGAGGAACACGGGAGACAACTTCTGCGGGCTCCCGCAGACGAGCTCGAACACCAGCTCGTCGAGCGCGGAAACAGCGGTGAGACAAGCCTCTTTGAGGCCAAGGGTGTGGGTGCGGATCATGAGGGTTCTCCAGAAAAATCAACCAGCGGCAGGCCTGTCAACCCGTACTCCCGCCTGCATCCGTACCGGCGGCAATGTGCCGGGACAGCAAGCGTGATTTTTTGAAGGACAAGCAGCAGAGCCATGCATGCTTAACGGCAGGCTGCCTGACAAGTTGAGGGCCAGACGCGGAACCGGGAGACGCGGTCCGCGCCGGCAGCACGGGCTTCAGCCGATGTGCGACCGTGTCCAGCGCACGATGTCGGCCGCGCCCATGGCGCCGGGCTGGCGCGCGACCTCGCGGCCGTTCACGAACAGCGCCAGCGTGGGAATGCTGCGGATGTTGAAGCGTGCGCCCAGGTTCCGGGAGGCCTCGGTGTCCACCTTGACCACGCGAACCGCAGGCTCCAGTTGCGCGGCGGCCTGTTCATAGGCCGGCGCCATCTGCAGGCAGGGGCCGCACCAGGGCGCCCAGAAATCGACAAGCACCGGAATCTGGTTGCGCGTGATGTGGCGGTCAAACGCCGCTTCGTCGAGGTTGACCGGATGCCGGGTGAACAGCGCCTGGTGGCAACTGCCGCAGTCCGGCGCCTTGGCCAGGTCCGCACTCTTGACGCGGTTGGTCGTGTGGCAGTGCGGGCACACGATGTGCAGGGAATCCGTCATCTGTATCCCGTCTGCATTCTGAATCAGCTGTTGTTGGCTTCGTCCAGCGCCTTGCACGACGGTGCACACACGGCGTGGGACTTGCCCAGCACCTTGCGTGTGCCCATCTGCGAGCGGGGACGGTGTTTGCCGCACATGAAGCACGACATCGTGGCAGCACCGAAAGAAGCAGACGCGACAAACGGGGAGCCCGATACCTTGGATTTGTAACGCAGTCCGTCGGCAAGGACGGTGGTTTTGGCATCAGCTCTGGCCATGGGTGTTTCCTTGGTTGGGTTGGCGCATTGCGCGCTCTATGGCTTGCCTGGCCTGCCGTTCAGCAGCCAGCGCCGGATCCAGCGGCGAGCGGCACAGGCCCGCATGCTGGTAATAGACATTTTCGTACAATTCGGCCGCGGCCGGGTGCGTGTCCAGCAAAGCACCCAATTCGCGACCGGGCTCTACGCCGCCCAAGGCCTGAACCAGATGCGTCACCACCGAGCGGTATTGCTCCGGACCGACCGGCACGGCGCTGTGCTCCAGCCGCTCGAGCAGTTCAGCCAGCACGTGGGTCACGGTCAGGTTGGCACTGAAAGAAGGGGTTTGGGTCGTGTTCATGCCTCTGAAACTGGGGGCTTTTGGCCGAAAAACAAGCCAGAATGCCCCGCCTCCCAGGTCACTTTGTTTTTGATAGCTGCCAGCGCCCGTCCAACAAGGGCTGAAGGCCTTTTTGGCTTCAAAAACCTGCCCCCGTCCGGATGCCTGCGGCGAGCCGCGTGCCAGGCCGTCTTCTGGGACCCCGTCAATGCAGGACGCAATGGCAATACACGAAATGCTGCAGGGCACCGGAAGGCGTGCGATGGTCTTCCTGCAAGTGTTCCAGCAGTTCAAAAGCGCCGCCAAACTCGGCATGCAGCGCATCGGGCGCATACCGGACCACAGGCAGGCCGCTGCATTGCAGGGGCCCGTCAGGGGCAAAGGCCGCCACGATGACATGCCCGCCCGGGCGCACGGCACGGCGCACCTGGGCAACATAAGCGGCGCGATCGGCCGGATCGGTGAGGAAATGGAAAACGGCCCGGTCGTGCCAGACATCGATGCCGGCTTTCTCCAGCGGCACAGTCGTGATGTCGCCCTCGATCCAGCGCACCCGCCCTGCCCGCTCACCGAGCCGGCGGCGAGCCACCTCAAGCGCCGCACCGGAAATATCCAGCACGCTCACATCCGTCATGCCGTGGTCCAGCAGGTCGTCCACCAGGCGGGAAGCCCCGCCCCCCACATCGACAATACGCGCCGACTTGTCGTGGGCGACACGCAGGATCAGCTCGAGCGACAAGGTCGCGTGCGGCTGGTACCAGCTCACGGCTTCGGCAGCATTGGCGGTGTAGACCTGCTCCCAATGGGATTTGGGTTCCATGAAACGTCTCCGGGTAAGCCTTTGATCCGTTGATGATAGTGAAGTCAGCGCAAGCTGGACTGACCTGCCTCAAACTTGCGGTGCCCCGGACCGGTGTTTTTTTACTTGCGGACGTAGATCTGGTCGAAGGAAGCACCGTCCGAAAAGTGCTCCTTGTCCGCCTTGGCCCAGCCGCCGAAAGCCTGGTCGATGGTGAACAGGTTCAGTTTGGGAAACTGGCTGGCGTATTTGGCGATGGCTTTTTGCGAGACCGCCGGGCGGTAGAAGTTCTTGCCGGCGATGTCCTGGCCCTCTTCGGAATACAAATACTTCAGGTACTCCCCGGCCACGGTACGTGTGCCTTTCCTGTCAACGTTTTTGTCCACCACGGCCACCGCCGGTTCGGCCAGGATGCTGATCGATGGTGCGACCACGTCGAACCTGGCGCCGAATTCTTTTTCAAGCAGGTAGGCCTCGTTCTCCCACGCGATCAACACATCGCCCTGGGCGCGCTGGGCAAAAGTGATGGTGGAGCCGCGCGCGCCGGTGTCCAGCACAGACACGTTGCGGTAGAGCTTGGCGACAAACTCCCTGGCCTTGGCATCGCTGCCGTATTGGCGTTTGGCAAACTCCCAGGCCGCCAGGTAATTCCAGCGTGCACCGCCCGAGGTTTTGGGGTTGGGGGTGATCACGCTGATGCCGGGTTTGATCAGGTCGTCCCAGTCTTTGATGCCCTTGGGGTTGCCCTGGCGCACGACCAGCACGATGGTCGAGGTGTAGGGCGAGGCGTTGTGCGGCAGCTTTTTCTGCCAGTCAGGGGCAAGCCATGCACCGTTTTTGACCAGCGCGTCGGTGTCACCGGCCAGCGCCAGGGTGGCCACGTCGGCATCCAGCCCGTCGATGATGGAGCGCGCCTGCTTGCCCGAGCCGCCATGCGACTGCTTGATGGTCACGTCCTGGTTGGCCCTGGCTTTCCAGTGTCTGGCAAAAGCGGCGTTGTACTCGACGTAGAACTCGCGGGTCGGATCGTAGGACACATTGAGCAGGGTCACGGGCGGTTTGGCGGCCGGCGTTTGCGCGAAAGCGACTCCAGCCGACCCTGCCAGCGCAACGGCTACTGCCAGGCGGGTGGAAACATTCATAAAATGGCGGCGAGTGGTCATGGTCAGCTTTCTGGTCCGGTGCATTTGCATGCGATTGAATAAGAAACCGGATTCTGGAAGCGGCAGGCCAAAACAGGAACGAATAAAAATTCAGTTCTTAATGCCCGAATCATCTATAACCAGATTCCACGAAAGAAATCCTCATGGCACGTACCGTCAAATGCATCAAACTGGGCCGGGAAGCCGAAGGTCTGGATTTCCCTCCCTACCCCGGCCCCCTCGGCAAGCGCCTGTGGGAAGAGGTCAGCAAGGAAGCCTGGGCAGACTGGATGAAGCAGCAGACCATGCTGGTCAATGAAAACCGCCTGAACCTCGCCGATGCGCGCGCGCGCCAGTACCTGGCCCGGCAGATGGAAAACCACTTTTTCGGCAGTGGCGCAGACAAAGTTCAAGGCTACGTTCCCCCGTCTGCATAGGGGCGTGCAGACTCCGGATCCAGACCAGCAGGGGCCGCGGATCCGGCTTCGCCGGTCCGCAGGCGCAGCGGCCCCCTCGGGGGGCAGGGCGCTACACGCAGTGAGCAACCGTGGGGGCTGTATCCGTCATGGCTGAAGTGATCGAGTGGCTGGCCGATGGCACGCCCTACAGCCCGCGTTTTGGCGACCGCTACCGCAGCGAACTCGGCGGGCTGGCGCAGTCGCGCGAGGTGTTTTTGCACGGCTGCGGCCTGCCTGCCGCCTGGGCGGGCCAGCAGCAGTGGTGCATCCTGGAAACAGGCTTTGGCCTCGGGCTGAACTTCCTGGTGACCTGGCAGGCCTGGAAGGCCGACCCCGCGCGCCCTCGGCTGCTGCATTTCGTGGCCACTGAGGCGCACCCGGCCGGCGCCGCAGACACGCGGCGTGCCGCCGCGGTGCATCCTGAACTGCTGCCTTTGGCCGAACAACTGCAGGCCCAGTGCTGGGGCCTGCTGCCCGGTACCCACCGGCTGGTGTTCGAAAGCGGCCAGGTGCTGCTCACCCTGTGTATCGGCGACACCCAAGCGGTGCTGCGCGAGCAGGCGTTTGAAGCCGACACGGTTTACCTGGACGGCTTCAGTCCCGCCAAAAACCCGGGCATGTGGGACCTGCCCACCTTCAAGGCGGTGGCGCGCTGCTGCCGCCGCGGCACCCGCATCGCCAGCTGGACGGTCGCGCGCAGCGTGCTCGACGGCCTGGTGCAAGTCGGCTTTGCGATAAGGAAAACGCCCGGGCTGCCGCCCAAACGCGACAACCTCCAGGGTGAATTCAACCCCGGATGGGAGCCGCGCCGGGCCAGCCATTTCACACCGGTTCAGCCCTCTACCTGCGTCGTCATCGGCGCCGGCCTGGCCGGCGCGGCCAGTGCCGCCAGCCTGGCACGGCGCGGCTGGCTGGTAACGGTGCTGGATGCGCATGAGACGCCGGCCGGTGGCGCCTCGGGCCTGCCGGCCGGTGTGCTGGTGCCGCATGTCTCGCCCGACGACAGCCTGCTGTCGCGCCTGTCGCGCTGCGGCGTGCGCGCCACGCTGCAACAACTGCGTGCGCTGTTGCCGGAAGGCCGCGACTGGCAGGCCAGCGGCGTGCTGGAGCGGCGGCTGGACGACAGCAGTGGCCTGCCTGCCGGCTGGCCCGACGCCGGCCGCGACTGGAGCGAGCCAGCCAATGCAGCACAACTCGAACAGGCCGGGCTGGACACGGCGTCAGCGGCCACCTGGCACCACCAGGCCGGCTGGATCAAGCCGGCCCGGCTGGTGCAGGCGCTGCTTGCGCAGCCCGGCATCACCTGGCGTGGCGGCATGCAGGCCGTGCGGCTGGAACGCAACGCCGCGGGCCCATGGCAGGTGTTCGACGGCCGGGAGCAGATCATTGCGCAGGCCGATCTTGTGGTGCTGGCCGCGGCCCATGGCAACGGGCTGCTGGTGGACGGCGGCCTGCCGCTGCAGGCGATTCGCGGTCAGGTGTCCTGGGGCCTGCGGCGCACTGGCGACAACAGCGCGTTTCCCCCCTTCCCGGTCAACGGGCATGGCAGCTTGCTCCCTGCCGTGCCTGTCGATGACGGCGTGGCGTGGATGGCCGGCGCCGGTTTTCAGCGCGACCGCCATGACAGCCGGCCCGACCCGGCCGATCAGCAGGCCAACCTGGAACGCCTGCAGACCCTGCTGCCGCACACGGCACGCCAACTGGCAGCGGATTTTCAGGACGGTACCCCCCGGGCCTGGGCCGGCGTGCGATGCGCCTCACCGGACCGGTTGCCGCTGGTGGGCCCGCTCCATCCCGTGCGGCAATCGGGGCTCTGGGTGAACACGGCCATGGGGTCACGCGGGTTGACGTTTGCCGTGCTCGGCGGCGAACTGCTCGCCGCCCGCCTGCATGGCGAGCCCTTGCCGGTGGACAAGCGCATGCTGCAGGCACTGGCGCCGCAGCGCGCCAGCCTGCTCAAACAACGGGTGGCGCCCGTGGACCCCGTGATTTGAAGACGTTTCTAGTTCCAGCCCTTATCCCACCTACGCAGACAGCTATATATTTAGTAGCAATTTCTTGAGTTGCCCGGGGTGCAGGGGTTTTCGCAGGTAGACCTGCGCACCGGAAAAACGGGCCCGCAGCCCCTGCTGCCAAGCCGGCGCCGTGCCGGTCACAAACATGTGGGCAATCGCCGGCCGGGTGTTGTCCACCGCCTTGATCAGTTCCCAGGGGTCCATGTCGGTCAGCCCCAGATCCACCGTCACCAGCAGGTAGGCATGGGTGTTCAGCAGAATCAGGGCCTCGGTGCCGGTGGCCGCTTCATCGACCTCGTGCAGGCCGGCGGCGGCCAGCTTGGCACGCAGATACAGACGGTCATCGCGCCCGGGGGCCACCACCAGCACCCGCCGCCCCACCGCCGGCAGGAGGCCCGGCTCCAGCGGCAGGGGTTCGGTGGCGTCACCGTCGTCAAGCACCACATCGAGGTCCTCATCATGCGCGAGGTTCAGATCGATCGGCTGCGAGGCCGGGGGTTCTGTGGAAGAAGGCAAAGGCTGCGGCAGGAGCCCAAAGGCCTCGTCCATGACCTCCAAAACGGCCGACCATCTGACGGGTGCCGCAAACACCCGCCAGGCCTGGGCCGGCGCCTCTTCTCCGATCCAGATGAGTTTGATGCCGTCGTGGGCGGGGTTGGCCAGTGCCAGCACGGCCTCCCAGCTGTCGCCGTCGATGATCAGGACATCGGGCGCTTCAATCGCCTCAGCGGTTTGTGCAGTCCAGGCTGAATAAACCACCTCGCGTGACTCCGACAGGCGAAACACCAGGTCCAGCGCCTGGCGCTCGGTGCCACTGAACCCGAAATACTTGACGAATATCCGCTTCAATGCCTCGCCCCTTGTTGTTATTGCCGTGGATGATACGGGGCTTGTCTCCAGTTGTTGCCGAGGGCGTTGTCCCGATGACACGGAATTCAGTGATCAGGCCCGGAAAGCCGCATGAACACTGGGAAATAAGCTTATTCGCATAAGCGAACAACAAATCTGTAGTTTGTTTTCATAAGCCGTCGCCCTAAAGTCCCCGGCTTATGCATGATTTTGCTTTTGTGTTCGCGGGTTTTGCCGTCGGTCTCGTGGTGGGACTGACCGGGGTCGGTGGCGGCTCGCTGATGACGCCCCTGCTGATCTTCTTTTTCGGCGTCAAGCCGCACCTGGCCATCGGTACCGACCTGCTGTTTGCCGCTTTTACCAAGCTGGGCGGCACGGTCGGCCTGGCCCGGTCCCGGCTGGTGGACTGGAAAATTGTCGGCCAGACCGCCGCCGGCAGCATTCCGGCCTCGCTGGCCACGCTGTATGTGCTGCATCTTGTCGGACCAGCCAATCCGGCGGCCCAGGCCGTCATGACCACCACGCTGGGGGTGGCGTTGCTGCTGACGGCGTGCGCCACCTTCTACAAAGCCATCTATGGCAAGGCCGCGCCGCGCCAGATTGAACCGGCCGCCCTGGCCGCAGCCACGCAGGCCCGCCACTGGGCCCTGCCGATGCTGTTCGGCGCAGTGATCGGGGCGCTGGTGACGCTGACTTCGGTCGGCGCCGGCGCCATCGGGGTGATTGTGCTGATGCTGCTTTACCCCGCCCTGCCCTTGCCGCGCATTGTGGCCGCCGACATCGCCCATGCGGTGCCGTTGACGCTGGTGGCCGGTTTCGGCCACGCGTCCATCGGCTCAGTTGACTGGCTGCTGCTGGCCAAACTGCTGGCCGGCTCGCTGCCCGGCATCTGGCTCGGTTCGCGCCTGGTCAACAGCACGCCGGACCGCTGGATACGCTCCCTGCTTTCCGTGCTGCTGGCTTATGCCGGCGCCAAACTCATTGCCATCTGACCCTCTGACCTTCTGACCTTCTGAATCACCTGATCCTGACCGCCATGTACCAATACACCGAATTTGACCGCCAGTTTGTGAAAGCCCGCGCCGCCCAGTACCGCGACCAGCTGAGCCGCTGGCAGGCCGGCGAGCTGGCCGAAGACGACTTCCGGCCCCTGCGTCTGCAAAACGGCTGGTATGTACAGCGTTACGCACCCATGCTGCGCGTCGCGGTGCCTTATGGCGAACTGTCCAGCGCGCAGGTACGCGTGCTGGCCAGGATTGCGCGCGAGTACGACCAGCCCAACGCCGCGCTGTTCAATGACGCGCAGGCCAAGCAGGACAAGCTCGGCCCGGTCAACCTCAAGAGCGGCCTGTCGGTGGCGTCCAAACTGACGGCTGGCTACGCCCACTTCACGACGCGGCAGAACATCCAGTACAACTGGATTCCGCTCGACAAGTCAGCCGACGTGATGGACCTGCTGGCCAGCGTCAACATGCACGGCATCCAGACCAGCGGCAACTGCATACGTAACATCACCAGCGACGAACGTGCCGGCATCGCGGTCGACGAAATCGCCGACCCGCGGCCTTTTGGTGAGATCCTGCGCCAGTGGAGCACCCTGCACCCCGAGTTCGCCTTTTTGCCGCGCAAGTTCAAGATCGCCATCAGCGGCGCGAGGGAAGACCGCGCCGCCACCGCCTGGCACGACGTCGGCCTGCACCTGATCCGCAATGCCGAAGGCGAGCTGGGCTTCAAGGTGCTGGTCGGTGGCGGCATGGGCCGCACGCCCATCATCGGCACGGTGATCCGCGAGTTCCTGCCGTGGCACCAGGTCATGAATTACATCGAGGCCATCGTGCGGGTGTACAACCGTTATGGCCGGCGCGACAACATGTACAAGGCGCGCATCAAGATCCTGGTCAAGGCCGAGGGCCAGAAGTACATCGACGACGTCGAGGCCGAGTACCTGCAGATCATGGAACACGACGGTGGCCCGCACACCATCACGCAGGCCGAGCTGGACCGCGTCACCGCTTCGTTTGTGCCGCCCACGCTCAACTGCGACCGCAAAAGCGCCGATGCGAAGATCGCCAACATCCTGCGCGCCGCCGCCGAGGACGACATCGAGTTCGGCCGCTGGCTCAAGCAGAACGTGGCCCCGCACCAGAACCCCGACCTGCGTTGCGTCACGCTGTCGTTCAAACGCCTGGGCCAGGCGCCCGGCGACGCGACCGCCGACCAGCTCGACACGGCCGCCGACCTGGCCGACCGTTTCAGCGCCGGCGAGGTCCGTGTCACCCACGACCAGAACCTGCTGCTGCCCTGGGTGCGCTGCGACGAGCTGCCCGAGCTGTGGCGCGCCGCGCGCAAGTCGGGTTTTGCCCGCCCCAACATCCGACTGCTGACCGACATGATCGCCTGCCCCGGCGGCGACTTCTGCTCGCTGGCCAATGCACGCTCCATCCCGATCGCCGAGGCCATCACCGAGCGTTACCAGGACATGGACGAGCTGCATGACCTCGGGGAGATCGACCTGCACATCAGCGGCTGCATCAACTCCTGTGGCCACCATCACAGCGGCCACATCGGCATCCTGGGCGTCGACAAGGACGGCAAGGAGTGGTACCAGGTCACCCTGGGCGGCTCCGACGGCTCCACGCTGAGCGGCGCGCCGGTGCCGGGCAAGGTCGTCGGACCTTCGTTTTCCGCCGCCGAAGTTCCCGAAGTGATCGAAGCCGTGCTCGACACCTACCGCAGCCAGCGAGAAGCCGGTGAGACCTTTATTTCAACGTTGCGCCGCGTCGGCATGGACCCTTTCAAGGAAGCCGCCAAAGGTTCGCGTTTTGCCGCCACTGCTGTGGCCGCCTGAGGAGAACCGAATGAAACTTTTGCCCTTTACCGACCACACCGTCATTGAAAACAGCGCCGTCCTGGTGCTCGCCAACGACGCCGACCCACTGCAGGCTTCGCTCGAAGGCGTGACACGCATCGACCTGCACTTCCCGAAATTTACCGATGGCCGCGCCTTCAGCCAGGCCTTTCTGCTGCGCCGCCGGCGTGGCTTCGAGGGTGAGATACGTGCCACCGGCGACGTGCTGGCCGACCAGCTCGCGCAGATGGAGCGCAGCGGCTTTGACGTTGCCGTACTCCGCGCCGACCAGGACATGGCGACTGCCGAACGCGTGCTGGCGGCCTATCCTGGTTACGGCGTTGGCAAATACCAGGGCGATGCCGTGGACGTACAACCCCATTTCAAGGAAGCAGAGGAAGGGGCTACGGCCTGAACACCATGACCCTCGACCTCGAAAAAATCAACGCAGAACTCGGCCACAACGCGCAGGGCCTGGTGAACTGGGCCGTGGGACTGGACCGGCCAGCCATCGTCACCACCAATTTCCGCCCCTTCGAGGCGGTGATACTGCACATGGTGACGCGCGCCAACCCGAAGGTACCCGTGGTCTGGATGGACAACGGCTACAACACCGACGCCACCTACCGCTTCGCCAACGAAGTGACGAAGTTGCTCAAGCTGGACCTGCACATCTATCTGCCGCGCCGATCGCGTGCGCACCGCGAGGCCGTGGAAGGCCCGACCCCGGCGCTGGACGATCCGCGCCATGCGGCCTTCACTGAAGAAGTGAAACTCGAGCCCTTTGCCCGCGCACTGCGCGAAACGGCGCCCCAGGTCTGGTTCACCGCATTGCGCGCCACCGACACCGCCGTGCGCGCCCAGATGGACCCGGTCAGCGTCAACCCCGACGGGCTGATCAAGGTCGCGCCGCTCCTGCACTGGTCGTCCAAAGAGCTTTACCAGTACTGTGAAATCAACGGCCTGCCCAACAACTTCGACTACGTGGATCCCACCAAGGGCGAGGACAACCGCGAATGCGGCTTGCACCTCGCACACTGACTTATGAACGCCCGCACACCTTCCAACCTTCTACCAGCCGACCCGACGACATCCATCGCGCGGCTGTCCAACGCCCACCTCGACGCGCTCGAGGAAGAAACCATCTTCATCCTGCGCGAGGTGGCCGCCGCCTTCGAGCGCCCGGCCCTGCTGTTTTCGGGCGGGAAGGATTCGCTGGTCATGCTCAAGTGCGCCGAGAAGGCCTTCGGCGTGGGCCGCATTCCCTACCCGCTCCTGATGATCGACACCGGCCACAACTTCCACGAGGTCACCGACTTCCGCGACCTGCGCGCGAAAGAGCTGGGGGCCGAGCTGATCGTGCGCCATGTTGAAGACTCGATGAAACGCGGCACCGTGCGCCTGGCCCATCCCGGCGAGTCGCGCAATGTGCACCAGTCGGTGACCTTGCTCGAGGCCATTGACGAGTTCCGTTTCGACGCGCTGATCGGTGGCGCGCGCCGCGACGAGGAAAAGGCCAGGGCCAAGGAGCGCATCTTCTCGCACCGCGACAGCTTCGGCCAGTGGCAGCCCAAGGCCCAGCGGCCCGAGCTGTGGACCCTGTTCAACACCCGGCTGCAGCCCGGCGAACACTTCCGCGTGTTTCCGATCTCGAACTGGACCGAACTCGACGTCTGGCAATACATCGAGCGCGAAGCCATCGCCCTGCCCTCGCTCTATTACGCGCACCAGCGCAAGGTGGTCGAACGCAAGGGCCTGCTGGTGCCGGTGACCGACCTCACACCCGCGCGTGATGGGGAGCAGGTGGTCGAGAAAACCGTGCGTTTCCGCACCGTGGGCGACATCACCTGCACCTGCCCGGTGGACAGCCCGGCCGCCACGGCCGCCGAGATCGTGATCGAGACCCTGGCTGCCGATGTGAGCGAGCGCGGCGCCACCCGCATGGACGACAAGACGTCCGATGCGTCCATGGAAAAGCGCAAGAAAGACGGGTATTTTTAGTTCTCCCCCGGGCAGGCTTTGCCTGCTTCCCCCCAAGGGGCGGCGCCTGCGGGCCGGCGGAGCCGGACCCGCGGCCCCCACTGATCAAGGCCTTTGCCTACATTTTTGAGACTGACATGAGCACAAGCACAACCACAACCACTACCAATTTGATAGCTGGCGGCGCACAACTGGCGGTCGCTACAGGCCAAAATGACCTGAAATCCGCGCTGAAGTTCATCACCTGCGGCTCGGTCGATGACGGCAAAAGCACGCTGATCGGCCGCCTGCTGGTGGACAGCAAGGCCGTGCTGCAGGACCACCTTGCCGGTGTGCAGCGCGGCGGCGAGACCGACCTGGCCTTGCTGACCGACGGCCTGTCGGCCGAACGCGAGCAGGGCATCACCATCGACGTGGCCTACCGCTACTTCGCCACCGAAAATCGCAAGTTCATCATCGGCGACGCGCCCGGCCACGAGCAGTACACACGCAACATGGTCACGGCGGCGTCTAGCGCCGACGCCGCCGTGGTGCTGGTCGATGCGACCAAGCTGGACTGGAAAGACCCTTCGATGGAACTGTTGCCGCAAACCCGTCGCCATTCGCTGCTGGTCAACCTGCTGCGTGTGCCGTCGATTGTGTTCACGGTCAACAAGCTCGACGCGGTGGAAGACCCCACGCTGGCCTTCAACAACATCAGCGCGGCACTGACGACTTTTGCGCGCGCCGCGCAAATCCCGGTCCGGGCCATCGTGCCGATTTCCGCGCTCAAGGGCCACAACGTGGTGGACGCCAGCCCCGGCTGGTGCGGCTATGAAGGCCTGTCGCTGCTGCAGTTGCTGGAGCACCTGCCAGCCACGCCCGCGGAAAGCACCGAGGCGTTTGCCTTCCCGGTGCAGTGGGTGGAAAAATTCTCCTCGTCCGCAGACACTTCACAAGGCCGCCGCGTCTTCTGGGGCCGCGTGGCCACCGGCGGTGTGCAGCCGGGCCAGACCGTCACCGTGCTGCCCAGCGGGCAGACCGCCGTGGTGGCCCAGGTGCTCGACCACACCCGTGAGCCCCTGGCCGTGCTGGCCGGCCACAGCGCCGGTATCGTGCTGGACCGGGAAGTTGATGTGTCACGCGGCGACTGGTTGCTGGCGGCCGATACCTTTGAGCCGACGCGCGAACTGTCGGTCACTGTCGCCTGGATGGACGACGAGCCGCTGGTTGCTGGTCGCGTCTACTGGGCACTGCACGGCCACCGCTGGGTCAAGGCCAAGGTCAAACGTATCGTGCACAAGCTCGACGTCAATACCCTGGCCGAGGAAGACGCCAGCGAGTTGCCGCCCAATGCCATCGGCCACATCGAACTGAGCCTGCAGGCGCCGCTGGCCACCCTGCCTTATGCCCGCTCACGGGTCCTGGGCTCGCTGGTGCTGGTGGACACGGCATCGAACAAGACCTCGGGCGCCGTGCTGATCCTTTGATCAGGATCAGACGCTATCAAGCACCCGACTTAACCCTGCTCACGGAATCCTCTTAAAATTGAGGGTTTCCACCGATCCCGCAAGAACAACATGACTCACATCGTTACCGAATCCTGCATCCGCTGCAAATACACCGACTGTGTGGACGTCTGTCCCGTGGACTGTTTCCGCGAAGGCCCCAACATGCTGGTGATCGATCCGGACGAATGCATCGATTGCGCGGTCTGCATTCCGGAGTGCCCGGTCAATGCCATTTATGCCGAAGAAGACGTGCCGGCCGACCAGGTCAATTTCATCAAGATCAATGTCGAACTGAGCAACGCGCCCGGCTGGAAAAGCATCACCAAGCGCAAGGAAGCCCTGCCCGATGCCGAAGAGTGGAAGGACGTCACCAGCAAGCTGGACCAGCTCATTCGCTGAAAACGCATTCCGCCGCACTTTGAGCGCCCGCCCATCCTCTTCAAACTGAAACTCCGAAAAAGCCTCATGGAACCTCAACTGAACCAGGAAGTGATCAACACGGCTGCCGCGCACGATGGCCCGATAGAAACCGATGCGGTCATCGTCGGCGCGGGCCCGGTCGGTCTGTTCCAGGTGTTTGAACTCGGCCTGCTGGAGATCAAGGCCCATGTCATCGACTCGCTGGCCTACCCCGGTGGCCAGTGCATCGAGCTGTACCCGGACAAGCCGATTTACGACATTCCCGCCGTGCCCATGTGCACCGGCAAGGAACTGACCGACTCGCTTCTCAAGCAGATCGAGCCTTTTGGCGCGACGTTCCACTTCGGTCAGGAAGTCAGCACTGTTGAAAAACAGGAGGATGGCCGCTTTTTTGTGCAGACCTCCAAAGGCACCCAGTTCCTGACCAAAACCATCTTTATTGCGGCCGGCGTGGGGGCTTTCCAGCCACGTCTGCTGAAGGTTGACGGCCTCGACAAGTTTGACAACACGCAGCTGTTTTACCGCGTCAAGTCACCGGCCGACTTTGCCGGCAAAAACCTGGTGATCGTGGGCGGCGGCGATTCCGCGCTCGACTGGGCGCTCAATTTCGCCAAGGAAGGCCCGAACAAGGCCGAAAGCGTGATCCTGATCCATCGCCGCGACGGTTTCAAGGCCGCCCCGGCCAGCGTCGCAAAGATGCGGGAGCTGTGCGACAGCTACGAGATGCAGTTCATCGTTGGTCAGGTCACAGGTTACGAGGAAAAGGACGGCAAACTCACCGGCGCCAAGGTCACCGGTGCCGACGGCGTGACCCGCGTGGTGCCGCTCGACGTGATGCTGGTTTTCTTCGGCCTGTCGCCCAAGCTTGGACCGATCGCCGAATGGGGCCTGGACATCGAGCGCAAGCAGCTCAAGGTCGATACCGAGAAGTTCTCGACCAATGTGCCCGGCATCTTTGCGGTTGGCGACATCAACACCTACCCCGGCAAGAAAAAGCTGATCCTCAGCGGCTTTCATGAATGCGCGCTTGCCGCTTTTGGCGCGGCCCCCTTCATTTTTCCGGACAAGAAAATCCACCTTCAGTACACCACCACCAGCCCGAAGCTGCACAAGGTGCTCGGTGTGGAAACGCCCGTCTTCGACTGACCACCGGGCGACAACCCCTCCCCCTGTCAGGCCCGCCATGTGCGGGCCTTTTCTTTGCCTGTCGTTTTTTAGACGCAATTTCATCCGGGTAATATTGACACGCTATTTATATCCGGGTAATATTTATTGCATCGAAAAAAGGCAGGCCGACGACCACGGCAGGCCAGACAACTCCTCCAACTGGTCCAGCAAGAGAGAACACTATGGGAACCGTTTACCTAGTCTTCGGGCCGCAAGGCGCCGGCAAATCAAGTTATGCGCGTCAGCTCGCAGACCGTATCGAGGGCGTTCGGCTGTCGATCGACGACTGGATGGGCCAGCTGTATGGCCCCGACCTGCCGACTCCCATGAACTTTGCATGGATCATGGAACGCGTTCAAAGGTGCGAGAAGCGCATCTGGGCCACCGCGGCAGCCATTGCCGGCACAGGCGGACATGTGGTGCTGGATCTCGGATTCATGAAGGTCAACAACCGGACTGAATTCCTGTCGATGGCCAGTGCTGCCCAATATCCGGCACAGCTTCACTTTGTCAATGCGCCGCTTGATGTCAGGCGCCAGCGCGTGCTCCAGAGGAACATCGACAAGGGCGACACCTTTTCTTTTGAGGTCAGCGCGCCCATGTTCGATTTCATGGAACGCGAGTTCGAGCCGCCCACGGAGCAGGAGCTGGCCAGCGCCACCGTGTTCCATTCACACTGAAAGAAACCATGACCCCATCGTCCGGCCCCACGGCCAGCACCTCCCCGCAGCGGTGTTACACGGCCTTCGAGGAAAGCCGCCGCATCGCCACCGGCCCCTTGCGCGAGGTCGCCCTGAAGGTCAAGGCCGTCGCCGACCAGGGCCGGCAGAAAACCATTCTGGTGTTTGACGACCTGACGAGCGAGCTGATCGAGCTGGACCTGCGCGGCAGCGAAGCGGATGTACTGGACCGCCTGCAAACGTCCGGACTGGCGGAGGGCGGCGATGCCCCGGCCACGCCGGAGCCGGAGTACGCACCGCGCGGCCCGGGCCGGCCCAGGCTGGGCGTGATTGCGCGCGAGGTGACCCTGCTGCCGCGGCACTGGGAATGGCTGGGCAGCCAGCCCGGCGGCGCGTCGGTGGCGCTGCGCAAGCTGGTCGAGGAAGCCCGCCGCACCCACGAGGGCAAGGACCGCATGCGCCGCGCGCAGGAGGTGGCCTACCGTTTCATGTCGGCCATCGCCAGCAGTCTCCCGGGGTTTGAAGAGGCCAGCCGCGCGCTGTTCGCAGGCGACAGCGCTCGCTTCGACGAGCAGACCCAGGACTGGCCGGCCGACCTGCGCAGCCATGCACAAGGCCTGGCCCGGCATGCGTTCACTGCGGCTGATGGAAAGGACGCGGCATGAGCTCCCGACCACCGCTGATGTGGAAGGCTTTTCTCGTCTTCCTGGGCCCCATGATGGCCAGCAACATCCTGCAGGGGCTGTCGGGCACCATCAACAACGTCTACCTCGGCCAGATGCTCGGCGTCAGCGCGATGGCGTCGGTGTCGGCCTTCTTTCCTGTCATGTTCTTCTTCATTTCCTTTGTCATCGGGCTCGGTGCCGGGGCCTCGGTGTTGATCGGCCAGGCCTGGGGCGCCCAGGAGCCGGACCGGGTCAAGGCCATTGCCGGCACCGCGCTGAGCGTCGGCCTGCTGGCCGGGCTGGCCGTCGCGGTGTTCGGCGGAACCTTCACCGGCCTGCTGCTCACCTTGCTCGGAACACCCGCCGATATCCTGCCGGGCGCCACCGCCTATGCCCGCGTGATGCTGATTGCCATGCCCGGCCTGTTCGTGTTCCTGCTGGTCACCTCCATGATGCGCGGCGTGGGCGACACGCTGACGCCGCTGCTGGCACTGCTGCTGTCCACCGCGGTGGGCCTGGTCGTGACACCGGCGCTGATCCGCGGCTGGGGCGGCCTGCCGCAAATGGGAGTCGCCAGCGGCGCCTGGGGTGCGGTGCTGTCCTTCACGGTGGCGCTGGCCTGGCTGGCCTGGTACCTGCGGCGCAAGGGCCACGCGCTGGCACCCGACGCCCGGTTTCTGCAGCACATGAAGATCGACCGCGCCATCCTCGGGAAGGTCCTGCACATCGGCCTGCCCACCGGCCTGCAGATGGTCATCGTCTCGCTTGCCGAAGTGGCCGTGCTGTTCCTGGTCAACCGCTTCGGCTCCGAGGCCACCGCCGCCTACGGCGCGGTAAACCAGATCGTGGCCTACGTGCAGTTTCCGGCGATCTCCATTGCAATCACGGCCTCCATCCTCGGCGCGCATGCGATAGGCGCGGGCCATGCCGCACGCCTGGGCACCATCGCGCGCACGGCCATCATGCTCAACCTGGTGGTGACCGGCGGCCTGGTGCTGCTGGCCTACCTGTTCTCGCGCAGCATCATCGGCCTGTTCATCACCAGCGCGCCGGTCATCGAAACGGCCCAGACCCTGCTGCACATCATGCTGTGGAGCACGGTCATCTTCGGCATGTCGGCGGCCATCTCGGGTGTGATGCGCGCCAGCGGCTCCGTGCTGGTGCCCACCGCGATTTCGATCACCGCCATCCTGGCCATTGAAGTGCCCGTGGCGTGGCTGCTGAGCCGCCACATCGGCCTGAACGGTATCTGGGTGGCCTACCCGGTGGCGTTCACCGCCATGCTGGTGATGCAGACCGCCTACTACCGGCTGGTCTGGCGACACAAACCGGTGCGACGGCTGTGACCCTGCCGCACGCCATGCAGCGCCTGCCGTAGAATCCAGCAGGCGCTCCAGGAGGAGCGCATTCGCTGGGGGTGTTGCCACGCAAGTGGCGACTGAGAAAGTCCCTTTGAACCTGACTGAGGTAATCCTCGCGCAGGGAAGCATGTCCAGGGCGCGGCACGGGGTTTTCGACCCTGCGCGCGCCCTCGCAAGCCGACCTGCCATTGACACAAGGAAAAGTTGATGGCCACCCTACCCGCTACCCCCAATACCGCACTCACGCCCCTGGCCCAGGGAGACCGCCTGTTCGGCTGGCGCGAACACGCCGCGCTCTGGCTCAGCCTGGGCGTCGGCCTGCTGGTCATGCAGATCGGCGCCTACCTGGTGCCCGCCCTCGGCACCCAGGCGGCCATGGCGGTGATTGTGGTCGGATCCATCCTCGGCGCCGGCCTGCTGGCCTGGACCGCCAAGATCGGCTGCGACAGCGGCCTGTCGAGTGCCGGCCTGATGCACGCCACCTACGGCAGCAGCTTTGCGCGCCTGCCGGTGCTGCTCAACATCGTGCAGCTGATCGGCTGGACCACCTTCGAACTGGTGGTCATGCGGGACGGCACGGTCGCCATCGCCCGGCAGTCGGGTTCATTTGTCGCCTCCTTCTGGCCGGTGCTGGCTACCCTGCTCTGGGGCGGCGTGCTGATTGCGCTGCTGTCGGGCTCCATGGTCAAGCTGGTGCGCAAATTCATTGGCCGTTATGGCTTGCCGCTGGTGATTGCCTCGCTGCTGTGGCTGACCTGGCAGTTCCTCGGGCGCGCCCACGCGCAAGGCTGGCAGGAAATCTGGAACCGTCCCGGCGCAGGCGGCATGAGCACGCTGTCGGCCCTGGACCTGGTCATTGCCATGCCGGTGTCCTGGCTGCCGCTGGTGGCCGATTTCGCCCGCCATGGCCGCGACGGCAAAAGCGCGCTGCGCGGCACCTGGCTGGGTTACGCGATTGCCAACACCTGGTGTTACGGCCTGGGCGTGCTGATTGCACTGACCACACCGAGTACCGATCTGGTTGCCGCGCTGCTGTTGGCGCAAGGCGGGCTGATCGCCCTGGGCCTGATCCTGATCGACGAAGTGGACAACGCCTATGGCGACCTGTATTCCGGCTCGGTCGCGGGCCACAGCCTGAAACCCGGCTGGAGCCTGCCCCGCTGGGGCATGGCCCTCGCCGTCCTGTGCACCGGCCTGGCGCTGGTGCTGCCCATGCACAGTCTCGAGCCTTTCCTGCTGATGCTCAGTTCGGTGTTTGTGCCGCTCTACGGCGTGATCCTGGCGCGCCTGGCCGGTACGCCGAATGTGGCCGCGCTGGTGGGAGCCAAAAAAGTCAATGTCGGCGCGGTCGTGATCTGGGTGCTGGGCGTGGCCACCTACCACCTGTGCGCCAAACTCGCGCCCGAGTGGGGCGCGGCGCTGCCCACACTGGCTTTGACCTTTGTGCTCGCGCGTGTGACCCGCGCCCGTTCCGGACCGGCCACCGGAGAACGCGCACTCAGCCCCGCGGCTTGAGCGGGTTCAAGGGCTTGAGCCGCATGGCCAGGGGCGCATGCCCGTGGTTCAGCGGCCCGCTGCCGGCGCCGGTTTTCACCCTGGCGCCGGCCAGCAGTGCCGCACGTACGTAAGCCCGGGCCATCTCCACGGCTTCCAGCAAGGGCTGCCCCAAGGCCAGTCCGGCCGCAATGGCGGAAGAAAGCGTGCAACCCGTACCATGCGTATTGGCACTGTGAATGCGCGGCGCATGCATCCAGTGCCTTTCGCCCGCTGCCGTCAGCAGCAGATCCATCACCGTGTCGCCCGGCAGATGCCCGCCCTTGAGCAACACCGCGCGTGCGCCCTTGCCCAAGAGTTCGTGGGCGGCCGACTCCATGTCATCTGCATTGTTCAGCGGCCGCCCGACCAGCAGGGCAGCTTCGTCCAGGTTGGGCGTGACCAGCACCGCGCGCGGAAACAGCTCCCGCACCAGAACTTCGATGGCCGGGTTGTCAATCAGCACCGCGCCGCTGGTGGCCACCATCACCGGGTCCAGCACAATTTTTTCAAGCGCATGGCGCTCAATCGCCTCGGCCACGGCCAACACAATCTCGGGTGAATGCAACATGCCGATCTTCACGGCGTCCACACCGATGTCCTCGACCACCGCATCGATCTGGTCGCACAGCATGGCCGGAGGCACACCGTGAATGGCCCGCACGCCCCGGGTGTTCTGCGCCGTCAGCGCCGTGATCGCCGTCATGCCGTAACAGCCGAGCGCGGCAAAAGTCTTCAGGTCCGCCTGGATGCCCGCCCCGCCGCCGCTGTCCGACCCCGCGATGGACAACACGCGCGGGTACTCGAATTCAAAAGTGGTGTAGCTCATGGAGAAAAGTGTTTCCCGGTGGGTCAGGCCCTGCAAAGGCGATGCCGGATTATCGGGGAAGCCGCTTGGCGTCATGCGCGCCGGGGATCAGCGCCTGAATTCTCGGCCCCGAGTTCAATCCTGAGCCAGAAGTCCAAAAAAGTCAGGCTATAATCTTAGGCTGTATTCCTCAATAGCTCAGTTGGTAGAGCGCCGGACTGTTAATCCGTAGGTCCCTGGTTCGAGCCCAGGTTGAGGAGCCACGATAAATGCATTCAACATGCACGCAAAAAGCCGTAAGTTTCAACAACTTACGGCTTTTTCTTTGAAAAGAATCTAGATTCGCAATTCGGCGAATTTTGTATATGCTGATTGCTGAGACGTCTACTCTTCTCGGAGAAGCAATCATGGGTTCTTACAAGCGCAAAGATGGCACGACCATCGCCACCACAACCATTTACAACAAAGCGCTGAACAAACGCGGCATTAGCAAGCTGATTCATGTAGTCCCTGCTCATCCCGCGTTCAAAAGCCCACAGTTTGCTATGACGTTGGCCGCCCTTTTCGGGACTGAATTGCTGGCTTGCGTGGCAGAGAAGAGCGGGTCAACGGACGATAAAGCCGATAAAACGTGACAAGTTAGCTCTTCGTGCAGGCGCGATGGTGTTCAACTATTCGGCACCGCAGACCAGATCGGTAATTCATCGATGTCGAAACGCTGCGTGACGATGTTCGAGAACCCATATCGATGGCGACCTGTTCTACGCTGCGTCGCTGTTCAGACATGACTGATCCTTGGCGCTGAGAGTGAGCCGCGCAACTTCAGCTAGGCCAACTTGCTCTGTCCAGCAGTTTCGTGTGAAGGAGAGGTGTATGTCAGCCGCCCAGCGGCCATGAGCGTTGCTGCGCTCTCCTGTTTTAATCGCTCAACCAGCTCAATTTCCAGCCTTTTGTACTCTTCGTCTATCCATTTAATTGCGCACTGGGTGAGGAGGGTGAGATTACTTACGTGTTCGTCGTCCAGCGTAGTTGCTACAAGACTCATGTAGAACAACGGGAGATTCATAAACTTCTTGCCGGTGGCTGGATCAATCTTGATCCCAACACCAAGCTTACCTTGAGTCCAGGAGTTTTCATCATGCACGAGTGTCTTGTTGCGCAGCGTTTCGAGCCGGCGGAAAGACACCATCGCGGCGGAAGGCTCGGACCGAAATACTCTTGTTGCAGAAAGTTGAGTTCGCCCCCCTACGGCTGGACTCGCAAAACATTTGAAGAATCGGACCATCGCGGCATTCCAAATAGCCTCGCGCTCAATGACAGGTGTGTGATATGGAAGTAGCAGCTTGAGACAAGCGGCAACGAATTCCAGGTCAAATCGGTGCAATTGAAGGTCGATCATGCGCCTAGCTATAGGCCCTTCCAGCTTATAAATCGGCACATCCCCATCCGGCACCGCGGGCATCGTCCCGTCCAGTCCGATCGACGTCATACTGATTTTTTGGTGTATAGCATTTTGGCTGGGATCATTCATTTGCGAGAGCCTTTGGGGGAGTTGGTGACAATTCGCACCAGCGTAACCTTGATGAGTTGGGCTCCGCAGTTATTATTTACGTCAAGGGGGCTTGAAATGGCGAAAGTCGGAGATTCAGTCCGCAAAGCGATAGAGGACTGGGAAAAAGGTGAAGCTGAATTCGCCATGCTGCATGCTTGCAATGCAGTGGATGGAACTGCTAGAAAGTTACGCCCCGATTTAGGTAGCAACGCTCGATTCACGGGGTTTGTGCGCGATAATTATTCGCTATTCGGACCGATGGGAGCACCGGGGATTGACCTTGTGAAAACGCGATGGCCGGTAAAAGTACCGTATCCCAAGGCTGCTGGTGGCCTGCCGGATATTGCAGACGTCATATACGGGATTCATCGGTGTACGCATGGTCACGGTGCCGAGCTTCCCGATGGGTTTGACCTGATTGCCGATGCAGCAGGTCCCGCCCAAATCACTAACATGGAGATAGAAGCAGGAAAAGTTCACCTGTCGGACCGCGTGATTTTCGGGTTATTAGCTATTGCTGTTCTTTCACCCGCAAATATTGGTCAATCAGTGCCAGTTGGGTATCACCTTAGCTTTGCAGGGACAGCGTTTCCTATCAACGAATGGTGGGGGCGGGCGGAAGACTTCCGAGCCGTTCTTGCCCAAGTCTCATTACCCAGCGTCACACTCGACTTTGGCGATTGGATGGTTGGGTATCTCAATGGCGTGTAACCCGTCTTTCCAATAGACAGCCTTCCGTAGACACTGAGCTACAGCATCAAGCCACGCGTGGCAAGGGTTTCCATCTACCCAGAACAATCGTTTTGGTTCCCCGTGTGCCCCAGACGGGGAGCCAAATTTGAAGCCTGGACGTGCACAACGTCCAGGCTTTTTTCGTTGGCGGGGTTACCATTTGCAGGTGCTGTCCATGCGCCGCCGGCGCAGGCAACCAGCACGCCAGCCCACACCCTTGCCTCACACCCCTGCCATGCGCAAGTCACCCCACCCCCTGCCCTGGCTGGATGCGGACGAACTTTTTCCTCCGGTGGAAACGGCGTGGGCCGAGGGTGATCCGGCACCTGGCCTGCTGGCTGCGGGGCGCTCGCTCGATGTGACGACCTTGCGGCAGGCCTATGCGCTGGGCATCTTCCCGTGGTTCGGGGTCGGCCAGCCCATCCTGTGGTGGAGCCCCGACCCGCGCATGGTGTTGCGCACCGACAATTTCAGACTGCACCGCTCGTTGCGCAAAACCCTGCTGCGTTTTATCGGTGCAGCCGGTCATGAGATCCGTTTTGACACGGCTTTTCCGGAAGTGATCCACGCCTGCGCCAGTACGCCACGCGACGGCCAGCCGGGCACCTGGATCGTGCCGGACATGGTCAAGGCCTACACCGCCCTGCACCGGGCCGGCTACGCCCACAGCGTGGAAACCTGGGTCCACGGCCGGCTCGTCGGCGGGCTGTATTGCGTCAACCTGGGTGCCATGGTGTTTGGCGAGTCGATGTTTGCCCACCAGACCGATGCGTCCAAGATGGCCCTGGCGGCGCTGGTGGCTTTCTGCCGGGCCAGAGGCCTGCCCATGATTGACTGTCAGCAGAACACGCGGCACCTGGCCTCGCTAGGCGCTGCAGAAATTCCCCGCGCGGAATTTGCCCGGCAGGTGGCCACCCTCGCGGCCCATGCGTCACCCCGCTGGGAGTTCGACGTCCTATACTGGCAGCAGCTATTGACGGCGAGCCCACAGAACGACCGGACGACGTGACGCACCTCAAAGACCTGCCCCTCCAGACGCTGCAGTTTTACGCAACAGCGCCCTACCCCTGCAGCTACCTGCCGGGCAGGCAGGCCCGCTCGCAGGTCGCCACCCCCAGCCACCTGATTCACAACGCCGCCTACTCGGAGCTGGTGACCAAAGGCTTTCGCCGCAGCGGCATGTTCACCTACCGTCCTTATTGCGACGGCTGCCAGGCCTGCGTGCCCCTGCGCGTGCCGGTGGCGACTTTCCAGCCGGACCGCAGCCAGCGCCGCGCCCGCAAGCAGCACCAGGCGCTGCAGGTTCGTGTGCTCAAGCTGTGCTTCATGCCCGAGCACTACCAGCTCTACCTGCGCTACCAGAACGGCCGCCACGCCGGCGGCGGCATGGACCATGACAGCATCGACCAGTACACGCAGTTTCTGCTGCAAAGCCGCGTCAACTCGCGCCTGGTGGAGTTTCGCGACACCCTGCCCAATGGCGAAGCCGGGGCGCTGAAAATGGTGTCCATCCTCGACGTGCTGGAAGACGGTGTGTCGGCGGTGTATACGTTTTACGAGCCCGACGTGCACACCAGTTATGGCACCTACAGCGTGCTCTGGCAGATCGAGCAGGCCCGGCAACTGGGCTTGCCCCACGTGTACCTTGGCTACTGGATCGCCGAAAGCCCGAAGATGAGTTACAAGGCCCGTTTTCTGCCGAACCAGATCCTGGTCGACGGGCAATGGGTGAACTCCGCAACCCAAGCGCCAGCCAGCGCAATCTGAGTACCCGCCCATGAGGCAGGTCAAGGCAACGCGGCGGCCGGCAACGGGGTGGTGATTTCACCAGCTAAAATCTGGTGAAGGTCGCCCCCATGAAAAAGCAAGATTCCCTCGCCTCACCTGCCAAACCCACTGTTCAGGTCATTGAACGCATGTTCACCCTGCTGGAGATTCTGGCGGGCCGCGAGGAAGCCGTCTCGCTCAAGGAAATCAGCGAGAAATCCGGCCTGCACCCGTCGACAGCGCACCGCATCCTGAACGACCTGGCCACAGGCCGGTTTGTAGACCGGCCTGTGGCCGGTAGTTATCGGCTTGGCATGCGCCTGCTGGAACTGGGCAACCTGGTGAAGGCACGCCTGAGCGTGCGCGACGCAGCGCTCACGCCCATGCGCGAACTGCATCGGCTGATCCAGCAACCGGTCAACCTGAGCATGCGCCAGGGCGATGAAATCATTTACGTCGAACGCGCCTACAGCGAACGCTCGGGCATGCAGGTGGTGCGCGCCATCGGCGGGCGCGCGCCGCTGCACCTGACGTCGGTCGGCAAATTGTTTCTGGCGTTTGACGACCCCCAGCGGCTGCGCACGTATGCCACCCGCACCGGCTTGCCCGGTCAGACCAAAAACAGCATCACCCAGCTGGCGGTTCTGGAGCGCGAGCTCTCCAAGGCACGCCAGTACGGCATTGCCCGCGACAACGAGGAACTGGAGCTGGGGGTGCGCTGCATGGCTGCCGGCATTTACGACGACCAGAGCAAGCTGGTGGCGGGACTGTCGATTTCTGCACCGGCCGACCGGCTGGATGAAAACTGGCTGCCCAAACTGCAGTCCACCGCCAGCGAGATCTCGGCGGCGCTGGGCTACAAACCCAACAACTTCAAGTAAAAACGGGCCCTGGCCCTGGCCCTTGTCCGCTGTGCGCTGGCAGCTACACTTTTAGTAGCATTCCTAGCGGACCGACCGGTTGTCCGGCCAGCGGAAAAAACGCAACTCAGCCGTTATTAGGCTGGGCAGTGGCGCTGATTTTGGGTGCACCGACAGGTTGCGATTCGACCCAGCGACGGACGCGCTCTGCGTCGCCAAGGCGGCTCAATTTGCCGGCCGAATCAAGAAAAACCATGATCAGCTTGCGCCCTGCGATTTTGGTTTGCATGACGAGGCATTGGCCGGCTTCTGAGATGTAGCCGGTTTTTTGCAGGCCAATTTCCCACTCGGGATTTTTCACGAGGCGGTTGGTGTTGTTGTACTGCAGAGTCTGGCGCCCGACGGCAACCTGGTAGCCGGTCGAGGTGGACAACTCGCGCAGAACCGGGTCGGCATGGGCAGCGTTGACCAGCGTCGCCAGGTCCTGGGCGCTGGACTGGTTCTGGCTGGACAACCCGGTCGGTTCCACATAACGGGTGTCCTTCATGCCCAGCATTCTGGCTTTCGCGTTCATCAGGCCCACGAAGGTGGACAAGCCGCCCGGGTAAGTGCGGCCAAGCGCGTGCGCGGCACGGTTCTCGCTGGACATCAGCGCCAGATGCAGCAGTTCGCCGCGTGTCAGGCTGGCGCCCACGCGCAGGCGGGAGCTGCTGCCCTTTTCGGTGTCGACGTCGTCCTGGGTGATGGTGACGGTTTCGTCCATCGGCAGATGCGCGCCGCTGATGATCACGCCCGTCATCAACTTGGTCAGCGAAGCGATGGGAAGCACTGCATGGTCGTTTTTGCTGAACAGCACTTCCCGGGTATCCTGATCGATCACCAGGGCCACGCTGGATTTCAGGTCAAGAGGGTCCTGTGCACTGTGCAGGCCCGCGAGCTGGCCGTATGACAACCGGGGCGGCGAGGCCACGATCACCACGGACCTCCGCGGGGATTTGGAAACGAAGCGGGCGCTTTTCCGGCTGGAAATCACCGTTTTCGACACCGTCTTTGCGGCGTGTGACTTTTTAACGATCTGGCGCTTCGCGGTGGCGGCGTCCGCAGCAGGCGAAATCAAGGCGGCCGAAAAGGTAAGAATTCCAACGACCTGTAAGGTCTGTTTGAAAATCGAATTCAGCGTGATGGACATTGATTCGTCTCCAGATGCGATTAATACGAAACCGCAGTGTATACAAATAGAAAAAGTCACGCAATATCAAAAGCTTGCGTGACTTTCCTAAACGCAACAGTGAAGACAGGCTCCAAGTGGTTTTCAGGCGTGAAAAAAACCACAAATTTTTACTAAACTGTTGAATATAAAAGGTTTTTTAAAACTTTTCGAATCAACCCTGGGCTGCAACCCGGTCAGCTTTACTTTGTAATTTGCTCAAGGCACTCAGATAGGCCTTGGCAGACGCGACCACGATGTCGGGATCAGCGCCGACACCATTGACCACACGCCCGCTGTTTTGCAGACGCACCGTGACTTCCCCCTGGCTCTCCGTCGATCCGCTGATCGCGTTCACGGAGTAAAGCACCATCTCTGCACCGCTTTTGACATGGGTTTCAATGGCTTTGAGGGAGGCATCCACCGGGCCATTGCCATCCGACTCGCCGCGGACTTCCCTGCCGTCAACGGTGAAAACCACCGTCGCCTGTGGCCGCTCGCCGGTTTCGCTGTGTTGGGACAGCGAAACAAAGCCGTATTGCTCCTTCTCGTGGGTCACGCTTTCGTCGCTGACCAGCGCCAGGATGTCCTCGTCGAAAATCTCGCTCTTGCCGTCGGCCAGTTCCTTGAACCGGGCAAACGCAGCGTTGGTGTCGGCCTCACTGTCCATCTGGATGCCCAGGTCCTGCAGGCGCTGCTTGAAGGCATTGCGCCCGCTGAGTTTGCCCAGCACCATCTTGTTGGAGCTCCAGCCCACGTCTTCGGCACGCATGATCTCGTAGGTCTCGCGCGCCTTCAGCATGCCGTCCTGATGGATGCCGGAGGCGTGGGCAAAGGCGTTGGCCCCGACCACAGCCTTGTTGGGCTGCACCACAAACCCGGTGGTCTGGCTGACCATGCGGCTGGCCGCCACGATATGCACCGGATCGATGTTCATCTCCAGGTTGAAATAGTCCTTGCGCGTGCGCACGGCCATGACAATTTCTTCGAGCGAGCAGTTGCCGGCGCGCTCGCCCAGGCCGTTGATCGTGCACTCGACCTGGCGGGCACCGCCAATCTTCACACCCGCCAGAGAATTGGCCACCGCCATGCCGAGGTCATTGTGGCAATGCACCGACCAGACGGCCTTGTCACTGTTGGGGACGCGCTCGCGCAGCGTCTTGATGAAGTTGCCGTACAGCTCGGGGACGGCGTAGCCGACCGTGTCGGGCACGTTGATCGTGGTCGCACCTTCGGCAATCACGGCCTCAATGACGCGGCACAGGAAGTCGACATCGCTGCGGTAGCCGTCTTCCGGGCTGAACTCGACATCGGCCACCAGGTTGCGTGCAAAACGTACCGAAAGTTTGGCCTGCTCCAGCACCTGCTCCGGGCTCATGCGCAGCTTCTTTTCCATGTGCAGGGCACTGGTCGCAATGAAGGTGTGGATGCGGGCGCTGTTGGCGCCCTTGAGCGCCTCTGCCGCGCGGGAAATGTCCCGGTCGTTGGCGCGCGAGAGCGAACAGATGGTGGAGTCCTTGATGGCATTGGCAATCGCCTGCACCGCCTCGAAGTCGCCATTGGAGCTGGCGGCAAAGCCGGCCTCGATCACATCGACCCGCAGGCGTTCGAGCTGGCGGGCAATGCGCAGCTTCTCATCACGCGTCATCGACGCACCGGGCGACTGCTCACCATCACGCAATGTGGTGTCGAAAATGATCAATTTATCTGCCATGCTTGTTCTCCTGAGAGGTCGGTCTGGTAATCAAAAAACGCAGCCCAAAACAAAACGGCCCGCTGCGTTTGCATACGGGCCGTTTGGAATCGCGCGCGTGCGCTATCGCCTGAGCCCGTGTCGGTCCAGTAGCGATAGTGCAAGCGAAATTCGTTTCATGGAATTCAATGTACCACAAATTATGGCCGGGGTCTGGCCGGAGGAAATCGGACGGCGCCTATTTGTGCAGGCCGCGTTCATCCGGCTCGTCGGTCGAGGTCGAGATCACGCTGGTCTGCTGACCCTTGGCCTTGCGCCAGCCATACAGCACGTAGCCGGACAGGCCGTAAATGACAAACAGGCCAAACATGACGGTGGGCGGGTCGATGTTGATGACGGCAATGCCCAGGGCAATCAGAACGATGACGGCAAACGGAACGCTGCGCTTGAGGCTGACGTCCTTGAAACTGTAAAACGGCACGTTGGTCACCATGGTCAGACCCGAGTACAGGGTCAGTGCAAACATGAGCCAGCGAACTTCCTCGCCGCGCACGCCGGCCTCGGTCATCAACCAGATGAAGCCAGCGACCAGCGCCGCCGCCGCCGGTGAGGGCAGGCCCTGAAAGAAACGTTTGTCGACGACCGCCGTGTTGACATTGAACCGGGCCAGCCGCAGTGCTGCGCAGGCGCAGTAGACAAAAGCGGCGATCCAGCCCCAGCGGCCAAGGCTCGTCAGCGCCCACACATAGGCAATCAGTGCCGGCGCCGCACCGAACGAGACCATGTCCGCCAGTGAATCCATCTGCTCACCAAAAGCACTCTGGGTGTTGGTCATGCGTGCCACGCGACCGTCCAGGCTGTCGAGCACCATGGCGGCAAATACCCCGATCGCCGCTTGGTCGAAGCGGCCGTTCATGGCCATCACGATGGCGTAAAACCCGCCGAACAGCCCGGCGAGCGTGAAAAGATTGGGCAGGATGTAAATGCCCTTGCGCCGTTTGCGCGGAACAGCTTCCTCGGCCTCGATTTCAGGGTCGTGGCCGTCATGCATGGAAGGTGCTCCACGTTTCGGAAAAAGAGGTGCGCCCGGGGTACGGTGCAGAGAGTGATTCAGTCATGCCCAGAGGATACCAAACGGTCGGGCGCAACAATAAAAAAAGCCGCGCAGGTGGCCTGCGCGGCTTGAAGCTGAACCTGGCCGGGCCTGAAGATGCCCGGTAGCTCCGTCAGTTGCGGGTCTGGTCAACCAGCTTGTTTTTCGCGATCCAAGGCATCATGGCGCGCAGTTTTTCGCCCACGATTTCGATCTGGTGCTCGGAATTGAGGCGTCGGCGGCTCAACAGGGTTGGCGCACCGGCCTGGTTTTCCAGCAGGAAGCTCTTGGCGTATTCGCCGGTCTGGATGTCCTTCAGGCACTTGCGCATGGCTTCTTTCGTGGCCGAGGTCACGATGTTCGGGCCGGTCACGTATTCACCGTATTCGGCGTTGTTGGAGATCGAGTAATTCATGTTGGCGATGCCGCCTTCATAAATCAGGTCGACGATCAGCTTGAGCTCGTGCAGGCACTCGAAGTAGGCCATTTCCGGCGCGTAGCCGGCTTCCACCAGCGTCTCGAAACCAGCCTTGATCAGCTCGACGGTGCCGCCGCACAACACGGCCTGCTCGCCGAACAGGTCGGTCTCGGTTTCTTCGCGGAAATTGGTTTCGATGATGCCGGCCTTGCCGCCGCCGTTGGCCATGGCGTAGCTCAGGGCCAGGTCACGGGCCTTGCCGCTCTTGTCCTGATGCACGGCGACCAGGTGGGGCACGCCGCCACCCTGGGTGTAGGTGTTGCGCACGGTGTGGCCGGGAGCCTTGGGCGCGACCATCCAGACATCGAGGTCGGCGCGCGGGATCACGGCACCGTAATGCACGTTGAAGCCGTGGGCAAACACCAGCGAGGCGCCCTGCTTGATGTTGGGAGCCACGTCGTTCTTGTAGACAGCGCCGATTTGCTCGTCAGGCAAAAGGATCATCACGACATCGGCCGCCTTGACGGCATCAGCCACTTCAGCGACCTTGAGGCCGGCTTTTTCGACCTTGGGCCAGGATGCACCGCCCTTGCGCAGGCCGACCACGACCTTGACGCCGCTGTCGTTCAGGTTCTGCGCGTGGGCGTGGCCCTGGCTGCCGTAACCAATGATGGCGACGGTTTTGCCCTTGATCAGGCTCAGGTCGCAGTCTTTGTCGTAATAAACTTTCATTTTTCTCTCCGAAGAAATTGTCTGCAGGTTCTGGCGAAAATGCCCATCGACAGGCTCAGGGCGAACGATCAACGCATATCGCCTCTGTCAAAATCCGTTCGCGTTGAGCCTGTCGAAACGCGCGCACGGACCACTGAAAATCAGACTCTCAGAATTCTCTCACCGCGCCCTATACCACTCGAGCCGGTACGCACGGTTTCCAGAATTGCGCTGCGGTCAATCGCTTCCAGGAAGGCGTCGTTCTTGGACTGGTCGCCGGTCAGCTCGATCGTGTAACTTTTCTCGGTCACATCGATGATCCGCCCGCGGAATATATCAGCCATGCGCTTCATTTCCTCGCGCTCCTTGCCGACGGCGCGGACCTTGACCATCATCAGTTCGCGCTCGGTGTAGGAGCCTTCCGTCAGGTCCACCACCTTGACGACCTCGATGAGTCGGTTCAGGTGTTTGGTGATCTGCTCGATCACGTCGTCGGAGCCCGTGGTCTGGATGGTCATGCGCGACAGGCTGGCGTCTTCGGTCGGTGCCACCGTCAGGCTTTCGATGTTGTAGCCGCGCGCCGAAAACAGGCCGACCACACGGGAAAGAGCGCCCGGCTCGTTTTCCAGCAAAACTGCAATGATGTGTTTCATAGAAAGATTCCTCTTTTCGCTGCCCTCCCCCGCGCACGGTAATGCGCGGGCTCGGCAGACAATAGATTCGTCAGGTGACGGTTAAAAAATGGGTGCGCGGCTTACAGGTCTTCGGACCCGAGCAGCATTTCGGTGATGCCCTTGCCGGCCTGCACCATCGGGAACACGTTCTCGGTGGGGTCGGTGCGGAAGTCCATGAACACGGTGCGGTCCTTGAGCTTGCGCGCCTCGCGCAGTGCCGGTTCGACGTCTTGCGGTTTTTCGATCAGCATGCCGACGTGGCCATAGGCCTCAGCCAGCTTGACGAAATTGGGCAAAGCGTCCATGTAGCTGCTGCTGTAGCGGCCCGCGTACTCCACTTCCTGCCACTGGCGCACCATGCCCAGGTAGCGGTTGTTCAGCGAGACGATCTTGATCGGCGTGTTGTACTGCAGGCAGGTGGACAGCTCCTGGATGCACATCTGCACCGAGCCTTCACCGGTGATGCAATACACCTCGCTGTCCGGCCTGGCCAGCTTGATACCCATGGCGTAGGGAATGCCCACGCCCATGGTACCCAGGCCGCCGGAATTGATCCAGCGGCGCGGCTCGTCGAACTTGTAGTACTGCGCCGCCCACATCTGGTGCTGGCCCACGTCGGACGTGATGTAGGTGTCGGCGTCCTTGGTCATGTTCCACAAAGTCTCAACCACGTACTGCGGCTTGATCACATCGCCCTTGCCCAGGCTGTATTTCATGCAGTCGCGCTTGCGCCAGCCCTCGATGGTTTCCCACCAGCCGCCCAGCGCATTGCCGTCGGGTTTGAGGCCGGACTCCTTGATCATCGCGATCAACTCGGTCAGCACGTCCTTGACGTCGCCCACGATGGGGATGTCCACCCTGACGCGTTTGGAAATGCTCGACGGGTCGATGTCGATGTGGATGATCTTGCGTTCGTTCTGCGCGAAATGTTTCGGGTTGCCGATCACGCGATCGTCAAAACGCGCGCCGACGGCCAGCAGCACGTCGCAATGCTGCATCGCGTTGTTGGCTTCGATGGTGCCATGCATGCCCAGCATGCCGAGAAATTTTTTGTCGCTGGCCGGGTAGGCGCCCAGGCCCATCAGGGTGTTGGTGCAGGGGTAACCGAGCATGTCCACCAGTGTGCGCAGCTCCTGCGAGGCATTGCTCAGCAACACGCCGCCACCGGTGTAGATGTAGGGGCGCTTGGCCGTCATCAGCAACTGCAGCGCCTTGCGAATCTGGCCGCCGTGGCCCTTGCGCACCGGGTTGTAGGAACGCATTTCGACGGTTTGCGGGTAACCGCTGTAAGGCGTCTTGTTGAACGAGACGTCCTTGGGGATATCCACCACCACCGGACCGGGCCGGCCGCTGCGCGCAATGTGGAAGGCCTTTTTCAGCGTGTCGGCCATCTGCCGCACGTCCTTGACCAGGAAGTTGTGCTTGACGATGGGGCGCGTGATGCCGACGGTGTCGCACTCCTGAAAGGCATCCAGGCCGATGGCGTGCGTGGGCACCTGGCCGGTGATGATCACCATCGGGATGCTGTCCATGTACGCCGTGGCGATGCCGGTGACGGCATTGGTCACGCCGGGGCCCGAAGTGACCAGCGCCACACCCACTTCGCCGGTGGCGCGGGCATACCCGTCAGCCGCATGGACAGCCGCCTGCTCGTGGCGAACCAGCACGTGCTGGATCGTGTCCTGCTTGTAGAAAGCGTCGTAGATGTGCAGGACGGCGCCGCCGGGATAACCCCAGACATGCTTGACACCTTCAGCCTGCAGGGCCTTGATGAGGATTTCCGCGCCGCGGAGTTCTTGCGGAGTTGAAGAGGCAGAAGCTGCCGCTGATGCCGAAGCGAGTTCGGCTTTTGTGATTTCCATGATGAACCTTTGTGAATTTCTCTAACGAAATACCTTGGGTGCCTCTTCGCCCACTCTTGTGGAGTAGCGTCGAGACTTGAGGCCAAAACCATGGGCGGAAACATATCCCGCCGGGTCATGACCCGTTTGCTGTTTGAATTGCAACTCGTATTATCGCATCCGGCGGTGCGCGCCCGGCAGAGAATGGAAAAAATTCCGGCCGGCCCTTGCTTGATGCGATAATTTTGCAGCTTCGGACGCTTCAACTCGCCCGAAAACACAACAACGACGGCGCTGGGACAAATCGGGACGCATTCCCTTGGCAACTGAACAAGAACTCTCCGATTTCCTGAAAAACGTTGAAAAGCGCGCCTTCAAGCGCAGCGTCTACCATGTCCGCGACGACGAGGCGGCGCTCGACATCGTTCAGGACAGCATGATGAAGCTGGCCCAGCACTACGGCGACAAGCCTGCGGCCGAGCTGCCCATGCTGTTCCAGCGCATCCTGTCCAACACCACGCTGGACTGGTTCCGGCGCCGCAAGACGCGCAACGCCCTGTTTTCGAACATGAGCGACTTTGAGTCCGCGGGGGATGACGGCGATTTCGACCTGCTTGAAACTTTAGAGGCTTCAACCAACTCTGAGGGTACGGAAAGCGCCCAGGATGCGACCGAACGGGCGCAAATCTTGCAGCAAATCGAGGTAGAGATCAAGGAACTGCCAGGTCGTCAACGAGAAGCCTTTCTGATGCGTTACTGGGAGGAAATGGATGTTGCTGAAACAGCTGCCGCCATGGGTTGCTCCGAGGGCAGTGTGAAAACGCATTGCTCGAGGGCCGTCCACGCACTCAGCAAGGCTTTGGCCGCCAAGGGAATAAAACTATGAACCACTCACTGCAAAAACGCACCGACATCCTGCAGGACCGTTATGGCCTGAAAACCGCGTCCTACCTCTCCGCAGGCGCTGCGGACCTGCCGTACGACATTTCCGAGCGGCTGCGCGCCGCCCGTGCGCAGGCCGTGGCCGCCCGCAAGGTGGCCAGGGTGCAGACCGCCGCCGTGACCGCCGCCAGCGGCACTGGTTCGGTGCTGAGCTGGGGTTCTGGCGAGAGATTCGGCCTGTGGTACCGGATCGGATCAGTCCTGCCCCTGATCGCCCTGGTTGTCGGACTGCTCGCGATCAACTCCCTGCAAACCGACAACTTCGTCCAGGAACTGGCCGAGGTGGACTCCGCCTTGCTGACCGACGACCTGCCGCCCGACGCCTTTTCCGACCCCGGATTTGTGCAGTTTCTCAAGGTCAGCCGCTAGGGGCCGCGGGGGCCCTTGCACAGAAAGACGTTTACATCGATGCCTCTGAGCCTGTCCCGCCATCCTGCGCGCCTGCAAGCCGCAGGTGACACCCTGATTCATGCCCGGCAGTCCCGGATGTTGCCGGCATGGGCCGGGCTGACCTGCCTGGTCCTCGGTGCCTTGGCGACGGGCGCCAACGCCCAGACGCCCGCGCCCGTCGCAGCGCCAGCGCTACCCGCCAAAACCGTGGTTGCCCAGGCCACTTTTTCGAGCCCGCTCTGGACCGAGCTGAGTGCGGTGGAACGCGAGATCCTCCAGCCGCTGGCGCCCACCTGGAACAAGCTGAGCCAGACCCACAAGCGCAAATGGCTGCAAATGACCAAGAGTTATCCGGCGCTTTCCACTGAAGAACAGGTCAAGATGCAGGGGCGCATGAAGGAATGGGTGGCGCTCAGCCCGCAGCAGCGCGCCCAGGCGCGGCTGAATTTCGCAAAAACCAAAGAGCTGTCCAAAGAACTCACGGCTGAAGAAAAACAGGCCAAGTGGCAGGCTTACCAGGCGCTCAGCGAAGAAGAAAAGCGCAAGCTGGCCGCCAAGGCGCCTCCCAAGCCGGCGGGCGCGGCGCCGGCGGCCAAACCAGTGGCGGCCCAGAAACTGGCGACGGTGCCTTCGCGCGCCGACAAGCCAAAGGGCAAACCAGCGACTAAAATCACGGCGACGCCACCCGTTGCCGGGCAACCGGACCTCCTGTCGGCCACCGTGCCGGCCGCCGCGCCCGGCGGCATGTCACCGGCCAAACCGTAGACGGCCAGGGCACGGCCGCTGCGATGGCCCGGCACAATCAACCGGCGGCTTTGGCCGCGCCGGCCCGGCCGTATTTCACCGACCTGACCTGAACGCGATCAAATTGACAGACTCATCCGCCAACCGCCTCCCCACCCCTTCCCTGCGCCGGCGCATGGCCTGCTGGTTGTATGAGGGCATGCTGATGTTCGGCGTGGTGTTTATTGCCGATTACCTGTTCAGCACCCTGAGCCAGACGCGCAACGCCATGGAGAACCGCAATGCCCAGCAGGCCTTTCTGTTTGTCGTGTTCGGCATTTACTTTGTCTGGTTCTGGGCCAAAGGCCAGACCCTGGCCATGAAGACCTGGAACATCCGCCTGACCGACCTGCAAGGGCAGGCCGTGAGCCAGAAACGGGCCTTTGTGCGCTACACCCTGAGCTGGCTCTGGTTTTTGCCACCGCTGGCCGTGAGCTGGCTGCTCGGGCTGGACGTGCGGCAGGCGCTCGTGCTGGCCGGCGGATGGATCGCCATCTGGGCGATCCTGTCGCGCTTTCACCCGGACCGGCAGTTCTGGCACGATGCGCTGGCCGGCACCCGTCTGGTCTCCAGCCTTCCCGCCGGCGCGCCAGCCCAGGCTGCCTGACGCCTCGCGTTGCCTTTGCCATGCCAGAGCCGCATCCCACCGTCACAGAGCTGCGCGACAATCGGCCCATGCCTGAACCCGCTGCCACCGCATCTCCCCTCCCGCTTCAGGACTCCCCGGCGTCCCCCCAGCCCGCCAATCCCCAGAAAGACCGCAAAGGCCTGAACCGCGTCTGGCACGCCTTCGGCTATTCGGTGGCGGGCCTGCGGGCCGGATGGCAGGAAACAGCCTTTCGCCAGGAAGCCATCGCTTCGCTGGTGCTGCTGCCGGCCGCCGTCTGGCTGGGCCGCAGCTGGGTTGAAACTGCCTTGCTGGCCGGCTCGGTCATCCTGGTGATGATCATCGAGCTGCTCAACACCGGCATAGAAACCGCGATCGACCGTATCGGCCCGGAGTGGCACGACCTGTCCAAACGCGCCAAAGACATGGGCAGTGCCGCCGTGCTGCTGAGCCTGCTGCTGTGCGCGGGCATCTGGGTGATGGCGCTGTTCCAGAGGTTTCTCGCATGACACCCGCTTTTTCCGTCTGCGTTTATTGCGGCTCGCGCCCGGGCGCAGACCCCGGATTTTCAGAAACCGCACGCCAGGTCGGCCAATGGATTGGCGAGCATGGTGGCCAGCTGGTGTATGGCGGCGGGCGCAATGGGCTGATGGGTGTTGTCGCCGACGCCACCCTGGCCGCGGGCGGCCGCGTGATCGGTGTGATCCCGAAGGCGCTGGTGGAGAAGGAATGGGCCCACACCGGCTGCACCGAACTGCACGTCGTGGACACCATGCACGAGCGCAAACGCATCATGGCCGAATACGCCGACGCCTTCCTGTCGCTGCCCGGCGGCATAGGCACGCTGGAAGAGTTTTTTGAAGTCTGGACCTGGCGCCAGCTGGGCTACCACGCCAAGCCGGTCGGCCTGCTCAACCTGAACGGTTATTACGACCACCTGCTGGCTTTTCTGGCCACCTCGGTCAGCAGCGGCTTCATGAACGACTGGCAGATGGACCTGATTCATGTCGCCGTCGAACCGGCGGCCCTGCTGGAGCAACTGGTGCAGGTCGCAGGCATGGCGACCGAAGGGCTGCGCCTGGACCAGATCTAGACCAGCCTCTGGGGGGCTACCTCTACGTCTTTACAAGCAGGGGCCGCGGGTCCGGCTCCGCCGGCCCGCAGGCGCAGCGGCCCCCTCGGGGGGCAGGAAGCTACACGAAGTGAGCGACCGTGGGGGCATATCTAGACCGCGGCTTCGTCCTCTTCCCCGGTACGGATGCGCACCACACGCTCGACGCTGGTGATGAAAATCTTGCCGTCCCCGATCTTGCCGGTGCGGGCAGCGCGCACGATGGCGTCCACGCAGCGGTCCACATCCTCGGTTTTCACCACCACCTCGACCTTGACCTTGGGCAGGAAGTCGACCACGTACTCGGCGCCACGGTACAGCTCGGTGTGGCCTTTCTGGCGGCCGAAACCCTTGACTTCAGTGACAGTCAGACCGGTGACGCCGCATTCGGCCAGGGCTTCACGGACTTCTTCGAGCTTGAAGGGTTTGAGAACGGCGGTAATTTGTTTCACTGAATATCTCCGTTGGTTTTAAATTGTCGAAGCCTGATAGACGGGCATCTCTTCATCAGCCGGGGCCGCGGGTCCGGCTCCGCCGGCCCGCAGGCGCAGCGGCCCCCTCGGGGGGCAGCGCAGTACGCGAAGCAACAAGCGTGGGGGCCATATATCTAGGCATGAAATTTGTTGGTGACAGGATAGCGCCAATCCTTGCCGAAGCTCCGGTGGGTAACCCGGATGCCTATCGGTGCCTGGCGGCGCTTGTACTCATTGATCTTGATCAGCCGGGTCACGCGTTCGACGACGGCGCGGTCAAAACCTTCGGCCACGATGGACTCTATGCTCTCGTCGTTTTCCATGTAGCGCTGCAGGATAGCGTCGAGCACCTCGTAGGGCGGCAAGCTGTCCTGGTCGGTCTGGTCGGCGCGCAGTTCGGCGCTGGGGGGGCGCGTGATGATGCGCTCCGGGATCGGGTTGCTGCCGGTGCCGTAGGGGTCGTTCTCGTTGCGCCACTGCGCCAGCCGGAACACCGTGGTTTTCAAGAGGTCCTTGATGACGGCAAAGCCGCCCGCCATGTCGCCGTACAAGGTGCAGTAGCCGGTCGCCATTTCGCTCTTGTTGCCGGTCGTCAGCACAATGGCGCCGAACTTGTTGGACAGCGCCATCAGGAACACGCCGCGGATGCGCGCCTGGATGTTCTCCTCGGTGGTGTCTTCCGGCAGGCCCTTGAATTCACCCGCCAATGAGGCCTTGAAGGCCTCGAACTCGGGAACGATGGAAATCTCGTCGTAACGCACCTTCAAACGAGCCGCCATCTCGCGTGCGTCTATCAATGAGATGTCGGCGGTATAAGGCGACGGCATCATCACCGTGCGCACCTTGTCGGCGCCCAGTGCATCGACCGCAATCGCCAGCACCAGCGCCGAGTCGATGCCGCCCGACAGGCCCAGGATGGCGCCAGGGAAGCCGTTTTTCCCGAGGTAATCGCGCACCCCCAGTACCAGCGCGTCCCACAGATCCGCTTCGGCGCTGCGTTCGGGCACCACATTTGCTATCAATTCAATAGCTGACTGCGCACGCTGTGCCTGGGCTACAAACAGATTTTCCTTGAAACTGTCGGCCCGGCCGGCCAGCGCGCCGTCGGCCTGCAGGGCAAAGGAGTGGCCTTCAAAAACAATTTCGTCCTGCCCGCCCACCAGGTGCGCGTACACCATGGGCAGGCCGGTAGCCAGCACGCGCTCGCGCATCATGCGTTCGCGTTCGCCGCCCTTGCCCACATGGAAAGGCGAAGCGTTGATGACGGCCAGCAATTCGGCGCCCGCCTCCTTGGCCAGCCGCGCGGGTTCCTCGAACCAGGCGTCCTCGCAGATCAGCAGGCCGATGCGGACCGCGTCGGCGCCCTCGCCGGCCTCGAACACGCAGACGCCCTGGCCCGGCGTGAAATAGCGGCGCTCATCAAACACCTGGTAGTTGGGCAGCTCGCGCTTGGCGTAGGTGGCAATCACGGCGCCCTCACGCAGCACCCGGGCCGCGTTGTGGCGCTGCTGCACCTCGACGCTGCGGGTGCGCAGGCCGCGGCCACTGTCCCCGTGGGTGGGCGTGCCCACCACCACCGTCAGGCCCTTTAACCCGGCCAGCTCCCGGGCCACCAGATTCACGGCATCATCACAGGTTGCGATGAAAGAGCGGCGCAGAAACAGGTCTTCGGCGGCGTAGCCGCAGATCGCCATCTCAGGTGTCAGCATGAGGCGCACACCGTCGGCATAGGCAGCGCGTGCCGCATCAATGATTTTTTTTGCGTTGCCCGGCATGTCGCCAACGCAGTAGTTCAATTGGGCAACGCAGATGTTGAGAGTCATGAAAAAAGAAAAAACGGTTGGTACTGTGACTGAAAACGATTATGTCATCCGCGTGCTGGATTCGCCGCTGCAGGTGCCGGCCGCCGACTGGAACGCCCTGCTCGTGGCGCAGCCGGGTGACGCCAGCCTGAATCCCTTCATGCGCCATGAGTACCTCGCGGCCATGCTGGAAAGCGGCAGTGCCACCCCGCAAACCGGCTGGACCGCGCGTTTTGTCACGCTGTCGCTGGGTGCGCAGCTGGTCGGCGCCTGCGCGCTGTACCTGAAAGACCATTCCTACGGCGAGTACGTGTTCGACCACGCCTGGGCCAATGCCTACCACCAGCACGGCCTGCCCTACTACCCCAAGGCCCTGGTGGCCCCGCCCTTCACGCCGGTGCCCGGCCCGCGACTGCTGGCGCGCGATGCCGCTACCCGAACGCGGCTGGTCAAGGCGCTGGTGGCCTGGTGCGGGGAAGAAGAACTGTCCTCACTGCACCTGCTGTTTGTCACGGACGAGGACGTAGCCGCCTGCGAGGAAGCCGGGCTGATGCTGCGGCACAACGTGCAATTCCACTGGACCAATACAGCCCCCACGCTTGTCGCTTCGCGTACTGCGCTGCCCCCCGAGGGGGCGCTGCGCCTGCGGCCCGGCAAAGCCGGTTCCGCGGCCCTGGCTGGTAACAATAACGCCCCCACGCTCGGCACTGACGTGTCCTCGCTGCCCCCCGAGGGGGCGCTGCGCCTGCGGCCCGGCAAAGCCGGTTCCGCGGCCCCGGCTGGTGAAGAAGGAGAGGGCCGACCGTTCCGCGACTTCGACGACTTCCTGATGTCGCTGAGCCAGGAAAAACGCAAGAAAATCCGCCAGGAGCGGCGCAAGGTGCAGGAGGCCGGCGTGCGCTTTCGCTGGTCACTCGGCAAAAACATCAGCGCTGCTGACTGGAACTTCTTTTACCGCTGCTACGAGCGCACCTACTACGAACACGGCAATGCGCCCTACCTGAGCCGCGACTTCTTCCAGCGCATGCAGGCCACCATGCCGGAGAACTGGCTGCTGTTTGTGGCGGAGCGCGATGGCACGCCGATCGCTACAAGTTTGATAGCTGTCAGCGCAGGTGGAATGGCCCCCACGCTCGGCACTGGCGTGTCCTCGCTGCCCTCCGAGGGGGCTGAACTTGCTCGGGGCGGCCCTTCGCTGCGTTCGCCGCGGGCTACAGGCCAATTTGACGATACAAATCCGGTCAAGGTTGCCTACGGCCGCTACTGGGGTGCGCTGGAGCGCGTCGACTGCCTGCACTTCGAGGCCTGTTATTACCAGCCGCTGCAATGGTGCATCACCCACGGTTACCAGCGCTTCGAGGGTGGTGCCCAGGGCGAACACAAGATGGCGCGCGCCCTGCTGCCGGTCAAGACCACCAGCGCCCACTGGCTGGCGCACCCGGCCTTTGCCGACGCGGTGGAGCGTTTCCTGGAACGCGAGGGCGAAGGCATGGCCGGTTACATGGAAGAACTGGAGCGGCGCAACCCGTTCCGGCAGGCCGGGCCCGGTGGCCATGCCTCCCCGTGACGCTACAGTATTGATAGCTGTTTGCTCTTTCTCCCATTGGGCCGGAGGCCAATTTGGCGTATAGGCGCAGTTGATTTAAGCTCCTTCTTCCGCCTTGTTGTCCCGCCCCGGGCCCCTCCTGTTTCACGCCCCTTTCGACGACCCTTTTTCATGCTCGACGCCTTCCCCGCCGCACCCCGCCCCGCGACACTTGCCCACCCGCCCACCGTGCTGGGCCGCGCCCATGCGCGGCGCCTGCGCGAGATCTACCGCTCCGCCGGCTGGCCCTGCCAGGACCCGCTGGAAATCGAGTTGCTGGCCGCCGGCCTGCTGCAGCGCGTTGCCGGCCCGTCAGGCCACGAAACCCTGCGCGTGACCGATACCGGCGTCGCCTGCCTGGCCGATACGCTGGTGCGCAACCGTGCGGCCCTGTCGGCGCATGAGGCGCTGGTCGAACGCGTGGCCTGCGAGATGGCGCGCGCCGGCCGCATCACCTGGCGGGCCTTGAGCCTGCGCGCGCAGTTGCCACCACTGGCCGAAGGCGGCGCTGCACGCTGGTGTTTGGTGCGGCCGGACGTGTTTTCGATCCGCAACACCTCGGTGGAAGCCTACGTCGAGCCCGTCGTCCACGAGATCAAGGTACGACGCTCCGATTTGCTGGGGGACCTGCGTCGGCCCGAAAAACGCGGCGCCTATCTCGATTTGGGCGGCGAGTGCTGGTATGTGCTGGGTTGCGACACCAGGGGACGGCCGATTGCCGCCGCCGACGAAATCCCGCCGGAATGCGGCGTGATGCAGCTCGAAGGCCAGCGGCTGGTGGTGGCCCGCGCCGCGCCGCGGCGTGCCCGCCAGCAACTGCCTTTCGGCGTGTGGGTCGCGCTGGCCAAGGCGACCCCCGTCGCCGGTCTGCGCGATGACGAACAGGGCTTGCTGGACGATGCCGACAGCAGCCAACAAGAGAAAGAACCCTCATGAACAAGCCCTCCGGCCCCGGCCATTACGAGGTCAAGCTCGTCGATTGCCCCAGCCTCAGCCCCGACGAACGCGGGGCGGCGGAACTGCGTTTTCGCATGTCGCTTGAATTTTCCCTGGGCGGCCCCGACCAGGTGCTGCCTTCCCTGCAGACCTACATGCTGGTGCAGTCCATCAACGAGGATTTGCCGCTGGACGGGAAGGCGTCCGAAGCCGAGGAGCAGGTCATTGCGCTGTGGGAAAACGCCGAATCCGACGCCATCCTCGCGGCATTTCGCCCCTTGGGCCGCGACATGGGTGAGGCCCGCTTCGAAATCATTCCGCTCTGAGCCCGCCGCGGCCCGTCAGCGCACCAGCAACAGCCCCAGACTGGCCAGCGCCGCCAGACCGGCCAGCCCCACCGCGGCAGCCAGCCACGCCATGCGGCGGCGCTGTGTCTCGATGCGCAGAATCAGCTGCGTGTTCTGCTCGGCCAGCGCCTTGATCAGCTCCGACGATGCGAGCATCTGTTCCTGCAGTTCTTTGGTTGCCGTTTCCAGCTCACTGATATGCGCGGTCAGGGCGGTGATGGCCCGGACCTCGGGCGACAGCGCCGCCTCGGTGGCGTCGGAAACCTGCGCGCTGGCGGAAGGTTTCCTGCCCACCGCGTTCCACAGCTTTTTCGCGCCGGCAGCGACCTTGGGTGCATTGCTCACCACCTCGGCCCAGGGCACGCTCTGCAAAACCGTCAACCAGCCTATCGCCATACAGCCACCTTTCGGGAATCGGTCACACTGACGGCCCGCACCTGCAAGCTGCAGCATTTAAATATCAGGGCCTCACCCTAACATGGCGGCAACGCCCGAAGGGCGAGCCCGCGAAGAAGGCCCACCGGCAAACCGGAATGCAGGCTTGTGATCCCGGTATCGCGGGCAAGCTGGCGTCACTTCGCCGTGACAGCCCAGGCCGGCAAGGGAAAACCCCGTGCCTGAGGTGTCATTGCAATGACAACCGGCGCTGCGCGCGCTGACTATAGTGAAAGCAGGCCGCCGCAGCGCAGGCGGGCCAGCCACTGCCCCAACCTTCAGGAGACCCTCATGCCCGCTTTTGACAGTGTGACCATCCACAAGGACGACCAGGAACCCCGCATTGCCCGCCTGCGGCTGAACCGCCCGGACAAACTCAACGCCATCAGCAGCACCATGCCCTCCGACATTCAACAGGCGGTGCGCTGGGCTGAGGCCGACGACGAAGTGCACGTCATCATCGTGGAGGGCGAAGGCCGCGCCTTCTGCGCCGGTTACGACCTGAACGAATACGCAGAAGGGCAGGACCCGGGCAACATCGTGGACGACCACCCGTGCCGACAGGAGAAGACCCCCTGGGACCCGATGGTGGACTATGCGCTGATGAAGCGCAACACCGACGAGTTCATGTCCCTCTGGCGCTGCTCCAAGCCGACGATTGCCAAGGTCCACGGGTACGCGGTGGCCGGCGGCAGCGATATCGCGCTGTGCTGCGACCTGCTGGTGATGGCCGACGACGCCCGCATCGGCTACATGCCCACCCGCGTCTGGGGTTGCCCCACCACCGCCATGTGGACCTACCGCATCGGCGCCATCCGGGCCAAACAGCTGATGTTCACCGGCGACACCATCGACGGCGCCAAGGCGGCCGAATGGGGGCTGGCCAACCTGTCCGTGCCCGCCGCCGAGCTTGACGGCGCCACCCAGGCGCTGGCGCGCCGTATCGCCGGCGTGCCCAAATCGCACCTTGCCATGCACAAACTGGTGGTCAACCAGGTGTGGCTGTCGATGGGCCTGGAGCAAAGCCAGATGTTTGCCACGGTGTTTGACGGCATCACCCGGCACAACCCCGAAGGCATGTGGTTCCGGCGCCAGGCCCAGATGGAAGGCTTCAAAAACGCGGTCGAATGGCGCGACAGTGGCCGGCCGATACCTGAAGGCGACGAGGCCCGCGCCCTAGTGCGCGAACTGGAAGCCAGACTGGCGCAGGCGCGGGCGAAGGTTTAGGCCAGCGCCCTCCAGCCCCCCCGCCCCCTTAAGACCGAGCCACATGCATGATGATCCCCCTCTGAGCCGGGTGCTGGAGCAAACCCCGTGGTACATCACCCTGGAAGAAAAGCAGCAGCAACTCGTACAACGCTCCTCCTCGGAAAAGCTGGTGCCGGCAGGCGGCTTCATCGTGCGTGCCGGCGATCATTCGATTCACTGGATGGGCGTGATCAGGGGCCTGGTGCAGATGTCCGTGATGGGCTCCGACGGCCGTGAAACCACGCTCGGCTGTGTCGATGAAATGCAGTGGTGCGGAGAGGGCTCGCTGCTCAAGCGGGAGCGCCGCCGCTACGATGCCATCGCCTTGCGCCCTTCCCGCATTGCACTGGTTCCGATGGATACCTTCCTCCACTTGCGCGACGTCAGCCTGCCCTTCAACCACTACTTGCAGGATCTCATGAACGCAAGAATGAGCTCCTTCATCGCCACGCTGGAAGCAGATCGCCTGCTCGGACCAGAACAGCGCGTTGCGAAATGCGTGGCCACCCTGTGCAGTCACATGCAGGGCCATGCAGGCGTTGCACTGGACATCACCCAGCACGACCTGGCACTTATCTGCGGCCTGTCCAGACAGCGAACCAACGCCTGCCTGCAGATGTTGGTGCAACTCGGACATATTCGCGTGGAGTTTAAAAGCATCCAGGTGGTGAGGCTTGCGGAACTGACCGCTTACGGCAACGCCGTCTGACAAAGGCGCACCCCCTCTAGATTGAGCTGAATCGGTGGACGGCGACTTTCATGCGCGGTGCGGGTACCGTGCTCAACACAAGCGCCGGTGAGTCTGGCGCAAGCACACCCCCCGCTGAAGCCCTTGGTAATAAAGCACACTGGCTGGCCTGTCAAAAGGCTCTCAGACGGGGACAAAGCCGGACAATCCCCCCTACACTGAGGCATCGACATTTATGCGGGATCTGTCCTCGCGAAAGCCGCAAGATCGCGGCCATGGAAAGGAACCATGATCAATTTCACACCGCAACAATGGCAGATGCTGGTGGCGGCCGGCGCCCAGGAACCCCAGCCTCTTGCCCTTGCCGACCTCAGTCTGCCTTTTGTGTATGACCGGACGATTGGCGTGTTTCACTGCGCAGCCGGGCACCATCGCCTGGCCATGTCACTGCTGCTGGCATTCAGGCACGGCTGCGACAGCGGCATGGAGGTCGGCGAAAAGCTCGGCCTGGAATTTCCGGACGACACGGCCGACCGATGGCTGGAGGAAACGCCTGGCGCGGCCTTTCGCAGTTCCGTCGGTCGCATGGTGCAGGCCGGCAAGCGGGCCAGCCTGACGGTCATTGAAAAACGCTGGCTGGGCGAGGTGGAGTACCTGTTCGAGGACTGACTGAGGCAGACGGCACTTGCCCAGGCAGGCGGTGCAGGGTGCGCCGCCTCAATGCGCCACCTGATCCAGCGTGAAGCGATAGATGGTGCCCCGCCCTGACGTGGACTCGCGCCACACCCGTCCACCGTGCCGGGCAATCACCAATCGCATGTTGTCAAGAACGATGTCGCTGTGCGCCGACTCCCTGGCGGTCCGGAGTGACGGGAAAGCTTCGAGCGCCTGATCGACGGCTGCCGGGTTGGTTTCGGTGCCGTTGTAGCTGACAAAACAGACCATCTCGCCTGCGGGCCCTGACTCAGCGCCCACCCCGATTTCGGCGTTTTTATTGCGTGCCGTGTTCTTCCACGCGGTCCCGATCAGGGTCTCCATGACCAAGGTGATCATGCGCGCGTCGCCTTCGAGCATCACCGGCCGCTGTACCACGGCCTTGACCACGCGCTGCGGATCACGTTTCTGGCAGGACCAGAGCGCCTTGTCGGCCATCGCGGCGATATCCAGCGTCTGCATCTTCAGCGTCGAACGGGACACATCTGCAAATTGAAGCAGCGCGTCTATCATTTCGGCCATGCGTATCGCAGCCGCATGGATTCTGTCCAGGTGGCCTTTCTGTCGCTCATCGAGCAACTGGCTCGCATCGCGCATGAGCAGGCCGGCAAAACCCTCGATGGCCAGCAGTGGGGAACGCAGGTCATGCGCCATCACTTGGGAGAGCCGCTCCAGATCCTCGTAAGCTGACTGCAGCTCCGCGGTGCGATCGTGCACACGCTGCTCCAGCGTCGCGTTGAGGCTGAGGATTTCTTCTTCCCCTTGCCTTTTCGCCGTGATGTCGTGAACAAAGGTGCTGCTCATGGGCCGGCCCCGGCTGTCCGTGTAAGTCGATGAAGATACCTCAGCCAGAAAAGTGCTCCCGTCGCCGCGCCGCAGGGTCAACTCCCCCCGGGCAGAGCCGGTCCTGCTGCGTTCCTCCAGAAAACCTGCCAGCCGGGGGTCGCTGGTCACATCGCTGCGCCCGATGCGCCACAGGTCCTGGCGCGGGATGCCGAACAGGGCGGAAGCCGCCGGGTTGGCCGTGTGAAAGGAGCCATCGGCATTGGCCATCAGGTAGGCATCCGGGGCGTTTTCAAACAGCAGCCTGTACTTTTCCCCACTCTCCACCAGATCAGCGCGCGCACCTTCCAGTTGCCGGTACGGCCCTTCCAGGAACTCGATGAAGATGGCCCGGAAAACAAAGAGGTAGGCCTCCACCTTGATCACGTGACCAAGAACCATGTACTGGTCCTCGAAAGTCGCATACAGGGTGAAACACAGCTCCGACAGGGCCATCAGGCAGGCGGCGGCAAAAAGCGGCACCAGCGGATAGGGCTGCGGCTCGCGCATGCGCAGGTAGAAGCCCGCCGCCGCCGCGAGATTGAGAACGATGACCAGGTACTCCACCGCAATCTTGGTGCCCGTCAGCCCCGAACCCGGAACAAAAAACCAGGTCCTGACGTCCGGTTCGAGCAGCCCGTAAACCGAGACCCCCAACGCAAAAACCAGGCTCCCGCCCAGCAGCCAGTGGCGCTCCTGGTTGCCGATGCGGCGATTCCAGGGCTGGAACGCAATCGCCAGCAAGGCGCCCGCCACCAGCAGGCGTGCTGCCAGGAAAAACGAGATGGACTTGCCGTCTGTGGCCGGGATGATGAAAGCCGGCATGCCCTCGTAGGACAGCAGGTGGACAAAATCAAGAATGGCCACGCCGAAGAAGATGCTGCACAGCAGCGCCACATTGCTGCGGCCCTCCCGCGAGAAGGTGAACCAGCCGGCAGAGAACACCAGCATCGACACGATGATGGACACCGTCTCGAACAGGGTGTGCAAATTCGTGTGGACCGCGGCAGGCAATTCAAAATGCAGCGAGGGCACCAGCACAAAGGCAAGAATCAAGGCAGCGTTGACCAGCCACACGCCGGAAACCAGCGTCAATGGCCGCCGGTATGAAGCGTGGGGAACCATCACGAACCAGCCTCCATGGGACTGTGCCTTTTTACAATCGGTAACTTCAGTTTAAGGCACCGCAGGGCGATGGACTGCCTGCATGAACATTGAAACGCCCAGTCTGATTGATTTGACTCAAGCAGGACAGATCAAAGCTGGCTGCCCCGGGTGGACGAACCGGCCGGCGGCCGGGTCTGCAAGACTTCCCCGGGGAACAACACTTCCACGGTGTAGCCCGGCTCGCGCGACCACTTCTGCTCCTTGATCAGCCACTGCATGACGAACTCGCGGACCGTCTGGCGCGCCGGCTCGGTCACCAGTTGCTGGTAGCCGGCCGACAGCGCGCGTTTTTCCAGCTCGGGCGTGATCGACTGCGCCAGCGCCGCCAGATTGTCCTGCTTGTTCAGGCGCGCCCAGCCGTTGTGGGTGTACATCTGCATGACCGAGGTATCAAAGGCCACAGGCAGGCTGGGCTTGATGGCGGGCGCCTGGACAATGCAGGTCTTGCCGCGGATCACCACATGCCACTCTTTGGCCAGGGCGATGTGGTAGCGGTAGTGCACGGGGGCCTGGATGTGCGACACCGTCGTGCCAAGGTGAAGGCCCCAGAACTCCCGGGTGTCCGACCGCGTAAACCGCTCCTGGGCAATCACCGTGGCCACCTCCAGCAAACCGCCCTCGGTGCGGATGACCACTGGAACCTCGGGCGCCATCACGCTGGTTTCGATGCGGGTGGTGGTTGCGGGATAAAAGTGCCAGCCGGCCCAGGCCATCAGCGCCACCAGGACCACGACAAGCAGGGCGGCACCGGAAAGTCGGGTCTGGGTGGGCATGGTGTGAGGCGTTCCTGCGGGCTGGGGCCAATGGGATTCCATTATCTGCCGCATCGGGCCGGTCCGGCGAAGTGCCACTGCAAACCCTAGTGTCGAAGTGCGCCCCGTCAGGTTAAGGTCTGTCCAGCAAGAACTGCCACAGACACGACCCATGACAACCCTGACCGGCCTGGACGCGACCTTTCTCTACCTTGAAACACCCGAGATGCCCATGCATGTGGGCTCGCTGAACCTGTGCGAGCTGCCGGCGGGTTTCCGGGGCAGCTTTCACAAGGCCGTCAAAAGTCACATCGGCAAACGCATGCACCTGGCGCCGGTGTTCAGCCGCAAACTGGTTTTCATGCCGCTGGACCTGGGCCATCCGCTGTGGGTGGAGGCCGACACCGTGGACCTCGGTTTTCACATCCGGCGCGCCGACCCGGCCGGCAAAGGCACGGCACCGATGACGCTGGCCGCCGTGCACGAGCTGTGCGCAACATTGCATGGCGAGCCGATAGACCGCCGCTTTCCGCTCTGGGAGTTCTACGTATTCGACCGCATCCAGTTGCCGGACGGCAGGCGGGTGGCCGGTTTCTTCTCGAAAATCCACCACGCCGCGCTGGACGGACAAGGCGGTGTGATGCTGGCCAACGCCATGCTGGACGTCGGCCCCGAGCCGCGCGAGGTCGCACCGCCCGATCCTGCGCGTCGCCGCAAGCTGGAGTCCGACCTCAAGCTCGGCAAGATGATCGGCTCGGTGTTTTCCAGCTCGCTCGGCCAGCTCGCCAAACTGGCCAGGAGCCTGCCCTCGGCGGCCAGTACCCTGGGCAGCACGCTGGCCCGGCACAGCGTCGCCAGCACGGCATCGGGCGCGCGTCCCGCCATGCCCTTGAAGCTGGCACCCGCCACGCCGTTCAACACCGGCATCACCGCCGAGCGCGTGTTTGTCACCGCCACCCTGCCGCTGGCCGAATGCAAGGCCATGGGCAAAGCCGTGGGCGGCTCGCTCAACGACATGCTGCTGTGGATCTGCTCAACCGCATTGCGCGACTACCTCAGGCAGCACCACAGCCTGCCGAAAAAGTCGCTGGTCGCCGCCATGCCCGTGTCGCTGCGCGAAACCGGTGCCAGCGTCGCCAGCAAGCTCGGCAACCAGGTCAGCATGAGCCTGGTGGAACTGGGTACCCACATCACGCATCCGCTCAAGCGCATGAACGCCATCATGGCGTCCACCGGCAAGGTCAAGACGTCCCTGCAAAGTCTCAAGGGCCTGCTGCCCACCGACTACCCTTCCCTGCTGGCGCCCTGGCTGGTGGGTGGCGCGGCCAGACTGGCGCTCAACGCCTACGGCAAAAGCGGCATGGCCACGCGCCTGCCGATGGTGGCCAACCTCGCCATTTCCAATGTGCCCGGTCCGCCGGTGCCGCTGTACCTGGCCGGCGCCAGATTCCTGACCTTTCATCCGCTGTCGATCGTGATGCACGGCCTGGCGCTCAACATCACCATCCAGACCTATGCCGGGCATGTGGACTTCGGCATCATTGCGGGAAAACAGGCGCTGCCGCACGCGCAGGACCTGGCACGCGCGATTGAAGACGCGTTCAATCAGGCCCGACTGCTGCTGGCCCCGTCCCCACCCCCGGGGGCTGCGGCGGTGAGTCCCCGGGCGCCCCGGGCGTCTGTCGCACAGGAGACGACTTCAGGGAAGTCTCCCTCTGTGAAGCGGGCCCGTCGCCCCAATACTGCAGCAGTCAGAAACAACAACGCCAAAACCAATGCACACCCCCATGGCAAGCACCCCACCCCGGTCTCCAGCGCGAAAAAGCCCAGCCGACAAAGCGCGGCAAAGCCCGCACGACGGGCCGGCACCTAGCGCCTGGCTGCTGGCGCTGGAGTTTCGCGCCTTCTGGGAGTTTGGCGCGTTGCTGCCCGCGTGGCCGCTGCTGGCCAGGGCGCCCCGTGGCGACACCCACAGCGTGGTGGTTTTCCCCGGCCTGTCGGCCAGCGACGGCTCGACCATGCCGCTGCGCCGTTACCTCGATTCGCTGGGCTACCAGACCAGCGGCTGGGAGCAGGGCTTCAACTTCGGCCCGCGTGCCGGCGTGCTGGAGGCGGCGCGCACGCAGGTGCGGCGCGCGTTCGAAGGCAGCGGCCGCAAGGTCAGCCTGATCGGCTGGAGCCTGGGGGGCGTGTACGCACGCGAACTGGCCAAGGAACTGCCGCACATGGTGCGTGGCGTGATCACCCTGGGCACGCCGTTTGCCGGCTCGCACCGCTCCACCAACGCCTGGCGCATCTACGAGCTGGCCAGCGGTCGCAAGGTGGCGCGCGAGAGCGAGAACTACGACCTGCCCGCCGCGCCGCCGGTGCCGACCACCAGCATCTATTCACGCAGCGACGGCATCGTGGCCTGGCAGGGCAGCATCCAGAAACCGTCGGCGCACAACCCGCAGACAGAAAACGTCGAAGTGGTGGCCAGCCATGTCGGCCTGGGCCTGAACCCGAGCGCCTGGTGGGCCGTGGCCGACCGGCTGGCACAAGCCGAAGGCCGCTGGCAGGCGTTTGAGCGCAAGGGCACGTTCTGGCACGGGCTGATTTACCCGGACCCGGCCCGCGCCGCCTGAACACCGCCAAGCCAAGGAAAAAGCGCCTGCAGCGTGAACTGCAGGCGCTCTTTTTTTGATAGCTGCCGGCGCTTGACTGGCAAGGGCCGAAGGGCTAAAACACTTGAGAATCAGGCGGCTTCGGGGTGCTCTTTCTGGTAATTGGCAATCCCGTCGGTGATTTCCTTGTGCGCCGCTTCCGGGCCTTCCCAGCCCTCAACCTTGACCCACTTGCCGTCTTCGAGGTCCTTGTAGTGCTCAAAAAAGTGCGCAATGGTTTTCAGGCGCAGCGGATTCATGTCTTCGGGCTTTTGCCACTGGGTGTAGAGCGAGCACTTCTTGTCCACCGGTACGGCCAGCACCTTGCCGTCTTCACCGGCCTCGTCGGTCATCTTCAGGATGCCGATGGCGCGGCAGGTCACCACCACACCGGGAATCAGCGGCACCGGCGTGATCACCAGTACATCGACCGGATCGCCGTCGCCGCTCAGCGTCTTGGGCACATAACCGTAGTTGGTCGGGTAATGCATGGACGTGCTCATGAAGCGGTCCACGAAAATGGCACCGGACTCCTTGTCCACCTCGTACTTGACCGGGTCGGCGTTCATCGGAATTTCGATGATCACATTGAAAGCGTCAGGGGCGTTTTTTCCGGGGGTGACTTTATCGAGGGACATGGTCTCTTTGTGTTGAAGTAGTAAAAAGGTAGATGGCTTGATCAGTATTTACCCTCATTTTACCGATTCGGACCTGACGCTTCGCGAACTTGTCACGATTTGGCGTTAAATTTCAAAGGTTGGCCAATCGTCTTGTCTCTACGTAGGACACGAGCAACGAGGAAGCAACGCAGCGGGGGCACCGCTAGCGTGGCGCCCCCTCCAAGCGAAAAACAACGTAGGAGATCTCTCTATGACAGGCAACTCAGCGCTTATTCTTGCGCTCGTCTGCGGACTGGCCGCCGTGGCTTACGGCTTCTGGGCCCGCAGCTGGATTCTTTCCCAGGACGCAGGCAACGCGCGCATGCAGGAAATTGCAGCGGCGATTCAAACCGGCGCCGCCGCCTATCTGGCGCGCCAATACAAGACCATTGCCATCGTCGGCGTCGTGCTGGCGATCCTGATCGGCCTCTTTCTTGACGTGCCCAGCGCCATCGGTTTTGTCGTCGGCGCGGTGCTCTCGGGGGCTTGCGGCTTCATCGGCATGAACGTCTCGGTGCGCGCCAATGTGCGCACCGCGCAGGCAGCCACCCGCGGCATTGGCCCCGCCCTGGATGTCGCCTTCCGCGGCGGCGCGATCACCGGCATGCTGGTGGTCGGCCTGGGCCTGCTCGGTGTGACGGCCTTCTACTGGTTCCTGGTGGGCAACGGCAACTACACGCCCAATGCCAACCTGGCCAGCCTGCTCAATCCGCTGATCGGTTTTGCCTTCGGTTCCTCGCTGATTTCCATCTTCGCCCGCCTGGGCGGCGGCATTTTCACCAAGGGCGCTGACGTCGGCGCCGACCTGGTGGGCAAGGTCGAGGCCGGTATTCCGGAAGACGACCCACGCAACCCGGCCGTGATCGCCGACAACGTCGGCGACAACGTGGGCGACTGCGCCGGCATGGCCGCCGACCTGTTCGAGACCTACGCGGTGACACTGATCGCCACCATGGTGCTGGGCGCCCTGCTGGTCACCAACGCCGGCACCAGCGCGGTGGTTTATCCGCTGGCGCTCGGGGCGGTGTCCATCATCGCGTCCATCATCGGCTGCTTCTTTGTCAAGGCCTCGCCCGGCATGACCAACGTGATGCCGGCGCTGTACAAGGGCCTGGCTGTCGCGGGCGGCCTGTCGCTGATCGCCTTCTACTTCGTGACCACCTGGCTGATGCCGGACAACGCCATCAAGGCGGCAGGCACGCAGATGGCCCTGTTCGGCGCCTGTGCCGTGGGTCTGGTGCTGACCGGTGCGCTGGTCTGGATCACCGAGTACTACACCGGCACCCAGTACGCCCCGGTGCGCCATATTGCGCAAGCCTCCACCACCGGCCACGGCACCAACATCATTGCCGGTCTCGGTGTGTCCATGCGTTCGACCGCCTGGCCGGTGATCTGTGTCTGCATCGCGATCTGGGTCTCCTACACGCTGGCCGGCCTGTACGGCATCGCGATTGCAGCGACCTCCATGCTGAGCATGGCCGGCATCGTGGTGGCACTCGACGCCTACGGCCCCATCACCGACAACGCCGGCGGCATTGCCGAGATGGCGGACATGCCCCCCGAAGTGCGAGCCGTGACCGACCCGCTGGACGCGGTGGGCAACACCACCAAGGCCGTGACCAAGGGTTACGCCATCGGCTCGGCCGGCCTGGCCGCGCTGGTGCTGTTTGCCGACTACACGCACAAGCTCGAAGCTTATGGCAAGGCCATCAGTTTTGACCTGAGCGACCCGATGGTGATCATCGGCCTGTTTATCGGCGGGCTGATTCCCTACCTCTTCGGTGCCATGGCGATGGAAGCCGTGGGCCGCGCCGCCGGCGCGGTGGTGGTGGAGGTACGCCGCCAGTTCCGCGACATCAGGGGCATCATGGAGGGCACGGCCAAGCCGGAATACGACACCTGCGTCGACATGCTGACCAAAGCCGCCATCAAGGAAATGATGATCCCCTCGCTGCTGCCGGTGGTGGTGCCGATCCTGGTCGGCCTGTTGCTCGGCCCCGCTGCGCTGGGCGGCCTGCTGATGGGCACCATCGTGACCGGCCTGTTCGTGGCGATCTCCATGTGTACCGGCGGCGGTGCCTGGGACAACGCCAAGAAATACATTGAAGACGGCAACCACGGCGGCAAAGGCTCCGAGACGCACAAGGCCGCCGTGACCGGAGACACCGTGGGCGACCCCTACAAGGACACCGCCGGCCCGGCGGTCAACCCGCTGATCAAGATCATCAACATCGTGGCACTGCTGATCGTGCCGCTGATGATGAAGTTCCACGGCGGCAATGCCAATGCAGCGCCGGTCACCCCGGTAGCCGCCCCGGCCGGCATGAGTGCACCGGCCACCCCGCCCGTCACCCCGACTGCGCCCGGCATGCCCGCACCGGCGCCTGTGCAGGCACCGGGTGCCGCAGCCACGCCGACACCGGCGAAATAGACGAACCAAGAAGAAAAAGCCACGCTTTGCTTCGGCCCGCTTCGGCGGGCTTTTTTTTGGCTGCCGTTCAGCGTGCAGCGGCCAGAACGGCGCGTACCAGTGCGCTACAAGGTCCGGTCAGCGTTCGCAAATCGGCCGTGCGGTTGCTTTCGATGGCCTGCAGCACCAGCTCGTTGATACCACCGATGACGGCCATGGCCATCGTTGCGGTCAGCGCTTCGTCCTGCGGCGTGTGCGGATGGCCGGCGTTGACCACCTGAGCCACAAACTCGGCCATTTCCTGGTTCATCCGGCGCCGCACCTGCAGCCCCTCGGGGCCCAGGCTGAGGATCTCGATGAACAGCGTGCGCAGCAGCGCCGGGTTGCTGGCCAGACAATCGAGGTAGGCGCCCATCGCATGCTCGACCTGGGTCTTCCAGTCGCGGCCGGGGTCGATGGCACCCTTGAGCACCTTGAGCCCGCCGTGACTGGCTGCCACGTAAAGCGCGATCAGGCAGTCCTTCTTGGTGGCAAAACATTCGTAAAACGTCCGCTTTGAGACCCCGGCTTCGCGCACGATGTCGGCCACGGTGGTGTCGGCATAACCCTTGGTCGCCACGCTGTGCGCCATGCCTTCGAGCAGGCGCGAACGGTAGGCCCTGGCCGCTTCCATGCCGGCAGCGGAAGTGTCCTCGGAATACATGAATCGGCACCCTCCACGCAAAGTTAGAACCATCTCGGTACTTGACAGTACCACAGCACCACCCTATAGTCATTCTCACTGGTACCCACAGGTACCAAATTATTTCCCAGGGAGAAAACATGAGCGAACTGATTGTGCGCCGCCTGCTGATAGACCTGGAAACACCTCTGCCGCGGCACTGGTGCGCCGGGGATGCGTTCCGCACGGCTTTTTTCAATGCGCTGTCCATGAGTTTTCCGGTCGGTGAGCAGTTTTTCATCGACTCGGTGCGCATCGGCCTGAAAGCATTGCCTGCTGATTTGCAGGACCAGTACAAGGCCGAGGTCCAGGGTTTTGTCGGGCAGGAGGCCACGCACCGCCGCGTTCACGGCCTCTTCAACAAGCATCTCGAAACACAGGGCCTGGTCAACGACTGGGCGCCGCGCGCGGAAAAAAACATGCGGCTGCTGGCGGGCACCAACCCACTCCATGCGCTGGCCATCACCGCAGCCAATGAACATTTCACCGCGATCCTTGCCGAATGGATGCTGAGCAACCACGACCTGCTCGACAGCAGCGAGCCGCGCCTGAAAACCATGTGGCTGTGGCACTGCGCCGAAGAGTCGGAACATAAAAACACGGCCTTCGACGTGTACACCGCACTGGGCGGGAGCCACGAATGGCGCATCAAGTGGTTCCGCCGCATCACCTTTGTGTTTTTGACCGACACCCTGCGCCAGACCGTCAACAACCTGTACCACGATGGCACCTTGTGGAAGTGGAGCACCTGGAAAAGCGCCGCCAGCTACCTGTTCGGCCAGCGCGGTCTGCTCCGCCAGACCTACAAGCCCTGGCGCGAGTATCTGCGCACGGACTTTCATCCCAGCCAGCAGGCGAGCGACTTGTCGGCCCGCTGGCTGTCGGACAACAGCCGCACCTACACCGCCGTGGGAAGCGCGGCCTGAGCCAGCTGGCGCGGGCGCGACAGCCTCGCATGAAATTGCTATACTTTATATAGCAATCCTTTCATATCCCACAATGGAAAATGGCTGATTGAGCAATCAATCCGGCGCATCAAGACGTGCGTTGCATAAGGTCTCCAGCGGGCTAAACTGGCCGCTCATAACAAGGAGACAACATGACACCTATTCGTCCAAGCCTGCGCGGCCTGGCCCTTTGCATGGCTTTGGTCCTGCCACTGCTGGCCAGTGCCCGCGAGTTGCCACGCACCACACCGGAACGCGTCGACCTGTCCTCCCAGCGGCTGGACATGATCACCGAAACACTCAAGGCCGATGTGGCGGCCAACAAGATACCGGGCGCTGTGCTGCTGGTGGCGCGACGCGGCAAGGTAGCCTACTTTGAAAGCGTCGGCAAGCTGGACGCCGCCACCCCGGCCCCCATGACCAGGGATGCGATTTTCCGCATCTACTCCATGAGCAAACCCATCACGACGGTGGCGGCGATGATGCTGGTCGAAGACGGCAGGCTCAAGCTGGAAGACCCGATTTCCATGTACCTGCCCGAGTTCGCGAAGATGACGGTGGGTGTGGAAAAACCTGACGCCGGCGGCGCGCCCAGCCTGGACATCGTGCCCGCACGCCGCGCCATCACCGTGCAGGACCTGATGCGCCATACCTCCGGCATCACCTATGGCTTCTTCGGGCCTGGGCTGGTCAAGAAGGCCTACAACGACGCCAACATCAATGCGGGCGACCCCGACAACCACGAGTTCTCCCAGCGTGTTGCCAAGCTGCCGCTCGCCTACCAACCTGGCACCACCTGGGACTACAGCTATTCCACCGACATTCTCGGACGCGTGGTGGAAGTGGTCTCCGGCAAGTCGCTGTATGCTTTTGAGAAAGAGCGTCTGCTCGACCCCCTGGGCATGGCCGACACCAGTTTTTACGTCACGGATGTCGCCCGGCAAAAACGCCTGGCAGAACCGCTGGCCAACGACCGCAACTTCGGCGTCGGTGCCGACATCAGCGATCCGCGCGTTGTCAGAAAACTCGAGTCTGGCGGTGGCGGCATGGTGTCTACGGCCACCGACTACGCCCAGTTTCTGCAGATGCTGCTCAACGGCGGCACACTCGACGGCAAACGCTACCTGGGGCCCAGCACCTTGCGCCTGATGACATCTGACCATGCCAATGCCGGCGCGGGCGTGGTGCCGGGCCCGCTGTATCTGCCGGGTGCAGGCTACGGCTTTGGCCTTGGTTTTGCCGTGCGCCGCTCGACCGGCGAAGCGCCCTACCCCGGCGAGGCCGGCGAGTACTACTGGGGTGGCGCAGGTGGAACCTACATGTGGGTTGATCCAAAATCGGAGATGTTCGTCGTCTTCATGATGCAGTCACCCAAACACCGCACCCATTACCGAAGCCTGATCCGCAACATGGTCTACGCTGCGGTACTGAAATAAGGGACAGGGAGAGGGACAGCGAAAAGGGCGTGCTGGCAGCGACCAGTCCCTTGCGCGAGAATAGGGTGATGCAACTCAATTACATCGCCAACGCATCGGTCCGCTCCTCTTCGGGCAAAACCCTTCCTGTGATCGATCCGTCCGACGGTCAGCCCTTCGACGAGATCCAGCGCAGCAATGCGCAGGACATCGACCAGGCGGTGCAAGCCGCCCATGACTGCCTCAACACCGTCTGGCACAAGGTCACCGCCGCCGAACGTGGCCGGCTGCTGATGGCCCTGTCACGCAAGATCGCCGAACATGCCGATGAACTCGCAGCCATCGAGCAGCGCGATTGCGGCAAGCCCACCAAGCAGGCCAAAGCCGACGCCGCCGCGCTGGTGCGTTATTTCGAGTTCTACGCCGGCGCCTGCGACAAGCTGCACGGCGAGACCCTGCCCTACCTCGACGGCTACAGCGTGATGACCTGGCGCGAGCCGCACGGCGTGACCGGCCACATCATCCCGTGGAACTACCCGATGCAGATTTTCGGCCGCAGCGTTGGCGGCGCCCTGGCTGCCGGCAACGTCTGCGTGGTCAAGCCGGCCGAAGACGCCTGCCTGTCGCTGATCCGCGTGGCGCAACTGGCCGCCGAGGTGGGGTTTCCGGCCGGCGCCATCAACATCGTCACCGGTTACGGCCATGAAGTCGGCGATGCCCTGGCCCGCCACAGGGGCATCCATCACATCAGCTTCACCGGCAGCCCGACGGTGGGCACCTTGATCCAGCAGGTGGCGGCCGAGCGGCATTGCCCGGTCACGCTCGAACTCGGTGGCAAAAGCCCGCAAATCGTTTTTTCCGACGCGGACCTGGAGCAAGCCATTCCGGCGCTGGTCAACGCCATCGTGCAGAACGCCGGGCAGACCTGCTCGGCCGGCTCGCGCCTGCTGATTGACCAGCAGATTTATGAACCGCTGCTGGAGCGCCTGGGTCAGGCCTTCGAGAAGCTGCGCGTGGGCCCCGCCACCCTGGATCTGGACGTCGGACCGCTGATCCGCCAGACCCAGCAGCAGCGCGTCTGGGACTTCTTGAGCGACGCCCAGGTAGCCGGCATTCCCATGGTGGCGCAGGGCCAGATCGTCGATGAAGCGCCCGACACCGGCTTCTACCAGGCCCCGACGCTGCTGCGTGACGTGCCGGTGAAGCACCGCCTGGCGCAGGAAGAAGTGTTCGGCCCGGTGCTGTGCGCCATGAGTTTCCGCGATGAAGACCACGCGGTCGAACTCGCCAACGCCACCCAGTTCGGCCTGGTGGCCGGCATCTGGACCCGCGACGGCGGGCGCCAGTTCCGCATGGCCAAACGTGTGCAGAGCGGCCAGGTCTTCATCAACAACTACGGCGCCGGCGGCGGGGTGGAGTTGCCCTTCGGTGGCGTCAAGTCCTCGGGTTACGGACGGGAAAAAGGTTTTGAGGCCTTGTACGGCTTCACCACGCTGAAGACCGTGGCGATCCGGCATGGCTGAACCCGTCCGTCCTTCTTCAATATAAAACAGGCTGCAGCCCTTTATCATCGGGCGCCAGCAGCTACAACATTCATAGCAATTAAGGAAACACCATGCGACTCCAGAACAAATCCGTCATCGTCACAGGCGCCGGCGGCGGCATCGGCGAAGGCATTGCCAAACGGCTGGCCGCTGAAGGCGCGAAAGTCATCGTCAACGACATCAACAGCAGCCTCGGCGAAAAAGTCGTGGCCGACATCGTGAATGCCGGCGGAACCGCTTCCTTCTTCAAGGCGGACGTGACCCAAACCACCGAAGTCAAGGCGCTGGTGGCTGCGGCCGTACAGCGTTACGGCAAACTCGACGTGATGGTCAACAACGCCGGCTGGACGCATTTGAACCAGCCCGCACTGGAAACCACCGAGGAAGAGTTCGACCGCTGCTACGCGATCAACGTCAAAAGCATCTACCTCTCGACCATTCACGCCACGCCGGTGTTCCGCGCGCAGGGCGGCGGCAGTTTCATCAACATCGCGTCCACCGCCGGCGTGCGCCCGCGTCCGGGCCTGACCTGGTACAACGGCTCCAAGGGCGCGGTCATCACCACGTCGAAGTCGCTGGCGGCCGAACTTGGCCCGGACAACATCCGCGTCAACTGCATCAACCCGGTGTTCAACCCCGACACCGCGCTGTCCACCCAGTTTGCCGGTGGCACGGTCACAGGCCCTGAAGGAGAAGCGCGCCGCGCAAAGTTCCTGGCCAGCATTCCGCTCGGACGTTTTTCAACCGCGCTCGACGTCGCCAACGCCGCGCTCTACCTGGCCAGCGACGAAGCGGCGTTCATCAGCGGTGTGTGTATCGAGGTCGATGGCGGGCGTTGCGTTTGATTCCTGACCGGACGGAGAGCGCCCCGTGGGGGATTTCCATTTGTGACAAACTGAATCAATTTGGAGGAATCAATGCTCGTACAACTCACCTATGCCAGCCGTACCGCAAGTGTTCTCGGTGCAAACGATGTCAAGGACATTCTCGCCGCATCCAAGCGAAACAATGCGCTGGCTGGCGTGACTGGCGCGTTGTGCCTGAACAATGGCATCTTCCTTCAGCAGTTGGAGGGCGATAAAGCCGAGGTGAACGCGCTGTATCACCGCCTGCTGCGTGACGAACGCCATCGCGACCCCGCCATCCTGGATTTTTCCGAGATCACCCAGCGCCGATTTGGAAGCTGGTCCATGGGGCTGCTGTCATCCCTGGAAGAAAACCGCCAGATTTTCCAGAAGTATTCGGGAAGCCGTGACTTTGATCCCTACGCCATGAGCGTGCCGTCGTTGCGTGCCTTTTTCAACGAAATTGTGGACAACGTGCGCTGGCTCGGCTAAGCGCCATGATGGGCCTGCCCCGCATGATCCCGCAAGGATGCCGGTCGGTGTTCGCCTGGCCGCGCCAATGGCGTAAATTCCCTGCTTGGGCCTTTTCAGCATGACCGACAAAATCATCCCCATCGCAGACATCCGTTACGCCGCGCGCGTGCCGCACATCCCTGCGCAGCTGCAGGCGCCCACCGGCCTGCTGGCCGACGCGCTGGCCCGGCCGCTGCATGACCTGCGCATCAGCGTGACCGACCGCTGCAACTTCCGCTGCAGCTACTGCATGCCCAGCGAGGTCTTCAACAAGGACTATGCGTTTTTGCCGCAGACCTCGCTGCTGAGTTTTGAAGAGATCACGCGGCTCACCAGAATTTTTGTCGCGCACGGTGTCGAAAAAATCCGGCTGACCGGCGGCGAGCCGCTGCTGCGCAAGCACCTGGAAGTGCTGATCGGCATGCTGGCCCGGCTCGAAACGCCGCAGGGCAAGCCGCTGGACATCACACTGACGACCAACGGCTCCCTGCTGGTCAAAAAGGCCCAGGCCCTGAAAGACGCCGGCCTGCAGCGCGTCACCGTGAGCCTGGACGGACTGGACGACGCGGTGTTCCGGCGCATGAACGACGTGGACTTTCCGGTCGCCGACGTGCTCAAGGGCATCGAAGTCGCGCACCAGGTGGGCCTGGCGCCCATCAAGGTGAACATGGTGGTCAAGCGCGGCACCAACGATGCCGAGATCCTGCCCATGGCCCGGCATTTCCGCAACTCCGGGGTGGTGCTGCGTTTTATCGAATACATGGACGTGGGCGCGACCAACGGCTGGCGCATGGACGAAGTGATGCCCTCGGCCGAAGTCATCCAGCGCCTGCAGCAGGAATTTCCACTCGAAGCCATCGACCCCAACTACGTCGGGGAAACGGCCGAACGCTGGCGTTACGCCGATGGCGCTGGCGAAATTGGCGTGATCAGCAGCGTCACCAAGGCTTTTTGCGGCGACTGCAATCGGGCACGCCTGTCCACCGAGGGCAAGCTGTTTTTGTGCCTGTTCGCCAGCCAGGGCCACGACCTGCGCGCCCTGCTGCGCGACAGCCACTATTCCGACGAGCAGATTTCCGGCGCCGTCGCCCACATCTGGCAGGGCCGCAACGACCGTTATTCGGAGCTGCGTGCGGCGCTGCCGCCTGACAGTTCCATGCCGGGCGATGGCGGCAAACGCGTCGAGATGAGTTACATCGGTGGCTAGACATGAGCCCCCAGGCTCGTCACTTTGTGTACTTCGCTGCCCCCCGAGGGGGCGCTGCGCCTGCGGCCCGGCAAAGCCGGTTCCGCGGCCCCTGCTGGTAAAGAGTGTCCGCGCCTGCCCGGTATTCCGTACAAAGATTGGAAGCACATGATTGACACGATAGACGGCGCCGAAATCACCGGCATCATCCTTGCCGGCGGACGCGGCTCGCGCATGGGTGGGGTGGACAAGGGGCTGCAGAGCTTCAACGGCGTGCCACTGGCGCTGCACACCCTGCTGCGGCTGTCACCGCAGGTCGGCGAGGTGATGGTCAATGCCAACCGCAACCTCGCGGCCTATGAGTCGTTTGGTGTGCCGGTCTGGCCCGATGCAGCTGGCCTTGGTGAATTTTCCGGCCCTCTCGCAGGTTTCCTGACCGGGATGGAGCGCTGCGAGACACCTTACCTGGTGACCGTGCCCTGCGACACCCCGCTGTTCAGCCAGGAACTGGTCGCCCGCCTTGCGGAGGCGATGGTGCGGGACGATGCAGACATCGCCGTGGTGGCCGCCCCCGAGGAAGACGGCCAGTTGCGCGCGCAGCCGGTTTTCTGCCTGCTGCGCACCCGCCTGCTGGAAAGCCTGATGCTGTTCACCACCAGCGGCGGCCGCAAGATCGATGCGTGGACCGCGCAGCACAAAACCGTGCTTGTGCCCTTCAACCAGCCGGGCGACGACCCGCGTGCTTTCTTCAACGCCAACACCTTGGCGGAACTTCACCAGCTCGAAGCCCTGCGTCCATGAAGACCATCGCCCAGATCGCCGCTGAACTGCAGGGCTACGATCCGCAGGCCCTGCCCGCCGCCGATGTACTTCGCTTTCTGTCGCAGCTGGTGGAGCCGGTGCAGGACGTCGCGGAACTGCCGCTGTTCGAGGCGCTGGGCCGCGTGCTGGCGGCCGATGTGGTGTCGCCGTTCGACGTGCCGCCCCACGACAACTCGGCCATGGACGGGTACGCCTTTCACGGCGCCGCCCTCGCAGCGGGCACAGACCTGACCCTGAAAATCGTGGGCACGGCGCTGGCGGGCAAGGCCTGGCAGGGCACGGTCGGTGCCAGCGAGTGCGTGAAGATCATGACCGGCGCCATCATGCCGGCCGGGTTGGACACCGTGGTGCCGCAGGAATTTGTCAGCGTTCGGGGCGAGGCCATCACCCTGCCCGCCCGACTGCTGCAGCCGGGCGACAACCGCCGGCTGCGCGGCGAGGACCTCATGCAGGGCCGGCCAGCGCTATCAAAAGGCGAGCTGCTCACGCCCGCCCGGCTTGGGCTGGTGGCCTCTTTGGGCATGAAAACCGTCAGCACCCTGCGGCCGCTGCGGGTGGCCTACTTTTCAACGGGCGATGAAATCCTGTCGCTGGGCGAGGCGCCGCGCGAAGGTGCGGTCTACGACAGCAACCGCTACACGGTGTTCGGCATGCTCAGGCAGCTGGGCTGCGAGGTGATCGACATGGGCGTGGTGCAGGACGAGCCGGCCCTGCTGGAAGCAGCTTTCACAGCCGCCGCGGCGCAGGCCGATGCCATCATCACGTCCGGCGGTGTCAGCGTCGGCGAGGCCGACTACACCAAGGCCATGATGAAAAAGCTCGGCGACGTGGCCTTCTGGAAAATCGCCATGCGTCCCGGGCGGCCGATGGCGGTGGGCCGGATATCTCAAGCCAGATCGGCCTCCAGCCCAATGGATGCGGGCGCAAGCAGCTTCCAGAATGATAGCAACCGAGACGGTGCCATCCTGTTCGGCCTGCCGGGCAACCCGGTCGCGGTGATGGTGACTTTTCTGGCTTTTGTGCGGCCGGCCCTGCTGCAGATGATGGGATGCATCGACCCGGCGCCACCGCTGCTCAAGGCGCGCTGCCTGGAACCCATGCGCAAGAAGCCGGGCCGCACCGAGTACCAGCGCGGCTGGGTATCCACCGCCGCCGGCGGTTCGCTGCAGGTCAGGACCACCGGCAACCAGGGCTCGGGCGTGCTCAGCTCCATGGCACAGGCCAATGGCCTGATCGTGCTGCACCACAGCCAGGGCAACATCGCCACAGGCGACGAGGTGGATGTGATGATGTTCGACGGCTGGATGTGACCCTCACGGTCGATCACCGCGCGTAGCTCGCGTCCGCCAATATCCCGTCTTTCGACACCACAGAGCGATCAGAAGCAGCACGAAAGGTCCGCCCGGCCAGCCGGGGCCGCGAAACCGGCTTCGCCGGACCGCAAGCGCAGCGGCCCCCTCGGTGGGCAGCGCATGACACGCCGTGAAAAGTGGGGGGCCGTTTTACTTGGCGATGTATTCCGGAGATCCATGGTGGACCTCCGGCTCATCCTTCGCCACCGCCTTGTTGGCGCCCGGAATCGTGCTGCGGGCAAACAGCGCGTACATGGTCGGCACCACGAACACCGTCAGCAGCGTGCCCAGCGACATGCCGCCCACGATGACCCAGCCGATCTGGATGCGGCTTTCCGCGCCTGCCCCGGTGGCCAGCGCCAGCGGCAAGGCGCCCAGCACCATGGCGCCGGTGGTCATCAGGATCGGGCGCAGGCGCTGCGCGGAGGCCTTGACCAGCGCCTCCAGCATGTCCATGCCCTGGCCACGCAGCTGATTCGTGAACTCGACGATCAGGATGCCGTGTTTGGTGATCAGCCCGACCAGGGTGATCAGCCCGATCTGCGAATAGACATTGAGCGAGCCGCCTGACAGCTTGAGCGCAACCAGCGCACCGATCATCGACAGCGGCACCGACAGCATGATCACCAGCGGGTCGATGAAACTCTCGAACTGCGCGGCCAGCACCAGAAAAATGAAGACCAGCGCCAGCACGAACACGATGGCCAGGGCGCCCTGGGAATTCTTGAACTCGCGCGAGGTGCCGTTCAGGTCGGTGCTGTAGCCGGGCTTGAGCACCTTGGCCGAGATTTCGTTCATGAAGGTCAGCGCCTGGCCCAGCGAGTAGTCGGGTGCCAGGTTGGCCGTGATGGAGGCAGCCCGCCGCTGGCCGAAGTGATTGAGTTCGCGCGGCGAGACCGCCTCGCGCACGGTCACCAGGCTGGACAGCGGAATCATCGCGTCGCTGCGGCCGCGCACATAAATGCCTTCGATGTCTTCCGGCGTGCTGCGCCCGCCCGCTTCGGTCTGCACGATCACGTCGTACTGCTCGGCGTCGCGCTTGTAACGCGTCACGTTGCGCCCGCCCAGCATGGTTTCAATCGCCTTGGCCACCACTTCCACGCTGACGCCGAGATCGGCGGCCTTGGCACGGTTGACGTCGATGCGCAGCTCGGGCTTGTTCAGGCGCAGGTCCGACACCGGCGACTGGATGCCCGGGTTTTTGGCAATCTCGGCGAGCAACTGCTCGACCACGATGTTGAGGTTTTCGTAGCTGTCCGAGGTCTGGATCACAAAATTGAGCGGCCGCTCGCGAAAGCCCTGGCCCAGCGATGGCGGCGTGATCGGAAACGCCGTGACGCCCGGCAGGCTGGCGAACTTGGGCTGCAGTTCACGCGCCATCTCCAGCGTGCTGCGCTTGCGGTCGTCCCAGTCCACCGTGCGGTAGATGACACTGGCCTGCGACACGGTGGGGTTGCCGATACTCGCAAAGATCCGGTCGAACTCCTTGTAGGGCTGGCCCATTTTCTCCAGCGCCTCGGCATAACGGTTGGTGTAGTCCAGCGTGGCGCCATCGGGCGCATTGACGGTGGCCAGGATGGTGCCCCGGTCTTCCAGCGGCGACAACTCCTGCTTCATGGTCGGGAAGATCAGCAAAATGGCCAGCGCGCTGGCCAGCATGACACCCACCACGATCCAGCGCGCCTGCAGCACCCAGGCCCTGAGGCCGCCGCCCTGGCCAGCCACCGGCTGGTAACGCCGGATGAGCACCCAGCGCAGCACGCTGGCGTAACGGTCGGAGACCGCGTTGAGAAAGCGCTCCATGCCGCGGTCAAAAACATTGGGTTTCGGGTTGTGTTTGAGAAGCTTGGCGCACAGCATGGGCGTCAGGGTCAGCGCCACAAAACCCGACACGACCACCGCGCCGGCCAGCGCCAGCGCAAACTCCACAAACAGCCGGCCGGTGCGCCCGGGTGTGAAGGCCAGGGGCGCGTAAACCGCCACCAGCGTCGCCGTCATGGTGACGACGGCAAAACCGATTTCCCGCGCGCCCTTGATGGCTGCCGAAAACGGATCCAGTCCCTCTTCGATGTGACGGAAGATGTTTTCCAGCATCACGATGGCATCATCGACCACCAGCCCGATGGCCAGCACCAGCGCCAGCAGCGTCAGCGTGTTGATGGTGAAGCCCGCCAGCGCCATCAGCGCAAAGGTGCCGACCAGGCTGACCGGGATGGTGACGATGGGAATGATGGACGCGCGGAAGGTGCGCAGGAACACAAAGATCACGAGGGCCACCAGCGCCACTGCTTCGGCGATGGTCTGGTAGACGTTCTTGACCGAACGGTCGATGAACACCGAGTTGTCATTGGCGATGTCGATATTGACTTCCGGCGGCAGATCGGCCTTGAGCTGCGGAATCATGTTGCGCACGCCTTGCGACAGGTCCAGCGGGTTGGCGGTGGCCTGGCGGATCACGCCGGCCCCGATGGCCGCTCGGCCATTGAGCCGCACGCCGCTGCGCTCGTCCGCGGCGCCTTCCTCGACACGCGCCACATCGCGCACCTTGACCGGGAAACCGTTGACGCTGCGGATCACCACCTCGCCGAACTGTTCGGGACGCACCAGGCCGGTCTCGGACGTCACGCTGAACTCGCGTTGCTGCGATTCAATGCGGCCGGCGGGAACCTCCAGGTTGCTGCGGCGGATGGCGTCCTCGATGTCCTGCGTGGTCAGGCGGTAGGCCGCCATTTTCCGGGGATCGAGCCAGACACGCATCGCGTATTTGCGTTCACCGAAGATGCGCACATCGGCCACACCGGTGACAGTTTGCAGGCGCGGCTTGACGATGCGATTGACGAGGTCGTTGATCTGCAGCCGGGTCAGGCTGTCGCTGGTGAAGGCCAGCCAGATCACGGGAAACGCATCGGCCTCGACCTTGGCAATCACCGGCTCTTCAATGGCCTGCGGCAGCTTGTTGCGTACCCGCGAGGTGCGGTCGCGCACCTCGGCGGCCGCGGCGTCGGCGTCTTTCTCGAGCCGGAAACGCACGGAAATCTGGCTCTGGTCGGCGCGGCTGATCGAAGTCAGCACATCCACCGCGTCGATGCCGGCAATCGAGTCCTCCAGCGGCTTGGTCACCTGTGATTCGATCACCTCGGCCGAGGCACCGGGGTAACGCACGCTGACCGTCACCACCGGCTCGTCGATCTTGGGGTACTCGCGTACCGTCAGGCGCTGGAAACTGACCGCGCCGATCAGCACGATCAGCAGGGACAGCACGGTGGCAAACACCGGGCGACGTATCGAGACTTCTGCCAGTTGCATCAGGGGAGTCCAGTCAGGAGATGGCTTCGGACTCAGGCCGGCTTGCGTGTCGCCCGGGCCCGGGCTTCGGGCATGGCTTCGGTGGGAACCGGCGCCGGAGCGCTGCCACGTACCGCTCCGGACACTGCAGGCGCGGGCCCCGCCTCACGCATGCCCACCAGACAGGGGTTGGCCCCACCCATGGATTTCCCCGCCGGCGCGCGCGGGACTTCGGGCGCGGCCGCCACCACGGGCGCGGCGGCGGGCGCACCGTCGGCCGCCCGGCCGGCAGTGGACGGACCCAGATCCACCACACGCACGGTCATGCCGTCGCGCTGAATGCGCTGCTGGCCGGTGGTAACCACCATGTCGCCAGGCTCCAGCCCGCCCGTGATCTCCGCCTGGCCGGGCCGCCGGATACCCACCTGCACCGCCACCCGCCGGGCAATCCAGGTCTGCGCCTCCGCCCCGGGCAGCAGCTTGATGACATATTGTTTTTCCCCTTGGGGTACCAGCGCCTCTTCCGGAATGACCCTGGCGTTGTTCCGCTCGCCAAAGACCGCGTTGACGCGGGCAAACATGCCGGGACGCAGCTGCAGTTGCCGGTTGTCGATACAGGCCCGCACCGCCACCGAGCGGCCATTGGCGTCGATCAGCGGATCGATCGCCTGCACCACCGCCGTGTATTTCCGTCCCGGCAGCGCGTCCATGTCCACCAGGGCGGTCTGACCGCGCTGGAGCTTGTTCTGGAAGCGCTCGGGCAGGCGGAAGTCGACAAACACGGCGTCGATGTCTTCAATATTGACAATGTCGGCCCCGTCCTTGAGGTAGTCCCCGGGATTGACCTGGCGGATACCGGCAATGCCGTCGAAGGGCGCGACGATTTTCAGCCTCGCGGCAGTGGCCTTCGACAGAGACAGCCTGGCCTGCGCCACCTGCAGGTTGGCGGCACTTTCATCGAGGGAGCGCTGACTGACAAAGTTCTGCGCGACCAGTTCCTGGTTGCGCTTCTGGTTGGCCTGGGCGATCGACAGCTCGGCCTGGCTTTGCTGCACCTGCGCCAAGGGCAGCTGGTCGTCAAACTGCACCAGCACCTGCCCCTTGCGCACGCGCTGGCCGTCGGTGAAATTAAGCTGGGTGATGCGGCCACTGACCTCCGGGCGCAACACCACGCTGCGGCGTGAACGCAGACTGCCGACCGCCTGGGCGTCGTCCACCAGTTTCACGACCGTCACCCTGGCGGCCTCCACCGTCGGCCGAGCACCGGCTGACGCCTGCGACTGCCCCGCCGGCGCGGCCTTGACCGGGCTGTTGGCCTTGTTCTGGTACCACCATGCGGCGCCCGACAGGCCGGCAATGCCGAGCACAGCGACGACAGAATAAATTGCTTTTGATGCCATGGGGGGACGGTTGATAAAGATCAAAACTTGGACGATCGATCAATGTAACAGCAGGTTGTCCCGCCGGCGTCCCCTGAAGGAAATCCCGAGCAATATCGGGGTCAGATTTACGTCGGCTTTACATTGGCGCCGTCCACCGCCCACCGCCGCAACGGGGAGGGTCAGCCCCTGGACAAGGCCAGAACCACACCTTTGTTGGCCAGGGCATCTGCGCGCTCGTTGCCGGGGTCGCCGGCATGCCCCTTGACCCAGCGCCACTCGATGGTGTGGCCACTGCTGCTGATCAGGTTGTCGAGCTTTTGCCAGAGGTCGATGTTCTTCACGGGCTGTTTGGCGGCGGTGCGCCAGCCGCGTGCCTTCCAGCCGCTGATCCACTCGGTGATGCCCTTGCGCACATATTCACTGTCCAGGTACAGCGTGACGCGGCAGGGCCGCTTGAGCGCGGCCAGCGCTTCGATGACCGCGGTCATCTCCATGCGGTTGTTGGTCGTGCCCATCTCGCCGCCAAACAGCTCCTTGACGGTGTCGCCGCTGGTCAGCATCGCGCCCCAGCCTCCGGGGCCAGGGTTGCCCTTGCAGGCGCCGTCGGTGTAGATCACCACATGTTGTGCTGTGGCTGGCGAAAAATCAGTCATGCGTTGCGCAAGTCCTTGGTTGTGGTTCTGGAAAAAGAGAAGTGTTCAAAAGGACTCCGGGCGGCGCACCTGGTTGGCAATGACCGCAGGGGCCTGGGCGGTGGCCTTTTGCGTTTTCCAGTTGGGTTCAAGCAGGCGCATGCCGCGCACGCGCTTGACGGCGACCAGGAAGTACATCGCGCCGAAAATCGGCCACCAGCGTTCGCCGGCCTTGTCCATCCAGGCAAACCGCTCCAGCGATGCAAGCCTGCTCACGGCCGGCCGGTAGCAGCCGAACCGGCTGGACTCAACTTCAAAGCTGAGCAGGCGCAGCCAGTCGCGCAGACGCCAGTAGCCGATGAACTCACCGGCTTCGGGTAAAAAGAGTTCGCCGTAACCGAGGCGGCGGTAGAAGTGCGCGCGCCGCTGGCGCAGGCCCCAGAGGCTGGCCGGATTCAGGCCGCTGATCACCACGCGGCCCTCAGGCACGAGCACCCGTTCGACTTCGCGCAAGGTGGCATGGGGGTCACTGCTGAGCTCCAGCGTGTGCGGCAGCAGCACCAGGTCCAGGCTGTTCTCGGGAAAAGGCAAGGCGGCCGAATGGGTCAGCAGGGCCACCCGCGGCGAACTTGCCGCAGGTATGGGGGTCGCACTGCCGTTGCCGCTTGCCGGTAGCCCGGCCAGGAGATCTGACCCGGCGCCCTGCAGGGCCAGCCATTTGTGCGGCATGCGGTTGCTGCGCAGCGCGTCGAGTTCGGGCAGACCCAGTTGCAGCGCATGGTAGCCAAACATGTCTGCCACGGCCTCGTCGAATCGCTCACGCTCCCACGCCAGCAAATACTCGCCGGGCGGGGTTTTGAACCAGTTTGTGAAACCTATAATTTGAGAGCCCATCGAGACTGCTGAGACTGCTGCATGTACCTGATTCCCATCCCTGCTTTTGACGACAATTACCTCTGGCTGCTGCACGACGGCCGGCGCGCCGTGGTGGTTGATCCGGGCGACGCGCAGCCCGTGCTTCGCATGCTGCAGGACAGGCAACTGCAATTAGAGTCGATTTTAGTCACGCACCACCACCCCGATCACACCGGCGGCGTCGATGCGCTGCGCGACGCCACCGGCGCGAAGGTGTTCGGCCCGGCCCGTGAGCGCATCCCCCGGCCTTTCACCCCCCTCCAGGACGGCGACACGGTGCGGGCACTGGACCTTGATTTCCTGGTCATCGACGTGCCGGGCCACACCGCCGGCCATATCGCGTTTTACAGGGCCCCCACGCTTTCCGCTTCGCGTGATGCGCTGCCCCCGGAGGGGGCTCATCCGGCTTGGGGCGGCCCGGCACCGGATGGTACCCCCCTGGACGGTCGGCCCCTTCTGTTTTGTGGCGACACACTTTTTTCCGGTGGTTGCGGCCGCCTTTTCGAAGGTACGCCGGCGCAAATGCTGGCTTCACTGGACCGTCTCGCCGCCCTCCCGGGCGACACCCGCGTCTGCTGCACGCATGAATACACGATGAGCAACCTGCGTTTTGCGCTCGCGGTAGAACCTGACAACCGCGAGCTGATTGGTTACCATGCACGCTGTGCTGCCTTGAGAGACAAGGGGGAGCCGACCTTGCCGACCTCGATTGCCCAGGAGTTGCTGATCAACCCCTTTTTGCGTACCCGACAGGCCACGGTCATCGCTGCCGCCCGGCACTTTGATCCGGCGGCACATGACGACAACACCGTATTTGCCGCCATCAGGCAGTGGAAGAACCAATTCAAATGACCGAGTCGCAGCCAGCGTTTTTCACCCACTCCGCCGCTTTCCCGGCTTCCCCGGTTTTTTCTGACCGTCTTGCTCGGCTGCTTTCCCCGCTCAGGATCCTCGCCCTTTCCCTGGCCGCGCTCGTGCTCGCCGGCTGTGCCAGCAGCAACAGCAAGCTGGGCATGCCCGGCGATCCGGTCCTGGGCACCTCGCCGTCGGCGTCCCAGTCGATCTACCCCAGCGGCCCCCTGTCGCCTATCAGCGCAGCGCAAACCCCGTCCAGTACCGTGGCCAGCCTGCAGCCGCCTGCCGATTTGTGGGAACGCATTCGTCGCGGCTTTGCCATGCCCAATCTCGAAGGCGAGCTGGTAGCCGACCGCGAGCAGTGGTACGCCAGCCGGCCGGACTACATCCAGCGCATGACGGAGCGCTCGAGCAAATACCTGTTTCATATTGTCGAGGAGCTGGAGCGGCGCAACATGCCGACCGAGCTTGCATTGCTGCCCTACATTGAAAGCGCGTTCAACCCGCAAGCCGTCTCCAGCGCCAAGGCTGCTGGCATGTGGCAGTTCATGCCGGCCACCGGCAAGTACTTCGATTTGAAGCAAAACGCCTTCCGTGACGACCGGCGTGATGTGCTGGCATCGACCCGCGCAGCACTCGACTACCTGCAAAAACTCCACGGCATGTTCGGCGACTGGCATTTGGCTCTGGCCGCCTACAACTGGGGCGAAGGCAGCGTCGGACGCGCCATTGCCAGAAACAAAAAAGACGGCCTGGGCACCAGCTACCAGGACCTGCGCATGCCCGATGAAACGCGCCTGTATGTCCCCAAGCTCCAGGCGGTGAAGAACATCGTGGCCAATCCGCAGAATTTCCGCGCCGAGCTGCCACTGATTGAAAACCACCCTTACTTCCAGCAGGTCCAGATCACCCGCGATATCGATGTGGCGCTGGCGGCCAAGCTCGCCGACGTGGAAATCAGCAACTTCAAGGCCCTCAACCCGTCGGCCCATCGCCCCGTGATTCTGGCGGCCGGCATGCCCCACATCCTGCTGCCCTGGGACAATGCCAAGATCTTCCAGCGCAACTTCGAGGCCTACTCCCAGGGGCAATACGCCAGCTGGACCGCCTGGACCGCCCCGGCGACCCTGAGCGTCAGCGACGCCGCCAGACGCGTCGGCATGAGCGAGTCCGACCTGCGCGGCGTCAACAACATTCCACCACGCATGCTGATCAAGGCAGGGTCAACCCTGATGGTGTCGCGCAGCGCAAAAATGGACAACGACGTGACCAGCCAGGTTGCCGACACCGCCCAGCTGACGCTGGCGCCGGAAATCGTCACGCGCAGAACCACCGTCAAGGCCCGCAAGGGTGAAACGGTGGCAAGCATCGCCAGGCGCTACGGCCTGCGTCCTGATGCCGTTGCCGAGTGGAACAAGGTCGGCAGCTCGGCGGCTTTCAAGCTCGGGCACCAGGTGGTGCTGTTTCTGCCGGTCAAGGCCGTGAGCGCAGCCAGGCCCAACGCGGGCAAGACCAAGATCCAGGCGGTCAGGCGTGCGCCGGGAAAAGCGGTGGTCAAGACCAAGAGGCGCTAGGAGCTCCCGGGAAATGGCGCCATGGTCCACCTCCTGCGTGTACCCACAGCCTGAGTAGTCCATCGGATCACCCACGCCATGGTCGTCAGCAAGCCCGGAACACAAGTCAAGCCCAGCGCGGTCCACCGGTCTCTTTTTGCCATCGGACTGCTGGCCGTCGCCATCGGCATGACCCTGCTGGTGATGTCCGGCAGGGATCGGTCCTTGTTGCCTGCAGGTGCTGCGGCCCTGTTGCTCGGTGTTGTTCTGGTGGGCAGCTACCTGATCAACCGGCTCCAGGCCGAAGCTTTTGTCGACCCCCTCGCCTTTGAGCCGCCCTGGAGCAAGCTGGCAAGGGGAGCGGGACCACCCCGGCTGCCCGCTCCCGGCAAGCTTGCTGCCGCGCCCAGCACGGCCTTTGCCATCGACAAGCTGATTGATTTCCCCGCCGCCCCGACTGCGAGCAGGCCAGCCCAGCCGGCCCGCAGCGTGCCGCCGCCCCCCGTGGCACAAGCCTCGTGGACGCCGGCCCTGTTTGACCAAGTGTCGGCGCAGCAGTTTGACGCGGTGTGTGAAGCGCTGTTTGCGCAGGGCGGATTCGAGATCCGGGGCCAGTCGCACGGCACAGCCGGCGGCGTGACGCTATGGCTTTACTCGCGTAACGCGCAACAGGGCACGGACAGCCCGGCGGCGGTGGCTTGGTGCAAGCAGTGGTCGGGCCAGCCGGTGGGTGTGCGCGAATTGCACCCCCTGCTTGACCTGATGCGCTCGCGCCAGCTCAAGCGCGGCACCTGCGCTACATCTTCGATCTGCAGCGAGAATGCGCGCAAATTCGCAAAGGACAACGGCATCAACCTGCTGGACCGTGCCGGTCTGCTGGCACTGATCGCCGGACGGACCCCCGCCCAGCAGCAGGCCCTGCTGGCGCTGGCGCGGGGCAAACGCTGAAGGGCTGAGCCCGCAGCGCGGCCCGTTCCTTTTTCTGGTTCTAGAGCTTGAGCGCGCCGGCTCCGAACAGGCCGAGCAGGCCAATGATGATCAGGTAAATGGCAACGATGAAGTTGAGCAGGCGCGGCATGATCAGGATCAGGATGCCTGCAATCAGGGAGACGACGGGGCCGATGCTGAGATGGAGATTCATGGGGTTTCCTTGCGCTGAGTGAACGGATGCCGCCAGCCCGGGGGGCACGGCGGCGTAGCTGGCACCAATGTAGCTACCGGCCCGCCGCGTGTATGTAGGACGAAACAAACAGATGGAAGATTCAGGACCGCCGGGCCGATGCGGTCAAGGAGACGGCAGCAGCGCCGCCAGAAAAGCCGGCAGCGGCCGTCCCTGCGATTGCAGGTAGGCTGCCATCGCCCCGGCCACCTTGCGCACGGCCGGCCGCCGTGAAATCCGCTCACGCCAGGCCAGCAGGCGCGGCGTGTGTTCATCCATCGCGGCACCCATGCGTTCGCCGAACAGCTGCGCCATGTAAAACGCAATGTCTGCATACGAATAGGCGCCTGCCAGGTAATCGCGATCGGCCAGCAGCCCTTCCATCTTCAGGTAATAGAGCGCCGACGCCTCACGCGCCGCAACAGCCGCCGGGTCCTGCCACTGATCCTGCAGACTCATCAGCCGGACGATGGGCGGAAAATACACCTCGTCGGACTGATGCTCAAGCAGGCGCGCCCGGGCTTTCGCAGCGGCGCCTGCAGGCCACAGAGCGGGTTCTGGCTGCAGCTCTTCGAGGTATTCAAAAATCTGGGTCGAGTCGAACAGTTCCAGCGCCCCATGAACCAGCACCGGCACCTGTTGCTTGGGGTTGATGCGCAGCACTTCGGGATGTTTGGGCTGGTACAGGCGCTGCATTTCAAAAGGCACCATGACCAGTTCGAAGTCCAGTCCCTTTTCAAGGACGCCGATCTCCACCTTGGCGCCGAACATGCTCAGGGGCCCCGAGTACAGGCATATCTTTTCAGAAGGAGGTGTCATCAGAGTTTCTCCGTCTCTCCCGTGCGGGGTTGCCACTTCATGAGCCTGCGCTCAATGCGGCCAACGATGCCGTCGAGCACCAGCGCAAACGCCGTCAGCACCACGATCCCGGCAAACACGGTGTTGACGTCAAAAGTACCTTCGGCCTGCAGGATCAGGTAACCCACGCCGCGCGCCGACCCCAGGTACTCGCCCACCACGGCCCCCACGAAGGCCAGACCGACGGACGTGTGCAGGCTGGAAAACACCCAGCTGGTGGCGCTGGGAAGGTACACGGTGCGAAGGAGTTGCCGCTGGCTGGCGCCCAGCATCCTTGCATTGGCCAGCACCACCGGGCTGACCTCCTTGACACCCTGGTAGACATTGAAAAACACGATGAAGAACACCAGCGTGACGGCCAGCGCCACCTTGCTCCAGATGCCCAGGCCGAACCACATCGCAAAAATCGGTGCAAGGATCACGCGCGGCATCGAGTTGGCCGCCTTGATGTAGGGGTCCATGATGGCGCCGGCCAGGGGCGCCAGCGCCAGCCACAGGCCGAAGGCCAGGCCCAGTACGGTGCCGATGCCAAACGCCAGCACCGTCTCCAGCAGTGTGGTGCCCAGGTGCAGGTAGATGTCGGCGTTGCCCGGCAAGCCGTCGGGAAACAGCAGGCTGGGGCCGATACCAAGGGGCATGAACCAGGACCAGACGCGCCCGGCCACCTTGACCGGCTCGCCGAGGAAAAACGCCAGCTGCTGGTCGCGCGAGGCGAGTTGCCACAGGCCCAGGAAAACCACCAGCAAGCCGACCTGCCAGTAGCGCAGATTTTTATCCGAAGGTTTGATGTTTTGCCACATGGTCACGCCACCGTACAGGCAGACTTGCCGTCCCAAAGCCTCCCACCGTCCAGCCAGGGCCGCGGAACCGGCTCTGCCGGGCCGCAGGCGCAGCGCCCCTTTGGGGGGCAGAGAGCTACACGCAGTGAGCGAACGTGGGGGCACATATCATGCCGCCTTTTGAAGTTGCTGCGCGTAGCCCTTGAGCACCTCGTCGCGCAACACATCCCATATCTGCGTGTGCAGCTCGATGAAACGTGGCTGGGTGCGGACCTCGGCCACATTGCGCGGGCGCGGCAGGTCGATGACGAACTCGCCCATGGGGACCGTGGCCGGTCCAGCCGACAGCACCACCACGCGGTCGCTCATGGCAATCGCTTCGTCCAGGTCGTGGGTGATGAAAAGCACCGCCTTCTTCTTCGCCGCCCACAGATCCAGCACCTCGTTTTCCATCAGCTGGCGAGTCTGGATGTCGAGCGCCGAAAACGGCTCGTCCATCAGGATGATGTCGGGGTCCAGCGCCAGCACCTGGGCCAGCGCCGTGCGCTTGCGCATGCCGCCCGACAACTGGTGCGGGTAGCGGTCACCGAACCCGCTCAGCCCCACGCGCTCCAGCCAGGCCTGCGCCTGCGCGCGCGCTTCGGCATCCGGCACACCTCGGTACTGCAGACCGACCATGACGTTGTCGATGGCGCTGCGCCAGGGCATCAGCGCCTCGGTCTGGAACATGTAGCCGGCCCGCGTGTTGATGCCGCTCAGCGGCTGGCCGAACACCTTGACGGTGCCGGAGGTCGGCGGCAACAAACCGGCACCGATGTTGAGCAGCGTGGACTTGCCGCAGCCGGTCGGGCCGACCACGGACACAAACTCGCCGGCACGTATGCGCAGCGTGGTTGCTCCGACGGCGGTATAGGCCTGGCCCGCATCGTCGCGCGAGCGGAAGGTGCAGGTGACGTCCAGCAGTTCAAGCGCGTAGTCAGAGGCAGGATCGAGGGACACAGACATGAGGCATTGTCGGGTGAATTTTTACCAGCCGGGGCCGCGGAACCGGCTTGGCCGGGTCGCAGGCACAGCGCCCCCTCGGGGGGCAGCGGATTACACGAAGTGAAAAGCGTGGGGGCTTGTCTTCATGCCTTGAACTTGTCCTTGGCGCGCCTGGCGAATTCATTCGTATAGGTTTTACTCAGGTCGATCTTGTCGGCCTTGATGCTGGGGTCAAAACTGGCGAGGGCCTTGAGGGCCGTTTTCGCAGCCTCATCGGAAATGATGCCGTCCAGGGAGATCGCATCACGCACCTTGTTGAAGGAAGCCAGATACAGGCCGCGGTCGCCGAGCAGGTAGTTGTCGGGCACGGTCTTGATGATGTCGCCGGGGCCGGCCGTTTGCAACCACTTCAGGCCATGCACGATGGCGTTGGCCAGCGCCTGGCAGGTGTTGGGGTTTTTCTGGACGAAGTCCATGGGCGCGTACAGGCAGGCCGCCGGCATGGGACCGCCGAACACATCGACCGTGCCCTTGAGCGTACGCGTGTCCGAGATGATCTTGACCTCGCCTTTTTGCTCCAGCATGGTCATCACCGGGTCGGTGTTGCTCATGGCGTCGATCTGGCCCGAACGCAGCGCCGCCAGGGCACCGGCTGCGGTACCAACGCCGATGAAGCTCACGTCCGCCGGCTTGATCCCGGCGCGCGAGAGCACCAGGTTGGCCATCATGTTGGTGGACGAACCCGGTGCGGACACACCGATTTTCTTGCCACGCAGGTCTGCCACTGTTTTGTAGTTGGGCATGTTTTTGGTGGACACACCGAAGGCAATCTGCGGCGCCCGGCCCTGCAGCACAAAGGCCTGGAACATCTGGTTCTTCGATTGCAGGTTGATGGTGTGTTCGTAGGCACCCGACACCACATCGGCCGAGCCGCCCACCACCGCCTGCAGGGCCCGCGCACCGCCGGCAAAGTCGCTGATCTCCACATCCAGGCCCTCGGCCCTGAAGTAGCCGAGCTGCTCGGTGATGGTCAGCGGCAGGTAATAAAACGCGGCCTTGCCGCCAACAGCCAGTGCAAGTTTTGTTTTCTCCAGCTTGCCTTGCGCACGCAGTGCCGGAAAGGCCAGGGAGACGGCACCGAGTGCGGCCGCACTGGCGAAAGTTCTGCGGTTGACGGTGGGGTGCTTCATGGGGCGGGTTCTCTCTCTCTCTGATATTTTTATGACTTCGGAAAGAGCATAGCCAGCGCCCAAAAAACCCGCATCGGTATCATCCCGTGCGGGTTTGTACGGTACGGTTTGTGGTTACCAGACGTTACCGGTAGCCCAGAAAGAGAATGCCGATATTGACCAGCAGCGCGAGGAACCAGATCACGCTGCGGCTCTTGGCCATGTCTGCGACGTACATCATGACGTAGGCGATGCGCAGCACCACAAACACGAACGCAAACACATCAAGCCGCACCTGCGAGGCCTGCAGCTGGTGCGCAATGATCACGGCGGCAAAGAAGAATGGCAGGGCTTCGAAGGTATTGGCCTGCGCAGCATTGGCGCGCGCGCGCCAGTCGGTTTGCCGCGCCAGCCAGGCGCGCGGGTTGTTGTTGTCGAAACCGCCCTTGTTCGGCGAGGTACCCATCTTGCCCCACTTCGCCAGCCCGGCGCAGGCAATTGGCAGCAGCGCAAAAGCCAGCAGGCACCAGTAGGCCACCGTGAAACGTGCGTATGTCATGGAGAAAGCCTTTCTGGCGTGGCGTCGTGAGGAGGTTGAGGATTGAAGCGCGAATGCAAACTGGCAGAAAAACTAGCGTCGGTCCACCAGCGCGTGCGCAATGGTGCCCAGGTCCACGTACTCGAGCTCGCTGCCGACCGGCACGCCCCGCGCCAGCCGCGTGACCTGCACGCCGCGGCTTTTGAGCGCCTGCGCGATCACATGCGCGGTGGCCTCGCCTTCGGCGGTGAAGTTGGTGGCCAGGATGACTTCCTGTACCTCGCGCTCCCCGGCGACGGGCGTTTCACCCCGTGTGTCCCTGGGCAACACGCGGTCGAACAGTTTTTGCAGGCCGATGTCATGCGGGCCGATGCCATCAAGCGGGCTGAGCTTGCCCATCAGCACGAAATACAGGCCGCGGTAGGCCAGCGTGCGCTCCAGCGCCGCTTGGTCGGCCGGGGTTTCGACCACACACAGTTTGCTGCGATCACGCGCCGGGTTGGCGCAGGTGCTGCAGATATCGAGCTCGGTCAGCGTGTTGCACAGCGCACAGTGTTTGACGCTGTGCACCGCATGGTCGAGCGCCCTTGCGATCTGCAGGGCGCCGGGCTTGTCATGCTGCAGCAGATGAAACGCCATGCGCGCCGCCGACTTGGCACCCACGCCAGGCAGGCGCCGCAGCGCCTGGGTCAGGCCCTCAAGGGCGTTGGAATCAGCCATGTGACACCAGCGACTGAGGGTCGTATCCGCATTCGCAAGCAGGGGCCGCGGGACTGGCTTTGCCAGACCGCAGGCGCAGCGGCCCCCTCAGGGGGCAGGGAGCTACACGCCGTGAGCGACCGTGGGGGCTCACTAGAAGGGCAGTTTCATGCCGCCGGGCAACCCTGGCATGCCTGCGGTCAGCTTGCCCATTTTTTCCTGGCTCAGGTCTTCGGCCTTGCGCACGGCAGCGTTGAAGGCAGCGGCCACCAGGTCTTCGAGCATGTCCTTGTCGTCGGTCAGCAGGCTGGGGTCGATCTCGACACGTTTGACATCGTGTTTGCAAGTCATGGTGACCTTGACCATGCCGTTGCCCGACTCCGCCGTGACTTCAATGAACGCCAGTTCGTCCTGGGCCTTTTTCAGGTTGTCCTGCATGGCCTGCGCCTGCTTCATCAGGCCGGCGAGTTGTCCTTTGTTGAACATGGATTTTTTCCTTTAAAACAGAGAGTTCGATCTGCGCTTGATCATATCGGCTTGCCCGCCACCGGGGCGAGCGGTTTGATGCTTCCCGGCACAATTCTGGCGCCCCAGTCGCGCATCATGTCCTGCACAAACGGGTCGTTCTGTATGGTTTCCTCGGCCTGACGCTGTCGCTCCAGCGCGGCGGCGGAATTGCGCCGCGCCGGCGAGTCGCCGACCGGGCCGAGTTCGACCGAGAGCCTGGGCGCCTGCCCGCTGTCCTGCAGGGCGGTCTGCAGCGCGGCCTGCAGCTTCTCGCGCGCAGCGGCCTGGTTCAGCGACTCGCGTTCCACGCGCAGGGTCCAGACACCGTCGGCCTGCGAGCGCAGTTCGGACTGCAGGGCCAGCTCACGCGCCAGCGCCGCAATCATCTCGGCGGCCACCATGCGGTTGACCAGTGCCGTCCAGACGTCGCCGAGAGGGCTGTTCATGACCACGGGCGCGGCAGGCGCGGCAGGCGCGGCAGTGGCAGGCGCCGCCACCGGCGCGGGCGCCGGGGCCGGTACCGGCACCGCCGGCAATGCCGCAGCCGGCATGGGCAAGGCGTCTTCCCACGGCAAGGGATCCCGCGACGCTACAAAATCAGGAGCTGGTGGCGCACGCTGCACAAGGGCGGAAGGCGAATTTTCTTCAATGTTCTGGGGAGCCGGCGGTGCCGCCAGCGGGGGGCGCAAAGGCGCCGCGACAGTCGCCGCGACGGGACGGACGGCCACGGGGGTGGCCGGCACACGCTCAGGCTGCGGCTTTTTTGGGGGCTCGACGGCGTCCCCCTGTGCGGCAGCCGCCGTCGTCGCGCCTGCGGGCTTGAAGGCCAACAGGCGCAGCAGCACCATGGTCAGCGCCGCATAGTCGTCGGGCGCCAGCCCCAGCTCGGCCCGGCCGTGCAGGCACAGGCTGTACAGCAGCTGCGTCTCGTCGGCCGGCAGGGTTTGCGCCAGCCGCGCGGTGGCTGCGATTTCCGGGTCGGCGTCGTCGTCGCCGGCCCCGATGCCAGGCACCGCCTGCAGTACCGCCATGCGCTGCAGCACGGTGGCCATTTCCTCGAGCGTGGACGCGGCGCTCAAACCGTTCAGGCGCAGCACCTCGGAGGTCTCCACCACACTTTTGCCATCGCCGCGCGCCAGCGCATCGAGCAGCTGGAACACATAACTGCGGTCCACACTGCCCAGCATCTGGCGCACGCTGGCTTCCTGCAGCTGGCCCGAGCCGAAGGCAATCGCCTGGTCGGTCAGCGACAGCGCGTCACGCATGGAGCCGCGTGCGGCGCGCGCCAGCAGGCGCAGGGCCTGCGGCTCGGCTTCGATGTTTTCAGCCCGCAGCACCTGCACCAGGTGCTCCAGAATGGTTTCGGGCGCCATCGGCCGCAGGTTGAACTGCAGGCAGCGCGACAGCACCGTGGCCGGCACTTTCTGCGGGTCCGTCGTGGCCAGCACGAACTTGAGGTATTCCGGCGGCTCCTCCAGCGTCTTGAGCATGGCGTTGAACGCCGTGTTCGTCAGCATGTGCACCTCGTCGATCATGAAGACCTTGAAGCGCCCCACCACCGGTTTGTAGACCGCCTGTTCGAGCAGCTGGGCGATCTCGTCGACCCCGCGGTTGGAAGCGGCGTCGAGCTCGGTGTAGTCGACAAAACGGCCACTGTCGATGTCGGTGCAGGCCTGGCACACGCCACAGGGCGTGGCGGTGATGCCGCCCTGCCCGTCCGCACCCAGGCAATTGAGCGATTTGGCCAGGATGCGCGAGATGGTGGTCTTGCCCACGCCACGCGTGCCGGTGAACAGGTAGGCATGGTGCAGCCGCTGCGTGCCCAGGGCGTTGCTGAGCGCCTGCACCACATGCGACTGCCCGACCATTTCAGAAAAATTCCGGGGGCGGTATTTGCGGGCAAGGACGAGGTAGGACATTCCCCGATTCTACGGTTGCGCGTGACAGCAGAGCCCCTCAGCGCTGGTAATCGGCCGAACCCGGCGCAAAACTGATGCGCCGCGTCTCCACCAGTCGCCCGGAGCTGCCGGGCGCCGTCAAGACCCGGCCTTCCACCAGTTCATAACCCAGCAAGGCAAAGACCCGGTGGCGCAGAAAGATCGGGCGGGCATTGCCATACCAGTCGGTGCAGGAGGCGCGGCAGCCGTCGTCCCTGCCGACACCCGGCCGCGACGCGAGACTGCCGATGCCGGACAGCTTCAGGCCGCTGTTCCTCAGGTACAGCATGCCGGCGGGCTCGTCCCACAACTGGCGATAACCGCCCTGCCCCGCGCCGCGCACCGGCAGGCCCACCACGCCGGAGGTGGCGTCATCGGGTTTGTAGAAAAAACCATGGCTGCGCGTCTCGCCCTGCGCGGCCTGCGCCTGCACATAACGCCCGGCCAGTCGCGCCCGGGGGGCCAGCCGCACGCTGGAAAAATACAGGTCCTGCCCGTCCGTGCCCACCGCGATCGCGTCGGCACCCAGCGCCTCGATGCGGTCCACACCGTGCGGCAGCGCCAGGGTTTCGGTTCTGGCACGGTCGGCCAGATCCACCACCTGCAACTGGCCCACCGTGCCCGGCGCGGGCCGGCGCCAGCCGCTGCCCGCACCATAAAGCAGGCGCTGGCCGACAAAACGGTTCTGCAGGCTGCCGTCGCCGGCGGCCGGCAAACGTGTGTAGGCCTGTTCGCCGGCGCGTGCCTGGCCATCTCCAAAATCGCGCACCGGCACCCGCAGCAGGGACAGGTTGCCGCCGCTGCCTTCGCCGCGCCACATGCCGTCCCCGTTGCCGTTGGCGCGCAGCAGCACGTTCAGGTAACCGTCATCTCCTTCCAGAAATGACATCTGGTCAATCGGGCTGCCCTGCGTCTTGAGCATGCTGGGCGCCGCGCCATCGAGCGGCAAACGAAACACCGCCGAAATCGATGCGACACGCCCGCTGGCGGCGTCGCGCTGGTTGCGCGTGGTCCACACGTACACCGCCCTGCTCGAGACATAAAACACCCGGCCGGCCGGCCCCAGCACGGCGCTGGACCGGCAATCGAGTTCAGGCTGGGCGAGGTCGCAGCGCACGATGGTGTGCAGGGTGATGCCTTCCTGCGGGTTCAGCGGCTCGTCCGTGCGGTAAATGCGGGTCGCGTCGGCAATGCGTTTGAAGTCCGCCGGTGTCGCGCCCGGCTGCCAGCGCCGCAGCGCGGGCAGGCGTGCCGCCGGATCGGCATGCCAGACGTTCAGAGGGATGGGGGTGTACAGGATGAGCTCGCTGCCAATGAGGCGGCTGGCGTAGTTGCGCGAGGAGTAGTAGTCGCTGGAGCGCACATGGTATGTGGCGCGGTAGCTGAGCTGGCCCGCGTCATCGATGTTGAACAGGCCAAGCTCTGTGCCGCCACGCGAATAGCTGTAGCCGATCACGGCCACCGTGTTGCCGGCCACCATCATCTCGTCGTACCAGGCGCCCGACGGGTTGACGTCCGGCGCGTAGGCGTTGATGGACGACACCGGCAGCAGCTGGTGACGGTCCACATCGACCGTGAACAAGCGTCCCCGGCGCAGGATGACCAGGTGCTTGCCATGCACCTTGACAATGCCGCCCTCGTCCACGCCGGCCGTCTGGTTGTTGGTGATGGATTCCGCCGCGCCTGCCGCGGCAGGCGCGGGGGGTGCGGCCATGGCCATGGCCACCGGGGCCGGCGGGCTGGGGCGGGAGTCCCAGGTCTTGCCCGGGTTCTCGGCCTCCCATTTTTTCCGGACTTCTTCCTGACGCCGCCGACGTTCTTCTTCCTGCCTGCGACGTTCTTCCTCGCGGCGCTGGCGCTCCTGCACAAAGGGCTCAAACCAGGCCTGCAAGGCAGTCTCGTCGGCAAAGGCGGCAAGGTGTCTCACAGGTGTGAAGGCCTCACCCTGTGCCTGCGCTGCGCCCCCGACACCACACACCGCCATGGCCGCGAGGGCCTTGAGGAACCAGGACATGTTTTTTTCCTTGAAAGGCCAGACTATTTTCAAGCTATTCGATGATATTCGGGCCCGGGGCGTCGCGCCTCGCATAAAATAGTGAGTGACGGGCCTTCCCGCATGGTGAAGCGGCCAACCGGGTCAGATGGGGAACCAAGCAGCCCTAACTGTCGAGCCAGTGCCGGGGTCAAGGTCCGTCACCTTTTTTGAAAAACAGGACATCCGTGGATGGTCCTGTTTTTTTTCGCCTGCACGCTGCTGCAGTGAAAAAGTTCACATCCAGCCGTCGCCACGCCAAATTCCTACAAGCGGATGCGGCGCCTGCCTGCGGTTTCAGGCTTTCTCCATCGCAAACTTTTTCCTAGAATTTTTTGCATGGATACATTTGAAAAACCAACCCACGAGGAACTGGCCCGCTACCTGAAAGCATTGGGCCGGTTGATCAAGGCGGAGGCACAACGGCTGGAGGCGATCCACGAACTGTCGAAGGTGGGTCCGGACGACTTCCTGCGGCTGCATGTCGAGTCGGAACGGCTGAACGCCTGGAGCCACTACTTCGAGCGGCGCGAGGGCGTGATCTAGGAAGGGAAGATGGTCAGCCTTCGAGAACCTCTTCAATCGCAGCCGTGGTCTGCAGCGCATGTTCGGCAATCTGCGCCGACACCAGCGCCAGGGAAGCCAGCGCATAGGTGCCACTGATGATGCCCTTGTAGGCCACTTCGGCTGCGATGGCGTCCTGCCCCAGCCCTTCGGTGGCGGCCACGATGCAGGCCTCGATGCTGTCCAGCCCGGCGTCACTGTACAGCTCCTCGCCTTCGTAGCTGACGCGGTATTCGTACTGGTCCTGTTCCATCGGGTCGATGTGGAAACGCACGATCATGGCAACACCTCTTCAAAAATAAACATTGGAACAGCTATCAAATCAATAGCTGCTTGCGCCCGAATGGCAAGGGCTAGATCCCGAAATGGCTCACAACGCCCTGCCCGGCCACGCGGCCGCTGGCAAAACAGGCGCTCAGCAGGTAGCCGCCGGTGGGCGCTTCCCAGTCGAGCATTTCGCCGGCACAAAACACCGGCTGCGCGACACCCTGCAGGGTCTGCAGGTGCAACTGGCCGTCCACGGCCTCGAAGGACACGCCGCCAGCGCTGCTGATGGCCTCGTCAATCGGGCGCGCAGCCAACACACGCACCGGCAGCGCCTTGATCGCGCGCGCCAATTGCACCGGATCGTGCATCGCTTCCTTGCCGAGCAGCTCATGCAGCATCGCGGCCTTGATGCCTTCGATGCCCAGCCGGCTCTTGAGGTGGCTGGAGAGAGAGCGCGAGCCGCGCGGATGGCGCACCTCGACCAGCACCTGCTCCGGCGACTTGTCGGGCAGCAGGTCCAGCAGGAAGGTCGCGCTGCCGTGCGCGGCGATTTCATCGCGCAGCAAGCTGGAGGCCGCGTAGATCAGGCTGCCTTCCACGCCGGTGGCGGTGGCGACGAACTCGCCCTTGCGGTTGAAATTGCGGCCCTGCGAGTCGGTGAAGCTGATAGCCACCGACTTGAAAGGCTGGCCGGCAAAACGGCTGGCGAAGTGTTCGGTCCAGCCCGGCTGCTGGGACGGACCTTTTCCCACCAGTTCCCTGAAAAACTCGCGGCGGGTTTCGCCCTGTTCGGCGGCCGCCAGCGCGTGCGGCTCGGGGCCCACATCAAAGCCGCAGTTCGAGGGCTGCAGCGGCGCGACGGCCACGCCGCGTTCGGCCAGCAGCGGCACCCAGGCGCCGTCCGAACCGAGCCGCGCCCAGCTGCCGCCGCCCAGGGCCAGCACCACCGCGTCGGCCTGCACCTGCACCGGGCCGGCGGGTGTTGAAAACGTCAGTGAACCGTCGTCGGCCCAGCCCAGCCAGCGGTGCCGCATGGAAAACTTCACGCCCGCGGCGCGCAGGCGCTGCAGCCAGGCGCGCAGCAGCGGCGCGGCCTTCATGTCCCTGGGAAACACGCGGCCCGAGCTGCCGACAAAGGTCTCCACCCCCAGTGCCAGGGCCCAGGCGCGCAGCTCGGCGGGGCCGAACGCGGCCAGCAGCGGCTGCAGTTGCGTACTGCGCTCGCCGTAACGGCTGAGGAAAGGTTCGGGCCCTTCGGAATGGGTGAGGTTGAGCCCGCCCTTGCCGGCCAGCAGGAACTTGCGGCCCACCGATGGCATGGCGTCGTACACCTGCACCGACAGGGCCGCGCCGGCACCGGCCAGCACCTCGGCGGCCATGAGCCCGGCGGGGCCGCCGCCGATGATGGCCACACGCCGTGGCGGGGCAGGAGAAGTTGAATCGTTCAAGAAAATGTCCGTCTGCACGTGATGGCAATGGGGAGGAAACAGGAAGCGGGAGGAAGCGGATTTGGCGGGCGCAGCCGATCTGCTCTGTTTTTTATAGCTGCAAGCGCACAGCCGTCAAGGGCTGCCATGCCAAAAGACCTGAACCCCCAGGAAGCGGCCGCCTCCGGCCGATCGGCGCATGCCTTGATTATTGCAGTTCGCCGGAAAGCTCGACGACGGTTCCACGGCCCGTCAGGAAAGCCGCCTTCACTGGCGCGCCGGGGTAAATCAGTTGCACCGCCGCCCGGTAGTCCTGCAACTGGGCCATCAGCGCAGGCTGCAGCTCCGGCGCGGCGGCCGATTTATAGTCCAGCACCCACCAGTGGCCTTCATGGCCGGCGTCCTTGCGCTGCACCAGGCGGTCCAGCCGCAGCGCCTGGCCGGCGTAGACCAGGTCCACCTCGTTGCCCTGCCAGGCCAACACCTCCGGGCGCCAGGCCCAGGCGCCCTCGCCCGCCAGGATGCGCCCGGCCAGCCCGGCAGCCTCGGCCGCCTGCGCCGGGCTCAGGCGAAACTCGCGCGCCGCTGCCTTGACCTGTTCCGCCGACAGCGCGCCGCCCCACTCCAGCAGGCGGTGCATGGCCTTGCCGACGCGCGCCTTCAGCGAGTCTTCGTCCACCCGCTCCACGGCAAGGGCAGCGGGCGCCAGACCTTCGGGCAAGGCCGGCAGCTCGGGCAGGTAAAAAACGCCGCTGTCAGCCAGGTCCGGCCGCGCTGCGGCGGATTCATCGGCCACCGGCGCAGGCAGCTCGCCCACCAGGGCCTGCAGACGCTGCCACCAGCTTTCAGTGGTCACGCGGTGTGGCTCGATCGACGAGATGACCAGGGTATGGCGGGCGCGCGTCAGCGCCACATACAGCGCATTGAGCTCTTCGCGCTTGCGGGCGGCCAGCTCGCTGGCCAGCGTGTCGGCGGCGCAGGCCGGCGGGCGGCTTTCGCTGACCAGGAAAACAAACTTGCGCGGCTCGGTCGCCTCGCCGGGCCAGTCGACCAGCACGCCCATGCTGTCGGCATTGCGCTCCACGGTGTCGGTGTCCAGCAGCAGCACGGCCTCGGCTTCGAGGCCCTTGGCGCCGTGGATGGTCAGCAGCCGGACGGCCTCGCTGCTGACGGCTGCCGGCGCCTGGGTGCCGCCGGCCTTGAGCGCGCGGACAAAACCATAAGGCGTGGCGTAACGCCCACCGTCGAGTGCCAGCGACACACCGAGCAGCGCGCGCAGATTGGCCAGCACCGCGCTGCGCTGCGCCGCCGGGGCGGCCGCGCCAAAACGCGCCAGCACATCGCCGTCGTCGTAAATGCCCTGCAGCGCATCGTGCGGCGGCAACCGGTCCAGCCAGCCCTTCCATTTGGTCAAAACAAGCCCCAGCCCTTTCAAACCGGTCGCAAGCAGCTCCTCTTTTTGTAGCAGGCTGTACCACGGCAGGGGGTGCTCGCGCTGCAGCAGGGCCAGTTGCACCAGGCCCTCGTCGGCCAGACCGAACAGCGGCGAGCGCAGCGCGCGGGCCAGCGACAGGTCGTGCTGCGGCGACACCAGCACGTCGAGCAGGGCCACCACGTCCAGCACTTCGCAGCAGTCGATGAGCTCGGTTTTTTCGCCCACCTGCGCGGGAATGTGCAAGGCGCGCAGCTCGTCCTGCAGGGGCAGCAGGCCGGCGCGTTTGCGCGAGAGCACCATCACGTCTTGCGGCCGCAAGCCGGCGGCTATTTGCCCCGATATCCAGGCGGCGGCTTGCCGGGCCTCGCGGGTGCGCAGGGTTTCTTCGGGCAGCTCGCGCGGCGTGCTCAAGCTGTCGCGCCAGCCGGCGGCCAGCGGCGAGGCCTCTTCTTCGTCCTTGTTGCGCGCAATGGGCGGAAGCCGGCCCACGGCGCCGGCCTGGCCGGAGGCGGTGGTGTGTTCGCGAAAGCCCTCATACCCGTCGGTTTCACGCGCTGTGGCCATGGCCGAGTTGACGGTGTCGATCACCGATTCGGCATTGCGCCGGGTGTGGTCGCAGCTGAGCAGATCGCCCCCCAGGCCGTGCACCACAAAAGCCTGCGCGGCGCGAAACACCTGCGGCTCGGCACGCCGGAAGCGGTAAATGCTCTGTTTGGGGTCGCCCACCAGGAACACGCTGGGCGCGCTGCCCGCGCCCGAATAACCGATGAGCCAGGCATACAGCGCCTGCCACTGCAGCGGGTTGGTGTCCTGGAACTCGTCGATCATCAAGTGCCGGATACGCGCGTCCAGGCGCTCCTGCACCCAGCCCGACAAGACGGGGTCGGCCAGCATCAGCAGCGCGGCGCGCTCCACGTCATTCATGTCGACCCAGCCGCGCTCACGCTTCAGGGCAGTGAACTGGGCGATCAGCACACGCGTCAGGCGCGCCATGCGCTGCTGGTACAGCCAGGCGTCGTGCTGCTGGCGGGCCGCCACCACGCGCAGCACCAGGTCCTGGGCCAGGCGCACCTGTTCGATGCCAACGATTTTTTCGCCGAACTTGCGCGGTGTGCCCTTGTCGGTCAGCAGGGCCGCGATGGCCGCCGGGAAGTCGCCGGCCGTCAGCGCGCGCTCCAGCTCGGCCCCCTTGGCCGAAAAAGTCGGCGCGCTCGCGCGGCCCAGCGCCACGGCGGCGTCACTGAGGGTTTGCCGGTGAAAGCGGTTGGTGCTGAGCAACTCTTCCGGTTCATCCAGGCCGTCAAATTCGGTGAACTGCGCCGCGAAAGACTGCACCGAGGTGTCGATCACGCCCTTTTCATCGGCCAGCGTGAACTCGGTGCGCTTGTCGAGCGCGGCCTGCAGGGCCTTGTCGGCCTGAAAGCGCCCATAGGCCAGCACCACCGCTTCAAAGTCGGCTTTGAGCGAGGCGTCAGTCGAGACCGCCGCGTAAAACCGCCGCCACACCAGCGCGCGTGCCGATGCGTCGTCTTCCAGCAGCTCGTAGTTCACCGGCAGTTCCAGGCGCTGCAACACCGCCACCGGCGCGCTGCGCAGCAGGGCTGCAAACCAGCTGTGAAAAGTGCGGATCTGCACCGAACGACCGCTGGCCAGGATGGATCGGTATAAATTTGATAGCTGCTCGCGCACGGCCTGTGCGGACTGCAGGCCTTTTTGGCTTGAAGAATCGATCCGGACGCCGCGTAGGTCCAGTTCGCGCTGCAAGGTGGCGTCATCGGCGTGGGCAAAGGCCTTGAGCCAGTCGTCCAGCCGTTCGCGCATTTCGCCCGCGGCTTTTTTGGTGAAGGTGATCGCCAGGATCTCGTGCGGCAGCACCTGCTGACCCGGTGCGGCCGTGGCACCGTCAAGCAAGGCCCGCACGATGCGCGACACCAGCATCCAGGTTTTGCCGGCACCGGCGCAGGCTTCCACCGCCACACTGCGCCGCGGGTCGCAGGCGATGGCGTAGAACGCATCGGCGGAGACCGGCGCGCCGTTGCACTCGTAGGCGGCGGTGTGGGGAATCAATGTGTTGGTCGGTAGGTTCATAAGCCCTCCTCCCCGGCCGCAGCTTCCTCGTCCAGACTCCAGAAGTCCTTGCGGCATAAACCACGGGCCGCGCAGTAGTCGCAAGCCTTGCCTTCGCCCAGCGCCGGCAGTTTGGCACCGCGTTCAATACGTGCCATGTCGGTCAGGATGCTGTCGATGAGTTCGTCGCGCAGGCCGACGATATCGGGCTGCTCATAGGTTTTGGTGGGTTCTTTTTCGCCGAGGTTGACGTAGGCCGCTGCCAGGGTGTCGTCGCTCATCAGGGCGGCATAAAACGCCAGTTGGGTGTCTTCCTGGCCGTTCTTGATGCGCTCGCTCGTGGTGGTGCGCGGCTCGGTCTTGTAGTCGATCACCAGGGCATGTCCGTCGGGCTGGCGATCGATGCGGTCAAGTTTGCCGAGCAGCGTGAGCGTGCCGACGGGCACTTCGCGCCAGACTTCGGCTTCGTCGAATACCGCGCCGGTGGCTTCATGGTCGGCCAGCCATGTCAGATAGCCCTCGCGCACGCCGGGCCAGGCCGCGGCAAAGGGCAGGAACTCGCTGTCGCTGAGTGCCAGCTCGTGCGTGGCGCGTTCGGCTGCTCTATTTATCATAGCTGTCCGCGCTGATTTATCGGGGGTGGGCGCCGCTTTGAGTGCCTCGTGAAAATACCGCAGCAGACTGTGCAGCCAGTTGCCGAAGTCGCGCTTGCCCAGTTCGCTTTCGAGCTCTTCGGACTCCTGCAGCCGCAGTTGGCGCAGCGCAAAAAACCGGTAAGGGCAACGGCGCAGGTCTTCATAGGCGCTGGCCGAAAGCCGGGTGACGGGCAAGGCCTCGCCGGTGGGCAACGGGTGCGGCGTGGGCCTCGTCGCGACGCTGCGCAGGCGGCGGGGCTCGCCGGCCGTGACCGGCCCCGAAGCCGGGTCCTGGTCGAGCAGCAGCTCCTGCACAAATCCGCTGGGCATCAGGTGTTCGCCGGACTCGCTGGTGCGCCACAGCACATCGAGATGCGGCATGTGCAGGGCATATTGCCAGGCCTGGCGCTGGGCGGCTGCGAGCACTTCGCGCGAAGGCAGGCCCAGCAGCTCACGCTGCGCGGGGGTCCAGGGGCCGGCGGGTTCCGGCGACACCGGCAGCCGGATCTCGTCGCAACCGGGCAGCACCACCGCCTGCATCGACCGGCCAAGCAGCTGCGCCAGAGGCAGGATGACCACCTGCTCCACCGGCGGATGCAGCGGCGAGAACTTGCCCCCCTCGAGCGCCTGGTTGGCCCATTGCGTGAACTCGTGCTGCCGCATCAGCGGCGACACCTCGAACTCGGCCTCTGCGCCTTCGTGCAGACGCAGGACATCAAGCACCGTCTGTCCGGCGTCGTCCTGGGCCAGCGCGTCCCACTGTCCGGCCGAGCGCAGGGCGGACCGGAGGTCGCGCAGCCACACCGGCAGGAGACGGGCACGGCCGAAAGGGGCACGCAGCGCATTCACCCTGCGCGCCAGAGGTGCCGTCGCCGCAAATGCGGGCGCTACCAGGCCGTCCTCGGGAAAGTCCGGCAGGTCGCGCCATGCACGCACACCGGCCTTGCGCAGTTCGATCTCGGCGGCGGTCACCATGGCAGCGTCAAAGGCCGGAGCGTTTTTCAGCCAGTCCAGCACGGCGTCGCTGGATGCGTCCCAAGCCAGGGCGCGGAGCAGGCTCATGAGGCTTGCGGCTGCGCGGGTGGTCGAAAGTTTCCAGCCGGTTTCGTCCCGCATGGCAATCCCGCGCCCGGCCAGCATGGCACCTGCCCGGCGCGTGAGCTGCCTGTCCTGCGCGATCAGCGCCACCGGACTCAAGCCTTGCGCAAGATGCGCAAGCACGCAGGCCGTCGCGCGGCCGGCTTCGTCTTCCGCGTCCTGCGCGACGTGTAATGCAGGCGGCCTGGGCGGCGCCTGCCAGGCAAGACAAAGCGGGATGGAAACCGACCGGTCGCCGAAATGCAGTTTGAGCGACTCGGTGAGCGGGTCGGCCTGAAAACCCTCCAGCACGACGAACAGCTGGGGACTTGCCTGAAAAAGGCAGTCCGTGGGATAGGCTGAGGCCGCCGCCCAGGCGAGCGCAATCCGTCCCACGGCAAGCTCCAGCGCCAGCACCGGCGACTCCTGCCCCGCGCCCAGCGCCAACGCAAGGCGCTCACTCCAGGCCGGGCGCGCGGCCGGCAGCACGGCGACGGCCACACCGGCAAGGCTCCAGGCAGCGTCCACCAGCCGGCCGGCCAGCGCATCCTGCTGGCCGCCCAGCCCTGACCGCTCGAGCAGGGAAGCCGCCGTCAGCATGTCCAGCGCCATATCCATGCGCAGATCATCAGCCGAAGGGACATACAGGCCCAGCGTGCCGCCCAGCCCGCCGACCCAGTTCATGGTGGTCTCGAAACGGGGCACAAAAAAGGTGTCGCCAGCCTGCGCCGCCCAGGCACGGCGCGCCTGTTGAATCAACTGCGCATAGGGCAGCAACACCACCGCCTCTGCGGGATGGATGCGCCGGGTCTGCAGGACACCCGCCAGCTGCCCCATGGCCTGTTCCCAGCAAAGCGCATCGGGCGCGGGCCATGCAGATTCAGTGGCGGAAAGGGGTTTCATGCGGTTTAAAGAGGCGGTAATCACGGGGAAGGCAGTGGGACAAGGGTCTGTGGATGAATCAGTGCAAGGAGGGCCGGAAAGCCGTAAATCGAATGATTGCTATCGGGCCGATAGCCCCTGGGCGCCCGACCCGGCCACTTGCTTTCTGCCACAATGGCTGCAACTTCTGCCCTACCTTACCGTAATCATCCCAACCAGACAAAGGAGCCGCCATGGCGAGCGAACTGATCAAACATACCACCGATGCCACCTTCGAAGCCGACGTGCTGCAGGCCTCCAAACCCGTGCTGGTCGACTACTGGGCCGAATGGTGCGGCCCCTGCAAGATGATTGCCCCGATTCTGGACGAAGTCGCCACCGGTTACGACGGCCGCCTGCAGATCGCCAAGATGAATGTGGACGAAAACCGCGACATCCCAGCCAAGTTCGGCATTCGCGGCATCCCGACGCTGATGCTGTTCAAGGACGGCCAGCTGGCCGCCACCAAGGTCGGCGCCATGAGCAAGGCGCAGCTGACCGCCTTCATCGACCAGCAACTGGCCTGACCGGCCTTGTTCCCGGCCGCCGGCAAGCTGTCCCTGCACAGCCTGCCGGCGCCCCCTCCGGCATGAAGCGGCTCGCCAGGACCGGCTCCCGCACCTCCCCCGCCCCGATAGACGCCCCCAATTTCCTGTCATAATGTCCCTGTTCGCTGTCCGGCTACCGCCGGCCGGTTCGAGTTCCCGGTTTGTGAAGCGCCTCTAGCTTCCTTTCAGACCTCCCCCGTTTTTTATCTGAACTCCGCGAGGAGTTGACTTCACGCAAGGTTTCCCCATGCACTTAAATGAACTCAAGGCACTGCACGTGTCTGAAGTCCTCAAGCAGGCCGAAGAGCTTGAGATCGAAAACACCGGCCGCATGCGCAAGCAGGAGCTGATGTTCGCGATCATCAAGAAGCGCTCCAAAACGGGGGAAACCATCGTCGCCGACGGCGTGCTCGAAGTGCTGCCCGACGGTTTCGGCTTCCTGCGGGCGCCGGACTCCAGCTACACCGCGTCCACCGACGACATCTACATCAGCCCGAGCCAGATCCGCCGTTTCAACCTGCACACCGGCGACATGATCGAAGGCGAAGTGCGCACCCCGAAGGACGGCGAGCGCTACTTTGCCCTGAACAAGCTCGACAAGGTCAACGACGGCGCGCCGGAAGCCAACAAGCACAAGGTGATGTTCGAAAACCTGACGCCGCTGTTCCCGCGCGAACAGTTCAAGCTCGAGCGCGACATCAAGGGTGAAGAAAACCTGACCAGCCGGATCATCGACATCATCGCCCCCATCGGCAAGGGCCAGCGTGCCCTGCTGGTGGCGCCGCCCAAGTCCGGCAAGACCGTAATGATGCAGAACATCGCCCACGCCATCACCGCCAACTACCCCGAAGTGGTCATGATGGTGCTGCTGGTCGACGAGCGCCCTGAAGAGGTCACCGAGATGCAGCGCAGCGTGCGCGGCGAAGTGATCTCGTCGACCTTCGACGAGCCTGCCGCGCGCCACGTGCATGTGGCCGAAATGGTGATCGAGCGCGCCAAGCGCCTGGTCGAACTCGGTAAAGACGTGGTGATCCTGCTGGACTCGATCACCCGCCTGGCCCGTGCCTACAACAATGTACTGCCCTCGTCGGGCAAGGTCCTGACCGGCGGTGTGGACGCCAACGCGCTGCAGCGCCCGAAACGTTTCTTCGGCGCCGCGCGCAAGATCGAGGAAGGCGGCAGCCTGACCATCATCGGCACCGCGCTGGTGGATACCGGCAGCCGCATGGACGAGGTGATCTTTGAGGAATTCAAGGGCACCGGCAACTGCGAGATCCACCTGGACCGTCGCCTTTACGAAAAACGCGTGTTCCCGGCAATTCACCTGAACCGCAGCGGCACCCGCAAGGAAGAGCTGCTGCTGGCCCCGGAAATCCTGCAGAAATCGCGGATTCTGCGCCAGTTCATGTACAACATGGACGAAATCGAGTCCATGGAGCTGATGCTCAAGAACATGAAAGCCACCAAGAACAACCACGAGTTCTTTGACATGATGCGAAGGGGTGGGTAACCCCCCGCAGCCGCTCTACAGCGTATAGCCCACTGACCGGATTGGTCCGGCCGGGGCCGCGGAACCGGCTTCGCCGGGCCGCAGGCGCAGCGCCCCCTCGGGGGGCAGCGTTTACACGCAGCGAAAAAGCGTGGGGGCATCGTAAGTGCTTGATTTCATGTCATAATGCGAGGCTTCACGGAAAGTGCTCAGAACGGTTTTGAGTGGCTCCCGAAACGAACAAGGAAAGATCATGAAAGAAGGCATTCACCCCAATTACCGCGAAGTTTGTTTCCTGGACATGTCCAACAACTTCAAGTTTGTGACCCGCTCCTGCGCCAACACCAAAGAAATGGTGAAGATGGAAGACGGCCGCGAACTGCCGCTGTACAAGCTTGATACGTCCAGCGAGTCGCATCCCTTCTACACTGGCACACAAAAATCGGTGGACAACATGGGCGGCCGCGTCGAGAAATTCCGCAACCGTTTTGGCAAGACCGCTGCCAAAGACGCTGCAGCACCTGCTGCCGAGTAAGCTGCAAAACTGCTCCGGCCTCACGAAAAAGCAGCCTGAACCTCAGGCTGCTTTTTTTTGCTCCAAAATCAGGCCTTTCGCCCAGCCTGACCTCCCTTGAACAAACCCTCACCCGCCATCATTGCCCAGTCCGCAGTTCGCCGGTTGCCCCGGCTCGCGTTGCTGCTGTTCTGCCTGGCCTATGTCTTGCCGGGCTTCCTGGGACGCGGTCCCTGGAAAAACGCCGACATTGCAGCCTTTGGCACCATGCGCGAACTGGCCGCCGGCAACACCAGCTGGCTGCATCCACTGCTGCTGGGGCAGGTCGGCGAGTTTGAAGCGCTTGCACCCTACTGGATGGGCGCCTTGGCGATCAAGGCCCTGCCCTTTCTCGACCCGGCTTCCGCGGCACGGATACCGTTCGGCCTGCTGCTGGCGCTGACGCTGCTGTGCACCTGGTACGCCGTTTACTACTTGGCGCGCAGCCCGCAGGCCCAGCCCGTGGCATTTGCCTTTGGCGGGGAAGCCAGCCCGGTTGATTACGCCCGGGCCATTGCCGATGCCGCCCTGCTGGCACTGATCGCCAGTCTCGGCCTGGCACAGCTCTCGCACGAAACCACCCCGGCCCTGGCGCAGCTCGGTTTCACGGCGCTGGTTTTTTACGCGGTGGCGGCCAGTGCCTACCGCAACGCCTGGAAAGTGATGGGACCGGCTCTGGGGCTGGGGGTTGGCCTGGCCGGCCTGGCCCTGAGCGGCGCACCCACGGTGGCAGCCCTCCTGGGCGCCGGCAGCACGCTGGTGGCATGGGGCAACGCACAAAGCGCCCGGCCAGACAACAACCCTACCCATGCCTGGCGCTGGGTGCTGCTGACGGGGGCTCTCACCCTCGCGGTGGCAGCCCTGTCCTGGAGGCTGGATCTCTGGCGCTGGCGCATCGAAATTCCCGGCCTGGAAAGTCCGGCAGACCGCAAGGAATGGCGCAGCCTGGCACGTTTGCTGGTCTGGTTCACCTGGCCCGCCTGGCCGCTGGCTGCCTGGACCTTGTGGCGCTGGCGCCGGCAGCTGACCAGTCGGCATGTGGCTCTGCCCCTGTGGTTTGCGCTGGTGGCGCTGGCCGCCACCGTCACCACCACCGCGACGGACCGCAGCCTGCTGCTGAGCCTGCCGCCGCTGGCGGCCTTGGCCGCCTTTGCCCTGCCCACGCTCAAGCGCAGCGTGGCCTCGCTGATTGACTGGTTCACGCTGCTGTTTTTCACCGGCTGCGCCATCATCATCTGGGTGATCTGGATAGCCATGCAGACCGGCATGCCCAGGCAGCCTGCTGCCAACGTCGCCAAGCTGGCGCCTGGTTTTGAGCCCAGCTTTTCCTGGCTCGCCTTTCTGGCTGCAGCGTTGGCCACCCTGGCCTGGGCCTGGCTGGTCAGGTGGCGGGCCGGCCGCCAGCGTGCGGCAGTATGGAAATCCATGGTCCTGCCCGCCGGCGGCGCCACGCTGTGCTGGCTGCTGCTGATGACGCTGTGGCTGCCGCTGCTCGACTACGCGCGCAGCTACGCGCCGCTGTCGCGACAGGTCGCAGCACGCGTCGAGCCCGGCGCCTGCGTCGAGGTGTACGGTCTGAATTCTGCCCAGGTTGCCGCCTTTCAATACCATGGGCAACTCCAGCTGCGTCGGGCCGGCGCGAAGGCGGTCTGCCCCTACCTGGTGGTCGATGCGGACGCCCAGGACACGCTCAGCCAAACCGTGGACATGCCCGAGTGGGCCTACCTGGCCACCCTGCGCCGGCCCACCGACAAAAACGAAAACGTGGCGCTGTATAAACGAGTCAGCGTGGCGGCCTCCGGCCCGGCTGCAGACCCGGGCCAGGCACCAGGCCGACAGCAACCTTAGAAGGTCAGTCGCTCCCGCGGCGGAAAGACAGGCGCGAGACACGGCGCGGGCAATGCCGCTTTTCTCCTACGGCCGTTTGCGGCAAGACGCTCTGGCGAAGGCATGGCCCGAAAAGGACAATGACATATGACCAAATTATCCGTTCGTCCGACCTCCCCCGCAGACATTGACGCCCTGCTGAAGCTGCAAGCGCATGTCTACCCCACCATCGCTCCCTGGCGGCGCGACCAGCTTGCCCATCAACTGGACCTGTTCCCTGAAGGACAGCTGGTCGCCACACTGGACCAGCGCATTGTGGGCTGCGCCAGTTCGCTGGTGATCGCGTGGGACGAATGGGCAGACGAACACACCTGGTCCCAGATCACGGCCGCAGGCACCTTCAACACACACAACCCGGCAGGATTCACCCTGTACGGTGCTGAAGTTTTCGTCGACCCGCGCCTGCGTGGCAAACGGGTAGGTCACGCCCTTTATGAAGGCCGGCGCCGCATTTGCCGGCAACTCAACCTCCGGCGAATCATTGCCTGCGGCAGGCTGCCGGGGTACAGCGTTGTCGCCCAGCAGATGTCGATAGAACTCTATGCAAAAAAAACGCTGTGGGGCGACTTTGTGGACCCTGTCCTGAGCTTTCAGCTGCGTGAAGGATTCCGCTACTGCGGCATCATGGAAAACTACCTGCCCGAAGACAGCGAATCCCTCGGTCATGCCGCACTGATCGCCTGGGTCAACCCGGACTACGACCCCGCGAGAAAACCCACCCTGCAGTTGGCCGCGGCCCTGCAGGAGGAGGCAAGAGCATGAGCAACACCGACCTCGCGCGCGAACCCGCACACAAGCCCCAGCAGACCACGGTACGCATCGCCGCCGTTCAGTACCTGCTGCGCGCCATCAGCGACTGGGACGGTTTTGAGAACCAGGTCCGCTTCGTGATGAAGGCCGCCGGTGATTACAAACCGCAGTTCGTGATGTTTCCCGAAATTTTCACCACGCAGCTGCTGTCCTTCATGGACACGAGTGACCTGCGTCGTGCCGTGCGGGAAATGGACAGCTACACCGACCGCTACGTTGCCTTGTTCACCGAGCTCGCAGCCCATTGGGGTGTCCACATCATCGGCGGCAGCCACCCAACCATCACCAATGGACGCCTGCTCAACACCGCCTACCTTTTCACGCCCGGCGGCAAGGTGTTTACCCAGGACAAGATCCACCTGACGCGCTGGGAGAAGGAAAAATGGAAAGGGGACCCGGGCAATGAGCTGAAGGTGTTTGAAACGCCGTACGGGCGCATCAGCATCCTGATCTGCTATGACATCGAATTTCCCGAACTCTCCAGAAAGGTGTGCGAACAGGGGGCTGACATTATTTTTGTGCCTTCCTGCACCGATGACAGGCAGGGCTTCTGGCGGGTTCGCTACTGCTGCCATGCACGCGCCATCGAAAACCAGGTGTACGTTGCCGTGACTGGCACCGTGGGAAATCTCGCCGTCGAAGGGTTGGGCCTTCATTTCGGCCAGGCCGCCATCATCACCCCGTCCGACTTTCCCTTCGCGCGTGACGGCATCGCAGCCGAGGGTGTGCCCAACATGGAACAGATCGTGATTGCCGATGTGGACCTGGGCAAGCTGGTGAGCAACCGGGTCAATGGCACCACCATTCCCCTGTACGACAAGCGGATCGACGTCTATGCCAACGATGTCGAGATCATCTCCACGGTCTGACGCAGCCAGTCAGGGCCGCACCAGCCCGAGCAATCAAACGAGTTGAAGCTGGCGCACCCGGGCGGCAGGAAAAGCGATGGAAAAGCGTGAACCCTGGCCCGGCTGGCTTTCAATGCGCAGCTCGGCCCCATGGCGCTGCGTGACGTGTTTGACGATCGCCAGGCCCAGCCCGGTGCCGCCGGTTTCGCGTGAGCGGCTGCGATCCACCCGGTAAAAACGCTCAGTCAGGCGTGGAATGTGTTCCGCGGCGATGCCAGGCCCAGTATCCTGGACCTGGAATTCTCCACGCCCGTCGTCGAGCAACCGCCAGCTGACCTTGATCAGACCTGCGGGTGGGGTGTAACGCACGGCGTTGGTCACCAGGTTGGACATGGCGCTGAGAAGTTCGTTCTGCACGCCGGCCAGCTCGCAGGGAGGGCCCGGTTCAAACTCAAGCCTGTGACCCGCAGGGGCCAGCATGGCCGACAGCGAGCGCGCCTCCTGTTCGCATTGCGCCAGCAAGGCTCCCGTCGTCACCCACTCGCCGGTATCGGGCAGCGGGCTGCCCTCCAGTCGGGACAAGGTAAGCAGGTCGCTGACCAGCGTCTGCATGCGCTGCGACTGCTGCGCCATCAGGCCCAGATACCGGGTTCTCTCATGCTCCTTGAGCGGCAGGGTCTGCAGCGTTTCAATAAAGCCCGACAACACCGTCAACGGCGTGCGGATTTCATGCGACACATTGGCCACAAAATCGCGGCGCATGGCTTCCGCCAGCTCAAGCGCGGTGACATCCCGCGACAGCAGCAGTTTGCGGTCCCGGCCGTAGGCATGCAGATGCACGGCCAGCTTGATGGGCCGCGCCGGCGTTGACCGGCCGCCAGGAATCATCACATCACGGGAGAAGTTGCCCGAGCCCAGATAAGCCGTAAAAGCAGGGTCCCGCACGAGATTGGCGATGTGTTGCATCACGTCGCGCTGAGCGTCAAAACCGAAATGCTGCGCGGCTGTCTGGTTACACCATTCAATCCGCCCTTCCGCATCGAGCAGCACCACGCCGTTGGGTGAAGCCTGCATGGCCGCGAGGAATTCGTTGAGCCGAGCCTGGCTTTCCTGGTAGTGGCGATCGCGGTTCTTGAGCATGCGGCGGGTCCGGTCGGCGATCTCCCCCCACACCCCGCCGGTTGGCGCAGACGCACCGGACAAAGAGCCCGGCTCTTCAGCGCTCTGCTCGGCCCGCAACCACTTCAACAAGCGCGCGATCTGCAGGGTGTCAAGCAGTAGCCACAAAAAACCGGCGACCAGCAGCCCCGGTTCTATGCCGTCCTTGCCGGCCATCCACCAACCCACGCCAGACCCGAGCAGCAAACAGGCTGCAAAAGTTATCCAGCGATTGATCATGTCCCTGATTGTGCAGCAGCGGGCTGACCAACCGTTGTCAGCGATGTCAGCCTGTAACCGGCGCCGCGTACTGTTTCCACCATCGTCCCGGCCGCGCCGAGCGCCTCGCGCAGGCGCTTGACATGCACATCCACCGTGCGTTCCTCGATGAACACATGGTCACCCCAGATCTTGTCAAGCAAGGTGCTGCGGCTGTGTACCCGCTCGGCATGTTTCATCAGGTAGTGCAGCAGCTTGAACTCCGTGGGACCGAGCTTGAGTTCCTGCCCCTGAAAGGAAATTCGGTGCGTGGCAGCGTCGAGCATCAACTCGCCGACCGTCACGCTGTCGCTGACCGACTCCGGCGCGCGCCGGCGCAACACCGCGCGGATCCGGGCCAGCAATTCCTGAGTGGAAAACGGCTTGGTGATGTAGTCGTCGGCGCCGGCATCCAGTCCTGCGACCTTGTCGGGCTCGTCGCCCTTGGCGGTCAGCATCAGGATGGGAATGCTTCTGGTACGGGCCTGCTTGCGCAGGTGCCGCGCCAGCGACAGCCCGCTTTGCCCCGGCAGCATCCAGTCCAGCAGGATGACATCGGGAAGCACCGCATCGAGTTCGCGCTGGGCAGCAACGCTGTCGCCGGCAATCACCGGGGTGAAGCCACCGTGCGTCAGGTTCACCGCGATGAGCTCTGCAATCGCTGGTTCGTCTTCCACAATCAATATCCGCGGCTGGTGTTTCATGGGAAATTGAAGTCCGTTACTTGACGGCCGACTCGATCTGATCCATCGGGCTGTGCCGAACATCGGCGCCCTTGACGATGTAGATGATGAATTCGGCAATGTTCTTGGCATGGTCGCCCACGCGCTCGATGGCTTTGGCCACGAACAGAAGGTCCAGGCTCGGCGAAATGGTGCGGGGATCCTCCATCATGTAGGTGATGAGCTTGCGCACGAAACCGTCAAACTCCTGGTCAATCAGGTCATCTTCCTTCAGGATCGAAACCGCTGCAGCCGTATCGAGACGGGCAAACGCATCCAGCGCCTTGCGCAACAGCGCAGATGCAAGCTCCGCCGCCACATTCAGCTCTGATGCAGGCAAGGCCCGCGAGGAACCGCTTTCAATGATGGACTTGACCATGCGGGCGATTTTTTCCGCCTCGTCACCGGCGCGCTCCAGATTCGCTGTGGTTTTCGAAATTGCAATCAGCAACCGCAGATCACGCGCGGTCGGCTGGCGGCGCGCAATGATGGACGACAGATCACGGTCAATGTCGATTTCCATCGCATTGACCCGGGCCTCGGTCTCAATGACCTTGTTGGCGGTCTCGGCGCTGAACTGCGACAGCGCATAGATGGCGTGGCGAATCTGGGACTCGACCAGTCCGCCCAGTTCCATCACACGGGAGGATACGGTGTTGAGTTCGCTGTCAAACTGGGTGGACAAATGTTTTTCGGGCATGGTGCGCTCCTGGTGCCTGGTCAGCCGAAACGGCCAGTGATGTAGTCTTCGGTTTCCTTGCGCTTGGGCTTGAAGAAGAGGTCCTCGGTCGACCCAAACTCAATCAAGTCACCGAGGTACATATAGGCCGTGTAGTCGCTGCAACGGGCCGCCTGCTGCATGTTGTGTGTCACGATGACCACCGTGTAGTCTTCCTTCAGCTCGGCAATCAGCTCCTCGATCTTGGCGGTCGACAGCGGATCGAGCGCAGAGCAGGGTTCATCGAGCAACAGCACTTCCGGCTTGATCGCTATGCCGCGCGCGATACACAGGCGCTGCTGTTGACCACCCGACAGGCTGGCGCCGTTCTGGTTGAGTTTGTCCTTGACCTCGTTCCACAGCGCGGCCTTGCCCAACGCCCATTCGACGCGCTCGTCCATGTCGCTGGCGTTAAGGCTTTCGAACAGCTTCACGCCGTACGCAATGTTGTCGTAAATGGACATGGGAAACGGCGTCGGTTTCTGGAATACCATGCCGATACGGGCACGGATCAGCGAGACGTCTTCCTTCGACGTGATCATGTTCTCGCCGCCCATCATGACCTGCCCCTCGGCGCGCTGGTCGGGATAGAGCTCATACATGCGGTTGAAAGTCCGCAGCAGTGTGGACTTTCCGCACCCCGAGGGGCCGATGAAAGCCGTGACCTTCTTTTCGGGAATGTCCAAGCTGACGTTCTTGATCGCGTGGAACTTGCCGTAGTAAAAATTCAGGTCGCGCACCGACATCTTGATCGTTTCACTGCGCGCCAGGAGGGGTGTTTGCATCTTGCTTCTTTCTCAATTCTTGTTTCTGAAAAGCACGCGCGCCAGGATGTTCAGCGCCAGCACACCCAGCGTGATCAGCAGCACGCCGGCCCAGGCCAGCTTCTGCCAGTTTTCGAACGGGCTCATGGCGAACTTGAATATCGTCACCGGCAGGCTGGCCATCGGCTGGCTCAGATCACTGGTCCAGAACTGGTTGGACAGCGCAGTAAAGAGCAAAGGCGCGGTTTCACCGGCTACGCGGGCCACTGCCAGCAACACACCGGTCACGACGCCGGCCTGCGCGGCTCGCAGCGTGATGCCCATGATCACCTTCCACTTGGGGCTGCCGAGGGCATAGGCCGCTTCCCGCAGCGCGTTCGGAACCAGCTTGAGCATGTTGTCCGTGGTGCGGATGACCACGGGAATGATCAGCAGCGCCAGGGCAACCACACCGGCCCAGCCTGAAAAGCTTTTGACCTGGGCAACAATCAGGGCATAAACAAACAGGCCGACGACGATGGACGGTGCCGACAGCAGGATGTCGTTCACAAAACCGGTCAGCTTGCCCAGGCGCGTGTGGGCGCCATATTCGGCAAGATAGATGCCGGCCAGCACGCCGATCGGCGTGCCCAGCGCGGTCGCCAGCAACACCATGGTGAGCGAGCCGAAGATGGCATTCGCCAACCCGCCGGTTTCAGCATTCGGTGGCGGCGTCATTTCGGTGAACAGTGCAATGCTGAGCCCTCCCAGGCCGAGGCGAAAGGTCTCGAAAAGAATCCACATCAGCCAGAAAAGGCCAAATGCCATGGCTGCCATGGACAGGGTGATGGCGATCACGTTGACCGTCTTGCGCTGGTTGAACTTGGCCAGCCGGGCTTGCTGCGCTGCGCCGGGGCGGACGGCACTCATGTTCGGGCTCCTTCGTTTTTCTGCAGGCGCGACAGCAGCAGCTTGGACAGGCTCAGGACCACAAAGGTAATGAAGAACAGGACCAGACCCAGGTAAATCAGCGCCGCCTGGTGCAGGCCTTCACTGGCTTCCGCGAACTCGTTGGCCAGTGCGGAGGTGATGCTGTTGGCCGCCTGAAACAACGACAACGAATCGAGCTGATTGAAGTTGCCGATGACAAAAGTCACCGCCATGGTTTCGCCCAGGGCACGGCCCAGACCGAGCATGATGCCGCCAATAACACCGGCCTTGGTGTAAGGCAGCACGATCTTGAAAACGACTTCCCAGGTGGTGGCGCCCAGCGCATACGCCGACTCCTTGAGCATGGGCGGGGTGACCTCAAACACATCGCGCATGACCGAGGCAATGAACGGAATGATCATGATGGCCAGGATGATGCCCGCGGCCAGAATGCCGATGCCGACAGGCGGACCGGAAAACAGCGCGCCCAGATAAGGCACATCGCCAAAAGCGGCCTGCAGCGGTGCCTGCACGTATTTGGCCAGGATGGGGCCAAAGACCAGCAGGCCCCACATGCCATACACGATGGAAGGCACGGCCGCCAGCAGTTCGATGGCCACGCCCAGCGGCCGCCTGAGCCAGCGCGGCGACAACTCGGTCAAGAACAATGCAATTCCAAAACTCACGGGCACGGCAATCAGCAGCGCGACAAACGAGGTCATCAGCGTGCCGTAGATCATCACCAGGCCGCCGTATTTGTTCTGCACGGGGTCCCACTCGGAGGTCCACAGAAAACTCAGGCCGTATTCCTTGATGGCCGGCCAGGCGCCCATCACGAGCGCGAGGATGATGGCTGCCAGAAGCAACAAGGTGACGATAGCCGCCAGTCGGGCCATCCACTCGAAGACCAGATCGGCAGTGCGGCTTGATCTGCGCTTGGTTGGAGAGGGGGGGACTGACATGGTCGTTTCTCTGCTGCTGTATGAACTTGCAGGAAGTGTAGCTGCCACGGCAGGCTCCTAAACAGATATGAAAAAGGCGAAGCGACGCCCGTCGCTTCGCCCAGGCAGAGGTGTATTTACTTGACCGCAACGGCCTTTCCCGAACCGTCGGCGATCTTGCTCCACGATTGGCGAATGACGGCTTTCACCGAGTCAGGCATGGGAACGTAGTCCAGGTCGTCGGCCATCTTGTCACCGCTGCTGTAAGCCCAGTCGAAAAACTTCAGCGTCTGGGTGGCCTGGGCCGGCTTGTCCTGCTTGGCGTGCATCAGGATGAAGGTCGCGCCAGTGATGGGCCAGGAGTCTTTGCCTGGCTGCTCGGTCAGGATCTGGTAGAAGGACTTGCTCCATTCCGCTCCGGCAGCTGCAGCCTTGAACGCCGTGTCGCTGGGCTGGACATAACTGCCGGCAGCATTACGCATGGCCACGTGGGTTTGCTTGTTCTGCTTGGCATAGGCGTACTCGACGTACCCAATCGAATTGGGCAGACGCTGCACAAAAGCGGACACACCCTCGTTACCTTTGCCGCCAGCACCCGTTGGCCAGTTCACCGCAGTGCCCTCGCCCACTTTGGCTTTCCACTCGGGGTTCACCTTGGACAGGTAGTTGGTGAAGATAAAGCTGGTGCCGGAGCCGTCAGCACGGCGCACCACAGCAATCGCGGCGTCCGGCAAGGGCAAGCCGGGATTCAGGGCGGTGACGGCAGCATCATTCCACTTGGTGATCTTTCCGAGGTAGATGTCGCCCAGAACGGCGCCGGTCAGCTTGATCTGCCCGGCGGCGACGCCCTTGATGTTGACAACGGGAACCACACCACCGATCACTGTAGGAAATTGCAGCAGGCCGTCCTTGGCCAATTCAGCATCGGTCAGCGGCGCATCGGAAGCACCGAAGTCCACGGTTTTTCCGCGGATCTGGCGAAGGCCGGCACCAGAACCCACGGATTGGTAGTTGATCCGCACGCCAGTCGCCTTGTTGTAGGCGTCTGCCCATTTGGCATAAATGGGCGCTGGGAAGGAGGCGCCGGCGCCAGTAACGTCCTGGGCACTTGCCACGGAGGCAAAAGAAAGAGCAGTCAGGGCCAGCACGCTGGCAACGGTCGCCTTGAAATTCAGATTCATTCGTACACCTCTTGAGTTGATGAAAGATGTAAGGACTGTAGGAAGTTTGTGTGACAACCGTATGACAACCCGCCTCCACCCGTCCGGCAAACCCTGGAGGCACATGCCCACCGGAGCACGTGCGCGGCACAGGTCACGAAATTGTCATGGAACATCCCTAATATCGCCTTGTTTTCTAACCAGGAGTAACGCAATGTTTCATCGCCGTCTGATTTTGATCGCCGCCGCAGCCGCCATGGTGGCCGGTTGCGCAACCCGTTCCACGCCCGTCCCGGTGGCTGACACCATCGCAGCTACGCCATCGCTGAGCACGCTCAGCAGCCTGATCTCCAAATCGGGGCTGGCTTCCACCCTGAACGGCACCGGCCCCTTCACGGTGTTTGCCCCCACCAACGATGCGTTCAAGGCCGTGCCTGCCAAAACCATGGATGCCCTGGCAAAAGACCCGGCCATGCTCCGGGACGTGCTGACCTACCACGTTCTTGCCGGAAAAGTGATGAGCGCCGACGTCAAAAACGGCTCCGTCAAAACCGTCAATGGCGGCAGCGTCGCGCTGGCCAAGGCCGGCGAGTTTGTGACCGTTGAAGACGCCATGGTGCAGACTGCCAATATCGTTGCGACAAATGGCGTGATCCACACCGTGGACCGCGTGCTGATCCCCCCCGTCAAGAAATAATCCGGGCCCGTGTCCGGCGACAGCCGTCGCCGGACCTTCCCCGTTATTCGGGCATTTCCGGCCTCCGCCCCCACCCAGCGGGCGCGAGCCGCTACTCATTGAATAGCACTTAAATCAGACGGTGACGCCATCCAGGCTGCGCCATGGAAAAAAGACCATGCATTTTCACTCCAAGCTTCGGCGCCGCCAGATTTTGCAGGGCGCAGGCCTTCTGGCGGCGCAGGTCGCGCTTCCCGCCCTGGCCCAACCCGGCAAGCCAGCGGCCACCACACGCGCCCTGGTCGTTGCTCAGCTGGTTGACTTCTCGCTGGCACAGCAGGACGTCTCGAAGGATTTTCTGATCGGATCGCGTGCCGCCTGGCAGGACATCAACGCCCGCGGCGGCCTGCGCGGCAAGACCGTGCGGCATCTGACGCTGGAAACCGACGGCACGCCCGCCAGCGTACGCGCTGCACTGGACAAAATCAAGGACGATCCCTCATGCATCGTTCTCTCCGGTACCGTCGGCGACCAGGTGGCCAGTCAGGTCGTCGCACAGCTGTCGCAGGACCGGCTGGCCATCGCCCACGCCGCCCCCTGGCTGCAAAACTCCAGCCTCGTCATCGACGACCAGACCTTCCCGATTTTCGCGGCCCGCCAGCAGCAGATCGCGCACGCACTGAAGAATTTGTCGTCGATGGGACTGAAGGATCTCGGCGCCGTGTATGCCTCCGATCAGGACCAAGCGGTTTATCGCGCTGACGTCGAACGCATCGCCAGCAACATGGGGCTCAAGCTGCAGTCCTTTCGCGGTTCGGGCGACTTGGGCGTTCTAGGCCAGAAACTCACGCCGACCACCCCGGCTGTGCTGCTGTTTCTGGGCGGTACCCCCGAACTGGCCCAGTTCACGCAGGGCCTCGGCAAACAGGCCCGTCAGCGCTACATCGTGGCGTTGGCCGATGTGAACATCCAGACCATGATGCAAATGGGGGGTGCAAAAATCACGCCAGTCATCGCCACCCAGGTGGTGCCCCTGGTCAACGCCAGCCTGCCAGTGGTGCGCACCTATCGGGAAACGCTGGGCCGCCTGTTCGACGAGCCGCCTGTACCGCTCAGCCTGGCTGGATTCATCGCGGCCCGCTATACCCACGAGGTTTTAAACGGCATCAATGGCCCGCTGACGCGCCAGACCGCACTGGCGGAGTTCCAGCGGCGCGCCGACGTCGATGTGGGCGGTTTCCGCATCAGCTATGACGCCCAGCGCCGCAGTGCAACTTATGTGACGCAAAGCATGACCACGGCGGACGGCCGTTTGATCGGCTAGGAGTACAACCGTCAATGCGGGTGCCGCGCGAGTGCTATGCTGAGCCTCCTCTCAGACGCTCACACATGCAAAATGGAACCCGCCTGGCTGCCGTGGACCTTGGGTCCAACAGCTATCGCCTCGAAATAGGCCGCCTCGATCACGGCCAGATCCACCGTACCGAATACCTCAAGGAAACCGTGCGCCAGGGCAACGGCCTGGATGAGGAGCGCAACCTCACGCCGGAAGCCATGCAGCGCGGCTGGGACTGCCTGGCCCGGTTCGGCGAGCGCCTCGCCGGCTTCAAAAAGGGGGAGGTGCACGCCGTCGCCACCCAGACCTTGCGCGAAGCCCGTAACCGCGACGTGTTTCTGCAGCGCGCCCACAAGGTGCTGGGTTTTCCCATCGACGTGATCTCCGGGCGCGAGGAAGCGCGCCTGATCTACCAGGGCGTGGCGCACCTGCTGCCCCAGTCCGGCGAACGCCGCCTGGTCGTCGATATCGGAGGCCGATCCACCGAAATGATTCTGGGCAAGGGCCTGGACGCGGTGACCATGGAGTCCTACCGCGTCGGCAGCGTGGGCTGGTCCATGAAATATTTCCCCGATGGCCAGTTCAGTGCGAGGGCCTTCCAGACGGCCGAGGTGGCCGCCAAGGCGGTGCTGGACGAAGCCATCAACCTTTACCGCGGCGGCTGGGATGTGGCCTACGGCTCCTCGGGCACGGTCGGTGCCGTCAGCGACGTGCTGATGGCCGGGGGGTGGCCCCAGGGCATGGTCACGCGCGAAGGACTGGACTGGCTGCTGGACCGCCTGCTCAAGGCCCAAAGTGCAGAGCGCCTCAAGCTCGAAGGCATGAAGGACGACCGGCGCGCCGTGATAGGCGGAGGCGTCAGCGTGTTGCGCGCGGTGTTTGAGCTGATGGGCATCACGCAGATGCAGACCGCCCAAGGCGCACTGCGCCACGGCGTGTTGTATGACCTGCTGGAACGCGAAGAGGAAACGACCGACTTGCGCTCGAACAGCGTGCAGCGGCTGACCAGCAAGTTCGACATCGACACGGCCCAGGCCCAGCGCGTGAGCCGGGTCGCCCGTGCCCTCTTCGCACGGGCCAGCACCGGCCTGTCCGTGGCCGAGCTGGGGCGCGTCCAGCGCAAACTAGACTGGGCCGCCCTGCTGCATGAAATCGGCAGCCACATCTCGCACAGCGACTATCACAAGCACGGCGCCTACATCCTGGACAACGCCGATGCACCGGGCTTCACGCTGCAGGAACTGCACCGCCTGAGCCTGCTGGTGCTGGGCCACCGAGGCAAGCTGCGCAAGCTGGAAGCCGATTTCGACGACGAGGTTTTCGTACTGCAACTGCTGTGCCTGCGGCTGGCGGTGATCCTCAGCCATGCGCGCCGCGACCCCGACGTCCGGGGCATGCAGATCGCCAGCGCCGGCAACCGCCAGTTTTCGCTGGTCTGCCGACCGGGCTGGGCCGAGGCCTTCCCCCAGTCAGCGCACCTGCTGCGTGAAGAGGTGCTGGCCTGGCAGAAAACCCCCTGGAGCCTGGCACTCGAAGAACTCTGAAGGCTCGCGGGCGAGGGCTTGACCGGCTTTCCAGGAACGGAATAAACTATATAAACCGTTTATTCCGAAAGACATTCCAATGGCCACTTCGAAAAAAACCAGCGTCACCGCGAAAACCGGCACCGCCTCGCGCAAGGCGCCCGTCAGGCGAGCTGTAGCCCCCGTCACGAAAACGAAAGCCCCTGCCAAAAGGGCAAAAGTCCCGGCCGGCCCCGTCAAGAAAAAGGCCGTCGCGCCAGTGTCCGCCACCTCACCCGAAAAAACCGCCAAGGCAAAAAAACCCAAACTGGTACGTGACAGTTTCACCATCCCCAAGGCGGAATATGGGGTGCTCGACGAACTCAAGCAGCGCGCAGGCGGGCTGAACCAAACGGTCAAAAAAAGTGAACTCCTGCGGGCCGGCATCAAGGCGCTGGCCGCCATGCCCGATGCCGCCTTTCTGACGGCGCTGGCCAATGTGCCAGCCATCAAAACCGGCCGTCCGGCAGCGTCCTCCTGAATCGGCGCCGCGCGGCCGGGGGGCGTGGCTCAGAGCAGCTCGGGCGATTGCACGGTGACCAGCACGGTTTGCAAGCCTCCTTCGCGCTCACGCGTGCGCAGCCACCAGAGTGCACCCTTTTTCACCGGGCATTCGCTTTCCTGCAGGCCCAGCAACTGGGCGATGGTCTGGCCCAGGGTGGGCTGGTGGCCGATCACCAGAATCGGCAGCTTGTTGACCGGCCATTGCACCAGTTCGAGAAGCTGTGAAGGCGGTGCGTCGGGCCCGAGTTCTGCACGGATCTTGTACTTGCGCCCCAGCGCCAGCGCCGTCTGCTCGCAGCGGCGCGCCGGACTCACCAGGATGCGCGCCCGCTCCGGCAACTGCCGGTCCAGCCAGCCTGCCATGCGTGCCGCCTGCTTCTCGCCTCTCGGCGTCAATGAACGTTCGAGGTCGCTTGCGCTCTGCACGTCGACAGGCGACTCTTCAGCCTCTGCATGACGCCACAGAATCAGGTCCATCGCGTCTAGCCTTGCACCGCAGCGCCGCCAGCCGAATAACGGGCCATCAGCGCGGCCTGCGCACCGTGCCGCCCGGCCTGCGGCGACGCACCGGCCCGCAGGTAAGTTCCATCGGGCTGCAGGTCCCAGGCGTCCTGGCTGTCATGCAGGTAGGCGACCAGGCATTCGTCGATGATGCGCTGGCGCATCACGGGATCGGTCACCGACCAGGCCAGTTCCACACGCCGCAGCATGTTGCGGTTCATCCAGTCGGCGCTGGACAGGTACAGGGTCTCCTCCCCGTCACAACGAAAATAGAACACGCGTGAATGCTCCAGAAAACGCCCGATGATGGAACGCACGCGAATGTTGTCCGTCACCCCGGGCACGCCGGCAGGCAGCATGCAGGCGCCGCGCACCACCAGGTCAATTTTCACGCCGCGCTGCCCTGCCCTGACCAGGGCCAGCATCAGGCCCTCGTCGGTCAGGGCGTTCATCTTGGCCACCAGGCGCGTGTCCTTGCCGAGCGTTGCAGCCTCGGCCAGGGCGTCGATTTTTTCGATCAGTTTGCGGTGCAACTGAAACGGCGCCACCAGCAGGCGCTGCAACCGGGGCAATTTGCTCTGGCTTGCCAGATGCCCGAAGACGCTGTCGATTTCTGCGGTCAGCGCCGGGTCGCTCGTCAGGTAGCTCACATCGGTGTACAGGCGCGCGGTATTCGGGTTGTAATTGCCGGTGGACAAATGGGCGTAACGCACCAGCTGCCGTCCTTCGCGCCGGGTGACCAGCAGCATCTTGGCATGGGTCTTGAGCCCGACCACGCCATACACCACCTGCGCCCCGATCGACTCCAGCATCTCGGCCCAGTTGATGTTGGCTTCCTCGTCAAAGCGCGCCTTGAGCTCGAGCACCACCGTGACTTCCTTGCCGCGACGCACCGCCTCACGCAGCAGGACCATGAGTTCGGAGTCCGGACCGGTGCGGTAGATGGTCTGCCGGATGGCCAGCACCTGCGGATCGTTCACCGCCTCGCGCAGGAAATCGAGCACACCATTGAAACTCTCGAAGGGCTGGTGGATGGAGACGTCGCCCTGCTTGAGGCGTTCAAAAAACGACTGCCCCGGCACCAGCTGCGTCGGGTAACAGGCCTTGTAGGGCGGAAAAAGCAGCTTCGGGTCATTGACCAGGTCCACCAGCTGGGTCAGGCGCACCAGGTTGACCGGGCCGTGCACCCGGTACAAGGCTTCCTCCGGCAAGCTGAACTGGCCACGCAGAAAATCCGACAGGTGTTTGGAACAACCCGCCGACACCTCCAGGCGCACTGCCAGCCCGTAATGCCTTTGCTCCAGCCCGAGCCGCAAGGCGGTCCGCAGGTTCTTCACGTCGTCTTCATCGACCGCCAGGTCAGAGTGCCGTGTCACGCGAAACTGTGAAAACTCCCCGACTTGGCGGCCCGGAAACAGGTCGGCCAGATGCGCCCGGATGATGCTCGACAGCGAGACAAACAGCAGCTTTTTCCGCGAACCCTTGTCGGGCATGTGGATCAGGCGCGGCAGTACGCGCGGCACCTTGACGATGGCAATGTCATTTTCGCGGCCGAAGGCGTCACGCCCGCCCAGCCGCACAATGAAATTGAGCGACTTGTTGGCAACCTGCGGAAACGGGTGCGAAGGATCCAGCCCGACAGGAATCAACAGCGGCTGGACCTCGCGTTCGAAGTAGGCCTTGACCCAGCGGCGCTGGGCCGCGCTGCGGTCGCCGTGCGAAACAATCCGTATGCCCTGCTTCGCAAACTCCGGCATCAATTCGTCGTTGTACAGCGCGTACTGGCGGGCCACCATGTCGTGGGCAGCGGCAGACAGGGTCTTGAAAGACTCGGCCGAGTAAGGCGCCTTCTGCTCCTGGTTGAGCGCAGCCGTCAGGTGCAGCGCGGCGCGCACCTCGAAAAACTCGTCCAGGTTGGACGAAACAATACACAGGAAGCGCAGCCGCTCCAGCAGGGGCACGTCGGGCCGCTTGGCCCAGTCCAGCACCCGCTCGTTGAACGCCAGGATGCTGTGGTCCCGGTCCAGAAACTGGACCGCTGCAGCCGCGGCGGGCAGGCCCGCAGGCAAGGGTGAAGAGGCAGAAGTTTGCAACATGCCGTCCGAACTGGTAATTGTCATGAATCTGACTTGTCAGTGTGCGCGGATTTGATGACAAAAACGTGACAACCTCATGACAAATGTTTCAAACCAGGGCCTGGGTCGTCACCAACGCACTTTTGGCCTTGCTGCGAACCGGCACCAGATGGCCTTCGAACAGTTTTGCAGCATGCGTCCAGCTGAAGTCCAGCGAACGGGCGCGGGCCTCATGGCGTGGCACCGCCATCGCCTTGTAACAGGCGCGTTTCAGGTCCGTATCCAGAACACCGCCGTGGTGGCTGCCATCCGGTTTGCCCAGCACCTCGAGCGGGCCGTCAACCGGGTAAGCCGCGACGGGTGTACCGCTGGCCATGGCTTCGAGCATCACCAGGCCGAAGGTTTCCGACCGGCTGGGAAAAACAAACACATCGGCGGCAGCGTAGACCCTGGCCAATTCGTCGCGCGGCAGCACACCCAGCCAGCGCACTTGCGGATAACGCGCCTTGAGCGAAGCCTCCAGCGGCCCGACGCCGCAGACCACCTTGGTCCCCGGAATGTCCAGCGCCAGGAAGGCCTCGATGTTTTTCTCATACGACACACGACCGACAAACAGGGACACCGGCCGCGCGAGGGTGCCCATGGGCGGGTAGAGCCGCGCACTGGAATGAAACGGGAACAGCGCGGTGTCCACCCCGTGCGTCCAGCTGCGCAGCTGGCGAAAACCGCGTTTCTCCAGCATGCGCAGCACGCCCTGGGTCGGCACCATGACGCCTGACGAAGCCTTGTGGAAATATCGGAACAGCGCGTAACCCCAGGACAGCGGAATTTTCAATGCGGCGTGGAGGATCTCCGGAAACTTGGTGTGAAAGGCGGTGGTGAAACGCAGGTCGCGCTTGCCGCAATAGCTGCGTGCCGCCCAGCCCAGCGGGCCTTCGGTGGCAATGTGGATGGCTTCGGGCGCGAAAGCATCCAGCCGTGCGGTCAGCAGGGCTTGGGGACGCACGGCCAGATCGATGCCGGCGTAACCCGGACAAGGCCGCGTTCTGAACAGGCCGGGGTGGAGCACTTCCACCGTGTGGCCCAGGGCCTGCAGTTCACGCACCAGCTCCACCAGCGTGGTGACCACGCCATTGACCTGCGGCTGCCAGGCGTCGGTAACAAGGGCAATTTTCATGCGGCCACCGTGCCCGCCACATGGCCGCGGCCCTGCGTTTCATGGGCCGGCGCCCAGTGCAGCAGCTCCAGCTTGCCGTCGTAGTGTTCCACCAGCGCGGTGCGGCTTTCGACCCAGTCGCCGTCATTGCAATAAAGCACGCCGTTGATGTCGCGCATTTCGGCGCGGTGGATGTGGCCGCAGACCACCCCCTGGTGGCCGCGCCGGCGCGCCTCGTTGGCGACCGCGACTTCAAAATCGGTGACGTAGTTCAGCGCACTCTTGACCTTGTGCTTGAGGTAGGCCGAGAGCGACCAGTAGGGCAGCCCCATGCGCGCGCGCAGGCTGTTGAGGTGGCGGTTGAGCTTGAGCGTGAGTTCATAGAGGTTGTCGCCCACGTAGGCCAGCCATCTGGCGCATTGAACCACCGCGTCGAAATAGTCACCGTGTACAACCCACAACTGACGGCCGTCGGCGGTGGTGTGCACGGCGTCCTCGACCACCTCGATGCCACCGAACTGATGGCCGATAAACTCACGCGCAAACTCATCATGGTTGCCAGGCACATAGACGATCCGGCAGCCCTTGCGCGCGCGACGCAGCAGCTTTTGCACCACATCGTTGTGCGACTGCGGCCAGTACCATTTGCGCCGCAGCTGCCAGCCGTCCACGATATCGCCCACCAGGTAAAGGTGGTCGCTGGGGTGGGCCCTCAGAAAGTCCAGCAGTGCCGCGGCCTGGCAGCCCGGTGTACCCAGGTGCAAGTCGGAAATGAAGATGCTGCGGTAGCGCTGGCGCAATGCGGCGTCATCATGGTCGTCTTCGGGCGGCGGCGTGCCCCCATGGTTGAGCGCGCCGAGCTTGTCGAACAGCGTACGCATCAGGTCGCCTTGCTGGAAAAATGCTTGCGATAACGCGGCGGCAGATCGGCAATGCGCATCATCATGGGCAGGTCGGCCGAGTTGAAGTCCGGGTCCCAGGCCGGTGCGCCCAGGACCTTGGCGCCAAGCCGCAGGTAGCCCTTGATCAGCGCCGGCGGCTCGACGTCCAGCGAATCGTCGAGCTGCTCGACCGGCAGGGCCAGGCGCGGCGTCACGTGGTATTCGATGGCTGCCAGGTGGCTTTGCCGCACCTGGCGCCAGATGCTGGCTGCCGCATGCCCGCTGCCGTATTCCGGGTGGCCGCTGTGCTGCATCGGAATGCTGGCGCAGCCGATCATGGTGTCGAGCTGGTTGCGCGCCATGAACTCGGCCAGCGCACCCCACAAGGCCAGGATCACACCGCCGTGGCGGTGCTCGGCATGCACGCAGCTGCGTCCCAGCTCGACCATGCGTTCGCGCAGGGCGCGCAGGCGCGTGAGGTCGAACTCGGTGTCGCTGTAGGTGCTGCCCACGCGTTTGGCCTGGGTCGGCGTGAGCACGCGGTAAGTGCCTATGACTTCCTGGCTGGCTTCGTCGCGCACCAGCAGGTGTTCGCAGAAATCGTCGAACAGGTCGATGTCATGGCCCGGCACCGTGCTGGGCAGCGTCGCCCCCATCTCCAGCGCGAAGACCTGGTACCGCAGCCGCTGTGCCTGCCGCACCTCGTCCTGGTGCCTGGCCCAGCCTACCTGGATTTTCCCCGGCGCAGTCCCTTGAACAGCGACCGGATCGGCAGCATGAGAGCTTTGATGAAGTGACCCCCGTGGCATTGCGACTGGCGACAATGCAAAGGTGGGATTGGGCAGTTCTTTCATGATGGACTCCTGGTTGTCTTCTCGCAAATGACTCTCAACTCTCAACTCTCAACTCTCGACTCTCGACTCTCGAAAATTTCCGTAAAAAAGCCCCGTTGCAGGGGCTTTGACTCTTTAGGTTCCGACGACGCCGCCATCCTTGCGCCGGATGACGACAGTGGCCGAGCGCGGTCGTCCGCCCGCCGGGCCGTCAGGCCAATGGCTCACCGCCTTCGGCTGGGCCGGATCGCTGCGTTCGCTGGCGGTCTCGCCTGGGTGCTGGATGTTGATGAAGACCGCGCGGCGGTCGGGCGTGAACGTCACCCCGGTGATCTCGCAGCCCGCCGGGCCGGTCAAGAAGCGCTTGGTCTCGCCGGTGGCCGGATCGGCGCAGAGCATCATGTTGTTGCCTATATTTTTGTAGGCGCCCTTGTTGATGACCGATGTGGAAATGTCGGTCTGTATCCAGAGCATGCCGCCCGAATCAAACTGCAGACCATCGGGGCTGCCGTACATATCGCCCTTGATCGTGCCCCGGTACTCGGCCTTCTCGGCGTTCGGGTCACCGGCCAGTGCGAAGTGCATCCAGCGAAACTCCGTCGCGCTGGCGTCGCCGTCCAGGCGGCTGGCGCTGCCGCCCGGGCTGCCCTTGCCTTCGCGCCAGCGAATGATGTGACCCATGATGTTGTCGTTGCGCGGGTTGGCTGCATTGACCATGCGTCCCGGCTGGCTGCCCTGCCCCCGGTTGCTGTTGTTGGTCAGCGTCACAAACACCTCACCGGTGTTGGGGTGTACGGCCACCCACTCGGGCCTGTCCATCTTGGTGGCGCCCGCCACGTCCGCAGCCTGGCGGCACTTGACCACCACGTCGGCCTGGCTGGCAAAGCCGTTGGCGACGGTTAGGTTTTCCTGCCCATGCACCAGCGGTAACCAGCGGCCATACCCCTGCTCATCAAAACGGGCCACATGCAGCGTCCCATGGTCGAGCAACTCCTTGTTGGCGCGGTAGCCACCGGGCTTGACCTTGTCGCGGCTGACAAACTTGTAGATGTACTCAAAACGCTCGTCGTCGCCCATGTAGACCACCGCGCGGCCATCGCGGGACAGCGTCGTCGTCGCCCCTTCGTGCTTGATGCGGCCCAGCGCGGTGCGCTTGATCGGGGTCTGTGTCGGGTCCTGCGGGTCGATCTCCACCACCCAGCCAAAGCGGTGCGGCTCGTTGGGGTGTTTCACTGCGTCAAAACGTTCGTCAAACTCGTGCCAGCGGTAGCCAAAGCCTTTGGCGCGCAGGCCGTAACGTGCCTCGTCCGGGTTCGGCTTGTCCTGCGCCGAGAAGTAACCGTTCCAGTTTTCCTCGCAGGTCAAAAAGGTGCCCCAGGGCGTCTGGCCGGCGGCGCAGTTGTTCAGCGTGCCCAGCGGCTGCAGGCCCTCGGGATCGGCCGCAGTTTTCAGCAGCGCATGGCCGGCGGCCGGGCCGCTGAACAGCATGGGTGTGTTGCCGGTGATGCGGCGCGCATAACGCGAGTTGGGCATCACGCGCCAGACACCGGCGCGTTCCACCACCTCGATCACGCTGACGCCGTGTGCCGCCTGCGACTTGCGCACCTTGTCGGCGGTCCAGGTCTTCATGCCGTCGCTGTGCAGCAGGCCGTCGTCGGTGTACTCGTGGTTGATGGCCAGCAGGCCATGGCGTGGATTTTTGTCCAGCGGAAAATACTCCATGCCGTCGTGGTGCATGCCCGACTGCAGCAACTGCTCCTGCCAGTTGTTCGACGCGTCCGCACTGAAGGCTGGCGCTGCAGCCCCCGCAATGCCGGCCGCGTCACCCCAGCGGTACAGCACCTGGGCGTCGTACTCGGGCGGCACCACAAGCGTGTCTGCACTGGACACCGGCACGCCGGTAAAACCCAGGGGTTTGCCTTTGGCAACGGTGGCGGCGCTGGCCGTCAGCGTGTGCGATCCCATCAGCAGCGCCACCGCCGCCGTCGTGCAGCGCAGCACATGGCGGCGCTCGCCGTCTACTTCGTGTATGAAGGGATTGGACGTCGTGTTGACGCCTTCACCCTGCTCGTAATCCTTGCCGAATCCCTGCCCCATGAATCACTCTCCATCGTGTTTTTGACTGATGGAGTGATTCTGGAAGTCGAGGGTGACGTGTTCATGTCGGTTTAATGGCAGTTTGATGACAGTCAGCCGGTGACTTCCCACACTATGAATTGCGTAGCTGCCTGCGTCCGTCCTTTCCGGGCTGGGGCTTACCTGACTTGAAAGTCAGGCGATTTCACTGAACCGTCAGTTCCGGCTTCGCTCCTGCCCTGCAGCAAGAACAGCAATGACGTCACCCACCCAGTTGCACCTTGGTGGAAAATGAAGCGACCGGCCATCAGTGCCTGAGGAAACCATGTTGAACGGAGCCGCACCGAATTGTCTGACCACCGCCTGGGCCTCCCACGCGCCCGAGTTGCGCGGCTGGCTGCGCCATCGGCTGGGCAATCCGGCCGAGGCCGATGACCTGCTGCAGGACCTGTTCATCAAGGCCCTGCGCCAGGGTGAACGCTTTTGTTCGGTGCAAAACGCCCGCGCCTGGCTGTTCGAGGTGGCGCGCAACACCCTGGCCGATCGGCTGCGCGTGGCCCGCGCCACGGTGGACTTGCCCGACGACCTGGCCGCACCTGCCAATGAAACCGACACGGTGGACACCCTCACCGCCTGCCTGCCGCGCGTGCTGTCCGAGTTGACGGCCGAGGACCGCGAGGTCATCACCTTATGCGACCTGCAGGGCATGCCACAAGCCGAATTCGCCGCCGCCAGGGGGCTGAACCTGAGCGCCGCAAAATCGCGCCTGCAACGCGCGCGCCAGCGCCTGAAGCAGCGCATGACCGTGGCTTGCCAGGTGCAAATCGACGATGCGGGGCACGTGGCGGATTTTGTGCCGCGCCCGTAGAGCTGCCAGCCTGAAAAAAGCTGAGTACTGCCCCCTCAGCCGTTCTGACACCTCTTTCTTTGCTACAGTTTCAATAGCTGCTTGCGCTTTCTGCATAAGGGCTGGAGGCATATTTCATCAATAATTTTGTGGTTTGTGCGTCTTTTGCCGGTTTCCTTCGTCTTCACAGATATGAACACCGTCACGACGCCGCAAAAGTCCTGGCCCCTGCGCCAGCCCGTCATCTTTTTGATCCTGGCCGCTCTGGGCTGGCTGGGCCTTTACCAGACACTGCTGCCCGGTTCTGAAGCACTGGTCGCCGCCTTGCCGGTAGACCGGGCCAGCCACCTGGGGGGTGCGCTGCAGTTTTTCTTCTACGACACGCCCAAGGTCCTGATGCTGCTGACCGGCGTGGTGTTTGTCATGGGCATGGTCAACAGCTACTTCACGCCGGAGCGCACCCGCGCCCTGCTGGCCGGCCGTAGCGAGGGTGTGGCCAACGTGATGGCCGCGTCCCTGGGCATCGTCACGCCGTTTTGTTCATGCTCGGCGGTGCCGCTGTTCATCGGTTTTGTGCAGGCGGGTGTGCCGCTGGGGGTGACCTTCTCCTTCCTGATCTCCGCCCCCATGGTCAACGAAGTGGCGCTGACGCTGCTGTTTGGCCTGTTCGGCTGGAAGGTGGCGCTGCTCTACCTGGGCCTGGGGCTCGCGGTCGCCATCGTCGCGGGCTGGATCATTGGCCGCCTCAAGATGGAAGCCTACCTCGAAGACTGGGTGCGCGACATGCCAAAAACTTCGGCCCAGTTTGAAGACGCGCAGACCACGCTGGCCGACCGCATTCAAGCCGGTTTTTCAGCGGTGCGCGAAATTGTGGGCAAGGTCTGGCCCTACATCCTGGGCGGCATAACACTGGGCGCCCTGATCCACGGCTATGTGCCGGAAGCGTTCATGGCCAGCTTCATGGGCAAGGAAGCCTGGTGGTCGGTGCCGCTGGCGGTGCTGATGGGTGTGCCGATGTACACCAATGCAGCCGGCGTGATTCCCATCGTGCAGGCGCTGCTGGCCAAGGGCGCGGCCCTGGGCACCGTGCTGGCTTTCATGATGAGCGTGATTGCGCTGTCCCTGCCCGAGATGATCATCCTGCGCAAGGTGCTCAAGCTGCGGCTGATCGCCACCTTTGTGGCGGTGGTGGCCGGCGGCATTCTGCTGGTGGGTTTTGTATTCAACGCGGTGCTGTAGTGCAGTGTTGCATGCTTGATGGAACAAATAAAAGTGATGGCTTTTGGGTCAAGGCAAGGCGCAAACCACAGCGATACCAAGGGTATCGCGCGGATTTGCAACGCCGCCATGGCGCAAAAGACGCGCTTTTATGTTCCAGATAGCGTGCAACGCTGCACCAAGCACAAACTCTTTTCATCAACCTCACTCTCAAGGAAACACCATGGACATCAAGGTACTCGGCACCGGCTGCACCAACTGCAAAAACACCATTGCCCTCATCGACCAGGTGGCGAAGGCCAAAGGCGTCACCGTCAAGCTGGAAAAAGTGGAGGAGTTGCGCGACATCATGGGCTACGGCGTCATGAGCACGCCAGGCGTTGTCATCAATGGCAAAGTGGTCCATGCGGGCGGCGTGCCCAGCCGCGACAAGATCGAGCAATGGCTCACCGCCATCGCTTGAAGGACAGGCCAGACGCCCCACCGCGGCTGGCGGCTTGAGCAGCGGGAGCGCGTTCCTGTTGCTGGAGGCAAAAGGAAAAACGGGTACCCTGTCATCGGCAGCCGCCTCGACGCCTGCGTCAGGTCTGCCCTGAGTACGCACTCAACCGACAAGGATCACCCCTCATGAGCCAGCCCGCTGCCAAAATGACTTTTCACGTGGCGTCGCGCCGCGTCGACGCGCGCGGCAGTCTTTCCACTTGCAAAAACGCCGAAATCGCCCTGGACACCGACCTGGCGGGCAACCCGGATGCCTTCAACCCGGCAGAGTTGCTGCTGACAGGGCTGTCGGCCTGCATGATCAAGGGCATGGAGCGGGTCGCGCCTATTCTGAAGTTCCAGATGCGCGGTGTTGAAGTCATCGTCGATGGCGTGCGGCAGGACGTGCCGCCCCGAATGGAGTCCATTCGTTACGAAATCATCGTGGATACCGACGAGTCGGACCAGCGACTGGACTTGCTGCATGAAAATGTGAAGAAATACGGCACGGTGTTCAATACCGTTGCGCCGGGAACTGACTTGAGTGGTGTCTTGCGGCGGCGCTGAGCCGCAAGCAACATCGACATCGCAACGAGAGGACAAGCGACATGTGCATGGGATACGCAAAAGACATCAGGGCGTGGGTGTGTGAGGAAGCCGGCAGCCAACGCGAGTCCATGATGGCCGCCTGGGGCCGTGCATTCGAAGAATCCTTCGATGCGTCGGACCCACCCGCCCCTTTTCCGCCGGTCAGTTCCGCGGTGATGCCGGAGAACCTCGCCGCATGAGCGCTGACCACGACCATGACCATGGCCACGCCCCGGACAACTTCAACCGGGCTTTTGCCATCGGCATCGTGCTCAACATCGTCTTTGTGGCGATCGAAGCGTTTTATGGCTGGCGAGTCAACTCGCTGGCCCTGCTGGCCGACGCGGCCCACAACCTGAGTGATGTAGCCGGCCTCGTTCTGGCATGGGGCGGCGCACTGGCCAGCAAGCTGCGCCCCAACCCGCGCCACACCTATGGCTGGAAGCGCGGCACCATTCTGGCGGCTTTTGCCAATGCCCTGCTGCTTCTGATGGCGATGGGGGCACTGGCCTGGGAAGCGGTGGGCCGCCTCTTCTCGCCCGAGCCGCTGGCGGGTGCCGAGGGCGTGACCATCATGGTGGTGGCCGGCATCGGCATTGTGATCAACACCGCCACCGCCCTGCTGTTCATGCGCGGGCGCGAACACGACCTGAATATCCGCGGCGCCTTCATGCACATGGCCGCCGACGCCCTGGTCTCCGCCGGGGTGGTGGTCGCCGGGGCGCTGACATTGTGGATGGGCTGGGTGTGGCTGGACCCGGTGGTCAGCCTGCTGATTGCCGGCGTCATCCTGGTGGGAACCGCGAGTCTTTTCAAGCAGTCGCTTCACATGCTGTTTGACGGTGTGCCCGACAGCGTGGACCCGCAAGCCGTTCAGGCATGTCTGGCAGCGCTGCCAGGCGTGACACGGGTGCACGACCTGCACATCTGGGCGATGGGAACCTCGCAAATTGCACTGACCGCGCATCTGGTAATGCCGCAGGGACACGCAAACGACGCTTTCCTGAAACACGCGACCGACCAGTTGCACGACCGATTCGACATCACGCATGTGACGCTGCAGGTCATGCAGCAAGCATTTACCGCGCCTTGCGCCCCACCTGATGTGTGAGCTCCTGGCCCTCTCAACTTCCGGGCCGGCCCGGCTGACATTTTCCCTGCACACCCTGGCTTCGCGCGGCGGCGCGACCGGCATCTCGCGCGACGGCTGGGGCGTCGCCTTTTACCGGGGCCAAGACGTGGCGCTGTTCCGCGAACCACTGGCCGCTGGCGACAGCCCACTGGTTCGCTACCTCGAAACCCAGGGGCCGAGCACCCACCTGGCCATCTCGCACATCCGCCATGCCACGCAGGATGCGGTGAGTTTTTCGAACGCGCAACCAGGCGCTACCATATAGATAGCAGCTCGCGTACACGAGGCAAGGGTCGGCGGCCTATTTTCTTCACAAGTTCTCCGGTGCCTGGAGGGTTCTTCTCCAGTTGCCGCCTGTGGTCTTGCATGTGTCTGCTCAGTCCTGGCGCGTATGCGTGCGCCGCGCCTGAATCCAGGGGAAAACGGCAAAGACCAACTGCCCAGCCAGTCCCACCTGGTGCGGCAACTCTGTGTACAGGGCGAGATGTTCTGTCAGGCTGCGGCCAGCCAGCAGGTTCGACAGACCGGCCTCGACCAGCATCAGCAGCGAGAAGGCGACCAGGCCCATCCCCAGTGCCGCGGAGGGCGAAAGCGGCCAGCGCCGCAGGACGCGTGAGCAGACCAGCCAGGCGATGGCCAGGATCACCGGCAGTTCCAGCAGCACCGCCCAGAGCGCGCCCAGCAGCGGTACCACCACCAGAGTGCGCAGCACGCCCAGCACGAAGCCCGCAGCGAAGACAGCGACAAGATAGAGCGCGCCGATGAGCAAGACCCGCATCATGGTGCCTGGTGCGCCCGGTTCGCAAACGCCGTGCCCCTGGTGAACGCCCTTGTCCGATTGAACAGCGGCATGACAACCGTGCCGGGCCAGCCGAACTCAACTTCCTGACTCAGAAACAGCATGAGCATCCCCTTTTTACTGGTGCCGCGACCCCGTCTGACGTGCAGCTCTGGTTTCGATTGCGCATTGCATGGTGTGCAAATCTCGCTGCCCAACACGAAGGTGAAGAACCAGCAGAACCATTGAACCATGGTTCGCTCCGGCCTGGCCAGCGCACTCACGCCGCCGAACGCACAAGGAGCGCGGGCTTCCTCGCGCGCGGACTCAGTTCGCCGGCTGTTGCCGAACGCAGCAGCCGCTGAAAGGTCGGACACTCGGCGTGGCTGGGCGCGGGGCACACCGCAGCATGCCGGAGCCCGTTGCGCATCGCCTTCAGGCGCTTGATCGTCTGGTCCAGTTCGTCGGCCTTGGCGCTGAGCGACGCCCTGTCGATGCTGGCCTGGCCGTCGGACGAGAACATGGCACCGATGTCGTCCAGCGAAAAACCAGCGGCCTGCCCGAGCGCAACCAGCGCCAGCTGGTCCAGCACGCCCGGTGCAAAAGTGCGGCGCAAACCCTGGCGGCCGACCGAGCTGATCAGCCCTTTTTCCTCGTAGTAACGCAGCGTTGAGGCAGGAAAACCTGATTTTCTGGCGACTTCGGCGATGTCCATGAAAAAACCCCTTGACTTCAAGTTGACTTGAACTTGTAGAGTACACCAACTTCACTTTTCGTCAACAAGGAATCCCATGAACACCCTCACTTCAGGCGCCGCACACATCCTGCTCATTGGCGTGGGCGCTACCGCGGTCATGGACGCCTGGCTGCTGCTTCTGCAACGCCTGGGCGTGCCCGCGCTCAACTTCGCGATGATCGGCCGCTGGGTCGGCCACTGGCGCCGCGGCACGTGGCACCACGACGCCATCGCCAAGGCGGCGCCCGTGCGGGGCGAGCTTGCTTTGGGGTGGCTGGTCCACTACGCAACCGGCATCGCCTTCGCCGCCCTGCTGGCCGGCATCGCGGGCATGCAATGGATGCACCAGCCCACGCTGCTGCCGGCCTTGTGCCTGGGCATCGGCACCGTCGCCGCGCCCTGGCTCGTCATGCAGCCCGCCATGGGCGCGGGCATCGCCTCGTCGCGCACCGCGACACCTGTGAAAAACCAGCTCCGGAGCCTGGCCAACCACAGCATTTTTGGATTCGGCCTGTACCTGGCCGCCGTCTTCCTCGCCCGGATCTCGCAATGAAGACCTGTTTTCTGAGATTCATTCACTCAACTTGAAAAGGACAACACACCATGAAGAACAAACAACTCGCCGTCATCTATCACAGCGCCCACGGCCACACGGCCCATATCGCCGGGCACATCCTGGCGGGTGCGCGCTCGGTTTCCGGCATCACCGCGCATCTGCTGAAGGCCGAAGACCTGACCCGCACACCCGAACATCTGCTGGACTATGACGGCTTCGTCTTCGGCTCACCCACCTACCTGGGCGGGGTCTCCGGCACCTTCAAGACCTTCATGGACGCCACCGGCCGGCTCTGGAAAAGCCACGCCCTCAAGGGCAAGCTGGCATCGGCCTTCACCGTCTCGTCGTTGCCGGCCGGCGACAAGCAATCGACGCTGCTGTCGATGTTTGTCTTCGCCATGCAGCACGGCATGGTCTGGGTCGGCAATGCCATCCTGCCGGAGCAGCACAGCGGCGTGCCTTACGAGGAAGCCGCCAACCGCCTGGGCTCGTGGTCGGGAATGATGGCGCAGGCCGGGCATTCGGAGCCGGCAGACTCGTTTGCCCCCGGAGACATCAAGACGGCGCGGATGTTCGGCACGAATGTCGCCGAAGCGCTGCAGCGCATGCGAGCCGAAGTGGAAGCGGAGGTGACCCCATGATTCCCCGGAAATTCGAGCCCATCCTGTTCGGCTTCCTGCTGTCGGGCCTGATGTCCCTGCTGGTCGCTGGAATCTCCACCTTGCGCGCCGCCGGGCTGGGGCCGGGCTTTCTGTCGCTGTGGGCCGGTTCCTGGCTCACCGCGTGGTTATTCGCCTTCCCCGCCGTGTTGCTCGTGTCGCCCGTCGCGCGCAGGATCGTTCGCAGCCTGCTAAGCCGGGACACAGAGTGAAACCAGTGCACAACCCCAAACGCTACGAATTTGATAGCTGCCGGCGCCCATTACTAAAGGACCGGGGGCCGATTTTTCTTGAGAAGTCTCACAAACTCCGCTGATTCACCCGTTTGGACAAGGCCTCGGCGCTTTCCTTGCGCTCGCTGTACCTGTCCACCAGATAGGGCGACATATCACGCGTGAGCAGGGTGAACTTCACGAGCTCTTCCATCACGTCCACCACGCGGTCGTAATAGGCGGAGGGTTTCATGCGACCGGCTTCGTCAAACTCCAGAAACGCCTTGGCGACCGAGGACTGGTTGGGAATCGTCAGCATGCGCATCCAGCGCCCCAGCACGCGCAGCTGATTCACGGCGTTGAAGGACTGCGAGCCGCCGCTGACCTGCATCAGGGCCAGCGTCTTGCCCTGGGTCGGCCGCACCGCGCCGTCGGCCAGCGGGATCCAGTCGATCTGTGATTTCATGATGCCGGTCATGGCGCCGTGGCGCTCGGGCGAGGTCCAGACCATGCCCTCGGCCCACTGCGCCAGTTGGCGCAGCTCCTGCACCTTGGGGTGGCTGTCGGGCGCGTCGTCGGGCAGCGGCAGGCCGCGCGGGTCGAAGGTTTTTGTTTCTGCGCCCATGGCCTGTAGCAGGCGCGCGGCTTCTTCGCTCAGCAGGCGGCTGTAAGAGCGCTCGCGCACCGAGCCATACAGCAGCAACATGCGCGGCGCGTGGGCCGAGGGGCGAAAGGCCTGCAGCGCGCTGGCAGACGGTGGCGCAAACAGCGCGGTGTCGAGGTTGGGAAGGTTTTCAAGCACCGGCAACACGTTGGCCCTTCTCGCTAATCACCAACTCGCCATCTTCCTTGGTGAAAGCGCCTTGCTGCGGCGCAGGCAGGATGTCGAGCACGGCTTCGGACGGCCGGCACAGGCGGGTGCCCAGCGGCGTGACCACGATGGGGCGGTTGATGAGGATGGGGTGGGCCAGCATGGTGTCTATCAGTTGCGCGTCGCTCAGCGCCGGGTCGTCCAGCTTCAGTTCCGCATACGGCGTGCCCTTTTGCCGCATTGCGTCGCGTACCGGCAGGCCCATGGCGATGATCAGTTGCTGCAGCGTCTCTCGGCTGGGCGGTGTTTTCAGGTACTCAATGACCTCGGGCTCTGCGCCGCTGTTGCGGATCAGCGCCAGGGTGTTGCGCGAGGTGCCGCACTGCGGGTTGTGATAAATCGTGATGTCGGACATCGGTTTTTTCCTTCTGCAATTGCTTCGCTTCAATATTTCAATTATATTTGAACTATGGAATCAACCCTCACAACGCTGATAGATGAGGCCACCGCCGTCAAGGCACTGGCCGCCCTGGCGCAGGCCCAGCGCCTGCGCACTTTCCGTGCGCTGGTGGTGGCCGGGCCTGCCGGCCTGACACCGGGCACCATTGCCGAACAGCTGGAAGTGGCGCCCAGCGCATTGTCTTTTCATCTGAAAGAGCTGGCGCATTCGGGCCTGGTCAGCAGCGAGCCGCGTGGCCGCAACCTGATTTACCGCGCCAATTTTGAACAGATGACGGCCCTGCTGGGCTACCTGACCGAACATTGCTGTCAGGGCGAAAGCTGCGGCGTGAACTGCTGAGCCCGCTGCACACCATGAACCTTGCCGAAACACTGAACCTGGGTTGCCTGTGCCGCACCCTGAGCCCCGAGCGTTTGCGCCAGCAGCTGGAAACCGACCCCAGCCTGCAGGGCATGGCGGCCGGGTTGGCGGCCAGCCACCCGCATTTGTTTTCGGAAAGCGCTGTGTTTCTGGACCCGGCCATCAACACCACACTGGGCCAGGCGATTGCCGCGATCGAACGCGTGATCGCCCTGCCCGCCTACCAGCAGCACGCGTTATCCGCCGCGCCCGACATTGCCAGGCTTGACTTTGGCCCTGCCAGTGTCTTCATGGGTTATGACTTTCACCTGGCTGAAGGCGGCCCGCGCTTGATCGAAATCAACACCAACGCCGGTGGTGCGCTGCTGAACGCCGCGCTGGCGCGCGCGCACCGCGACTGCTGCGCACCGATGCAGGGGCTGATGGATGCCAACAGCGATCTGACGGGGCTGGACGACACCTTTGTAGCAATGTTTCGCAGCGAGTGGCAGGCCCTGCGCGGCACGGCACCGCTGCGCAGCGTGCTGATTGTGGATGACGCGCCCGATGACCAGTACCTGGCGCCAGAGTTTGCGCTGGCGCGCCAGCTGTTTCTGGCGCACGGCCTCAGCGCTGCGGTGGGGGATGCGCGCGATTTTGAGTGGAAAGACGGCGCCTTGTGGCACCCCGCCCTGCCAGACCAGGCGGTCGATCTGGTCTACAACCGCCTGACCGACTTCAGCCTGTCTGAGCCCACCCACGCGGCTTTGCGTGCCGCCTATGTGGCAGGCGCGGCGGTGGTCACGCCGCATCCGCGTGCCCATGCGATGTTTGCAGACAAGCGCAACCTGATCACGCTGGGTGACGACGCCCTGCTGGCCTCATGGGGCGTCTCTGCTGAAGACCGGCGCCTGCTGCAGGCGGTGGTGCCGCGCACCGAGCTGGTCAAAGCCGAAGATGCCGATGCCCTGTGGGCGCGGCGGCGGCAATTGTTCTTCAAACCGGTGGCAGGTTACGGCGGCAAGGCCGCGTACCGGGGCGAAAAACTCACGAAAAGTGTCTGGGCGCACATCACGGCGGGCGGCTTTATCGCCCAGGCGCTGGTGCCCCCCAGCGAAAGGCTGGTGGATGTGGATGGCGTGGCAACACGCCTGAAGCTGGACATACGCGCCTACACCTACCGCGGCCAGGTGCAACTGCTGGCCGCGCGCACCTACACCGGGCAGACCACCAACTTCCGCACGGCGGGTGGCGGCTTTTCGCCGGTGGTGGTGTTGCCCGTTGGACCAGATAAGGCTCGTTTGACCGTTCGCCCTGAGCTTGTCGAAGGGTCGCCTCCATGCCAAGGGGCTTCGACAGGGCCTGCCCTGAGCCCGTCGAAGGGCTAAGCCCGATCCGCGTTGTAGCGCTTAAACGAACAGCACTGCCCTTAGGTCAGATTCATCACAACCTCAAACCATCGCCCCGGAGAACCTTCATGGCTGAGCGCCCCCTCAACGTCCTGTTTCTGTGTACCCACAACTCGGCCCGCAGCATTTTGGCCGAAGCGGTGCTGAACCACATCGGCCAGGGGCGCTTCAAGGCCTTCTCGGCCGGCAGCAGCCCGCGCGACAATCAGCAGCCGAATCCGCTGGGCCTGCGGGTCTTGCAAAACGCAGGTATATCCACCGAGGGCTTGCGCAGCAAAAGCTGGGACGAATTTGGCAAACCGGACTCAGAGCGGATGGACTTGGTCATCACCGTCTGCGATAACGCAGCGGGAGAGGTCTGCCCCTACTGGCCCGGCCAGCCCGCCACCGCGCACTGGGGTTATGCCGACCCGTCCGAGGGCGACGGCGATGAGGCGCACAAACTCGAAGCCTTCCGCCAGACCCTGCACGCCATCCACAGACGGCTGGGGCTATTGATCAATTTGCCGTCTGACAAGCTGGAGCGCGCGATGGTGCAGCAGACCGCACGCGATCTGGCCGGCTCATGAGCGGCGCAGCTTCCACGGCGGCCAAGCTGCCGCCAATGGCGCAGCGCCTGTTCGCCGAATTTCTGGGCACCGCCGGCCTGCTCTGCGCCGTGATTGGCTCGGGCATCATGGCCGAGCGCCTGGCCGGCGGCAACACCGCCATCGCCCTGCTGGCCAACACGCTGGCCACGGTGTTTGCGCTGTATGTGCTGATTGAAACGCTGGGCCCGGTCAGCGGTGCGCACCTGAACCCGGTGGTGACCCTGGTTTTATGGTCAAAAACGCCTTCAGACCATGCTGGCCGTACGCAGACAGCTCTCTTTTTCATAGCATTTCAACTCGCAGGCGCAGTGCTTGGCGCCTGGCTGGCAAACGCGATGTTCGACATGAGCGTGCTCCAGGTCAGCAACAAGCTGCGCGGTGGCTGGGGCCAGTGGCTGGCTGAAGCGGTGGCCACCGCCGGGTTGATTCTGGTGATTCTTCGCGCACCTGTTGGCAAGGCGTCGGCATTGGTAGCCTGCTATATAGGCGCGGCCTACTGGTTCACAGCCAGCACCTCGTTTGCCAACCCGGCCGCCGTGCTGGGCCGCATGTTGTCAGACAGCTTTGCCGGCATTTCACCAGCCAGCGCGCCCGGCTTTGTGATCGCCGAAGTCGCTGGGGCTGCGCTGGGTGTGCTGCTGGACCGGGGGCTGGACGGCCGCAGATACACGGGCCAGGCTTGAAACTACGCGGCGCGCTGACCGGGGGCCAGCGCCGCAGCGCCACCGTTGGCAGCCTGGGCGTCGCGCAGACGCTGGCCTGGGCTTCCAGCTATTACCTGCCGGCCATGCTGGCCACATCCATGGCGCGTGATCTGGGCATCAGCACAGCCACCGTGTTCCTCGGGTTTTCGCTGGCGCTGGTGGTTTCCGCCCTGCTGGGCCCCTTTGCCGGCAAGACGATTGACCGTTATGGCGGCCGGCCGGTGCTCGTCGCCACCAGCTTCATCTTTGCCGCCGGGCTGGCCGCCCTGGCCCTGGCACAGGGGCCGGTCGGCCTGTTCGTGGCCTGGGCCATTCTGGGTGTGGCCATGGCCGCCGGACTGTATGAAGCCGCTTTTGCCACGCTGGTGCACCTGTACGGCAAGGACGCGCGCGGCGCCATCACCGGCATCACACTGCTGGCCGGTTTTGCCAGCACCGTGGGCTGGCCGCTGTCGGCCTGGCTGGAACTCGAATGGGGCTGGCGTGCCGCCTGCGGGGTGTGGGCCGGCCTGCACCTGCTGGTGGCGCTGCCGCTGAACTGGATGCTGCCTTCCACACCGGTAGCGCCAGCTGAGCCGCCGGCCGTGCAGGCCATGCCAGCAGAACCGGCGCCGGCCGGCACCCTCTCCGCATCTGAAACCGCGTCCGTACAAAACCCGGCGCGCACGGCGGCGCTGCTGGCCTTTGTGTTTGCCGCGACCTGGTTCATCAGCACCGCCATGGCCGCACACCTGCCGCGCCTGCTGCAGGTGCACGGCGTGCCGCTGGCCACCGCGCTGGTGTTTGCCGGGCTGGTCGGCCCGGCGCAGGTGGCCGGGCGGCTGCTCGAATACGGGCTGCTGCGCAACATCCATCCGCTGATCTCGGCGCGCGTCGCCGGCGCCATGCACACGCTGGGCGCCCTGGTGTTTCTGGCTGTCGGCGTGCCGGCGGGTGCCGTGTTCACCGTGCTGCACGGTGCCGGCAACGGCGTGCTGACGATTGCCAAGGGCACGCTGCCGCTGGTGCTGTTCGGCGCCAAGAACTATGGCGCGCGCCAGGGCCTGCTGATGGTGCCGGCGCGTTTTGCGCAGGCGCTGTCGCCGTGGCTGTTCGGCCTGGCGATTGACCGCTTCGGCGCGAGCGCGCTGTGGTTTTCAGCGGCGCTGGGCGCGCTGGCTTTTGCCGCGCTAATGGCGATGCGGGATGCTTCTTCCAAAGGAATCCGGGATGAGGTCTGAATCGCGTTGATGAATATGGACCAAATTTCGTGCTCAAACTGATCCGGGATTTTCTCCCCTGGTGGATGCTTGGAGTGCCCATCCCAATCGATCGGCTAAACCGAACGACCAGATCTTGAGGCAGCTGGCGTGTGGTTGGCTCGCGGGACCCGGAAGTCTGTAATCATTCTCATGTGGAAACTACCGTGTTGCGAAAGGAAGTACTTATGGCCAAGCTAGTTTTCGGAATGAACCAGTCGCTGGACGGCTACGTCGATCACACGGCGTTCGCGCCTGGCCCGAAGCTCTTCCGCCACTTCATCGAAGAAGTCAAAGGGCAGACGGGCAGCATCTACGGCCGCCGGATGTACGAGATCATGCGTTACTGGGACGACGAGCATCCGGAGTGGGATGACGCGGAGCGCGCCTTTGCGGCGGCGTGGCGGAAGCAGCCCAAATGGGTCGTCTCGCGCACCTTGAAGTCGGTCGGCCCCAATGCGACGCTGGTTGAGGATGACCTTGCGGGCGCGATCCGCCAGTTGAAGGCCGAACGTGACGGGGAAATCGAAGTCGCCGGTCCGGAGCTGGCGCACAGCCTGACCGGGCTTGGGCTGATCGATGAGTACCGGATCTACCTGCACCCCGTTGTGCTGGGTCAGGGCAAGCCCTATTTCGCCGGATCGCGGCCGCCGCTTCGCCTGATGACCAGCGACCGGATGGGCGAGGAGGTCATCAGGTTGACCTACGTCCCTGCGTGATCTGACGGCTGGCCAAACGACTCAACCCAGCCACTTCTGCAAAAACTGCGCGCTGCCCAACACCGGGTCAAGCTGGTAGCCGGCAAAACCGATGCGTTCATAAAGTTTGATGGCGGACGCATTGCCCTGCAGCACTTCCAGCGTGAGTTTGCAGGCGCCACGCTCGCGTGCGATGGCCTCGACCTCGGCCAGCATCAACTCACCGACCCGCCGGCCGCGGTGGCTGGCCAGCACCACCACGTCGTGCACATTGACCAGCGGGCGGCAGGCAAAGGTTGAAAAACCTTCGATGCAGTTGACCAGCCCGACCGGCTGCGCGCCGTCGAAGGCCAGCACGCTGAAGGCCTGGGGCCGTGCGGCCAGTTCCGCCACCAGGTGGGTTTTGGCGAAGTCGCTCAGGGGCTGCCCGCCGCCGGCCTTGTCACGCGCGTAGGCGTCGAGCAGGAAGACCAGCGCGTCGGCGTGTACTGGGTTGCGGTAGTCAGCGCGGCTGATGCGCAGGCCGGAAGCGGCGATAGATGTCATGCGGGGAGCCCTGTGGACAAGTGGATGTAGTGATTCTAAGCAGCGAATCCACGCGCCCGGCGCGGCGCCACCGCCTGAAACAGGCATCCAATCGGCCTCCAGCGCAGGCAGGGAAAGCGCCAGCAGCTATCAAAAACAGAGCAATGTGCGCTGCCAGACAGTTGTCGCCAGCACGTTCCGCCACGGCAGGTGCCGGGCCACCGCTCTTTACCGGACATTTACGAAGCCCTTTCCGGCGCTACACCTGAGCGCGAAGCCTTGCAGTGATAATTCTTTGGCGAGCTGAAAAATACACGCTGGCAGCGCCAATGCGCCGCTGGTGACAACACCCATCAAACACAAAAAAGTGCCGCGCCAGACCGCTGGTGCGGTGGGCAACAAGGACAGCTGATGGACCTGAAATCCGAGGCGCCGACCGCCGGCCCCGAGACCCTCCCCCGTAAACGCCTCAGCCGACGCGCGACCCTGATTGGCGGCCTGATCGCGGTGGTCGCGCTGACCGGCACCGGCTGGCTCGCCTGGCGCCTGACCCATCCCGCGGCAGACGCCAGCACCGCCGCCCCGGGCGGCGGCGCCCGCCGCGGCCCGCCGGCCACCACGGTCGGCGTCGCCACCGCCGAGCGGGCCAGCATTCCCATTCTTCTGGACGCCCTGGGCACGGTCACACCGCAAGCCACGGTGAAGGTGCGCCCGCAGGTCTCCGGTGTGCTGCAGAAAGTACTGTTCAAGGAAGGCCAGATGCTGCGTGCCGGCGAGCTGATGGCCACCATCGACCCGCGCCAGTTTGAACTGGCCCTGCAGCAGGCCAGCGGCCAGCGCCAGCGCGACGAGGCCCAACTCGACAGCGCACGTGTCACGCTGCAGCGTTTCAGGACCCTGCTGGGTCAGGACTCGATAGCCCGCCAGGAGGTCGACTCCCAGGCCGCGCTGGTCAAGCAGCTCGAGGGCACGGTGGTGATCGACAAGGCCAACGAAGGCGCGGCCCGCCTGAACCTGGGCTACACCCGCGTGGTCGCACCGGTCAGCGGCCGCGTCGGCCTGCGCGCCGTGGACGTGGGCAATGTGGTGAACCCCAGCGATGCCAACGGCATAGCCACGATCACCCAGGTCACCCCGATCGACGTGGTGTTTTCCATCCCGCAGGACCAGGTCGGCGAATTGCAGCAGGCCGTCAGCGCCGGCACCGTGATGAAGGTCACCGCGCTCGACCGTACCCGCTCGGGCACGCTGGACACCGGTGTGTTCGCCTCGCTGGACAACCAGATCGACACCACCACCGGCACCGTCAAGGCCAAGGCGCGTTTTGCCAACAGCAAGCTCACGCTGTTTCCCAGCCAGTTCGTGAATGTGCAGTTGCTGGTCCGCACCATCGACAACGCCGTGGTGGTGCAGGTCACCGCCGTGCGCCTGGGCAGCAGCGGCGACTATGTGTATGTGCTCAATGCGGCCGAGCGCACCGTGAGCCTGCGCCCCGTCAAACGCGGAACGGCCACGGTCGACAAAATCGTGATCAGCTCCGGCCTGCAGGTGGGCGAACGCGTCATCACCGAAGGCGCCGACCGGCTCAAGGACGGCGCACGCGTGGTGCTGCCGGGCGATGCGCCGGGCGGCGGCGGTCGTGCCGCGGGCGCGCGCCGGCCCCAGGGCGCAGCGTCGGCCCCGCTCAGCGACGCCAGGGCGCCCGCCGGCGCGGCCATGCCGCAAGCCAGCGCCTCTGCAACGGCAGGCACGCCCGCTGTGGCAGCGCAAACGCCGGCCGCAGCGGCCGCTGCGACCACCCCGCCTTCCGTCCAGCAGCGCCAGCGTTTTCTCGACCAGGTGAAGGACGACCCGGAGGCGCTGGCCCGTCGCCAGGCGCTGCTCGCGCAAATCGACCGCGGCGACCCGGCCGCGTTGGCGCGCTGGCAGCAGATCATGGAACGGCGACGCCAGGGCGCCCCTGCGCCGGCACAATGACGGTCCCCAGGCGACTGCCCGCATGAGCCCGTCGAGTCCCTTCATCCAGCGGCCGGTTGCCACCGCGCTGCTGATGGTGGCCATCGTGCTGGCGGGCCTGGTCGGCTTCAAATTTTTGCCGCTGTCAGCCCTGCCGCAGGTGGACTACCCGACCATCCAGGTGCAGACGCTGTACCCCGGCGCCAGCCCCGAGGTCATGGCGCAAACCGTCACCGCGCCGCTGGAGCGCCAGTTCGGCCAGATGGCCGGGCTGCAGCGCCTGAGTTCGACCAGCGCGGCCGGCGTCTCCATCGTCACCTTGCAGTTTGGCCTGGGCCTGGGCCTGGACGTGGCCGAGCAGCAGGTGCAGGCGGCCATCAATGCCGGCGGTTCGCTGCTACCGGCCGACCTGCCGGCGCCACCGGTGTACGCCAAGGTCAACCCGGCCGACGCGCCGGTGCTCACGCTGGCCATCACCTCCGACAGCCTGCCGCTCACCGAGGTGCAGAACATCGTCAACACCCGCCTCGCGCTCAAGATCAGCCAGGTCAGCGGCGTCGGCCTGGTCTCGCTCAGCGGCGGCCAGCGGCCCGCCGTGCGCATCCAGGCGGACACGCGCGCCCTGGCCTCCTACGGTCTCGGTCTCGATTCGCTGCGCACGGCGATTGCGGCGGCCAATGCCAACGGCGCCAAGGGCAGCATCGACGGCCCGACACGTTCGTACTCCATCAATTCCAACGACCAGCTGCTGGCGGCGACGGAGTACAAAAACCTGATCATTGCCTTTCGCAATGGCGCGGCGGTGCGTGTCGCCGATGTGGCGCAGGTGGTGGACAGCGCTGAAAACGTCAAGCTGGGCGCCTGGAGTGGCTTGAAGCCCGCCATCATCCTGAACGTGCAGCGCCAGCCCGGCGCCAACGTGATTGCCACGGTGGACGCGATCAAGGCACGCCTGCCCGAGCTGCAGGCCGGCCTGCCAGAAGCCATGAAGGTCGATGTGCTGAGCGACCGCACCACCGGCATACGCGCCTCGGTGCTGCATGTGGAGATCGAACTGCTGCTGGCCGTGGTCATGGTGGTGCTGGTGATTTTTGCCTTCTTGCGAAACCTGCGCGCCACCGTGATCGCCAGCTTGGCCGTGCCGATTTCGCTGATCGGCACCTGCGGCGCCATGTACCTGCTGGGGTACAGCCTGAACAACCTGAGCCTGATGGCGCTGACGATTGCCACCGGGTTTGTGGTGGACGACGCGATTGTGATGATAGAAAACATCTCGCGCTACATCGAAAAAGGCGAGGCCCCGATGGCCGCCGCGCTCAAGGGCGCGCAGCAGATCGGCTTCACCATCATTTCGCTGACGGTGTCACTGATTGCGGTGCTCATCCCGCTGCTCTTCATGGGGGATGTGGTCGGACGGTTGTTCCGCGAATTTGCGGTGACGCTGGCCATCACCATCCTGATCTCGGCGGTGGTGTCACTCACGCTGGTGCCCATGATGTCGGCCAGATGGCTCAAGCATGAACCGGACATCGGCGGCAGCCCGACCGGCGCGAAACTGCAGAAGTTTTTCGACGGCGTGATCACGCGTTACGACCTGTCGCTGACCTGGGTGCTCAGGCGCCAGGGCCTGACCCTGCTGGTGGCGCTGGCCACGCTGCTGCTCACCGTGCTGCTGTATGTGCTGATTCCCAAGGGCCTGTTCCCGACGCAGGACACCGGCCAGCTGCAGGCCCGCATCGAGACCGCCCAGTCGGTGTCGTATGCACGCATGGCCGAGTTGCAACAGGCCGCGGCCAAAGCCATTCTGGAAGACCCCGATGTGGACACCTTGAGTTCCTTCATCGGCGTGGATGCCGCCAACAACACCATGCTGCACACCGGCCGCATGCTGATCAACCTCAAACGCACGCGCAGCACCAGCCAGCAGGAAACCATGGACCGGCTGCAACGCCGTGCCGGCGCGGTGGCCGGCGTCACCATGTACCTTCAGCCCACGCAGGACCTGACCATCGACGCTGAAACCGGCCCGACGCAGTTCCGTGTTTCGCTCGAGGGTTCGGACACGGCCACGGTGGCGCTGTGGGCCAACAAGCTGGCGCAGCGCATGCAGGAATTGCCGGCCCTGCGCAACATCGCCTCGGACGCCGGCGCCACCGGCACCTCGGCCTACATCTCGGTGGACCGCGACACCGCCTCGCGCGTGGGCGTGACGACCTCGGCGATTGACGACGCGCTCTACAGCGCTTTTGGCCAGCGCATCGTCTCGACGATTTTCACCGAGACCAACCAGTACCGCGTGATCCTCGAGGCCCTGCCCGACCCCCTGATGACCGCAGCCTCGCTGGGCAGCCTGCCGCTCAAGACCGGCTCGGGCGTCACCACACCGCTGTCCAGCATCGCCACCATCACCGAGCAGCCCGCGCCACTGCAGATCACCCGCGTGGCCCAGTACCCGGCCACGACGCTGGGCTTCGACACGGCAGCGGGCGTATCGCTCGGCAAGGCGGTGAGCCAGGTCAAGCAGGCAGCGAAGGACATCGCCCTGCCCGCCAGCGTGACCCTGACCTTCCTGGGCGCAGCGGGCGCCTACCAGACCTCGCTGTCCAGCCAGCTGTGGCTGATCCTGGCGGCGGTGATCTGTGTCTACATCGTGCTCGGCGTGCTGTACGAAAGCTACATCCACCCGCTGACGATTCTCTCGACCCTGCCTTCGGCCGGTGTTGGTGCGCTGCTGGCCCTGATGATCAGCGGTTCCGACCTCGGCGTGATCGGCATCATCGGCATCATCCTCCTGATCGGTATCGTGAAAAAGAACGCGATCATGATGATCGACTTCGCCATCGACGCCGAACGCAGCGAAGGCAAGTCGCCCCAGGAAGCGATTCACCAGGCGGCGCTGTTGCGCTTTCGCCCCATTCTGATGACCACCCTGGCCGCGCTGTTTGCCGCCGTGCCGCTGATGCTGGGCTGGGGCGAAGGTGCGGAGCTACGACGGCCGCTGGGCCTGGCCATCTTCGGCGGCCTGATCGTCAGCCAGGTGCTCACGCTGTTCACAACGCCGGTGATTTATCTGGCGTTTGACAGGATGGGGCAGAGGTTTGGGCGGAGGGGTTCTGTGTGAACGCCCTCCTCCTTCCGCGGGCTGTCATCCCTGACTTGATCCGGGAACCATGCTCGAAGACCACCACCGTTCGGGCAGAGCCTGTCGAAGCCGCCTTCCCTTCCCGCGTTGGAGGTGTGCCCACTAGCCGGGGGTTGCCCGGCGGCAACTCACTTTTCTTTTGCGTCGCCAAAAGAAAAGTAAGCAAAAGAAAAGGCGACCCTGCTGTCTGCGACCCCTTCGCTTCGCTACGGGGCAACCTGCGGTGCTCGGTCCAGCCGGGGCCGGGCTCGAACTCGCTTCGCTCAGACAATCGCCCGCCCTTGTCCGTCTGGCCCTCCGCTCCTCGGCGCAGCCAGAAGGGCGGTGGGGACGGGATCGGAAGCGGAGCCGGATTCGGGACCGGAATCGGGCTCCAGCGAGGGCGCGCTTTGCGCGTCCTCGCCTCCCCGCACCCGCACCCGAATTCATTCCCCCACCCGTTAGGCTGGGCCGAGGAGCGCAGGCAAAAGCGGATCAGGGCTCGCGATTGTCTGAGCCGAAGGCGAGTTCGAGCGAGACCCCGCTTTTGCCGAGCACCGCAGGTTGCCCGCAGCGAAGCGGAGGGACCCAGACTGTCGGGTCGCCTTTTCTTTGGTGACTTTCTTTTGGCGACGCAAAAGAAAGTTACTTGCCGCCGGGCAACCCCCGGCTTGCTGGCGAACCACCGCCCGTGGAATCAAGAGACGGCTTCGACAGGCTCAGCCCGAACGGTTGAAGGGACACCTCCCGGCCAAGCGGCTGAAGCACCATGCGTAAAGCGGCAAACCGCCTCCGACGCAACGGAGGCGGACAAATGAACCTCTCCGAACCCTTCGTCCGCCGCCCAGTCGCCACAGTGCTGCTGACCATAGGCCTGGCCCTGGCCGGCATGGGTGCGTTTTTCGTGCTGCCGGTGTCGCCCCTACCGCAGGTTGATTTCCCGACGATTTCGGTCAGCGCCTCGCTGCCCGGCGCCAGCCCGTCCACCATGGCCAGCAGTGTGGCGACACCGCTGGAGCGGCGTCTGGGCACGATCGCCGGCGTCAACGAAATGACGTCCAACAGCAGCAACGGCTCGACCCGTATCAGCCTGCAGTTCGACCTGAACCGCAAGATCGATGCGGCCGCGCGCGAGGTGCAGGCCGCCATCAATGCCTCGCGCGCGGACCTGCCCGCCACTTTGCGCAGCAACCCGACCTACCGCAAGGCGAACCCGGCCGCGGCGCCCGTCATCATCCTGGCGCTGACCTCCAGAACCCGCGCACCTGGCCAGATTTACGACGAGGTCTCCAACCTCGTGCAGCAGAAAATCGCCCAGGTGCAGGGCGTCGGCGACGTCGAGCTTGGCGGTGGTTCCCTGCCGGCCGTGCGGGTGGACCTGCTGCCGTTTGCACTGAACCGCTACGGCGTCAGCATGGAAGACGTGCGCGCCGCCCTGCAGGCGTCCAACGCGAATCGACCCAAGGGCGCGATTGAAGGCAACGGCCAGCGCCTGCAGATCTATTCCGGAGCAAGCACCGCCAGCGGCGGGCGCAAGGCGGCCGACTACCGCGACCTCGTGGTGGCCTGGCGCAACAATGCGGCGATCCGCCTGCGCGACGTGGCCGAGGTGGTCGATGGCGTGGAGAACGTCAACACGCTGGGCCTGTTCAATGGCGAGCCGGCCGTGATCGTGCTGGTGACGCGCCAGCCCGATGCCAACGTGATCGCCACGGTGGACGGCGTGCGCGCCCTGCTGCCCGAGCTGCAGGCCCAGCTGCCGCAGGACGTGGTGCTGCACGTCGCGTCGGACCGCACCAATTCGATACGAGCCTCGCTCAAGGAGATCGAGATCACGCTGCTGATCTCGATCGCACTGGTGGTGCTGGTGGTGAGCGCCTTCTTGCGCAGCGCGCGCGCTACCGTGATTCCCGCCGTCGCCACCGCGGTCTCGCTGCTGGGCACCTTCGGCGTGATGTATTTCCTGGGCTTCAGCCTGAACAACCTGAGCCTGATGGCGCTCACCGTGGCCACCGGCTTCGTGGTGGACGACGCCATCGTGGTGCTGGAAAACACCAGCCGGCACATCGAGGCCGGCATGGACCGTTTCCAGGCCGCGCTGCTCGGCGCGCGCGAGGTCGGCTTCACCGTGCTGTCCATCAGCCTGTCGCTGGTGGCGGTGTTCATTCCCCTGCTCTTCATGGGTGGGCAAACCGGCCGGCTGTTCCGCGAGTTTGCGGTCACGCTGTCGGCCGCAGTGCTGATCTCGCTGCTGATCTCGCTGACCACCACCCCCATGATGTGCGCCTGGTTGCTCAAGCCCGACGCCCACACCAAGCCGCCGGGGCGGGTGGCGCGCTGGTTCGAGGCGGCCTTCAGGCGCCTGCACCGCGGCTACGAGATCAGCCTCGACTGGGCACTGGCCAGCCGCGTGATTGTGATGCTGAGCCTGCTGGCGGTCATTGCACTCAATGTCTACCTGTTCGTCGCCATTCCCAAGGGCTACTTCCCGCAGCAGGACAGCGGGCAGATCAGTGGCGGCATACGCGCGGACCGCAGCATTTCCTTCCAGGCCATGCAGACCAAGCTCAAGGCCATCGTGGACATCATCCGCGCCGACCCGGCGGTCGATACCGTGGTCGGTTTTACCGGCGGCTCGCGCGCCGGCGGCGGCTTCATGTTCATCAATCTCAAGCCGGTGAGCCAGCGCACGGACAAGGGCCAGGCGGTGATCACCCGGCTGCGTCCGCAACTGGCGCAGATCACCGGCATCAGCATCTTCCTCAACCCGGTGCAGGACCTGCGCGGCGGCGGACGGGCCAGCAACTCCACCTACCAGTACACCCTCAAGAGCGACAATGCCGCCGACCTGAAGGTCTGGGCCACACGCCTGGCCGAGCAGATGAAGCTGCAGCCGGCGCTGACCGACGTGGACACCGACCAGCAGGAAAACGGCGTGGAGACCATGGTCACCGTGGACAAGGACAGCGCCGCGCGACTGGGCATCAACTCGCGCGATGTGGACAACGCGCTGTACAACGGCTTCGGCCAGCGCCAGGTCGCCACGATTTATGCCGACCTGAACCAGTACAAGGTCATCATGGGCGTGGCGCCGCGTTACATCCAGAGCCCGGAATCGCTGAAGGACATTTATGTTCCCGCCAAAGGTGGTGGCGGCACGACACTCGCAGCCGCAACCCCGGCTGCCAGCACCAGCGTCGTCAATCCGGCGCTGCGCGACCCATCGTCGGGCCAGGCGCTGAGCGCAGCGGTGACCACCATGGTGCCGCTCTCGGCGATTGCGAGCTTCAGCGAAAACCCGACGGCGGCGTCGATCAGCCACGAAGACGGCGAGCTGTCGACCACGGTGTCCTTCAACCTGGCCGAGGGGATCCCGCTCAGCCAGGCCCAGGATGCCGTCAAGCAGGCTGAAGCCGAGATCCGCCTGCCCACCAACGTGCGTGGCAGTTTTTCAGGGACTGCGCTCAGCGCGCAGCAGTCGCAAAACGAGCAGCCGCTGCTGATCCTGGCGGCGCTGATCGTGATCTACATCGTGCTGGGCATCCTGTACGAAAGCCTGGTGCACCCAGTCACGGTGCTGTCCACCCTGCCCTCGGCCGGCGTGGGGGCGGTGCTGGCGCTGATGCTGTTCAAGATGGAGTTTTCCATCATTGCGCTGATCGGCGTCTTTCTGCTGATCGGCATCGTCAAGAAAAATGCCATCCTGATCATTGACTTTGCGATCGAGGCCGAGCGCTCGCGCGGCCTGTCGGCCATCGACGCGGTGCGCGAGGCCTGCCTGCTGCGCTTCCGGCCCATCCTGATGACCACGCTGGCCGCCATCCTGGGCGCGCTGCCGCTGGCCATCGGTTTCGGCGAAGGTGCCGAGCTGCGGCGGCCGCTGGGCATTTCCATCATCGGCGGCCTGATTGCCAGCCAGTTGCTCACGCTGCTCACCACGCCGGTGGTCTACATCCTGCTCGACAAGCTGCGCCGCCGCAGCCCGTCCGAGCGCCACCTGAGCCGTCACCCCGACGATGCCGGCGTGCCACCGCCCGGTGCGCCGCTGCAACTGTTATGAGGCCTGCCATGCGATCCAGATTCACGCTTTACCCCATCGCCGCCGCGCTTGTCGTTCTGCTCGGCGGCTGCGCTGTCGGCCCCACCTACCAGCGGCCGCTCACACCCGAGGTCGGCAGTTACAAGGAGGCCGAAGGCTGGGTGCCCGCGGCGCCGGCCGATGCACTGGAACGTGGCCCCTGGTGGTCACTGTTCGGCGACCCGGTGCTTGACCAGCTGGCCGCGCGGGTGGAGGTGTCCAACCAGAATGTGGCGGCCGCAGTGGCCGGCTACGCCCAGGCCCGTGCGCTGGTGCGCGAGCAACGCGCGTCCCTCTTTCCGGCGGTCACGCTGGGCAGCGGCGCCACCCGCTCCGGCAGCGATGGCAGCAGCAGTACCAGCACAAACACGGCAGGCGGTACGGGCGGACGCACCAGCAACAACTACCAGCTCAGCATAGGCGGCAGCTGGGAGCCCGACGTCTGGGGCCGTCTCGGCCGTGCGGTCGAGGGCGCCAGCGCGGGCGCCCAGGCCAGCGCGGCTGATCTGGCCTCGGCCAGACTGTCTGCGCAAGGCGAACTGGCCATCAACTACTTTTCGCTGCGCCAGCTGGACGCGCAAAAGGGCCTGCTCGAGGACACCCTCACCGGCTACCGACGCGCACTGGAAATTGCCCAGAACCGCTACAACGCCGGCATTGTCGGAAAAACCGATGTGCTGCAGGCGCAAACCCAGCTCGCCAACGCCCAGGCAGACGATGCCGGCCTGGGGCGGCAGCGCGCGCAACTGGAGCATGCGATCGCGGTGCTGGTCGGTGAGGCCCCGGGCAATTTCTCGCTCGCCCGTGCGGCGTGGAAACCTTCGGTGCCTGAGGTGCCGGTGGGTGTGCCGTCGACGCTGTTGCAGCGTCGGCCAGACATCGCCGCAGCCGAACGCCGCGTGGCCGCTGCCAATGAGCAGATCGGCATCGCCAAAAGCGCCTATTACCCCAAACTGTCCCTGAGCGCCTCCTATGGCCTGGGCGCGAGCCGCGTGGCGGACCTGTTCAGCGCGTCCAGCATGGCCTGGTCGCTGGGCCTGTCGGCTGCGCAGGTGCTGTTCAATGCCGGAGCCACCAGCGCCCGCGTGGACGGCAGCGAGGCGGCCCATGCACAAACCGTGGCGCGTTACCGGCAGACCGTGCTGGCCGCCTTCCAGGATGTCGAGGACCAGCTGGCCGCCACCCGCGTGCTCTTGAGGCAGCAGGAACTGCGCCGGCAGGCCTCCGCATCGGCCGACCAGGTCGAGCAGCAGGTGCTCAACCGCTACCGCAGCGGCCTGGTGGGCTATACCGAAGTCATTTCAGCACAGGCCACCGCGCTGAGCGCGCGCCGCGCACTGGTGCAGGCCATGGCAGACCGCCAGACGACCGCTGTGGCGCTGATCCAGTCGCTCGGTGGCGGCTGGCAGGCGGAGCCGTCGCCCTGAGCGAGCCGGTCATGCTTCGTTTTCAGTAGCATCCGGCGTACGTATTCATTGGGCTGCAGGCCTGAATCTTGTACAGTTCCACACAGGTCCCAGGCCTGGAGGGCGGCTTCAGGCACATATTGTTGACTTGCGTCAGTATGTCTTTCAGGCAGACAGGCCATAGTGGCAACACTACCAAGGAGCGACCATCATGAAATTGTTGACTGACCTGTTTTCCACCGACTACGGCATCATGACCGTTATCGGCATTGCCTTCATGATTGGGATGGGCGTGTTTTTCTTCATGCTGTTCATGGGCAAGATGGACCAGGACGCCAAACGCGCCGGCAAATAAGTCCGGGGGCCGAGGCCCGGCCCTGAAGAAAAGCAGCTACATCGCCATGTAGCGGCCGGGCCGGTGGTTGATGGCCAGCGCGAGGTTCAGCACGACGGCGCCCAGCACCGACAGCGCGACACGCTGCCAGTCGGTGACCCACAGCGCACCCAGCACGATCAGGCCGTCCATGGCCATCTGCACCTTGCCGGCGCGCCAGCCCAGGCGATCCTGCAGATAAAGCACCACGATGTTCAGGCCGCCCAGGCTGGCGCCATGGCGAAACACGATGAGCATGCCTGCGCCGCAGAGCAGGCCACCGAGCACCGCCGCCAGCGCGGGTGACAGGTAGCCGAAGGCCAGCCCCTGCGGCAGGACCCAGGTGAACAGCGACAGCAGGCCCACGGCCGCAAAGGTCTTGAGGGTGAAGGCCAGCCCCATGCGCCGCCAGGCAAAGAAATAAAAGGGCAGGTTCACCATAAAAAACGCGAGGCTGAAACTCAGGCCGGTGGCGTAGTGAATCAGAAAAGCGATGCCGGCCGTGCCGCCCGTCAACAGGCCGGCGTGACCGAACATGACCACGCCCAGCGCCACAAACAGGGTGCCCGTGGTCAGGGCCTGCACATCCTCATGCAGGCGGTGGCGCGGCACGCCCATGGCGCCGGCCGCAACGGCAGGTGCGGTGCTCATGCCGCCCGGGCGGTGGCTGCGGGCGCCTGGGTATCGGTGCAGCTGGCACCGCCGCAACCGTGAATCATGTCCCTGGGCAAGGCCGCGGGCATGGCGACCACACCCGTGACCGGGTCGTAACCGATGCCGCGCAGGTGCAGGGCCAGTGCGGCATCCATGGTCTGGGCGTGCTGGGGAAACCAGAGCGCGAGTTCACGCGCCATGTCGCGCAGCATCTTCAGGTTGCCGGTTTCGCCGCCGGCCAGGCCTTCTCGCATGACCTGCAGCACGACCTTGTGCTGCACGCTGTGGCAGTTGGACGATGAAAACCGCGTGTCCTGCATCCAGCGGTCTTCCCGGCTGAAATGTTCATCGGTGTGGTCCAGCAAGACGCGCCAGTGGGCCAGCAGCGCGTGGTCTGCGGCGTTTTCCACCTGCGCCAGCAGCTCGACAAATTCCCGATGGGTGTCGTCCATCGCGGGCAGGTCTAACGCCAGCGCGTCAGACCATTCAAGATTCGGCATGTTCAAGGCTCCGGCAGGGGTGATGCGCAAGCTTACGCAATCCATCGCGGAAAAAACTTGATCCAGGTCATGAATCCATGCGCCAGAGACCCCGGCACGAAGAGCCATCATCCTGGTCGGGATGCTCTGCTTTTGATAGCTGTCCGCGCCCGGCCACCTTGGGCCAGAGGCACTTTTATTGCCGAAAGCCGGCGTCAGCGCCTGATGGTGTCGGCCACGCGTTCAGCGCAGGCCAGCGCCTGCGCGGCGTCACGCGCCTCTACCATGACGCGCAGCAGCGGCTCGGTGCCGCTGGCGCGGATCAGCAGCCGGCCGCTGTCACCCAGCTCGGCTTCGACGCTGCGGCTCATGTCGGCCAGGGCCGCGCTGCTTTTCCAGTCCTGGCCGGGCTGCAGCCGCACGTTGATCAGCGTCTGCGGAAACAGGGTCACATCGGACAACAGCTGGGCCAAGGTCTTGCCGCTGCGCACGCAGGCCTGCAAGACCTGCAGCGCGCTGATCAGGCCGTCACCGGTGCTGTGTTTGTCCAGCGCCAGCAGGTGGCCGGAGCCTTCGCCGCCGAGCAGCCAGCCGTGCTTCTCCAGTTCTTCCAGCACATAACGGTCGCCGACCTTGGCGCGTACAAACTCGACGCCCCGGGCTTTCAGGGCCACCTCGACAGCCATGTTGGTCATCAGGGTACCGACCGCGCCCGGCACCTTTTCGCCGCGCGCCAGGCGTTCGGCCACCATCAGGTAGAGCACTTCGTCGCCATTGAAAAGCCGGCCCTGGGCGTCCACCAGTTGCAGCCGGTCGGCGTCGCCGTCCAGCGCCACGCCGTAATCCGCCCCATAGGCCTTGACGGCCTTGATCAGCGCCTCGGGATGGGTCGCGCCGACCTCGTGGTTGATGTTCATGCCGTCGGGCGCGCAGCCAATGGCAATGACCTCAGCCCCGAGCTCATGAAAGACTTCCGGTGCAATGTGGTAGGCCGCACCGTGCGCCGCATCCACGACGATCTTCATGCCCTTGAGCGTCAGGTCATTGGCAAAGGTGCTTTTGCAGAACTCGATGTAGCGGCCGGCGGCGTCGTCGAGCCGGCGCGTCTTGCCGAGGTTGGGCGAGTCTGCCCACACCGGTGCCTGTTCCAGCACGGCTTCGACTTCCTCTTCCCAGGCGTCCGACAGCTTGGCACCCTGGGCGCTGAAAAACTTGATGCCGTTGTCGGGAAAGGCGTTGTGGCTGGCACTGATCACCACGCCCAGGCTGGCACGTTGCGTGCGCGTGAGGTAGGCCACGCCGGGAGTCGGCAAGGGCCCGAGCAGCACCACATCAACACCCGCGGAGTTGAAACCCGACTCCAGCGCACTCTCGAGCATGTAGCCGGAAATGCGGGTGTCCTTGCCGATCAGCACGGTGGGCCGGGCCTCGGTCTTCTTCAGCACGCGGCCGACCGCATGCGCCAGGCGCAGCACAAAATCGGGCGTGATGGGCGCCTGGCCCACCGTGCCGCGAATGCCGTCGGTGCCGAAGTATTTTCTTGTCATTGCGGTGAGTCTCTGGTTGTGATGGCGTCGATCAATGCCGGGGGAAATTCTAAGGTGCGCCGACCGGCCCGCCTGTAGGCTGTGGCGCCGTGGCAGCCAGCCAGACCTTCAGGGCCTGCACGGTTTCCCGGACATCGTGCACACGCACGACCCGCGCACCGCGGTCCGCAGCCAGCACGGCGGCAGTCACGCTGGGCACCATGCGGTCGAGAATGTCGAGCTGCGCCACCTGGGCCAGGGAGTTGCTGCTGACGGCCGCCAGCGAGGACTTGCGCGACCAGCCGGCCAGCAGCGGGTAACCAGCCGCAAGCAGCTCGCTCTGGCGCGCCAGCAACGCAAAATTCTGCGCCACGGTCTTGCCAAAACCGATGCCCGGGTCCAGCACAATGCGGCCGGCAGCCACGCCCAGCGCGCGCAGCCCGACCGCCGCCTGAAGCAGGAAATCCAGCACCTGCGGCACCACGTCGCCCTCCATGGGCGCGGCCTGCATGGTCTGCGGTTCACGGTGCATGTGCATCAGGCAGACGCCACACGCGGGGTGCGCTGCCACGACAGCGGCTGCACCGGGCTGGCGCAGCGCCCAGATGTCGTTGATGATGTCGGCCCCCAGGTCCAGCACGGCGGCCATGACCTCAGGCTTGTAGGTGTCCACCGATACCGGCACACCCAGGGTGACCGCATGGCGCACCACCGGCAACACGCGGGCCAGCTCTTCGTCCAGCGGCACCGGTGGTGCGCCGGGGCGGGTCGATTCGCCGCCGATGTCCAGCAGGTCAGCGCCGTCCCTGACCAGCTGCTCGCAATGCGCAAACGCGGCGCGTTGCGCGCCGTCCGCGGAGAAGTATTTGCCGCCGTCTGAAAACGAGTCAGGCGTGACATTGACGATGCCCATCACGCGGGGCTGCCCGAGGTCAATTTGAAAGCGCGAGGTTTGCCAGATCATGGGGTATTGTCGAGCCAAAGAAAAACCGGGGACTTGCCCCGGTTGTCATGTGGATGGAGGCGCTCAGGCCACCGTGGGTGCCGGGTCGGTCGTGACCGCCGGCGTGCCGCCGCTGGGGCCACCGCTACCGCCCACCGACGGGTTGCGCGGTGTCCAGTCTTTCGGTGGACGCGGCTCCCGGCCGGCCATGATGTCGTCGAGTTGCTCGACGTCAATGGTCTCCCACTCCAGCAGGGCCTTGGCCATCGCGTGAATCTTGTCCTGGTTGTCCTCAATCAGCGTGCGCGCCTGGGCGTACTGCTGGTCGATGATGCGGCGAACCTCGTCGTCGACCTTTTTCAGGGTCGACTCGCTCATGTTGTTGGTCTTGGTCACCGAACGGCCCAGGAACACTTCGCCTTCATTCTCGGCGTACACCATGGGGCCGAGCGCCTCGCTCATGCCGTAACGCGTGACCATGTCCCTGGCCAGCGCGGTGGCGCGTTCGAAGTCGTTGCTGGCACCGGTGGTCATCTGGTTCATGAAGACTTCTTCGGCGATGCGCCCGCCGAACAGCATGCTGATCTGGCTCAGCATGTACTCGCGGTCATAGCTGTAGCGGTCCTGGGCCGGCAGGCTCATGGTGACGCCCAGCGCACGGCCGCGCGGAATGATGGTGACCTTGTGCACCGGGTCACACTTGGGCAGCATCTTGCCGAGCAGGGCGTGGCCCGACTCGTGATAGGCCGTGTTCCTGCGTTCGGACTCGGGCATGACCATGCTCTTGCGCTCGGGGCCCATCAGGATCTTGTCCTTGGCTTTTTCGAAGTCCTGCATTTCCACGGTGCGCGCATTGCGGCGTGCGGCCATCAGGGCGGCTTCGTTGCAGAGGTTGGCCAGGTCGGCGCCGGACATGCCGGGCGTGCCGCGGGCGATCACGCTGGCATTGACGTCCTGGCCGAGCGGGACCTTGCGCATGTGCACATTGAGGATCTGCTCGCGGCCACGGATGTCGGGCAGCGTCACATAGACCTGACGGTCAAAACGGCCGGGACGCAGCAAGGCGGAGTCCAGGATGTCGGGCCGGTTGGTGGCGGCCACCACAATCACGCCGACATTGGTTTCAAAACCGTCCATCTCAACCAACATCTGGTTCAGGGTCTGCTCGCGCTCGTCATTGCCACCGCCCAGGCCAGCGCCACGCTGGCGGCCGACAGCGTCGATCTCGTCGATGAAGATGATGCAGGGCGCGTTTTTCTTGGCGTTGTCGAACATGTCGCGCACGCGGGCCGCGCCCACGCCGACGAACATCTCGACGAAGTCGGAGCCGGAAATCGAGAAAAACGGAACCTTGGCTTCACCGGCGATGCCTTTGGCGAGCAGGGTCTTGCCGGTGCCCGGAGGGCCAACCAGCAACAGGCCACGCGGAATGCGTCCACCCAGCTTCTGGAATTTTTGCGGGTCTTTCAGGAAGTCGACCACTTCCTTGACCTCTTCCTTGGCCTCGTCGCAGCCTGCAACGTCGGCAAAGGTCACGGTATTGGTGGACTCGTCGAGCATGCGGGCCTTGGACTTGCCAAAGCTGAAGGCCCCGCCCTTGCCGCCGCCCTGCATTTGCCGCATGAAGTAGACCCAGACACCAATCAGCAGCAGCATCGGACCCCAGCTGACCAGCAGGGTCATCAGGAGCGAGCCTTCTTCGCGCGGCTTCACGTCGAACTTGACGTCGTTGGCGATCAGGTCGCCGACCAGACCGCGGTCCAGGTAGGTGGCCGTGGTGCGAATGCGGCGGTCATCGGTGGTGACGGCCGAGATTTCCGTGCCGCCCTGGCCTTCCGCGATGGTCGCGGACTTGATGCGTTTGCCCTTGACCTCGTCAAGGAACTCGGAGTACCCAAGGTAATTCGTACCGGCGCCACCGCGTGTATCAAATTGCTTGAAAACGGTGAACAGCACCATGGCGATCACCAGCCAGATTGCAATTTTTGAAAACCACTGATTGTTCAAGGATGTCTCCGATAGAGGAACACAAGGCACATGCGCCTGATTTTAGGCGTTTCAAGGGCAAAAGCCTCATAACAAGCCCGGGACATCCCTTGGTTTGAAGCGGGATTGCGGTATTTATTGCGTTTGAGCAAGCTCAGATGGTTGGGGCCGGCCTGTTTTTGAGCCCCATGCCGACCAGAAAGGTTTCCGACGACTCCGAGCGCGAGGCCTTGGGCTTGATGGGCTTGACGACCTTGAAGGTCTCCTTGAACAGCTTGACCAGCGGGCTGTAGGCCCCGCCGTGAAACAACTTGACGACCAGCGCGCCCTCCGGTTTGAGGTGCTGCACGGAAAAATCCACCGCCAGTTCCACCAGGTGGGCAATGCGGGCGGCGTCGGCCGATTCGATGCCCGAGAGGTTCGGCGCCATGTCGGAAATCACCACGTCGACCTTGGTAAAGCCTTTGTCGGCGGCCAGAGTCTGCTCCAGAATCTGTAGCACCTCAGGTTCCCGGAAGTCCCCCTGGATGAACACCACGCCTTCGACCGGGTCCATCGGCAGGATGTCCAGCGCCACGATGCGGCCGTTGAGTTCGCCGGCTGCAGCGCCCGCCGGCGAGAGCTTGCGGCGCGCGTACTGGCTCCAGGCGCCGGGTACGCTGCCCAGGTCCACCACACAGTGGCCTGGCCTGATCAGGCCCAGCATGTCATCGATTTCCTTGAGCTTGTAGGCGGCACGAGCCCGGTACCCCTCTCTTTTGGCCAGCTTGACGTAGGTATCGTTGACGTGGTCATTCAGCCACGCTTTGTTGACCTTTTTGCTTTGGGTTTTTACTTTCATGCCTCTATTGTCCTCTTAGCGCCCTGCGGCGCTGCGGTTTCCCCAACGATAAATCAACGGCAGCGGCAGCTTCCCGGATAATCGGGGCATGGCTCAAATACTACTTACCCCCGCCCAGCGCAAAGACCACCGCGCCGAGGCGCACCACCTGGACCCCGTCGTGATGGTCGGCTCCGACGGCCTGACCCCCGCCGTCAAAAGGGAAATCGACCTGGCCCTGAAGGCGCACGGCCTGATCAAGGTCCGCGTGCAGTCGGACGACCGCCCCGCGCGCGAAGCCATGTTCCAGGCACTGGCCGACGAACTTGGCGCCGCACCCATCCAGCACATCGGCAAGCTGCTGGTGTTGTGGCGTCCGGTGCCTGAAAAGGAAAAAAAGGTCAATGAGGACCGCATGCCCGGCCCGCGCGACGTCAAGGTGCTGAAAAACAGCGCGCGTTACGGCCAGCGTCCCGAGGTCAAGACCCTGCGCGTGCTGGGCAACCAGCGCCTGACGCCGGGCGGCACGGTCAAACGCGCGAAACCGAAGAAGCAGCAAAGCGCCAAGAAACGCGCGCAAGGCTGAGAAGCTGAGCCAACACGCCGGCGTGATCTGCCCGGCCCCTGGCCCGGCCAGCGCGGCACTTTCCTTCTTTTGTCCCGCGCGCCCCCCTTTAGATCGGGTGCCTGCGCCCACAACTGATGGACATGACTACCTTGACCCCATTGAACGCCTCCAACCCGCTTCTCGATTTTTCCGGCCTTCCCCTGTTTGACCGCATCGCGCCCGGGCATGTCGGCCCTGCAGTCGATGTGTTGCTGGCACAGGCCGAAGCCGCACTCGAACGCGTCACCGCGCCGGCGTTTCCGGCGCGCTGGGCGGACATTGCCGGCGTGCTGGACGTCGCCACCGAAAACCTGGGCCGGGCCTGGGGCGCGGTCAGCCACCTCAACAGCGTGGCGGACACCCCCGAACTACGCGCCGCCTACAACGCCACCCTGCCCCGCATCACCGAGTTCTGGACCCGCCTGGGCGCCGACGAACGGCTGTACGCCAAATACAAAGTCATTGACGTGGCATCGCTGAACCCCGAACAGCGCCAGGCGCACAAGAATGCGGTGCGCAACTTCGTGCTGTCGGGCGCCGAACTGGTGGGGGCGGCCAAGGAACGCTTTGCCGCCATCCAGGAGCGCCAGGCCGAACTGAGCCAGAAATTCAGCGAAAACGCGCTCGACGCCACCGACGCTTACGCCTACTACGCCCGTGAAGACGAGCTCGCCGGGGTGCCGGCCGACGTGGTCCAGACGGCGCGCGCGCAGGCCGAAGCCGAGGGCAAAGCGGGCTACAAGCTCACGCTGAAGATGCCCTGCTACCTGCCGGTCATGCAGTTTGCCGACAGTTCCGCCCTGCGCGAAACCCTGTACAGGGCCTACAGCACGCGCGCCAGCGACCAGTCGGCGCCGGAGTTCAGCCGCTTTGACAACAGCGCCGTGATGCAGGAAATTCTTGCCTTGCGGCTGGAGGAAGCGCAGTTGCTCGGTTACCGCAATTTTGGCGAGGTCTCGGTGGTCCCCAAGATGGCCGACTCGCCCGAGCAGGTGATCAGCTTCCTGCGCGACCTCGGCCAGCGCGCCAAACCCTACGGCCTCAAGGACGTGGCCGACCTGCGCACCTTTGCCGCGGAAAAACTGGGCCTGAAAGACCCGCAAGCCTGGGACTTCACCTGGATAGCCGAAAAGCTCAAGGAAGCGCGTTATGCCTTCAGCGAGCAGGAAGTCAAACAGTACTTCACCGCCCCCAAGGTGCTGGCCGGCCTGTTCAGGATTGTCGAGATCCTGTTCGAGGTGGCGATCCGGCCCGACACGGCCCCGGTCTGGAACTCCGGCGTCGAGTTCTACCGCATCGAACGCGACGGGCACCTGGTGGGCCAGTTCTACCTGGACCGGCCGGCGCGCACCGGCAAACGCGGCGGCGCCTGGATGGACGATGTGCGCGCCCGCTGGCTGCGCCCAGACACCGGCCAACTGCAGACCCCGGTGGCGCACCTGGTGTGCAACTTCGCGGACGGCGTCGGCGGCAAGCCGGCCCTGCTCACCCATGACGACGTGACCACACTGTTCCACGAGTTCGGTCACGGCCTGCACCACATGCTGACCCAGGTCAACGAGCGCGATGTGTCCGGCATCAGCGGCGTTGAATGGGACGCGGTCGAGCTGCCCAGCCAGTTCATGGAAAACTTCTGCTGGGAATGGGATGTGCTCAAACACATGACGGCCCACGTGGACACCGGCGAGCCTCTGCCGCGCGCCCTCTTTGACAAGATGCTGGCTGCGAAAAACTTCCAGAGCGGCATGCAGACCCTGCGCCAGATCGAGTTTTCGCTGTTCGACATGTTGCTGCACACCGAGTGGCAACCGGGCGGCGACGTGATGGCGCTGCTGGCCGGCGTGCGCGAGGAATACGCCGTGATCACCCCGCCACCCTACAGCCGCACGGCGCACACATTCAGTCACATCTTTTCGGGTGGGTATGCGGCCGGTTATTACAGCTACAAATGGGCCGAAGTCCTCTCGGCCGACGCCTACGCGGCCTTCGAGGAAAGTGCACAGGGCGCCACAACTGCAGGTGTAAACACCGACGCCGAAGCCGGCCCCAGCCCCGTTAGTCTGGAAACTGGCAGAAAATACCGGCAAGCCATTCTGGAGGCCGGTGGCAGCCGCCCGGCCATGGAATCGTTCAAGGCCTTCCGTGGCCGCGAGCCTTCCATCGACGCGCTGCTGCGCCACCAGGGCATGGCGTGAGTGACCTCTAACGGAGTGATGTATGACCTCGAATGTTGTTAAATTTGCAGCTGTTGGCGCCCTGCTGGCGCTGGCGGGCGGCACATTTTCTTCTCTTTCCCAGGCTCAGCCGGTCTACCGCATCGTCGGTCCGGACGGCAAGGTCACCTATTCCGACAAGCCGCCCCCTGCGACCGGCAATGCCAAGGTGACGGCGGGCGGCGCCGACGGGGCCCGCGGCGTCGTCACGGCGTCGTTGCCGTTTGAGTTGCGCAAGGTGGTGAGCCAGTACCCGGTCACGCTTTATTCGGGCGAGAACTGCGGCCCCTGCGCCTCGGCGCGTTCGCTGCTGACCACGCGCGGTGTGCCGTTTGCAGAAAAAACCATCGCGACCAATGAAGACGCGCAGGCTTTGCAGCGCATCAGCGGCGACAGCTCCCTGCCTTTTCTGACCATAGGCAGCCAGCAACTCAAGGGTTTCTCGGATGCGGAATGGACGCAGTTTCTCGATGCAGCGGGTTACCCCAAATCGTCGGTGCTGCCGGCCAGCTACCGACAGGCTGCGGCCACCCCCCTGGTGACGGTGGCGCCCGCGCCCGCACCGGCGGCCGCCACCACGGCCGCGCGGCCCGCCACACCGGCAGCCGCCCCGGCCCCGGTGACGCCGCCGCCGGCCAACCCCGCCGGCATCCGTTTTTAAACTTTCAGCGGAAACCGCGCCTTTGGCGCTCAGCGTGCCAACCAGCCCAGGCCTGCCGACGTGCCGCCCGGCTGACCGCCTTTCTTCGGCTTGTATTCGCAACCTACCCAGCCCTGCCAGCCGCAGGCCGAGGACACCTCGTCAATCACACTGAACAGATAGGGGTAGTTGAGCTCCCCGAGGTCGGGCTCGTGCCGCTCGGGCACACCGGCAATCTGGAAATGGCCGACGCCCCCAGTCGGCAGGTAGTGGCGGATCTTGGTGGCCACATCCCCCTCGACGATCTGGCAGTGGTACAGGTCCATCTGCACCTTGAGGTTGGGCGCGCCGACCTCGGTCACGATCTCGTGCGCATGGTCCTGCCGGTTCAAAAAGAAACGCGGAACGTCACGCGTGTTGATCGGCTCGATCAAGACCTCACGCCCGTGTTTCGCCGCTTCGGCCGCCGCCCAGCGCAGATGGGTCACGTACAAGGGCCGCAGGTCCTCGCGCTCCTGCCCTGCGGCGACCAGGCCGGCCATCAGATGGATGCGCGGGCAGTCCAGCGCTTCGGCATAGTCAAGAGCCAGCAACACACCGGCGCGGAACTCCGCCTCGCGGCCGGGCACGGCGGCCGTGCCCTTGTCCCCGGCTTTGTCCCAGGCCTGGGCGATGGACGCCGCGTCGGTGCCGCCCGGCGGCGCGTTGAACAGCACCTGCTGCAGGCCGTTGCCCCTGAGCCGCGCGGCCAGTTCCTGCTTGCTGAAGGCGTAAGGAAAAAGAAACTCCACCGCCCTGAAACCGTCTTTCGCCGCCGCTTCAAAACGGTCCAGAAACGGCAACTCGGGGTACATCATGGACAGATTGGCGGCGAATTTCGGCATGTTGGTTCTTTTGAAAAATGCTATGGAATAGATAGCTGCTCGCGCTTGCAGGGAAAGGGCTGCAGGCCTGTTTGACTGTAAAAAAAACTCACCAGCGGGCGCCGAAGGCCTGGCGCAGCTCGTCGATCTGCGCGGCACTCAAGGGCTGCACCGGCTCACCGCACAGGCACTGGAGTCGGGCGGTTTCATCGAGTTCTTCCAGCACAGCCATGGCCGCCGCCGGGCTGTCATGCCAGACATTGGGCCCCAGCCGTGCCAGCATCACCGCGCGTATCGGTGTGCCCTGCCGGCCGTAACGCGTGATGGCCTGGGCCACCAGCGCCGCCGCCGCCGGGTCGCCCGGGCGGTGGTAGTCGATGACAGGCACATGGCCCACCTTCATGACGAAATAGGGTGTGAGCGCAGGCAGCAACTCCTCATCCGCCGCACGCAGGCTCAGCGCGACGCAATGGGTGCTGTGAGTGTGGATGATGCAGCGCGTGGCCGGGTCAAACGCGGAGGCTGCCGCGTAAATGCCGGCATGCAGCGCGATGGTCTTGCTCGCGGTGTCGCCGCTGATCTGCTTCGCATTGGCATCGAGCCGGGCCAGCCGCGCCGGGTCGAGGAAGCCCAGACAGGCATCGGTCGGGGTGATCAGGAAGCCACCGCCCGCCGATTCATCCAGCCGCACACTGATGTTGCCGGCGGTCGCATGCACATAGCCGCGCTCGAACAGGCTTTTGCCAACGCGGCAGATTTCTTCGCGCGCCTGGTTTTCGGTCAATAGGGTCATGCCAGCATCGTAAAGGCTTTGCTGAAAAAATCGTCGGTGCCGAAGTTGCCCGACTTCAGCGTCAGGTGCAGGCCTTCCTGCGGAGCAAGCTCGCACAGTGCATGACACCAGGGCACACCGGGATCGATCTGCGGGCCGATTTGCATCTGCGTGATGCCCAGCGCCTGCACGCAGGCGCCCGAGGTTTCACCGCCGGCCACCACCAGTTGCCGCACACCCAGCTGCACCAAACCGCGCGCCACCGCGGCCAGCGTGCGTTCGACCAGGGCGCCGGCTTCTTCCACGCCGAGCCGGCCCTGCACCGACTTGACGTCGCTGCTGTCGGCCGTCGAATAGACCAGCACCGGCCCCTGCGCCAGCAGCGGCCGGGCCCAGGCCAGCACCTCGGCCGCCACATCGGCACCCGACGCAATACGCAGCGGATCAATCGCCAGCGCGGGATGGCCCTGCTTCATGAAGTCCAGCACCTGCCGATTCGTCGCCAGCGAACAGCTGCCCGACACCACCGCCTGCAGGCCGATGGCGGCGGGCAGACGGCTGGCCTGGTCCGAAGGCGTGATGCCGAAGTTGGCAGGCAGGGCGATGGCCACGCCGGAACCGGCCGTCACCAGTGGCATGTCCTTGAGCGCAGGGCCGAGGCGCAGCAGGTCATCGTTGGAGACTGCATCCACGATGGCCACGCCGACGCCTTCCGCCTGGAGTTGCGCCATGCGTTCGCGCACCGCTGCTTCGCCGCGCGCCACGACCCTGTGATCGATCAGGCCGACACGCCGCGTGGTCTGCGACTGCAGCACCCGCACCAGGTTCGCGTCCGTCATCGGTGTCAGCGGGTGGTTCTGCATGCCGCTTTCGGAAAGCAGCACATCGCCGACAAACAGATAACCCTTGAACACCGTGCGCTGGTTGTCGGGAAAGGCCGGCGTGGCAATCGTGAAGCCGGTGGCCAGCGCGTCCATCAGCGCCTCGGTCACCGGGCCGATGTTGCCGCGGGCCGTGCTGTCGAAGGTCGAGCAGTACTTGAAATAGATCTGCTGCGCGCCCTGCGCCTGCAGCCAGGCCAGGGCGGCCAGCGATTCGGCGACGGCCTGCGCGGGCGGCACGGTGCGCGATTTGAGCGCCACCACCACGGCATCCACCTCGGCGCCCAGCGGCCCGGACGGCACACCAATCGTCTGCACCACCCGCATGCCGGCGCGCACGAGGTTGTTGGCCAGATCCGTCGCGCCGGTGAAGTCGTCGGCAATACAACCTAGAAATAGAGCCCCCACGCTCCCCACTGCGTGTGCTTCGCTGCCCCCCAAGGGGGCGCTGCGCCTGCGGGCCGGGGAAGCCGGACCCGCGGCCCCGGCTGGTTTGAGAGGGTCCTCGCTGCGCTCAGTGCTGCTCATGGTTTCTTCGGCAAATCGATGCCCGGAAAAATCTTGATCACCGCGCTGTCGTCCTCTTTCGCAAAACCAGCGGTGGAGGCCTGCATGAACATCTGGTGCGCCGTCGACGACAGCGGCAGCGGGAATTTGCTGGCGCGCGCCATGTCGAGCACGATGCCGAGGTCTTTCACGAAGATGTCCACCGCCGACAGCGGCGTGTAGTCGGCTGCCAGCACATGCGCCATGCGGTTTTCGAACATCCAGCTGTTGCCCGCGCTGTGCGTGATGACTTCGTAGAGCGCGGCCGGGTCCACACCTTCGCGCAGGCCCAGCGCCATGGCTTCGGCAGCCGCCGCGATATGCACACCCGCCAGCAACTGGTTGATGATCTTGACCTTGCTGCCGGCGCCGGCCGCGTCACCGAGCTTGTAGACCCTGGCGGCCATGGCGTTGAGCACGGGTTCGGCCCTGGCATAGGCCGCCGGCGCACCGGAGGTCATCATGGTCATCTCGCCGCTGGCGGCTTTGGCTGCGCCGCCGGAAATCGGGGCATCGATGTAGAGCAGGCCCAGGTCATTGAGCCGTTTTTCCAGCGCCATGGACCAGTTCGCGTCGACCGTGGAACACATGACAAACACGCTGCCGGGCTTCATGGCCGCCGCACAGCCGCCGGGGCCGAACAGCACGGCCTCAGTCTGCGCCGCATTGACCACCACCGACACGATCACGTCGCAGGCCGCCGCCAGCTCGGCCGGCGAGGCACAGGCGACACCGCCGCCTTCGGCAAAAACCTGGGCCACGCCGGGTCGCACGTCAAACACGTGCACGAGGTAGCCGGCGCGGCGCAGCGATTGCGCCATGCCGCCGCCCATGGCACCGAGACCGATCACACCTGCCACAAGATCCATCTCGTCCCCTTTATTCATATGGTCATCATACAAATTATAGGCAAAAGACAAGCGCGAATCCATACGCGTATTCCCTTCGCCTCCAGCCGGTATCAGGGCCGGACTGCGCCCGAGACCAGGGCGCTGGCCAGTTGCACACCCTCCTGTTCCCAGAACGCGGGGTCGGCATGCCGGATGCGTTCGATCGCGTTGTCCATGTGGCGCGCGGCGGCCTGGCGCGCCGGCAAGGGGTCGCCGGCCTCGATGGCCCGGGTGATGGCTTCGTGCTCCTCGCGCACCTGCCCGGCAAAGTCGGCCCGGCGCGCCTCGTTGGCACGGGTGACCCGGGTGACGCCGCGCAGGAACTGGCGCAGGTAGTCCAGCGTGCTGATCAGAAAAGGGTTTTGCGCCGCGTCCGCAATCGCGCGGTGGTAGTTCACGTCTTCCTCCGCACCGTCGCCGCCGGCCTTGACCGCCTTGTCGAGCGCCGCCATCGCCTGGCGGATACGCTTGACATCGTCCGCCGTGCGCCGCTGCGCCGCCAGCGCGGCGACCTCGGCTTCCAGCGCGCGGCGCACCTCCACCATCTGGATGACCGCCTGCATGGACGCTGCAGAACGGGTGTCGAAGTTCAGCGGCGCAAAGGCGGCGCGCCTGACAAACACGCCGCTGCCCTGGCGCGATTCCACCAGGCCCAGGGACTTCAGGCGCGACACGGCCTCGCGCACCACCGTGCGGCTGACCGCAAACTGCTCCACCAGCGCGGCCTCGGTCGGCAGCTTGTCGCCCGCCGCCGGCCGGCCGGCGTGAATTTCGGCCGACAGGGCCTCAGCCACCTGTTCCGAGAGGTGAATGCCGGGCGTGATGGACTGGAAACGGTGGCTCATGGGGATCCGGAAAATTTGTCGGACAACTCTACAACATCCGGCAGCCGATTTCGGGGCTAAAACACCAGGGTCTTGACGCCCCCGTCCGTGCCCAGCAGGCAGACATGCGCTTTCTGGAAGGCGAACACCCCGACCGTCACCACGCCGGGCCACTGGTTGACCTCGGACTCGAAGGCCAGCGGCTCGCTGATCTTCAGGCCGGCCACGTCCAGGATGTGCTGGCCGTTGTCGGTGACCAGCGGCACGCCGTTTTTCAGGCGCAGGGTGGCCGTGCCACCGAGCGCGGCAAACTGGCGCCGGATGCGCTGCGCCGCCATGGGAATGACTTCCACCGGCAAGGGGAACTGGCCGAGCGTCTGCACCAGCTTGGACTCGTCGGCGATGCAGACAAACTTGCGCGACTGGGCAGCCACGATTTTTTCGCGCGTGAGCGCTGCGCCGCCCCCCTTGATCATGTAGCCCGCAGGATCGATCTCGTCAGCGCCGTCGATGTAGACCGCCAGCTCCTCGACATCGGCCGCCTCGAAAACCTGGATGCCCAGTGCTTTCAGGCGTTCCGTGGAGGCCACCGAGCTGGATACCGCGCCGATGATCGTGTCCTTGATGCCGGCCAGTGCATCGATGAACTTGTTGACGGTGGAGCCGGTGCCGACGCCGACAATGCTGCCGGGTTCGACATAGGCCAGGGCGGCCTGGCCGACCAGGGTTTTGAGTTCGTCTTGGGTCATGTCGGTCCGGAAAAAAGGGATGGGAAAGGGGTGGATGGGGTTTGCGACAATGGGGCCTGCCGCACAGAACAACACAAATTATCCAATGTCCCTGCTCCCCTACGCCCTTGCCCGCCCCTTTTTATTTGGTCTGGACCCGGAAACCGCCCATGAACTGACCATGGCCTCGCTGGCCGGTACGCAGCGTACGCCGCTGGCGCTGGCCTACTGTTCGGGCCGGGTGGACGATCCCGTCACGCTGGCCGGCCTGAAGTTTCCCAACCGCGTCGGGCTGGCGGCCGGGCTCGACAAAAACGCGCGCTGCATCGACGGCCTGGCCGCCATGGGTTTCGGCTTTGTCGAAGTCGGCACGGTCACGCCAAAAGCCCAGCCGGGCAACCCCAAGCCGCGCATGTTCCGCCTGCCGCAGGCCAACGCGCTGATCAACCGGCTCGGCTTCAACAACGAGGGGCTGGACGCCTTCATCACCCACGTGCAGCAATCCACCTTTCGCAAACGTGGGGGCGCCAGCCCGCTGCTGCTGGGCCTGAACATCGGCAAGAACGCTGCCACGCCCATTGAAAACGCGGTGGACGACTACCTGATCTGCCTCGATGGCGTCTACCCGCATGCCGACTACGTGACCGTCAACATCTCCAGCCCGAACACCAAAAACCTGCGCGCGCTGCAAAGCGACGAGGCACTGGACGCGCTGCTGGGCCGCATTGCCGAACGCCGCGAAACGCTGGCGAAGCAGCATGGCAAACGCGTGCCGATTTTTGTGAAGATTGCGCCCGACCTCGACGAGGCGCAGGTGGAAGTGATCGCCGCCACCCTGAAACGCCACGGCATGGACGGCGTGGTGGCGACCAACACCACGCTCAGCCGTGAGGCCGTCCACGGCATGCCGCACGCCGAAGAAGCCGGCGGCCTCAGCGGCGCGCCGGTGCTGGCCGCGAGCAATCGCGTGATCCGCCAGTTGCGCGCGGCACTGGGCAAAGGTTTTCCCATCATCGGCGTGGGCGGCATCATGAACGGTGCCGACGCCGTGTCCAAGATCGAGGCCGGCGCCGACGTGGTGCAGATCTACACCGGGCTGATCTACAAGGGACCTGGCCTCGTTACCGAGGCTGCACTGGCCCTCAAAAAGAGTCGATAGCCAGGGAGAGATGGGCGGAACACGCCCATGAACGGATGGCTCCTACTCCGGCAAACCATCCAGGATTTTCGCCGCTTCGAGCTTGCCCATTTTCCGCAGCTTCGCAATCGCCGGCAGCTGGCTGGCGCGGGGACGGGTTTTGCCGTCCTCCCACTTGTAGACAGACTGTACCGACACGTTCAGGAGTCTGGCCGTCGCGGCGGCGGTCAGCCCGAGCCGGCGCCGCTGGGCAGCCAGTCCCTTGGCGCTGAAGCGCAAGCCACTGCCGGCGCCCTCTTTGGCCTCCTCAGGCGCCGCCTTCCGGCCGGACCGGAGCACGCGGCTCAGCTGCTTTTCCAGCGCCAGCACACGCCGTTTCAGGGCGGCGATATCGCTGCGGTGCTGCGACGAGGCTTTTTTCAGCGGCTGGGTTTCCGCGCGGGCGTCCTTGCGGGCAACCCGGGAAATTTCGGCTTTGAGAACAGAAGCGATATTGGGCACGTCGGAAATCTCCTTGCTGGATGAACGATGAGTTCTATGAGAATGTTCTCCTGCAATTGTAGGAGGCCCGAATGACAAGCCGCAGGGTGGACTATCCCGGGCTTGCGCTGACGCCCGCCCGGCCAGCGCCAGCGGACGCTGGCTGGTCCCGGCGCGCACGCCATGCGAGGGACCCGCAGCCGCAGGCTTGCTATTCATTTAATAGCTGACTGCGCAAGCCCATCAATGGCTGGAACTCGATTTGAGCATGAATGGCGGCACCACAACGACCGAGGAGCGGGGCCGGTGGACCATCTTCGGCAACGCTGCGGCGTGCAGATACATATTCCATCCAGTCGTCCCTGGCGCGGGCCAGCGCCTTGCCTCAATCCGGCACAAACTGCTGCTTGAAGCGCGTCTCGTCCTCGGGCAACTCCACCGTGACCAGCTGGCCCATCTTGCTGTCGGAGTTGCGGCAGGCCGCGAACAGGCTGGCTTTGCCCTTGAAGTTGTAGCTGTCCAGGTCAATCAGCATGTAGGGATAAGGCACAAACACCTGGTGCAGGAAGATGCTCCGGTGCCGGTTGCGCGGCGACGGGAAAAGCTTGTACTCGTCGGTGGTAATGCTTTTTGCAGTGGCCATTGGTTGCGCTTCAGTAATGCGGCGGCAGGTCGTCACCGGCGCGGGTCAGGGGCGCGGCGCCGGACTCGGGCAGCTGCTGGCGCAGCTGGCTGAGCTCGCGCATCAGCAGGTCGATCTGCTGCTGCTGGCGGACGATGACCTGGTTGAGCTCGTCGAGCAGGTCTTCGCCAAAGCTGGCCTTGATCTCCAGGTCGGTCAGGCGTTTTTCAATCTCGATGACGGTTTGCATAAGCACTATTGGACACGAGTTCGCGGCCCGACCCCACCAGCCGCTTTTCCTACATGCAAATACGCCGGCGTCCTCTGTCACCCGACGGACGCCCGCGCCACCATGAATGCTTTACTTCATCGACTGGAACCCACCATGAGCATTCTCGGCAAGATCTTCAGCAAAATTTTTCCGTCGGCCCAGGCCGCACCGGCGCCAACCCCGGCGTCGCCCAGCAGCGATGACGTTTCCGCCGCCGCCGCGGCAGCCGGCGCAGCCAGAGCGGGTGCCGCCACCGCCGCACCGGCCCCGATGGCGCAGGTCGACGTCGAATCGCTGCTCGACGGCATGGCACAGAAAAACCCGCAAAAACTCAACTGGAAAACCTCTATCGTTGACCTGATGAAACTGCTCGACCTCGACAGCAGCCTGGGCGAGCGCAAGGAACTGGCGAAAGAACTGGGTTACACCGGCGACACCAGCGACAGCGCTGCCATGAACATCTGGCTGCACCGCCAGGTCATGAACAAGCTGGCCGCCAACGGTGGCACCGTGCCGGCCGATCTGCGCGACTGAGCAAAGCTCTTGAGTGCCACGGCACGCAGGCCTGATTCCTTTCCCCTATTTTTGAAAGTATTTCCATGGGCATTCTCTGGACCATTCTTATCGGTTTCATCGTTGGCGTGGTTGCCAAGTTCCTGATGCCCGGGCGCGACCCGTCCGGCTTCATCATCACGGTGCTGATTGGTATCGTCGGTTCGGTGCTTGCCAGCTACCTGGGCGGGGCGCTGGGCCTGTACCAGGTCGGCGAGTCCGCCGGTTTCATCGCGGCCGTGCTGGGCGCGATGCTGTTGCTCTTCATCTACCGCATGGTGAGCGGCAAACGCGGCTAAAGCTTCGCACTCAAAAACAGCTGCCGCGCCCGTGTACCGGGCGCTGGCAGCTATTTTTTTGAGAGCAGTTCTCCGACATGGCGGCCGATCGCCAGCGAACTGGTCAGACCCGGTGACTCGATGCCGAACAGGTTGACCAGGCCAGTCACGCCATGTTCGCCGGGGCCCTGGATCAGGAAGTCACGGGCCGGCTGGTCGGGCGCCTGGATCTTGGGCCGTATGCCGGCATAACCGGCCTGCAGCGCACCATCGGGCAGGCCCGGCCAGTACTTGCGCACCTCGGCGTAAAACGCATCGCCGCGGCGCGGGTCCACCACCAGGTCATCGGGCGAATCCACCCACTGCACGTCGGGGCCGAACTTGGCCTGACCGCCCAGGTCCAGTGTCAGGTGCACACCGAGCCCGGCCGCTTCGGGCACCGGGTAGATCAGGCGGCTGAAGGGTGAGCGACCCGAGAGCGTGAAGTAGTTGCCCTTGGCGTAATGGCTGGGCGGCACATGCCGGGCGTCCAGCCCCTCGAAACGGCGGGCCAGCAGCTGCGCGTGCAGGCCGGCGGCATTCACCACCGTTTGCGCGGCCAGTTCGGTGCCGTCTTCTGCTATTAAAACAATAGCTGACGGCGTACAGTGGGCTTTGGCTAGTGGCGAATTGAGTACCACCATGCCGCCGGCGTTCTCCAGATCACCCTGCAGCGCCAGCATGAGCGCGTGGCTGTCCACAATGCCGGTGCTCGGCGACAACACCGCCGCCACGCCCTCCAGCCCGGGCTCCAGCGCCTGCGCCTGCTCGCGCGTGAGCAGCGTCAGGTCGTGCACCCCGTTGGAGGCGGCCCTGGTGATGATGACCTGCAACTGGGGAATCTGCGATTCATGCGTGGCGACGATCAGCTTGCCGCAGCGGCTGTGGCCGATGCCACGCTGCGCGCAGTAGTCGTACAGCAGCGCCTTGCCCTCCACGCACAGTTGCGCCTTGAGCGAGCCTTGCGGGTAATAAATGCCGGCGTGGATCACCTCGCTGTTGCGCGAGCTGGTGCCGGTGCCGATGGCGTCCGCCGCTTCCAGCACCATCACCTCGCGCCCCTGCAGCGCCAACGCACGTGCCACCGCCAGGCCGACCACCCCCGCGCCAATCACCACCACTTCCACGTTGTCCATCAGGTTCAATGCTCCTGTTCAAAACCGTCGATGACCTGGACCGCGTTGCTGCCCAGCGCTTCGGCCGCATAACCGCCTTCGAGCACAAACACCGTCGGCAAGCCGAGCGCCGCCAGGCGCCGGCCGAGCCGGCCGAAGTCGGCCGCCTGCAGTGCAAAGGTCGAGATCGGGTCGTCCGCGAAGGTGTCCAGCCCCAGCGACACGACCAGCGCCCGCGCGCCGTACCGCGAGATGCGCCGGCAAGCCTGCTCCAGCGCCTCGAACCAGGTGTTAACTGGCGAGCCCGCGGGCAGCGGCAGATTCAGGTTGCAGCCCAGGCCGGCACCCTCGCCCGCCTCGTCGGCATGTCCGAGGTAAAACGGGTACTCGGTCAGCGGGTCGCCGTGCAGGCTGACAAAAAACACGTCGGCGCGATCGTAAAAAATGCTTTGTGTGCCGTTGCCGTGGTGGTAGTCCACATCGAGCACGGCCACGCGCTCCGCGCCGCCGTTGCGCAAGGCCTGCGCCGCAACCGCGGCGTTGTTCAGAAAGCAGTAGCCGCCCATGAAGTCGGCGCCGGCATGGTGGCCGGGCGGGCGGCTGCAGCAAAACACCGCGCTTGCGCCCTCCCCGATCAGCACCGCCGCGCTGGCCGCGGCGTCGGCCCCGGCCTTGGCAGCAAGCCAGGTGCCAGCCGACAGCGGCGATCCGTTGTCCATCGAATACAGGCCCAGGCGTGCGGTGAAGTTGGCCGGTTCGACGTCGCTGCGCAGGGTGCGCACCGGCCAGACCGACGGAAAAGGCTGGCGTGCCGCGTTGCCCGGGTCCAGGCTCAGCCAATGGTCCCAGGCATGCTCGAGAAACGCGAGGTAACGCGCGCTGTGCACCTGGCCCAGCACCGCGCGGCTGTCGACATGCGGTTCGCGCAGCACGTGCCCGTGCTGGAGCAGGCGCCGCTGGACAAACGCGGCGCGCGCCGGCGTTTCAAAACAGGGCACACGCTCGCCCCGGAAAAATTCGAAGGCGGGTGCATGCAGGGCGTGTTGGTCGCTGAACAGGGTGATCATGGCCCACGATTATCCGCGAGCCCTGCCACCCCGCCGGGCGGCTACAGCTTGCGCGGGTCGGTGGCCAGCAGCAGTTGCACCAGGGATTGCAGGCTGGCCTTGAGCGGCACCGCCCCTTCATGCATGGCCAGCGTCTGCTCGTCCATGTAGAGCTTGCGGTTGACCTCGAGCTGGAGGCTGTGGCGCTGCTGCAGCGGCTCGCCATAACGGCGCACGAGTTCCACGCCCTTGTAGGGGTGGTTGTACGACACGCTGTAGCCCAGGCCCTCGAGGTGTTCACACACCAGACGGGCCAGCGGCTCGCTGGACGTGGAACCATCGCGGTTGCCGACCACGAAGTCGGCATGCGCCTCGCCTGGAAATTCGGTCGCGTGGCTGGACGCAACGGCCGGCATCGAGTGGCAGTTCAGGTGGATGCTGTAGCCGTGGCGCTGGTGCGCGCTGTCGATGGCCTGGGCCACCGCCGCATGGTAAGGCTCCCAGCAGCGCGCGATACGCGCCTGCACTTCGGCCACGCCGAGCTTGCGCGTGTAAATGGCCTGGCCGTCGTCGGTGGTGCGCCAGATCAGGCCCTTGCCCAGCCGCACCTTGCTCATCACCTTGGTGTCGGTGGACACGGCGTCGGGCCAGGGTTCGTCGAACAGGCTGACATCGATCTCGGTGGTGTCACGGTTGGCGTCGAGGTAGCTGCGCGGAAAAAAGGCCTCGACCCAGCCGGCGCCCTGGCCGTGGGCGAAGTCATAGAGTTTTTCCACATGGGTGTCTTCGGCGCGGCGCAGGACAGGCAGCGCGCAGGCGTAGGCAAAGTCGTCGGGGTAGTCGGTTCCGCTGTGGGGTAAATCGAGCACCAGGGCGGTGCTGCCGGGAAGAGAGCGGAGAAATGGGGTCATGGTGTTGATTGTGGTCCTGTCGGCACCCCTGCGGTGGCCCTGGTACTGCAGCACGGAAGTAGCGAAACAAAATGAAAGTGATGACTTCGTGCCCAGGGCAAGACGCAAGCCGCCGCGAAGGCTGTGCGCCTTCGCAAGGATTGCAACGCCGCCATGGGTGCGAAGGCGCGCTTTCATGTTTCGATATTTTTGGGTTGCAGTACTAGAGGCCAAGGCCATGTTGCGGCCGGGGGTGCATGGGAGGCCGGCCACAGCGCGCAGGCGCTGCGGTCCGGCTCCTTCCGCTTTACTCGATGCTGATTTACTCGATGCTGATTTTGGCGAACTTGGCGATGCGTTTCATCTTGTCGATTTCCTTCTTGATCTGCGCATCAAACTCGGCCGGCGTGGTGCCGGAGGCAAACAGCCCCTGCGCTGCCAGCTTGGTGCGCACGGCCGGCTCCTGCAGGGCCTTGACCACCGCCTGCTGGATGCGGTTCACCGCGGCCGCCGGTGTGCCTGCGGGTGCCACCAGACCGAACCATGAAGGGTCATTACTGGAAAACAGCGAAAGTTCCGCATAGGTCGGGGTGTTGGGCAGGACCTCCAGGCGTTTGTCCCAGGACACGGCGATGGCGCGCAGCTTGCCCGACTGGATGAAAGGCAACGAAGCGGCCACCTGGTCGAAGTACACCATCACCTGCCCGCCAACAACGTCGTTCAGGGCCGGGCCCGCACCGCGGTAGGGAATGTGCACCATGAAGGTGTTGGTGGTGCTCTTGAACAGCTCGCCCCACATGTGGCCGATGGTGCCGTTGCCGGGCGACGCATAACTGAGCTTGCCGGGGTTGGCCTTGAGGTAGGCGACCAGTTCGGCAAAGTTCTTCACCGGCAGGGCCGCATTGACCACCACCACCCCCGGAGCCTTGACGAGCTCGGTCACGGCCACAAAATCCTTGATCGGGTCGTAAGGCAATTTTTTGTAGACAGCCGGGTTGACGCCGTGCGTGGACAGGGTCGCCACGCCGAGTGTCAGCCCGTCAGGCGCGGACTTGGCCACCTCGCTCATGCCGATGGAGCCGCCGGCGCCACCGCGGTTCTCAACGATCACCGGCTGGCCCAGAACGCGCGCCAGCGCCTCTGACACCACCCGCGCGGTGATGTCGGTGGCGCCGCCCGGAGGAAAGGGCACGACCAGGCGCAGTGGTTTGTTCGACTGCGCCCAACCCATTCCCGGGAGTACTGAAGTAGCTGCGAGTGCGATGAGGTGACGTCTTTGCATGATGATCCTTTTCAAAATGAATTTGTGAATCCATTGTGAAGCAGGAGAGGTGCCAGTCTGCGGAACTCGCCGGTGAAGTCTTCGACTGGGTTCAGTCCATTATGGAATGAACTTCACGTAAAATCGGATCATGAAACGCCTCCAGCCGCCGATTCACCTGCTGCGCGCGTTCACCACCACGGCGCGCTTCGGCAGTGTCTCGCGCGCCTGCGAGGCCTTGCACCTGTCGCAAAGCGCCGTCAGCAAACAGATCAGCGAGCTCGAGCAGCTCACCGGCGTGTTGCTGTTCGAGCGCATCCGCCAGCGCCTGACCCTGACGCCCGCCGGTGTGCGTTACGAGGCCGCCGTGCGGCCGGTGCTGGCGCAACTCGAAGCCGCCACGCTGGAACTCATCACCAGCGGCGACGGCGGCGGCGCCCTGCACCTGTCCACCCTGCCCACCTTCGGCGCCAAATGGCTGATCCCGCGCTTGCCAGCCTTCCAGCGCCAGCATCCGCAGATCGAACTGCACTATGTGCCTTATGCCCAGGGTTATGACTTTCAGCGGGAAGACCTGGACTGCGCGATCCTGTTCGGCAACGGCAGTTGGCCCGGTGCCCGGGCCGACTACCTGACCGGCCGGGAAGTGGTGCTGATCGCTCCGCCGGGGCTGCCGGCGCAGCCGCCGCTGCGCCAGGCCCAGGACATCACCGGTTTCACCCTGCTCCAGCATGTCAGCGTGCCGCACGCCTGGACCCACTGGTGCGCGGCGCACGGTGTCGGCGGCGTCAACACCTTGATGGGCCCGCAGCTGGACCAGTACCACAGCCTGATACGCGCGGTGCGGGCCGGCATGGGCCTGGCGCTGGTGCCGCACTGCCTGGTGCAGGACGACATTGCCGCCGGCCTGGTGGCCACGCCGCTGGACGACGGCTACCGGGACGAGATGGGTTACTACCTGTGTTACCCCGAGTCGCGCAGTCACCTCAAGCCGCTGGGCGTCTTCCGGCAGTGGCTGCTGGGCGAGGTCGGCAAGGCCGCACCCGCCAGCGCAACGCCGCCCCGGACGCTATCAAATAAAGAGCTGCCGGCGCCCACCCCGTAAGGGCTGGAGCCTCATTTTTCCTGTAAAGGGGGCGGCGCCGGCGGCGCCAGCATTTCCTGCAGCAACCAGGTGCCGGCGCGGCCCAGTGGCCGCTGGCGCGACCAGACGGCGTCCACCGGCACGCGCTGCGGCCAGCCGCGCGCGGCCAGCTCGGTGAGTTTGCCGACGGCAAACCGCGTGACCATCCAGCGCGGGATGGCGGCCCAGCCGAAGCCCAGCACCGCCATCTCCAGCAGCATCAGGTAGCTGGGCGCCGACCAGGAGCGGCGCGCCGCCGGCCTGACCTGGTCGGCCCGGCCCAGGTAGGTGTCCAGCCGCAGCTCACGGTGCCGGGCCAACAGCTCGGGCGTGATGTCCGTTTTGCCAGCCAGCGCATGGCCGGTGGCGACAAACAGCGCGATCTCCGACTGCTCGGCAATCGTGGCCGAGCCGATGTCGGGCGGGTACACGCCTTGTGCGCCGACCACGCCGATGTGAGCGCGGCCGGTCTGTACCAGCGACACCAGGTCGCCGTGTTCGGCGATCAGGCATTCGAACTCCAGGTCGGGAAAACGCTGCTCAAAGGCGGTCAGCATGTCCTCAAAGCGGTCCGACTGGTAGGTGTCGGACCAGACCACGCTGAGTCTGGCCTCCAGCCCGCCGCCGAGCTGGCTGGCAGACAAGTCGAGCCGGTCGCTGGCGGCCAGGATCTCCTGCACCTTGCCCAGCATCACCCGGCCATGTTCGCTGAGCGCAGGTTTGCGGCGGCTGCGGTCGAACAGGCAGAGGCCCAGGTCGATCTCGAGGTTGGCAATCGCGCTGCTCACGGTGGACTGGCTCTTGCCGAGTTTGCGCGCTGCGGCCGAAAACGAGCCCAGGGTGGCGGCTTCGGCGAAGGCGGTCAGGGCTTCGGGAGAGTGGCGCATGGGGCTTATGTATCTATTTTTCCGATGATTATCAACTTTAATGTATTGGAAATAGCGATAAAAATACAGCCATTCCCCTTTTCAAAGCCCCAAAAGTCACCCATGAGCCTGCAGAAGTCTGTCAAGGAACGTTTTTTCCACGCCCTCGGATTCGAGGTGCTGGCGATTGCCCTCTGCGCGCCGCTGGGCGCCTGGCTGCTCGGTTATTCGCTGGCCCACATGGGCCTGCTGACGCTGATGATTTCGCTGATTGCGATGGCCTGGAACATGGTGTTCAATGCGGTGTTTGACGGCGCCCAGCGCCGACTGGGTTTTCGGCGCACGCTGGGCGCGCGGGCGGTGCATTCGGTGCTGTTCGAGGTCGGCCTGATCCTGGCCGTGGTGCCACTGGCCGCCTGGTGGCTGGACATCGGGCTGTGGGAAGCCTTTGTGCTGGACATCGGCATCGTGCTGTTTTTTCTGCCTTACACCTTTGCCTTCAACTGGACCTACGACCACCTGCGGGAGATCGTCGTGGCCCGGCGATTGCGCAAGAAAGCGCTGTCCGCCGCCTGATCGGTCCGCAGGTTCAGCGGACCCCTGCCCGGTCCGGCATCAGCTCACTGGTGTGCGCCAATTCGAAACGGCCCGCTGCGCCGGCGCCGCGGAAGTCCCAGCGTTCGAGCCGGCCCTGGAACGGCTGGTGGGCCGGGTCGCACAGCAGCAGGTTCACCGAGTTCGGCGCCTCACGCCGGATGCGCGAGGACAGGGCGGTACCGGCCTGCACGCACCACAGGCGCCGCGGCAGGTCGTTCACGCAGGACGACAGCTCGCAGACATAAGGCAGGTGAATGTGCCCCCCCATGACGATGTCCGCACCGGCAGCCGCCCATGCGCGTACGGCGGCCTCCCAGCCGCGCAGGCGGTCGTGCTCGTCCTCAGCACGCAGCACCATCACCGGCTGGTGCACCACCACCACGCGCAGTTGCCCCGGTGCGGACTGTCGCAGGCGCGCGCTCACCCGTTCAATCTGCCGGCCCGACACCTCGCCGTTTTTGTGCCTCCAGCGGCGCGTGGTCTTCACGGTGCTCAGCTGCAGCCAGGCGGTGTCCAGCACCGGTTCCAGTTCGGGTCCGAAGGCCTGCAGGTAACGGGCATACGGCGTCACCAGGCGCTGCCAGGGATTGAACAGCGGAATGTCGTGGTTGCCGGGCAAAGCCAGCATCTGCGGAATCTGCAGACGCTCACAAAACGCCCTCGCCTCGCGAAACTGCGTCGCCGTCGCACGCTGCGTGATGTCTCCCGACAGCACCAGCACGTCGGGGCGCTGCTGCCGCGCCAGCGCCACCAGCGCCTCCATCACCAGCGGCTGCGCCGTGCCGAAATGGGGATCGGAAATCTGCAGCAGCGTCTTCATCAGGCGACATCCACCCGGTCGGCCGGCGCGGGAACCATCAGGAGCAGGGCTTGGTCGGCCACCTCGAACACCAGCGGCGCCTCCATCCAGCAGACCTCCCCGTCGGTGGCCACCTTGACGCGCCGGCGCCCCCGCGGCGTGACCGTCAGGCGGCGAAACGAAAAACTGCGGATGTTGTCCGCGTCGCCGAGCCGCCCCAGCAGGCCGCGCAGCATCAGGCCAAACAGCGCCAGCGAGCCGATGGGGCGCACCACCACCCCGGCCAACTGGCCGTTGATCACCGCATTGGCGTCTTTTTCGGCAATACCCACACGCGTGAGTTGCAGGTGGTTGTTGCCGACAAACAGCGTCGGGGTGCGCAAGGCGGCCACCTGCCCGGCCGATTCGATCTGCAGGTGCAACTGGCGGCGCGTCTGCAGCAGCGAGGCCAGCCCCGAGACAAACGCCACCAGGCGGCTGCGACCGAACTGCTGCTTCCAGGCTTCCCTGTCCTCCAGCAATCGCGGGTACAGGCCCAGACTGGCATTGACCAGAAACAGCCTGCCGTTGACCTGCCCGACCTGGACCGGCGACACGCTCGCGCCGACCAGGGCGTTGGCGGCGGCCTCGGTCTCCTGCGGGATCGCATGGACACGGCCGAAATAATTGAAGGTGCCTTGCGGCAGGACGCCGAAGGGGCAGCCGCTGCCCAGCACGGCGCGGGCCACGGCGTTGATGGTGCCATCCCCACCGGCCGCCACCACCACGCCACCCCGGGCCTGGGCCTGGCGGACAGCGCGGCGCGCCACCTCGTCGATCTGGTCCGGCTCGTCGACCGGAAAAAACTCGAACTCGCGGCCGGCCTGCGTGAACACGCGAGCCATGACCGCCTGTTCGTCGTCGGTGTTGTGGCGGCCCGAGCCGGCATTGATGACAATCAGCAGGGGGCCCCGCCGCGCGGCGTCCTGCGCCAGAAAATGAACATTCATGCCCGCCAGCTTACGGTCCGGCGTGGCTTGCGTCTGTCAGGCAAACGCCCTTCCGGGAGGGTCCGGTACGGCCGGATCACCCGCCGAGGGCACGTCGTCACTTCATCTGCACGGAGCCCGACACGTTGACCATGACAGTGCTCTTGCCGGCTTCGACCGGTATCGCCGAATCCGACATCGCGGACTTGGCTTCCACAGCCATCATGCGCGGGCGGATGGGGCCCTGGTCATTGGCGTTGATGGCAACTTCACGCAGCGTGTAGCCGGAAAAACCGAAGCCCCGCGCGATCTCGCTGGCCTTGGCCTTGAACCCCTCGATCGCCTGCGCCTGCGCGTCCCCTTCGACGCGGGCACGGGCCTCGCGGCTCAGTGCAAAACCGACATTGCCCAGACTCAGGGTCTGGACCTTGCCGGCGGCCGCCGTGATACGCGCGAAATCCCGGCCCTCCAGCACCATCTCGGTACTGCCCTGCCAGCCGTTGATCTTGCCGTCCTTGCCGTAACGCGGGTACAGGCTGAAGTTGCCTGTGCGCACATCCATCAGGCCGGGCTGGGCGTTTTTTCTGGCCTCGGCCAGTGCCGCCTCCAGGGCCGCCTTGAGCTGGTTCTGCACGGTGGCGGCATCGCTGCCGTCGCGGGTCGTGGTCATCGCGATGGACAGCAGGTCCTGCTGCACTTCAACGGCTGCGCTGGCCGATAGTTGCGCGACGTTTTGCAGCGGGGCAAACGGGGGTGGGTTCTGGGCAAAAACGCCGGTGCTTGCGGCCAGCAGCGCGCAGGCGGCGAAGAGTTGGTTGGCTTTTTTCAAGGGATCACTTTCGGTTGGACAAAAAAAAGACCGGCACACGTGTGAATCTGCACCGCCGGCGGAACGATAGACGATTTGCGGCGACCGGCTTGTCAGCATCGGCCGCCAATGGTTGCCATCGAATGGCCCAAGCCTGCCATTGGTTTGCATCTGCACCTTATCGCGCTTGCCCGCAGCTGCAACTTCTGTAACAGTCTGTCAAAGTGCACGAAAAATACGGAATCCGCGTTTTTAGCCCGCAGAATTGGCTCTGTTACAAATTACGATCGCCTTATGACACAAGCTAGCAATTCCACCCGTGCTGACAAGATCCTGATTCTTGACGACGATGCCCGCATTCGCGACCTGCTGCGGCGCTACCTGACGCAGGAAGGCTTCGAGGTCATCCTGGCGGAGGACAGCAAGGCCCTGAACCGCATCATGATGCGCGATGCCGTGGACCTGATCGTGCTCGACCTGATGATGCCCGGCGAAGACGGCCTGTCCATCTGCCGCCGCCTGCGCGCCGCCAACGACCGCACCCCCATCATCATGCTGACCGCCAAGGGCGAGGACGTGGACCGTATCGTCGGCCTCGAAGTCGGCGCCGACGACTACCTGGCCAAGCCTTTCAATCCGCGCGAGCTGCTCGCGCGGATTCATGCGGTGCTGCGCCGTCGCCCCGCGGTCGAAGTGCCGGGCGCGCCGTCGAGCGAGCAGGAAGTGGTCAATTTCGGACCTTTCAGTTTCGACATGGGCTTGCGCACCCTGCAGAAAAATGGCGAGGAGCTGCCTCTGACCACCGGCGAATTCGCCATGCTCAAGACGCTGGTGCGGCATCCGCGCCAGCCGCTGTCGCGCGAAAAGCTGGCGCAACTGGCGCGCGGCCGGGAGTTCGAGCCCTTCGACCGCAGCCTGGACGTACAGGTCTCGCGCCTGCGCAAGCTGATCGAGTTGGACGCCGCTGCGCCCCGCTACATCCAGACCGTGTGGGGCATAGGCTACGTTTTCGTGCCGGACGGAACCAGCTAAAGAGCCACATGCTGCCGCACGCCCGACTGCTGTCTGGCTGACCGGGCCGATCCACCTCTCCGCCTTCCGAGTCCCCGAATGCAAGGCACACGCGCCGAACACCTGGAAACCGCCCCCGTGGCGCTTGAAACTGCACCTGCGCCCCTGGAGATGCGGCCGCGCGTCGGCCTGAGCCTGTTCTGGCGCACCTTTTTGTTCCTGTCGCTGCTGCTGATCGGCTGCATCGTCGCCTGGCTGCAAACCTTCCGCGCGCTGGAATTCGAGCCGCGCGCCGTGCAAAGCGCCAGGCAACTTGCCTCGTTGGTCAACCTGAGCCGCGCCGCGCTGAAGTACTCGGACTCCATCACCCGGGTCTGGCTGATCAAGACCCTGGCCGAGGAAGAAGGCGTGCGCATCTCGCCGCGCGAGCCGCGCGACAAGTTCGAGCGCTTTGTCAACGATCCCTTCAGTGAGCGCATCGGTGAAGAGCTCACCGCGCGCATGGGCGAAGGCACGGTGGTGGCCCGATCCGTCAACGGTGTCAAAGGTCTGTGGGTGGGGTTCAACATTGACGGCGACGCCTACTGGCTGCTGACCGACCCCTCGCGGCTGGGGCCCCTGCAGGGCGGCACCTGGCTGATCTGGCTGATCACCGCAGCCATCCTGTCGCTGCTCGGCGCCGCGCTGATTGCGCGCCTCATCAACCGGCCGCTCAAGCAACTGTCTTTTGCCGCCAGCCGCATGCGTGACGGTGACTTTGACGCCAGCCTGCTTGATGAACAGGTGGCGACCAGCGAGATCCGCGAAGTCAACATCGGCTTCAACCGTATGGCCGAGCAGCTCTCCAAAATCGAGGAAGACCGCGTCATCATGCTGGCCGGCATTTCGCACGACCTGCGCACGCCGCTGGCGCGGCTGCGACTCGAAACAGAAATGAGCGTGGCCGATCCGGAGGCCCGCGCCCACATGGCCGCCGACATCACCCAGCTCGACGCGATCATCGACAAATTCCTCGACTACGCCCGGCCCGATCCGCCGCAGCTGGGGTCGGTGTCGCTCAATGCCATCATCGAGGCGGCCGTCTATTCCGTGGCCGAATACACCGACATGCGCGTCAATGTGACGTTGCCGGGCCAGATTGCTGTGCTGGCCGACGAGGTCGAACTGTCCCGCGTGATCGCCAACCTGCTGGAAAATGCGCGGCGTTATGGCAAGACGCCGGACACCGGCATCGCCGTGGTGGATATTGCGGCCAAGGAACGCGACCAGTGGGTGCTGATCAAGGTGCGCGACCACGGCACCGGCGTTGCGCCCCAGGCCCTGAACAACCTGACCAAACCCTTTTTCCGCGGCGACGCAGCACGCACTGCAGCGACCGGCGCCGGTCTCGGCCTGGCGATTGTCGAAAAAACCCTGCACCGCATGGGCGGCGTGTTTGCGCTGGCCAACACCGGCTCGGGCGGGTTGGCGGCGCATATCAAACTAAGAAGAGGTTGAATAGCGCCCCCACGGTCGCTCACTGCGTGTAGCTCCCTGCCCCCCGAGGGGGCCGCTGCGCCTACGGGCCGGCAGAGCCGGACCCGCGGCCCCTGCTTGAAAAGAGAGGCTCACGCGTTCACTTCCAGGAATCCGTTCGTACTGAGCTTGTCGACGGATGATGAATCAAATCGTGCCTCAGCCCTTATCTGTCGGGCGCAAGCAGCTACTAAAACAATAGCGCCACGGCACGCGCTTCGATGCTCAGCCCCTGCCCCACCGGCCCCAGCTTCTCGGCGGTCTTGGCTTTCACGTTGACGCGGCTGGCCTCCAGCCCCAGGGTTTGCGCGATGCGTTCGCGCATGGCCGGAATGTGGCTGGCCAGTTTGGGCGCCTGCGCGATCACCGTGCTGTCGATATTGCCGATATGCAAGCCGCGTTCGGCCAGCCGTCGGCCGGTTTCGCGCAGCAGCAGCACCGAGTCCGCCCCCTTGAAGTGGACGTCGGTGTCGGGGAAATGGCTGCCGATGTCGCCGAGACCGGCCGCGCCCAGCAGGGCGTCGATGATCGCGTGAATCAGCACGTCGGCGTCCGAGTGGCCCAGCAGGCCGGCGCTGTGCGGCACCGTCACACCGCCAATGATCAGCGCCCGGCCCGGCACCAGTGCATGGGTGTCCCAGCCCTCACCGATGCGGAATGGTGCCCCTACGCTCCCCACTTCGCGAGCCTCCGGCGTTTCGCTGCCCCTGGTACCAGGAAAAGGGGCGCTGCGCCTGCGGACCGGCAAAGCCGGATCCGCGGCCCCGGCTGGTAAAGAGTCAGATGGATTCGCGGCCGGTGTCATCAGATAAAACTTTCTGTGCAGCTTTCGGTGCGGCGGGTTTGCGCGCCCGCGGCCTGGCTGGCGTCCGGCTTTTGATCAGGGCTTCGGCCAGCAGGAAATCTTCCGGCCAGGTGACCTTGAAGTTGTGGGCGCTGCCGCGCACCAGTTGCGGCGCCACACCAGCCGCTTCCATGGCGCTGGCTTCGTCGGTCACCGGCTCGCCCAGGGTTTGCGCCATCTTCAGTGCCTGCGTCAAGGCGCCCAGGCGAAACATCTGCGGTGTCTGTGCCAGCCATTTGTCCGAGCGATCCAGGGTGGCAGCCACGCGTTCGTCGCGCCCCTGCTTGAGCGTGTCGGGCACCGGCTGGGCCAGCAGGCCGCCCACCGGGTCGCTGTGGCAGGCATCGATCAGCCGGTCGATCAGCGCGGGGGTGACCAGGCAACGTGCGGCGTCATGGACCAGCACCCAATCGTCAGGTTCGGCGCCGCTGGCCGCGAGTTGCTCCAGGCCGCCCAGCACGCTGGCGGCACGTGTGGCGCCGCCACAGGCTACCACCTCGTAGCCGGTGCCGGTCTGTCCCTTGAAAAAATCGTCACCGGGGGCGACCACCACGAGGCAGGAATCGATACGCGCCACCCCGGCAAAAGCCTGCAGCGTGTGCTGCACCATGGGCACGCCCGCGATCGGCTGGTACTGCTTGGGCAAGGCGGCGCCTGCCCTCTGAGCAGCGCTCTCGTCCATGGCGCGCATGCCCTGACCCGCGCACGGAATCAGCGCAAAAAAGCGGGGAACCAGGGATTTTGGCGGGATCGGCGTCATGGCCTGATCATAGATTCTAAAATCAGGGACTCAAAGGCCAGCCAGGGCCGTTCACACCCCACTCCGCACCGTTTGGGGTGTTTTCCTTTTTTCCGCCGCTTTTCTGTCACCCCATTCCGACTGCTTCATGGATTTACCCAAACTTCTCCCTGGCAAACGCTACACCCTGCCGCAACCCGCCGGCTCTGCCGACGCCCTGTTGCTGGCGCAGCTGGGCCTGCGGGAAAAAGCGGCCGGTCGCCTCACCGCCATCGTCACCGCGGACGCGGCCACGGCGCAACGCCTGCTGGACGAGCTGGCCTTTTTTGCGCCTGACCTGCGCTGTGCCCTGTTTCCCGACTGGGAAACCCTGCCCTACGACACTTTCTCGCCGCACCAGGACCTGATCAGCGAACGGCTGGCCACCCTGTGGCGCCTGCATGTCTCCGGCGGCCAGCGCGACAAGGAGAGCGGCGTCGATGTGGTGATCGTGCCCGCCACCACGGCGCTGTACCGTCTGGCGCCGCCGTCCTTCCTGGCCGGCTACACCTTTCACTTCAAGGTCAAGCAAAAGCTCGATGAGGCCAAGCTCAAGAGCCAGCTCACCCTGGCCGGCTACACCCACGTCTCGCAGGTCGTGAGCCCCGGCGAATATGCGGTGCGCGGCGGCCTGATCGACCTGTTTCCCATGGGTTCGGCCGTGCCTTACCGGGTGGACCTGTTCGACGACGAGATCGACTCGATCCGCACCTTCGACCCCGACAGCCAGCGCAGCCTGTACCCGGTGCCCGAAGTGCGGCTGCTGCCAGGCCGCGAGTTCCCGATGGATGACGACGCGCGTGCCAAATTCAGGAACCGCTGGCGCGAACTGCTGGACGGCGACCCGACCAAAAGCCGCATCTACAAGGACATCGGCAACGGCGTGGCGACGGCCGGCATCGAGTACTACCTGCCACTGTTTTTCGACGACACGGCGACCGTGTTCGACTACCTCGGCACTGACGCCACCGTGGTCCTGCACGGCGACCTGGAACCGGCCTTCCAGCGTTTCTGGCAGGACACCAAGGACCGCTACCGCCTGGTGCAGGGTGCGCCGGACCGCCCGGCCCTGCCGCCGGAAGCGCTGTTCCTGGGCACCGAGCAGTTTTATGCCCGCGCCAACGACTACGCGCAGCTGGCCATCCGCCCCGCGGTCGAGGACGTGGCCGACAACGCGAACTTCCAGAAACTCGGTGAGATGTCGGTGGTGCGCGGCGCGGAAGACCCGCTGGCGCGCCTGAAGGCACATATCCGCAACACACCGCAGCGGGTGCTGCTGCTGGCCGAAAGCGACGGGCGGCGCGAAAGCCTGCTCGATTTCCTGCGCGCCAGCAGCGTCAGTCCGCCGGCTTTTGATTCGCTGGAAGACTTCCAGCACAGCAGCGAAAAACTCGGCATTGCGACGGCGGCCCTGAACACAGGCTTCAGCTGGCTGGCCGGCGACATTGACTTCGTCACCGAAACCGAGCTGTTCGCCGCGGGTGTCGTGACCCGGCGCCGCAACAAGAAACAGGAGCAGGTCAGCGACGTCGAGGCGCTGATCAAGGACCTGTCCGAGCTCAATGTCGGCGACCCGGTGGTGCACAGCGCGCACGGCATCGGCCGCTACAAGGGCCTGGTCAACATGGACCTGGGCCAGGGCAACACCGAGTTCCTGCACCTCCAGTACGCCGACGACGCAACGCTCTACGTGCCGGTCAGCCAGCTGCAGCAGATCAGCCGCTACACCGGCGTCAGCGCCGACGAGGCGCCGCTGCACCGCCTGGGCAGCGGCCAGTGGGAAAAAGCCAAGCGCAAGGCCGCCGAACAGGTGCGCGACTCGGCCGCCGAACTGCTCAACATCTACGCGCGCCGCGCCGCGCGTGAAGGCCATGCCTTCCGCTATTCGCCGGACGACTACGAAAGTTTTGCCAACGACTTCGGCTTCGAGGAAACCGCCGACCAGCGCGCCGCCATCCACGCCGTGATCCAGGACATGATCAGCCCGCGCCCCATGGACCGCCTGGTCTGCGGCGATGTCGGTTTTGGCAAGACCGAAGTCGCCCTGCGCGCGGCCTTCATCGCCATCACCGGCGGCAAGCAGGTCGCGCTGCTGGCGCCCACCACGCTGCTGGCCGAGCAGCATTACCAGACGCTGGTGGACCGCTTTGCCAAATGGCCGGTCAAGGTCGCCGAGATGAGCCGCTTCCGCTCCGGCAAGGAGATCACCGCCGCCATCAAGGGCATCGCCGACGGCAGCATCGACATCGTGGTCGGCACGCACAAGCTGTTGAGCCAGGACGTGAAGTTCCAGCGCCTGGGCCTGCTCATCATCGACGAGGAACACCGCTTCGGCGTGCGCCACAAGGAGGCCATGAAGGCCATGCGCGCCGAGGTCGATGTGCTGACCCTGACCGCCACGCCGATTCCGCGCACCCTGGGCATGGCGCTCGAGGGCCTGCGCGACCTCAGCGTGATCGCCACCGCGCCGCAGCGGCGCCTGGCGATCAAGACCTTTGTGCGCAGCGAAAGCAATGGCGTGATCCGCGAGGCGGTGCTGCGCGAACTGAAACGCGGCGGCCAGGTCTACTTCCTGCACAACGAGGTCGAGACCATCCAGAACCGCCGCGAAAAGCTCGAAGCGCTGCTGCCCGAGGCGCGCATTGCGGTGGCGCACGGCCAGATGCCGGAGCGTGAACTCGAGAAAGTCATGAAGGACTTCGTGGCGCAGCGCTACAACCTGCTGCTGTGCTCAACCATCATCGAAACCGGGATTGACGTGCCCAGCGCCAACACCATTGTGATGAGCCGTGCCGACAAGTTCGGCCTGGCACAGCTGCACCAGTTGCGCGGGCGTGTGGGCCGCAGCCACCACCAGGCCTATGCCTATCTGATGGTGCCCGACATCGAGGGCCTGACCAAACAGGCCAGCCAGCGGCTGGAAGCCATCCAGCAGATGGAAGAACTCGGCTCCGGTTTTTACCTCGCCATGCACGACCTGGAAATCCGCGGCACCGGCGAGGTGCTGGGCGAAAACCAGAGCGGCAACATGATGGAAATCGGTTTTCAGCTCTACAACGAAATGCTCAACGAAGCCGTAGCCTCGCTCAAGGCCGGCCGCGAGCCGGACCTGCTGGCGCCGCTCAATGTCAGCACCGAGATCAACCTGCATGCGCCGGCCCTGCTGCCGAGCGACTACTGCGGCGATGTGCATCTGCGCCTGAGTTTCTATAAAAAGCTGGCGACCGCCAAAAATACCGACCAGATCGACGCGCTGCTCGAGGAGATCGTGGACCGTTTCGGCAAGCTGCCGGCGCAGGCGCAGACCCTGATCGACGTGCACCGCCTGCGCGTGATCGCCAAGCCCTACGGCGTGGTCAAGGTCGATGCTGCGCCCACCGTGATCAACATCACCTTCCGGAAGGACCCGCCCATCGACCCGATGGCCATCATGCACCTGATCCAGAAGAACAAACACATCAAGCTGGCCGGCAACGACAAGCTGCGCATTGAACGCGAACTCAAGGAACCCAAGGACCGCGCGCAGATGGTTCGCGATGTATTGAAATCCCTCGGACAACCCAAAACCACCACGGAAGCCACGCCCGCATGACCCCCGCTGAAACCCTCCCCGGCCTTGTCGTCAAGCTCACCACGCCCGATCTCAAACTCGGTGACTTCAAGCTGATCGCTTTCGACATGGACTCGACCCTGATCAACATCGAGTGTGTCGACGAAATCGCGGATGCCGCCGGCCGCAAGGCCGAGGTGTCGGCCATCACCGAAGCGGCCATGCGCGGCGAAATTGCCGACTACAAGGAAAGTCTGCGTCGGCGTGTGGCGCTGCTCAAGGGCGTCAGCGTCACCAGCATGGACGAGGTCTACCACCAGCGGCTCAAGCTCAACCCTGGCGCCGCCGAACTGGTGCATGCCTGCAAGGCGGCCGGCCTGAAGGTGCTGCTGGTCAGCGGGGGCTTCACCTTTTTCACCGACCGGGTGCGCGACGAGCTCGGCATCGACTACACGCGCTCGAACGTGCTGGAAGTCGAGAACGGCCTGCTGACCGGCCGCATGGTGGACCAGCCCTGGGGCGACATCTGTGACGGCGAGGAAAAGAGAAAAATGCTGCTGCAGACCTGCGCCATGCTCGACATCACCCCTGACCAGGCCATTGCCATGGGGGATGGGGCCAACGACCTGCCGATGATGGGCGAGGCCGGCCTGTCGGTGGCTTACCACGCCAAGCCGAAGGTGCGCGAGCAGGCCATGGTTGCCATCAACGAGGGGGGTCTCGACCGCCTGCTGGAAGTGTTCAGCCCCCCTTCCGGCCAGACCGCTACGCCGGCCTGCTGACGCGGGCGGTCCATGCCGCCGGCGTGAAACTGAAGGCGGCCTACAGCAGGGCCGGTTGCACCAGCGCGTCCTGCGCCTGCAATGCCAGCGGCAGACGCACCGTGAAACAGGTGCCCGAACCCGCCGGGACCACCAGGCTGCTGACCTCGATCGTGCCACCGTACAGGTCCACCGCGTTCTTGACAATCGCCAGTCCCAGGCCGGTGCCGGGAATCGCGCCGACATTGCTGGCGCGGTGAAAAGACTCGAACAGGTGGCTGATTTCATCGGCAGGAATGCCGATGCCCTTGTCCGACACTTCCAGTACCAGGTGCTGGTCCGCCAGAAAAACACGGCACAGCACAACACCGCCCAGCGGCGAATACTTGACGGCGTTGGACAGCAGGTTGCCCAGGATGTGCCTGAGGAGTTTCTCGTCATGCAGCCCGGTCTCGCCCGCGGCCGTAAACAGCAGGCGCAGCTCGCACGGGTTGTCAGGCTGCAGGGTGCGCGCTTCCCGGACCAGTTGCTGGCAGAGTTTTTCAAGGTCCAGAGGCCGGGGTTCGAACTCCAGCATCTGGGCGTCGGACTTGCCGATCAGCAGCACGCGATCGAGCATGCGCGTCATGCGTTGAACGCTGGCCGCGATGGTGTCAAGCACTTCCGTCTTCTCGGGCGCAGGCAGGCGCTCGCCGTAATGCTTGAGAATTTCCCCGGATGAAAGGATGCTTGCCAGTGGCGTGCGGAACTCGTGGCTGGTCATGGCCACAAAACGGCTGCGCAGCTCATTGAGTTCCCGCTGGCGCTGCAGCGCCTCGCGGGTATCCTGTTCCGATTTCTTGCGTTCGGTGATGTCAAGAAAAGTCCAGATCACCCCCGCCTGCGGGTCCAGCGGCTGCAGGCAACTGCCACCCGCCTGCACCCAGAACAACTCGCCGCCGCGCCGCCGAAACTGCTGCTCGCAGGTATAGGTGCCGGCGGTTCTCAGGGCTTCGTGCGCGCGCTGCCCGAAGTTTTCCCACGCTGCGGCGTCCGTGTGCAGCTGCAGGGCCGAATGGCCGATCAGGTCCTCGCGCGTGTAGCCCATCATCTCGGCGAACTTGGCGTTGACCCACTCCAGCCGGCGCGCCACCGACAACACGATGCCGACCAGCGCGCTGTTCAGGATGGCTTCCCGCTCCGACGAGGTCCGTATCAGCTCGGCCTCCAGCTCCTTGCGCCGGGTGATATCCGTCATCACCCACACCGTGCCCTGCGTCAGGTCGCGCGGGCTGACCGCCTTGCCGGACAGGGAAATCCAGATGTGGGTACCGGTGCACTGGCGGACCTGGATCTCGGTCGCGTAAGCCTGCCCCGCCCGGATGCAGGCCGCCACCTCTCCCCCGATACGCAGGTAGTCCTCGCGCGACAGGTAAAACGGCTCCATCGAGGTCAGCGGCTGGTCGCCGGCGGCAAAAATGTCGAGCATGGCCTGGTTCGCCCAGCGAAAGCGCCCTTCCGGCGTCAGGAACGCGATGCCGACGATGGAGTTGGCAAGAATGGTTTCGCGCTCCTGCAGCACGGCGCGGTAACGCTCCTGCGACTGGCGCAGGGCTTCAACCATGGCATGGTCGGCCTGGCTGGCGGCCTGGGCCTTTTCCTTTTCAGCCAGCGCCACATTGATGCGGTCTGCCAGCGCAAAGGAAAGGAGCACCATCTCCAGCGCCGAACCGACCAGGAGTGCATTGGAAGTCAGCAGGTTGGAAGGCAGGATGCCCGTGTTGTGCAGCACAAAAGTCGCCACCCCCAGCAGCAACACCGTCCAGGCGGTCAGAAAATAAGGCGCGCCGGGAAATTTCTCCAGCACACTGAGCACGCCGGCCAGCACAACCACCGGCACACTGACGATGGCCAGCACGGTCACCATCCACGATGAAACCGTGTAGGGAAGCAGCAGCCCCGCCAGCAGCGCCAGCAGCCAGGCGCCGGTCAGGAGCTGCATCACGCGGTTGATGCGCGGCATGCGCAGGGCAGTGTCGAGAAACCTGCGGGCGAACAAAAGCCCGAACGCGGCCGCGGTGGCCATGCCCACCGGCGGCGACACGCTGTTCCACCAGGTTTGTCCAGGCCAGAGAAACTGCCCGCCGAGTCCCGTCAATGCGGCCTGCGACACGGCCATGCCACCGACAAAACCGACATAAATCAGGTAAGCCCGGTCGCGCACGGAAAAATACAGCAGCAGGTTGTACAGCAGCAGGCCGACCAGCAGGCCGAAGTAGAGGCTGAGCAGCGCGTATTCCTGCTGGTCATGCTGCCACAGTGCCCCCGGCTGCCACAGGGAGGTCGGGGCCGACACGGTTCCCTCCGACTGGACACGGAGATAAAGCAGGGTCTCGGCACCGGGCTGCAGCGTCACGGGCAACACATGATTGCGGTGGGGCACGGCCCGGCTGGCAAAAGGCAGCAGATCCCCGCCCCTTTGGTGGTCAAACCCGCCACGGGGGTTCTGCGTATAGAGGTCCAGCTGGTCGATCGCCGGATAGCCGAGCTCCAGCAGCCAGGGCGCCGGTGTGTCTGCCCGGGCCTGCAGCGTGATGCGCAGCCAGAAGGCCGACGAGGTCAGGCCGAAATTGGTGGCCGACCCGCTCTGGGCCACGGGCCTGAAGCGCGCCTGCTGGCCCGGCTGCAGCACCTCGTCCAGGGTCAGCTGGCCAGCACGGTCTTCCAGCACCATGAAGGCGCGCGACAAGGGGTAGCTGCCCTCCTGGCCGATCACCAGCGTGCCGCTCTGCGCATGCAGCAGCGGAAACATCAGCAGCGCCAGCACCAGCAGCAACCCGCGCAGCGCCAGACGCGGGGGGACAAGGTGTCGGAAGCACGGGAGTTCAGGCATGTGGGTGGCGCAAAGCCCCTTTTTGGCGCCCATTATCCTACGCCGGACCGGGCGTGGAAGCTGGCGAACCCTGCCTATGGACAAACCCGTCCGGGCTGGTTAGTGTGACAGGCCACCCCGAAGGAAAACACCATGGCCCTGGACCACGCGCAGCCGCTCGATGTCATCAATGTGCAGCCCCTTGCCGGCAAACTGCCGGATGTAAAAACCCACAGCCTGCTCAAGACCGGAAAACTTCAGCTGATGCGCCTGGTGCTGGCGGCCGGCCAGAACGTGCCCGAACACCAGGTGTCCGGGGAAATCACCATCCATTGCCTCGAGGGGCAGGCCGTGGTCAGCACACCCGGACTTTCGCGCACGCTCGGCCCGGGCGAGCTGATGGCCCTGCCCGGCGGCGAGCCCCATGCGCTGCAGGCCACCACGGACGCCTCGCTGCTGGTCACCATCTTGCTGAACCCCTGAGCAGCGGGCCCCGGCGCGGCCAGGTCATCAAGGCCGGATGCTACTTTTTTGATAGCTGCCTGCGCTTGCAGGATAAGGGCTGCATCCTGTTTTCAGCAAACAACCACAGGCGGCGCCGGGAAAGCCCGGGCCTCAGGCCTCAATCCACCGGCAGCGGCAGGTCACGGGCGGTTTCGGCAATGCAATAGGCAAAGAACTCGTCGAGTTCATTGGACTTGTCGAACACCGCATCGGCGCCCAGCGCCAGGCTGCGCCGGCGAATATCAATCGTGGCGAAATTGGTCAGCACCACCACCTTCTGGTGGGACTCTCGCTGGCGGCAGCCGGCCAGCACGCCCAGGCCGCTGCCCTCGCGCAGGAACATGTCGACGATGGCCAGTTGCCACTGCCCATCATGCAGCGAGAGCCAGCGCGTGGCTTCGACTTCGGTGGCGGCATGACCGACCACGGTGACCGACGCGATCTCTTCCAGCGTGTCGATCAGGTTGTCGAGGATGGTCTGGTTGTCCTCAACGAGATAGGTAATGAGCGCCAAGGGTTTTCCTGCTTTTACGGGTCAGAAGGGTCGGGGCCACCATGGGCCGGAACGGGCTGTCGGCAAAAATGCAGACGCGGTCGCCATGAAAAAATCCTAGTTCAACAGGCCCAACACCCGCTGCAAGTGGGCTGCCTTCAGGCGCGCGTGGGCCGCGTCCAGTGCGGCGAAGGCCGCGTCGATGGCACGCTGGTCGGGCACCGGTGCGCGCAGCAGCATGTCGTAAGTGGCCCGCAGAAAATCGTAGTCGGCCAGGGCCACGGTGGGGCGAGTGTGAGAGCTGGTGAGGTGTGCCTGCATGTCATCTCCGGCTGGGTGGTCCACGATGCAGGGTCGGCCGATCCCTGCCCCACATGTAACTCATTGTGGGCGGGCCGGACCGACTTTGGCATAGGTCAACTCAAACTCCCGATGTCGGAGGCCACCTACCGGGGCGGCCGCTGCATCAATCCAGGTGGTCGAGCAGCAGCGGCGCAACCATTTCCAGAAAGCGGTATTCGCCTTCAGGCAGGTGTTGGGCGTCGGGGTCCATCTGGCAAAGTGTGCCGTACAGATGACTCGGACCGCGCGACAGCGGCAAGCCCACATAGGCATTGATCCGCCCACGCTGGATGTGGGTGGCCAGGCGCGGGTCGGCCAGGACATCCTCGCTGACAAAGGCCTGGCTGGCTTCCACAAAACTGCAAAGCGAGTGGTCGCGGGGCGTGGGTGGCAAGGGAGAGGCCACCTGGCCCAGCCGGTCGTGAATACCCACGTTCAGCATCACATCACCGTCGAGTTTGTAGATGGCCGTGTAGCGGTGCGGCGCGCGGCGGTTCAGGAAGGCCAGCGCGCCGGGAACCCCTTGGTCCGCCAGCACTGCCTTGAATTTGGCAATGTCGTCAAAGCAGTCTTGCACTGGGGGGCTTTCAGTAGGTGGCCGGGCGACCGTGGCGTGAAGCCACGATTGTATGCAGCGGGACGAAAGCCGGTGTCTCGGCTGGTTATGAGCGACGAAAGCCCAGGCTGCTACAGCGGACGGAGATGGGTAGGCGGGTCCGAGTCGCCCATCGCCATCTTGAAGCGGATGTGGGCTTCGTCCATGGCCACCATGGCGTCGTTGACCGCCTTGTAGTCCGGCGGGTCCATGCTCAGAAAACGCATGTAGTCCGCCCGCGCCTCGTCGTAGTCTGCCAGGGCTTCCTGCGCTTTCGTGAGGGGAGCAGTCATGGGTCGGGCCTTAAATAGGGGGTTGAACCGTTCCGGGTTCTTCCGGATGCGCCGGCGGGGGCACGGGCCCAAGGTCGGGCTCGACCGGAAACTCGGCAGGCGCCGGCACGGTTTTTCCGCCAGGCGACAGCGGCTCGCCATTTTCGGAGGGGTGGGTACGGTGGGTGGCCGACATGGTCGTCAGAAAGCAGTGATCCAGGATTGCACCGGAACCCCTACAGTCGCCAGCGCGGCTACCGCGGCAATGCCCGCCGACACCGATGAGACATAGGCCACCAGCGAACCCCACACACCCGGGGGCGGTGTAGCGGACAGCCCGGCGGACTTCGGAGGGGAGGTATCTTTAACGATTGGCATGCCGCTATTTTTGGTGAAACGCGACGCTTTTTCCATAGGCGGAATCTGAAAGGCTCTGTCAGTGGCGGCCGACACAGCAACCGGTAGCGCGCCACTCTATGCGTCAACGCTCCCTTTTTGATAGCATCTCGCGCAATCCACACAAGGGCTGGAGCCCCATTTGGCTTCACGACAAGGATCACCCAACGCGGAACTCAGAATTTGGGAATACGCAGTGTCTTGCTCAGCATCAGCGTGCCGGACAGCACGAACAGCAGGGACAGAGGGTGCAGCGCCCAAGGGCCCAGCATCCAGACACCGCCGTAGAGCTGGTCTCCCAGACGGTCCTGCCAGGCCGCCACCGCCAGCAAGGCGGTGAGCAGCACACTGGTGGGAATCGGTGTGCCCTCGAAATAGGCCACCTTGTCGGCACCTGCCGACAAGGTTTCCGCCGTGACGTTGTAGCGTGCCAGCCGGCTCACGCCGCAGCAGACAAAGTAGATCAGCGCGATCCAGTCCCAGCCGCCCCGCAGACCCGCCGCAAACGCCAGCGCGGCAGGGGCCACACCAAATGAAATGATGTCTGCCAGCGAATCAAGCTCACGCCCCAGCGCCGAATGCTGGCTGCGCCAGCGTGCCACGCGGCCATCCAGCACGTCGAAGATAAAGGCCGCCGGAGCCATCGCCGCAGCCGCATAAAACCAGGCCTTGGCACCCTCCACCGCGTACAGCATCGCCAGAAAAACACCCGCAACCCCGCAGGCCGCATTACACAGCGTGAGGAAATCCGCGAGGTGAAACTCGCGCAACATGGAAAAATGTCTGGGCTTGTCAGTCAAGGGCGCCTGCTTTCATCGGTGATCGTATCGGTCCGGCCAGCCTGGCGGCCTGCCATGCCGTACTTTATTTACTTATTTCTGCGGCACCGGAACCAGCAGCACCGGCGCATTGGTCTGCGGCTCAATGCGCACCGAGGTGGCGCCGGCCGGCACCACCACGGTTTCGACCTCGCGAATCACCCCGCCGCCGGCGACACTGCCGCTGGCGTTGCCATAACCGCTGACGCGGGCTTCGCAGGCCGAGCGGTCTTCGCCCGTGAGCGCTTCACAGCGCAAGCGGGCATTGGCTTCAAACTGGGCGCCGCTGTTGTCCATCTTGCCGCTGCGTTTTTCAGCCCCGGCATTGTTGACTTCCCGCAGACAGGTGGCCTGGTCCTGCTGGGACCGGCCTTCCATGCAGGCAGCGCGCTCCTTCTGTGCATTGCCCGAGGCATCAATACCCGTGGTGCCGGTCGCCGTGATGGGTGCCTGCGCCAGGGCTGCGCCCATGAGCAGGGACAGCCCCAGGCCGGCCCAGGCGCGGTGTGCACGGAAAACGAGGTTGGTGGTGATCATGTGGTGGTCCTGAACGGTGAAAGATGCCCCAGTCTAGGCAGACGGGCGCGGCCGGCCTGAGGGAGATCACGCCCGACCGACAGCGCGACCCACGCGAGTGTCTGTAGGACAGGTCTTTCAGGGGCAAAAAAAAGGCGGCCGGGCCGCCCGCACAGGCTCGGGGCGCTGCCTCTGCCGGTGTCGGGACTACCTGCCTCGCGATCCGTCTGCCGGCAGGGTGAAGGAGTCTTCCCAGGGGGTCGCAAAACGGCCCGGCTTGTCACCTGTCATGAAGGACCCGGTGCCATCGGGGTTGAAGCCGACGTTGCGGTTTTTCTCCCGCGGGTCGGTGTCGACAGCCTGTTTGTCCTTGAGCTCCTTGAGCGCAGCAGCCTTGGCGGCGCGCACCTTTTCGCTGGTGAACTCGTCGAGCGCCGCATGAAAGCTGCTGTCGCCGCCCCGGGTCTCGTCGGCTTCGGCCTCCGACATCGGGACTTCACCCAGAAATGCCGCCCGCATGGCGCCGCCGGTGGGCAGGCTCCCGCTGCGCACCGTGGTGTAGCCAATGCCGCATTCGAGCAACAGGCTTTCCTTCATGTCCTTCTGCGCTTTGGTCAGGCCCCGCTTGCCCGGCACGTCGACACAGCCGACCACCTTGCCGTCCAGCGTGCAGACGGTGAAGCTGCAGTAAACCCCCTCCAGCAGTTCGTGCCAGTGCTGGTCCTTGTTTTCGGGCCGGTTTTTGGTGCTTGGAATCGTGAAGCGCATGACGGGCACCTTGATCATCACCGCATGGTCCGCAAACGCCGTGCGCAGCCACTTCCACACCTCCTGCTCCTCGCTGGTCATCAGGCCACGGGCATTGAGCAGCCAGCGTGCCGGCAGACGCAGCTTGCGTTCGACGCGCCGGCGTGACCAGCCCCAATGCGCCAGAACCCCCAGCCCGATGCCCAGCAAAAGGCCCAGCGCAGTCATCAGCCATGTGGACAGGTTCACGGTAGCTCCTTCTTGTGTAAACACGCTGGCGGATCCAGCCCGCCTCTGGCAGCCAGCATAAGTCACAAACACCCCGCCGGTCAAAGCAGGGCCGCGGGAACGGTTACCAAATGAAGCACGGAAGCAGCAGCGCAGCGCGGGCGGCACTGTCGCAACGGCTGCCGGGCGGCGCTCAGGAATTGATGACTCCTGCCGGGGGAAAAACACGTGGCCGGCGCTGCTGCTCCAGGCTGGCGTGCAGATCGCCGCGCGCCGGCTCGACCGGCGAAGCCTCCATCGGGTCGACGGCCGTCAGTTCCAGCGATCCGCTGCCGGCCAGTGCTTCCAGGGCCAGGGGGTCGTTCGTGTCGGTCCCGCTCAACTCGATCTGCCCGATGAAAGCCGCGCGAAGGCTTTCACCCGTCGGCAGCTTGCCGCAGCTGACCATCACATAGGGGATGCCGCATTTGCCCAGAACCGATTCCTTGACGTACCAGTGCGCCCGGTCACTGTCGCCTGCTCCCACGACGTCCACGCAACCAATCACGGTTCCGTCCGCACCACAGACGGTGAACGTGCAGTAGACGCCGCTCAGGCGCTTGTGCCAGACCTTGCTTTCTGCGGGGGTGGTGGGCGCGGTGTAGCGCGCCAGCGGAATCTTCAGCATGACGTGGTAGTCCGCAAAAACTCCGCGCAACCACGGCCAGACTTCATGTTCATCCGGCGCGACCAGCTCGCGCGCCGTGATCGGCCACTGGCTGGGGGCACTCATGCTGCGCAGGGCGTCGCGCCGCAGATGGCCTCTGTAAAGCAGAGCGCAGGCGCCGGCCACAGCTACCAGCAGCAAGAGCCCCAGAACGACCGGCTCCGTCAAATCATCGAGCACGCGTACCCCCCTTTTTGGGGAGTCTACCCAAATGCGGGGAAAAAGATGATTTTTCTATCTAAACCAAAACTTTTTTTAACCTGCCGATACCGGCCGAAGGCTTTGGTGCTATCCCGACCGATGGTCAGGGGTCCGTGCCAGTCGCAAAGGCTAGCGGAATTTTTTGGTGAATTCGCGTACGACGCCGATGATCTCTGCACTCCCCAGGGGACGGATGGGGTAGCGCACGTTGAGCGGTTTGAGGAAAAGCTCGCCGCCATCCCTGATGAGCTGCTTGAAGGTCGTCTCGTTGTCGCTGTTGAGTGCGATCACATAGTCGCCTGGAACGGCCTGCATTTCGGGCTCCACGATCAACAGGGAGCCTTCAGGGAAGGAGTCGAGGTTGGTGCCCACCATGCTGTCCCCCTGGACCCGCAGCGCAAAGGTGTGGCGCTTGATGGCGACCGTCACCGGCACCATTTCCAGTCCGTCCCCGGGATTGAAGTTGTCAATCACCGTGTAATTTCCGGCCTGCACTTCAGAAATCAGCGGCACTTCAGCCCTCACGTCAAAGCCCGGGCTGACATTGGAACCCCCAGAGATCAACTCCGCCACGGAAACGCCAAGCAGCTCTGCCACCCTGCGCTGGTTGGAACGTTTTGGCGCGGTGCCGCCTGGTCTTTCCCATTGTTGTACGGCCCCGCGGCTGACGCCGGCAGCGTCAGCAAACTGCTGCTCGCTCATGCCCAGCCGTTTGCGGCCTTCCCTGATTAATGTGTGAACGCTCATAGTCTAGAGGTTAGGCTCCCGCCTCGATAGAAAATTTGTCTCTGGATAGAGAATTTAGCGTTCGCGCGGAACGCAGCTACGGTGCGCAGTGACCGTGAAAAGGCTTGAAACAGGCGCCCTGCCGGCGCCTTCCAAACAAGCTCTGTGCGTAGCCTGTTGTTCTTCTTCTTGATTCTTCTTGATTCTTCTTGGTATTGCGGAAGGATCTGGGTACGAACTTACGTAAAAAAAGGTCTATAAAACCCTGTCAATCTTTGGTATTAATATACAAAATATGCGGAATCACCCGCAAACGGGCCCTGGACCGGGAACTAACGGTCCTTGAGTAAAAACTGCATGCTGGTTCCCGCGAGTTCCAGCACGTCGTTGTGGGCCAGCGGCACCGCGTCGGCACCGATCGGCTGGCCATTGAGGGTCGGCAAGGCCTCGCCGGCCATGTGCGCCACGTAGTAGCCGTAGCGCCGGTGGGAAACGGCCACAACGCTGACATCGGGCTTGCCGAAGGTGGTCACCGCCTTGACCACGGGCACCTCCAGTCCGGCCGACGAACCCGATAGCACCTTGAAACTGGCGTGCAACGCACCCGCCGCGCCCGGCAGGCCATGGCCTTCGAGCTTCATCGCAGCGGTCTCGTGGTAGCCGGAATCTTCCGAGGCCGAAAGGTACTGGATCCTGAAGTTTCCGATCGCGATGGTGTCGTTGTCATGCAGCAACTGCCGCGACTTGATCATCTTGCCGTTGATATAGGTGCCGTTGGTGCTATGCAGGTCTTCGACATACACGTCGGCCAGGCCTTCCAGTTCAAACACGCAGTGCTCACCGCTGACCACCAGGTTGTTGAAGACAATGTCGTTGTGCGGCCGCCGGCCCAGCGTGGTCCGGTCCTTGCGCAGGTGGACATGCTTGATTTCGACCCCCTCAACCGATGCGATCAACTGCGGCATAAGGCCTCCTGCTGCTTCCAGGCCGTTTGCGCGACTTTCACGCAGCGGCCTGTTCATCGTATGCCTGGCGCTGCCCGGAAACAAGCCCCCCGGTCAGCGCCTGCGCAGGGGCTGCAGCAACGCGGACAGCCCGTTGTGGTCGATTTCCAGCATCAGCGCCAGCAGGCGACCGATCTCGTTGTTGGGGAAACCTTCGCGGGCAAACCACGCGAGGTAATTGCCCGGCAGGTCGGCGATCAGCCGCCCCTTGTACTTGCCAAAAGGCATCTCGCGCGTCACCAGCAGTTGCAGGTCTTCAGGCTTCATGCACCCGCACGCTTGACGGTCCAGCCCTGTTTGGCAAGCAGGTCCACCACCAGCGCGGCATGGTCGCCCTGCACTTCGATGACGCCGTCCTTGACCGTGCCACCGGAGCCGCAGGCCGTCTTGAGCTGTTTGCCGACCAGAACCAGCGCCGCGTCCTGCAGGGCCAGTCCCTTGACCACGGTCACGCTTTTACCGCCACGGCCTTTGGTCTCGCGCGACACCCGGACAATGCCATCGGACGGGGGCAGCGGCCGCGTCTGGCGGCACACGCACTGGGCCAGCGCCTTGCGGCAAGCCGGGCACATGCGCCCGGCCTCGGTCGAGTAAACGAGTCCGCCGGGGCTTGAATGACTTTTCATGGAATGCACCGATAGAAAGGAAAGGCCTCAGGTCCGATCGGCCCGAGCACCACCGGCTATCGTACAGCGATGCGGGCAGGAATCACCGGCAAGCCCGCGTGGCACCGCCCTCAGATGTGGCCGACGGGCTGCGGCGTGTGCCGCAAGTGAAGCGACAGGCCCAGCGCCTGCATGTGGTTGCCGTCGCGGCCGAGAATGGTTTCGGCCAGTGGCAGAAAAAACTCCTCCTCGAAACGCGCGTGCGAGGAATAGGCGTGCACCAGTTCTTCCACGGCATCGAGGTCCAGATCGACAGACTGGGCCTTCGCCACGGCCTTGACGGCGGGCTCCAGCTTTTTCCACATCGCCTCGATCTGGCGGTGCTGCGCCGTCAGGCGCTGCACCATGGTCTGGACTTCATCGGCCTCCTGGCCCCGGGCCGCGCTGCGCAACACGGCCGGAAAAAGTTCACGCTCCTCGTCCGCGTGGTGCTCGTACACGGCATGGTGGAAGAGGGCCAGCGTGTCGGTGGCGATGGTTCGGGCCTGGGCCGCCGCCGCCTGGAGCGCAGGCAGTTCCCCGAAGGCCTGAAGCTTGGACAGAATGCCCAGATGACACTGGGAAAAACCGGTCAGCGGCTCGCTGGAATGGCCCGGGTCGTGCGCGGCGGGATGGGTTTTCATGCCGCCAATATAGGGGGGCGCCTGTGCGCCCGGCTTGATGCACATCAAGAAAGCGGCCGCGCGCCCCAGCAAGATAAGGGCCTGTTCATCACCAGACAAGGCTCCCATGTTCAAGAACATTCTTCTGGCGACCGACGGTTCCGAAGCATCCGCCCACGCGGCCCAGCTCGCCGTCAACCTGGCGCGTACGCACGGCGCCAGACTCACCGCCCTGTATGTCGTGGACCCCTACCCTTACCTGAGCATCGGCGAGACCAACCCGCTGGGCGTTCAGGCCTACATGAACGCCGCCCAGCAACACGCTGCGCAGGCCCACGCCAGGGTCGCGGCCCTGTGCGAAGCGCCGGGCGCCGGCGTCAAGCTCGAAGCGCGCATGGCCGAAAACGTGTCCGCCGCCAACGGCATTGTCCAGACGGTCAAGGACGAAGGCGCCGACCTCGTGGTCATGGGCTCCCACGGCCGCACCGGCATCGTCCGGCTGATGCTGGGCAGCGTGGCCGCCAAGGTGGCGGCCGAGTCGCCGGTGCCGGTGCTGATCGCGCGCTGAGCGGCTGCGGTTGCGGCCGCCTACCAGCCGATGGCCATGGGCAGCCAGGTCGCAATCGCCGGGAAGAAGAACACCAGCACGATGCCCAGGATCTGCAGCACTACAAACGGAATCACGCCCAGGTAAATGTGGCGCGTGGTCACGCCCGACGGCGCCACGCCGCGCAGGAAAAACAGCGCCCAGCCGAAAGGTGGCGTGAGAAACGAGGTCTGCAGGTTGATGGTGATCATCATGGCCAGCCAGACCATGTCGACACCGGCGGCCGCGAAGATCGGCAAAAACAACGGCACCGCGATGTAGCTGATCTCGATCCACTCGATGAAAAAGCCGAGCACGAAGATCAGGCCCATCAGGAACCACACCGCGGTGTTGATGCCGCCCGGCAAAAACGCGAACAGGTCCTCGATCAGCTTTTCGCCCTGCAGGCCGCGAAATGCCAGGCTGAAGACCTGCGAGCAGATCAGGATGAACAGCACCATGGCCGAGATGCGCGTGGTGGTCTGCATCACGTCGCGCAGCACCGCCAGCGAGAGCCGGCGCGCCAGCGCCACCACCAGGATGGAGCCCAGCGCACCCATCGAGGCGGCCTCGGTCGGCGCGGCAATGCCGCCGATGATGGAGCCCAGCACCGACAGCACCAGCGCCAGCGGTGGCAGCGCCACCTTGACGACGCGCAGCCACAGCTGCGAACGCGACACCGCATCACGCTCGGCCTGCGGCACCGGTGGCATCGAATCGGGCCGGATCATGCCGTAGATCACGATCCAGCTCACGTACAGCCCGGCCAGCATCAGGCCCGGCAGCACTGCCGCCGCGAACAGCGTGCCCACCGACAGCTGCATGATGTCGGACAGCAGGATCAGCACCAGGCTGGGCGGGATGATCTGCCCCAGCGTGCCCGAGGCGCAGATCGCGCCGCAGGAAATCGCCGGGTCGTAGCCACGCCGCAGCAGTGTCGGCAAGGTCAGCAGGCCCAGCGTGATCACGGTGGCACCCACGATGCCGGTGGTGGCACCCATCAGCACACCCACGCCAATGATGCCCAGCGCCATGCCGCCGCGCAGTCCGCCGGCCAGGTGGCCGATCACGTCGAGCAGGTCTTCGGCCAGGCGCGACTTTTCCAGCATGACTCCCATGAAAACAAACAGCGGAATCGCCAGCCACTGGTAGTTGGCGACCACGCCGTAAATGCGTGCCGGCAGCAGGTTGAACAGCGACTCGCCGAAACCCATGAAGCCGAAGATGAAGCCGCTGGCGGCCAGCGTGATGCCAACCGGGATGCCGCCCATCAGCATCAGGAAAAAACCGATCAGCAGGCCGATCGCCAGCCATTCGTTCATGCTCATGGCCGGGCCTCCGGCGGAGTGGAGGGCTGCGGGCCGAACAGGCGCAGCGCGGCCGCTACGCCCTGCGCCGCCGCCATCAGGCCGAACACGGCAAAGCCCACCGGGATCAGCGCCTTGAGCAACCAGCGGTGCGTCAGGCCGCCGGGATCGGACGAGATTTCGTCGATCACATAGGACTGGCTCACGAACTGGATCGAGTAACGGATCACCAGTGCCGCCATCGCAAGGGCCAGCAGCGCCGACAGCAGATCGACCGCCGCCTGGGTACGCGGCGAGTAGCGCGCATAGAACACATCGACGCGCACATGTTCACCCTTGAGCAGCGCGTAGGTCATGCCGAACAGCACCAGCGGCGCCAGCAGGTGCCACTCGAGCTCCTGCGCCCACACCGAGCCGATGCTGAAGGCGTAACGCATCAGCACATCAATGGCCATGAGCACCACGATGGCCAGCGTGAGCCAGGAAGCGGCGCGGCCGATCAGGTCCACCGCGGCCTCGACGCGCGCCACAAACGCGCGCGCCGTCCCGGCGGCGCCTCCGGAGGCGCCGGCAGTTGTTGAGTCAGTCATGGGCGGGTCAGGCCGTGAGGATCTTGTTGTGGTACGGGCCTTCGCTGTAGCCGGCCCAGGCGTCGTACTTTTTCTTGTACGCCATGTAGGAGTCGTGCACTTTTTTGGTCATCGCATCCTTGGCCACCGCTTCGGCCAGCACCTGGTTGGTGACCTCGCGCAGCTTCTTGAGCACCTCGTCGGGCAGCGGCTTGGCGATCACGCCCTGGTTTTTAATCAGGTCGTCCATGGCCTCGGCATTGTTGCGCTGGCACCAGGCTTCACTGATAACGTTGCAGGCAGCCGAGGCGTTTTCCACCACGGCCTGCAGGTCCTTGGGCAGCTTGTCCCAGGCGGCCTTGTTGATCAGCAGTTCCGACACCGTGGCCGACTCGTGCCAGCCCGTGGTGTAGAGGTACTTGGCCGCCTTGTGCAGACCCAGCTTGCGGTCCTGGAAGGGGCCGACAAACTCGGCCGCGTCGATCACGCCGCGCTCGAGCGCCGGAAAAATTTCGCCGCCGGGCAGCAGCTTCACGTCCACGCCCAGTGCCGCATAGACACGGCCCGCCAGGCCGGGGATGCGCATCTTCAGGCCCTTGAGGTCGGCGCTCGACTTGATCTCTTTCTTGAACCAGCCGGTCATCTGCACGCCGGTGTTGCCGCAGGGCATGGCGACCATGCCGAAGGGTGCATACACCTCGTTCCACAGCTGCTGGCCGCCGCCGTCGTAGAGCCAGCCGTTGATGCCCTGGAAGTTCAGGCCGAAAGGCACCGCCGTGAAGTACTGCGCGGCAAAGGTCTTGCCGGTCCAGAAGTAGCTGTTGGCATGGTTCATTTCCACCGTGCCGGCACGCACCGCGTCGAAACCTTCCAGCGCCGGAATCAGCTCGCCTGCACCAAACACCTGGATCTTCAGGCGCCCGCCCGACATCGTGTCGATGCGTTTGGCCAGGTCGGTCGCACTGCCCGGCCCTTCCATGTAAAACGGTGAACCCTTGCCGTAGGCGCTGGTCATCTTCCAGCTGAAATTCTGCTGGGCGCGGGCAATCATGGGAAAGCCGAGTGCGGTTCCGGCAGCCGCAGCAACGGAGGCCTGACTGAGCAGTGAACGTCTTGTGGAGGTCATGCGATATTCCTTGGTGTAGATAAGCTGCTGAGCCAGCATCTGCTGCGCAACCGGACGGTTGTGCGAAGGGTTAGCATGCAAACAGCGTGCCACGGCAAGGTAGCGACACACGCAACTTTTCAGTGTGTAGGGTGCGCCCTACAGCCCGTAGACCGGCCCCGACAAGGGGCTTCAACGCAAGGCTTGTCAGGCGCGTCAGCCGCGCCTGCGCAGCAGCGGCCTGACCATCAGCAGACCCAGGGCCGGCCCCAGTGCCAGCCAGGGCAGCACCACTGCCAGGGGCCAGGCCTGTGTGGCCCGCACGAAAACTTCGATGCTGAGCACCGAGATGGCAAAGCCGATGCAATTGGCAAAGGTCAGCACGCTGCCGGCCACCGCAGGCGGCGCGTTCTGCGCAGTCAGGGTGGAGAACTGCGGCGAGTCGCCCGAGACCGTCACGCCCCACAGCAGCATCCAGGCCATGAACCACGGCAGCGGCGCGGCCAGCATCAGCGGTGCCGCCACGCAGCAGGCGCCGCTGACGGCCAGTTGCAGCTGCGCCACGCGCGCACTGCCGAAACGCCGCACCAGAAGGCCGCCGCCCACGCAGCCGGCGCTGCCGACCGCAATGATCCAGAAGGCCGCGGCGCTCACCGACGTGCCGGCCAGCCGGGTCGCCACGATCAGCGGCACCAGCACAAAAAAGGCGTACAGCTCCCACATGTGGCCGAAGTAGCCGAACACCGATGCGCGCAGGCGCCGGTCGGTCCAGATCAGGCCCAGCGCCCGCGGCGTGATGCGCGCGCCGCGCACCAGGTACGGGCTCTCGGGCACCAGCCAGGCGGTGGCCAGGCCGCCCAGCGCGGCCAGCAGCGACACGCCCAGCACCACCGCCTGCCAGGGCGAGCCGCCCCCGGCAAAGGCCGGCAGGCCCGCGTCACCGGCCAGCGCACGCAAGCCGTGCGGCAAGGCGGTGCCGAGTACCAGCGCGCCGATCAGCACACCCATCACCGCACCCAGGCGTTCGCGGTACCAGCTCGCCGCGATTTTCATGCCCACCGGGTAAATACCGGCCAGCAGAAAACCCACCCCAAAACGCAGCGCCAGCAGCAAGGTGAAGTCCCCCTGCACCCCCACGGTGGCCGCATTGAGCGCCGCGCCCAGCAGCGAGCAGATCAGGAACACGCGTGAAGGTGCAAAGCGGTCGGCCAGCATCAGCAAGGCAAACACCAGCGTGCCCGCCACAAAGCCGAGCTGCACCGCCGAGGTCAACATGCCCACGGCGCCCGGCGGCAAGCCCCAGGCGCGCTGCAGGTCGGGCATGACGGCATTGACCGCAAACCACAGTGAGGTGCCGGCAAACTGCGACAGCACGATCACCGGCAGGATGCGCCGGGGAACGGTGCCCGCCATCAGCAGAACCTGACCGTCAGGCCGGACAGCGGCGCGTCGAATGCCGCCGTCCAGGTCTCGCCCGGCGCCACCGGCCAGGCGTCCGTCCAGGTGCCGGTGGTCACCACGTCGCCCGGCTGCAGTTCGGGCGCGCCGGGGCAGCTGCGCAGCTCCTGCAGAAAATGCTGCAGCGCATGCAGCGGCCCGTCGAGCACGTTCGCGCCCATGCCCTGGTCCACCTGCCGCCCGCCGCAGGACAGCGTGATGTGTGCCGCCGCCAGGCTTTTCTCGAAGGTCCGGGCATCGCTGGCGAGCATGGCCAACGGCACCCGCGCGCCTACCAGCAGGCGCGCATGCAGCGCGCCGTCGGCCACGGTATCAGCCGCCACGAACTTCCAGCCAGGCTGGTGCGACTGCACGATCTCGAAACCGGGCGCGACCCAGGCGATACAGGCCAACAACTCATCGAGCGAGGCGTTGGCCGGCGGCGTGGCGGCGATGCCGAAGACCGCTTCCGGTTCCAGCCGCGGCTGGCAGGTTCCCGCCAGCGACACCTCGCCCTGCCCTTCGCAATACGACAGGGTGCTGTCCCAGACCGTGCCCCAGATCGGTCCAAACACCTGGTAGCGCGGCCAGATGCTGCGGTTGGTAAAACCCACCTTGTAGCCGCGCGGCTGTTCGCCGCGGTCCATGCGCAACTGCCGCACCGCCAGCGCGCGCTGATAAGCCTCAGGCACGTCCAGGCCCGAGGCGGCGGGCCAGAAACCGGCCTGGTCGTGATGGTGAAGAAGTTGTTCGGGGGTCATGGGTCAAGCTTAACGCGTCGGCAATGGCTCATCCACGTCTCATCCACGTCTCATCCAAACGCAGGATGACAAGGCCGCATTTTTGGTCTACAACAATCATTTTCCGGATTCCCTTCCGGCGGCTGGGCCCCTCTGGGTGACATCGGACGCGGCGAGACAAGCCCCGCGCCTGCCGGCACCCGGGACGGTCCCGCCAACGGCAAGTTTCTGTTTTGAAGGAGTCAGCGCATGACCATCCAGGAAGCCGTCAAGTCCCTTCGCCCCGCGCTGGCGGCCGTGGTGTTGGCCGTTCTGGTGCCGCTGGTCACCTTCAGCGAATCGACCCTCAAGTCATTGATGTCCGGCTGGCTGGAGCGTTGCCTGATCGTTCTCGAGAAGGAGCAGCTCGGCCCGGGCAAGCTGATGGTCACCGGCTACATGCGCGGCCAGGCGCCCGCCGCATTGCCCTTGAGCTTCAGCGCCAACAAGCCCCTGATCCTGAACGTCAAGTTCCTGAGCTCGGAAGACCTCAGCGGATCCAACCGGGACGCCAACCTCGGCCTGCACCCCCTGGCCGGTGAAACCTGTCCGGGCGCGCTCTGCGAGGGCACTGTCTACACCGAGGGCGGCGAGCCAAGAATCAACTTCACGCTGGGCGATCTCAGCGAGTCCTTTCTTTACAGGTTTCACATCCGGCTGGCAAACCCCGGAACGCTGGACGATCTCGGCGTTTTCGTGGTCTACCAGTCGGGGCTGAAAAACGGCGTATGCCGCGTGGAAAACGCCAGCATCTTCAACTGGCCCGTGCGTGCGGGCCCGCTGGCCAAGATACTGGCTTCGGCCGCACTGCTTCTGGTCGCGGGTTACGCCGTGATGGTCTTGACGGGATGGAGCAAAAAAGGAGATTGATATGCGCACACTGGTCATCAGCCTTGTTCTGGCGTCAGCCACGCCGCTGGTGTCGGCCCAGGCCACACTGCAACTGCTGGTCAAGCAATCCGCCTCGCCCAACACCCCCAGGCCGTTTCGCGACCTGGGGCGGTTTGACATCCGGCTCGGCAATACCAGCTCCAGCGAGGGCGAATGCCCCGGCAACACCGACACCAACGGAAGAGTCAGCTGCCGCTTTGTGTGCTCGCCGCAAGACCAGAGCGCCAGGAATTTCAAGATCGTTCCGCCCCGCAATGAAAGAACGCGCGGCTTCACCGCACCCACGACGCGCGAGGTGTCCCTGCAGGGCTGCCAGCTGTCGGTGGCCGAGCTCGAGTTTGTCTACGTGGACTTTGCGGTGGCACTGCGCGAGCTGACCCGCGGCACCCCGCTGGAAACACAGTTCGCCAGCGCGGGCACACCGGGCTGGAACACAAAGTTCGACGCCGCCAGCAAGGAGTGGGAGCAACTCGGCGCCACGCCGGCCGGCCGCCAGAAGCTCGACCAGCTGCGCGCGCTGACCGGCGAAATCGCGCTGGAAAAGGCCTCCGACAAGGAGACCGCGCCCGCGGCCCTGTGGGACAACTTCTCGGTCGGCATTTCCAATGTGCTGCTGAAGAATTCGGCGCTGCGCCTGTATGGCCAGAACACGGCCGCCCAGATCAAGGTCTCGCCCAGCAAGGCCGATTTTTACAGGAACCTGCGCGTCCTTGGCACCCACATTGAAGCCAAGGAAAGCATGACCCCGCTGGACGCCCGGGTGCTCACCGATGTCAACAAGCTGAGCAGCACCAGCTCCGACAAGCTGCCCACGGCATCGTTCAAGTCGATTGCGCTGGACTAGAAGTCAAATCGGCCTCCAGCCCAATACCGGCGGGCGCAAGCAGCTATTGATTTGATAGTCAGCAGAAGATGATGGCCAGCAGCGCCGGGTCTTCCACCAGGTTCAGCAGCGCGTAGCCGCCGACGCGGTAGGCAAGGTAGACGGCTTGCGCCATCAGCTGTTCAAACGCCATCATCGCTTAGCGGCGACCACTCACGCCTTGGTCTGCGCGGCCTTGCGGTCGGCCACGACTTTCTGGGCCGACGGCCGCTCGCCGATGTGCTTGACATACGCCTTGTAGTCCACCCCGCCGGCCAGCAGCAGGTCTTCGCCAAGCGCGATCTTGCTGGCCATGCCCACCAGCGGCAGGCTGGCAAAGGCGGCGCAGTCGGCCTGGGTGAAAGTGTCGCCCGCCACATAGGGCGAAAACTTCGCCAGCTTTTTGAAGGCGGCGATGTTGGTCTCCAGCTGTTTGCGGATGCGGGCCAGGTTGCCCTCGCTCAGCGGCTCGGCGCCGAAAAAGGCCGCGCCATACAGCTGGCGCGCGACGATCTCCAGGTGCCAGTCGATGAAGGTGGTGAGCTCGCGCACCTTGGCGGCGGCAAAGGCATCGGCCGGCAGCAGCGGCGGCTGCGGGAAGGCGGCCTCGATGTAGTCCAGGATGGCCTGGCTCTCGCACAGCCCGCCGTGCTCGGTGCGGATAAAGGGAATCTTGCCCAGCGGGGAGTCGCCCAGAACCGCCTCGTCCTTGCTGGACGTGCCGACGACCTGTTCGGCAAAAGGCACGTCTTTTTCAAGCAGCGCGAGTTTGACCTTGTTGTAGTAGTTGGAAACGGGAAAGCCGCAAAGGGTAAGCATGGTGTTGTCTCCTGGAAAGGTGGCCCCGAGTTTATGCCGCCCGGCGCGCCCGGCATGCAACGGCGGTGACAGGGGCCAGCCACCCGCTGCCACCCCGCCAATCTGTGTGACTTCTGCCACTTTCTCCTCCAATTGAGGGACGACAGCCGGCGGCGCCAGCGCGAGTATTTTCTCCTCATCCACTTCATTGACTGGAAACAGCATGAGCAACTTCTACTGGGACGAAACGCAAATGAAGGCCGACGGCGCCAACCCGACCATCCTGGCGATCGGCGACTCCTGGTTCTGGTACCCCTTCTTCGGGGGCAGCCTGACCAACTACCTGGGCCAGATCGTGGCGCCCAAAAGCCACGTCATTCTGGCCAAGGGCATGAACGGCGCCGAAGCCTTTGACTACGTGGACGGCAAATACGCCGACAGCGTGCGCAGCACGCTCAAGCTGTATGGCGCCGGCCTGTCGGCCGTGTTCCTGAGCGGCGGCGGCAACGACTTCGCCGGCTTCAACGACATGCGGCCGCTGCTCAAGGACAGCTGCTCGGGCGAAACCACGGCCAACGGCTGCTTTCGCAGCGGCCCGCAGGGCCTGCAGGGGTTTCTGGACCGTATGGACACTTACTACCGCAAGCTGATTGGCGTGGTCTACACCCGCACCCCGCTGGACTGCCTGATCGTCATGCACACCTACGACTACGCCATCCCGGACGGCAAGGGCGTGTTCGGCAAGGACGGCTGGCTGCAGCCCGCGCTGACCGCCGCCGGCGTCAAGCCCGAGCTGCACCAGGCCTGCGTGGTCTACCTGCTGGACGCCTTCTACAAGGTGCTGGACAACATCACGAAAATGGACCCCGCCCACCTGCACGTGGTGGACAGCCGCGGCACCCTGGGCGCGGGCGACTGGGCCAACGAGTTGCACCCCAAGGGTTCGGGTTTCAAAAAAATAGCCATGCAGTGCTGGAAACCCGCGCTGAAAAACATCGGGCTGGCCTGAGGGGCCCAAGGTTGCGGGAGACTGCCCGGCTACGCCCGGTCGGGAAACAGCGGCGTCAACAGGCGCACGGCAATGTTGAAGCCGTCGCCGGCTGGTTTTACCCGCACCACCTGCGCCTCGCAGGTCAGCGGGTGGACACGGCCGGTGCCGGGAAACTCCAGCACCAGCGCCATGTTGGCGCCAGGCTCGTAACTGCGCTCCGACTGGAAGTACAGCCCGGTCGCACTCAGGTCATGCGTCGCGCCCTCGTCGCCGTCCACCGTCAGGCGCAGCGCCACACCAAAACGCTGTGCCGCCCGCTGCTCCATCGCATGCGCCTTGCTCACAGACGCCTTCTTCTCGCCGCCGGGGGAAATGTCCATGACTTGTGTTCCTGCTGATGTCCGCACCGCGGACGTAAGCTCCAATTTAAGGCCAGATCACGGCGCACGTGTAGGCGCGGTAACACCTTGCATGTCGGACAGCGGGCCCACCACAGGCGCGTGGCACCTGGCAGCACCAGGCCCGCGCTACGGGCTGTCAACCAAAGTTGAAGGTCAAATCGGCCTGCAGCCCTTGTCTGTCGGGCGCCAGCAGCTCTGCTATTGATAGCAAGTCAAATACGGTCAGGCCGCGACTACCTGCACAACTGGTCTTCGCAGGGCACACCATCGTGGTCGCCGTCCATCTTGGTGCCCGGGCAGTTCTTCAGGAAGTAAGTGGCTTCGGCGCAGGACGTCATCTGCGAGCAATACTGCCGGCCGTCGCAGACAAAGGAAGGGGTCGCGGCGCGTGACGGCGCCAGGTCCAGCAAGGGCTGGCTGGCGGGCGACACCGCTTCACCGGCACGACCGGCCGGCGCCACCTTCTGGTAATACGCATAAGCCTGCCAGCCCAGCGCCGCCACCAGCAGCAGGCCCACCACCGTCTTCAGACCGCCGCCGGTCGCGTTGCCCGAACGGCTGACCCGCACGGGGCGCCGGCTGCGCTCGGGCTGGTACGCGGCCTGCTGCGCACCCACCCCCTGCACATTCATCGCGCGTTTCTTGCCTTGGGGATTGAGCGCCACTTCAAAGGTCAGCGCCTCATCGAGTACCGGCCGGCCACCGCGCCGGTATTCAGAAATGTGGACAAAGATGTCCTGCCCGCCCTGGCTGGGGCTGATGAAGCCAAAGCCCTTGTCGTCGTTCCAGCTTTTGAGGGTGCCTTCGAAGCGCATGGGTGGGGCTTAGTGTGTTCGACTCATGAATGCGGGAATGATCACGCTGTCGAACGACTTACTGATTGTGGAATGCCGAAACAATGGGGCATCCAATTGAGGTCATGAGCAATGCCCACTTGGGGTTGGCGCAACCTAGCCAGCCGTTCGAGCCTGTATTCGCTCCCTGACTCGGTCTATGCTGGGAGCTTGATATTAGAGGCGCCAATTGGCTCATAGAGGGAATACCTGTCAGCTACACTTTATGACGAGAAGGAATCGACCCATGAATAGCCTCGAAGAATTTGAGTTTTGGTGCGGTGAATATCGCGACAATCCCGACATCGCACCGAGTGAGACACAGCGATTGTTAAAGAAGATGTGCAAAGACAACAACCCGTACGCACTTAAACACTTCCAAGAAATGCAGGGTACGCAGTCGGGACGAGCGTGGCACGAAACCGAGCTTGTAGAGATGCTATCGCGTGAACTAGCTGTAGAAAATCAATCGTGCAGCGTAAATGTCGATGATCTCGACGGCAACGATTGGGGTGCGCGAATAGGTGCAATCAATCCCGAGCTGGTGTCAGCAGGATTGCTGTCTCCGGTGCCTGATCCATCGAAAGCGGACTATCCACTGGATTGGGCTGAGGTATCCACTGCGCTGAAGAATCTGCGCGGATGGCGCTGTGGTCATTGCGGCTATCAAAAGTTGTACTCTGGCCTAATGCAGGTGCACCACGTCGATGGTGACAAGTTAGACAGTCACCCAGCCAATCTGGAGGTTCTATGCGCCAAGTGTCATGCTGACAGGCACCGGACCTCGGTGTTATGGCCTCACGGCGTGACCGAAGATGAAAAAGAAGAGCTGAATCGCCATCATGCTGTGCGCCGCCACAGGAGATAGATCAGATGAACGCTTTATCGATGCCCCACACTATCATTGCGGCGCCGAAAATAACGCAACCGACAGACAGCGCACCCAACATGAAACAGAAATACAAGACGAGTCGCTTATATTTTCTGTTTCGCTCCTGAATGTATGTTCCGTAGGGAATAAAGAGAAGCGTTGCGGTGATTAGGCCTATTAAAAACGCGTTCAGCGCCGTCACCCCGTAAGGTTTGAAGACAGGTAATACGGTTTTCCCCACAATTGCTTGAAAAAAGCCAAGCATTGCAACAACCCCGGCGCTGTTTAATACGGCTAACCCCCTTATTCCGGCATTGATTACCGTATGCCTTACAGCCACGATGGAGCGCCGATCATCTCGATCTGCTTTTGCCTCATCGGTGAGGGCGCCCCTCGGTTTTCGCGGCTTTACACGTTCCATCGGCGTATCTTTCTCTCAAGTTGGTCAATCAAACTCATTGGAGCTGGACGAAATGATGGTCGAGCTTTGCCCCCCGTTCGAGTAACACGGGGCTGCAAATAGCATTAAACGTGAAGTATGGAGCTCGGGTTACAACCCGTCATCCTGCAATCAGACTAGGCAAACGCACTCTTATTCATGACGCAGCATCACCCAAGCTGCTCCAGCAAGTTGAAAAACACTTCTCAAGCCTGCCAAACCCCATACCCCAACTCCCGCAACGCAATCCCCAACTCCACCTCCATGTCCCGCGCGCCTTCGTACGGCATGGGGTTGTACATGGCGTACAGGCCGGGTAGCAGGCGCACACCCCACTTCTGCACATACACGTTGGACTGGATGCCGGCCTTGTGTTTGTCGAAACGCACATCGGGGTCCAGCCCCGTCATGCCGACGTACACAAACGGTTTGCCGAGCTGGTAGTCGGGGTTGGCGCGGCGGAAGCGCCCCACGTTCCACACCTCGTCGGACAGTTCGATCACGTACACGTGGTAGTGGTGGCTGCGCGGGGTGCGTGGTGGTTTTTTGGCGCGCGGTTTGGCAGGCGCAGCCTCGGCTTTTGCGGCCGGCGGGTTCTTCTTTTGGGGGGTCTTGCGGGGCGCGGTAGCCATGGTGGGGGAAGTATGCGGCAAGTGAACGGACGCCCGGTTTGCTACCAGATTAATAGCTGCCCGCGCCCGCCCGGTAAGGGCTGAAGGCCGCTTTCATTCATCAAATATCGCATCAGAGGGCCGGGCGCCGCTGTCCCTGGCCCCTCATCGGGAGGCAAGGCATAAAACCACAGAAACCATCTATAAACCATCCATCCAGATGGTGCTAAGATGATTTCATGCCCAAACCCAGCAAAAACTCGCAGACCTCCCCGCCCCGGCCGGTGGACGAAAAAATCACCATCAACCTCGGGTGTGTGGATCTGGGCCAGATCGACCTGCTGGTGCAGGAAGGGTTTTACGCCAACCGCACCGACCTGATACGCACCGCCATCCGCAACCAGCTCAGCGCCCACGGCGAGGTGGTGCGCCAGGTGGTGTCGCGCAAGACGCTGGTGCTGGGCATCCAGCATTACAGTCAGGCCGACCTGCTGGCCGTGCAGGCGGCCGGCGAGAAGCTGCAGATCCGCGTGCTGGGGCTGGCCTCGATTGCGCCCGAGGTCACGCCCGCGCTGGCGCTGGCCACCATTGAATCTCTCACCGTGCTCGGTGCCCTGCATGCCAGCCCCGCCGTCAAGGCCGCGCTGGTGCAGCGCATGGCCTGACCCCTGAACAGAACCGAAAGAGCCTGATGAACCCGATGAGCCCCGACTTCCAGCAGATGATGCGCAACGCCGTAGACCTGACCCGCAGCGGCGACCTGCGCGCCGCCACCGCCGCCATACAGGCCGCGCTGGCGGGCACTGCCCCGGCCGCTGCCCCAGCGGCCCCTGGCGCGATGCGTGCCAGGGCGGAGGTGATCGACGTGGTGGCGCGCGAATTGCCCGACACTGATGCGCCCGCGCCGCCGCGCCCCGCCAATGACACGCCTGGCCCCGGGCGCTTCATCGCCGGCAGCCACAGCGGCGCTGCCGGTCGCCGCGACTTCAAGCTCTATATTCCGCCGGGCGCGGGGCAGCGTGCGCTGCCGCTGGTGGTGATGCTGCACGGCTGCACCCAGACCCCGGACGACTTTGCCGCCGGCACCGCCATGAACGAACTCGCCGCCGCGCAGGGCTTTTATGTGCTGTACCCCGCGCAGTCGCAGCAGGCCAACCCGCAGCGCTGCTGGAACTGGTTCAAACACAACCACCAGGCGCGCGGCCGTGGCGAGCCGGCGCTGCTGGCCGGCATGACGCGCGAGGTGATGGCCGCCCACACGGTGGATGCCGATCGCGTGTATGTGGCCGGCCTGTCGGCGGGCGGTGCCATGGCGGCGATTCTGGGCAAGGCCTACCCGGATCTGTATGCGGCGGTAGGTGTGCATTCCGGCCTGGCCGCCGGCAGCGCGACCGACCTGCCCTCGGCCCTGGGCGCCATGAAAGGTGGCGGCCAGCCCGCGCCCGACAGCGCCAGCGCCAGCGGCGTGGCCACCATTGTTTTTCATGGCGACGCCGACACCACGGTGCACCCCGCCAACGCCCAACAGGTGGTGGCGGCCAGCGCCGGCCCGGGCAGCAGCGTGGATGTGGAGCAGCTGGCCACGCCGGGCGGGCGTGCCCACACACGCAGCGTGCACCGCGCGCCCGATGGCACGGTGGTGGCCGAGCACTGGCTGGTGCACGGTGCGGCGCACGCCTGGTCAGGCGGCAGCACCCAGGGCAGTTACACCGACGCGCACGGCCCCGACGCCAGTGCCGAGATGCTGCGCTTTTTCATGGCGCATCCGCGCCGGCCGGGCCACTGAGGACGGCGCTTATTGAGCGTTTCAAAACTCGTGACAGTCGGACCGCTCAACCCCTCACCCCGACCCTCTCCCAAAGGGCGAGGGTGAGAGCAGTCCAATTCACTGTCGTGTATTTGGAAAAGACCACTCATCTGCTGCGCTACGCATCGCGCCGGCGCAGCGCCCAGGCGAAAAACACACCTTCGGCCGCCATCACGGCGCCGCCCAGCGCCACCACCGCGCCGGTGCCGATGCGGCTGATCAGGCCGGCGGCCACCACCACGCCCACCGACTGGCCCAGGAACAGGAAAGAAGCAAACAGCGAGACGGCCGTGCCGCGCGCGCCGGGCGCCATCTGGGTGGCGTTGGCCTGCATGGTGTTGTGGAACATGAAAAAACCAAAGCCGGCCAGCAGGCTGGCGGGCACGGCGGGCAGCCAGTGCGGCGTGAAAGCCAGCACCAGCGCGCACAGCCCCACCAGCAGGCCGCCCAGCAGCACCAGCCTTTGCTGGCCGAAGCGGTGGATCATGTGGCGCCCGACCGCCATGTACATCACCCCGCCCAGGCCGAACAGCGCCACGATGGCGCCGGCCAGCGACAGCGACAGGCCCAGCGAGCGGTGCAGGTGCGAGGCCCAGATGGCCAGCACGCCAAAGCCCGCCGCGCCTTCGACCAGCGCCATCAACAGCACCACGCGTGACCACGGGCCGGTGATGATGAGTAGCGCCTGTTTCACAAAACCGTGCCGCGCGCCGGGCACGGCCGCTGCTGGCGCCGGCACAGCCGGGGCCGCCTGCTGCCGGCGCCAGTCGCCCCACAGCAGCGAGCCGACCACGCCGAACAACAGCGTCAGAAAGGCAAAGGCCCAGCGCCAGCCCAGCGCGTCGGTCAGCAGGCCACCGGCAAGCTGGCCGCCCACAATGCCCAGCGTGCTGCCCAGACCGGTGCGGGTGAGCATTTCCTGCAACTGGTCGGACGGCACGGTGTCGCCGACCCAGGCCATGGTGAGCGGAATCAGGGCGGCGGCGCCCAGCGCCATCAGCAGGCGCGCCCACACCAGCATGTCCAGGCTGGTGGCCAGCGTGGCCGCAACGCTGCCGACGCAGCAACCCAGCGTGGCAAAGGTGACGATACGGAACTTGCCGAACCGGTCGCCCAGCGGGCCGTAGAACAGCTGCGCCACACCGTAGGTCACCGCAAACACCGACACCACCAGCGCCGCCTGCCCCAGGCTGACGGCAAACACGCGCGACAGCTCGGGCAGCATGGCGTCGCAGATGCGCTGGGCCGACATGCTGGCAAAAGTGGCCAGCGACAGCAGCACGATGGAGCGGCGCGTGGCCGCGGACAAAGGGGCAGAAACGGAGGGGGTGGTCACGCAGCAAAGAAGTTGGTTGATGCGCTGCAAACCTCAAGGGGCAGGCGCCGGCCCATTGTAGGCAGGCGTCGGCAAACGCGCTTGGCGCGCAGGCGCGGCCGGCTCGTTTAGCGCACCTGGCCGGGCGGCAGGGGCACGTACTGCGGCTGGCGTTCGCCCTGCGGCAGGCCGATCACCACACCGGGCTGTGCGCCGCCGCTGCCGCCGCCCCCCGACGTGGGCCGGGCGCCGGGGATAGGCTCCCAGCGCGGATCGCCGCCCGGCGGCGGTGGCGCGGACGGTGGTGCCGGGCTGTACACCGGCGGGGCGTAGACGGGTGGCGGTGGCGTGTACGTCGGCATGGCCTGCTCTTCAGCTGGCGGCTGACGCGGCGTGACGGGTTGCGACGGCGACGGGAAAAGCCCGCGCAGCCAGTCGTTGACCTGGTCGACCACGGGCAGCTCGGTCACCGGCTCGGCCTGGCCGCTGCCGCGCGGCGCGTCAAAGCGCGCATTGGTGTCCACCACCCGGGTGCGCAGCGCCTGCTGGAAAAAATCGCCCACGATGGGCAGCGCGCTGTGGGCGCCCTGGCCCCAGTAGTCGCTGAGCGTCACCCGGTTGTCGTTGAAGCCGACCCAGGCGCCTGCCACCAGTTGCGAGTGCATCAGCACAAACCAGCCGTCGGTGTTGTCCTGTGTGGTGCCGGTCTTGCCGGCCACGTCGGCCTGGATGCCGAAACGCGAGCGGATGCCGGTGCCGGTGCCGCGGTCAATCACGCCGCGCATCACGTCCAGCAGCACCTGCGCAGAAGGAATGGACAAGGCTTGTTCAGGCACCGCGGCCTGGAAGGTCTGCAGCACCTTGCCGTTGCGGTCTTCCACGCCGGTGATCAGGAGCGGCTCGATGTAGCTGCCGCTGTTGGCGATGGTGCTGTAGGCCGAGACCATTTCCCTGAGCGTCACCGGGCTGGTGCCCAAGGCCAGCGAGGGCACCACGTCGAGCTTGCTTTGGCGCACCCCCATGGCCTGCGCCAGGCTGGCCACCTTGGCCGGGCCGACGCTCTGCATGACCTGGGCGGTGATGGTGTTCCTGGAAAAAGCCAGACCGTCGCGAAGCGTCATGGGCGCGTAGGTGGGGGTACCGCTGTCCCGCGGGCGCCAGACGGCGCCGTTGCCCAGCGGAATCTCCACATCGCCATCGATGAAGGTGTCACCGGGGCGTGCGCCGTTTTCAAACGCGGCGCCGTACACAAAGGGCTTGAAGGTCGAGCCCGGCTGGCGCCGCGCCTGCTGCACGTGGTCGAACGGGTCCTGCACAAAATTGCGGCTGCCCACCCACGCCCGCACCTGGCCGTTGCGCGGGTCCATGGCCACAAAGCCGGCCTGCAGCCGCGTCTTGTCCTGGCGCAGCGCCAGCATGAAGGCCGTGTCGGCCTGCAGCTGCTTGAGGGCGACCTCGTCGGTCTGGCCGGACTCGCGGGCGGCCTTGTACTCGGGGCTCTCGCGCACAAAGGCTTTCACGATGTCTTTTTTGGCGGCCCAGGCGCGCGGCCCCCATTCGCCGTTGGCCACGCCCTGCAGCTTGTCGGCCTGGCGCATCAGCGCCTGGTTGGCCTGGGCCTGCAGCCGCGAGTCGATGGTGGTGCGCACCACCAGCCCGTCGGCGTAGATGTTGTAGTCGTTGCGGTCGGCCCATTCGATCAGCCAGCGGCGCACAAACTGGGAGAAGTGCGGCGCGGGGCCGAGCGGCTCGGTCTGCCGTTCGAAGTCAATCTTGAGCGGACGCTTCTTCAGGGCCTGGAACTTCGCCTCCGGCAGCTTGCCGTGTTTGACCATCTGGGCCAGCACGGTGTTGCGGCGCTGCGTGGCGCGCTCGGGGTTGAGCACCGGGTTGTAATAACTGGTGCCCTTGAGCATGCCGATCAGCGTGGCGCTTTCCAGCACGTCGAGCTTGTCGGCCGACTTGTCGAAGTAGGTGCGCGCCGCCATTTCAATGCCGTAGGCGTTGTACAGAAAAGGCACGGTGTTGAGGTAGGTCTCGAGGATCTCGTCCTTGGTGTAGACCGCCTCGATCTTCAGCGCGGTGATGGCTTCCTTGATCTTGCGCGTGACCGTGGCCGAGCGCCCGATCTCCTTGGGATACATGTTGCGGGCCAGCTGCTGCGTGATGGTGGAGCCGCCCTGCAGGTCGCCGGTGAAAGTCTGGAACACGGCCGAGGCGGTGCGCTTGAAGTCGATGCCGTGGTGCTCGTAGAAGCGATGGTCTTCGGTGGCCACCAGCGCGGCCAGCACGCTGGGCGACATGTCGGCCAGCTTGACCCAGTCGCGGTTGGCGCGCTTGAACACGGCCAGTTCCTTGCCGTCGATCGACAGCACCCGGGCGGGCTTTTCTTCCTTGGCCTTGCGCAGGTCGCTGATGCTGGGCGTGAAGGGAATCAGGACCAGCGCATAGAGAAGCAGCAGCGCAGGAATGGCGGCCACCGACAGGGCCACGCCGCGCCGGGTGGGGTTGCGCAGGTGATGCAGCGCCTGCGCCAGCAAGGGCGTAACAAAAAGTTGAATGCGGGAGAGGAGGTTTTTCATCGCCTGCAAGTGTAGGCGCTGCAAATGAAGCGGTCCGTAGGATAGCTTCTGCAGGCGACAGAAGGTACAAAACCGCCTGTTGGGGGAGCCGGATGCCGAGCTTCCGGACTACGGCATGAAATCATTGCATCACCCATTTTTGCGCAAAGGAAAAAGGCGCTATTTGTTTATAACCAATCACCGTATGACTCCGCACCCTTGCGCGCGGGAGCGGGTCGCTCCAGCTCACCCGACTTTTTTACGCGGCACACCGCCCGTACCCACCGGTACCACCACCTTTTCCCTGCAAGACATGGCGGAAGCAGATTGCGGGACATGCGGGATACCCCGGCAACCAAAAGCAGTAATTCACAGCAAATAGTCGTCTTCTCACACGTAAATAGTGCGTGACAGCCGATCACTGCCTGACTAATATTGAATGCGCATTTTTACTGTTTCCAATTCTTGGTACCAACTGAATTTTTCAGTTCAACAGAAGGAGTCGTCACCATGGCTGAAATCAAAACCACCAACTTGTCACTGCTCGCTGACGGCAAGACCATTGAAATCAAGAAGCCTTCCAAGCTCAACTTTGAGTTCAACAAGGCCCTGCAAGACGACGCACAGTTTGCAAAGTTCGCCACTGACCCTGCTGCATTTGCCAAGAAGTTTGATCTGACCATTGACCCCTCCGTTTCAGGCGCATTGGCAGGAAAGCTCACGGGTGTGAAATCCCTGGGGGATCTTCAGGCACTGTACCGGGGCGGTGACGACGGTGGCGCCGGTGCAACCGCCTGGGCCGTCGCCGCGGGCGCGTATTCCGTTGCAACATCCAAAATCGCTGTAGCATTTTGAACAGTACCAGCGCGGTGCAGCCGAGCTCGCTTGCGCTGCACGTCACCTATACCTGCCCCCTGACCTGCAAACACTGTTGTTTCAAGTCCAGCCCCAGCAACAAGGATAGGCTCGACTACGATCTTCTGGCACAAACGATAGAAGCGCTTGACGCGTCAAAGTATCGTCTGGTCGCATTTACGGGTGGCGAGCCCATGTTGCTGGGCAGCAAGCTCGTTGACCTGGTTTCACTCGCCAGCCGTCGCGGCTTCAAAACCCGTGTGGTTTCCAGTGTGCACTTCGCTGTTCGCGACAACATCGCCTCTTCACGCCTGACTGCCCTGAAAAAGGCGGGCTTGGATGAACTGTCCATCAGCTGGGACGACTACCACGAAGAATTTGTATCGTTCGAGAACGTACGGCGGGCCGTTCGTATTGGCCTAGAGCTTGGAATCGGCGTTGCCATATCGGCCACGGAAGACCAGGGCTCCAAGTGGAACTCTGCCCGAATCAGGTCTGAACTCGGTCCGCTCGCAGACGCGTTGCTGACAGTCTGTGACTCCCCCCTGAATAAAACCGGTCGCGCCGAAATTGACTTGCAGGACAAGCAGAAACTGGCAACTTCCCATCTGGGGCCCTGCCCCTATGTACTGACGGGTCCCACCCTGTCTGCAAAAGGCAAACTGCTGGCCTGCTGCGGCGTTGTGCCGGAAATCCCGTCGCTGGTCATTGATCCGCATTTTGAGCCTTCCCACCTTGACGGGGCCATGGAGAAAGCGCAGAAATCGGTGCTGCTCAATTGGCTGTACGTTCACGGGCCTTTTCACCTCATGAAGACCATCGCGGCTGAAAACGGCCTGCCCGAACCCAGCAGCCTGGACGTGGGAGGCAACTGCGAGGCTTGCCAGAACGTGTTGACGGACCCCACCTACACCCGATTTCTGCCCGATACCTTGAGTGCCCATGCCGATTCGGTCGCCGGCAGCCTTCACGCACTGGATGCGCTCGGCCTTCTGCAGGACGGGCGTCCCATTCAATTCATGCCGGCCTGATGCAGTGTGCCGTGCACCTCACGTGCACGCTTACGCTTACGCTCACGCACGACACCGGGCTTGGCAAGCCAGCGGAAATCCCAACGAGAACCGGTGAACAAAGGCCAGCCGGTCCACGGGTCAATCTTTTCGGGCCAGCGGCTGCCAGCCGGCAAACCTGGGGTAATGGCGCTGCACCACCGTGCCATCGAAATCCCAGGCGATGCACTTGCCCAGGTGGTAAGGCGGCTCGGCATTGGCGGACTCTGCCAGCCCGGCCTGCGCGCGCAGGTGGCCGCGGTACACCGGCACCGTCTGGTACGCCGCCGTCGCCATGTTGAACAGCATCTCCCGCAGGTGGGTGCAGCCACGTATGCCGCCCAGCGCCTTTTCGATCGCCTGGCGCCAGCCCGGCCCCATGGTGACACCCACCATCCGCTGCATTGGGTCGATGCCCTGCTGGCACTCGTCAAACGGGGCGTGGTCGCTGGCGCTGGCAATGTCACGAATCACCAGGCCGTCGTCCACCGTGGCGCGTATGGCCATGCCGTGGATGGGTGTGCCCGGCGGCACCTCGCGCTCGGAGCGGACATGCTCATAGGTGCGCACATCGGTCATTTCGGCCTCGATGTCCCACAGGCCATCCTCGCGTTGGTAGCCGCGGTAGACGACGGCTCGGGTGTGCAGGTGTTTTCGGGCTTGCGGTGCGGGCAGGGGCATGGGGGGCTTCGTTGAACGGTGAAAGCTGCATTTTCCCAGACTGTCCGTCCGGGGTTCGCCGGCCCGCCCGCCGTCAGGTTTTTACGGCAGTTGAATCGCCCGTCCGTCGGGCTGCGTATCCCTGTCATGCGGAGAGCCATAGCCCTGCTGGCGTTGCTGCTGTAAGAAAAACCCGGCCCCGTCGACCAACAGCCGGTGCAGAGTTGCACCTGAGTTCCCCAGACCATGCATAAGGACACCCCATGATGAGCCGAAGACATACCCTGCTGGGCCTTGGCGCTTTCTCCGCCGTTCTGGCGAGCGCGCGCGGCCTGTTCCCGAGCTCGGCCGCCCATGCCGCGCGCAGCTATGAAGTCACGCACACCGATGCCGAGTGGCAGAAGCTTCTCAAGCCCGACGCCTACCGCGTGTTGCGCAAGGCGGGCACCGAGAGGCCATACACCAGCCCGCTGAACAAGGAAAAGCGCGCCGGCGTGTACACCTGTGCCGGCTGCGCCCTGCCGCTGTTTTCCTCAAGCACCAAGTTCGACAGCGGCACCGGCTGGCCCAGCTTCTGGCAGCCGCTGGAAAAAGCGGTGGTCGAGGAAAGCGACACCACCCTGTTCATGAAACGCACCGAGGTTTTGTGCCGCCGCTGCGGCGGCCACCTGGGCCATGTGTTTGACGACGGCCCCAAGCCCACCGGACTGCGCTACTGCATGAACGGTGTCTCCCTCGACTTCAAGGCTGCATGAACATGAGTATGCGCAATTCACTGGTTCTCATGGTCGGCGGCGTGTTGTCCATGTCCGCCTGGGTGTATGTGGGCGGCGGCAGGAGCGCCAGCGCCGCGTCGTCAGAGGCGGCTGTCGTGCTGCCCGCACCGGCATTCGACATACCCGCACCGGCGCAGGCCGGGCGCGAAACCGCGGTGTTTGCCGGCGGCTGCTTCTGGGGCGTGCAGGCGGTGTTCCAGCACACGCGGGGCGTGCTCAACGCCGTGTCGGGTTACGCCGGCGGCGACAAGGCCAGCGCCAACTACAACCTCATCGGCTCAGGCCGCACCGGCCACGCCGAGTCGGTGCAGATCACCTATGACCCCAGGCAGGTTTCTTACGGCAAGCTGCTGCAGATCTATTTTTCTGTCGCGCACGACCCGACCACGCTCAACCGCCAGGGCCCGGATTCGGGCACGCAGTACCGCTCGGCCATTTTTTACCAGAACGCCACGCAAAAGCAGGTGGCTGAACGCTACATCGCCCAGCTTGAGGCCGCGAAGGTTTTCCCGGGCAAGATCGTGACGCAGCTCACCCCACTGGCGGCGCCGCTGGCCTTCTACCCGGCCGAGGCTTACCACCAGGACTACGCCACCCTGAACCCGCGCCAGCCCTACATCGTGCGGTTCGACCTGCCGAAAATCGCCAACCTCAAGACCACCCTGCCCGAGCTGTACCGCGACAAGCCCGTGCTGGTGCTGGACGCGGGCAACGCGCCCAAATAAGTCGGGCGCCCTCACCCCGCCGCCCCAGGCCCGCATCTGCGGCGCGGGCGGCGCGTCTCCACGCGGCCCGTGAATCCACCCCGGGCGCAGAAATAAATTTTTCCATCCCTGTAATAAATGCGGACCTGCTGCGACCAACGACCAGTACAGCAAACAACAGGCGCGAGCATCTACCATGAACCCCAGCAAACAGACAATTCACCCCGGGTGGCTACGGCTCATGCACTGGCTCAATGCCCTGGCGGTGGTGGTCCTCATCATGAGCGGCTGGCGCATCTACAACGCCACGGCCTTCCTCGGCTTCTCCATCCCCGGCGAGCTCACCCTGGGCGGCTGGCTGGGCGGCGCGCTGCAGTGGCATTTTGCGGCCATGTGGGTGCTGGGCATCAATGGCCTGCTCTACCTGGCCTTCAACATCGCGACCGGCCGCCTGCGGCGCAAGTTTTTCCCGCTCTCGCCGCGGGCCTTCGTGGCTGACGTGCTGGCCGCCCTCAAGGGGAAACTGGCGCATGCCGACCCGCAGCACTACAACATGGTGCAGCGCCTGGCCTACCTGTTTGTGATGGCCGACGGCCTGCTACTGGTGCTCTCAGGGCTGGTGCTCTGGAAGTCGGTGCAGTTTCCGCTGCTGCGCGAACTGATGGGCGGCTACGAAGGCGCTCGCCTGTTCCACTTTTTTGCAATGGCCGCACTCGCCGCGTTCGTGGCGATCCACCTCGTCATGGTGGCTCTGGTGCCGCGCACCCTGCTCTACATGGTTCGCGGCCGCTGAACCGCCCATCACCCGATTGCCGCAAGGAGTTGTCCCATGATCATCCAGTCCCCTCCCCGCATGGACATCGACGGCGCCGCCGTGCTCGATGAAGCCACCGCGCGAATTGCCCACGCCCACAAGCTGGGCAGCAGCCGCCGCAACTTCCTGCGCGCCTCGCTCACCCTGGGCGGCCTCTCGATGCTGACCGGATGCGTGCTGGACGACAGCGAAGGCATCAGCTCCGCCCTGACCCGGATTTCGCGCGTCAACGACGACGTGCAGGGCTGGCTGTTCGACCCGACGCGCCTGGCGCCCACCTACCCCGAATCGATGATCACGCGCCCCTTCCCGTTCAACGCCTACTACGGCGAAAACGAAGTCCGCCAGGTCGAGGAAAGCGGCTACCGGCTCGAAGTCACCGGCCTGGTCGCCGACAAGCGCAAGTGGTCGCTGCCCGAGCTGCGCGCCATGCCGCAGATCGACCAGGTCACGCGCCACATCTGCGTGGAGGGCTGGAGCGCCATCGGCAAATGGGGCGGTGTTTCCTTTGCCAGCTTTCTGCGCCAGGTGGGTGCCGACACCAGCGCCAAATATGTGGGCTTCAAGTGTGCCGACGACTACTTCACCAGCATCGACATGCCCACCGCACTGCACCCGCAAACCCTGCTGGCGCTGACCTACGACGGCCAGGTGCTGCCGCCCAGGTACGGCTTTCCGATGAAGCTGCGCATGCCCACCAAGCTGGGCTACAAGAACCCCAAACACATCCAGGCAATTTTTGTGACCAACACCTACCCTGGCGGCTACTGGGAAGACCAGGGCTACAACTGGTTCGGAGGCAGCTGAGCTTGCTCAGCGCCCCTGACACAACGGCAATCCCGCCGTTTTCATTCGACGATTGATCCACTCCAATTCAAGGAATTACCATGAACAAATTGACCGCTTCCCTTCTGTCTGCCTGCCTGCTGTTCGCCGGCGCCAGCGCCTTCGCCCAGGATGCGATGAAAAAAGACCCTATGGCGAAAGACGCCATGGCCAAGGACACCATGGGCAAAGACACCATGGCCAAGGATGCGATGAAAAAGGATGCCATGAAGAAAGACCCGATGGCGAAAGACGCCATGGCCAAGGATGCCATGGCCAAGGATGCGATGAAAAAGTAATTTCCCTTCGCCTGCCGGGCAGGGAGCGGGCGCCGCAAGGCGCTGCTCCCTGCCCGCGACGGTCGGACTTGAAACCCGCGCTGCGCTGCGACAGAATGCAGCGCATGGCTGCCCGCACCCCCCTTCCTTTTCAGAACACCCCGACGCTGCGCATCGGCGAACTCGCGCGCCTGAGCGGACGCAGCGTGTACACCATCCGCTGGTACGAAGCCCAGCACCTCATGCCCGGCGCCGCGCGCGACGCGGGCGGGCGGCGCGTGTTCTCGCAGGCGCATGTGGAATGGCTGGGCCTGCTGAGCCGCCTGCGCGCCTCGGGCATGAGCGTGCGCGACATGCAGGCCTATGCGCGCCTGGTACGCCAGGGCAAGGACACACTGGCCGACTGCCGCGAGATGCTGCAGCAACACCGCCTCAAGGTGCAACAGCGCGCCGACCAGCTGAACGAAGCCATGGCGCTGGTGAACCACAAGATCGCGCTGTACGACAAGTGGCTGGCCCGCGCGGCAACCGGAGACAGGAAGACCAGGGCCGGTTAACGTTCAAGCCGGGGCGTCCAGCACAGCATCCACCAACTGTGTGTCCAGGTACTCCACCAGTTCCCTGAGCTGGCCGCCTTCGAAGCGGCAGACATAACAGTAGCTGTTGTTGTAGGGCTTGCCTTTTTTCGTGCTCACCTGGCCGCGGCACTCCACCACGACGATGTCGCCCTCGGCGATGAAACGCGTGGCCTGGTTGGTGTACTGGTCGGCAAACTGCGCAAACAGCGGGCGAAACAGCTCGTCCCGCACCACCTGTTTGCCTTCGTAGCGTCGCGACCAGGCCCTCCGGCCCTGCAGGATCCAGCAGAAGTCATCGGCCATGGCGTCCACAAAAGGCCGGCCATTGCCTTGCGCCAGTTCGGCAAAGATGGCCTGCATCCGCTGTTTGTTGGTTGACGATTCGGTGCTCATGTTGAGGACCCTTTCATGCAAAAAAGTTGAAAAGACCCCGATTGGAAAAGCTCGAGTGCACTCGAAGTCAAGCACTCCCCCGACGACACCGTGTTTGTGCCGTTTGAATCGGTGGAAATCCATCTGGCTTTGTTCAAGTGCGCGGCCCGAACGGCGTTGCCAGCCCCCCTCCGATGCAGAAGCAGAACGTGTGAAACGTTCGAGCCACGCGCTTCAGTCAAGCGCGGGTTTGGTGAATTTATTGAATGAAATCGGGCACAAGCCCATGCGGAATGGACGCGAGCAGCTACGCTTTTAATAGCAACAGGCGCCGCCTACGACGCCACCACCGAATGCCACCAGATCCTGAAGTCGCGGCACAGGCCGCCGGCTTCAAACCCGGCCACCGCCACGCCGTCGAGCACCAGGCGCGGCAAGGGGTCGCCCGGCTGGCGCGCCAGCTGGCTGGTTCCGGTGGAGGCGGCCCACATCGCAAACATTTCTTCCGAGGTGACCTGGTAGGTGGTGTGCCAGTGCGCCATGCCGCGCAGCGCCTCGGCATGCAGGATGTCGAAGGTGAGCACAATGTCGGTCTGCAGCTTGACGCGCTGCCAGTACTGCCGGATCTGCGCGTGCCCGGTCTGCACCGCAAACGGCGTGTTGTGGTACTGGCCGTCTTCGGTGAACAGCGAGGCCAGGAGGAACTCGTCTCTGGTTTCCCAGGCTTTTTTGTAGTTTTCCATGAAGCGCTGCATCAGCATCTTGGGGCCTCCATTTTTGATGTTCTCGTCGCTCATCACACGCCCCATCCTGCCAAACGCGGCGGAGCCTCCTGACCGAAGGATAAGTCATGAAAGAAGAAATGGAAGAAGGGGAACAGAAGAAGAACTTGCCCGGCCGGAGAACGGGTTTGCGCAGCTGCTGGCCTGCGGCGAAACCATTTTTTCGCACAACCCGCTCAGGAACAGGGCTTGATGCAGGTCAAGCCTGCCGCCGCCTTGGGCGTGCACTATTTCCGACTACCCCGAAGGAGCCGACATGACCGACAACACCCTCGTCACCCTGCCACCGCCACGCAAACTGTGGGTGCGCGCCCTGCTCATGCTGCTGATGTGCGCGGCCTTCCAGCTGGCCGCCTGGGTGCTGGTGGCCGTTGCGCTGCTGCAGCTGGGTTTTGCCCTTTTCACCGACCAGCCCAACCCGCGCCTGCAAGGCTTCGGCCGCAGCATGGGCCACTACCTGGCGCAGATTGCGGGCTTCGTCTGCTTCGCCACCGAGACCCTGCCCTTTCCCTTCAGCGACTGGCCGCCTGCGGATCTGTGAGTAGAGGTGCTGGCAGACCCCTTCAGAAATCTGCCACGGCGGCCAGTCCGGAGCACTGTCCACTCCAGCCCGACCCGTACCGGCGCAAGGCATGGGCGTTCCGTTGTCCTGAAATGGCCGGCTTTTAGCGCGACGGGTGAAGTGCAGACGCCGGACGAAACGGCGCTGCCGATGGTTTGCCAGCGCGCCCGTGGACCGGAAAACCGGCGAAAGCCGCGCGAACGGCGCCCGGGGGGTGGGTCATCCCGAATGCAGCAGGAGCCCAAGTGCGGTTCAATCATCCTGCGCTGATCGCAGCGGGAAAGCAGCAAACCTGAACGGCGCATCCCAGCCCACCCATTTCCACATCTACCCATCACCCTCCCACCTCAAAGGACATCCACCATGCGCAAGTTCCGAACCCTTGCAGCCGCCGGCGCCACGCTGGCGCTGCTGGCCGCCTGTGCCACCACGTCAAACGGCCCGATGAGCTTTTTTGTGACCAGCGTGGGCAGCGGCAAAGGCGCCGACCTGGGCGGCCTGGCTGGTGCAGATGCCCACTGCCAGAAACTGGCCAGCGCAGCAGGCGCCGGCAACAAGACCTGGCGCGCCTACCTGAGCACGCCCCCGACCTTTGCCACAGCCACCGCACCCGCAGCGGCCGCCACCCACGCGCGTGACCGCATCGGCAACGGCCCCTGGTACAACGCCAAGGGCATGCTGATTGCCCGCAACCTGGACCACCTGCACAACGGCAACAACCTCGGCAAGGAAACCGCACTGGACGAACGCGGCAACGGCATCAAGGGCCGCGGCGACACGCCCAACGAACATGACATGCTGACGGGTACGCGCTCGGACGGCACCGCTTTTGCACCGCAGACCGACACCACCTGCAAGTCGTGGACCAGCTCCACCGACGGCTCGGCCATCGTCGGCCACCACGACCGCGTTGGCCCCAACACCGACAACTGGGCCAAGTCATGGAACTTCTCGCACCAGTCGGCCGGCTGCAGCCAGGAAGCGCTGGTCCGCACGGGCGGCTCAGGCAAGTTCTACTGTTTCGCAGCAAACTGATCTGCCGGGGCGGCAGCGCTCGCCCCGCCTTCCCGGCCTTGCGCCGGGTATCTGCGCCGTGGTCATCTACAAATCGGCCTCCAGCCCTTATGCCGCGTGCGCAAGCAGCTTCTACTTTGATAGCAATTGACACCAGCCAGCCGATGGGCTGCGCGGCTTCTGTTGCATTTTTTCGCCGCTTTTATCGGTATTTTTTTGCCACGGTTGCCGGCGCGTGGTTTGAGTGGGCCGGCGCTCTTGAGGTTCGGCGTGACGTGGGACCTCTCCCACAGGAGCTCAGGTGTTGCGGGGGTAGTGCCGCGCTTGCCGCGCATGCACTGAAGAGGTCCAGGTCTACTCAGGGCCTGAATTTCCAACTACCACCACAGGACCCCCATGACAGACCCACGCAACATTGCCCCGGACAAAAAAGTTCAGCAGAAAAAGAAACACCGCGGCGAAGAGATCGCTCCCGGCGCAGAACATGGCGTTCAGCCCGGCAAGAAACCACATCTCGAAACCACGGACAAACCCGACACCAACGCAGAGACGGCTGACAAGGACGAATAACTTCCGGGCTGAGCAACGGGGCCCGGCCCTGTCAAGACAAAAAGCCTGCTACGTCGCCGTAGCTGGCTTTTTTTCTATTGCAGCGGCTGAACGCCTCTAGTCCTGCAACACGAAGCTCACTGGAATCTGCACCAGGCTGTCCACCGGCGCCCCGCTTTGGTCCCGCGCCGGAACAAACTTCGCGTCGCGCAAGTAGTGCAACGCCGCTTCGTCGAGCAACACATACCCCGAGCTGGAGCGCACCTGGGCGTCGGTGACGACACCGCTGGCCAGCACCCTCAAACTGACCATCACCAGGCCCTCTTGCTCCAGGCGTTTGGCCCTCGCCGGATATTCCGGCGACAAAGGCTTTTCGGGTCGGGCGTTGGCAGCCAGGGATGGCATCGCACTGGAAGGGTCGTTTGCGCCTGTCACCGGCTGAGCCTGCACCATCGCTGCCGCGGCGGCGACAAGGACTGCCGCGAAGGCAAGCGCCTTCTTCATCACGCAATCGCCTGCTTGAGCCGCTGCATTCCTTCGTTGATTTTTGCGACGTCCGCAGTAGCGAAACTAAGCCTGAAGGTCGCCATGTCCGGATTCCCAGCATAAAACGGCGCCCCCGGCACAAAGGCGACGCCCTGCTCGATCGCCTTCTTCGCAAACTCGCCGGCGTCTTTGGCCTTGCCGCCTGCGCCCGTGAGCCGGGCCCAGAAGAACAGGCCGCCCTGCGGTTGCGTGAACTCGACCGCGTCACCCAGTTCACGTTTGAGCGCGGCGCCCATGGCCACGGCGCGTTCGCCGTACACCTTGCGCACGCGGGCCAGGGTGGCGGGCATGCGGCCGGCTTTCAGGTATTGCGCGGCCGTCGCCTGGGCAAAGGTGCTGGTGTGGGCGTCGCTGAACTGTTTGCACATGGTCGCCTTGGCCAGCAGTTCGGCGGGGCCGATCATCCAGCCCACGCGCAGGCCAGGGCTCAAGACTTTGCTCATGCTGCCGCAGTGGGCGATCAGTTCGCGGCTGCCGGGCACGTCTTTGCTCAAGCTCAGGATGCTGGGGGGCGGCGCTTCGTTGAAGTAGAGGTCGCCGTACGGGTCGTCCTCGACGATCAGGGTGTTGTACTTGACGGCCAGGGCCAGCACCTTCTTGCGGCGCTCCAGGCTCAGCATGGCGCCGCTGGGGTTGCCGAAGGTGGGAATCAAATACACAAACTTCGGTCTATGTTCGGCCATGAGTTTTTCCAGCGCGTCGGTGTCCACGCCGTTGGCGTCCACCGGGGCGCTGACCAGGTCGGCACCGTAAAGCCTGAAACACTGGATGGTGGCCAGAAAGGTCGGGCCTTCCACAATCACCTTGTCGCCGGGGTCGATCATGGTTTTGCCCAGCAGGTCCAGCGCCTGCTGGCTGCCGGTGGTGACGATCAGACCGTCGGGAGCCACGCTCACGTCCTTGCTGCCCATGAAGGCAGCGAGCTGTTCGCGCAGTGGGGTGTAGCCTTCGGTGGCGCCGTATTGCAGCGCGGCCCCGGGCTCTTCCGTCAACGCCAGATTGACGGCCTCCTGGATGCCGGCCACGTCGAACATGGCGCTGTCGGGAAAGCCGCCGGCAAAGCTGATGATGCCGGGCTTGCCCAGCAGCTTGAACAGTTCGCGGATGGCGGAGGTTTCAACGTTGTTGAGGCGGTCGGCAAATGGCAGGGGCATGGTGGTCTCTCTTTCTGCTGTGCATTGTCGCCAATTTGGGCGCCGCCTTCCTGCTTGGGGGCGGGCAACGGTGCCGCGCGGGGTCTGCCTGCTTTGCAGCCGGGCAAGGCGGCGGCAGAATGGAGGCATGATCACACCTGCCTTCTTCATTGCCGCCAGTGCAGCCGTCCTTTTCGGGCTGGGCATGATGCACCTGGTTTTTACCTTCAAGGGGCCGAAATTCGACCCGCGCGACCCGGCGCTCAAGGCCAGGATGATGGCGGTCTCGCCGGTGATCAGCCGCGAGACGACGATGTGGCGGGCCTGGACAGGTTTTAACGCCAGCCATTCCTTCGGCGCCATGCTTTTCGGCGCGGTATGGGCTTACCTGGCACTGCTGCATCCGTTGTTTCTGTTCCAGTCATTTTTCCTGCTGGGGCTGGGTCTGCTGTTGCTGGTGGCCTATGTGGTGCTGGGCAAGGTGTACTGGTTCAGTATTCCTTTTCACGGCATTTTGCTGGCCACGGTGCTCTATGGCCTGGGGCTGCTGGCTTATTTTGTTTGAGGCGCATCCATGATTGAGCAACACATTGACATCTCCGGCGCCGATGGCGCCATGAACAGTTTTGTGGTGTACCCCGAAGAAGGCGGGCCACACCCGGTGGTGCTGTTTTACATGGACGCGCCCGGCAAGCGGGAGGAACTGCACGACATGGCGCGGCGTATTGCCGCGGTCGGCTATTACGTGGTACTGCCCAACCTGTATTACCGGCGCTCGCGCGATTTCTGGCTGACCGAACGCACAGAGCCGGCGATGGCCGTGATGTTTGAACACATGAACTCGCTCACCAACGCCATGGTGGTGCGCGACACCGAGGCCATGCTGCGTTTTGTAGACACGCAGCCAGAGGCCGACGCCAGCCGCGTGGGCGCGGTGGGCTACTGCATGAGCGGCCCGTTCGTGATGGCGGCCGCCGCTGCCCTGCCCGACCGCATCAGCGGCATTGCCTGCATTCACGGCGCCAACCTGGTGACCGAGCGCGACGACTCCCCGCACCGGATGGCGCCGATGATCCGCTGCGAAAGCTACTTTGCCTGCGCCGAAACCGACCGCTGGGCACCGCCCGAGATCGTGCAGGCGCTGCAGCAAGCGCTGGTCGCCGGCGGCACGCCCCACCGCATTGAGTGGTACCCGGGCACCGAGCACGGTTTTGTTTTTCCCCGGCGGGCCGGCATTTACCACCAGTCAGCCGCCGAGCGGCACTGGGAGCGGCTGTTTGACCTGTTCAGGCGCACGCTGCAGCTCAACAACGCAAGGAGTGACGCATGAACATTGTGAACGTCCACCAGCGGCGGCTGGAAGCCACGCCGGCGCAGGTGGCCCTGCTGATGGCATCGCTGGGCTCGCAGGCCGACCGCGTGTGGCCACCTGATTGGCCGCGCATGACGCTCGACCGGCCACTGGCTGTGGGCGCTGCGGGCGGGCACGGACCCATTCGCTACTTTGTGACGGCCTACACGCCGGGCGAGTCGGTTCGCTTCCAGTTCACCGAGCCCGAGGGCTTCAGGGGCTGGCACAGCTTCACGGTGCTGGGCGCCACTGCAGAAGACTGCGTGCTGGAGCACCGCATTGAAATGGAAACCCAGGGCCGCGCCACCCTGATCTGGGAACTGGCAATTCGTCACCTGCACAACGCCTGCGTGGAGGACGCGCTGTCCCAGGCTCAGCGTGCCGTCGGCAACACGCCGCTGGTGGTGCCCTGGCCGGCGCGCGTGCGGGTATTGCGCTGGCTGCTGTCGGCCGGCAAGGCCAGGCCGCAAACCCTGCAGGGCGATGCCCGCGTCCGCTGACATGTTTGCCCAGGGCCAGCACCTTCTCAGCCTGCAGCCTTTCAGCGCCATGCTGAACCCAAAGCTGCACGCTTTTGCCGCCGGCTCGGTACCAGGTAACCCGGTGCCGTCAGCGCTGAAGATCAACCAGGGCCTGTCTGCGTGGCGCTGTCGGTGCCGCCGCTCGCCACAACCGCGCTGCCTGGCAGGGTAAAGAAAAAAGTGGCCCCGCGCTCCGGCGCCGCCTCGGCCCACAGGCGGCCGCCGTGCCGCGCAATCACGCGGCTGACGGTGGCCAGGCCAATACCCATGCCGGGAAACTCCGTGACGCCGTGCAAACGCTGGAACGGAGTAAACAGCTTGTTGACATAGGCCATGTCGAAGCCGGCACCGTTGTCGCTGACAAAAAACACCGGCAGACCGTCCGCGCCGGGTTTGTGGCCGACAGTGATTTCGGCCAGGGCCTTTTTCGAGGTGAACTTCCAGGCATTTTCCAGCAGATTTTCCATCGCCGCCCGCAGGAGCCGGGCGTCGCCACGGCTCTGCAGGCCCTTTTCAACCTGCACCACCACATGACGCCCCGGCTCGCGTACCTGCCAATCGTCCAGAATGGCGCGAGCCATGACGGACAGGTCCACCGGCGCGCCGCCCAGCAAGGCACGTGAGACCTCGGCGAGCGAAAGCAGACCGTCGATCAATTGCCCCATTTGCTGCGTGCCGGCCTGGATGCGCGCCAGGTAATGCTCCCCTTGCGCGTCCAGGGTGCCGGCTACTTTTCCGGCCAGCAAATGGCTGAAGCCGTTGATGGAATTGAGCGGCGAGCGAAGGTCATGGGAGACCGAATACGAAAAGGCCTCGAGGTCGTGGTTCGAAACTCGCAAGGCGGCTTCGGCTGCCTTGATTTCAGTGATGTCCTGCAACACGCCAAAAAGTCGCACCACCGTGCCGTCCTGCAGGATGGCCTGCCCCTGCGTCCGAATCCAGATGCGCCTGCCTTTGGCCGTGAGAAGCGGGAGATCCAGGTCCCACGAAGCGCCGTGCTGCAGGGCAGCGTCTACCGCGGCGCGAATCGCGGGCTGCGCTTCAGCGGCGTAAAAGCCGAGAAGACCCTCCAGGGTGATGGCCGCCGAGGGGTCAATCTCATGGATGCGGTAAATCTCGTCGGAGCAATAGGTTGCCGTGGACGCCATCACCACCTCCCAGCCGCCCACCTTGGCCAACGCTCCGGTGCGGTTGAGCAGTTCAAGACTGCGGGCAATCAGTCCTTCGGAACGCTTGCGGCTGGAGATCTCCCTGATCAAACCGGTACGCCGGCGAGCCGGCGATTCCTCCCCCTGGCCCTCACCTTCGATCCAGCCGAGCAGATGGATCCAGCGTTCTCCACCCGAACCCGTGATCACCCGGAACTCGGCATCAAGCGGCGATGCGGCCTGGACGGCTGCGTCACGTGCAGCAGCGAAAGCCTGGCGGTCACCGGGGTGGATCAGCCGGAGCAGCCCGTCATAGGAAGCGTCCAGCAGCGAACGCTCCACACCAAGCACGTCACAGGCCTGATCGCACCACCACATCAGGTTGGTGTCGAGATCAATCTGCCAGTAGCCAATGCGTGCAAGGCGCTGCGCCGCCTGCAGGCGGCGCTGGCTTTCGCGCAGGCGGGCGTCATTGTCGGCCTGCTCCCGCTGAAGACGGTCGAGTTCGGTGATGTCGCGAACGATGGTCGTGTAAAGCTTGCCCTCGGCTGTCTGGAGCACGGAGATCGAGGCGTCGAGGGGAAACTCCTCGCCATTGCGACGCAGGCCATGGATGACCCGGCGCCCGCCCATGCGCCGGGAAGTCACGCCGGTGTTGCCGAAACGCTCGACGTTCTGGGCATGACCCGCGCGAAAACGCTCGGGCATCAGCTTCTCGAGGGGCTGCAGCAACACCTCTTGCCGCGACCAGCCGAAGACCTGTTCCGCCGCATGGTTGTACATGACGATCCGCTGCTGCTCGTCCACGGTGATGATGGCGTCCATGGCGGATTCCAGCAAACCCGCCAGCAGGGCCGCTGCCCCGCCAGGTGTGCTGCCGCCGGGATCCAGGGGGTCGGTCGAAGAGGAAGGCATGGTTCTTTCTGGAAGCCGGTCAAGCGCGCTCGACCCCCCGGACCATGCCCTGGAAGGCCCGCTGCTCGCCAACCGGCTGATCAATATGCATACATAGTTTCCGATCGGTACCCCGACCGGGACTTGATCGGTGTCAATATTCCATCAACCACCGGTCTCCCCGCAGGAAGAAATACTCCTTGCGGAGGAGAATCTCGCGCTGATGGCTTAAAAGGTTTCCCAGCTGCCCCCGGCTGCTGCCATCTGGCCTGCCGGCCCGGCAATGGCCGGCTTGGCCTTGGGCGGCTGTTGGGGCGAGGCTTTCCGGTTGGAAGGTTTCGCAGAGGCAGCGCGCTGCGGTGGCGCCACCTGGTTCAGCTGCTCCTGATCCAGCCTGAACACACTGACCACCTGGCTGAGCCCGCTGGCCTGCTCCTGCAGCGAGGACGCTGCAGCAGCGGCTTCTTCCACCAGCGCAGCGTTTTGCTGCGTCACCTGGTCCATCTGCGTGATCGCCTGGTTGATCTGCTCTATTCCCGCCGTCTGCTCCTGGCTGGCCGCCGTGATCTCGGCCATGATGTCGGTCACGCGTTTGACGCTGTCCACAATCTCGTCCATGGTCTTGCCGGCCTCGGCCACCTGTTTGCTGCCTTCCTCGACCTTGTCGACGGAGTCGCCGATCAGGGTCTTGATTTCCTTGGCCGCTGCCGCACTTCTCTGGGCCAGGTTTCGGACTTCTGCGGCCACCACGGCAAAACCTCTTCCCTGCTCGCCGGCCCGGGCCGCTTCAACGGCGGCGTTCAGGGCCAGGATGTTGGTCTGGAAGGCAATGCCGTCGATCACGCCGATGATGTCGACGATCTTTCTGGAAGAAGCATTGATGGCGCCCATGGTGCCGACCACCTCGGCGACCACGCTGCCGCCCTTGACGGCCACGCTGGAGGCGGTGACGGCCAGCTGGTTGGCCTGGCGGGCGTTGTCGGCATTCTGTTTGACGGTGCTGGTCAACTCTTCCATCGACGCCGCCGTCTCCTCAAGCGAGCTGGCCTGCTCTTCGGTGCGCGAGGACAGGTCGTGGTTGCCGGCGGCGATCTGGCTGGATGCGGTCGCTATGGTGTCGGTACCGCTGCGGACGTTGCCGACGACCTTGGCCAGGCTGTCGTTCATGTCTTTCAGGGCCTGCATGAGATCGCTGACTTCATCCTGGCCGGTCACCTTGACCCGCGATGTCAGGTCGCCGCCAGCCACGGCTTGCGCCAGCAACAGGGCTTGGCGCAGCGGATGGATGATGCTTCGGGTAAAGACCCAGGCCAGCACGGCGCCGATGGTCAGTGCGGCCAGGCCCAGACCAAACAGCAGAATCGTCAACTGCTTTCCGGCGGCGACGGCTTCTTCCATTGTTGCGTTGACGTTGGCATGCTCCAGTTCAACCATCTTGTTGATCTCGGTCATCGCTTTCTGGTGCGCCGGTTCAATGCGGCCAGCAATGATTTTTGCCGCGCCTTCGGGATCGAACGCCAGGGCCTGTGCGACAGCCTCGGCGAAAGGGGCCTCGATATCCTTGTCGAGTCGCGCAATCTCTGCCACGAGTTTCTTTTCGGTTTCAGAAAGGTCGGTGGCCAGCAGCTTGTCGCGTGCCTGCGCGGAACGCTTGCGCTCGGCCTTGCCCCGCGCCTCCTGCATCTGCATGGCGCCGACGTCTGACTGGAGGGCGATGTTGCGTATGGCGATCCCGCCTTCGAGCAGGGCGCTGCGCATGGTGACGGCCAATGCACTTCTCGCATTGGCTTTCTCCAGCCCCTCGATCAATGCAGTCCTGTTTTTCAGGCCGACCCAGGTGTTGATAACGAGCACCAGCACAAGAATCATCAGGATGATGCCGAACCCGATTCCAAGACGCGCCCCGATACGCAAACTACGTAAATTCATGATCACTCCAAAACTAACGCACTGTTGATTCCTGGGAAAGCAGGCATGCAACCCCAAAGGAGCGGTTGCGATCAACCCCTCCTCTCCATGTCAATTCACCAAAAAAGCCGGTGCCGCCGCATGCCGGACGCCGCCCTCCGGTGGCAGGGCGCCGGGCATGCGACCCGGTGGGTTCTTACTTGTAGATGCCGCCCATGAAGATCATGTCGTCGACCTTTTCCACGTAGGACGACTTTGGTTCCACGGCCTTGGTGATGGGATTGGGCCATTTGTAATCGACCCAGCCCTTGCCCTTGCCGCCGGCAACTTCGACAAAACCCTTGACGAAATACTTGCCGTCGACATCCTTGAGTTCGATGAGGTTCTTGTCGATGAGCTTGGCGTTCGCGCCATGAGCCAGCACCTTGCCGCTCATGTCCAGAACGGTGATGTACAGATCGCGGTCCTTGAACTGGCCGCTGGGATTGTTGATTTCCGCGAAGGCTTTTTCCTTGCCGTTGGCTTTCATGTACGCGGCCGCCTTCTTGACGAGCGCGGTGGCTTCTTCGGCCGACCCCTTGTCGGCGGTGGCCATGGCACCCATGTTGAATGACAGCGCCAACACGGCGACCACGATTCCTTGAAACAATTTTTTCATGATGAAATTTCCTTGATATCTTAAAAATCCGGGCTGCCGGACCACTCGTAAAACCCATTTCCCCGTGCGCTGCAGGCCATCACCAGGAGATCCCCCTCGTCTGCCTTGTCCCGACAAGAGCTCTGCTCCTGACTGTTTCTGTACGCAGCCACCCCACCTGACTACCTGACAGCTTGTTCTCTGCTGACTCCCTGCATTACGGCAATCCTTCGGGAATATGTAGGCACCCAAGGGTTTTTACTTAGGACGTCCCGCTCTGCCGGCCTGCCCGGCCGGATGGACGCCACGGGCCAGCGTCACCGAGGCAAGCCATACACTGCAGGGCATGAAAACCGTCGACATTGCCCCTTTTTTTGCCACGCTCAAAGCCGCCAACCCCCTGCCGGTGACCGAACTGGAATACAGCAGCGTGTTCGAGCTGCTGGCGGCCGTGCTGCTGAGCGCCCAGGCCACCGACGTGAGCGTGAACAAGGCCACACGCAAACTTTTCCCGGTGGCCAACACGCCGCAGAAGATCCTGGAGCTGGGCCAGGACGGGCTGGAGGGCTACATCAAGACCATCGGGCTGTACCGCAGCAAGGCCAGACACCTGATGCATGCCTGCCGCATGCTGGTGGACCAACACGGCGGCCAGGTGCCGCGCAGCCGCGAGGCACTGCAGGCCCTGCCCGGCGTGGGCCGCAAGACGGCCAACGTGGTGCTCAACTCGGCGTTCGGCGAAGCGACCATGGCGGTGGACACGCATATCTTCCGCATGGGAAACCGCACCGGGCTGGCGCCGGGCAAGACGCCACTGGAAGTCGAGCTGAAACTGCTCAAGCGCATTCCGCCCGAGTATCTTGTGGACGCGCACCACTGGCTGATCCTGCACGGGCGTTATGTGTGCCTGGCGCGCAAGCCGCTGTGCTGGCAGTGCGCGGTGGCGCCGTATTGCGACTACACGCCGAAGACGCCGCAGCCGGGCTGAGGCCGGGTGGCCGTTGCGGGCACCCGGCCGGGGCAGAACATCCAGCGGATTTACTCCTGTTTTTATAGCTGTTCGCGCTTATCCCGACTGGGCTGGAGGCCAATTTGATATCAAGCTTCCATGAAAAACGCCGCCCGTGGGGGCGGCGCTCATCGGTTCACCGGCAGGCCGGGCGCGCCCTAGAACAGCATGTTGGGCAGGAACAGGGTGATGGCCGGCACGTAGGTGATGATCATCAGGAACAGCAACAGCACCAGCGTCCACGGCAGGGCCGCGCGCGCCACACCGAGAATGGACATTTTGGTGATGCCCGCAGTGACAAACAGGTTCAGCCCCACCGGCGGCGTCACCATGCCTATCTCCAGGTTCACCACCATGATGATGCCCAGGTGAACGGGATCGATGCCCAGCCTTGTGGCAATGGGAAACAGGATGGGCGCCATGATCAGGATGATGCCGGTCGGCTCCATGAACATGCCGGCAATCAGCAGCAGGATGTTGACCACCACGAGGAACTGCCAGGCCGGCATGCCCCAGCTGATGATGGTTTCGGCAATGGTCTGCGGAATGCGTTCGGTCGTCAGCACATGCGCAAACAGCAGCGCATTGGCCACGATGAACATGAGCATGATGGTGACCTTGCCGGAATCCAGCAGCACCCTGGGCACCTCTTTCATGCCGATGTCGCGGTAGACAAACACGGCAATGAAAAAGGCGTAGATCGCGGCCACGGCCGCAGCTTCGGTTGGCGTGAAGATGCCGCCGTAGATACCACCCAGAATGATGACGATCAGCAGCAGGCCCCAGAGCGAGTCACGGCCGGCCTTCAGGATCTCGACCAGGGGCGCGCGCGGCTGGCGCGGCAAATTCAGCATGCGGGCCCGCACGTAAATGGCCAGCATCAGCATCAGCCCGAGCAGGAGGCCCGGTATGACGCCGGCCATGAAGAGCTTGCCGACGGAAGTCTCGGTCGCGGCGCCGTAAACCACCATCACGATGGAAGGCGGGATCAGGATGCCGAGCGTGCCTGCGTTGCAGATGACCCCCGCTGCAAAATTCTGCGGATAACCGGCCTTGACCATGCCGGCAATCACGATGGCCCCGACGGCGACCACCGTGGCTGGCGAGGAGCCCGACACTGCGGCGAACAACATGCAGGCCAGCACCGACGCCATGGCCAGGCCACCCCGAAAGTGCCCGATGCAGGCATTGGCGAAACGAATCATGCGCCGCGCCACCCCGCCCGTCGTCATGAAGTTGCCGCCGAGAATGAAAAACGGAATGGCCAGCAGGGTGTACAGCTCGGAGGTCTCGAACAGCTTGAGCGTCAGTGAGGCCAGAGAGTCCTGTGCAAATACCAGAATGGTCAGGAGGGACGACAGGCCGAGCGCCACCGCGATCGGCATGCCCAGTGCCATGAAGACCAGCAGCAGGATAAACAGTGTGGCAATGGTCATGAACGCACCTCGCCGACGGCCGGTTCTTCCTGAAGCTTGAGCGCATCCTTGGCTTCGTCACCGAGCAGGTGCACTTCCTGGCCGGTGGCCAGCCGCCACAGCACCTGCGCAAAGCGGAAGGCCAGCAGCAGGAAACCCAGTGGCAGGATGATGCGGGGTATCCAGGTCTGGATGGGAATGTCCTGCATCAGGATGCCGACACTGTAAATTTTGTAGACATACTGGTAGCTTCCGAAAGCCACGATCAGGGCGTACGCGATGCAAAGCGAGGCGGCAATCGACTCGACCACGCGGGCCGGGCGTTTGCCCAGCAACTTGACCGCCGCATCGACGCCGATGTGGGCACCGACACGCACGCCGTAAGACATGCCCACAAAGATCAGCCACGCAAACATGACGCCGGTGAGTTCCAGCGCCCAGACAAAGCTGTAGTTGAAAACGTAACGTGCAATCACCTGCATGAAGGTGACCAGGGTCATTGCCGCCATCAGGAAGGTGATCAGACCCTCCTCCAAATGTTCCAGCCAGCGCATAGATGTACAAAGGGCCCGCCTGGCGGGCCCTTTCCTTGTGGTTACTTGTTGGACTTCAGGGCACCGTCGATCAGGTCACGCCCGATGTCGCCTTCGAACTTCTTCCACACCGGCTCCATGGACTTGCGCCAGGCAGCCACGTCGTCCTTGGACAGCTTCTGGATCTTGGCCTTGCCCGCGTCGGCAATCTTTTTGCGGTCGGCTTCATTGATGTCCAGCGCCAGCTTGTTGGCGTACGCGGTGGCTTCGGTCATGGCTTCGGTCAGGCCCTTGCGCACGTCAGCCGGCAGGCCGTCCCACCATTTGACATTGGTCACAACCATGTAGTCGATCACGCCGTGGTTGGTTTCGGCAATGGTCTTCTGCACTTCATGGAACTTCTGCGAGTAGATGTTGGACCAGGTGTTTTCCTGGCCATCGACCACGCCGGTCTGCAGGGCCTGGTAGACCTCGGCGAAAGCCATCTTCTGCGGGTTGGCACCGAGCGCACGGAACTGCGCTTCGAGCACGTCGGACGCCTGGATGCGGAACTTCAGGCCCTTGACATCGTCAGGGCGAACCAGCTTGTCCTTGTTGGTGGACAACTGCTTCATGCCGTTGTGCCAGTAGCCCAGGCCGAGCAGGCCACGACCCTTCATGGCCTCCAGCAAGGCCTTGCCCTGCGGGCCGGACTGGAAGCGGTCCACTGCCTCGATGTCGTCAAACAGGAAAGGCAGGTCGAAGACCTGGATCTTCTTGGTGTAGCGGTCAAACTTGGACAGCGAAGGCGCGATGAACTGCACGTCGCCGAGCAGCAGCGCCTCGAGTTCCTTGGCATCACCGAACAGCTGCGAGCTGGGGAACACCTGCACCTGGACCTTGCCGGGGAGTTTTTTCTCGGCGAGCTCCTTGAACTTCAGCGCGCCCTGCCCCTTGGGCGTCTGCTCGGCCACCACGTGGCTGAACTTGATGACGATGGGCGCCTGGGCCGAAGCGGCGAACGGCAGAGCCAGCGCACCGGCAGCAAGGGCCGTGGCAAGAAGGGTGCGGCGCAAACGATGGATGGTTTTCATGATGTCTCCTGGTTAAAAAAAGAGTGCGAATTGGGCATCCGTCTGTGTGGGAATATAGACTTGTCAGCGCTCAATCGCCATACGTACAAACCGATGCCCGGGCATGGTTTTGCAGCAGGGTCGGGCCGGATCTCCCCTCTGGGGAAATGCCATCTTGTCGCAGATGGGGGTAAGGGCTCCATCTTGCGGCGAATGGCTCCGGAAAACATTCGGACAAACCCTTCTCAGGCATGTTCCGCACTTCAGTGCCCATGGCCTGCACGGGCCAATGTGCGCTGCGCCAGCAGCAGCACCGGCATGTCCACCATGCGGCCATCCAGGCTGACCACACCACCGCCTGCGGCCTCGCTGGCAGCCAGCACGCGCCGCGCCCAGTCGATGTCGGACGGACTGGGGGTGAAGGCCGCATTGACCGCCGCCACCTGCGAGGGATGAATACACAGCTTGGCACCGAAGCCGCCGCGGCGGCTGCGCAGCAGATCGTGCGCAAGCTGAGCCGCGTCCTGCGTGTCGGCGCTCACCCCGTCGATCGGCGAGGGCAGCTGCGCGCGGCGCGTGGCCAGCAGCAAGGCAAGACGCACCGCCGTCAGCTCAGCCTCGTCCGGACCGCAGGCCAGGCCGGCGTCGGCCTGGAAGTCGATGTTGCCAAAGGCCAGCCGCAGCACCTGGGGGCAACGCGCGAGGGTATCGGCGGCATCGAGACCGGCGACTGATTCGATCAACGGAACCAGCGCACACGCCGGGCCGAGTACCGCCGCCACGTGCGAGAGCTGGGCTGCATGTTCCGCCTTGGGCAGCACCACACCGGCTACACCCGACCCAACCAGCGCGCCCAGCAGGTTCAGGTCGTCGCCGTGCCAGGTGGTGTTTCCCGCATTGACACGCACCATCACGCGCGCGCGCCCTTGCGCTGCAAGGCCCGGCCAGGCCTGCGCCAACCCTTGCCGCGCCTGCACCTTTTCGCCGGGGGCCACCGCGTCTTCGAGGTCGATGATGACGGCGTCCGCCCCCGAGGCCAGCGCCTTGGCAAAGCGCTCGGGCCGGGTGGCCGGCACGAACAGAAAGGAGCGGGCCAGCGCCAATGGCTGGCTGGCGGACTCGATCATGCCTTGCCTTCGAGCAGCGGGCCCACACGCGGCCATGACGCAACCTGCCACAGGGCATCGACCGCCGACCGCATATCGCCCGGCGTTGCGCCGCCGCTGAAGGCGGCCAGCCGCAGGGCTTTGGCGGTGATCTCTTCACGGCTCAGGGTGTTCCCGGGGTCGCCCTTGGGTTCGTCCACCCTGCCTTGCAGCACGCGGCCATCTAGCGTGGTGACAGTGACCTTGCCAATCCAGCGCTGCGGATAGGCCGCGTCCACTTCGGCGTCCAGCAACATCGTGACCCGGTCACGCAGGACCGTGGTGGCGTCTTCGCGGAAATGTCTGTCGAACTCGACCAGACCGGCGTGGCCGAAACGTGCGACCAGCGCCAGCACCGTGCCCATGGAGAACTTGCTCTGGTGCACCGTGGCCGGGTCCAGCACCGGGCCCAGCACATCGATGGCGCCCTGGTGCACATGGGTGACCACACTGGCGATGTCGGCGGGCGCCAGCTGGTGCGCCTGCATGACCTGCAGCAGCGCATCTGCCGCCGGGTGGGTGTGGCGGCAGGACGCGTGGTACTTGAACGAGGTCTCTGCGGTGGCCCAGCGAGCGCCCAGGCCGGCGGTCAGCCTGGCGGGATCGGCGTCGCTGGACATGCCGGCGGCCATGCCTTGCGGTCCTTCGAGGATCTGGGCCGCGCCAGTAAAACCGTCCAATGCGAGGCAGGCCGACATCAGGCCGGCGGCGGCAGCGTGCGCGGTGTGCAGCTGTTTGGAGTCGGCGGCCGTGCGCAAAAACTCCCAGAGCCCGGCCGACTGTGTGCCGGCCGAGCCGAAGGCATGCTGCATCTGCGCCGGACTCAGGCCCAGCAGGCTTCCCGCCGTGGCGGCCGCGGCCAGGGTGCCTGCCGTGCCGGTGGTGTGAAACACCTTGTAGTGCGAGCGACCCAGAAATTCGCCGACACGGATGCCCACCTCGTAACCGGCGACGGCGGCGGTGAGCATCTGCCGTCCGCTGCTACCGAACGTCTGCGCCATCGCCAGCGCCACCGGAAACACCACCGTGGCGGGGTGGAACACCGAACCGTTGTGCACGTCGTCCTGCTCGGCGACATGCGAGGCGGCGGCGTTGGCCATGGCGGCAAAGTAGGCGCTGGTCCGGCTGCGGTTGATCAGCACTTCGGCCTCGCCGCCGGTCGGCCCCATGCTGGCGGCAAAACGGGTGATGGTTTCCACCGGGCGCGAGCCCTTGCCTGCAATGGCCGAGCCAAACCAGTCCACCAGCAGGTCTTCGGCCTTGCGCACGACGGTCGCAGGAATGGCGTCGAAAGTCAGGCCAGCGGCGAAAGCGGCGAGTTGGGCGGTGGGGGTGTTGCTCATGGTGAGTCCGTATTTTTAATAAAATCAGGCGCCGGCCCTTATGGGTAAAGCGCAAGCAGCTATCAATTAAATAGCATCTGTCTGCTGCAGCGCGGCAACGGCGTCATCGTCCTGCCCCAGCTCGCGCAGGATGGCGCGGGTGTGCTGGCCGACGGCGGGGATGGGGTCCATGCGGTAGTCGAAGCTGTTGATGCGGCCCGGCGGCAGCAAGGCGGGAATGTCGCCAACCGGTGAAGCCACCTGGCGCCAGCGGTCGCGCGCCTTCAGCTGCGGATGCGCCCAGAGTTCGGCCATGCTGTTCATGCGGGCGTTGGCAATCTGCGCCCCGTCGAGCCGGGTGGTCACCTCGGCGGTGCTCATGCCTGCAAAGACCGCAAGGATGATGGCCTTGAGCGCATCGCGGTGTTCGTTGCGCCGCGCGTTGCTGTCAAAACGCGGATCGGTCGCCAGCGCAGGCTGCTGCAACACGAGCTTGCAGAAAACCACCCATTCGCGTTCGTTTTGCAGCCCGAGCATGACGGTGCCGCCGTCACCAGCCACAAACGGGCCGTAGGGATAAATGGTCGCGTGGGATGCCGCGCTGCGCGGCGGCGGTGTGGCACCGGCGTAGGCGTAATACATGGGGTAGCCCATCCACTCGGCCAGCGACTCGAGCATGGAGACGTCGATGTGCGAGCCCTGGCCGGTCTTGCCGCGTTGTAGCAGCGCGGCCAGGATGCTGCTGTAGGCATACATGCCGGCGGCAATGTCGGCCACCGAGTTGCCCGCCTTGCAGGGCTCGTCGGGTGTGCCGGTCACTGACAGGAAGCCGGCTTCGCTCTGGATCAGCAGGTCGTAGGCCTTCTTGTCGCGGTAAGGGCCGTCGTCACCATAGCCGGAGATGTCGCAGACGATCATTTTCGGGTTGGCGACGCGGAGATCGTCATAGCCCAGGCCCATGCGCGCGGCCGCACCCGGCGCGAGGTTCTGCACCAGCACGTCGGCGGTTTCCAGCAGCTGTTTGAGCACAGCCAGTGCGGCGGGTTGCTTCAGGTCCAGCGTCAGGCTTTCCTTGGAGCGGTTCACCCAGACAAAATGCGAGGCCATGCCATCGACTCGCTGGTCGTAGGCCCGCGCGAAGTCGCCGGCGCCGGGGCGTTCAACCTTGATCACGCGGGCGCCCAGGTCGGCGAGCTGGCGGGTGCAGAACGGCGCGGCGATGGCGTGTTCGAGGGAGATGACGGTGATGCCGTCGAGGGGTCTTGTTTGTGGAGTCATGGGTGTCCCCTCGAACCCCGGCTCGTTACAGCCGCGGTATTGATTTTGAAAGCATTCGGTTGGCGAGGCATGCCGGGGGTTGCCCGGCAGCAAGTAACTTTCTTTTGCGTCGCCAAAAGAAAGTCACCAAAGAAAAGGCGACCCGATGGTCCGGGTCCCCTGCG
>NZ_JAQSDA010000024.1 GCF_029945685.1 Polaromonas sp. | reverse complement strand
CGATTGTCTGAGCCGAAGGCGAGTTCGAGCTCGACCCCGGCTGGACCGAGCACCGCAGGTTGCCCGCAGCGAAGCGGAGGGACGCAGACAGCAGGGTCGCCTTTTCTTTTGCTTACTTTTCTTTTGGCGACGCAAAAGAAAAGTGAGTTGCCGCCGGGCAACCCCCGGCTTGCTGGAGGCACCACTCCAGATCGAGCAAGCAAAAAAGGCAGCCAACATTCACCGCTGATTCTCCCCCCGCATGCGATGGATCTCGGTAGGCGTCACCGCGCTTGCCTGGTGGCCCCAGGCGCTGCGCAGGTAAGTCAGCAGCGTGGCCAGCTCGGTGTCGTCGAGCACCAGCACAAACGGCGGCATGCCGAAGGGGCGCGGGTTGCCGGCCGTTGCCGGGGCATATCCGCCATTGAGCACGATCTGCACGAGATTGGCGGTGGAGGCCATGGTCACGGCGCGGTTGCCGGCCAGCGGCGGGTAGGCGCCGGGCACGCCTTGCCCCTGGTCGCCGTGGCACTGCGCGCAATGCTGCTCGTAGAGCTTGGCGCCGGCGGCCGTGGTCGGGCCAGGCGCCGCGGTGGAAGCGTGGACCGCCGGCGCGGGCGGCAGCGATTTGAGGAACACGGCCATCGCCGTCAGGTCGGGATCGCTCAGGTGCTGGGTGCTGTGCAGCACCACCTCGGCCATGGGCCCGAGCACCGAGCCGCGCGGCGACACACCGGTCTTGAGCAGGGCCGCAATGTCCTGCGGCGACCAGGCTGCCACGCCGGCCTCCGAGGCCGAGGTCAGCGAGGGTGCGTACCAGTTCTGCATCGGGATCAGGCCGCCAGCCAGGTCCAGCGGGGTGTTGGTAGCCCCCAGCGCATTGCGCGTGCTGTGGCAGGCGCTGCAGTGGCCCAGGCCACGCACCAGGTAGGCGCCTCGGTTCCACTCGGCCGTCTGGTTCGTTTCCGGCTCGTAATGCCCGGGGCTGAAATACAGGGCACGCCACACCGCCAGCGCGGCCTGTGTGCTGAAGGGCCAGCGCAGGGTATGGGGTGTGTTGGGCTGGACGGCGGGGGGCAGGCTGTGCAGGTAGGCGTAGAGCGCGTCCGAGTCTTCCCGTGTGACTTCGGTGTAGTTGGTGTAGGGGAAGGCCGGGTAGAGCAGGCGGCCGTCACGGGAGCGGCCGTTGTGCATGGCACGCCAGAAATGGGTGGGCGTCCACTGGCCGATGCCGGTGCCGGGGTCGGGTGTCAGGTTGCTTGAGAAAACTGTGCCGAAGGGCGTGGCTATGCCGCGGCCGCCGGCGTAGGGCGTGCCGCCGCGGGTGGTGTGGCAGCTCATGCAGTTGCCAGCGCGTGCGAGGTAGGCGCCACGTTCTATGCGCGCCGGCAGGGCGGCTGCAGTGGCCACCGGGGTGGTGACATCGGCTTCGTCCCGCACATTGAGTTGCCAGACGAGGGCGGCCAGTGCCAGCGCCGTCGCCGCGCTGCCGAGGATCCAGGTGGTCAGCCTGTTCATGGCCGGGTGCCCCGGGGAGCAGCGGCGCTGCCGCAGGCCGGCACCACAAGGCTGCCGGGCGCGACTGGCGGGGCCGCTGCTGCTGGTTTGCTGCTGGCCGGCAGGGGCTGGGCAGCCAGCCAGCTGGTGGCCGCATGGATGTCTGCGTCGCTCATCTGCCGGACGATGTTGGCCATGCAGTCCGGCGCGTGGGCGCGCCGCTGTCCGGTACGCCAGGCGCCGAGCTGCGCGTTCAGGTAGTCGCGCGGCAGCCCCAGCAGGCCCGGGACGTGGGGGGTGACCCCGGTCATGGCCTGACCGTGGCAGGACACGCAGGCCGGCAGGCGCTGGCCGGGGTCACCCTGCAAAACCAGCGCCTGTCCGCGTTGCAGCACCCCGGGTGCAGCAGCGGGTGCGGCCGGGGGTGGGTAGGGCAGCTCCAGCGCCGAGAAGTAGCGCGCAATTTCCATCAGGTAGTCGTCGGACAGCGGATCGACGAGCTGTGTCATCAGCGCGTAGTGGCGCCGGCCGTCGCGGAAGTTGAGCAACTGGTTGTACAGGTAACCGGCGGGTTTGCCGGCCAGGCGCGGGTAGTAGCCGTCGGGGCCGGCGCGACCCTGGGCGCCGTGGCAGGCGGTACAGGCCATGGTGCGTTGGGCGATGGTGTCTTCAAAAGGTGCGGCGGCCAGCGCTGGAGCGAGGGCGAGGACGGAGCCGGCCAGGGTGGCGGCCGCCAGCCGGTGCAACCAGGGGAAAGTCGCTGAAGAAGTTGTTGACATGCTCGCATCATGAGCCATGGCGCCGCCGGACGTAAGACTCAGATGCCGTGCAAAAAACCATATCAGATGGAAAAACTGGAAAAATTACAATATCAGATTCGGCCCCCGGGCCGTGCCGGAACCAGGAGCGGACAAGCCATGAAGCGTTACGAACAACTGGTCGAACTGCTGGCGACGGACATCCGCAACGGGCGTCTGGCGCCGGGCGCACGTTTGCCCTCGATCCGGACCATCACCGTACAGCACGGCCTGAGCGCGTCCACCGCCTTCAAGGCCTACTACCGGCTGGAAGAAAAGGGTCTGGTTCGGGCTCGCCCGCGATCGGGTTATTACGTGATCGGCCCGCCGGCGCAACTGCCGCCGCCCGCCGCGCTGTCGGGCCGTGAAAAAAGGACATCGGCGCTGGTGTCGTCGCGGCTGCACATCAGCGAGCTGGTGTTTTCGGTACTGGACGCGGTGCAGGATACCGACATCGTGCCGCTGGGCTCGGCCTTTCCCAGCCCGGACCTGTTTCCGCTGCAGCGCCTGGGCAAGTCGCTGGCGCGGGTGGCACCGCGCCTGCACGGGCGGGAGATGGTGGCGCATCTGGCGCAAGGGCACCCCGCGCTGCGCCAGCAGATTGCGCTGCGTTACCTGGCAATGGGCATGGCGCAACCGATGGACGAGCTGGTCATCACCAGCGGTGCGCTCGAGGCCTTGAATCTGTGCCTGTCAGCGGTCGCGCAGCCGGGCGATCTGGTGGCGATCGAGTCGCCCGGGTTTTACGCCAGCCTGCAGGCGCTGGAACGGCTGAAGATGAAAGCGCTGGAAATACCGGTGCACCCGCAGGACGGGCTGGACCTGGCCGCGCTGGCCAGGGCGCTGGAGCGGCACCCGGTGAAAGCCTGCTGGTTCATGACCTCGTTCCAGAACCCGACCGGCACCAGCTTGCCCCGCGAGAAAAAACAGGCGCTGGTGGCCTTGCTCGCCGGGCGGGGCATTCCGCTGATCGAGGACGATGTCTACGGCGAGCTGTATTTCGGCGAGCGCGCGCCGTGGCCGGCCAAGGCCTTTGACCGTGAGGGCCTGGTGATGCACTGCAGCTCCTTCAGCAAGACGCTGGCGCCGGGCTACCGCGTGGGCTGGGTCTCGCCCGGACGTTTCGGCGAGCGTATTGCCGGGCTCCAGCTCATGACCACCCTGTCGGCCAGCCTGCCGGCGCAACTGGCGCTGGCCGACTACCTGCAGCACGGCGGTTACGACAAGCACCTGCGCAAGCTGCGTCATGTGATGGAGGCCCGGCTGGCCAGCTTGCTGGCGGCGATCGCGCGGCATTTCCCGCCCGGTGTGCGGGTGGGGCGGCCGGCGGGCGGCTATTTTGTCTGGGTGGCGTTTGACGCGGGTTTTGATGCGCTGGCCCTGCACGAGGCAGCGCTGGCACGTGGCATCAGTGTGGCGCCGGGGCCGATTTTTTCAGCGCGCCGCGATTTCCGCCATTGCCTGCGGCTCAATGGCGGCCATCCCTGGGATGCGCGCCTGGAGGACGCGGTGCAGACGCTGGGCGTGCTGGCCCGCCGGCAAAGCCCGTATGCCGGGCCGCGCGCCTAGCGTTTCGGGCTGGAGCGCAGGCAGGCGAGAAATTGGTCCCAGCTCGCCTGCAGCTCGTTCATGCGAGCGCCCTTGTCGAGCACCGCGCCGCTGGCCGCTTCGGTGCGCCTGACCACCTTGGCCAGGGCGCTGGCCGGCAGCGGGCCGACCTGCTTGCGCATGGCGCCGGCCTTGAGGCGCATGCTCGAGATCGCGTCCTTGACCTGCGACTTGTTGGAAGCGCAGGCAATGCCGCCCACCAGTTCGGCCATCTCTGCCAGGGCCGGGTCCAGGTACCAGACCGCCGCCGTGCCCAGCGCCAGTGCCCAGATGCGCTTGTCGCGCGTGGGCGCGACGTGCACCGACCCGACAGCGGCTGCCGCGGCCTCCTGGGACTGAACAATGGGCGTTTTCATGGGAATGCTGAGCTTGGCAGGCAAAGCTGAATTTTCCCTGACTTGTCCGGAGCCTGCTGGGCGGCGCCCGCAAGACCCCGTGCGACTGCACTGCAATTTGACGGCGATACTGGCCGCAGCGCTTGTCAGGGAAGCGCGGACAGCTATTAAAAATAGAGCAAATTCATGATTCGGCCAGCCAGTGGCGGATGCACTCCCCAACCCAGCCGGCGTCATCGTGCGGCAGGTCGTGGCCGGCCCAGGGGTGGCTGTGGTGGGCAGCCTGCCAGGCCCGGGCCACCCGCTGTGAGCAGCGCGGGTTCACCAGCCGGTCCGCCGTCGACGACAACACCAGCGTGGGACAGGTGGGCGCCTGGGGGGCGCACGAAAACTGCGCGGCGGCCAGCAGCTGTCGCCCTGCGTTGGCGGGGCTCACCGGGGCTGTCTGGCGAATCTGGACCCATGCCGCGAGATCGGCCTCGCGCGAGGAGGTGTTGTTGCAGGTCAGCCGGTGGATGGTGCGTTCGGTGGGGCCCGCGTTGTGCCAGCGCACGGCCAGCAGCGCCAGTGCCGGCCAGTTGGCGGGGCGCAACCGTTCGGTCACGTGGCTGAAGGGTCGCATGCTGGTGTTGATGAGGACCAATCGGCTGACCTCTTGCGGATGCTGCTGCGCCCAGTCGGTCGCCACCATGCCGCCCAGCGACATCGCCAGCAGGTGCCAGGGCGGCGCCACGCCCTGCGCCTGCAACTGGCGGCGTGCCAGCGCCATGATGCCGCGCACCGAGGCCGGCGACACCTGGCGGTGAAACACACCATTGCCCGGCAGGTCCAGCGTCACGACCTGGCCGGCACCCGGCAGGCCGGCCAGTCGCTCCGGCAAGGCACCCCAGTGCCTGGCCTCGCGGGTCAGGCCGCGCAGCAGGACCCAGGTCATGACACCCGCTGCGGGCGCCAGTGCGCGACCGCCAGTTGGCCGAGCTGGGCACGCCGCTCGCCCGCGGGCAGCCAGCCCGGTGCGGCGTAGGCGGCGCGGGTCAGGAAGTCCAGCAGGTCCGCATGGCGGCGCAGCACCCGCTTGACCCGATGCGCCTTGATCGGGTTGAACATGCCGTGGCGCGAGAACAGCTGCCGCGGGTTCTTGCGTATCCACAGCCAGGAGCCGAGCTCCAGCGTCATCGGCAGAAAAACGTGGCCGGCCGGCGCCTGGTCATAGGCATGGTCCCAGAGGTCGCCGTGCAGCAGGTACTGGTTGCTTTGCGGCTCGAAGCTGTAGTCATGGTGCGGGTGCGATTGCTCGAGCATGGTCTTGAGCGCGAACATCTCGGGCAGGTGCGCCATCAGCCGGCGCGTTTTGGCATAGGGAAACCAGAGGCTGTCGTCAAAGCCGTACCCCGAATGGCAGTCCAGCGCCAGGCTGAAGGGGCGGCTGGCCAGTTGCTCACGCACCACCTGCAGCAGGGCGGCGCTTTCGGTTTCCATGGGCGCGCCGGGCCGGCCGCAGTACCAGGGCAGCCCCGGGCCGAAGGTCTGCCCGCCCGCCAGAAAGGGCACCGGGCTTTCGGCCCGTTGCGGTGCGTTGCGCATCAGGTCCACGCCGCGCGGGTTGGCGCGTTTGTGCGCCCACATGCCGCCCGGGTTGACGATGGGCATGAACACCAGCCGCACCTTCTGCAGTTGCTGGTGCAGCAGTTCGTCCCATTCAAGGCGAAACAGCAGGGCCCGCATCCAGGCCAGGATCAGCTGGGTGCCGATGCGCTCGAGACCGTGGATGCCGCCGAAAAAACCGACGGCCGGTGCCCGCGGGTCGCGCGAACCGATGCTGGCGGTGTACAGCGCGAAAGACGGGCCGCGGGTGCTTATCTCGCCGACCGCCTGGATGTCGAAATGTGTGCTGCCGGCCAGCAGGATGGCCTTGAGCTCTTCGTGTTCGGCAAAGGTGGCGCCGCCGTCGGGGGTGGCCGCCAGACGGGAGAGGTCAAAACCGCCGGCAGGCGGGCGCAGAAAGTCCATGTCTCCATCCTGACACAGCGGTGTGACAAAACGATGTGGGGCGCAGCCTGCGGTGGCCGGCTTTAAATTGCTATTAAAAGCATAGCTGCTTGCGCTTGCCCCTGCTGGGTTGGAGGCTGATTTCGTTCTTTTTTTTGATCGACGTTCAGACCGGCAGCGTGATCACCAGGTCGGACACCGGGTAGGCGACGCAGGGCAGGATGTAGCCTTCGGCTTTTTCTTCGGCACTCAGGCCCGGCCACTCGATGCGGTAGACCACCCGGCCGCTGGCCAGGCGGCAGATGCAGCTGCGGCAGGTGCCGTTGCGGCAGGAACTTTCAAGCCTGATGCCGGCCTGCAGCGCCGACTGCAGCAGCGGCTGCGAGGCGGGCGCCGCGAAGGGCGGGCCGACGGATTCCAGCCGAGCCTGAAAAACGGCGTTGTTGTTGGGGGTGGCGGGCATGGCGCCAGTTTAGGCGCTGCCGCGCACGCGACGGCCGGTCCCAGACGGGACAGGTTCCGGCGAGGCGGTCCGTATGATTTTCCTTTTGTCGCTCAACTTTTGTCGTTCAAGGAACCCTCAGGTGCAAACATCATTCAAGGACAGGGTCGCCCTCGTCACGGGCGGCGGCGGCGGGATAGGGCGCGCGACCGCGCTGGCGTTTGCGCGGGCGGGCGCCCGTGTTGTCGTCGCCGACATCGCCGCCGATGCCGGCCGGGAGACGGCGGCGCTGGTGCAGGCCGCGGGCGGTGAGGCGAGTTTTGTCCGCACCGACGTGACGCAGGTGGACCAGGTGCAGGCCATGGTGGCCCACACGGTGGCCGCTTATGGCCGGCTCGACTGCGCCTTCAACAATGCCGGCATCGAGGAAGAACACCTGCGTCTGGCCGACTGCAGCGAAGCCACCTTCGACCGCATCATGGGCATCAACGTCAAGGGCGTGTGGCTGTGCCTGAAGTACCAGCTCACGCAGATGCAGCATCAGGGCAGCGGCGCCATCGTCAACACCGCCTCGGTGGCCGGCCTGGTCGGCGCACCCAAGATGGCGGCCTACAGCGCCAGCAAACATGCCGTGCTGGGCCTGACGAAATCGGCGGCGATCGAATACGCACGCAAGGGCATCCGTGTCAACGCGGTGTGTCCGGGCGTGATTCGCACCGCCATGTACGAGCGCGCTGTCGCGTCCGACCCGAAGATCGGTGTGGCCGCCGCGCAGATGCACCCGGTCGGTCGCCTGGGCGAAGTTGACGAGGTGGCGGCCGTGGTGCTGTGGCTCAGCTCGGACGCGGCCTCTTTTGTCACTGGGCATGCCCACACGGTCGATGGTGGCTTGACCGCCGTTTGAGCGCAGCAGGGGGCGCAGAAGCATTTGCTGCGACAATCCGGGTCCCCCAACAACGATTCGTCTGCGCGTCTTTTTTCATGTCCAGCTACCAAGTCCGCCCCGCCACCGTGCGTGATGCCAAAGCCATCGCCGAAATCAACGACGCCTCTTCGCGCGCCGCCTACAAGGGCCTGGTACCCGATGACCAGCTCGGCACCCTGGCGGTGGACAAGCGCCAGCAGTTCTGGCGCGACGCCATCGAATACATGGAGCCGCAGGTGCATGTGGCCACCGACGGCGAGCGCATCGTCGGCTTTGTCGGTTTCGACCGCTCGCGCGACAAGGGCACACCCTCCACCTGCGGTGAGATCTGGGCCATTTATGTGGACCCGGCGCACTGGGACAAGGGTGTCGGTGTGCTCCTCTGGGATGCGGCCAACGACGGCCTCAAGGAAGAGGGCTGCACCAAGGTCACCCTCTGGGTGCCGGTGCGCAACGAGCGTGCGCTGCGCTTTCACGAGCGGGCCGGCTTCAAACGCGAGATGACCTCGCTCAAGACGGTGTTGATCGGTTCCGTCAAGCTCGAGGAAATCCGCCTCAAGCGCGACGTGGGCTGAACCACGGCGTTACCGGGTTCAGGACGGCACGTCGATCACGCGTTCGTCGTCCGGAATCACCGGCATGTCTTCGTCCGGGGTCAGCGGCAGGTCGTCGGTGTCGTCGTCCTGCCCGCTGGCTTCCTCCGGGCTGTCCTGGGTGCGGCGACCGCTGCCGCGGGTGAGTGATGAGTGCATCATGTGCTCCGCTGGGTAGTGGTGATGGGGCCTCCATGGTGCGCCGTTTGCATCGGCCGGCGTTTTCGAAAAACCCTGTTCGCCTGTCAGCGCAAGCCGACAGGGCGACGAATGGACGAAGCGGCCGGGGCTGGTGTTCAGGCATGTTTTTTGGCGTTGGCCCTTGCTGGTAGTGCGCAAGATGCTATGAATTGAATAGCGCTGTCCAGCCGGCAGGCGCCCACCGGAGCCACCGTAGTCGCCGGAGCCACAAGCCTGTATTACGATGACCGCTTCCATGCGCACCGCCATCGACACGCCCTTTTTCGCCTTGTTTGACACCGCCATCGGCTGCTGTGGCATCGCCTGGGGCGAGGCCGGCATCCGGGGTGTGCAGCTGCCCGAAGGCGGGGCGCCGCAGACCCGCGAGCGCATGCGCGAACGTTTTCCCGACGCGCAGGAGCTCGGGCCGCCCGCGGCTGTGCAGGCCGCCATCGACGGCGTGGTGGCGATGCTGCGCGGGCAGGCGCACGACTTCCGCACGCTGGTGCTCGACCTGCGCGGCGTGCCCGAATTTCACCAGCGTGTGTATGCGGTGGCGCGCAGCATCGGCCCCGGCCAGACCCTGACCTACGGCGAGGTGGCCGCCCGCCTGGGCGAGCCCGGCGCGGCGCGGGCGGTGGGCCAGGCACTGGGGCGCAACCCGTTTGCACCCGTGGTGCCTTGCCACCGCGTGCTGGCAGCTGGTGACAAGCCGGGCGGATTTTCAGCCAGCGGCGGCATACGCACCAAGCTCAGGCTGCTGCTCATCGAAGGCGCCATGCGCGGCACGCCCGGCCTGTTCGACTGACTCGCCCGTCAGCGGACCCCGGACAGCGCGGGCCAGCCTCACTGGCTCCCTTGTCCTACAGCAGGCGCCTCCCCCTCCGCACACCGTGCGGGCGCTGCATGCGGGAAAGTGCACTGTGCGCCCCAAACCATGCCCCGCCATGACTTGGGGACACGCAGAATTTTCTGATTCGCATCGCATTCACCAAAGGACTTCACCATGGAAAAATCCACCGCCAGCGCCCATACCGGTTCCGTCATCTCCTCGAGCGAAAGCGCACTGATGCGTGGTGTGGACCAGGCCGGCAGCACGCTTCACCACACGATTGACAAGGTGGCCGAACCTGCCCGCAACACCGTGGACCGGGCCGCAAGCGCAGCCCATGAGACGGTGGACAAACTGGCCAGCGGCGCCAACTCTGTGGCCGGCAAGTTCAGCGACCAGGCGCACCGCCTGACTGACGCGCCTCTGCAGGCCGTCGACCATTCCAAAGCCTACATCAAGGACCATCCGCTGCAGGCCGTCGGTTTTGCCGTGCTGGCCGGTTTTGTGCTGGGGCGCCTGACCGCCAGCCGCTACTGATCAGCCCCGCCGGCAGGTCTCACACAGGAATCAGCCGCAGGTGTGTGATTTCCGAAGGCGCGCCAAAACGTTTGGGCGGCCCCCAGTAGCCGGTGCCGCGGCTGGTGTAGATCCAGAGCTTTTCCAGCCGGTGCAAACCGGCGGTGAAAGGCTGTTGGAACCGCACGAAAAAATTCCAGGGCCAGAATTGACCGCCGTGGGTATGGCCCGACAGCTGCAGGTCAAAGCCCGCTTTTTCTGCCTCGTGCGCGCTGCGCGGCTGATGCGCCAGCAACACCCGCACCGGTGCATGGGCAGGCGCGCCGGCGATGGCGGCGTGCGGATCGCTGCGGTGGCTGGCATCGAAATGCCCGGCGCTGTAGTCGGCCACGCCGGCCAGCACCAGCGCCTGCTGCGCAGCCGCCTGTCCATGCTGCAGCACCACATGTTCATTCATCAGGACGCGAATCCCCAGACGCTGCAGTTCATGAATCCACGCATGGGCGCCCGAGTAGTACTCGTGGTTGCCAGTGACAAAGTAGGTGCCGTGGGTAGACGTGAGCCCGGCCAGCGGCGCCACATGGTGCGCCAGTTCGGCCACCGTGCCGTCAACCAGGTCGCCCGTCACCGCCACCATGTCCACCTCCAGCGTGTTGACCGCACGCACGATCGCCTGCAGGTAGCCATGCTTGATGGTGGGGCCGACATGGATATCGCTGATCTGCGCGATCGCAAAGCCGTGCAGCGCAGGTGGCAGGCCTCTGATCGGCACGTTCACTTGCACCACGGCGGCCGTGCGTCTGGCATTGAAAAATCCGACCAGGCTCATGAACAGCCCGGCCACGGGAACTGCAGCGGCCGAGACCCGCGCCGCGGCATCGAGCGAAAACGCCGCCGGCGCCACGGCCAGCAGTGCCAGACCAGCCAGCAGTGCCGCGTCGCGCAGCAGTGTCAGGACAAAGAGCGAGGAAAACAGGCCCATTGCAAGCATGCCGGTCCAGGCCATGCGGTCCGACAGCGGCTGCGATTTGAAGCGCCGGGCTGTCAGCCCCAGCGGCGTCAGCACCGCAGAGGCCAGCAGGGTCAGCCCCAGCAGCCACTGCGCGACCGGCCAGCCAGCCAGCCCGGGAACCAGACGGATGCCCACGTAGGTGTGCAGAAAAGACGAGAACAGCAACAGTGGCATGGACAGGGCCGGAAGTGGAGGGCTTCCGTCAGCTGGCTCCAAAGCGGCCAAATACAAGAGACAAGAGACACCGCAGACCTGGCTGCGCAGCCTCCTAGGCGCGTGGGCGCGCCGCGAGGAAGGCCCCTGTGGCGGCTGCTGCCGTCAAGGCGGTGCCCCAGAGCATGTCCACCAGCGTCAGTTCCAGCGGCCAGCCCTTCAGGGTGGCCAGGTTGCTCAGGTCATAGGTGCCATAGGCCATCAGACCCAGCAAGGCGCCCAGAGTGGCTGCATGGGTGCAGCTGGAGCGCTCCAGGGCGGGCAGCACGGCGAACACCACCACCCCGACCGGGTAGAGCAGGTAAAAAGCAGCGGCCGCCAGCAGCAAAGGCTGTGCGCGCATCAGCGGGCCTATCCACGTCTGGTACTGCCGAGGCATCAGCAGCCCGAGCCAGAGGCCGTCGGCCACCAGCAGAAAGAGCAGGGCGGCGAGGTAGGCGGTCAGTGTTTTTTTCATGGTGGCGGCCATTCTGCGCGGATTTGTCCCTGCCGGTGCGGCGAGGTTTGCTTGCCCGACGACAATATGTTTTTTTCGTCCCCCTCTTTTCAGGAAGACCTTCATGGCCAGTAGCCTGTTTGCGCTGATCGACGACATCGCCACCGTGCTCGACGATGTGGCCTTGCTGACCAAGGTGGCCGCCAAGAAAACCGCCGGTGTGCTCGGCGACGACCTGGCGCTGAACGCCCAGCAGGTCTCCGGGGTGAAGGTGGACCGCGAGCTGCCGGTGGTGTGGGCGGTGGCCAAGGGGTCCTTTCTGAACAAGGCCATCCTCGTGCCGGTGGCGCTGACCATCAGCGCGTTTGCGCCCTGGGCGGTCACGCCCCTGCTGATGGTCGGCGGTGCCTTCCTCTGTTACGAGGGCTTCGAGAAGCTGGCGCACAAATTCCTGCACAGCCGGGCCGAAGACGAGGCCCGTGAAAAGAAATTGCTCGAGGCGCTGTCCGATTCCTCGGTGGACCTGGTGGCGGTCGAAAAGGACAAGATCAGGGGCGCGATACGCACCGACTTCATTCTCTCGGCCGAAATCATCGCGATCACGCTGGGCACGGTACAGGCCAGTCCCTTCGTCACCCAGGTCGTGGTTCTCAGCGGGATTGCGATTGTCATGACCGCGGGTGTGTACGGGCTGGTGGCTGGCATCGTCAAGCTCGACGATGCGGGGCTCTACCTGAGCCAGAAACCAGGAAACAGCGGGGCAGCCCGCCTGCGGCGCAGCCTGGGTCGCGGCATCGTGCTGACGGCGCCCTGGCTCATGAAAGCCCTGTCGGTGGCCGGCACGGCCGCGATGTTTCTGGTGGGCGGCGGCATCCTCACGCATGGCGTTCCGGCGCTGCACCATGCCATCGAAGCGCTGGCCGCACGCGCCGGCAGCGTGTTGGGAAGCGTCACCCCCTTGCTGGCTGACGCTCTGGTGGGCATGCTTGCCGGTGCGCTGGTGCTGGGCGCCGTGACGCTGGTCCAGCGTATGCGGAGCCCGAAACCCGGCTGAAGGTTCGCCGGTGGCGGGCCCGCGCAGACTCCAGGCCGCTACGCCTGCCCGCGCCTGCGCTTCCGGGCCCGATTGGCCATAATGACTGGTCTTGCGCGCGGCGCGGCTGTGAGTCAGCGCCGACAGCCATCGTTCCCCGCCGGCAGGTCGCCAGGCGACGCCTTCATTTTCTTAAATCCTCAGGACACTTTCCATGACCCTTTCGATGTACCAGGCTTCGGTTCCGGTTTTCAAACAGATGCTGGGAGGCCTGAGCGGCGTTCTGGCCAAGGCCGAGGCACATGCCACGGCCCGCAACATCACACCTGCTGCCCTGCTGCAGGCGCGGCTCTACCCCGACATGTTTGTCTTGCTGCGCCAGGTGCAAGTGGCCTGCGATTTTGCAAAAAGTGTGTCGGCACGCATCGCCGGCGTGGAAGTGCCGGGCTTTGAGGACAAGGAAGAAAGTTTTGCCGATCTGCAGGCGCGCATTGCCAAAACCCTGGCCTTCATTGACAGCCTCAGCGCAGGGCAGATTGACGGCAGCGAAGCGCGCCAGATTGTGACGCAGGCCGGCACGCCGAAGGAAAAGATCTTCAGCGGCCAGTCTTACCTGCTGAACTACGGCTTGCCGCATTTCTTTTTCCACACAACGACGGCCTATGCCATCCTGCGTCACAGCGGGGTGGAAATCGGCAAGAAGGACTACATCGGCAGCTACTGAGCGCTGGCCCGAGCCGGCGCGCGTTTATTTGTGTGGCGACGGCCGGGCAGGCCTGCCAGAGGGCACCCGCGCCGAGGGACGCGGCCAAGGGGCCGAGGTTTCATCAAGGTGGTTCTGCGATCCTTCAGCAAAGGGCCAGCCCTGGCGCGGGGCCGCCGTGGCATTGTCCATCTGCGGGGTGACAGGAAGACTTTGGGGGATGCTGCGCGCAGTGCGGGGGGCGTCAAGCCGGGCCATGGAGTCTCCTTCAAACAATCACCCAATTTAGACCTGTCGTCCAGCGCTGCATGTAAGACGTGCCCGCGTCCCTTGTAGGACCAGCATGCAAGACGGCAGGGCTGGAGCCCGGCGGCCCCGGCGCGATGGCAACAAACGCCCGGCGTCGGGAGAGAACGGGAAAGGGGAAGGGGAAGGTCAGCTCACACCAGGGCGGGCGGTGCGCGTTGCGTGCGAACGGGCAGGGTGCTCTTGCGCTGGATCAGGTCGTGTCTTGAAAACAGCTCGGCAATCCAGTCCACGAAGACGCGCACCTTGTTGCTCAGGTGCCGATTCGGCGGGTACACCACGTGGATGGGCTTGGGCTCGGTGCACCAGCCGCCGAACAGCGGCTCAAGTGCTCCGCTGCTGATGTGGTGCTGGACCAGAAAGGTCAGGGTCTGCAGGACGCCGAGGCCGGCCAGCGCCGCAGCGACGCCGGCATTGGAGTCATTGACCGCCAGCTGGTGCTGGCCGTCGAGCTCCACCATTTCGCCGTCCTTTTGCAGTGTCACGTTGTAGAGCTTGCCGTCGCGCGGCGAAAAGTACCGGATCAGCTTGTGCGCACGCTCGAGTTCGCGCGGGTGTACCGGCACGCCATGGCGCTTGAGGTAAGCGGGCGAGGCACAGGACATCAGGTAAAACTCCCCGATCCGGCGGGCGACCAGCGACTGGTCGGTGATCTCGCCGCCGCGTATCACGCAGTCCACGTTTTCGGTAATGATGTCGACCGGTCGGTCGCTCACGCCCAGTTCGATCTGGATGTCGGGGTAGCGGGCATAAAAATCCGGCAGCGCGGGGATGATCACCGCCATGCCCAGGGAGGCTGGAATGTCCACCTTGAGCCGGCCGCGCGGACTGGCCTTGGCCCGCGACATGCTCGATTCCAGTTCCTCCATGTCGCCCAGCAGGCGGCCGGCGCGCTCATAGTAGGCCGCGCCGTCGGCCGTCACCGTGACTTTGCGGGTGGTGCGGTTGAGCAGCTTGGTGTCCAGCTCTTTTTCCAGGGTCTGGATCAGTCGCGTCACCGTGGCTTTGGGCATGCCGATGGAATCGGCGGCCTTGGTGAAGGTGCCGGCTTCGACGACGCGCACAAAAGCCTGCATGGCAGAAAACTTGTCCATCCCGAAATCCTCCTGAGCTTGGCTGCGAAGAATAGCTCGAAACATGGGCAGTTTAAGGGCCGATTGTTCCATCTCTGGAACAAAGTAATTACGGTTTGCCCATTTATTGATCAGTCCATAACACCTATCTTCTGCTGCATTGCAACAACAACGGAGCCGCTTGCGGTTCAAGATGATGACAAGCCAGCAGCATTCCAGTCAGGCCAGCACGGAAGCCCCGCCGTCCTGCGTGGAAAAGCAGGTCGACATCGGGCAGCGCGAGCCGCTCGCGGCCCGTTTTTATGGGCGCCGGCAAGGCGCTCATGTTTCACCGCTGGTGCTGCATTTCCATGGCGGGGCCTTTGTCGGCGGGTCGCTCGAAGGGGGCTCATGCATCGGCAGCCTGCTTGCGGCCAGCGGTGCGGTGGTGATGTCGCTGGACTATCCGCTGGCGCCGGCCCATCCTTTTCCGCAGGCTGTCGAGGCCGGTTACGACGCCCTGGTGTGGGCCAGCAAGGCCAGGCACAAGCTGGCGGGGCATGAAGCCCCGATGTTTGTGGCCGGGGAGGAAGCCGGCGGCAATATTGCAGCGGCCGTAGCCCTTCTTGCTCGGGACCGTCAGGGCCCTGCGCTTGCCGGACAGATCCTTCTGTCACCGATGCTGGACCCCTGCCTGGGCACAGCGTCGCTGCGCGATGTCCATGCCGGTCCTGTGGGTTGCACCTGGGCCGACGGCTGGCACAACTACCTGCCTCGCCTGGAAGATGCCAGCCATCCGTATGCAGCGCCGGGTTCGGTTTTTCGCCTGGCGGGTTTGCCGCCCACGCTGCTGATCACCGCCGGGGACGACCCCCTGCGCGATGAGACACACGCCTATGCCGAGCGGCTGCGCGCCGCGGGGCTTTTTGCCCATGAGGCCGTGTTGCCCGGACCGACCGGATGGCCCTGCAGCTATCTGGAGGCAGGCCCCGCGCAGGCCGCCTGGCCGGCGGTCGTGCAAAAGCAGTTTGGCGATTTTTTTGCCAGCATGGCCGCCGCCCAAAGTGTGCAAAGCAGCCTGCTGTCGGTTTCCTGATCCGTATTTTTTCTGTTTTTTCTTGAGAGAGTTTTCCGTGTCATCGCTGTGTTTACGCAATCACCAGTGCCTCCTGCTGGCCGTCGCCTCCCTGTCCGCCTTGGCTTTCGCAGGCGACTGTTCGCGGGCGCAGAAACCATCTCGTCAGAACCTATTTCCCACAGGGAAGATGTGGTTTTTGTCCGCACGTCTTGACCTTGCCATCGTTGGAGGGTTGAAAGTTCACTCCCTTCCATGTTGAGGATGTTTCATGACGGGATTTCCTGTTGATGCCATGAACCGCAGACGCTGCGCTGGCCAGATGGTCAGGGACGGCTGCCTGCAAGACGGCACCAGGTTCGCAGCCCTTCGGGGCGCTTAGCCGTCATCTGTTGATTTTCATTTTTTATGTCCGGGCATCGATATGTCTGCGCTGCCCGGACGCCGTCATCCGGGTTTTTCATATTCACAAGGTTTAAACATGCCATTGATTCAACTTCACAACAACAAGCGCCGTCTCCTGGCGGTCGCGCTGGGCGTTCTGGCCGTGGCCGGCATGTCTGCCGCCTTTTTTGGCGTTTCCGGCTCCGGTGCCCGGGCGGATGTAGTTGCCGCCCCTCCCGCCATGCCTGTCTCCGTGGCCACTGTTGTGCCGAGCGACGTGGCGACCTGGGACGAGTTCTCCGGTCGCCTGGAGGCGGTCGAGCGCGTGGACATCCGCTCACGCGTGGCCGGCACCGTCCATGCGGTGCATTTCCGCGAAGGCGCGCTGGTCAAAAAGGGCGACTTGCTGCTGACCATTGATCCGGCACCCTATGCAGCGGAAGTGGAACGTGCCGGCGCACAGGTCGCGGCCGCACAGGCGCGGCTGGCACAGGCCAAAGGCGAGCAGGAGCGTTCGCAGCGTCTGTGGAACGAGCAAGCTATTTCCAGGCGAGAGTTTGACGAACGAACCAACGAAAAGGGCGAAGCCGATGCCAACCTGCGCGCCGCCCAGGCCGCGTTGCAGACGGCCCAGTTGAGCCTGGGCTACACCCAGGTGCGTGCGCCGGTGGCTGGCCGTGTCGGCAAACTGGAGGTCACCGTCGGCAACCTGGTGGCCGCCGGCCCCGGTGCGCCAGTGTTGACCACGCTGGTCTCCGTGAGCCCGATCTATGCCAGCTTTGACGTCGACGAGCAGGTGATTGCCAAGGCCCTGAAGGATGTCAGCGCGGGTGGCGACCGCAGGCTCGAGCGCATCCCGGTGCAGATGGGCACCGCCGCCAGCACGGACACACCGTTCGAGGGCCGGCTGCAGCTGGTCGACAACCAGGTCGATGCGAAGAGCGGTACGGTGCGCGCCCGCGCGGTGTTCGACAACAAGGACGGCCAGTTGATGCCCGGCCAGTTTGCACGCATTCGCATGGGCCAGGCGACCCAGGCCACAGCCCTGCTGGTCAATGAGCGCGCCGTCGGCACCGACCAGAACAAGAAATTCGTGCTGGTGGTGGGCGAGGGCAACAAGGCCGAGTACCGGGAAGTTACTTTGGGCGCCTCGGTCAACGGCCTGCGGGTCGTCAAGAACGGCCTGGCGCCCAACGAACGCATTGTGGTCAACGGCCTGCAGCGCGTGCGTCCCGGCTCGCTGGTGGCGCCGCAGCCGGTCGAGATGTCGGCCAAGACGGAATTGTTGAACGCCGACAAGCCCGTCAAGGTCGCCGCGAAGTCATGAATGAATGCCGGAGCCGGGAGGCTCTGGCCTGAACAAGAAGAATTGCCATGAATCTTTCAAAATTTTTTATCGATCGGCCCATTTTTGCCGGCGTGTTGTCGCTGCTGATGCTGATCGCGGGTCTGGTCGCGCTCGGGGGCCTGCCGGTCTCCGAGTACCCCGAGGTCGCGCCGCCGTCGGTGGTGGTGCGCGCCCAGTACCCCGGCGCCAACCCCAAGGTGATTGCCGAAACCGTGGCCATGCCGCTGGAGGAATCGATCAACGGCGTCGAGGGCATGCTTTACATGGGCAGCCAGGCCACCACCGATGGTGTGATGACGCTGACGGTGACCTTCAAGCTCGGCACCGATCCCGACAAGGCGCAGCAGATGGTGCAGAACCGCGTTTCGCAGGCCGAGCCGCGCCTGCCCGAAGAAGTGCGCCGGCTCGGCGTCACCACCGTCAAGAGCGCGCCCAACATCACGATGGTGGTGCACCTGGTCTCGCCCAACGACCGCTACGACATCAATTACCTGCGCAACTATGCGGTTCTCAACGTCAAGGACCGGCTGGCGCGCATCCAGGGCGTGGGTCAGGTGCAGATCTTTGGCGGCGGTGACTACTCGATGCGCGTCTGGCTCGATCCGCAAAAGGTGGCGCAGCGCGGCCTCTCGGCCAGCGATGTGGTCGCCGCCATCCGCGGCCAGAACGTGCAGGCGGCCGCCGGTGTGGTCGGTGCCTCGCCGGGCCTGCCGGGCGTGGACATGCAGCTGTCGATCAATGCCCAGGGCCGGCTGCAGAACGAGGAAGAATTCGGCGACATCATCGTCAAGACCGGCAGCGACGGCGCCGTGACCCGGCTGCGCGACATCGCCCGCCTGGAGCTGGGAGCCTCCGACTATTCGCTGCGTTCATTGCTCAACAACAAGCCCGCTGTCGGCATGGGTGTGTTCCAGGCACCCGGTTCCAACTCGCTGGAAATCTCGGATGCGGTGCGTCAGGCCATGGACGAACTGGCGAAGAACATGCCCGAGGGCGTGGAGTACCGCATCGCCTACGACCCCACCCAGTTTGTGCGCGCCTCCATCCGGTCGGTGATCACGACCTTGCTCGAAGCTGTCGCCCTCGTGGTGCTGGTGGTGATCCTGTTCCTGCAGACCTGGCGCGCCTCCATCATTCCTCTGCTGGCGGTGCCGGTGTCGGTGGTCGGCACGTTTGCGGTGCTGCATCTACTGGGCTTTTCCATCAATGCGTTGAGCCTGTTCGGACTGGTGCTGGCCATCGGCATTGTGGTCGATGACGCCATCGTGGTGGTGGAAAACGTGGAGCGCAACATCGAGGCCGGCCTGTCGCCGCGCGAGGCCACTTACCGCGCCATGCGCGAGGTGTCCGGGCCCATCATCGCGATTGCGCTGGTGCTGGTCGCAGTGTTTGTGCCGCTGGCCTTCATCAGCGGCCTGACCGGCCAGTTCTACCGCCAGTTCGCGGTGACGATTGCGATCTCCACCGTGATCTCGGCGATCAACTCGCTGACCCTGTCGCCGGCACTGGCCGCGCTGCTGCTGAAAAGCCACGACGCGCCCAAGGACGCCCTGACGCGCGGCATGGACAGGGTGTTCGGCCGCTTCTTCGCGTGGTTCAACAGAATGTTCAGCCGTGGCGCCAGCGCCTACAGCGGCGGTGTCAAAGGCGCGATCTCGCGCAAGACGCTGATGCTGGTGGTGTACGGCGTGCTGGTGGCGGCCACGGTCGGTGTCTTCAAGCTGGTGCCCGGTGGTTTTGTGCCGGCGCAGGACAAGCAGTACCTGATCGGTTTTGCGCAACTGCCTGACGGCGCGACGCTGGACCGTACCGAAGACGTGATCCAGCGCATGGGTGAGATCATGAAGAAGAACCCGAATGTGGAAGACGCGATTGCCTTCCCGGGCCTGTCGATCAACGGCTTCACCAACAGCTCCAACTCCGGCATCGTGTTTGCCACCCTCAAGCCTTTTGCCGAGCGCAAGAGAGCCGACCAGAGCGGCGGCGCAGTGGCGGGCCAGCTCAACGGCGCGTTTGCCGGGATCCAGGACGCCTTCATCGTGATGTTCCCGCCACCGCCGGTGGAGGGTCTGGGCACGACGGGGGGCTTCAAGCTGCAGCTGGAGGACCGCGCCTCGCTGGGTTACGACGCCATGGACGGCGCGGTGAAGGCCTTCATGGGCAAGGTGGCGCAGGCCCCCGAGATTGCCGGCACTTTCACGAGCTGGCAGGTCAATGTGCCGCAGCTCTATGCCGACATCGACCGCACCAAAGCGCGCCAGCTCAGCGTGCCGGTGACCGACATCTTCGACACCATGCAGATTTACCTGGGCAGCCTCTACGCCAACGACTTCAACAAGTTCGGCCGCACCTACAGCGTACGCGTGCAGGCCGATGCGCCCTACCGCGCACGCGCCGAGGACGTGGGCCTGCTCAAGGTGCGCTCGACCACCGGCGAGATGGTGCCGCTGTCGGCGTTGATGAAGGTGCAGTCCAGCTTCGGCCCTGAACGCGCCATGCGTTACAACGGCTATTTGTCGGCCGACGTCAGCGGTGGCCCGGCGCCGGGTTATTCGTCGGGCCAGGCGCAGGCCGCGATCGAACGCATTGCGGCCGAGACTTTGCCCAAGGGCATAGGCTTTGAGTGGACCGAGCTGACTTACCAGGAAATCCTGGCCGGAAATTCGGCGGTGCTGGTTTTTCCGTTGGCCCTGCTGCTGGTCTTCCTGGTGCTGGCCGCGCAGTACGAAAGCCTGACGCTGCCCATTGCCATCATCCTGATCGTGCCCATGGGCCTGCTGGCGGCGATGACCGGGGTCTGGATCTCGGGGGGCGACAACAACGTCTTCACGCAGATTGGGCTCATGGTGCTGGTCGGCCTGTCGGCGAAAAACGCCATCCTGATCGTCGAGTTTGCGCGCGAGCTCGAGTTTGCCGGCCGCACGCCGGTGCAGGCCGCGATCGAAGCCAGTCGCCTGCGCCTGCGTCCCATTTTGATGACCTCGCTGGCTTTTGTGATGGGCGTGCTGCCGCTGGTGTTGTCCACCGGCGCCGGCGCCGAGATGCGTTCGGCCATGGGCGTGGCGGTGTTCGCCGGGATGATTGGTGTGACGGCTTTCGGCCTGTTCCTCACGCCGGTTTTTTATGTGGCGCTGCGCCGCATGGCCGGCAACCGGCCGCTCAAGCTGCATGGCGAAGTGCCGCACCTGGAAGCCTTCGCCGGGGGTGGCGGCGCGCCGCTGCACGCCCAGCCCGCTGCGGCCCTGAAACACCATGAATAAACCAAAACAGCTTAAGGAGTTCACCATGAACCGCACTTCTTCCCGACTGCGCCATGCGCTTGTGCCTTTGCTCGCCGCCCTCGTGCTGGCTGGTTGCGCCACGCCCGCCGCTGTCGATCCTGCCCGTCTGCCGGCCACGCCGCCGGCCTTCAGGGGGCAGCAGGATGCCTCTCGGGTGCTGGCGGTCACGCCCATCAGCACAGAAGCTCAACCCCAGGGCCGCTGGTGGACGGTGTTTGCCGACCCGGTGCTCGATCAGCTGGTCGAGCAGGCCGGCCGCAACAACAGCAGCGTGCAGGTGGCGGCCGCCCGCCTGGCCCAGGCACGCGCGATCGCGCGCAGCACCGATGCGGACCGTTTGCCGCAGGTCGATCTCGGCGCGGGAGCGGTGCGACAGCAAAGCAGCACCACCGGCAACCGGCCGCAAACCGTGCTCAGCGTGGGCGCCAATTTGTCTTATGAAGTGGACCTGATCGGCCGGGTCTCGCTCGCCAGCGACGCTGCGTCGCTGGACGTCCGGTCGCGCGAGGCGCTGCTGCGCAGCACCCAGCTGCTGGTGCAGGCCAATGTGGCACAGACCTATTTGCAGTTGCGCGCGCTCGACGCCGAACGCTTGCTGGTGCGGGACACCCTGCAGGCCTACCGCAACACCTTGCGCCTGACCGAGGTGCGCTTGCGGGAGGGGGATGTCGCCGAACTCGATGTGGCGCGGGTGCGCACCGAGGTGGCGTCCACCGAGTCGGAAGGACTGGCGCTGGACCGGCGCCGCGCCGAACTCGAACACGCGCTGGCCGTGCTGGTCGGTGACGTGGCTTCCACTTTCGAGGTGAAGCCTGCCGACTGGTCCACCGCGCTGCCGGTGATCCCTGCCGGCGTGCCGAGCACCGTGCTGGTTCGGCGGCCCGATGTGTCGGCGGCCCAAAGCAGCATGCAGGCGGCGCAGGCCAGGGCCGGCGTGGCCAAGGCCGCCTGGTTCCCGAGTTTTGCGCTGACCGCCGCTGGCGGGTATGCGGCGCCCGAGATCGGCGATCTGTTCAGGATGTCCACCCGCGCCTGGGGCGTGGGCGCCTTGCTGTCGCTGCCGATTTTTGACGGTGGCCGGCGCGAAGCGGGCGTGCAGAACGCGAACGCCGGACTCGATATCGCGCTGGCCAATTACCGGGAACAGGTCCTGGTTGCCTTCAGGGATGTGGAAGACCAGCTCTCGGCCCTGCGCCTGCTGGGTGAGCAGTCCGAAGCGCAATCGCGCTCTGTGGCCTCGGCCAGCCGCGCGACGGTGCTGTCGGACTCGCGTTACCGCAACGGGCTGGTCAGCCAGCTCGAGCTCCTCGATGCCCGGCGCAGCGAACTGCGCAATCGGCGCGAGGCCCTGCAGGTGCGCGCCGCGCGGTACGTGGCCACGGTCGGCCTGATACGCGCCCTGGGTGGCGGCTGGGCCTGACCTGGCTGTGGGGTCGACCGGCGCTTGCAAGGTGACTTCCCACAAGCCACTGCCATCAGAAAACGGAGAAATCAATGATCGCATTTCAGGTAGAAGACATGACCAGCGTGCATGGCGTCAACGCCATTACCCGAGCCGTCAAGGCAGCCGACAAGATGGCAAGGATCGAGATTGACCTGGCTTCCCAGCGGGTTGCGATCGGGTCGGCGAAGGCCGATGCGTCCGTACTCGGTCGTGCCATCCGGGAGGCGGGGTACACGCCGGTGGACACCCGGTTCGCCCGGGAGCGCTCAGTCCCGATCGCCGAGTCCGCTTATGGCAGCCTCTGGTGGGGGTAGAAGCTGCGCCCGGGGCGCCGTCGCCGGGCATCTGTTAAAACATCCGGATGCCTGAACGTGTTCTGTCTGCCTGCCCCTGCCTGTCTGTCTCCCGGCCATGACGATTCTGCTCGCCCCCATGGAAGGGCTGCTCGACTTCGTGCTGCGCGACATCCTGACGCGGGCCGGTGGCATCGACCGCTGCGTCTCCGAATTCATCCGCATCACCGACCAGTTGCTGCCCGAGCGCGTCTTCACGCGCATCGTGCCAGAGTTGCACACCGGCGGGCGCACCCTGGCAGGTGTGCCGGTGCGTGCGCAACTGCTGGGATCGGACCCGGTGTGCCTGGCTGAAAACGCCGCCCGGCTTGCCACGCTGGGGCCGGCCGGCATTGACCTCAACTTCGGTTGCCCGGCCAAGGTGGTCAACCGCCATGGCGGTGGTGCCGCGCTGCTGGAGGAGCCGGACACGATTGCGGCCATCGTCGCGGCCGTGCGGCGCGCCGTGCCGGCGCACCTGCCGGTGTCGGCCAAGATGCGCCTCGGATTTAACGATGACAGCAAGGCGATTGACTGCGCGCAGGCGATTGCCGGCGGCGGTGCCGACGAACTGGTGGTGCATGCGCGCACCAAGGCGCAGGCTTACCGGCCGCCTGCCTACTGGGAACGTATTGCCGACATCCGCGCGGCCGTCAGTATTCCGGTGGTGGCCAACGGCGAAATCTGGACGGTGGCCGACGCGCACCTGTGCCGGCAGGCCTCCGGCTGCGAGATGCTGATGCTGGGCCGTGGCGCGGTGGCAGACCCGGGTCTGGCGCTGGCCATCCGTGGCGGCGGGGTTCAGGCGGGGCTGGCCTGGAAAACGCTGCTGCCCTTGATCGCCCAGTTCTGGGAACTGGTCTGCAGCCGGCTCGATGCACATGCCCGGGCCGGTCGCCTCAAGCAGTGGCTCAATTTTCTGCGCCGCCGTTACCCCGAGGCCGAGCTGGCGTTCCAGACGCTGCGCACCGTCAACCAGCCGGCGGCCATCTCCCGCTGGCTGGCTGTGGCCCTAGCCGAACAGGGCCTCGAAGCCGGCATCGGGTTCGAAGCGCCGGTTGCGGTAGCTCAGGCGCGTAGGGCCGGGCAGGGCCTGCTCGCGCACTGAGTGGCGCGTATCGCCGGGGTAACAGATCACCCGGCTGCCTTCTTGGTCGAAAGGCTCGGGCTGGATCACGGGGGGCCGGCGCGCGCGCGCCTCGGCCAGAACACTGTCAACGCCCGCGTGGCGCGACAGGTGTGCCAGGCTCATGATCTGCGGCGGCGCCAGCTCGATCTGGCGGTCCCAGTACTGCTGCAGCGCATGGCGCGGGCTCAGCCAGATGCTCTCGGTGGTCTCGAAATTGTCATGGCTGGCCACCTGGCCGCCGGGCACTGCCGCCACAAAAAAGCGCGTGTCGAAACGCTTGTTGGTCACCGAGGGGGTGAGGGGGGTGATCCAGCGTGACCAGGGCACCACGTTGAGTGTCTGCAGGCGCAAGGTCATGCGGGCCAGCACGGCATTGAAGCCGTGGCCTTCGCGTAGCAGCGCAGCCGCCTGGTCGGCCAAGCCGGGCAGGGCTTGTCCCGGATGGCCCTGCGCGAACAGCACGCCCGACTCTTCAAACGCCTCGCGCAGCGCCGCCACGTAAACGGCGCCGGCCGTGCGCAGGTCGATGCCGGGCTCGTTCAGCCCGGCATGCAGAACCTCCAGCGGCTGGTCCAGGTGGGCGGCCATGTCCAGTTGGGCATCGGCAGCATCGATCTTGCCGCCGGGAAACACATAGGCGCCGCCCAGTACGTCGGACAGGCCGTGGCGCTTCATGAGGAACACCTGCAGGCCCGCTGGCGCATCACGCAGCAGTACCACGGTGGCTGCCGGACGCGGTGGGGTGATGACGGTTTCGAGGTTGAGTTCCATGGTGGCTTTCAGGGGGGCGGCGGGGCGCTCCATTACAGTACAGCCTAGGCTATCAGACTTGCCTCGGACCAGGCATCACCAACACGACAAGGACAAACAAATGGGGATTGATTTCAAGGGCCGGGTGGCCATCGTCACAGGCGCAGGCGGCGGGCTGGGCCGGCAACATGCGCTGGCCCTGGCCAGGCGCGGCGCAAAGGTGCTGGTCAACGACCTGGGCGGCGCGCGTGACGGCTCGGGCGGATCGGTCAGCGCCGCCGACGCGGTGGTGGCCGAGATCCGGGCGGCCGGCGGCGAAGCTATCGCCAACGGCGCGTCGGTGACCGACTTTGCGGGGGTAGCGGCCATGGTGCAGCAGGCCATGGATGCCTGGGGCCGGGTGGACATCCTTGTCAACAACGCCGGCATCCTGCGTGACAAGAGTTTTGCCAAGATGGACCTGGCCGACTTCGCGCTGGTCATGAATGTGCACCTGATGGGCGCCGTGCATTGCACCAAAGCCGTGTGGGACATCATGGCAACGCAGAAATACGGCCGCATCGTGATGACCACATCGTCGTCGGGCCTGTACGGCAACTTCGGCCAGTCCAACTACGGCGCGGCCAAGATGGCACTGGTCGGGCTGATGCAGACGCTGGCCCTCGAGGGCGCGAAAAACGACATTCGCGTCAACTGCCTGGCACCGACGGCTGCGACGCGCATGACCGAAGGGCTGATGCCCGAAGAGGTGCTGCAGGCGCTGCGGCCCGAAGCGGTGGTGCCGGCCATGCTGGTGCTGGCGTCGCAGGAGGCGCCGACACGCACCATCGTCTGCGCGGGAGCCGGCACCTTCGAGGCGGCCCACATCACACTGACACAGGGCGTGTATCTGGGAACGGGTGAGCACGTGCCAGAGGCGCTGGCCGCGCGGCTGGCTGAGGTGACGGAGCGTGCGGGTGAGATGGTGCCGCAAAGCGGCGCTGCGCAAGGCAGCAACGAGGTCGGCAAGGCCATGGCCGGCAGACTGTCCACCTGAACACAGGACAAAGATGCAGCCGGGCCCGCTGGGCAATGTTCAGACGTTTCACCGAAAGGCGGAAGTCCGATACCTGCCTTTGTAGCGCGGCACCCGGCTGGCACGTCGTCAGTATTTGAGCTTGGTGCAGACGCGAATGCAGGCCAGTGCTGACAATGCGTGTCAGTCGTGTCCTTCGCATGACCTGCGTGCTGCCCTGACAGAGGGGGGCGTGCGGGGCAGCACGCGTTGCGCCGACGCCGGCCTGCCGGGCTGTCCTACAGACACACGCGACGGCTGCTCACCATGGCATCCGGCGAGGCAAATTAAGCTGACCCGCAGTCGGCCAACCGGTCGGCGTCCACCCAGATCCCTCACCGGATTGTTGTCTCAAGAAACTCCCCATGAATTTCAATCGCACTCTCACCTCCGCCGTTACGGCTCTCGCACTGGTCGCCACTGGCGGTCTGGCTTATGCACAGACATCGGCACCGTCGGGCACCATGCCTGGCGCTCCCGGCGAGACCAACAAGCAAGGTGCCGCCCAAATGAAAATCCCGACCACTCCTGCTGCGCAGGCTCAGCCGATGGTCCAGGCTCAGCCTGCAGCCAGCACCGGTTCGACCATGGGCACCACCACCACCATGCAAGCCGACACCAGCACGCCTGTCAAACGCACCACCGTGGCTCGCAAGCCGCGCGCTGACCGCAACTAAATCGACTTTGTCGTGCGGGTTCCTGCGCAGATCCGGGTGGGCTCCACCCGGATTTGCGGAACCACCCACAGACAATCCCTTTTTGATCTGCTATCTTTCCGGCATGAACCACACGCTCTCTGTCCGAGCCGACACCGTCCTCGGCGGCGTGGGCCTTTTCTTCGCGCTCGCGAGCTTGTGTCTGCCTGGCCAGCTGACGGCAAAGGACAGGCCGAACGTTTCTTTGCCGGCCGTGACCGAGCCGGTGCAAGCGGCCGATCTGGCGTCTGAACAGGCCGCACCGGTGGTGCGCCAGATGGCGGACTGGGTGATGGCGTCTGGTAACCACGCAGGCATGCCTTTTGTGATTCTTGACAAGCAACACGCCAAACTGTTCGTCTTTCATCCCAACGGAAAACTCCGGGGCGCCAGTGCGGCTCTGTTGGGATCCGCCAGGGGTGACGATTCCGTGCCGGGAATCGGCGAGCGTCCGATGTCAGCCATCCGACCGCAAGAGCGCACCACGCCAGCCGGACGTTTTGAATCCAGTCCCGGGGTGAACATGTCAGGCGAGGACATCGTCTGGGTGGACTACGAGGCTGCCGTGTCCATGCACCGCGTGCGTGCAAACAACAAGAAGGAACGCCGACTGGAGCGGCTCGCGTCAGCGACGCCGGACGACAACCGCATTTCTTTCGGCTGCATCAATTTGCCGGCCATTTTTTACGACACGGTGCTTAAACCGGCTCTGGGCGCCAGCCCCGGGGTGGTGTACGTCCTGCCTGAAACGCGGTCCCTGCAGTCCGTGTTCGGCGCCAAGGCCCCTGCGTCGCGGCCCCTGTAAACCAGCGTGTTGCGCAGCGCCGGCGGTGACGCCTGGCATGCTGCCGTGGCGCTGGTCGATGGGCGCGTCAATCCACACTGCTTGCTCTCCCCTGAGAAAAGCGCTGTTCCCGTCTCCCGGATCGCTTCGGGCGAAGCCGCTTCGAAGGTCTGAGGCCCGGGTGGGCTAAGGCCTAGTTCCGGGGCACCCGGTAAGGGCGGGACCTCGGGTCCTGCATCATCGCCTCTCCCGGGCCCGCGGCATAAGCCACCCTGCCTCCCGCCGAATCCCGGATATTGCTGCGCGTCAGGTTGACCGGCGGGCAAGAAGTGTCGGTGATGGAAAACACCATGTGGCCATCGGAAAAGACCGCGGGCAGGGTCTCGTGCAACTGGTAACGCATGTCCACCGGGGCCTGCGCGGCATGGTAGATCACCTGGTTGGCGCGGTTGTAGACGGTGTAGCAGGCCAGCGCCTGGCCGCCGGACAGGGCAGGCAGCAGGGCGGCGAGGACATATTTCAGGGCGGTGTTCATGCGCGGGCCTTTCAAAAGGCCTATCTTGGGCCCGCCGGCCGGCCCTTGGCGCAGGCGGGTGGCCGGTTGTGGTGTCAGCCGATGCGCTGGTGAGACAGGGTCTGCATGTTGGATGCTATGAAATGTATAGCTTGTTGCGCATTGGCAGTAAGGGCTGGAGTCCTTTTTGATACAAAATCCCGCACGGACCGGCCGACCGGGGCTCAGGCGGCCTGCACCGCCGCGTGGCGATCACGCACGCGGTAGAGCAGGAACAGCACAATGCCGAAGTTCAGCAGGTTCCAGGCGATGCCGTTGATGAAGGCCGCGTGGTAGGAGCCGGTCAGGTCAAACACCTTGCCCGACATCCAGCCGCCCAGCGCCATGCCGACCATGGTGGCCATGATCACCGTGCCGACCCGCGCGCCGGCCTCGGCTGGCAGAAAGTACTCGCGCACGATGATGGCGTACGACGGCACGATGCCGCCCTGGAACAGGCCGAACAGCGCCGCGATCAGGTACAGCGACACCAGCCCGTCGAAGGGCAGGAACAGCAGCAGCGCGAGGCCCTGCAGGGCCGAGCCCAGCAACAGCGTGCGCAGGCCGCCAATGCGGTCGCAGACCAGGCCTGACACCAGACGGCTGACCACGCCGCAGGCCAGCATCAGCGAGAGCATTTCGGCACCGCGCGCCGCGCCGTAACCCAGATCGGTGCAATAGGAAACAATGTGCACCTGCGGCATCGCCATAGCCACACAGCAGGCCACACCGGCCACACACAGCAGGGTTTGCGCCTTGCCGGGCGACAGGCCGAAGGGCAGGCCGCTGGGGGTGGCTGAAAGGTTCTGGCGCGTCGCCGCTGCGACGGCCACCGGCGGACGCCTGCGCATCAGCAGGGCCAGCGCCGTCATGGTGACGAAGGAGAAAAGGCCCAGGGCGAGGTAAGTGTGGCGCCAGCCCTCGGTGGCCACAAAGTGCTGCACGACGGGCGGCCAGATGGCGCCGCCGATGTAGTTGCCGCTGGCGCACACGGCAACGGCAATGCCGCGGCGGCGCACAAACCACAAGGAGGTATCGGCCAGCAGCGGCGCAAAAGTCGCGGAACTGCCGAACAGGCCGATCAGGAAGCCATGGGCCAGCGTGAAAGTCCAGATGCTGCCGGCCATGGCCGCGGCGGCATAGCCCAGGCCCAGGCTGACGGCCCCCACCAGCAACGGGACCATCACGCCAAAGCGGTCGGCGAGGCGGCCCATCAGCATGCCGCCAACGCCGAAGCCGATCATCAGCAAGGTGTAGGGCAGCGAAGCGTCGGCGCGCGCCACGCCAAATTCGGCCTGAACCGCCGGCAGCACAACCGCCACCACATACATGCCGCTGGCGCCGATGGTCATCAGGGCCAGCGTGACCATCAGCCGAAGCACGGCGTAACGCGAGTCGGCCAGTGCGGAGGGAAGGTGTGAAGCGGGTGCGGCGGGCGTGGGGCGCATCAGGGCTACTGGTGGCAAGGGGCCTCAGGCCGGGCCCTGTTTCCGGGGTGACGGGGCAAGCTGGGCGGCGCGACCGGGAACAAGTGTCAAGGCAGCCCGGAGGGCTGAGTCGGCTGGAAGTCGGCGTGGACACCCGATGCCGCCTCCTGCTCGATGCTGGCATCGCGGGCGGCAAACATGTTTTGCAGGTCCTTCAGGTCGCGCATGACGTCATCTTCGACGTCTGCGGCTGCCACCGCCACGACGGCAGCGGGCGCGGCAGCGGCAGCAGGCACGGCAGCAGGCACGGCAGCAGGCACGGGCGCAGGGGCCGCGGCAGGCACTTCAACGGCTGTGCCAGCACGGACCGGCGCACCCCAGATGGCCGGGTCGGGCATGTTGGGGTAGGGGCAGCTGTCCCCGACCTTGAACTCCCAGGAAATACCGTGCAGCCAGGTGGAAGACTGCGGCTCGAACTGGGTGATCGCGGCGAGCAATTCATTCTGGAAAGCGAAGGCATAGGTCATCAGGCGGGCGTCCCACCGGCGCAGCACCAGCCGAACGTACATGCCCGGGCCGCGGCTGCGGCTGTTGACCACCAGCATCTGGCATTCCACCCAGTCGGTTGCAATGCCGTGCCTGCGCAGGCAGTCGCGCAGCAGCATCTGCACAAGCTGGCGGCGGGTTCCGTTGTCGGAGTTGTCCTCGATGGTGTGCTGGCTGTCCCGGTTGGCTGCCACCGACGGGCGGGAAGCCGGTTTCAGTCCGGAATCTGCAGGGCCGCCGGCCTTGGCCCTCAGCCCCAGCAATCGCTCAAACACTTGTCTCATGTGGTCAACCCTTCACCGCCGGTCCTGGCCAGAGCGCTCTGGCCGTTCGTTGCCGGCTTGTCGATGGATGGTCGTTGAACTGGGAGGGCAAGTCAAGCCTGCGGCCTGGGCGGGCAGGGCAGAGGATGCCTTTATGGGTGGGGACATCGGGCGCAGGCCGGTCAGCCTGCCATGGTTGCCGTTTCGGACGCACCCACCGTCCGCCTGAAGCGGCCACGTCCTACCTGAGGATCAGCCTCGGGTGCCGCTGCCATCGTCCGGCGGGTGCTAAAACAGGAAAGAACGACCCTATCGCCATTTCAGCACGGATTTTCCGAAGGATTTTCATGGACAGCAGCAGCAGCGCCGCCTGGTACGCCCAGTTGAGCAAGCCCTTTTTTGCGCCACCGGCGTCGGTGTTCGGCCCGGTGTGGACGGCTCTTTACGTCATCATCGCCATCAGCTTCGGTTTTGTCCTGCTGCAATACCTCAAGCGCCGCCTGCCGTTTCGCGTGCTGCTGCCTTTCATCCTGAACCTGCTGTTCAACCTGGCCTACACGCCCATCCAGTTCGGCCTTAAAAACAATGCGCTGGCCAGCTTCGACATCCTGCTGGTGCTGGCCACCCTGGTGTGGGCCATGGCAGCCATCCGGCTGCGGGCGCGCTGGGTCGTCTGGGTCAACATCCCTTACCTGCTGTGGGTTCTGTTTGCGACGGTGCTGCAGCTCGGCATCACCTGGCTGAACCGGGGCGCCTGATGAGGATGCGCCGGCCTCACATGCTGGGCGCGCTGGGTGTGCTGGCGGCGCTGGCCGTGCTGGCCACCACCGGCTGCGCCGCCTGGCGCATCGGGCAGTCGGTGGTCCTGGCGCGGCAAAGCGAGCCTTTTGAAGCCTCGCCAGCCCCGGCCACGGCCAGCCTGCTGGTGGTGGGCGACAGCACGGCCGTGGGAACGGGCGCTTCGTCGCCGGCCACCAGCATCGCCGGCCTGATCGCGCGCGACCATCCGCAACTGACCATCGTCAACCGTGCGCGCGACGGCGCGCGGTTTGCCGACATCGCCGCCCAACTGGAAGGCCAGCAACGCTTCGACGCCATCCTCGTCCTCGGCGGCGGCAACGATGTGATCCGGTTCACCGGCGATGCGCAGCTGGAGCAGAACATCGCCCGTGCCGCAGAACTGGCGCGCGTGCGCGCCCGGCTGGTGGTGTTCATGCCTTCAGGCAATGTCGGTAGCGCGCCGTTTTTCTTTGCGCCCTGGTCCTGGCTCATGACGCGCCGCTCGGAGACGCTGCACCGCTTTGTGCGGCAGGCGGCCACGGACAACGGCGCTGTGTATGTGAACCTGTTCAAGGACAAGGCCGATGATCCGTTTGCGCAGCGCCCCGACGAGCTCAACGCCAGGGACGGCCTGCACCCCAGCGACGCAGGCTACCGCCTCTGGTACGACGAGCTCAACACCCAGGCCGGTCTGTCAGCGCGGCTGGCCGCGCTCAGGCGCTGACAGCGCAGGCTCACAGACCCAGCAGTTTTTTGGCGTCGCCCAGGGCTTTCATCGATTCGTCGTGTTTGCCTGCCTTGTGGAAGGTTTCTCCTTCGGCACGCAGGGCCTTGACCTTGCCCATGTCGGCGGCCGACAGTTTGGGGTTGCTGGCGAGTCTGGCGTCTATCGCCTTCATTTCATTGGGGCAGTTGTGGGCCAGGGCCAGTGACGATGCGGCCAGGGCCGCAGCAGCAATGATGAGTTTCATGCGAATCTCCCATGTCCAATGCGAGTCAGAAAATGCTGACAGGAAATCCTAGCCAAACACCGGCCCGGCCACAAGCGCACTTGCCCGCGGAGGTCCTAGAATCGGTCCTTTGCCCCTGCCGCATGAACGTCCCTGCAGCAGCTACCTTCTGCGCCTTCGCCACCAACAGGTTCACCCATGTCTCTTGAAGTTACCGAAGCCCAGACGGGCGAGCAACCCGTTGCCACCATCCTGATCATGCATGGCCTGGGCGCCGATGGCCGCGATTTTGTGCCCGTGGCCGAGCAGCTCGATCTTTCCAGCGTGGGACCGGTGCGTTTTCTGTTTCCCCACGCGCCGGTGATTCCCGTCACCATCAACGGCGGCTACCAGATGCCGGCCTGGTACGACATCCTGGGTGCCAACCTGACAGCGGGCCAGGACGAAAGCGGCATGCGCCAGACCCAGGCCGCCATCAACACGCTGATAGAGCGCGAAACCTCGCGCGGCATTCCTGCCGGCCGCATCGTGGTGGCCGGGTTTTCCCAGGGTTGCGCGATGGCGTTGATGACCGGCCTGCGTTATCCCGAACGCCTGGCCGGCATCGTGGGCCTGTCTGGCTACCTGCCGCTGGCGCATACCGTGGCGGCAGAGCGCAGTGGGGCCAATGAAGGCCTGCCGATTTTCCTGGCGCACGGCAAGCGCGACGGCGTGGTGCCGCTGGCTGCGGCCACCGGGACGCGCGACGCACTGGCGGCGCTGGGTTACCCGGTGGACTGGCACGAATACGACATGGAACACTCGGTCTGCATGGAAGAGATTGCCGACATGAACCGCTGGCTGCTGCGCGTACTGTCTGGTGCTAGCTTCTCGAGCGAAATCCGGCAGCCGTAAGGGCTTTCCCGCCATGCTGCCGCGCCGGGTTTTGGGTCCGGCTGCCGCAGACAGCGGTTTTTTTAAGTGAAATCATGCGTTGGCCCAATCAGGGCGGGCGCAAGCAGCTATCAAAAAGATAGTCTCTCGAACGCGCCGGTGACGGCAGACCGCCCTGGCTGGCACCGCGCGGTCGGGCGCCGGTCCGCCCGGCCTGCAAACAAGACCGGCCTGTGATACCTTGCACGCCACGAAAGACAAGAGGGAAGACTTTATGAACAGCTCGCATGCGCGATCCGCGGCGCTCCTGGGCGACCGCCTCCAGGCGATCGGCCCTGCCAGGCTGAAAGGCATGCGTCGCGGCATCGAGAAGGAAAGCCTGCGCGCCCAGCCCGGCGGCGCGCTGGCGCTGACGCCGCACCCGGCGGCACTCGGCTCGGCCTTGACGCATCCCTGTATCACCACCGACTTCAGCGAGTCCCAGATCGAACTCGTCACCGCCGCACACAAGGGTCTGGGGGACGGCGCCGACGCCGCGCTGCGCGAACTCACCCAGATTCACCAGTTCACCTACCGCGCCATGCAGGCCGTCGGCGACGAGATGCTCTGGGTCTCGAGCATGCCCTGCGGCCTGCCGACCGACGAGACCATCCCGATCGCACGTTTCGGCTCGTCCAACGTCGGGCGCGCCAAAAGCGTCTACCGCATGGGCCTGTCGCACCGCTACGGGCGGCGCATGCAGACCATCTCGGGCATCCACTACAACTGGTCGCTGCCCGAGGTGACGAGCGAGCAGTACTTTTCGCTGATCCGCAATTTCCGCCGTCATGCCTTTTTGCTGCTTTACCTGTTCGGCGCCTCGCCGGCCGTCTGTTCGACCTTTGTGGCCGGGCGCCAGCACGAGCTGCAGCAGCTGTCGAGCAGCACCATGTACATGCCGCACGGCACCTCGCTGCGCATGGGGCGCCTGGGCTACCAGAGCGATGCGCAGGCCTCGCTGGCTGTCAGTTACAACAGTCTGGAAGGTTACGGCGCGTCGCTGCAGGACGCGTTGACGCGGCCTTACCCGGCCTATGAAGCGGTGGGCATCCAGAACCCTGGCGGCGACTACAACCAGCTGGCCACCACCTTGCTGCAGATTGAGAACGAGTTTTACGGCACCATCCGGCCCAAACGCGTGATTTTCCCGGGCGAACGCCCGCTGCATGCCCTGCGCGAGCGCGGCGTTGAATACATTGAAGTGCGGCTGATGGACCTGGACCCGTTCGAACCAGTCGGCATCAACGCCCAGACCATGCGTTTTCTCGATGTCTTCCTGCTGCACTGCCTGCTCAGCGACAGCCCGCCCGACACGCCTCAGGAGATCGCCGAGCTCAAACACAACCAGCACCACACGGCCGCGCGCGGGCGCCAGGCCGGCCTGCTGCTCAAGCGCGGCGGGCGCGAGGTGTCGCTGACCGGCTGGGGTGCCGAGGTGGTGGCGCAATGCGCACCGATTGCCGCCGCGCTGGATGCGGCCAACGGGGGCACGCAGTACAGCGCCACCCTGCGCGCTGCCGAGGCGGCGCTGCTCGATCCTGCCACCCTGCCGTCGGCCCGTGTGCTGGCCGCGATGGAAAAGGACCACGAGAACTCCTTCGTGTCGTTTGTGCGCGCCCGCTCGGCCCTCACCAGGGAGGCACTGCTCGGCCTGCCATTTTCTGCCGGGCAGCAGACCGCATTCGGGGCCTTGTCGCGCCAGTCCGTTGCTGAACAGAAAAAAATAGAAGCGGCCGACACCATGCCGTTCGAGATTTACCGCCAGCAGTACGTCTCACCAGAACGGCTGGGTGTGTCCAGCCGCGCGGCCGCGGTCGCCCTGTAGCTCGCGCCTGTTCCAGCGCCGGCTGAACGCGGGCCGCCTCGGCTCAGGCTGGCTGGGGGGCCAGTTGACGCAGCAGCTCATGGGCCGCCGCTTCTGAAGAAGCCGGGTTTTGCCCGGTGATCAGGTTGGCGTCGGTCACCACATAAGACTGCCAGTCGGCGCCCTTGCTGTAGTTGCCGCCGTTGTCGCGCAGCATGTCTTCGACCAGAAAGGGCACGACATCCGTGAGCTGCGCCGCCGCTTCCTCGGTGTTGGTGAACCCCGCGACTTTTTTGCCTTCAACCAGCGGTGCGCCACTGGCGGCTTTGGCATGGCGCAACACACCGGGCGCGTGGCAGACTGCGGCCACGGGCTTGCCGGCGGCGAACATGTGCTCAATCAGCCCGATGGAATCCCTGTCTTCAGCCAGGTCCCACAGCGGGCCGTGGCCGCCGGGGTAGAACACGGCGTCAAAGTCCGCATCCTTCAGGCCGGCCAGCTGGACGGTGTGCGCCAGCGCCTGCTGCGCTTGGCTGTCGTCCTTGAAGCGGCGCGTGGCGTCGGTCTGTGCGTCCGGGGCATCGCTTTTCGGGTCCAGCGGCGGCTGCCCGCCCTGGGGTGAGGCCAGCGTGATGTCGGCACCTGCGTCCTTGAAGACGTAGTAGGGCGCTGCAAATTCTTCCAGCCAGAAGCCGGTTTTCCTGCCGGTATCGCCGAGCTGGTCGTGCGAGGTCAAAACCATCAGAATCTTCATGGGTACTCCTTGAAAGCGCGGACTGGGCTGCGCGGTGAAAATGGGGGGGCTGGCCGCGATGTCGCGGCCAGCCGGTCATTTTGCTGCGCCAGGGCCGGTCGTCCCGTAGGCCAGGGGAAGGTCTGCCTGTCAGGGTTGATCGCCCGGGTCGGTCACAATCCCTGCTGGCCGGCTGCGTCGGGCTGCAGCGGCCGACGAACGACACGAAAGAGTATTCAGACAATGGCTATCCAGTGGTTCCCCGGTCACATGCACCTGACCAAAAAGGCGATCAGTGAGCGCATCAAGGAAATTGATGTGGTCATCGAGCTGCTGGACGCGCGCCTGCCCGGCTCCAGCGCCAACCCCATGCTGGCCGAACTGACCGGCGCCAAGCCCGCCCTCAAGGTGCTCAACAAGCAGGACCTGGCCGACCCGGCGCGCACACTGCTCTGGCTCGCGCATTACAACAGCCTGCCCGGTACCAGCGCGATTGCGCTCGACGCCAGCGAAACCACGCCGGCGCGCCGCCTGATCGACGCCTGCCACGCGCTGGCGCCTACGCGCGGCAGCATGGTCAAGCCCATGCGGGTGCTGATCTGCGGCATTCCCAACGTCGGCAAGTCCACGCTGATCAACACACTGACCGGCAAACGCGCCACCAGGACCGGTGACGAGGCCGGCATCACCAAGCTCGAGCAGCGCATCGTGCTGGCCGACGGGTTTTACCTGTGGGACACGCCCGGCATGTTGTGGCCGCGCATCATCGTCGCCAAAAGCGGCTACAACCTCGCCGCCAGCGGTGCCATCGGCCGCAACGCCTTCAACGAGGAAGAGGTCGCACTGGAACTGCTGGACTACCTGATCCAGGCCTACCCGGCCCTGCTGGAGGCACGTTACAAGCTCAAGCTGACGCCCGGCATCAGCGACGAGCAACTGCTCGAAGAGATCGGCCGCAAGCGCGGTGCGGTTTTGTCAAAGGGCCGGGTGAACCTGCAGAAAGCCGCGGAGATCGTGATTTACGAATTCCGCGCCGCCACACTGGGCCGCGTCACGCTGGAAACGCCGGAAGAGTTCGCCCAGTGGCTGGCTGCCGGGCAGTTGCTCGATGCCGAGCGCCAGGTCAAGAAGGACAGGATAGAAACCGACCGCCTGGTGCGCTTCAAGAAAATCCCGCGCCCGCCGCGCGAGGCCTGACAACGCGGCGGATCGCCCCGCATGGCGGAAGCTGCCCTTCTGCCGCAGCCCGGCGGGATGCGTGATTTCGCAAAAAAACTTTCCAGCCAAGCCTTGAAAGGCGTCACTCCGCCAATATGTCGGTGGCGTCAGGGGGTGGTCGCAGGTGCACAGCCTGCCCACCGTTCTGGCATTTATTGAACCCTTCATGATCTGTTACGAAAGGAGATGATCATCATGAACGGATTGAACCTGTACGGCGACATCTTCGCTGAGCTCAACCGTCTGCAGCAGAACTTCGAGCAGGTTTTCCGGCCCGACGGCGCCCGCAGCATTCGCGCGATGCCGCGCGACACCTTCCCGGTCATCAACGTGGGCAGCACCCCTGAAGCCATCGAGGTGCTGGCGCTGGCGCCCGGCCTCGACCCCGCCGCGCTGCAACTCACCGTCGACAAGGGCTTGCTGGTGGTTGCCGGCGAACGCAAGGTGGAACCACCGGCCAACGACAAGGTGGCGGTTTACGCCAGAGAGCGCTTCGAGGGCTCTTTCCGGCGCGTGATCTCGCTGCCTGAAGACGCCGACCCCGCGGCCATCAGCGCAAGCTACCGTGATGGTCTGTTGCGCATCACGGTGGCGCGCCGCGAGTCTTCCAAACCGCGTCAGATCCAGATCCACTGAACCCCGAATCCTTTTCTTTGTTTTTTCAAGGAGCATGTGATGAACCAGAACACAGCTTTGAACCAGAACGATGTGGTCCGCGATGTGGCGCCTGCCACCCAGGGAGGCGCCGACAGTGCGCAGGGCGCGGGAGCGCAGCGCACGACCGCCGTGCTGCCGCCGGTGGACATTTTTGAAGACGATGCGGGCTTTACCGTGCTGGCAGACCTGCCCGGTGTATCCAGGGACCGGATGGCCGTTCGGGTGGATGGTGACAGCCTGGTGATCGAAGGGGCTGCTGCAGCGCCGGTGGGGGCGGACATGACGCTGATCTACGGCGAGGTGCTCAATCCGCTGTACCGCCGCACCTTCACGCTGAGCCGGGAACTGGACCCGGGGAAGATCGAGGCGAAACTCGACAACGGGGTGCTCCGGCTGCACATCCCCAAGGCCGAAGAGGCCAGGCCGCGCCGCATCGAGGTGGCCCTGGCCTGAATTTTCCGGGTTTCTTCCGGCGTCTTTGTCAGTGCGGGCGCGTGCAATAGGCCAGGAACTGGTCAAGTTCGGTGGACTTGTCGAAAACCGCATCTGCACCGCCCGCCAGGCAGCGCTGGCGGATGTCATCCGTGGCGTAGTTGGACAACACCACCACGCGTTGTTGACGTGAGCGTTGTCGGCAGCCCTTGAGCACGCCCAGCCCGCTGCCCTGTTGAAGGAAAAGGTCCACCACCAGCAGTTGCCAGTCACGCGGGTGAAGGGCCAGCCAGGTGCAGGCGCCTTGTTCGGTTTCCGCGTAGCCCACCGTCTGCACGCCCGCCAGCTCTGTCAGTGTTTCGACCAGGTTGTCCCGGATCACTGCGTTGTCCTCAACGATGTAGGCCTTCAACGCTGCAGGGCGCTGGGATGGGGAGGAAGGGCCGGGTCCCTTGAGTGGGTTGTTGGCGAGGTTCACGGATGTCACGTCACAAGTCTCGCCCGATGGTCGCGGGCCCGCCGCAGGCGATTGCACTGCACCGGTGTAGGACATAGCCCTTCAAGGGCCAAACGGAGCATGAGGGGGCTTGCGCGGTTTGACGGTCCGGCCGCCTGGTCAAGACTTTTACGCCCCTGCAGTCGCCAACCCTTGGCCCCACGTGCGCTTGAAGCTACAAAAATAGTAGCGCTTGCGGCGCAGGGAGATGCAGCGAAATTACAGCGGGCCTGACGGACCGGTCCGGCCGGCGAGGCGCCGGCGCACATACACGACGATAAAACCGAGGCCCAGCACCAGCGCAAACCAGCCCACCGGGGAGGCCTGGGCCACGATGCCCTGCATGCCTGGCGAGGTGATGAAATACGGCGACACCAGCACGGCCAGGCCGATCAGGGCGCACAGCAGTCCCTTGACCAATAGTTCGTTGTTGGCCTTGTTGCTGTGCCTGCGGATGGGGGGAGGAGGTAGGGGCATGGCCTGATTGTCGGGCAAATGCGCAGGGCAGGGTGCGCTCAGGGGCTTGCCGGCATGCCGCCGGACGGATCGCACCAATGGATTTATAGTGGCTGCTTGCCATCGCCATTGCCCTGCCCACGCTCCAGCATGCGCGCGGGCCATCTTCCCCATTCCCAGGAGCCTTTTGTGTCCATCACTCCCGCAGCCGACCTTCAACCGACCCGTTTTGGCAGCGGACAGGCCGTGCGCCGCCTCGAAGACGACGCCCTGCTGGCCGGCGCCGGCCAGTTCACCGACGACGTGACCCAGCCGGAGCAGGTGGCCCTGTTCTTTGTGCGTTCACCGTACCCGCATGCGCGCCTCGTGGCGGTGGACAGCGCCGCTGCGCTGGCCATGCCGGGCGTGTTGAAGATCGTGACTGGCGCCGACCTGGTGGCCGACGGGATCAAGCCGATTCCCGGCTCCAGCGGCTTTCCAAGGGCCGATGGCTCGCCCGGGGTGTCGCCCGTGCGTCGCGTGCTGGCCCATGAACGGGTGCGTTTTGTCGGCGAGGCGGTCGCCGCCGTGGTCGCGCTGACCCTGCAGCAGGCGCGCGACGCGGCTGAAGCCGTGATGGTGGACTACGACGAGCTGCCGATGGTGGTGGACATGAACGACGCCACTGCGCCGGGCGCCCCGGCGCTCGCGCCCGAAGCCCCCGACAACATTGCCTGCGAAACGCGTTACGGCAGCGTGGAAGCCACCGCCGCGGCTTTTGCCGGGGCCCGCCACGTGGTGGCGCTGGACATCGTCAACCAGCGCCTGCACGCGCTGAGCCTGGAGCCGCGTTCGGTGCTGGCCGCGTTCGACAAAACCTCGCAGCGCCTGACGATACGCATGAGCACGCAGATGCCCACCGGTGTGCGCAACTCGGTGTGTGACGCGCTGGGCATGGCGCAGGACCAGGTGCGTGTCGTGGTCGGCGATGTGGGTGGCGGCTTCGGCATGAAGACCGGCGTTTACCCCGAAGACATTGCTGCCGCGTATTGCGCACGGGCCTTGCAGCGCCCGGTCAAATGGGTGGCCGAGCGCAGCGAGGAATTCATCTCGGCCTACCATGGTCGCGACGTGCAGAGCCATGCCGAACTCGCGCTTGACGAGAACGGAAAAATACTCGCCCTGCGCCTGGCCTCGCTGGCCAATGTGGGGGCCTACGCCACCGGCGCGGGCGTGGCCATCCAGCTGCTCATCGGCCCCTGGGTGCAGACCAGCGTCTACGACATCCAGACCATCGACTTTCATTTCAGCGCCGTGTTGACCAACACCGCACCCACCAGCGCCTACCGCGGCGCGGGCCGGCCGGAGGCCATTTTCACGATGGAGCGGCTGATGGACGAGGCCGCGCGACAGACCGGCATCGACCGCGTTGAACTGCGCCGGCGCAACTTCATCCAGCCCGCGCAGATGCCCTACAAGAACCCCATGGGCCAGGTCTATGACACCGGCAACTTTGAGTCGGTGATGGACCAGGCGCTGGTGCTCGCCGACTGGAAAGGCTTTGACGCGCGGGCGGCCGGATCGGCCTCGCGCGGCCTGCTGCGCGGTCTCGGCATTGCCACCTTTCTCGAATGGACGGGCGGCAACGCGCTGGAAGAAACCGTCACCGTGCAGATCAAGGCCCCCACGCTCGGCACTGGCGTGTCCTCGCTGCCCCCCGAGGGGGTTGAACGGGATCGGGGCGGCCCTTCCCCGGGTTCGCAGTCCGACGGCATCATCGAAGTCTTCACCGCCGTCAACGCCATGGGGCAGGGCATTGCCACCACGCTGACCCAGCTGGTGGTGGATGCCTTTGGCGTGCCTGCTGAGCAGGTGCGCGTGGTGATGGGCGACACCGACCGCGGCAACGGTTTTGGCAGCGCCGGTTCACGTTCGCTGTTCACCGGCGGCTCGGCGGTGCGGGCGGGTGCCGACAAGGCCATTGCACTGGCCAAACAGCTGGCAGCCAGGGAGTTTGAGGCCGGCGCGGAGGACGTGGTCTATGCCGGCGGCGACTTCACCGTGGCCGGCACCGACCTCCGCATCGGCCTGTTCGATCTGGCCGCGCGCCAGGGCGACCGGCAGATTTTTGTGGACTCCACCACCAAGGTGGCCGGGCCGACCTGGCCCAACGGATGCCATATCAGCGAGGTCGAGATCGACCCGCAGACCGGCCAGGTGGCGGTGGTGGCCTATGCCTCGGTCAATGACGTCGGACGCGTTGTCAACCCCCTGATCGTGCGCGGCCAGCTCGACGGCGGCGCCGTACAGGGCATCGGCCAGGCGCTGTGCGAGCGCATGGTCTACGACCGCGAGACCGGCCAGCCCGTGACCGGCAGCCTGATGGATTACGCCGCGCCGCGTGCCGACACCGCGCCTGATTTCAGGACCGAGATGGACGAGTCCACGCCTTGCCTGAACAACCCGCTGGGTGTCAAGGGTGTGGGGGAGCTCGGCACCATTGGGGCCGGCCCCACGGTGGTCAATGCCGTGGCCGATGCGCTGGGCCGCCGCGGCCTGGCCGTCCAGGCCAGGACGCTGCAGATGCCGATCTCTCCGGCGCGGCTCTGGAGCTCGATGCAGGGCTGAGGCCCGCGGAGAGCCAGGCTGTTCCTGGCTTGCTGCCGCGTAGCGGGTTACCGCTGAGGCGGCAGCAGTTTCTGCACCAGGGGATGCAGCACCTTCTTGTGCGCTCCGATCGCAAAGAAGTGTTCCTCGACAGACTCGCTGCGGCCCACCTGCTTGACGCCGTATTGGGCTGTGAGCTCGTCGTGGACCAGTTCGGCCATCGGAAAGACGCCCATGCCCGCCGCGCCGAAGGTCTTGAGCAGGGCACTGTCCTCGAATTCCCCCACCACGTGGGGTTTGATGCCCATGCGCTCAAACCATTGGTCGATCCGCGGCCGTACCGCGGCATGGTTGGTGGGCAGCAGCACGGGAACCTTCGCCAGTGATTGCGGAAAGCCGCGCCGGGCTGCCGCAGACAGCGAGGCTGACGCAAACCAGGCCAGTGTCGATGATCCCAGCGGGTGGCTGTAGACCTTGAGGTTGGGGTTGGGCGGCGCGGCCCGATCGGCCAGAACCACATCAAGTCGGTGCAGGGCCAGATCGCCCAGCAGATCCGGGAACTCATCCACGTGGCACAGCAGCCGCAGGTTCGGCGCCTGCATCACCGGCTGCATCAGGTGACGAACCGCCAGCTTCGGCAGTCCATCGGAAATGCCGACGACCAGCCGCACGGCGGGTGAGCCGACCGCGTCACGCAGCGCCGCCGGCAGTTGTTCACCGAGCTGGAAGATCTGTTCGGCCTGCCGCATGGCCGCAATACCCGCTTCCGTCAACGCAACGCCGCGCCCGGCCGGCTTGAGCAGGACGTAGCCCAGCGAGCGCTCCAGCTCACGAACCTGGGTGCTCACGGTCTGCACGGCCATGCCCAGCCGGTCGGCCGCGCGGGCCATGCCGCCTTCCTTGGCGACAACCCAGAAATAGTACAGGTGCCGGTAGCTGAAGTCCTTGCTCATTGTTCGGTTATTCAGAAATTTATTTCAATGATTATCTGCTTTTAAAGAAATTCTACCAACGGTATGGTCGAAGCTTCCAAAGCAAAGGAGATCGACATGCAGGTTATTTTCGAATCCCGTCAGCCCTGGCTGGAGGAGCTTCGTGAGTTTGCATTGCGCCGGGTACGGCAGACCACGCGCCCGCTCGGCTGGCTGGCCCCGCGCGCCCGGGTCAGGCTCTCGCATGTGCAAGGCGCACACAACGGTATCGACAAGCGTTGCGAGGTCGAACTCACTGCCGAGGGCGCCGGAACCGTGGTCATCACCTCGATCGCCCGTGACTGGGGCTCGGCACTGCAAAGTGCGCTGGCCCGCGCCGTGCGGGCCCTGCTGCTCAAACTGCAGCCGCCGCACCCGCCCCGGCGAACCATCGCTTGCCAGCGCTGAGGCTGCGTAGATATTCCAACGTTGATGGAGAACCCTTGATGAAATGCCCCCATTGCCCCGAGGCCACCCTGCTGATGTCCGAACGCCAGGGTGTCGAGATTGACTACTGCCCCCAGTGTCGCGGCGTCTGGCTGGACCGCGGCGAACTCGACAAGCTGATCGCCCTGTCCGCAGCGCCCCCAGAGCCCATGCCGGTTCAGGCAAGGCAGGCGCCCCGGCAGAGCCCTCCCGACTTCGTCGATTCCGACTACCGGCATCGCCAGCGCGGTTATCCGCGCAAGCAGAAGTCGTGGCTCAGTGAGATTTTCGACTGAGCGTCGCCTACTCAAATGGCCTCTCTCAGACCACCTTGCAACCCATGAAAAAAACAAGCGCTTCGATCATGCCTTTACAGAAAACGCCCACCAGCAGCTCAGGCCCAGGATGCTCCCATGAGCAATATTGAGTCTTTCGCCACGGGCCCGATGTGGGCCGGCTTCATCGCCTTCGTCATTGCCATGCTTGCCCTGGACCTGTTCGTCCTGGGCGGCAACAAGGCCCATCGTGTGTCGGTCAGGGAGGCCGGGAGCTGGGTCGTGGCCTGGATGCTCCTGGCCACAACTTTCGGCGCCCTGTTGTGGTGGTATCTGGACGGCACGGCCGGCCGAGAAATCGCCAACCGCAAGGCCCTGGAGTTCTTCACCGGCTACCTGATCGAGCAGACCTTGGCGGTGGACAACATGTTTGTGTTCGTGATGATCTTTACCTACTTCGCGGTTCCGCCGGAGTTGCAGCGCCGCGTGCTGTTGTACGGCGTGATTGGTGCGATTGTCATGCGCGCCGGCATGATCATGGCGGGCGTCTGGCTGGTGTCGGAGTTTGCATGGGTGCTCTACGTGTTCGGCGCGTTCCTGGTGGTGACCGGGATCAAGATGCTTGTCATGGCCGACGCAAAGCCCGACCTTGAGAAAAATCCGTTGTTGCGCTGGCTGCGCGGCCACATGCGGATCACGCCGGGTTTTCATGGCGAGAAGTTTTTCGTGCGCATCAACGGCCTGCGTTATGCGACGCCCATGTTCCTGGTGCTGATGATGATCGAAGCCAGCGACCTGGTGTTCGCGGTGGACAGCATCCCGGCCATTTTCGCGGTGACCACCGATCCGTTCATCGTGTTCACTTCCAACATCTTCGCCATCATGGGCCTGAGGGCGCTGTACTTTCTGCTGGCTGACATGGCTGAACGCTTTCACCTGCTCAAGTACGGCCTGGCGCTGGTGCTGGTCTTTATCGGAGGCAAGATGCTGGCGATGCCCTGGTTTCACATGCCGGTGCAGTGGTCGCTGTTGATCGTGGGCTCCATCATTCTCATTTCCATTGTCCTCAGCCTGAAGATGACGGCCCGCCAACCTTCCAGGAGTGACGCATGACCGATGCTGCAACACAGGGCGTTCTGCCGGCGCCAGCCCACGAGCGGCGCGATGACCTGGGCCGGCTCGTCGCCGTGTCCTGGCACGGCGACGGGAGCGGCGAGGCGTCCGGCCCTGCGCGCTGGCTGGTGGCGGTCGATGGTTCGGCCGGCTCTTTGCGCGCCGTCTCGATGGCCGCGGGACTGGCCACACCGGAGCAGGGCGCCGGAGTCGATCTGGTGCATGTCCAGCCCTGGCTGAACAAGGAGGCCGCCGAGACCGAACTGCCGCGGCGCGGATGGCAAGCCACGGTGCAGGCGCGCCAGTTGCTCGACGCAGCGTCGGTCCCCTGGCGCCTGCATGTGCTCATGGGCGAGGGAGCGCCGGAGATCGCAAGCCTGGCCGATGCGCTGGGCAGTCGCGGCATTGCCATCGGCTCACGCGGGTTGACCGCTACCGAATCCCTCTTGCTGGGATCGGTGGCCTACCGGATCGTGCACCTGGCCAGGCTGCCTGTGCTGATCGTGCGGTGACGCCTGTGGCCATGCCGAATGACGCTGCCGCAGTGCCGACCGCGCGCTCCATGCCGCCTGCCGGATGGGGATGTGCTGTGGCGGGACCGTCGCCGGTGGTCCGGGGAAGTTCTGATTCTGGAAACAACAATCGAAAGTTCATGATGCAAATCGCTACCCAAGGTCGTGTGGCCGTGATCGCCATGCTTGATCTGGCCCTTCGCGCAGAGCAGGGGCCGATCGCGCTGGCAACGATCGGTGCACGGCAGAAGATCTCCCTGACGTATCTGGAGTCGCTGTTTGCACGGCTGCGCCGGCGAGGTTTGGTGCGCAGCACGCGCGGGCCCGGCGGCGGCTATGGCCTGGCGTGCAGCGCTGTTGACATCACTGTGGCCGATATCGTCTACGCCGTCGACGAATCGAAGCCGCCGGGCGCCCGCGCCGCGCCGGAGCCGTCCAGCGCCAACCCTTCTGCGGGTCAGCGGATTGCCAGCGACTGGTGCGCCGACCTTGAACGCGAGATGGCGCAATTCCTGGCGTCGGTTTCCCTGCACGACCTGGTGTTGCAGCAGGACCCCGCAGGCCAGGGTGCGGCCGATCGCCATTTCGCCGGCGCGGCCCAGGCGGCTGATGCACCCCGGGGGGGTGAAAGCCTGAGCGCCGATCGGTCAAAGTAAAGGGTGTTCTGGCCGCACATCGGCCAACCGCGCGGCCCGTCGGCAGCTACACTTTTTACCTTCATTGACTTTGAAGGCGATCCTTGTTCCGTCACCTTGCAGGCTGTAGGGCCATGCTGTCAGGCTGTGCCTTCGCGCAGGCCGAAAAACCAGTTTCTGCCTTCTTTTCGGTCAATCAGTACCACATCCGTCTGACCCTTGCCTGCCCGCAGCTGGACCAGCCGGCCCGGACCGGCTTGGGCTGAGCGGCTACCGATGATCGATCTGGCCCGACTCCTGCCGCAATCGCTGGTTGCGCGGGTCTATCTTCTCTACACGGTGACTCTGCTGCTGTTTGTCTGCAGCGGCTTGTGGTTGTTTTACCATTTCCAGTTCTCCGAGGCCGTCGAAAACGCGCAGGACTCGGCGACCATGCTGGTCGAAGTGGCGACGCAGACCATTTCCGACAGCGCGGTGATCGGGGACTACGACACCATTGAGCGCCTTCTGGAAAAGGCTGTCCGGAACTCACAGTTTTCGTCGGCCTCGTTCATCGATCTCGCCGGCGGTGTCCTGGAGCGCGACAACGCCCAACCCGCGCTGGTGCGTCCACCCAGGTGGCTGCGCGACGCGGTCGATGCGAACCTGGGCCCCGTCAGCCGGAAGATTTCAGTGGGAGGGCGCGACTATGGCGTGTTGCAACTGAATTTTGCGGTGGATCAGGTGGCCGCAGGCTTGTGGCAATTGATGCACGCTGCCCTGGGGATGGCGCTGGCCGGTCTTGCCGGCGGCTTGCTGCTGATCTGGTTTCCACTGCGCCACTGGCTCGGTTCGCTGGAGCGCGTGAACACCTTCAAGGCGAAATTCCCGCGCCACGGCGATCCTGCGGGAGCGTCGATGTTGCAGACCCTGCCCCTGGAATTTCGTTCCACGTTCGAGATTCTCGACCAGACCGCCCACCGGCTGAGAATCGAGCTGGACAACCGCGAGGAGGCCCTGGCCTCACTGCGCAGCGCGCTGGCGGAACTGCTGCCGCATGTTGCTTCTGACGGTTTCGCGGGCAGTGACGACATTGCGGTGCTGTCCCGCACGATTGCCGACCTGGTGCAGGAACGCGGCGCAAGGCGCGACGAACTGCAGCAAGCCGTCGCCGCAGCCCAGTCAGCCAACCGGGCCAAAAGCGAGTTTCTTGCCAACATGAGCCACGAGATCCGTACCCCCATGAACGGCATCCTGGGCATGACAGGTCTGGTGCTCAAAACCGAGCTGACGACGCAGCAGCGACAGTTTCTCGGCATTGTGAAAACGTCGGCGGATGCCTTGCTGACCATCATTGACGACATTCTGGATCTCTCGAAAATCGAGGCCGGCATGCTCACCATGGAGCTGATTCCGTTCGATCTGCACCAGCTGGTGGACGAAGCGGTCCAGTCGCTGTCCCTGCGGGCCCAGGAAAAGGGGCTGCGCCTGAGCAGCACGATGGCCCCTGGGGTGCCGCGGCGGATGGTGGGCGAACAGGTGCGCCTGCGGCAGATTCTGCTGAACCTGCTCGGCAATGCCGTCAAATTCACAGACCGCGGCGAGGTCAGCGTTCACTGCACGCTGGAGCCGGGCGAAACCGGTGACGCCATGCTGCACTTCACCGTGACAGACACCGGCATCGGCATTTCGCGGGAAAAGCAGCAGCATATTTTCCAGGCCTTCAGTCAGGAAGACACGTCGACCACGCGCAGGTTTGGCGGCTCGGGTCTGGGGCTGACGATTTCGCGCCGTCTGGTCGGCTTGATGCAGGGCGAGTTGTGGGTGGACAGCAACCTCGGTTCCGGCAGCAGTTTTCATTTCACCATGGCTTTCACCGAGGATGTGACGCCTTTGCAGACACCGGACGCCTTGCCCCCTTTCTCGGCAACCCTTCCGCCGGGGACGAAAGAGGAACTGCCGGTGCTGGTGGTTGAGGACAACCTGATCAACCAGACGCTGGTGATGACGCTGCTGCAACGTGGCGGTTACCGCGTGACCCTGGCGGGCACGGGTCGGGAAGCCGTGGAGAAGTTCCTGATGCACCGCTTTTGCGTGATCCTGATGGATATCCAGATGCCCGACCTGGACGGCATTGAGGCGACCAAGGCCATTCGCCTGCTCGAACGCAAACAGGAGCGCCTGCGCACGCCGATTGTGGCCATGACGGCCAACGCCATGCGCGGCGACCGCGAGCGTTGCCTGGAGGCCGGCATGGACGACTACCTGGCCAAACCCATCAAGACCGCGGAGATGTTCGCGATCATCGACACCCTGGTCGCGGACTGAGCGGGGCACGTACCGGGTCCCGGCCTGTGCCCCTTTCAAGTGGCGCGCGGCCAGGTCATTTTTGAAGCCTCCGGCTTCCGGCAGAGAAATTCAGAACAAAAAGCGCTCGCAGCCCTTTTGGTTCGAGCGCAAGCAGCTATCAATATCAGAGCAGTTTCAGGCGCCGGACTCCCGCTCAGGCCGGGTCGGCGGCTTCCCTGGCGCGCATCTTGGCGCCCATGTACTCGCCATGCGTGACAGGCAGCAGGCCTGCAATCTTGCTGATCAGGTGGTTTTCGTGGGCGTTGAGGTGGGCGTCCGAATACCCCACCTGCCACATGGCCTCCACCACGTGGATCTTCTGCACGTGTGTGAAGTGCTCGTTCATGGCGGAGGAGAAGCGCTGATCGTCGTGGCGGGTGCTGGCGGTGTTGTTTGAGCTTGATCAAAGTTCGGTCGGATTCATGCCTGCGCGGCAACAGGGCTGAAGCCATAATCAAAGTAATTGATTAATTACTTGAATGCCCATGACTGCAGAAACAACCGGCAAGCGCATCAAACAGGCCACTGAAGTCCGCCAGGCCGGCCTGGTGGAGGCCGCCCTGCAACTGGCCGCGCAGCGCAGCCCGGCTGACATCACCACGGGCGACCTGGCCCAGGCTGTGGGCATCAGCCAGGGCGCGGTGTTCCGGCACTTTGCCAGCAAGGAGGCCATCTGGCTGGCCGTGCTGGACGGGGCTTCCGACACGCTGATGGCCCGGCTGGAAACCGCCGCTGGCGCGGCGCCCACCCCGATGGCAGCGTTGCAGGCGGTGTTCATGGCGCATGTGGACTTTGTGGTGGCCCATCCCGGCGTTCCCCGGCTCATCTTTCAGGAACTGCAGCACGCGCAGGACACCGCACTCAAGGCCCGCGTGCGCAGCCTGATGCAGAAATACCGGAGCTTGCTCATGGGTGTGCTGCAGCAGGCGCAGCACCAGCGCTTGCTGGCGCCGGGCACGGACCTGCAGGCCGCCGCCGTCTTGTTCATCGGTTCGGTGCAGGGCCTGGTCATGCAGTCGTTGCTCAGTGGCGACGTCCGCGCCGTGACCACGCATGCTCGCGGGGTGCTCACGATTTACCTGCGCGGGCTCGCCGCCGGAAGAGGCCGGACAGCGGCGGCAGACAGGCACGCCCCCGCCTTGAAGGAAAACTCATGAAAAGCAGACGTCCGTTTTCACGCCGCATCACGCTGGGCGCCCTGGTCCTGGTGCTGGTGGGTGTGCTGGCCTGGGTGGCGCTGCGCACCGGCCCGCTCGCGGCCACCCGCATCACGGTCACGCGGGTGCAGGAGGGGCGTCTGGCACCCGCGATTTTTGGCATCGGCACCGTGGAAGCGCGGCGCAGCTGGATGGTTGGCCCCACGACGGCGGGACGGGTGCTGACTGTCCGGGTGGACGTGGGCGACACGGTCAAGGCCGGGCAGTTGCTGGCCGACATGGACCCGGTGGATCTAGACCAGCGCCTCGCGGCCCTGGATGCCTCACTGGCCCGCGCGGGCAGCACGCAGGCAGCGGCGCAGGCCCAGGTGAAGGACGCTGCGGCGCGGCGGGAACTGGCCGCCATCAATGCCAGACGCAACCAGGAGCTGGCCGCGCAAAATTTCATCAGTGCCGCTGCGCTCGAATCCCGCATGCAGGAAAAAGCGTCCGCCGACGCTGCGCTGCAGACTGCCCAGGCCAATCTGGCCGGCGCTGGCCAGGACGTGGCCCGCCAGAAGGCCGAGCGCGCCGGCCTGCAGCAGCAACGCGGCAACGTCCGTCTGCTGGCCCTGGCCGATGGGGTGGTGACCAGCCGCGACGCCGAAGCCGGCACCACCGTGGTGGCCGGCCAGCCTGTGCTGCGCCTGATCGACCCGTCCACCCTGTGGGTGAAACTGCGGGTGGACCAGGGGCGTTCGGCCGGTCTCGCGCCGGGCTTGACCGCGAGCATCGTGCTGCGTTCGCACCCGGGTGCGCCCGTGCCGGGGCAGGTCGCGCGCGTGGAACTGCTGGCCGACAGCGTGACCGAGGAGCGTATCGCCCAGGTGGCCTTTGCGCAGGCGCCGACTGCCAGCGCGATGGGTGCCTCCGTTGGTGAACTGGCCGAAGTCACGCTGCAGCTGCCTGAAACAGATTCTTCACTGCTGGTGCCCAGTGCCAGCATCCAGCATCGCCAGGGTGAAACCGGCGTCTGGCGCATCGAGCATGGCAAGCCGGTGTTTGCGCCGGTGCGGCTGGGCGTCCGCAGTCTGGATGGCCAGGTGCAGGTGATGGCCGGCCTCACAGCCGGTGACGAGGTGGTGGTGTACAGCCAGAAGGCCCTCACCGCCGGCGCCCGCGTGCAGGTGGTCGACACGTTGATCAAGGACGGACGCAAAGGGGGCGCCCCGTGATCAGTCTGGCCGGGCGCGACATTGCGCACAGCTGGGGCAAGTTTGTGCTCACGGGTCTGGGCCTGGGCCTGCTGATCGGCGTGACGCTGACCATGGCCGGTGTCTACCGCGGCATGGTCGATGACGCACAAGCCCTGCTGACCAACAGCCGGGCCGACCTGTGGGTGGTTCAAAAGGACACGCAGGGGCCGTATGCCGAATCGTCGAGCCTGAAAGACGATGTGGTGCGCAGCGTGCGCGGCATGCCCGGTGTGGCACAGGCGGCCAACGTGACCTACTTCACCATGCAGGTGCAAAGCCATGACGGCGACGACATCCGCGCCATGGTGGTCGGGATGGAATCCGGCCAGCCAGGCGAGCCGGGCCACCTGGTGGCGGGCCGCCAGCTCACACGCAGCCATTACGAAGCCGTGGCCGATGTGAAAACCGGCTTTGCCCTGGGCGAGCGCATCCGCATCCGCCGCCACGACTACACCGTGGTGGGACTGACGCAACGCATGGTGTCCTCAGGCGGCGACCCGATGGTGTTCATCCCGCTCAAGGACGCCCAGGAGGCGCAGTTCCTGAAAGACAACGACGCCATCGTCAACGACCGCACCCGAACCGCCACCAACCCGGCCTTCAACCGCCCCGGCGTGCCGGGCCTGCTTGATGCGGTGCAGGCGCTGCAGACCAGCAGCCACAACGTCAATGCCGTGCTGGTGCAGCTGGCACCCGGGTTCGAGGCCGGGCAGGTGGCCGACCCGATTCGGCGCTGGAAGCACCTGGAGGTGTTCACGCGGGACGGCATGGAGGAAATTCTGGTCGCCAAGCTGATTGCCACTTCGGCCAGGCAGATCGGCATGTTCCTGGTGATTCTGGCGGTGGTCAGTGCAGCCATCGTGGCCTTCATCATCTACACCATGACGCTGGGCAAGATCCGCGAGATCGCGGTGCTCAAGCTCATCGGCACGCGCAACCTGACGATCGCCAGCATGATCCTGCAGCAGGCGCTGGGCCTGGGGCTGATTGGTTTTGTCGTCGGCAAGGTGAGCGCCACCCTCTGGGCGCCGGTGTTTCCCAAGTTCGTGCTGCTGCTGACCCAGGATGCCATGATGGGGCTGGGCGGCACGCTGCTGATCTGTGCGCTGGCCAGCACCCTGGCCATCCGCGCAGCACTCAAGGTCGATCCCGCAGAGGCGATCGGATGACCCCGACAACTCCGGCAAGCGCCGGCGGCATCCGCATTGAAGGCCTGCGCAAGGTGTATGGGCAGGGCGACACCGCCGTCGCGGCACTCAGGAACGTCAACATGACCGTGGGCTCCGGCGAGGTCGTGGGACTGGTGGGCCCCTCGGGCTCGGGCAAAAGCACGCTGCTCAAATGCCTGGGTGCCATCATTGAACCCACGTCGGGGCGGATGACGCTGGGCAACGATGTGATTTACGACAATGGCTGGACCACCTCCGACCTGCGTGCCCTGCGGCGCGACCGCATCGGTTTTGTGTTTCAGGCACCGTACCTGATTCCCTTTCTGGACATCACCGACAACGTGGCCCTGCTGCCCATGCTGGCCGGCGTATCCAATGCCCAGGCCAGGGCCCGGGCGCTGGAACTGCTGACCGCGCTGGATGTGGCCCACCGTGCCAGGGCCGAGCCTTCGCAACTGTCGGGCGGTGAGCAGCAGCGCGTATCGATTGCGCGGGCGTTGGCGAATCGTCCGCCCGTGATCCTGGCCGATGAACCCACCGCCCCGCTGGACAGTGAACGGGCGCTCGCCGTCATGCGCATCCTCAACCAGATGGCCCGGCAGGCCCAGACCGCGATCATCGTGGTGACCCACGACGAAAAAATCATTCCCACGTTCAAGCGCATCTATCACATCCGTGATGGCCAGACGATTGAAGAAGCCGGCCAGGGGCTGAGCTTTTGATGACTGGATGGGCGCGCGCCGGACGCATGAAAGGATCTTGCATGAACACTTCCCGACTCCTCAGGACCCTCGCCGCCGTGGCCATCGCTTTTGGTGTACTCACGGTCTTCAGTGGCGGGCGTGCGCTGTTTGGCGGCACCGAAGCGCGCGCCGCCGTTGGCAACGCCGTGGACTTCGTGTTGTGGTTCAATTTTCTCGCCGGCTTTGCCTATGTGTTCAGCGGCGTCGGGCTGTGGCGGGGGCGTCGCTGGGCCGCCCGGGCGGCCAGCCTGCTGGCGCTGGTTACCGCTCTCGTGGCGGGCGCTTTTGCCGCGCATGTTGCGGGTGGGGGTGCCTATGAAACACGCACGGTGGGTGCGCTGGCGCTCAGGCTGCTGTTCTGGGGGTTGGTGGCCATCGTGGCGCTGCGTGGATTGAAACCAACGCACTGACACGGGCTGGCCGGAGTATGTAAAAAGTGCCTGTAGCCCTTTTGGAACGGGCGCGAGCAGCTATGAATACCGTAGCGTATCAGGCGTCTGCCCGCGTTCAGGCCGGGCCGGCGGCTTCCCTGGCGCGCATCTTGGCGCCTATGTATTCGCCGTGCGTGACATGCAGCAGGCCGGCAATCTTGCTGATCAGGTGGTTTTCGTGCGCGTCGAGATGGGCGTCCGAATACGCGACCTGCCACATGGTTTCCACCATGTGAATCTTCTGCGCCTGCGTGAAGTGCTCGTTCATGGCGGAGGTGAAGCGGTGGTAGTCGTGGCTGGTTCTGGCCGTGTCCTCCGCCAGTTCCAGCAGGCGGGCCAGCTCGTCGTCGGCGAGCGAAAATTTTCCGCGCAGCGTGTCCAGCACGGTGGCCCTTTCGGCGGCCGTGATGGTGGGGTCGGCGCGCATGACCTCCACCAGCAGCACGGCGGTGCCCAGTTGCAGCGCATGTTCGCGCTCGCGGGGGGACTGCGCCTGGGCGGGCGTCGTGAATGTGTCAATGAGGTCTTTGAGGGTTCTGAGCATGGGCTTCCTTCGGAGCTTTGCGGCCAAGCGCGCAAAGGCCTGCACGATGGAGCGGGCCGGCGCGGATTGGTTCCCGTCCCGGCGGTGAGGCAGCCGTCCCCCACAACATCAACATGGGCAAAGCTTCACGCTGCGGCGGGGACGGACAAGCTGGGCTACAACAAAAACTTCGGTGCTGACCGTCTGCCGCGCTCCCTGATCCATGTCATGACGGGGCGCCCGCCCACGTGGAATACTGGACATCGTGCAACAAACTTTCCCTGACCTGCCGGACCCCCGATGAACTGGTTGAAAAAACTCCCGAACTCCCGGCGCGCCGCCAGCGGCCTGGAATGGACGCTGTGGCGCAAGCTGCCCTTGATTGCCGCGGTGGGCACGCTGCTGCCCCTGCTGGTCCTGGGGCTGGTGTACCTGTTCAACGATCCCGCCGCCGGGGCCGCCCAGGCCCGTTGGGAGCAGATGGTGGGCTACATGGTGCTGGGCGCCATCCTGTTTCACTGGTCCATGGTGGTCACGGTGGCTTTTGGTTGTGTCATCGTGATGATCATGAAAGGTCCCGGGTATGTGGCCGACGGTCTCTGGGTGTCGCACACCGACCGGCCGAACGAGCACATGGAAAGCGCCGAAGAAGCCGCCAGCCGCCGGCCACCGCACGCCCCGGCGCCCCAGGACTGATCCCCGGGGAGCCCGAGCCGCCGTCGGGCGACAATCGGGAGGCCATGAAAACCATACTTCCCCTGCAACTGCTGGTTGCGCCTGACAAAAACGACCCGCAGCCCCTGATCCTGTACCACGGCCGTGGTTGTCCGGACGGCTTTGCCGCGGCCCTGGCCGCCTGGCTGTATTACGAAGGCCGGGCCGAACTGGTGGGGCTGGACCACGGCGACACCCGATCGGTCGATGACCTGCCGGCGCTGGCCGGGCGCGCGGTGTACATCCTCGATTTTTCGTTTTCTGCAGACATCCTGCGCGGCATCGAAGAACGCGCCGCCAAACTCGTGATGCTGGATCACCACAAAAGCGCCGCAGAAAAACTCACGGGTTTTGCCTGCCGTTGCGGTGTGGTGCATTTCGACATGGACAAATGCGGGGCCCGCCTGGCCTGGGAGTTTTTTCATCCCGCCACCCCCTTGCCGGACCTTGTCCGTTTCATCGAGGACCGCGACATCTGGGTCTGGCGCCACCCCGAGAGCCCTGCCTTTCTGGCGGCGCTCGACATGGAACCCCACGACTTTGCGCGCTGGGCGGCGATCGCTGCGTTCAGTCCCGAACAGGTGGCGGCCTTCATGGCGCGCGGCCAGGCCATGGACGAAAAATTCAGCAAGCTCGCGGCCGGCATCGCCGAGAACGCGCAGCCGGTCGTCTTCAACGGCCAGCAGGGCCTGATGGTCAACGCGCCCGGCGTGTTTCACAGCCTGGTGGGCGACCTGCTTTCAAAACAAAGCGGCACCTTTGCCCTGATGTGGACGGTGGCCCCGGGCGGCGTGGTCAAGGCCGGCTTGCGCTCGCAACGCGGCTTCGACTGCATCGCGCTGGCCGAAAGCATGGGCGGCGGCGGCCACGCGCAGGCCTGCGGCTTCAAGATGGGCACCGCGCGCCTGCCCGAACTGCTCAGCGGCGTGTTTGACGCGGCCGCGGTGCCGGACCCCGAAGCCCGGTAAGCCCTCAACCAACCTCATCAACGGACACCCCCGCCCATGCCACGCCTTGCCCCCCTGCCTCCCGACACCACGCCGGCGCTCCAGCCGCATTTCGACTTCTTCCTGACCACGCTGGGGTTCACCCCCAACAGCGTGCTGACCATGCAACGCAAGCCCAAACTTGTGCAGGCGCTGGCGCAGCTCAACGGTGCGGTGATGGACCCCGAAGGCGAGGTGGACCTGGGTTTTCGCCGGCTGATCGGCCATGTGGTGAGCAAGGTGGCGGGCTGCCTGTATTGCCAGGCCCACACCCTGCTGGGCGCCAAAAACTTCGGCATCAGTGAAGCCAAGCTCGCCGACGTCTGGACCTATGCCAGCAGCCCGCATTACAGCGAGCGCGAACGCCTGGCCCTGGACTTTGCCCTGGCCGCGGCCAGCCAGCCCAACGCGGTGACCGACGAACAGTTTGCACAGCTGCAGCAGCACTGGAGCGACACCGAAATCACCGAAATCCTGGGCGTGGTGGCCATGTTTGCTTTCCTGAACCGCTGGAACGACACCATGGCCACGCCGCTCGAAGCCAGCCCTGAGGGCGTGGCCACGCAGGCCTTGGGCGCCCAAGGCTGGACGGCGGGCAAACACGGGTGAGGGCGAGGGTCGCCGGCCCCTAGGGTATCAGCGTCACGCGCCACCACGAGGCGTCAGCCAGCAGCAGGCAGCCGCCGCCGGCCAAAGGGGTCAGCCGTTCGACGCGTGCCGGCAGTGGCTTAAGGTCGGCAAGCTCTGTCCATTGTCCCGGCGCGTCCCAGCGCAGCGCATGCAAGGCCGCAAGCTGCATGTCCGGCACCACGATCGCGGGCCGGCTACCAGGCTGTTCAACCGTCACCGCCAGTTGCTGCTCCAGCGCGCCCATGCGGTGGTTGGAGACATCCATTGCCCTGGCGTAGGCCTCGAGCCGGGGCGGGCGAAAGTGGTACAGCGTGAGCACGCCGCCCACGTGGGGCGTGGTCACGCTGGCAATGTCAGGCTTGCCGTCGCCGTCAAAGTCGGCAACGCCCACCGGATTGAGCCAGCGGAAGGTGGCGCCGGCATAGGGGCTGCGGGCCACTTCGGACAAGGTCCGGACCGAATCCACATCCCTGCCGGTACGGGGCTGCGGGCTGGCGCGCAGCCCAAACACCACCAACGCTGCGCCGCGCAGCGCATCGGCTTCGACAAGAATGATTTCATCGCGTCCGTCCGCATCCATATCGGCGAGCCGGGGCACCCGGTCTTCAAACACCCGGTGCAGCGGCAGGTGATACACCAGCTCTTGCACGGCGCCTGATGCACCGGACACCAGCACATGCAGGCTGGCCGCGTGGACCGGTGAACCCAGCGCCGCGTGCGGGTAGCGTGCGGTGGGCGAGCCCAGCCAGGCCCACAGAATGTCTTTGTGCCCCTGCACGGCCTGGCTTTGCGGCAGGCGTTGCCCGGCCGCTGCGGGCGGCGCAGGCGGGGCCGGCGCATGAACGCCACACTGGGCTGACGACGCTTGCACCCGGAGTTCCATCGCCGAGGACGTGCCGGCCAACGCCCATGAGGCCAGCAACAGGGGTACGCCGCGGCGCAGCAGGCGAGGGAGCCGGGCCTGGCCCAGGGAGGTGGATGTCATGAAAATGGGTCGTACCGGGCTGGCTTTTCTTACATGAATCGTGCCCATGTTGGCACGGGTGTACCGCGTTGCGAAGGTCGGACGCCCGACCTGTACCAGCGCGCCGGTCCTCACGCGCATCTGGATACCACTGCAGTCGCGCGGTAAATCCCTGGTAAATCTCCGTTTTGCCTACACGGCCTTCACAAGGTCAGGACAACAATCGCCTCACTGAATCACCCACATGCCTTCCAAAAAGCAGTGCTTCAGGAGCAGCTCCCCACCGCCATTTGCCGACCCTGGAAACCCTTCCAGCCACCGCAAGCGGCCTGACGGGCTGCTGGCTTTTCATCCGCATCGCAGGAGAACCCCATGAAATCGAAACTGTTGACCGCTTCCTTGTTGGCATCCGCCTTGTTTGCCGGTCTGGGCATGGCCCCGGCGATGGCACAAGGCAACAACAACACCCCCGGCATTGACCAGTCGCAGCAGGCGATCAGCGCCCGCATCCAGCAGGGCCTGGCGTCCGGCCACATCACGCCTTCGGAGGCGCAGGCGCTGTACCGGCGCGACCGCGAGATCGAAGCCCGTGAAATGCGCTACAAGGCCAATGGCAGCACCAACCCGCAGGAACGCCAGCAGCTGCGCGCCGACCTGGGCGCCCTGGGCGCCGACGTGGAACGCATGATGGCCAACAACGTGTACAACGCGCCCCCCGTCGCTGGCAATACCAACGGCATCGACAGGCAGGAGTACAAGATCAGCCAGCGTATCGACGAAGGTGTGCGCTCCGGCCGCATTACCCGGCGGGAAGCGGGCAGGCTGCACAACCGTGAGCGCACCATCGAGCGCCATGAGGTCGCCTTCAAGGCCGACGGCGTCGTGACGCCGCAGGAGCGCCGCCAGCTGCGTAACGAACTGACTGCGCTGCGCAAGGACGTCGATCGCATGATGCGCAACGACCGCCGCAACGGCCGCGGTTAAGGCCGATTCCGGGCGCTGACAGCGCCGGAACAAGAAAAGCCAGGCAGTGCCTGGCTTTTCTATTTCGGTGGTCAAAATGTGGTCAAAACGGCTGTAGCCCAACAGGGGCGTGCGCAAGTAGCTATAAAAAGCAGAGCAATATCGCGGCCGGCTCATGAGGCCGGCTCATGGGGCCGGCAGCTCAGGCCAGGTATTTCTGTTCACGCAGCCACGCTGCCAGGCGTTCGGCAAACACCTTGTAGCCCTCGGCATTGGCGTGAATCTGGTCCGAGCGCAGTTCGGGCCGCGACAGCACGTGTGACCAGCCCCCCGCAAACAGCGGCACGCCGGTGGCGCTGGCGACTTCAGCATACATCCCGTGGTCTTTCAGCGCGCCGGTGGCCAGCGCCATCAGCGCCGGCTCGGGCTGCGCAATCAGCACCACCTGCGCGCTGGCCGCGGCTGTCTGCACGATGGATGTGAGCGCGGCCCGCGTGCGCTCCGGCGGCAGCTTGCGCAAAAAGTCATTGCCGCCAATCGACACCAGCACCAGGCCCGGCGTGTTGGCCTGCAGCAGCGCCGGCAGTCGGGCCAGTGCCCCCTCGGCCGTGTCGCCGTTGACACCGGCGTTCTGCGCCACGTGTCCGGTCAGTTGCTCCAGCACCGGCGGGTACGCGGTGCCGGCCGGCGCGCCATACCCGAAGGTCAGCGAATCACCGAGGCACAGCAGCGTGGCGTCCCCGGCCAGCGTTCTGGCAGTGGGTTTGGCCGACTTTGAGCAGCCCGTGGCCAGCAGCATGGCGCTGGCAAGGCCGCCAAGCAGCAAATGGCGCCGCGCCGTGGCGGCTGGGGAGGGCAGGGAGTGCATCGAAACAGACGGAGTGAAAAAAGTGGTGGAGAGGAGGAGGATCGAACTCCCGACCTCTGCATTGCGAACGCAGCGCTCTCCCAGCTGAGCTACCCCCCCACGCAAGCCGATTCTAGTGCAGTGTTGCATGTCTGGGGGCGCCCATAAATGGCCGGGGAGGTTGGCACAGGGCAGGGCGCAAAGCAGTGCGCAAAGCTGGTGTTTTTCAGGTGCCGGTGAGCAGGCCACACCGCATGACGTGCCGCGTGGTAGCCCGCGTCGGGCGTTCAGTTCTGGTCGGGCGTCAGCATCTGTCGAGCGGTTTCCTGACTCGACCTGGCTGCCCCCCAGACGGGTCGCTGTGGTAGGCTGACTGGCCCCGTGTCGGCGCTTGTTCCGGCGCTGTGATCGACTGAAGGAGATCCCTGTTTTGAACCTGTCCTGGATACGCGGCAAGACCTCCGTGGCGCTGCCGGGCGCCTTCGGCGGGCTGGCGCTGCTGGCGCTGCTGGCCGGCTGCGCCGCACCGATCAAGCAGTTCCCCTTGCAGGAGCAGTTCGCATCCACCGCCACCTACTCGCGCCTGTTTGACGCCACACCCGCGCAGACCTGCGAGGCGTCCCGGCGGGCCCTGCTGAGCCAGGGTTACCTCATCAACACCGCCAGGAAGGACCTGGTGGACGCGCAGAAAAGTTTTCAGCCTGAGCCCGAGGCGCATCTTCAGATCGCGATTCGCGTGGTGTGCGCGCCGGACAGCGCCGACGGCAAGGTCAGCCTGGGTTTTGTCACGGCCCTGCAGGACAGTTATGCCCTGAAGAAGAGCAACAACTCGGCCAGCCTCGGGGTGGGGGCGATCGGGTCGGTCTCGCTGCCCTTCAGCGCCAGCAACGACTCGCTGGTCAAGGTCAGCAGCGAAACCATCACCTCCGATGCGTTTTACGACCGCTTCTTCGACCTGGTCAAGCGTTACCTGGTGATGGGCGACACCGAGTAAAACGCCGGGGCGGTCCGCAGGCCGTGTTCAGGCGGGCAGGGCCTCGCCCCAGTAGTGGAAGGTGAAGGGCCGCGGCCCGGGCAGGTAACGTGTGTGCAGGTCAGGCAGCACAAAGCCGGCCTCCTGCAGCAGGGCCGGAATGTCGCGCCCCAGGTGGCAGCCCCCCGCCACCTTGCCCCACAGGGGCTGCAACCGCTCCTGCCAGCGCCGCACCGAGGCATCAGGCGCGCGGCCATGTTCGCAGTACAGCAACCGGCCACCGGGCGCGAGTACGCGGCGCATTTCTTTCAGTGCGGCCAGCGGGTCGGGGATGGAACACAGGGTGTAAGTCATCAGCACCGTGTCGCAGCTCGCATCGGGCAGGGGAATTTTCTCGGCCGACAGTGCCAGCAGTTCCACGTCCAGCCCGGCCTGCGCGATGCGCTCAAGCGCCAGCGGGTGCAGCTCCAGCGCCGGGTCCAGCGCGGTGATGCGGCTGACGCGGGACTTGTCGTAGTACGGCATGTTCAGTCCCGTGCCCACGCCGACTTCCAGCACACGGCCACGCGCCAGCGGCACCACGAGCTGGCGCTGACGGCCCAGCATCGGCAGGCCGCAGGCAAAGTCCAGCGCGCGCGGCAGGATGTGGCGGTCGTACCAGGACGCGCCGGCCGCTGGCTGCACCGTCTCTTTTTCAGGCATCGTCATGGTCGGTCTCCTGTTGCTCTTCACGCCAGCTGCCCGGCGCCAGGCCGTCCAGGCGGTAGGGGCCGATCGCCGCACGAATCAGGCGCAGCGTCGGAAAACCCGTGGCCGCTGTCATGCGCCGCACCTGGCGGTTGCGGCCTTCGCGGATCACCAGCTCGATCCAGGCTGTGGGAATGGCTTGCCGGGTGCGTATCGGCGGCTCGCGTTCCCACACCCCGGGCGGCGGCGACAGCAGGCGGGCCCGGGCCGGCAGCGTGAGGCCGTCCTTGAGCTGCACGCCTGCACGCAGCGCCTGCAACGCTGCTTCGTCGGGCAGACCTTCGACCTGCACCCAGTAGGTTTTTTCCATCTTGAAGCGAGGGTCACTGATGCGGGCCTGCAGCCGGCCGTTGTCGGTCAGCAGCAGCAGGCCTTCGCTGTCGGCGTCGAGCCGGCCGGCCACGTACACGTCCGGGATCGCGATGAAGTCCTTGAGTCCGCGCCAGCGCCCCTCCGGCGTGAACTGGCTCAGCACGCCATAAGGCTTGTTGAAAAGAATCAGGCGGGCCAGGCGGTCGTTCACTTGGCCCGCAGCCCCTGCACCAGCGCGCCCAACGTTATGCCGGCCAGCGCCCACAACAGGTCCACGTTGCCCGCGCCCAGGCCGGCAATGGCCGGGCCGGGGCACACGCCGCACAGCCCCCAGCCCACGCCGAACAGTGCCGCGCCCACCGCGGTGTCGCGGTTCCAGGCGCTGGGGTGGGTGTGGAAATGGTCGCCCAGCAGCGGCCGGGCCAGCAGCCGGGGCGCCAGTTTGTAAACCAGCGCCACCACCACGACGGCGCCGCCCATCACCAGCATGAGCCCGAAGTCCTCAAAGCGCAGAAAGCTCAGCACCACCTCGGGCCGGATCATGGTCGAGTACGACAGGCCAAAACCAAACAGCGCGCCCGCTGCCAACGTGGCCAGGCCGCGCGCCGCGCCGCTCATGACAGCCACCTCGCCGCCAGGTTGGCCGTCAGGAAGGCGGTGGCCATGAAGGTCAGCACCGCCATCAGCGAAGGCAACTGCAGCGAACCCAGCCCGCAGATGCCGTGGCCCGAGGTGCAGCCGTTGCCCAGCCGCGCGCCGTAACCCACGAAGAAGCCGCCCACCAGCAACTGCCACACCGGCACCGCCGTGGCTTCCGGCTTGCCGCCGGCAAAACCCAGCCACCAGACCAGCGCGCCGAGAATCAGCCCGGCCGCATACACCAGCCGCCAGCCGCGCGACTCGACAAAACGCGCCTGCTGGAAAAACGGCCGGCGCAGCATGAAGGACCAGGTGCTGGAGAACACCGTGCTCATGCCGCCGATGCGGCCCGTCAGCACGAACAGCAGCGACGTGCCCAGGCCAATGATGAGCCCGCCGAGCAGGTAGTGCTGCCAGCCGAGGGGGAAGAGGGAGAGGGAAAGGTTCATGGGGCCAACCTGGTTTGTCGCAGAGTAGGAAGCTTATCAAGGACTGTCCTGCTTGTCGCGCAGAACGCTTGGGTGTGAGTTTTCAATGATCGACAGTTGGCGTGTGTGCCGCCCGGCGCGCGCCGATGCAAACGGCGTTGGACTCAGGGCCCGCGCTGCACGGTGGAGAACTGTCGCCGGTACGCGGAGGGCGACACCCTGAAGGCTGCCGTAAAGTGCTGACGCAGCGAGACGGCTGATCCGAACCCCGCATCGGCTGCGACCGCCTCAACCGGCCGGTCGCTTGTTTCCAGCAGGCGCTGTGCCAAGGCCAGGCGCTGGTTCTGCAGCCATTGGCCCACCGTGGTGCCCGTGGCTTCGCGAAAGCGCCGCGTGAACGTGCGCCGGCTCATCAATGCGCGCCGGGCGAGCTCGTCAAGCTGGTGCGGTTGCTGCGGGTGCTGGCCCAGCCATTCCAGCAGCGGCATCAGGCGGTCACGCTCGGGCGCGGCCGGCACCGGCTGGCGAATGTATTGGGCCTGCCCGCCCTGGCGATGAGGCGCCACCACCATGCGGCGGGCGGCCTGGTTGGCGGCCTCGGCCCCGTGGCGCACGCGCAGAAGGTGAAGGCAGCAATCGATGGCGGCTGCCGTGCCGGCCGAGGTGAGCACGTCGCCGTTGTCCACATACAGGACTTCGGGCTGCAGCTTGACGGACGGATACCGCCTGGCAAAGGCGGCAGCCAAATGCCAGTGCGTCGTGGCGGGACGGCCGTCCAGCAGGCCGGCTTCAGCCAGTACAAAGGCGCCCAGACACAGCCCCACCACCGTTGCGCCGCGCCGATGGGCATCCCGCAGCGCTTTCAGCAGCGCGGGGGGCGCGGGCTGCCCGTCGTTGCGCCACGACGGCACCACCACAATCCGGGCCCGGCGGATGGCTTCCAGCCCATGCGAAGCTTCGATGGAAAAGCCGGCGTTGGTGCGCAGGGGGCCGGATTCGAGCGAACACACCTGCAGTCGAAAGCGCGGCCGGCCCGACTCCGTCCGATCCTCACCGAACACCAGGCAGGGCACGGACAGATGAAAGGGACTGATACCGTCGAAGGCGACGACGGCGACAGACTCTGCTGGAGAGGTGCGCATGGCCCGATTCTATCGATAATTGGCTTTTGGGCCACTTTCCATCCGGCATGTGCAGGCGAACAATGACCCTGTCCCAACTGAAAAGGAGCTACTTGTGAACAAGCCCACACTGCGCCGCGCCCTGGTGGTGATCGACGTGCAAAACGAATATTTCGAAGGCGGCGGTTTACCCATCGAATACCCGCCCACAGGGCAGTCATTGCCCAAGGTGACGCAGGCCATGGATGCAGCCAGCGCAGCCGGCATTCCTGTCGTGGTGGTGCGCCACCACGCCGCAAAAGGCGCGCCGCTGTTTCAGGCGGATGCGCACAACGGACAGCTGCATCCGGAGGTTGCGCGGCGCCCGCATGACCATCTGGTCACCAAGACCTTTCCCAGCGTTTTCACCGGGACCGACTTCGCCGACTGGATTGCCCGTGAACGGATCGACACGCTCAGCCTGGCGGGTTACATGACGCATAACTGCGACGCCGCCACCGCGTTCGAGGCCATGCATCGTGGCCTGACCGTGGAGTTTCTCGCCGATGCGAGTGGCTCCTTGCCCTACGCCAATGCCGCGGGCCGGGCGAGCGCGGAAGAAATTCACCGAGTTTTCTGCGTGGTGTTCCACAGCAACTTCGCGGCGGTGACCAGTACCAGCGACTGGATCGCAGCCATGCAGGCGGGTGAGGCGATCGCCAAGGACAACGTGTTGTTGTCGAGCCGGCGCGGACGTGCCAGCGAGACGGCGCCGGCCTGAGCCTGGGGCGCTGACCGACGCCAGTCTGCGTTCGGGGGGGCGACCTACAGGCGCAGGGTCATGAACACGCTGTTCGGATCTTCCCGGTATTTGCCGAAGGGGCCGCAAAAGGTGAAGCCAAAGCTCTGGTAGAGGGCCCGGGCCGGCTGCTGCGCTGACTGTCAAAGCGTGCAGTCCTTGCGGCTGCCAATACCCTCAGCAGCCCAGCTGCTCTGCCAGGGCCAGAAAGTTTCTCGCGTGCCAGGTGTTGGCGGGGTCGGGTGACACGTCTTTGGGCTGCGCCGCGCCAAACTCGGCCGGCCGCTCGATGTAGGCGGTCTGCAGGCCGCAGGCGCGGGCGGCGGCCAGGTCGTCCTGGTGGGCCGCCACCAGCATCACGTCGGCGGGGGCCACATCAAACACCCTGGCCACGCCCAGGTAGGTGGTCGGGTCGGGCTTGTAGGCGCGAAAGACTTCGGCCGACAGGATGCAGTCCCAAGGCAGGCCCGCGCGTTTGGCCATGTGGGTGAGCAGGCCGATGTTGCCGTTGGACAGCGTGCAGATCGTAAAGCGCGACTTGAGCCGCGTCAGGCCCGCCACCACATCGGGCCACGGGTCCAGCCGGTGCCAGGCCCTGTTCAGGTGCTGCTTTTGCGCCTCGCTCAAATCGGCCAGGCCGAACTCGCCGAGGATGCTGTCGAGGATCAGCCGGTGCAGGTCGTCGATCAGCGTCCAGCCCAGCTCACCGGCCATCACGCGGCGCATGGCCGGCTGGTAGCCGGCGCGCCAGGCCAGCGCAAACGCGTTGCCGTCCACGTCCGGGCGCAGGGCCTGCACTTCGCGCGCGATGCTGCTGTGCCAGTCCACGACGGTGCCGAAAACGTCGAAGGCCAGAACCTGGGGGAGAGCGGGTGCGGGTGGGGTGGTCATTTGCGCATTATCCGCACGCGGGGTGCCGGCGACGCGGCATCAAATAATGCAACAAAATGGTTGCATGACTGGTTAAGGCGGTGCAGAATATAAATGCAACTAAATGGTTGCCTATTCTTGTCTATTTCTATTTTATTTATCTGCAAGGAGCTTTTCATGAACCACTACCACCGCCAGCTTCTGCTGGCCGCTTCCCCCGCCGCCGTTTACCAGGCCGTGGCCACACAGCACGGCCTGCGCAGCTGGTGGACGCAGAGCTGCGACGTCGCCACCACCGTGGGCGACAAGGCCACCTTCCGTTTTGGCGAACACCACAAGGTCATGCAGATCAACAGCCTGGAGCCCGGGCGTGAAGTGCGCTGGCATTGTGTGGAGGCCCTGATCAATGTCGACGCTTTCAGGCGCAAGGACGAATGGGTGGGCACCGACATCGTTTTCCGGCTCACGCCACAGCCCGGCGGCAAAACCCTGCTCGACTTTGACCACATCGGTCTCACGCCGGACTTCGAATGTTTTGGGGTCTGCGAACGCGGCTGGAACCAGTACCTTGGCAGCCTGCAAAGCCTGGTCGAGACCGGGCAGGGTGCGCCTTTCATTCCGGAAGTCACGGACTGCTCCGCCTGAAGCGCTGACCCGCCTGGCCCCGGCCCCCACAGACCCCGCTAACATTCACCGACAGGAGTTCACTCATGACCACCGACAGCAGCACCGACCGCGTCGAACGCAGCGTCCACATCAAGGCCCCGCGCAACAAGGTGTGGCATTCACTCACCCACGCCGAGGAATACGGCAAATGGTTTGGCGCCAGGCTCACCGGAAAACGTTTTGAGCCCGGCCAGCGTGTGCAGGGACCCATCACCATCCAGGGTTATGAACATGTGGTGTTCGACGTGGTGATCGACCGCGTCGAGCCCGAAACCTTGATGAGTTACCGCTGGCACCCGCATGCGGTTGGCGCGGGGGTGGACTATTCCAAAGAAGAGCGCACCCTGGTGACCTTCACCCTGAAAGACGCACCCGACGGCACGCTGCTGACGGTGACCGAAACCGGCTTTGACAAGGTGCCGCCCGCGCGTCGCATGGAAGCCTTCCGGGGCGTCAGCAGCGGCTGGCCGCATCAGCTCGACAACATTGCCCGCCATGTCACCAGCCAGACCACGCGCTGACAAGGCCGCAGCGCCTGCGCCCGACATGGCGCCGGTGTTTTTTGCGCTGGGCGACAAGACGCGCCTGCAGCTGATCGCCGCGCTGTGTGTGGGCGGCGTGTTTTCCATTGCGCAGCTCACGGCCAACACCGCGCTGACGCGCCAGGCGGTCACCAAACACCTGCAGGTGCTGGCCGATGCCGGGCTGGTGAAAGACCTGAAGATGGGCCGCGAACGGCTGTGGCAGTTTGAGCCGCAGCAGCTTGACGAAGCGCGCCGCACGCTGGAGCTGATCGCGCAGCAGTGGGACCAGGCGCTGGGCCGCTTCAAGTTGGCGATGGAGAAAGACTAGAAGGACCAGAAAGACTGACGCCCGGGAAGGCGGCTGCTTTCCCGGGCGTCCTGCGCTATATTTTTAATAGCTGGTGGCGCCCGCCTTTCAGGGGCTGGTGGCACTTTTTATTCTAAAAAAGCCGCTGCGCAGGGGGTCCGGACCCGCTTGACTCCCTCTCCCCGTGGGAGAGGGCAGGGGTGAGGGTAGACGGCCTGCGCGTAGAGCTACGCTAGCTTGTGGCTTGCGGGCCCTCACCCCCACCCTCTCCCGGAGGGCGAGGGGGCAAGAAAGCCCTGATCAGGCGGCTTTGGCAGCGCGCCGCTGGCTGAAGGCCGAGCTGCGTTTGGCCTTGACCGTGGTGGTGTCGTCGCCGGCAATCTTGTCGGCCAGGCTGGCGGTTTTCTGCTCGATCTGCGCGGCCAGCTTGCTCAGTGCCAGCGCGCCGGGCGCGGTGACGGCGGCAAGGGTGGTCAGCGCGTTCGCGCCGGTTTTTTCTTCAAACATCGCGGCGTTGGCGGCTGCGCGCTCGACGCCGGTTTCGGCCAGCTTCACCAGCTGGCTCACCACCTGCTGGGCGCCGTCGGAGCTCAGGGTCAGGCCCTTGCTGTACAGCGCGCTGAAGGCCAGCTGGGCAGCCGTCGCGTTTTTGGCGACTTCGGCGCTCAGCTCCGAGCGCGACTGTTTCAGCGCGCGGTTCCAGCGCTGCTCTAGCACACTGACCACACGCTCGCCGCCGGCGCGGTAGGCATCGATCACGTTTTTGGCGGTGTTGCCGTAAGACTCGATCAGGTCGGCAGCAACGGTAGACAGGTTTTTGGCGCTCATGGGGGTTTCCTTGGGAAGTGGATCAACAATGCCCCAATCATGCGGGTTTCCCCTAGTGTTTGCGACCTAATGGGCTAGGGGCGGGCATCCAGAACCGGGCCGCGAGCACGGCGGAGAGTTGAATTTGCTACGCTTTCAGGAGCTGCCGGCGCAGGCGAGTATTGGGCTGGAGGCACATTTGGCATGTAAGTATCAAGGGTTGAACGCAGGCCGGCCCCGCCGGCGGCGCCGCGCCTCAGGCGGCCAGAAACAGCGCCGGGTCCACCATGGTGCGGTTCAGCATCACGCCCCAGTGCAGGTGCGGCCCCGTTACGCGGCCGGTGGCACCCACCGCGCCCACACGTTCGCCGGTTTTCAGCACATCGCCCAACTGCACGTCGATGGCGCTCAGGTGGCAGACCATGCTCAGCAGCCCGCCGCCGTGGTCCAGCCAGACGGTGTTGCCGTTGAAAAAGTAGTCGCCGGTGTCGATCACCCGGCCCGGCAGCGGCGACAACACGGGCGTGCCCTTGCCGGCCGCAATGTCCATGCCGCTGTGCGGACTGCGTGCCTGCCCGTTGAACACGCGCCGCAAGCCGAACGAGCTGGAGCGCCGCCCCGGCGTGGGCACCTGCATGCGCAGGGTTTGCGGCAGGGGCTGGCTGAAGGTGGCCATCACCAGCGCCTGGTGCGCGCGCTCGCGCTCGTAACGCGCCAGGTCCTCCGGCGACAGGTCCACCGTGCGCGGCGAGACCTTGAGCTGCTGCTCGCTGTAGCGCTTGGGCGCCACCGTGTAGCCCACCTGCCGCTGCCCGCCTTCTGGCGCCTGCATGGCAATGCTCGCCTCGCCGGGCGCGGCCGACAGCGTGATGCCCACCAGCGCCGTCCACTCGATCACGTCGCCCACCACCAGCAAGGGGATGTCGCCGTCGGCGTGCGGCAGATGCGCCACCGGCCGCAGCGCCGCCGGGCCCAGCGACAGCCGGGCCACACCGCCGGGCACGGCCAGTGCGCGCGGCCAGACCCCAGACGATGAAGCTGAGGCTGACGGCGAGGCCGGCGCGGCGGCAAGGCGCGCGGCCGGCCAGGCCAGCAAACCCATGCCGGCCAGCAGGGCACAGCGGCGCTTGAACAGCGCGGGGGAGGGGAGAAAAGGGCGGGTGGGCACGATGCGGTTGGGCAGGTTGTCTTGCTTGTTTGCTGGCTTATTCCGGTATCCAGGTGATCTTGCCGTCGTTCACATAGTCGTCAAACTGGGTGAGGGGAATGGCCGTCAGGCCGGCAATACCCGGCGCATCTTCCCAGCTCAGGGTGGCGCTGTCGAAAGACAGCGCGACTTCCACACGCACCTGCGGAATCGTGATGGGCGCACCGTCACCCGGTGTGTAAGTCACGTCACCGGTAATCATGGCGAACTGGGGCATGGCAATCTCCTGGAGGGATGAACGAACAGATGAACAGAGGAAGGAAATGGCCGCGCGTGCGACCCTAACGAAACATGGTACGCGCGACGAAGGTTTTTGTATGTCGGCGAAGAACGCGACTTGCGGGGCCGCCTCCGGGTCGCTGTTCACTGCGGTGCGATAGCATCGCCGCATGAGTACCCAATACGAAAGCCTTCACCCCGCCACGCTTTACCCTGACGCCTTCCATGTGGCCGCCCCCGCTTCACCCGTGGGGCGCAAGGTGTGGCCGCGCCAACCGGGTGTGTTCATTCGGGCGGCCCTGGCCGCAGAGGCGCAGGAAATCGCAGAGATCGAAGAGGAGGTTGCAGAGGCCGCAGACGTTGACCAGCCCGCGCGCGCGGCCCCGGTGCGTGAGCTGGTGGCCGGTCAATTCGGCCTGGTGCCGCGCTGGGTCAAGTCGGCGTCCGACGCCAAGCTGCGTTCCACCAAGCTGGTCAACGCCCGCTCGGAAACCGTGACCACCTCCAACAACTTCCGCGACGCCTGGCTGGCCGGGCAGCGCTGCATCGTGCCCATGATGGCCTTCATGGAAGACGACTGGCGCAGCGGCAAGGCCGTGCCCACCCGCATCGCCCGCGTGGACGGCAAACCCATGGGCGTGGCGGGCTTGTGGGAAAGCTGGACGGGGGCAGACGGCGAAGCCATCGTCAGCTACACCCTGCTCACCGTCAACGCCAACAGCCACGCCCTGATGAGCCGCTACCAGCAGCCCGGCAACGAAAAACGCATGGTGGCGATATTGAACGAGGGCGCGGCCGACGCCTGGCTCAGCGCGCGTCCCGAGAAAGCCAGGGAGTTCATGCGCGCCTACCCGGCCAACTGGCTGACGGCCAACCCAGTTGAGAAATAGCCCGTCTTCCGGCGAACGGTACTGGTCGTGCCGGGGTAGATCGCTGCGTGCTCCCCAAATGCAGCGAAGCGCTTAAAACGTTTCCCAATTTCCTTGGGTGGTAGCGAGGGCACCCGCATGGCTCAACTGCCGCTGCACGGGGGCTGCCACGGCCTGTTGGGCCCGGGGTGGCTGCCGGGGTGTTTCACGCGGGCCGATGTGGCTTGTGTGCCGCGTTGAATCGCCTTGCCCGGCATGTTGCTGCTGGTTCAGTTTGAAGGCACTGACCACCTGACTGAGCCCGCTGGCCTGCTCCTGCAGCGAGGACGCTGCAGCAGCGGCTTCTTCCACCAGCGCAGCGTTTTGCTGCGTCACCTGGTCCATCTGCGTGATCGCCTGGTTGATCTGCTCTATTCCCGCCGTCTGCTCCTGGCTGGCCGCCGTGATCTCGGCCATGATGTCGGTCACGCGTTTGACGCTGTCCACAATCTCGTCCATGGTCTTGCCGGCCTCGGCCACCTGTTTGCTGCCTTCCTCGACCTTGTCGACGGAGTCGCCGATCAGGGTCTTGATTTCCTTGGCCGCTGCCGCACTTCTCTGGGCCAGGTTTCGGACTTCTGCGGCCACCACGGCAAAACCTCTTCCCTGCTCGCCGGCCCGGGCCGCTTCAACGGCGGCGTTCAGGGCCAGGATGTTGGTCTGGAAGGCAATGCCGTCGATCACGCCGATGATGTCGACGATCTTTCTGGAAGAAGCATTGATGGCGCCCATGGTGCCGACCACCTCGGCGACCACGCTGCCGCCCTTGACGGCCACGCTGGAGGCGGTGACGGCCAGCTGGTTGGCCTGGCGGGCGTTGTCGGCATTCTGTTTGACGGTGCTGGTCAGCTCTTCCATCGACGCTGCGGTTTCTTCCAGGGAGCTGGCTTGCTCTTCGGTGCGGGACGACAGGTCGTGGTTGCCGGCGGCGATCTGGCTGCTTGCCGTGGCGATGGTGTCGGTGCCGCTGCGGACTTCGCCGACCACCCGAACCAGGCTGGCGCACATTTGTTTCATGGCAAACAACAGGCTGGTTTGGTCACCTGCGCGGGTCTGCACATCCATCGTCAGGTCGCCGGCAGCGATGCTGCTCGCAATAGCCACCGCGTAGTCGGGTTCACCGCCGAGTTGTTTCATCACATCGCGGGTCAGCCAGAAGGTGATGCCGACACCCAGCAGAATGGCCACGCCCGCCATGACCACACTGATGAGCAGCATCTGCTGTGTGAACCGGCGCAGTTCTGCTTCGGTGCTTTTGGCAGCCTCGTTTTTTGCCTTGATGAACTCCTGCAGACGCCCGCGCATGTCCCGCCAGATGGGGGTCTCTGCGGTATTCAGAAGGCTCTTGGCGGCGTTTGCATCACTCTGGGCGAGCGCTGCAACTTCCTTTTGGAGCAGCGCCTGCTTTTCTCGTAGATCGCCGATCTTCTGCAGGATGCTCAAGGTGTCGCCGTCCCCTTTTGAAAGGGAGAGCGCCGCCTGGTAAGAGGTTTTGAATTCGTCGCTGGCAGCGTCCAGGTTTTCCTGGGCCTTTTTATTCGCCGGGTCGAGCACGATATTGCGCAAGGCCTGCCCCATCTGCAAGCCTTGGGCATACAGATTGCTCCCGGCCTGAAGCAAGGCCTGGTCTTGCTGGAGAAAGTTCTCGAACTGGCTTTTCGCGTTCTGCATGCCCACCAGCGCCATGCCAATGGCCAAGGTGAAGCAGGCGCATACCAGCGCCATTACGGAGATCATTTTGGTTCGGAGTTTCATGGTGCACTTCCCTTTTTTTAGTTTCACAGAAAGAGCTGTGGCGGTTCGGCGGCGGTCGATGCCATTTAAACGGGTTCAATCCATCGAGGCGGGATATGCAGGACTTCAAACGCTTCCCATTCACCGGCCCCCGCGGCTGGGCGCAGAAACCAGCCGCCGCGCGGGCAGCCTTGCCGGTACTCTCTTTGAATAACGGCAAGTTGCACCAAAAACTTTAGGCAACGTCCATGGGGGGGGCTGGTTCTTTGGAAAGAGGGTGGGCGAGCGCATCTCGGCTAATCCCGCTCTCGGTGAACGCCCATAATCACGCGCTGATGAGTCGCACCTGCGGCCCGGTAACGAAAAACGAATGCTGGAGCTATTGAACGATGGCGCCTACGACGCCTGACTCAGCGCCCGGCCGGAGAAGGCTCGGGAGTTTGTGCGGCCTATCCGGCCAACTGGTTGACGGCTAACCTGGTTGAGAAAAAGGGCTGATTAGGGGGTGATGTCACCGCAAGGCGCTGTCTCAGTGTCTATGGCATCCACCCGTCACCCGAACCTAAGTAAGTCACTTGGTCGCCGCGCTTGACGCCTGCGCTGCTCAGCATTTCGGGAGTGACGTCGTCGGGGGAGATGACGACTTCTTCGGTGGGTTGGCGTGAGTGGGGATCGCCCGGTAGGGAACGGTAGCGATACGCAACAGGACCAGTATTCTGCTGCGATTGAAAGATGACATTTAATAAATGGTGTGAGAGCTCAATGACTATGCGCAAAAGCTCCGTGCGCGACTAAGTTCAGAATTGACTAAAGACTCAACATATACGCCTATGAAGTAAGCCATTGTTGAAATTTAGTGGGATCGGCGATAGTGTCGGCTTGGCCTCTGTCGGCCAGAAAGGCGCTCAGCATGCGCCCGTCCATCGCCACGATCCCCGTCTTATCAACCAAATTCCAAGCATCTTTGCTTAGCTCGCCAGTGGTGAAGAAAAGATAAAAGACCGGGTCGGCAATCTTGAGCGTTAACGTTTTGGCTGTATACGAGTTGGTAGAGTATGCATTGGCTCTGGCAAGCGAAACTGCTCCGAACAAATGTCTAAGATCAGGAGTTCCCGCTTTGCCTTGGGGATAGTGTTTGGCCTGACCTATCAACCAGATATCTAGTTTTTTCTGAACGGTAGGTGAGACATCGAATAAATACTTCTCCGCAACTGGATTTAATTTCCCAAAGAAGTCGACGCCTTCGTCTCGCGCAGCCTTTGTAACAACTGGAGTTTCCACACCTAACAGTCCAAGAATCTTGCTACAAAGACGCTCGAAATCGTATGGATCGACCATGGCATTCAATGTTGACTCAACCACGAAGGATAATTTTCGGCGCTTTTTCGCTGCTATTTCATCGGGAGTGTCATTTGAAAAGATATGACAGATGCCGCGAATTAAGGTGTCACCGCTTGCCGTTTGGAAGAGCACAAGCTTAAGCGGACGCCCTCGATCAGAGTGACCGTTCCAAACTGCTTTCAGTCTGCTTTGGATCGCCGATGCATGAGTCTCCGCCAAAATCTGAGCGTCCGAGATGGTCGAAACGCGCTGCGATTGCGTCAATAGTTTGACAACTAGATCTGAAATGGAAATGGGAGGTTCATCGAAATCAACCTCATCTATGAGGAGCAAAACAATGTCCGCTGGCTTCATAAACGTCGATTAGAAGTTACAAAGCCGAGTCAACTTTTAAGAAGCTTTAGATCTGATAGTCGCTCCGTGACTACCGCCAACAATCTTCCTAGAAGTTGTTCATCCTCTGGAGTTAGCCCTTTGAGTTCTTTAATGCCCAAGTCATCCAAAACTTCTTTAGCCAAAATTACTTGTGAACGCCAAAGTCCCGATAGCTCGTCCTTTCGAACTGCTGCAAGAGAGTCATTGAAAGAACGGTGTGGGTCTAGTAATACCGTTTTGGCTTCAGCATTGAGGAGAATTCCTTTTAGCTCCCGAACGTCTCTGTGTGATTGAAGCTTTGGGGGGTGTGTTGTTTCATCATCTCCTTGTTGCGGGGTTAATAACGAGTAAAACACCGCCAGTTCATCACTGCGTGAAAATAGAGACTGTTGATCATCCCAGCCGAGCCACTCGCGAATCTGAGGAACCGATACCGCTTCATGAAACAGTGGATACATTGCTGGAGTGGCGAATTCGCCGTAGTCTTCGTTTTCCTGCATTTGCGCTAGTGCGCTAAAGGCTCGAAATCTTCGGTTTACTTCTTGGGTTGACATTCCCAGACGTTCTGCGACTTCGACTGAAGGCAATTCAAGAGCCTTTTTCATGTCGAAGACTAATTTTGATCTCTGGTAACCATCCCATTGCTTAATGCCCGAGACATGTCGTATTCCCATGAGAGAAGAGAGAAATACATTGAGGTCATTGGCCGTGTCTGCAATCGCCGAAAGTACCGGCAACTTGCTAATTGACGCTAAAATTTTTGGATCTACCGTGGCCCCTGCATCATGCTCATTGAGAATTGAGGTTATTGCAGCTAAGCGGCGATTACCCTCCACAACAATATATTTTCCGGGAATTTTTTCGTAGGGCCTAACAACGAGTCGCTCCACCGAGATGAATCCATTTTTGAGAATCGAAGCTTTTAGTGGATTGAGTGAATCGCCCCCTCTAATTCGCTCGCGCGCTTTTGCTTGGACCGCTTCTTCGTGTAAGCGATCCGGATCTACGCGAACGTAGTCGCCCAAATCTTGGAAGCGATAATTGTTCGGATCTAGTAGAAGATCATTGGGGTCAACAAAAATTTCTTCAAGTTTCATATTGCTTCCAATATCATTTAGCCCAACTATCCTTCATCCCCGTCACCCGATTGAACACCGCTTTCCCCGCAGCGTGATCCTTCAAGTCAGTGACAAAGTACCCATGCCGCTCAAACTGAAAACGCTGACCGGCTTCAACGCTCGCCAGTGAAGGCTCCACATAAGCCGTCACCACGCTCAGGCTGTCCGGGTTCAGGTTCTCCAGAAAGTCCTTGCCGTCCGCCTCGGGGTGGGCCTGGGTGAACAGGCGGTCGTACAGCCGCACTTCGGCCTGCACGGCGTCGTTCACGCCGACCCAGGTGATCACGCCCTTGACCTTGACGCTGTCCGAGCCAGGGGTGCCGCTCTTGGTGTCGGGGATCAGTTTTGCCAACACTTCGGTGATGTTGCCCGCCGCGTCTTTGGTCGCGCCCACACATTCGATGACGTGGCCGTATTTCAGGCGCACCTTGCTGGCCGCAATCGCCTGGCCGCTGGCATTGGTGTGGGCGGGGAAGAGGCGGAAGAAACCTTTGGGGGGCGTTTCTTCGTAGTCGGTGCGTTCAATCCACACTTCCCTGCCGATCTTGAAGTGGCGTGTGCCCATGTCGGGGTGGTGCGGGTGCACGGGGGCGCTGCAGTCGTCCAATTTGCCGGCGCCCATGACCTCGTCCCAGTTGGTCAGCACCAGCTTCACCGGGTCGAGCACGGCCATGGCGCGCGGTGCGGTCGGGTCCAGCGTGTCGCGCAGGCAGCCTTCCAGCGTGCTGTAGTCAATCCAGCTGTCGCTTTTGGTCACGCCGATGCGTTCGGCAAACAATTGAATCGCTTCGGGCGTGTAGCCGCGCCGGCGCAGGCCGACGATGGTGGGCATGCGCGGGTCGTCCCAGCCAGTCACACGCTTTTCGTTGACGAGTTGGGCAAGCTTGCGTTTGCTGGTCAGCACATAGGTCAGGTTGAGCCGGGCAAACTCGTGCTGGTGCGGCAGCAGGAAGAGGTTGGGGCGTTCACCGTCGAGCGCGTGTTCGAGCAGCGGCGTGAACTGCGCGAGTTCTTTTTTGAGCAGCGCAAAAAACGCGGGCAGGTCGTGCAGCACGGCGTCGGGGTTGTGTTCCCAGCGCACAAACATGGCGCGCATCTGTGCCTCGGCCTCGCTGGCAAACAGCTTGTCGGCCCGGTTGTGGCAGTGCAGGGCAAATTCCTTGCCGGCTTCCAGGCCCTGGCCTTCGATTTTTTCAACCAGCTCGCGGGCCTGCGCAAACTGCGGCGCGCGCAGGATGGGCACGATGCGCTCCAGCGTCCAGTCGTAAAACGGGCGCTGGTCTTCAAACTCCAGCGTGCAGATGCTGTGGGTGATGTTTTCCAGCGCGTCCTCGATCGGGTGCGCATACGAGTACATCGGGTAAATGCACCATTGGTCGCCGGTGGCGTGGTGCGTGGCGCGGCGAATGCGGTAAATCGCCGGGTCGCGCATGTTGATGTTGGGGCTGGCCATGTCGATCTTGGCGCGGAGCACGGCGGCGCCGTCGGCGAGCTTGCCGTCCTTCATTTCGCGAAAACGCGCCAGGTTCTCGGCCGGCGTGCGGCTGCGGAAGGGGCTGTTGATGCCCGGTTTGACGAAGTCGCCGCGGTTGGTGCGCATGTCGTCGGCGCTTTGTTCGTCCACATAGGCGTGGCCGGTTTCAATCAGGTATTCAGCGGCGCGGTACATGAAATCGAAGTAGTCGCTGGCCTGGAACAGGTGGGCGGTGGCAACGCCGTTGACCGGGGCGTTCCAGTCAAAACCCAGCCACTTCACCGCATCAATGATGCTGTTGACGTATTCGGTGTCTTCTTTTTCGGGGTTGGTGTCGTCAAAACGCAGGTGGCACACGCCGCCGTAGTCGCGCGCCAGGCCGAAGTTCAGGCAGATGCTTTTGGCGTGGCCCACGTGCAGGTAGCCGTTGGGCTCGGGCGGAAAGCGGGTGCGGATGCGGGCGGTGTCGGGCTGGCCAGTGGCGTGGTGGGTGGCGTCGCCGGGGCTGCCGCCCCATTTGCGGCCGGAATAGGTGCCGGCGGCCAGGTCATGCTCGATGATCTGGCGCAGGAAATTGCTGGCTCTGGGGGTTTCTTTGTCTGCAGGAGGGGTCATGCGACTGATTCTAGTGTGCGGCCCTTGCCACACCGGTTGGGGCTCCTTGCGGGGCTGTGCTTTGTAAAGTAGCAAGTAAAGTTACCTTTCGCTACCGTCTTCACTGTGCAGTGGGTAGGCGGTTACGGCCTTGCCGCGTTTAATTCATGTACGGGCACTTTCTGCCCCGCTATACAAGGAGAAAGCCATGCTTAGTTCAACCGTTCAGGCCGCACCCCCCCGGCGCACCATTCTGATGGCCGGTGCCGCTGCCGCCCTGGCCGTCGCGGCGATGGGGTTTGCCGGCGGGGCCCACGCCCGCAGCGACGTGCAGTTTTCCGTCGGGGTGGTGCTTCCGGGCGCGCAGGTCGGCGTGACCAATGCCTACCCGGTGTATTCGCAGCCGGTTTACGTGCAGCCGCAGCCCGTCTATGTGCAACCCCGACCTGTGTATGTACAGCCGGCTCCGGTGTATTACCAGCCGGCGCCGGTGTATTACCAGCCGCGTCCTGTCTACGTGCAGCCCGCCCCGGTGTACTACGGCCGTCCCCACGGCTGGCACAGGGGGCATGGCCATCACGGGCGCGACGACGATGACCGCCGCGGTGGTTATCGCCAGGGTGGTTACTACGTGCAAAACCAAGGTTATTACGGCCGCTGACCCGCCGCTTGCCACCATCAAAAAAGCCCGCAGGCTCAGGTCTGCGGGCTTTTTTGTGGGCGCTGTGGACCGGTGCGGTACTGGAAGCAGCGCTTCAGGAGCCCTTGGCGCGCCAGAAAATGTAGTCGGCCTCGTAAGGCACGGTTTTGCGCATGCCCAGCTGTGCCGATGTGCAGGGGGTGCTCGATATCCAGCCGCCCACGGTGCGCAGGCGCTGGACATAGGTGATGTCGTGCAGCACCCCGGGCACGCCAGACGCCTGGGCGACGTAACGCTGCAGCGGCAGGTTGTTGCTGCCGTTGGGCACCTCGGAGAATTCGCGGGCCATGACGCTGGAGCCATCCCGGTGGACCCAGCTCGCGCGCGCCCCGGGTTTGTGCATGATGGCGCCGCCGTAGGTGTCGGTCAGGTCCACACTGCCATTTCGCATGAGCCACTCGTATTCATAAGGGGCGCGTTTGACGGCCTGGCATTCGTAGAGCAGCCTGCCATTGCTGGTGGCTTCCAGCACGGGCTGGAAACCGTCAGGCACCCGAACCGCCTCGGGCAGATCCTGCTGGGTGTTGTAGGGCTGAAGCGGTCGGTGGCTGCAGGCCCCCAGCAGGGCTGCGCTGCCGGCGAGCACAAGCAGGCCGAGGCTGCGCGACAGGCGGCCGCGGGGGAAATTGCCGGGGGAAGATGTTTGCACGAACGCTCCGGAGTGTGGGTTTGCCCTAGTACACCCCATGATCATGGGGGGCGCCGTACGGGGAAACCCCCGCACGCCAGCGCGGTTTGTCCTGTCCGCGACCGGCGCAGGCGTTTTTTCAGCCGAGGGTCGTGCAGGAAATGTCATATGCGCCCATGGTTTTGAGCTTGGCGCCCTGGCCGATCACCGCGTGGGTGCAGCTTTTCAGGGGCTTGCTGAAACCGGCTGGTCTGGCCTGCAGGCTGTAGCTGACGCGGCTGAAGCCCGGGGCATCGAAGGTGGAGCGCGTGGCCACGACGGCGTTGCTGCGGTTGTCGGGCGCTTCGGTGGATTGCGCGGCTGGCGTCAGTTCCCATGCCTGGGTTCCGTCGGCGCGAGCAACGCGTTGGTACAACACGTGGTCGTCACCGGCGGGTGACAGGGCTTGATCCAGGGTTTGAGCTGCCTCAGGCATAGGAGCGAGCACCATCTGGCCATAAGCGCGGGGCGCGTAAGCAGGACCTGAAGAAAAAACAGCCATCATGGCGGCCGTGCCGGTAACCACCAGCAGGGCCAGGCCGATGGTCAGGCTGATCGCGCGAAACAAATGGTGCGTGTTTCTCATGACAGGTTACTCCTTGCTGATCATTCGGCTATCAGACCGCAGGCCCGCGCCGGGCCCTGTAGGAAGCCGCCGCTTGCGCGGGACAGCGCACAGCGCGGCGTGGAACAGGGGCTTCCATGGAACAAGGTTTTTCCAGGCGGAGGGGCAGGAAGGCGTTTCATGAAAGGTCTGATGCATTATTGGTGGCGGCTGATGACCAGTTTCGGCTGCAACAGGTGTAAGCGTCTGTAGGACGCCGCGCCCGGGGTCTGCGGGCCAAAAACGCGATTCGCCGCATGCACCAAAAAAGCCTGCAGGCCACCGCGCACGCGATGGCCTGCAGGCTGTCAAAGCCGACCCCGCAAGACGCGAAGGCCGGCCGCTCACCATTGAGGGTGTGTTCACACTGTGGATGTCCGTGAGAACCGGGTCAAAAGAACCTGGTGAAAACATCATGGCCAGGCCAGGCGTGCGACGACGCTCAGCCTGCGGCAACCCGGGGCTTACATGGCCTTGTAGAAGATGTAGTCGGCCTGGTACTTGACGATCTGCTTTTCACCCAGATTGCCGGCGGCGCACGGGGCGGCCGGCGCAACGCCGCCCAGGGTGGCCACGCGCTGGATGTAGGTCACGCCCTGCATGGCGCCGTTGCCCATGGCGGGGTTGCCCTTGACGAGCTGCAGCGGAATGCTGCCGGCCATGTTGGGCGCGACGGCGAGTTGCGTGGCGGTCAGTTTGGAGCCGTCCATGGCTTCCCAGGTGGCGGGCGGGCCGTAGTACTTGCCGACCTGTTTGCCGCTGCGGTCCATCAGTTTGGCGTCGGGACCGACAAACACCCACTCGAACTGGCCGGCCATGTCTTTTTTGGCGCTGCACTGGTAGGTGATGTCGCCCATGCCCACGGTCTCGAGGGCCACCCGGTTGCCGGCGGGCACCTGGACGGTGGCCGGCAGGCCGGCCTGCGAGTAGGTCGGCATCATCGGGGTCATGCTGCCGCAGGCGGCAACAAGGGAAACGGCGGCGGTGGCAAGGGCGGTACGGATCAACATGAGGGGTACTCCGGATAGTGAGCTGGCTGGGGCCAGTTGTGGGTGGTGGATGTCGCGGGTCAACACGGCGTACGGCGGCAGGAATGCCGGGCGTTCGATCGCGTCTGGGGGGGATACGTGTCCGGCGCGCGGGTGGATTCAGCACGGGCGGGCAGCGCGCGCAAAAAATCACGCCGGGCCTTCCCATGTCATGTCAGGTGCAACTGGCGGGGCAGGGTTGTTGCGAAGCCGGCCTTGCCCGCGCGTTCGGGCTGGCGAGTGAAGCGGCGCGCCGTTGGTTGGCGGAGTGCTTATTGCCCGAAGCGCGGGCCGATTTTCAGAAACTCGAATTCCAGCGCGCTGCTGGTGCGCCCCAGCGCGTTGTTGCGGTGGGGAAAACGGCCGTAGCGGGCAATGATGTCGCGGTGCTTGACGGCAAAGTCCAGCGAGCTCTGGACGCTGGCGCGGTGCGCCTCGGGCACGGCCGCCACCAGGGCGCTGAAGCGGCGCACGCCTTCTTCCTGCAGGGCCAGGCTTTCGGCATGGGTGAGCGGCATGTACAAGAAGACGCGGCCCACCCAGGGCAGGGCCTCGTCCATGCGCCGCGCGAGTGCTTCGCTCACCAGGTGCTGGGCCTGCTCGTCGCCGGCAAAGGCCTTTTCCGTACCGCGAAAGATATTGCGGGGAAACTGGTCGAGCAGAATCACCAGCGCCAGCCGGCTCAGCGGCTGCGCCTCCCAGTCGGCCAGGCGGCCGGCCAGCGCCTGCTCGACCAGCTTGCCAAAGGTCTGGCGGATGTCCTCGTCAAGCTGCGGCCCGCCGGTGAACCAGCGCTTGCCCATGTCCTGGCTGGGCCAGCCCAGCGTGAGACCGTCACCGAACCAGAAGTCAAGGACCAGGTCGGGCGAGGCCGAGCCGGGGGACGATATGGAGGATGAGGGCATGGGATGAAGGACTGAAGGACTGAAGGACTTGAGGCCTGAATGGCTGAATGTACTCGTGGTTGAGGCTGGTTTTCTATCCAGCAGCGCGATGCTGCTTTCACGACTGCTACTGAATATATAGCTGCTTGCGACCGCTGTACAAGGGCGGGCGGCACTTTTTGTTCAATTTTCTTGCGTTGCCCGGGCGTTGGCGGGGAGAAGGCCGTCGTCTGCCGCTAACATGGCCGGGACTCACACCGCAGGCCCCTAAAAACAAGGAGGGTTTCATGTCTCTCAGTCGAATCGCTGCAGCCTTGGGCGCAGCGCTGGTTTTGCTCACCCTGGGGGCCTGCAGCACGGCACCCACCCACTCTGGCCTGGCGGCCGCGCAAGGCCGCGGTGAGCTGGCGCCGCTGGTGCCGGTGCGGCGTTTTGTCGCCAACATCGACTTCGCAGCCGGCTTTGTGTTGTCGCCCGACGGACAGCGGCTGATGTGGCTGCAGGCGGTCGGCACCGACAGCGGCCTGGCGGTACGCCCGGTCGCCGACGGCAGCGCTGTCACCACTTACGCCATTGGCAACCAGGGGCGCAGCGGCAGCACCCACACCTGGCTGGCCGACAGCCGGCACCTGCTGTACAGCAAGGACCCGACGGGTGATGAAAACACCCAGCTGTTCGTGCAGGACACGCAGGCCGCCGTGTTTGCGCCCTGGGCGGTCACGCCGTGGCGCGGCGTACGCTCGGTGTACCTGGGCCGCTCGGGCTTTGAGGGCGCGAAATTTTTCTTTGCCAGCAACCGGCGCGACAAATCGACGCTGGACCTTTACGAAGGCGACGCGTTGACCCGCACTTTCAGGGAAGTGGCGCGCAGTGACGGCAGCGTGACGAGCTGGATTCTGGGCGTCAACCGTGAACTGGCCGGCCGCGCACGGCAGCTGGGCCGCGCCGACGGCTCGGACGTGGCTGTGGAACTGCTGCAGCCCGATGGCAGCTGGCGCACGCTCAAGACCGTCGGCGGGTTTGACTCCTACTGGATGAACCGGGTGGACACGGCGGCGGGAAAGGCCTGGGTGACCTCCAACATCGGACGCGACAGGACCGCGCTGCTTGAAGTGGACCTGGCCAGCGGCCAGGAGCGGGTGCTGGCCGCGCACGACCAGGTGGATCTGGGCATGGCGCTTTTTGGCACCCGTGGCGGCCCGCTGGCTTATGTGTTCGAGCCCGACATGCCGCGCATCAGCTACCTGGACGCGGCGATGGATCGCGAGGTGAAGGCTGCGGTGCAGAAAGCGCTGGCGGCCGGCTTGCTGCCGGACGCGCCGGTGATCACGCGGCCACAAGGTTTTTCCGAAGACCAGCAGCGGGTGGTGCTGCGCAGCGTGGGGCACTTTGATTCGGCCGAGTTGCTGCTGGACCGCCGCACCGGCCAGGTGCGCCGGCTGAACCCCTTGCAGCGCGAGGCAGGCGCGCTGCTGGCGAAGGAGGAGCCGTTTTCCTTCAGGGCCTCGGACGGCCGCACCATCCACGGCTACCTGATTCGCCCGCGCGGGGTGCAGGGGCCGGTGCCCATGGTGATGTCCATCCACGGCGGCCCCTGGGTGCGCGAGAGCTGGAGCCCGGCGGTGTTTGACTCCTCGCAGTTGCTCGTCAACCGCGGTTATGCGGTGATGACGCTGAACTACCGCGGTTCCGCCGGCTACGGGCGCGAACACATGTGGGCCGGCGAGCGGCAGTATTTTGGCCGCCTGCAAAAAGACATTGCCGAAGGGGTGCAGTGGGCGATTGACCAGCAGATTGCCGACCCGAAACGCCTGGCGGTGCTGGGCGGCAGCTTCGGCGGCTTTTCGGTGCTGGCGCAGCTGATCCAGAAACCGCATGACTACGCCTGCGGTGTGGACGTGGTGGGCGTGGCGAACTGGCCGCGTGTGGTGGACAACTGGCCGCCGTTCTGGCGCAGCCGGCATGTTTTTGGACGCTTTTATGGCGACGTGAACAAGCCCGAAGACCGCGCGCAGATGCTGGCGAACTCGCCGATCACGCATCTGGACAAGATCACCGCACCGCTGCTGGTGGTGCACGGCGGCAACGACATTCGCGTGTTGCGCCAGGACTCGGACGACGTGGTGGCCGGGCTGCAGAAGCTGGGCCGTCCGGTGCAGTACCTGGTGTTTGCCGACGAGGGCCACAGCATCTCGAAATGGCGCAACCGGCTCGCCATGTGGCGCACTATCGAAGACAAGCTGGCCGGCTGCCTGGGCGGGCGCAGCGCGGGGTTTGACTATTACCAGTTGATGCCGAGGTAAGTCGCACGGCTGCGCGGCTGGGAGCTTACAGCGCCCGGAACAGCGGGCTGTACAGCCGGCTGACCGCCAGCTTTTCCGGCCTGCCGCGCAGGCTCAGGGTGAGTTTGCCGGTGTCGTCGCGGCTGACCGCGTCAATCGCCCCGGCCTGCACCACGGTGCCGCGGTGAACCTGCCAGAAGGTTTGTGCATCGAGCTGCGGCAGCAGGTCTTTCAGCGGCGTGCGTATCAGGTACTCGTGGTCGGCGGTGAGCACCCGCACGTATTTGTCGGCCGCTTCAAAGTACAGCACCTCGCCCACCGGCACCATGCGGATGCTGGTGCCGACACTGATCTGCAGCACCTTCAGCGGGCCGCTGTCGGGCCCCGGTGCCCGGGTGGCGGCGAGCAGCTGGCGCAACTGTTGCAGGGTGGTGTCCAGGCTTGCGTCCGGAGTCACTCCTGAATGGATAGCTGGCGGCGCCCGTGTGGCAAGGGCTTGCTGCACTTTTGACACTGTTTTCTGCAGGCGCCCGGCTTGCACGGGCTTGAGCAGGTAGTCCACCGCCTGCGCTTCAAAGGCCTGCACCGCGTACTGGTCGTAGGCGGTGACAAACACCAGCGCGGGAAAGGGGGTGTCCTGCGGCCAGTCGTCGGCCAGTTCGGCAGCGGCCTCCAGACCGCCCAGGCCGGGCATGCGGATGTCGAAAAACAGCACCTCGGGCAGCAACTGCAGCGACTGCGCCACGGCCGAGGCGCCGTCCCCCACCGTGGCGAGCACACGCAGCGCGGGCCAGGCGCGCGCCAGCTCGGCCTGCAGGGCCTGGGCCAGCAGCGGTTCGTCTTCGGCGATCAGCGCCGTGGCCGGGTGGTTGTTCATGGGTTGAAGGGAAATCGAACACTGGCCCTTGTGCCACCTGCGCTGGCAGCTACCAATTCAATAGCGGTGTCGGCGCCGTAGGTGCTGGCCAGGCGCTCGCGCACCTGGGCCATGCCGAAACCGGCGTGGTTTTTGGCGGCGCCCGACAGGCCGACACCGGTGTCCAGCACCTCCAGGACCAGCGCCGCGCCTTCGCGCCGGGCACGCACGGTGACGTGGCCGCCTTCGACCTTGGGCTCCAGCCCGTGCTTGATGCTGTTTTCCACCAGCGGCTGCAGCAGCAGCGTGGGCACCGGATGCTGCGCCAGTTCGGCGGGCAACTCCAGCGTGTAAGTCAGGCGCGGCCCCATGCGGATCAGCATGAGCTCGAGGTAGTCGCGCAGGCGGTCGAACTCGGCCTGCAGCGTGTGGGTGGGCGCGAGCGAGGCGCCCAGCGTGGCGCGCAGGTAGTCAATCATGTGGTCGAGCATGACCTGGGCGCGCGACGGGTCGGCGGCAATCAGCGCGCGCAGGTTGGCCAGCGTGTTGAACAGCATGTGCGGCTCAAGCTGGGTTTCCAGCAGCTTGAGGCGGGCCTCGCTGGCGTGCTGGCGGGCCTCGTCCATCTTGCGCAGGAGGTAGGCGCTTTTGTTGATGGAGTAGAAATAAAAACTGCCCGCAATGCCGGCCAGCGCGGTGATCAGGATGGAGCTGCGCAGCTCGCTGCTGTCGCTGCGACCGGCGCCGGGCGAGTGCCAGCCGTAGTAGGCACACAGCAGGTCGGCAATGGCCGTGCCCAGCAGGTAGCCCAGCGTGATGCTGCCGATCACCAGCACCAGACCGGCCCAGCCGGACGGCCAGCCGGTTTCCGCGCTGGAGGGGAACAGGTGGCGGCCGATGTCGATGCCGGCCCAGGTGATGCCCGCAATCAGCACCGAATACACCAGCGGCGGACCCCAGGGCCGCTCCGGCATGAAGGCGTACTGGATGGCGGCGATCGCCAGCGCGAAAGCCATGACCTGCAGCAGGTGCCGCAGCTTGGAGGTCCAGTCGATGTTCATGGGTGCGGGCCGTCGCCGCGCTGGCGCTGCAGGCGTTCGCGCTCTTTCTGCACCAAACGCTCGCGCAGGCCGCCGCCGTTGCCCAGCACGAACACCGCCACGCCATGCAGCACCAGCCCCAGGCCCCAGCCCAGCAGTGGAAACAGCGACCAGGGCCGGCTCCCGAAACCGTGGGTCGACATGGCGAAGATCAGCAGGTTGACCAGCAGGTAGAGCACGGCGTGCACATACCAGCCCAGCTTGGCGCCGGCGCGCTTGTGCGCCAGGCGTTCTAGGCTTTCGGGCAGGGGTGGGGTGGGCATCATGGGTGGGCTTGAAAAATCATTCTAGAGCAGGGCGATGGATTCAGGCCCGGAGAAAACACCCGGCCGGGTGCCGGGGCCCGCCTGCGGCACGGCGCTGAAGGCGGCCTTTGACAAGGGCGCCTTGATGCCGGCCAGCGGCGCGATCGGTGCCGGCCCGCCGAAGGTGACGGCGGCGGCCAGGGCTGTGAACAGCAGGGACACGGCGGCGAAAGCCACTAAAGCGGAGCGGGTGACGGACCGGTTCATGGCAGCAGGTGGCGGTGGAAAAAGGCGGTGATCCTGCCGTCAACCTCGGGCAGCTGGCTGCGATCGAACCCCGGCGGGTCGCCCAGCAGTTCGGCTTCAATGCTGCCGGGCCGCAGGGGCGGCAGCGGCGACAACATGGCGCCATGGCCCGCGGTCGGCAGATCGGCGATGACTTCGCATGATCTGCAGGCGGCCCGCACGGCCCCAATGTGGAAACGCGGCACCTGGTTGACGTCTTTCTGCGCCACGACCAGGCCCAGCGGAACGCGCGGGGTGGCCAGCGAAGCCATGTCGAAGTCGGCCGCAAAAGGCACACTGGCCACGATGGCGCGCACCCGCGCATCGGTGTGGGTTTGCCAGGCGGCATCGTCAAAACGCTGGCGGATCACGCCCAGGGCCAGGCTTTTCTTGATGCCGTCCAGAAAGTTGCCGCGCAGGCGGGTGATGAAGCCGACGCAGGAGGAAAAATCCTCGGCAATGTGGGCTTCGCAATGCTGCCTGAAGGTCGCCGGCGACCAGCGCCCGCCCGCCAGACTCAGCGCGGTGTGTCCGCCGGCAGAGCCGCCGTACAGGCCCACCTTGTCCAGCGCCAGCAGTGGCGAAAAACGGGGGTCCTGTCCGACGGCGTCGATGGCGCGCGAGACTTCGGCCGGCCGCCGCTTCCAGCTTTCGGGCCCCGGGGTGGACGGGTCGCGGGCGTTGTCGCCATGGTGCTCGGGCAGGGCCACCACAAAGCCGGCCTCGACCAGCGTGCGCGCCAGGTCGGTGTGTACCCAGGGCGCGCCGCCGGAGCCGTGCGAGATGATGACCAGCCGGCCGTTGCCACGCACCGGCAGGCCGTCGCTGGCCAGGGCCAGGCTGAAGGGGCCGCGCTGGAGTGGGCGGTCTGGCGCGCTGGACGGGTAGAACACGGTGACGGGCCCGTCGTCTTGCAGGCCGGGCACGGTGGCCAGGCCCGTGCCCGCATGGGTGCAGGCGGCGGCTAGCCAGAGTGCGCAGGGGATCAGGTATTTTTTCATGGGGTGCTGCCCGTTCACCACGCGTCGCGCTGCAGCGACAGGCGCTCACGTTCCTGCTGCAGCAGGCGCTCATGCAGGCCGGCGCCGCCCGTCAGCAGAAACACCACGGCGCCGTGCACCGCCAGGCCGATGCCCCAGCCGAGCAGGGGAAACACCGCCCAGTGCCGACCGCTGGCAAGCGACAAGGTGAGCAGCAGCAGGTTGACCAGCAGGTAGACGCTGGCGTGGATGTACCAGCCGAGTTTGGCGGCGGCGCGTTTGCGCGCCAATTGCTCGATGTCAGTATCGGACAGGGGCGTTGATGGGTGGCGCGAGTTCATGGTGTTTCCTTTCAGATGTTGGAAAGCGCAGAAGCAGGGGCGGCGGGCCGCATGGCCAGGCGCCAGAGGCGGGCGGCACGGGCGGCAAAGATGCCGCTGAACAGGCCATACAGGGCGCCGGCGCTCAGCGCGTACTGGCTGTCGCGCGCCAGCTGCGGCTGCATGGCGAGGTCGACACCGACGACGTACTTGGTCAGGAAGATGGCGAGGATCAGCGCCAGCGGCAGCCAGCTGCCCGGCACGGTGAAACTGCGGCGTGCTGCGTCGTACGCAGTGCCTGCAGGCGACGACTGGCGGGCAAGCAGGCCCAGCATGGCCGCGGCAGCGACCAGCCAGACCAGCACCACCTCGCCGAACAGCGGCGAGCCGCCAAAGGCCGAGACCGTGCCCCACAGCGACAGGCCGGTCATGGCCGTGGGCATCAGCGCCATCCGCAGCGCGCCGACGCTGCGTGTGCGCACCTGGCTCAGGCCCAGCGTGAGCAGGACGCCGAACAGGCCCCAGACCCAGGTCGGGGTGTTTTTGAGGACGGGCCCGAGGGCCTGGGGATGTTGCATAAGGAGCTGGATCAGCATGGTGTTCTCCGGTGTGGGAAAGAAAAAGAGCAAGAAAAGGTGGACTCAGACCAGGCCCAGACTGCCCCAGAGCAGCGAGCCGAGGTAGCGGTTGGGCAGCAGGGTGAACCCGCCGGCGACCACGCTGGCGCTGACATAGGTGATCAGCATGTAGCGGCGGTGCCGTTTGATGTTGCCCTGGGCCAGAAACCAGAAAGCGCCGAACATGCCGGCAAACGCGGCCGGCACCAGCAGGTGAATGGGGGTGTAGCCGCCAATGTTGGGCAGCTTGAAGTCGCGGATGAAAAGCGCAGAGACGGCGGTGACCACCATCAGGGTGACCCACGCATAGCCGAAAGCGCGGTGCAGCCGCGGGCGCTGGGCACGGCCCTGGCGAGCCCACAGGGCCATGGGGCCGACGAGGGTAGCGCCGATGGCGGCGGTCAGGTGAACTGCGATGGTGGGTGACATTTGCATGGTGCTCTCCGATCAACAAGGTGAAAACAGAATGAAACGGACTGTGCCGGGGCGGCCGCGCCGGCGCGAGGGTTTTGCGACGAAATGCAGGAGCAGGGGCGCGAGTTGCAGCCAGTGAACGCGAAAAGCGCGGCTCCGGCGCCTGCCGTGGCCCGGGAGTCAGCGGGCCGGCGGCGATAATCAGGCCCTATTTACTGGAGTGCGCGTGGACATAACATTGCTGATCAAAGCCGCCGTCATGGGCATCGTGGAGGGGCTGACCGAGTTTTTGCCGATTTCTTCCACCGGCCACCTGATTCTTGCGGGCGCCTTGCTGGGTTTTGACGACGACAAGGCCAAGGTTTTTGACATTGCGATCCAGACCGGCGCCATTTTTGCCGTGATCCTGGTCTACTGGCAGAAGATCCGCGCCACGGTGGTGGCCCTGCCGACGGAAAAACAGGCCCGGCAGTTTGCACTCAATGTGCTGGTGGCCTTTGTACCGGCGGTGATTCTGGGCCTGCTGTTCGGCAAGGCCATCAAGGCCCACCTGTTCACGCCCGTGGTGGTGGCCAGCACCTTCATCATTGGCGGTTTCGTCATTTTGTGGGCCGAGCGGCGGCAAAAAATGAATCCGGCCACCGCACGCATTCATGAGGTCGAGGCCATGACCATGATGGATGCGCTCAAGGTGGGCCTGGTGCAGTGCCTGGCCATGGTGCCCGGCACCAGCCGCAGCGGCGCCACCATCATCGGCGGCATGCTGCTGGGCCTGTCACGCAAGGCGGCGACGGATTTTTCTTTTTACCTGGCGATTCCGACGCTGATCGGTGCCGGTGTCTACAGCCTGTACAAGGATCGGGCGCTGCTGTCGGTTGCGGACCTGCCGCTGTTCGGCGTGGGGCTGCTGTTTGCCTTTGTCAGCGCCTGGCTGTGCATTCGCTGGCTGCTGCGCTACATCGCCACCCACAGCTTTGTCCCGTTTGCCTGGTACCGCATCGTGTTCGGCATCGTGGTGCTGGTGACGGCGCAGATGGGCTGGGTCACTTGGGCGGGTTGACTCCCGTGGGTTGTCATCCCGGACTTGATCCGGGAGCCATGTCGTTGCGAGCTTGAGCATCGACAGTGCTTCCGACAAGCCGGGTCTCGCCCCGGCGGGCGAGGCACTTTTCTTTGCGTCGCCAAAGAAAAGT
>NZ_JAQSDA010000023.1 GCF_029945685.1 Polaromonas sp. | reverse complement strand
GCCACGCAGCGCATGGCGCGCTCCGCAATGTTGTTATCAATCTCCAGTCGGCCATCGTCGAGGAAGCGCGTCAGCGCGACCCAGCGCTTGCGGCCATAGGCGATGGCCTTGGCCATCTCCGACTTGGGCGAAAGACGGCGCAGCGCATCGTCGAGCGCCTCGTGCAGTTCGTCGATCAATGGCTTGGTGCGGTCCTGTCGGCGTCGTCGTCGGATATCAGGCTGATGGCCGCGAACCTCTGCTTCGATCTCATAGAGTTGGCCGATGCGTTCCAGCAGATCAGTGGTGAGCGGTGTCGGCTTGGTCGCGTGGATGTCGAATATCTTGCGCCGGAAATGCGCCCAGCAGGCGACCTCGGTGACGCGGTTGGTGTCGTAGAGCTTGTCGTATCCGGCATAGCCGTCCGCCTGAAGATAGCCGGTGAAACTGGCCAGCTGCCGTTGGGGATGCGCGCCGGTGCGGTCGGTGGTGAACTCATACCAGACCAGTGGCGGCGAAGTCGCACCAGAGCCGCGATCATCGACGGCGTAGGCCCAGAGCCTGCCGGTTGCCGTCTTGCCAAGTCCCGGATCGAGCATGGGGACCGGCGTATCGTCGGTGTGGATCTTTGAAGCGGTCAGTCCGACCTCACGGATACGGCTGATGATCGGATCGAGCAGCACGGATGCCTGGCCGACCCAGCCTGCCAGCGTCGAGCGGTCGATCTCGATGCCCTGCGCGGCCATGATCTCGGCCTGGCGGTATAACGGAAGGTGATGGTCGAACTTAGAGACGACGACATGGGCCAGGGTGCTGAAGGTCGCCTTGCCCCGCGCTATCGCCTTTACCGGCGCGGGCGCCTGCACGATCTTCTCGCAGGACCGGCAGCTATACTTGGGGCGGATGGTTCGAATGACGCGCCACTGCACCGGCACGGCATCGAGCATCTCGTCGCTATCCTGCCCCAGCGGCCGCAGCGCGCCGCCGCAGTCGGGACAGGTGCAGTTACCCTGATCGGGCTCGATCCGCTGCTCCTCGCGCGGTAGATGAGCTGGCAGCGTCCGAACCGGTGATGGCCGATCGACGGCTACCGGATCGCCTCTACCCGCGGCGGCGACGATGGCCTCGCCTTCAAGTTCTTCGAGCGCCAGCTCAAGCTGAGCGATCTGGGTATCGAGCTTCTCGGACGACTTGCCGAACTGCATCCGCTTGAGGCGCGCAATCTGCACGCGCAGCGTATCGATCAGGATGTCGCGGGCGGAAATATCGGCGTGGGCAGCCGCCAATGCAGCTTCAAGCTCGGCGATCCGAGCGTCTTTATCAGGGGTGGAAATGCCTGCGTCCGACACCGCAATCATATAGCAGATCGATCGTCGAAACGCTAATAAAAGCACCAGAAAATGGGCGTTTTACCCCGCCAATGAAGGGGTGAAAGTGCGTTCAGGTCGCCGCCAGTCGATGCCTTCCAAGAGCATCGAAAGCTGGGCTGCGGTCATCACCACCGACCCCGTCTTGGTCGACGGCCACACGAAGCGCCCCCGGTCCATCCGCTTGGAAAACAGGCACATGCCCTGGCCGTCGTACCAAAGCAGCTTCACCAGATCGCCGCGCTTGCCCCGGAAGGCAAACAGCGCACCGGAATGGGGGCTCTGCTCCAGAACCTGCTGCGTCATCACCGCCAGGCCGTCGAAACCCTTACGCATGTCCGTCGCGCCGCAAGCCAGGAATATCCGCGTCGATGGCGGCAGCGGGATCATCGCGTTAAGATACCGATCACCCGTGACAGGGCATCGGCATCGACCGTGGCATCCACGCTTACCCTGATACCCGACGGCAGCTCGATGCCAATCACGCCGCCGCTGCTCGCTGCAACCGTCGGGGCAGGCAAGGCTGGCTGCTCGCTGATCTGCACCTCCGCAAATGCCGGCTCGGCCAACTTGCGAACCCCGGCAAGCTCACCGGACATCGCCTGGCGCCGCCAAGTGTAGATCGAGCCGCTGCCGACATCATGGCGTTCACAGGCCGTGCGCACGCAGCCCTCCTGGCCGAATGCATCCTGCAGCACGGCTAGCTTCTGCTCTACCGTCCACCGCCGCCGACCTGACACACGGCTAACGATCTCTATCCGACTACTCATACGACCGCTCGTATGAGTAGTCGCTGCACCACCCCCTGAATCCTCAATCTCGTCCGACATCGGCCACCCCGCTCAAAGAGCGGCAATCATCCCCCCGAATGGGCGCCGCGCAAGGCGGCCGTCAGACCTCGCTTAC
>NZ_JAQSDA010000022.1 GCF_029945685.1 Polaromonas sp. | reverse complement strand
CCCTTCTCTCGCCCAGCGGGGCGAGGGAAGGGCGGGGGGTTGGGAGTGGGGAGTTGAAACTACTGTCGAGAACGGACTGCAGGCGCAGCGTGATGCCTGAAAACATCCCGCCAACGCCGCAACTCAACACGCATGGATTGCGGGTCAGGCCCGCAATGAAAAATTTCATTCGGGGCTGATTAGCCCATCAGGTTGCGCAGGGCCGCTTCAATGGCTGCCGCCGTGGCCACGGGTTTTTCCATCGGGAACAGGTGGCTGCCGTCAAGCATCATGATGCGGCCTTTGGTGACCTTTTCGGTCATGGCCATGCCCACCTGTTTCATCTCGGCCGACTGGCGCCCGCCGATAAAGGCCACCGGGCACTTGAGCGGATGGCGCTTGAGCAGGCCCTCGAGGTTGTGGGGCAGGGTGTTGTAGATGGCGGTTTCCACGTCGCGGTCGAAACTCAGCAGGCGCTGGCCGCCGGCGTCGTGCGTGCCGTGTTCGATGTAGTCCAGCAGAACCTGTTCGTCCCAGCGTGCAAAGGATTTCTTGCTGCGGAAATGCGCCAGCACCTCGGTCTGGCCCAGCCACTGGTGCCGGCGTTTGCGGCTGATGGCGCCGGGCGAGATCGAGCCGACCAGCTGCGCACGTTTGGCCACGCTCAGCGCGGCGGCACGCCAGCCGCCCAGGATGGGCGAGTCGATCAGCAGCACACCACGCACCGGCAGGCCGCCGAGCACGGGGTTGCGGGCGGCGCACATCAGGCTCAGAAAACCCCCCAGTGAATGGCCCACCAGGAAGGCCGCCTGGCCGGTTTTTTCGACCTGTTCGCTGGTGAAGTCAGCGAGCTGCTGCACCAGGTGCGGCCAGTTGCTGGTGACCGGGTAACGCGGGTCGTGACCGAATTTTTCAATCGCTTTGACCTGGAAGCCGCGCGCGCGCAGGCCCTGGAACAACACGCCGTAGGTGCTTGCGGGAAAGCTGTTGCCGTGGGAAAAAACGATGAGGGGTTTGGTGGAGGCGGGCACTAGATCAGTTTTTCTTCAGGCGAGGTGATTTTTTTCAGGGGCTGGTTGCGTGTCAGCGGTGTCAGCAGCGGCACCTGCGTTTCGCCGCCGGTCCACATCGGGTCTTCGATGCTGTCAAAAACTTCGCGCAGCTTTTTGCCCCAGTTGTTGTGCAGCATGCGGAAGTAGGGGTTCTCATGGTCGATGCAGACCACCTTGTCGCTTTGCAGCGAGTTGACCTCGTAGACCACCATGTCCAGCGGCAGGCCGACGGACAGGTTGGACTTGAGGGTGGAGTCCATCGAGACCAGCGCGCATTTGGCGGCTTCGTCCAGCGGTGTTTCGGGGGTGATCACGCGGTCCAGCACCGGCTTGCCGTATTTCGATTCGCCGACCTGGAAGTAGGGCGTCTCGGGCGTGGCTTCGATGAAGTTGCCGGCTGAGTAGACCTGGAACAGGCGCATCGCCTCGCCGCGAATCTGGCCGCCGAAGATCAGCGAGACATTGAACTCGACGCCCGCGTGTTTGAGGTCGTCGGCATCGCGCTCGTGCACGCGGCGGATCGCCGCGCCCAGCACGCGCGCCGCGTCGAACATGCTTTTGGCGTTCCAGATGGTGATGGGCGGGCCGCCTTCCGGGTCCTTGAGCTGCTCGATCTGCAGGATCTCGCGCACCGACTGTGAGATCGACAGGTTGCCGGCCGACAGCAGCACCATGAAACGGTCGCCCGGCTTTTCATAAATGATCATCTTGCGGAAGGTGCTGATCTGGTCCAGCCCGGCGTTGGTGCGGGAGTCGGAGAGAAACACCAGGCCGGCGTTGAGTTTGATGGCGACGCAGTAGGTCATGGGGGGCAATCGTGAGGGGGTGGGGCTGCTCAGGCGGCAGCGATTTTTTTAAGTTGATAGAGGGCGTCCAGCGCTTCGCGCGGGCTCAGCGCATCGGGGTCGATGCCGTGCAGGGCTTTTTCCACCGCGCTGGGCTCGGCGGCGGGCTGCTCGGGCGGTGCGGCGAACAGGTCGACCTGGGCGCGGCTGGCGGTCTGCTGGGTTTCCAGCGCATCCAGCGCATGGCGCGCGTGGTTGACCACCGCAGCCGGCACGCCGGCCAGTTTGGCCACCGCAATACCGTAACTCTTGCTGGCCGGGCCGGGTTCGATGTGGTGCAGGAAGACGATGTCGGCACCGGACTCGACCGCGCTGACATGCACGTTGACCGCGGCATGGTGGCGCGCAGGGAACTCGGTCAGCTCGAAATAATGGGTTGCGAACAGGGCGAAGGCCTGGGTCTTGTTGTGCAGGTGGGCGGCAATGCCTCCGGCCAGCGCCAGGCCGTCGAAGGTCGATGTTCCCCGCCCGATCTCGTCCATCAGCACCAGCGAGTGCGGTGTGGCGGCGTGCAGGATCTGTGCGGCCTCGGTCATTTCCAGCATGAAGGTCGACTGCGCGTTGGCCACGTCGTCGGCCGCGCCGATGCGGGTGTGGATGGCATCGATCGGGCCCAGGCGGCAGCCGCTGGCCGGCACATACGAGCCCACACTGGCCAGCAACACGATGAGGGCCACCTGGCGCATGTAGGTCGATTTACCGCCCATGTTGGGGCCGGTGATGATCTGCATGCGGCTTTTGCCGCTCAGGCTGCAGTCGTTGGCGATGAAGGCGCCGCCGCTGGTTTCCGCCAGCCGCGCCTCGACCACCGGGTGCCGGCCCTGGTTGATGTCTATGCAGGGCTCCTTCACAAACACCGGGGCGGTCCAGTTCAGTGTGAGGGAGCGTTCGGCCAGCGCGCACAGGGCGTCCAGGCTGGCCAGCGCGCGCGCCAGGCGGCTCAGCACCGGCACAAAAGCCTGCAGCTCATCGAGCAGTTGTTCGTACAGCCATTTTTCTCGGGCCAGCGCTCGTTCCTGCGCCGACAGGGCCTTGTCCTCGAAGGTCTTGAGCTCGGGCGTGATGTAACGCTCGGCGTTTTTCAGGGTCTGGCGGCGCCGGTAGTCGCTGGGTACCTTGTCGAGCTGGCCCTGGGTGACCTCGATGTAAAAGCCGTGCACCTTGTTGAACTGCACACGCAGGTTGGCGATGCCGGTGCGGGCCTTTTCGCGGCCTTCGAGGTCGAGCAGGAAGTCGTCGCAGTTGGTCTGGATCGCGCGCAGCTCGTCGAGGTCGGCGTCGCAGCCGTGGTTGATCACGCCACCGTCGCGGATCAGCGCAGCGGGCTCGTCGAGCAGGTAGCGCTGCAGCAGGGCGGCGCAGGCGGGTGGCGCCTGCAGGTCTGTAAAAATAGTGGTCAAAAGTGCCGGAAGCCCTTGCTGGTTGGGCGCCAGCAGCTCCGTTTTTTGTAGCGTGTCGCGCAGGGCAATGAGCTCGCGCGGGCGCACCTGGCGCAGCGCGATGCGGGCCGTGATGCGTTCAACGTCGCTGCTGCCCTTGAGCCGGGCGCGCAGTGTCTGCTGCAGGCCGGTGCGCAGGGCGGTGATGGCTTCGAGCCGCGCTGCCGCCTGGCTGCGCTCGCGCCGGGGGTTCAGCAGCCAGCTTTTAAGGGCGCGGCTGCCCATGCCGGTGGTGCAGCTGTCGAGCAGTGAAAACAGGGTGGGCGCGTCCTCGCCGCGCAGGGTCTGGGTCAGTTCCAGGTTGCGCTGCGTGGTCTGGGGCAGCTCGATCAGTTCGCCCGAACGCACCACCTGCAGGCTGTGCACATGGGAAAGCGCGCGGCCCTGTGTGTGTTCGGCATAACCGAGCAGCGCAGACGCCGCCGCGTGGGCCTCGGGCAGGGCCTCGGCATTCCAGGAGGCGAGCGAGGCCACCTGCAGCTGCGCCAGCAGGCGGCGTGCGCCCAGCGCGCTGTCGAATTGCCAGGCCGGGCGGGCGCTGACGGCGCAGCGGTGTACCTTCAGGCGCTGCTCGAAGGCGGGCGTGACATCGACGTTGTAGAGCAGTTCACTGGGGGCGATGCGGGCGATCCAGGCCTCGAGCTCGTCGCTGGCGCAGTGCGCCAGGTGGATTTCGCCCTGGGTCACGCTGAGCCAGGCCAGGCCGCAGGTGTTTCGCCCGCCCTGGTGCACCGCCAGCAGGATGGATTCGGTCTTGTCGCTGAGCAGCTCGGTGTCGGTCAGGGTGCCGGGCGTGACCACCCGCACCACCTTGCGCTCGACCGGGCCCTTGGCGGTGGAAACGTCGCCGACCTGCTCGCAAATCGCCACCGACTCGCCCAGCTTGATCAGTTTGGCGAGGTAGCCCTCCAGCGAGTGGAAGGGCACGCCGGCCATGACCACCGGCTCGCCGGCCGACTGGCCGCGCCGCGTCAGCGTGATGTCCAGCAGGCGCGCGGCTTTTTCGGCGTCGGCATAAAACAATTCGTAAAAGTCGCCCATGCGGTAGAGCAGCAGCGTGTCGGGGTAGTCCGCCTTCAGGCCCAGGTACTGGACCATCATGGGCGTGTGTTTTCCGGTGCCGGCGGTGGCCGGATCGGGGATGTCAAGGGTGGGTGGGGGAAGGTTCACGGGGGTTTCAGGCAAGGGCAGTAAAAGGCTGAATACACGGGTGAACTCAGGGTGGCTGCAGCGGCTGGCAACGGGGGACCAGGAAAATAATAGCACTTGCCGGCCTGTCCGCTGCCGCGGCCTCGCGGAAACTGCCCCATGGCTGCCCCAGACGAAACAAGGCGAGCCCGCGCGCCGAGTTGTAAAGCCTGAAAGATCAGACATTTCACTACAAAAGCGGGCGACAGCCCGACGTAGACTCAAAGGGTCTGGGCTCGCCTTGCGCGCCTACCCTCCCCCTATTTGCCCTGGCAGGTTTCAGACAAGCGCGCCAACGTCCAACAAGGAAGATCCATGACCGAGCTGAATTCACCGGCCACCGCTGACCCCGTCGTCCAGGGCGAATGTGATGTGCTGGTCATCGGCGGTGGTCCGGCGGGTTCCACGGCGGGGGCGTTGCTGGCCCAGCGGGGCTACAAGGTGGTGGTTCTGGAGAAAGAGCATCATCCGCGCTTCCACATTGGCGAGTCCCTGCTACCTGCAAATCTTCCATTGTTTGAAAAACTCGGGGTGGCGGATGCTGTCCGGGCCATCGGCATCGAGAAATGGGGCGCCGAGTTTGTGTCGCCCTGGCACGACAACAAGAGCCAGACCTTCATGTTCGGCGACGCCTGGGACAAGTCCATGCCGTTTTCCTACCAGGTGCGGCGCTCCGAGCTTGACGAGATCCTGATACGCAATGCGGCCCGGCGGGGCGCCGAGGTGCTGGAGGGTTGCAGGGTGCGCGAGGTGGCTTTTGCGGCCGACGGCAAGGGCGCCACCGTACACGCGCAGCATGAGGACGGCCGCCTGCACGACTGGCGTGCCCGGTTTGTGGTGGACGCCTCGGGCCGCGACACCCTGCTGGGCAAACAGTTCGACATCAAGCGCCGCAACCCCAAACACAACAGCTCGGCCCTGTATGCACATTTCACCGGCGCCACGCGGCACCCGGGCCAGGCCGAGGGCAACATCACGATTTTCTGGTTCGACCACGGCTGGTTCTGGTTCATTCCGCTGGCCGACGGCGCCACCAGCATCGGTGCGGTTGTCTGGCCTTATTACCTCAAGAGCCGCAACAAGCCCGTAAAGGACTTTTTTCTCGACACGATTGCGATGTGTCCGGCACTCGGCGAACGGCTGGCCCATGCGACGCTGTCGTCCGAGGTCGAGGCGACCGGCAACTTTTCCTACGCCTGCGAGCGCACCTATGGCCCCAATTACGTGATGATTGGTGACGCGTTCACCTTCATCGACCCGGTGTTTTCGTCGGGTGTCATGCTGGCCATGCAGGGCGGTTTTGTCGGTGCCGACACGGTCGACACCTGCCTGCGCGAACCGGGGAAAGCCGAAGCCGCGCTGGCGCATTTTGACCGCCAGGTGCGCAAGGGGCCAAAGGAGTTTTCGTGGTTCATCTACCGCGTGACGAACCCGGCCATGCGTGACATGTTCATGGGGCCGCGCAATGTGTGGCGCGTGAAGGAGGCCTTGCTGTCCATGCTGGCGGGCGACATTTTCGGCAAGACGCCGATCTGGGGTTCCCTGGCGGTGCTCAAGGCAATTTTTTATATCTCCTCGGCCCTGAACTACAAGCGCACCCTGCAGGCCATGCGCATGCGCAAGGCCAATATCCGCGTGGTCGAGGACGCCGCGTCCGCGGCGCGCTGAGACCGGCAGGCGCAGACACCATGGACCACGAGTCGAATGCCCTCCTGACCGAGCCGCTGGTGCTGCCGTCGGCCCGCCGCGCCCTGCATGAAACCGCCAGGCTGCATCTGGGCTACCTGGTGCTGGGCTTGATCAGCCTGCTGGTCACGCTGCTGGCCTTTCCCATGCGGGCACTGCTGCCGCGGGTGATGAGCAAACGGCTGGGCCGCAGGCTGGTGACCGTGGCAACGCGGCGCTACCTGCGGTTTCTGGTGCTGATCGGGGCCGCCCGCTTCGACCTGTCGGAGCTGGACGCGCTGCGGGATGCGCCGCCCATGGTTATCGCGCCCAACCACCCGTCGCTGCTCGATGCGGTGATGATTCTGTCGCGCCTGTCGGGTGCGGGCTGCATCATGAAGGCCGAACTCGTCAACAGTGTTTTTTATGGTGCGGGTGCGCGGCTGGCCGGCTACATCCGCAACACGCCGCTGCGTACCATGGTGCAGCTGGCGGTGGACGATCTGCACCAAGGCAGCCATCTGCTGCTGTTTCCCGAAGGCACCCGCACCACGCGCTTTCCCGTGGGCCGCTTGCAGGGCACGACCGGGCTGATAGCCAAAAGTGCGGGTGTGCAGGTGCAGACGGTGTTTATTGAAACCAGTTCCGGTTTTCTGGGCAAGGGCTGGCCGCTGCTGCGAGCCCCTAAAATGCCCATCACTTACCGGGTTCGTCTCGGCAAGCGTTTTGATCCGCCGCAGCACACGGCGCGTTTCGTCAGTGAGCTCGAGCAGTATTTCCAGTCCGAGCTGGCGCACGCGCAGTTGCCCGGCTTTCCCGTTTCACCGCCGGCCTGAACATCGTGGCCTGGCGTTTCCTGTCCAGGTTCTCTCACGATGACTGTTTCCGCTCCCGGCGTGTTCCGCACGCATCTGGTCCTGATACCGAGCTACAACCCCGGGCCGAAGGTCTATGAAACCGTACGCGCGGCCCGCGCGCAGTGGACGCCGGTCTGGGTCGTGGTGGACGGCAGCACCGATGACAGCGTGGCAGGGCTGCAGGCCATGGCGGCGCAGGACGAGGGATTGCGGGTGGTCGTGTTGCCGCACAACGTTGGCAAGGGGGCGGCGGTGCTGCACGGGCTGGACCTGGCGGCGTCCCAGGGGTTCAGCCATGTGCTGACCATGGATTCCGACGGTCAGCACCCGGCCCATCTGATTCCGCAATTCATGGCCGCCTCGAGTGCGCAGCCCGAGGTCATGGTGCTGGGTATGCCGGTGTTTGCCGCCGACGCGCCGCGTCTGCGCGTCAATGGCCGCAAGGTCTCTAACGGCTGGGCCAACCTGGAAACCCTGTGGGCCGGCATCGGCGACTCGTTGTTCGGCTTTCGGGTCTACCCGATCGCGCCGCTGCGGCGCGTCATGCACGGCCAGCGCTGGATGCGGCGCTTCGACTTTGACCCGGAGGCTGTGGTGCGCATGTGCTGGCTGGGCGTCAAGCCCGTCAACCTGCCGGCCACCGTCAAATATTTTCGCCCCGACGAAGGCGGTGTCTCGCACTTCAACTACCTGCGCGACAACCTGCTGCTGAGCTGGATGCATTCGCGCCTGTTTCTCGGCTTTCTGCTGCGCCTGCCGGTGCTGCTGGCGCGGCGCTGGTCCGGGCACTCTTGAGGGACCCCGCTCAGGGCGCCCGCTTCTCGGCGGCAGGCGGTAAACCGGCGGTCCCGGGCTTGATCGCCTGGTACTCGGAAAACACGCCCACTTCCAGGTGTTGTTTGACCTGCACCAGCCCGGCTGCGCTCAGCGTGGCCATGACTTGTTCCGGCGGGACGCAGGCTTCTATGCTGTCCCAGTAGTAACGCCAGATCGTGGCGGTCTCCTTCTGCCGGGATACAAACCGTGTCAGCAGCGGTATCACCCCCCGCATATAGGTCTTGAGAACCCACTGTCCCAGCCCGCTTTTGGCCTGGGTGATTTCGAGGATGCACAGTCGGCCACCGGGTTTCAGTACCCGTTGAAATTCTGCAAACGCCACCCCCAGGTCGCTGATGTGGCGAAGGGCATACCCCATGCACAGGAAATCAAAGTGATTGTCGGGAAAAGGCAATGATTCGGCCCGGCCTTCCACCAGCACCATGGTCCCGGGCAGCTTGCTGGCCGCCAGCATGCCGGGGCTGGGATCAATGCCGGTGACCAGTGCCGGGTCGCCGGCCAGAAGGCAGGCCTGGGCCGCAACCAGGCCGGTGCCCACCCCTACATCCAGCACCCGCATGCCCGTTTTCAGGCCGCCGCGAATGAGGGCCTGTCGCCGATAGCGAGAACCGGTACCCCAGGCCAGCATGGCCTCGATGCGGTCGTAGTCGGCAGCGGTGTTGTCAAAAATCCGGCGTAAATAGGCTTGCCTGTCCTGCTCGGTCCGGTAGTAATCGGTGAGTGGCCCATGCGGTGCATGTGCCGCAGCAACAGGTTCGGAATTTTTCATGGGGTGGTCACCTTTCAGGCTGGAACGTCAGCTGGGCGCGCGGCTGGAGGGGCCGTCAAGGGTGCGTGCTGGCAAGGCACAGGGAGGAACAGGCGGATGCCTGCGAGGAAGGGCAGCGCGGCCAGCGTGTCCCGGGGGCAACTCGGTCAGCGCGCTTGTGCGCTCACCCCGCGGGCAATGGCCTTTGACGCTGCATCAGCCAGCTTCAGACCCTTTCGGCCGGGCGTCAATCAGACAAGGGCTGGTTTCGGGGTCAGATCATGCCGCCATTGATGGAAATAACCTGGCCGCTGATGTAGGCCGCCCGTTCCGAGGCCAGAAAGCCGACGAGGTCGGCGACTTCCTCGGCCTTGCCGGCGCGTTTCATGGGCACCATGCGGTCGATGACGTCCTTGCCGAAGGCGCCCTGGGTCATGGCGGTGTCGATGATGCCGGGGGCCACGGCGTTGACCGTGATGCCACGGCTCGCCACTTCCAGCGCCAGCGACTTGGTGGCCGCGTGCAGGGCGCCCTTGGCGGCCGAGTAGTTGACCTGCCCACGGTTGCCGGCCACGGCCGCGACCGAGGTGATGGTGATGATGCGGCCCCAGCGGGTACGGATCATGGGCATGGTCAGCGGCTGGGTCACGTGGAAAAACCCATTGAGCGAAACGTCCAGCACGCGCTGCCACTGCGCCAGTTGCATGCCGGGGAACACCGCATCGTCGTGGATGCCGGCGTTGTTGACCAGCACCTGGATGGGGCCGCCGTCGAGCAGGGCTTCCAGGGCCTGGGCGGTGGCTGCAGCATCGGTCACATCAAAAGCGACGGCCTGGGCCTGGCCGCCCTGGGCCACGATGTGGGCGGCGACAGCCTGCGCTGTGGCCAGGTGGCGGTTGGCGTGGACGATGACCGAAAAGCCGTCAGCCGCCAGGCGCCGGCTGATGGCGGAGCCCAGGCCGCCGCTGCCGCCGGTGACCAGAGCGCGTTTGAGGGGTGGGTTCATGGGGGTGTCGCCGCTGCAGCGGTCGGTGGGGTGGAGGAGGGCAGCGCCAGCGCCGATGCATCGAGCACCACCACGGCGCGGCCGCTGAGCAGGGGCTGGTTGCCGGCCTGCACGGTAAAGCTGTACAGCACGGTGTTGTCGTCGCCCGTCAGCCGGTCGGCGCGGATGCTCAGTTCGCCTGCAACCGTGTCCAGCCGTTCGACGAATAGCGTGACGCTGCGCATGCTGGCCAGGTAGCCGGCGCGCGGCGGCGTGTTGGCGCTGTTCGTGCCGGCCAGGGCTTCGGCCACCAGCGTACCGTGCACGGCCATGGCCTGCGCGGCGTACTCCACGCCGCAGGCTGCACCGAGCCGGTCGTGGGCCCGCAGTGGATGGTCTGGCGCGCGGTGGCTGCTGGCCTGGCAGATGATGTGCTGGGGGTCCCAGGCGGTGACGCTGTCCAACAGGCACATGGCGCCCTGGTGAGGGATGCGGCGCGCGATGTCCGCGTGTCGCAGCGTGGCGGGAAGATGCGCAGTGCTCAGCATGGTCCCACCTGCACGGACAATTGCAGATCATCGAGGTAATCAATCACGACGCTGCCGGCTTCCTGCGTGGCCACACTGCGCAGCAACGGCAGGCAACGGGCCGCGGGAATGCTGGCGCGCAGTTGCTCCAGCGCGCTGTCGGCCATGGCGGTGGCGCCGGCGCCTGTGAGGCAGGCCGGTGCCAGGGTCCACCGGGCCAGGCTGCGCTCGCTGCGTTGCGGAGCCAGCACCAGCGCCACGCCGAAGGAGTCCGGCAGCGGCCGCACGCCGTGCAGTGGTTCGGGGTAGTCGGTGTCGTAGGCGACCAGCAGGACGGCCGTCTGATCGACCGCCGCCTGGGTCACCGCTTCGAGCAGGCCGGCTGCAAAACTGCCATCGTAGGCACACAGCACGGAGGATGTCGCCATGGAGCCGCTGGAAATGCTCCAGTAGCCGGAAGAGGCGTTGTGCACCGAATTGTGGAAACGCGTGGGAGAGATCAGCCGGTCAGCCGAGGCCAGCGCACTGCAGATTTCATGGCAATTGATGGCATCACCGCTCGACGATGAAAAGACCGAGGGCAGCTCGGCCGCGGACAGGCCCGAGGCCGCCACGGCTTCCTGGCCCACGGCCAGCGAGACCTTGACCACGGCGCCCGCGCGCCGGCGTTCGGCCGGAGGCAGTGCCATGGGCAGCGGCAGCACGCAGCGTACCGCCTCGTAAGGAGCGCTGCCGGCCAGGTGTTCGCGCCCTGGCGTCCAGCCCGACAGGCCCGGGCCCAGCAGGCCGATGCCTTCGACATAAACCGTGAGGGACGGCGCAACTGATACGGGGTGTGTCATTGTCGTCTTACCCGGCACGGCCAAAAATCAGGCTGCAATTGGTGCCGCCGAAACCGAAGGAATTGCTCAGGACGCGCCGTACGGGCTGCTCCACGTTGTGCAGCAGGTAGTTCAGGGGCAGGGCCGGGTCCAGCGCCTGCGTGTTCAGGCCGGCCGGCATCAGGCCATGCTGCAGGGCCAGGGCGCAGATCACCGCCTCCAGCCCGCCCGCCGCGCCGAGGGCATGGCCGGTGGCACCCTTGGTGGAACTGCAGGGCGTGGCCGGACCAAACAACGCCGCCACCGCCCTGGTTTCGGCCGCGTCGTTGCTCGGCGTGGCCGTGCCATGCAGGTTGATGTAGTCGATGTCCGCTGCATCAAGACCGGCCATCGCCAGGGCGTCCTGCATGGCCATGCGCGCACCCAGACCCTCGGGGTGGGGCGAGGACATGTGGTGGGCGTCGCTGGATTCACCGAAGCCCAGCAGCAGAACCGCGTCGTCGCTCAGATGTTCCGGCAAGGGCTCGAGTAGCGCGAAAGCGGCCGCCTCGCCGATGGAAATCCCATCGCGTTCAACATCAAATGGCCGGCAGGCCTGGGAGGAAGTCAGGCCCAGGGAATTGAAACCATACAGTGTCGTCAGGCACAGCGAATCGACGCCGCCAACCACCGCGGCATCAATCAGGCCGGCCGCCATCATGCGGCGCGCCGAGGCAAACACCTTGGCGCTGGACGAACAGGCGGACGAGACCACCACCGCCGGACCGGCCAGGGCCAGGTGGTGGCGCGTGAAGTCGGCCACCGAGAAAGTGTTGTGGGTGGTCCGGTAGGCGAAATCGGGAGGAAAGGCGCCGGTGGACGGGTCGAGCCGGCGGTAGGCCAGCTCGGTCTGCAAGATGCCGGAGGTGCTGGTGCCGATGAAGATGCCGATGCGGTGCGCACCGTATTTCTGGCTGGCGGCGGCCACGGCCTCGGTAAAACCGTCCTGCGTCAGACCCAGCAGCGCGAGGCGGTTGTTGCGACAGTCGAACGCTGCCAGCGGTGCAGGAAGCGCCACGGCATCCACTCCCGTCACCTCGCCGACAAAGGTGGGCAGATCGACCGTGTCAAACGCACAGGGCACGAGGCCGCCGCGCTCCTCGCGCAAGGCGCTGAGGGTTTGCTGAAGGCCGCGACCGATGCTGCTGGTCGCGGTGAAATGGGAGAGCCAGAGCGGGTTCAGAAGAAAACTAGCCGATCTAAAAGTGAAGTCATGTTAGCAAATCAAGCAGTTGCTTTGGGGGTGGCGGCGGACAGTCAGGCAGCGAGGTAGGGACGATGGTGGTCGGCGCGGGTGCGCACCACGTGGCGAAGGGACAAACAGGCGGTGGCGGTTCCCAGCAGGAGCCCGGCCCACATATCGACCGCCACATGTTGGCGAGTGGCGACTGTGGAGTAAACGATGCCGATGCACCACAGCGCATTGAGCAGCCGTGCCCATGGCGGCGCGCCAAAACGGCGCAGCAGGTGATGCAGCCAGAAGCCTGAAAAAACGGCGGTGGCGACATGCAGGGAGGGGCAGGCGTTGCCCGCGGCATCCATGTTTTTGAGGAAATCCACCCCCGGGTACAGGCTCCAGTCGATGTCAGCCACTGGAACGGTCGTTGGCCAGAAATAGAAAATGACAAGCCCTGTCAGGCAGGTGCCGGCCATGGTCAGGCTGTACAGATAGAGTTCGCGCCGGCTCGCGAGGAAGGCCGGCGGCAGCGACACATACACCCACAGGGACACATACAGCGACAGGGCCATGGGTTCGAAGCCGATCAACCGGTCCAGCCAGGTGACCGGCATCACCGTGACGGGATAGGCCGGGTGCTTGAGCACATAAAAATAGGCGGCAAAAAACACCGCGATAAAAGCGGGGATGCCTATGCTTTTCAGGAGTACGTCACGGGGCACCAACTGTGCGGCCTGGCGGTACCAGGGCAGGGCTTGCCGGTTGACGGTGGGCCTGCTCATGCCAGGGCCTCGGACAGGGTCACCGGCTTGAGGCGGGCCGCCGCAGCGGACGCCAGCACGGCGGGCAGCACCTCGAGGATCACCGGAATGCCAGCTGGCGTGCGGGCGGCGTTGCCGTCGTGCAGCAGCACGATGGCACCGGCCTTCAGGCCACGCAGCAGTTTGTGGGTGACGCGCCCTGCGTCGCCGACCCGGGTGTCGAAACCGCGTACCGACCAGCTGGCCAGGCGCAGATCCATGCGGGCGAGCACCGGCTCGAGAAAGGGGTTGCGCAGACCGGCCGGCGCGCGGAAAAAGCGTGGTCGCCGGCCGGTGATAGCGACCAGCGTGTCCTGCGCGGCCTGCAGCTCGCGCATCATGCCGCGCGGGCCCATGACGGAAAAGTGGTGGCGATGGTGCTGGCTGTGGTTCTCCACCGCGTGGCCGCGGCGAACGATCTCCCGGCACAGCTCCGGGTGACGCGCGGCCTTGTCACCAATGCAGAAAAACGTGGCCCGGGCGGCGTAACGGTCCAGCAGGTCGAGCACCTGCGGCGTGACCTGCGGGTCGGGCCCGTCGTCGATGGTCAGGGCGATTTCGTTCCTCGCTGTCGCGGCCTCGGGCAAGCTCGACCAGTTTGGACCCAGCCAGTGGCTGCGTGGCCACAGTCCGACCCCTGCCAGCAGCGCGTGGTTGGCGACGACGACGGCCAGTGCCCAAGGCCACAGCGCGGGGGCCACCACAACAGCTACCAGCGCCAGCCCATGCACCACGAAGGAGATGCGCATCAGCGGGCTGGCGTGCCAGCGCAATTCAGCCTTGGGGCGCACGGGGCTGCCTCGCAAAAATCGCCGCATACACCAGTGCCAGTATGACACCCGGCGCCACCGTGGCGCCCATGGCCTGCAGGATGGAAATTTTTGAAAATGCCAGCAGGCCAAACCCCGCGACGGTGGTGAGGTTGGCCAGCGCCATCGAGGCCAGGGTGCGGTGCGAAATGGGGGCGAAAGGGTCGGCCCGGTCGAAAAACAGCGCGTAGTTCGACCCCACCGCCACCACCAGCAGCAAACCCACCAGGTGCAGAATGATCAGCGGCTGGCCGGCCAGGGCCAGCCCCGCCGTGACCGTGATGACCGAGGCGGCCAGAGGGGCGATGACGCGCAGGACACGCGTTGGTGAGCGGAAGACCAGCAGCAGCAGGACGACGATGGAGAGCAGCCCGCCCAGCGACAGCAGCGTGGCTTCGCGCAGGTAGCCGGAATACAGGCGGTCCGATTCGGCTTTCATGTCCACAAACAGCACATCCGGCGAGTCGCTGCCCAGCGCCGCCCGAATCCGGTCGGCCTGGATGCCCGCGCCTTCCGGTGCCCGAAGCGGCAGCAGCGCCGTCCAGCCACCGCGCGATGGCTGGAGCAGCAGCGCATCCACCGCCATGGCCAGGGAGGTCTGTTCGAGGTCGGCCGCCTGCAGCAGGGACCGGCTGCGGCTGGTCTCGACGTCGGCCAGAAAGGGGGTGAACACCTGGGCGCGCACCGGCAGCCCCTGCACCGCCTGCGCCAGGCGCGGCCGCAAGACCTCTGCCGACGGCAGGCTGGCCTGGCGCGCACGCTGTGTCGCTGTGCTGGGAAGGTAGCGGCTGGGGCTTTCGAAACCCGCAAGTTGGCCCTGGTCCACCTGCGTCTGCAGCAGCGCGGACACCCGCTCGGAAGACACCAGCACCGATTCGCGGCTGGCGCCGGAGATCACCACGACGTAACGCACATCGGGGGCGCCCATGTCGGCGCGCAGGCTTTCGTCAAGGGCGATGTCGGCTTGTGACACCGGGCTCAGCGAGGAAATTTTTTCGTTGAGCAGCGTGTCGCGGTGGGTCGCGAGGACGGCACAGGCCGCCAGCAGCAGTATGGCCGCCGGCCAGCGCAGCACTGCGGCGCGCCGCGTGAGCTGGCTCAGCACGCGGCCGATCGCCGAGACGTCGTGGATGCGGAACTTCGCCGGCAGCAGGTGAGGCAGGACAAAACGTGTCATGACCGCGGCGGCCACCAGCCCGGCAATCGCATACAGGCCAAGCTGCGCCAGACCCGGAAAACCCGACAGCAGCAGCGAAGCAAAGCCGAAGATCGAGGTCAGCACACCCAGCCGGATCGTCGGCCAGAAGCGCCTGACCCAGCTGTCCGGTCCGGCGTCGGCCTGCTCGGATTGCACAAACAGGTAGATGGAATAGTCCACCGCCTCGCCGATCAGCGCGGTGCCGAAACCCAGCGTGATGCCGTGCACCGCGCCGAAGCCGAGGCTGACGGCGGCCACGCCGGCCAGCACACCGCTGAGGACGGGCAGGAAACCCAGCGCCAGCGCGGTCGCCGAGCGGTACACCAGCAGCAGCAGCGTGGCAATGATCACCACGCTGATCAGCGAGAGGCGGCTGACCTGGGTTTTGATGGCGTCGCGCGAGGTCACTGAAAAGACACCGGGCCCGGTCATCACCAGCCTGGCGGCAGCGCTGTCCCGGCGTGCCGTGTCGAAGGCCTGCTGGATGGCGGCCATCGCGCTTTGCTGCGCATCGGTGTCGGAGCCCGCGGCGCGTGTCTGCATCAGCATCAGGGCGCGGGCGCCGTCGCGTGACGCCCAGGTGCCGCCGACCAGGCGCGGCTGCGTGCCAGCGTCCAGTTGCCCGAGCAGTTGCACCATTTCGCCGGTCGGGTCGCGCGGCAACAGCGACTTGACCATCAGCCCGGCCGGTGAGGCCAGCAGGTCTATGCTTTCGGCCAGGGCCGCGTGCAGGCCGTCGGTGCTGAAGCGTTCCGGGGTGACGAGCGGGCTGAGCAGGTAGCGGTTGTTGAACAGGTAGGTCTGGTCGCGGTCCTTGTTGACGGGCTCGCCGTTGTTGACAGCGACAAAAGCCGGGTCGGCGCGCAGGCTGCGGGCCATCTCTTTGGACAGGCGGGCGAGGGCTGGCCCGTCCTCTCCCTCGATGCCGACCAGGATCAGGCGGGAGGCCAGGCCGTCTTTCAACTGGTCCATCAGGAGTTGCTGTTCAGACGTCGGGTTGCGCGGCAGAAAGGCCGACAGGTCCGTGGTGATCTGGGTACGGCTGATGATGGCGCCGCAGACCAGCAAGAAGCCCAGCCACAGCCAGACCGGCAGAAACTGGCGGCGAAGCAAGCGATTCATTTTGCAGCCAGCTTGTCGATCACCATGACCGAGCGGTCCTTGTCGGTCTGCTCGATTTCAATGGTCCGGACCTCGGCGTGGCTGCCAGCGATGCGGATGCGCTGCACCACTTCCAGCATTTTTGTTTCGATGGGACGCAGGGTCAGCGTCCAGCGTTCCTCGGAACCTTCGAGGTCGAGGTTGTAGACGCGCCGCAGGGCGACCATGTCACCCGCCAGGGTGCCGCGTATGCTTTCGGTAAACGCCACCAGTTCCGGGTAGTCCTGCAGGCGCAGCACCATGCGGCGTTTGCCGCGCTCGACGGTGAGGCTGCCGCCTTCAATCAGCAAAGACTCCGGCCGCGGCTTGAGTGTGCGTTTTTCCAGCCGGTCGGGCGCGGTGTAGAGCAGTTCGCCGGACGACTCCACGGGGGCCTCGAGCAGGGCGATGTATTTCCTTTCGACAAAGCTGGCGCGGCCCGATTTGTTTTTCGCCAGGCCCTGCATCAGCTGGGTCACATCCCAGGCGGCGAAGGCGGGGCTGCTGCCGAGGGCCAGCAGCAGGCTCGCTCCGGCCAGCCAGATCTTGCGTGATGGGGTCGCCGGGCGTGGTGTATCAGTCATGGGGTCGGACCGGGTTGGGCGCAGGTGACGATTCGCCAGCCTGCCAGAAATTGAAAAAATTGAACCAGTTGTAGGGTGCCGCGCGGCAATGCTGCTCCAGCAGTTCGGCGTAACGCACCATGGCCGCCTGCACCGCTGCTTCGCGCCCGCCCGCCGGGATGTTGGAGAAATCGGCCAGCGTTTCAAAATGGATATCGTAGCGATTGCCCCCGCCATACAGGCCGACCATGAACAGCACCGGTCGCCGCAGGATGGCGGCCATGCGAAACGGCCCCACCGGAAGCTCGGCGGACTCGCCGAGAAAGGGCACGGGCCGCGTGCTGTCCCGGTTCAGGCAGCGGTCTGCCAGCATGCCGACCACGCTGCCAGCCTCGATCAGTTCGTGGACGCGCAGCATCGAATCCGCATGCCCGAGTGCCACGATGTCCTGCTGCGCCGCCGGGTTGATGGCGCTCAGGGCCGCATTGATCTTGCGCGCGTTCTCCTCGTACATCACCATGGCCACGCGCAGGCCCGGTTGCCGCCGGCCGATCGCGCGCAGCACCTCGAAACTGCCGACATGCGCGCCCATCAGAAACACACCTTTGTGGTCCGCCGTGAGTTCGGCCACGAGGTGCTCCTGGTGGATGCGGATGTCAAACAGGCTGAAGCGGTCGTTGATCAGGTAGACCCGGTCGTGGATCACGGAGGCGAAACTGAAAAAATGCCGGAACACATGGCGCCAGGCGACCCGCGCTCCCGTCGGCAGTGCCAGCGCACGGTACAGGTAGTCGCGCGATGCGCGGCGGGCGGACGCGTTGGCCACCAGAAAGTAGGCGGCAATGCCGTACAGCACCAGGCGGCCCGCGCTGCGGCCCAGGCGCAGCGAAATCCAGGTCATCACGCGCAGCATCAGCATGTTGCTGCGCTCCGGGCGGTCCCGCCAGGTGGCCTGGCGATGCGCGCTGGACGGACCGGTGGGTGCCTGGCTCACGGGACGCTTTGGAAGACAAAGGTGCCGGTGGCCACCGGCCGACCAATGCCGGAAATGTCAAAACGGGTGTGACCCGCAGCAGTGGGTGTGCAGACAATTGTCAGTGGTTCACCGGGCAGCACCGGGCTGAGAAATTTGGCCGAGGCAATCTGGCAGTGCACCGCACGGCCCCGATCTTCCCCCGCGCTTTGGCGGGCCTGCACAGCGGCGTGCAAGGCAGCATCGAGCAGCAGAACGCCCGGCACCATCGGCCGACCCGGGAAATGCCCGGCAAAAGCGGGATGACCGGCGGCAAAACAGACCGTCGTGGGTTCACTCTGCACGGGGCGCGCCTTCCTGGGCAGTGGCACCCTGGTGGAAGCGAGCCAGTCCCGCGAGAACGTCGCGCGGCAGTTTGCCGGTGGCATTGCGTGGCAGGGCGTCGAGCAGGACCAGTGGCCGCGGCAGGAAGATGGCGTCGATTCGTTCCTTCAGTGCGGCCTGCACGGCGGCGGCCGTCATGCCCGGGGCCACAACAAACGCGATCAGACGCACCACGGCCTCGTGGCCGCTGTCGTCGGGCATGAAAAACGCCCCATCGAGCACGCCGGGGATGCTGTTGAGGTGATGGTTCAGGTAGGCCAGCGAGTTGCGCTTGCCGGCGATATTGACCAGGTCCTCGAGACGACCGTGCAGCAGAAAGTGGCGGTTGTCGATGGTCTGCAGCACATCGTTGAGCGGCACCACCTGTTCGACATGGCCGCCGCAGGCCCACATGCGGTCATCGTGCGGTGTCAGGGTCACCAGCGGAAACAGCTCCCACTCGGCGGTTTGCGCGGTCCGCCGCGATGCGATCTGGCCGGTTTCGGTGGATCCGTAAATCTCGAACAGCGGAGCATCAAAACGGGCTTCGCAGCTCTGCGCAAGTTGCGGAGCCATGGGCGCCGTGGCCGACACCACCTGATCGAGCGCGGGCAGCTCGATGTTGGAGGCCAGCAGCACGCGCAGATGCACGGGGGTGCTGACCAGCATGCGCGGGCGGGGCACCGCCTTGACGGCACTGACGATGTCTGCCGGGTAGAACGGCTGGCCGGCGTGCAATGCCCCGCCGCTTTGCATGGGCAGCAGGACCGTCGACTCGAAGCCGAACATGTGCTGCGGGGGCACCGTGCCGATGACGTTGCAGGGGGCTGCATCGTCCAGGCCCAGCCGCAGTGCCTCGCCGCGCGCGCCGCGCACCAGCGAGCCCCAGGTCTTGCGGTGTGGCAGCGGCTGGCCCGTCGAGCCCGAGGTGAACACGTCCGCGACGACCTGTTCGCCATGGAGCAGGGGGATGTCGCAGGGCGCTTCAGGGTCCGCCTGCGACGGTCCGCCGGCAAATGCATCCTGGTAGGCAAAGCCGGGCAGGTCGATGCCGTGGGGTGCATCCGCCAGGCAGAACACGTCGGGCGCCAGGCTGAGAAGCTGACGCATCATCTGCGGCGTGTGGGTAGGCGGCAGCAGGGTGATTTTCTGCGTCAGCAAGGCGGCGCCCAGGCCCACCGCGAAATGGTAGCGGTCGCTGCAGGCGTTGAGCATGTGTTGGCCCGGCGGCAGCGACGCGGCCAGGTGTTTCACATCGCCCAGGTACTGGCGGACCGTGATGACTTCCCCGTAGCGCCAGGCCAGGATGTCGTCACCACGGTTGTGGCTGATGAGCGCGTAGGTGGTCATGGACGAGGACTTGGGCAGGCAAAGACTTTGCGGAAGCGCGACGGCCGGTCAGGACGAGGGCGGCAGCCCGCCCGCGCTGGCTTGCCGGTAGGCGCGGATCGCCTCCAGGGGACCGGACCGGTCGGACGGGGCCAGCAGCACCAGGCGCGCGGCGTATTCGGCAGTAAACATCACGACGAGCAGTGGCAGGTTCAGCAGGTTGGCAAACGCCGACCAGACGCTGACCGGTGCGAGCCAGAACAGCAGCAGCGACAGAGTGGTCATGACGGCGAAATACAGGGTCCAGGCCCAGGTGACCTGCCGGGTGTAACGGGCCAGGGCGGGCGACAGGCTGCCGTGGATGATGGCGGCAAACCGCGACACCATGGGTTGCTGGCCGGCGCGCAGGGTACGCGCAAAAGCCAGGCCCAGCAGGGCCTGCATGCCGGCATGCTGCAGCAAAAACACCCAGTTGTAATGCAACACGAGCCAGCCGCTCATGGCATAAAGCAGGGCGCACCCGGCCAGGCACAGCAGCAGCATCCGGGGGCGCTGCGGCGAGCGCCAGGCGAGCACCAGGGCCAGCGCGATCAGTGGCGCAATGGCCACCGCCGCGTCGAGCAGGTCGGGGTGAGGGTCGGCTGACGCCAGGTGCGCCAGCACCGGGTAGGCGGCGCAGACAGCGGCAATGGCTGCCCAGCGGACGCCGCGCAGCACTTTTGCCGTCAAGCCGGGTTTCACTTCGTTCTTTGCAGCGCGATGTGGTCGCTCAGGCTGCGCAGCGACTGGAAGATGGCGGTGTTGTCCTCATGGTCCGCGCGCAGCTGCAGGCCATAACGCTTGGACAGGACCAGCGCGATTTCCAGGATGTCGATCGAGTCGAGCCCCAGGCCCTCGCCATACAGTGGCTCATCGGGCAGGATGTCCGCGGCGGCGGTTTCCAGATTCAGGGAAGTGACCACCAGTTCGGCCACTTCACGCATCAGTGCAGCATCGGCTGCAGGCGCCGCTGAGGGTTGGAGGGAGGATTCTGGCATCGTGGTTGTAGACATGGATTTTCAGGGTGTCGGGGCGTTGCGCCGGTGCTGCCAACCCCCGCGGTTCAGTGATGTTTTGATGGTAACTGACATTGTTTTTCACACGCTACGCCGCTGTAGGCGGCCGCCCCTGGAGTGTGTCAGACCGAAACGAAACAAGACGTAAAAGTGCCCCGGAAGCGGGGGTGGCCGGACCGGTTCAGCCCGCCTCGCTGTCGCCGGATTTGACCGCCCGCGGGGCGCGGGGCACCGACAGGGTCTGGGTGGGCGCTGCGGCCTCGGCCGGCAGGGCGGCATCGAGCACCGCCTGGCGTACGCTGGCCTTGTCGCCGGCGCCTGCAAATTTGCTGTACTTGCCAAGCGTGGTCACCAGCTGGCCGTAAATGCGGGGGTTGCCGGCCACGCATTCTCCGTGGTCCATGAAGTCGGATTCGCCGGTGAAGTTGCCGATCAGGCCACCGGCTTCGGTGACCAGCAGCGAGCCGGCCGCCACGTCCCAGGGCTGCAGGCCGCTTTCAAAAAAACCGTCGCTGAAACCGGCGGCCACATAGGCCAGGTCCAGGGCGGCTGCGCCCGGGCGGCGCACGCCGGCGCACTGGCTCATGACTTCGCCGAGCATGTGGAGGTAGGGCTTGAGTTTGTCGCCCGGGCGGTAAGGGAAGCCGGTGGAAATCAGGCATTCCTGCAGGCGGGTGCGTTTGGCCACGCGGATGCGGCGGTCGTTCATGTAGGCGCCGCGGCCCTTGGTCGCGCAAAAGATGTCGTTGCGGGAGGGATCGTAAACCACCGCCTGCTCGATCTTGCCCTTGACGCTGAGCGCAATGCTGACGCAGTAGACGGGAAATCCGTGAATGAAGTTGGTGGTGCCGTCCAGGGGGTCGATGATCCAGACAAAATCCGAGTCTTTCGCACCGTGTTCGTTGCCCGACTCCTCTGCCAGGATGCCGTGGCCGGGATACGCGGTGAGCAGGGTTTCGATGATGGCGGCTTCTGCAGCATGGTCGACTTCGGTGACGAAGTCGTTGGTCTGCTTGGCGGAAACACGGACCGATTCCACGTCAAGCGCAGCACGGTTGATGATGGCGCCGGCGGCGCGCGCAGCCTTGATGGCCACGTTGAGCATGGGGTGTAGATTGGGGGACGACATGATTTGTAGGGAAGAGCGGGATAAACCGGCGCCGGCGATGCGGGCGGCGGGCAATCCCGGTATTTTCCCATAAACGGGACGCGGGCTGGGGATGTCCCGGCCGGTAGCCGCGCCCCGTGACGCTAGGCGCCTTCCGCGATGATGAAATCCGTGTCGGCGTGCTGTTGGCGTATGGCCCTGGCCTGCTGGTACTCGGCGCTTTGGTAGCAGGCTTGGGCGGTTGCCATGTCGGCAAATTCCACGACGACATTGCGTTCACGGGCGCTGCCTTCCATGCATTCAAAAGGCCCTCCGCGCACCAGAAAGCGGGCGCCGAATTTTTCGAACGCGGGCCGCGCCGCCGTCAGGTAGGCGGGATATTCCGCGGGGTTGCGTACCGAAACCCGGACGATCCAGTAAGCCTTGGCCATGTGTGTTTCCTTGAAAATGGAAGTGGGAGGGGATGAAGCAGTGGACGATAGCAGTGATAATTGATCCTGAAAAATGAATAATTGAGATAATTTTCATCTTCAGGAGAGATGATGGAACTCAGTGATCTGCTGATCTTTCGCGCGGTTGTGGAAGCCGGAGGCGTCACGCGTGCGGCCGAGCGCCTGCACCGGGTGCAGTCCAATGTCACCACGCGGATTCGCCAGCTGGAGGAAAAGCTCGGTGCCACACTCTTTATCCGCGAGGGCAAGCGGCTGCATCTTTCGCCCGCTGGCCAGATCCTGCTGGACTATGCGAAGCGCCTGCAGGCGCTGGCGGACGAGGCGCGCGATGCGGTGCGTGATGGACGGCCCCGCGGGGCGCTGGTGCTGGGCGCCATGGAGAGCACCTCTGCCGTGCGCTTGCCCGGTCCCCTGAGCGACTTTGTGCAGCAGCATCCCGAGGTCTGTCTGACGCTCAAAACAGGCAACCCGCAACAACTGGCCGCGGCGGTGCTGGGCGGTGACATGGATGCGGCGCTGGTGACCGGACGCATCGTCGATGGGCCTTTTGAACGCGAACCCATCTACACGGAGGAGCTGGTCATCGTGGCCAGGGCCGGTCATCCGCGGATCGGTTCGAAAAAGAACATGCCGCCGCGCGCCATCGTCGCGTTTGAAAAAGGCTGTCCGCACCGTGCCCGCCTTGAGCAGTGGTACACCGAAAGAAACAGCATGCCGGTCCAGACCATCGAGATCACCTCCTACCATGCCATGCTGGGCTGTGTGGTGGTGGGGATGGGTATCTCGCTGGTACCGCGCAGTGTGCTGGCGACCTTTCCTGAGCGCGACCGGCTGAGCGTGCACGCGTTGCCGCGGGGCAGCGACTGCGCGCAAACCGACCTGATCTGGCGCAAAGGGGCCATGTCGCCGAAGATTCAGGCCCTGATCAGGCTCCTGAAGCCACCGGCGTAAGACAATACAGCCCCATGCATACCCGATTTGTCCTGATCAACACCAGCCACGCCGGCAACGTCGGCGCCGCCGCGCGTGCCATGAAAGTCATGGGCTTCGGCGACCTGGTGCTGGTGGCGCCGCGCTGGGACAATGTGCTCAGGCGCGAGGAAACCATCCAGCGTTCCAGCGGGGCGCTGGACGTGCTGAAGAATGCCCGCATCGTCGCCACGCTGGACGAGGCGCTGGATGGCATGACCCATTTGTGCGCCACAGCCATGACCCCGCGCGACTTCGGCCCGCCCACACGGTCGCCGCGCGAGCACTTTGCGGCCCTGCTGGGCGGTACCGGATCGCTATCAATTCAGGAGCTGGCTGCGCCCGGCGATAGAGGGCTGGAGGCCGATTTGGCTGCAAAACCAGAAGGCCTGGCCTTTTTGTTCGGCTCCGAGCGTTTTGGCATGCAGAACGAAGACGTCTACCGCTGCCATGTGGCACTGAGCATTCCGACCGACCCGAACTTCGGCTCCCTCAACCTTGCCGCGGCGGTGCAGCTGATTGCCTATGACTGGCGTGAGGCGCTGGGCGGCTTTGGCGTGCACGCGGCCGCGCCCGAACCCCGGCTGGCCGATGCCGCCGCCGTGGCCGGCATGCTGGGGCACTGGGAGCAGGCGCTGGCCGACATCGGTTTTCTGGACCCGGCCTCACCGAAAAAACTGATGCCGCGGTTGAACCAGCTGTTCAACCGCGCGCAGCTGAGCCCTGAGGAGATCCACATCCTGCGCGGTATCGCCAAGGCCATGTCGCAAAAAGCCTTGCCGGCTGCGGTCGCGCCGGAGCGCAGGGCCGCCCCAAGCGAGGCGAGCCCCCTCGGGGGGCAGCGAAGTACAGGCACTGACGAGCGTGGGGGCTCTGAAAACAGCGCGCCAGCAGAGACGAGCGTCAAGCCATAAACTCGCAGCATGTTCTCCAGACTCCGCTCCGACATCCAGTGCATTCTTGAGCGCGACCCGGCCGCGCGCAGCGGCTGGGAAGTGCTGACCTGTTACCCCGGCCTGCACGCGATCATTTTTCACCGGGGCGCGCACTGGTGCTGGACCCACGAGCTCAAATGGCTGGGGCGTTTCATCTCGCAGATCGCGCGCTGGCTGACCGGCATTGAAATCCACCCCGGAGCCGTCATCGGCGAGCGCGTGTTTTTCGACCATGCGATGGGGGTGGTGGTTGGGGAAACCGCGGAGATTGGCGACGGCTGCACGATTTACCAGGGCGTGACCCTGGGCGGCACCTCGCTCTACAAGGGCGAAAAGCGCCACCCGACCCTGGGCAAAAACGTGGTGGTGAGCGCCGGCGCCAAGGTGCTGGGCGGTTTTCTGGTCGGCGACGGCGCCAAGATCGGCAGCAACGCGGTGGTGATCAAGCCGGTGCCCGCGGGCGCGACGGCGGTCGGCATTCCGGCGCGCATCATTCCTTCCAAAACCGGCGAGAGCGCCGATGTGACGACGGCGCAGAACAAGTTCTCGGCTTACGGCATCACGCTGGAAGACGACCCGGTGTCGCAGGCCATGAAGGGCCTGATCGACAACGCTTCCTCGCAGGAGCACCAGATTGCGCTGCTCTGGCAGGCGATCGAGAAGCTGTCCGAGAGCGGCCGGGCGCACCGGGACTGCGTGCCGGACGATGCGGCGTTGCAGGAGACCTTTGAGGCTGAGAAACTGAACCAGTTGATGGGGAAGTAGGGGGCAGTTCCCGGTTCTGTCATCCCGGACTTGATTCGGGATCCATGGCCGATGGCCTCCACCGTTTGGGCTGAGCCTGGCCTGTCCTGGGCTTGTCGAAGGGTCGAAGCCTTTGCAAGCTTGCGCTTCGGTGGGTCTTCCAGCAAGCCGGGTCTCGCCCCGGCGGGCGAGGCACTTTGTCTTTGCTTCGCCAAAGAAAAGTACCCAAAAGAAAGGCGACCCGATGGTCTGGGTCCCTTCGCTTCGCTACGGGCAACCTCCGGTGCTCGGTAAAAGCGGGGTCTCGCTCGAACTCGCCTTCGGCTCAGACAATCGCGAGCCCTGATCCGCTTTTGCCTGCGCTCCTCGGCCCAGCCCGACGGGTTAGGGATAGAAAACCAATGCGGGGAAGAGATCCGGAGTGCAGGAAGCGCGCAGCGCTTCCTGCACGGGAATCCCAATAGACAGTCATGTTTGCACGCGAGTGCAGCACACGCGGCCAGATGAGGCTCCCTTCTCTCGCCCAGCGGGGCGAGGGAAGGGCGGGGGGTTGGGAGTGGGGAGTTATGCCTACTGTCCGGGACAAGCCGCAGAAGCAGCGTGATGCAAATAATGCTATCAAATTAATAGCTGCCTGCGCTTTCCAGCCTTGGGCGGGAGGCTGATTTGATGCTGAATCAGGCGGAAGTCGCCCGAATCGCCGATTTCGGCCGGAACGCCTTGCAGACCGCCTCGTCGGTTTCCAGGTAGGGCCCGCCAATCAGGTCGATGCAATACGGCACGGCGGCAAAAATGCCGGCGACCGCTTGCGAACCGTCGGCGTTTTTCAGGCCTTCAAGGGTTTCGGCAATTGCCTTGGGCTGGCCGGGCAGGTTCAGGATCAGGCTCTGGCCGCGGATCACGGCGACCTGGCGCGACAGGATGGCGGTGGGCACGAACTTCAGGCTGATCTGGCGCATCTGCTCGCCAAACCCCGGCATCTGCTTGTGCGCCACGGCCAGCGTCGCTTCCGGCGTCACGTCGCGCAGGGCCGGACCGGTGCCGCCGGTGGTCAGCACCAGCGCGCAGCCGGCATCGACCAGCTCGATCAGGGTGGCGCTGATTCTCGCCTGTTCATCGGGAATCAGGCGCTCGATAAATTCAACCGGATTGCGCAGTGCGCGGCCCAGCCAATCTTTCAGCGCGGGCAGGCCCTTGTCTTCATAGACGCCGCTGGACGCCCGGTCGCTGACCGAGACAATACCGATTTTCACTGCGTCGTGGGCCATGGTCAGGGGGCCTCCGGCGCCAGCGTTTGCCGCACCAGCTGGAAAATTTCGCGGTAGGACTTGCCGTGGCGCGGCGCTTCGCCCGGTTTTTCGGGCTTGGCGTCCTTGCGGGCCTGGCGCACCAGCGCGCGCAGCTGCTGCGAATCGGTGTCCGGGTGTTCTGCCAGCCAGTCGCCCAGCGCATCGTCGGAGGCGATCAGCCTGTCGCGCCACTGCTCGGCCAGGTGCAGCGCCAGCGTGAGTTGCGCGGAGCCGTTTTTCTGCTCGTCAATCGCGGCGCGAATCGGTTCGGTGTCGAGCGGGCGCATCAGCTTGCCGATGAACTGCATTTGCCGGCGTTTGCCCTCGAAGTTGGTGATTTTTTTGGCCTGGGCGATGGCGTCGATCAGTTTGTCGGGCAGGTCCAGCCGGGCCATCAGGTCGGCACGCAGGGTGAGCAGGGCTTCGCCGAGGGCCTGTTTTTCGTCGGCTTCGGCCTTGAGCTGGGTCTTGCTGGGCGGGCCCACTTCTTCCAGCGCAATTTCTTCGGGTTTCACGAAGCGGCCGTGGGACCAGTAGCCCTTGATAGCCTTGGGAGTCTTGTTGTTCATAGCAGTCAGTATCATAGCTACCCATATGACCCTCAAGACTTCCAAGACCTCCTCCGGCGCCAAACAGGCGGCCCGGCTCTCGCCCCAACCTGAAAAGGGCTTCAGTTACCACCGTGATTTTTTCGAGGAACTGGTGGACAGCGCCCTCGCGCACGCCAAAAAGATCGGTGCCACCGATGCCGCCGCCGAGGCTTCCGAAGGCTGCGGTCTGAGCGTCAGCGTGCGCAAGGGTGAACTCGAAAACGTCGAGCGCAACCGCGACAAGTCGCTCGGCATCACGGTGTATGTGGGCCAGAAACGCGGCAACGCTTCGACCAGCGACTTTTCCAAGGCAGCGATCGAGCAGACCGTGAAAGCGGCCTACGACATCGCGCGTTTCACCGCCGAAGACAAAACCTCCGGCCTGCCGGCCGATCGCGACATCGCACGCGTGCACCCCGAGCTGGACCTGTTCCACCCCTGGGCCATCGACTCGGAAGGCGCGGCGCGCCTGGCGCTGCAATGCGAGGCGGCTGCGCTGGGCACCAGCAAGCGCATCACCAACAGCGAGGGAGCGGGGGTGTCGGCCCAACAAAGCCATTTTTTCAGCGCGCATACACGCGGTTTCCGTGGTGGGTATGCCAGCTCGCGCCACAGCATTTCCGTCGCGCCGATCGCGGGCAAGGGCAGCCAGATGCAGCGGGATGCCTGGTACAGCTCCATGCGCGACGCCAGCGAACTGGCCAGCCCCGAGGCGGTCGGCCGCTACGCCGCCGAACGCGCGCTGGCGCGCCTGAACAGCCGCAAGATCAAGACCGTGCAGTGCCCGGTGCTGTTCGAGTCACCGCTGGCCGCGGGCCTGCTGGGTGGTTTTGTGCAGGCCGTCAGCGGCGGTGCGCTGTACCGCAAGAGCACGTTTTTGCTGAACAGCCTGGGCAAGCCGGCTTTTCCCGCCCACATCGACATCAGCGAAGACCCGCACCTGCGCAAGGGCAAGGGCAGTGCGCCGTTTGACGACGAAGGCGTGAAAACGCGTGCACGCAAGGTGGTTGAGGCCGGCATTGTGCGCGGCTACTTCCTGAGCACCTACTCGGCGCGCAAACTCGGCATGCGCACCACAGGCAATGCCGGCGGCTCGCACAACCTGGTGCTGAGCAGCCGCCAGACGGCCGCTGGTGACGACCTCGACGCCATGCTGAAGAAGCTGGGCACGGGCCTGTTCGTCACCGAACTGATGGGCCAGGGCGTCAATTACGTGACGGGTGACTACTCGCGCGGCGCTTCGGGTTTCTGGGTCGAGAAAGGGCAGATCGCCTTTCCGGTGGAAGAAATCACGATAGCCGGCAACCTCAAGGACATGCTGATGGGCATCCAGGCGGTGGGCGCCGATGTCTACAACTATGGGGCCAAGAGTGTCGGTTCGATTCTCATCAACCGGATGAAGGTCGCCGGATCCTGACGGACGACGTTTTAAGTCAAGCAGGGGCCGCGGAACCGGCTTTGCCGGGCCGCAGGCGCAGCGGCCCCCTCTGGGGGGAGCTACACGCAGTGAGCGACCCTGGGGGCTTAATTAGCCCGCGAGAGCAGCCTTGACCGCCGCCGAGACCTGGCCCATGTCGGCCTTGCCGGCGAGTCTGGCTTTCACCGCACCCATGACCTTGCCCATGTCGCCGGGGCCGCTGGCGCCCAGTTCCGTGACGATGGCCTTGACCTCCGCCGCGACCTCTTCGGCGCTCAGGCGGGCCGGCAGGTAGGCCTGCAGCACGACCAGTTCGGCGGCTTCCTTGTCGGCCAGGTCCTTGCGTTCGGCTTTCTGGAAGGCCTCGATCGAGTCCTTGCGCTGCTTGATCAGCTTGTCGACGATGGCGACCACGGCGGCATCGTCGAGCACCACGCGTTCGTCAACCTCTTTTTGCTTGAGGGCGGCCAACAGCAGGCGAATCGTGCCCAGGCGCTCGCTGTCCTTGGCGCGCATGGCGGTTTTCATGTCTTCGGTGATCTGGTCTTTGAGGGACATGGGTTTCTCCAACAGTAAAAAAGTAAAAAGCCCGCTGGAGCGTCCTTCAGCGGGCTTGGTGAGGTGCCGGAAGGCGTGTACTGGTTTAGTACAGCTTCTTGGGCAACTGCATGGAGCGGATGCGTTTGTAGTTGCGCTTGACAGCAGCAGCTTTTTTACGCTTGCGTTCGGCGGTAGGCTTTTCGTAGAACTCGCGCGCGCGCAGGTCGGTCAGCAGACCGAGTTTTTCGATGGTGCGCTTGAAACGGCGCAGAGCCACGTCGAAGGGCTCATTGTCTTTTACACGAATAGTCGTCATTGATGAAGTGATCCAAAATTTTGCGCCCTTAGTGATCTGATCAGAATCAGGCCGGACGCGGGTTTGCTAGCAAAGCCTTGGATTATATACCAGCCCCCACGCTTGTCACTACGTGTACTGCGCTGCCCCCCGAGGGGGCCGCTGCGCCTGCGGGCCGGCGAAGCCGGACCCGCGGCCCCTGCTTGAATTAATGAGTTCCATCCAGCTTCACTCTGGTATTTATCAGCGGGGGCCGAGGCCTGGCTTTGCCGGGCCTCAGGCGCCGCCCCCTTGAGGGGGGAACAGGCTACACGAAGTGAGCCTGGACGGGGGTGTTCAATGCCATCGCGCAGGCATGGGCACTCGCCCAGGCCCACTGGAAGTTGTAACCGCCGAGCCAGCCGGTCACGTCCACCACCTCCCCGATGAAATACAGACCGGGTTGCTTCGATTCCATTGTCTGGGACGACAAATCCCGGGTATCGACGCCGCCCAGCGTCACTTCGGCTTTTTTGTAACCTTCAGTGCCCGTCGGGGTCAATTGCCAGTCGGCCAGGCGGTCGGCCAGGGTGGCCAGGGCCTTGTCGGTGGCCTCGCTGACGGGTTTTTGCCAGGCCGGGTCGCGGCTGGCCCAGGCGTCGGCCAGGCGGCTGGGTACCAGGGTGGCCAGCTCATTGGCGATCAGCTTTTTCGAGCTGGCCTTGGCACGCAGCAGCAGGGTGGGCAGGTCCACGCCGGGCGCGAGGTTGATGCGCACTGGCTGGCCTTCGCGCCAGAAGCTGGAGATCTGCAGCACGGCCGGCCCGCTCAGGCCGCGGTGGGTGAAGAGCAGGTCTTCGGCGAAGACCACGGCTTTTTTCCGCTGTTTGGGCGTCGCGTCGGGCGCGCCGGTTTCGATCAGCACCGGCAGCGCCAGACCGGCCAGCTGGGCATAGGGCGCCCAAGCCTCGCCGTCGAAGGTCAGCGGCACCAGCGCGGCGCGCGGCTCGACCAGGCGCAGGCCGAACTGTTTCGCGATGCGGTAGCCGAAATCGGTTGCGCCTATCTTGGGAATCGACAGACCGCCGGTGGCGATGACGACTTGCGGCGCTTCGATCGTGCCCCGGTCGCTCTCGATCTGATAGCTGCCCGCGCCCGCGCCGTCAGCGCTCGAGGCATATTTGATGCTTGAAACCCGGCAGGGCTGCCAGCGCGTGACGCCACCTGCGTCGCACTCGGCCAGCAGCATCTGGATGATGTCTTCGGCCGAGTTGTCGCAGAACAGCTGGCCCTTGTGTTTTTCATGGAAGGCGATGCCGTGGCGCTGCAGCAGGGCGATGAAGTCCTGCGGCGTGTAGCGCGACAGGGCGGAACGGCAGAAATGGGGGTTTTCGCCGACGAAGTTGGCGGGGGTGACGTCGCGGTTGGTGAAGTTGCAGCGGCCGCCGCCGGAGATGCGGATTTTCTCCGCCACCTTCTCGCTGTGGTCCAGCAGCAGCACCTTGAGGCCGCGCTGGCCGGCCAACCCGGCGCAGAACAGCCCGGCGGCGCCGGCGCCTACCACTACCACGTCAAATTTATGGGTCAAATCGGCCTCCAGCCCAATAGGGACGGGCGCAAGCAGCTATGAAAGATGTAGCACTCTGGCCCGACCGGGACACCGGAGTGTAGCCGGGCCTTCCCGGGCGCCCGTGAGGTTCAGGCGGCGCGAAATTGGGCGGGAAGCTCCGCCGCTGCGGCCACGCCGCTAATCACATCGCCGACGACGATGACCGAGGGGCTGGCCAGGCCGGACTCGCCGAGCGCTGTGGCCAGCTGGCCCAGGGTGGTGGTGATGTGACGCTGCGTGGGCAACGAGGCGTTCTGGATCACCGCCACGGGGGTGGTGGCCGGCAGGCCGGTCAGCAATTCGTTCTGAATGCGGCCGGCGCCGCTGACACCCATGTAGATCACCAGCGTGAGTTTGGCCTTGCAGGCGGTGTCTGCCAGCGCGCGCCAGTCCGTGCCTTCGTCGCCCGGTTTCGCGTGGCCGGTGACAAACACCACGCCGTGCGCATGCCGGCGGTGCGTCAGCGGCACACCCAGGGAGCTCACCGCGGCCAGGCCGGCGGTGATGCCGTTGACGACCGTGACCGCGATGCCGGCGGCCTGCAGGTGTTCGACCTCTTCGCCGCCGCGGCCGAAGATGAAAGGGTCGCCGCCTTTGAGCCGCACCACGTTTTCGCCTTCGCGCACGGCCATGATCATCAGCTTTTCGATGAACTCCTGCGGCGTGGACTTGCAGCCACCGCGTTTGCCGACATGCACGATGCGCGCACCCGGCCGCGCATAGGCGACGATCTCGTCGCTGACCAGGTCGTCGACCAGCAGCACGGTGGCGGCCTGGATCGCCTTGAGCGCCTTGAGCGTGAGCAGTTCCGGGTCGCCCGGGCCTGCGCCGACCAGGGTGCACTGGCCGCTTGAAGAGAGGTTGTTTGGGCTGCTTGTCATAGTTGACGGGTCAAATGCAAGATATGTTCCACCTGCCGCGTGATCGATGCCGGCACGGCGTGGGAGCCGGACATCACCGCGCGGATATAGGCGGCGGTGCTGTCGCTGTCGATGGCGTTGGGCAAGTCCGGCACGCTGGCCAGCGTGCCGGGCTGCGCTTCCTGCAGCAGGGTGCGTTTCCCGGCGATGAAAGCCTCCATCTGCGGCGTGCGGCGCGCATCGGCCACGACCTCGCCTTCGGTGCCGCGCAGCAGCAGCGCATTGGCTTCGATGAGTTCAAAGGTCTGGCCCATGGAAATCGCGTATTCGGGATGCGTGTAGCTGCTGACCACCAGCGCCTTGCCCAGGCAGGGGTTCATGATCTTGACCAGGCTGTGCGCCGGGTTGCGCAGGCCGACGGCGCGACGTACATCGAGCAGGCGCTTGAGCCCGGGGCAAAGCAGTTCCGTCGGTGCAAAAACGACCTCGCCATCCGCTATGGTTTTTATAGCTGTCAGCGCAGGTATGTCAAGGGCTGCAAGCACATTTGATGTAAAGACCCGGCTGGACTCCGTGGCCGTGCCGTGGACCAGCACCGGCAGGCCCTCGCGCGCCAGCAGCAGCGCCAGCAGCGGCGTCAGCACCGGCAGCTTGCGCGCGCCGTTGTAGCTGGGCAGCACCACCACCGGCCGCTCGCTGGCGGGGAAACGCAACATGCGCTGGTAAGTGGCGTCGAGAAAACCGGCCATTTCTTCCGGTGTTTCGCCCTTGATGCGCATGGCCAGGCAAAAGCCGCCGATCTCGAGGTCGGTCACCGTGCCGTCGAGCACCTGGCCGAACAGGTCGGCCGCCTGCGCACGCGTGATCGGCTTGGCGCCGTCTTTGCCGCGGCCTATGACCTTGATGTACTGGGCGATGGACATGCGTGATTGTCGGCGAAGGCAGATAACCTGCCGTTATGAGCTTATTGAGCGTTTCAAAACTTGGGACAGTCGGAACGCTCAATCCCTCACCCCGACCCTCTCCCGGAGGGCGAGGGTGAGAGCGGTCCAATTCACTGTCGTGCATTTGGAAAAGATCAATACGCCGGCGTCTTTCAGGCGAGTACCTTGATCGGAATCACGGTGCGGCCACCGTGGGCCGCCGTGGGCCGGGTTTCAGCGGCGGTCCGGATGATGCGCCTGATCTCTGGCACGCAGGAGCCGCAGTTGGTGCCGCATTTGAGCCTGTCCTGCAGCATCACCAGGCGGTCTTGGTCGCTGGCCAGGTAACCCGCGCCACCGACCGCGTGGGTGATCTCTGTCAGGCAAGCGCCGATCTCGGCATCGGTGACGCTGAAACAGGTGCACACCGGTTTGCCGCGCGACGGCAGGGCCACCGGGGCCTTGGCACCGGGCAGCAGCAGCAACCGGCCGTAACTTTGCGCCGGCAGTTCGTCCTGCAGCAGGGTTTTGATCCAGGACTGCGCACTGACATCACCTGCCAGCACAAAACCGGCGAGGTCGGCTTCGTCGGGGTGCTTGTCCTTGCGCACCAGCCGCGCCGTGCGGTGCTGGCCTTTCTTCCTGTCCACGTAACGCAGGGCGTCCGTGCCATCCAGACCCAGAATGGACTCGATTTTTTCCAGCATGCCTTCGGGGGGCGCCTCAAAACCGGCAGCGCGGAACAACACGCCGGTGCGCTGCCGGCCTGCTTCGCCCAGCGGCACCTCGTTCGCAAAAGGCACGCAGCTGCTGAAGGCAAAGGCTGCCATCAAGGGCCTGAGTTGCTCGCGCGCCGCAAGGGCTTGGCCCTCGGGCAGCCAGGCCATGGCCAGCAGCGACCAGGGCAGTTCGGCCTTGAGGATCTTCACGGCCGCGTGTTTGAGCTCGGGCTGTTTCGAGCTGGGGCAATAGGCTGATGTGGTCAGCGCGTTCACGCCGGCGAGCCGCTCGCCGGTACTCGACAGGCCGCTGAGGTATTCGCTGCCCCAGTGCATCGCCATGAAGGCCTGGCTGACGGCCACTTCGGGCGAGGCCTGCAGCGGCACCACGATGGAGCCGCGTTTGGAGGTGACTTGCACCAGGTCACCATCCTTCAGGAGGCGCCGCGCCATGTCCTGCGCATTCATCTGGAGGGACGGTTCGGCGACGTGGCCAAACAGCCGGCCCAGCGTGCCGGTGCGGCTCATGCCGTGCCACTGGTCGCGCAGGCGGCCGGTGGTCAGCGAGAAGGGGTAACGCGATTCGCGCGGCTCAGCCACCGGCTTGTAGACGGTGTTGACGAAACGTGCCTTGCCGTCTTCGGTCGGGAAGATGCCATCTTCGTAGAGCCGCACTTTGCCGGTGCTTTCACCTACTTTTAATGGCCATTGCTGCGGCGCGGCCTCCAGCATCGCGTAACTCATGCCGGTGATGTCGAGGTCGCGGCCGCGTGTGGATTCGCGGTGTTCGTTCCAGATGCTTTCGACCGCGGCAGTCTCGTCGTCGACAGACCAGGGAAACAGCGTGCTGATTTTCTGTACCGGCAATAATTTTTCCAGCCGGTGGGCGAAGGCCACGGCGATGGCCCAGTCGTGGCGCGCCTCGCCGGGTGCGGCCACGGCCGGGCGCACGCGGCTGATGCGGCGTTCGCTGTTGGTCACGGTGCCGGTTTTTTCGCCCCAGGTGGTGGCCGGCAGCAGCAGGTCGGCGTAATCGCAGGTGGCCGGTGTGGCAAACGCTTCCTGCACCACCACCAGTTCGGCACGCTGCAGCGCACGGCGCACGGTGGCCTGGTCCGGCATGGACTGTGCCGGGTTGGTGCAGGCAATCCACAAGGCCTTGATCTCGCCGTCGGCCGCCGCCTGGAACATTTCCACGGCGGTCTTGCCGGGTTTTTCGGGCACCGCGGGAATGCCCCACAAGGCGGCGACCTCGGCGCGGTGTTGCGGGTTGGCCAGGTCGCGGTGCGCACTCAGCAGGTTCGCTAGGCCGCCGACCTCGCGCCCGCCCATGGCATTGGGCTGGCCGGTCAGCGAAAAGGGTCCGGCACCGGGTTTGCCGATCTGCGCGGTGGCCAGGTGCAGGTTGATGAGCGCCGCATTTTTGGCGGTACCACTGCTCGACTGGTTCAGGCCCTGGCAGTAAAGGCTCAGGGTCGCGGCCGATGTCGCGAAAAGTTTCGCGGCGGTGAACAAATCGTCTTTGGTGATGCCGCAGGTCTGCGACACCAGGTCGGGTGTGTAGTCGCGCACCGTGGTTTTCAGCGCCTCGAAGCCGTTGGTGTGTGCGGCGATGTAAGCGGCCTGCGTCCAGCCTTCCCACAGCATGATGTGCAGCATGCCGTTGAACAGCGCCACATCGGTGCCTGGCTGCACCGGCAGGTAGAGGTCGGCGGTGCCCGCGGTGTCGGTGCGGCGCGGGTCGCAGAAGATGATTTTCATCGCCGGATTCGCGGCTTTGGCGTCCTCGATACGCCTGAACAAAATGGGGTGGGCGTACGCCGTATTGCTGCCGACGATGAAGATGCACTGCGCATGATTGACGTCGTCGTAACAGCTGGGCGGTGCATCCGCACCCAGGGTCTGCTTGTAGCCCGCCACCGCGCTGCTCATGCACAGGCGCGAGTTGGTGTCGACGTTGTTGGTGCCGATCAGGCCCTTGGCGAGCTTGTTGAAGACGTAGTAATCCTCGGTCAGCAGCTGGCCGGAGATGTAGAAACCGACCGCGTCCGGTCCGTGTTCGCGGATGATGCGGGTGAAACCTTCGCTGGCCGCATCGAGTGCGCTGTCCCAGCTGATGCGCTGCGGTACGCCGCCGCGCTGCGCGCGTTGCATCGGGTGCAGCAAGCGGGTCTGGCGAGTGACGGCGTGGGACGCGGTCAAGTGCAGCGTCGAGCCTTTGGTGCACAGCCGCCCGAAATTGGCCGGATGGTCGGGGTCGCCTCGCAGCCCGGTGATCTCGTCGCCCGCTGACTCGATGATCACCCCACATCCCACCCCACAGTAGGGGCAGGTGGATCTGGTTTGCTTGACTCCCTCTCCCCCCGGGAGAGGGCCGGGGTGAGGGCTCCCTGTTCCGCCCGTGCTCATACAGCTGCCCTCACCCTAACCCTCTTCCAGAGGGAGAGGGGACAGGACCCGAGGTCCGGCGCGCGGCGGCGCCAGGTCCAGCGCCAGCGTGGCGAGTTCGACCGGGTCCAGCAGCACCTGGCCGCCTTCCACCCTGCATGAAAATTTGGGTGTGCAGCCTTCGTCCGCGCCCTGGGCGCAGCCGTCGGCCAGGCCGATCGTCCAGTTGTGCAGCGGGCAGGCCACGCTGGTACCGAACACGATGCCCTGGCTCAGCGGGCCCCCCTTGTGCGGACAGCGGTCCAGCAGCGCAAACACCTGGTCCTCGGTATTGCGGAACACCGCGACGTCGATGCCGCGCTCCCGCGCCACCCGGCGCGAGCCCAGCACGGGAATGTCCTCAACACGGCAAATCACGGTCCATTCGTTCATCTTCATGCCTCCTGCCCAGCACTTTCCAGTTTGACAAACTGCCGCGCATCGACAGATGCCTTGTCGAGCTCGAACCAGGGATCGGGTTCGCCGTCGAGGGCAAATTGCAGTTGCTCCCACAGTGCCTTGCGGCCCTCGTGGTCCTCAAGAATTTTTTTCTTCACGTAGTCCAGGCCGACGCGGTTGACGTAGTGCACCGTGCGCTCCAGGTACCAGCCCTCCTGGCGGTAGAGCTCGCAGAAGGCACCGGTGTACTCGAGCACCTCGGCGGCAGTCTTGAGCTTGGTGAAGAAGTGCGCCACCTCGGTCTTGATGCCGCCGTTGCCGGCGATGTACATCTCCCAGCCGGAATCGACGCCGATGATGCCGACGTCCTTGATGCCCGACTCGGCGCAGTTGCGCGGACAGCCCGACACCGCGAACTTGACCTTGTGCGGCGCGTACATGCGCCACATGGCGCGCTCCAGGTCCTTGCCCATCTGTGTGCTGTCCTGCGTGCCCATGCGGCACCACTCGCTGCCGACGCAGGTTTTCACCGTGCGCAGCGCCTTGGCATAGGCGTGGCCCGAGGGCATGCCGATATCCTTCCAGACGTTCTGCAAATCCTCTTTCTTCACGCCCAGCAGGTCGATGCGCTGGCCGCCGGTGACCTTGACGGTCGGGATCTTGTACTTGTCCACCGCATCGGCGATGCGGCGCAGCTCGCTGGCCGTGGTCTCGCCGCCCCACATGCGCGGAATCACGCTGTAGGTGCCGTCCTTCTGGATGTTGGCGTGGCTGCGTTCGTTGATGTAGCGGCTTTGCGGATCGTCCTTCGCCTGCTTGGGCCAGGTGCTGGTCAGGTAGTAGTTGACGGCCGGGCGGCAGGACGCGCAGCCGTTCGGAGTGCGCCATTCCATGAACTGGTAGACCTCCGCAATGCCCAGGAGTTTGTTGGCGCGGATCGCGTCGCGCACCGCCTGATGGCCGTGGTCCGTACACCCGCACATGGCCTTGAGTTTGGGCGTGGCGGAGTAGTCGCCGCCGGCGGTGGCCATCAGGATCTGCTCGACCAGGCCGGTGCAGGAGCCGCAGGAGGCGCTGGCCTTGGTGTGTTTGCGCACCTCGTCCAGTGTGAACAGGCCTTTTTCCTTGATGGCCTTGCAGATGGTGCCCTTGGTCACGCCGTTGCAGCCGCAGACTTCGGCCTCCATGGGCATGGCAGCCGCCTTGCTGTGGCCCTCGTGGCCGGCGTCGCCGATGTTGGACTCGCCGAACATGAGTTTGTCGCGGATGTCGCCGACACTGCGGCCGTCGCGCAGCAGCTTGAAGTAATACGAGCCGTCCACGGTGTCGCCGTAGAGGCAGGCGCCGATCAGCTTGTCGTCCTTGATGACCAGCTTCTTGTAGACGCCGCCGAAAGGGTCGCTCATGACGATTTCTTCCGTCCCTTCGCCGCCCATGAATTCGCCGGCGGAAAACAGGTCGATGCCGGTGACCTTGAGTTTGGTGGATGTCAGCGAGCCGGTGTAGCGGCCGATGCCGAACTGCGCCAGGTGGTTGGCCGCGACCTTGGCCTGCTCGAACAGCGGCGCGACCAGGCCGTAGGCAATGCCGCGGTGAGCGGCGCATTCGCCCACGCTGTAGATGCGGGCGTCGGTCACCGTCTGCATGGTGTCGTTGACCACGATGCCCTTGTTGCAGTGCAGGCGCATGGTTTCGGCCAGCTGCGTGTTCGGGCGTATGCCGACCGCCATGACCACCAGGTCAGTGGCCACTTCCGTGCCGTCCTTGAACCTGATGGCGGTGACGCGGCCGTCCGGTCCCCCCACCAGCTCCTGCGTCTGCGCACCCATCAGGAAGGTCAGCCCGCGCTCTTCCAGCGACTTCTGCAGCAGCTTGCCGGCCACGCTGTCGAGCTGGCGCTCCATCAGTGTCGGCATCACATGCACCACGCTGACGTCCATGCCGCGCAGCATCAGCCCGTTGGCGGCCTCCAGGCCGAGCAGGCCGCCGCCGATGACCACGGCCTTTTTGTACTTTGTTGCCGCGTCAATCATCGCGTTGGTGTCGGCGATGTCGCGGTAGGCGATGACGCCCTGCAGGTCCTTGCCGGGCACGGGCAGCATGAAGGGGTAGGAGCCGGTGCACATCAGCAGGCGGTCGTATTCCTCCTCGGTGCCGTCATCGGCACGCACCACGCGCCGGATGCGGTCGACTTCCACGACTTTTTTGCCGGCGTGCAGGGTGATGTGGTTGTCCTTGTACCAGTCCCAGCTGTTGAGCACGATCTCGTCCAGCGTCTGCTCGCCGGCCAGCACGGGGGACAGCAGGATGCGGTTGTAGTTGGGGTGCGGCTCGGCGCCGAACACCGTGATGTCGTACAGATCGGGCGCGACCTTGAGCAGTTCCTCGAGCGTGCGTACACCCGCCATGCCGTTGCCGACCATGACCAGTCTTGATTTTTTCATCGTGCCACTCCGGTGGGGGCCGGTGCCGTCGGCGCTAGCGCCAAAGCCATGCCGGCCTGCGAAAAATGAGGGGTGAAAACCATGATGCTCTCTCCTGCAGAACAGGGACCCGGCTGTGGCCGGTATGAGGGACACCAATACGCACGTCGTTATGCGCAGAACCCGCAGTGTGCTGGCCACGGGTGGACGCGTCGTTGCGCCCGTGAAGACTTACGCAAAAGTTGTGCCACACGACAGTGTTGCTGCAGCTCGCGGGCTGCGGCCCTGGTGCGTGCAGACAGGGTAAGGCCGGATGTGGTGCCCCGGCGTTTGGGGTCTGGGAGCCGGGTATCTGCACCAAAGGCGGGCGCGGACAGGGCACGTCATGGTGCAGGGGGTGACCCTGCGCCGCAAGGCAAGCCGGAAGAAACCTTAAGGCGCGATGCCCAGCACCTCGGTGCCGTCCACCGCGCCGCTGCGGCCCGGCAGGGAAAAACGCTTGCGCCGTCCTGTCTTCACCGCACCGGCAACCTCGCGCAGCAAGTTGGCGCTCGCCGCAATCTTCCAGCCGGCCAGGGTGGCCTGCTTCTGCAGCTGCAGGGTGGTGCTGACGCTGTCGCCCACCGGGAGAACCTGCGCGCTGCCCCACAGTGGATCTTCCAGCTTGGCCAATGTCACGGCGCCGCTGTTCAGGCCCACACAGATTTCAAATCGCGGCAGCGAGCGCCCCGGAAAATGGCTGAGCAGAAAAGCCTGCACCCGCTGGGCGGCGTCGATCAAACCCAGTGCCGCCCGGGTGGCGCGCAGGCCGTGGTTCACGGTGTCGGTATCCGTGCTGCCGACGAACACGGCCAGCAGTCCTTCGCCGACAAACTGCATGTGGAAGACGCCGAAAAGATAAAGCGTGTCACCCGCGTTCTTGTAGAACTCGCGCACGACCTCGCTGAGTTCCGTGCTGGAGAGTTTTTCAGCCAGCGCCGGGAAATTGACCACGTCGACAAAGAGAACGCTCGCGCTGGAAAACCGCTGGTCCTCGATCAGCGTCTCTGCCGAGGGCCATTTGTCGGCAAGCTCGGCGAGCATTTTTTTTTCGTAGAGGCGGCCCAGCTTTTTTTCCTGTTCCCTCAGTGCCTGCCCGATCGCTGCGTCGACCGCCTGCTCCTGGACGGTCTGGCGCATCAGCTGCCTGTTGAGCTGGGTGGCGGTCGCTTCCAGCAGTTCCTCGAAAACCAGGGGTTTGGTCAGGTAGTCGTCAGCGCCGCTGGTCATGCCGGTGCGGACATGCGCACGTTCCTGCAGCGAGGTCAGCAAAATCACCGGCGTGGCCTGAATGGCGGGGTCGGCGCGCAGCGCCTGCAGCATCGCAAACCCGTCCATCACGGGCATGTTGACATCGCTGATGACCAGGTCCGGCGCGTTGCCCCGCACCAGAGCCAGTCCGGCGGAGCCGTTATCCGCTTCGGCGACCTCATAACCCTCAAAGCGCAGGGCGGCAGCAATCAGGGTACGGATCGCCTCGTCGTCGTCGATCACCACAATCAGGGCCATCTGTCGGTCATTCCATTGAAAAAAAACTCAATGTCATGAAGCTTAACAGCGCCGCCGGGGCGCGGTTCCCCGCTTGCGGGGTCCCGTCAGGCGGCTTTTTCGACGTGCCCCTGGCGGGTGTAGAGGAAATCGATCACCGCCTTGCGGTAGTGCAGGTACTCGGAGCTTTCGGCCAGGGCCACCCGATCACGGGGGCGCGGCAGCTTGACATCCAGCACTTCACCGATGGTGGCCGACGGGCCGTTGGTCATCATCACGATACGGTCCGACAGGAGCACCGCCTCGTCCACGTCGTGCGTGACCATGACCACGGTGCTCTGCGTATTGGTGACAATTTGCAGCAGCTCGTCCTGCAGCTTGGCACGGGTCAGGGCGTCGAGGGCGCCAAAAGGTTCGTCCAGCAGCAGCACCTTGGGCTCCATGCAGAGCGCGCGGGCAATGCCGACGCGTTGCTTCATGCCGCCCGAAATTTCGCCGGGGCGCTTTTGCGCTGCAGCGGTCAGGCCCACCATGGCCAGCGCCGCGTCGGTGCGCGCCTTGAGTTGCGCCTTGTTCTCTTTGGCGGCAAACACCCGCTCCACCGCGAGATAGACGTTCTCGAAACAGGTCAACCAGGGCAGCAGCGAGTGGTTCTGGAACACCACGGCGCGTTCGGGGCCCGGGCCGGAGATTTCCCGGTTCGCGCACAGCAGCGTGCCTTGTGTGGGTGTGGTCAGGCCGGCCACAAGGTTGAGCAGCGTGGACTTGCCGCAGCCCGAGTGGCCGATCAGCGCGACGAACTCGCCCCTGGCGACCGTGAGGTTGATGTTCTGCAATGCGCAGAACGGGCCTTTTTTGGTCTTGAAGCTCTGCTCGACGTTCTGGATCTCGATGTATTTGGTGGTCAGTGAGTCGTTCATGATTTGACCTCTTCGAATGTAAAAGCCGTGGCGATCCTGATCAGCGCGAACTCCAGCACAAGGCCGACAATGCCGATCACAAAAATCGCGATGATGATGTTCTTGACGTTGAGGTTGTTCCACTCGTCCCAGACCCAGAAGCCGATGCCGACGCCACCGGTCAGCATCTCTGCCGCGACAATGACCAGCCAGGCGGTGCCGACGGCCAGGCGCACCCCGGTCAGCATGTACGGGAGCACGGCGGGGAAAAGAATCTTCGTGACAATCTTCCATTCGCTGAGGTTGAGCACGCGCGCCACGTTCATGTAGTCCTGCGGCACGCGCTGCACGCCGACCGCCGTGTTGATGATCATGGGCCAGATCGAGCAGATGAAGATGGTCCAGATGGCGGCCGGATCGGCGCCCTTGAACACCAGCAGGCCGATCGGCAGCCAGGCCAGCGGCGACACCGGCCGCAACAGGCTGATCAAGGGGTTGAACATGCGGCTCAGGAAGGTGAAACGGCCGATCATGAACCCCACCGGAATGCCCACCACGGCTGCCAGTCCAAAGCCCATGGCCACGCGTTTGAGAGAGGACAGCACATTCCAGCCCACGCCCTGGTCGTTCGGCCCCTTGCTGTAAAACGGGTCCTTGAAGATCTCGATGGCCTGGATGAAGGTGTCTTTTGGTGACGGGATGCTCGCCCCCGTTCCCATGGACACCAGTTCCCAGACCAGGACCAGCAGGCCCAAGCCCAGCAGCGGCGGCAGGATGGTCAGCCAGAGAGCGGAGGCGTCCCGCGGCGGTTTTGCCGGCGCGGCGGCTGGTACAGTGATTTTCATGCTGTTTTTGGTTGTAGCGCCCGTGGGATGTGCGCCATCAGCTATCAAATGTGTAGCGTTCGGCTCTCTGGGTTTGTCGCCGCCGCGGGCTGCCGGCGCGGCAGCTTCAAGCGGGCTGTGAAATACGGCACTGACCATGGTGAACTCCTTGATGCGGCCTGATCAGGCCCGCTGCCTCAGCAGCGAATGGTGAATCGGGCTTGTGGGGTTTCGTTAGCGGAAAGCGTTCTCCGGGGCGTCGATCCCCACCAAGATGGGGCCCCTCGCCGCTCACGCTTTCACCTTGAAAGAGTCGGCGTATTTTTTTGGGTCCTTGCCGTCCCAGACCGTGCCGTCCATCAGCTTGCTGGTGCGCATCACGTCCTTGGGCACGCTGACCTTCATGGCGCCGGCGACTTCCTTGTAAAGATCGATCTGGTTGATCTGTTTGGCTGCCGCCAGGTAGTCCGGGTGCTCCTTGATCAGGCCCCAGCGCTTGTGCTGCGTCAGGAACCACATGCCGTCGGACAGGTAAGGGAAATTGACCGCACCATCGTCGAAGAACTTCATGTGGTTGGGGTCGTCCCAGGTTTTCCCCATGCCGTTTTCATACCGGCCCAGGATGCGCTGGTTGATGGCGTCCACGCTGGTGTTGATATAGGACTTTTCAGCCACCGTATCGGCCATCTTCATCTTGTTCTGCAGGCTGGCGTCTATCCATTTGCTGGCTTCCAGAATCGCCATCATCACGGCCCTGCAGGTGTTGGGATTGGCCTTGACAAACTCCGCGCGTGTGCCGAGCACCTTCTCCGGATGATCTTTCCAGATGTCCTGCGTGGTGATGGCCGTCACGCCGATCTTGTCGATGATGGCGCGCTGGCCCCAGGGCTCGCCCACGCAGAAGCCGTCCATGTTGCCCACCCGCATGTTGGCCACCATCTGCGGCGGCGGCACCACGATGACCTTGGCATCGCTGACCGGGCTGATGCCGGATGCGGCCAGCCAGTAGTTGAGCCACATGGTGTGGGTGCTGGTGGGAAAGGTACCGGCGAATGTGTATTCACGCTTCTCCCTGGCCATGACCTTCGCAAGCGACGGGCCGTCAACCGCGCCTTTGTCGGCCAGCGCTTTTGACAGGGTGATGGCCTGGCCGTTGCGGTTCAGCCCCATCAGCACCGCCATGTCTTTCCTGGGGCCGCCAACGCCCACGTGGACGCCATAGATCAGTCCGTACAGCACGTGTGACATGTCGAGTTCACCGTTGACCAGCTTGTCGCGCACGCCGGCCCAGCTGGCTTCCTTGCTGGGGATGATCTTGACACCGTATTTCTTGTCGAATCCGAGCACGGAAGCCATGACCACGCTGGCGCAGTCGGTCAGCGGAATGAAGCCGATCTTGACCTCCTTCTTCTCGGGTGCATCGGAGCCGGCCGCCCAGGCGCCGGCGTTACCGATGCCGAAGGTGGCGGCGCCTCCCAGTGCACCGGCTTTGCGGATGAAGTCGCGGCGTGTCGGCTTGCCTGGAGCGGGGGAAGTTGGCGTCATGTGGAACTCCTTGAGTGAGAGAACAGAAGAACGGAAGAACGGAAGAACGGAAGAACAAAAATCAAAAGATCAAAAAATTTCAAAAGGCGGAAAACGAAAACGGCGCCCATTTCGGACCTGCACAAGCAAGCTGGAAATGGACGCCGTTGTCCGGGGAAGTCGTTGCAGACTTCTGAAACGGACCGCCGTTGGACCGTTGATGCGTGAACTAAAGCAGCAACCGTGCCAGGATGCTGCGGTGCAGCGCAAATACCAGTTTCTCCCCGTGAAGAAACCTGCGGGCGTGTGATACCTCAGCGGTTACGGCGACGTGTGCGGGCGCGCCATCATGGTGCGAACGTGCCGAGTCCGTACAAACGCGGTGCGCTGCAAGGCCCGGACGGGCCGGGATCAGGGCGTTCCGGCGGCCAGGTAGTCGGCCATGGCCAGAACAGCCTCGGCCACGTCGGTCAGCCGGCGGTTCTGGTTCATGGCGGTTTGCCTGAGCATCTTGTAGGCGTCTTCCTCGCTGAGCTTGCGGTGCGCCATCAGGAGGCCCTTGGCGCGTTCGATGAGCTTTCTTTCGTTGAGGGAGGCGCGGGCGGTCTCGAGTTCGTCGCTCATGGCCTGCAGCCGGCTGGCCTGTTCCTGGACCAGCTCGAGAATGGAGCGGTCCAGATGCGGCCCGTAGGACGTGGCTGCGGGACCAGCCGGGCCTGTTCCTGCGGGCAGGCTGCCGCCCTGCGCCGTGAGCGCGGCGAGAATCATCTGGTGATCACGCAGTTCGGCGCGGGCCTGCACGATCTTCTGCTCGCACAGCTGCAGCAGCTCGGCCGCCAACTGATCTTCGACGGTTTTCATCGCGTCGATGCGGTGGGTGCAGCAGTCAAACCAGGTCTGGCTCAGGTTGGGGTCGAGGGCGCCGGCTGCCACCGAGCAGGCGATGCGGCGCAGGCGTTCGAGGTCTGCCAGCGTGGCGGTGGCCTGGCTGGTCTGCCAGAGTTCGCGCAGGGCCGGGGTCGAAAAATCGCTGAACACCTGTACGCAACGCTCCTGCGACTGGATCAGGTGCAGCCATTGCTGCTGCCGCTGGCTGTCAGTCTGACCCGAAGCGAAGGTGGCCGCGCCGAAAGCCCGCTCCTGGCCGGCAAACTCCTTGCCCTGCATGAAGTTGAACATGGCCACCAGCAGACGCGAGATCTCGGGGTTGGTGGCGCTGTCGGCGGCCTCAAACACCACGGCCAACAGGCCGGCAATCAGCTTGACAAAAGCCGCAGTGACCCCGGACGCGGCCACGGCCTGCGCGCGGATGCGGGTCCTCAGGTCGGGCAGGGCGTCAAGTTCATGCAGGACAAAGGCAATGCGGCTGAACAGCCGTGCGCCGTTGTTCAGGTGGCCGGCATCGGTGTCCAGGTGGTCGAAGCTGGCCCGCAACTCGCTCTCGACCTGCTGGCAATCAAGCACCTGGCGGGGCAACTGCGCGGCGAACCGGGCGCCCTGCGAGCCCAGAAACACATTGGAGATGCCGCGTTCCTTCTGCAGTGCGTGGACCAGCCGGCCAATCACGTTGACGAGCGCGCTGGTGCGCGTGAGTTGCTCGAGGTCGTTGATTTCACAGCGCCTGGCAGCAATCAGAAAGCTCAATCCGGATTTCATCGTTTCAGTCAAGGGGAGGAGGGACATCATTGTCCAGCAACATTCATGCCTCGCACCGCTTCCGGCCCGTATCCGGGGCGGGCGGAACACGGCGCTTTACACTGGACGCCATGCTTGTACTGGGAATTGAATCGAGTTGTGACGAAACCGGCGTGGCGCTTGTGGACGCCTCAGGCCAGGGTGTGCCGGCCTTGCTGGCGCACGCGTTGCACAGCCAGATCGACATGCACCAGGCCTATGGCGGCGTGGTGCCCGAACTGGCCAGCCGCGACCACATCCGGCGCGTGCTCCCGCTGATCAGCGAGGTGCTGGGCCAGGCGCAGCGTTCGCTGGCCGACTTGGACGTGGTGGCCTACACGCGCGGCCCCGGCCTGGCGGGCGCGCTGCTGGTGGGTGCCGGCGTGGCCTGCTCGCTGGCAGCGGCGCTGGGCAAGCCGGTGATGGGCGTGCATCATCTCGAGGGGCATTTGCTCTCGCCCTTTTTGAGTTCTGATCCGCCCCAATTTTCCTTTGTGGCGCTGCTGGTATCGGGCGGGCACACCCAGCTGATGCGTGTCGACCGTGTGGGCAGCTACGAACTGCTGGGTGAAACCATCGACGACGCGGCCGGCGAGGCCTTTGACAAATCGGCCAAGTTGCTGGGCCTGCCATACCCCGGTGGGCCGCACCTGGCGAAGCTGGCGCAGGGGGGTAACGCCCAGGCCTTCAAGTTGCCGCGGCCGCTGCTGCACAGCGGCGACCTTGATTTTTCTTTTTCCGGCCTGAAAACCGCGGTGCTGACGCAGGCCAAAAAACTCGGCGACCTCATGGATGAGCAGGCCCGAGCCGACCTGGCGGCCTCGACGCAGGCGGCCATTGTGGAGGTGCTGGTCAAAAAATCGTTGAAAGCGCTGGAGCAGACCGGCCTGACCCGGCTGGTGGTGGCCGGCGGCGTGGGGGCCAATGCCTTGCTGCGTGAACAGCTCAATGCCGCCGGCGCGAAAAAGGGGATACGGGTGCATTACCCCGAAATGCATTTGTGCACCGACAACGGCGCCATGATCGCGCTGGCGGCCGGCATGCGGCTGCAGGCAGGGCTGGAAAGCCTGCAGCGCGGCTACACCTTTGACGTGAAGCCGCGCTGGGGTCTGGCCGAAATCACCGCCTGATTCTTGTTTGTCGCAAGGGCGGTGAGCAAACTGGGGCCCTGTTTTTCCGCCGGGCCGCCCCAAGGAAAAATGCGCCCCCTCGGGGGGGGCAGAGAGCTACACGCCGTGAGCGAGCGTGGGGGCCGGTTCTACTGGATCGTCAACTTGACCACGTTGCTGACCGGGACCTTTTTGCCCAGCGTCAGGGTCAACACGCCGTTTTCCAGTTTCGCGGTGCTGGCCGAGGCGTCGATTTCCACCGGAAAGCGGTAGGCCGCCTTGACCTTGCGCGCGGCGTCGGCCTTGCTGGCAATACGCACCACGTCGCCTTCGATACCGATGTCCAGCTGTTCCCTGGCCAGACCCGGAACGTCCAGTTGCAGTGAATAGGCCTTGTCACCGTCTTCCACCGACGCCGATTGGGCGGGACGGCTGTCGGACAGGGAGACCAGGGTGTCGTTCAGGAATTGGTCGAGTGCGCCATTGCTGACCAGCGAGGAGGCGGGGCGCTGCAGGCTGCGTGCAGGACGGCTGGCAAGTGAATAAAACATGAGGACTCCTTTGGGTTGGGCGGGGAAAATTTTCCCCTTACACTTCGCGGCTCCCAATCGTGAGCGCCGCATGCACAGCAGGTAAGCGTGCCAGGGCGTATTTCAAGGAAACTCCAGAATGTATTTTTTCAGTTATCGGATCTTGAAACGTGCCGTACTGGCCCTAGGCGCGGGCGCCTGCCTGTGGTCGGCCGGTGTGTCCGCACAGCAGCCCGTGGCGGCGCCCGCCCCGGTCCGCGTCGCGCTGATCGAGAGCCTGTCCGGGCCGTTTGCCAATACCGGCGAAGCCGTGTTCCGCAACCTGGTGTGGGCGGCCGAGCGTGTCAATGCACGCGGCGGCCTCAAGCTGCCCGGCGGCAATCGCCCGCTGGTTTTCGAGCGCTACGACAGCAAGGGTCAGAACGAGGAGGCCCTCTCGGCCCTGCGCTCTGCCCTGGACGACGGGATCACACTGGTGACCCAGGGCAATTCGTCGTCGACGGCCGCAGTGCTGATTGATGCGATCAACAAACACAATGAGCGCCAGCCGGCCCGGCGCGTGTTGTACCTGAATTATTCCGCAGTGGATCCGGTGCTGACCAATGAAAAATGCAGCTACTGGCACTTTCGCTTCGATGCCCACGCCGACATGCGCATGGCCGCGCTGATGGATGTGCTCAAGGACGACAAGGCGGTCAAGAGCATTTACCTGATTGGCCAGGACTACAGTTTCGGCCAGGCTGTGCTGCGTGAAGCTCGCAGGCAGTTGGGTGCCCAACGCCCCGATGTGCAGATCGTCGGTGACGAGTTGCACCCGATGGGCCGCGTCAAGGACTTTCTGCCCTACGCCGCCAAGATCAAGGCCAGCGGCGCACAGGCTGTGCTGACCGGCAACTGGGGGAACGACCTGACCCTGCTGGTCAAGGCCGCGAGGGAAGTGGGTTTTGAAGGCAGCTTCTACACGTTTTACGGCAATGCGCTGGGCGTGCCCGCCGCGCTGGGTGATGCCGGCGTCGGCAAGGTCATCGCCGTGGCCGACTGGTTTCCCAACGAGGCGGGTGCCGCGTCGGAGGCGTTTTACCAGTCGTTCCGCCAGCGTTTTCCGAAACCCCAGGACGACTATGTGCACATGCGCATGCAGCTGATGGTCGAGGCCCTGGCGCAGAGCATTGAAAAAGCCCGCACCGTGGAGTCCGGCGCGCTTGCCGCGCAGCTGGAAAAGGCGACAGTGCTGTTTGCCGGGCACAAAGGCGTGATGCGCGGCGCCGACCACCAGTTCCAGCAGCCGCTGCTGGTGGCCGTGATGGACAAGCAGGGTGCGCCCGGCGTGCGGTTCGACGTGGAGGGCTCTGGTTACGGCTTTCGCGTGATCAAGGTCATTGATGCGGCGCGCTCCAGCCAGCCGCATAACTGCAGGATGCAGCGGCCCTGAACCGCAGGCCGTCACCCATCCCGCCCACAACGCTGAAAGACACGCATGAGACAAGCCGTTCTAGACCTTGAAGAATCAATGATCCGTCAGGTGGCCAATGCCGGCATGGGGCGCAGCGATGTGCTCAAGTTCTGGTTTGGTGAAAGTGACGAGGTCACCCCCGCCTTCATCCGCGACGCCGCCATCGCCTCGCTGCAAGAGGGCGAGACTTTTTACGCGCACAACCTGGGCCTGCCGGAGCTGCGCGAAGCGATTGCGCGTTACGCCACGGGCTTGCGCTGCCCCGGCGCGGCAGCGATTGATGCGGACCGGATTGCCGTCACCTCGGGCGGCGTGAACGCGCTGATGCTGGCGATGCAGGCGCTGATCGATGCCGGCGATGAAGTGGTGGCGGTCACGCCGGTCTGGCCCAACCTGACCGCGCAGCCGCTGATCATGGGTGCCAGGCTTCGCTGCGTGAGCCTGCGGCCGGTGGCCGGCCAGTGGCAACTCGACATGGACGAGTTGCTGGCCGCGATCACACCGCAGACCAGGCTCCTGATCGTCAATGCACCGAACAACCCGACCGGCTGGACCCTGAGCCGCGCCGAGCAGGAAGCCCTGCTTGTGCACTGCCGCCGCACCGGCACCTGGATTCTGGCCGACGAGGTGTACGAGCGGCTTTATTACGAGCCTGCCGAGAACGGCTGCGCGCCGAGCTTCCTGGACATCGCGGCCCCGGACGACCGGCTGGTGGTCGTGCACAGTTTTTCCAAGAGCTTTTTGATGACCGGCTGGCGTTTGGGTTGGCTGGTGATGCCGCCCGGCATGACGCCGCACATGGGCAAGCTGGTGGAGTTCAATACCTCGTGCGCCCCGGTGTTCGTCCAGCGGGCCGCCCTGGTGGCGCTGGCAAGGACCGATGACGTCACGCCGCAGCTGGTGGCGCACCTGAAAACCTGCCGCGACACGCTGGTGCCGCTGCTGCAGGCGCTGCCGGGCGTGGAAGTGGCCCCGGCCCGGGGCGGCATGTATGCATTTTTCCGGCTGTCGGACCAGACGCGCTTCGGTGATTCGCTGGCCACTGCCAAACGCCTGGTGGTGGAGGCTGGGCTCGGGCTGGCTCCCGGCAATGCCTTCATGGTCAATCCGGCGCCCGAGGCCCAGGGCTGGCTGCGCTGGTGTTTTGCGAGCCGGGACGTCGCCAGGCTGGGGCAGGGCGTGGAGCGCCTGGCCCGCTGGCTGCCGGGCGCCTGAGCGGGCCCGGAGACTGGGCTATAATCCAAGGCTCTGCCCAAAGGCGTGCTTTTCATTCATGAAGCAGCACCTTGCAGAACACGGCGGCCACGGTCAACTCCCACGTCGGGAACACTGTACCGCTCGCAAGTCATTTCAAGGAAAACCCATGATCGCGAAATCCATCAAGGCCGACATCGTTCAGGCCAACGCACGCGCCGCCGGCGACACCGGCAGCCCTGAAGTTCAAGTGGCCCTGCTGACCGGCCGCATCAATGAACTGATGCCCCATTTCAAGACCCACGCCAAGGACCACCACGGTCGCCGTGGCCTGCTGCGCATGGTGAGCCGCCGTCGCAAGCTGCTGGACTACCTGAAGTCCAGGGACGCGGCCCGTTATGTTGCACTGATCGCGAAACTTGGCCTGCGCAAATAAGCGGTAAACCCAACAGAAAGCGCCTGAGTTAGTTCACTAGCTCAGGCGTTTTGCACTTTAAATAGCGGAAAAAAACAATTTCAGAAGCGCCATCGGCGCCGATGATTGACTTCGGAGCAAGGCAAAACGATCACGCGCTGTGTCATTCCACAAGAAAAGACCTGTTGTCGCAGGCATTTTGTGGAATGGCATCGTGTTCTGCCAGCCACCCCTCCGGGCTCCTGCACTGCCTCAAGTGCTTGAAACTAGTGGAGATAAACCATGAGCATTTTCAACAAAGTCACCAAATCCTTCCAGTGGGGCCAGCACAAGGTCACGATGGAAACCGGCGAAGTCGCACGCCAGTCCGGCGGCGCCGTGCTGCTGGATATGGATGGCACTGTGGTGCTGGCCACCGTGGTCGCCAAGGCTGACGCCAAGCCGGGCCAGGACTTTTTCCCCCTGACCGTTGACTACCTTGAAAAAACCTATGCCGCCGGCCGTATTCCGGGCAGCTTTTTCAAGCGTGAAGGCCGTCCCAGCGAGTTCGAGACGCTGACCTCGCGTCTGATCGATCGCCCGATCCGTCCGCTGTTTCCTGAAAGTTTCTTCAACGAAGTGCAGGTCGTGATCCATGTGCTGTCGCTCAATCCTGAAATCGAAGGCGACATTCCTGCGCTGATCGCTTCCAGCGCCGCGCTGGCCATTTCCGGCATTCCGTTCAACGGCCCGATCGGCGCGGCCCGCGTGGCCTACATCGACGGCCAGTACGTGCTGAACCCCGGCAAGACCCAGCTGAAGGACTCCAGCATGGACCTGGTCGTGGCTGGTACCGAGGCCGCCGTGCTGATGGTCGAGTCCGAAGCCAAACAACTGTCCGAAGAAATCATGCTCGGCGCCATCGTGTTTGGCCATGAGCAGGGCAACATCGCCATCAACGCCATCCACGAACTCGTTCGTGATGCCGGCAAGCCGGTCTGGGACTGGCGCGCGCCTGCCAAGGACGAAGTGCTGATTGCCAAGGTGGTTGCGCTAGCCGAAGAAAAGCTGGTGGCTGCCTACCAGATCCGCAACAAGCAGGCCCGCACCCACGCCACCCGTGAAGTGACCACCTGGACCAAGATGGGCCTGAAAGCCGAAGGCGTCGAATTCGACGGCGTGGCTGTAGACGGCATGCTGTTCGACATCGAAGCCAAAATCGTGCGCAGCCAGATCCTGGCCGGCGACCCGCGTATCGACGGCCGCGACACGCGCACCGTGCGCCCCATCGAAATCCGCAACAGCGTGTTGCCTCGCACCCACGGCTCGGCCCTGTTCACGCGCGGCGAGACCCAGGCACTGGTGATCACCACGCTGGGCACCGAGCGCGATGCACAGCGCATCGATGCCTTGTCGGGCGACTACGAAGACCGCTTCATGCTGCACTACAACATGCCTCCGTTCGCCACCGGCGAAACCGGCCGTGTGGGCAGCCCGAAACGACGCGAAATCGGTCACGGCCGCCTGGCCAAGCGCGCGCTGATCGCCGTGCTGCCGACCAAGGAAGAATTCCCGTACACCATGCGTGTGGTCAGCGAGATCACCGAGTCCAACGGCTCCTCGTCGATGGCATCCGTCTGCGGCGGCTGCCTGTCGCTGATGGACGCCGGCGTGCCGATGAAAGCCCACGTGGCCGGCATCGCCATGGGCCTGATCAAGGAAGACAACCGTTTTGCCGTGCTGACCGACATCCTGGGTGACGAAGATCACCTGGGCGACATGGACTTCAAGGTGGCCGGTACCACCGCCGGCATCACCGCGCTGCAGATGGACATCAAGATCCAGGGCATCACGAAAGAAATCATGCAGGTCGCGCTGGCCCAGGCCAAGGAAGCCCGCATGCACATCCTGGGCAAGATGCAGGAAGCCATGGGCGAAGCCAAGACCGAGGTTTCTGACTTCGCACCGCGCCTGTATGTCATGAAGATCAACCCCGAGAAAATCCGTGACGTGATCGGCAAGGGCGGCGCCGTCATCCGCGCGCTGACCGAAGAAACCGGCACGCAGATCAATATCGAGGAAGACGGCACCATCACCATTGCGTCGAACGACAGCGCCAAGGCCGACGAAGCCAAGCGCCGCATCGCCGAGATCACCGCCGAAGTCGAAATCGGCAAGGTCTATGAAGGCGCGATCACCAAGATCCTCGACTTCGGTGCGCTGGTCAACCTGCTGCCCGGCAAGGACGGCCTGCTGCATATCAGCCAGATCGCTCACGAGCGTGTCGAGCGTGTGAGCGACTACCTGAGCGAAGGCCAGATCGTCAAGGTCAAGGTTCTGGAAACCGACGAAAAAGGCCGCGTCAAGCTGTCCATGAAGGCGCTGCTGGATCGTCCGGCCCAGGGTCAGGATCAGGGCTGATCTGCTATTGATTTTGTAGCTGCTTGCGCACGTCCGGCGTGGGCTGCAGCCACAAATGATCTGAGAAATCCATGAAAGCAGTCGAAATCACCACTTTTGGGGCGCCTGAGGTTCTGCGCCTGGGCGAACGGCCCGAACCGGTTGCGGGTAGCGGCGAATTGCTGATCCGTGTTGCTGCGTCGGGCGTGAACCGCCCCGATGTCCTGCAGCGCACCGGCAACTACCCGGTGCCGCCCGGGGCGTCGGATATTCCGGGGTTGGAAGTCGCCGGCGTGGTCGTGGGCGGCGACGCCGCGGCCATGGCGCAGGCCGGCCTGAAGGTCGGTGATCGGGTCTGCGCACTCGTCGCTGGCGGCGGTTATGCCGAGTTGTGTGTTGCACCGGTGGGTCAGTGCCTGCCCGTGCCGCACGGCTTCAGCGATGTCGAGGCGGCGTCCTTGCCCGAAACCTTTTTCACGGTCTGGAGCAATGTCTTCGACCGGGCGCGTCTGCAGAAGGGCGAGACCCTGCTGATCCAGGGCGGCTCCAGCGGCATCGGCGTGACGGCTATCCAGATGGCCAAGGCGCTGGGCGCCACGGTGCTGGTCACGGCCGGCAGCGACGACAAGTGCGCCGCCTGTCTGGCCCTCGGTGCCGACCACGCGATCAACTACAAGACCAGTGACTTCGCGGAAGAAGTGAAGAAGCTCACGAACGGGAAGGGCGTCAACGTCATTCTGGACATGGTGGCCGGCAGCTACGTGGCGCGTGAGGTCGAGTGCCTCGCCGAAGACGGCCGTCTGGTGATCATTGCCGTGCAGGGCGGCCTCAAGGCCGAGTTCAATGCCGGTCTCGTGCTGCGCAAGCGCCTGACCATCACCGGTTCGACCCTGCGGCCGCGTTCGATCGAGTTCAAGGCCGCGATTGCCGCGGCCCTGCGGGACAAGGTCTGGCCGCTGATTGCCAGTGGTGCAATCAAGCCCGTGATCCACAGCACCTTTGCCGCGGCCGATGCCGCCCAGGCCCATGCGCTGATGGAGTCCAACCAGCACATCGGCAAAATCGTCCTGACCTGGCAGGCGCCCGCAACATGAAAAAACTCATCGCAGGAAACTGGAAGATGAACGGCAGCCTGGCTGCCAACGAAGCCTTGCTGCAGGCGCTGGCGGCCGGTTTGCCGGCGCAGCCGGCGTGTGCGGTGGCGGTGTGTGTCCCGGCGCCGTTTCTGGCGCAGTTCCAGGCGCTGGCCCAGGCCTTGCCGGCATTGGCTGCCATTGATCTGGGGGCGCAGGACGTCTCGGCCAAGGCCTCCGGGGCCTACACCGGTGAAGTCAGCGCGTCCATGCTGAAGGACTTCGGCTGCCGTTACGCCATCGTTGGCCATTCGGAGCGCCGCCAATACCACTTTGAGACCGATGCGCTGGTGGCCGAGAAGGCACAGCAGGCGCTGGCCGTGGGCATCACGCCGATTGTCTGTGTCGGCGAGACGCTGGCTGAACGCGAAGCAGGGCAGACCGAGAGCGTCGTCAAACGCCAGCTGGCAGCGGTGATTCATGCCAACGGCCATTGCATCAGCGAGATCGTCGTGGCCTATGAACCCGTCTGGGCGATAGGCACCGGCAGGACCGCGACGCCCGAGCAGGCGCAGGCCGTGCATGCAGTGCTCAGGGCTCAGCTCAAGGCGGCGACGGACCAGTCCGCGCGCGTGAAAATCCTGTACGGCGGAAGCATGAATGCGGCCAATGCCGCAACGCTGCTGAGCCAGCCTGACATCGACGGCGGCTTGATCGGCGGCGCGTCGCTCAAGGCCCCCGATTTTTTGACGATTATTGCTGCAGCCGCCGTTTGACGGTCGGCGCATGCTATTTAATTAGGAGTAAACATGAACGTTTTGTTAACCATTGTCCTGGCGGTCCAGATGCTCACCGCGCTGGGCATGATCGGCCTGATCCTCGTGCAGCACGGCAAGGGTGCCGACATGGGCGCGGCTTTTGGCAGCGGCGGTTCCGGCAGCCTGTTTGGCGCCAGCGGCAGTGCCAACTTCCTGTCGCGCACGACGGCCGTACTGGCGGCCGTGTTTTTTGCGTGTACCCTGTTGCTGGCCTACTTCGGCAACGCGCGCCCGCAGACCGGCACCAGCGTGCTGGAAGGTGCAGCCATCACCGCGCCAGCGCCGGTTCCTTCGGGCGCCGGTCAGATCCCCGGCACGGCAAGCCCTGCACCGACAGCCGGTGCAGTGGCGGTGCCGCCTGCGCCAGCAGCTTCTGGCGCAGGTCAGATCCCGACGAAATAGCAGGACAAAGGTGCCGTTCTCCTCAGGGAACGGTACAAATTCAGGGTAAACTCTGAGACTGACCGGAAAGCCAAAAACCGCAAGGTTCCTCATGCAATCCGGACAGATAAAAACCGCGGACGTGGTGAAATTGGTAGACACGCTATCTTGAGGGGGTAGTGGCGAAAGCTGTGCGAGTTCGAGTCTCGCCGTCCGCACCACCTACGGGCACTGGTCAGTACTGCACAGGCAGGGCTCAGGGCCTTGAACGGCAAAACCGGCATTGAGCACAAGCGGCTTGCAGAAGTTGAATCGACGATGAACCTCGACCAATACCTCCCCGTCCTGTTGTTTATCCTGGTGGGCGTGGCTGTCGGCGTGGTGCCCCAGGTGCTGGGCCGTCTGCTCGGTCCGAACAAGCCGGACAGCGAAAAAAACTCCCCCTATGAATGCGGCTTCGAGGCGTTTGAAGATGCCCGCATGAAGTTCGATGTGCGTTATTACCTCGTCGCCATCCTGTTCATTCTTTTCGACCTCGAAATCGCATTCCTGTTTCCGTGGGCCGTGGCGCTCAAGGAAATCGGACCGGTCGGTTTCTGGTCCATGATGATTTTCCTCGGCATTCTGGTCGTCGGTTTTGCCTACGAGTGGAAAAAAGGCGCCCTGGACTGGGAATAGCTCACCAAGACTCAGCGGCTGCCCGCGCAGCCGCCACAAAGGGACGGGTATGTCACTAGAAGGTGTTTTCAATGAAGGCTTCATGACCACGAGTTACGACTCGGTGGTCAACTGGGCCAAGACCGGGTCGCTCTGGCCCATGACCTTTGGCCTGGCCTGCTGCGCCGTCGAGATGATGCACGCCGGCGCCGCGCGTTACGACATCGACCGCTTTGGCATGTTGTTCCGTCCCAGCCCGCGCCAGTCCGACCTGATGATTGTGGCCGGCACGCTGTGCAACAAGATGGGGCCGGCGCTGCGCAAGGTTTACGACCAGATGTCGGAGCCGCGCTGGGTGCTGTCCATGGGGTCGTGCGCCAACGGCGGCGGTTATTACCACTACAGTTATTCAGTCGTGCGCGGCTGTGATCGCATTGTGCCGGTCGATGTTTATGTACCGGGCTGCCCGCCAACGGCCGAAGCGCTGCTCTACGGCATCATCCAGTTGCAGCAGAAGATCCGCCGCACCAACACCATTGCGAGGGCTTGATGGGTCCTCTGCATCCTGCTACTGCTGAACAACTCGCAGTTACTGTTGCTGCCGCCCTCGGTGAAAAAGCCGGGCGCGTGAGCGTTGCGCTGGGCGAACTGACGGTCGTTGTGGCCGCGCCCGACTATGCAGCCGCTGCGATGATCCTGCGCGACGCCCCGGGCTGCCAGTTCGAACAGCTGATCGACCTGTGCGGCATTGACTACTCTGAATACGCTGATGGCCGCTACGACGGCCGCCGCTTCTGTGTGGCGACGCACCTGCTGTCGGTCAGCCTGAACCAGCGCGTGCGGCTCAAGGTTTTCTGCGACGACGACGATTTCCCGGTGGTGGCATCGCTCACCGAGGTGTGGAATTCTGCCAACTGGTTCGAGCGCGAGGCGTTCGACCTGTTCGGCATCATCTTTGAAGGTCACAACGACCTGCGCCGCATCCTGACCGACTACGGCTTCATCGGCCATCCTTTCCGCAAGGACTTCCCGACCACCGGCCATGTCGAGATGCGTTACGACCCCGAGCAGAAACGTGTGATTTACCAGCCGGTGACGATCGAGCCGCGAGAAACCACCCCCCGCGTGATCCGTGAAGACAACTACGGCGGACTGCAGTAAGCAGCGAGCAAGAGATATCCCATGGCTGAAATCAAAAACTACACGCTCAATTTTGGGCCGCAGCATCCTGCCGCCCACGGTGTGCTGCGCCTCGTCCTCGAACTCGACGGCGAGGTGATCCAGCGCGCCGACCCGCACATCGGCCTGCTGCACCGTGCCACTGAGAAACTCGCCGAGAGCAAGACCTACATCCAGTCGCTGCCCTACATGGACCGCCTCGACTACGTGTCGATGATGTCCAACGAGCATGCCTACTGCCTGGCCATCGAGAAACTCATCGGTGTGGACGTGCCGGTGCGCGCGCAGTACATCCGCGTGATGTTCTCCGAGATCACACGCCTGCTCAACCACCTGCTCTGGCTGGGCGCCCACGGTTTCGACTGCGGCGCGATGAACATCCTGATTTACTGCTTCCGCGAGCGCGAGGCGCTGTTCGATATGTACGAGGCCGTCTCCGGTGCGCGCATGCATGCGGCCTATTTCCGGCCGGGCGGTGTTTACCGCGACCTGCCCGAGACCATGTCCCAGTACAAGGTCAGCAAGATCAAGAACGCCAAGGCCATCGAGGCGCTCAACGAAAATCGCCAGGGTTCCCTGCTGGACTTCATTGAGGACTTCGCCAACAAGTTTCCGGGTTACGTGGATGAGTACGAAACCCTGCTGACCGACAACCGGATATGGAAGCAGCGCACGGTCGGCATCGGCGTGGTCTCACCCGAGCGCGCGCTGAACCTGGGCTTCACCGGCCCGATGCTCAGGGGCTCCGGTTTTGCCTGGGACCTGCGCAAGCAGCAGCCGTACGACGTCTACGCCCAGATGGACTTCGACGTCCCCGTCGGCAAAACCGGCGACTGTTATGACCGTTACCTGGTCCGCATCGAGGAGATGCGCCAGTCCAACCGCATCATCAAGCAGTGTGTCGACTGGCTGCGCGTGAACCCCGGCCCGGTGATCACCAGCAACCACAAGGTGGCTCCCCCCGACCGCGAGTCCATGAAGTCCAACATGGAAGAGCTGATTCACCATTTCAAGCTCTTCACCGAAGGTTTCCACGTGCCCGAAGGCGAAGCCTATGCCGCGGTCGAGCATCCAAAGGGCGAGTTCGGCATCTACATCGTCAGTGACGGGGCCAACAAGCCGTACCGCCTGAAGATCCGTCCTCCGGGTTTTTCGCACCTGGCGGCCATGGACGAAATGTCGCGAGGCCACATGATTGCCGATGCGGTCGCCGTCATTGGCACGATGGACATTGTGTTTGGCGAAATTGACCGCTGAAGAACCATGACTTCTGAATCCAACCCCACCCGCACGTCTGCGCTGTTAGCACAGGCCCTCGACCGTTTTTCCCGCGAGGTCGCCAAGTACCCGGCCGACCAGAAGCAGTCGGCCGTCATGGCCTGCCTGGCCATCGTGCAGGAAGAGCAGGGCTACGTGAGCGCGGAGAGCGAAAAGCTGGTCGCCGCCTACCTCGGCATGGCACCGATTGCCGTGCATGAGGTCACGACCTTCTACAACATGTACAACCAGAAGCCGGTAGGCAAGTACAAGATCAACGTCTGTACCAACCTGCCGTGCCAGCTGCGCGAGGGCGCCCAGGCGCTGGCCTATCTCGAGCACAAACTGGGTGTGACCATGGGTGGCACGACGGAAGATGGTCTGTTCACCCTGCAGCAGTCCGAGTGTCTGGGCGCCTGCGCCGACTCGCCGGTCATGCTGGTTAACGATCTGCACATGTGCAGCTTCATGAGCAACGACAAGCTCGACCAGCTGATCGATGGCCTTAAATCTGCCGAGGCAAAGTAACCATGTCAGCTTCCAGTATCCTTTCCCAGTTCGAGGCCACCGGCGTCCAGACCTCGTTCCACGGCCGCCATATCGACCCGCAAATCATGGCGGGCCTCGATGGTGCCAACTGGCGCCTGAAAGACTACGAAGCGCGCGGCGGCTATCAGGCCCTGCGCAGGATTCTGGGCAAGGACGGCGGCGAAGGCCTGACGCAAGACCAGGTGATCGCCGAGGTCAAGGGCAGCGGCCTGCGCGGCCGTGGCGGCGCGGGTTTCCCGACCGGCCTGAAATGGAGTTTCATGCCGCGCCAGTTTCCAGGCCAGAAATACCTGGTCTGCAACTCGGACGAAGGTGAGCCGGGCACGGCCAAAGACCGCGACATCATGCAGTACAACCCGCACATCGTGATCGAAGGCATGGCGATTGCCGCCTATGCGATGGGCATCAGCGTGGGCTACAACTACATCCACGGCGAGATTTTCACCACTTACAGGCGGTTTGAAGAGGCGCTGGAAGAAGCGCGCGCCGCCGGTCTGCTGGGCGACAACATCCTGGGCAGCAACTACAGCTTCGAGCTGCATGCCGCCCATGGATTCGGCGCCTACATCTGCGGCGAGGAAACCGCCTTGCTGGAATCGCTGGAGGGCAAAAAAGGCCAGCCGCGGTTCAAGCCGCCGTTTCCCGCGAGTTTTGGCCTGTATGGCAAGCCAACCACCATCAACAACACGGAAACCTTTGCGGCCGTGCCCTGGATCATCCGAAACGGGGGCCAGGCCTATCTGGACTGCGGCAAACCCAACAACGGCGGCACCAAGATTTTCACCATCAGTGGTGACGTCGAACGCCCGGGCAACTACGAAATCCCGATGGGCACGCCGTTTGCCAAACTGCTCGAGCTCGCGGGCGGCATGCGCGGCGGGCGCAAGCTCAAGGCGGTGATTCCCGGGGGCTCGTCGATGCCGGTGCTGCCGGCCGACATCATGATGGCCACCGACATGGACTACGACTCGATTGCCAAGGCCGGCTCCATGCTCGGCTCCGGCGCGGTGATCGTGATGGACGAGACCCGCTGCATGGTCAAGAGCCTGCTGCGCCTGTCCTACTTCTACATGCACGAAAGCTGTGGCCAGTGCACCCCTTGCCGCGAGGGTACGGGCTGGCTCTGGCGCATGGTGGACCGTATCGAACACGGCCACGGCCGCGAGAGCGACCTGGACATGCTCAATTCGATCTCCGACAACATCCAGGGTCGCACCATTTGCGCGCTCGGCGACGCCGCGGCCATGCCGGTGCGCGCCATGATCAAGCATTTTCGCGCAGAGTTCGAACACCACATCACCCACAAGACCTGCCTGGTCCCGGTTTACGCATAACAGCGCCTCCCTCAAAGCAATATCACCATGGTTGAAATCCAACTCGACGGTCAGAAAGTGGAAGTGCTCGAAGGCAGCACGGTGATGCATGCAGCCGAAAAAGCCGGTACCTACATTCCCCATTTCTGCTACCACAAGAAGCTCAGCATTGCGGCCAACTGCCGCATGTGCCTGGTCGATGTGGAAAAGGCGCCCAAGCCGATGCCAGCCTGCGCCACGCCCGTGACGCAGGGCATGATCGTGCACACCAAGAGCGAAAAAGCCATCAAGGCCCAGAAGGGCGTGATGGAGTTCCTGCTGATCAACCACCCGCTCGATTGCCCGATCTGCGACCAGGGGGGCGAATGCCAACTGCAGGATCTGGCGGTCGGCTACGGCAGCAGCGGTTCGCGCTACGAGGAAGAAAAGCGCGTGGTTTTCCACAAGGACGTGGGCCCGCTGATCTCGATGGAAGAGATGAGCCGCTGCATCCACTGCACGCGCTGCGTGCGTTTTGGCCAGGAAGTCGCCGGCGTGATGGAACTCGGCATGTCGAACCGCGGCGAACACGCCGAGATCGAGACTTTTGTCGGCATGTCGGTGGACTCCGAACTGTCGGGCAACATGATCGATATCTGCCCGGTCGGCGCGCTGACCAGCAAGCCTTTCCGGTACAGCGCCCGTACCTGGGAGCTGTCTCGCCGCAAGTCGGTCAGCCCGCACGATTCGACCGGTGCCAACCTGATTGTCCAGGTCAAGAACAACCGGGTCATGCGTGTCGTGCCGCTCGAAAACGAAGACGTCAACGAATGCTGGATTGCCGACCGTGACCGTTTCTCGTACGAAGCCCTGAACAGCGACGAGCGCCTGACCACGCCCATGCTCAAGCAGGGCGGACAGTGGAAGGCTGTGGACTGGCAGACCGCGCTCGAATATGTCGCCAACGGGCTCAAGCAGATCAAGGCGGACCACGGTGCCGACAGCGTGGGCACTCTGGCCAGCCCGCACAGCACGCTCGAAGAACTGTTCCTGGCGGCCTCGCTGATGCGCGGCCTGGGCAGCGACAACATCGATTACCGCCTGCGCCATGCTGAATTTTCGCCATCGCCCGCCGTGCGCTGGCTGGGCACCTCGATCGCCTCACTGTCGAACCTGCAGCGTGTGCTGGTCGTGGGTTCCAATCTGCGCAAGGACCACCCGCTGTTTGCACAGCGGATTCGGCAGTCTGTCCGCAAAGGCTGTGCGCTGAGTGCTATCAATTCCGAAGCGGAACTGACCTCGGCCGGCGCCTGGGCCATGCCGGTGGCCCATGCTGTCCTGGCCGAGCCGGGGGCCTGGGCGCAGGCCCTGGCCGATGTGGCCGCGGCGATTGCAGCGGACAAGGGTATGGCGGCGCCTGCCGCCGGTCAGGCCACGGACGCTGCCAAAGCGGTGGCCAAGTCTTTGCAGGGCGGCGAGCGCAAGGCCATCCTGCTGGGCAACGCCGCCGCGCACCACGCCAACGCCGCCAGTCTCCTGGGCCTGGCCAACTGGATCGGCGAGCAGACCGGTGCCAGCGTCGGTTACCTCACGGAAGCGGCCAACACCGTGGGCGCCCAGCTCGCGGGGGCGTTCCCGGCGGGCAACGGTCTGGACGCCGGCCAGATGCTGGCGGGCAAGCTCAAGGCAGTCATTTTGCTCAACAACGAGCCGGAGTTCGATTCGGCGACCGGCGCTTCGGCCAGGGCCGCACTGGGCGGCGCGCACATGGTGGTGACGCTGAGCCCCTTCAAGGCGAACATGGATTTCAGCGACGTGTTGCTGCCGATTGCACCGTTCACTGAAACACCCGGCACCTTCGTCAACGCCGAAGGCCGCTTGCAGAGTTTTCACGCCGTGGTCAAACCGCTCGGTGAAACACGCCCCGCCTGGAAGGTGCTGCGCGTATTGGCCAACCTGCTCGGCCTGTCCGGCTTTGACTTTGAGTCCGCGCAGGATGTGCTGCGGCAAATTCCCGGCGCCGACGGCGCGATGGTGCCCGCGCAGCGGCTTGGCAATGCGACGCAGGCGGCGGTGAAGCTCGCGGCGGCTGGCGCGGCGCCTGTTGTCGCCAGTATTTACCAGCTCGACAGCCTGGTCCGGCGCGCCACCTCGCTGCAGCTGACGGCCGATGCGCGCCAGGCCGCGCACGAAGAAGGAGCCACCGCATGATTGACACCATTTTCGGCTTTGGCCAGGGGTTGATGGGCGGCATCTGGCCCGGCACGATCTGGCCGGTGCTCTGGGCCCTGATCAAGATTGTCGTGGTGCTGGTGCCGCTGATGCTTTGCGTGGCCTACCTCACGCTGTGGGAGCGCAAGGCGATCGGTTTTACCCAGATCCGACTGGGCCCGAACCGCGTCGGCCCCTTTGGCCTGTTGCAGCCGATTGCCGATGCGCTCAAGCTGCTGACCAAGGAGATCATCATCCCGACGGCGGCCAGCAAGGGACTGTTTGTGCTTGGCCCCATCATGACCATCATGCCGGCGCTGGCGGCCTGGGCGGTGGTGCCTTTCGGTCCCGACGTGGCACTGGCCAACATCAACGCCGGCCTGCTGTTCCTGATGGCCATCACCTCGCTCGAGGTGTACGGCGTCATCATCGCCGGCTGGGCGTCGAATTCCAAATACGCTTTCCTGGGCGCCATGCGGGCGTCGGCGCAGATGGTCAGCTACGAAATCGCCATGGGTTTTTGCCTGGTGGTGGTGCTGATGGTGTCGGCCAGCCTGAACATGACCGACATCGTGATGGGCCAGTCCGTCGGCATGGCGGCCAGCAAGGGCCTGAACTTCCTGTCCTGGAACTGGCTGCCGCTGCTGCCGATTTTTGTGGTGTTTTTCATTGCCGGCCTGGCCGAAACCAACCGTCACCCGTTTGACGTGGTCGAGGGCGAGTCCGAAATTGTGGCTGGCCATATGGTCGAGTACTCGGGCATGGCCTTTGCCATGTTCTTCCTGGCCGAATACGCCAACATGATTCTGGTGTCCATCCTGACCGTGATCCTGTTCCTCGGCGGCTGGCTGTCGCCTATCGACAGCGCGCTCTTCAACTGGGTGCCGGGCTGGATCTGGCTGGGCTTGAAGACCTTTGTGGTCGTCACCCTGTTCCTGTGGGTGCGCGCCACCTTCCCGCGCTTCCGTTATGACCAGATCATGCGTCTGGGCTGGAAGATCTTCATTCCTGTCACCCTCGTATGGCTGGTGGTTATCGGTGCCTGGATGCAGACCCCGTACAGCCTCTGGAAATGAATATGAGCCCCCACGTTCGCTCACTTCGTGTAGCTCTCTGCCCCCCGAGGGGACGCGTTTTTCCTAGGGGCGGCCCGTCGGAAAAACCTGGCCCCCACGTTCGCTCACTTAGCCCAGCTCTCAGGACATCATCATGAGTGCAGTTGCCTCCGTCAAAGACTTCGTATCCAGCTTCATGCTGACCGAGCTGTTCAAGGGCATGGCCCTGACCGGCAAGTACATGTTCAAGCGCAAGATCACGGTCCAGTTTCCGGAAGAAAAAACGCCGCTGAGCCCGCGTTTCCGCGGCCTGCATGCGCTGCGCCGTTATGAAAACGGCGAAGAGCGTTGCATTGCCTGCAAGCTGTGCGAGGCTGTCTGCCCGGCCATGGCCATCACGATCGAATCGGACGTGCGCGAAGACGGCAGCCGCCGCACCTCGCGTTACGACATCGACCTGACCAAGTGCATCTTCTGCGGCTTCTGCGAGGAAAGCTGTCCGGTGGACTCCATCGTCGAGACCCACATCTTCGAATACCACGGCGAAAAACGCGGTGACCTGTATTTCACCAAGGACATGCTGCTGGCTGTGGGTGACCGTTACGAAAAAGAAATCGCTGCCAACCGCGCCGCGGATGCCAAGTACCGCTGACACCGCCTCACGGCTGTTGGCTCAAGAAAGATTCGCAGAACATGGACGCTAAAACAGGTCTCTTTTATCTCTTCGCCCTGGTGCTGCTGTTTGCCGCATTCCGGGTGATCACGGCGCGCAATCCCGTGCATGCCGCCCTGTACCTGGTGCTGGCCTTCTTCCAGGCGTCTGCCCTGTGGATTCTGCTCAAGGCCGAATTCCTGGCCATCACGCTGGTGCTGGTGTATGTCGGCGCCGTCATGGTGCTTTTCCTCTTTGTCGTGATGATGCTGGACATCAACATGGAAGGGGTGCGCAAGGGGTTCTGGAAACATTTCCCGCTGGCTGCCAGCGTGGGTGCGTTGATCACGCTGGAGATGTCTGCCGTGCTGATGGGCGGTTTCCGCCTGAGCGAGGCGCCGAAGTCTGCGGTGCAGGCAGGGCAGGTCATCGCGCAGTATTCGAACACCAAAGAGATCGGCAAGGTGCTGTATTCAGAGTACCTGTATCCGCTTGAAATCGCGGCAGTCATTCTGCTGGTGGCCATCATTGCTGCTATTGCTCTGACCCTGCGCGCGCGCAAGGATTCCAAGAACACCAACCCGGCCGACCAGATCCGCGTCAAGCGCGGCGATCGCGTCAGTCTGGTCAAGATGAAGGCAACGCAGGCGGCACCCGTGGTTGCTGCACCGGAGGAAAAGGCATGATGCTCTCGCTCGGACACTTCCTGACACTGGGCGCGATGCTGTTTGCGCTGTCGGTCATTGGCATTTTCCTGAACCGGAAGAACCTGATCATCATTTTGATGGCGATCGAGCTCATGCTGCTGGCTGTCAACATGAACTTTGTGGCCTTCTCGTACTACCTCAACGACCTCGCAGGCCAGGTGTTCGTGTTTTTCATCCTGACCGTCGCGGCCGCCGAATCGGCCATCGGACTGGCCATTCTCGTTCTGCTGTTCCGCAACAAGGCCAGCATCAACGTGGACGAACTCAACACGCTCAAGGGATGAAGATGACGCTCCCCCCCGAAACGGCCGTCGGCCGTCTCCCCCTCAAGGGGGCGCCGCTGACGGCCCGGCACAGCCGGTTCCGTGGCGGCCTTGGCATGGTTTCCTTGTTTGCCTGCGCAACTCGCCTGGCGAAAGTACTCTGATATGGCATCCACCCTCAACGCTTCAACCCTGCTGGCTGTTCCTCTGGCACCCCTGGCTGGCGCCTTGCTGGCCGGCATTTTCGGCACCACCTTCGGGGGCAACTGGATAGGCCGGCGCCTGTCGCACACGCTGACCATCGTCGGCGTGCTGGTGGCCTTCATCGTCTCGGCCATGACACTCAAGAGTGTCGCGATCGACGGTGCGCGTTTCAATGAAACGCTTTACACCTGGATGGTCGTTGGCGGCCTGAAGATGGAAATCGGCTTCCTCGTGGACGGCCTGACGGCCATGATGATGTGTGTCGTGACCTTTGTCTCGCTGATGGTGCACATCTACACCATCGGCTACATGGAAGAAGACGAAGGCTACAACCGCTTCTTCGCCTACATCTCGCTGTTCACCTTCTCCATGCTGATGCTGGTGATGAGCAACAACCTGCTGCAGCTGTTCTTCGGCTGGGAGGCCGTGGGCCTGGTGTCTTACCTCCTGATCGGATTCTGGTTCAACAAGCCGACCGCCATCTTCGCCAACATGAAGGCCTTCCTGGTCAACCGCGTCGGCGATTTCGGGTTCATCCTCGGCATCGGCCTGCTGGCAGCCTATGCCGGCACGCTCAATTACTCCGAGGTGTTCGCCAAGTCGGGCGACATCGCCAAGCTCGGGTTCCCTGGCACCGACTGGATGCTGATCACCGTGATCTGCATCTGCCTGTTCATCGGTGCCATGGGCAAGTCGGCCCAGTTCCCGCTGCATGTCTGGCTGCCGGATTCCATGGAAGGCCCGACGCCGATTTCCGCGCTGATCCACGCCGCCACCATGGTCACGGCCGGCATCTTCATGGTGGCCCGCATGTCGCCGCTGTTCGAGCTGAGCGATACCGCGCTGAGCTTCATCATGGTGATAGGCGCCATCACGGCGCTGTTCATGGGTTTTCTGGGCATCATCCAGAACGACATCAAGCGCGTGGTGGCCTATTCCACCCTGTCGCAACTCGGCTACATGACGGTGGCGCTGGGCGCCTCGGCCTACTCGGTGGCCGTCTTCCACCTGATGACCCACGCCTTTTTCAAGGCGCTGCTGTTCCTGGCGGCGGGCTCCGTCATCATGGGTGTGCACCACAACCAGGACATTCGCTGGATGGGCGGGTTGCGCAAGTACATGCCCATCACCTGGATCACCGCGCTGCTTGGTTCGCTGGCCCTGATCGGTACGCCGCTGTTTGCCGGTTTCTACTCCAAGGACAGCATCATCGAGGCAGTGCATGCAAGCCATTTGCCCGGCGCGGGGTTTGCCTATTTTGCGGTGCTCGCCGGCGTGTTCGTGACGGCCTTTTATTCCTTCCGCATGTATTTCCTGGTGTTCCACGGCAAGGAACGGTTTGACCAGAACCCCGATGCGCACCATGACGGCCACCATGGTGATGACGCGCATCACGGATCGCACGCACCGCACGAGTCGCCCTGGGTGGTGACCGCACCGCTGGTTCTACTCGCCATCCCTTCTGTGGTGATCGGTTTCATGAGCATTGACGCCATGCTGTTTGGCGACTTCCTGAAAGACGCCATCATCGTCAACGCCGAGAAGCACCCGGCCATGGCCGAACTCGCGGAAATGTTCCATGGCCCGGCGCAAATGGCCCTGCATGGACTCAAGACCGCACCGTTCTGGCTGGCACTTGCCGGTGTGGCCATGGCGTATTACATGTACATGGTCAACCCGGCCCTGCCGGCGGCCATCAAGCGCCGTGTCGAGCCCCTTTACACGCTGCTCGAGAACAAGTACTACATGGACTGGTTCAATGAGAACGTTCTTGCACGTGGTGCACGCGCCCTGGGCGTTGGCCTGTGGAAGGGCGGCGATGAGAAGCTGATCGACGGCGCGCTGGTCAACGGCTCCTGGAAGCTGGTCGGCTGGGTCTCGGGTGTGGTGCGCAAGGTGCAGACCGGCTACATCTACCACTACGCGCTGGCCATGATCGTCGGTATCTTCATCCTGGTCAGCTATTTCTCGACCTGGCCCCTGATCAAGAACCTGCTCGGCAAATAAGCGTAACCAGCGTACTAGGAGAAGAATAAAAATGGGATTGTTGAGCCTTGCCATCTGGACGCCGATCTTTTTCGGCGTCATCCTGCTGGCCCTCGGACGTGACGATCAGGCGCGCAGCGTGCGCTGGATCGCCCTGATCGGTGCCGTCGTCAGTTTCCTTGTGACCCTTCCCCTCTACGGCGGTTTCGAAATCGGAACCTCGGCCATGCAGTTTGTCGAGAAGGGCTCGTGGATTGAGCGTTTCAACGTCAACTACCACCTTGGCGTGGACGGCATCTCCCTGTGGTTTGTGTTGCTGACGGCTTTCATCAACGTCGTGGTTGTCATTGCCAGCTGGGAGTCGATCACCACCCGCGTCAACCAGTACATGGCCGCCTTCCTGATCCTCAGCGGCCTGATGATTGGTGTGTTCGCAGCGCTCGACGGCATGCTGTTTTACGTGTTCTTTGAAGCCACGCTGATCCCGATGTATCTGATCATCGGCGTCTGGGGTGGGCCAAGGAAGATTTACGCCGCCTTCAAGTTTTTTCTGTACACGCTGCTTGGCTCATTGCTCATGTTGATCGCGCTGATCTTCCTGTACGTCAAATCGGGTGGCAGTTTTGACCTCGCTGTCTGGTACAAGCTGCCTTTGGGCGCCACCGCGCAGACCTTGCTGTTCTTCGCTTTCCTGGCGGCGTTTGCCGTGAAGGTGCCGATGTGGCCGGTTCACACCTGGTTGCCCGACGTGCACGTCGAGGCACCTACCGGCGGCTCGGCGGTGCTGGCAGCCATCATGCTCAAGCTTGGCGCTTATGGTTTCCTGCGGTTTTCGCTGCCGATTGCGCCCGACGCTGCGCGTGAATGGGCTGGCCTCATGATTGCCCTGTCGCTGATCGCCGTGATTTACGTCGGCCTGGTGGCCATGGTCCAGCGGGACATGAAAAAGCTGGTGGCATATTCGTCGGTGGCGCACATGGGTTTTGTCACTCTGGGTTTTTTCATCTTCAACGACATTGGCGTGTCCGGTGGCATTGTGCAGATGATTGCGCACGGCTTTGTCTCCGCCGCCATGTTCCTGTGTATTGGCGTGTTGTACGACCGCGTGCATTCGCGCGAGATCGCCAGCTACGGCGGCGTGGTCAACACCATGCCCAAGTTCACGGCCTTTGCGCTGCTGTTTGCGATGGCCAACTGCGGGCTGCCCGCCACGGCCGGATTTGTCGGCGAATGGATGGTGATCCTGGGCGCGGTCAAGTTCAACTTCTGGATTGGCGCGGCGGCGGCGTCGGCGCTGATTTTCGGCGCGGCCTACACCCTGTGGATGTTCAAGCGCGTCTACCTTGGACCGGTCGCCAACGACGACGTCAAAGGCCTGTCCGACATCAACAGCCGCGAATTCCTGATGCTGGCCCTGCTCGCCATTGCCGTGTTGTTCATGGGTGTCTATCCCAAGCCCTTCACCGATGTGATGGACAGCTCGGTCATCGACCTGCTCAAACACGTCGCGGCTTCCAAACTGCAATAAGCAACCCTTTCAAAGAATCCAGATGATTGACAAACTCAGTTGGCTATCGGTGTACCCGGAAATCGTGCTCCTGGTCATGGCCTGCGTGATCGCGCTGGTCGACCTCGGTGTGAAAAGCCCGCAGCGTACCCTGACATATGTGCTGACCCTGCTGACGCTGGCTGCCGTGGCTGCACTGGAGGCCGTTTACGCCGTCAAGGGCAACACGTTTTACGGCTTCGGCAACATGGTGGTGAGCGACCCCATGGGCAACTGGCTCAAGTGTTTCGCCTCGATCGCGATGATGGTCACCCTGGTGTATGGCCGTGGATATGCGGCAGACCGCGACATGCTGCGCGGCGGCGAGCTGTTCACGCTGGGCCTGTTTGCGCTGCTCGGCATTTTCGTGATGGTCTCCGGCAACAACTTCCTGGTGCTCTACATGGGCCTGGAACTGATGACGCTCTCCAGCTACGCCCTGGTGGCGCTGCGCCGCGACAATGCAACGGCGACCGAGGCCGCGATGAAATACTTTGTACTCAGTGCCATGGCCTCGGGCTTCCTGCTTTACGGCCTGTCCATGATGTACGGGGCCACCGGCTCGCTGGACGTCAATGAGGTTTACCGGGCCATTGCCAGCCGCCAGGTAAACCACCAGGTGCTGGTGTTCGGCCTGGTGTTCATCGTGGCGGGCCTGGCTTTCAAGCTCGGTGCCGTGCCGTTTCACATGTGGCTGCCCGACGTGTACCAGGGAGCGCCCACGGCCATCACGCTGCTGATTGGTGCGGCACCGCAGTTTGCCGCCTTTGCCATCTGCATCCGCCTGCTGGTGCAGGGCCTGCTGCCGCTGGCCATCGACTGGCAGCAGATGCTGGCGCTGATGGCAATCGGTTCGCTGCTGGTGGGAAATCTCGCGGCGGTGGCACAGACCAACCTCAAGCGCATGCTGGCGTTCTCCACCATCTCGCAAATGGGTTTCCTGCTGCTGGCGCTGCTGGCCGCTGTGGTTCCCGGCAGGCCGCTCAATGCCGAGTACGCCTACGGCGCGGCCATGTTCTACGTTGTCACCTATGTGCTGACCACACTCGCGGTGTTCGGCATCATCCTGCTGCTCGCGCGCGCTGGCCACGAGTCCGAGGAAATCGCCGACCTGGCCGGGCTGAATCAGCGCAGTCCCCTGTTTGCCGGCGTCATGGCCATCAGCATGTTCTCGCTGGCCGGTGTGCCGCCTGTGGTTGGTTTCTACGCCAAACTCGGGGTGCTGCAGGCGCTGGTGGCGTCGCAGCAGACCAGCTACATCGTGCTGGCGGTGTTTGCGGTGTTGATGTCGCTGGTGGGCGCCTTTTATTACCTGCGTGTCGTCAAGGTGATGTATTTTGATGCGCCCAACGTCGGCATGCCCACGGCCATCGTGGCCTCGGCCGATGCCCGCGTGGTGCTGTCGGTCAACGGCGCGCTGGTGCTGCTGCTGGGCGTCATGCCCGGCGGCCTGATGACGCTTTGCCAGCAGGCGATTGCCAGCGTTGTGAAGTCCCTCGGGGCATGAACCAGACTGTCTCGGTATGGCTGGTGGTGGCGCTGGCGCTGCTGGCCGCCAACCTGCCTTTCATCAGCAACCGCGTGCTGCTGGTGTACCGGCTGAAGAACCCCAAGAACCTGGCGGTGCGTTTTGGCGAGATGGTGTTCTGGTACTTCGCGGTGGGTGGTATCGCGCTGCTGCTGGAACAGCGCGCCGGACAGATTGCGCCGCAAGGCTGGGAGTTCTACGCGATCACTGCCACCCTGTTCATCACCTTTGCCTTTCCGGGCTTCGTGTTTCGTTACCTGTTCAAACATCGTTGAAACGCGGCGTCCGTCCGGTCCTCCGACATGCCTGAGCATCCCGCCGAGCCGAATGATCCGGCTGACAGCCATCTGATCGAGCACAAGGTCCACAGCCAGGAGCTGTTGCACGGCCATTTCCTCCACGCTTTTCGCGACACGGTCCGCCTGCCGGACGGGCGCGAAGCGTCGCGTGAATATGTGCGCCATCCGGGCGCGGTAATGATCATTGCCCAGCTCGATGACGGCCGCCTGGTGCTGGAGCGCCAATACCGCTACCCGGTGCAGGCCGTGATGCTGGAGTTTCCGGCCGGCAAACTCGATGCCGGCGAGCAACCGCTGGCCTGTGCGCAACGCGAGTTGCGCGAGGAGACCGGTTACAGCGCGGCTTCCTGGGCCCACGCCGGTGTGATGCATCCGGTGATCTCCTACTCGACCGAGTTCATCGACATCTGGTTCGCCAGAGACCTGACCCTCGGGGCGCGCAAGCTCGACGCGGGCGAGTTTCTCGACGTGTTCACGGCCGCGCCGGTCGAACTGCTGCAGTGGTGCCGCGACGGCCGTGTCACCGACGGCAAGACATTGACCGGTGCCTTGTGGCTGCAGAACGTGCTGTCCGGTGCATGGACTTTGGACTGGCAGACTGCGGCGCACTGGGCGTCAGGCCGATAATCGCCCCATGAAAGTCCTCAACCTCCAGTGTTCGCACCAGCATGCCTTTGAAGGCTGGTTTGCGTCGGAAGATGATTTTCAGAGCCAGCTGGCACGCGGTCTGGTGAGCTGTCCGCTGTGCGCCGACCCGGCCGTGCGGAAAATGCCCAGTGCCCCGCGGCTCAATCTGGGGACCGCGGCCGCGGCGCCGGCAGGAGCTTCCCGCGAACTGTCGGTGCCAGCGGCCGCGCCGGCCGGCAGTCCGTCGCATGAGGTGATGGCCGCCGGCGGCAGCCCGGCCGTGCAGGCCGAGTTCCTGAAGGCCCTGCGCCACGTGATGGCCAACACCGAAGACGTGGGTGAACGGTTCGCCGACGAGGCGCGCGCCATGTTTTACGGCGACGCCGAGCAGCGCAGCATCCGCGGACAGGCCAGCCGGGCCGAAGCGGTCGAGTTGCTGGAAGAGGGCATCGACGTGATGCCTTTACCCCTGCCCGCGGCGCTCAAGGAAACGCTGCAGTAAAGCCCGCGTCATCGCGCGCTCGGCAACCCTGCTCGTATTTCCTGTGAGCGGCGGCGTCGCTTCACCATTCGGCTGGAAGCATAAAGTCCGGCCGGAACGGCGATGAAATGCGGCCAGATGAAATAGGCCGGCTCGTAAATCACCCAGCTGAACGGGCCGTCGCCGACGGCGACGGATTCCACCACGCCGGTCACCACGACATAAAGCAGCCAGGGCAGGGCACAGGCCGTCAGCAGGCCGGGCGACGGGTTCCTGAGTACGCGGAAGATCCCATTGCCCGCGGCAACCGCGAGCAGGAACACCGGCAGGTGGCGGATGGCCACCAGCGCATACGCGGCGCGGAAATGATTTTCCTCATAGGTCTGGACTGTCCAGCGTGCAATCGCCGGCGCATCGAGTAGCGGCCCGACCCAGGCGGCAAGACTTGCGAGCAAGGCACCCAGAACGAGTGCAGTGATGGGACGGCGACAGGCGAGCATTCGGTACTGTAACCGTCAGGGCTCAAAGGCCCGTTCGATCAGGGGTACAAACCCCGCAATTCACGCGTGTGCAGAATGCGTTTGCAGGCCACGATGAAGGTCGCCGTGCGCAGGCTGACCTTGTGGTCCTGCGCCACCTGCCAGACGCCGGCGAAGGCCTCCTTCATGATGCGCACCAGGCGGGCGTTGATTTCGGCTTCGTCCCAGAAGAAGCTCGAGAAATCCTGCACCCATTCGAAGTAGCTGACGGTCACGCCGCCGGCGTTGGCAATCACGTCGGGCAGCACCAGCACATTGCGTTCCTGCAGGATGTCGTCGGCTTCGGGGGTGGTGGGCCCATTGGCGCCTTCGATGATCATGCGCGCCTTGATACGCCCGGCGTTGTCTCTGGTGATCTGCTGCTCCAGCGCGGCCGGGATCAGGATCTCGCAGTCGACCTCCCAGAACTTGTCATCGGCCAGGGTTTCGGCGCCGGCGAACCCGCCCACGCTGCCGGTCTCGGCCACGTGTTTGAGCAGGGAAGGCACATCAAGCCCGGCTTCACGGTAAATCGTTCCGCCATGGTCCTGCACGGCCACAATGCGTGCGCCGGCTTCGGCAAACAGCTTGCCGGCCACGCCGCCCACATTGCCAAAACCCTGCACCGCCACGCGGGCGGTCGCGATGTCCAGGCCGATGTGTCTGGCGGCTTCCGCGCCCACGGTGAACACGCCGCGGCCGGTGGCTTCGCGCCGGCCCAGCGAGCCGCCCAGGTCCACCGGCTTGCCGGTGACCACGCCGGTGGCCGTCGAGCCGGTGTTCATCGAGTAGGTGTCCATCATCCACGCCATGATCTGCTCGTTGGTGTTGACGTCGGGCGCCGGAATGTCCTTGTTCGGGCCGATGATGATGCCGATCTCGCTGGTGTAGCGGCGCGTCATGCGCTCGAGTTCGCCGTGCGAGAGTTTCTTCGGGTCCACGCGGATGCCGCCCTTGGCGCCGCCGTAGGGTACGTTGACCGCGGCGTTCTTGATCGACATCCAGGCCGACAGCGCCATCACTTCCGACAGCGTCACGTCCTGGTGAAAACGCACGCCGCCCTTGCCCGGACCGCGCGAGACGTTATGCTGCACGCGGTAACCTTCAAAATGCGCCACCGTGCCGTCGTCCATGTGGATGGGCACATCCACAATCAGGATGCGCTTGGGACGCTTGAGCGTCTCGGCCCAGCGCGCCAGGCTGCCCAGGTGCGGAATCACGCGGTCGACCTGTTGCAGGTAATTGCCCCAGGGGCCGAGCTTGTCGGCCTGCAGATAGGAGGGCAGGGGGTGCAACAGGGCGGGGGCGCCGGGGGGGGCGGCGGGGCTGGAAGCTTGCGACATGAAAAACTCCTGGTGGAAGATCAATGCGCAGAGCTTAGGCTCGCCGTGTCCAACTGTCCAAGGCCGGGTTGATGGGTTGTTATGCATAAAGCGCATAACTGAGATTCTCGGTTTGAAAGCCCTGGTTCCGCAGCGCAGGCCATCTGCGCCAGGCCCCCGGGGAAATGCACGGCCTCAGGCGTTGAACTGGAGCGCGGCCAGTCGCGCATAGATCCCGCCGCGGCTCACCAGCTCAGCGTGCGTGCCTTGCTCCACCAGGCGGCCGTGGTCCAGCACCAGGATGCGGTCAGCCTTCTGCACGGTGGCCAGGCGGTGCGCCACCACCAGCGTGGTGCGGCCCTGCATGGCCGACTCCAGCGCGGCCTGCACCATGCGTTCGCTTTCTGCATCGAGGGCACTGGTGGCTTCGTCCAGCAGCAGCAGCGGCGGGTTCTTGAGCATGGCGCGTGCAATCGCAATGCGCTGACGTTGCCCGCCCGACAGGCGCACGCCGCGTTCGCCCAGAAAGGTGTCATACGCTTGCGGCAGCGCCATGATGAACTCGTGCGCAAAGGCCGCCTGCGCCGCCGCCCGGACTTCGTTGTCACTCGCGCCGGGTTTGCCGTAGCGGATGTTTTCCAGCGCGCTGGTCGAGAAAATCACCGCGTCCTGCGGAACGATGCCGATGCGCTGGCGCAGGTCATGCAGCGCCAGGTCACGGGTGGCCACGCCGTCGAGCTCGATGCGGCCCGAGGCCGGGTCGTAAAAACGCAGCAGCAGCTGGAACACCGTGCTTTTGCCCGCGCCGCTGGGTCCCACGATGGCCACGGTTTCGCCGGGCGCCACGTTCAGCGAGAAGTCGCTCAGCGCCGCCTGCAAGGGGCGCGACGGATAGTGAAAATTCACTGCTTCGAATTTGATAGCACTTCCCGCCCGCACCACGGGGGCTGGCACCGGATTTGATGGTGATGTCACGGGGGAGCGGGTTTCCAGCAGCTCCATCAGCCGCTCGGTGGCGCCGGCGGCGCGCAGCAGGTCGCCATACACCTCGCCCAGCACCGCGGTGGCGCTGGCCAGGATGATCACGTACACCACCGTCTGGCCCAGGTGGCCGGCCGTGATGTCGCCGCGCATCACCGCCTGCGTGCCGCTGTACAGGCCCCACAGCAGCGCCGCCGAGGTGGCGATGATGATGAAGGCCACCAGCACCGAACGTGCGGCGGTGCGGCGCACGGCGGTGTTGAACGCGTCGGTGGTGGACTGGTCAAACCGTGCGGCCTCGCGTGCTTCGGCGGTGTAGCTTTGCACCACCGGGATGGCATTGAGCACCTCGGCCGCAATCGCGCTGGAGTCGGCCACCCGGTCCTGGCTGGCGCGCGAAAGCTTGCGCACGCGCCGGCCGAACCAGGCCGAGGGCACGACGATCAGCACCAGCCCGCCCAGCACCTGCACCATCAGGTAGGGGTTGGTCACCACCAGCATGCCCAGCGCACCTATGCCCATCACGGCGTTGCGCAGGCCCATGCTGAGCGACGAGCCCACCACCGTCTGCACCAGCGTGGTGTCGCCGGTCAGGCGCGAGAGCACTTCGCCGGTCTGCGTGGTTTCAAAAAACTCCGGGCTTTGCCGCACCACGTGGGCATAAACCGCGTTGCGCAGGTCGGCCGTGACGCGTTCTCCCAGCCAGCTGACCATGTAGAAGCGGCCGGCCGAAAACAGGCCCAGCGCTGCCGCCACTGCAAACAGCTCGAAGAAATGGGTACGCAGTGCCATCAGCTGCGCGCCTTTGTCGCCCGCGCCCAGGCCGCCGTCGATCAGGCCGCGCAAGGCCAGCGGAAACACCAGCGTGGCGACCGCCGCCATCACCAAAAAAAAGATGGCCAGGCCAATGCGGCCGCGGTAAGGACGCAAAAAGGGCAGCAGGCCGGAGAGGGAGCGCGGCGAGCCCTTGGGCGCGTCAGAAGGAGGGGAAGTAGCCATGCGGGTAGTTTAGTCAATAAAGCCTCAATAAGCTGCCTGCACAAACAAAGCCTTGACATTATTTGTCTAGGCATGTAATATTTGAAGCTATGAAATCCGACAACATTCCTGCACCAACAGCGGCTGCGCCAGCATCGTTTTACCGTGCGCAGGGTTACCTCGCGCAGGAAAGTGTGGGCTACCTGATGCGCCGCATCGTCAACCACCTGGCGCAGGAAGTTGAACGCCGCATGGAGCCCAATGGCCTGACCAATGCCCAATGGGTCCCGCTCCTGAAGTTGCAGCAGGGACAGGCCAGCTCTGTGGCCGAACTCGCCCGCACCTGCGACCTTGACGCCGGCGCCATGACACGCCTGCTCGACCGTCTTGAAGCCAAGGGCCTGTGCCGCCGCGTGCGGTCCAGCGAAGACCGCCGGGTCGTCAACCTGGAGCTGACGGAAGAGGGCGGCGAGGCCGCCAAGGCCATTCCCGTCGTGCTCAGCAACATCCAGAACGAGTGTCTGGCCGGGTTCACCAAGGAAGAGTGGGAAACCCTCAAGGGTTACCTGCGCCGCATTCTCGACACCGCCCAAACCCTGCATGCATCGGCTGAAAAAAATGACAGATAAACTCAATACGCTCGAGGAGCGCGCTGCGTCTGCCCCGAACCCGCTGCCGGTATGGCAAGCCTCGTTTCGCATGGCCGTGGTCAGCGCGGCCGGCCTGATTGCCGCCGGGCTGATGGCGACCGGCCTCAGCGGTTGCGCCGACATGTCCGGCATCCACCCGCAGGCCAGCCTGCGTGATGCCTCCACGCTGGGGCTGGCCGCCGCACCTGTTGCGCCTGCCACGTCCGCCATTGCCGCACCGGCCGGCGTGGCGACCGAATGGTGGCGCGACTTCGGCGACGAGCAACTCAATGCCCTGGTCGCGCAGGCGCTGCAGAACAACCCCAGCCTGAAGCTGGCTCAGGCGCGGCTGGCACGCGCGCAGGCCGTGACCGAGGTGGCCGATGCGGCCACCTTGCCGCAGCTCAATGGCCAGCTCGACCTGACGCGCCAGAAGTACAGCGCCAACGGCGCCGTGCCGCCGCCTCTGGCTGGCTCCATCCGCGAAAGCGGCATGGCCCAGCTCAGCGCCAGCTGGGAGATCGACTTTTTCGGCAAATACAGCTCCGCCCTCGAAGCCGCCCTGGGCAGTGCCCGCGCCGCCCAGGCCGACGCCGACGCTGCCCGCGTGTTGCTTGCCAGCCATGTGGCGCGCAGCTATTTCCAGCTCGCGCGTACCCAGGCGCAATTGACGGTGGCACGCCGCACGCTGGCACAGCGCCAGGAAACCCTGGCACTGGTGCAGGACCGCGTCAACGCCGGGCTGGACACCCAGCTCGAGCTGCGCCAGAGCGAAGGCGGTCTGCCCGAGGCGCGCCTGCAGATCGAAACCCTGCAGGAGCAGCTGGCGCTGGGCCGCAACGCGCTGGGCGCGCTGATTGGGCAGCCCGATGGGGCTCTGGCCCTTGTTCCGTCTGCGCTGCCAGCTATAAAAAAAGTAGCAATGCCGGCACAACTGCCGGCCGACCTGCTGGGCCGCCGGGCTGACATCGCCGCGGCGCGCTGGCGTGTCGAGGCCGCCTCCAGGGACGTGGCCAACGCCAAAACCCAGTTCTACCCCAACGTCAACCTGGTCGCCTTCGCCGGCTTTTCCAGCATCGGCCTGGGGCGCCTGTTCGAGGCGGGCAGCCAGCAGTGGGGCGTCGGCCCGGCGCTGCGCCTGCCGATTTTTGACGCCGGCCGCCTGCGCGCCAACCTGCGCGGCAAGACCGCCGACCTCGATGGTGCCGTCGAAAGTTACAACGCCGCCGTGATCGATGCCGTGCGTGACGTCGCCGACCAGGTGGCCTCATCCCAGTCCATCACGCGCCAGCAGACCGAGCAGCGCGCCGCGCAGGAGGCCGCCGAGGGCGCCTATGAGATTGCCGTGCAGCGTTACAAGGCCGGTCTGGGCAACTACCTGCATGTGCTGACGGCGGAGAGCAGCGTGCTGAACCAGCGCCGCCTGGCGGTGGATCTGGCCGCGCGCGCGCTCGACACCCAGGTGGGCCTGGCGCGCGCACTGGGTGGCGGTTATGCCGCGCCCGCCACGGCCGTTGCCATCCGCTGAACCAGGTCCCGCACCGACATCCCGCATCGCCGATTCTTTTCAAGAGCAACAACATGAACGCAGATCAAAACCAGCCTCAACCCCAGCTTTCGCCTGCAGCGGCCGCCGTCCCGGCGCCGGCGAGTGCCTCGTCCTTCCGTCCTGCGGGCCATGCGACCCGCAGGAAAGCGCTGACCGCGCTGGCCAGCGTCGTCGTGGTGGCCGGCCTGGGCTGGGCCGCCTACGAATTCCTGGTGGCCAGCCACTATGAATCCACCGACAACGCCTACGTGCAGGGCAACGTGATCCAGATCACGCCGCAGATCGGCGGCACCGTCATGGCCATCATGGCCGACGACACCGATTTTGTGAAAGCCGGCCAACCGCTGGTGCAGCTCGATCCGGCCGATGCGAAGGTCGCGCTGGAGCAGGCCGAGGCCGCGCTGGCGCAGGCCGTGCGCCAGGTGCGCACGCTGTACGCCAACAACGGTTCGCTCGCCGCGCAGATCACCTTGCGCCAGTCGGACGTCGCCCGCGCGCAAAGCGAGATCGCGCGCGCTAACGACGACCTGAACCGGCGCCAGGCCTTGAGTGGCAACGGTGCAGTGTCGCGCGAAGAGCTCAACCACGCCCAGACGCAGCTGGCCAACGCCAAAAGCACCCTGGCTGCGGCCCAGGCCGGTGTGCTGGCCGCGCGTGAACAGCTCACCAGCAACCAGGCGCTGACCGAAGGCACCAGCGTCGAGCAGCACCCCAGCGTGCAACTGGCCGCCGCCAAGGTGCGCGAGGCCTGGCTCGCCACGCAGCGCGCCGCCATGCCCGCGCCGGTCGATGGTTATGTGGCCAAACGCACGGTGCAACTGGGCCAGCGCGTGGCCGCCGGCACACCCATGATGTCCATCATTCCGCTCAAGCAGGTCTGGGTCGACGCCAACTTCAAGGAAGTGCAGCTGCGCAACATCCGCATCGGCCAGCCCGTCAAACTGACCGCTGACCTGTACGGCAAGAAAGTGGAATACAAGGGCTCAGTGGCCGGACTCGGCGTGGGCACGGGCGCCGCCTTTGCGCTGCTGCCTGCCCAAAACGCCACCGGCAACTGGATCAAGGTGGTTCAGCGTGTGCCGGTGCGCATCGCGCTTGACCAACAGCAGCTTGCCGCCAGCCCGCTGCGCGTGGGCCTGTCCATGGACGCCGAGATCGACATCAGCAACAAGGACGGCAAGATGCTGGCCGACGCACCGCGCACGGCTGCCACTTCCCAGACCCAGGTCTATGCCTCGCTGGACAGCGGCGCCAACGCAGAGGTGCGCCGGGTGATTGCCGCCAACATCGGCCGCAGCCGCGCCGCCGCAGGCAAGCCGGCGGCGGACGCCCCGGTGAGCGCCGCGCCGGCCCTGGCCGCGGCGCCTGCAGCCGCCATCGCGCACTGAGCATGGCCAGCGCCGCCACGCATGTAGCGCACGAGCCGCTCACGGGGTCCGCGCGGACCTGGGGCACGATTGCCCTGTCCGCCGCCACCTTCATGAACGTGCTGGACACCTCGATCGCCAACGTCTCGCTGCCCGCCATCGCCGGTGACCTGGGGGTCAGCCCGAACCAGGGCACCTGGGTCATCACCAGCTTCGCCGTCGCCAACGCGATTGCCGTCCCGCTGACCGGCTGGCTGTCGCAGCGTTTTGGCCAGGTGCGCCTGTTTGTCGGCAGCGTCATCCTGTTTGTCATTGCCTCGTGGCTGTGCGGCCTGGCGCCCAACATGACCACGCTGATCGCCTTTCGCGCGCTGCAGGGGTTTGTCGCCGGGCCCATGATTCCGCTGTCGCAGTCGCTGCTGCTGGCCAGTTACCCGCGCGCGCTGGCGGGGCTGGCGATGGCCATGTGGGCCATGACCACGCTGGTCGCGCCCGTCATGGGGCCACTGCTGGGCGGCTGGATCACCGACAACATCTCCTGGCCCTGGATCTTCTACATCAACATTCCCGTCGGCATTGCTGCGGCGCTGGCCTCGTGGGCGCTGTACCACAAGCGCGAAAGCGTCACCCGCAAGCTGCCGATTGACACCGTGGGGCTGGCGCTGCTGGTGCTCTGGATAGGCGCGCTGCAGATCATGCTGGACCTGGGCAAGGAAAACGACTGGTTCCACTCGCCGCTGATCATCGGGCTGGCGGTGACGGCCGCCGTGGGTTTTGCCTTCTTCCTGATCTGGGAACTGACCGACGAGCACCCGGTGGTCGAGTTGCGCCTGTTTGCACGCCGCAATTTCTGGGCCGGCACCATCACCACCTCGGTGGCTTATGGTCTCTTTTTCGGCAACGTGGTGCTGCTGCCGCTGTGGCTGCAGCAGTTCATGGGCTACACCGCCACCGACGCCGGCATGATCATGGCGCCGGTGGGCCTGCTGGCGCTGGTGCTCTCGCCGGTGGTGGGGAAAACCGTGGGCCGGGTGGACCCGCGCCGTTATGCCACCTTCGCCTTCATGGTGTTCGGGCTGGTGCTGTGGATGCGCTCGAACTTCAACACCCAGGCCGACTTCGGAACGATTTTGATCCCGACCCTTATCCAGGGCGTGGCGATGGCCTTCTTCTTCATTCCGCTGATGACCATCACCATGTCCGGCCTGTCGCCGGACCGCATGCCGGCGGCCTCGGGCCTGACCAACTTCGTGCGTATCACGGCCGGCGCCATGGGCACCTCGATCGCCACCACGCTGTGGGAAAGCCGTGCCGCGCTGCACCACGCGCAACTGGCGGAAACCGTCAATGCCGGCAGCACCGCGGCGCAGGCGGCGCTGTCGGGGCTCACCGCGTCGGGCATGACGACCGAACAGGCCCTGGCGCAGATCAACCGGCTGGTGGACCAGCAGGCCTTCATGCTGGCCGCCAACGACATCTTCTGGATCTCGTCCATGCTTTTCCTGGCCCTGATTCCGCTGGTCTGGCTCACCCATCCGCAAAAGGCCGTGACCGGCGGACTGGACGCGGCGGCCGGCGCGCATTAAGGCTTATGTGGCGCCGCCGGCGCCGCCGCCCATTTCTCCAGCTTGTTTTAAATCAAGCCTTCCGACCCTGATCGGCTCACAATGAACGACGCAGTTTCACCGGGCGCAGCGTCCGGGTTGTCGGGCTGCAGGGAAGCGGCACCGGGCCGCGCAACACTTGAAGGAAAAACACATGCTGAAAAACAAGGTAGCACTCGTGACCGGTGCGTCGTCGGGCATTGGCCGCGCCATTGCGCTGGTCTGGGCGCGTGAGCGTGCCCGGGTGGTGGTGTCGGACATCAACGAACAGGCCGGCGAGGAAACCGCCTCGCTGGTGCGGGCGCTGGGCGGTGACGCCGTGTTTGTGGCGGCCGACGTCGGCAAGCCCCAGGACGGCGAGGCGCTGGTGGCGCGCACCCTGGCGCTGCACGGCCGGCTCGACATCGCCTGCAACAACGCCGGCATAGGCGGCCCGCAGGCCCCCACCGCCGACTACCCGCTGGACGGCTGGGCCCAGGTCATCAACATCAACCTGTCGGGTGTGTTCTACGGCATGAAGTACCAGATTGCCGCCATGCTCAAGACCGGTGGGGGCTCCATCATCAACGTGGCCTCCATCCTCGGCGCCGTCGGTTTTGCCGGCGCCCCGGCCTACACCGCCGCCAAACACGGCGTGCTGGGGCTGACCAAAGCGGCCGCGCTCGAATACAGCGCACACGGCGTGCGTGTCAACGCCGTCGGGCCGGGTTTCATCCACACCCCCATGATCAGCGGCCTGGAAGAAGACCCCGCCATCAACGCCATGCTGGTCGGCGCCCATCCGATAGGGCGCCTGGGCCGCGCCGAGGAAGTGGCCGAACTGGTGGCCTGGTTGTCTTCGGACAAGGCTTCTTTTGTGACCGGTTCCTACTATCCGGTTGACGGCGGCTACCTGGCGCGCTGAAACCATCGACGCTTTGCTATTTATTCGATAGCTGTCCGCGCTTGACGGGAAAGGGCTGCAGGCCTGAAAGGCTTGAAGTTCCGGCGTGACGCCGGGTATGCGCCCGCAGCCGCCTGGCCATTCCGTGCGCGACTCCGCGGGCGGCTCACGCCGGGTAGCCGGTCTTGTTATCCTCGAACGTTGACGCCGGGCTCCATGCCTGCAAGGCGCCGCTTCACAGGAAAAATCACATGCCCAAAAACGCCGGCTCACTCAAGGCCGTTCTCTATGCGCTGGGCGCCAACGGCGGCATTGCGCTGGCCAAGGCCGTGGCTGCCTTCTTCACCGGCAGCGGGGCGATGCTGGCCGAGGCCCTGCACAGCTTTGCAGATTGCGCCAACCAGGTCCTGTTGCTGGTCGGCATGAGGCAGGCGAAGCAGGCACCGACGCCCGACCACCCCATGGGTTACGGCCGCGTCGTCTACTTCTGGTCCATGATGGTCGGCGTCCTGCTGTTCAGTATCGGCGGCCTGTTTTCGGTCTGGCACGGGAGCCGGGCGCTGCTGCACCCGGAGCCCGTCAAGTACCTGCTGCCCTCCCTGGGCGTGCTGCTGGTGGCCATGGCCCTTGAAGCCGTGAGCCTGCGCGGCGCCTTGCAGGCTCTGGCGCCGGAACGCGGCGACAAGAGCCTGTGGCGCTGGTTTCGCGAGACGCGGCAATCTGAACTGCTGGTGATTGCCGGTGAGGACATCGCGGCCCTCGCCGGCCTGAGCCTGGCTTTTGTCGCGCTGTTGCTGACCGCCCTCACGGGAAACCCGATTTTTGATGCCCTGGGCTCGATCGCTGTCGGGTTGCTGCTGATCGGCGTCTCGTTCGCCGTCACCATCGAGGTCAAAAGCCTCATCACCGGCGAGTCCGCATCGCCCGAGATGCGCACAGCCATCACCGAGTTCGTCGCCGCCCAGCCGGAGGTGGAGCGCATCGTCAACCTGATCACTTTCCAGCTGGGTGACGAGGTCGCCGTCGCGGTCAAGGCAAAAATGGTCGCGATGCCCAGCGCCGAGGCGCTGGTTGCGGCCATCGACGACGTGGAAGAGCGGATGCAGGTCCGTTTTCCGGGTCTGCGCTGGTCCTTCTTCGAACCCGATGCAGGCAAGCCGAGAGCGGCCTCGGCCGGGCTGTGACAGCCTGCTTTTCCCCCTCAGGCAGACTGAACCTCAATCACCACCTTGCCCGCTGGACGCCCGGACGCCACCAGCGCGTGCGCCTCGCCAGCGGTGGCTAACCCGAAACGATGCGGGTCCAGCCGCGGCACGAGCTTGCCGGCCTCCACCAGGGCCGTCGCTTCGGCCAGAATCCGGCCATGGTGGGCCCGGCCTTGCCCGGTGATCATCGGTATCAGCGTGAATACGCCGGAGTAGGTGCCCGCGCGGAAAGAAAGCGGAGCCAGTTTGTGGGTGCCCCATCCCAGGCAGCTCACCACATGCCCGCCGTACATGCGCACGACTTCGAAAGACGCGTCCAGCACCGGGCCGCCGACGGTGTCGTACACCACGTCGAAACCCTGTCCGGCCGTGTGCAGGGCCAGATAGTCCGCCGGCCCGGTTTTTTCATAGTCGATCGCCACGGCCCCATAGACTTCGATCACTTCTTTCTGGGCTGCCGCTCCGGTAGCGAAAACCTCGGCGCCTTTGGCTACCGCCAGCTGAACGACGACGTGCCCGACACCACCGGCACCGCCTTGAACCAGAACCGTCTGGCCAGGCTGGACCTGGGCCCTGTCGACAAGCCCTTCCCACGCCGTGATCACACTGAGCGGGAGGGCGGCTGCCTCGCGCATGGTCAGGTTGTGGGGTTTTTTTGCGAGCAGCCTGGCGTCAACCGCTGCGTATTCCGCGAGCGATCCCTGCAGGCCGCCCACGCCTCCCGTCAGTCCGTACACCTCGTCGCCCACCCTGAACGCCGTCACACCGGCGCCGACCGCCTCGACCGTGCCGGCCAGATCCATTCCCAGGACCGCCGGCAGGGGGTGCCGGGCATGCGCCGCGTTGCCCGAACGAATCTTCGTGTCCAGCGGGTTGACGCCGCTGGCCATGATCCGCACCAGCACCTCGCCGGGGCCAGCCAGAGGCTTGGCAATCTCTGTCAGTTTGAAGGGCGCCTGGTGGGTTTCGAGTACCAGAGCCTGCATGGTCGTTGTCATGGTCGCACTCCTGAATGAGTAAACAAGTTGATGAGCAAATGAATGGACTGCGCAATGGGCAGGCCAGGAGCGAATATTGGTACGTGCAGCAATGAATTGCAAACAACAACTTTGACATTTGTTCATGCAATTTTGTATAGTGCCGCATGGAATGGAGTGACCTCAAGATCTTTCTGGCGATCGCACGCGCCGGTACGCTCGCGGGTGCAGCCAAGCGCATTGGCCAGACGCAGCCCACCATGGGGCGCAGGCTGAAGACCCTGGAGGCGGCGGTGGGCGATGCCCTGTTTCAGCGGACCCAGGAAGGTTTTGTGTTGACGCCCGAAGGGGCCGTGATGCTGGTCCACGCGGAGCGTATCGAGGAGGAAGTGCTGGGACTTGAGAGGAAACTGTCAGGACGCGATGCCGGCCTGGAGGGCTTGATACGGATTTCCTCGTCGGACTGGTTCGGTGTCCACATGTTGACGCCTGTCTTCGCGAGCTTCAGCAAAAAGCATCCCGGGGTCACGATTGAACTCATCACGGACGCCCGCCTCTTCAGCCTGTCACGAAGAGAGGCTGACATGGTGTTTCGCATCCGGCCGTTTGAGGAGGCGGACATCGTGCAACGCAAGCTGATGCACATGCCCTATGGCCTGTACGCGGCGCGCGGTGCCAGGATTCCGCGCAACGCTCAGGGCCGGGGCCTTGCGCTGGTGACCATGGATACCGCCTTCGGCGGCTTGCCGGACGTCACCTGGCTGCAGCGTGTGCTGCCGCACGCCCACACGGTATTCGGCAGCAACAATCGCGAGGCTCAGGCGCGGATGTGCGCTGCCGGCATCGGTTTGGCCGTGCTTCCCCGCCCCCTGGGCGACGCGACCCCCGGCCTCAAGTTGCTGGACCTGGGCGAAGCGCCACCCGGCCGCGATGTGTGGGTGGGGTATCACCGCGACCTGCGACGCCTAGCGAGACTGAAGGCCTTGCTGGATATGGCCGTGGACATGCTCGGAACATAGTGTCGCCTTCGCCTGTTGTCCGGCCTGGCCGGTTGGCCGGGCCGGCTATGCCCGTGACAGCCGCCGTGCCGTTGGCGCCTTGGCACCCGGCAAGTTGGCGCTGACCAGCGCCGCGGCCAGGGTGACGAGCCACGAGTAATACACCCACACCAGGAAAGCCAGCAAAGGCGCGAAGGCGCCGTAAACCGTGCGGTAGGTCGGCACGTTGGCGAGGTAAATCGCGAAACCGTGTTTGCCCAGTTCAAACGCCATGCCGGCCAGCAGGCCGCCCGCGACTGCATCGCGCCAGCGCACCACGGTATGCGGCACAAAGCGGAACAGGCAGGCGAAGCCGGCGACACTCAGAACCACCGGTCCCAGGTTCAGGGCATGCGGCAGCCAGGCCGGTCGTGTTCCCACCAGCCCGCTGGAGGCAGCCAGAAGATAGGACGCGGCCCACAGGCTCGCACCGATGATCACCGGGCCGGTGAGCAGCATGGCAAGGTACAGGGCCAGCCGGCGCAGCACCGTGCGCGGCTTCTTCACCCGCCATATCCGGTTGAGCGTGTTCTCCACGCTCAGGAGCAGGCTCAGGGCCGACACCAGCAGCACCGCGAAGCCCACCTGGGTGAGACCGCCGGCATTGCCCGCGAACTGCGCCAGGTGTTTCAGAACCGTCCTGGCGATGTCAGCCGGCAGCAGGCCGCGCAGCAGGTGCTCGCGAATCGCTTCTCCGGTCGAACGCAAGGCAGGGGTCCGCGCGAACAGGGCAAAACTCACCGCCAGCAGCGGCACCATGGACACCGCCATCGTGAAGGTGAGGCCACCCGCCGCTTGGGCAAGGCGTTCTTCCCGGCCGCGCCGGAGGATGCGGCTGATGAGGTTGCCGTGGTTTCGGCTTGCAGTGGTCATGGCAGCAATATAGCCACGTCCTTCCCGTTTGGGCCGGTGTTCAGGGAAATGTGGAAGCTTGCGTGCGTAAACGCGGCATCTGCACGACACCGAAGCCGCCCTGCACCCCGCCATGTCGGGGAAGATACCCGGACGGTACGGCGCAATTCCTTACGCCGGTTACGCTTCAAGGCGCTGTCTTGCTGCGCTTCGATTGGTCACAATGAAATGTCCCACTTGAAAGGGGAGTATTCATGACCCATCCATTTTCTGCCGGAGCCACCACCATCGACCGTATTTGCCTGGTCGATCCGCACGTTGTGCTTGCCTGGCGCTCCGAACTGAAGTGCACCGAACGCGAGCTGCGTGCGGCCGTGTATACCGTGGGCAGTGAACCGAGCCGGGTTCGCCACTATTTCCAGCGATCCCTTCTGTAGAAAATTTACCTGGCCTGCGACGCCTTGCGCCCAAGGCGCGCCGGTGAACGCCTGCTTGATCCGTCCAGAAGAATGACACACCTCAATCCTGCCGATTTCCCCAGAAAGCTCCCCGGCATGACCCGCACTGACGCGATGCTGGCGATCATCGAGATGGCGCGCATAGGCGGGGCGGCCTCGCCTGAAGATGCCGTCTCCCATCTTGCAACCCTGATCGACCGCCTGGACAAGACGAGCCTTTACTACGAAGGCGAAGTCAGATTGCTGCTGAGTATCGGCGCGACAATCTGGACGCTGGAGCACAGCCCATGTGCTTGCGGCCGGCCTCGGTAGCTGCGCGGTACAGGCAGGCCCCTGCTGTGTCCCCACGCTGATCGGGGCATGCCCCGGTTGCGGATTCAAGCCGCGACCCTGACATCAGCCGCCGGCAACGGCATCGTCTCCAATAGCCGGCTGATTGCCGCTGCGGGCAGATGACCCGGTCAGAACTCCAGCCGCACCCCGGCGTTGACACTGCCTTGCACCGACCCGCGACGTGCCTCGCCCGACACGCCTAGATAGGCATACGCCTGGTGGGCAAGCCGGGTCGTACCCTCGAAGCCGGCCTGTACAAAGCCGGAGCCGGCACGCGGTGTGCGGAGGGTGGTCGGCAGGCCGGCCAGCGAGGCGTCGAGCACGGGGTTGATCAGCTTCGGGGAATCGGCGCCGACCGCGACATTGAAGCGGTAAGTGTTCTGGTCTTTCACGGGGTCCATGGTGCGGGAGGCGACGGTCAGTCCGATCACCGCGCGCAATCCCTGCCCGTCAAAGCGGCTGACGTTCAGTGCAGCCGCAGAGGGGCCTTCGTTCAACGAGGACTGGTGCACCTGTTGCCAGCTGAGGCGGGCATATGGCGTGAAGCGGGTGCCTTCTGCCTCCATGGGTCGGCTCACGCCCGCGCTGAGCAGGGCGTCCCTGCCGCGCACCTTGGCACCCAGACCCGCGGTGAAACCCGTCGGGTCCGTGCGGGTGGGGTCTGCGGCGTGCAGGCCCACGCTGCCCATGGCGTCGATTTCCCAGGCGCCGGCAGGCAGCCGGGCGTACGCGAAAAGGGCGCCTTGCTGCACGGTGCCTTGTCCCTGAGCGGCGCTGACCTCGGTGGCTGACAGCGCCATTCCTCCACCTGTCGTGATGCCGTGCGCGGCATGGGTGTCGGCGCCAAGCACCAGTTGGTACAGGCGGGTGCTCAAGCCGCTGGCCTGGCCGTCGCCGGGGCGGCGACCGCGCTGGTAGGCGATCTCGCCCCAGGCCGCGCCTTGCGCGGTTGCTGCGTTGTTGGTGCTGCCGGCAGCGTGGCCGATGGGGATACCGGGGTTCTGGTCGCCACCCGCGCTGGCCAGCAGTACGCCGCGCGTGCCGCTGGCCAGCCTGGAGGCGCTGTCCATCGCGGAAGGACTCGCGCCTGCCAGGTGCGTTATGACCGCCTGTTGCAGACGCAGCGTGGTCCGGGGAACGGTGGCCAGGGTTGCGCCATAGACCTCGCCGGCCAGCGCACGTGTGAAGGAAGGCAGGCTCGCGGCGCTCTGGCCCGACGCGGCATACAGCAGCTGATCCTGCAGGCTGGTGGCCGAGCCGCCCTGGTTGGCCCGCACGATGCTGTCCAGGGCGCCGGCCACGGAGCGGGTGTTGCCGTTCTGGGCGCCCAGGGTGGTGGTGTACGACGTGGGGATCACCGCCAGGTCCAGGCTCTTGCTGCCGGCGACGTTGTAGAACTGCACGAACTGGGTGTCGGCAGCCAGTTCTGCCGGCTGCGTCAGGGTGCTGAAGCGGCCGGAGATGCCGCCGTCGGCTGTCACCAGGCGGAACCGGTCGCCAAGCACCGGCGTGTAGGGCGTGCTGCCGTAACCTGATTCGCCGGGGGTGAAGAGTCCCGAAAGACGCGGCCTCAGGGTGGCGTTGGGCTGGATCACGAACTGCCCACCCGTGATATTCATGAAGGAGTAGTAACCGGCCGCGCCCACCGGGCTGGCCGCACTGGCTTGCACGGTGCCTGCAATGTCCTGCTGGTAGGTGCTGCCGGCGTTCATCGTGGTCGTGGCGTTCACCGCCAGGAAACCCGGCGAGTTGCCGGGTTTCAGCGTGCCTGCCACCGTGAGTGGCCCGCGGATGGTGCCGGTGCCCATCAGGGTGCCGGCAGCGGCCACAAAAACCGGCCCGGTGCCCAGCGGCGAACTGCCGCCGACCGTCAGTGTTCCCGAGCTGACGGTGGTGCCGCCCGAGTAGCTGTTGTTGCCGGTCAGCACCAGCGTCCCTGTGCCATTGACGGTCAACCCGCCCACGCCGGAAACGGGCCCGGAGAGCTGGGCCGAGCCGTTGCCGGGGCTGGTGAACGTGCCGCCCGACGCATTCAGCGTAAACGCCTGGGTGGAGTTGGCGCCGGCCAGCAAGGTCAGTGTTCCGCCGTCAAACACCGGGTTGGCGGAGCCGCCCACATTCGCCAGGGTGTAGCTGTTGCCCGCAGTCATGTTGGCGCTGCCCGCAGAAAAAATGAGGTCCCAGAGCGTGGTGCTTCCCGACGCCAGGCTCAATACCCAGTTCAGTCCGCCGAAGCTTCCGGAGGTTGCGCCTGAGAGATTGCTGGCTGTCAACCCGCTCAACACCCCGGTGTAGGACCCGAGGGCCACGGTGGACGTGCCGTAGATGCCGAAACCCATGCTGCCGGTCACACCGGCGCCGCTGAGTTTGCCGTAGGTGCCGGGGCTGTTGATGATGATGTTGTAGCTGGTGGGCAGCTCACCCGTGTAGGTGACGGCGCCATTGGCATGGCCCGCGCCCTGCAGGTTGTTGAAGGTCTGGAGAAGGCCGCCGGAGTTGTTGGTGATGCCGGCAAAGGGACCCACAATGGCACCGGTGTTGGTCAGGACACCGATCTTGCCGGTGACGCCATTGATGACAATGCCCCGTCTGACATTCGACGAAATCCTGCCGGTATTGACCAGGCTGTTGAGAGTGCCGTTGACGATGACGCCAATTTGCTGACCAGTGGAAATCGTGCCGTTGTTGGTCAGGTTGGACGTGGTGGCCGACACCAGAATCGAGATGGGATCCCCGTTTCTTCCGCTGCCAGCGTCGTTGGAAACAGTCACGCCGGCATTGACTGTCAGGTTGGCGCCGGTGTCCATTCCCAGCGGTTTGACGCCGCCGTTGGAACAGCTTGTGCTGATGGTGAGTGTTGACGTCACCGTGACCCCACCGTTGCACAAAGCCCAGGCATGACCCCAGGGCAACACGGAACATGGAACCAACAGCAGAAGGGAACGTTTGCGCAAAACCTGGCCTGCACCGGTCGGCAGGGGGCTCAGAAGGGAAGTGAGGGCGATGAGGATTCCAGACGGGCGGTTCAGAAAGCAGGGCAGTGCGGACCATCGTAATCCACTAGCAGCATGAGGATCTCAGGATATGAATGCTTTTTAGTTCTTTCTTTCCTGAATTGCCGTGCGGGCAGCCTGGCTGGTCGTGAACTGAATATCGACCTCACCCCTGCGCAGCGGCTGGCGCCATCCTGATGCGATCCTGATGCGGCAGGTGGTACGCTGGCTTCAGCATGAATACTCTGGGAACATCGCAAAGTGGGAGCCCTTCAGCCCGCAGCTGGCTCGCCGTGGTTTTGCTGCTGGCGGCGGCCACAGCGGTTGGGCTTTTGCTGGACAGTTATGTGACGCTGACCAGCCTGGCCATGGTGTACGTGCTGGCGGTGGTGATTGCGGCCTATCGGCTGGGCTGGATCGAATCGACGGTGTGCGCAGTGGGGGCGGTCACGGCGCTGAATTTCTTTTTTATCCCGCCGCGCTGGACCTTCGAGGTTGACAACCGGGAGAACCTGATTGCACTGGCCACCATGCTGGTGCTTGCCCTGGTCATCAGCCGGCTGGCCACGGGCCTGCGCCGCGAGACGGCGCTCGCCCGCCTCAACGAGGAGCGCGCGCGCCAGTTGCAGGCTCTGGCCGCGGCGCTTGCCAGGGCCAACTCCCGGGAAGAAGTGCTGACGGTGGGTCGGGCGACCCTCGACGCCGCCTTTGCCGGACCCTGCTTCCTGGTGCTCACAACTGCCGACAACGAGCTGGAGCACGCCGAGGGGCTGGATGCTTCGGTGCGCGATGGCATGCGGCAATGCGTGGCCGACGCGGCGCTGCTGGGGCCTGGCACCGGGCGCTGGCCGGGCCTGAATGCCTGGTACCTGCCTCTGGGTGAAAAAGGCCGTGTGACAGGGGCCGCCTGTGTGCAGCCGGCCCTGGCCAGGGACGAAGACGGCCGCCAGCATGCGCAGGCGCTGTGTTCGCTGCTGGCACAGGCGGTGTGGCGCCTGCGCCTGACCGCGTCCATGCTCGCTGCGCAAGGCGAGGCGCAGCAGCAGCAATTGCAGAGCACCTTTCTGGCGGCGATATCGCATGACTTGCGCACGCCGCTGGCCGCGATTGTGGGTGCAGCCTCGTCATTGCAGACCCAGCGCGACAAGCTCAGCCCGGCCGAGCAGGACCGCCTGCTGGGCAGCATTGCCGGCGAGGCCGCCTACCTGTCCGCGGTGACCGAGAACACCCTCCAACTCGTGCGCCTGGGCAGTTCGGCGCAGGAGCTTAGGCGCGACTGGGAGTCCATGGAAGAAATTGTCGGCGCGGTGCTGGCGCGGGTGCGCCAGCGCGACCCGGGCCGCCGCATCCGGTCCAGGGTGCCCGAAGGGCTGCCGCTGGTCAAGGCCGATCCGGTACTGCTCGCGCAGCTGCTCGGCAACCTGCTCGACAACGCCCTCAAGTACAGCGAAGGTGCGATTGACCTGACGGTGAGCGTCGAGGGCAGGGAGCTCGTGGTCTCTGTGAAGGACCGCGGTGCGGGCATTCCCGACGCCGAACAGGCCACCGTTTTTGAACCCTATGCCCGGGGCGACCAGGCAGGCCCGCGTGGCGCCGGGTTGGGCCTGGCGGTGTGCCGCGCGATTGCCCAGGCGCACGGCGGGCGCCTGACGCTCAGGCGCCGCCAGGGCGGCGGCAGCAGTTTTTCGCTGGCCCTGCCGATCGAGGTGCAGCCCTCTCAGGGAGAGGGGCCATGACGCTTCGTGTGCTGGTGGTCGAGGACGACCGTGAAATACGCGCGCTGATGCAGTCGTCGCTGTCGGTGGAGGGCTTCGAGGTGCAGACCGCCGTGTCACTGAGCGAAGCAGGGGCCATGTTCCGCCACCACCCGCCCGATGTGATCGTGCTTGATCTCGGCCTGCCCGACGGCGACGGGGTCGAGCTGGTGCGCGAGGTGCGCAGGCACAGGGCCATCCCCGTCATCGTGGTGTCGGCGCGCCACCAGGAGGCGCAGAAGATCCTGCTGCTCGATGCCGGCGCCGATGACTACCTGACCAAACCCTTCAGCGTCGGCGAACTGCTGGCGCGCATCCGGGTGGCGCTGCGGCATCGCGGCACGGCCCTGGCCGCCGCGGTGACCGAGCATGCCCTGGACGACCTGCACATCGACCTGCAGTCGCATGTGGTGCTGCGCGACGGCCAGCCCGTGCACCTGACGCCGACCGAATACAAGTTGCTGGCGCGGCTGGTGCGCAGCGCCGGCCGGGTGGTCACGCACCGGCAGTTGCTGACCGATGTCTGGGGGCCCGAGTTCACCGAGCACACGCACTACCTGCGGCTCTACATGGGCCAGCTGCGCGCCAAGATAGAACGCGACTCGGCCGAGCCGCGCCATCTGCTGACCGAAACCGGGGTTGGTTACCGCCTGGCGACTGCCTGACCCGCTGCGCACTTATGCGTTCCTGATGCCCCGGCGGCGACAGTGAAGCCTTGTTCACTGTTGATGGATGGTTATGACCAAGACTTCCGGCCGCGAAAGCATGGCGGCGCTCACCCTGGGCGCCATGGGTGTGGTGTACGGCGACATCGGTACCAGCCCGCTGTACACCATGAAGGAAATTTTCAGCCCCGCCACCGGCATAACGCTGGACGCGGCGCATCTCATCGGCGCCACGTCGGTGATCTTCTGGGGCCTGATGCTGGTCGTCACGCTCAAATACGTGCTGCTGATCCTGCGCGCCGACAACCGTGGCGAGGGCGGCATCATGGCCTTGACGGCACTGGCCGCCAAGGCCGCCGGCAAGACGCCGCAGCGGCGCGTGATCCTGCTGCTGGCCGGTGTGTTGGGGGCGGCCCTGTTTTACGGCGACAGCGTGATCACGCCGGCCATTTCGGTGCTCAGCGCGGTCGAAGGGCTGGAGGTGGTGACGCCGGTGCTCAAGCCTTATGTGCTGCCCGTTTCCATCGCGGTGCTCATCAGCCTGTTTGCCATGCAGCGTTACGGCACGGGCACGGTGGGCAAGCTGTTCGGGCCCATCATCGTGGTGTGGTTTGGTGTGCTGGCCTTCACCGGCCTGTTGCAGATCATCCAGCAACCCGCCATTCTGGCCGCGCTCAACCCCCTGCAGGCGTTCGCTTTCCTGCGTGCGCAGGGCTGGCACATGTTTGTGGCGTTTGGCGCCATCGTGCTGGCCTTCACCGGCGCCGAGGCGCTGTACGCCGACATGGGGCACTTCGGCAAGCGGCCCATCCAGTTCGCATGGATGGGCCTGGTGCTACCGGCCCTGACCATCAACTACATGGGGCAGGGCGCGCTGCTGATGCGCGACCCGTCCGCGCTGGAGAACCCGTTTTATCACCTGTTCCCGCAAAGCTGGCTGATCCCGGCCGTGGTACTGGCCACCCTGGCCACGGTGATCGCCTCCCAGGCGGTGATCTCGGGCGCCTATTCCATGACCAAGCAGGCCATGCAGCTGGGGCTGTTGCCGCGCATGCAGGTGCAGCACACCTCGGCCAAAGAGGCGGGCCAGATCTACATGCCCGAGGTCAACTGGCTGTTGCTGGTGGCGGTGCTGCTGGCCGTCGTGGGCTTTGGCAGCTCGTCGGCGCTGGCCTCGGCCTATGGCATCGCGGTGACGGTGACCATGCTGGTCACCACCGTGCTGACGTTTTTTGTGGTGCGCCATGCCTGGGGCTACCCGCTTCCGGTGGCGCTTGCGGCCACCGGCGCGTTTCTGGCGCTCGACCTGCTGCTGGTGATTTCCTGCTCGCTCAAGTTCTGGCAGGGCGGCTGGTTCCCCCTGGTGCTGGGCGCGGCCATCTTCGTTGTCATGGCGACCTGGCGGCGTGGCCGGGAGCTGCTGATCGAAAGCATGCGCCGCGACGACCCCGAACTGCTGCCCTTCATCACGGCTCTCGCTGCAGACAAGGGTCGCCGCATCCCGCGCACCGCCGTTTATGCCGTGGCCAACCCCGACACGGTGCCGCAGGCGCTGATGCACAATCTGAAACACAACCAGGTGCTGCACGAGCGCAACCTGATCCTCACCGTGGTGTTCCACGATGTACCGTGGATCCCTTTCGAGGAGCGGGTCCAGGTCACGACGCTGGTGCCGGGCTTCTGGCGGCTGCAGGTGAACTACGGCTTCATCAACACACCCGATATCCCCAAGGCGTTGGCGCTTTGTCAGGCCCAGGGTTTGCCCATCAACCTGTTCGAAACGTCCTACTTTCTGAGCCGGGAGATTGTGGTGCCGACCCGGGGCGCCGGCATGGCGCACTGGCGTGAAGCCCTGTTTGCCATCATGTCCCGCAACGCAGGCAGCGTGGCCACCTTTTTCCGTCTGCCCAACAACTGCGTGATCGAACTGGGGACCCGTGTGCAGATTTGAAGGTTCCCACACAAAGGAGTGCAGGGAAAAGCTATGTATTTGATAGCTGCTTGCGCATATACAGCAAGGGCTGGGGGGCTAAAACATGCATGAACTTTGCTCCGGCGTGTCTTTGGGGGGTGCTGCGGATCCCGCAAGACCGCGCGCGGCTGTGCATCCATCGCGCTTCCCCTACGATAGAGGCTGGCGACAAACGCACCCCCGTTCCGGTGCGGCCGCCGCAACCTGGGCCCACAGCGATGTACCGTATGCCGGTTGGTCAAGAAATCCATGTCTTCAGCGACCTCGCCACCTTGATGGCGTGCGCCTCGCCGCTGCGCAGCGGCGACGTGCTGGCCGGGCTGGCCGCCACTTCGGCCGAGCAGCGGGTGGCGGCGCAGTTTGCGCTGGCCGACGTGCCGCTGAAAGACTTTCTCACCCACGCCCTCGTGCCCTATGAAACCGACGAGGTCACCCGGCTCATCATCGACACGCGTGATGCGGCAGCCTTTGCGCCCGTGGCGCACCTCACAGTGGGCGGCCTGCGCGATTGGCTGCTGAGTGACACCGCCGACACCGCCGTCTTGAGCGCCCTGGCGCCCGGCCTGACGCCCGAGATGGTGGCCGCCGTCAGCAAACTCATGCGCCTGCAGGACCTGATGATCGTGGCCGCCAAATGCAGCGTGATCACGCGTTTTCGCAACACCGTCGGCCTGCCCGGGCGCTTTTCGGTGCGGCTGCAGCCGAACCACCCGACCGATGACTTGCGCGGCATCGCGGCCAGCATCCTCGACGGCCTGCTGCTGGGCGCCGGCGACGCGATGATAGGCATCAACCCCGCCACCGACAGCCCGGGCAGCGCGCACGCGCTGCTGTGCCTGCTCGACGAAGTGCGCAGCAAGCTCGCCATTCCCACGCAAAGCTGTGTGCTGGCGCATGTCACCACCACGCTGGACCTGATCGCGCGCGGCACGCCGGTGGACCTCGTCTTCCAGTCCATCGCCGGCAGCGAGGGCGCCAACCGCAGCTTCGGCATCAACCTGGCGCTGCTCAAGGAGGCGCACGACGCCGCGCAGTCGCTGGCGCGTGGCACCGTCGGCAGCAACGCGATGTATTTCGAGACCGGGCAGGGCAGCGCGCTGTCGGCCGGCCAGCACCACGGCGTGGACCAGCAGACCATGGAAGCACGCGCCTACGCCGTGGCGCGCCACTTCAAGCCCTTTCTGGTCAACACCGTGGTCGGTTTCATCGGCCCCGAATACCTGTACGACGGCAAACAGATCACACGCGCCGCGCTGGAAGACCAGTTCTGCGGCAAGCTGCTGGGCCTGCCCATGGGCTGCGACGTCTGCTACACCAACCACGCCGAGGCCGACCAGGATGACATGGACGCGCTGCTGGCCCTGCTGGTGGCCTCGGGCGTCAACTTCGTCATGGGTGTGCCCGGCGCCGACGACATCATGTTGGGTTACCAGAGCACATCTTTTCATGATGCGCTGGCCATGCGCGATCTCTTCGGCAAACGGGCTGCGCCCGAGTTCGAGGCATGGCTGGCGACGCAGGGGCTGGTGGATGCGCAGGGCCGGGTGCGGCCTGAGGGTGTGCCCGGGCCGATGCGGCAACTGCTGGGCAGGCCGTCATGATAGATACCCCACCTTCCGCCGCGGCGCGGGATACCGCGGTCCTGGTCAACGAGATGTGGGCCGCGCTGCGACCGCTGACCGCGGCGCGCATCGGCCTGCCGCGCACCGGCGCCTCGCTCGCGACGCCGGCGCTGCTGGACTTCCGGCTGGCGCATGCGCGGGCGCGTGACGCGGTCGGCGCTGCGCTCGACAGCGATGCCTTGAAGGCGGCATTGGCCGCGCTTGATCTGCCCGCGCTGGTGTGCCGCAGCGCTACCAACGACAGACGCACTTACCTGATGCGGCCCGACCAGGGGCGTCAGCTCGACCAAGCTTCGCTGGCCCTGCTGCAGGCCAGTGCATCGCGCGGAGGCCTGGCTATCGTGCTGGCCGATGGTTTGTCGGCGCAAGCCACACAAAGCCACACGCTGCCGCTGCTGCAGGCCTTGCTGCCGCTGCTGGTGGCGCAGGGCTGGGCGGTCGCGCCTGTGGTGCTGCTGCACAACGGCCGCGTCGCCGCCGGCGACAAGGTGGCGCGCGCGCTGCAGGCCGAGGCGGTGCTGGTGCTGATTGGCGAGCGGCCGGGCCTGTCCTCCCCCGACAGCCTGGGCGCCTACATCACTTGGGCACCCGGCCCCGGTACGTCCGACGCCGACCGTAACTGCGTCTCCAATATCCGGCCGCAAGGCCTGGCGCCTGAAGCGGCGGCGGCCAAAATCGCCTGGCTGCTGGATCAGATGCGCAAGCAACAACGATCCGGTGTCGCGCTCAAGGACCTGACGGGCCAGCGGCTGCAGGGCGACTGAGGCAGTCAGTCCACAGTTGCTGCTGATTTGATAGCTGCTGGCGCCCGCCACATAAGGGCTGGAGGCCAAAATCGTTGATAAACGCAAGGTGCTGGCAGGCCCCGCACCGCCCATCATTCGGCATGCGATGGGGCTGCCCGCGCTCAGCGGGCCGGCCTGAGTTCCTCGATGAGTTGTTTCATTTCGGCAATCTCCCGGCGCTGGGTCTCGATGATGCCGTCCGCGAGCCGCCTGACACGGGGATCGAAAATGTGGGCGCGCTCGCTCGTCAGGATGGCAATCGAGTGATGCGGAATCATGGCCCGCATCCAGGAGACCTCGTCAACTGTCTGCTGGCTGCGAACCAGCCACAGCGACAGCGCGAACACCAGCACGCTGCCCAGCAGCACGCCCGTGTTGACGCGCCGGTTCGGGTACATGGGCCACATGAACACCAGCATGACCATGGCCATGGCGGCGCCCATCAGCAGGGCCATCCAGGCCCGCGTCTGGCTGAAGAAAATGTGATCCAGCGCGTAGGTGTTCAGGTACATGAGCCCGAACATCACGATGGTCGAGGTAGCAATCATCGCGCCGAATTTGAGATAAGCCTTCATCTGAAATCCTCTTCTGACAGAAACAACCACGAACCATGGCCGCGGACTGCATGAGCCTGCATGAGTCGCGCATGAGCCGTGCCGCAAGAGATTGATCGTGGTGGATGCGGACCGCTGGCCCTGTCCGCACGTTTTGACGAAAGCTGTAGGAAAAAGACGGGGCAGATGGCGCCCGCTCACCCCATCTGCGTCAGGATGTCGCGCAGCCGGTCCAGCGACGGGTCGATATCGGCGCTGTCAATGGCGCCATAGCCGAGCATCAGCCCCTGCAGCGGAACACAATCGTGGTAGAAGCCTTCCAGCGTATAAAGCCCGACGTCCACCCGACGCGCCAGCTTGAGGAGCGTGTCCATGTCGATGGGCCGCTTGGCCAGTGCGGCCATGTGAATGCCCGCGCTGGCCGGAACCAGGTCAAACCAGGCCGACAGTTCGCTCCCGAAGCGGTGCATGATGCGCTCACGCCGCTCTGCGTAAATTGCGTGGCAGCGACGGATGTGCTTGAGAAGGTCGCCATCCCCGATGAATTTTGCGAGGGCCCATTGGGCCGGCGTGGCGGTATGCCAGTCGCTCAGGTGTTTGGCGGTACTGACCGCCTGCAAGATCGCCGGAGGCGCGATCAGGTAGCCCAGGCGCAGTTCGGGCGACAGTGTTTTTGAGAAGGTCCCCACGAAGGCCACGGTGCCGTGGCTGTCCATGCTCTGGAGGGAGTCGGTGGGTCGCCCCTCGTAACGGAACTCGCTGTCGTAGTCGTCCTCGAGGATGATGGCGCCGAGCGCCTGCGCACGCGCAAGAAGCGCCTCGCGGCGACGCACACTCATCGGCATGCCGAGTGGAAACTGGTGGGCCGGCGTCACATAGATGAGTCGCGTGCCGTCAGGAATTTGCTCCACCAGCAGCCCCTCGGCATCAACCGGTATGCCGACGACACGCGCGCCCTGCGCTGCCAGCAGCTGCCGTGCGGGTGGATAACCAGGCTCCTCGACGGCCACGGTGCAGCCGGGTTCGATCAACACCCGGGCCACCAGGTCCAAGGCCTGCTGCGCACCGTTGGTGACGATGATGTCGCTCATGGTGCATCGAACCCCTCGTGAAAAGGCCACGTGCCGGGCGGTGGCATCGCGCAGCGCCGGCAGGCCCTCGGCGTCACCGTACAGTCCGCGCGAGCGTGTGCCCTGGCGCAACGCATACAGGACGCAGCGACGCCAGTCAGCATGCGGGAACAGGCCGCTGGCCGGCGCGCCACCGATGTACTCATAGCGCGAACTGCCCGCCGGGGCCGGGTGGCGCAGCGGCGTCTTCATGCTGCGCCAATGCTCGGTCACCGCCGGGCCGGCCAGGCCCGGGCCGGGGCCCGGCGGCGTTTTGGCTTGCACGCCTTCGCCGACGAAGGTGCCGCTACCGACACGTCCAACCAGCAGCTTGTCATAGGTGAGCCTCGCATAGGCCTCTGCCACGGTTTTGCGCGACAGGCTGAGCTGCTCGGCGAGCAGCCGCGACGGTGGCAGCTTCTCGCCCGGGGCCAGCCGTCCTGAGCGGATGGCCTCCTTGAGCTGCCGGTACAACTGCCCCGTCAGGTCCTTGTTGCCGTCGATCACCACGTGCAGTTCCATCAATTGGACTCCTGAAAAAGGTCCGGATTGGCCGCCAAAGGCCGGGGCATCCGTCCCTAGCATAGAGGCACCATTTAACCACCCGAAGGAGTTGACATGACACAGAGACTGGATTTTTACAAAGCTTCCCCCGATGCCATGAAGGCGCTGATCGCGCTTGATGTCGCCGTTGGAAAACTCGGCCTCGAGCCGGCCCTGCTCGATCTTGTGAAGCTGCGCGCATCGCAGATCAACGGCTGCGCCTTCTGTATCGAGCTGCATGCCAGCGACTTGCGCAAGAAGGGCGACAGCGAGCGCCGCATCCAGACCGTGTCGGTCTGGAGCGACACACCGTTTTTCACGCCACGCGAACGGGCTGCCCTGGCCTGGACCGAGGCGGTTACCCGCGTAGCCGACACCCACGTGCCAGATGCGGACTACGAAGGGCTGCTTGCACACTTCACCGAAGCTGAATGCGTCAACCTGACGCTGGTCATCGGCCTGATCAACAGCTGGAATCGCCTGTCGGTGGGTTTCCGCAAGACGCTCACAGCCTGAGGAGCGGGCCATGAATGTCAGAAAACCCGTCATCGCCATGCTGGCCGCCGCGGCGCTGGTCCATCCCTGGGTCTTCGCCCATGACGTGGGCGCCGGCGAGGAAAAAGTCAGCCCGATGCAACTGCAGAACCTGCCCGACGTCCCGGGCAAGCAAGTGGTGATGGCCATCGTCAGCTACGCGCCGGGGCAAGCCTCGCTGCCGCATCTGCATGCAGGGTCGGTGTTCGCCTATGTCCTCGAAGGCGAAGTGGTGTCCCAACTGGGCGGTCGGCCGCCGGTCACTTACAAGGCCGGCGAGTCCTGGTACGAGCCGCCGCGCGCCGCGCACCTGGTCTCGCGCAATGCCAGTAGCACCCGGCCCGCCAGACTGCTGGCCTGGCTGGTGATGGATGAAGGCGGCAAGGTCAAGGAGCCTCTGCCGAAGTAACAGCCCCAGGAGCAACCAAGATGAGCATGCCGACAACACAAGCATTCCAGGCCGACACCCGACGGCGGCAGCTCCTGCTGTACTTATTGATCGCGAGCCTGCCGTTCAGCGACTTCCTGCAGGTCGGCATCGTGGCTTTCAATGCCACGCCGGTCATGGGTGAGCTCGCTGCGAGCCCGGAGGAATACAGCCTGGTGGCCACACTTTATGCCGTGGTCGCCATTGGCATGATCTCGATGCATCGCTGGCTGGTCGAGCGCTTGGGCTGGCGGCGTTTTGTTCAGGTCTCCGGCGTGCTGTTCGCTCTCGGCGCGCTGGTATGTGGGTTCAGTGGCAGCTTGACCAGCTTCGCCCTGGGAAGGATTCTCATGGCTACAGGCTGCGCATCGTTTCTGACCTCGGGCCGTCTGCTGGTGAATCACATACCCCCTTCGCCCCAGCGCTTCACCGGCATCAAGTTTCTTGCTGCCGGACTGGCGTGGGGCGGCGTCGCGGGGCCGCTGTTGGCTTCGATGGCGCTGTCGTCGGAGAGCTGGCGCGCGGCTTTCCTTGCCATGCTCGTCCCCGCCTTGCTGATCATCGTCCTTTCGTCTTTCGCGCTGAGCGATGAGTTGCCGACGCGCGAAATCCGCTCCCAGTCGCATCCAACGGGCCTGTTCGTCCTGATGGGCGGCAGTTTTTTGCTGCTGTACGTGCTGCAGCGTTCCGGCTTTGACTTTTTCAGCGATCCCACGACCCTGTACGCGGGGTTGGCTCTTTCCCTTCCGGCTTTGTGGCTGTTTGTGCATCTGAACGGCCGGCGCGCACGACCGCTGATCGGATTCCATCGTCTGGCGCGGCGACGCTACCTTCTGGGTCTGGGTATCTTTGGCGTGTGTTATGTGGTCCTCGGCGCGAACAACACCATGCTTCCCGTGTTGCTGCAAAGGACTCTCGATTTGCCCCTGGAGGTGGTTGGTCGCTACCTGGGAATGGGCGCTCTGGCCAGCGTGGCCAGCTGGATCGTGCTGGCGAGACTGATGCCCCGGTATCCGGGGCCAACGCGCTACTACATCGCGGGCTTCGGTGCGCTGCTGCTGTGTGGTTATCAGCTCTCCGGGCTCAGTGAATCGGCCAACCCGATGCAAAGTGTCGTGCCCGCCCTGCTGTGCAATGGCGTGTTCGTGATCACGGTGCTGTCTGCCACGGCCATGCAGACCTTCCAGACCCTGCCGCAGGATGACAGCACGTTTTCGCACGCCAACCAGGTGAAGAACATGCTGGCCCAGTTCGGTCTGGCCGCGGGCATGGCGCTGGCGACGCTGTGCCTGCAGTGGCGTAGCAGCCTTCACTTCACGCGTTTAAGCGAAAGCCTGTCGCCGTGGAACCCGGCCCTGCAGCAGACACTGGAGCAGTTGACGCGCTACTTTGCCACAACGCATGACGCAGTCAGCGCGCCGCGCCTGGCGGCGACACACGTCGGACTGTGGGTCGCGCAGGAGGCCACCCTGATGGGCGTGCTCGACTATTTCTTCGCGGTGTTTCTGCTGGCCTCAGCATGTCTGGCCCTGGTGGTGCTTGAACGGGTCCTGCGCTGCACCTCAGCATGGTGGCGCGCCGGCTCGCGTTGATCGGGTGCGTTCTGGCCCGGGTCTGGCGCCGCATGTCCTGCACAGCGCTGTCGCGCGCCAGTAGCTTGCGCCCGCCAGTGAAGGGCTGGAGGCCTAAACGATTCAGCCCCTTCTTTGGCGATTGCTATTCAATTCGGTAGCTGTCGAGAAGTACAGAGTGCCGTTAACCAGCCAATCCCACTCAACGCTACATTCGTAACGGCTGCGCATACCCCGTCATCTCCAGATACCCGCGCCCGACGCGTTTGCCATTGCTGTCAATCAGTTCACTCAGCCCTTCCCAGTAAATCGCGCCGGTGGACTGGCGGCTGTCGAGTTCCTGGTTGTCGATGACGGCCTTGACGGTGTAGAAATCCGCCGGCGTGCGCACTATCCATTCAACCGGGTAGCTGGCCTGGCTCAGCGGGCTTTTCCAGCGGCGCACGGGTTTGAAGATCACTTCGCCGGGGCTGAACGGAAAGAGATCGCCCTTGGCGGATCGAAAGGAGCCGCCGTCCCACAGGGCGTTGCCGGCCTTGTCGCGCAGGCGGAAGGCGGTCAGGGCGCTGCCGTCGTCGAGGTTCATGCCTATCCAGTCCCAGCCTGCGGCGCTGGGGTGCAATATCTCTTCGCTCCACTCGTGATCCAGCCAGGCCTTGCCGCTCACTTCAAAGTTCTGGCCCTTGACCTGCAAGCTACCGCGGGTGGCCAGTTGCGGCAGGCTGTAGTAGTAGCTGGCCTGCTTTTCTTCCGGACCCTTGCGCGATAACCCCTGCTTGCCCTGCAGCAACAGGGGCTGGGTTTCGGTGAACTGCAGGTTCAGCGCAAAGTCGGTGGCGGGCAGGCGGGCGCTGTGGGTGCGGCCCTGGCTTTGCAGCGACCAGTCGCGCAGCTTCAGGGCCATGCCCTGTGTGCCGGCGCTGGCAATGTCAAAACCTTCGCGCGCAATACGCTGGTCGTGCCAGAGTTTGTTGCCCGCCACGTCGGTCACGGCGGCGTGCGCAAAAATCAATTGTCTGGCGGCAAACTTCGAGGCCATGCCCTGCGTGCCATCCACGCGCGAGCGGAAAAAGGTGAGCTGGAAACCAAACTCGCGTGGGCCCGCGTTGGCATGGCCGGTGATGTACCACCACTCGGTGCGAAAGTCGGGGTGTGCACCAAAGTCGCGCGGAAACTGCAGCGTCCGTGCGGGCAGCGCAAGCGCCGGGCCGGTGCCGGCAACCATGCCCGCGGCCAGTGCCTGCAACAGGCGGCGACGCGCGGGGCTCTGCGGCAACTGGAACGGTGGGGTGGGTGGGCGCATCGAATCATTCTCGCAGCAAGCGCGCCGGTTGTGCCGGACAACTCCGGGTTGCGAGGCCGGGGTGTAAGGTCTATCCTTGAACCGTTGCTGAAACCCTTTTCTTTCTTTGACTTTCTGCAGGAGATGCACCCATGTACAAGCAAATTTTGTTGGCGTATGACGGCTCCAAGGCGGGGCAGAAGGCGCTGCTGGACTGCCAGGAGATTGCGCAGTGGAGCCAGGCCTCGCTTACCCTGATTGCCGTGACGCCGCTTTACATGGATTTGATAGGTGTGGAAGGCGGCGTGTACGACAGAAGCCTGGCCGAACACGAGAAGGAAAAATACACCGCCATTCTGGACGAGGGTTTGAGCCAGCTCGCCGGGGCGGGCCGCCAGGCCAAAGGCGAGGTGGTGGTCGGTGAAACCGTCGACGAAATCACCAAGTACGCGAAGAAGATCAACGCCGACTTGATCGTTGTGGGTCACAAACATCTGGATGGCTGGGCGGCGCGCTGGTGGCGCGGTTCGGTGTCCAAGTCGCTGATTGAACACGCACCCTGCAGCGTGCTGGTGGCCATCACCCAGTGACCGGCCGTCGGCCATCAACCGGGCCTGTCCCTGCGCCAGCCCACCGGATCGTCGAGCAGGGCGGGAATGTCGCCACGGCTGATGCCCAGGTCGTTCAGCTCCCGCGTGCTCATCTGCGCCAGCTCGGCGCGGCTTTGTTGCAAGCCCTTGTCTGGCACCGGCCCGTGTGGCCCGGGCTGCAGCCATTGTGCGAGTCCGCGCGCCAGGGCGGCGAAGGGAATGACGAGGGTCTTGTGCGGCATGGCGGGGTACTCCTGAAGTGGAAGTCCCCGATGGTGCGATGGATCGTGGTATTGTGGAAGTTGAGTTTTCTGATCGAAATTATCAGGATATCTGATGCGTGAATCCTGATGCGCGAACCCTGATGCGTGAACTGAACCTTGACCAACTCCGCACCCTGGTGGCCATCACCGACCTGGGCACCTTTTCGGCGGCGGCGCGTGCACTGCACCTGGCCCAGCCCACCGTGAGCCTGCACATCAGCGAGCTGGAAAGCCGGCTTGGGGCAACGCTGGTGCTGCGTGGTGGCAGAAAGGTGGAGCCCACGGCGGCCGGCGCGGTGCTGGTCGAGCGCGCCCGGCGCCTGCTGCGCGATGCCGACGATGCGGTGGACGCCGTGCAGCGCCACGTCGAGGGCCGCATCGGCCGCGTGCGGCTGGGCAGCTCGACCGGCGTGCTGGTCTACCTGCTGCCCGAGGTGCTCAAGGCCATGGAGCGCGCCCACCCGGACATCGATGTCGAGGTCAGCATCCTGGGCTCGGCAGAGGCCATGGAGCGGCTCGCCCAGGGCACGCTGGATGTCGGGCTGGTGGCCTTGCCGCAACCGGCCCGGCCCGGCATTGTCCTGACGCACTGGCGCAGCGACCCGATGATGGCCTTTGTGCCCCGGGCATGGACTGTGCCCAAACGCATCACGCCGCAGTGGCTGGCCGCGCGGCCGCTGATCTTCAACGACTCGACCACGCAGATGTACCGCCTGACCATGGAGTGGTTTGCCGATGCCGGCCTGAGCCCGCGCACACGCATCGAGCTCAACTACAACGAGGCCATGAAAAGCCTGGTGGCCGCGGGTTACGGCGCTGCGGTGCTGCCGCTGGAGCATGCCGGCGAGCAGCTGCACCAGGGCGTGCAGGTGGTGCCGCTCAGGCCCGCCTTGACGCGCCACACGGCGGTGGTGCACAGGCCGCTTGAAGCGGTGGATGGCGCCACGCGCAACCTGCTGCTGACGCTGGCGCAGTTCCGTCAGGTGTGACGGGGCTTAGGGAAGCGCTGAACAAGTCCCCTGCGGCGCGCGATCAGCCGGGCTCGGGCGGTCTGCGGCGTTGAATTTCTTGCCAATAGTCGGCTATTGGCTGCGAAATCCGCCTTGCATCCCGTCCCGATCCGGCTGCCGCGCCTCCGCAAGGACTCCTCCAGCGCTTCCTTAGTGCGTCGGCGCCGTCTGGAAAACAATTTCGCCGCTGGGCACGTGCACCACGCGGATGTCCTGGCAGGTCGGGTCGGCCAGGCTTTTGACCGCCACGGCCACGGCCAGCGAGCGGTCTGTGTAGAGTTGCCGGAGGGCGTTGGGTGGCAGCAGGCTGCCCCTTAGCGTGTTCCGGCTTTCAATGCGGTATTGAGCGGGCGCCATGGTGAATGCCTTGTGTAAGTGATGTGCCCATCGTAGGCCGCTCATGCGGCGTTGTGATGACAATGCCGCCTTCAAAGCGTCATGTTGGTAAGCAAACGAAAGCGCGCATCGCCCGCTGCGGCTGGATAGCGGGGAGCAGGCCGGCGTATCGGCCTACCAGTCTTCCTTGACGGCCAGCACCGCGTCCTTGCCCGCCGCTGCGCGCCCGGCCAGCCAGGCGGTGACGGTGCCGGCCAGGATGACGGCCGCGCACAGGCCCAGGAGCCGCGCCCAGGGAAGCGCCAGGTCCATGGTCCAGTGGAAGCTTTGCGGGTTGACCACATGCACCAGCACCAGCGATACGGCCAACCCCAGGCCCAGCCCGGCCAGCGCGCCGGCCAGCGTCCAGGCGGCACCTTCGCCGGCGACCAGCGTGAGGATCTGCCGGCGCGTCAGGCCCAGGTGGGCCAGCAGGCCAAACTCCTTGCGCCTCGCCAGCACCTGCGCGCTGAAGCTGGCTGCCACACCGAACAGGCCGATCGCAATCGCCACCGCCTGCAGCCAGTAGGTAACGGCAAAGCTGCGGTCGAAAATGCGCAGCGAGGTGGCGCGGATCTGGCCGCTGGACGCAAACTCGATCAGCTCGCCCGAGCCCGTCTGCGCCTGCGCCTGCGCCAGCGCGCGCACCGCCTGCTGCAGTTGCGCGTCGCCCGCGCCGGGGGCGCGCCACAAGGCGAGGTCGTTCACGCGCCGGTCGCCGGTGAGGGCTTCAAAGTCGCGCCTGTCCATGGCGATGGCGCCGAACTGGCGCGCGTAGTCTCGCCAGACGCCGGCGACATAGAACTTGGGGCTCGCCTGGGGTGCTCCTGAATTCATAGCTGCTGGCGCCGGTGTATCAAGGGCTAGAGCCCCAAAAGACGCCGAAAGCTGGGAAAACACAGCGCCGGGACGGGCACCGTACAGGTCGACCATGGGTTCACTCACATAAATCGCCACGTGACCGGCCGGCACCGGCAGCGCGCTGCCCACCAGCGGCAGGCTGCCGGCCGGGTCCTGCAGGTCGCGCGCTATCAGCGCCACCGCGGGCTGGTTGGCGTCCAGCAGCAGGGAGCTCACGCGCAAGGTGCTCAGGCGCGCCACGCCGGGCAGCTGCGCCAGCGCCTGCACAAACGCGGGCGAGAAAAACACCGTGTCGCTGGCAGCGGTGCTGCCGGCGGTGCGCACGTACAGGTCGGCCGGCAGCACCACGTCCAGCCAGTGGGTGACCGAGTCGCGAAAACTCGCCACCATCACCGTCAGTGCCACCGCGAGGCTCAGCGAAGCGACCACGCCGCTGACGGCCACCGCCGCGCTGCCGCGCACACGGCGCGCGCGCTCCACCGCCAGCAGCGGCAACAGGCGGCGCGACACATGCGGCGCGATGCGGTCGTACAGCAGGGCGATCAGCCAGGGCAGCGCACTGATGCCGCCCACCAGCAGCAGCCCGACCGACAGGTAGGCGCCCAGCGCGATGCCGGCCACCGGTGGCGTCAAGGCCAGCAAGCCGCTCGCGGCCACCAGCAGCAGGCTGAGCCGGTACGGCGTGCCGCCGGCCGGCGGTGCGCCCAGGCCCTTGAGGGTCTGCGCCGGCGGCAGTTTTTGTGCGGCGCGCGCCGGCCACCAGCCGCCCACCAGCGCCGCGGCCACACCGAGCAGGCCGTAGACCGCGGCCGCGCCCGCATTCCATTGCAGGGCCGGGGCCACGCCGGAAAAGTAGCCGCCGCCCAGGTCGCCGCCCAGCACCCGCAGCGCCAGCGCGGCCAGCGCCGTGCCCAGCGCGATGCCGGCGGCGCTGCCGACCATGCCCAGCAGCGCCGACTCCCAGAGCACCAGGCGCAGGCGCTCGCGGCCGGTCAGGCCCAGCACCCCGAGCAGGGCGAACTGCTGCGCGCGTTTGGCCACGCTCAGCGACAGCACCGAAAAGACCAGGAAGGCGCCGGTGAACAGTGCCACCAGCGCCAGCACGGTGAGGTTGACACGGTAGGCGCGCGACAGGTTGCTGACGCGCTGCGCGTCGTCGCCTGGTTCGGTGGCGGTGATGCCGGGCGGCAGTTGCAGCGCGCTGATGAAGGCGGCGCGGTCGGCACCGGCCTGCAGGCGGATGTCGATGCGCGAGAGCTGGCCGAGCCGGCCGAACAGGTCCTGCGCTGCGCCTATGTCCATCACCGCCAGCGCGGCACCCCCGGCGCTGATGCTGCCGGCCACCCGGGCGTCCAGCAGCTGCAGGCCGCTTTGCAGCTGCAGCCGGTCGCCGGGCAGGTTTTGCCGCGCTGCCGCGTTGAGAAAAACCGCGCCGGGGGCGAGCAGGGCCAGGCGTTCGGCGCCGGCCGAGGGTACCGGCATCAGCGCCGGGGCCAGCGAAGCCACCACCAGCGCATCGACACCGACCACGCGCAGGGCCACCCGCTGGCCGCCGGGGGCGACGGCGTAGGTGCTGAACTCCAGCACCGGGCTGGCCAGCGCCACCTGCGGGTGATTCGCGACCCGCGCGTAGACCGCTTCGTCAAACCCGCCGCGCACCGCGCGCAGCTCCAGGTCGGGCTGGCCGTTGACCGAACGCACGGCCTGCGAAAACTCTGTGAGAGCCGAGGCATTGATCAGCTGCACCGAAAACGCCAGCGCCACCCCCAGCATGACGGCCACCACGGCCGCCGCGTTGCGCCACTTGTGGTGCAGCAGCTCCTGCCAGGAGAAGGTGGAAAGAAGGGCGAGCATGGGCTGATTGTGCCTTTCACATTGCCGGCGGTGATGGCGGTCAGGTTCTGGGCTATCGTTGTTCCTCAGTCATTCAACGAAAGCCCACTCGCCATGCAGCTTCCTACCTACGACGATGTTGTTGCCGCCGCCGCGCGCATCCAAGGCCATGCGCACCACACGCCGGTGCTGCGCTCCGCCACCGCCGACGCGCGCTGGGACGCGCAGTTTTTCTTCAAGTGCGAGAACTTCCAGCGCATGGGTGCTTTCAAGTTCCGCGGGGCCTTCAATGCGCTGTCGAAGTTTGATGCGACGCAGCGCCAGGCCGGCGCCATCGCGTTTTCATCGGGCAATCATGCGCAGGCGGTGGCCCTGTCGGCGCGGCTGCTGGGCATGCCGGCGTTGATCGTGATGCCGCAGGACGCGCCCGCCGCCAAGCTGGCCGCCACGCGCGGCTACGGCGCCGAGGTGGTGCTGTACGACCGCTTCACCGAAGACCGCGAGGCGCTGACCCTGAGACTGGCGGTCGAGCGAGGCATGACGCTGATTCCGCCCTACGACCACCCCGACGTCATCGCCGGCCAGGGCACGGCCGCGAAGGAGCTGTTCGAGGAAACCGGCCCGTTGGACCGCCTCTACATGTGCACCGGCGGCGGCGGGCTGACCAGCGGCTCGGCACTGGCCGCCCGCGCGCTGGCGCCGCAGTGCAAGGTGTACGGCGTCGAGCCCGAAGCCGGCAACGACGGCCAGCAGTCGCTGCGTGCCGGGCGCATTGTGCATATTCCGGTGCCCAAGACCATTGCCGACGGCGCGCAGACCCAGCACCTGGGTGCGTACACCTTCGGCATCATCCGCCGCGATGTGGACGACATCCTCACCGCCACGGATGCGCAGCTGGTCGAGGCGATGCGCTTTTTTGCGGAGCGCATGAAGATGGTGGTGGAGCCGACCGGCTGCCTGGCGTTTGCCGGCGCCTGCACGGACGCGGCGGCGATCAAGGGTGCTCGCGTCGGCGTGATCATCAGCGGCGGCAATGTGGACCTGGCGCGTTACGCCGAGCTGCTGGCTACTCGCTGAACAGCTTCAGGCGGAGCGCCAGAAACGCAGCGGCACACAGGTCTGCAGCCGGTGCACCGCCTGCGCCATCAATGCCGGGTGCAGCTCGTGGCCGATGCTGGAAGCGATGTCGCAGGTGGCATCAGCCCCCAGCGCCATCAGCTCGGCATAACCCTGCTGTGCCAAGCGCGCCGGCACGACCTCATCGAGCTGGCCGTGCAGCAGGTGGATGGTGGTGAGCGCGGGGGCCTTGTCGGGCCAGGCCGCGTAAGGCCCCGAAAAGGCCAGCACGCGGCCGACCAGGCCGTCATGCCGGTCGCAAAGCGCCAGCGCCATGGTGGCGCCCTGCGAAAAACCGGCAAGCGCCGTGTCGGACTGCAAAATGCCAAAACGCTCCTGCTGCTGGCGAATGAATGCCGCCAGGGGCGGCACCGCGCGAGCCACGCGTTCCGGGTGGTTGGCATCGGTCAGTTCAAAGGTCGGAAACCACTGCCGCTCGGTTTTGCCCAGGTGGATGGCTTCGACGCCTTCCGGCATCACGATGGCCGCTTCACTGAAGGACTCGCCGATCAGTGTGGCCAGCGCCATCATGTCCATGGCCGAACCGCCAGCGTCGTGCAGCAGCACAAACAACTGGCGCGGCGCCGTTGCGGGGAGCAATTCAAGGGTTTCAAAGGATGAGGCGTTCATCAGGATTCAGTTGGGGCTGATGGAGGCTTTGACAAGTCATTGTCTTCGGGAAGGCCTGCCTGGCGTCAGCCCGTGATGCCTTCGCTGCTCAGGTGCAGCACCCGGTCGGCACGCGCGGCCGCAGTTTCCGAATGGGTGACCAGCACCAGCGCGGCGCCGTGCTCACGGGTTTGCGCCACCAGCGCGTCCATGACCCTGGCGGCGGTGGTGGGGTCGAGGTTGCCGGTCGGCTCGTCGGCCAGCAGCAGGCTGGGACGGTGGATCAGGGCGCGCGCGATCGCCACGCGCTGCAACTGCCCGCCCGAAAGCTGCTGCGGCAGGCGCGCGCCCAGGCCTGCCAGGCCGACGGCGGCCAGCATGGCCTGCACCCGTGCATCGTCGTGCTGGCCGAGCAGCAACAGCGGCAGGGCGACGTTTTGCGCCACGTCCAGGTGCGGCAACACGTGAAAAGCCTGGAAGACGAAGCCGACTTTTTCGCGGCGCAGCAGGGCGCGCTGGTCGTCGCTGAGCGTGCCCAGGTCCACACCGTCCAGGCTGACCGAACCCGCGTCCCAGCTGTCCAGCCCGGCCATGCAGTTGAGCAGCGTCGACTTGCCGACACCCGACTCGCCGACGATGGCGACAAATTCGCCGGGCGCGACCTGCAGCGAGACGTGGCTGAACACGGCAAGGTCGCCGTAGTGTTTGCCGAGGTTCTGGACGATGAGGCTCATAGGGCCTGCTTCACCAGGTCCAGCACCTGCTGTACGGCGCCGGGATGGTCGCAGGCCACCACCTGGCGGTCCGGCATGGAGCGCAACCACGTGATCTGGCGTTTGGCGAGCTGGCGCGTGGCGGCAATGCCGCGTTCACGCAGTTCGCTCAGGGGGAAGACGCCGTCAAGCGCTTCCCAGGCCTGGCGGTAACCGACGCAGCGCATGGACGGCAGCTCGGGGTGCAGGTCGCCGCGCGCGCGCAGGGCCTTCACCTCGTCCAGAAAACCGGTCGCGAGCATGGCGTCAAAGCGCTGGGCAATGCGTTCGTGCAGCCAGGCGCGGTCTTGGGGTTCAAGGGAAATCAGGGCTCCAGCCCTTATGGAGCCTGCGCCACCAGCTACTTTTTCGATAGCAATCTTCTTCTGGAAAAACGACAACGGCAGCCCGGTCAGGCGAAACACCTCCAGCGCGCGGGAGATGCGCTGCGAGTCATTGGGCGCCAGCCGTGCGGCGGTCACCGCATCCACCGTGGCCAGCTCGGCGTGCAGCGCGGGCCAGCCTTTCGCGCCCGCCTCGGCCAGCAGGGTGGCGCGAATCGCCGGGTCAGCCTTGGGCATGTCGTCGAGGCCGTCGAACAGCGCCTTGAAATAAAGCATGGTGCCGCCGACCAGCAGCGGCAGCCTGCCGCGCGCCGTGATCTCGTCGATCAGGCGCGTGGCGTCGGCCATAAACCCGGCGGCGCTGTAAGCCTGCAGCGGGTCGCGGATGTTGATCAGGTGGTGCGGAACAAGGGCGAGTTCGGCCGGTGTCGGCTTGGCCGTGCCGATGTCCATGCCGCGGTAGACCAGGGCGGAATCCACGCTGATGATTTCCACCGGGTGATGCCTGGCAATGGCGAAGGCAGCCGCCGTTTTTCCCGACGCGGTGGGGCCGGCGAGGCCGATCCAGCGTGAAGTTGTCATGGGCGTGCGGGCACCGCCAGCGCCGTCGGCTCGCCATGGCGCTGCACCAGCGTCCAGGCTATCAGCGCGATACACACACTCCAGAACAACACGCCGTAGGCCAGGGGGTACACCGTGCCGTCGAGGTGGCTGCCCAGCCAGCCGCCCATGGCAAAGGCCGCCAGCATCATCAGAAAGCCGTTCAGCGCCGAGGCCGCGCCCGCTGCCCCCGGAAACGGCCCGACGGCGCCGCTCTGGCTGCAGGGCTGGTGCACACCGTGCGCAAATACAAAAAGGTAGTACGGCAACAGCAGGGCCCAGACGTTATGGATTCCGGCCCAGGCCAGGGTACTGATCAACAAGCCGCCGCTGAGCGTGAGCCCGCCGGCCATCGCCACTGAACGGCGCACGCCGAAGCGCGGCAGCAGCCGGCGACACCAGAAGGTGCCCAGCACATACACAAAGGACATCGAGAACATCACCAGGCCGTACTGGGTTTTGGACAGGCCCAGCACCTTGATGAAAACAAAGGACGAGGCGGCCAGAAAAGTGAACAGCCCGCCGTAGGAAGCCGTGGACAGCGCCGAGAAGGCGACAAAGGTCGGGTTGCGCACAATCGTCCACCAGGTGCGTATCAGCGTGGCGGGCTCCAGCGCGCGCGGGTTTTTGCGCTGGATGCTTTCCTCGAAGCGCAGGGCAATCATGGCCAGCGCCGCCGCGCCGAACACGGCCAGCGCCAGCAGCGCCACGCGCCAGTTGAAAACGTCGGACAGCAGGCCGCCCAGCGGCGCGCTCAGGCAGGCAATCAGGCCCAGCCCGCTCAGGCCCCGGGACATGGCACGTGCGCCGGCCAGCGGGGTGTAGAGGTCGCGCACGATGGCACGCGCGCACATGACGGCCGCCCCCATGGCCGCACCCTGCACGATGCGCCAGGTGATCAGGAGTGCCATGGACGGCGCGAGCGCAGCGCCTATGGCCGCCAGCACGTAGGCCCCCAGGCCCCACAGCAGGATGGGCCGGCGCCCGAACCGGTCTGACAGTGGACCCCAGAAAAGCTGCGACACGCCGAAGGCCAGCAGCAGCCCGGTGAGGGTCAGCTGGGCCTGGGCCATGGGTGCGGCAAAACCCTCGGTGAGCGCCGGCAGCGCCGGCAGGTACAGGTCGGTGGTGATGGGCTGGATGCCCAGCAGCAGCGACAGCAGCAGGACAATCAAGGCGGGTGACATGGCAGGCGGTTCGGCGGTCACCGCGGGGGCAACCGAGGCAGGAGCAGGGGGCGTGGCGGACATTGATCTGAGCGTATCAGATAGCCGCCGCCCGGTGGCGGCCAGGGGCGCAGGCCGCGCCGGCGCCGGCCTACTTCAGGCTGAACAGCTGCGCCAGCGCCTGGCGGTACTGGGCCTGGCCGACGGAGTTGGTGTTGTGGTGCGAGCCGCCCTCGACCAGCATGAACAGCTTGGGCTGCGCGGCGGCCTCGAACAGCTTGCGCCCGAGGTCGGGGGCAATCAGCCGGTCTTCGCCGCCGTGCACTACCAGCAGCGGCGAACCGATCTTGCCGACCTTGCGGGCGGCCTCGAAACGCTGGGTGATCAGCAGCGACACCGGCATCCAGCCCCATTTGGAGGTGCTGACCACGTCGGCAATCGAGGTGAAGGTGCCTTCGACAATCGTGCCGCTTTCGTCGCTGACCTCGGTGGCGAGGTTGATGGCTATCGGACCGCCCAGCGAGTGGCCGAAGACATAACGGGGCCGGTCCGGGTATTTCCGGGCGAGCCAGTCCCAGGCGGCACGCGCGTCCTCGTAGGCCGACTCTTCCGAGGGCAGGGCGGCTGTGCTTTTGCCGAAGCCCCGGTAGTCCACACCCAGCACCGAAAAGCCCAGTTCCTGCATGCGGCGCATGCGTGGGGCGGAACCGGTCACATTGAAGCGGGCGCCGTGCAGGTAAAGAAGAATGGGGCCACCGGGCCGGTCGGAGGGCAGCCAGAGCCCGTGCAGGGTGGCCGGCTCGCCGCTGGCTTTGGCCTGGAAGCCAATCCAGACGTCGTCCATGCCTTCGGCAGCGGCCAGGCCGCCGCTCCAGCTGCGGTCGCTGGGCTGGAAGATCCAGGCGCGCTGTCTCTCGTCCAGTGTGCTGCAGCCGGCAAGAACGGCAATCAGCAGTGACAGGGCGGTGGCGGCAAGCAGGGTCCAGCGTTTCATAGCCATGAATGAGTCGCCGGGCGCCTGAAAAGTTCAACGCCCTGCCGCGATGTCCCTCGCGTTGCGGGCCTGCCACAGGCGCCGTACACTCGCTGCCCATGACAATTCCCACGCCCCTGCCCACCCTGGCAGCCCCCGACACCGTGGCCCGCGCGCTGGGTCTGGCCGGTTTGCTGCCGTTTCTGGCGGGCGCCGGCATGCTCTGGTGGGGCGATCCGGGCTGGCGCCCGCTGGCGGGCACGGCGCTGGTGGCCTACGCGGCGCTGATCGCCAGTTTTCTGGGTGGCATCCACTGGGGGCTGGCCATGCGCGGTTCGCCGCTGCGCTCGCGCCACCTCGTTTGGGGCGTGCTGCCCAGCCTGGCGGGGTGGGCCGGCCTCCTGCTGGCGCCCGATGCGGGGCTGGCCCTGCTGGCCGGTCTGATTGCCGCCTGTTTGGCGGTGGACTGCTGGCTTTACCCGGCGGCCGGTGCTGCGGCCTGGCTGGGTTTGCGCCTGCAACTCAGCGCGGTGGCCCTGCCTTGTTGCCTGGCAGGAGCGCTGGCGCTGCGTGCCGGCTGAGTGCCGGCGGCTCAGCGTCCGCGCAAAAACAGGTTGTCCAGTTCCTGGACTGTGATTTGACGCCAGGTCGGACGCCCGTGGTTGCACTGGTCGGAGCGTTCGGTGGCTTCCATCTGGCGCAGCAGGCCGTTCATCTCGTCGATGGTGAGTTTGCGGTTGGCACGCACCGCGCCGTGGCAGGCCATGGTCGATAACAATTCGTTTTGCGCGCGCTGGATCACCGTGCTGGCGTCGTGTTGCGCCAGCTCGGCCAGCACGCTGCGCGCCAGTTCCACCGCATCGCCCTGGGCCAGGCTGGTCGGCACCGCGCGCACGGCCAGGGTGCGCGGCGAGAACGGCGTGATCTCCAGGCCCAGTGCCTTCAGCGTGTCGGTGTGCGCCTCGGAAGCGGCGACTTCCTGTGGCGTGGCGGCGAAGGTGGCCGGAATCAGCAGGGGCTGGCTGGCGATGCTGGCGCTGTCGAGCTGGCTTTTCAGCCGCTCGTAGACGATGCGTTCGTGGGCGGCGTGCATGTCCACAATCACCAGGCCCTGGATGTTTTCGGCCAGGATGTAAATGCCCTGCAGCTGGGCAACGGCGCGGCCCAGCGGCCAGTCGCCGGGCGGCAGGTCGGTGTTGTCCGTGCCCGTATTTCCCGTTCGTGCTGAGCCTGTCGAAGCCGTGGCCGCATAAGGCCCTTCGACAGGCTCAGGGCGAACGGTGGAAAGGCCGGCAGTCGGCGAAGGCCACATCGCCTCGAAGTCGGAGACACGCGGGTCCTGGCGGTAAGCCTGAGTCGCTCCGAAATTGATAGCTGGCTGCGCCCAGGGGGAAAGGGCCGGAGGCTGATTTGATTCGAAGTTTGGTGCTGATGTGCCGCTGGCTGCTGCCAATGCGGCCGCGGCTGCACGCGGTGCCGCCAGGGCGTTTTCGACCGCGTGCCGCACCGCCTGGTGCACTTCGCGGCTGTCACGAAAACGCACCTCGATCTTGGTCGGGTGCACATTGACGTCCACCCGCGTCGGGTCCATGGTGACGTAGAGCGCATAAACCGGCTGGCGGTGGCCGTGCAGCACATCTTCGTAGGCGCTGCGCGCGGCGTGGGTCATCACCTTGTCGCGCACATAACGGCCGTTGACGTAGGCAAACTGCTGGTCGGCCCGCGAACGCGCGGCATCCGGAATGCCGGCGCGACCGGTCACGCGCAGTGCGCCGGCGCTGTAGTCCACCGCCACGCTATGCGCCAGCAGTTCGCTGCCGAGTACATCGGCCAGGCGCTGGTCGTGTGCGCTCTCGCCACTGCAGGCGCGCCACTGTTCAACGAGTTTGCCCTCGTGCCAGATCGCAAAACCCACGTCGGGCCGCACCAGCGCGTGGCGGCGCACGGCTTCGATGCAGTGCGCCAGCTCGGTGGCGTCGGTTTTCAGGAACTTGCGGCGCGCCGGCGTGGCATAAAACAGCTCACGCACCTCCACCGTGGTGCCGCGCGCGCGCGCGGCCGGTGTCAGCTCGCCGGAGCGGCCGTCGAGCTGCCAGGCGTGCGCCGCGTCGCCGCTGGCCGAGGCTTCGGAGCTGCGCGACAGCAGGCTCATGTCGGCAATCGAATTGATGGCAGCCAGTGCCTCACCGCGAAAACCCATGGTGCCCACGGATTCGAGGTCCTGCAGCGAGGCGATCTTGCTGGTGGCGTGGCGACGCAGCGCAATCGCCAGTTCCTCGCGCGCGATGCCCAGGCCGTCGTCCTCAACCGAAATCAGCCGCACACCGCCGGCCAGCAAGCGCACCGTGACCTGCCTGGCGCCGGCGTCCAGCGCGTTGTCGACCAGCTCCCGCACGACGGAAGCCGGACGTTCCACGACCTCGCCGGCTGCAATCTGGCTGATCAGCTCGTCGGGAAGTTCGCGGATGGGGCGGCGGGGCGGCCGCAAAGGGAAGAGGGGGGCGGCGGGGGTCACCTTGTGATTCTAGAGGGAAGTGTTTTTTTGGGCTTATGGGGTGGATTCTGATCATCTGGTTTGCCCACAAGCCGGGACTCGCCCCGGCGGGCGACTTACTTTTCTTTGCTTCGCCAAAGAAACCTAAGGAAA
>NZ_JAQSDA010000021.1 GCF_029945685.1 Polaromonas sp. | reverse complement strand
TGTCAAACGGCACGCAATCGGGACCCCCTATCGGCGCCCAATAGGGACCCCCTTTCCGAGTTCGAGCGGCGATGCGCGTAGCTCTCAGCCAGCGCAGAGCATCGCCGCGGGGTGAGCCACTGATCGATCAGCTGCCCGGAGGGGGGTCTGGGGGGAGGTTGAACAAGTTGTGGATGAAGCGGGGCGTGCCGGTCAGGCGCGGTTCCTGAGCCGCCAGCTGTCGTTGCCGGTCTCGACGATGTCGCAGTGGTGGGTCAGGCGGTCGAGCAGCGCCGTGGTCATCTTGGCGTCGCCGAAGACGGTGGGCCATTCTCCGAAGGTCAGGTTGGTGGTGATGATCACCGAGGTGCGCTCGTAAAGCTTGCTGACCAGGTGGAACAGGCGCTGCCCGCCGGACTGGGCGAACGGCAGGTAACCCAGCTCGTCGAGCACCACCAGATCGAGGCGTGAGAGCTGGGCCGCCAGGGCGCCGGCCTTGCCGCGCCGGGCCTCGTCTTCGAGCCTGTTCACCAGATCGACGGTGTTGAAGTAGCGACCGCGCGCCCCGGCCCGAACGACGTTGGCGGTGATGGCGATGGCCAAGTGGGTCTTGCCGGTGCCCGTGCCGCCGACCAGGACGATGTTGCGATGGTTGGCCAGGAAGGAGCCGTCGTATAGCGAACGGACTAGGCCCTCGTTGATCGGTGAGCCCTCGAAGCTGAACGCGGCGAGGTCCTTCATCACCGGCAGCTTGGCGGCGGTCAGGCGATAGCGGATGGAGGCGGCCTGGCGATGGTTGGTCTCGGCCTTGAGCAGGTCGGCCAGGATCTCCATGGCCGTGCGGTTGCGCTGAAGGCCCGTGGTGACGGTCTCGTCGAAGGCCCCGGCCATGCCCTTCAGGCCCAGTTGGGCGAAGGCTTCGATCATCTCATGCCGCTGCACGGGGACCTCGCAGTAGGTCGTAGCGGGCGCAGTCGGCGACCGGAGGATGGCGCAAGGCCAGGGCCTGAGAGGTGGTGATCGCCTCGGGCCTGGGTGGCTCGCGCCGTCGGGCCAGGATGTTGAGGATGACCTCGTCGCTGGCCGCGCCGGCGTCCAGGGCCTCGCGGACAGCGTCATCGACCACATCCAGGCCGTCGACCAGCACGGCCGCTAGCACGCGAACGAACCGGCGGTCGGCTTCGTCGCCACGCCCCAGCCTCTTGCTGAGCCGGGTCAGGGCCGGCGGCAGGGCCCAGTCCTGGAACGGCGCGCCGTTGCGCAGAGCGCCTGGCTTGCGAGCCAGGATCGGCAGGTAGTGCCAGGGATCATAGATCGTCCGGCCCCGGCCGAAGGACCGGGCATGCTCGGCGACCACTTCACCGGCGCAGCGTACGACGATCTTGTCGGCATAGGCGCGCACCTGCACCGTGCGCTTGGCGGCCTTAGCCATCACCGAGTAGCGGTTGCGATCAAAGGTGATCAGGCAGGTTCCAGTCACCGCGTGCTCGACCTCGTGGAAGCCGTCAAACGGCGCCAGGATCGCCTGCAGCGCCGGCCGCTCGGCCTCCAGGGCCTGGGCCAAGGTGATCTCGCGCTGCTCAGGATGGGAGTGCAAGCGCGCCCAGCGGCGGCACTCAGCTTCAAGCCAGCCGTTCAGCTCTTCCAGGGTGGCGAACCGCAGACGCGGCTTGAAGAACCGCTCCCGGCTGATGCGCACTTGGTTCTCGACCTGGCCCTTCTCCCAACCTGAGGCCGGGGTGCAGGCGGTCGGTTCGAACATGTAGTGGTCGGCCATCAGCAGGAAGCGCCGGTTGAAGGTGCGCGCCTTGCCGACGAACACCGCGTCCACGGCGGTCTTCATGTTGTCGTAGATGCCCCTCGTGGGTACACCGCCGAAGAAGGCGAACGCCCGGGCATGGGCGTCGAACACCATCTCTTGGGTCTCGCGCGGATAGACCCTGACGTAGACCGCACGCGATGCGCAGAGCCGAACATGGGCCGCCTTCACCCGCATCGGCTGGCCGGCGACCTCCACGTCCTCATGACTGAAGTCGAACTGGAACGCCTCGCCCGGCGCGAACATCAGCGGCACGAACGCTGTCCCGCCATCGCCTGGGGCCGTCTTGGTCTCCTCGCGCCAGCGGGCCGCGTAACGACGGACCGAGTCATAGGAGCCGTCGTAGCCTTCCTGGACCAACAGGTCCCAGACCCGCGTCAGTCGCAAACGGTCCCGCCGGGGCCGGGCCTCGTTCTCCGTCAGAAGCTGCACAAGCCGATCACGCACCGGGCCGATCTTCGGAAACGGCTGCGTCGTCCGCTGATAGCTGAACGCGCCTTCCTCCGCCCGGATCGCCTTGCGCACAACCTTGCGACAGAGCCTTAGATCTCGACAAATCGCCTTGATCGGCTTCCCAGCCGCATACTCACGGCGGATCCGCACCACTGTCTCCACAACCAACATCCCGATCTCGACCGCCCGGTTGAACCAAGCCGCCGTGCCTAAACCATCGGAATGAGGGGTCCCTTTTAGGCGCCTATCACCCCGCTAAGGGGGTCCTTCTTCCACGCCGCTGCACA
>NZ_JAQSDA010000020.1 GCF_029945685.1 Polaromonas sp. | reverse complement strand
GCGAGTTCGAGCCCGGCCCCGGCTGGACCGAGCACCGCAGGTTGCCCCCGTAGCGACAGCGAAGGGGGTCGCAGACAGCAGGGTCGCCTTTTCTTTTGCTTACTTTTCTTTTGGCGACGCAAAAGAAAAGTGAGTTGCCGCCGGGCAACCCCCGGCTTGCTCGAAGCACCCGCAAAGCACAGGCTTGCAAAAGCCGGAGGAGTTCACCATGTCAAAATCACCCCCATGGAACTTCTTGCTTTTCTGATGGACTTCATCCTTCACGTGGACAAACACCTGGAGGCCTTCACCCAAGCCTATGGCACCTGGGTCTACGTCCTGCTTTTCCTCATCATTTTTGTGGAAACCGGCGTGGTGGTCATGCCTTTCCTCCCGGGCGATTCGCTGTTGTTCGTGGTGGGCGCCCTCTGCGGGGTGGGCCTGCTGAGCCTGCCGGTCGCCATCGCCGTGATGCTGGTGGCAGCCATCCTGGGGGACCAGTGCAACTATTCGATAGGCCGGCATTTCGGGCCCAAGGTGTTCCAGTGGGAGCAGTCGCGGTTTTTCAACAAACGCGCATTCAACCAGGCGCACGAGTTTTACGAGCGTTATGGCGGCGTCACCATCATCATTGCGCGTTTCATGCCTTTCATTCGAACGTTTGCGCCGTTTGTGGCAGGCGTGGCCGAAATGAACCGCGCCAAATTCACCGCCTACAACGTGATCGGCGCGCTGATCTGGGTAGTGGGCTTGTGCACCGCCGGGTATTTCTTCGGCAACCTGCCCTGGGTGCAGGCCAACCTGAGCAAGATCATCTGGGCCATGATCCTGATTCCCGGGCTGTTTGTGCTGTACGGCGCCTGGAAAGCCAGCCGGACCGCCCGGCCAGCGGCGCACTGACGGTTTTTTTCCGCTCCATTGATCCAGGGCAGGGCGGGCGCGTCTGCGCGGTGCACACTGCCCGGGAGAATTTTCCGTTTCCAACAAGCTGCCCATGACTGTCACCGAGATTGATTTTTCCACCGTCCACACGCTCCCCGAGCTGCTGGCCTTTCGGGTGGCCCGCAGCCCGCAGGCCGAGGCCTACCGCGAATTTGATGCCGGCGCCGGCCTCTGGGTGGCCACCACCTGGGCGCAGGCCGGCGAGCGTTTTGCCCAATGGCGTCAGGCGCTGGCGGCCATGGGCCTGCCGGACCACGCCAGCATCGCCATCCTGCTGCCCAATGGGCTGGATGCCGTCAGCCTCGACCAGGCGGCCCTGGCGCTCGGCCATGTGCCGGTGCCCTTGCATGCCCTCGACAACCCGGGCAGCATTGCCTACATCCTGGCGGACTGCGAGGCGGCGCTGCTCATGGTGTCGTCCCTGGCCCAGTGGCGCGCCATCGAGGCGCTCGGTGTGGCCATGCCGGCGCTCAGGCGCGTCGTGGTCACTGGCGAGGCCGTGCCGACCCCTTCTTCAGACGAGGCCGTGCCTGTGTGTTCGCTGGCCGACTGGCTGGCCGCCGGGAAGGGCCAGGACGGCACTTTCGTGCCGCCGTCCGGGGACGACCTGGCCGCCATCGTCTATACCTCGGGCACCACCGGCAAACCCAAGGGCGTGATGCTCACGCACCGCAACGTGGTGGCCAATGTGCAGGCCATCCTGGCGCGCGTGGTGCCCATGCTGGACGATGTGTTCCTCTCGTTTTTGCCGCTGTCCCACACCTTCGAACGCACCGCTGGTTACTACCTGCCGATGGCGTGCGGGAGCTGCGTGGCCTATGCGCGGTCCGTGCCGCTGCTGGCCGAGGACCTGAAAACCGTGCGACCCACGGTGCTGGTCTCGGTGCCACGCATCTACGAACGGGTGTTTGCCAAACTGCAGGAAACACTGGCCACTTCGGCCTTGAAAACCCGTTTGTTCGAGGCCACCCAGGCCGTGGGCTGGCGGCGTTTTTGCCGGTCGCAGGGCCTGCCGCTCGCTGCTGGCGAGGGCAGTCGCCGGGCCTGGCTGGACCCGCTGCTGTGGCCGCTGCTGGACCGCCTGGTGGCGCGCACCTTGCGCGCGCAATTCGGCGGGCGGGTGCGGGTGGCCGTCAGCGGCGGTGCACCGCTGTCACACGCGGTGGCCCGCTGCTTTCTGGGGCTGGGCCTGCCCCTGCTGCAGGGTTACGGCATGACGGAAACTTCGCCGGTGGTGGCGGCCAACGGCGTGGAAGACAACGACCCGGCCACCGTGGGCCGCGCCCTGGCGGGCGTGGAGGTGCGCCTGGGCGAAAACCGTGAGCTGCAGGTGCGAGGAGCGTCGGTGATGCGGGGTTACTGGAAACGGCCCGAGGACACGGCGCGGGTGTTGACACCCGATGGCTGGCTGTCCACCGGCGACCAGGCCGACATGACCGGCGGGCGCATCCGCATCATGGGCCGCATCAAGGAAATCATTGTCACTTCCACCGGCGAGAAGGTGCCGCCGGGCGACCTGGAACTGGCGATTGCGGTCGATCCCCTGTTCGCGCAGGTGTTTGTGGTGGGCGAGAACCAGCCCTTCATCGCCTGCGTGGCGGTGGTGAACCCGGCCGAATGGTGCCGGCTCGCCGGGGCGCTCGGGGTCAACCCCGATGACGCGGCCAGCCTGAAGCTGCCGGCGGTGCACCAGGCCGCGCTCAAACGCATGGCGGCCCAGACCGCGAATTTTGCGCGTTACGCCATGCCGCGGGCGGTGCTGCTGACGACCGAGCCCTGGACGGTCGAAAACGCGCTGATGACGCCCACGCTCAAGCTCAAGCGCAACAACCTGATGAAGCGTTTTGCGCAGGAGATCGAGGCCATGTATCACCCGCAGACACGGCGGAGTGGCGGGTCCGCATAAACCCTGTTCCGAAAATTGATAAGTAAGCTTATCATTCGGGGAAATGAACCACAGACCGGACAGCCGGTCGGGAAGATGCTTGCATGATGGCTGATCAACCCCTTTCCCGCTGGAGCGAACCGGGCTCCAGCCGCGTTCCCTTCTGGGCCTACACCGACGCCCAGCTTTACCAGCGTGAACTCGAGAAAATTTTCTACGGCCCGCACTGGTGTTATGTCGGGCTCGAAGTCGAGATTCCCAAGCTCGGCGATTTCAAATTGAGTCACGTCGGCGAACGCCAGGTGGTGATGGTGCGTGACCGCGTGGCGCCAAAAGACCGGGACACCGACCACGGCATCCGTGTGGTGGAAAACCGCTGCGCCCACCGTGGCGTGCGCTTTTGCCAGAACGGGCAGGGCAATGCCCGCAGTTTTGTCTGTCCCTACCACCAGTGGACCTACAAGCTCAACGGCGACCTCGCCGGGTTGCCCTTCAAGGATGGCGTCAAGGAGGGCGACTGCATCAACGGCGGCATGCCCGAAGGGTTCGATCTGAAAGACCACGGCCTGACCAAGCTGCGCGTGGCGGTGCTGCACGGCCTGGTGTTTGCAAGCTTCAGCGAGGCGACCGAGCCGCTGGAAGATTACCTGGGCCCGAACGTGATGCCCTGGCTGGACCGCATCTTCAAGGGCCGGCAGCTCACGCTGCTGGGCTACAACCGCCAGCGCATTCCGGGCAACTGGAAGCTGATGATGGAAAACATCAAGGACCCTTACCACCCGGGGTTGCTGCACACCTGGTTTGTCACTTTCGGCTTGTGGCGCGCCGACCAGAAAAGCCGCATGGTGATGGACGAACACGGTCGCCACGCGGTGATGATCTCGCGGCGCAACGAGGGCGGGCAGAACGCCGCGGTGACCGAAGGCGTGACTTCCTTCAAGGCCAACATGGCGCTGCATGACGACCGCCTGCTCGACGTGGTGCCGGAAGCCTGGTGGACGGTGGACGATCCCTCGCATCCCGGCACCCCCATCACGCCAACCGTCACCATGATCACCCTGTTTCCCAGTCTGATCATCCAGCAGCAGGTCAACTCGCTGAGCACGCGCCACATCGTGCCGCGCGGCGAGGGCGAGTTTGATTTTGTCTGGACACATTTCGGTTTTGCCGACGACACGCCCGAGATGACGCGGCGCCGCCTGCGCCAGGCCAACCTGTTCGGGCCGGCGGGTTTTGTCAGCGCCGACGACGGCGAGGTCATCGAGTTCAGCCAGGACGGTTTCCGCCAGGGCGGGGAAGGGCGTTCGACGCTGTGCGAGCTGGGCGGCACCGGTACCGAGGCGACCGAACACATGGTGACCGAGACACTGATCCGCAGCATGTACGCCTACTGGAAGAAAGTGATGGCGGTATGAGCGCACTTGGCGAGGGGCCCCACAAAGTGGGGATCGACACAGCGCGAATGCCGCCGGCCGCCGACACCTGGGTGTTGGCAGACGGTGTGATGACGGAGGCGGCGCCATGAGCAGTGCGACGCTGGAACGGCTGGGGCTTCAGTTCGAGATTGACCAGCTTTATGCGGCCTATGCGGCCGCGCTGGACGAGAAACGTTTCGATGCCTGGCCGGAGTTTTTTCTTGAGGACGGGCGCTACACCGTACAGGCGCGCGAGAATTTCGACCGTGGCCTGCCGCTGGCCCTGATGGACCTGGAAAGCCGCGGCATGATGAAAGACCGCGTCTACGGCATCACGCAGACGATTTACCACGGGCCATACTACATGCGGCATGTGATCAGTCCGGCGCAGGTTCTGTCTGCGGAAGGGGACGTCATCACGTCGCAGGCGAACTACGCGGTGTTTCGCACCAGGCCGGCAGGTGTCAGCGAGGTCTACAACGTGGGGCGTTATGTCGATGAGGTCGTGCGGACGGGCGAGGGCCTGAAGTTCAGGCGCCGCCTGTGTGTGTACGACAGCGAGATGATTCTCAACTCGCTGATCTATCCGGTTTGATTCGGCCAGCGGCGCCATGCCGCTTGGCTTCAAGCTTGAGCGCAAGTTCCCTCTGGCTGAGCTTGTCGAAGCATTGGCAAGCTTGCGCTTCAGAGGGTCTTCCAACAAGCCGGGACTCGCCCCGGCGGGCGACTCCCTTTCTTTTGCGTCGCCAAAAGAAAGGAAGCAAAGAAAAGGCGACCCGATGGTCTGGGTCCCCGGCACTGCGCTTCGGGGCAACCTGCGGTGCTCGGTAAAAGCGGGGTCTCGCTCGAACTCGGCTTCGGCTCAGACAATCGCGAGCCCTGATCCGCTTTTGCCTGCGCTCCTCGGCCCAGCCCGACGGGTGGGGGAACAAATACGGGTGCGGGATCGGGATCGGGTTCGGGGGACATGACGCGCGTAGCGCGTCATGTCGGAGTCAGATGGCCGACATGTTTGCACGTGAGCGCAGCACACGCGGCCAAATGAAGCACCCCTCCATCGCCCAGCGGGGCGAGGGAGAGGTGGGGGGAGGGAGTGGGGAGTTACGCCTACTGTCCACTGCGGACCGCAGGCGCAGCGTGACGCTTGATGTCCGCTTGTCTGCTAAGGACGACCTGAATCGTCTTAGCGCTTCTGATCCTGGCGCTTGCCGACTTCGTTGCCGATCAAGGCACCGGCTGCTGCGCCGCCCACGGTGCCCAGTGTGCCGCCGCCGAGAGCGCTGCCTGCCGCACCACCGAGTACCGCGCCAGTAGCGGTGCCGATCTGTGCGTTCGTCGGATTGGTGCCGCAACCGGTCAAGGCAATCAGGGAAGCTGCGGCAACCGCCATCAAGAATTTCGTTTTCATCATGTTCACCTTCGTAAAGTCCAGGGATGTCGCATGAGGCTTGAGATGAAGCTCTGCCACCTGTACCTTCAGCATAAGCCCGCAGGCGATGTCGCCCTGTAGGAGAGGGCCCGGCCCGCCTGTCAGGGCCCCGCGTGAATGCGCGGGGGGGTATGCGCGCCTACAGCGGACGGTTGCGCGCCAACGGCGGGTTCTTGGCGAAGTAGCTGCCGATGCCGCGCATCAGCGCATCGGCCAACTGCACCTGGTAGGCCTCGCTGCGCAGTTTGGCCTCTTCGTCGGGGTTGCTGATGAAGGCGGTTTCCACCAGCACGCTTGGAATGTCGGGTGCCTTCAGCACGGCAAAGCCGGCCTGCTCGACGCGCGGCTTGTGCAGCTTGCCGACGTTGCCGATCTCGCCGAGCATGGCGCCGCCCAGCTTGAGGCTGTCGTTGATCTGCGCGGTTGTGCTCATGTCGAGCAGGGCTTTTTGTACCTGCGCGTCCTTGGCCTTCACGTTGACGCCGCCCACCAGGTCGGCGGAGTTTTCCTTGTCGGCCATCCAGCGCGCCGAGCTGCTGGTCGCGCCTTTTTCGCTGAGCGCAAACACGCTGGCCCCCTGCGGCCGGGGCGTGAAAAAGGCGTCGGCATGGATGCTGATGAACAGGTCGGCCTGTACGCGCCGGGCCTTTTGCACACGCACGTGCAGCGGCACAAAAAAATCGGCATCCCGGGTGAGGAAGGCGCGCATGTTCGGGATCTTGTTGATGCGTTCGCGCAGGCGCAGGGCGATCTGCAGCACCACGTCTTTTTCGCGTGTGCCGCCGGGACCGATGGCGCCCGGGTCTTCGCCGCCGTGGCCGGGGTCCAGCGCCACGATGATGAGGCGGTCGGTCTTGTTGCGCCCGCCTGCGCCGGCGCCGACACTTTCGGGCGGCGCCTGGGCGACGGGCGGGTTGGCGCCGCCTGCCTGGTTCCTGTCCGCAGCCGCGACCGGCGGCGGCGGGACGGCAGGGGTGGGGGCGGGATGGCCGGCGGCGGGCCGGGCCGTCTGCCGCGCGAGCAGTTCGCCGATGGCATCGGGTGCGGCCCCCGGATCCGGTTTGTCCTTGAGCCGCTCGGCGATCAAGGCCTCCAGCGGGTCCAGCACCTGGGTCGGGTAGAGGTCGAACACCAGCCGGTGCTGGTAAGCCGCGACCGGCGGCAGGGTGAACACCTGCGGCAGCATGTGCTGCTTGAGGTCGATGACCAGACGCACCACCCCCGGCGCGTTCTGTCCGACCCGGATGCCGGAGATGTTCGGGTCGTCGGGCTTGACCTTGGCCACCAGCTCGCGCAGCGCCGGAATCAGGTCGATGCCTTCGATGTCCACCGCCAGGCGCGGCGGCTCGGCAATAAAGTAGGTTTTGGTTTTCAGTCCCGTGTCGGACTCGATCGTGACGCGGCTGTAGTCCCTGGCCGGCCAGACCCGCACCGCCAGAATCGTCGCGCCGCGCGCGATCTGCTGCACGCCCAGCAGCAGGACCAGGCTGCCCATCTGCAGCGCGCTGCGTCGGCTGATAGTGGTGTCAGGCTTGTCGCTCATGGCAGCAGCGCCGCGCCGGCGTCCGTGTGGGCGGTGAGTATGACGGCGCGCGTTTCGTCGGCCAGCATCTCGATGTGGATGTCCAGATCCGCCGGCGGCAGGTGGTTGCCGGCTTTTTCGGGCCACTCGACCAGTTTCAGGCCGGGGCTGGCGAAGATGTCGCGAAAGCCGGCTTCTTCCCACTCGTCGGGATCGTTGAAGCGGAAAAAATCAAAATGCCAGATGGACAAGACGCCGTCCGCTGTGGCCGGGTCGGCCACGCTGTAGGGCTCCACCACCGCATAGGTCGGGCTTTTGACGCGGCCCATCACGCCCAGGGCCTTGAGCAGGTGGCGGGCCAGTGTGGTTTTGCCGGCGCCCAGATCACCATGCAGCTCAATCAATGCGTTGGCGCCCGTGGCACTGGCGCGCAGTTTCCCGGCCAGGGCTTCGGCAAAGGCCTGGGTCTGGGCCTCGCTGTCCCAGGCCATCCTTTTTACAATGTGTCGGTGATCTTCAATAGCCATCAATTCGTTTCTCAAATTCAGTCATGGGCGCGCGAGCTTGGATTTTCGCAAATTGGCATTGCGGGTGTGGATCTCTCATCGGCTGAGCCTGGCTTGTCGGCCTGGCTGGCTGCGGGCTTTCATGGTGACATGACTTACATGGCGGCGCACGGCCTCAAACGTGCGCGGCCGGCCGAACTCGTGCCCGGCACCGTCAGCGTGATCACCGCTCGCATGGACTATCTGCCGGCATCCACACCCGTGCAGCCGGGGCAGTGGCAGGCTGCGGAGCTGGCGCGCCTGCAGCGGCCCGGCGAGGCGATCGTGTCGGTGTATGCGCGGGGACGCGACTACCACAAGATCATGCGGGCACGCCTGCAAAAACTCAGTGAGCGCATCGAGACCGAAGTGCAGGCGCTGGGCCACCGCGTGTTCACCGACTCGGCGCCGGTGCTCGAGGCCGAACTCGCGGCGCGCAGCGGCCAGGGCTGGCGCGGCAAACACACGCTGCTGCTCAACCGCGAGGCCGGGTCCATGTTTTTCCTCGGCGAGATTTATGTCGATCTGGCCTTGCCGCCCAGCGAGCCCGTCAGCGACCACTGCGGCAGCTGCAGCGCCTGCATCAGCATCTGCCCGACACAGGCCATTGTGGCGCCGCACAAGCTCGATGCACGGCGTTGCATCTCTTACCTGACGATTGAACATGCGGGCCCGATTCCGCTGGAACTGCGGCCGCTGATCGGCAACCGCATCTACGGCTGCGACGATTGCCAGTTGGTCTGCCCCTGGAACAAGTTTGCCCAGCGCAGTGCCTTGCCCGACTTCGACGAGCGCCAGGGCCTGACCGGTCAGCAGCTGACGACGCTGTTTGCCTGGACGGAAGAAGAATTCCTGCGCCACACCGAAGGCAGCGCCATCCGCCGCATCGGCCACGAGCGCTGGCTGCGCAACATCGCGGTGGCGCTCGGCAATGCCCTGCGCGCCGGTGCAGAGGGCAACCTGCGCGGCGCCTTGCTGGCGCGGCGCGAACATGGCAGCGAGGTGGTCAGGGAACATGTGGCATGGGGGCTTGCTCAGGAGCCTTCCGGAAATTGTCCATAAAAAAGGCATCCGGCCCTTGTAGGGCGGGCGCGGACAGCTATTTATTTTGTAGCAGTATAGGCGCGGTGAAGCACCGTCGTCCAGCCCTGCGGGCGAAACCCCGCCGTCGGCGGTCCCTATAATCGGGCCGTGTCCGCCACCTCGTCCTGTCGCCCGCTGTGGGCCCGCTTTGCCGCGTGGCTGGGGTTTCTGGCCGTCTTTTCGGCGCTGCTGGCGCCCGTGTCCATGCTGGCCGAGGAAGTTCGGACCGGCAAGCTGGGGGGGCTATGCAGCGTGGCCGGCAACGGGTCGTCCTCTGCAGCCGGGGACCTGTCGGGCGGTGACGGGTCTTCACCGGCTGCCGCGCATTGCGACCTCTGCGGCTCTGCCGGACCCGGTTTGCCGCCGGCCGTCCAGGCCAGTGTCTTTCCTGCACCCGTCACCGCGATGGGTGCCGTCTTCCAGGATGCCGTCCGCTCGGCGTCCTCGCCGGGGCTGCCCTTCAGCCGCGGCCCGCCTGCACTTTGAAATAAAACGCCTCTGACGAGGCCGGTTGCGTGTGGGCCTGACGGCGCACGTGCTTGTGTTCATTTCAATGTGTGGTTTCCATGAAATTTTTATCAGCTATTAAAAACATAGCGCTTTGCGCAGCTGTGACGGTCGCTGTGCCGGCGTTTTCCCATATTTCCCTGGCCGAGGGGCAGGCTCCGGCCGGCAGTACCTACAAAGCGGTGTTCGGTGTCGGCCACGGTTGTGCCGGCTCGGCCACAACCGGGCTGGAGGTGCGGTTGCCGCCAGGCTTTCAGGGCGCCAAGCCCATGCCCAAGGCCGGCTGGACGGTGAGCACCCAGCTCGGCCAACTGGCCAGGCCTTATGACAGCCACGGCAAGCGGGTGACGGAAGAGGTGACCTTGGTCAGCTGGCGCGCGGCCAACCAGGAGGCGGCCCTGGCGGATGCGCATTACGACGAGTTTGTGCTGCGCGGCAGGTTGCCCGCCGAAGCGGGTCCGCTCTGGTTCAAGGTGCTGCAAACCTGCGCGTCAGGCCGCAATGACTGGTCAGAGCTGCCGGCCACCGGCACCTCGACCCTGGGCCTGAAATCACCTGCCGTGCTGCTCGATGTCCGGTCCGATGCGGCCGGACAGCACCACCACTGACTACGTTTTTTCGATTCATCTCTTTTATTAACGAAAGCTATCCATGAAAACAAACGTTATTGCCGCCTTGCTGGTACTTTCCGCTGGCGCTGTGTTCGCCCAGACGGTCGAGGTCAAGGACGCCTGGGTGCGCGCCGCCGTGCCGGGCCAGTCGGGCACCGGCGCCTTCATGAGCATCACGGCCAAAGACGGCGCCAGGCTGGTGGGCGCGTCCTCTCCGGTGGCCGGCGTGGCCGAAGTCCACGAGATGAAGATGGAAGGCGACATCATGCGCATGCGCGCCGTCCCCGCGCTGGACCTGCCGGCCGGAACCACCGTGCAGCTCAAGCCCGGCGGCTACCACTTGATGCTGATGGAACTCAGGCAGGCCCTGCCCAAGGGCAGCACCGTGCCGCTGACCTTGACGTTCAAGGACGCCGGGGGCCAGGAGAGCAAGGTCGAGCTGAAACTGCCGGTGGCCGCCTCGGCGCCGGGTGCGACCGTTCCGGCATCGGGCAAGCCCGCTGCCATGGACCACAAGCACTGACTACCTGGATTTGCCGCCCAGACGGCGGTAGACCGTGGCGCGGCTGATGCCGAGTGCCCGCGCCGCTTTCATGACGTTGCCGCGGGCTTCATTGACCGCCTTGCGGATCAGCGCCGTTTCAACATCCTTGAGCGCCAGGGCCGGCCCTGCCGGCGCCGGGCCGCTGAACCGACCGGGTGCGACCGCACGGCCGCGCAGCAGCGGCAGCACGTGCAGGCGCAGTCCCGACCACAGGGGCACTTCCATGGCCTGGGGGATGCCCGCGGCGTCGCTCCTGGCGGCATCGAACAGCATTTCGTAAGGCAGGGCAAACAGCTCGCTGCAATGCACGGCCGGCGGGCTGCCGGCCTGCAGCGCCGGCACCATTTGGCGTGCCGCGGGGTTGGCCCCCAGTACCCAGCCGTCCGGGTCCAGGCTGACCAGGCCGTCGCTGTCTTCGCCCAGGCTGTGGCCGGACCAGTTCAGCCGTATCAGCAGATCGTGCGGGCGGCTCTGCATCAGGGCGTTTTCGATGCTGCGCGCCGACTGCACCACCAGGTGTTTGAGTTCGGGGCGCTCAACGGTGTCCACACCCGTCAGGTCCAGCATGCCGGCGCAGCGGCCGTCCGGTCCGAACAGGGGTGCCCCGGCGCAGCTGTAGGCGGAGTTGGCACTGAAAAAATGCTCCCCGCGGTGCAGCCAGACCGGCTGCAGCTCGGTCAGCGCCGCGCCTATGGCGGTGGTGCCCACGCTGTCCTCGGACAAATCCACGCCAATGCGGGTGATCAGGTCGGCGCGCCGGTCACGCCGGTCGATGGCGCCATTGACGTCGACCACCACGCCCTGCGCGTTGGTCAGGATGGCGAAGTAACGCGTGCTGGCAATCGCCGCCCCCAGCTTTTCCAGGACCGGGCGGGCCGCCTGCACCAGCACGTGGTTGGCTTCTTCGGTGCGGCGCAGCGCCTGCGGCGACAGCAGGTCGAAACTGACCTCCTGCTCCGGCCTCTTGCCGCTGGCCAGGCAGCGTTTCCAGGAGCGTTCTATCCACGATTCGGTATGCGTGCCAGACACGCTCTGGCCGTCGCGCAGCACCGCCTGGCGCGCTTGTGCGATCTGTTGCAGGCGTTGCTCGGAGGAGGTGGGAAGGACGGTCAGCATGAGGTGGCAATGCTCGTGAACGGCGGCTGGCTGCGGGAGGATGCCCGCGGTGGCTGCAGCGTATCAGACCCGGCGCAACCGCGCTGGCGGTCGGCCACCAACTGTTCCATTTTGAGAATTTAACCGGGCTTTGGCAAGGTCCTAGGGTTTAACCTAGGCCCCGGCGGGGTCGCCACTTCAACAATGATCCTTGTTCCGTCCGTAGCCCAACCCGTCGTCACAAAAACAGCCCACTGGAGACAAGCGCATGCAAGTTCAATTCAAAGTCAACGGCAAAGCCAAAAGTGTGGAAACCCCGCCCAACACCCTGCTGGTCCAGGTGCTGCGCGAGCAGCTCAAGATGACCGGCACCCATGTCGGCTGTGACACCGCCCAGTGCGGTGCCTGCACGGTCATCATGAACGGGCGCGCCGTGAAGTCCTGCAACATCCTGGCCGCCCAGGCCGAGGGCGCTGACATCACCACCATCGAAGGCCTGGCGGCTGCCGACGGCACCATGCATCCGATGCAGGCGGCTTTCAAGGAATGCCACGGTCTGCAATGCGGCTTCTGCACCACCGGCATGGTCATGAGTGCCGTGGACCTGTGCAAGCACCACCCCCAGGCCAGCGAAGGCGAAATTCGCGAGCTGCTCGAAGGCAACATCTGCCGCTGCACCGGCTACCAGAACATCGTCAAGGCGGTGCAGCAGGGCGCTGCTGCCATGGCGAGCTGAACCGCCGCGCCGACCCCTTTTTTCCGGCGCCGCTGTCGGGCGAGCCGCCGGCAACCCTGCCAACCGTTTCTTTCCAAATTTTCAGGAGTACACACATGGGTGCATCCGACTTCGTCAACCTGCCAAACATTGGCACCTCCGTCCGCCGCAAGGAAGACTACCGCTTTCTCACCGGCGGCGGGCAATACACCGACGACATCACGCTGGCCAACCAGAGTTACGCGGTGTTCGTGCGTTCCCCGCATGCCCACGCGAAGATCAACAGCATCAACACCGCCGCCGCCAAGGCCGCGCCCGGTGTGCTTGATGTGTTTGTTGGCGAGGACGTGGCGGCCGACAAGATCAACGGGCTGCCTTGCGGCTGGCTGATCACCAGCACCGACGGCAACCCGATGAAGGAGCCGCCGCACCCCATCCTGGCCCAGGGCAAGGTGCGTTATGTCGGTGACCATGTGGCCATGGTGGTGGCCGAAACGCTGGAGCAGGCGAAGAACGCCGCCGAGCTGGTTGAGGTCGACTACGAGGTGCTGAGCGCGGTGGTGCGTGTCACCGACGCCGCCAAGGCCACCGCCCTGCATGAGGCCGCGCCCGACAACCATTGCTACAAATGGGCCATCGGCGACAAGGGCCAGGTGGATGCGGTTTTCGCCACCGCCGCCCATGTGACCAAGCTGGACCTGACCAACAACCGGCTGATCCCGAATGCGATGGAGCCGCGCGCCGTGATCGGCTCCTACAGCCGCGCGACCGACGAGTACGTGCTGTATGTGTCCAACCAGAACCCGCACGTCGAGCGCCTGCTTCTGACGGCCTTTGTGATGGGCCTGCCCGAACACAAGGTGCGGGTCATCGCCCCCGACGTCGGCGGCGGCTTCGGCTCCAAGATCTATTTGTATGCCGAAGACGTGTGCCTGACCTGGGCGTCCAAAAAACTCAACCGCAACATCAAGTGGACGGCCGAGCGCAGCGAGGCTTTTGTCAGCGACGCGCACGGCCGCGACCATTCCAGCCATGCCGAAATGGCCATGGACAAGGATGGCAAGTTCCTGGCCATGCGTGTGCACACCGACGCCAACATGGGCGCCTACCTGTCCACGTTCGCACCCGCCGTGCCGACCATTCTGTACGCGACCTTGCTGGCCGGCCAGTACACCTGCCCGCAGATCTACGTCGAGGTCGATGCCTGGTTCACCAACACCGCCCCGGTCGATGCCTACCGCGGCGCGGGTCGCCCCGAGGCCACCTACCTGCTCGAGCGCCTGGTCTCACGCTGCGGCTGGGAGCTGGGCCTGGCGCAGGACGAGATCCGCCGCCGCAACTTCGTGAAAGACTTTCCGTACCAGACGCCGGTGGCGCTGCAGTACGACGTGGGCGACTTCCATGCCCTGCTCAAGCGCGGCAATGAACTGGCGGATGTGGCAGGTTTTGCGCAGCGCAAAACTGCATCGGCCGCCAAGGGCCTGCTGCGCGGCATGGGTTACTCCTGCTACATCGAGGCCTGCGGCCTGGCGCCCAGCAACATCGCCGGTGCGCTCGGGGCGCGTGCCGGCCTGTTCGAATGTGGCGAGGTGCGGGTGCACCCGACCGGCAGCGTGACGGTGTTCACCGGTTCGCACAGCCACGGCCAGGGGCACGAGACCACGTTTGCGCAGGTCGTGGCTGCGCGGCTGGGTATTTCGGTGGACCAGGTGGATGTGGTGCACGGCGACACCGGGCGCGTGCCTTTCGGCATGGGCACCTATGGCTCGCGTTCCCTGTCGGTCGGCGGCACGGCCATCATGAAGGCGCTTGACAAGATTGAGACCAAGGCGAAAAAGATTGCCGCCCACCTGATGGAGGCCAGCGATGCCGATGTGGAGTTTGCCAACGGTGAGTTCACCATCAAGGGTACCGACAAGAAGGTGACCTTCGGCCAGGTGGCGCTGACGGCCTATGTGCCGCACAACTACCCGCTCGACAAGCTGGAGCCGGGCCTGAACGAAACCGCGTTTTACGACCCGACCAACTTCACCTTCCCGGCTGGTACCTACATCTGCGAGGTCGAGGTGGATCCGGCCACCGGACAGGTGCGGGTCGATCGTTTCACCGCGGTGGACGATTTCGGCAACATCATCAACCCCATGATTGTCGAGGGCCAGGTGCATGGCGGGCTGGTGCAGGGCATCGGTCAGGCGCTGCTGGAAAACTGCGTGTATGACCTCGAGTCCGGCCAGTTGCTGACCGGCTCGATGATGGACTACACCCTGCCGCGTGCCGACGACATGCCCAACTTCACGCTGGACACCTTGTGCACACCCTGCAGCCACAACCCGCTGGGCGCCAAGGGCTGCGGCGAGGCCGGTGCCATCGGCTCGCCGCCAGCGGTGATCAATGCCGTGCTTGACGCCCTCAAGCCGCTCGGCGTGATCGACTTCGACATGCCGGCCTCCCCCAGCCGCGTCTGGGAAGCCATCCAGTCCGCCAAACACTGAACCCTCCAAGGAGAAAACCACCATGTACCCCTTCACCCTGGAACGACCCACCTCCCTGGCTGCCGCCGCGCAGCTCACCGCCGACGGCGCCAAAGCCCTGGCCGGCGGACAGACCCTGCTGGCGTCGATGAAACTGCGCCTGTCCAGCCCGGACCAGCTGGTGGACCTCAGCGGCATCAAGGAGCTGAGCAGCATCAAGCGCGAAGGCAACAGCTTTGTCATCGGGGCGATGACGCGCCACATCGACGTGGCCAACAACGCCGAGCTGAAAGCAGCGCTGCCGGCGCTGGCCGAGCTGGCCGCCAACATCGGCGACCGCCAGGTTCGCGCCATGGGCACGCTGGGCGGCTCGGTCGCCAACAACGACCCTTCTGCCTGTTACCCGAGTGCGGTGCTGGCGCTGGGCGCGACCATCCACACCACCAAGCGCAAGATTGCTGCCGACGACTTTTTCCTCGGCATGTTCGCCACCGCACTGGAAGAGGGCGAGCTGATCACCGCGATCAGCTTCCCCATCCCGAAGCGCGCGGCCTACATGAAGTTCAAGCAGTCGGCCTCGCGTTTTGCGCTGGTCGGCGTGTTTGTGGCGCAGTTCGATGCGGGTGTGCGTGTGGCTGTCACCGGCGCCTCCAGCGGCGTGTTTCGCCACGCGGGGCTGGAAGCGGCGCTGAGCAAGAGCTTCACGCCCGAAGCGGCGGCAGCGGTGAAGATTGACGCGACCGACCTCAACAGCGACATCCACGCGACGGCGGCTTACCGCGCCAACCTGATCAGCGTGCAGACCCAGCGCGGCGTGGCGAAGGCGCTGGCCTGACCGGCTGGCTGACCCGGTGTCGCCCCGGCACCGGGCCTCTGCGGTTTTTGAAGTCCTGAAGTCTTTCAGGCTCTTTGGGACTTTTGGGCCTTTTAGGCCTCCCGCCCTTGATGGACGGGCGCAAGCAGCTATTGAATAGATAGCAACAGGTACACTGATCCGATGACACCTTTTCCCACGATTGATGCACTGGCCCTGGCGCTGCAGGGTGCTGGTTACTTTGCCGACCGGCGGCTGGCCACGGCAGTGTTTCTCGCGCTCAAGCTGCAGCGCCCGCTGCTGCTCGAAGGCGAGCCCGGCGTCGGCAAGACCGAGCTGGCCAAGGCCCTGGCGCTGGCGCTGCAGCGCCAGCTGATTCGCCTGCAGTGTTACGACGGGCTGGAGCAGCGCGAAGCCCTCTACGAGTGGAACTACGCCGCCCAGCTGCTGCACATGCGTGCGGTCGAAGGCCACGGCGATGCCGCCGACGTCGAACGCGAGGTCTACCAGGACCGCTACCTGATACGCCGACCGCTGCTGCAGGCGCTGCAAACCCCGGCGCCGGGCGCGGTGCTGCTGATCGACGAGGTGGACCGCGCCGACGAGCCTTTTGAGGCCTTTCTGCTCGAGTACCTCGGCGAGTACCAGGTCAGCATTCCGGAAATCGGCACGGTGCGCGCCGAGGTGACGCCGGTGACTATTCTCACCAGCAACCGCACGCGTGAACTCAACGACGCGGTCAAGCGGCGTTGCCTCTACCACTGGCTCGATTACCCTGACCGCGACCGCGAACTGGCCATCATCCGCGCCCAGGTGCCCGAGGCGGGCGAACAGCTCTCGGCCCAGGTAGCCGGTTTTGTGGACCGGTTGCGCCGCTCGCCCTTCGGCAATGCCTTCCAGCGCGCGCCCGGCATCGCCGAAAGTGTCGAGTGGGCGAAGGCGCTGGTAGCGCTGGACACGCTGGTGGTGGACCCGGAAGTGGTGGCCGACACCGCCGGCATTTTGTTCAAGCAGCGCGAAGACGTGGCCGCGCTTACGCATGAGCTGGCTGTTGAATTGTTGAAGCCCGATGAGACGGTGGAGCCTGCTTGAACCCGCTCAACGGCGGGCAGCCCTCACCCCAACCCTCTCCCAGAGGGAGAGGGGGGCGGGCCCCTGTTCTTGTTCCCTCTCCCCCTGGGAGAGGGCTAGGGTGAGGGCTCTCCATGCTCCTCGGTGATGCCAGAGCGGGCAAACTCGCCGATAACATCGCCGGCTTCGGCCGCGCCCTGCGCCGCGCCGGTGTCAAGGTGGACAGCCAGCGTATCGCCCTGGCCAAGGAAGCCGCACTTGCCGTCGGCATCAGCGAAAGGGAAGACCTGAGCGCCGCCTTTGAAGCCGTGATGGTCAGCCGTGAGCAGGACCGGCTGGTGTTCCGCGAACTGTTCGACGTGTATTTCCAGGACCCGAAAGTCGCCAACAAGCTGCTGGCCCAGCTGCTGCCCAGCGCCGAAGGCAAGGCCGAGCCCAGCAAGCGACGGCCGCGGGTGCGCGAGGCGCTGGCACCGCAAAAGGCGTTCGGCCAGCAGGCCAAACCCAGTACCGAAGACCAGAAGGTCGAGTTTGACGCCGCCATGACCGCCAGCGACATCGCCCGCCTGCAGCATGCCGACTTCAACGCGCTGTCGGCCACCGAGTACCGGCTGGTCGAGCGGCTGGCGCGCGACATCAAGCTGCCGCTGCCGATGTTTGCCTCGCGGCGCAGCCGGCCCGCCGCCAGTGGCGCGCGCATGCACTGGCCGGGCGTGATGCACCAGGCCGCGCGAACGGGCGGCGAGCTGATGCACCTGCCGCGCATGCAGCGGCGCGAGCAGGCCCTGCCTTTGCTTGTGCTGGTCGATGTGTCCGGCTCCATGGAGCGTTACGCGCGCTTGCTGCTGGCCTTTCTGCACGCGGCCACGCGGCGTCACCCGCACCGCGATGTGTTTGCTTTCGGCATGCACCTGACCGACCTGACGCCGGCCTTCCGCCAGGCCGACACCGACGAGATGCTGGCCCACGCCAGCCTGGCGATTGAAGACTTTGCCGGCGGCACCCAACTCGGCGCCTCGCTGGCCACCTTGCGCGAGCGGCATGCGCGCCGCCTGGTCGGCCGGCGCACCATCGTCCTGGTCATCACCGACGGGCTGGACACCGGTGAGCCGTCCGACCTGGCCCGCGAACTGGCCTGGCTGCGCCGGCGCAGCCGCCGCCTGTTGTGGCTCAACCCCTTGCTGCGTTTTGACGGCTACGCGCCGCTGGCGCGCGGGGCCGCCGTGTTGCATGCCCACGCGCACGGCATGCTGGCCGTTCACAATCTGGCCAAGCTCGAGGAACTGGCCGCCAGCCTGGCGACTCTGATGAAGAAATAAGCCGAAATCACATACCGGCAACTCACACTGATACCAAAAGGGAGAACACATGGACATGCAAGGAAGCCGCCAGTTGGCGGTGACACAACAACAGGCCTGGGACGCGCTGAACGACCCCGCCGTGCTCAAGGCCTGCATTCCGGGCTGCGACAAGGTGGAACCCACCGGCGAGAACCAGTACGCCATTGCCATGGCGCTGAAGATCGGCCCGGTGTCGGCCAAGTTCACCGGCAAGATCACGCTCACCGACATCAACCCGCCGGCCAGTTACAAACTGTCGTTTGACGGGCAGGGCGGCGTGGCCGGTTTCGGCAAGGGCAGTGCCGCAGTCACGCTGTCGCCCCATGTTGACGGGTGCGAACTCTCCTACACCGTGCATGCCTCGGTCGGCGGCAAGGTGGCCCAGCTCGGGCAGCGCCTGATCGACGGCGCCGCCAAGTCCATGGCTGAAGATTTTTTCAAGCGTTTTGACGAGGAAATGCAGCGCCAGCACCCCGAAAGTTATGCGGCCAAAATGGTCATGGGCGATGTCAGCACGGAGCCGGCCGCCGGCCCGGCCATCCCGCTTTGGGTATGGATCGTGGGCGCCGCAGTGCTGGTTGCCGGCGCGGTCTGGCTGGCGCGTTAAGCGGCGCCTGCCGCAGACGGGAAAGGAAAAACCATGGAAAACCTCGATGTGATGGTTCTGCGCACCTTGCGCGACTGGCGCACAGCGGGCAAGCGCGCCTTGCTGGCCACCGTGGTGCGCACCTGGGGTTCGTCACCGCGGCCGGTCGGCTCCATCATGGCGCTGTGTGAAGACGGCGCGGTGGTCGGATCGGTCTCCGGCGGCTGTATTGAAGACGACCTGATCTACCGCCACACCCAGGCCTATGCGTCGGCGTCGGCGTCCGCGCAGGGCGGTGGCAACACCATTCCCTTGGGGCCGCCGACCTTTGTCAAATACGGCATCACCGCCGACGAAGCCCACCGCTTCGGCCTGCCCTGTGGCGGCACGCTGGAACTGCTGCTGGAATACGACCCCGACGCCGCCGCGCTGGCGCAGCTGGTGCAGGCGCTGGAGGCCGGCCAGCTGATGCAGCGCACGGTGCACCTGAGCGACGGTGCGGTGACGCTCGCCACGGCCAGGGCCCCGGCCGAGCTCAGCGTGTCGTCGGTCGAACTGGTCAACACCTTTGGGCCCGAGTACCGCATGTTGCTCATAGGCGCGGGCCAGCTCACCGAATACCTCGCCACCATGGCCCTGTTCAGCGGTTTCGCCGTCACCGTGTGCGACCCGCGCGAGGAGTACCGCAGCGCCTGGTCGGTTGTGGGCGCCAAGGTGCTCAGCGAGATGCCGGACGACGTGGTGATCGGCTTCAAGCCGGACCGGCGCAGCTGCGTGATCGCACTCACGCACGACCCCAAGCTCGACGACCTGGCGCTGCTCGAAGCCCTGGCCACCGACGCGTTTTACGTCGGCGCCATCGGCTCGCGCCGCAACAACGAGGCGCGCCACCAGCGCATGGCCGAACACTTCGGCCTCAACGAAGCCGCGCTGGCCCGCCTGCGCGGCCCCATCGGCATCTACATCGGCAGCAAGACACCACCCGAAATCGCCGTCAGCGTGATGGCCGAGGTGCTGGCCGTGAAAAACGGCGTGGTGCTGCCGCGCGACATGGAAGTGGCGCAGGCCAAGAACGAACGTGCGGTGCCAGGCAACGATGCGGGCGAGCTGGTCTGCGGCGTGGCGCGCAGCGCCTGAGGGCATCAGGCTCTTTGAGTGGCTGCCATCCGGGTGGCGCCCATCACGGGGGCCAGCCAGCACGTGCCCGGGCTATCGTGTCGGAATTCAAGTGGCGGTGTCCTGCTGTGCGGTTTTCGCGGTGTGCCAGCGCTGGAAAATCTTCTGCCGTGCCGACGGCTGCATGTTGATTTTGCTCAGGTCTCCCGCGTAGTGCGCCACCACACGATGGTCCATCAAGGCAAACCACAGGGGTGGAAAGTAGGCCGCCGTGATCATGGTGGCATAACCTGCGGGCAATTGGGGTGCCGCATCAAAATGCCGGAGCGCCTGGTACCGCCGTGCGGGGTGGGCGTGGTGGTCCGAGTGCCGCTGCAAGTGATACAGCAGGACGTTGCCGACAATGTGGTTGCTGTTCCAGGAGTGCGCCGGTTGGCAGCGCACATAGCGGTTGGATCTGTCTTTCTCGCGCAGCAGCCCGTAGTGCTCAACATAGTTCACGACCTCCAGCATGGACGCGCCGTAAACGCCTTGCAGCACCAGGAAAAGCAGCACCGGCCATCCCAACCAACCCGCCAGACAGCCGTAAAGGACAAGACTTGACGCCCAGGCCTGAAGGTTGTCGTTGTCGATACTCCACACGCTTTTGCCCTGCCGGTTCAGGCGTTCGCGCTCGATGTCCCAGGCAGACCGCAGACTGCCCAGCACCGTGCGCGGCAGGAAGGCCCAGAAGCTTTCGCCCATGCGTGAACTGGCCGGGTCTTGCGGGGTGGCCACCCGTTTGTGGTGGCCGCGGTTGTGTTCCACATAGAAGTGCCCATACAGGGTGGGCGCCAGCGCGATCTTTGCCAGCCAGCGGTCCAGCGCCTCCTTTTTGTGCCCCAGTTCATGCGCGGTGGCAATGCCGATGCCGTTGAAGGAGCCCACGGACAGCACCAATGCCGCAAAGGCGTACCAAGGCAGGGCCTGCGTCGTCGCCAGCCACGCGCCAAACACCGTTCCGGCAATCTGGAACGGCACATAGGCCCAGACCAGTGCGCGGTAGTAGACATCCTGCTCGAGTTGTGCAACTTCGGACTCGGGTGGGTTGCTGAAGTCTTCTCCAAACACCACATCGAGCAGGGGCATGAGCAGATGGACGAAGACGGGTGCAAACAGAAGGCACCACCATTGCCCGCTCCAGGCAAATGCGGCCAATGATCCGGTGAACGCCACAGGGACGGCCGGACTGAAAAGCCACAACCAGCGTTTGTCGCTCCAGTTTTTCGCGGGTTGTACCGACGGCATGCTCATTGAAAAAATCTCCTGAAGCCACGGCAGGATCTCCCTTTGCGAAAGAAGGGGGCCTGTTTGTTCTCCTCGCTCTTTTCCTGCGTTGACGTGAGTCGGCTCTCGAAACAAGCCAAAACCCGAACTCTGCCAAACAAGCGATGAATCGTCATTAACGCCCAAACAGGCAGGCAAATCAAGCAGTCCAAGGGAATACCGCAGGTACGCCTGCGAGGGGTCATCGGCGGTGTGATCCAGCCCGGGCGCGCTGCCCGAGCAGAACCAGTTGTTTCGGTTTGCTTTCGTGCTGGTTATGGCGTCCATGATGGAAGGGGTGTGACTGTCTGGTGCAGGATGACCTTCACAAAGAGGAGAACGGTCGCGCAAAACCCTACAGCCAGCCGTCTTGCCGGACCTCACCAGCGAAAAAGCAGCGCTGAAAGGTACTATTTCCCTCATCACTTTCCCTCATCACTTGCCAGCAAAGTAGCAGCACCATGGAAGACACACGCTGCTGCGGCACGGGCACCTGCCTGATTGACACGGATGGACGTTGCTGGTGCGGCCAGCAATGGGATGGCGAACAGATGTGCCGGCCCAAGCAGACACCCAGCGCCACTGGTCAAAAAACCGATGGCGACGAGTCACCAAAAGCAGAAGATGCTGAACCTGCCCTTTTGAAACGCCTCATTCAATTCACCATTTTTCTGGCCTTTGGGCTGTCTGGATTTCCTGCCATGGCCACTGAAGAACCCAAATTTGAACTGTTGTCCAGGCATGAGCACATCGAGTTGCGCCGCTACCCGTCCTTCATCGTGGCAGAAACCTTTGTCGACGGCGACATGGATGCGGCTTCAGGCAAAGGTTTTCGGGCCATTGCTGACTACATCTTCGGAAACAACATGTCCGCAGGTTCGACACCCGCCCAGGGCCCGGAAAAAATTTCGATGACTGCACCTGTGACGATGGAGCCCGTCAAGCAGGCGTCGCAGAAAATCGCCATGACAGCGCCTGTGGCCCTGGAGCCCTTGCCCGAATCCGGCAAGGTCAGTCAGGCGCCCCAGGCCATGCAGGGTGCCAAGCGCTGGCGGGTGCATTTTGTGATGCCCAGCGCCTACACACTGAACACCCTGCCCAAGCCCGGCAATCCGGCCGTGCAACTGCGTGAAGTGCCCGCCAAAACCTGGGCCGTGCTGAGCTATTCAGGTTTCAACACCGAAGCCGGAATCCAGCAGCGCACTGATGAGCTGGTGGCATGGCTGGCTGCGCAAAAAATCAGGACCACTGGCAGCCCTCAGCTGGCACGCTACAACCCGCCCTGGACATTGCCCATGTTCCGCCGCAACGAAATCATGCTCGAGACCGAGTAGCGGGCTCGTTTTGCGCCCTCCGGGGTTTTCTCAAGTGGCTGTTGATCGCTATGCGACAAGTTGTCTCAGAGGGGTTTTTACTCATCGCCCCTGCACCCCAAACTGACAATTCCGTGGACTTATGGATAAACATGCCTCCTGCCCTTATGCCGCAAGCGCAAGGCGCTATTAAAACAGGAGCGGACCGGATGGACCAACCCTCAGGCCGGTGCAGGATTGATTTGCGGTGAAACAACTGGTGCCCTGCAGAGTTACCCCCACCCCCTGTTGCTTAGGTTGTGGATAAGAGCCTGAACAACTCTCAAATGCCGCGCCAGCGCTGGTTCTGCAGGGCCTGCCCAGAAAACAGGCAGCAGCGGGGTGGCTACGATGCCGCCGCTGAGGTCGGAGGGGCATCATCTTTCAGGTCTGGCACCAGAGCGGCCAGTTTTTCATGGTTGAGCTCAAGGCTGCCGGGCTGCAGCAGCAAGCGCATCTGCCGTTTGATGGGGTCGGCCAGGGCATCGGCAGCGGCGGAGGGCACGCGTCCTTGCGCCCTCAGCAAGAAGACTTCGCGCACGATGCCGGGCCCGGCCAGCGGCTTGATGGCGAGCTGGCTGCTGTTGAAGTGCGACAGTGTCAGGCTGGGCACCAGGCTGATACCGACCCCGCTTTCCACCATGCCGCGCACCGCCTCCAGCCGTTCGACTTCCATCACCGTGTTGGGTTTGTGTGGCAGCAGGGCCGCGTCGATCTGGCGGCGCAGGCGGGTGGTCGTCGTGAAGTGGATGAACGGGAACTGAACCAGCTCCTCAATCGTGACGGCCACCTTGCCGGCGAGCGCGTGGTCTTTCCTGCAGACAACGTAGAAGCGGTCCAGGCACAGCAGCTCCTTGTGAATGTCGGCGTCTTTCGCGTCGATGGTGGACAGGGCCAGGTCGACCTTGCCTTCCCGCACCAGGTCCACACAGGGCTGGGGCAGCGCATCGACCACCTCAATGTCGATGGCCGGGTGTTTGCGCCGATAGTCGGCGACCACCACCGGCAGGAAGCGCGCGCACAGCGAAGGGATGCCGGCCACCGCCACGCGGTCCACGATGCTGAGGTCGCGGCAGACGCTGCCCATGACATCGTCGAAGTGGGACACCACCTCGCGCGCGGCGCGTTCAAAGCGCCGGCCGGCTGCGGTCAGGTCGACCTTGCGCGTGTCGCGGTCAAACAGCCGGGCGGCCAGCGTGTCTTCCAGCGAACGGATCAGTGAACTGAAGGCGGGCTGGGACAGATGCATCTGCCCGGCGGCACGTGTGAAGCTGCGCAGGTCAGCCAGCGCCAGGAAAGCACGCAGTTGACGTGTGGACAGGTTCATCCGTGCGGATAATACCCAAGGATGCCGCGTGCCCGCCGGGACCATGGATTCCGATTGATCTGGATTTCCTTTGAGTCTCATCCGGAATTTCGAATTCACAGGCGGCCCGGCTTGCGCCATAGTCCGCACAGTCCTTCTGGCGTGACCTGACCGAACACCTGCATCAACATCGCGTTCCCTGTGAAAGTCCCTTCATGAAAACCATCCGCATTGGCGCCGGCGCCGGCTACTCGGGGGACCGCATCCCCCCCGCCGTGGAGCTGGCGGAAAAGGGCGACCTCGACTACCTGGTGTTCGAGTGCCTGGCCGAACGTACCATCGCCCTGGCGCAGCTGGAGCGCAGCAAGGACGCGCGCCTGGGCTTCGACCCCCTGCTGCGGGACCGCATGGAGGCGGTGCTGCTGGCCTGCGCCGGCAGGGGCGTGAAGATCATCACCAACATGGGGGCCGCCAACCCGCAAGCGGCGGGCGCGGAAGTGATCCGGATCGCGCGCGAGCTGGGTCTGGACCGCCTGAAGGTGGCGGTGGTGCAGGGCGACGACGTGTTGCCCGGCATTCAGGACCAGGACCTGACCCTGCTGGAAAGCGGCGCACCGCTGCCGTCGCTGGGCAGCGACGTGTTGTCGGCGAATGCCTATCTCGGCGCCGAGGCCCTGGTGCGGGCGCTGCGGCTGGGCGCGGACGTGGTGATCACCGGGCGTGTGGCCGACCCGGCCCTGTTTCTTGCGCCGCTCATTCATGAGTTTGACTGGTCCATGTCGGACTGGCAGAAGATGGGCCAGGGCACGGTCGTGGGCCATCTGCTGGAATGTGCCGGGCAGGTGACCGGCGGGTATTTTGCCGACCCCGGTTACCGCGATGTGCCTGATCTGGCAAATCTGGGTTTTCCGCTGGCCGAAGTGTCGGCCGACGGTCTCGCCGTCATCACCAAGGTGGCCGGTTCGGGCGGCTGCGTCACCACCGCCACCTGCACCGCGCAGCTGCTGTACGAAATCGAAAACCCCGCCAGCTACCTGCAGCCCGATGTGGTGGCGGACTTTTCCAAGGTGACGCTGACCCAGGTGGGCCCCGACCGCGTGCGGATCGAGGGCGCCAACGGCCATCAGCGACCTGCGACGCTGAAGGTGACCGTGGGTTACCGTGACGGCTTCATCGGGGAGGGGCAGATCTCCTATGCGGGCCTGGGAGCCGAGGCGCGGGGCCGGCTGGCGCTGGACGTGCTGAAGCAGCGGCTGGAGGCCTCGGACATCGAGGCGCTCGACAGCCGTTATGAACTCATCGGGGTCAACGCCATGCATGGCGAGACCCTGTCCGCGGGCCACACGCCTTATGAAGTCCGGGCGCGTGTGGCCCTGCGTGTGGCCACCCTGAAAGACGCGGAACGGGTGGCCAACGAGGTCGAGGCCATGTACCTGAACGGGCCGGCTGGCGGCGGTGGTGTCACGAAGTCGGTTCGCGAGGTGATCGCCGCGGCGTCAACCCTGGTTCCGCGCGACCTGGTTCAGACAACAATCACCATGCTGGAACTTTGAAAAATGATATTGCGCGACATCGCCCACACCCGTACCGGTGACAAGGGAAACCGGTCCATCATTTCCGTGATCGCCTACGACCTCAAGGACTTCCCGGCGATCGAGCGCGCCGTGACGGCGGAACGCGTGCGTGCCTACTACGCAGACACCGTCAAGGGCGAGGTCGAGCGTTATGTGGTGCCGCATCTGGGCGCCCTGAACTTCGTGCTGCACGACGCGCTGGGCGGGGGGGTGACCCGGTCCCTGGCACTGGACGCCCATGGCAAGTGCCTGAGCTCCGCCATTCTGGGCATGGTCATCGAATAAGCTAGCGTATTCCACAATTTTTTAAAACAGGAGACATCAACATGAAGTACAAGTCGATTCTTTTCGCGGCTGCGGCCAGTTTTTCCCTGGCCGCGTTTGGCCAGGCCTATCCGAACAAGCCGATCAAGGCCATCGTGCCCTTTGCCGCCGGCAGCGCCACCGACCAGATCGGTCGCGCTTTCGCGGCCAAGATGTCGGAAGCGCTGGGGCAGACCATCGTGGTCGAGAACAAGGCTGGCGTCAACGGCATGCTGGGGGCCGATGCTGTGGCCAAGTCTGCACCCGACGGCTACACCATCCTGATCGGAACCAACAGCACCAACGCGGCGCTCAAGAGCCTGATGAAAAAGCTCCCCTACGACCAGGACACGGCCTTTGCACCGCTGGGTTACATGGGTTCGGTGCCGCTGATCGTGGCCGTCAACAATGATGTGCCGGCCAAAAACCTGCGCGAATTCGTCGACATCGCCAAGGCCAAACCGGGCCATGTCACCTTTGCCAGCGCCAGCACCTCGCAACTGGTGTCGTCTGAAATGATGGCCGGCATGGCCGGTATCCAGATGACCAACGTGCCTTACAAAAGCGGCCCTGCAGCCATGACCGATCTCATTGGCGGCCAGGTGATGATGTTCACGGCCGACTTTGCCGTCATGCTCCCGCAGGTCAAGGGCGGCAAGGTCCGCGGCCTGGCGGTGACTTCCAGCAAACGTTCACCCGCGGTTCCGGAACTGCCAACGGTCAACGAAGCGCTGGGCCTGAAGGACTACGAGCTGATCGCCTACTTCGCCATGTTTGCACCGGCCGGCACACCGCCCGACATCATTGCCAAACTGAACCAGGCCATCAACGCCGCGGCGCAAAGCAAGGATCTGCAGGAAAAATTCGCGCCGATCGGCTTCCTGGTCGAACCCGGAACGTCTGAAGCCCTGGCCCAGCGCAGCAAGCTGGAAACGGCCAAGTGGGCCAAGGCGATCCGCGACGCGAAGATCGAGCCGCAATAAGGCAGCCAACAGCTGCAACCAGGCCCGCCTTTGCGGCTCGCGCGCAGTCGGGTGATCTGTCAAGAAAAGGGCTTCAAGTCCTTTTCTACTGGGCGCGAGATGCTATCAAAAACAGAGCGGTCTTGATGCCGGCCACGGTCATGAGCAGCGAGCCCAGCACATGCAGCGCGGCCGTGCCCAGCGCCAGGCCGTAACGCTCTTCCATCAGGAAGGTGACGACTTCGGCGGAAAAGGAAGAAAACGTGGTGAGCCCGCCCAGAAAGCCGGTCACCAGCATCAGGCGCCAGACCGGGTCGAGCTGCGGCAGCGACTGGAAGATGGCCAGACAGATGCCGATCAGGTAGCCGCCAATCAGGTTGGCGGCCAGCGTGCCCCAGGGAATGATGCCGCCGGGGGTCAGCCACAGCGCAAGACCCCAGCGGGCCAGTGCGCCCACCGAGGCGCCCAGACCGATGGCGATGGCGGAGTAGAACATGGTCGAGAGGAAGGACGGTGGTGAAAAACGCAGTCTAGCGGCTCATCTGCTGCGGCAGCCAGGTGACGATGCCGGGGAACAGGTAGACCAGCGCAATGGCGGCACACATCAGGAAAAACATCGGCAAGGTGACCTTGGCGATCCACGGCAGCTCGCGGCCGGTCATGCCTTGCAGCACAAACAGGTTGAAACCGACCGGCGGCGTGATCTGCGCCATTTCGACGACCAGCACGATGAAGATGCCAAACCAGATCGGGTCGATGCCGGCTTTCTGGATGGTGGGCATCAGCACGCCCATGGTCAGCACGACCATGGAGATGCCGTCGAGAAAACAGCCCAGCACGATGAAAAAGAAGGTCAGTGCCAGGATCAGCTGCCCCTGGCTCAGGCCCAGCGAGCCAATCCATTCGGCCAGGTGGCGCGGCAGGCCGATGTAACCCATGGAGAGCGTGAGGAAGGCCGCACCGGCCAGGATCAGCGCAATCATGCAGTACAGCCGTGTGGCGCCCATCAGTGCGTCACGGAAGGTGGCCCAGCTCAGGGAGCCCTGAAATGCAGAGATGACCAGGGCCCCCACCACGCCAATGGCCGCCGCCTCGGTGGCCGTGGCAATACCGGAATAGATGGAGCCCAGCACAGAGGCGATCAGCAGCACCACGGGAATCAACGCGCGTGAGGCCGAGAGCTTTTGCACAAATGTCGTTTTGGCGTCGGCGGGGGGGATCTGGCCGGGGTTGCGCAGCGCCCAGACCACGATGTAGCCCGAAAACAGCAAAGCCAGCATGATGCCGGGAAACACGCCCGCAATGAAGAGCTTGGCAATCGAGACTTCGGCCGAAACGCCATAAACAATCATGATGATGGAAGGCGGGATCAATAGGCCCAGGGTGCTGGCCCCGGCCAGCGTGCCGACAATCATGTGTTCGGGGTAACCGCGGCGCTTGAGTTCGGGCAGGGTCATCTTGCCGATGGTGGCGCAGGTGGCCGCGCTCGAGCCTGACACCGCCGCAAAAATGGTGCAGCCCACCACGTTGGTGTGCAGCAGCCGGCCCGGCAGGCCCTGCATCCAGGGCGCCAGGCCCTTGAACATGTCCTGTGACAGCCGGGTGCGGAAAAGGATCTCACCCATCCAGACAAACAGCGGCAGGGCGGTCAGGGTCCAGCTCGAGGCCGAGCCCCAGATGGTGACCGCCATGGCGTCGCCGGCCACACGGGTGGTGAACAGCTGCATGCCTATCCAGGCCACACCGGACAGCGTCAGGCCAATCCACACGCCGGTGCCCAGAATGAAGAAAAGGGAAAGCACCAGCAGGGCCATGATGGTCAGGTCGTTCATGGGGTCCTTATTCGTTGCGCAGCGCTTCGCTGCTGGTGACGGCCATCCGGCGGCCCTGGATCTCGAGCACCAGCTCGTCGATGAAGGCAATCACCAGGATGACCGCGCCAAAAGCCATGGCCAGCTGGGGAACCCACAGCGGCGTGGCGTCACTGCCGGTGGAGATGTCGTTGAACACACGCGACTGCCAGGCCAGCTTGCAGCTGTAGACCGCAAACAGCAGGGCCAGCAAGGTGGCCGCGGCCAGGGCCCAGACTTCGAGGGTTTTTTTCCAGCGACCTTTCAGGGCATTGACCAGCAGCGTCACACGGATGTGCTCCCCGCGCTTGAGGGTGTGCGCCAGGGCCAGAAAGCCGCTGGCAGCCATCAGGTAGCCGGCGTAGGCGTCGGTCCCCGGCACATGAAAGTGCAACTGCCGGCTGACGATGGACAGCAGCACCATGACCAGCAGGCCCACCATAAAAAGCGCCGCCAGGGCGGCGGCGCTGTTGTAAATGCCGTCAAGCAGCTTGCGCATGTCGGCGTTTACTTGCGGTAGGCGTCGACCATGGCCTGGCCTTCAGGGCCGGCTTTCTCCAGCCATTCCTTGAGCATCACGTCGCCGACTTTTTTCATGTCGGCCTTCAGGGCAGGCGAGGGCGTGACGATGTTCATGCCGTTGGCCTTGAGCGTGTCCAGCGATGCGGTGTTGACGCGTTTGGATGCGGACCAGCCGCGCACTTCGGCGTCTGCGGCGGCTTTGAGCACGGCCTGCTTGGTGGCTGCGTCGAGCGCGTCAAAGGCGGCCTTGTTCACGATGACCGCATTTTTCGGCAGCCAGGCCTGGGTGTCGAAGAAGAACTTCAGGTGTTCGTAGGTCTTGCTGTCCACGCCGGTGGAGCCCGAGGACATGTACGACTCGACCACGCCGGTTGCCAGCGCCTGGGACAGCTCGGAAGCCTGGATGGTCACGGGCTGGGCGCCCACCAGCTCGGCGATGCGGGCCGTGGCCGGGCTGTAGGCGCGCCATTTCACGCCTTTGAGGTCGGCCGCGGCGTTAAGCTGCTTCTTGGCATAGATGCCCTGCGGGGGCCAGGCCACAGCATAGAGCAGGGCCATGCCCTGCTCGCCGAGTTTCTTTTCGAGCAGCGGCTTTTGCGCCTGGTAAAGCTTCATGGCCGAGTCATAGCTGTCGGCCAGAAAGGGCAGGCCGTCAGCGCCGAACAGTTGCGACTCGTTCTGGAAGTTGACCAGCAGGATTTCGCCGGCCTGGGCCTGGCCGCCCTGCACGGCGCGCTTGATCTCGGGGGCCTTGAACAGCGAGGCGTTGGCGTGTACGGTGATCTTGAGCTTGCCGCCGCTGGCCTTGTCCACGTCATTGGCGAACTGAACCAGGTTTTCACTGTGGAAATTGGTCGCGGGGTAGGCCGCGGGCAGGTCCCACTTGGTCTGGGCGGATGCGGCGCTGCCGACACTCAGGACGGCGGCCATCAGTGCGAGTTTGAATTTCATGAAAGCTCCAGGACAATGGAAGTTGATAAGTGTGGATAGGATAGACGCAAATCCCGCGCCAGTTTCCCCGGGCATACCCCGAAAACCCGAATACTTCCTCCAGGGGCCTTCTGCATGAATCTGCGGTTTGTTGAAGCTTTTTACTGGGTGGCCTCCCTCAAAAGCATATCGCGGGCGGCCGAAAAACTGTTCCTGACGCAGTCGGCCATGTCCAGCCGCATCGCCACGCTGGAAAGCGAACTGGGCATCTTGCTGCTGGACCGCCGCGACAAGCAGTTCAAGCTCACGGTGGCCGGCGCCCGGTTCCTGGTCTACGCCGAGAAGCTGCTGGAGTTGCAGCGCGAGGTCAAGGCCGAGATGGGCTCGGGTCAGGCCATGGCGGTGTCCATGCGTATCGGGGCCATCGAGTCGGTGTTGCACTCCTGGCTGATTCCCTGGCTGGAAAAGCTGCGCGCCGACCATCCCGGGCTGGAACTGGAGCTGACGGTGGAGACCACCCCCATCCTGGTGGACCAGATCCAGCGCGGCACGCTGGACCTGGCCTTTGCGGTGCTGCCGGCGTCGGCCGAGGGCGTGCGCAACCGGGCCCTACCGACCATGGACATGGTTTTTGTCGGCCATCCGGAGCTGCACAGAAAAAGAAATTACCGTCTGGCCGAGCTGGCCGAGATGGAATTGTTGACCTTTCAAAAGGGCTCTCAGCCGCATGTGACCCTGCTCGATTTGTTCCGGTTGCGCAGACTGGAACCCAAAAAGGTGCATGCGATCTCCTCGATTTCAGCCATGGTGCAGCTGGTTCAGGGCGGCTTTGGCGTGGCCCTGTTGCCGCGCGCTGCGGTGCAGCGGCTGACCGGTTTTGCGCGGCTGCGGCCGCTGGCCTGCGACGCAAAATTGCAGTCGCTGCCCATCCATGCCAGCTACCGCACCGACCCGACGTCCAAGACGGTGGAAACCGTGCTGCAGTCGGCGATCGACTTTGCCGGCGGCCTCAAAAATGCACCAAAAAAGGCATCTAAAGGTAAACCCTGATCATCGAAAAAATCGATGGTACAAGCAAAATATTTTGAATTTGCACACCGACCGGCACCCCCACACAATCCGCTCATCGTCATCAACTTGACACATGCAGCAGGGGAATTTTCCGGTGAGTACATCGTCACAATCAGCAGTCCGCGAGTCAGCATCGCCATCGGCTCCATCGGCACTTTCGGTGTTTGCAGGCGACGCGATTCAAAGCGCAACACAGGTGCGCAGCGCGATCCGCCAGGGCCGGTGGACGCACCACACCAGCGGCCTGGCCAGCACCCATGTGCAGGGCAATGTGGTCATCCTGCCGGCCGCGCAGGCCAATGACTTCCTGCGCTTTTGCCAGCGCAACCCCAAGGCCTGCCCGCTGCTGGCCGTGTCCGAGCCGGGCCAGGCCGCCTTGCCGTCGCTGGGTGCCGACATCGACATCTGCACCGACCTGCCGCGCTACCGGGTCTGGCGTGACGGCGAACTGGTGGACCAGCCCACCGACATCATCCAGCTCTGGCGCGACGATCTGGTGACTTTTGTCATCGGCTGCTCGTTCTCGTTCGAGCAGGCGCTGCTGGAGGCCGGCGTGCCGCTGCGCCATATTGCGCAGGGAAAAAACGTGGCGATGTACCGCACCGGCATCGCCACCGAGGCGGCCGGTATTTTCAGCGGTCCGATGGTGGTGTCCATGCGGCCCATGAAAGCCGCCGCCGCCATCCGTGCGGTACAGATCACCTCGCGCTTCCCGAATGTGCATGGCGCGCCGGTCCATATCGGCGATCCGGCGCTGATAGGCATTGCTGATCTGGGTCGGCCCGACTACGGCGACGCTGTCGAGGTGTTGACCGACGAATTGCCCGTGTTCTGGGCCTGCGGCGTCACACCGCAAGCCGCGCTGCAGCAGGCGCGCCCGGCCTTCTGCATCACCCACGCGCCTGGCGCGATGCTGATCACCGATCTTCTCAACCACCAACTGGCCAGTTTCTAGGCTTTACTCACAGGAGCATTTCATGAAGACACTCATTTTCGGTCTGACCGTCGCCTGCGCCGGGCTTGTCCAGGCGCAGACCAAATGGGACCTGCCCACCGGTTACTCGGCCAACAGTTTCCAGACGCAGAACGTGCAGCAGTTCGCCAACGAGGTGGACCAGCTCACCGGCGGCAAGCTCAAGATCACGCTGCACCCGGGCGGCTCGCTGTACAAGGCCAACGAGATCAAGCGTGCGGTGCAGACCGGCCAGGTCCAGGCGGCTGAGTTCATCCTGTCCGGTGCGGCCAATGAAAACCCGCTGTTCGGCGTGGACTCCATTCCCTTCCTGGCCACCAGTTACGTCGATGCCAAACGCCTGTATTTGGCGGCCAAGCCGGCACAGGACAAATTGCTCGCCTCTCAGGGGGTGAAGGTGCTGTTCACCGTGCCCTGGCCCGGCCAGTCGCTGTATTCGCTCAAGCCGGTCGCCACGCCGGCCGACTTTGCCGGCACCAAGATGCGCGCCTACAACCCGGCGACCACACGCATCGCGCAGCTGCTCAAGGCGCAGCCGGTCACCATCCAGCTGGCCGAGCTCGGCCAGGCGCTGGCCACCGGTGGTGTGCAGAACTTCCTGACCTCCAGCGCCAGCGGCATCGAGAGCAAGCTGCATGAACAGGTCAAGTATTTTTACCCGGTCAGCGCCTGGCTGCCGCGCAACGCCACCGTGGTGAGCCAGAAGGCCTTCGACGCCCTCGACAAGCCCACCCAGGAGGCCTTGCTCAAGGCGGCCGCCGCGGCCCAGGAGCGCGGCTGGGCCACCAGCGAGCGGCTCGATGGCGAGTACATCAAGGAGCTGGCTGCGAAAGGCATGACCATCAGCGCCCCCTCCGACAGCATCAAGAAGGAGCTGGCAGCCATTGGCGAGACCATGACGGCCGAATGGCTCAAGACCGCCGGTCCGGAAGGCCAGGCCGTGATCGACGCTTACCGCAAAAAGTAAGCCGTCTTCCGCGGCGGGCGGGGCTGCGCCAGGCAAGCCCCGCAGGCAGCCCGCCGCCGTCCCCTTCCTCTTCCCCCCTTTTTTGAACGATGCAGGAGCACGTGATGGGCAAACTCGTCCGGAATTTCTACAAACTGCTGATGGCCTTGTCCTGTCTGGCCATGCTGGTGGCCTTTGGCACCGTGATGCTGGGGGTGGCGGCACGTGAGCTGCGCTGGGACATTGCCGGCCTGGACGCCTACGCCGGCTACGCGATTGCGGCGGCCCTGTTCCTGGCGCTGCCCGGCACGCTCCAGCACGGCGACCATATCCGCGTGACCTTGCTGCTCGATCGTGTGTCGCCCAGGGTGCGCGGGCTGCTGGAATGGTGGTCGCTGGGGGCGGGGCTGGCGCTGACCGCCTATGTGGCCTGGTATGCGGCCCGCCTGGTCTGGGTGTCGTACAGCACACACGACATTTCACCGGCGGCCGACGCCTCGCCGCTGTGGATACCGCAGCTTGCCATGGCGCTGGGCTGCATCGGCTTTGCGTTGTCGTTCGTCCAGGCGCTGGTCGAGCGCTGGCAGGGCGGCATCTTCATTGCCGTCTCCAGCGAAGCCGCCCACATCGAATAGCCCGGACCCAAGGAAAGATCATCATGGATATCGTTTTTGCTGTCGGCCTGATCGTGCTGCTTTTTGCGGCACTGGGATCGGGGTTGTGGATAGGCCTGTCACTGCTGGCCGTGGCGCTGCTTGGCATGGAATTGTTGACCGCCCGCCCGGCCGGTGACAGCATGGCGCTGACCATCTGGGGATCGACCTCCAGCTGGACGCTGACCGCACTGCCCCTGTTTTTGTGGATGGGCGAGATCCTGTTTCGCAGCAAGCTTTCCAGCAGCATGTTCAAGGGCCTGGCGCCCTGGCTGGACCGCCTGCCGGGCCGGCTGCTGCACATCAATGTGGTGGGCTGCACCATCTTCGCGGCGATCTCCGGCTCTTCGGCCGCGACCTGCGCGACCATCGGCAAGATCACCCTGCCCGAGCTCAAAAAACGCGGTTACCCGGACGACATCTCCGTCGGCACGCTCGCCGGTGCGGGAACGCTGGGCCTGTTGATCCCGCCGTCGATCATCATGATTGTGTATGGCGTGGCGGCCAATGTGTCGATTGCCAAGCTGTTCCTGGCCGGCGTGATTCCAGGTCTCATGCTGGCTGCGCTGTTCATGGGTTACATCATCGTCTGGGCGCTGTTCAACAAGGACAAGGTGCCGGCCGCCGATACCCGCATGAGCTTTGGCCAGAAAATTTACGCATCGCGTCACCTGATTCCGGTGGTCTCGCTCATCGTGGTGGTGCTGGGCGGCATCTACAGCGGCATCGCCACCGCCACTGAAGCGGCGGCGCTCGGCGTGGCCGGCTCGCTGGTGCTGGCCGCGATCGAGCGATCGCTCACCTGGGACAAGTTCAGGGAAGGCCTGGTCGCCGCCTGCCGCATCTACTGCATGATCGGCCTGATCCTTGCCGGCGCGGCTTTCCTCACGCTGTCCATGGGGTTCATCGGCCTGCCGCGGCATCTGGCCGAGTTCATCGGGGCACTGAACCTCTCGCCCTTCATGCTGATGCTGGGGCTGATCGGCTTCTTCATTGTGCTGGGGTGTTTTCTGGACGGTATCTCGGTCGTGGTGCTGACCATTGCCGTGTTGCTGCCCACGGTCGAGGCGGCCGGGTTCGACCTGATCTGGTTCGGCATTTTCATCGTGCTGGTGGTCGAAATGGCGCAGATCACACCGCCGGTGGGCTTCAATCTGTTTGTCATCCAGGGCCTGACGCGGCGGGAAGTGACCTGGATCGCACGCACCGCACTGCCGCTGTTCATGCTCATGATCGTCGCGGTGCTGATCACCTACTTTTTCCCGGACGTGGTGCTGTGGCTGCCGCGTCATATGTAGCCCGCCTGTAAACACTTTTCTGCAGGAGTCTCCCCATGAAAAAGCTCTGGATCGCCGCCCTGGCCGCGGTTTTGCTGGGTCACGTCCCCACCCTGCTGGCCCAGACCACCTGGAAGCTGGCAACGGGCTACCGCGCCGAGTCCTTCCACACCCAGAACATCGCGCAGTTCTCGCGCGAGGTGGAGCAGGCGACGCGCGGGCAGCTGGTGATCCAGGTACACCCCAACAACACCCTGGCCAAGCTCAACGACATCCGGCAGGCGGTGGCAGACGGCAAGGCGCAAGCCGGTGAGACCATCATGACCAGCCTGGTCAAGGAGATACCGATCGCCGGCGCCGACGCCGTGCCTTTTGTGGTGGGTTCGTACAAGGATGCGGCGCGCCTGTGGAAGCTGCAACGCCCCGGTATCGAGAAACACTTCGCGCAGCGCGGGCTGACGCTGCTGTATGCCGTGCCCTGGCCGCCGCAGGGGCTGCACTCGAGCAAACCGGTACGCAGCCTGGCAGATTTCAAGGGCACGCAGATGCGCACCTACAACTCGACCACGCAGCGGATTGCCGAATTGTTGGGCGCCAGGCCGGTGGACGTGGCCATGGTGGACGTCGGCAAGGCCCTGACCGAAGGCCGCATGGACAACATGATCACCTCGGCCCTGACCGGGGTGGAAAACAAGGTCTGGGGCTCGATCAAGTACTACTATGAGATCAACGGCTGGTTTCCGAAGAACGTGGTGTTTGTCAGCAGCGGGGCATTTGAGGCGCTCACGCCGGAAGCGCGCAGCGCCGTGCGCAAGGCGGCTGCCGAAGCTGAAGCCCGGGGCTGGGCGACCAGCGAGTCGCTGGCCACCAGCGCCACCGAGGAGCTGCGGCAAAATGGCATAAGGGTTGAGCGCATCCCGCCAGACGTGGAGCTTGAGATCAAACGCATGGGCGAAAAATTCTCGCGTGAATGGGTGCGCACTGTGGGCAACGAGGCCAACCAGATTTTTGTTCCCTATTACCTTCAGTAAATATCGACGGGCGCCGTGATCGCAGGCCCCGCCAACTTCCTGTCCGGAAACGGCTTTAAACCATGACTTCGAAACAATCCTCAGCACAGACCGCATCGCCCGCTTCAGTCAGGACAGACAAGCGCTGGCAGTTCTGGATCGACCGTGGCGGCACATTCACCGACATCGTGGCCAAGAAGCCCGACGGTTCGCTGGTGACGCACAAGCTGCTGTCCGAGAACCCCGAGCAGTACCGGGATGCCGCCGTTGCCGGCATCCGCCACCTGCTGGGCCTGAAGGCGGGGGAGCCGATCCGCGCCGACGTGGTCGACTGCGTGAAGATGGGCACCACCGTGGCCACCAACGCGCTGCTCGAACGCAAGGGCGAACCGACGCTGCTGGTGACGACACGCGGCTTTCGCGACGCGCTGCGCATTGCCTACCAGAACCGCCCGCGGCTGTTCGACCGCCACATCGTGCTGCCCGAGCTGCTCTACAGCGCCGTGGTGGAAGCCGAGGAACGCGTCGGTGCCCAGGGCGAGGTACTGCAGGCGCTCGACGAGGCACTATTAAAAAGGGAGCTGCTTGCGCAATACCAGCAAGGGCTGCGCAGTGTTTCCATTGTTTTCATGCATGGCTACCGCTATACCGACCATGAAAAGGCTGCCGGCCGCATTGCACGCGAGGTCGGTTTCACGCAGGTCAGCACCTCGCACGAAACCAGCCCGATGATGAAGTTCGTCAGCCGCGGCGACACCACCGTGGTCGATGCCTACCTCTCGCCCATCCTGCGCCGTTATGTGGAGCAGGTCGCCGGCGAGATGCCCGGGGTCAAGCTGTTTTTCATGCAGTCGTCGGGCGGCCTGACCGATGCCCATGTGTTCCAGGGCAAGGACGCGATCCTGAGCGGGCCGGCCGGCGGCATTGTCGGCATGGCGCGCACCGCGGCGATTGCCGGCCACGCCAAGGTGATCGGGTTCGACATGGGCGGCACCTCCACCGACGTGTCGCATTACGCCGGCGAGTTCGAGCGGGAGTTCGAAACCCAGGTGGCCGGCGTGCGCATGCGCGCGCCCATGATGAGCATCCACACGGTGGCGGCCGGCGGCGGCTCCATCCTCAAGTTTGACGGTGAACGCTTCCGCGTCGGGCCGCAAAGCGCCGGCGCCAACCCGGGACCGGCGAGTTACCGCCGTGGCGGCCGCCTCGCCGTGACCGACGCCAATGTGATGGTCGGCAAGGTGCAGCCGCGTTATTTTCCCAAGGTGTTCGGCCCGAACGCCGACGAGCCGCTGAGCTATGAGGCGGTGCAGACGCAGTTCAACGAACTGGCCGGCCAGACCGGGCGCAGCGCCGAGGTGGTGGCCGAAGGTTTCATCAACATCGCGGTGCAGCAGATGGCCAATGCCATCAAGAAAATCTCGGTGGCGCGCGGCTACGACGTGACCCGTTACACCTTGCAGTGTTTCGGCGGCGCCGGCGGGCAGCACGCCTGCCTGGTGGCCGATGCGCTGGGCATGACCCGGGTGTTTGTGCACCCGCTGGCCGGGGTGCTCAGCGCCTACGGCATGGGCCTGGCCGACCAGAACGTGATCCGCGAGCAGGCGGTCGAGCTCAAGCTGTCGCCGGCGGCCCTGCAGGAGGTGGCCGACAAGCTCGACGCACTGGCTGCCACGGCGCAGGCCGAACTGCAGCGCCAGCAGGTCAGCACGGGCACCATCACCATGCACCGCCGCGTGCATGTGCGTTACGAGGGCAGCGACTCGGCGCTGGTGGTTCCCTTCGGCACGCTGGACGAGATCGAGGCCGGCTTCGAAGCCGCCTACCGGCAGCGGTTTGCCTTCCTGATGCAGGGCAAGGGCCTGGTGGTGGAAGCCGTGTCGGTCGAGGCGGTGGTTGCCGGCGATGCGCCGGTGGAGCCGCGCCACGCCACCCACGAGCCGCGCGAAGTACCGCGCCGCGAAACCGTGCGCATGTATTCGGGCGGCCAGTGGCACGATGCGGCCCTGGTGGTGCGGGAAGACCTGCAGCCCGGCGACATCATTTCCGGCCCCGCCATCATTGCCGAGAAAAACGCCACCACGGTGGTCGAGCCCGGCTGGGAGGCCGCGCTGACGGCACTGGACCACCTGGTGCTGGACCGGCGCGCCGAGCGCGCCATCCAGTTTGCCGCGGGAACCACGGTGGACCCGGTGCTGCTGGAGGTGTTCAACAACCTCTTCATGAACATTGCCGAGCAGATGGGCCTGCAGCTGCAGAACACCGCCTATTCGGTCAACATCAAGGAGCGGCTGGACTTCAGCTGCGCGCTGTTCGACACCGAAGGCAACCTGATTGCCAATGCACCGCACATGCCGGTGCACCTGGGTTCCATGGGTGAAAGCATCAAGACGGTGATCCGTGAGAACGCCGGAAAAATGCAGCCGGGCGATGTCTATGTGCTCAACGACCCCTACCACGGCGGCACGCACCTGCCCGACATCACGGTGATCACGCCGGTCTACCTGGGCGGCGCAGAGCTGCCGACCTTTTATGTGGGTTCGCGCGGTCACCATGCCGACATCGGCGGCACCACGCCAGGCTCCATGCCGCCGTTTTCGACGCGTATCGAGGAGGAGGGCGTGCAGATCAACAACGTCAAGCTGGTCGAACGCGGCGTGCTGCGCGAGGCCGAGATGGTGGCACTGCTGAAAAGCGGCCAATACCCGAGCCGCAACCGGCAGCAGAACATGGCCGACCTGAAGGCGCAGATCGCCGCCAATGAAAAAGGCGTGCAGGAGTTGCGCAAGATGGTCGATACCTTCAGTCTGGAGGTGGTGCTGGCCTACATGCGTCACGTGCAGGACAACGCCGAGGAGTCGGTGCGCCGCGTGATCACCCAGCTCAGGGACGGCGCCTTCACGCTGCCGCTGGACAATGGCGCGCAGATCCAGGTGGCGATCCGGGTGGACACGGCAAGCCGCAGCGCCGAGATCGATTTCACCGGCACCTCGCCCCAGCAGAGCAACAACTTCAACGCGCCCACGGCGGTGTGCATGGCGGCGGTGCTTTACGTGTTTCGCACGCTGGTGGACGACGACATCCCGCTCAACGCGGGTTGCCTGAAGCCGCTCAAGGTCATCATCCCGGCCGGCTCCATGCTGAACCCCAACTCGCCGGCCTCGGTGGTGGCGGGCAACGTGGAGACCTCCACCTGCATCACCAATGCGCTGTATGGCGCACTCGGCGTGATGGCGGCCAGCCAGTGCACCATGAACAACTTCACCTTCGGCAACGAACGGCACCAGTATTACGAAACCATCTCGGGTGGCAGCGGTGCAGGCGAGGGCTTCGACGGCACCAGCGTCGTGCAGACGCACATGACCAATTCGCGCCTGACCGACCCTGAGGTGCTGGAGTTCCGCTTCCCGGTGCGGCTGGAGAGTTACGAAATCCGCCACGGTTCGGGCGGCGCCGGGCGCTGGACAGGTGGCAACGGCGGTGTGCGGCGTGTGCGTTTCCTGGAAGCCATGACTGCGAGCATTTTGTCGAACGGCCGCAAACACGGCGCGTTTGGCATGGCCGGGGGTGAGCCGGGTCAGGTTGGGCGCAACGTGGTGGTGCGCGCCGGCGGACAGATCGAGGCGCTGGACCACATCGGCCAGGCCGAGATGTTGCCGGGTGACATCTTTGAGATCCACACGCCGGGCGGTGGCGGCTTTGGCAAGCCGTGAGGCGGTGCTGCATCTCCTGATATGTGGTAAAAATCGCTTGCAGACCTTTTCCTGCGGGCGAAAGCAGCTATCAATTCAGGAGCGTTTGGCATGAGTGCGGCATTCTCCGACAACTACCGCTTTCTGGCGAAATACAACCGCTGGATGAACCAGCGCCTGTATGCGGCCTGTGAGTCGCTCAGCGACGAAGAGCGCAAACGGGATCGCGGCGCCTTTTTCGGATCGCTGCACCACACGCTGAACCACCTCGTGGTGGCCGACCAGATCTGGCTGCGGCGTTTTGCGCAGTGCGGTCTGGACCACGGCGCCCCGTTGGCCAGCCTGAGCGAGTCCGTGCTGGACCTGCCGCCGGGCAGCCAGTTGGGCACCGTGCTGTTTGACGACTGGTCCGCCTTGCGCGCCAAGCGCGAGCAGCTTGACGTTGCGATGGAGGCCTGGGTGGCGGACATGCCCGAGGCCTACCCGCAGTTCACCATGACCTACAGCAACACCAAGGGTGTGGCGCGCGTACACCCCGCCTGGCAGGCGATGACCCATTTTTTCAACCACCAGACGCATCACCGCGGACAGGCGACCACGCTGCTGATGCAGGCCGGCGTGGATGTGGGGGTCACGGACCTGGTTGCGCTGGTGTAAGGCGGGGCTCCTCGTTCGTGGAATCTGCGCTCGTTCTCCGGGCGGTTTTGGCCGCCTGACGTGGCGTTGTCGGGTGCGGGATTTTTTCACCGGTTGGCCGACCCCCTCAAAGTCAAATCGCCCGCGTCAAATACACCGCTTCGCGCCCGACAATCGGCTCCCGGGTCGGCATGAACACGGTGCAGCCGTCGCACGGTGAACGCACTTCTTCAGCGCTGCCGTCGGTGGCGATCAGCTCGCCCTTCTGGAAGGTCTCAAAACCGAGCAGCGGCTTGACGAAGCGGAACTCGCTGGTCTGCACCATGCGGGTTTGCAGCAGCTCAAAGCGGCGTTGCGCGGGCAGGGCGGACGGCGCGGCGGTGCGTTCGATCAGGCCAAAGTGGGCCAGGAAGTCCAGTGTCACCTGGGTCGCCAGATCGGCCGAGCTTCGGGCGAAGTGCTGGCCGCATTCCACCACCAGCGCTGCGCCGGCGGTGCCGTCCTGCTGGCCATGCCGGCCGTGCTGGATCAGGGGTGTGCCTGAGCCCAGGCCGTTGGGCATCACCAGGTGGACGGCCGGCCGGCCTATGGCTTGCGCGACGGCTGCGTTGCGTTCGAAGGCGGGGTAGACCCAGAAGGGCTCCACGGCCTGCGAGGTCGAGTGGATGTCCAGGATGTGGTCGGCCGCGGTAATCACCGGTCGCAACTCGCGTGCGCGGCGCAGCTCGGGGCTGTCTTCCGGGCCGTCCAGCCACTCGTCCGACCAGACGCGGTTGAGGTTGTGAACCACCTGGCGGTTGTCGAAGGGCTGGTCGGGGTTGAAGGCGTTGTAGGCTTCGACATGCGCAAAGCTGACGGTGAGCGTGCCGATCAGCGGCCGGATGCCGGCATCCAGCAGATGCGTGGCCGCGACCATGCCGCAGATCTCGTTGCCGTGGGTCAGCGCATTGACCAGCAGATGCGGGCCGGGCCGGCCCGAGGCGAAGCGGTGAACGTAGTCGACGCCGGTGTTGCCCGCCCGGTAGGCCGACAGGTCGCGTGGAAGCACTTCGAGGGGCAGTTCAGAGGTCAATGGAGTCCTTCGGTGGTGGAGGTGGTCGGCGCTTTGCGGCGACAAATGCTACATAAATAATAGCTGAATATCGCGTATGGGCTGAAGCGGCGGGTCTGCTTTGCAGCAGCAAAGGCCTGTGGCCCAGGCCCCTGCGGCTGCCGGAGTGCTCCCCGAGGGGGCTAACACCTCGGGCAGGTCGGCTGCAGGCCTGTCGTTGCCAAGGTCGGAGTCAGGACGATGGCGATCAGCAGGTACCCGGTGGCTTGAAGTTAATCAGCAGCAGCCGGCCGGCCCGCAAACGCCGGCGCTGCTGCCCGGCGCGCCGTCAAACGGCAGGCTGGTGCCGCAGCCTTCAAAAATGCCGTAGTGCGTGTCGAAGTTGCCGATGAAGCTGAAATGCGGTGCCAGGCGCGTGTCCTGCAGCATGCGCCAGGTGTTGCCGCAGACCGGGAACACCTTGCCGGTCTGGATGTCGTGGTGTTTGTCGAGCACAAAGCGGCCGGGGTGGCCGGGAATGCTGCCCTGGTAAATCACCGCCTGGCCATAGTCCTCGCAGGCCGACTCCAGCGCGGCCAGCTTGAAGAGCCGCCAGGTGGCCGAATAAAAGCGCAGGTTACCGGTGCGCGCAGCGAGTTGCGGGTCGGTGATGTCCAGCGGCCGGTCTTCCACCAGGCGAGGGTCGGCAAAACCGTGGCCTTGCGCCAGGCGTTCGAAGTCTTTCCAGTACAGTGCGCCGCCCAGGCATTCGCCATACAGCACCGGGTCGTTTTTCACCGCGATCGGCACGCGGCGATCGGCATACACATCGGAAAAGTAGAACTCGCCACCGGGCTTGAGCAGGCGCTGCACACCGGCGAGCACCGCGTCCTTGTCGGGCGAGAGGTTGACCACGCAGTTGGAAACGATCACGTCGAAGCTGCCGGCTTCCAGGCCGAGTTCGTCCAGCCGCTCGATGTAGCCGTGCAGAAACGTCACGTTGTCGTAACCGAACAGCCCGGCATGGTGGGCCTGGTGCGCACGTGCCACGGCCAGCTGTTCATCGGTCATGTCCACGCCAACCACCGAACCGGTGGGCCCGACCAGCTGGGCAAGCGCATACACATCGCGGCCCGAGCCGCAGCCGAGGTCCAGCACGCGGCAGCCTTCAAGCAGCGGCGGGCAGACCAGGCCGCAGCCGTAGTAACGCGACAGCACCTCGGGATGGATGCGCGCGAGCAGCGGCTTGAGCCATTCGGGCATGGCACTGATGTCGCAGCAGGCGCTGGTTTTGAGGTCGGTCGTGCCCTGCAGCTGGCGGCCGTAATAATCGGTGACGATGTCGTAGGTGTTTTGGTCGTTATCGTTGTTCATGGGGCAATTTTCGGGAAGTGATTTGCTATTGAATCAGGAGCTGCTGGCGCTTGTTCTGATTGGGCTGGAGGCCGATTTGGCCTGATATTTCGGGTTTGTGAAGCCGGACGGCAAGTGGGCCAGATCGGCTGCTTCGTCAATGTCGTGCAGCATGGGCCCCTGCCACACGCGCAGGCCCAGCGCGGCCAGGCGGTGCAGCGTTTCGGCGGCGACCGCCGGGGTGCTCCATGCCATGTTCGTGAAGATCGCGGGGCAGGGTGCCTGCAGGCCGATCAGCACATAACCGCCGTCGGCCACGGGCAGCAGCACGGCGTCGTGGTGTACCAGCTGCCGGGCCGCCTCGCGCAGGTGCGCGCTGCCCAGTGCCGGGCAGTCGGTGCCGATCAGCAGCACCGGGCCGGTGTGCAGGGCGAGGGCGCGTTGCAGCGCACGGTCCATGCGTTCACCGAGGTCACCCTCGCCCTGTGCGGTGCAGACCACGCCCGCAGGCAGCGTCACGCCGTGCCAGGCCGTGTCGCCGGGCGCCGGGCTCAAACACAGCTCGACCGCGTCCAGGCCGGCCGCCAGCGCCTGTTGCAGCGTGTGGTCCAGCATGGCGCGCGCCAGCGCCGCCGCGCCGTCCGCCCCCAGCGCGGGAATCAGCCGGGTCTTGACGGCGCCGGGTTGCGGTGCCTTGGCAAAAATCACCAGGCAGGTCATGGCGTGCTCAACGGTACAACTCGGCCAGGCGCTCGGGCGCCGCGCCGCGCCAGTAGGCAAACCGCAGCCGCCACATCAGCAGCACGGTGCGCCAGACACCGCGGCTTTCCCAGCGCCGGCCCGAGGTCTGCACTTTGGCCCTCAGGCAGGCCGGACGCGACAGTGTGAGCAGCCGCCGGGACATTTCGATGTCTTCCATCAGCGGCTGGGGCGGGAAGCCGCCCACGGCCTCGAAGGCCGCGCGGGTCATGAACAGCGCCTGGTCGCCGGTGGCGATGCCGGTCCGGCGCGAGCGCAGGTTCATCAAGGCGGCAATCAGCCTGAGCATGCGGGGACGACCGGTGATGGACACGTCAAAACGGCCCCAGACCTGCGAGCCGCCGGCCAGCGCTTCGCTGATCAGCGCGTCGGCGTCAGCGGGCAAGCGGGTGTCCGCATGCAGGAACATCAACACCTCACCCGTAGCCTGCGCCGCGCCCGCGTTCATCTGCAGCGCCCGGCCGCGCGGCGCGTTGACGAGATACGCGCCGCCAGCCAGCGCCAGCGCGGCGCTGTGGTCGCTGCTGCCGCCGTCGGCCACGATGAGCTCTGCACCGCGTGCCCCCAGCGGCGCCAGCGCCTGCAGGGCCGCGCCCAGGCCGCCGGCTTCGTTGAGCACCGGCAAAACCACGGACAGGCGCGCCGCAGCCATGCTGTACTCAGTGTTCCAGCGCGCCGCCGCAACTGCTGCCCTGGCCGGCGGTGCAGCCATAACAGTGGCCTGCCACGCGGATGGGCTGCCCGTCGATCCCGCTGCTGAGCAGATCACGCAGATGGCGCTGCAGGCCCGAGGTGCCCAGCGGCAGGCCGAGCTGCTGGTTGAAGTCGCAGTCCGACAGCCAGCCCTGCCAGTCCACGCTGACCGTGTTGCGGCACATCACGCCGGCCAGGTTGTGCTGCTGGAAGCTGCCCTTGAGCAGGTCCATGTAGCTGTCAAACGTGCCTTTGGACACCAGGGTCGAGCCGAAACGCTGGATAGGCATGTTGGTCAGCGCGTACAGCTCGTTGAAGACAATGCCGAAATGCGCCAGCAGCTCGCGCTTGTAGTCGGCCTGCAGCGCCTGCTGGTCGGGCGGCAGCGAGGGGCCCTGCGGGTTGTAGACCAGGTTGAGCAGCAGGCCGGATCCCGGCTGGCCGTAACCGAGCTGGTTGAGTTTTTGCAGGGCCGCAATGCTGAGGTCGAACACGCCTTCACCGCGCTGCTTGTCGACATTGGCGGCCGAGTAGCAGGGCATGGACGCCACGATGTCCACGCCTTGTTCTGCCAGGAATTCGGCCAGACCTTCCTGCCCGGGCTCGAACAGGATGGTCAGGTTGCAGCGGTCGATCACGCGCACACCCTGCGCCCGGGCGGCGCGCACCAGGTCGCGAAAGCCCGCATGCAGTTCAGGGGCGCCGCCGGTCAGGTCCAGCGTGCCCAGGCCGCGTGCGGCCAGCACCTGCGGGATCAGCGCCAGGGTGTCGGCGTCCATCATTTCGGTGCGGTTCGGGCCGGCGTTGACATGGCAGTGCACGCAGCTCTGGTTGCATCGGTAGCCGAGGTTGACTTGCAGGGTGTCGAGCTGCGCGCGGCGCAGGGCTGGAAAAGGCGTTTTTTTCAGCAGGGGAAGGGTGTCGTGCATAACTGGGGTCCGGTGGGGTTCAGGGCAGGAGCGCGGCCAGCCGTGCGCGCACCTCGGGGGCCATGGTGTCGGGCTGGGTGACCAGCGCGTTGTGCAAGGCGGTGTGGGCCTGGCTGGCCGGTTGTTCGGCGCCCAGCAGGCGTATCACCTCGGCCACCACCTGCTGGGCACGGCCGGCATTTTTGAGCAGGTTCGCCAGCGCCATGTTGGCATTGACCTGGGCCTCGCGCGGGTGCCAGCAATCGAAGTCGGTCACCATCGCCAGCGTGGTGTAGGCGATCTGCGCCTCGCGGGCGAGTTTGGCTTCCGGCATGTTGGTCATGCCGATCACGCCGGCGCCCATGCTGCGGTACCAGTGCGATTCGGCCAGGCTGGAAAACTGCGGGCCCTCGATACACACATAGGTGCCGCCTTCGTGCAGGTCCACGCCGTGGCCCGACGTATCGGCAGCCAGCATGCTGCGTACCGCACGCGCCAGCAGACCGGCAGTGGCGGGACAGACCGGCTGCGCCATGGACACATGGGCGACCGCACCCTGGCCGAAGAAAGTGCTGTCGCGGCGCTTGGTCAGGTCGATGAACTGGTCGGGCAGCACCATGTCCAGCGGTTTGAAATCCTCGCGCAGCGAACCCACGGCCGATACCGAGACGATGTAGCGCACGCCGAGCTGCTTCATGGCGTGGATGTTGGCGCGGTAAGGCACCTCGAAAGGCAGCAGGCGGTGGCCGCGCGCGTGGCGGGCCAGAAACACGGCGGGAACGCCGTGGACACTGCCGGTGACCAGCACATCGGAGGGCGCGCCGAAGGGCGTGTCCATCACATGCTCCTGCGCGTTCTCGAGCGCGTCCATCTGGTAGAGGCCGCTGCCTCCGATGATGCCTACCAGTGCCTGGGTCATGCTTGCGGGTTCCTTGTTGATTTAGACTGCTTGCGGGCGCCGGCCCAAGACCATTCGCCTCATCTTTCGATTTTGAGCGAGTTTTGCAGCCAGCGGTGTTAGCCCGGCGTTAAGGCCTTCTGCCCGCTTGGTCGCTGCCGCGCGGGATTTCTTACACCGCCCACGCCTGTTTTGGTAAGAATCGGCGTCGTCGTCCGACTGAATCCACAGAACAACCTAGAGGATGGCCTTGAATTCACGCAAACTTTTTATCGCCGCGCTGCTGCTGGCGGGCATAGGCGCCTTTTTTGCGCTGGATCTGGGGCGATTTTTGAGCCTGGCCTTCCTCAAGGACAGCCAGTCGTCTTTCCAGGCGGTGTTCGATCAGAAACCGGTGTGGGTGACGCTGGTTTTTTTTGCGGTTTACGTCGCCGTCACCGGCTTGTCGTTGCCGGGCGCCGTCATCATGACGCTGGCGGCAGGCGCCGGTTTCGGCCTGGTACTCGGGACCGTCGTGGTGTCGTTCGCCTCGACCCTGGGGGCGACGATGGCCATGCTGGCGGCGCGTTACCTGCTGCGGGACAGCATCCAGGCGCGTTTTGGCAAGCGGCTGGACGATATCAACAAGGGCATAGCGAAAGAGGGCGCGTTTTACCTGTTTTCGCTGCGGCTGATCCCGGTCGTGCCGTTTTTTGCCCTCAACCTGCTCATGGGCCTGACCCGCATCCGGACCTGGACCTACTTCTGGGTCAGCCAGCTTGGCATGTTGGCCGGCACCGTCGTTTATGTGAATGCCGGGACGCAGATCGCAAAAATCGATTCTCTGCAGTCGATTGCCTCGCCAGCGCTGATCGGCTCCTTTGTGCTGCTCGGCGTCTTGCCGCTGGCGGTCAACAAAGTGCTGCAGTTTCTCAAGCGCCGCAAGGTCTACGCGCGCTGGGCCAGTGTGCGCCCCGCGTCTTTTGACCGCAACCTCATCGTGATTGGCGCCGGCGCCGGCGGTCTGGTGTCGGCCTACATTGCCGCGGTGGTGAAGGCCAAGGTGACGCTGGTCGAGGCCCACAAGATGGGCGGCGACTGCCTGAACTACGGCTGTGTACCGTCCAAGGCGCTGATCCGCAGCGCGAAACTTGCACACCAGATGCAGCACGGCGCCAGTTATGGCCTGAGCGACAGCACGCCGGTGTTCAGTTTCAAGGCGGTGATGCAGAGGATCGCGGCGGTCATCCGCGCCGTTGAACCGCATGACAGCATCGAGCGTTACACCGGCCTGGGGGTGGAGGTGCTGCAGGGTCATGCGCGCATCGTCAACCCCTGGACGGTGGAAATCACCCTCAACGAGGGCGGTACCCAGACCCTGACGACACGCAGCATCGTGATCGCAGCCGGTGCCCGGCCGCTGGTACCGCCCTTGCCTGGGCTGGAAGAGGCGGGCTACGTGACCAGCGACACCTTGTGGGAGGCTTTTGCGCAGCTCGACGAAGTGCCCCGGCGCCTGGTGATCCTCGGCGGCGGGCCGATCGGCTGTGAGCTGGCGCAGGCCTTGGCCCGGCTGGGTTCGCAGGTCACGCAGGTCGAGATGGCGCCGCGCCTGATGTTGCGTGAAGATGTAGAGGTGTCGGAGCTGGCGCGCCAGGCGCTGGCCGCCGATGGCGTGTCGGTGCTGACTGGCCACAAGGCCTTGCGCTGCGAAACATCGGGCGGTGTGAAAACGCTTGTCGTCGAACACGGCGGCAGTGAACAGCGCCTTGAGTTTGATCAGCTGATCTGCGCCGTTGGGCGGGTCGCGAGGCTGGAAGGTTACGGGTTGGAAGAACTCGGCATCCCGGTGCAACGCACGGTGGAGACCAACGACTACCTGCAGACCATCTACCCCAACATCTACGCGGCGGGTGACGTGGCCGGACCCTACCAGCTCACCCATGTGGCGGCGCACCAGGCCTGGTACGCGGCAGTCAATGCACTGTTTGGCGAGTTCAGGCTGTTCAAGGCTGATTATTCGGTGATTCCCTGGACCACCTTCATCGACCCGGAGGTGGCGCGTGTCGGCCTGAACGAACAGGAGGCGCGGGAGAAAAACATCCCGTTTGAAGTGACCCGTTACGGCATGGACGATCTGGACCGGGCCATTGCCGATGGCGAGGCGCGCGGTTTTGTCAAGGTACTGACGGTGCCGGGCAAGGACACGATTCTGGGTGTGACGATCGTCGGCACGCACGCGGGCGACCTGCTGGCGGAATATGTGCTGGCGATGCGGCACGGCCTGGGGTTGAACAAGATCCTCTCCACCATCCACACCTACCCGACGCTGGCCGAGGCCAACAAGTTTGCGGCCGGCGAATGGAAGCGGGCGCACCAGCCCAAGCGCCTGCTTGAATGGGTGCGCCGCTACCATGATTGGAAGCGGGGTTGACATGACGCACTGGCTGGCGGTATTGCTCGCCGGACTGCTGCTGCCCCTGGCTCAGGCGCAGACGCCCGGCCCGGCCCTCGCGGCGTTTTCATCGGCCACCGGAGCGCAACCCCCGCCGCCCTGGCGGGTGGTGGGCGTGCCGGGCGGCAAGATCCCGCTGACCCGTTATGCCCTGGTCGAGATGGATGGGCGCAAGGTGTTGCGGGTTGAAGCGGTCAAGTCCTATGGCAACCTGGTGCACGACCTGCCTGCGCTGGTGCCCGAGGCGGGGCTGCGGCTGCGCTGGCGCTGGCGGCTGGACGAAGCGCTGCGCGGGGGCGACCTGCGCCGCCGCGAGGGCGACGACAGCGCGCTCAAGGTGTGTGCGCTGTTTGACATGCCGCTGGACATGCTCGGACTGTTCGAGCGCAACCTGTTGCGCCTGGCGCGTGTCGCCAGCGGCGAGAAACTGCCCTCGGCCACCCTGTGTTACGTCTGGGATGCCACCCTGGCGCCAGGGACCTTGCTGCCCAATGCCTACAGCGCGCGCGTGCGTTTCATCGTGCTGGACAGCGGCGAGCAGCGCCTGGGCCAGTGGGTCGCCCATTCGCGCGACCTGGGCGCTGATTTCCGGCGCGCCTTTGGCGAGGAAAGCGATGCGGTGCCTCCGCTGCAGGCCGTGCTGGTGGGCGCCGATGCCGACAACACCGGCGGCCGCAGCCTGGGCCATGTCGGGGATGTCACACTGTCCCCATGACTGTTACTTCGAAGGCGCGCCCGGGCCTGAAACACCTGGTGCTGCTGGGCGCTGGCCATGCCCATGTGCATGTGCTGCACGGCCTGGCGCAAAACCGGCCGGCGGACCTCAACATCACCGTGATCGCCCCTTACCCGCGCCAGCTGTATTCCGGCATGGTGCCGGGTTTTGTGGCCGGGCATTACGCGCTCGATCAGTGTGTCATCCCGCTGGACGGGCTGTTGGCGGGCTGCGGTGCACGTTACGTTCAGGGCAGTGGCGTCGCCCTTGATGCCGAGGCGAAAACCGTGAGACTGGCCGACGGGGAGACGGTGGCCTGGGACTGGCTGAGCATCAACACCGGTCCGGTGATGGACCGCGAAAACATCGAGGCGGGCATGCCCGGCGCGCGCGAACACGCCCTGTTTGTGCGCCCCATCGAAGCCTTCGCCCAGCTGTGGCCGCAGGTGGCAGCGCTGGGCCGCAGCCGGCCGATTCATCTGGCGGTGGTGGGGGCGGGCGCGGCGGGGCTGGAGCTGGCCATGGCCGCCGCCCATGCGCTGGGCGGCGCCGATTACCCGCCGGGCAGCCGCGTCAGCCTGGTGACCGGGGGCCCGCCACCGGCCTGGAACTACCCGGCCGGTGTGCAGCGCCGGGTGGTGCAGGCCCTGCGGCGCCTGCAGATCACGGTGCTGCCCGCTGCCTGCGTGGGCATGTCGCCCGGAGAAATCCGGCTGGCCGGCGGCGCGCGCCTGGCCTGCGACGCCCCCTTGCTGGCCGTCGGCGCCCAAGCGCCGGGCTGGCTGGCCGGCAGCGGGCTGGCACTGGACGAAGCCGGATTTGTGGCCGTCAACCGCTTTCAGCAAAGCACCAGTCACCCCTATGTGTTTGCCGCCGGCGATGTGGCCAGCCGCATCGATGCGCCGCATCCACGCAGCGGCGTTTACGCCGTGCATGCCGGGCCACCCCTGCTGGCCAACCTGCGCGCTGCCTGGCAGGGGCAGGCGCTGCGGCCTTACACGCCGCCCGCGCGCACGCTGAACCTGATTTCCTGCGGCGGACGTTACGCGATTGCCGCATGGGGCGGTCTGCACGTGGAAGGGCGCTGGGTATGGCAGCTGAAGGACCGCATTGACCGCGGCTTTGTGGCCCGGTACGCGGCACCATCATGACCTGCAACATGTCCTGAATTGCTCTGTTTTCGATAGCTGTTTGCGCTTCTGGAATAAGGGCTGATGGCCAAAAAGGCATGAAAAAACCCGCGCAGGGCGGGTTGTTTTCCAAGCGCGGGGCGCTTACTTTTTGGCAGGCTCGGTCTTGGCGCCCGCCTTCACGTCGGCCTTGACTTCGGCTTTGGTGTCGGCTTTGGGGGTCACGGCGGCCTTGACGTCCTTGGCGGTTTCCTTGGCCGCATCCTTGGTGGCCATGGCCGCGCCTTTGACGGCGTCCTTGGTGGCAACCGCGGCATCCTTGGCTTTTTCAGTCACCGGCTTGTCGGCCTTCACATCAGCCTTGACCCCGGCTTTGCCGCCGGCCTTGTAGCTGGTGCCGTTGACGGTCAGGCCATCGGCGGAAAACTTGGCGGCGCTGTCGGTGCCCACGCCCTTGACGCGGGTCACAAAGTCATTCCAGTCCTTGAACGGCGCCTTCTTGCGCTCGGCCATGATCAGGGCGGATTTCACGGGGCCGATGCCCTTGATGCTGTCGAGTTCGGCCGTTGTGGCGGTGTTGACGTCGACGGCGGCAAAGGCCATGGCAACATACATGGTGGCCACGAAGGCCAGCAGTTTCTTGAACATCAGGAAGCTCCTCAAAATGGATGGTTGAAGCGGGTGATCCCTCCCGTGAACCAGGATGTCCCGCATTTAACGGCTGTTGCGGCAGCCGGGTTGACCGGCCCGGGTATTTGCGCTGGATCAACGATGCCGGCGCCGGGAAAGGCATAAGCTGCAGTATCGCCACAAAGAAGCCTCCAGGCAGCCCAAAGGAGCTGAAAATGACCACTCGTTTGAAAGACTTTGCAACCGTTGTGGTGGCTGTGGTCGAGCCCGAGACTTCGGCCTTGGTGGCCGCCCAGCTGATGCGCAAGCACCATGTTGGCGCGCTCGTTGTCGTTGATGCGGCGGAAAAGAGCCGGCCAGTCGGGATCCTGACCGACAGGGACCTCGTGCTCGCCCTGATGGCCGAAGGGCTGGACCCCGAGGTCTTCACCGCTGGCGACGTCATGTCCGTTGAGCTTGTCCAGGTGACCCCGGAGATGGATGCGATGGACGCGGTGGCACTGATGCGCAGGCACCGGCTGCGCCGGCTGGTCATCGTCGATGAGGCGGGCCGGCTGACGGGCGTTGTCACGATGGAGGACATCCTGGAGCTGCTGACGCGGGAACTGGCCGATCTGGCCGCCGGAGTGATCGGCGCCAGGGACCGGGAATTCGAGCAGAGCGCATGAGGAGAACCCCATGATGGTTGAGAAGTGGCTTGTTTTTCTTGTGGTCGTTCTCTGGGGCCTTGCCGGGCCTGTGTCTGCCCGGACAAAAACCGACGCCCTGCGCGGCGAACTGTTGTATTCGACCCATTGCATTGGCTGCCATAACAGCCAGCTTCATTGGCGCGACAGGAAGGCGGCCAGCAACTGGGCCAGCCTCAAGGCCGAAGTCGAGCGCTGGCAGAACACCTCGGGGCTGGGCTGGCGCGAGGAGGACGTGACCGACGTGGCGCATTACCTCAACACCCTGTATTACCGTTTCCCCGAGCCGCAGGCCGATGGCGCTTCGACGGCAGACGCCAGCGCACCGGGATACCCGCGCTGACGGCGATCCGGTCGCAGGCAGTTCAGGCTTTGGCGGCTTCGCCCTCGGTCAAGGCACGCATGTAGGCCGCCACACCGGTCTGCACATCGGCAAAGGCATGCTGACAGCCGGCCGAGCGCAGGGTCGTCAGGTCGGCCTGGGTGTAACTCTGGTACTTGCCGACCAGCGCGGGCGGGAAGTCGATGTAGTCGATCAGGCTGCCGTGGGCCGCTTCTTCCAGGGTCAGCGGCGCATCGCCCTGTTGCTGGCGCAGGGTGTTGACGACGGCGAGCGCCACATCGTTGAAGGGCTGTGCGCGGCCGGTGCCGAGGTTGAAAAGGCCGGACTTCCCGGGGTTGTCAAAAAACCAGAGATTGACGGCCACGACGTCGTCGATGAAGACGAAGTCGCGCATCTGCCCGCCCCGGCCATAACCGCCGTACTCGCCGAACAGCTTGACCTTGCCTTCGGCGCGGAACTGGTTGAACTGGTGAAAGGCGACGCTGGCCATGCGCCCCTTGTGCTGTTCGCGCGGGCCGTACACATTGAAATAGCGAAAGCCCGCGACCTGGGTGGCCGTGCCGGAAAAGTCGGCCCCCAGTTCGCGCCGCAGCCGCTGGTCGAAGAGCAGCTTGGAGTAGCCGTAGACATTGAGCGGTTTTTCGAACTCGGGCGACTCGCGGAAGGTGCTTGAACCGCCATAGGTTGCGGCCGAGGAGGCATAGAGCAGCCGGGTGCGTTGCTCCTGGCAGGCCGCAAACAGGTCGCAGGACAGCGCGTAGTTGTTGTCCATCATGTACTTGCCGTCGGGCTCCATGGTGTCGCTGCAGGCGCCCTCGTGGAAAACCGCCTCGACATTGCCAAAGGCGGATTCGGCAAACAGCTCGTAGAAATCGTCGGCGTCGATGTAGTCGGCGATCTGCAGGTCGGCCAGGTTGCGGAACTTGTCGCCGTCGGTCAGGTCATCGACGGCAATGATGTTGTCGATGCCGCGAGCGTTCAGCCCCTTGATGAGGTTGGCGCCGATAAACCCCGCTGCGCCGGTAACCACGATTTTCATGCTTGTTCCTTGTCTTTCAGGGCGCGGCAAACAGCTCGCCGTAGCTGACCGTCGCGGTGCCGAATTTGCCGACCACGATGCCGCCGGCGCGGTTGGCCACCGGGACGGCTTCGCGCAGGCTCAGGCCGGCGGCGGCCATGGCGGCCAGGGTGCCGATCACGGTGTCGCCGGCTCCGGTGACGTCGAAAACTTCGCGCGCCAGCGCTGGCACATGCAGCTGGCCCTGGGCATCAAACAGTGTCATGCCTTCTTCACTGCGTGTCAGCAGCACGGCCTGCAGCTGGAGCTGCTCGCGCAGGTTCTGCACCTTGTGCTGCAGATCGGCTTCATCCTGCCAGGGGCCGATGACCTGCTCGAGTTCTGCGCGGTTCGGTGTGATCGCCGTGGCGTTCTGGTAGCGTGAGTAGTCCGAGCCCTTGGGGTCCACCAGCACCACCTTGCCGGCGGCGCGGGCCTGCGCAATCATCAGGCCGATGTGCGCCAGCCCGCCTTTGCCGTAATCGGAGAACAGAACCGTGTCATGCGCCGGCAGCAGTTTCTGGAACTCGGCTGACTGCGAGGCCAGCACCTCGTTTTCGGGCGTGTTTTCGAAATCCAGGCGGAGCAGCTGCTGCTGGCGGCCGATCACGCGCAGCTTGACCGTGGTCTTGAGCTGCGGGTCGCGGCCGAAGCAGGGTGTGATGCCCGAGCCGGCCACCAGGGCCTCGAGCTGATGGCTGGCTTCGTCGTCGCCGACCACACTGAGCAGCGAGGCGCGCGCGCCCACGGTCACGATGTTGTAGGCCACGTTGGCCGCGCCGCCCATGCGTTCTTCCTGGCGCGTGACCCGCACCACGGGAACAGGCGCTTCAGGCGAGATGCGGTCCACCGCCCCGTACCAGTAGCGGTCCAGCATGGCGTCACCGACCACCAGCACACGCGCCTGGGCAAGCTGTTCGCGGGACAGAGTTGTATGTGTTGTCATGGGTATGGATTCTTACACTAGCGGGCACCGTGGAACCGGCTTTGCCGGGCCGCTGGTGTCGCCCCCTGCAAGGGGGAGGGCGCAGCGAAGCGAAGCCACGGGGGTGTACTTAGACATCGGCTCTGCCAGGCCGCAGGTGTCGCCCCCTGCAAGGGGGGAAGGTGCTACACGAAGTGAGCATCCGACGGGGGTGTTCATAACTCTTCGATCCGGCGGGCCGGATAGCTGTCCCAGGCCTGGCAGCCGGGGCAGTGCCAGAAATGCTGGGTCGCCTCAAACCCGCAGGCGGCGCAGCGGTAACGCATCAGGGGTTTGGTGGCTTTGTCCAGCGCACGCTGAACCAGGACGCGTTGATGATCGTCGCCGAACTTTTCACCTGCAAGCCATTTGGCGGCAGCTACCAGCGAGGCCTCGCGCTCCAGGTGCTGCACATAGCGGTCGCGTGGTTCGCCGGGTTGGGTATCGATCTTGATGATGGCTTCAACCACGTCAATGGATGGCGTGTTCGCATAACTGGCCTGCAGCAGGTCAACGGCCTTTTGTTGCTGGCCGCCTTGCTGCGCAAGGTTGCTCAGCAGTCCTGCCGCCAGTGGCAAGGCCTGCGGCGCGGTTTTTTCAAGTTTGAGCAGGGTCTCGAAAGCATCCTGGTGCCGGCCCAGCTGGTTTTGCAGTTTGGCCAGGTCGATCAGCGGGCGCGGTGAAGCCGGTGCCAGCTTGACCGCCTGTTGCAGCGTGTCCAGCGCCTGCGCCGTGTCGCCGGACGCGAAGGCAGCCTGGGCCTGCTCACACAGGTAGTGAGCCTGACGGCCGCTGAAGCTGCCATGGCTGGCGCTGTCAAGCTTGCCGGCGATTTCCGTGGCATGGGCCCAGTCGCGCGAGCGCTCGTAAATCGACAGCCGGGCCAGCCGGGCTTCTTCCTCGTAAGTCGTGCCTTCGAGCTTTCGCAGCGCCACCTCCGCGCGGTCCAGCAGTCCGGCCTTGAGAAAATCAAGCGCCAGCGCGTGCTGCGCCCGGTCGCGCTCGGTCTGGGTCAGGTCACCGCGCGACATCAGGTGCTCATGGACTCGAACGGCCCGTTCGTACTCGCCACGGCGGCGAAACAGGTTGCCCAGCGCGAAATGCAGCTCGGAGGTGTCGGGGTCGTTCTGGACGGCTTCGATGAAGGCGTCAATCGCCTGGTCCTGCTGCTCGTTGAGCAGGAAATTGAGGCCGCGGAAGTAGGCCTTGGGCGCCTGCCGGTTTTCGATCCGGAGTTGTCTCAGGTCCAGCCGTGACGCCAGCCAGCCCAGGGTGAAGGCAACCGGAAACCCGAGCAGAACCCAGGTGAAATCAAAGTCCATGGTGCATGGTGGAGGGGTGCTCGCCGAGCTGGCTCTGCTGGCTGGCCCGCACGTTTCTGCGCTTTTTCCACCAACGCGGCATCATCATCAGGATGCCGGTGGCCAGCCCGCAGGCAAAGGTGACCAGCACGACCAGCACCAGGGGCGCCTGCCAGAGCGTGCCGAAAAAGAAATACACGGAAACGGCTTGCTGGTTGTTCAGCGCGAACGCAAAAAGCGTAAAAAAAATGGCTGCCTTGAGCAGCCACATGAGGTATTTCACTGCAGGTCCCCTTGTGGTCCGGCAATTGTAGCCAGCACCAGGCGGGACGCTGCTATTTGACAGGAGGTGCCAGCATTTCTTCGGTCCGGGTATCCACCGCTTCGCGCAGGGCCTTGCCCGGCTTGAAATGGGGAACACGCTTTTCCGGGATCGCCACGCTTTCGCCGGAGCGCGGGTTACGGCCCATGCGCGGCGGTCGGCGGTTGATCGAAAAACTGCCAAAACCACGAATCTCTATGCGGTGCCCACGCACCAGCGCATCGCTCATGGCGTCAAGAATTGTCTTGACGGCATATTCGGCATCGCGGTGGGTCAGCTGGCTGAAACGTGCAGCCAGTTCCTCGACAAGATCGCTTCGGGTCATAAAAATCAGGGGACAGAGAAATGGCGTGCCGTTCCGGGGAGCGGGCACGCCATGTCTCGGAAGTCCGGTTTACTTCTCGTTGTTGTCCAGCTTGGCGCGCAGCAGGGCGCCCAGGTTGGTCAGGCCGGCGCTTTCGCGCGAGGACTGCTGGCTCAGGGTCGCCATGGCTTCCTGCTGGTCAACGTTGTCCTTGGCTTTGACCGACAGCTGGATGTTGCGGGTCTTGCGATCCACGTTCACCACCACTGCGGAGACTTCGTCGCCTTCCTTGAGCACGTTGCGCGCGTCTTCAACGCGGTCACGGCTGATTTCGCTGGCGCGCAGGTAACCGATGATGTCTTCACCCAGATCGATCTCGGCGCCCTTGGCGTCAACCGTCTTGACCTTGCCGGTCACAACTGCACCCTTGTCGTTGATCGACACGAAGGTGGTGAACGGGTCGGAATCGAGCTGCTTGATGCCCAGGGAGATACGCTCGCGGTCCACGTCAACGGCCAGCACGATGGCTTCGACTTCCTGGCCCTTTTTGTAGTTGCGAACGGCGGCTTCGCCGGGTTCATTCCACGAGAGGTCGGACAGATGCACGAGGCCGTCGATGCCGGCAGCCAGGCCCACAAAGACGCCGAAGTCGGTGATCGACTTGATCGGGCCCTTGACGCGGTCGCCGCGCTTGGTGTCCTGCGCGAACTCTTGCCAGGGGTTGGCCTTGCACTGCTTCATGCCCAGGCTGATGCGGCGCTTGTCTTCGTCGATTTCCAGAACCATGACTTCAACTTCGTCGCCGAGGTTGACGAGCTTGCTCGGGGCCACGTTCTTGTTGGTCCAGTCCATTTCGGACACGTGGACCAGGCCTTCGATGCCAGGCTCGAGTTCCACAAACGCGCCGTAGTCGGCAATGTTGGTGATCTTGCCGAACAGGCGGGTGCTTTGCGGGTAGCGGCGGTTCACGCCCATCCATGGGTCGTCGCCCATCTGCTTCAGACCCAGGGAGACACGGTTTTTCTCGGTGTCGAACTTCAGGATCTTGGCCACGATTTCCTGGCCAGCCGTCACCACTTCGCTCGGGTGACGCACGCGGCGCCATGCCATGTCGGTGATGTGCAGCAGGCCGTCGATGCCGCCCAGGTCAACGAAGGCACCGTATTCGGTGATGTTCTTGACGATGCCCTTGACGGCAGAGCCTTCCTTCAGGGTTTCCATCAGCTTGGCGCGTTCTTCGCCCATCGAGGCTTCGACCACCGCACGACGTGACAGCACGACGTTGTTGCGCTTGCGGTCGAGCTTGATGACCTTGAATTCCATGGTCTTGTTCTCGTACGGAGACAAGTCCTTGACGGGGCGGGTGTCGATCAGCGAGCCGGGCAGGAAAGCACGGATGCCGTTGACCAGGACGGTCAGGCCGCCCTTGACCTTGCCGCTGGTCTGGCCAGTGACGAATTCGCCCGATTCCAGGGCTTTTTCCAGGCTCATCCACGAAGCCAGGCGCTTGGCCTTGTCGCGGGACAGCAGGGTGTCGCCGTAACCGTTTTCGACCGAGTCGATGGCCACGGAGACAAAGTCGCCGACCTGGACTTCGAGTTCGCCCTGGTCGTTCTTGAATTCTTCGAGGGGGACATAAGCCTCGGATTTGAGTCCGGCATTCACAACCACGTGGTTGTGATCAATACGCACTACCTCGGCGGTAATGACTTCGCCCGTACGCATTTCGGAGCGTTTCAGCGATTCTTCAAAGAGGGCGGCAAAAGATTCAGACATTGATTTTCCTAGTCCACAGAGCAGGTTTCCGACGGCACCATTGCTATCGTTTTTAGAGCTGACTGCGGCGGTTGTGTGCGGGTGACCCGCGGTTAAGTTAAATGATCCCGCTGACCGTGCACTGGCGTGCGTTGAGTGTCAGAAGGGCCGGCTGCCTTGCCACCAGTCCAGCACCCGGGCTACCGATTCTTCAATCGACAGCTCGGAGTTGTCCAGTGGCCTGGCATCATCAGCGGGCTTCAAAGGGGCGGATTGCCGTGACATGTCACGCGCGTCCCTTGCCTCCAAATCCTGCTCAATCGCTTTGATTGTAGCCGGAATTCCCTTTGAAATCAATTGCTTATGGCGCCGTTCCGCCCGGTGCCGGGCACTCGCCGTCAGGAAGATTTTCAGCGTGGCGTCAGGAAAGATCACGGTGCCCATGTCCCGCCCGTCGGCCACCAGCCCTGGCAGCTGACGAAAGCCCCGCTGCAACTCGGTCAGGGCGTCGCGCACGCCAGGATGCACCGACACCCGGGAGGCGGCCATGCCGGCGGCTTCGCTGCGGATGGCGTCCGAGACGTTTTCCTGGCCGAGGAAGACCTGATCGCCCTGAAAACGCACCGGCAGGGTGCGCGCAACGGCAGCGACGCCGGCTTCGTCATCGAGTGCCACGCCGGCACGGCCGGCGGCAAAGGCCGTCAGGCGGTACAGGGCGCCCGAGTCGAGATAGCGGTAGCCGAGGCGATGCGCCACCAGGGCGGCCAGCGTGCCTTTGCCCGACGCGGTGGGGCCGTCCACGCAGATCACCGGAATCAGCCGGCGCTCGGTCACCGACACCGAAAACAGGGCTTCGAAGTAGTCCGGAAAGGTCTTGGCGACACATTTCGGGTCCAGGATGCGCACCGGCAGGCCTGCCGGGTTGAAGGCCGCCAGCGAAAAACACATGGCCACGCGGTGATCGTCGTAGGTGTGGATGGCGGCCGTTTGCCACCGGATCGGCGGCGTGATGCGGATGTAATCGGCACCTTCCTCCACGTTGGCGCCCAGCTCGCGCAACTCACAGGCCATCGCGGCGATGCGGTCGGTTTCCTTGACGCGCCAGCTGGCGATGTTTCTCAGCATGGTGGTGCCGTCGGCATACAGCGCCATCACGGCCAGCGTCATGGCCGCGTCGGGGATGTGGTTGCAGTCCAGGGTGATGGCCTTGAGCGGCCAGGCGCCGCGCGAAATGCGCAAGGTGTTGGGCGAGCTGTCGATGCGGGCGCCCATCATCTGCGCTGCTTCCACAAAGCGGATATCGCCCTGGATGGAGTCCGCGCCCACGCCCTGAATCTCTATGCCATTTTGGCCTTCAGTCGGCGCTGCTATTGCGCCAAGCGCTATGAAATAGCTAGCAGACGAGGCGTCCCCTTCGACATGGATCTCGCCGGGCGAGCGGTAGCGGCTGCCACCCGGAATAGTGAAACGCTGCCAGCCCTCGCGCTGGACGGTGATGCCAAAGCGCGCCAGCAGGTTCAGCGTGATTTCGATATACGGACGGGAGATCAGCTCGCCGACGACATCGATGGAAATATCCCGCGTGGCGACAAGGGGCAGGGCCAGCAGCAGGGCGGTCAGGAACTGGCTGGAGACATCGCCGCGCACGCGGATCGGGGCATCGAGCTTCAGCCGCCCGGTGCGGATGCGCAGCGGCGGAAAACCCTCTTCGCCCAGGTAGTCGATGGCGCAACCCAGGCCCCGCAGTGCGTCGACGAGGTCGCCAATCGGACGCTCGTGCATGCGTGGCACGCCCGCCAGTTCAAAGTCGCCACCCAGCAGCGCCAGCGCCGCCGTCAGCGGCCGCATGGCGGTGCCGGCGTTGCCGAGATAAAGCCTGGCCTGGCTTTGCGCCAGCTGGCCGCCCAGGCCTTCGATGACGGCGCTGTTGCCGCTTTGCACCACCGTGCAGCCGAGCTGGCGCAGGGCGGCCAGCATCACGGCCGTGTCGTCGGAAGCGAGCAGGTCATGCACCTTGGTGCGGCCTTCGCTCAGCGCGGCGAGCAGCAGGACCCGGTTGGAGATGCTTTTGGAGCCGGGCAGTTGCACGCTGCCACCGGCACCCGTCAGTGCTGGAATGTCCAGGAACTCGGTATCGAACATGGCCCCGCGCCTATTTGAGGGCTTTGAGGGGGGTGATCCGCCAGTTGGCGCGGGTATGGCTGGCGTGGTCGATCCCTGCTTCCAGCGCATCGCCGTCGCCGCTGCTGATCAGTTTTTCAAGCGAATGCAGGGTGGCCTGGAAAATTTTTGATTGCTCCAGCAACTCTTCCCGGTTGGCAATCAGGATGTCCCGCCACATTTTGGGATCGCTTGCCGCGATGCGGGTGAAGTCGCGAAATCCCGGGCCGGCCAGCGACAGGTAATCCTTGCCCTGAGCCTGGCCGGAGATGCTGTTGATCAGCGCAAACGCAATCAGGTGCGGCAGATGGCTGACGGCGGCATACGCGGCGTCATGCGACTGGGGCGACATCTTGAGGACGTCGCAGCCCAGCGCCGTCCAGACATCCACCGCCTTCTGCAACTGGACGGTGAAGGTGCGCTCGATTGGCGTGAGGATGACCTGTTTTCCGGTGTACAGGTCCGCATCGGCATGTTCGACACCCGAGACTTCCTTGCCGGTGATCGGATGGGCCGGCACGAAACAGCCAAGGTGGTCGCGCAGCACCCGGCGCGCTGCGTCCACGACATCGCGCTTGGTGGAGCCGACGTCCATGATCAGCGTTGTGGGGGTCACCAGGTGGCGGATGGCCTTGAAGGTGGCCTCGGTGGCGGACACCGGCACGGCCAGCAGCACGATGTCGGCCCCGGAGACCGCCAGCAGTGCCGAAGGCGCCTCCACGTCGATCACGCCCATCTGGCGAGCCCGCTCGGTGGTAGACGGCGATTTGCTGTAACCCACCACCCGCTTGACCAGACCTGCACGTTTGAGCGCCAGCGCAAAGGAGCCCCCCATCAGGCCGCAGCCTATCAATCCCAGTTGTTCAAACATGTCGGGGGGTCGTGGTTGCTTGCAATTGCGTCATGGTTTCAGTCGCTGACCGGATAGGTGCCCAGCACTTTGTAGAAGGCGCAAAGCTGCTGCAGGTCTTTCAGGGCCGCTGCCACGTTGGGCTGCGAAGGGTGACCCTGCAAGTCGATGTAGAAAAAGTATTCCCACTGACCCGAGCGCGCAGGGCGCGACTCGAAGCGCGTCATGGACACGCCATGGGTTTTCAGGGGGACCAGGATGTCGTGGACAGCGCCCGGCTTGTTGGGAACCGACACAATCAGGCTGACGCAGTCCTTGCCCGATGCCTGTGGCGCGCCCAGCACCTGCGGCAGGCAGATCACGGCAAAGCGGGTTCGGTTGAAGGCGTCGTCCTGGATCGCATGGGCCGCAATGTGCAGGCCGAATTCGGCCCCGGCACGCTCGCTCGCGATACCGGCCCACGCGGTGTCACTGGCCGCCAGGCGCGCTCCTTCGGCATTGCTGGAGACTGCGCGTCGCTCGGCGTCGGGCAAATGGGTTGTGAGCCAGCCCTGGCATTGCGCCAGGGCCTGTGCGTGGGCCAGCACGACCTTGATGCCGTCGAGCGATGCCGTCAGGCGCAGCAGGTTGTGGCGTACCAACAGGCTGGTTTCGCCCACCACGTGCAGGGGCGAATTCAGGAACAGGTCCAGTGTGCGTGTCACCACGCCTTCGGTGTTGTTCTCCACCGGAACAACGCCGAACTGGGCGGTGCCGGCCGTCGCGGCGCGAAACACCTCGTCAAAACTGGCGCAGGGCACGTGTTCGATGCTGGAGCCGAAAAACTGCACGGCAGCCTGCTCGCTGAAGGTACCGGCAGGACCGAGGTAGGCCACGCGCTGGGGCGCTTCAAGCGCGCGGCAGGCCGACATGACTTCGCGCCAGATATGGGCGATGTTGTCCCCTTTGAGCGGTCCGGGGTTGGCCGCCTGCAGCCCCTGGATGACCTGGGCCTCACGTTCCGGCCGGAAGACCGGCGAACCGTCCTGGCGTTTGATCTCGCCGACCTCGTTGGCCAGCGCCGCGCGCTGGTTCAGGAGCGCCAGCAGTTGCTGGTCGACCGAATCGATTTTTACGCGAAGTTGCTGAAGACTTTGGGTCATGGATAAGGCGTCTCAAGCCAGGCGGTCGGGAGGGCGCCGCATGGGTGGAAAGTTGGGCGCCGGCACGCCGGCTGGGCGGAGCGACCCCGCGTCATTTTTTCGCGGGTTTGGCCGCTGGTGCGGCGCCCGCAGGTTTGGCCGCTGGTGCCACACCCACGATTTTGGTGGCGGTTTCATTGAACTGCTTGGCGCGGGCCTGGATCTCGGTTTTGGAACTCTCCACCAGTTTATTGACGAAAACGCCCACCAGATCGGGGGTGGAGGCCTTGTATTTTTTCACGGCAGGGGAGTCGAAAAAAGCGGTGAGTTGCTTGAGTTCTTCCAGTGTGAAACGGTCCATGTAGGCCGGCACCAGGGCATCCCGGTTGGCCTGGCTCACCTTGCTGGCAATGATCTTGTTGGCGTCTGCCGCGAACTTGGCAAGCTCGGCGTTGAGGTCTTCGGTGACCTTGGCCTGTCGGGCGGCGGGAACGGAGGTTTCCAGCCTGGATTCCCAGCCGGCGATCAGGTCCTGGGTGGCGCCGCCGGCCAGCTGTTCGACCAGGCTGTCCAGATCCGGACCCTGCTGCAGGGCTACCAGCCGGGTGGCCCATTCGAGCTTGGGGTCGACCGTCTGGGCTTGACTTCCGGCCGAAAAGGCGTAGCCGGCAATCAGGAGGGTGGTGAGCAGTTTTTTCATCAATTCGTTTCCGGGTTGGAGGCGGTTGCGCCTGAGTCAGTGTCTGTGTCCGTGTCCGTGTCATTGTCGTCCAGGCTGGCATCGTTTTCCACGATGCGCTGCAGGCCGCTGAGCTGGGAGCCTTCATCAAGGCCGATCAGTGTGACGCCCTGGGTGGCGCGGCCCATCTCCCGGATCTCGCTGACCCGGGTGCGAACCAGCACGCCCTTGTCGGTGATCAGCATGATTTCATCGTCCGTATGTACCAGGGTGGCGGCGACGACCTTGCCGTTGCGCTCGCTTTGCTGGATGGCAATCATGCCCTTGGTACCGCGGCCATGGCGCGTGTATTCCTGGATGGAGGTGCGTTTGCCGTAGCCGTTCTGGGTGGCCGTCAGAACGCTTTGGGCTTCGTCTTCCGCGACCAGCATGGCAATCACGCCCTGGCCTTCATCAAGCATCATGCCGCGCACGCCGCGGGCATTTCGGCCCATCGGTCGCACGTCGTTTTCATCGAAACGCACCGCCTTGCCGCCGTCCGAGAACAGCATCACGTCGTGCTTGCCGTCGGTCAGCGCGGCGCCTATCAGGTAGTCGCCGTCGTCCAGGTCCACGGCAATGATGCCGGCCTTGCGCGGGTTGCTGAAGTCCTCCAGCGGTGTCTTTTTGACGGTGCCCATGCTGGTGGCCATGAACACATACTGGTCCGCCGGGAAGCTGCGTTTTTCCCCGGTCAGCGGCAGCACCACCGTGATTTTTTCGCCTTCCTGCAGCGGAAACATGTTGACGATGGGCCGGCCGCGCGAGCCGCGTGAACCCGCGGGTACTTCCCATACCTTGAGCCAGTAGAGCCGGCCACGGTTGGAAAAACACAGGATGTAGTCGTGCGTATTGGCGATGAAGAGCTGGTCCACCCAGTCGTCTTCCTTGGTGGCCGTCGCCAGCTTGCCGCGACCGCCGCGTTTTTGCGCGCGGTATTCGGACAGCGGCTGGCTCTTGATGTAACCCGTGTGCGAGAGCGTGACCACCATGTCGGTCGGCGTGATCAGGTCTTCGGTGCTGAGGTCGAACGAACTGTGCTCGACCTGGCTACGCCGCAGGCCCAGCTTGGACTGGCCGAACTCCTGGCGGATGACGGCGAGTTCTTCGCCAATGATGGTGGAGACGCGTTCCGGACGCGCCAGGATGTCGAGCAGGTCGTCGATTTCCGCCATGACTTCCTTGTACTCGGCGACGATCTTGTCCTGCTCCAGGCCGGTCAGGCGCTGCAGGCGCATCTGCAAAATTTCCTGGGCCTGGGTTTCAGACAGGCGGTACAGCCCGTCGCTGCCCATGCCGAAGTCCTTCTCCAGCCCGTCGGGGCGGTAGTCGTCGGCATTGACCACGCCGCCGTCCGCGCGGGTGCGTGTCAGCATCTCGCGCACCAGGCTGCTGTCCCATGGGCGCAGCATCAGCTCGGCCTTGGCGACCGGCGGTGTCGGCGCATTGCGGATGATCGCGATGAAATCATCGATGTTGGCCAGCGCAACGGCCAGGCCCTCCAGGACATGGCCGCGCTCGCGCGCCTTGCGCAGTGTGAACACTGTGCGCCGTGTGACCACCTCGCGGCGGTGCGACAGGAACACCTGGATCAGGTCTTTCAGGTTGCACAGCTTGGGCTGGCCGTTGACCAGGGCCACCATGTTGATGCCAAAGGTGTCCTGCAGCTGGGTCTGCTTGTACAGGTTGTTCAGCACGACCTCGGGGACTTCGCCGCGCTTGAGCTCGATGACCAGGCGCATGCCGGACTTGTCGCTTTCATCCTGGATGTGGCTGATGCCCTCGATCTTTTTCTCGTGGACCAGCTCGGCCATGCGCTCCTGCAGCGTCTTCTTGTTGACCTGGTAGGGCAGCTCGTCCACGATGATGGACTGGCGCTGGCCCTTGTCGATGTCCTCGAAGTGGCAGCGCGCGCGCATGACGACCTTGCCGCGGCCGGTACGGTAGCCGTCCTTGACACCGTTGATGCCGTAAATGATGCCGGCGGTGGGGAAGTCGGGCGCCGGGATGATTTCCATCAGCTCGTCGATGCTGGCCTGGGGGTTTTTCAGCAGGTGCAGACAGGCATCCACGACCTCGTTGATGTTGTGCGGTGGAATGTTGGTAGCCATGCCCACGGCAATGCCGCCGGAGCCATTGATCAGCAGGTTCGGTATGCGGGAGGGGAGAACCAGCGGCTCTTTCTCGCTGCCGTCATAGTTGGGCCCGAAATCGACGGTTTCCTTGTCGATGTCGGTCAGCATCTCCTGGGCGATCTTGGACAGCCGCACTTCGGTGTAACGCATGGCCGCGGCGCTGTCACCGTCCACCGAGCCGAAGTTGCCCTGGCCGTCCACCAGCATGTGGCGCATGGAAAAATCCTGGGCCATGCGGACAATCGCGTCATAAACCGACTGGTCGCCGTGCGGGTGGTACTTGCCGATTACGTCGCCGACGATACGGGCCGATTTCTTGTAAGGCCGGTTCCAGTCGTTGTTGAGCTCATGCATCGCAAACAGGACGCGCCTGTGCACCGGCTTGAGACCGTCGCGCGCATCGGGCAGGGCGCGACCCACGATCACGCTCATCGCGTAATCCAGGTAGCTGCGCCGCATCTCCTCTTCAAGACTGATGGGCAGGGTTTCTTTGGCAAACTGGGTCATGAGAGGCCTGAAAAGGATAATGCAACGCGCAAGGAGATAAGCCTGCTGATTTTAAGGCCTGACTTGGGCTTGATCGGGGTGTGGCAAGTCCGCAACAAAAAACAAAGAATCTCGATTCTGTGTCAGACGAAGCCGCTAGCGCGCTTGAACGGTCAATGAGCTATGGCACAATAACTGTAACGCTTTGAGTGATGGTCACTCACGGCGTGTATCCAATCGCAGCAAGTCTGCGGCTTTTCTCTAGAGGAGAACCATGAAGAAACTCAACAAAGTGGCAATGTTGTTTGCTTCCGCAGCGCTTGCAACCGCCGCTGGTGCACAAACAATTGACAACTGGAAAAACGGCACCAATGAGCTGGTCTGGAAAAACGGCACCAACGAATACTGCTGGCGCGATGCCAACTGGACCCCGGCTACTGCCGCTCCAGGTTGCGACGGTGCTATTGTCCCTGTCGTTACACCGGCTCCCGCACCTGCTGCTGCAGCACCTGCCGCCAGTCCTGCACCCGCACCGGTAGCTCCTCCCGCAGCCACCAAAGTCACTTACGCCGCTGACGCGTTCTTTGACTTCGACAAGTCTGTGCTCAAGCCTGAAGGCAAAGCCAAGCTTGACGATCTGGTCGGCAAGATCAAGGACATCAACCTGGAAGTCATCATTGCTGTCGGTCACACCGATGCAGTGGGTAGCGACTCCTACAACCAGAAGCTGTCGGTTCGCCGCTCTGAGTCTGTCAAGGCTTATCTGGTGTCCAAGGGCATTGAGAAAAACCGTGTCTACACTGAAGGCAAAGGCGAGAAACAGCCAGTTGCTGACAACAAGACTGCTGAAGGCCGCGCCAAGAACCGTCGCGTGGAAATCGAAGTGGTTGGCACCCGCGCCAACAAGTAATCCTTCAAGGATCACTTAAAAAACCGCGCTACGGCGCGGTTTTTTTATGGGCGGGCGATAATCAGATCCATGCACACCACTGAAAACGCAGACCCGGCCGAACTGGCCAAATTTTCCGATCTGGCCCACCGCTGGTGGGACACCGAGAGCGAATTCCGCCCCCTGCACCAGATCAATCCCCTGAGGCTGGGCTGGATTGAGGGTCTGGCGCCGCTCCAGGGCAAGCGCGTCCTCGATATTGGCTGCGGGGGTGGCATTCTCGCCGATGCCATGGCCCGCCGGGGCGCGCAGGTGCTGGGGATCGACCTGGCGACCAAGGCGCTCAAGGTGGCGCAGCTTCATGCGCTCGAGGCCAATACCCAGGGCGTCGAGTACCGCGAGATCAGTGCCGAGGCACTGGCGTCCGAGCAGCCGGGGACCTTTGATGTCGTCACCTGCATGGAAATGCTCGAACACGTGCCCGACCCGTCCTCCGTGGTGCGGGCCTGCGCGACGCTGGTCAAGCCGGGCGGCCAGGTGTTCTTTTCCACGATCAACCGCAATGCCAAGGCCTTTCTGTTTGCCATTGTCGGGGCCGAGTATGTGTTGAGCCTGCTCCCGCGCGGCACCCACGAATACGCCAAATTCATCAAACCCAGCGAACTGGCCGCCTATTGCCGCCGTGCGGGGCTTGAGCTGCAGCAGACCAAAGGCATGGAATACAACCCGCTGTCCGGGCATTACTGGCTCAGCGCCGACACCAGCGTCAATTACATGCTGGCCACGCAGAAACCGTGACCGATGGAGCCGATATTCAACGATATTGAGGCCGTGCTGTTCGACCTCGACGGCACCCTGATCGACAGTGCGCCCGACCTGGGCGCAGCCGCCGACAAGATGCGCACCGACCGCGGTCTGGCGTCGCTGCCGCTGACAGATTACCGGCCCATGGCCGGTGCGGGTGCGCGCGGCATGATTGGCATTGCTTTCGGCCTCAGCCCCGACGATGACGGTTACGGCGACCTGAAAGAAGAGTTTTTCGCCAATTACGAAGCCTGCATGACCGAGCGCACCTATGCCTTCGACGGCGTGGCTGAGCTGATCGCACACATTGACCGATCCGGGCTCAAGTGGGGCGTGGTGACCAACAAATCGGCGCGTTTTACCCTGCCGCTGACACGCAGGATGCCGCTGTTTGGCTCCGCGCAGACCATCATCAGCGGCGACACCACGCCGCACGCCAAGCCGCATCCGGCGCCGTTGCTCGAAGCTGCCCGCCAGCTCCAGCTCCAGCCCGGGCGCTGCATTTATGTCGGGGATGACGAGCGGGACATCGTCGCCGGTCGCGCGGCCGGCATGCCGACCGTGGCCGCAGCCTACGGTTACCTCGGTGCGCTGGCCGATACCCGGCACTGGAAGGCCGACGCCACCATTGTTTCGCCGTCGTCCCTCTTGAATTTGCTGCGGATGGCTTAAACTACTTGGCTTGGGGCTGCATTGGTTTCGACGTGGGTTCGGACGCGGTGTGGTGCATGTCGAGCTGAGTGTGCTCGTAAAACTGATTCAAACAAACTAACTGCAAACGACGAACGTTTCGCACTCGCTGCTTAATTGCCAGTGAGCTTTACAACAGCAGGCCGATGGGCTGGGCAAGGGGTGTTTGACGCAAGTTAAATGCTCCCGGCTGTAAAGATAATTTCATCGGCTGGCTCCGGGCTGGGTACCTTAACCCGGGGCAAGAAAATAGGGTGCTGGCGTCCTGTGTAGCGTGCGACTGCGCGACACAGGTGGCGAGACTCAAATCAGACCGCTAAACATGTAGATCTGCCCGAACAAGGCTTGCGGACGGGGGTTCAAATCCCCCCAGCTCCACCACTATAACGTCCAAGGCCGTTTACTGACATCCAGTAAGCGGCCTTTTTTCTTTGTAAATCAATTAGTTATGAGGTTTGACTGTCTATGCAGGTGCGCTAAGGTCCATTGACAGCCTGTTTAAAGAGGGGGTACAAACGGGGGTACAAGCAAATTTTTAGTTATTTTTCTGGGACTTGTACCCCCATTTTCTGCTTAAAAAGCGCTTTTTTATCCCCCATGCTGGAGCTGTACCCCAATGCTGACCGATGCTCAATGTAGAAACGCCAAGTGCCCATCGGACAAGAAGCAAGCGCGATTTAGCGATTCCGGCGGGTTATACCTTCAAATCAGCCCAGCCGGTTCGAAGCGCTGGTTTTGGAAGTACCGAATTGCCGGTGTTGAAAAACAAATGGCACTGGGGAGCTATCCAGACGTTAGTCTGACAGCGGCGCGACGTGCTCGGGACGTGGCTAAATTGCAAAAATCTGAAGGCCACGATCCTGTTCAGGTCCGTGTGGCCGCGAAGCTCAAAGCAACCAATCCAGCGGGCGAGACCTTTAAGGTTGTTGCCCTGGAGTGGTACGGCAAACAATTGTCGCAATGGAGCACGGCTCATGCTGAGCGATCATTGCGCCAGTTTGAGCGTGATTTGTTCCCAAGGTTAGGTGATCGGCGACTTAAGACAATCGAGCCGGTGGAGCTGCTTGCAACACTTCGCAAAGTAGAGGAGCGAGGTGCAATCGAAACTGCTGATCGCGGCCTCATGCTTGCGCGGCAAGTCTGGCGTTACGGTGTAGCTACCGGGAGGGTAGATCGTGATATCACATCGGATCTGAAAGGTGCGTTGTCTCCCTACCGTGGCAAACATTTTGCGGCCATCACTGACCCAGTGAAGTTGGGGGAGATGCTGCGGGCAATTCAGGCGTACAAGGGCGGCCACATTGTCCGTTCTGCGTTGCAGTTAGCTCCGCTGCTGTTTCAAAGACCTGGTGAACTACGTGCTGCGGCCTGGGCAGAAATTGACCTGGAAAACGCGCTATGGACAATCCCAGCCGCCCGTATGAAACGCGGTAAGGATGGTAAGGAAAACGGCAACCCTCACCAAGTTCCGCTCTCTCGTCAGGCTTTGGAAATTCTGAGCAATCTTTACCCCCTGACTGGCCATGGGGTGTTGGTGTTTCCTGGTGAGCGTAATCATGATCGCCCAATATCTGAAAATTCAGTCCGAACGGCTTTGATTACGCTTGGCTACACGCCAGACGTGCACACTTGGCACGGCTTCAGAGCGACGGCACGAACCATGTTGGCAGAACGTCTGGATTGCGACCCTCTGGTGATTGAGGCACAGCTTGCCCACGCCGTGAAAGACGCCAATGGCCGAGCCTACAACCGCACCCAATACTTGCAGCACCGGACTGTCATGATGCAATCGTGGGCGGACTACCTGGATAAGCTGCGCAAGGGGGCAGACATCATTGATCTGTCTCAGCGGGCCGCATGATACAGCGGAGGGCTGAGTACCTTAGCCTCCCCAAGGCTCGGTTCGATCACCACCACATTGAGCTGCAGCTTTCCCACCTGCCACGGGACCAGGTCAGTGCGGCGTATAACCACGCAACGTACTTGAAGCAGCGGCGGGTCATGATGCAGGCTTGGTCGGACCACTTGGACGAATGCGTACATCGCCGTACTAACGTTTGAAAGAATTGGATGCACTTTCTAGTATCCCCAATATACAAAACCAGATTCGAACGCTGGAGAACTAGTCGTCAAACTTTAAATAGCCAACAACAATCATTTGATCGACTAGCCGCGTTATTGGAATCAACTCCACAGCTCACCTCGTTTGACACGCCTCTTCGTCGCCTTCTACGAGCGCTGATGCCGAGAATCGACTCACCTAACACTCCCTTGTCGGACGAACTTGAACTCCTTGCAACATTAGGGCTAAGCGAAATCGACAAATGCCCTACGGAAAACGACTCTGAAACGCCATCAGACGTTTCGAGAGAGCAGTCTGCGTTTGTCGCAGAAATCGTGGCTTTCACGGAGTTGTCACACCGGTATTGGGTTCTTTATGACTCCCAACACCTAGTCGTCGAGAGCGGGGCAAAGGCCGTCCGCAGCAAGATTGGCAAGGCTGGGGGAACCAAACGCAGTGAAAATTTTGACCCGGTGAAGAAGAGGGTGTTGAAGTTTGCATTCGCCGGTCTAAGGCGCTCAGCAAAACAAAAACTCAAGTACGGGCGTTGGAGCAAGCATTTCGACATCTGGAACGACATCCACGATATGTTGACGGAGATTGAGCAAAAAAAAGTCCAGCCAAGCACCATTCAGACGTGGATTCGAGACGCCTACCCTAAACTTATTTCACCAAAGCGCAAAAAATGATTTTTGCCGTCATTGAGAGTGAAAATCAGTGACGTTTATGAAGGATGCTAACTACACCTAAGTAGTTTTCTAGGTACAAATCTGGGCATTGTTTTCGACAACATTGAAGATACACACACACGTTCACCGCGAACGTGCAACTTACTCTTAAAGGTGTCTTCATGGATAGAAAAAATGAACCCGAGCCTCTCAAGCTCTTACGCCTCAAGGCTGTTATGCAGCTGACTGGCCTGAAGAAGTCCACGCTTTACGCGTTGATTAAGCGGGGACTGTTTCCGCGCCAACACAAGCTTGCCACCCGAGCCGTTGCATGGCTGGCGCATGAAATCCAGGCCTGGATCCAAAACCGGTCCGGCCCTGCCGTCAGCAGCTAATTTAGTTTCCCCATCAATATTTCGGCTGCAAGTAGCTTCTGCAGGCCGACAACCGAAAGTCGTTGCGGCCGCAACGCTTTCAATCGAAATCAAACGTTTAAAAATTCATGCGGCATCGCCGCAGAAAGATAGCTATGTCTAAAAATGATGCAACCTCGTCCACAGATGACGAGACACTCAAACTTGAAGAGCAAGAGACCATTCAGCTCGACGACATCGAGTTTCCAGGCGAATCTGAAGACGACCAGACAACCGATGTTGGTAGTGGCACGTACACGATATTCCTGCCTGCCGGGTCTTCGCATGGAAGCTCAGCGGAATACGCACGGGTTCTGACGGTTGTTGAAGCGCTTCAGTCAGCTTCCGAGGTTGGTGCGGTAACCAAGGTCAGTATCTCTTCTGGGCTCTGGGCCGTTGCCTTTGGTCTTAAGGGAAAACTGACCACAGCCGTAGCCAAAGCGGCGTTTGCGGCGGTTAACCCGATTCTCAACAGGTCGGAAGTCGTCACGACGGGCCTTGTGCCTGACGAACTGGGGTATTGGCGCTTCATGAAGGGTACCAAAGTGCTCAAGAAAGGCAAATTCAAGAAGGCCGTTTGAGGTATGAGTAAGTGCAACCTGTTTATTAAAGACGGGTTGCACCGCTTAGCCAGGTTAAATACTATGACTCATTCAAAAAATGAAAAGGCCGAGGAAGGGCAACCTGCGGGCATGCCCACCGTTACAGTTTTGCTCGCAAAGGATAAGCCACTCACGAAGCGTTTTACTATCGACGAAGACGGTTCGGTACAGCGGCAAAACTACGGTAACGCGTTCTATTACTTGGCAAAAACGTTTACGGTTAGTGGTATCCGTGAGATGAGTGAATTGATCACGCATTTCTCCCGAAACTCACGAGCCGCATTGATCCGAGGCATCGGTACACCTGGACTCGTGATGCCTTGCCAAAGACTGAAGGAAAACTTCCCGGAACACCCAGACGGGACACACTGGGTCATGATGGACTTCGACGGCCTAGAAGTCCCGGACGGAATCTCGGTCGTGTCTGTAGACGCCATCAAATGGCTCATCGCTGAAAAGCTGCCCGCCGAGTTTCGAGACGTGACTTGCCACTACCAGTTCAGCGGCAGCTCAGGCGTGCTCAACGCTCAGGGCGAATTGCTTAAACCCGGCCTACGAGTCCACCTGTTCTTCTTTTTAGACCGTCGCATCCGCGGGGGGCTGATCGGGGCTTATCTCAGGCAGTTTTGTACGGACAGCGGATTTTTTCACATCCACGCCAACAAGCGAGGTGTGGCCGAGCTTGTTTACGGGATCGACCCGGCTCCTATCGTCTCGTCTGTTCAACTTCACTTCGTAGCTAACCCCATCTTTGACGCAGGAATTCAGTGCTTGCTGCAGGAGCAGAACCGTCAAGGCTTGATCCAGGGTGTCCGGGATGAGGTCAATGTGCCTGAGCTGTTGCCGGAGATGATCCGACAAGCCAACCAGAGCCGGTCACGGCTAAGACACGACTGGCAAGTCGCCAATGGCTATGCAAAGAAGAAAATCCAGCTTCAGACCAACACAGGGGTAGTGACTGCTGAATATTTTGTTCCGCCTTCGGGTACGCCCAGAGGGGGGCGGTCGCTGGTCAACGCGGTATTGCGAGATGAAGCCTTCTGCCAGCTATTCTTGGCCGACGAGGGAACACCAGGCTCCTACTACGTCAGCAAGTTCCAGCCTCAGTTCGCTAGACGCCACGGCGATGGCATTGTCATTCCGCTGAAAGAGTTGTCTGAGGATGCATATGCCTATGTTCGTGACGGCTTGAAGTGGTTTGAGGAGATTCCGCACCGCACCATGACCCTCACCAGCGCAGGCTACGTCCCCCCGTTCGCCAGCTTCATCGCTTCAAAGTACGCCCTGGTCCAGGCCCCGACAGGTTCTGGCAAGACTCAAGCAGTGATCGAGTGGATTCGGGAAAAGGCAAAGGTGGGCGTGGTCATTTACGTTGCACAGACGATCCCCTTGGTCTCCCAAATGCACCAAGACCTGCTGGCACAGGGTGTGGAGTCGTTCCACTATCAAACATTCGACTACCGGTACACGCCCAGCAGCGGTACGTTTGTGACAACGAACGAATCACTGCCCAAAATCCTGAAGTTGATGGAGCGTGCGGCCTTGACGCCGTATCACTTGGTCATTGACGAATTTCACGTCGCGTTGGACGACTTCTGTAAAAACAGTACCAAGTTCACTTACTTCAAGGACGCCATCACGAGGGCCAGGTCTGTCATCTTTATGACTGGAACGCTGACGGACATCCAGCGGCTTATGCTGACCGGAACCTTGACGAAGCTTGAAGGTGGAACATTGGTCGATAGCCGGTATTGCTGCTACGAGTTCGAACCGGTCAAACGCAACCCCTTGCACATCCATCCCCTGGATAACTTTCGTCCCGATGTGATCGAGCTGTTCAAACGCTTGAAACAGGCCCTAGATGAGGGGCGGCCACTACCGAAGGTGATGCTGGCCATCAGCACTTCCAAGATGGAGCCTTACAGAATTTTGCTGCGAGAGTTCGGCTTGGAGGACCAATGCTATGTTGTTTCCCGCCAGGAAGCACTTCACGAAGAAGTCGAGGAGGCCCGAATCGGGTCAAAGCCTATTCTGGTGGCCAGTCCGATATTCTCGATTGGTCTCAATTTCGTCCGGCAGCTAGAGATCCTGTACTGCCGCTTCGACAAGATTCCCGCTGACACCAGTCGCATCATCCAGACCATTAACCGGGCAAACCGTGGTGATCTCGCCTGTGAAGTACGCGTGTATGTGGGCGAGGTGAACATGGATCCGTTCTACTTCCCGCCACGTTCTGACGTCATTGAGCGTGTCCAGCAAGCCCTCGCTGACGAGTACAGCGGTGGATACAACGGAAATGACTTGCCTCAAATCCTGGATCTGTCGGCCTACAGGAGCTACAGGGAGATCGAGAGCAGGCAGAACCAGGCCGTGGGACAACTCATCCGGGACGATTCGTTCCAGAACTACCAGATAGTTGAACCGCTGGCCGCTTCAATCGCTGATAAGTCTACAGCCAAGGTCAAGAAGCAAGCGACGGAGCAGTTTCAACGCGCTCAGAGAGATGCAGCTCGCTATTACGATGATCGAATCTTGGCTTTAATGCCGGGTCGTGGACATGATGTTCCAGATGTTCATTTCTGGCGGTTACGTTCGTTGGCTGATGAAAAACGGCGGAGCTACGGCCAGGCTGAAGAGCGAAAGGATCGTGAGATTGCTGACGAGCAGCACGCGGTATTGATGCACTTGTGTGGTCTGACAGACCCGGTAAAAGGCCGGAAGGTCAGCTACAGAAAACTGCAGTCGTTGTTCGGTGACCGTGAGCCTTGGTTGTCTGATCTATTCACGCCTTCAAAGTGCTCGACCTGGGCGCAGGTAGCTGCTGAAAAGACGGAGAAGTTGATCCCAGTCCTTCGGGTGCTTCAGAGAATGCAGAGTGGGGCGATGAATGGCATCGGCTTTTCGAAAAAGCTGAATCAGGATAAGGCATTACAGGAGGGGTTGAAGGCCTTGGTGATCTCCGAGGGAGAGTTGGTCAAACTGACCAATGAGCTCAACATGCTGGCGACGTTGCGTGAGAAGGTCCGCGTCAGTGGGTCCAATGAAAATAAGGCTGCTGCGGACAGTTTTGCGCTTGGCATGACAAAAGACTTGCTGGAGCCGCTGGGCGTCTTCTTTCCCGTCATTGGCACTGGTCGAGAGAAAACGACAGATTTCTCTCAGTCAGAGGTCCCAGTGGGTTGGAACCTGGACGAGATGGTGCTTCGCCTAAAGCGCCGCAAGGTCTTGCTTGAGTCGTTGCCAACAGGCGTGGACAGAATTGGTCGTAGCTTGACAGGCCGTGGCATGCAATCGTCGCCGGTGGGTAGATGCCAAACGTGCCGGTTTTTTGATGCGCAGTGTTGCGCACTTGAGCATCACATCGATTGGACTGAGTTGGGCCTTGAACGAGATTTTGATGCGCCGATGGAGTGCGAAGACTTCTACGCAATGCCTACGCGTTTGCTGTCAGCTTGATGCGCTCGTACACAAAGTCAGTGGACTTTGTGTACGTCGATTCTCGGGACTTGTCGATTTCACAGGGCTTCGGTGAGTCTGAAGTTTCTTATATATATAGAAGGAAAGAATCAAGACGAGAAGCTGAGCTGTCGAGACCGAATTGCTTCAAGTCAATTTGGAAGGCTTCGCCAGAAGTGACCTTTGACCCATACGCATGCAGTCTCAAAACAGCCCCGGATCCTCAGGCGGCAGCACTCTGACAGTTCTCACACTGCTAGCCTTAGGAGCTCTAGGAGGTAGCGGTGCAGCAAATGCTTCCAACGGCCCAGTCCATTGCTTGAAGAATTTCGGGGCTTCCTTCACGGGACACGACAGCCATTCCCCATAGTCCTTGGGATCCAGGATCACCACCATTCGTTTCTCGTCGCCAGGCTTGTGAAACCGCTGCATCACAGGATGGCCGTCTGCGTTGATCGTCAGCATCGCAAATGTAAGCTGTTCCCGACCGTCTGGATGTCGCCACTTTCGGTAGATCCCCGCTAGTCCCATCGGAACTTCACCTGGCTGCTGGATCAACCAGCGAACGGCCTTGCCGGTTTCCCAGTTGGGTTCATAGAACGATTCGACCGGAATGATGCACCGCCAGCCTTTGCTCCAGGACTCTCTAAAGCTGGGCAGCTTAGCCACTGTCTCCGACTTGGCGTTGTAGGTCTTCCGGCCCGCAGCGAGTTCGGCGAAGTGGGGGAGGAGACCAAAAATTCCATCGTCAACGACTTTGTTGCCTGAGCCATCTTCGGCCAGTCGGATGAACGGGGCTAGCCCCAGAGGCCAAACGTCGACTGGAGCTTCGTCTTTGGCCCGTTCAATACCAAAAAACGTCAGCATCCGATCTGAACGGGTTACTGGGCGGTAGTTGGAGCACATGGGAAGGGGCGGCTTTTCGACTCCGATGGGCCTACTTGCTATGCCATTTTGGCTTTGGAGTTCGAGTTCCGAAAATATAGTCAGGTAGTGGCAAGAGGTGTTGGCCTACATATCCTCCTGTCTGTTTATATATTGGAGATATCGAGGCATATCGTTTGATCAGATCCTCTTGACCTGGACTTTGCGCAATTACAGCTTCATAGCCAAATCTGCAGGTTTGGGCATTTATGACCTCGACCCATTCGGGATCTTTCACTTCGCTATGCAAGAGACCATGGGCGCCGAAACTTTCCCGATATTCCGTTGATCCCAAAAGGAGTACGTTCGGACTCACGGGGAACATGAGAAGGATTGGACTGTTAGGCTGTAAAGCGTAGGGCTGCTGCTGTTCGAACGGAGTTGCTGGATTAAGCCAGGCAACGGGGTTGTCACTCGTTAAGAACGGAAGTGGTGAGGTGTTATGTATTGCCGCAAGCCCCACTTCATTGAAGATCGATCCCATGGCTTGCATTACCTTGGCCATGGCGTGAATGCTTTGATGCGGGTCTATGGAAATCTGAACATCGTCAACGATGTTCTCTAAACCTGCGGGAGGAGGGGCAACTTTCCATTCTGCAACATGTCGACCATAGTCGCTCTAACTTTTTCAGAGAGTGCTGCTTCTGTTCCATCGCGGCTCGCTGGAACCCGCGCTCGTTGCAGTGCCATGAACTCAAAGATATTCTCCAACCTGTCGTTGACGTTTTCTCGTCGCTGAAGTCTTGATACCGTTTCTGGCCACGGGCCTTCGATAGTCGAGAATAAATCTTCTAGCGTGTTGTTGTCTGTACCCCCTTCGGGTATAGGTTGAGAATAGTAGTAGCCACGAAATTGAGTTGCATCAGGTTTAACGCGAAGCAACGTCTCAGCTCTGTCCTTTCTGTAAACGCATATCCGACCTTCTGCATCACAGAAAGCACTTAAGTAGGCTTTGGGAACGTAGTGGTGTCGCTTTTTCTGCATATTCATCCATGCGACCAAATTGGGTTTGGATCAACTCGCTTAAAGGTTGGACATCAAGAATTGACCGCGCAGTGACTTGTCACAAGGTCCCGGCAAGTCCGCGCAAAATTCGGTGAGCATTTGCGCTCATATTGACCTGAGACGCAACGCAGAAATTTTCAAAGTTCTCCCAGTTCTTTTGCCGGGACAACTTTTCAGCGTCAGCGATAAAAAGTTCTGCAGTTTGTAATAGGCCGCCCATAGCTCCGAACTCAAGTGACTTGGCAGCTAGTGCTTTGTGAGATAGAAGGGCCAAACTATCATCTTCTAGCTCCTCCAATGGAACAATTATTTTGAACTTTAACTCTCTTATGAGCTTGGGACTAACGCTTGCGGCATTGATCCCATCGATGTAGCCCATAGGTGTACGGACGGTGCTTTGGCCTGGATACAACGCACGCTCATCCGCATCTAATTTTCTGAAATAGCTCAATCTACCGCGATCTTTCTGGCAGCTTAGGAAGGCTTTGTGTAGAGGCCTGTCCGAAGCTATCGCAGCGATTATTGTGTCCACGGTCCTGTGCGCAGCTTCAACGAGGGAAGATAATTTTCTGGCGTTTGCTAGAGTCTCTTGACGTTTGCGCATTGCTTCGGCTAGGACATCTTGAAGCGCCTGCAATGTGGTTTGTTTTTGGAATCTTGCCTCCATCTCAGCCCATTCGGCTCCCAGGCGAGTCTTGCCACAACACCTCCCGATATTTGTCTCTTTACCAATGGCGTTCACCACATTAAAGCCGGCTCCGTGGTATTGCTTGCAGCCTACAAGGCCGCAGTGAACATACGCACCTTTCTTGAATCCATACCCACCGAATATTTGTAGCGGTTTGTCTTTTTCGGGTTCTAAATCGGCACAGTAGTTAGGACGTGATCGAAACTCCTCAGCGGTTTCGAATCGTAGGAGCCTTTTACTTTCCATTGGCTTTTGAGCCTCATTAGATGGCTCACTTTTGGAAGATTCGCTGTCGGCAAAGGTCATTTGGCTCTCCAGTGCTTGTCTCAAAGGCTGCTGTCGATTCCCGCAATTGTACTGGACAATATGTGTTTATATACAGTATATTTGAGTCATGGACGAGTTGACCCCCAGCCAATGGATTGCCAAGTGCGGCGAGAAGCTGCATGAGCGTTGGCAAACAGTTCAGCCTGCCCAGTTGGAGGAGGTTGCTGTGGTCATTTGGCAGGACACAAAGCTGCGCTCTATGTCACCGGACGAGGCCGCCACGACTTGGTTACGTCCAGTCGTTACGACTCCGCCCCCTTGAACGCTGTGAAAGGCCGGCGTGTGATATCTAGGTGCGTCGTGGGTCTGTGCTTGATGGTTCTCGCTCATGGGATTGCTGCCGGTGAGACCATCGAAGGCAAAGTTGTACGAGTCAGCGACGGCGACACGATCACGGTCCTCGATCAGTCCAAGACCCAGCACAAGATCCGCCTTTCCGGTATCGACGCTCCCGAAAAGGGCATGCCTTTCGGTCAGAAGTCCAAGGACAACCTCTCAGACATGGTTGCCGGCAAGGAAGTGACCGTTGAAACGACCAAGCTTGACCGCTACGGCAGAAACGTTGGCAAAGTCCTCGTTGAAGGCCTGGACGCCAACCTGGCTCAGGTCGAGGCGGGATTTGCTTGGCACTACAAGGCTTACCAGCGAGAGCAATCCGGAGCTGACCGCTTGGCATACACCCACGCTGAAGAGCGTGCCAGGGAGGCTCGGAAGGGGCTTTGGATGGATCGAGAGCCGACGCCGCCATGGGAATGGCGGAAGCAAAGGCGGTAGTAAAACTCCAAAGATTTACACGTCTCCCCCAATTGGAGGGTGTGGGGTGGGCACGAGCGTTGCAAAATCGTTGGACCATCTCCAATAATCGCTTTGGAGTGGTAGCAGTTCAACCCAACCGGGGGACTCGAATGAACATTCGCCTAAATAGCCTGCTCGTAGTGGTTGTCGCTCTTTACGCGCAACTCGCGCATGGTCAGATAACTTTCCCTGTTGATCGCCCAGCAGTTCAGGTCGGAGATCGCTGGAAAGCCTCAGCACTTGATGGTTTTTCCAAGGTAGCAACCGGATCGCGGGAGGAGGTTGTTGCTTTAGTCGGCATCGACAGTATTTCAACAACCCGGAAGACCGATGGCACTCCGAGTGAGTCATATCTCTATGACCTCGATTGGAACAGGCTAAGTGATGTCAAGGGGAGAATTGAGAAGGAACAACGATATGCGTTCCCCCTTGTGCTCGGGAAGACGTGGAGCGCATCTTGGAATTGGATTAATAGCCGGGGGCGTGAGGGTCAAATTGAAATGACCTACACAGTCGCTGGCACGGAGCGAATCACGGTTCCGGCTGGAACTTACGAAACAGTGAAGATTGAAGGAAAAGGTGTTTGGAAAAATCGCAGCTCGGGATCTTCGGGGGTTGCAGTTGAAACTGTGTGGTACTCACCCATAGCCAAACGCTACGTGCGTAGCACTTGGGTAACTCGGTATGCCGGTGGGGCACTTGACCAGAACACGATCTACGAAGCGCTGGAAGTCGATGTGAAACCATGAATTTCCCCAAAACTTCGCCCACGAGCAACAAACCTGTTCCAGAATTCACTGCATCTCGCTAAACTGCCCTCGGGATGTCCCCACTCAACGGAGAATTTCATGCTGAAGAAAATTTGCTTGATCGCCGCTCTCACGTTCACTGGCTCGGTATTCGCCCAGGATGCAACCTGCGCGGCGAACGCCGCTGAGAAGAAGCTGGCTGGTGCTGCCAAAAACTCGTTCCTGAAGAAGTGCGAGAAAGACGCTGCAGCTAAGTGCGACATCACCGCAAAGGACAAGAAGTTGGCTGGTGCTGCTAAGAACAGCTTCACGAAGAAGTGTGTGAAAGACGCGGTAGGGGCGTGACACCCAAATTCCCAGAGCTAGATGGGCTACTTGGGTCGGCTGCTCTCTCGGCAGTATTCAAACCGCTGCCGGGTGCAAATGCCTGAGTAAGCTGAAAGCTCCGAACAACTATGTCGGGGCTCCCAAAGAGTTTTCAGAACTGCAGACGTAGCTGCTGCTCGTGAGGATATTCAGCCACGTCAGGGATTGGAGAGGCCCTATGGAGTCCAGATAAGGTGAGTGTTTTCTAAGAACGTTTATGGGAGAAATGGTATGAGCAACAAGATTGAGCTACCGAGAGATTGGGTTTGCGACGGAAGGGAATTGAAACCAAAGAATGGGGCCACATCCTCAAACACCTGGGTGATGGATGGGAAGGAAATTAAGCCCAAGAACGGAGCCACTTCCTCAAACACCTGGGTGTGGGACGGCAAGGAGCTAAAACCTAAGAACGGTGCAACCAGCTCCAACACATGGGTTGTAGAAGGGCAAAAGATAAAGCCGAAAAATGGTGCGACATCTTCAAATTCTTACGAAGTGGGGGACCTTTCAATACTTGCGATTGCCGGAAAACTCACCCTTCGTCTGTACTAGATCAAGCGATTGTTCAATGAGGAGGCGTGTCTACGAGTTCTATTGATCTCCGGCTTAAACGCTGACGCCGGGATCTTTGAGATCTTTTGCCGCATCGTGGCTACTCCAGGCTTTTATCCAGACCGCAAGGTTGAGGGGGTGTACGTTGACCGCTGTACGCCGGTTGTTGAGCAACGGCTGAGCTTGGCTGGGGCTAGGTTGGCTAGGATGTTGAACGGTGTCTGGCCGTGAGTATCAAGCGTCTGTATCATCACGAATGGGGAAGGCAACATTGCCCATAAACCAAAAATTAGATCAATAAAAACTATGAACATTGCCCAAATTGAGCAAAACGTACGCCAAGTCCTACTCACCAGCGATCAGTCCAATTTCATTTACGATCTTTTGACAGCCTACGGTAAGCCTAAAGCTTCCATCACGAGGCTTGCGGCCGGCGAATACAACCTCTCCAAAGACAAGACCTCCGTTCTTTGGAAGAGCCATGTCTTCTTCAGTGCCACCAACAGTCAGAAACCCAGTGAACTGCTCAAGCAGATGAAGCTGGTTGATGGAGTCAAAAAGCACAAGCCCAGGTTCTTGCTTGCGACTGACTACGAAAAAATAAGTGCATACGACACCAAGACAGGTGAAGACCTGGAAATGGAATTCGTTGAACTCGGAAGCAAATTTGACTTTTTCCTCCCGTGGGCAGGAATGGAAAAATCAAAGCAGGTGGAAGACAGTCCTGCTGATGTCAAAGCAGCCGAAAAAATGGCAAAGCTTTATGACCTGATTCTTGATAGAAATCCGGTTGAGACAGTTGAGGATCGGCACAGGCTTAATGTATTTCTCTCAAGATTGCTATTTTGTTATTTCGCTGAAGACACAGAAATCTTCAAGGCCAAGCTGTTTAGCAAAAGCATTGAGTCGCATACATCAGCAGATGGAACTGACTTAACTGAGTACCTTCAAACCCTCTTCTCCGTTTTGAACCAAGAAAAACGGGACAAGTCGCCCGTTTACATGAAAGACTTTCCATATGTAAATGGCGGATTGTTTGCTCAGAACATTGAGGTCCCGAAATTTGATAAACGCTCACGTGACCTTTTAATCAAATGCGGTCTTGATCTGAACTGGTCTGAAATAAATCCAGATATTTTTGGTTCGATGTTTCAAGCAGTTGTTGACGTTGAACAGCGCGGGAGCATGGGGATGCACTACACCTCAGTAGCTAACATCATGAAGGTTATCGAGCCTCTTTTTCTTAATGGTCTTTACGAGGAACTCCAGAAAAATAGGGATAGCGAAAAACGATTGCAGGATTTGCAACGGCGGATTTCAAGAATAAAAGTTTTTGATCCAGCGTGCGGATCAGGAAACTTCTTGATCATTGCCTATAAGGAACTTCGCAGACTTGAAATGGATATTTTCAATCGATTAAGTGAACTAAATCATCAACTTGATTTCGGATTGACGGGAATCCAGCTAAGTCAGTTCTTTGGCATTGAACTGGATGACTTTGCACATGAAATCGCAATGCTTTCATTGTGGTTGGCTGAGCACCAAATGAACATGGTGTTCATGAAAAAATTCGGGAAAAACACACCGACATTACCGTTGAAACCGAGCGGAAAGATTGTTTGTGCCAACGCGACTCGCGCCGATTGGAAGCAAATCTGTCCCATTTCACAAGATGAGGAAATTTATGTTCTGGGAAATCCGCCGTATCTAGGGTCTAGAAGGCAGAGTGAGGAACAGACGGCAGATCTTATTCATGTATTTGGTGAAGACTATAAAAGTGTTGACTACATTTTTGCGTGGTTTGTTAAAGCTGCAGCCTACATATCCGGAACTTCATCGGCCTTTGCCTTTGTGTCGACCAACTCAATTTGTCAAGGTGAGCAAGTTGCTCTTGGATGGCCACTTGTGCTAGAAAAAAATCTAGAAATTTTCTTTGCCCACACTAGCTTTGTATGGTCCAACAGTGCCAAGAAGAATGCAAAAGTCGTCGTAATTATTATCGGGGTGAAGGCTGTCGGACCCGGTAAAAAAATTATCTACAGGAACAGCTATGCGAAAGAGGCGAAGCAGATAAATCCATACTTGGCTGATGCAAGAACGGTGTATGTGCATTCGCGTTCGAAGCAGATTGCTGGCTATCCTGAGATGAACTTCGGGAACATGCCCGCGGATGGCGGAAAGTTGTTGCTGACCACAGAGCAAAAAATAGAAGTCGTTCAAAGCGACAGTAGGGCCGAGCGATGGATAAAGCCCTTCCTTTCAGCGAAGGAATATTTGAATGGATCGGATCGTTGGTGTATCTGGTTGGAGGATGTGGATCGCAAGAGCTATATGGATGTTGCCGTGATTGCAAAGAGAGTAATTGAGCTGAAAAAGATTCGTGAAGCGTCGTCGCGGCCTCAACTAGCCGCTATACCTCACCTTTTTGCGCAGATCACACAACCCAAAGGTCAGAACTTCATACTGATTCCCTGCCATTCATCATCGCAACGTGAATATATACCTATGGGTCTATTCACTCCAAAATATGTCGCTGGAAATAGCTGCCTCATTATTGCAAGTCATGACTTATTTTTATATGGTGTATTGATGTCAAGAATGCATATGGTATGGGTGGATGCTGTTTGTGGTCGTATAAAGCAGGACTTTCGATACTCCAAGGATATCGTGTACAACAACTATCCGTTTCCGAGTCCAAAAGAATCTTTTAAGGCTGCGGTACGCACCAAAGTTTTGCAAATGCTTTCAATAAGGGAGGCTTACTCCGAGAAAAGTCTTTCTGATCTTTACGATGTTGAAGACATGCCTGATGACCTTCGAAAAAGTCACCATGAGCTTGATATAGCAGTGGAGCAATGCTTCCGAATCTCAGGTTTTGCAGATGATGAAGAGCGTCTGAGCTATATTTTTAATCAATATTTGGAAATGAGCTGAGATGCCTAATTTAGTCGAAGTCACCTACCATCAGACTGGTGAGAGCACGAAGCTCAACGACATGGGTATGCGGGAGATGCAGGCTCGGGCTTATGAAGCCAGGAATCAGCAGTATCTTTTACTGAAAGCTCCACCTGCTTCAGGTAAAAGTCGTGCATTGATGTTCCTCGCCTTGGATAAGATTCATTACCAAGGAATCAAGAAGGCAATCATTGCTGTTCCTGAGCGGTCTATCGGATCGTCATTTGCCTCCACACCGCTGTCAGAGCATGGGTTCTTTACAGACTGGGTGGTGAAGCCTGAGAACAATCTTTGCACACCAGGTGGAGATCAAAGCAAAGTTACGGCATTCAAGAATTTCTTGAAGGACGACAGCGACATTCTGATTTGCACACATGCAACTCTTCGCTTCGCATTCGAAGCCATTGAAGAGGAAGCATTGGACGGTTGTGTTCTCGCAATTGACGAGTTCCACCATGTCTCAGCAGATGCTGACAGCAAGCTTGGCTTCCTGCTGCGCACTGTCATGCAGAAGTCAAAGGTGCATATTGTTGCGATGACTGGAAGCTACTTCCGTGGTGACAGTGTCCCCGTGCTGTTGCCTGAGGATGAGGCCAAGTTCACTAAGGTGACTTACAACTACTACGAGCAGTTGAACGGCTACACCTATATGAAGTCATTGGGTATTGGCTATCACTTCTACCAGAGACGTTATCTCAGTGCGATTGGTGAAGTACTGGATACAGACAAGAAAACAATCCTTCACATTCCACATGTTCGGTCGGGTGAATCTACCCAGGACAAGTACCGAGAAGTTGACGAGATCTTAGACATCATTGGTGTCGTGCAAAGCCAAGACCCTGCAACTGGGGTCATCACAGTCAAGAGGCACACTGACGGAAAAATTATCCGTGTTGCCGATTTGGTTCACGATGAACCTAGAGCCAGAGACAAAATAGTCAATTTTCTGAGGACAATAAAAACGCCAGAAGAGCTTGATCTCATCATTGCCTTAGGAATGGCGAAAGAGGGCTTTGACTGGTCATTCTGTGAACATGCGTTGACTGTCGGCTACAGAGGCTCTTTGACGGAAATTATCCAGATCATTGGCCGTTGCACGCGGGACAGTCCCAATAAGTCCCACGCTCAATTCACGAACCTGATTGCGCAGCCTGATGCACATGACGATCTTGTGAAGGTTGCCGTAAACAATATGTTGAAGGCCATTACTTGTTCACTTCTGATGGAGCAGGTTCTTGCGCCGAACTTCAAGTTCAAAACCAAACTGAATGATGACGACAAGGCAGGACCAGGCGAAGTAAAGATCGGTGGTTTCAAGGAGCCATCCACAAAGAAGCTCAAAGATATCATTGAGTCAGACCTAAACGATATGAAGGCAGTCATTCTTCAAGATGACACCATGCTCAAGGCAATACCTGGAAATGTTGATCCTGAAGTCATCAACAAAATTCTCATCCCCAAAATCATCAAGCTTCGCTATCCAGATTTGACGGACGACGAAGTTGAGACAGTACGCCAGCACATCGTTGCCGACTCTGTTTTGAAAAGTGGAGAATTTAAGGAGGACGGTGATCGCAGATTCATCAAAATGGCTGGTAAGTTTGTGAACATAGACGACTTGCATATTGACCTCATTGACAAGGTGAACCCGTTCCAGTCGGCTTTTGAAATCTTATCCAAATCTGTCACAGCAAGTGTGTTGAAGACCATTCAGGAAGCCATTGAAGCAACCCGTATCGTTATGACACCGGAGGAGGCATTGCTCCTATGGCCAAAGGTGAAGGAGTTCACGCGCATCAATGGAAGAGCACCTAACCCACAGTCTACCGATGCCCTTGAAGTCCGTATGGGTGAGGCACTTATCTACATTCGAAATCAACGGAGACAGCAAGGCGTATGAAGAAGGAAGACCTTCTCAAGCTGGTGGCTGACGACGACCTTGAATTGCTTAAGGTTAAGCCGATATCAACTGGTGCCATGACGGCAGACCATCGTCTTGTTTCGTCATTTAAGGAGATTGAGGAATTCTTTGTCAAAAATGGACGTGAGCCTCAGCCCAATCATTCAGACATGCATGAGTTCAAGCTCAATAGTCGTCTAGCTGGCATTCGTTCAAGTAAGCTCAAATCTGATTCACTGAGAGCCATTGACACCCATCAACTTTTGGGGAAATTTGTTGAGACTGTTGATGATATTTATGGGGACGACGACCTAGGGCTACTGGACGAAGGTGAAGAGAGCATCTTTAAGCTTCGCCACGTTCCATCCACCATGAAAATGCCTGACAAAATTGCTTCTCGCAAGCCGTGTGAGGACTTTGAAAAATTTGAGCCGCTATTTGTCACTTGTCACGCAGAGCTTAGTGCTGGCATGCGGGAAATGAGGGCTTTTACGGGTGAACAGCAGATCAAACCAGGTCACTTCTTCGTACTGCATGGAGTGGTTTGTTATGTGGCAGAAGTGGGCGAGAAGGAAGTAAAGAACAAGAAGGTAAATGCCAGGCTCAGAGTCATCTTTGACAATGGCACTGAGTCCAACATGTTGCTTCGCTCCCTTGCGACAGAACTCTACAAGGACCCATCTGGTCGGCGTATCCTTGACGGCCACGACAAGGCATTGGAGGAGCTGGAACTCATCAAGTCGGATGACCAGTCCACCGGCTATGTTTATGTCCTGAAGTCCAGAAGCGAATTGCCCGAGGTCAAGAAGATCGCCAACCTCTTCAAGATTGGCTTTGCCACGACTTCAGTTGAAGACCGTATTAAGAATGCAGCCAAGGAGCCAACCTACTTGATGGCGCCGGTAAAAATTGTCTCAGCGTTCCAGTGCTACAACCTCAATCCACAGAAATTTGAGAACCTGCTTCACACATTCTTTGGAAAGCACTGCCTGGAACTGAAGGTCACAGATGGACAAGGCAAGCTTCATGTTCCAAGAGAGTGGTTCATCGCTCCTATTGCCAGCATTGAACTGGCGATTCAGCTACTTATAAATGGCGAAATTATTCATTACCACTATGACGGTGACCTTGAGCAGGTAGTTCTGAAAGATTGATCTAGCCGCATCGATCAACATTCAATAAAAAGAAGGACATTATGGATTCTGACCGCACTTCGGTTCATCAACTCTTTAAACCTGAGCGCCAGTATTGCGTTCCGTTTTACCAGCGTGCTTACGTTTGGAGTAAACAGGATCAATGGTCTCGCCTGTGGTTGGACATCCAGCAGAAAGCAGAAGCACGATTGGCTGATTTGCCACCGACGCCTCACTTTATGGGCGCAATAGTCTTGGAGCCGCAAGAGCGCAAGAAGATACTGGGCGTTGAAAAAGTTCACATTATTGATGGACAACAACGGATTACAACGCTTCAATTCGCTCTAGCTGCGCTCACCATCGTTTTGCGTAATACCGATTGCGTTGAGCTCCTTCCGGCAGTTGAAACATGCCTGCAGAACTCTGACTTGCGAAACATGCGCGATAAATCTGTTGAGCCTTTTAAGGTTTGGCCAACGTTTTATGACCGGGGGGCCTATGAGCGTGCCATCGTATCTACGTCGTTTGACGATCTGCGACGTGATTTTCCTGAGCATTTCACTCAGCAAGCGACACTGAAAAAAGTTGGAATCAATCACCCGCCAGCACTCGCAGCTATTTGGTATTTCGCAGAGCAGATGACTGCCTGGATGAAGACTATTGACAGTCCGCCAAACGAGGCATCTGAAGCGTTGGTGTCTGCCGTGTTGGACGATCTTGTAATAATTGCAATTACGCTCGATGCGAAGGATGATGCGCAAGTAATTTTTGAGACTTTAAATGGGCACGGGGTTGAACTCACTGCCACCGATTTGATTAGAAATTATGTTTTTCTGAATGCTGAGGCGGAAGGATCTGATGCTGCTGCGTTATATACCGAGCTTTGGAGCCGCTATGAAAGTAGGGGATGGAAGTCCAACGAACGCAGGGGTCGCCTGAATCGGCCCAGGACCGAATGGTTTGTTCAAACTGTATTGCAAGCGGAATTGCGGGATGAAGTAGACCAGGGACGAATTTATGCTGAGTATCAGCGATATGTGAAAGCTACGGGAATTAGTGCAGAAGGTCAACTTCATCTCTTGGATGAATATGCCGACTCCTATGAAGCCCTGTTGGACGGAAATCCGAAGGCCCCGATTGGCCATTTTGGTAAGCGTTTTGCACAGTGGGATGCTAGTACGACTTATGTACTCGCACTCGCAATTGCACGGTCTGGCGGCTCCGAAGCTGAACAAAATGAGATGTTCAACACCCTTGGTTCATACCTTATAAGACGTGCAATTTGTAAGTTGACGAACAAAAACTATAACAAGGTATTTTTGCAGGTACTTCGAAATCTTAAGGGTAGCCCCCTCACGTCTAGTAGCTTGTCTGAAGCACTAAAGGCGTTTTCAGGGGATGCTGGACGGTGGCCACGAGACGACGAATTTTTGCGCCATTTTGTGGGTAGTCCCATGTATGGAGGACACTTGGATACGGCCAAAATGCGTTCGGTGCTAGTGGAGTTGGAGAACGCCTTGCGAACTGAGCGATCTGAGGAGCCTATCACCCCATCGCTTGATAGTTTGGATATTGACCACATGCTGCCGCAAAGCTGGACTGAGCATTGGCCGCTTGGAGACGGGTCAGTAGCTTCGGCACAAGAGGTGGTTGACGTTAATTCCGGGTTTATTTCAACCGATGCACGAACGGCTAAACAAGCGGCAATTGCGAAGCGTGAGCAACTGATCCCTACTTTCGGAAACCTCACCTTATTGCACTACGGAACAAATCGAGCGGCAAAAAACTATAGTTTTGAAGTGAAGAAGGACTTATTTTTATCGCACACGAACCTACATTTAAATCGGAGCTTGCTCTCAGCAAGCGTTTGGGGTGAAGACGAGATTACTCAGCGAGGAAATTCACTTTGGGTTGCTGCTTTGCGTATCTGGCCAGGACCCGTCGTGAGCTAGCCAGATGGCGACCTCGTGCCTTTCACCGAGAGAAAAATGCCCTAAGGCCCCATTCTCTTCCTCTGTCACTCAGCCCCGAAAAATGGCTCTGAACACCATTGACAGCAGCCACAGCCAAGCCATCGCCACGCTAATCAGCAGGACTGGTGTAAATATTACCCAAAACAGCACGCTCAACATGGCTGTACCTCCTGCTTGGTCAAAGTGACCCGAACCTCCTCTTTCGAGTTCATCCGCCCCTTCCAGAACCGACACACAGACACGCCATAGCCTCGCTCACTGCTGTGCTGGGCCAATTCCACAAGTTCCGTCTTGGCCTCTTCAGCCTTTGCCAGTGCTAGCTCTGCAGCAGTCTTCCGGGCAATGTAGACCTCAGCCGCCGACCTCCAGGCGTCATCATCCCGGTAAACCGTGTCCAGTGGCGTCAGTGGTGGTGGGGTGTCGGTGACGACGAACTTCATGAAGGCGTCCCAGCCAGTCTCAAGGACTCCCCAGTCTGTAAGGTCTGGCAGCACTTCCACCATTCGCCCTGACTTTCCGTTGAATACCCAGAAGTGGCAACGCTTGGCTCCGCTGACCATGAGCTGCTGTTGTATTTGCAGTTGGTAGTGGCGTTCAACCTGGCCAGCCTCTGCCAGCTTCCACGTCTCGCTGTCCGTGCCTTTCATAGGGCACTTCACTTCGAGAATCGTGTCACCGGGCAGTGACAGTCCGTCCAGGCTGGCTGAATACTCGCCGTCCACCATGACCACCGGTTGCATGATGATTCCGGTGTGGGTCTCGTAAGCCGCTCTTGCTGCAGGCTCAAGCTCAATGCCGCGCTGCATCGGGTATGTGACTTCCTGACGCCTTCGGTGGGTCTTGACCTCCCAAAGCTGGTATTGAGACATCCAGGGAGACAGCCCAAGCATGGCCGCAGCTTCAGATGCATTCCGATACAAAGCTCTGTGCTGGTGCCATTCCTCAGTACCTTGAATCAGTCTGACGATCCGGGTCATGCTGCCCTCTTGTGTTCAAGGCTTCGGATCACCCGGTCGTACTGGTTCGCCTGGATCTGACCGAGGTTTTCCACCGAGAAGTAGTCCAGCAGACGAGCTAGGTCGGCATCGGTTTCTGCAATCAGTTCCCGGATGCGAGCCTGTTGCTTTGCGTCGATCGTGGCCGGGACTTGTCGGAGTGGGGTAGGCGTAGCCGGAGCCTTTGCTGCCTGGCGTGAGGCTGGTTTTTCCTTCACGGCTGCGGTAGGTGCTGGGGCTGTTTCCAGGTTCGCCAAGTCTTCGCCTGCATAGACGCTCAAACCTAGCCCATGCAGTGCAATACTTTTGACCAGGCACCGTTGAATTGACGTGTTGATGTCAAACGCGGTCGGGTTCTGAATGGGCTTGTTCCGGGCATCGAGCACGGGATGTACCTGGCTCAATGTCACGCCTTCAACAGTCACAGCTACCTCGACGTAGAACCCGGTCTCGGTTGCCAGGTAAGGCAGGCCGTTGAACCGGATGACTTCCCAGCAAGCCAGCGGGTCAGCCTTGCGGAGTTCGGATACGGCGAAGGGCCAGGACAGGTAGCAGAAGTTGCCTTTGCGTTCAACGTGGCTTGCGACGTTGATGTTGCTCAGGCGGACGAACGAATTCCCTTGGGGTTGTTGTTCCATGATGATTTCCTTGAGTTCAAAAAGACAAAGCCCCGGACTGGACAGATTCCAGCCGGGGCCAACGTTTGCACCACCTCAGCGGTGCGGGGAGAGGGGAGAAGGTTTAAGCGGTGAGCAGCATGGCCTCTTGAAATGCTTTCGCCTTGAGAGCCGCACCGGCCCCAAACCAAGCTGAGTTCAGACGGTTGTCCTGGCTTCGAGCTTTGGTTCGGTGGTCTGTGTACTCAGTGAGGCTGTTCAGAAGCCCCCAGGCAGTGTTCTGGGCGGATTGCATGTCGGCACCAAGACCTTTGCCAGAGAACAGCTCATAGACTGTTTGGATGGGTCTATGAGCCTTGCCGTCGTCCTCGAATTCATCGCCCAAGACCGTTTCCAGGAATGCCCGAGCTTCGACTTCGGACACCGGGCGATTTGCCAGAGATTTCATTGAGCGGCTGAATTGGTCCCAGGCTGAGAGGCCCAAGCCAAGACTTTCCTTGACTGTCTTCGGATCGAACCTGGTGGAGTGAGGGACTTTCACAACGCCGGCAGATTCCCCAAGAGCAAGTTGCAAGGTGTTGTTGCAAACGACTCGGACCGATGTGAAGAACGCCTGTGTGCAAAGAGTTCCGTCACATGACGTTGCCAGAAGAAGGTACGCCTTGACCGTATCGTTGCCTTTGAGAACAGTCTGCTGGTTGGTCTTAGCCAGTGCCCAAAGCTTCTTGCCGCCCTTGAGTGCCCCGGCTGTTTCTAGCTCGAAGCCGCCAGCGCTGACCAAACTCCTGAAAAACTCCAGGACTTCTCTTGGCTGAACAGGCTTATAGCGATTCGATACAACGGAAAGCGGTGCGTGTGTGTCACTGCGGAAGAGAACCTTGTTCTCCATGCTGGTGCGAAAGTGCAGTTCGGACTCGGCACCGACTGAATACATGACCGGAGTCTCTTTGATTGACCAAGACATTCCTGCGGCAGCTTGCCAAGCTTCGATAGACTGACCAGGGGGCAGCTTTGAACCAAGGCCATGCCAAGGTGTTTCAGCCACGTAGGCCATGGTGTTGATTTCGTGTGACATTAGTAGCTCCAAAAAGAAAAGCCCCTGCACGAGACCGTGGAGGGGCTTGGATTGAAAGAAAAGGGCTTTTACTTGCTGGCGGTGTCGTTTGGCTTCGAAGCTGAAAGGTACTCAGCGACGGCTTTGACTACTGCAGTTGCTGCGACCTTGAGAAGGTCCAGCAGGATGATTGACATGGTGAGGTTCCTTGGTTGTTGTGTATATTTCTTATACCAACTAGGAGGGCCAAGATTGAGCTTTTGACTTGTATTCAAGGTGGCCCTAAGACCTACCCCCGGAAGAACAGGACCAGAATGATTACAGATATTCCAACCGCAGCGGATTTTCGCGACACGTCTGAAGAGTTGTTCAATCTGGCTTGGGACTCTGCTGCCAGTTTGCTGACCGCCTTTGAAGATGCTAAGGATTGGCTGGAAGATGCAAATGAGGTGAAGAGTGACTATTGGTTGGCGGCAAGACGAAGGCTGGCCACTGCGTTGACTTTGGCTCAACAAGGTGTTGAGTTTGCACTCAAAAGTAAGATTGCCGAGGTTTCTCCGTTCCTCCTGCTGGCCGATAGCCCTTCTAAGTGGCCAGCAATAAAGGAGGGGAATTCAGTAGCTTTTGCCAGTTTTAAAAGTGTCGATGCGCAAGACTTAGTCAAACTGCTGACAACTGTTTCGTCAACGGCTGTAGCGGGTGAGTTTGCAAAACGTTTTGAAGCAGCCAGGAAAAAGAGAAATGCTATTGCTCACACGGTAGACAAGAACTTGGGTGTCGAAGCTCTTGAGGTGGTTGAGACAACCTTGGAGTTTTACTCCTACTTATTTCCTGATAAGCCTTGGCTTCAAGTCAGAAGATATTTAATGGAAACCGCACCAGATTCGATTCTTGATGAGGGGCAGTGGTATCTTCTCTCTCTTTGTGTGGAAACCAAAGTAATAGTTGATCTGATGAGCCCGGAGCAGACTCTCAAACTTTTTGCATTTGATAAGGAAAAACCACGATATTTTTGCCCTGATTGCTTAGTCTCTGTGAACAGAGATGCAGGCTTTGACGAACGGCTTGCTGTTACAACACGAGAGTCCCACGAATGTGGTGAATTGTTCTGTGTTGTCTGCAGTGAGAAATATTTGGTCACTGTAAGGGATTGCCCATTAGAAGACTGCGATGGAAGGCTCTGCTCTTCACAAGACGGACAATGTTTAACTTGTGGAAAATAGTACTCCGTTTGACCTAAAAATAACTCGCTAGTATCTTTCACATGAACATCGCCACCATTCTCAAGTCCGAGATCTCCCGTGTCTCACGCAAGGAGGTCCGCACGGAGCTTCAAGCCCTGAAGAAGTCCTCGGCTGCGTATCGCTCAGACATCGCAGCCTTAAAGCGTCGTGTTGCTGACCTGGAGCGTCTCGTGGCGAAGTTAGGCAAGGGTTCGCCGAAGAGGGGGCCAGTTGTTACCCCTGGAGAGGCTGGATCAGTTGTCAGGTTCAGTGCTAAAGGTTTGGCCACTCAACGCAAGCGGCTGGGGCTGTCTGCGGCTGAGGCTGGGATGCTTTTGGGCTGTTCCGATCAGTCGGTCTATAAGTGGGAGCAGGGCACGACCCGCCCGAGAGCCAGTCAGATGCCAGCCATTGCTGCGCTCAGGAAGATGGGCAAGAAAGAGGCTGCGGCGAAGCTGGCCCCGCCCCAGGAGTGATCTGGGTGTGGCCAGGTTTTTGGCCGATTTCAGTCTGATTTCTCTATCTATATATAAGAAACTTTGAGTCGTCCGACTGCCTTGAATCAAAGGCAAAGAATCGGGTCAACGTACACAAAGTCGCCGAACTTTGTGTACGTCGCTGCAATCTTCGAATGGGCTGATCGCTGATTCTGGTCCTCAATCGCCGTTTGACGCCGTTATTTCTTGAGATGGCGACGCAATTCATCTGGTCCTAAGTTACCGTTGTGAAGCATTGCGTGACAGTTGGGGCAGACAGGCACGAGGTCTTTGAGGGGGTTGACCTTGTAGGTCTTCTTGATTGAGGAGAGCGGGACAACATGGTGAACGTGAATGAATTCACCGCCTAACTTCGCGCCATACTTTTCTTTGAACGTCATATCACAGACGCGGCACTTCGCTCCAAAGTGATCTATGCACGCCTTTCGCGCCTTCGGGTCGCGTTCGTACTTGTTGACAACGACGGAAGTGGTTGCGCCCTCGAAGTAGTCTTTTTCCTCTGAAGGGTCTATCCAAACAGCGCTTGGACGGGGTAAGTAAACGCGTTGCGACCGACTATTCGGTTGGTCGGTGAACTCCGTCCACTTTACGGTTGTTCTACCAACGAGCTTCGTGTTGGAGAACTGCACGTATGAAAATTCATCGGTCCGTGGCCGCTTGATCTTACGGACAAAGTCGCCGACATAGATGTCGCCACCAGTATCCGTCTTGCGGTAGATAAGCACCTTCAAAAATGAGCGATTTTCAGCGAGGCTCCAGCGGCCACTCTCGGATACTGCGCCCAAGTTAATCTTGAGGTTCGCACCGTCCGTGTACAGAGCGAGCGTGGGGGTGGCACGCGGAATAGCGTCTATGTAGGAGTTCAGTTTCATCGGCGGAGTCTGGCATAAGAAGCTACTTTTCGGAAGTCTCAGAGCAGGTCTCTCGTTCCATAGCCAAATGATCGACAAGCTACGTCTGTAATATGGATAGAAGAAGTTAGACTTTGCTTCATGTACATCCTCGGTCCTGGGCGAGCTGCCTTTCTCGAATTTCTCAGAAACCTGACGCCAATGATCTTGCTGGTGTCGATTTCTCTACTAGCCTGGGTTCAACTCGACTTCAGCCGCATAGACCTTAGTAACTGGCTCTTGACTGCAGCCTTCTACGTCTGTGCGTTAACGGCGGCCTTGTCGATGTGGGCCAACGTGTCGGCTTTTATGGACAACGGTTTCATATCACCGCTTGATCTGACCCGAGCAAGGCAAAGGCTGCGGCTTCGCGGACACTCTGACATTAAGGTTTTAGGCGGCATGGTCGCCCTTACCTGGAGGATCAAACGCACCGTTTTTTTGGAGGCTTTCTTTGGCCTTCTCGTGATTTATGCTGGACTATTCGTTGCCGTAATGTCTGCCGTCAATGCGGCAGCGACTGCGTTTCGCAATGGGCTGAGATAACTTGACTGTCGGATCATGCAGCCTGCCTATCTCGCCCGCCTCAGTCAATCCGTCCAGGAGTTTGTCCACAAGGTAGAGCAAGACTCTGGTTTGCAAGTCGAGGTCTTTGGGGATTCAGCGCTCAACGTGGCCGGACCGCTCGGGCAAGGCCGGCTTGAAGTTTCCATTGAACCCCGGCGACTTCGACTGTTTGTACCGACCAACGGGTACTTTCCGGACGGGGCGGTTAGGCATGAGTTTCTTCATATTCAGCGCTTCCATGTTCAGCGCGTGCCGAAGCTGGCATTGGCAAGTGCGATGAGATGGGATCAGGGCATAGCCGAGAGGCTAACGGACATCGACAACGCGTTAGAACACATAGTGATTGTTCCCTTGGAGATCGAACTTCATCCAGAGCGTAAGCCCCACTGGGAAGAGGTCATGGCCGACGTCTGTGGCGGCCTTCGGGCTATCCCCGACAGCGAGAGAAGGCTTGCTGTCTGTTTGCACTGGGCATTCTTACGCTACGTGCTCCCCGACTCGCCTCAAGTTCAGGTTATCCAGGACTTTATGAAGGAGCACAGTTTGTCGGCGGTGGCGAATGACTTTGCCGATCAGCTTCTGGCTGTGCTGGAGAGCAAAGAGGAGATGCTTCGAGTGCTGGCTCGCGCGTTTCCCGAAATTGAGAGGGAAGGGGCCGCAATGGAGTATCTGCGCGGGCTACCGGGTAACGCCGGAAGCTAGGCCCCGAACCCATTTAAGCGGCATTTTTTCGAGCATTTAGCCACCGTGGGACGCCTGAAACCTTTTGCCGGTTATTTCTCGGACGGATCTGCCCAGATCTCACGTTCAAGTGCCAACTGGTCAATGAGCTCGGCCACGATGTAGACCTGGTGCTCTGAAAGCAACCGTAACTTCGCCAGTAGCCTGGCTTCCTTCTCGTTCAGTTGACCGGGCTGTCCTGGCTGTCCACGTTTACCTGATGCCGACTTTCTCGGTGCCGGGGGCGGGCCATTCTTCAGCCAATGAGCGGAGACATTGAGCCAGTCGGCCAGGGTCTGGAGCTTGTCTGCCGTGGGATAAGCCGTTCCCTTTAGCCAACGTTGGGCAGCTTGGGGTGTTATCGGCTCGTTTTGATGCTTCAGATTGAACTGATGAGCCAGTTCAGTAGCCGTTTCAATGGACTTAGGCAGCCGCTTCAGGGCAGTTTTGAGTCTTTCGGCGAACGCTTTTTTGTCATCGACGGGCATTCAGCGAGTGTGAAACGCTGCTGCTATTTTGCGGGAACTGCATAGTTGTTGTTAATAACAACTTGGTTTATGCTTTTGGAATGAACGAAGTACTCGACCAACACTCACATTCGACACCGTCGTTAAGCACCTTCTCGGAGGTCTGGACCTTGGAGCTCGCCGATATCGATGACCGCCTCTCAGGCAATGACCCCGACTCGTTTGCCAATTGGCTTGGAGGTTACAGCAAAAAGTTCGAAAACATAACGGGTGCTGATGCGAATGAGCAAATCGGCATAGTCGGAATGATCCCTGGGGTACGCCATGCAGCCGTAGCGGGTGCGGCCATCGGCATGGGCGTTGACCTGATCAACAGCTTCGACACCATCAAGCAGGCCGACCGCACACAAAGACTATTGGCCTTGTCTGAGAAGCCGGAGATGGTTCCAAACTGGGACACCGTCGAAATGCTGATCGAGCATATCGAGACCTGGCTCTTACCTGTACTCAATCGCAGGAGGGAAGTTCTTCAACAGGTCAATTCGGCAAGCGGTGGCAATCAGACTGTCACTGACCGGGTGACGTTGTATCAGTCGGGGATTGCGGAGCTCAATGCCGCACTGGTCTGGCTTCGGAGCAAGCAGGCCGACTTCAAGCAGGCCTATAAAGCTCGGGAGTCGGTCTACGTCGAGGGTGCCAATAGAGCGCTCAGGGTCTATGCAGAGGCAAAGAAGGCAGTGAATCTGTCGGTGAATGCTTTGCTAATGGACAGAACTGCGGGGAACCAGAAACTGGATGAGATCGAGCGTGGTTTTGCCGCTTTAAGGTGTACTCAAGGCGGCGTCTTGTCCAAGTGCGAGAACTTGGCCTGCGAGGGCTCGGATTTTTGTTTAGCTCACAGTTGCTACATCCAGACATGCACTATGAGCGTGGCCAAGAATAGTCACTATTGCACAGTGCACGGCAAACAACTCCAGGACGTGACCGCCTTCATGCCAAAGCTTTTGGCAAAGAACGGTTTGCTCCCAAAGGAGAAGACGCCAAAGACTCCTGGGGAGAATGTACCGACCGGCTATCTCATCTTGGGGGGGATCTTCATCGTATTTATCTTGATTTTCAATTATGCCGGCGCACTGAACTCGCCGGACAGGGCTCCAGCCCCGGTCCCAGTGACGTCTGTGGTTCAACCTCAGTTTATGAATGCCACGGTGGGTACAGAGGATTTTGCTGCTCTCACTCCCGTACAACTAGAAAACCGCCGGCTAGAGCTTGAGCAGGAAGGTGAGCTGTCCGGAAAGAAGTATCAGACTTTGGTCGAGAAGATTGACGTTCTCAGGCCACGATTGAAGATCGGGGACAGGGACGCAGTTGTAGCCAACGCCAAAGAAATCATGGTAACGATGGAAGCAAGGTTGGCCGAGCTTAGCGCTATGAAAGACGTGGTCGAGAAGCTCATGCAGATCTATCAGTTCATCGAAGCCAACCCATCGAAATTAGCACCGGGAACCGCAATGGCAACCAATACGGAGCGGTTGAAAAACATGCAGGATGCCTTTCAAAATATTCGACAAACCGTGACTGACGTAGAGAGTCAAAACGCTTCCTCTAGATCGGCCCTCGCAGAGGTAATAGCAGCCAGGTAGGACCGCCAATTGCGTCTAAATCTGGAGGCTGACGAACTAAAATAGGAGACATCAGGTAGTCTCCATTTTGGCCTGATGAGCATGCAAAACTAAAAGGAAAAGCACATGTTCTTCACAGAAAACCACGTAAGACGGGCCGTCACCAAAGCCGGTGGCCCGACGCATACATCCAACCAGCTCAACGTATCGAACGGATGCGTTCATAAGTGGATCAGAGCCGGCCGGATCTCAAATATCGACAAGGCTAGGCAACTTTCAGCGCTCTCGGGCATCGAACTTGAGAAGCTCAGGAGCTGCGGATGAGCCCCCCATTTACGCTGCGACTTCTACAGGACAAGATCGGTGAGCAATATGTCGAAGCCAATCCAATCACCAACCAACCACGCATCATCCAAGGCTTAAACGGGGTCTGGGAGAAGCTGGAAGAGCATGGAGGGGTGGGGCAGGTCGCCAAGGTCTTTGGCTTGTCTGAGGCGGGCGTATGGGGCTGGGTGGACCGGCATGAGATACCTGAGATGTACCTACGCTACCTGATGGATACTGGTGAACTGGTGAGCGACGTTCAACTGAGTTCTATCGGGTACGAAGACCCGGCCAGCGGGGACACCTGGCCGGCAAATTGGAAGATGGAGCCGTCGGACTTGGATGGACTTCCTTGGCCTCCGCATAGTGACTGCAAACCGGGGGTACAAGCGGGGGTATAAGTAGTGGTTGCTTGATTTGAATTCTAGATTTCACGGGGCTTTCAAGCGATCATTCAATTGACCCCAGCCCACCATACCGCATGACAAAGGCCGCTAACTAGAGATAGTCAGCGGCCTTTTTCTTGGGCCCATCTCAGCCCGGACCGGTCAATGGCGGGGTTTTGTGACTGCCAGAAACCTGCCCCGGCTTCAGAGCTGGGACTCGAGCAGCAGCGCCAGCCGCTCCATGGCCTTTTCCTTCAGGGGGCGGTTGGTCCATTCCTCATAGGTGATTTGCCGGGAGCGCTTGAGGTCGTCCTCGAACACCCGGGTCTGCCGCGCGGCGAAGATCTCGTCGTAGACGTTGAGGTTGGCCTCGTCGTTGAGGCGGAAGGAGCGGTTGTCGAAGTTGGTCGAGCCGACCGAGACCAGCAGCTGGTCCACGATCATGACCTTGCAGTGGTACATGGTGGGCTGGTACTCATGGATCTGCGCGCCGGCCTGCAGCAGCGGGCCCCAACTGCCGCGGGAGGCCGCACGCACGGTGTTGGTGTCGATGATTTCTCCGGGCGTGATGATGCGGATCTTCACGCCGCGTTTGAGTGCATCGGTCAGGGCCCGGGTGGTGAGCTCGTCGGGGACAAAGTAGGCGCTCGACAGGTCAATGCTGCGTCCGGCCGCCGTGATGGACAGCTGGTACATCAGCTGCATGCTTTCGCTGCCGCCCGAGGGGGAGCTGGAAAACACCTGGGCGTCGCTGTTGCCGACTGCCGGCAGGGCAGGGAAGTAGGCCTCGCCGTGCATCACCTTGCCCGCGACTTTCAGCCAGTTGTCCATGAAAACAGCCTGCATCTGGGCGACGGCCGGGCCCTCGATCTGGAAATGGGAGTCGCGCCAGTGGTCGGCATCCTGGCCGGCGCCTGTCCACTTGGGCGCAATGCCCACACCGCCGGTGAAGCCGGTTTTGCCGTCAACGACCAGCAGCTTGCGGTGGGTGCGGTTGTTCATGCGCGCCAGGTTGTACCAGTGCGGCTTGTGGAACTTGCGGATCTCCACGCCGGCCGCTTCCATTTCCTGCAGAAACGCGTCATCGATCTTGGCGCTGCCCACCCAGTCCAGCAGCACATGCACCTTGACGCCGGCCCGGGCGCGTTCCGCCAGTGCATCGGCAAACTGGCGCCCGACATCGCCAGACCAGTAGATGTAGGTTTCAAAGGTGATGCTGCTCTGCGCGCCCCGGATGGCCTGCAGCATGGCGGGGAAGATCTGGTCCCCGTTGAGCAGCTCCCGGGCCCGGTTGCCGCCCACCAGGGGAGGGCCGAGCAGGGCGCCCATGGCGCGCCGGAACTGGGGGTCCTGTGTGGCGTACAGGCGCGGCAACTCGCGGTTGACCTTTTTTTCCCCGGTGCTGAAATTCAATACGAGCAGCATGCCGGCCACGGTGATCAGGAAGGTGAGCAGAATGGTCAGCACAGGGCGGGTCTTTTTCATGATGGGTCGGAAAATGGGCTGGCGGGTCAAGGCGTGCCAGTGTCGCTGGCGTCGATCGGGAAAAGCTTATCCAGACGCCCGGTTCATCGCTGAAAGCCGACGGGCTGTCACGCGGTAGGTCAGCACCCTGTCCGGCCCGGCGACAATAGGCGCATGGCAAAAAACATGCAATTGCAGAACATTCTTTTCTCCCAGGGGTTTGGCACGCGGCGCGTCTGCGCCGGCCTGATTCAACAGGGTTTTGTGGCTGTGGCCGGCATCCCCTGTACGGAGCCAGCTATGGATTTTGTAGCGGAAGGGCTGAAATTCACGGTTCAGGGCGTGGACTGGGCGTACCACGAGAAGGCCTACCTGATGCTGCACAAGCCGGCCGGCTACGAGTGTTCGCAAAAACCCAGCACCTACCCGAGCATCTACACCCTGCTGCCGGCGCCGATCCGCCAGCGCGGCGGCGGCGCCGCCGCTGGTGTGCAGGCCGTCGGGCGGCTGGACCAGGACACCACCGGCCTGCTGCTGCTGTCGGACGACGGCAAGTTCATCCACCGCATGAGTTCACCCAAACACCATGTGCCCAAGGTGTACGAGGTCACCGCCAAACACCCGGTGGACGACCAGCAGGTCGAGAAGCTGCTGGCCGGCGTGGTGCTGGACGACGACCCCAAAGCGGTGCGCGCCGCTGCCTGCGAAAGAACCGGCGAGCAGACCTTGCGCCTGACGCTCACCGAGGGCAAGTACCACCAGGTCAAACGCATGATTGCTGCAGTGGGCAACCGCGTGGAGGACGTGGCGGGCCTGCACCGCTCGCGCATCGGTTCGCTGGACCTGCCGGCCGACCTCCAGCCCGGCCAGTGGCGCTGGCTGACGGCGCAGGACCTGGCCAGCATTGCCGGCTGAGTGCCGCAAACCCCTGAGGTTGATGATAAAAACTGCCTCCGGCCCCTATGCAGCGGGCGCAGGCAGCTATTGAATCAATAGCATCACGGCAGCGGCCGCAGGAAGGCGGCCACCGCTTCCAGCGTGCGGTCGGGCTGGTCGCGCTGTGGCGAATGCCCGCAATCGGGCAGCCGCAGTTGCACGGTCTGCGGCGCGGCCAGGGCCAGCTCGTCGAGTTGCGCCATGCTGCCGTATTCGTCGCCCAGCCCCTGGATGGCCAGCAGCGGTGCGCTGATGCGCCGGCAGTCGGGCCGGATGTCAAAACTGCGAAAGCCGGGCGACAGCCAGACGTCGTTCCATTGCCAGAAGGCGCTGTCCACGTCGGCATGGTGGCGGGCCAGTTTTTCCCGCAATCCTCCCGACTCAAAGGCTGCCGTGGCTTCGCCAATCGCCTGCACGGCGATGTCCTCGACCATCAGGTGCGGCGCCATGACGATGACGGCACTCGCCGGGTGCCGGCTCGCATGGAGCAGGGCGATGCTCGCGCCGTCCGAATGGCCCAGCAGCACCGGGTGGTTGAGGCCCTGGCTGGCCAGCAGGGCCGGCAACACTTCCCAGGCTTCGCGGTGCATGTAGTCGGGCGCCAGCCGGCCGGCGCCGCGCACATCGGTCACGGGGTCGGACTGGCCATAACCGCGCCGCGAATACACCAGACCGGCGCGGCCTGTGGCCTGGCAGACGGCTTGCGGCCAGTTGCGGCCGCGCTGGGTCCACAGACTGACCGAACCCAGGCCTTCGTGCAGGAAAACCAGTGGCGCCAGGCCGGCTGAACCGGCGATGGATTGCATTTCAAGCCGGGTGCCGGCAATCTCGACAAAATTCATGGCCCGATCGTAAGGGATGTAAGCGGCCGGGGCCCCTGGCGCGTTGATAAAGGCCTGCCGGTAAACTTGCCGCTTGTCCGAAGAAAGTCGCTGCGTGAATTTCCCCTTCCGTTTGTTTGCCGCCGTGCTGGGCACCTGCCTGGCCGGCGCCGCTGTCCTGGCCCAGACCCCGAGCCCGCATTCGCCGCCGACCTCGACCTCGACCTCGACCATGCCCCTGCTGGTGCTCAATTCGCTCAGCGACAGCGTCAGCGTGATCAATCCGGCCGACTGGACGGAAACCCGGCGCATCCCGACCGGCAAGCAGCCGCACCATCTGTACCTCACACCTGACGAAAAGTCGGTGATTGTGGCCAACGCGCTGTCCGACACGCTGACCTTCATTGACCCCCGGACCGCCGAAGTCCAGCGTGTGGTGCGCGGCATCATCGACCCCTACCACCTGCGCTTCTCGCCCGACATGAAGTGGTTTGTCACGGCGGCCAACCGCCTCAACCACATCGACATCTACCGCTGGGACGGTGCCGATGTCACGCTGGCCAAGCGCGTCCCCACTGGCCGGACGCCCAGCCATTTGTGGATAGACAGCAAAAGCACCACCGTGTATTCGTCGATGCAGGACAGCGACGAACTGGTCGCGATCGATCTGGCCACGCAGACCATCAAGTGGCGCACACCGACGGGCCTGACGCCTGCCGACGTGTTCGGCACCGCCGACGACAAATTCATGCTCGTCGCGCTGACCGGCAGCGACTCGGTCGAGGTCTACGATGTGAGTGGCAAGCAGCCGCAGCGCACCCGCCTCATCAAGACCGGCGCGGGCGCCCACGCCTTTCGCGCGCTGGGCGACGGCCGCCATGTGCTGGTCAGCAACCGCGTCGGCAACTCCATCAGCAAGATCGACCTGCAGACCATGGCCGTGGTGGACGTTTTCCCGGCACCCGGCGGGCCCGACTGCATGGATGTCTCGCGCGACGGAAAATTCATTTATGTCACGTCGCGCTGGGCGCGCAAACTCACGGTGATCGACATGGCCAGCCGCAAGGTGGTGCGCCAGGTCAATGTTGGAAAGAGCCCTCATGGCGTCTGGACGCTGGATCACGCCCCTAGATAGGCCCCCACGGTTGCTCACTTCGTGTGGGTCGCCGCACCTTGCAGGCCGCCGCTCGCCGGAGGCTTCGCTTCTGTCGCCTGAGGGGGGCGCTGCGCCTGCGGGCCGGCAAAGCCGGACCCGCGGCCCCGGCTGGTCTGAATACCTCCCCGGGGCGCCCAACACGGTTCGGTCTCTTGTGGTGTTTCTGGCTGCTACGTTTTTCATAGCTGCTGGCGCACGTCCAGTATGGGCTGACGGCTGTTTGGATGCCCAAGGCCAGCCCGGCAAGCCGGTCTACCTGACGCTGGACACCGGCCACATGGAAGTGGCGCCGCTGATCGCGGACATTCTCAACAAGCACCAGGTCAAGGTCACCTTTTTTGCCGCTAACGAGCGGACCAAAACCGGTGACGGTAGCCTGGGCACGGCCTGGGCGCCCTGGTGGAAGGCACGCGCCGCCGAGGGCCATGAATTCGCCTCCCACACCTGGGACCACAGCTACTGGCGCGCCGACGTGCAGCCGGCAGCGGGCGGGCCGGTGCAGTTCAGGATCAAACCCTCGGCTGGCCCGTCCGAGGGCCGGGAATTCACCTGGACGGCCGCGCAGTACTGCGAGGAGGTTGGCCGTTCCAGCGCGCGACTGGAGGCCATCACCGGCAAAAAACCACTGCCGCTGTTCCGGGCACCGGGCGGCAAGACCTCGCCGGCCTTGCTGGCGGCGGCCAAAGTCTGCGGCTACGAACATGTGGGCTGGTCGCCCGCCGGCTTTCTGGGCGACGAAATGCCCAGCGGCGCCTATCCCAACGACCTGCTGCTGAAAAAAGCGCTGCGGGACATCCGGCCGGGCGACATTCTGCTGGCACATCTGGGTATCTGGTCGCGCCAGGACGCCTGGGCACCCGCGGTGCTGGAGCCACTGATCGTCGGGCTGAAAGAGCGCGGCTTCTGTTTTGCGACCCTGCGCGAGCACCCGCGCTACCAGGCCTGGGTCGGCCGCAGCGGGCCCGTTACGGCGCCCCCCGCAGCAAAATAGCACCATGGACAGCTTGATCGACCCGGTGAGCAACGCCTTTTCTGCCGTGCAGCAATGGCTGTTCGAGGCCGTGGTGCAGCCGGCCCTGTTTGCGCTCGGGCTGGCGAACTTTCTGGAAGACGCCTTTCTGGGAACGGCCTGGTTCATGGTCGGCATCCTTCAGATCCTGGTGTTGCTGCTGGTGTTCGGCCCGCTGCAGCGCTGGCGACCGGTGGAGCCGGTGCAGGACCGCGCCACCGTGCGCACCGACATCCTCTACACCCTCATCCACCGGCTCGGCCTGTTTCGCATTGCGCTGTTCCTGACGCTGGAACCGGTCTTTGACGAACTGTTTGGTGTCCTGCGCACCGCCGGCTACGGCACTTTTCACCTGGATCAGCTCTGGCCCGGCGTGACCGATGGCGCGGTGGCCAGCTTCCTGATCTACCTGGTGGCGTTTGACTTCCTGGGCTACTGGATTCACCGCGGTCAGCACCAATGGGATGTCTGGTGGCGCCTGCACTCGCTGCACCACGCCCAGCGCCAGATGACGATGTGGAGCGACAACCGCAACCACCTGCTCGACGACATCGCGGTCGATTGCCTGCTGGTGCTGGCCGCGCAGCTGGTCGGTGTGGCGCCCGGCCAGTTCATCGCCATCGTGGCCCTGACCCAGCTCAGCGAAAGCCTGCAGCATGCCAATGTGCGGCTCTGGTTCGGGCGGGTCGGCGAGCGGCTGTGGGTCAGCCCGCGCTTCCACCGGATGCACCACAGCATAGGCACCGGCCATGAGCCGGCGGGCAACAACACCGCCAGGGGCCACAACTTCGGGGTGTTGCTGCCCTGGTGGGACGTGTTTTTCGGCACCGCCAACTTCGAGCGGCGGTACGAGCCTACCGGCATACGCGACCAGGTCGAGCAGTCGCGCGACTACGGCCGCGGTTTCTGGTCGCAGCAGTGGCTGGGGCTGAAACGCCTCGTCGGCAGGGCCTGATTCCAGCGAGGGACTCAAGGCGCAGCGGCTTTGTGGGGTGGGTATCCTTCGACAAGCTCAGGACGAACGGAGAAACAAAGAGCGATCGCGCAGGCACTCTTTTCAAGCAGAGGCCGCGGGTCCGGCTCCGCCGGCCCGCAGGCGCAGCGCCCCCTCGGGGGGCAGCGACCCGCGCAGCGGCGGAGCGTGGGGGCTCCACATTCAGCGGGGCTACACTTCATTCATGAACAAGCTCCTCGATTCGTTCTGGCGGGCGACGATGTACTGCCTGCACCCGCGGGTGATTGCGCTGTCGTTTTTGCCGCTGATCATCATGGTCGTCATCTCGCTCGGGGTGGGCTACTTCTTCTGGGCAGACGCCCTGGCCGCCGTGCGCAGTGGCCTGGAAAGTTATGAGCTGCTGAGCACCATGGCGCGCTGGCTCGAGGGCCTGGGGCTGGGCAACCTGCGGGTGGTGCTGGCGCCGGCGCTGCTGCTTTTCATGGCGATTCCGGTGATCGTGATCGCCGCACTGCTGTTTGTCGCGCTGCTGATGACGCCGGCCATGGTCGCCCTGGTGGCCGAGCGTCGTTTTCCGATGCTGGAGCGGAAAAAAGGCGGCTCCCTCATCGCCAGCCTGTTCTGGTCGCTCAGCTCGACCCTGCTGGCCGCCATCGCGCTGGTCGTCTCGATGCCGCTGTGGCTGGTCCCGCCGCTGATTCTGATCCTGCCGCCGCTGATCTGGGGCTGGCTGACCTACCGCGTGATGGCCTACGACGCGCTGGTCGACCATGCGAGTGCCGAAGAACGGCGCGAACTCTTTCGTCGCCACCGCGGCAGCCTGCTGGGCATCGGCGTGCTCAGCGGCTACCTGGGCGCCGCGCCCAGCCTGATCTGGGCCTCGGGCGCGATGTTCATCGCCATGGCGCCCATTCTTGTGCCGGTGGCGATCTGGATCTACACCCTGGTGTTTGCCTTTTCGTCCCTCTGGTTTTCCCACTACTGCCTGGCGGCGCTGGAGCAGCTTCGCAAGCAGAACAATGCCCTGGCCCCCGGCCCTCATGCGCAGGATGCTATTGAAACGATAGCTGATGAGCTCCTGCTCACAGGCCCCGCGGGCCCCGCGCCGACACCGGGTACGCCGCGTGGCGGACCCGGTTCCCAGCCCTGACTTTCCTTTTCTTCCCATGACCACACATTTCGGACTCATCATCGTCGGCGACGAAATCCTGTCGGGCAAACGCGCCGACAAACACCTGCCCAAGGTCATTGAACTGCTGGCGGCACGCGGCCTGCCGCTCAGTTATGCCGACTACGTGGGCGACGACCCCGAACGCATCACGGCCACGCTGGCGCGTGCCTTCGCCGCCGCCCGTGCCACGGGGGATGTGGTCTTTTGCACCGGCGGCATTGGTGCCACGCCGGACGACCATACCCGCCAGTGCGCGGCACGGGCGCTGGGCGTGGAGCTGGCGTTGCACCCCGAAGCCGAGCGCCTGATCCGGGAGCGCATGCAGGACATCGCCCGGGAGCAGGGTGTGCCCTATGAGCCGGACCGGCACGACAACATTCACCGCCTGAACATGGGCATGTTCCCGGCAGGCGCCGCCATCATTCCCAACCCCTACAACAAGATTCCGGGCTTCAGTGTGCAGGCGGGGGCCGGCGCCGTCCATTTCATGCCGGGGTTTCCGGTCATGGCCTGGCCGATGATGGCGTGGCTGCTCGATACGCACTATGCCGGCTTGCACCAAAAATTGGCTTATTCGGAAAAGTCGGTGATCGTGATGGGGGCCATGGAAGCCGCGTTGACGCCACTGATGCTTGACATCGAGGCCCGCCACAGCGGGGTCAAGGTGTTCAGCCTGCCCAGCGTGGACCACCCCGAGTACGGCCGGCATATTGAGCTGGGCGTCAAGGGTGCGCCTGAAGCCGTCAACCTCGCTTACCCGGCGCTGCTGGCAGGGCTGCACACTTTTAATGCCAAGCTCGGCCCTGAATTGGTGCGCTGATGAAATGCACCTATAAGGTGCAAACCCGGATTGCACCTTATCGGTGCGCTAATTTTCTCTCTGCTTTTCAGGTCTCGACCGGCCGCCGCCCCCCAAACAGGGGCTGGATGACGGCACAATCAGGGGCTTGGCTTTAAATCACCGGCAAACACCCGCGAGGAAGGTTTGGCACAAAAAGTGCATTCGACCACGCCGAAACAATTTTTTAACCACCATCCAGCAACAGGAGATTCTGATGGCAAAGACCGTCGCAGACGTCATGAAAATGGTCAAGGAAAACGAAGTCAAGTTTGTTGACTTCCGTTTTACCGACACCCGGGGCAAAGAGCAGCACGTGACCGTGCCTGTGTCCCACTTTGACGAAGACAAATTCACTTCGGGCCATGCCTTTGACGGCTCTTCTGTTGCCGGCTGGAAAGGCATTGAAGCGTCCGACATGCAGTTGATGCCTGACCCGAAGACGGCCAATATCGACCCGTTTTTCGAGGAAACCACGCTGTTCATGAGCTGCGACGTGCTCGAGCCCAGCGACGGCAAGGCCTATGACCGAGACCCGCGCTCCATCGCACAGCGCGCCGAGGCCTACCTCAAGGCCTCCGGCCTGGGCGACACCGCCTATTTCGGTCCCGAGCCGGAATTTTTCATCTTCGACGACGTGCGCTGGAACACCGACATGTCGGGCACCTTCTTCAAGATCGAAGAATACGAAGCCCCCTGGAATTCGGGCGCCAAGCTCGAAGGCGGCAACCGCGGCCACCGTCCCACCGTCAAGGGTGGCTACTTCCCGGTGCCCCCGGTCGACAGCACGCAGGACATGCGCGCCGAGATGTCCCTGATTCTTGAGTCGCTGGGCATCCCGGTCGAAGTGTTCCACCATGAAGTGGCTGGCGCCGGCCAGAATGAAATCGGCACCAAGTTCAGCACGCTGGTGCAGCGCGCCGACTGGACGCAGATCCTCAAGTACGTGGTGCAGAACGTGGCCAATGCCTACGGCAAGACCGCGACCTTCATGCCCAAGCCCATCGTTGGCGACAACGGTTCCGGCATGCACGTGCACCAGTCGATCTGGAAAGACGGCAAAAACCTGTTTGCCGGCGACGGCTACGCCGGCCTGTCCGACTTTGCGCTGTACTACATCGGCGGCATCATCAAGCACGCCCGTGCGCTGAACGCCATCACCAACCCCGGCACCAACAGCTACAAGCGCCTGGTGCCTGGTTACGAGGCGCCGGTCAAGCTGGCCTACTCGGCGAAAAACCGCTCGGCATCGATCCGCATTCCTTACGTCGCCAACCCCAAGGGTCGCCGCATCGAGGCACGCTTCCCCGATCCCCTGATGAACCCCTACCTCGGCTTCTCGGCTCTGATGATGGCCGGTCTCGACGGCGTGGAAAACAAGATCCATCCCGGCGAAGCCGCCACCAAGGACCTGTACCATCTGCCGCCCGAGGAAGACGCCAAAGTGCCAACCGTGTGCCACAGCCTGGACCAGGCGCTGGACTGCCTCGACGTGGGCCGCAGCTTCCTGACCAAGGGCGGTGTGTTCACCGATTCCATGATCGACGCCTACATTGAGCTGAAAATGGGGGAGGTCACGCGCTTGCGCCAGGCCACGCACCCGATCGAGTTCGACATGTATTACTCACTGTAATTTTTTACAGTCTGTGGTCAAAAAAGGACGGCGAAAGCCGTCCTTTTTCATTGGGCCGCAAGGTTATCCTGTCGCCGATTTTGCTTTTCCACACCTTTGCGGGATACTGACAGACCGTCCTTGCCCTAACAGGCGCTTGGGGTTACGCATGAAACCTACAGTACTTCTTTCAATTTCGACCCTTCTTCTCGCCGGCAGCGTGTCCGCCGCGTTCGCGCAGGAGCGCATCTACCGCTGTGGCGGCAAGGAAGGCGCAGCGCCTGAGTACATCAACAATGCCCGGGATGCGCAGTCGCGCGGCTGCAGACTCATTGAAGGCGGCAATGTGACGGTGGTCCAGGGTCTGGCCCAGAGCCGGCCTGCAGTACGTGTTGCGGCAGCGGCGCAGGCATCGCCTGCCGCGGGCAACGAAGCACAACGCGCCCGGGACAGCGACACACGCGCCATCCTGGAGTCCGAACTCAAGAAGGCAGAGCAGCGGCTTTCCGAGCAGCAGAAAGAGTTCAACAACGGCCAGCCGGAGAAGCAGGGCATCGAAGGGCGCAACTACCAGCGCTACCTCGACCGTGTGGCCGAAATGAAGGAAAGCATCGCCCGCCACGAGAGCGACATCGCCGGCCTGAAGCGCGAAATTTCCCGTTTGCCCGCAAACACCGTCCGTCAATAAGACGTTCTGCGTCAGAATGGAAGGCTTGAAAAAGCCCATTCTTTCTGCACCCGCCGCTGCTGCGGCCATCCCCCGTTTCCAGTCCTTTGACCTGCTGGCCACACTGGTGGCTGTCGTGCGCACCAACGGTGTGGTGGTGTTTGCCAACGCGGCCCTCGAAGATGCGCTGGGCACCTCGCGCCGCACCATCGAAGGCTCCCAGCTTCCCGACTGCTTCACCGAGCCAACCATCCTGCACAACGCACTCGAAGGCGCTGGCAGCAATGAATTTGCCGCGCTGCGTTACGACGCCTGGCTCAAGCCGCTGAACCGCGAACCCATGCCCGTGCACGTGGTGGTGGCGCAGACCGACACACCGGGCGAGGCCATCGTGGAGCTGCTGCCGCTGGAGCAGCAGGCCAAGCAGGACCGCGAGGAGCGTCTGATCGACCAGGCGCAGGCCAACAAGGAGTTGATCCGCAACCTGGCGCACGAGATCAAGAACCCGCTGGGCGGGATTCGCGGCGCGGCGCAACTGCTGCAGATGGAGATCGACAAGGAACTGACCGAATACACCCAGGTCATCATCCATGAGGCCGACCGCCTGCAGTCCCTGGTGGACCGGCTGCTGGCCCCGCACCGCCGGCCGCATCTGGTGGGCGACGTCAACATCCACGAGGTGTGCGAACGGGTGCGCTCGCTGATCCTGGCGGAGTTTCCGCGCGGACTGCGTGTCATGCGCGACTATGACATCTCGATTCCCGACTTTCGCGGTGACCGCGAGCAACTGATCCAGGCGGTGCTCAACATCGCGCACAACGCCGCGCAGGCGCTCGCTGACCGGGTGGCTGCAGGGGATGCGCAGATCACTTTCAGGACAAGAATTGCCCGACAGGTAACTTTTGGCAAACAGCGCTATCGCTTGGCACTGGAATTGCATGTTATCGACAATGGACCGGGTGTTCCGGACTCCATCAAGGACCGTATTTTCTATCCCCTGATCTCGGGGCGCGAAGGCGGCTCCGGACTGGGGCTGACATTGGCGCAAACCTTTGTTCAGCAACATCACGGCTTGATCGAGTGCGAGAGCGTCCCCGGCCGCACGGATTTCAAGTTGCTGATACCTCTGCCTTGAACTCCGTTGTCTTCCACAGATAACCGGTAGTACCAAAGGGACAAGAACATGAAACCGATCTGGATTGTGGACGATGACCAGTCCATCCGGTTTGTGCTGGAAAAAGCCCTGCTGCGTGAAGGCCTGCCGACGCGCAGTTTCACCAACCCGCGTGAAGTGCTCAGCGCGCTGGAGACCGCCACCGAAGAAGACGGCCCGCAGATTCTGGTCAGCGACATCCGCATGCCCGGCGGTTCGGGCCTGGACCTGCTCGAAAAGGTCAAGGCAAAACTGCCCGGCCTGCCGGTCATCATCATGACGGCTTTCTCCGACCTGGACAGCGCCGTGTCGGCCTTCCAGGGCGGCGCTTTTGAATACCTGCCCAAACCGTTTGATTTGCCCAAGGCGGTCGAGCTGATACGCCGCGCGGTGGAAGAAAGCCAGCGCGAGGAAGTGGCCGAAGAGCGCATGGCCGCCACCCCCGAAATGCTGGGCCAGGCACCGGCCATGCAGGACGTGTTCCGCGCCATCGGCCGGTTGAGCCAGAGCATGGTGACAGTGATGATCACCGGCGAGTCCGGCTCCGGCAAGGAGCTGGTGGCGCGCGCCCTGCACAAACATTCGCCGCGTGCCAACGGGCCTTTTGTGGCCATCAACACGGCCGCCATCCCGAAAGACCTGCTCGAGTCCGAACTGTTCGGCCATGAGCGTGGCGCCTTCACCGGCGCGCAGACCATGCGCCGCGGCCGCTTTGAGCAGGCCGACGGTGGCACGCTGTTTCTCGACGAAATCGGCGACATGCCGTTTGACCTGCAGACGCGTCTGCTGCGTGTGCTCAGCGATGGCAACTTCTACCGCGTCGGCGGCCACAACGCCGTCAAGACCAATGTGCGCGTGATTGCCGCGACGCACCAGGACCTGGAGCAGCGCGTCAAGGAGGGCGGCTTCCGGGAAGACCTGTTCCACCGCCTCAACGTGATCCGCCTGCGCCTGCCGGCCCTGCGCGAGCGGCGCGAAGACGTGTTCATGCTGACGCGCCACTTCCTGCAGCAAAGCGCCAAGCAACTCGGCGTGGAGCCCAAACGCATTTCCGATGCCGCCCTGCAGCAACTGAGCACCTTCAGCTTTCCGGGTAATGTGCGCCAGCTCGAGAACATCTGCCACTGGCTGACCGTGATGGCGCCGGCCCAGGTCATCGAAGCCAAGGACCTGCCGCCCGAGGTGCTGGGGGCTGTGGCCGAACCGGGCAGGGCGCCGGTGCCGGTTGACAGCGGCACGGCGCCACAGCGCCCCCCGGCCGAGTTGCCACGGGCCGCCGCGCCCGACGTGTCGCACACCGGCGCAGCGGCGCCGCTCGCCGAAGCTGCCGGCCAGCCCGTGCCGGCCTCCGGCGGCGGCACCTGGGAAAGCGGGCTCGAGGCCGAGGCCATGGCCTTGCTGGCGACCGGTCGCAGCGACGTGTGGGATGTGCTGACGCGGCGCTTCGAGTCCAAGCTGATCCAGACGGCGCTGCTCAACACGCGCGGCCGCCGCATCGAAGCCGCGCAGAAACTGGGCATAGGGCGCAACACCATCACGCGCAAGATCCAGGAGCTCAATCTGGAGTAGACGAGCCCCCACGCTTGTCGCTTCGCGTACTGCGCTGCCCCCCGAGGGGGCGCTGCGCCTGCGGCCCGGCAAAGCCGGATCCGCGGCCCCTGCTTGAAGGGGAGTCTCGCATCCGCCCGCGCCGTGAGGTTAGTTTCGCAGCGCCTCGATGACGCCGCGTGATTTAAAGTCCTGCCATGAGCCGTTTAGCACTGACCCGCGACAAGATCTATAAAACCGTGGCGCGCCAGCTGCATGGCCAGGTGCCTTGCTGGGTCTGCGGCCAGCATGTGCTGCCGGCGGCTGCGACGCTGGAGCACATTCGGCCGCTGAGCGAGGGCGGCAACAGCCACGCGGAGAATCTGGCCATCAGCCACGAGGTCTGCAACGGCCAGCGACACGCCAAAGGCGTGATCGCCGAGTCCGTCGAGTCTCCCGGGCGGGTGGCCCGCAATTAAAGGATCAAATCGGCTTCCAGCCCAGGTGGGACGGGCGTGAGCAGCTCTGTTATTTATAGCAAATCGAGATCCGCCACCACCGGCACATGGTCGCTGGGCCGCTCGTTTTTTCGCGGCAGCTTGTCGATCACGCAGCTCTTCACCGCAGGCTTGAGGGTGTCGCTGACCAGGATGTAGTCGATGCGCAGGCCGCGATTGCGGCGGAAGGCGAACTCGCGGTAGTCCCACCAAGAGTAACTTTTCTCCGGCTGATCGAACAGGCGGAAGGCGTCGTGCAGGCCCAGCCCCAGCAACGCTTTCAGGTGCTCACGCTCTTCGCTCGTGTGGTGAATGGTTTCGCGCAGGCCCTCGGCGTCATAGGTGTCGCGGTCGTCCATCGTGATGTTGAAGTCACCCACCAGCACCAGCCGGGGGTGGGCCGCGAGTTCGGCCTGAAGCCAGTTGCGCAGGCCGTCCAGCCATTTCATCTTGTACTCAAACTTCTCGGTACCGGGCGCCTGCCCGTTGACGAAATAGCCGTTGACCAGCCGCAGCTCGCCCTGCGGCGTGTCCAGCGTCGCGGCAATCACGCGCGACTGCTCGTCGCTGAAGCCGTTGATGTTTTTGACGATGGCGCGCGGCGGCGTGCGGCTCAGGATGGCCACCCCGTTGTAGGTTTTCTGTCCGAAGACGGCGCACTGGTAACCGGCGGCTGCCAAAGCCTCCAGCGGGAACTTGTCGTCGCTGAGCTTGAGTTCCTGCAGGCACAAGGCATCTACCGGGTTGGCGGCCAGCCAGTCCAGCACCTGCGGCAGGCGCACCGCCAGCGAGTTGACATTCCAGGTCGCGATTTTCATGGATTTGGTGTTCCAGCCCTTTGACTGTGTGCGTGAGTAGCTATCAAATATGGAGCAATGCCAGGGCGCCTACCAGCAGGCCCACGCCCGCGAGTGCGAACATGCCGTACTCCAGCCACTTCTTGCGTGTCAGCAGGGCGATTGCCGCCAGGGCAATCGACACCTGCAGCACGGTGGTCGCCTGCGCCCAGCGATGGTGCAAATGCAATTGCTCGTCGGAGGACTTGTCCCAGGCTGTCGCTTCGGATTCGAGTTTTTCGGCGGCCACCTTGATCTCGTTCTTTTCGGCTTCGTAGCGGTCAATCCTGCCCTTGTACGCGGCCTTTTTGTCCTCAGGCGCGAGGTCGCGCGCAAATTCAGCCAAAGACTGCTTGGTACTTTTTGACTGAAAGTAATTCCATTGGTTCGACGCTTCGGTCTTCTTGATCGCTGCGTTGTTTTTATACAGGCCGGCGTTGGCCTGGGTGGCGCCGCCCATGTAGGAAAAGAGCGCACCGACGGTGGCAATGATGGCAGTCACCACGGCGATCTGCGCGATCATGCCGCCGCCTTTATCGTGCCCGCCCTGCGCGGCGTGTTCCAGCTCGTGGTCGTGCGGCCCGTGCACGTGAAATCCGGCTCCTGACATCTCAATTCTCCCTGCGTTTGTTGTAGGTAACGAAGCTGAATTTCAGGCCGGCCGACGTTGTGTGCTCCTCGCGCGCAGCTTCCGTCCACTGCGGGCCCAGCACCGGTGCATAGGCATCACCGTCGAAATCCTGCGCAATCTCGGTGACCTCGGCGCGGCTCGCCAAGGGCTCGGCCTGGGCATAAATCTGCGCACCGCCGATGATCCAGACCTCGGGGGCGGCGCCGGCCAGCTGCAAGGCTTCTTTCAGGCTGGCGGCGCGCTGCGCGCCTTCGGCTTGCCAGTCGCTTTGCCGCGTGATCACGATGTTGGTCCGCCCGGGCAGCGGGCGGAATTTCGGTGGCAGCGAGTCCCAGGTCTTGCGGCCCATGATGACCGGGCAGCCCTGGGTTAGCCGCTTGAAGTGCGCCAGGTCTTCCGGCAGGTGCCAGGGCATGGCGCCGTCCTTGCCGATGACGCCGTTGGCCGCGCGGGCGTAGATGAGGTTGATGCCAATGGTCACGATGTTTGCTCCAAGGCCAGCAAAAGCGACAGGCGGTCCTGTTGGGAAATGGCCTGCCAGGACTGGTCAGTCAGCGCGCCCTCGATGGCCCACAACAGGTTGAGAGAGGGCTTCTGGCCGGTGGCCTGCACGGCGCGATATGCCTTGACCGAGCCGATCTGGAGTAGCTGTATCTCTGTGGTGATGCCGGCCCGATCAAGCATGCGCTCAGAAGCCGGTCCCAGGTTGCGCAGGTTTAAAAGCATCGTGTTTACACCGCCACCGGCGCCTTGATCGCCGGATGGTGTTCGTATTCGAGGAACTCGAAGTCGTCGAACTCGTAGTCGAAGACCGATGCCGGCTTGCGCTTGATATGGAGCGTCGGGTAGGGAAAGGGCGCGCGGCTCAGTTGCAGCGCCACCTGGTCGGCGTGGTTGCTGTAGATGTGGCAGTCGCCGCCGGTCCAGATGAAGTCGCCGACGTCCAGGTCGCACTGCTGCGCCACCATGTGGGTCAGCAGGGCATAGCTGGCGATGTTGAAGGGCACGCCCAGGAAAATGTCGGCGCTGCGCTGGTAGAGCTGGCAACTGAGCTTGCCCCTGCCGCCGGGCTCGGTGGCCGGCGCCACATAAAACTGGAAAAACGCATGGCAGGGCATCAGCGCCATCTTCGACAGCTCGGCCACGTTCCAGGCGCTGACGATGATGCGGCGCGAATCCGGGTTGGTCTTCAGGGTCTGGATGACCTCGGCGATCTGGTCGATGTGGCCGCCGTCCGGTGTCGGCCAGCTGCGCCACTGCACGCCGTAGACCGGGCCCAGGCTGCCGTCTTCGCGCGCCCACTCGTCCCAGATGGTCACGCCGCGCTCTTTCAGCCAGTTGTTGTCGCTGGACCCCTGCAGAAACCACAGCAGCTCGTGCACGATGGACTTGAGGTGAACCTTTTTGGTCGTGACCAGCGGGAAGCCTTCGTTGAGGTCAAAACGCATCTGGTAGCCGAACACGCTTTTGGTGCCGGTGCCGGTGCGGTCGGCCTTGAACACGCCGTGGGTGTCCACATGGCGCATGAAGTGTTCGTACTGGGAGCGGATAGGGCGGGGTGACACGTTAATAAGCTCCAAACAGGCAGTCCATGGCGGCAACGATGAGTTCACGCTGGTCTTGCAGACCGGCGACGCGCTTTTTCAATTCCCGCGCCGGAAACGCGGCCAGAGCGGCGGTGTCCAGCACCACTGTTTTTCCGCCGACTTGGAATACCGGGTTCAAGTCACGCATGGGATGCGGGTACAGCGCGGCCGGACGCAGGGGAATGACAACGCGTGAATCCAGGCTGTTGATGTAGTCGTTCTGCACATCCAGCAGAAAGGGTGCGATTTTGCCCAGTGTGGCATCGGGATGCGCATAGACGTCGTAACGTGCCATGGCTAGAAGGTCCGGTATTTCGCAAGCGGGAGACCTTCGCTGGCGATGCGTGCGTTGTACTCCGCGACGGCCTCCCGGTTCTGCTCGTTCCACTGCTCCCAGTAAAGGCGTTTCACCTCGGCGGCCAGCAGCGTGTCAACGGTCTGGGAAACGTTCATGCCCATCTCGCGCGCCAGCGCAAGCACCTTGACGTTGAGCGTCAGGTTGGTCGCTTTTTTGGGCGCATGGTCAAATTTCAGCATGGTCTATCTCCATGATTCATGCGCATATTATATGCGCAACACTCGCCCGGGGTTCATCAGGTTCTCGGGGTCCAGCCCGCGTTTGATGGCCCGCATCAGGCCCAGGGCCACCGGCGATTTGTGCTTTTCGAGCTTGTCGAGCTTGAGGCTGCCGACGCCGTGTTCGGCCGAAATCGAGCCGCCGAAGGCCTGCACCGAGTCGTAGACCAGGCCATTGACGTTTTCTTCCTGCTCGCGCAGAAAAGCGGCCGCGTCACCCTCGGCCGGAGCCTGCACGTTGTAGTGCAGGTTTCCGTCGCCGAGGTGGCCGAAGTTGACGAGGCGCACGCCCGGGATGGCCGTTTCCAGCAGCTGGTCGGTGACGCGCACAAACTCGGGAATCAGTGAGACCGGCACCGAGATGTCGTGTTTGATGTTCAGGCCTTCTTCGGCCTGCGCCAGCGGGATGCTTTCGCGCACATGCCAGAGCTGGTGCGCCTGCTGCAGGTTTTCCGCGACCACGGCATCGGTGACGCAGCCTTCTTCCATGGCGGTTTCCAGCAGGCGCTCGAACTGCTCGCGCGCATGGCTTTCCGACTCGTGGTCGGAGTTTTCCAGTAGCACAAAATAAGCCCCCACGCTCCCCACTTCGTGTGGTTCGCTGCCCCCCGAGGGGGCTGCATCCGGCTTGGGGCGGCCCTGCGCCGATGCGTTGTTGGTGAACGGTATGCGCTGTTGCGGAAAGTGTTTGGCCACCAGGCTCAGCGCAAACTGGCCCATCACTTCAAAGCCCGTCAGGCCCGCGCCCAGGTGGCGGTGCGCCAGCCCGAGCAGGGTGACGGCATCCTCCATCGACGGCACGGCCGCCCAGGCGGTGAGTTGCGCAGCCGGCTGGGGGTAGAGCTTCATGGTCGCGGCCGTGATGATGCCCAGTGTGCCTTCGCTGCCAATGAACAGGTCGCGCAGGTCGTAACCGGTGTTGTCCTTGCGCAGGCCCGACAGGCCTTCCCAGACCTCGCCTTGCGCGGTGACGACTTCCAGCCCGAGGCAGAGGTCGCGCGCATTGCCGTAACGCACGACCTGTGTGCCGCCGGCATTGCTGCCCAGGTTGCCGCCAATCGTGCAGCTGCCCTCGGCGGCCAAGCTCAGCGGAAACAGGAAGCCGGCTTTTTCGGCGGTTTCCTGCAGGGTCTGCAGGATGCAGCCGGCCTCGACCGTCATGGTCAGGTTGGCGCTGTCGATGGCGCGCACCGCGTTCATGCGCTGCAGGCTCAGCACCACCTGGCGGCCGGAGGCGTCGGGTGTCGAGCCGCCGACCAGGCCGGTGTTGCCGCCCTGCGGCACCATGGGCACGCCGGCCGCGGCGCAGGCCCTGACGACCGCCGCCACCTGCGCCGTGTCGGCAGGGCGAACCACGGCCAGCGCCTTGCCGCGTGCGCGTTTGCGCCAGTCCAGCTCCCAGGCGGAGAGGTCGCCCCCGGTCAACACGTGGGCGTCGCCGACGATGGCGCGCAAGGCGTCGAGAATCTTGTCCATAGGTTTTTCAGGCAGCCGGTTGGATGGTTTTCACGCCATTTTTCAGGCGGATACGTACATGCAGGGCGCAGGCGGTGAACAGCAGCAGGCACAGCACCACTTCGGCCATGGCCAGGTAGTTGCCGGGCGGCTTGTCGCTCCAGGCGCGCACCGCGCCTTCGGTGAAATAGAGCCAGACCATCAGGCTGAGCCAGCGGTAGGTGTACATGCGGTTTTTCAGCAGGCCGGCCAGTGGAATACACAGCGGCAGCACCTTCAGGGCCAGCAACGAGCCGCCCGGCCGCAGCGGCGCCAGCCACATCTCCCAGGCCAGGCCGAGAATGATCAGGGCGGCCAGGCTGCCCACGGCGAGCCAGCGTGTGGCGTCAATCTGTGTTGTTTTGTTGAGAGTCATGTTGATGCTTGTGTCGATGGCATGATACCGGGGATGACATTCCAGCAGTCCCTGCAGCAGTTATTGACGGACCTGTCGCGCTTTCCGTGGCGCGACACCGCCATCACGCTGCGCCAGCGTTTTCGCGACGACCACATGGGCCTGACGGCCAGCAGCCTGACCTTCACCACCAGCATCGCGCTGGTGCCGTTTTTCACGGTGGCGCTGGCCATCTTCACCGCCTTTCCGATGTTTTCCAAGCTGCAGGGCGCGCTGCAGGTGTGGCTGGTCAACAGCCTGATCCCCGACAACATCTCGCGCCAGGTCCTCGGCTACCTGACGCAGTTCGCCAAACAGGCCAACAAGCTGGGCGTCGCCGGTCTGGCGGTGCTGCTGGTCACGGCGATTGCCCTGATCCTGACCATAGACCGCACGCTCAACGGCATCTGGCGCGTGAAAAAACCACGTCCGCTGGCGCAGCGCGTGCTGATTTACTGGGCCGCCATCACGCTCGGCCCGCTGGTGCTGGGTGCCAGCCTGGCAGTGACGTCGTATGTCATTTCCGGCTCGCGCGGCGTGGTGGGCGACATGCCCGGCGGGCTGCGTGTGCTGCTGGATGTGCTGCAGTTCTTTCTGCTGGCCGGCGGCATGGCGGCCCTGTACCACTATGTGCCCAACACCTTTGTGCGCTGGGGCCACGCCTGGGCCGGCGGCCTGTTTGTTGCGGCCGGCATCGAGCTGGCCAAGAAGGTGCTCACGCTGTACCTGAGCAGCGTGCCGACCTATTCGCTGGTGTACGGCGCCTTTGCCACCTTGCCGATTCTGCTGGTCTGGATTTACGTGGCCTGGGTCATTGTGCTGATGGGCGCAGTGATTGCCGCCTACCTGCCCAGCCTGCTGGCCGGCGTGGCGCGCCGCGGCAGCGCGCACGGCTGGCAGTTCCAGCTGGCGGTGGAACTGCTGCAGCAACTGCACCGGGCGCGCGGGACCGCACGTATCGGGCTGGAAGGCTCGGAGCTGGCGCGGGCGCTGCAGGTGGATGCCTTGCAGCTCGAACCCGTGCTCGAGACCCTGATGGCGCTGGACTGGATAGGCCAGCTGACCGACCCGGAGGACGAACACGAGGCGCGTTACCTGCTGCTGGCCGATCCGGCCTCCACCGCGCTGGAGCCGCTGCTGGCGCAACTGCTGCTGAGCCAGGACCCGTCCATGAAAAGTTTATGGGAAAACGGTCGTTTCTCCGCGCTGCGCCTGCGCGACGTGTTATGAAAATGATAGCGCTGCGGGCATCGGCCGCAGGCGCTCACGGGCCGGTTTTTTTCGTCGCCTCGTAACGCGCCCTGTTCTCGGCGTTGGGCGGGTACAGGCCGGGCAGGGCGGCACCCTTGTCGACCTCGCTCATGATCCAGGACTCAAGCCGCTCCTGCTCGGGCGCCAGCTGCAGCATGTCCTCCAGCAGTGCCGCCGGGATCAGTACCGCGCCGTCGTCATCGGCCACGATCACATCGCCCGGAAACACCGCCACGCCGCCGCAGGCGATCGGCCGCTGCCAGTCCACAAAGGTCAGGCCCGCCACCGAAGGCGGCGCGGCGGCGCCGCTGCACCAGACCGGCAGGCCGGTGCCCAGCACCCCCGCCTGGTCGCGCACCACGCCGTCGGTCACCAGCGCCGTCACGCCGCGCTTTTGCATGCGGGCGCACAGAATGTCGCCAAAAATCCCGGCGTCGCTGACACCCATCGCGTCCACCACGGCGATACAGCCCGCCGGCATGTCTTCGATCGCCGCGCGTGTCGAGATCGGCGACGACCACGACTCGGGTGTCGCCAGGTCCTCGCGCGCCGGCACAAAACGCAGGGTGAAGGCGCGGCCCACCAGGCGCGGCTGGCCGGTGCGCAGCGGCCGGGCGCCGCGCAGCCAGACGTTGCGCAGGCCTTTTTTCAGCAGCAGCGTGGTCAGGGTGGCGGTGGTGATGCCGGAAAGAATGTCCACCGCCCGAGGGTCGAGCTGCATGGGGATGCCCTGGTTGGTGTTCATCAGATCTTGACCTTGCCAGTCCAGATGTCCTTGTACATCACCCAGTCGCCCATGAAGCTGTAGAGCGGGCGCTTGAAGGACGCGGGTTTGTTTTTCTCGAACACGAAGTGGCCGACCCAGGCAAAGCCGTAACCACACAGCAGGCCGGCCAGCAGCCACCACGGGTTGCGCGTGGCGAGCAGCGTGGCCAGGCACAGCAGCGAGAGGCTGGAGCCGGCAAAGTGCAGGCGGCGGCAGGTGCGGTTGCTGTGCTCGCTCAGGTAAAACGGGTAAAACTCGGCGAAGCTCTGAAATGTTCTGGCATCGGCTGCAGCGGGTGCAGCGGCTGCATCAGGGCGGGTGGCGGTGTCCATGGCGTGTCTCCGGAATAGTCCTTGTTGCGCCATGATAACGACGCTCGCGCACAATGGCTGACATGCTTCCTTCTTTGCAGGTTCCCGACGGGCGCTGGGTCGCCTGTCTTTGTGCCGGCTGGTGCGGCACCTGCCGGGATTACCGGCCGGTGTTTGACCAGGTGGTCGCGGCGCACCCCGGCCTGCGTTTTCTCTGGCTGGACATCGAAGACGAGGCCGAACTGGTGGGCGAGCTCGACATCGAGACCTTTCCGACGCTGCTGATTGCCGATGGCGCGGCGCTTCGCTTCGCCGGGCCCATGTTGCCGCATGCCGCAACCTTGTCGCGTTTGCTGGCGTCGCTGGACAAGCAGGCCGCGGTCGCCGGTTCGGCCGATCCGGCGCTGACGGACCTGGTGCAGGCGCTGCACCGGCGGCTCAGTTCAGCTTGAGCCTGCGGCAAACGGCGCGTTCAGAAAGCCGCGGAAACGTGCGCGCCCGCCCCGGGTTGGTGCAGCGGTGAGGTGGTAGTCGGGAAAACGCTGAAGAAAGCGCCCGACGGCGATGCGGCCTTCGAGCCGCGCCAGGCTCAGGCCGGCGCACTGGTGGATGCCGAAACCAAAGGCCAGGTGCCGGTTGTTTTCGCGCGTCAGGTCGAGCTGTTCTGGGTGGTCAAACTGCGCCGGGTCGCGGTTCGCCGCGCCTATGCACAGCGTGAGCAGCGCACCTTCGGGCAGGTCCACGCCGCCGACCTGGCAGGCCTTGAGCGCGCGGCGGTTACCGAGCTGGTTGGACGACTCGAAACGCAGGAACTCGTCAATTTCTACAGTCAAATCAGGCTCCAGCCGTTGTGGGTTCTGCGCAGGCAGCTTCACTTTTGATAGCAGGTGTTCCCGGGCGCCGGGCCACTCCTGCAGGGCGACGAGGGCGTTGCCGATCAGGTTAGTGGTGGTTTCGTGGCCGGCGTTGAGGATGAAAACGCAGTTTTGCAGCAACTCGGTTTCGCTCAGTTTTTCACCGGCTTCCTCGCCCTGGATCAGACGCGTCAGCACATCGTGCTCGGGATCGCCGGGGCGCCGCCGCCGCTCGGCCACCAGCGCCTGCAGGTAGGCCGTGAACTCGCTCACGCTGTGGTTGCCCAGCGCTTCCTGTTCGGGTGTGAGTTTGGGTTCGAGCGCGCCCAGAATGGTCAGCGACCAGTCGCGCAGCGGCCCGCGGTCGGCATGCGGCACGCCCAGCAGGTTGCCGATGATCTCCACCGGAATCGCCGAGGCAAAGTCCTCAATCAGGTCGCCGCCGCCCCGGGCTTCGATGGAATCGAGCAGGCTGTCCACCAGGGTGACCAGCCCCGGCTCCATGTCGGTGATGGCCCGCCGCGTGAGGGCGCCCATGATGAGCTTGCGCACCCGCGTGTGCAGCGGCGGATCGTTGAACACCAGGCTGGTGGTGTGGTGCTCCAGCAGCGGCGCGCCTGCGCCGTACTTGGGCGTGAACTCCACCTTCTTGTCCGAACTGAAGGTCTGCGCATCGCGGTAGACCGCCACCAGGTCGGCGTAACGCGTGAGGAAATACGAGCCGTCGGGCATGCGCCGCACCGGCGCGGTCTCGCGCAGCAGCGCGTAAACCGGGTAGGGGTTGGCGTAGAAGTCGGCGGGCAGGGCGCGCAGGTCGAAGCTGGCGGCAATGTCCCGTGCGCGTGCGGGCGACATCGGCGGGGTGATGGGGGTCATGGGTTGCATGCTCCCGATTTTGCACGCAGCGGCCGGGTTACCCGGTTCAGAGGTAAGGCGACAGCAGGCCCGTCAGCCGGTCGCGCAGCTGGCCGGCCAGCGGCTGACGGTCCAGCAGCGCCACATCAAGAGCACGGGCCTGCGCCAGACGCTGCTGCACCAGCACGTCCAGCTGCTTCACCAGCCCGGCGTCGTGGCATTCCAGGTTGTATTCGAAGTTCAGCCGCAGGCTGCGCGCGTCCCAGTTGGTCGAACCGATCAGCGACCAGTCATCGTCCACCAGAAACAGCTTGGAATGGTCAAACGGCGGCGGCGACAGGTGAACGCGGCAACCCGCATGCAGCAGGCCGCCCAGCTGTGGCCGCATGGCCCAGTCCATCAGCGGCAGATTGCTGCGCGCCGGCAGCAGGATGTCCACCGCCACACCGCGCAGCGCGGTGATCTGCAGCGTCGTCAGCAGGACTTCGTCAGGCAGGAAATAAGGCGTCAGGATGCACACGCGTCGCTGCGCGCTGGCCAGTGCGCCCAGCAGCACCAGCCGCATGTGGTCGATGTCGCCATCGGGGCCGTCGGACACGCCGCGCGCCAGCACCGGCCCGCAGGCCTGGCCTGCGGCAAACCAGGTGTCGCCGAGCAGGGCCTCGCCGGTGCTGAAGGCCCAGTCGATGGCAAAGGCGCGCTGCATGTCGGCCACCACCGGCCCCTGCACCGCGAAGTGCAGGCAGCGCACGGGATGGGCCGGGTGCAGGGCCAGCTGGTGTCCGGCGCGGATGTTCATGCCGCCGGTGAAGCCCAGCGCACCGTCGACCACCATGATCTTGCGGTGGTTGCGCAAATTGGCATAGGCCAGCAGACCGGGAAAACGTGGCGGCAAAAAGGCCGCGGCCGTGACGCCGCGTGCGCGCAGATGCGCCACCATGCGGGTGCGGCTGTAGCGCCCGCCCACGGCATCGACCAGCACGCGCACCGCCACGCCGCGCTCGCTGGCCTGCAGCAGGGCATCGGCAAAGGCGCTGCCGATCTCGTCGAGGTCGAAGATATAGGTGGCCAGTGTGATCGACCGGCGGGCGCCGGCGATGGCTGCCAGCATCGCGGGGTAGGCCTGGTCGCCGTCAATCAGCGGCGTCACGGCGTTGCCGGCCAGCAGGGCGTTGCCGGTGGTCTGCCGGGACAGGCGGTTGATGCCGGCCAGCGCCGGGGCGCAAGGCGCATCGGGCCCGGCGGCCGCGCCGATGGCAGGCGCACCGCCGTGTGCGCGCTGGTGTTCGCGTTGCCAGGCCTCTTTCATGCCCAGCGCCACGCCGGCGCGCTGGATGCGGTTGACGCCGAGCACCAGGTAAAGCAGTGGCCCCACAACCGGTGCCAGCCAGGCCAGCCCGATCCAGGCGACGGTGGTCGATACATGGCGCCGGGTCAGCAACGCGTGCAGGGTCACTCCCAGCGCCAGCGCCAGATGCAGCAAGGTGGCGAGCACGGGCACCAGGTTCAGGCCCTCTCGCAGGACGTCCGGCAGCCAGCTCGGCAGGTTCATGCGCAGCCCGCCAAGGCTGGTGGCCGGATGGGGCAGGCCGTGGCACCGGGTCCCTGCAGGCCACGCTGGTGCGGGGTGTGAGGAAACGGGGAGGTGTACTCGGTCATGCCCCCATGGTAGCGGGCTGTTTAGACCGCGGCAGGGCGTGGTTTTTGCTGGATCGCGAGAGGGTCAGCGCTTGCCTGCCACTGCGCCGCCTGAAGCCCCGGCAGTTGGTGCAGGGCGCACCTGGCCCGAAGCCCGCGCGCCTGACGGCACAGCGCAGGCGCCCGGACGGCTATCAGGCTTTTTTCGCCCAGGCGCTGCACCAGCCCTTGGCCGCGACCCGCTTGCCGGCGAACAGGGGGCAGGGGGCCGCCGCGTCAGCTGCCTTGCCCTGGTAGAGCGCGCAGTTGGCGCAGTTCTGGCCGGCGGCGTACTTCGGGTATTTTTTGGTGTCGGTCTTGCTGCCGTCGGCCTTGTAACCCAGGGCGACAGCGTTGGCGTCGGTGTCCTGGACCATGGGCGCGGCCGCCGTCTGGGACAGCGCCAGGCTGCTGGCCGCCAGCGCTCCGCTGGCGGTGAGGGCGTGAATGACAAAAGTGCGGCGTGAGGTGGAGGTCATGGCAATCGTGGATGTAGTGGGTTGTGCGTGATGGCACAGCCACTGTACCGGCCGGTTCCGGCTGGAACTTGACGGTCATCAACAGTTGAGCGCATTCATCGGACATCCCCCCGACGCCGGTGCGGCCACGAGAGGTGGCGCCGCAACCGCGTCTTGCCGCCGGGCTCACCTGGTTTTCAGAAAGTCCCGCATCGCAAACAAAGTTTCTTCCGGCGCCTCGGTCATCTGGTGGTGGCCGACCGGCAGGCTGGCGACCTGCACGGTTTTGCCACTGGCCCGCGCCTTCTCAACCAGGGGCTGAGCGGCTCTGGCCTGGGTCATCTGGTCCTGCGTACCGAGCAGGAACAGCACCGGACAGGTGATCTGCGTGATGGACTTGTCGCCGTTGGCATAACTGTCGCAAGCCTTGAAGCCGCGGTGAAAGACATTGACCTGGGTGTTGCTCGCCAGCACACGCCGCCCCAGCGCCATGCTGGCGCCGTAGACCCAGGTGCCCGGGCCCAGCGCTGACGGCGGCGCGGCCAGGGTGCTGCGCGAAAAAACATTGATCATGGTGAGCGCCTTCATCGGCTCGTTCAGGGCGGCCTCCAGCAGGGCCGGGGACACCTTCATCGGGTAGGCAATACCGACCAGCACCAGGTGGCTCACCCGCTCTTTGAGCCGGGAGGCGGCCTCCAGCGCAATCAGCGAACCCCAGCTGTGGCCGATCAGGGCGGCCCGCTGCACGCCGGCCGCGGCCAGCAGGGCAGCCACGAAGTCGGCGGCTTCTTCCACCGTCGAGGGTGCGTCACCCGCGCTTTTGCAGTGGCCCGGAAGATCCACTGCCAGCACGTTCCAGCCATGGTGGGCCAGGTAGCGGCTTTGCAAAATCCAGACACTGTGGTCGTTGAGCACGCCGTGGATGAAAACCACCGTGGGTTTGGCGGCATCGAAGGGCTTGCCGCCGGTATAGCAGTAGGTGCTGTGGCCGTTGACGTCGAGGTACATGTTCAGGTCCCGGTTTTCTCGGCCGCCTTCAGCGCGCGCTTGAGGTCATCAATCAAATCGTCCGGATCTTCCAGGCCGATCGAGAGTCGGATGGTGCCCTGCGTGATGCCGGCGCCCGCCAGCGCCTCGTCGGTCATGCGGAAATGGGTGGTGCTGGCCGGGTGAATCACCAGGCTGCGGCAGTCGCCGACATTGGCCAGGTGGCTGAACACCTTGAGGGTTTCGATGAAGGCCTTGCCCTGCTCCCGGTTGCCCCGGATGTCGAAGCTGAACACCGAGCCGGCGCCGCGTGGCAACAGCTTTTTGGCCAGCGCGTGGCTGGGGTGGGTCTCCAGCATCGGGTGGCCGACGCGTGAAACGAGCGGGTGGCTGGCGAGAAAGGTCACGACCTTCTCGGTGTTGGACATGTGCCGCGCCATGCGCAACGGCAGGGTTTCGATGCCCTGCAAAATCAGCCACGCGGTGTGCGGGCTCATGCAGGCGCCGAAGTCGCGCAGGCCTTCGCGGCGCGCGCGCAGCAAAAAGGCGCCGACCGTGCTTTCCTCGCTGAACACCATGTTGTGAAAACCGTCGTAGGCTTCGGTCAGTTCGGCGAATTTGCCGGACTTTTCCCAGTCGAAGCTGCCGCCGTCCACGACGATGCCGCCAATCACCGTACCGTGACCGCTCAGGAACTTGGTGGCCGAGTGGTAGACCAGGTCGGCCCCGTGCTCGAAAGGCTTGACCAGCCAGGGTGAGGTCAGCGTCGAGTCCACCAGCAGCGGCACGCCGGCTTCGTGTGCGATGGCTGACACGGTGGGCATGTCCAGCACGTCCAGCCCGGGGTTGCCGACGGTTTCACCAAAGAAGAGTTTCGTGTTGGGGCGCACTGCGGCGTGCCAGCCGTCGATATCGCCGGGCTTGACAAACGTCGTTTCAATGCCGAAGCGCCGCATGGTGTAGTGCAGCAGGTTCTGGCTGCCGCCGTAAAGCGCGGTCGAGGCGACGATGTGCGAGCCCGCGCCCATCAGGGTGGCAATGCTCAGGTGCAGCGCCGCCTGGCCGCTGGCGGTGCTGATGGCGCCTATGCCGCCTTCGAGGGCGGCCACGCGTTGCTCCAGCACCGCGTTGGTCGGGTTGCTGATGCGCGAATAGACGTGGCCGGCACGCTCCAGGTTGAACAGGCTGGCGGCGTGGTCGCTGGATTCGAAGACAAACGAGGTGGTCAGGTGAATCGGCACGGCGCGCGCGCCGGTGGCCGGGTCGGGCGCGGCGCCGGCATGCAGGGCCAGCGTGTCAAAGCCCGGGTCAGAGTAGCCAGACATGGTGTCTCCAGAAAAAAGCGGAAGGATCGGTGAAAAACAGCAGCCAGCCTGAAACAACTTGAGGTGGCTTGCGAACAGATTGTGGGCTATATTTGAACTGAATTTTCCGCCGGCCCGCACCGGGGAAGAACCTGCAGACTGCCGAGACAAATTCCTGAAGGAGTGCCCCATGAGAGTCCTTGATATCCTGCGCGTCAAAGGCAACACGCTTTATACCGTCCAGCCCGATGAGCCGCTGTCCAAGGCGACCCAGATCATGGCGGAAAAAGACATCGGCTCGCTGGTCGTCATGGAGCACGGCGACCTGGTCGGCATGCTGACCTTCCGGGAGGTGATTCTGTGCATTGTCAAAAACGGCGGTGAGATCGGCAACACGCTGGTACGCACGGCCATGGATGATGCGCCGCTGACCTGCACACCGGACACCGAGATCGACGAAGTCCGGCGCATGATGCTGGGCCGCCACGCGCGCTACATGCCGGTGCTCAACAAGAAGGTCCTCGAAGGCGTGATCTCGTTTTACGACGTGGCCAAGGCGGTGGTCGATGGCCAGAACTTCGAGAACAAGATGCTCAAGGCCTACATTCGCGATTGGCCGGCCGAGGAAGAGCCGAACCAGGCACCCCTTCTCTGACGCGGGCCGGGAAGGGCCTCGACGGGTGGATCTGACCCCCGCTTCCCGCGGCAGGCCAGCGGTGAAAGCCTCCAACCGGCCACCGGTGCACTGCCTTTTGCTGCAAATGCTATAGCTGCTACCGCCCACCCGTAAAGGGCTGGAGGCAGATTTTGCTTCAAATTCATCCCGTGCCTGCATGAATCATCTCCCGCACCCGCGGATGAATCTGCGTAGTCCACTGGCGGCCACTGAACACGCCGTGGTACCCCACACCCGTCTTGGGCGGATGCGGCGGCACAGGTCCTGCGCCACCACCGTCTGGCCGACGGAGCCGGTGTCCTTGCGCTCGCCCTCAACGGTCGTCCATAAGGTGCGGCGGACCATGTTGGCTTTGCGCACGTTGCCGTCGACCAGGGGCAGGGGCATGCCCGGCGGACTGAAAAGGCCGGGCGCTTCGCACAGGAACCGCTTACCCAGTACTATCCATTCCATAAATAGGTGGAGCTATTTGGCTGACACTGGAAGGGAAGAAAAAACATGGCTACTGTGCAATCCGGTGGTGCCTCGCCCCGACATATCCTGATCGTGGAAAACATCACGGCGCAGGCCTTGATGCTGCAACATATCCTCGAAGAAGAGGGTTACCAGGTCAGCACTGCCGACAACGGCGTGGCCGCGCTGGAAATGACGAGGGCGATTCGCCCCGCGCTCATCATCAGCGGGGTGGCCATTCCCGAAATGAGCGGTTATGAGCTGTGCCGGCAGATCAAGGCCGGGCCCGGGCTCTCCCCGGTCCCGGTGATTCTCGTCACCAGCCTGTCCGACCCCAACGAGGTCTTGCTTGGCCTGCAGTGTGGTGCCGACAGCTTCGTCATCAAGCCCTACGAGCGAAGCCACATGCTGGCGCGGGTGGAGCACGCCCTGAGCAACCGCGACGTCGCGCATATGACGGAAGACGGACCGCCGGCCGAGATTTTTTTCCACGGCGAGCGGCACCAGATCACTGCCAGCCGCACCCAGATACTGAACCTGCTGATGTCCACCTACGACGCGGCCATGCAGCGCAACAACGAGCTTCACGAAAGCCGCCAGCAGTTGCGCGAACGCACGGCGGAGGTGCTGGAAGCCAACCGTTTTCTCGACTCGATGATTGAGCACATCCCGACGCCGGTGTTCATCAAGGATGCCGCCCAGCTTCGTTATGTGCGTGTCAACTCCGCGGAGGAGCAACTGACGGGCATCGCGCGCGAGGACATGGTGGGGAAATCCGTCCACGATCTTTTCAGCCAGGAAGAAGCCGACCGGTTCACCGCCCAGGATCAGCGGGTGCTGGCCAGCGGCCTCATCGAGGAGATTCCGGAAGACCGGTTTTTCTCGCAAAGCAAAGGCTTGCGCCTGCTGCACACACGCAAGGTGCCGGTTTTTGGCGAAGCCGTCGAGCCCACCCATGTGCTGGGCATCTCCGAGGACATCACCGAGAAGAAGGAGCTGGAAAAGGTGATTGCCGACCTTCATTCCGCCCTGAAGCTGCGTGCCGACGAGCTGGAGGCCACCAACAAGAGCCTGGAGAGTTTCACCTCGGCAGCCTCGCATGACCTGCGTTCCCCGCTGAGCATCATTGGCGGTTATGCGGGGCTGCTGGTGAAAAATTACGCCGACCGCCTGGACGAAAAAGGCCTGCACTATCTGTCCGTCATCGGCTCCCGGGTCAAAAGCATGGCCAGGCTGATCGACGACCTGCTGTCATTTTCCCGGCTCAGCCTGCAGGAGGTCCAGAAAACCGACGTTGACATGAACGCCCTGGCTGCGCAGGTGGTCGCCGACCTGCCGGTCGGCGGCCCGGGCGCCCCCCAACCTGTCATCCAGCTCGGTTTGCTGCCGCCGGCGCCTGCCGACCCGGGCTTGCTTCGACAGGTGTGGGTGAACCTTCTGTCCAACGCGGTGAAGTACAGCAGCCTGACCGCCAATCCGCAGATCGAGGTCAGTGGACGCGTCGAGGGCGCGGAAGCCGTCTACACCGTGCGTGACAACGGCGCCGGGTTCGACATGGCGCACTACGACAAACTCTTCGAAGTGTTCGAGCGGCTGCACACCGACCAGGAGTTCGAGGGCACCGGCGTCGGTCTGGCGTCCGTGCGCCGTGTGGTCACGCGCCACGGCGGAAGGGTGTGGGCGGAAGGCAAGGTGGACCAGGGGGCGGTGTTTCATTTTGCGTTGCCGGTACAGGGCGGCTGAAAGCCGGGTGTGATACGGCAGTCGGTGACCGAGGTCGGCACCAGGCCCATCTGGGATAATCCCCCGCATGAGCGGCAACACCTTCGGCACCCTATTCGCAGTCACCAACTTCGGTGAATCCCACGGCCCGGCCATTGGCTGTGTGATTGACGGCTGCCCGCCCGGTATGGCCCTGAGCGAGGTCGACATCCAGGGCGACCTGGACCGGCGCCGGCCCGGCACCAGCAAGTATGTGACGCAGCGCAACGAGCCGGACGCGGTGGAAATCCTTTCCGGCGTCTACGAAGGCAAAACCACCGGCACGCCGATCTGCCTCTTGATCAAAAACACCGACCAGCGCAGCAAGGACTACGGCAACATCCTGGACACCTTCCGCCCCGGCCATGCGGACTACAGCTACCTGCAGAAGTACGGCATCCGCGACCCGCGCGGTGGTGGCAGGGCCTCGGCCCGGTTGACCGCGCCCATGGTGGCGGCCGGTGCGGTGGCCAAAAAGTGGCTGCTGGAGAAATACGGCACCACCTTTCGCGGCTGCATGACGCAGATTGGCGACATCGCCATTCCCTTCGAATCCTGGGAGCACGTGCCGAACAACCCGTTTTTTGCCCCGGTGGCTGACGTTTCAACCCTGGAAGCCTACATGGACCAGCTGCGCAAGGCTGGCGACTCCTGTGGCGCGCGCATTCGTATCACCGCCACGGGCATGCCGGTGGGCCTGGGCGAGCCGTTGTTCGACAAGCTCGACGCCGACATCGCTTTTGCCATGATGGGCATCAACGCGGTCAAGGGTGTGGAAATCGGCGCCGGGTTTGCCAGCGTCACACAGCGCGGCAGCACACACGGTGACTCGCTCTCGCCCGCGGGCTTCAAGTCCAACAACGCCGGTGGTGTGCTGGGCGGCATCAGCACCGGGCAGGACCTGGAGGTGTCGATGGCGATCAAGCCGACCAGCTCCATCCTCACGCCGCGCGAGTCGGTGGACATGGCCGGCCAGCCGACCTCGGTCAGCACCAAGGGCCGGCACGACCCGTGTGTGGGCATACGCGCCACGCCGATTGCCGAGGCCATGCTGGCGCTGGTGGTGATGGAGCATGCCCTGCGCCAGCGCGCGCAATGCGGCGACGTGGTGCCGCCCATGCAGGCGATCAAGGGCTCCGTGTGAACAGGTCCTGACCATGCCTGAAGCTGCGGCCAGGCGCCGCCAGCTGGTGCCGTTTGCGGCGCTGTCGGCCAGTTATTTTGCGCACATCGGGTTTTTCAATCCCTACCTGCCGCTGTGGCTCAAGGACCTGGGCTTCAGCATCCTGGCGATCAGCCTGCTGACCTCGGTGCAGGCCGCCACGCGCCTGTTTGCCCCCTACGGCTGGGGTGCGCTGAGCGACCACACCGGCGAGCGCGTCAAGCTGCTGCGTTACGGCGCCACTGTGGCGCTGATCTCCTCCCTCGGCCTGTGGCTGGACTTTGAATCCAGCTACGGCGTCTGGTGGCTCACGGCGGTGCTGCTGGTGATGTTCACGCACACCAGTTCCATGATGCCCATGAGTGAAGCCGCCATGGCGCACCTGATCAGCCAGGGCGGTGCCTTTGACGCGCGGCGTTACGGCCGCGTTCGCCTGTGGGGTTCGCTGGGTTTTCTGTTCACGGTGTTTGCCGCGGGCAGCTGGTTCGAGATCTTCGGCATGAAACACTTCCCGGCCTGGACCTTTCTGTCGCTGCTGGCCGTGACGGTCAGTGTCTGGTTGCTGCCGGACCTGAAGGAGGCGGTCAGTCCCCACGACCTGAAGTTGCCGGTGTTGCCGATTCTTCGCCAGCGCGCCGTGCTGTGGTTTTTTGCATCGGCGTTTTTTCATGTGCTGGCGCACATCAGCATCTACGTGTTTTTCTCGCTCTACCTCGACGCCAATGGCTACAGCAAAACCATGATCGGCGTGTTGTGGGCGTTTTCGGTGGTGGTAGAAATCGGCTGGTTCTACACCCAGGGCCGCTGGCTGCCACGGCTGAGCCTGACCGCCTGGCTGATGGTGTGTTCGGCCGCCATGGCGCTGCGCATGGGCATCACCGCCGTCTGGCCCGGCGTGCTGCTGCTCATGCTGGTGGCGCAGGCGCTGCATGCGCTGACGTTTGCGACGCACCACACGGTCTGCATCGCGCTGCTGTCGCACCATTTCCCCGGACGGCTGCGTGGCCGCGGGCAGGCGCTCTACGTGGTGGTGGCTTACGGCCTGCCGGGTGTGCTGGGTGGACTGGTCGGCGGATTGCTGAGTTCGGCGTTCGGGCTGGTCAGCGTGTACTGGGCCTGCCTGGCCGCCAGCCTGGTTGCGACGGCCTGTGCCTACCGGGCCTGGCGCGTGCAGCGCAGCCTGGGCGCTGCCGCACCCTGACAAGCGGCAGGTCTACAAGCGTTTCAGGCCTCTAGCCCTTGTCCCGCGGGCGCAAGCAGCTATCAATACTGTAGCGTACGGCGCTGAGCCGTTTAGCGTTCCGGCGGGGCGCGGAAGGGGTTGAAGCCGGTGATCAGCGCGGTGGCGGCCAGCACCAGCACGCAGCCCGGCGCCATGCCCCAGGTGACCGGCTCGCCGAGAAACAGGCCGCCCCAGGCCACGCCGAACAGCGGAATCATGAACGCTGCCGAGGTGGCGGCGCTGGCCGTGATCTCACGCATCAGGCGCATGCTGATCCAGTACATCAGGCCCGAGGTGAAGATGCCCAGCACCGCCACCGCGATCAGTGCGCCACTGGTGTAGTGGGCCGAGGGCAGGGCCACACCGGAGGGCAGCAGCAGGAACAGCGCGGCCGCCACATGCACCACGGCCGAGGCCGGCAGCGGGTCGTGCGCCATGGTCGCGCGTTTCATCAGGATGGCGCCAAAGCCATAAGCGGCGGCAGCGGCGGTGCAGGCCAGCGCGGCCAGCACGACGCGCGGCGTCACCGCCACCGGCCCCAGCTGCACCAGCAGGGCGACACCGGCAAAACCCACGGCACAACCGAGCAGCCGGCGCGACGAAAGCCGCTCCTCGCGCGCCAGCGCGGCGCCCAGCACGCCGAACAGCGGCGCCGTGGCGTTGAGCACGGCCGAATACCCGGCCGGGATCACCAGCGCGGCCCAGTTGAACAGCACAAAAGGCGCGACCACGGTCAGCACACTGAGCAGCGCCAGGCGCGGCCAGGCGGCACGCGGCGGCCAGTGCTCGCGCAGCGCGCGCATCAGCAGCGTCAGCACCAGCGCAGCCAGCATGCAGCGCACCCCGGCCAGCAGCCAGGGACCGAACGCCGGGCTGGCAATGCGAAGCAGGGGAAAGGAGCCACCCCAGAGGGCGGACAGGGCGATAAGCTGGAGGAAGTGTCGGGTGTGCATGAAAGGCCGGTCGGATCAGGGATTGTCCGGGATTCCGGCGCGGTGTGCAGGGAACACGGCGCGCGCTGGTTGAGGCCTTTGGCCGTGTTGTCTTTGTGGTGCTTCGGGCAAGCCGGGACTCGCCCCGGCGGGCGAGGCACTTTGTCTTTGCTTCGCCAAAGAAAAGTACCCAAAAGAAAGGCGACCCGATGGTCTGGGTCCCTCCGCTTCGCTGCGGGCAACCTGTGGTGCTCGGCAAAAGCGGGGTCTGGCTAAACTCGCCTGCGGCTCAAACAACGCCAGCCCTGATCCGCTTTTGCCTGCGCTCCTCGGCCCAGCCCGACGGGTGGGGGAACAAATGCGGGTTCGAGATCGGGTGCGGGGAGACATGACGCGCAAGGCGCGTCATGTCGGAGTCAAGCGGCCCTCATGTTTGCACGCGAGCGCAACAAACGCGGCCAGATGAAGCTCCCCGCCATCGCCCAGCGGGGCGAGGGAGGGGCGGGGGGAGGGAGTGGGGAGTCGCATCTACTGTCCAGCGCGGACCGCAGGCGCAGCGTGATGCCGGTGATCCCCGGTGAGGGGGGAGAGCCGGCCTGGTAGCGTTCAATAGAAGGCACGAGGAGGCCACCAACTTGCTTCCTCCAACAGCAGCGTCTCTTCTAGAATGCCGCATGCCCCTGGAAGTCAACGAAGCCGAAGTCGAGATCAGCGCCATCCGCGCGCAGGGCGCCGGCGGGCAGAACGTCAACAAGGTGTCCAGCGCGGTGCACCTGCGCTTTGACATCATGGCCTCTTCGCTGCCCGAGGGCGTGAAGGAGCGGCTGCTTTGCCTGCGCGACAGCCGCATCACGCAGGAAGGCGTGCTGGTGCTCAAGGCCCAGCAACACCGCAGCCAGGAGATGAACCGCGCCGACGCGCTGGCCCGGCTCAACGAAATCGTGAACAGCGTCGCCACCCCGCCGCGCGTGCGCCGTGCCACCAAGCCGACCTATGGCTCGAAGCAGCGACGCCTGGCGGGGAAAAGTCAGCGTTCGGAAATCAAGGCGTCACGCGGCAAGGGTGGGGTCAGCGAGTAGTTGGCTGGAAAAATGAAACCTTTTTGGCCTCTGGCCCTTGTGTCACGGGCGCAAGCAGCTATTGAATCGATAGCGGTTCCAACGGGCAGCCTGGGCGAAAAAGAGGCCGTCAGTTGTCCAGCACAGACGGCACGGATCGCGTCACAAAGTCCAGGTGTTCAGTCCACCCCTTCAGGCAAACCTTCCACTGACCCGGTTGGCAATCGGCCTCGTACCTGCGCAGCAGCGCGAAGACACTTTCCTTCGGGATGCCGGCTGCGGCGTAGGCCAAAAAATCGGTGTCGGAGTCGCCATAGGCAAACCTGAGCTGCCAGCCATGGGCCATGAAGTCTTTCAACATGCGCGTCTTGTAGACATCGGGGCGGCTGCGATCTTCATCCGTTTGTGCCACATGGAGGCTGCCGGCAGGAAAACCGTTGTCTTTCAGCCAGCCAGGAATGTTGGCCGAAAACCAGCTGGCCCGGGTGCTGAGGTAGATGACGTTGTAGCCCTTGTCGGCGAACATACGCACAGCCTTGGCCGCATCCTCGCGCGCTTCAAAAATGGTCGACACGGCGGGTGTGAGCGTTCCGTCGATGTCGAACACCACGGCCTGCGCCTGCCTGGGCGGCGCATCCGCCACCGCGGCAGGAGGAAGTTGCGCGCAACTGCTACACAACACGGCGAGCGAAAGAATGATCAGGTGGCGCATGGAAGCTCCTTTGCAGGGACCCGTCCCTTCTATTGCGCAATTCTGATCGCGTGCCGACCGGAACGCATCCTCCAAATGAAGGAGCAAAGCGGTGAAAAGCCAGTAACGGTCAACCTCCGAAAATTTCAGAAAAAAACGACCTGGAGCCCGTAGTCAAGGGGCGCTAGCAACTCGCTGTCAGGGGCTGTTGGCGGGCCGGGTGTGCTGCTGAAAAGATAGCTGCTTGGGCCCGCCTTGTAGGGGCTGGGGGGGAGTTTGGCGTGTTATTTTGTTGAACCGGTGCCTGCCGGACTCAGAGCCACACGCCGTTGCGGGGCATCTGCATGGGGACGGCATCGGGCCCGCTGCCCACCAGCACGAAGGCGCCTATCACCCAGCTCAGCACGGCGATGAAGATGCTGGCAAAAAAAGCCGTCCAGAAACCGGAGACCTTGAAGCCGCGCACCAGCGCGGAGACCAGCAGAATCATCAGGGCATTGATGACCAGCAGAAACAGGCCAAAGGTCACCAGGGTCAGCGGCAGGGTCAGCACAATCAGCAGCGGCTTGACAATCGCATTTGCAAAACCGAGCAGCAGGGCCGAGATGACCAGCGACGAGGTATCGGCAAAGCTGATGCCCCGAAAGACGCGACTGGCCAGCCAGAGCGACAGCGCGGTGATGGCCCAGTGCAGAAGGAAAAGAATCAGGTGGTCGAACATGGCGGGTGCTTGGGTGGGCGCAGGGCGCGGGTCTTTGGGCGGGCGGACGGCAGGATGCATTATCCAGGTTGGGGGGAGGGCGGAAAAACTCACAGCCCCATCCGATGGGGGGTGTTCAAACCACATCGGGCGATGCAGAATCGCCTCCGGGGGGAATCCAGCCACCGCTCGCGGACTGCGAGCGTTTGCCGCTATCTTTAATGTAGCGACTCATTCAAGCGGAAAAATGGTTCATGACAGGTTTTGCAGAGGAGGTCCGCGAGTTATTGCGCGACCATTTGTGGTCTAACTGACGTCAACCTCACCGACATGCCCACTTGCCTTGACCACATCACCGTCGTTGCACCGTCACTCGACGCCGGCTCACGCTTCGTCCACCAGGCCCTTGGTATCGAACCGTTCCCCGGCAGAAAACACCCCGACATGGGTACGCACAACCGCCTGCTCGCGCTGGGGGAGCGGGTTTACCTGGAAGTCATCGCGCCGGACCCCGACGCACCGCCGGTCGCCAGACCCAGGTGGTTTGGTCTGGACCAGGTTTCCCGCTCCGGCATTCCCCGCCTTGCCGCCTGGGTGGCAGGCACAGACAACATCGAAAGCGCGGTGATCCCCGAGATGGGGACTGTGGAGACGATGAGCCGTGCGGGGTTTACCTGGCAGATGACTCTCACTGCCGACGGCAGCGTTCCATTTCAGGGGGCGGTTCCTGCACTGATTCAGCGCTCATCTCACGACCATCCGGCCAGCAGGCTGGCCGATGTCGGCCTGCGTTTGCGCCGTTTGCGCATTCATCATCCCGAGCCGGCACAAGTCTTGGCGGCGTTCGCCAGGATGGGTCTGGCGCCTTGGCCTGAAGTAGCGGTCTTTTACGCCAACGCCTGCTCACTGGTGGCCGAGATAGAAACGCCCGCCGGACCCAGGGAGCTTGGGCTTCTGCAGTGATGACAAGGGGGCAGTGAGGCCTGACCCCTTGCTGAGGGGCCTCCCCTCAAACACAGGAAACCGCCCGGTAGATTGGCTGTCCAGGAACCGGCTGTGGTGCAGGTGCGGCGGCGCGGCCTCGATCGCCAGCAAGGGTGCACAGGCGCTAGCGCGATGGCCTGCCAACTCCCGGGTTACAAGGGAAATCGGCCTCCCGCCCATCTGAGACGGGCGGAGACAGCTATGGAATCAATAGTAAAAAGTCCCCGGGCTGCTTGTGCCCGGGACGCTTGGCTTCACGCGTAATCGGCCACCGGCACGCAGCTGCAGAACAGGTTGCGGTCGCCATAGACGTTGTCGACGCGGCCCACCGGCGGCCAGTACTTGACCTGCTTGAGCGTGGCCAGCGGGAAGGCGCCGGTTTCGCGCGAATATGGCCGGTCCCAGTCCGCGCCCAGCAGGCTGGCGGCGGTGTGGGGCGCGTGTTTGAGCGGGTTGTTGTCCTGCGGCCAGGTGCCGTTTTCAACATTGCGGATCTCTTCGCGGATGGCAACCATCGCGTTGATGAAACGGTCCAGCTCGGCCAGGGTTTCGCTTTCGGTGGGTTCGACCATCAGCGTGCCGGGCACGGGGAAGCTCAGGGTGGGCGCGTGGAAGCCGTAGTCCATCAGGCGTTTGGCCACGTCTTCGGCGCTGACGCCGCTGGTTTCCTTCAGCGGGCGCAGGTCCAGGATGCACTCGTGCGCGACATGACCGTTCTCGCTGGCGTACAGCGTCGGGTAGTGGTCCTTCAGCCGAGCGCTGATGTAGTTGGCGCTGAGGATGGCTACTTCAGTCGCCTGCTGCAGGCCTTCGGGGCCCATCATGCGGCAGTACATCCAGCTGATCGGCAACACGGCCGCATTGCCCAGCGGTGCGGCCGAGATGGCGCCCACGCCGTTGACCGGCAGGCCTGCCGTCGCATGGCCGGGCAGGTAAGGCACAAGATCGGCCACGACGCAGACCGGGCCGACGCCGGGGCCGCCGCCGCCGTGCGGAATGCAGAAGGTCTTGTGCAGGTTCAGGTGGCTCACGTCGCCGCCGAACTCGCCCGGGGCGGCCACGCCGACGAGTGCATTCATGTTGGCGCCGTCCACGTAAACACGCCCACCGTGGCTGTGCACCAGCGCGCAGAGTTCTTTCACCTGCGTCTCGAACACGCCGTGGGTGCTCGGGTAGGTGATCATCATGCAGGCCAGGTTCGCGCTGTGCTGCTCGCACTTGGCCTCCAGGTCGGCCATGTCGACGTTGCCCTGCGCATCGCAGGCTGTCACCACCACCGTCATGCCGGCCATCTGCGCGCTGGCCGGGTTGGTGCCGTGGGCCGACGAGGGAATCAGGCAGATGTTGCGGTGGCCCTGGCCGTTCGCGTCCAGCCAGGCCTTGATGACCAGCAGGCCGGCGTATTCGCCCTGCGAGCCGGCATTGGGCTGCAGGCTGATGCCGGCGTAACCCGTGGCCTGGCACAGCCAGTCGCGCAGCTGCTGGTCGAGCTCGGCGTAACCCTGCAACTGGTCCTGCGGCGCAAACGGGTGGATGTTGGCAAACTCGGGCCAGGTGACGGGAATCATCTCGCTGGTTGCGTTGAGTTTCATGGTGCAACTGCCCAGCGGGATCATGGTGCGGTCCAGCGCCAGGTCCTTGTCGCTGAGCATGCGGATGTAGCGCAGCATGCCGGTCTCGGAGTGGTGCGTGTTGAACACCGGGTGCGTCAGGAAGTCGCTGGTGCGGCGCAGCGCTTCGGGGATCAGCGGCTCGATGCCTTTTTCAAAGTCGCTCAGGCGAGGCATGGGCTGGCCGGGCTTGACGAAGAAAGCCCAGAGCATCTCCAGGTCTTCCCGCGTGGTGGTTTCGTCGAGCGACACGCCCAGGTGGTTGTTCAAGCGAAAACGCAGGTTAGCCCCCGACTGGCGGGCGCGTTCAGCTATTGAATTGGTAGCATCACCGGTCTTGATGGTGACCGAGTCGAAAGCGCTGCTGTTGGCGATCTCGTAACCCATCTGCTGCATGCCGCGCACAAATATCGCGGTGTAGGTCGCCACGCGCTGAGCGATGCGCTTGAGGCCCTGCGGGCCATGGTAGACCGCGTACATGCTGGCCAGCACGGCCGGCAGCACCTGCGCGGTGCAGATGTTGGAGGTGGCTTTCTCGCGGCGGATGTGCTGCTCGCGGGTCTGCAGCGCCAGCCGGTAGGTCGGGTTGCCGTGCACGTCGATGCTGACGCCGACCAGCCGGCCCGGCATGGAGCGCTTGAACTCATCGCGGCAGGCGAGGTAGGCCGCGTGCGGCCCGCCGTTGCCCATGGCCACGCCGAAGCGTTGGGTGTTGCCCAGCACAATGTCGGCGTCCCATTCGCCGGGCGGCGCCAGCAGGGTCAGCGCCAGCAGGTCGGCGGCCACACACAGGGCGGCGCCGTCCACATGCGCCTGGCCAGCCAGTGGCCGCAGGTCATGGATGCTGCCGGTCGTGGCCGGGTACTGCGCCAGCACGCCGAAGTAGTTGCCCTCGGCCATCAGCTGCGGCACGGTCGCGGCGGCGGTGCTGACCTTGACCTCGATGCCCAGTGGTTTGGCGCGCGTCTGGATCACCTCGATGGTCTGCGGGTGGCAGTCGCCGGCCACGATGAAGACATTGCTTTTGCTCTTGACGCTGCGTTTGGCCAGCGTCATGGCTTCGGCGGCGGCGGTGGCCTCGTCCAGCATGGAGGCGTTGGCCATCGGCATGCCGGTCAGGTCGCAGACCATGGTCTGGAAGTTGATGAGGGCTTCCATGCGGCCCTGCGAAATTTCAGCCTGGTAGGGGGTGTAGGCGGTGTACCACGCGGGGTTTTCAAGGATGTTGCGCAGGATCACGCCGGGTGTGTGCGTGCCGTAATACCCCTGGCCGATGAAACTTTTGAACACCTTGTTCTTCGCCGCCATGGCCTTGAGCTCGGCCAGTGCCGCCGCTTCGGTGACGGGTGCCGGGATCGCCATCGCCTGGCTACGGGCAATGCTGCGCGGCACGATGCCGTCGATCAGCGCCCGTCGCGACGCGGAACCCACGACGCTGAGCATGTGGGTTTCGTCGGTCTCATCAATGCCGATGTGGCGGGCAATGAACTCGGAAGTATTTTCAAGCTCGCGCAGCGGCTTGGCGGTGGGCATCAGCATGGCAGTTTCCAGGATTCGTTCGCCCTGAGCTTGTCGAAGGGTCGGTGAACGAGAGGCAAGACTTCGACAGGCTCAGTCCGGACGGTGGGGCGGTAGGGCTATTTATGCAGTTGCGGAGAAAGCGGTGTAACTGGTCTCGTCCATCAGCGCGTCGAGTTGGCCCTTGTCGGCCAGCTTGACCTTGAAGAACCAGCCGGCGCCCAAGGGGTCGGTGTTGGCCAGCGAAGGGTCGTCGCGCAGGGCTTCGTTGACTTCGGTGACCTCGCCGCTGATGGGCATGTAGACGTCGGCCGCGGCCTTGACCGACTCGACGACACCCGCGACTTCTTTTTGCGCCAGCGTGCTGCCAACGGAAGGCAGGTCGACAAACACCACGTCGCCGAGTGCGTCCTGCGCGTGGTGGGTGATGCCGACGGTGGCGATGTCGCCGTCAACGTTGATCCATTCGTGGTCTTCGGTGTACTTGATCATGGGGTTCTCCAGAATAATAAAAACTTCAACCGCGGAAATAGTGATTCGGAACAAAAGGCATGGCGCTGACTTCCATGGGCACGGGTTTGCCGCGCACGATGGCGTTCACGCGTGTACCCATTGCCGAGAATTCGGGCTTCACGTAGCCCATGGCCACGGGTTTGTCGATGCTGGGCCCCAGCAGGCCGCTGGTGACCTCGCCAATCGGCGTGCCGTCCAGGCTTTGCAGGGCTGTGTGGTCACGCACGGGAATGCGCTCCAGCGCCACCAGGCCCACACGCTTGCGGGTCAAGGTGGCGGGGTCGGCCAGCTGCGCCAGCACCTTGTCCGCACCCGGAAAGCCGCCGGCGCGCACGCCGCCGGTGCGGCGCACTTTCTGGATCGCCCAGTTCAGGCTGGCTTCGACCGGTGTGGTGGTGGTGTCGATGTCGTTGCCGTAGAGGCACAGGCCGGCTTCGAGCCGCAGCGAATTGCGCGCGCCCAGGCCGACGGGTTTGACTTCGGGCTGGGCCAGCAGGGCGCGGGCCAGCGTGTCGGCCTGTGCGGCGGGTACGGAGATCTCGAAACCGTCTTCGCCGGTGTAGCCGCTGCGGGTCAGAAAGCAGTCGCAGCCGGCCACGCTGAAACGCCCGCCGGTCATGAACACCAGTTTTTCCACGCCGGGCGCCAGGCGCGAGAGCGCGGTGACGGCTTGCGGGCCCTGCAGTGCCAGCAGCGCCATCTCGGGCATGGGGATGACCTCGCAGCGTGTGCCGATTTTCTGCTGGATATGCGCGATGTCGCCGATCTTGCAGGCACCGTTGACGATGACGAAGATTTCGCCGCCGTTGAGGTAGTCGCGGTTGAAGAACATCAGGTCGTCGATGATGCCGCCGTCCTCATTGAGCAGCAGGCCGTAGCGCTGCTTGCCGGCGGGCAGGTCGATCACATCGACCGGAATCAGCGTCTCCAGCGCGGCGGCAGCGTCAAGACCGACGAGGCGCAGCTGGCCCATGTGCGAGACATCGAAAAGCCCGGCGGCCTGGCGGGTGTGGTGGTGCTCGGCCATCAGACCGGCGGGGTACTGCACCGGCATGGCATACCCGGCAAACGGCACCATGCGCGCCCCGAGTTCGAGGTGTAGCGCATGCAGCGGTGTTTTCAACAGGACGGGGTCGGTGGCGGACACGGGCATTCTCCGGGGCAAACATACAACATGGCGATAAGCCATGGGCTGCCCCTGCTGTCCGCTTTACCTGAGAGATTCGCCTGGCGATGCAGGTTTGCTCCTTCGGTGGACCACCTCGAAAGTGGCCTCTCTCCAGTAGGGAACGCCGCCCGGGAGATGGTCGCCCGGGTGGCGGTTGCCAGTCCTTTTGCCTGAGCGTTAAGCACACCATTGGGGGGGTACATGCGCCTTCGGCGGTTTTCACGGGGAAAACTCTCTCCTGACCGCGCAAGTGTAGCCCAAGGCCGGGATCGGCCCGCAGGCGCAGCGGCCCCGAGGGGCTGGAGCCTGCGGCTCCAATCCTGCTTGAGCAGGTTTGGACAGGCGACAGAGGCGAAGCGTCTCGCGAGCCGCGGCCTGCAAGGCCTCGGGAGCTACACGCAGTGAGTGACCGTGGGGGCTCTATTTGCTATAGACCAGATCCCGCAAGGTCAGCGAGATGGCCGGGAAATAGGTGATCACCATGAGGCAGGCCAGAATCACCAGCACGAAGGGGAGCAGGTGGGGGATGATGCGGTCCAGCGATATTTTGGCGACGGTACAGGCGGCGAACAGGTTCACGCCGAACGGCGGAGTGATCATGCCCAGCGCCAGGTTGACGACCATGACCAGGCCAAAATGCACCGGGTCGATGCCGAAGTGCATGGCCACGGGAGCCAGGATGGGCGCCAGCACGATGATGGCGGCACTGGTTTCGATGAACATGCCGATGAAGAAGAGTGCGGCATTGACCCCGAGCAGAAAGAGGGTCGGCGACTGCAGCACGGCCTCCAGCCAGCGGCCGATCGCATCGGGCACGCCGGCGCGTGTGATCAGGAAGGCAAACAGCCCGGCGTTGGCGATGATGAACATGATGACGGCACTGGAGATCACCGACTTGCGAAGCACCAGCACCAGCGTCGGCAGCTTGATTTCGCGGTAGATCACCACGCCGACGATCAGCGCGTAGAACACGGCCACGGCCGCCGCCTCGGTCGGCGTGAAGATGCCGCCGTAGATGCCGCCGAGGATGATCACCGGCATCAGCAAGGCCCAGCCGGCCTGCCAGGTGGCTTTGAAAAAACCGAGGCGCCCGTCGCCGTCGTTCTTGCCCCAGCCCTTGATCTTGCAATACACATAGACAAAAGCCATCAGCGCCAGGCTGATCAGGATGCCCGGGCCGACGCCGGCAATGAACAGCTCGCCGATCGAGACCTCGGCGCTGACACCGTACAGGATCAGCGGAATCGAGGGCGGAATGATCACGCCCAGTTCGGCGCTGGTGGCCTGCAGGGCCGCGGCGTAGCTGGTGGGGTAGCCATGTTTGATCAGGGCGGGAATCAGGATCGCGCCCACCGCAAAGGTGGTGGCCACCGACGAGCCGGAAACGGCAGCAAAAATCATGCAGGTCAGCACGCAGGTCATGGGCAGGCCGCCCTGCACGCCGCCGACAATGCTTTTCGCAAACTCGACCAGGCGGCGCGAAATGCCGCCGGTCTCCATCAGGTTGCCGGCCAGGATGAAAAACGGAATGGCCGCCAGCGGAAACTTGTTGATGGCGTTGAACATCTCCTTGACGGAGATCAGCATGTGGGCATTGGTTGCCTGGATGCCGAAGATGGAAGCCAGGCCGATGGACACGGCAACGGAGATCGTCAGTGCGAAACACACGATCATGGTGGTCAGCATGACGGCGGTCATTGGGCGAGCTCCAGGAAAAAGTTGATGCTGTCAGTGTTGTTGAAGATGCCGTTCATGTCGCCGTCTCCAGTTCCTCGCGCTGCGGATCGAGCAGGTTGCCGATGATGCCGATCACGCAGAACATGCCGCCTATCGGCATGGCCACATAACCCCAGAACATGGAGATGGACTCCAGGCCCGCCATGGACTGCACCCGGCCGCGCACGGCGTAGTCCCAGCCCCACCAGATGATGACGCCGATCAGTGCCAGGGCGGCCAGGCAGACCACCCAGTCGAGGACGCGTTTGACCTTGATCGGGCTCCAGCGGTACAGCACATCGACACTCACCATGGCGCCCTGGCGGAAAGCGGCCGGGATGCCCATGAAGACCATCCAGATCAGCGACAGGCGGATCAGGATCTCGCTCCACTCGGCAGGTTGCTCGAGTACAAAACGCGTCACGATCTGGAACATGCCCAGCGCGGAGGCGATGACGAGCATGAGGCAGGCCACCAGCGTGGCGAAGCCGGTGGTCCAGCGTTCGAGTCTGAGAAAGGTGTTTTTCATGGAAATCCCGGTTCTACAAGGAAAACGCCCGCCAGCCTAATGGCTGCGGGCGTGTTCAGCTACAAAAAGTGTAGCGAACGGGGTGGCTTACTTGACGCTGCGGATTTTTTCGATGTTGGCTTTGCCGAACTGCTTCTCAAATTCGGCATTCACCGGGGCCAGCGCCGCGACGAACTTGGCCTTGTCGACGTTGTCGATCACGGTCATGCCCTTGGCACGCAGGTCGGCCACACCCTTGGCATCGTCTTCGTCCACACGGGCGCGGTTGGCCTTGGTGCCTTCGGTGGCCGCTTCGAGGAAGGCCTTCTTGTCGGCAGCGCTGAGTTTGTCGAACGCGCCCTTGTTCATCACCCAGATGCAGGGCGAATAGACGTGGCCGGTCAGCGTCAGGTGTTTCTGGACCTGGTCGAACTTGGCAGAAATGATGACCGACAGCGGGTTTTCCTGGCCGTCAACCGTGCCCTGCTGCAGGGCGGTAAACACCTCGGGGAAAGCCATCGGGGTGGTGATGATGCCGAAGCCCTTGTAGGCGGCAATGTGCACCGGATTTTCCATGGTGCGCATTTTCAGGCCCTTCAGGTCCTCGGGCGCCTTCACGTCGCGCTTGCTGTTGGTCATGTGGCGGAAACCGTTCTCAGCCCAGCCCAGTGCCTTGAAACCCTTGGCATCGAATTTGCCCAGCAATTCCTGGCCAATCGGGCCATCCAGCACCGCGCGTGCATGGGCCTTGTCACGGAACAGGAAGGGCACGTCGAGAATCTTGGTTTCCGGCACGAAGTTGGGGACCGGGCCGGTGGAGGAGAAGGCCAGTTCCTGGGTGCCCAGCTGCACGGCTTCGATGGATTCACGCTCGCCGCCCAGTGCGCCGTTGTAGAAGGTCTGGACCTTGTAACGACCGCCGGTGCGTTTTTCCACTTCCTTGGCGAAGGTGTCAATGGCCACGCCCTGGTGGGAGTTCTGCGACGTCGAGATGCTGATCTTCATGGTCGTTTGCGCCGCGGCGCCGGCCACCAGGCCAAGCCCGAGCGTCATGCCCAGGGCAAGTCGGGTCAGCATAGGTTTGAAAAAAGTCATGGAATGTCTCCTCGGGGTGAAAAAGGGGTGGAGGGAAAAGTTGTCATACAACTTGGGATTTTCACCTGCTGGCGGACCGCGCCGCCTAGGGGTTTTCGCTTAAGAACGCGTCGGGGTCACTTCCAAGTATTCCGCGATGATGGCATCGAAGTTGTCGTCGGGCAGCAAGCCCAGTCGGCGTGCGCGCGCCGCGTCGATGTGGGCCGGCCAGTTGGTCACGATGTTGGCAATCGCGGCATCCGGCGTCCAGTCGATCAGCGCGGCCACCTCCCTGCCTGCCATACGCTCCAGTGCCGCCGCCATGTCGCCGGGTGTTGTCTTGAGTGCGGGCAGGTTGATGGCCGTGCGCGCGCCCCAATCGGCGTCACTGGCTTCGACGGCCCGGATCAGGCCGCGGATGGTGCGGCTGGGCGAGGACAGCGCCACGGGGGTGTCGGGAGCGACCGGGCACACGGCGCGCACGCCGGCCAGCGGCTCGCGGATCATGCCGCTCAGGAAGCTGGAGGCCGCGCCGTTGGGCTTGCCGGGACGCACACTGACGGTCATCAGGCGCACATTGCGCCCGCGGATGAACCCCTTGCGCGCATAGTCGGCCACCAGTTGCTCGCCAATGAATTTCTGGATGCCGTAGCTGTTTTGCGGCGTCGGCAGGGTGGTGTCTTCAATCACCGCGGGCAAGGGCTGCTGCGGTGAATTGCCGAACACGGCCAGTGAGCTGGCAAATACCAGCGTCGGTGAGCTTCCCAGGCGGCGGCAGGCCTCCAGCAGGGCACGGGTTGCGTCGAGGTTGCTGCGCATGCCGAGGTCGAAATCAGCCTCGCATTCGCCGCTGACCGCAGCGGCAAGGTGAAAAACCACCGCCGTGTCCCGGGCAACCACGGGGCCGGCGTCCGGGGCGGCTTCGAGCAGGGCGTTCAGGTCCCCCTCGATGGCGCGCACCCGGTGGTCGGCCATCAGCTCGGCCGGTGGTGCTGCCCGGTCCACCAGGGTGACGCGGGTGATGGCTTGTGCAGGACTGCCGGCCAGCGACAGCGTGCCTTGTTGGAGCAGTTCGCGGGCCAGGCGAAGGCCCAGAAAACCGGCGCCGCCGGTAATGACAATGTTCATGGGATCGGGGGTCTCTGGAGGTTGATCGGAAATTGTGCAGGGCTGGCGCCGTCCCGGCGGTTTGCGCTTTTGGGGCGGTGGGCCCGCCTTGTAGAGCCTTTACATGCCGCTGTAGTTGGGACCGCCGCCGCCTTCTGGCGTGACCCAGACGATGTTTTGCGTCGGGTCCTTGATGTCGCAGGTCTTGCAGTGCACGCAGTTCTGCGCGTTGATCTGCAGGCGGTCGCTGTTGTCGGGGTTCTTGACGTACTCGTAAACGCCGGCCGGGCAGTAGCGCGATTCAGGTCCGGCGTAGATGGCCAGGTTGATGTTGACCGGCACGCTGGCGTCCTTGAGGGTCAGGTGCGCCGGTTGCTGCTCTTCATGGTTGGTGTTGGACACAAACACCGAGCTGAGGCGGTCAAAGGTGATCTTGTTGTCGGGCTTGGGGTAAACAATCTGCGGGCATTCGGCCGCCGGTTTGAGCATCGCATGGTCGGCCGTCTTGCGGCGAATCGTCCACGGCGGGTTGCGGATGCCCAGCTTGGGCAGCAGCCACTGCTCGATACCGGTCATGAAGGCGCCGACGTACACCCCTTTCTTGAACCACTGCTTGAAATTGCGCGACTGGTTCAGTTCGGCATGCAGCCAGCTTTTTGCAAAGGCTTGCGGGTAGGCGCTCAGTTCGTCATGCTGGCGCCCGGCGGTGACTGCCTCGTAGGCGGCTTCGGCCGCGAGCATGCCGGTCTTGATGGCGGCATGGCTGCCCTTGATGCGTGCGGCATTGAGGTAGCCCGCTTCACAGCCGATCAGCGCGCCGCCAGGGAACACGGTTTTGGGCAGGCTCACCAGCCCGCCGGCCGTGATGGCACGCGCGCCATAGCTGATGCGTTTGCCGCCCTCGAGGTAAGCCTTGATGCTTGGGTGGGTCTTCCAGCGCTGCATTTCCTCGAAGGGGCTGAGCCAGGGGTTGCTGTAGTCCAGGCCGACCACCAGGCCCAGCGTGACCTTGTTGTCTTCCAGGTGGTACATGAAGCCGCCGCCGTAGGTCTGGCTGTCCATGGGCCAGCCGGCGGTGTGCACGACCAGGCCGGGCTTGTGTTTGGCCGGATCGATTTCCCAGAGTTCCTTCACGCCCAGCGCATAGGCCTGCGGGTCCTTGCCCTCATTGAGTTTGAACTGCGCCATGAGCTGGCGGCCCAGGTGGCCGCGCGCGCCTTCGGCAAAGATGGTGTACTTGCCGTGCAGTTCCATGCCGAGCTGGAAATGGTCGCTGGGCTGGCCGTCCTTGCCCACGCCCAGGTTGCCGGTGGCCACGCCCTTGACCGATCCGTTGTCGTTGTAAAGCACCTCGGCCGCTGCGAAGCCGGGGAAAATTTCAACGCCCAGGTTCTCCGCCTGCTGCGCCAGCCAGCGCACCACATTGCCGAGGCTGACCACGTAGTTGCCTTCGTTGTGGAAACACTCGGGCACAAAAAAGGCCGGAGTTTTGGTCGCCCCTGTTTCGCTGAGGAACAGCACTTCGTCGCTGGTCACGGGCTGGTTGAGGGGGGCTCCGAGTTGTTTCCAGTCCGGAATCAGTTCGGTGAGCGCCTTGGGGTCCATCACGGCGCCGGAGAGAATGTGCGCGCCGGGCTCCGAGCCTTTTTCAAGCACCACGACAGAAAGCTCCGTGCCTTTTTCTGCGGCCAGCTGCTTCAGGCGAATGGCCGTGGCCAGACCACCGGGGCCGCCCCCAACCACGACGACGTCGTATTCCATCGCTTCACGGGGGCCGAACTGGGCCAGGATCTCTTGGTTATTCATGGTGGACTCGCTGATAATCAATTTCAGGAACGGTTGTCCGTCAGGGAACGGCCGCAGCGCAGCAGCTGATTTTATGTCGTGAATCCACCGATGCGAGCGCTCGTTCGCATCGGTCCACTTTTATCGGGAGGACTCTCTAATGGCTTACAGCCTGGATCTTTCAGGGCGTGTCGCGCTCGTGACCGGCGCCTCCGGCGGTCTGGGTGCGCAGTTCGCCAGGACCCTGAGCCGTGCGGGCGCAGCGGTGGTGCTGGCCAGTCGCAGGATGGACAAGCTCAAGGATCTGCGCGCGCAGATCGAGGCCGAGGGCGGCGATGCGCATGTGGTCCTGCTGGATGTGACGGACCATGCCAGCATCAAGTCGGCGGTGGCGCACGCCGAGACCGAGGTCGGCCCCATCGACATCCTTGTCAACAACTCCGGCGTGAGCACCACGCAGCGCCTGCAGGACGTGGGTGAGGACGACTACGACTTCATTTTTGGCACCAACGTCAAGGGCGCTTTTTTTGTGGCCCAGGAAGTCGGCAAGCGCATGCTGGCACGGTCGCGCGGCGCGGCGCCGGGCACTTTTTCCGGCGGGCGCATCATCAACATTGCTTCCATGGCCGGCCTGCGCGTGTTGCCCCAGATAGGCGTGTATTGCATGAGCAAGGCGGCGGTGGTGCAGATGACCAAGGCCATGGCGCTGGAGTGGGGCAGGTTCGGCATCAATGTCAACGCCATCTGCCCGGGCTATATCGACACCGAGATCAACCACCACCATTGGGAAACCGAGCAGGGCAAGAAGCTGGTGCAGATGCTGCCGCGCAAGCGCATCGGCAAGCCGGAGGATCTGGATGCATTGCTGGTGATGCTGGCCAGTGGGCAGAGTCACTTCATCAACGGCGCTGTCATTGCGGCGGACGACGGCTTCGGGGCCTGAGGCCTGCGCCGCCGGGTACCTGTTCATCAACCCTCTTTCTTTTGTTCTTTCTCACCCGACTTTCCGTCGCCGTCACAGTCCCATGAAAATTGAAATTCCCGACATCAAGAAACTGGTTTTTGAAATGCGCGTTCCCATCCGGTGGGGTGACATGGACGCCATGGGCCATGTCAACAACACCAGCTATTTCCGTTATCTGGAAACGGTGCGCATCGACTGGATGCATTCCGTTGGCTGTGTGCCCGATCCGAAAGGCGAAGGCCCGGTCATCGTCAATGCGTTCTGCAATTTCTACAAGCAGCTCGAATACCCTGGCGACGTACTGGTCAAGATGTATGTCAGCGACCCGGGCCGCACCACCTTCGAGAGCTGGGGCACCATGGAGCGCGCCGATCAGCCCGGGGTGATTTGCGCAGCAGGCGGCGCCACGACGATCTGGGTGGACTTCCCGAGCCAGAAAGCGGCGAACCTGCCCGACTGGATGCGCGCCATCGTCAGTTAAGCATCAAATCGGGTCTGAGCCCTTTTTGGGTGGGCGAAAGCAGCTACAAAAAAAATGGCAAAAACGCAGATCACTTCTGCTTGGGAACCCGGCCCATCAGGTAAAACTCGGGGTTGGGCATCATGCTGGAAAAGCTTGCGATGCGGTTGGACAGGCCGAAAAAGGCGGTGATCGCGGCGATGTCCCAGATGTCCTCGTCGTTGAAGCCGTGGGCATGCAGTGCGGCAAAGTCGGCTTCTTCCACCTCGTCCGACGTCTGGCAGATCTTCATTGCGAAGTCCAGCATGGCGCGCTGGCGCGGCGTGATGTCGGCCTTGCGGTAGTTCACCGCCACCTGGTCGGCCACCAGCGGTTTTTTCTCGTAGATCCGCAGGAGAGCGCCATGCGCCACCACGCAATACAGGCAGTGGTTGGCCGCGCTGGTGGTGGTCACGATCATCTCGCGGTCGCCTTTGCTCAGGCCCGATTCTTCGCGCAACATCAGTGCGTCATGGTAGGCGAAAAAGGCGCGCCATTCGGCCGGTCGGCGCGCCAGCGCCAGAAACACATTGGGTACGAAGCCGGCCTTTTCCTGCACCTCCAGCACTTTGGCCTTGATGTCATCGGGCAGGCTATTGAGGTCGGGCAGGGGATATCTTGTGGGCATGGTTTGTCTCATTGCGGGTGAATGGTCCGGCAATGATACGTTCAGGTCCGGTTGACACTGAGGGTTCGGCTTGCCGGCGCAGGCTGAAGGGGACGTCAGCGGCTATGCTGGCGATTTACCCAGGAGAACTTGACCCATGGATTCCCAATTCGACAAAGGCCTCGCCACCCGCAAGCAGGTGATGGGCGAAGACTTCGTAAGCAATGCGTTCGCCAATGTGACCGACTTCACCCGGCCCATTCAGGAACACATCACCGCCAAGGCCTGGGGCGATGTCTGGCAGCGACCGGGCCTGGAGCGCAAGACGCGAAGCCTGATCACCGTGGCCATGCTCACGGCGCTCGGCAAGCAGCATGAACTCAAGGCCCATGTGCGTGGTGCGCTCAACAATGGCGCAACGGCTGCCGAGATTCAGGAGGTTTTGCTGCATGCCGCCGTTTATTGCGGTGTGCCCACGGCGGTGGACGCCTTCCGCAGCGCGGCCGAGGTGATCGACGGCAAGTAGGGGGGCGGGGCGACGTGCCAGGCTTTCTTCTGCCTGGGTTTGCCATGTCCTGCCATGCAGATCCTGCACATCCCTTTTGTGTATGGCGATGGCCTGGAGGTCGGTCACCCGCTTCCCGGAAGGCTTGCAAGCGGAAAATTCTTCCCGCTACCGGGAAGGGAAGTGATGTCGCAGCAAGTGCCACGGATTTGAGTCACCTACTTTTGCGGGGGAATGCGGACTACACGCCCTCGGGCGGGCAGGGCGCACAATGAATTTCCAGTCACCACCGTGTGACTTCATGGCAGCCCGGCTTTCACGGCGCGGGTTGCAGACCCTGAAAGGAAAAAACACATGCAAGTTCAAGTCAACTCCAACCACACGATCCACACCGGTGAGTCGTTTGAGCGGTGGGCCAGCACGGAACTCAATGCGTCGCTGAGCCGCTTCAAGGATGACATCACCCGCATTGAGGTGCACATGAGCGACGAGAACAGCGACAAGGTCAGTGCCGACCACAAGCGCTGCATGATCGAGGCCCGGCTTGCGCACCACGAGCCGCTGGCAGTCAACCACCATGCCTCCAGCCAGGACGAAGCCTTCCGGGGCGCGAGCGAGAAACTCAAGCGGGTGCTCGAACACACGCTGGACAAGCTGCGCGACCACCGTTCACGGGATTCCATCCGCCGTGAACCCGATCCCGGCACCCTCTGAGCTCCCGGTAGGTCGCCGCCAGCAACTGGCGTTGGCCCTGGAGCCAGCTTTCGCTTTCGAGTGCTTTTGGCCTTCAGCCCAATGGGTTCAAGCGCACATAGCTATAAATATGATAGCAAGTTGGCCTGGAGTTGGTGTGACCCGCAGGCGTGGGGGTCGCCCCATGCCGGCCGGGGTCCGATGCAAGCCTGGCATCAGGTTCGGGGCCGATGATGTAGCCCACGAGCCATGAAAATCGCCTTGTTGTCCGATATCCATTCCAACCTGCGTGCGCTGGACGCCTGCATGGACCACGCCGCCGCCCAGGGTGCGCAGCGTTTCGCCGTGCTTGGCGATCTGGTGGGTTACGGGGCGCAGCCTGCGCAGGTGGTGCGCCGGGTGCGCGAGCTCGCGCAGGACGGCGCCATCGTCCTTCAGGGCAACCACGATGCGATGGCGGCGGCCCCGCTCGTGCAAGCTGGAAAGATGGACGCGACTGGCGCGGCGTGGACCCGCTCGCAATTGGCGCCCGCAGACCTGGACTTCCTGGCCGGGTTGCCGCTGACCGCCACCGACGGCGCCGTGTTTCTGGTGCATGCCAGTGCCGATGCACCGCAGCGCTGGCTGTATGTCGACAGCGGGCACCGCGCCGAGGCCAGCCTGCATGCGGCATGCACCGACACGCGGGTGCGTTATGTTTTTGGCGGCCACGTGCATCAGCAGACCCTTTATTTCCGCGGCGCCAGCCAAAAGCTCCTGCGTTTTGAGCCCACGGCGGGCGCCACCATTCCGCTACCGCCGCATCGCCGCTGGATTGCCACCGTGGGGTCGGTCGGGCAGCCACGGGATGGCAACACCGACGCGATGTATGCGATGTTTGACGCGGCGCGCGCCGAACTGACCTTTCATCGGGTCGCCTACGACCATCTCGCGGCTGCGGCCGATGTCCGGGCGGCAGGGCTGCCTGAGGATTTTGCGAAACGGCTGGAGCAGGGCTTGTGAAACTGCTCACCCCCGGGACGGTGATTGACGGCTTCCAGGTCGGTGACTGCCTGCATGCCGGGGGCATGGCCCACATCTACCAGGTCGCTTATGCCTGCGTTGCGCAGCGCGTGCCGTTTCCGATGGTCATGAAGGTGCCGCGCATGACCGAGGGCGACGGCGCGGAGAACATCGTCGGGTTTGAGGTGGAACTGCAGATCCTGTCGGTGCTCACCGGTCCGCACGTGCCGCGCCTGGTGGCCGCCGGTGACCTGGCGACTCTGCCGTACCTGGTCATGGAAGAGGTGACCGGACGCACCATTCAGCAGTGGCTGGACGACGAGCCCGCGCCGATGGCCGCTGAAGAGATCGCCCGGCTGGGCGCGGCCGTGGCGCAGGCCGCGCACAGCCTGCACCTGCAGGACGTTTGCCACCTGGACCTGAAGCCGGCCAATGTACTGATACGGCCGGACGGCCGGGCGGTGCTGCTCGACTTCGGCCTGTCCTGCCACGCCCACTATCCGGACCTGCTGGCCGAGGAACTGCGCCCGGCCGTGGGATCACCGACCTGGATGGCACCCGAGCAGGTGGTGGGCGTGCGCGGTGACCCGCGCAGCGACATTTTTGCCATCGGTGTCATGCTGTATGAAATGGCCACGCGCGAGCTTCCTTTTGGCAATCCGCAGACCAGCGGCGGGCTGCGCCAGCGCCTGTGGATGGACCCGGTGCCGCCGCGCAAGTGGCGCCCGGAACTGCCCGAATGGCTGCAGGAAGTGATCCTGCGCTGCCTGGAACCGGAGGCCGCGCGGCGTTACGCCTCTGCCGCGCATCTGGCTTTTGATCTCTCGCACCCGCAGCAGGTGCAGGTGAGCGACCGTGGGCGGCGCGTCCGAGCCACAGGCTTCTGGGCGCACCTGAAACGCTGGGTACGCGCCGCCGGCATGCACTACCAGCCCAGCGTATTGCCATCCCGGCAGATTGACGAGGTTCCCATCATCATGGTGGCCGTTCCCAACCGCGACGTGAGTGATGCCACCCTGTATTCCCTGCGCGAGGCGGTGTCGCGTGCCCTCGGGACCGTGCCTGGCGCCCGGCTCGCCTGTGTGAGTGTGATCAACCCCGGTGAAACGCCGGGCCACGATGCTGCCTCCAGCGAGACCACGGTTCACCGGCGCTACCTCGGCATGCTGCGGCAATGGGCCCAGCCACTGGACTTGAGCGGCCAGACCGTCTCCTTCCACATCCTCGAAAACGGTGACGTCGCTCAGGCCCTGCTGCGTTATGCGCAAGGCAACCAGGTCAGCATGATCGTGATGGGTGCGGCCACCCATGGCTTGCAGATGCAGCGGCTGCTGGCCACGGTGCCCATCCGGGTCGCGATGGCGGCGCCGTGCACGGTGGTGCTGGTCAAGCAGGCGCTGCCGTTCGGCGAGCTGGCCGCGACAGACGGCAGCGACGGACCGGAAACCGTCGATGAAAAGTCTGCGCGCGTTTCCAGGGTGATGATCTAGGAGGCCGCCAGCCCTTTTCAGGCAAGCGGGAAGCGCTATTAATAAAGTAGCGTTGTGTTCAACCCGCCATCAGCTTGTGCACCAGGTCGGCCGTGGTCGACGCCTTGTACTTGCGCATCAGGCGGGCCCGGTAGATTTCCACCGTGCGGTGGCTGATGACGAGGGCGCGGCCGATTTCCTTGGACGTCAGCCCGTCCATCAGGTGCGCGGCCACCTCGCGCTCGCGCGCGGTGAGTTCGGCCTTGACGGGCCGGCGCGAGCTGAGGTCCTCGAAGGTCCAGATGCCGGACTCGTGCGGTGAGGCCCGGTTCAGCGCTCGCCCCGTGACATGGCACCAGAAGGTCTCGCCCTTGAGGCGGCCGTCCACGCGTTTCATGATGCGGTCGTCGGCGTAATGCCCCTTGGCGTTGAGGATGGGCAACATGCGCGCACCTATGCGTTCATACTCGTCCGCGCTTGGATAGAGAATCTGGAACGACTGGCCGGTGAGTTGCTCGCGCGTGGCGCCGAACATCTCGCACAGATGCTGGTTGCAGTCGACAATGGCCCGGTTGCGCGAAAGCACCAGACCCACGGGAGCCATGTCGAATGCCAGGCGGTAATCAATGTCCATGTTGGTGCAGGGAAGCGGAAGTGCGGGTTTGACTTTAGGGATAACTACGTATGTATATAGGTAGTATCGTAAGGCTTTTGAAGTTCGTGTTGAAGCTCTGCAGGAGATTTTTGTGAATAAACTTTTCCCCTCCGCTGACGAAGCCCTCAAAGGTGTCGTCAAGGACGGTCAGCTGATGGCTGTCGGTGGTTTCGGCCTGTGCGGCATTCCCGAGGCCCTGATCGAAGCGCTCAAAGCCAGTCAGGTCAAAAATCTGACCGTGATCTCCAACAACGCCGGTGTGGACGGTTTTGGCCTGGGTAAATTGCTGGAGACCCGGCAGATCAAAAAAATGATTTCCAGCTACGTGGGCGAGAACAAGGAGTTCGAGCGCCAGTACCTGGCCGGCGAACTGGAGCTGGAGTTCACGCCGCAAGGTACGCTGGCCGAAAAGCTGCGCGCGGGCGGCGCCGGCATTCCGGCATTTTTCACGAAAACCGGAGTCGGCACCCTCGTGGCCGAGGGCAAGGAACTGCGCGATTTCGACGGCGAAACCTACCTGATGGAACGCTCGCTGGTGCCTGATGTGGCGCTGATCAAGGCTGACATTGCCGACCGCTCGGGCAACCTGCGCTTCAACCTGACGGCGCGCAATTTCAACCCGGCCGCGGCCATGGCGGGCAGGATCTGCATCGTGGAAGTGGAGCGCGTCGTAGCCACCGGCGAACTGGCGCCCGACGACATCCACCTGCCCGGCATCTACGTGCACCGCATCGTGCACAACCCCACGCCCGAGAAGCGCATTGAAAAGCGCACCACCCGCGACCGTAAAGTTTGAGGAGCACGAACATGGCATGGACCCAGGATCAAATGGCCGCGCGAGCGGCGCAGGAACTCGAAGACGGTTTTTACGTGAACCTCGGCATCGGCATCCCGACGCTGGTGGCCAATTTCGTGCCCGACCACATCGAGGTCTGGCTGCAAAGCGAGAACGGCATGCTGGGCATTGGCCCCTTCCCGTATGAGGACGAGGTCGATGCCGACCTGATCAACGCCGGCAAGCAGACCGTGACCACCATCAAGGGATCGTCGATTTTCGGCAGCCACGACAGCTTTGCCATGATCCGCGGCGGCAAGATCAACCTCAGCATCCTCGGGGCCATGCAGGTCAGCGAACACGGCGACCTGGCCAACTGGATGATTCCGGGCAAGATGATCAAGGGCATGGGCGGCGCCATGGACCTGGTGGCCGGCGTCAAGCGGGTCATCATCCTGATGGAGCATGTCGCGAAGAAAAAAGACGGCACGGAAGACCTGAAAATCCTCGAAAAATGCACCTTGCCCCTGACCGGGGTTGGTGTGGTGGACCGCATCATCACCGATCTGGCCGTGATGGACGTCACGCCGAAGGGCCTGAAAGTGGTTGAACTGGCACCCGGGGTCACCCTCGAAGCCCTGCAGGCCAAGACGGGCTGCAAGCTGCTCTGAGCCGCCGCCCCCCGTCGTCAGCCTGCGTTTGCGCCGTCTGACGACGACAGAACTTTCCCAAGCCGACCCCTGATGGCGGCCTGATAGCGGCCGAGGGGGCAGCTGCGACCGGGCCTTGGGCCGGAGCCCTCCATCTTTTGGGGGTTGGCGTCCCGGGGTCAGCTCTTGGGGCGGCCCCATGCCGTTTCATCAAAACCCTGGATCAGGACGCCCGTCCCCCGCGGTGGGTCCCGCTGCTTCGCGCGCAAGGCCGGCCCGGTGGCGGCCGCCCGCCGCCGCGCCGGTATTCCCGGAATGCAACAGTCGCGCCCGTCCGACGTGTAACAAAATTTTGCATTTCCGGTTTAAAACGCATAATCCCTGTTTTGGCCGTCACCAACATGACCGCGCACCACGTGAGCATTCCTTAACAAGTAATTGAAAACATGAGTGTTCTTTACCTAGATCACTTCGGCTTGTCGACGGATCCTTTTCGCATTACACCCGACACCGGACTCTTTTTTACCGGGGGGCAGCGCGGCGACATTCTTGAAGGTTTGATCGTTGCATCCATGCATGACGAGGGAATCGTGAGCGTGGTGGGTGAAATCGGCATGGGCAAAACCATGCTCAGCAGGATGCTTCTGGAGCGGCTGCGGCCCTTGCCGTCGGACACCGTTTATCTGGCCAACCCGGTTTTTGACCGCGACGAGATTCTGGGCGCGATTGCCCGTGATCTGATGCCCGAGCCGCCGCAGGGCAACCGGTCGCACATGCTGGCGGCGCTGGAGTCCGTGCTTATCGAGCGTTACTCGCAGGGCCGGCGCGTGGTGGTCGTGATCGACGAGGCGCACAGCATGCCGGCGACCACGCTGGAGGAAATCCGCCTGTTGTCCAATCTGGAAACGACACAGAACAAGCTTCTCAAAATCGTGTTGTTTGGCCAGCCCGAGCTTGACGAGTTACTGGCCGCACCCCAGCTCAGGCAGGTCAAGGACCGGATCAGTCACCGGTTCGAACTGCAGCCGCTCAATGCCCAGGAGGCCTCGGCTTACCTGATGTTTCGCCTGCACAAGGCCGGGTGGAAGGGAGGCGAACTGTTTGACGCCGCCGCGTTGCGCCTGCTGGTGCAGGCCTCCGAGGGCCGTACCCGCAAACTCAACATGCTGGCCGACAAGTCCATGCTGGCGGCGTATGCGGAGGGTGTGCCGCAAGTCGGTATTGACCAGGTTCGCCGCGCGGTTGGGGACAGCCTGCCGACCTCCCGGCGCGCTGCGCTGTTTCCCGCAAATGCGGGTGACCCTTCCGCAAGTCTGTGGCGCAGGTTTGCACCGGCAGGCCTCGGAGTACTGGTGGCCCTGGGCGCCGGTTATCTTCTCGGCAGCGGAGGCGGCATGGACAGGCGTGAACGGGTGGCCGTGACCCAGCCGGTGACGTTGCCGGTGGTCCCGGAGCCTGCCTCGATGCCCGCAGCAAACCCGTCGCCATCGTCGCCGTCGCCGTTGCCGCTTGCCCCGGTCGCTCAGGCGGCTCCCGGTCCTGTTCTGGCTGTTGCGCCAACCCCGCCGGGCGCACCTGCCGCCGGTCCGGCATCTCCGGTCCCGGCCCCGGTGCCGCCGTCGCCTGCAGCCACAAGGGCGCCTATCGCTGAGCCCGCACTAGTGGCGAAGCTGAAGGACAACGCCCTGGCCGTTCGCATGCAGGTCACGGACGAGTTCATCGCCAGGCCTTCCACCAGGGGCTTCACGGTTCAGTTGCTGTCCCAGCGCGCCCCCCGCGATGCCGAAGTGCTGGCGATGGCCAATGAAGTCCAGGCAGCGCTGAACGGCGCAGCGCAGCCTGCCGTGCCGGTGCTCGTGCACAACCGGCTCTATCAGCGCCAGCTTTTTCACGCCCTTTATGCCGGGCACTTCGAAACCCGTGCGGACGCCCTGGAGTTCATACAATCTGCTCCTGGCGCCATCAGGCGCTACAACCCCGTTGTACGCAGCCTCGACGCCATCCGTAAGGAACCTGTCCCTTGAAAACCTATTGCCCCGTCTGGAAGCCGGCCCTGCTGGCCGCACTGGTGCTTGCAGGCTGTGCAACACCCCCGCCGCCCATGTCGAAAGGACATCTGGTCGAGGAGCCCTCCACGGTCCCGCCGCTCGCCCAGGCCCCCGCCGACGCCATCAGCATTCCTCCGCTTTCGGCCGGCGCACCGCGTCTGCCCGCACCCCGGGCGGTCAAGCCGCAGGAAACCTACAGCGTGGTGGTCAGCAATGTCAACGTCCAGACCCTGCTTTTCGCATTGGCCCGGGATGCCAAGCTGAACCTCGATATTCATCCGGGCATCACCGGCACTGTCACGCTCAATGCGCTGGATCAAACCATTTCCGAGCTTCTGGATCGCGTTTCCCGCCAGGTGGACATGCGCTACGAACTTGACGGGAAGAACCTGTTCGTGCTGCCCGATGCGCCGTTTTTGCGTCTGTACAAGGTGGACTACCCCAACATCTCCCGCGATTCGGTCAGCAGCACGGGCTCGGAGTCGCAAGTCGCGACCACCGGGCAGGGCACGGCTTCGGGTACCGGCAACTCCTCGTCCGCGTCGATTCGCAATACGTCCAACAACCGGTTCTGGGTCACGCTCACGGAGAACATCCGTGACCTGCTCCGGGAAACCGACAAGGTCATTGAAACGACGGCTGCCGCCGCACCTGCTGTGGCTCCAGCTGCGCCTGCACCTGCCGCTTCCGTGGCCGGCGCGTTGGGCGCTGCCGCGCGAACCATCACCGGCACCGCTGCGCCAGCGGCTGCTGCCGCACCGCAGCCGATGTACCGTGAGGCCGCATCGGTGATCGCCAATCCGGAGACCGGCGTGATCAGCGTTCGCGCCACCGGCAAGCAGCATGCGCGTGTGCGTGAATTCCTCGACCAGGTGGTCGGCAATGCCAGGCGCCAGGTGCTGATCGAGGCCACGATTGTTGAAGTGGCGTTGAGCAACGACTACCAGCAGGGAATTAACTGGTCGTTTGTCCGGAACGCGGTCTCCACACCGCTGAGCCTGGTGATGGCCGCCGGCGGCGGAACAGCCCTGTTGACGGGCGTCAATCCAGCTTCTCTTGGTACCTTTACCGCCCAGAAATCCTTGGGAAGAACCGATATTTCTGCGACCGTGCGCCTGCTCGAATCATTCGGCAAAACCCGCGTGCTTTCCAGCCCCAAGGTCAGTGTCATGAACAACCAGGCCGCGCTGCTCAAGGTGGTGGACAACAAGGTGTATTTCACGATCTCGGTGACGCCCGGTACGCCAGGTTCACTCGGCGTAGCCCCTACCGCAGCGGTTTACACCACCACCATCAACACCGTGCCGGTAGGCTTTCTCATGAATGTGACGGCCCAGGTCGGTGATGACAATGAAATCACGCTGAACCTGCGTCCGTCGGTGTCCCGGATCATGAGCTATGTCAATGACCCCAGCCCCGCGCTGGCGCAAGCGGGTGTGACCAACCGGATACCCGAAATACAGACGCGTGAGTTCGAATCCATCATGAAGGTGCGGGACGGCGAGACGGCGGTGCTGGGCGGCCTCATGCAGGACGACCAGAGCAACGCCACGGACCAGATTCCCGGCGTGGGCAACGTGCCGGTGGTCGGTGAACTGTTCAAGGTTCGCAGCAACCAGTCCAACAAGAGCGAACTGGTCATCTTCCTGCGCCCCACCATCCTGCGTGATTCGAGCATTGATGGCGACGCCTCCTTTATCCGTAGCCAGCTTTCCATCGGTACCCCGGTGCCTGTGGGGCGCCGGCCATGAGCTTGCTGCTCGACGCGCTCCGGCGGGCAGAGGAGGACTCCCGCAAGCGCAAGCTGGACGCGTCAGTAGCCAGCGCAGGCCCGGCGCCCATGGCGCCCGAGGGGAGCACCCCGCCTGACCCTGCGCAGGCATCCGGGCCCGAGTTGACCCTGCAGGCGCAGACGCCGGTCTCGCCCCCTGAGCCGGAGCCGGACGTGGCCGGTGCGCAGGCAAGCACGACGACACTTGTACCAGCGCCTGAGACTGATTTTCCGGACCTGAGCCTGGTGTCGGACGAAGCCGCAGTCGCCGCGCCGTCGCCGCAAGCCGCGCCCGCCGCCCCGGTGGCCGATCCCCGCACGCCTATTCAACCGTATGGACGTTATGCCCGGCCAACTGGCACAGAAGCCGGGCAAAATACGGCGCCTGTCTCCGGGGGCTGGGCCGCCGCTCAGGTGGCACGCGAACCGGTGCGGCCCTCCACCGGGCCCTTTGCTACGCGAGCCCCTGTGTCCCCGGCTCCCGATTCAGCGCCGGTAGCGGCGGGGTCCCTGGAACGGGCCCCGCCCCTGTCGGGAACCACGCAGCGCCAGGCGATCTCCGCCGCCGGTGCGATGGCCGGTGCAGGCGCCAGGAAGGTGCCCAACAAGCCGCAGCGGCGCCAGTGGGTGCTTGCCGCTGTGGCGCTGGTGGTGGCATTGCCGGTGGCAGCTTTCCTGCTGTTTGGGGATGCGCTTTTCGGGTCGTCCGGCACACTGGTTGGGGGCAAGACCACGGTGGTCGTTGTCGCCCCCCAGGCTGCAGCAACCGTGGCATCAGCGGCGCCCACTGCCGAGGTTTCTGTACCCGGCAACCTGCCAGTTGCGGCCGGTCAAACAACAGGTGTTGCCGCGGCAGACAACAGCCTCCCTTCCGCTGCACAGCCCGTTGCCGGCACGGTCCCGGCGCCCGCCCAAGGGGCGGCTCGCGGCCCCACCGTCCCATCCTCTCGTGCGGTGGCTGCGGCGCCTCGTCCGCGCGAGCCAGCGCAAAGTCCTGCGCGCAACGCCGTGACCCGGCAGCCGCCATCCAGCGGCGACGGTCGCCGCGGGTCGGACGTTGCCTCCGCAGGGCCGGGGGTAGCCTTGCGCCCCAATGCCGCAAAGCCTGCTTCGCTCATGGACGCCGCCTACGCGGCCTACCAGGCGGGCAAGACCTCCGAAGCCATCCGGCTTTATCAGGAGGTTCTCAGGGCCGATCCGGCACAGCGTGACGCATGGCTCGGTCTGGCCGTCATCGCCCATGCCGACAACCAGCGCGAACCGGCCATGGATGCCTACAAACGGGTCTTGCGGCTGGAGCCGCAAAACGCCACGGCGCTCGCCGGGCTCAGCAGCCTGATCACCAACGCTGGCGAGCCCCAGCAGGAATCCAGGCTTCGCGAAATGCTGGCCCGCTCCCCTCAGGAGGCCGACCTGAACAATGCCCTGGGGTTGGTCCTGTCTGGCGAAAAGCGTTGGTCCGAGGCGCAACCCCTGTTTTTCAAGGCCCATTCGGCGGCGCCCCAGGAGCCGCAATTTGCCTACAACCTGGCGGTCACGCTGGATCACCTGCGCAAGTCGGGCCTCGCGGCGCAGTATTACGAAACGGCGCTCGGGCTGGCCCAGGGCCGGGCGTCGGGGTTCGATGAAGCCAGCGCGCGCACCCGGCTGGCGGCATTAAAGGCGAGCGCAGCTGCGGGGGCCTCCCGATGAGCGCAAAACTCGACGTCTACAACCCGACGTCGTTTTACCTTGAGCTCGAGCGCAGTGGCCTGATCACACACGACCAGGCCGAGATTGCCTGGACCGAGCGTGAAAAGCGCGGCGGCTCTTTCGGCGACATTCTGGTCAGCCTGGGCATGTTGTCGCTCGATGACCTCACGGCCATCATGGCAGCGGCCAGCGCCACCGAGGCCATCCGGCTCGACGACATGGTCCCCGACGACGGGGCGATCAAGCTCATCCCCAAGACACTGGCGCAGAACTACGACGTTTTCCCGGTTGGGTTTGACGACGAGAGCCGGCAGCTCACAGTGGCCATCAGCGACACCAACGACGTGGTGGCCATGGACCAGTGCCGCTCCGCCGTGCCTGCCGACATATCACTGCGCTGGCGGCTGGCGTCCAAGGCCGACATCAAGGCTGCCATCGACCGTTTTTACGGCTATGTGCTGTCCATCGACGATATCCTCAAGGGACTGCGCACCGGAAAGATGGACGACAGCGCGCTGTCCATGCGCGGCGCCGAAGCTTTTGCGCACCCGATTGTCCGGCTCATCGACGCTTTGCTGGCCGACGCTGTGCTCGAAGGTGCTTCCGACATTCACTTCGAACCCGAAGAGGGTTTTTTGCGCATCCGCTACCGCATTGACGGCGTGATGCGGCAGGTCAGGGTGCTGCACAAACAGTACTGGCCGGCGTTGTCCGTCAGGCTCAAGGTGCTGTCGGGCATGGACATTGCCGAGACGCGGGCACCCCAGGACGGGCGTATTTCCATGGTCATACGCGGTCACGATGTTGATTTTCGCGCAGCCGCGCAGCCGACCATCCATGGCGAGAACTTCGTGCTGCGTGTGCTGGACCGGCGCAAGTCCATCGTGCCGATGGACAAGATGGGGCTGCCGGCCGACCGCATGAACACCTTGCGGCTCATGCTCGCGCGGCCCTACGGCATCATTCTGGTGACCGGACCGACCGGCAGCGGCAAGACCACCACGCTGTACTCGATCCTCAATGAGATGAACACCGAGAGCGTCAACATCATGACGCTGGAGGACCCGGTCGAATACCCGATGGCGCGTATCCGCCAGGCCTCTGCCGCGGACAACCCCAAGATGGACTTTGCCAACGGCATCCGCTCCATGATGCGGCAGGATCCGGACATCATCCTGGTCGGCGAGATCCGCGACCACGAGACGGCAGAGATGGCTTTTCGCGCCGCCATGACGGGCCACCAGGTGTTTTCGACCCTGCACGCCAATTCGGCGGTGCTGGCCATCGCCCGGCTGCTGGACCTGGGCATTCCCGTGAGCGTGATGACCGGGAACCTGATCGGCATCGTCGCGCAGCGCCTGATACGCCTGTTATGCCCCAAATGCAAGGAATCCTACGAAGCGGGTGAGGTTGAAAAATCGCTGCTGGGCGTTGCGCACCATCTGCCGTTGAGCCTGTACCGCGCTGTGGGTTGCACCCATTGCAAAAACCAGGGTTACAAGGGGCGTACCAGCATCATGGAGTTGCTGCGCTTCGACATGGGCCTGGACGATCTGCTGTCCCGAAACGCCCGCAGTCCCGAACTGCTGGCCCACGCCCGCAGCAACGGTTTTACCACCATGGCTGAGGACGGGCTGGGCCGCGTGCTGGCCGGCACGACCTCGCTCGAAGAGGTGGCCCGCGTGGTGGACCTGACCCGGCTGGCCAACTGATGCTGGAGTTCAACTACCGCGCGATCACAGCCGAAGGCCGGACCATCTCGGGGCGCCAGTCGGCCACCAGCGAGTCCGACCTGGAAGCACGCCTGGGCCGCATGCAGCTGGAACTGCTGAAAGCCACGCCGGTGCGCGCCGCCACGCTGTTCGCCCGCAAGAGGCTGGAGAGCAAGGAGCTCATCAACATCTTCATTCACATGCAGACGATGAGCCAGGCAGGCGTCCCCTTGTTTGAGTCGCTGATCGATTTGCGCGACTCTGCCGACACGCCCACCGTGCGGCGTTTCATCTCGGACCTGGTGGATCGTATCGAGGGCGGTGCCAGTCTGTCGGAGGCGCTCGAGCAATCGCCTGCGGGCATCGACAAGGTCAACGTGAACCTGATTCGCACGGGTGAAGCCACGGGCAAGCTGCCGGAAGTGCTGGCCGAGCTGGTGGAAAGCCTGAAGTGGTCGGACGAAATTGCCGCGCAGACCAAAAAACTGCTGATGTACCCGATATTTGCCGGTACCGTGGTGCTGGGCGCTGTCGGTTTTTTGATGATTTACCTCGTTCCGCAGTTGCTGGGCTTCATCAAGAATCTGGGCGGAACGGTGCCTATCCAGACGCGTGCGCTGGTGGCCTTTTCCGGTTTTCTGGTGAATTACTGGTACACCATCCCGTTGGTGATTTTTCTGGTGGCGGCCACCTGGATCACCGCCGTCCGCCTTTCGCCGGCGGCCCGACTCTGGATAGACAGCGCCAAGTTGCGAGCGCCCATCTTCGGCCCCATTCTCAAGAAAATCATCATGGCGCGTTTTGCCAAATCTTTCGGCCTGATGTACAAAAGCGGCGTCTCGGTGCTCGACTCGCTCGGGTTCTGCCTGAGCCTTTCCGGCAACGCGGCCTATCGAAAGGCGATCAGCGGCGCAGCGCTGAGTATTTCCCAGGGGCAAAAGGTGTCCGACTCCTTTGCCGCAACCACCCTGTTTCCGCCGCTGGTGGTGCGCATGATCCGGGTCGGCGAGAGCACCGGCGGTCTGGACAAGGCGCTTGAAAACGTCAGCTATTTCTACACCCGTGAAGTCAATGATGCCATCGAAAAGTTACAGGGGCTGATACAGCCAGTGCTGACGCTGGTGCTGGGCGGCATGATTGCCTGGATCATGTCGTCGGTGATGCTGCCGATCTATGACCTGATTTCCAAGGTCAAGTTCTAGCCATGCTGGACTTCGCTCTCGTCATTGCGCAGCAGTCGGTCCATCTGTACCGGCTGAGCGGCGCCCGTGCCGAGCCAGTGGCGGCAGCGGGTGTGGATGTTGACCCGGTCGCCTGGGTCGCCGCCCACATGCCGGCGCGCGGAAACTGCTCGCTGGTCAGCGACATCATGGACGAGGCCTACATCCGCAATGTCTTGCCGCCGATATGGTTGGCCGGAACGCGGCAACAACTCATGCAACGCCGCTTGTTGCAACAGTTGCGCGACAACCCTTATCGCGCCGCGGTGTTGGTTCCTTCCGGGTCTTTGCGGCCGCCAACCCGTGTCAGCCTGATCGGCATGGGGCAAAGCGAGCGCATCGCCCAATGGCTGGCTGCCCTCACAGCGCATCACATTCGCGTCAAGGGCTTGTGGCCGCTTTCAGCCTTGATTGCGCTGGAAGTCCGGCAAAAATTGCCCCGGCGAGCGCGCAGCGAGCCGCTGCAAGGCCCACCGGCGCCACCGGAGCCCGCCAGCCTTCGGCCCACGCTGGCGCTGGTGGCCACCCCTGCGGGGCTGCGGCAGGTGCTCGTGCGCGGCAAGACCCCGCTGTTTTCGCGCCTGGCCCTGAGTGTGGGCGAAGGCAGCCTGTCGGCGGCCTTTGTGTTGGCCGAGGCGCGCAGAACGGTTCAGTACCTGATTTCGCAAGAGTGGCTGGGCAGCGCTGACCAACCCGTAGCCACGCAGATGTGGTTGCCGTTTGACGACGAGCAGGCACTCGCAGAGGTTGGCGCCGACCCCGCGCTGGACGTGCAATTCATTGAGGGAGTCACTGACGCCTATGCCCGGCTGCTGCCTCGGCTCAAGTCGGCCTCTGCACAGCTGCAGTTTCTGCCCGACGAATCACGCAAGCAATGGCGTGCGGCCCAGATCTCTGCCGTTGCAAAGTACGGGGGTATCACCGCTTTGGCCCTGGCTGTCTTGTGGTCGGCGGACTTGTTGTGGCTGTCCTGGGGGAAGCGCAACCTGGCGCAGGAGCAAGTGGCGCGCGCAGCAGTCATCAATCAGCAGGCCAGCCAGGAAGTCCTGCGCGCCAAGGGCGACCTGAGCCAGGCCGGCCTCGCGGTGGCGTCGGTGCAGGCCTGGCGGCAAACCCTCGCGTCGCAGCCCGACCAGTTTGCCGGCCTTCAGCATCTGTCCGGTGCACTGAGGGCTGCACCGGGGGTGGAAGTGCAAAAAATCAGCTGGGCACTGCCGCGTTTGCAGGTGCAGACTTCCGGTTCGCCTCCGGCTGCCGACCAGTCCTTTGGATGCCCGAAAGTGGTCGATGCCGCAGCGGCAGCCACCCCTCCCGCAGTGGAACCGGTCAAACCTGCTCTTGCGATACTCAGCTTCACCGCAGCACTTCCGCTGACATTGACACAGCGCCAGGCGCTGCAGTTTCAGGATGCTTTGCTGGCCGGTTTGAGCACCGGGGGCTGGTCGGCCTTTCTGCTCAAATCCACAGTGACGCTGGACCCGGTGCAGGTCCAGGCCGGCACGCTGGGCGAGGTGAGTGCACGCACGCTGGACCTGTGTCTGGAGAAAGTCGCGCCATGACGGACCTGCAACAAACGCGCAGCGTCTGGCGCATGGCGGCCCGGCCGCTGGTGCTGGGGGCGATCATGTGCACCGTTGCTGCTGCGCTGGTTGGCGGCGCAAGCTGGCTGGCCCAGAGCATCGCGGTGGAGCAAGGCAAGGCCCAGGCAGTGCTGGACGCCGCCAACCTGTCGCTCGAAAACACGCAGTCGGACCGGGCGAGGCTGGAGGAGAATCTGCAGATGTTCGGCAAGCTCAAGCAGTCCCACTTTGCCCACGCGCCCGACCGGCTGGCGATGCTGGAGGCGCTGGAAGCTGCTGCGAGCGACCTGAAGAAAAGCACCCTTGTGTGGGAGCTGGGCGCCCAGGAAAAAATCAGGCCCCTGAACGACGACAAGACCGGTGAAACCGTGGCCCACCTGGTGCGTGTGCCCATGAAGCTTGGGGTGAGCGGTGTCCATGAGCAAGAGTGGATCAGCCTGCTGGCACGCCTGCAAGGCGGCAACGCGGGTTACTTCACGTCCGACAGCTGTATTTACGATCAGAAAATTTTCACCAATGCGGGCCTGTCGGCCCCAGCGGTGGATGTGCGTTGTGAGTTGTCCTGGTTGTATGTGGTGGCCGAAGGCGCAGCGCCTAAAGCACCATGAAGGTGGAGACTGTGACGAAACTCTCCTCAATGTCTGTCAAGGCTGCAGGGTTCAGGGGCCGGGTTATCGCACTCGGCCTGACAGGGATGACTGCCTGTGCAGTCATGGCGCAGACGGCAGCGCCGGCGTTGACCGTTCCTGGCGTTGCCCCGTTGTCCCGCGAGCTTGGGACGCTGATTCTTTCGCCGGCGCAGCGCCGAAATCTTGAATCTGCACGCAACGCTGTCGGTAGTCCCGACGAGGGTGTGCAGGTGCTTCCAAAAGAACCGTCGGGTGAGCCTGCCTCCAGCTTGCCGGACGCCCTGGTCGTCAGCGGCGTGGTGGTCCGTTCGGGCAACCGCAGCACGGTGTGGGTTAATGACCAACCGCTTTATGGACGGGCCGCAGCCACTCCTTTGCGCACTTTGGCGGGGCAGGCGGGTGTGCTGCAGTCTCGGGGCCAGGACATGCAACTCAAGGTCAGGCCGGGGCAGGTGATTGATGTGCCTTCGGGGCAGGCGGTGGATTTGTTGCCTCTTGGGGCTATCCGGATCATTCGGCCGAAAGCAGGCGCGGCTCTAACAGATAGGAACAAAAAATGAAAACATACACATGTCATGCGTCGTTTTCCCGAACCGCTGTTGGCGCACATCAACGCGGATTTAGCCTGATCGAAATAGCGCTGGTGCTCGTGATAGTAGGACTGGCATTGGGTGGCATTGCTGCTGCGCTTGGCCCTCAGCTTGAAAATAAGAAGATCAGCGATACACAAAATCGAATCAAAGAAGCTTCCGACGCAATCATGGCGTTTGCAATGGTTAACGGCAGGCTACCATGTCCCGCAGCTCCTCCTGCTGGCGTCGCCGCCGCCAACAGGGGGACGTCAGATCCCGCTAATCCTGGACGTGGGCTTTGCGTAACTTTTGAAGGCTTTGTTCCCGCCCGTACCCTTGGTTTGGGTGAGCAAGGTGTCGGAGGTGCTTCGGAGGGGTTGATCCAGGACGCATGGGGATTTGGGCTTCGTTACAGGGTGGCCAGAGTCGTTTACACAGGGGCGGGGAATCAGCCTGCTCCCGTCGATTGCTCTGGCCCCCCTGCAAATAGTTGCTTTCCCTTGACTCAGGCCAACGGAATCAGGAATGCCTATTACACGCCTGCCGTTGTTGGCCCACCTGCTGTCGCCGCAGTTGTGACGCCTATCCCCGCTGCCGGGCAACTGCAGATATGCAACACCTCATTGGGAATCGCGCCCGCAGCTTGCAGTGGACCCGCAACCACTTTGGCGCAAGCTGTATTTATTGTCTGGTCAACAGGGCGAAACGGGTCAGACAACGGCGCAGCTGTCGGCGGAACTACCGGCACGCGGGGTGCTGACGAGGATGCAAATTTGGTCCTTTTGGCAAATGATGTCACTTACGTTTCTCACGAGCGACGAGACGTAGGCGGCGCGGGCGGGGCATTTGACGACATTTTTCTCTGGACGCCTGCGATCACGCTCACCGGCAGCATGATTAGAGCTGGTGTTTTGCCTTAAACAAATGGCATTTGACCGCGTTGTTTTGGTCGTCGAAGACGACGCGTCCCTGCGTGACTGGTGGTGCGGTTCGCTGGAAGACATGGGTTACAGCGTTTTGTCGGCCGGGTCGCCGGCTGAGGCACTGGCAATCGCCCGACAGGCGCAAGCGCCGTTTGACCTTGCCGTGCTCGACCTGGGCCTTCCACCTCACCCGAACGACCCGACGGAGGGCCTGGAGTTGCTGCGCCTGCTCATTCTGGAGCGGCCTTCGCTCAAGGCGATCGTGCTGACGGGCCAGGATGAACCCGCGGTCGCGCTCACGGCGATCGGACTGGGGGCTTTTGATTTCTTGAACAAACCCGCCAGCAGCCAGCGCGTGCGCGAGGCTTTGGCCCGTGCCGTGCTGTTTCTGCAGGCTGAAAAACAGTTGAGCACTGACGGGCAGGCGCGCATGACGCTGACCGCACCGATTGGGGAAGGCGTCAGGGAGTTCGGCGAGGCTGCGCAGGAAAAGCTGGTGCGGTCCGTTTTAGCTGATACCCAGTTCAATGTGGCCCAGGCGTCCCGCAAGCTGGGGCTGACGCGGGAGCATCTTTATTACTTCATGAAGAAGTTCGGCATTGAAAGAGCGGCGTCGTGAACGACTTGTACGACGCGGCCGTGGCCCTGGTGGTGGCTGGCTTGAGCGTGGGGTTCACGATGATCTGGCTGCGCCACCTGAGCCGTCTGCATCGCCAGCGCATGGACCAGCTGCTGGCCTTGCGCGAGGCCTTGCATGATGACTTGCTGGGCACGCTGGTGCGGCATCAGCACACGCTTGCGCAGCTGGGCCTGGTCAGCATGGACTGGCGGGGGAGCTGGTATGGCTCGCCGGTCTTCACCCGCATGGGCCCGCCCATTCCGGCGATTGTGCACGGTGCGGCAGTGCCCGGTGCGCGGAGCGAGCGGCGTTTTGATGACCGCGTCCTTTGTCAGAGTTTTCAGTTTGACGATATCTCATTGGACTTTCGCATTGGCCTGAAGGGCTTGCGCGGTGAACGCTACCTGTTTGCCGTACAGGCCGCCGAGGTGCTGTTTGCCATGCTGCAAGGTGCCCTGGCGGCCCGCCAACTGGCGCTGGTGGCCGCGGTCAGCCAGCGTGCGCGGGTAGGCGTTTTTCTCCAGCACGACATGCGCAACCTGGCCCAATGGGTGCAACTGGTGGCGGAAGACTTTGCGGGGGCAGAAGACGACCAGACCCTGATGGCGCGTGCGCGACGCCTTCGCAGCAATGCACCCATGGCGGCCAACCGGGCCGAACGCATGGCGCAGGCCCTGCTCAATCCCACCTGGCAGGCTTCGCTTTCGGCGCCCTTGGCTCCCCTGGAAGAACACGAGCCTGACATGCTGGACCTGGACGAACACGTTCGCCAGGCCGGTCTGCTGCATCAGGTCGCCATTGAACTGGAGGGGGGCGCGTGGCTGCAATGGGACGGCGCGGCGCTCGCCACGGTTCTCGACAATGTGCTGGGCAATGTCTCCAACCTCTCTCGCGCGCGTCAGGTAGCGGCACATTGCCGGGTTGTGGTTGTGGACGAAGGGTCCCACATCGCGGTGCATTTTGAAACGCCCCATCTGCCGCTGGAAATTGCGCTCGACAAGCTGTTTGAGCCCTGGGCCAGTTCCGGCGCTGTCAACCGGGGTCTGGGGATGTACCAGGCGCGCAAGCAGGCCCAGTTAGCAGGGGGTGAACTTTCCGCAGAACGACTGGGCGAAGGCCTGCGGGTGACGCTGCGGCTCCCATGTAAAAGTTCCTGACTCCTTCAATTCGAAAACAAAAGATACATTTCATTACCGATGCATCCCGCGTCGCGTAATTATTTTGGAGTCATCAATGAAAACATTGAAAAAACAGGGCGGTTTCACACTGGTTGAGATTGCGATCGTGCTGGTGATTGTTGGTCTGCTTCTGGCAGGTGTGCTCAAGGGACAGGAACTGATTGAAAGTTCCCGGACCAAAAGTATGGCAAAAGATCTGAACAGCATGACTGCTGTTGTCGCCAGCTATCAGGATCGTTATCGCGGCGTCCCGGGTGATGACCTGACGGCTGCGGCCATCGCCAGTCGGGGTTGGGCTGCCGGTCCGGCACTTGTCGCTGTTGCAGCATCTAACAACTTGATTGGTGCTGCTGGCGTCAACCCCTTCGCAGCGGCGGCTGGCACCGAAAATACCCAGGCGATTCGGGCTCTGCGCTTCGCTGGTTTCATTGAGGGCAATGCGGCAGATGTGACTCTGCCCTCGAGCGCTGCTGGTGGTTTGGTTGGCCTGACAAATACGGTATTCGGTTTTGGCGCCCGAAATGTCGTTTGCCTGAACAATTTGAACGGCAAGCAAGCTGGTGCCTTGGACCGCCTGCTGGATGACGGTGTGAGCAACACCGGTGATATTCGTGCAGTGATTGCCGCAGCGCCTCCCGCCGCGGCACCTGGCGCTGCTACTAACTACGTTGAAGCTACGCCTGGCTTCGTTCTCTGCAAACCTCTGTAAAGGCTGGGCGAGTGAAAAACCGGGCACGCTGCCCGGTTTTTTTATTTCAGCCGAGCGTCAAGATGGGGTATTCCAGTGTATGCCGCTGAACTTGAGTCCAAAGTACTGGAACCATCTGCCGTGAGACACCAAGTTCGCTTACCCGGTCCGCCGGTACTGCCCGAATCCCTGCTATGCGGTATTCATGGCCACATTCCGCTCCAGCTGGTGGCCTGTAGCTATATAGAGCAGAGCGTGTACCGAGTCACTGAAAGAAGCTTCTCCCCTCGGAACAAGACACACGCATGCTAGACTGAATCCACGATGTTTCCCCCGAGCCCCTCGCCCAAGCTCTTGCTGAATCCGGCGAGGCGGCTGACAGCGGCCACGGCCTTTATTTCGGTCATCGCCCTTTCCATTTTCTGCACCGCCCCGGTGCATGCAGCCCCCGACGCCAAAGCACCCGAACGCGTCACCCTGCAGCTCAAATGGCTGCACCAGTTCCAGTTTGCCGGCTATTACGCAGCCCTGGCAAAGGGCTTTTACCGTGATGAAGGGCTGGACGTCACCATTCGCGAGGGTGGTGCAGGGCGGCCGGTGATTGCCACGGTTCTCAAGGGCGACGCGCAATACGGCATTGGCGACTCCGATCTGCTGATCAACCGTATCAACGGGCAGCCGCTGGTAGCGCTGGCTGCGATATTCCAGCACTCGCCCTACGTCATCATGAGCCGGGCGGACCGCCGGATTCGCTCCCCCAGTGACCTGGTCGGCGCCAAGGTGATGCTCTCGGACGGCCAGGGCAGCACTCAGCTGCGCGCCGTGCTCAAGCGCGAGGGCATCGACCCCCAGCGCGTCAACATCGTCCCGCAGTCCTGGTCGCTTGAGGACCTGATCGAGGGCAGGGTAGACGCCATGTCCGCCTATTCGACGGTGGAGCCCGCCTTGCTTCGCGCTCGCGGTGTGGCGCCTGCGACCATGCGCAGCCTGGACTACGGCGTCGATTTTTATGGCGACATTCTCTTCACGACGGAGGCTCAGGCAGGAAACGCGCCCGAACGTACCGCCGCCTTCCTGCGCGCCACCCGCAAGGGTTGGGAATATGCCTTCACCCACGAACAGGAAATCGCCGATCTGATCACGGGCATGAAAGGTGTCCGGCAGCGGGGCCTGACCCGCGAGACCCTGCTGGACGAAGCGATGCAGATGCGGCCATTGGTGTTGCCCGATGTGGTGGAGATCGGGCACCTGAACCCCGGCCGGCTGGACTCCATCGCCCGGACGCTGGCGAGTCTGGGCATGGTCAAGGTGGACTACTCCCTGGCAGGGCTGATGTTCGAGCCGCAGACGGGCCTGCATCCTGACCTCGTGCGATGGCTGGCCGGCGCGGTGTTTGGTGTTGGTACCCTGCTGACCCTGGCGCTTCTGTGGAATCTGCAGATGCGCCGCAGTGTTCGCGAGCGCACCCGACAGCTTCAAACCGAAGTCTTGCGGCGCACCGAGGCGCAGCAGCAGCTCAAGGTCAGCCAGGACATGGTTCAGCTGATGTTTGGCACCGCGGCCTCAGGCATCGTGATGAACACGCCGGACGGACGCTTCCTGATGGCCAACCCCGCCTACTACGCCATCGTGGGCTACTCCGAGGCCGAGTTGCAGGCGATGGATACGCGCGAGTTGACCCACCCCGATGACCGGGCGCGTTATGCCGCGCAGAGGGACCGGATGCTGGCCGGCGAGCTGGAGAGCTTTTCGGACGAAAAACGGTATGTAAAAAAGGATGGCTCGGCCGTATGGGTTCATTCGACGGTGTCCATGGTGCGGTCGTTGTCGGGCGAGGCCACGCACATCATTTCGGTGACTGAAGACATCACGGAGCGCCGGGCGATCCAGGACAAGCTGCGCCAGAGCGAGGCGCTGCTCAGGATTGCCGGGCGCACCGCGCGGATTGGCGGCTGGATGCTGGATCTGCCGGGGAATCATGTGGTCTGGTCCGACGAAGTCTGCAACATTCACGAGGTGCCGCCCGGCACCCGTCCCTCCCTGGAGCAGGCGCTGGAGTTTTATGGATCGCCGGAGTGGCGCGGGAGAATAGAAGCAGTGGTCCAGGCGTGTATTGACACTGGGGCGCCCTTCGATGAAGAGCTGGAGATCACCTCTGCTGGCGGACGCCGGGTCTGGGTCAGGGTCATTGGCGAAGTGGTGCGTGATGACAGCGGCAAGGTCATCCGCCTGCACGGCTCGACCCAGGACATCACCGAGCGCAAGCAGGCCCAGGAAAGCATCCTGCGCCTCAATGCCGAACTGGAGGAGCGGGTACGGCAGCGCACCTCGCAACTCGAAGCCCTGAATCGCGAGCTGGAAGCGTTTTCGTATTCCGTGTCGCACGACCTGCGTTCACCGCTCAACACCATTGACGGTTTCAGCCAGCTGATAGAACGCATGGCGTCGGAAAAAGTCGGGGCTCAGGGAAAACATTACCTCAGCCGCATCCGTGCCGGCACGCGCCAGATGGGGGAACTGATCGAAGGCCTGTTGTCGCTGGCCAAGCTGTCGCGGGATCCGCTGCGTGCGGGACCCGTGGATCTGGCAAAAATTGCCCGGCAGGTGGTTCAGGCGTGCCGCGAGCGGGAGCCGGAGCGCGTGGTGGAGATCCACATTCAGGAGAACCTGCTGGTGCTGGGCGACCCGCTCCTGCTCTCCGTGGTGATCCAGAACCTGCTGGGCAACGCCTGGAAGTTCACATCCATGCAGCCGCTGGCGCGCATCGACGTGGGGTGCAAAACGGGCACGGATGGCGAGGCTGTCTATTTCGTCAGGGACAATGGCGCCGGCTTCGATATGGCTTACGCCGACAAGTTGTTTGGCACCTTCCAGCGCTTGCACTCCTCCACCGACTACGCAGGCACCGGCATCGGGCTGGCCACCGTCAAGCGCGTCATTGAGCGGCATGGGGGGCGGGTGTGGGCCGAGGCGGCCGAAGGGCTGGGCGCGACCTTTTACTTTACCTTGGGCGCGGTGGTGGTTGACAGCCCGGCTGTCGCCGCTTGAAGTCACGCCGGCCGGCTGCCGGGGTGGGGAAAATGTGGAGCGGGTGATGGGAATCGAACCCACGCTATTTGCTTGGGAAGCAAAAGTTCTACCATTGAACTACACCCGCATTCAGGCTGGAAGCACGACCCGATTATAAAAGTGAACTGCCAGGCAAAAACGCTCAGGGCCGCAAATAAGCCCAGCCTTCGCCCTGTTTCTTCATGATCTCGGTCACCCCGGCAGGAACGTAGCTGATGCCGGACTGCATGTCGTCCCTCGTCAGCTTCGCACCGCGCATGGTGTTTTCACATGCCACCACGCGCACATTGGCTTTCAGTGCCTCGGCAATACGCGGGCCCACGGGCGACTCCAGCTTGAGCATGCCTATGCCCGGACCGTAGGCCACGATGGCAATGTCCACGTTGGCGGCCCCAACGTCGTCCTGCACGTTTTTGGCATTGTTCAGGGCGAGGTTCCATTTGGCTGGGTCGTTGTCACTGACCTGGATCACGAGTTTGTGGCGTTTTTGGCCTGCAGCCCCCACCCCCTGGGCGCCAGCAGCTATTAAAAACGTAGCGCCTGCGACCGCGACACCGGCATGGATAAAAAGGCGGCGGTTCATTTGAGGATGTCTCCCAGGCACAGGTATTTCATTTCCAGGTACTCGTCCATGCCGTGGCTGGAGCCTTCGCGGCCCAGACCCGACTGCTTGACGCCACCAAAGGGCACATGCTCGGTGGCGATCACGCCGGCATTGATGCCGACCATGCCGTATTCCAGCGCCTCGGCGACGCGGTAAATGCGGCCGATGTCGCGGCTGTAGAAGTAGCTGGCCAGGCCGAACTCGGTGTTGTTGGCCGCGTCAATCGCTTCCTGCTCATGTTTGAAGCGGAACACCGGTGCAAACGGGCCAAAGGTTTCCTCTTTGGCGCACAGCATGTCGCCGGTGGCCTCGGAGATCACGGTGGGCTCGAAAAACTGGCCATTGAGTTTTTTGCCGCCGGCGAGCAGCTTGCCGCCCTTGGCAATCGCATCGTCCACATGGCGCTGCACTTTCTCGACCGCCGAGTCCTCGATCAGCGGGCCCTGCACCACGCCGTCCTCGAAGCCGTTGCCGACCTTGAGCCCCTTGACCTTGGCGGCGAATTTTTCGACGAACTGGTCGTACACGCCGTCCTGCACATAGATGCGGTTGGCGCAGACGCAGGTCTGTCCGGCATTGCGGTATTTGCTGGCCATCGCGCCTTCGACGGCCGAGTCCACGTCGGCATCGTCAAACACGATGAAGGGCGCGTTGCCGCCGAGCTCCAGCGCGAGTTTCTTGATCGAGGGCGCGCTTTGCGCCATCAGGATGCGGCCGACCTCGGTGGAGCCGGTGAAGCTGATGTGGCGCACGATGTCGCTGGCGCAGAAGACCTTGCCGACCGCCGCGCTTTCGTCGGTCGTCAGCACATTGAGCACACCGGCCGGGATACCGGCGCGCATGGCCAGTTCGGCAGCGGCCAGCGCCGTCAGCGGTGTCAGTTCGGCGGGCTTGATGACCACCGGGCAGCCGGCGGCCAATGCCGGCGCCACCTTGCGCGTGATCATGGCCAGCGGGAAGTTCCAGGGCGTGATGGCGGCGCAGACGCCGATCGGCTGCTTCAGCACCATCAGGCGGCGGTTGTTGTCGAACTGGGGCAGGGTTTCACCGTTGACGCGTTTGGCTTCTTCGGCATACCACTCGACAAAGCTGGCGCCATAAGTGACTTCACCCTTGGCTTCGGCAAACGGTTTGCCCTGTTCGGCGGTCATGATGCGGCCCAGGTCCTCAACGTTGGCCATCAGGAGCTGGTACCACTTGAGCAAAATCGCGTGGCGCTCCTTGCCGGTCTTGCTGCGCCACGCCGGCCAGGCGGCGTTGGCGGCGGCGATGGCTGCTTCGGCGTCCTTGGCGCCCAGATTGGCCACGTCGGCCAGCTTGAGGCCGGTGGCGGGGTCGTTCACGTCAAAACGCGAGCTGCCCTTGACCCACTGGCCATTGATCAGGGCGTCGGTCTTGAGCAGGCTGGGGTCTTTGAGCAGCGAGAGGGGGGAGGTTTTCATGTCCATGGGTGTCTCTTTCGAAAGCGGCCGCCGGAAGCGGCGCATTGGCAACAAGCTGCAAGCATAGCGCGTCAGGCACTTTGGCGCAGGGCAGGCGGCAGGGGCAGCGGGCAAAACTTATAATCAAGGGTTCAGGCAAATCAAGCATCCAGGTGCGGTCGGCCGCTCCGGGCCCGGGCCTGGCAGGGGCCGGCGTCATCAGCAACCAACAAAACATGAGCACACCCACTTTCACTGTCGCCGACATCCGCAAGACCTTTCTGGACTTTTTCGCGTCCAAGGGCCACACCGTGGTGCCGTCCAGCTCGCTGGTGCCCGGCAACGACCCGACGCTGATGTTCACCAACTCGGGCATGGTGCAGTTCAAGGACGTGTTCCTCGGCACCGACAAGCGTTCCTATGTGCGCGCGGCCTCGGTGCAGGCCTGCCTGCGGGCGGGCGGCAAACACAACGACCTGGAAAACGTCGGTTACACCGCCCGCCACCACACCTTCTTCGAGATGCTGGGCAACTGGAGCTTTGGCGACTACTTCAAGCGTGAATCGCTCAAGTGGGCCTGGGAGCTGCTGACCGAGGTCTACAAGTTGCCACCCGAGCGGCTGCTGGCCACGGTTTATGAAGAGGACGACGAGGCCTACGACATCTGGACCAAAGAGATCGGCCTGCCGCCCGAGCGCGTGATCCGCATCGGCGACAACAAGGGCGGGCGCTACAAGTCCGACAACTTCTGGATGATGGCCGACACCGGCCCCTGCGGGCCGTGCTCCGAAATTTTCTACGACCACGGCGACCATATTCCCGGCGGACCACCCGGCAGCCCCGATGAAGACGGCGACCGCTTCATCGAGATCTGGAACAACGTGTTCATGCAGTTCAACATGGCCGAAGACGGCTCGGTGACGCCGCTGCCCGCACCCTGCGTGGACACCGGCATGGGGCTGGAGCGCCTGGCCGCCATCCTGCAGCATGTGCACAGCAATTATGAAATTGACATCTTTGATGCGCTGATCAAGGCCGCTTCCCGCGAAACCGGCGAGAAGGACCTGGGCAACAAATCCCTGCGCGTCATCGCCGACCACATCCGCGCCACCGCCTTCCTGGTGAGCGACGGTGTCAACCCGTCCAACGAAGGTCGGGGTTATGTGCAGCGCCGCATCATCCGCCGCGCGATCCGCCATGGCTACAAACTGGGCAAGAAGACGCCGTTTTTCCACAAGCTGGTGCACGACCTGGCCGGACTCATGGGTGATGCCTATCCCAAGCTCAAGACCGACGAGAAGCGCATCACGGCCGTGCTCAAGGCGGAGGAAGAGCGCTTTTTCGAGACTCTAGCTACTGGCATGGACATCCTGGATCGGGCACTGGATATCCAACAAGTAAGAAGCAGTTTTCCTAAATACACCCTTAGCGAAAGTCTTACGAGATACGGTGACTGTGACTACCCGTTTTATACGGGCTATGTTCAAGATAGCAAAGACCCTGCAATTTTCGTTGTGGTAGACGAGGATCAGCTACCGGAGGCAAAGCGGCAGTTTGACAAGGTATTACCTGGGCAGCCCAACTTGTATCCTTTGGCTCGAAATTGGTCCGGGCTTAAGTTACCTGGCGATGTCGCCTTCAAGCTGCACGACACCTACGGTTTTCCGCTGGACCTGTCGGCCGACGTCTGCCGCGAGCGCGGCGTCGAGGTGGACGAGGCCGGCTTCACCGCGGCCATGGACAAGCAGAAAAACCAGGCGCGCGCCGCAGGAAAATTCAAGATGGACCGCGCGCTCGAATACGCCGGCGAAGGCAATGTATTCACCGGCTACGAAGCCCTGGAGTCCAGCGGGAAAATTGTGGCCCTGTACGCCGACGGCGTCTCGGTGGCAGCGCTCAAGACCGGCCAGCAAGGCGTGGTGGTGCTGGACAACACCCCGTTTTATGCCGAAAGCGGCGGCCAGGTCGGCGACCAGGGCGAGCTTGTCAGCGGCTCGGCCCACTTCGAGGTTGGCGACACGCTCAAGATCAAGGCCGATGTCTACGGCCACCACGGCAGCGTGGCGCAGGGCACGCTGAACGTTGGCGACCATGTCTCGGCTCGGGTCAACCTGGCCTTGCGCGCCGCCACCGTGCGCAACCACAGCGCCACCCACCTGATGCACAAGGCCTTGCGTGAAGTGCTGGGCGACCACGTGCAGCAAAAGGGCTCGCTGGTCGATGCCGAAAAAACCCGCTTCGACTTCGCCCACAACGCACCGGTGACCGATGAACAGATTCGCGAGATTGAAGCGCGCGTCAACGCCGAGATCCTCGCGAACGCCGCCACCGACGCCAGCGTGATGGACATGGAAGCCGCCCAGAAAACCGGCGCCATGATGCTGTTTGGCGAGAAATACGGCGACAAGGTGCGTGTGCTGAGCATTGGCTCGAGCAAGGAGCTGTGCGGCGGCACGCATGTGGCGCGCACGGGTGACATCGGCTTTTTCACCATCACGGCCGAAGGCGGCGTGGCGGCGGGCGTGCGCCGTATCGAGGCCGTCACCGGCCTGGCGGCGCTCAACTACGTGCAGGCCATGGAAGCCACCCTGGGCGGCGTGGCTGGAACGCTCAAGGTGACCCCGCATGAAGTGCCGGCCCGCGTCAGCGGCCTGCTCGAGCAGATGCGCGATCTGGAGAAAGAACTGACGGCTATCAAGGGCAAGCTGGCTTCAGCGCAGGGCGACGAGCTGATCTCGCAAGCGGTGGATGTCAAGGGGCTGAAGGTGCTGGCCGCCAGGCTCGAAGGCGCCGACGCCAAGACCTTGCGCGACACCATGGACAAGCTCAAGGACAAGCTCAAGACCGCGGTGATCGTGCTCGCCGCTGTGGATGGCGACAAGGTCCAGATCGCAGCCGGCGTGACCGCCGACAGCGTGGGCAGGGTCAAGGCCGGCGAACTGGTCAACTTTGTCGCCCAGCAGGTCGGCGGCAAGGGCGGCGGCAAGGCCGACATGGCCATGGCCGGCGGCACCGATGCGTCCAAACTGCCGGCGGCGCTGGCCTCGGTGCAGCCCTGGGTGGCTGATCGGGCCTAAGCCGGTACGCCGGATTGCTATCGAATCAGTAGCTGTCCGTGCATATGTTTAAAGGGCTGGCGGCACTTTTGGTATGTGTTACGGCGGTGGGAGGCTCCTCTGCCGCCGCGCCGCAGGTCGCCAGCTACCTCAGCCACGACGGCACCCTCATCAAGGCCTGGGTGTATTTGCCCCCGGGCGCCCTGCCGCGCGGCAGTGTGGTGGCCCTGCACGGTTGTGGCGGGCTGTACGCCAGCCAGGGCGCGCGCAAGGGCCTGTTCAATGCGCGGCACCAGGCCATGGCCGATTGGCTGGTTGGGCAGAGTTATGCCGCCGTTTTTCCCGACAGCTTGAGCCCGCGCGGTGAGGCTGAACTGTGTACCCAGAAAATCGGCACGCGCCGCATCGACCAGACCCAGCGCCGCGCCGATGCTCTGGCGACGCTGGCCTGGGTGGCAGCGCAGCCTTGGGCTGTGGACGGCAAACTGGCCTTGCTCGGCTGGTCGCATGGCGGCAGCGCCGTGCTGGCGGCCACCGACCTGTCGCGGGCCGAGGTGCGCAGCCAGGTGGCCCCGCCGGCGCTGGCGGTGGCGTTTTACCCGGGCTGCGCCGCTGCGCTCAAGGCGGGCTACCGCCGCGCCGTGCCACTGGTGTTGATGCTTGGCGAAAAAGACGACTGGACCCCGCCCGGCCCTTGTGTCGAGCTGGGCATGGCGGCAGGCGCTGAAGTCAATGTTTACGCCGGCAGTTATCACGACTTTGACAACCCGGTGGGCGAGGTGCGGCTGCGCAAGGACGTGCCGAACGGTGTTCACCCGGGGCAGGGCGTACACGTTGGCTCCAACCCCGCCGCCCGCGAGCAGGCCTTTGCGCGCTTGCTGGTTTTGCTGCAGCAGGCGTTCAGGTAAGACTCACGCGGTTTGCAAGGCCTGCACTTGCTGCAGGCTGGCCACGGTCCGCAGGCAGGCCTGCGCGACCTCCTGGCCCTTGATGACAAAGTGATCACGGAAAAAGCGCTGATGCTCTTCGTGCGCATGAAAGTGCTGCGGCGTGAGTACGGCTGAAAACACGGGCACGCCGGTGTCCAGTTGCACCCGCATCAGGCCGCTGATCACGGCATCGGCGACAAACTCGTGGCGGTAGATGCCGCCGTCCACCACCAGGCCGCAGGCGACGATGGCAACGTAGCGCCCTGAACGCGCCAGCTGTTGCGCGTGCAGCGGAATCTCGAAAGCGCCCGGCACCTCCAGCAAGTCGATGTTTTGCGCCGGCACGCCGTGCCCGGCCATTTCTGCCAGAAACGCATCGCGCGCCTGGTTGACGATATCAGCGTGCCAGGCAGCCTGGATGAAACAGAACCTGCCCGGCACCGTCGCCAGAGTGTGGATGGGGGGATGTCGCTGGCTCATGAACTTCTCCTGAAAACGGTTACCGAAATTCAGGGCGCACGAGTCTGTGGCCCGCAGGCAGGCAGGCGCGCAGGCGCCAGCCCACGGCGGAGCCATGGACTTCGCGCTCTCTTTCATCCGGACTGTGACCGTCGGCTTCGGAGTTGAACCGAATCTGCTGACCCCGGCTTCCGTGAAGAGGCCGGGCGCTCGCGGGCTGATGCGCGTGAACGCAAACACCGCCGGTGGGGAATTTCGCCCCGCCCTGAGAACGCTTGCCTCGAATCGCTTCGGGGACGATTGATTTTAAGGCTGCGAGGAGGCAGCGGGTGTCGCTGGCTTGACCGTTCGCCCTGAGCCTGTCGAAGGGTCTTCACCACGCGGGCAGGCTTCGACAGGCTCAGCCCGAACGGTGAAGAGGCTGCCGCACCGCATTGCAAGCGGGGGCCGCGATCCGGCTTTGCCGGGCGTGTGGCGCCCGCCCCTGCAAGGGGGAGGAGGCGAAGCCTCCACGGGGTGTGCTTATTCCAGTTCGGCAATCAGCTCGATCTCGACGCAGGCACCCATCGGAATCTGCGCCACGCCGAATGCGCTGCGGGCGTGGGCGCCGGCCGTGCCGAACACCTCGCCGAACAGTTCGCTGGCGCCGTTGGTCACCAGGTGTTGCTCGGTGAAGTCGCCGGTCGAGTTGACCAGGCTCATCAGCTTGACGATGCGCTTGACCTTGCCCAGATCGCCGACTGCGGCATGTAATGTGCCCATCAGGTCAATGGCGATCGCGCGCGCCGCCAGCTTGCCTTCGTCCGTGCCCATGTTTTTGCCAAGCTGGCCCACCCAGGGCTTGCCATCCTTTTTGGCGATGTGGCCAGACAGGAACACCAGCGAGCCGGTTCGCACAAAAGGCACATAGGCGGCGGCAGGCGTGGAGACCGGTGGCAGGGTGATGCCCAGGTTTTTCAGCTTGTCGTAGATCGGGCCGGTGGGGGTGGTCATGAAATGCTCCTGCAGGTGGATAAATCGGGGGCTGATAGTGAAATATGGCTTCAGCCCATACCGGACGGGCGCCAGCAGCTACAAAAAAAGTAGCGCCTGGGGTGGGCCGTTCGAAAGATTCTAGCGCCGGCATGCCTGCCCGCCGCCGGGCATGGAACACTCGGTTCAGTTCAGTTCAGTTCAGTTCCGGCAGTTTGTCAATGGGCGTCATCGTCACGGCCACGTCCAGCACGTGGCGTGCGCCGCCACGGATCACACCGCGCATCGGCGAGACGTCGAGGAAATCGCGGCCCGTGGCCAGCGTGACATAGTCCTCGCCCGGCGCGCGGTTGTTGGTGGGGTCGAAGTCCAGCCAGACGCCTGGGCTCTGGTCTTCGGCCAGCGCCAGGCCGCCGGCTTCGCTTTCCACCGGGCAGTACACCGAGGCCCAGGCATGGGAGGCATCGCTGCCGATCAGGCGCGGCTGGCCGGGTGCCGGCGTGGTCAGCAGGTAGCCGCTGACGTAACGCGCGGGCACACCCATGGCGCGGCAGCAGGCGACCATGATGTGGGCAAAGTCCTGGCACACGCCCTTGCCCAGTTGCAGCGCCTCCAGCGCCTGCGTGCCGACCTCGGTGCTCTCGCTGTCGTACACCATGCCCGAGTGGATGCGCTCCATCAGGTCCTGCGCCGCTTCGGGCAGGGGTCGCCCGGGCGTGAAGCTGGGCCGGGCAAATTCGGCAAACGCCTCGTCGCGCGGGATATAGGGTGAGGCGAAGATGAATTCGCAGGCACTGTCATAGGCGGCGCCGGCGTGGTAGCGAAACTGCTCACGCACCTGTTCCCAGGGCAGGCCTGCCGGGGCGTCTTCCGGCGCTGCGGCAAGCGCCAGGGTGGAGACAATGCTGTCGGCCACCACGGTCAGCCTGTCATGCGGCGTGTGCAGCGAGAAATAGCTGCGGGTGTTGCCATACACGTCGGTCCGTTCCTGCAACCGAGCCGGTTGCGGGTTGATCGTCACCTGGTGGCGCAGCAGTTGCTGACCGGCATGGCTGGCAGGCTTGAGGTGCAGCATATGGTGGGCACTTTCCACGGTGGGGCTGTACGCATAACGCGTCTCGTGAACAAGGTGAAGCAGCATGGCGGGAAAAATGGGAAGGGTTGCAGCCGGTGGCAGGGTTCAGGCGCCCAGACTGTGTTCGTCTGGAGCCACGTGGCTGAAGTAGCGCCGGCTCAGCGTGTCCGACAGCTCGAAGGCGGCGCTGCAGCAAAGCTCGAGCTGCGCCAGCAGGCCCGCATACGGTTCGCTGTCCGGCGCGCCGGGAGCAGGGGTACACAGCTCGCTGAGCAGCCAGTTGCCGGGGTCGGGCAGGGCCGGCGTCAAATCGGGCGCCGGTTGCGGTGCGCCCACGGTGTTTTCGGCCAGGCGCGCGAGGCGCCCGCGCAGCGTCTGGGTGACCCAGCCGAGTGAGCGCGGGTTGTCGCGGTCCAGCACCAGCAGGTCCAGCAGCGCCGGCACATCGCGTTGCTGCTGGTACTGGGCGTGGAAGGTGATGGTGCTGTCGAACAGCGCGAGGATGGCCCCGAAGCCGCCTTCGTCGAACACGGCGCCGGTTTCAAAACCCAGGATCAGCGAGGACGCCAGCGTGTTCAGCCGCTCGATATGGCGGCCCGTGCTGAGCAGGCGCCAGCCGTCGTCGCGGCTCATGCGGTCGGTTTGCGCGCCGGTCATGGCGGCCAGGAAGCCGCTGGCCGATTCGAGCGCCGCGAGGGCTTCGACCGATGAGTATTCGAGCGCCTGAGACGCCGGGTGGTCGGGTCCGCTGAAGGCTTTGCAGCGCGAGAAGAAATCGGCCTCGGCGCGCATGATCACATGCCACTGTTCCTGAGACAGCCGCTCGCGCACCGCTGACGCCGCACCCTTGAGCGCCCGCAGGCTGTAGCCGACGCTGGTGGCCTGACCGGTATCGGCCAGGCTGGCCATCAGCGAGCGTTCGAACACGCGGCGCGACTGTGTGGCCGGCGGCACCGAGTCCATCACCAGGCCGTTTTTCACGGCCAGCTCGGACAGCCAGCCCAGCAGCGGCTGGGAAGACTGGTCTTCACCGTTGAGCGACTGCAGGGTCAGCTGGGCCATGCGGATGGCGTTTTCGGTGCGCTCGGTGTAACGGCCGAGCCAGAACAGGTTTTCGGCGGCGCGGCTGGTGACCGGGGGCTTGTGCACGGTGCGCGTGATGGCACGCGGCACAGCACCGGGCTCCGCCCCCGCCGGTGACAGCGGCGCTGCGTTGGTGCAGGCTGCCGCCGGGTCGGCGGTTCGGCCCGGTGTCGCCGAGGCTGGTGCTGCGGCCGCGGCCAGCGCCCACACATCGGCGCTGCTGCCGCCTTGCTGCATCGAGGCAATCTTGTCATTGGGGCCGGCCAGCCGCGCAAGCCCGCCGGGGAGAACCTGCCAGGAACCTGCGCCGTCGGCCACCGCGAACACCCGCAGCATGGTGGAGCGCGGGGCGATTCTCTGGCCCTGCCAGGTCGGCGTCTGCGACAGTGGCAGATAGGCCTGCACCGTGTAGTCTTCGTTGCGCCGGACCAGACGGCCGGCCCATTCATCGAGTTCGCGGCGCGACAGTGTCTGCCCAATAACCGATTCAATGCCCGTCTCGGGGTAGGTGCCCTTGATGACACATTCCTTCAGGCGCGGCAGCACGGCCTGCAGTGCCGCCTGCTCGCCGCACCACCAGGTGGCCAGCGAAGGCAGGGCCAGCGGCTCGTCGAGCAGGTGGCGCGACAGGGCCGGCAGAAAGCCCAGCAGCGCGCTGGATTCGAGAAAGGCCGAGCCCGGCGCGTTGGCCACCAGCACGTTGCCAGCGCGTATCGCCTGCAGCAGGCCGGGCACGCCGAGCGTGGAGTCCGAACGCAGCTCCAGCGGGTCCAGAAACTCGTCGTCCAGGCGCTTGAGCAGGCCGTGCACCGGCTCCAGGCCCTGCAGGGTCTTGAGGTAAAGCTTGTCGTCGCGCACCAGCAGGTCGCTGCCTTCCACCAGGGTCAGGCCGAGGTAACGCGCGAGGTAGGCATGTTCGAAATAGGTCTCGTTGTAGGGGCCGGGAGTGAGCAGCACGATGCGGCTTTCCTCACCGCGCGCAGGCGCCGGGCTGGCCGCCTTCATGCCGTCGACCAGTGCCTTGTAGGAAGCGGCCAGGCGTTGCACCTTCAGTTCGCGAAAGGCCTCGGGGAACAGCCGCGAGATCGCCAGGCGGTTTTCCAGCAGGTAACCCAGGCCCGAGGGCGCCTGCGTGCGTTGCGAGACCACCCACCAGCGCCCGTCGGGCCCGCGCGCCAGATCGAAGGCGGCGATGTGCAGAAAAGTGCCGCCGGCCGGCCGCACGCCGTGCATGGCGCGCAGGTAGCCGGGGTGGCCCTGCACCAGCGCAGCCGGCAGCAGGCCCAGCGCCAGCAGCTGCTGGGGGCCGTACACGTCGGCCAGGATGCGCTCCAGCAGACGGGCGCGCTGCTGCACACCGGTGGCGATCTGCGCCCAGTCCTGTGCCGACAGGATCAGCGGAAACAGGTCCAGCGACCAGGGCCGCTGCGGGCCGTTGGCGTCGGCATAGACGTTGTAGGTCACGCCGTTGTCGCGGATCTGGCGTTGCAGGTTGGCCGTGCGGTGGTTGAGGTCGTCAAAACCGTCGCCGCCGAGAAAGTTGAAAAATCGGCTCCAGTCGGGCGCCAGGCTTGCCGCCGTGGCAGCCGTTGGGCCGGGGTCGCGTGCTGGCGCGGGCGAAACGGCGCCGCCCGCCAACTGCAGCATTTGTGGGGTGTGGCTTTGACTCTGGCCCTGCATCTGGCTGGGCACGGGCGGGGCCTTGTCCAGGGTCCGGCCGTGCAACTCATCAAAATGGCCGGCGGAAGCCGGCAACGCCAGGGCCAGCGCCAGATCGCCAGGTGCATCCAGCGCAGCCGCTGCAAAAAGGGAGTTGTTGTAATCCACGGTGGTCCAAGTATGCCTTTATGCTTACCTTGCAGGCCATGCAGGCGGCATCGGGACGCGGTTCAGCGCACGATCACACGGTCAGGGGTCACGGGTGTTGTTGCCGCAAGACAGACGCGGGCTGTACGCGTTAGCGGAGGTCCAGCGTGAACGGAAACTCCCGGCTCGGCTGCGCCGGCTGTACGCGCATCTTGCCCGCTGTGTGGCCCATCTGGAAAAAGCGGTTCAGGCGCCGGCTTTCGGCTTCGTACGAATTGACGGGCAGGGTGTCGTAGCTCAGGCCGCCCGGATGCGCCACGTGGTACTGGCAACCACCCAGCGAGCGTTCCATCCAGGTGTCGACGATGTCGAAGGTCAGCGGCGCATGCACGCCGATCGACGGGTGCAGGGCCGAGGGTGGGTTCCAGGCCTTGTAACGCACGCCAGCCACGTATTCGCCGACGGTGCCGGTGCTCTGCAGCGGCAGCGCGCGACCGTTGGCGGTGATGACGTAGCGGTTGTCGTTGAGGCCGGTGACATGGACCTCGACGCGTTCCAGCGAGGAGTCCACATAACGCACGGTGCCGCCGGACGAGCCTTCCTCGCCCATCACATGCCAGGGCTCCAGCGCGCTGCGCAGGGTCAGCTCGATGCTGTTGGCCTTGACCTGGCCGATCATCGGGAAGCGGAACTCGAAATGCGGCTCGAACCAGGCCATGTCGAAGGCGTAGCCGGCTTCATTGAGTTCGGTCAGCACGTCGGCAAAATCCATGCGCACAAAACCCGGCAGCAGAAAGCGGTCGTGCAGTTCGGTGCCCCAGCGCGTCATGCGGCCGTGGTAAGGCTTGTTCCAGAAACGTGCCACCAGCGCGCGCAGCAGCAACTGCTGCACGATGCTCATGCGGGCGTGCGGCGGCATCTCGAACGCGCGCAGTTCCAGCAGGCCGAGGCGGCCGGTGGCCGAGTCGGGCGAATACATCTTGTCGATGCAGAACTCGCTGCGGTGCGTGTTGCCGGTCACGTCGACCAGGATGTTGCGCAAGGTGCGGTCCACGATCCAGGGCGGCATGTCCTGGCCGTATTTTTCGCGGTTGGCGGCGATTTCGCGCAGCGCGATTTCCAGCTCGTAGAGCTGGTCGTTGCGCGCCTCGTCCACCCGCGGCGCCTGGCTGGTCGGTCCGATGAACATGCCCGAGAACAGATAACTCAGCGAGGGGTGGTTGTGCCAGTAGGCGATCAGGCTGCCCAGCATTTCCGGCCTGCGCAGGAAGGGGCTGTCTGGCGGCGTGGCGCCGCCGAGCACAAAGTGGTTGCCGCCGCCGGTGCCGGTATGGCGGCCGTCGGTCATGAACTTTTCGGCGGACAGGCGCGTCTCGTGCGCAATCTTGTAGAGAAACTCGGTGTGTTCGACCAGCTCGTTCCAGTTGTAGGCCGGATGGATGTTGACCTCGATCACGCCGGGATCGGGGGTGACCTGCAGCATCTTCAGGCGCGGGTCGCGTGGCGGCGGGTAGCCTTCCAGCACGATCTGCAGGCCAAGGGCCTGCGCGCTGGCCTCGACAGCGGCCAGCAGGTCCAGGTAGTCCTCGAGACGTTCCAGCGGCGGCATGAAAATGTAGAGCGCGCCGGTCTCCGCCTTCGCGCCTTTTTCTTTCGGCGCGGCCTTGGCCTTGGGTTTGTCCTGGGGGCCGTTGGCGCGTGTCGGGTCGCGCACTTCCACACATAGCGCGGTGCGTGTCAGCCAGGCGGCGGATTCGCCGGGCTTGGGCATGCGGGCATTTTCATCTGCCACCGCCGGTGCCGGCCTGGCCGTCACGGCGGGCGCTTTGGCGCTTTGGTCGAAACGCGTGTCGGTGACGGGCGCGGCCGGCCTGAACTGCAGCAGCCGGCCGGCTTCGTTGCGCGGGCCGCTGGCCGTCATGTAACGCGCCATGTACTGGGCCAGCATGCTGGCGCTGTTGTGGCCGGTGGCAGGCGCCACGGCTGCAGGTGCGGGAACCGGCGCGGCCTGCCCGGTGGCGACGTTGTAACGTGCCGCCAAAGCGGCGGTAGAGGGCAACTCTTCCCGTGGCGCAAACGGGTCGGCCTCGGTCATGTAGGGGAAATCGGTTTTCGACACCCAGGGCACCGAGTCCAGCGGCAGGCGGTACCCCATGGGCGAATCGCCCGGCATCAGGTACATGCGTTCGTCACGGAAGAACCAGGGGCCGGTGGACCATTGCGGGCCCTTGCCTTGTGCTTTTTCTTCTCTGACCTTGAGCGGCAGCACATAACCCACCACCGCATCCAGACCCTGCGAGAACACGCGGCGCAGGCGGGCGCGTTCCATCGCGTCGTCGAGCTTGGTGTCGAAGGGGTCCACATTGACCGGCAGGCGGCGCTCGCGCCAGAGGTAGTACCAGGTGTCTTCGTAGCCCGGCGTGATGTGTTGGGCGGACAGGCCCAGCTTGCCGGCCAGCGTGTCGGTGAAACGGCGCGCGTCGTCACTGTTGTAGTGGCAGGGCTGGCGTTCGTCGGTGAAGAGCGCGGGGTTCTGCCAGACCGGCTGGCCGTCCTTGCGCCAGAAAATGCTCAGCGCCCAGCGCGGCAGCTGCTCGCCCGGGTACCACTTGCCCTGGCCGAAGTGCAGAAAGCCGCCTTCGCCGTATTCGGCGCGCAGCTTCTGCACGAGTTCGGTTGCGTAGCCGCGTTTGGTCGGGCCCAGCGCGTCGATGTTCCATTCGGCTGCGTCGCGGTCCTGCGTGGCCACAAAAGTCGGCTCGCCGCCCATGGTCAGGCGCACGTCGCCCGCGACCAGGTCCTGGTCCACCTGGTGTCCGAGTTTGAGCACATCGGCCCACAGCGCGTCGGTGTAAGGCTGGGTCACGCGTGGTGATTCGAAGATGCGCTGCACACCCATGTGGTGGGAAAATTCGACCTCACTTTCGTCCACACCGCCTTCAATCGGCGCCGCGCTCGAGGGCTCGGGCGTACAGGCCAGGGGGATGTGGCCTTCGCCGGCCATCAGGCCCGAGGTCGGGTCCAGGCCGACCCAGCCGGCGCCTGGCAGAAACACCTCGCACCAGGCGTGCAGGTCGGTGAAGTCAGTCTCGGCGCCGCTGGGGCCGTCGAGCGACTTGACGTCGGCCTTGAGCTGGATCAGGTAGCCCGAGACAAAACGCGCGGCCAGCCCGAGGTGGCGAAACAGCTGCACCATGAGCCAGCCGGTGTCGCGGCAGGAGCCGACGGCGAGTTTCAGGGTTTCTTCCGGCGTCTGCACGCCGGGCTCCATGCGGATCGCGTACTTGATGTCGCCCTGCAGCTTCTGGTTCAGCCCGACCAGGAAGTCGATGGTGCGTTTGGGCGTGCGGTCGATCGCGGCGAGATAACTTTGGAGCAGCGGCGTGGCCGGCTCGGTGGCGAGGTAGGGTGCCAGTTCATGCGCTTGTTCCTTGCTGTACTTGAACGGGAACTCCTCGGCTTCGGGTTCGAGGAAGAAGTCAAACGGGTTGAACACCGCCATTTCGACCACCAGGTCCACCGTGACCTTGAACTCGCGCGTGGGCCCCGGAAACACCAGCCGCGCCTGGTAGTTGGCAAACGGGTCCTGTTGCCAGTTGATGAAATGATCCTTGGGCTCGACCGTCAGCGAATACGACAGCACCTTGGTGCGGCTGTGCGGCGCCGGCCGCAGCCGGACCACCTGCGGGCCGAGGTGAACCAGCCGGTCGTACTGGTAGTGGGTGATGTGACTGAGGGCTACATGAATGGACAAGGGAATCTCGCTTTTCGAATATTTCAGGCGGTATGCTGGCACTATGCCGCAGAAACAGCATGCCGCCCGCGGCCGGCGCCTGAATAACGGTTTTAATGCCACCCCTGCAAGCAAGAGCTGCGCCAAAGGCCGAGATGCCTGTCAGCGCAAGGCCTGAGTTCTCCGTTAAGCAGGGAGTCGACAACCGCAGGGCAGCAAAAGGGGGAGGGCGCTTGGTCAGAGTGATGTCAGCCGCGACGCCTCCCGGGGCCAGGCTGCTGGGCCCGGTCCTGCTCGGTTTTGTGGCGGGCGCCGCCCTGCAGTTGCAGCAGCGCGGGCTGTGGGATGCCGGGCTGTATGCCGGCATCGCCACCGGTGCCGCCGCGCTGACCGTGCTGGTGGCCTTGGCAATGCGCCCCGCGAAAGCGCCATGGTCCGGGCGTCATCTGGCGGCATTGGTGCTGGCCCTGATGGCGGGTTTTGCCTTGACCGGCCTGCGCGCGGCAGCCTTCCAGAGCGGCGCGCTGGCCCCTGCGCTGGAAGGCAAGGACATCGAGGTGACGGGGCGGGTGCTGGCCATGCCCCAGCGCAGCGACGACGGCCTGCGTTTCCGGTTCGCGGTGGAAAGCGCCCTGCTGGACGGGCAGCCGGTGGTGTTGCCGGCGCAGGTCTACCTTGGCTGGTATGCGGGTTTTGGCAGCAGGGAGCCCGCCGACGCTGAAAATCTGGATGCCCCCGCGGCGCTGCTTGCGCTGCAGCGCCAGCCGCAGAACCTGCGCGCCGGTGAATCCTGGCGCATGATGGTTCGACTGAAGGCCCCGCACGGCAACAGCAACCCGCACGGCTTCGACTATGAACTCTGGCTTTGGGAGCAGGGCCTGCAGGCCACCGGTTATGTGCGCGCCGGACCGCGTGATGCGCCGCCTCAACGGCTCGCCGACAGCTGGCGCCACCCGGTCGAGCGCGCACGCCAGTCGCTGCGCGATGCGGTGTACACGCGGGTGACCGACCGTCAGCTCGCCGGCGTGGTGGCGGCCCTGCTGGTGGGTGACCAGAACGCCATCGAACGCGCCGACTGGGATGTGTTTCGTGCCACGGGGGTGGCGCACCTCATGTCCATCTCGGGATTGCACATCACGATGTTTGCCTGGCTGGCCGCGCAGGCTCTCGGCTGGTTGTGGCGGCGTTCGGCGCGCTGGAGCCCGGCCCTGTGTCTGGTGGTCCCGGCGGCGAGTGCCGCGGCCTGGGGCGGGCTGTTGCTGGCAGCGGCGTATGCGCTGTTTTCCGGCTGGGGCGTGCCGGCGCAGCGCACGGTCTGGATGCTGGCGGCCGTGGTGCTGCTGCGCCAGAGCGGCAAACGCTGGCCCTGGCCGCAGGTGTGGCTGCTGGCCATGGCGGTCGTGGTCGCGCTGGATCCCTGGGCCTTGCTGCAGGCCGGGTTCTGGCTGTCGTTTGTGGCGGTGGGCGTCCTCTTTGCGGCCGGGTCGTCCCAAGGCAAGGAATCCCCCTCGGAGGGCAGGGAGCCACACGCATTGGCCGAGCGTGGGGGCGAGGATTTTGCTACGGATTCAGGAGCTGGTCGCGCTTATGCAGTAAGGGCTGGAGGCCAAAATGACCTTGAATCCGCGCCCTGGACGGCCTTGTTGCCCGTCTGGCTGGGCGCTGCAGCAAAGTCCGTGCATCGTTCCATTCGAGAGCAATGGACCGTGACCCTGGCGCTCACGCCCCTGTCGCTGCTGCTGTTCAACCAGGTCTCGCTGGTCGGCCTGCTGGCCAATGGGCTGGCGATTCCGTGGGTGACCCTGCTGGTCACGCCGCTGACCATGCTGGGCGTGCTCTGGGCGCCGTTCTGGGAGCTTGCGGGCGCCGCGGTGGCCGCCCTGATGGTGTTTCTGCAATGGCTGGCACGCTGGCCGCTGGCCAGCATCAGCGTGGCGGCTGCGCCGCTGTGGGCTGCGGTTGCCGGTGTGGCGGGCGGTTCGCTGCTGGCCATGCGCCTGCCCTGGCACTGGCGGGCGCTGGGCCTGCCGCTGCTGCTGCCGGTGTTGCTCTGGCAGCCGCTGCGGCCACCGGCCGGCGAGTTCGAGCTGATCGCCGCCGATGTGGGGCAGGGCAATGCGCTGGTGGTTCGCACCGCCGCCCACACGCTGGTGTACGACAGCGGCCCGCGCTTTTCGCGCGAGAGCGATGCCGGGCACCGGGTGCTGGTCCCTTTGCTGCGCGCCCTGGGTGAACGCGTGGACATGCTGATGCTGAGCCACCGCGACAGCGACCACATTGGCGGTGCGCCGGCCGTGCTGGCGATGCAGCCGCAGGCGGCCCTGCTCAGTTCCATCGAAGACGGCCACGAGCTGCAGGCGCTGCGCCCGGCCACCCGCTGCGTGGCGGGCCAGCGCTGGCAGTGGGACGGGGTCGATTTCGAGGTCCTGCACCCCGCCGCCGGCGACTATGCAGCGCCGGCCCGTTCCAATGCCATGAGCTGCGTGCTGCGCCTGTCCAACGGTAGTCGCAGCGCCTTGCTGGCCGGCGACATCGAGCTGGCCCAGGAGCAGCGTCTGGTGGCGGCGGGCACCACGCTGCGCGCCGACGTGTTGCTGGTGCCGCATCACGGCAGCAAGACCTCGTCCAGCGCTGCGTTTCTGGATGCGGTGCAGCCCACGCTGGCGCTCGCACAGGCCGGTTACCGCAACCGTTTCGGCCACCCGGCGCCGCCGGTGCTGGCACGTTACCGCGAGCGCGGGATTGTGGTGGTCAGCTCGCCGGCCTGCGGCGCCGCCAGCTGGGCCAGCCAGCAACCGGCCGAGATCCGCTGCCAGCGGCAGGCGGCGCTGCGTTACTGGCAGCACCGGATGGACGCGTCGCCATGAATGGAAATCTGCACAAATAGTGATTGGCCTACGAATGGCTGGCGCATTACTTGCTAAGCTAGCTGCATAACGATCCATTCGTAAACCTGCTGGAGACCCTGCCGATGAGCCGCCCCATGTTTGATGAGATGAATGTAACGGCGTCCAGCGTCCGCGAGCACTACCAGGCGTACCAGCGCTGGCTGGCCAGGCAGCCTGGTCCGGTCATGCAGGCCCGGCGTGCCGAGGCCGAGATGATTTTCCGCCGCGTGGGCATCACCTTTGCCGTGTATGGCGACAAGGACGACGGCAACCCCGACAACGGCGGCACCGAACGGCTGATTCCGTTTGACCTGATCCCGCGCATCATCCCCGCGCACGAGTGGGCCAGCATGGAAAAAGGGCTGGTCCAGCGTGTCACGGCGCTGAACCGTTTCATCCACGATGTCTATCACGATCAGGAAATCATCAAGGCCGGCGTGATTCCGTCGGAGCAGATTTTCCAGAACGCGCAGTTCCGCCCCGAGATGATGGGCGTCGAGGTGCCCGGCAACATCTACTCGCACATCAGCGGCATCGACATCGTGCGCGCGCCCAACGCCCAGGGCGAGGGCGAGTACTACGTGCTCGAGGACAACCTGCGCGTGCCCAGCGGCGTGAGCTACATGCTGGAAGACCGCAAGATGATGATGCGGCTTTTCCCCGACCTGTTCAGCGAGAACCGCGTGGCACCTGTCGCGCATTACCCCGACTTGCTGCTCGAGACCTTGCGCGACAACTCACCGGCGCACCGCGCCGAGCCGACGGTGGTGGTGCTGACGCCCGGCATGTACAACTCGGCCTATTTCGAACACGCTTTTCTCGCCCAGCAGATGGGTGTGGAACTGGTCGAGGGGCAGGACCTGTTCGTCAAGGACAACTTTGTCTACATGCGCACCACACGCGGCCCGAAACGCGTCGACGTGATCTACCGCCGCGTTGACGACGACTTCCTCGACCCGCTGGCTTTCCGGCCGACCTCCACACTCGGGTGCGCCGGCCTGCTCAATGTCTACCGCAGCGGCAACGTCGCGCTGTGCAATGCCATCGGCACCGGCGTTGCCGACGACAAGTCGATTTACCCTTACGTGCCCAAGATGATCGAGTTTTACCTCGGCGAAAAACCCATCCTGAAAAACGTGCCGACCTGGATGTGTCGCAACGCGGACGACCTCAGCTACACGCTGGCCAACATGAAAGACCTGGTCATCAAGGAAGTGCACGGCGCGGGCGGCTACGGCATGCTGGTCGGCCCGGCCGCCACCCAGGCCGAGATCGAGGATTTCCGCAAGGCCGTGCTGGCCAACCCGGCCGGCTACATCGCCCAGCCGACGCTGAGCCTGTCGACTTGCCCGACCTATGTCGAAAGCGGCATCGCGCCGCGCCATATCGATCTGCGGCCATTTGTGCTGAGCGGGAAAACCGTGCAGATGGTGCCGGGTGGTCTGACACGTGTGGCGCTGAAAGACGGCTCGCTGGTGGTCAACTCGTCGCAGGGTGGCGGCACCAAGGACACCTGGGTGCTGGAAGACGGTGACATCCCCTTGCAGTCCCAATCCCAGTCGCAATCCGGACAATCACAAAGCCAGTCACAGGGAGGAAGCAAATAATGTTGTCACGCACCGCCGATCACCTGTTCTGGATGTCCCGCTACACAGAGCGTGCAGGCGAGAGGCCGCAGGCATTCGCGGGGATGACTGACAAATGCGCGCAGCGCTTGTCATGGCATCACCAAAATACGCAAAGCGCGCCAGCGCTTTCGGTGTTTGAGGCGAGGAGTTAAACCATGCTGTCACGAACTGCTGATCATTTGTTCTGGATGTCCCGCTACACAGAGCGCGCCGAAAACACCGCGCGCATGCTGGATGTGAACTACCAGACCTCCCTGCTGCCGCAATCCACCGCCGTGGCGCAGGTAGGCTGGAAGGGCCTGCTCAGCATCAGCGAGCTGTCGGCCGCCTATGAAAGCAAATATGGCGACGTCAATGCGCGCGACGTGATGGACTTCATGGTGCGTGACGAGAAAAATTCGTCCAGCATCATTTCCTGCCTGAAGAATGCACGGGAAAATGCACGCGCCGTGCGCGGCACGCTGACCACCGAGGTCTGGGAAACGCAGAACCAGACCTATCTTGAAATCTTCCGCATGCTGCGCAATGGCGACTTCGAACGCGACCCGGGGCAGTTCTTCGAATGGGTCAAGTTCCGCTCGCACCTGTCGCGCGGCGTGACCGTCGGCACCATGCTGCAGGACGAGGCGCTGTACTTCATGCGGCTGGGGACCTTCCTCGAGCGCGCCGACAACACCGCACGCCTGGTCGATGTGAAGTTTCACGCGGTGCAAAGCGACTTTTACGGCGCAGCCAGCGTGAAAGACCAGGAGTACGACTTCTACCACTGGAGCGCGATCCTGCGCAGCGTCAGCGCCTTCGAGATCTACCGCCGTGTCTACCGCAATGTGATCAAGCCCGAACGCGTGGCCGAACTGCTGATCCTGCGTGCCGACATGCCGCGTTCGCTCGCTGCCAGCCTGCAGGAGGTGGTTAGCAACCTGGCAAAGGTCACGGATGACCAGAGCTGTGAGACCGTGCGCCGCGCCGGCAAGCTCAACGCCGACCTGCAGTACGCGCGCATCGACGAGATCCTGGCCACCGGCCTGCACGCCTACCTGACGCAATTCCTCGACCGCGTGAACGAACTCGGCGCCCACATCAGCCGCGACTTCCTGGTTCCGGCGACCGCGTGAAGCACCACCGCGCGCCTGATCGCGCCAGGCAAGACCCTCCTTCCTGGAGCGCGCAGTGAACGAACGTGGGACTTTTCAATCAAGCAGGGGCCGCGGAACCGGCTTCGCCGGGCCGCAGGCGCAGCGGCCCCTTTTCCTGTGCAAGGGGCAGGGAGCCGCCGCAGGCTCGAAGCGAGCGAACGTGGGGGCCCCATGAAGTTACACGTCCGCCACACCACGCGTTACCGCTACACCGAGCCCCTGCGTTATGCGCTGCAGACGCTGTGGCTGACGCCGAAGTCCGGCCCCTCGCAAACCGTGCTTTTCTGGACGCTGGGTGCGCCCGGCGCGTTGCATGAGCAGCACGACGGCTGCGGCAACAGCATCCACTCCTACACCTTTGTCGCCGAAGCGTCCGCCCACGTGACCGGCAGCCTGGTCAACGCGGCGGGGCAGGTGGACACCCTCGGCGTGGCCGAGTTCAATGACGACGCGGCGATGCCGCACCCGGCCTTTTTTCTCAGGCCGACGGCGCTTGCTGCGCCGCATCCTTCGCTGGCCGAATTCGGCCGCCACTTCGTGCCGCCGTCCAGCCTGCCCGGTGTCACCGACCTGGGCATGCTTTTGGCCCTGAGCCATGGTGTGGCGGGCGCCGTCAGCTACCAAAAAAATAGCACCAGCGTGACCACCACGGCGTTGCAGGCCTTTGAAGCCGGCGCCGGTGTGTGTCAGGACCAGGCCCATGTGATGGTGGCCATGTGCCGCAGCCTGGGCATTCCGGCGCGTTATGTCAGCGGTTATTTCTACGCCGCCAACGAACCCGACCTGGCCAGCCACGCCTGGGCCGACATCTGCCTTGACGTGGCGGCCCGGCGCTGGGTCAGCATCGACGTGACCCACAGCTGCCTGATCGACCAGCGCCACGTGCGTCTGGCCGTCGGCACCGACTACAACGCCTGCCCGCCCATCAAGGGCATACGCCACGGCGGCGGGGAGGAAGAAATGTTGGTGGATATCACGATTGAGCCGGTGTGACTGGGGCGCTAAAAAATCCCTTTCCTTGAGTTGGACGGTGCTTGATTTTTTCGGTAAAATCTGACTAGTTCATCAAACTAGTCAGTTAATCATGCGAACCGATGTCCCTCAATCACCCGCATCCGCCTGGCGGCTGCAAGATGCCAAGGCGCAATTCAGCGCAGTGGTCGATAACGCCATGCGTGGGGTGCCGCAGCACGTCACACGCAGCGGCAAGCGGGCCGTGGTGGTGCTGTCGGAGGAAGACTTTGAAGCCCTGCAGCGCAGCGCCGCCAGCCGGGCCCATGCGCCTGTGAGCCTGATCGAGCATTTGCTGGCCATGCCCAAAGCGCCCCCCGGCGCGCAGACTGATTCGCACCGCCTCGACATACAGCCCCGCGACGTGGATTTTTCATGATTCTGCTGGACACCATGGTGCTGTCCGAGTTGCGCAAGGCCAGGCCGAATGCAGGCGTGGTGGCCTATCTGAAAAGCCAGGCACCTGACGCTGTTTTTGTGAGCGCCCTGACCATGGGCGAGATTGAAGCGGGCATTGAAAAGCAACGCAGCACGGCACCCGACTTTGCCGCGGAACTCGCCCAGTGGCTGGCGCTGATGGAACTGCAATTTGCCCACAACATCCTGCCGGTGACCCCGGCGATTGCCAAACTTTGGGGACGGCTGTGCGTGCAGACGGGCAACAAGGGAATTGACAACCTGATTGCCGCCACTGCCTTGTGTCATAACCTGACGGTGGTGACTCGCAATGTGACGGATTTCGAGCCGACGGGGGTACGGGTGTTGGATCCGTTTGGCCTGGTGCCAGCGGCAAGGCCACGTTGACAGGCTTTGCCAGAGGGGGCGGCCTCGGCTTATCGGTCAACCTGTGCCGCTAATCCGTATTGGGTAACGGTCGCATTCTGGTACCTTCTTGGCGCGTTCTTCGTCGGAACTGGCCTTGGCCAAATCCGTCTTTGTCTTCGCGGCGAAGGCCGAGGGCCCTGACAATGGATCAAGGCGGCTCCGTTCGACGGGTTGCTTGAATCCAGCATCTTCACCTCACCCGCGCCGCCACTTCCCGCCCCAGCTCTATCACCGCCATCGCGTAATAACTGCTCCAGTTGTAGCGCGTGATGGCATAAAAATTTTCCGTGCCGGCGACGTAACTCGGCGCGCTGCCGCCGTTGTTGGGATCGCCGTTGAGCAGCTCGATCAGCGCCAGCGGGCCGGTGTGGTTCAGCGCCTGGCCTTCCAGCACGGCCCCCCTGGCGGTGAAGCTGGCCACGCTGAAGGTCGGCAAAATGTCGGGCGCCATCAGCGCGTCCATGTCCAGCCTGGCGCTGTCGAACCGGACCGGGTAATGTGTGGGCATGCCGGGCTGCCAGTTGAAGGCCTTGAAATAACTGGCGACCGAGCCGATCACATCGGCCGGGCTGTTCCACAAATCCACCTTGCCGTCGCCGTCGAAGTCCACCGCGTACTTGACCCAGCTCGAGGGCATGAACTGCGGCATGCCCATGGCGCCGGCATAACTGCCGCGCGGCCCCAAGGGGTCGCTGCCCAGGCGGCTCTGGTGGCTCAGGAACTGTTCGAGTTCGCCTTTGAAAAACGCGCTGCGCTCGCTAGCCCGCGGATGGGCGGGTGGAAAGTCGAAAGCCAGCGTGGTCAGTGCGTCCAGCACGCGGAACTTGCCGGTGTCGCGGCCGTAAATGGTCTCCACACCGATGATGCCGACGATGATTTCGGCGGGCACGCCGTATTCCGCTTCAGCACGTGCCAGGCTGGCCTGGTTGTCTTGCCAGAAAGCTGCGCCGGCGGCGATGCGGACGGGGTCGATGAAACGGCTGCGGTAGACGCGCCAGTTCTTGGTGAAGGTCTTGGCCGGCGGTTGCATCAGCCGCACGATGGTCGGGCTGAAGCGCGCCTGGCCGATGGCGTTGCGCACCCATGACACGTCGAGGTCGCGCCGGCCGGCCAGGTCTTCGGCAAAACGCATGGCTTCGGGACGGCTGGCGTAGGCGGTTTCCTGACCGGACGCCTGCTGCACCTTGATTTTTCGGGGTTTGAGGTCTTTTGCGGCGCTGGCGCCTGCTGCTCCTGCGCCGACAGCTATCAAAAGAAGAGCGCCCAGGAGGCGGGGCGAGGCAAGGGATGGGAGCGGGCGAAAAATCATGCGAAAAGGGTGAGTCCGGAAAAACAGGGATGAAAGCTGATCAGGCTCACAGTATGGCGCCAGGCGCTTGTCCCGCTGTGGCAGCCGGGAACCTCAGGCCGGCATACTGTTTCTTGAGCCGGGTCAGGGAAGTGGCCGTGCCGACGGCAGGCGTGCCAGCATAACGCTGCGCTTCCAGTTGCAGCAGCCAGTCGTGCAGCGCCCGGCCCTCGTCGCCGTACCGATGCAGGACCTGCTGCGCCAGCTGGCGCGGGGAGGTCGCGGCATGGCTGTCCAGCCCGGCCCTGGCCAGCTGTCTGCGGGCGCGGCCCAGCAGGCGCAGCCAGGGGTCGTGCTGGCTGCGGTCCCACAGGGTCCAGGCCGCACCGGCCAGGCTGACCCCTACGACGATGCCGATCAGCACATACGCCAGGTCTTCCCAGCTCGGCGACTCAAAACCAATGTCCTTGAGCAGCTGCAGCTGCTTGCCCTGCGTGTAGGTGAGGATCCACTGGTTCCAGCGGTTGTTGACGGCTTCCCAGGTGGCGCGCAGCTGCGCCGACAGCGTCGGGCTGAAGGTGCCCAGGGCCTGCCCGACCAGCCCTTGCGGCGCCGCCAGCCGCTGGAAGGCCCCGATGCGCCCGGGCGCCACGGCCGAGGTCGGATCCACACGCACCCAGCCCTGGCCCGCCTGCCAGACCTCGGCCCAGGCGTGGGCATCGCTCTGGCGCAGCACCCAGAAGCCATCGACCGTATTGAGCTCTCCGCCCTGGTAGCCGGTGACGATGCGGGCCGGCACGTCCATCGCGCGCATCAGCACCACAAAGCTGGAAGCGATGTGTTCGCAAAACCCTTCCTTGCGGTCAAACCAGAATTCGTCAGCGGTGTTGGTGCCGTACACGCCGGGCTCCAGCGTGTAGGTGTAGCCGCCGGTGCGCAGGCGATCCATCACGACCTGCACCAGCGCCGCGGCACCGGCCTGGGCGTACCGCGGGTCACGCCGGATCTCGGCGGCCAGCGCCAGCGTGCGCGGGTTGAAGCCGGGGGGCAGCTCGACAAACTCCTGCAGGCCGACTTCCTGCCGCTCGGGTCCGTGCCTGAACACCGGGTGGCTTTTCACCTGGTAGCGGACCAGGTCAGTGATGGGGCGGTCGGTCAGCCATTGCAGGTCGTTGCTCATTCGCGTCTGGTAGCCCGGCAGGCTGGGGCTTTCGGCTGCCGCTTCCATGACAAACAGCCAGGGCCGGCTGGTGGGCTCGAGCGTGACCTGGTAGGTGATGGGCGCACCCTGCACGCTCAGGTTGTCGGCCAGCTTGTAGCGGAGCGGAAACCCCGAGCGGGACGAGGGCCGCCACTCGCGCCCGTCAAAGGCAGAGAGCACCGGCCCGCGAAAGTACAGTTCGCGCTGCGGTGGCGGCTGGCCTTCAAACGCAATCCGCATGGCGATGCTGCTGTCGAGCGCCAAGCTGGCAATGGTGCCGACCTGCATGGTGGCGCTCAGGCCGCTGCGGCCCGTCATGGCGTCCGAGGGCACGCCCCACAGCGGCGCCAGGCGCGGGAACAGCACAAACAGCAGCACCATCACGGGCGCACCGAGCAGCGCCATCCAGCCGGCCGTTCTGGCAGCCTGCAGCAGCGGCGGTTTGCCGACCGGCATGTGGGCATTGACCAGGGCCGTCAGCAGGCCCAGCAGGCCCAGCAGCATGCTGAAGGCCGTCAGCAGCGACTGGGAGTAGAAGAAGTTGGTGAGCATCGTGAAGAAGCTCAGAAAGAAAACGACGAAGGCGTCGCGTTTGGCACGCAGCTCCAGCGTCTTGAGCGCCAGCAAGATCACGATCAGCGTGACGCCGGCATCCCGGCCCAGCAGGGTGCGGTGGGTCGCCAGCGTGGCAGCGATGGAAACGGCCAGCAGGCCCAGCAGCCACCATTTGTTCGGCAGCGGTTTGTTGCCAAAGGCCAGCCGGCCGCGCCACAGCAGCATGCCGGCCGCCAGCGCGCTGCACCACCAGGGCAACTCGCTGACTTGCGGCAGCAGCACCCAGGCGATGACCACCAGCAGGAAGAGGGTGTCGCGGCTGTCGCGGGGCAGGGTTTGGAGGCGGGCTAGCATGTGGCTTGCCCGCCGGTCTGTGGGTGTGTCTGCGCCCGTTGGCCGGGGGTTGCCCGGCGGCAAGTAACTTTCTTTTGTCTCGCCAAAAGAAAGTCACCAAAGAAAAGGCGACCCGATGGTCCGGGTCCCCTGCGCTGCGCTTCGGGGCAACCTGCGGTGCTCGCCAAAAGCGGGGTCGAGCTCGAACTCGCCTTCGGCTCAGACAATCGCTCGCCCTGATCCGCTTTCGGCTGTGCTCCTCGGCCCGGCCCGACGGGTGGGGGACCGGAAACCAAAACGAAAACCGGGACCGGGCGCCGACTAAGACGCACTTTGCGCGTCTTAGTCTCCCCGCATCCGACTTCGTTTCCCAAAGCCCGTTTGGCTGGGCCGAGCAGCGCAGATGGAGGCGGTGTCAAGGGCGGCAGTTGTTTGAGCCGTAGGCGAGTTCTGCCGACCCCCGCCGGAATCGAGCAGCGCAGGTTGCCCGGAGCGAAGCGGAGGGACCCAGACAGTCGGGTCGCCTTTCTTTTCCTTAGGTTTCTTTGGCGAAGCAAAGAAAAGTAAGTCGCCCGCCGGGGCGAGACCCGGCTTGGTGGCACACCACAACCCGTGGACGCAAAGAGAGCTTCAACAAGCCCAGCCCAGACAAGTGGAGATAGCCCCCAGCCTGGATTGTCTGACAAGGCAGGAGCGCTCAACATAAAGCCAGCGCCTCCAGACACTGCCGTTTGTGCGCTTCCCCACTGGCCGGCTTGATCTCCAGCCCCGGCAGGCGCAGGCCGTAGCGCAGGCCCAGCTTGTCGGCCTGCAGCACCCAGGCGCACAGCCGCGACAGCCGTGCTTCGGTGCCGAGCGAGCCGGCCTGCAGGAAATCCAGCCAGAGCTCGTGGCGCTGGGCCTGCTGGGTGTCGCGTACCACCAGGCCGTTGCCCTGGTCGTCGGCCTTGGCGGCTTTTTTCCACATGACGAGTTTGAGCGGGTCGCCGCGGCGGTAGCCGCGTACGCCGTCGAACTCGCCGGCGCTTTGCCAGCGGGCCGAAGCGTCGGCGCCGCCGGAGCGTGGTTCGCCCGGTGGCAGGGGCGGCGGGTGCAACTCCGGCGCCGGGTAGACCAGCATCTGTGCGGCGGGGCGCCAGACGGTCCAGACGCGGAAGGTGCCAAGCGGGAAGCGGGTTTCGGCGGTCAGCGTGGGCAGGCGGTGCAGGCCGCGGTGCTGCGGGGTGAAAGCGACCTGCACCGTGGCGCTGTTCTGCGCCGGTACATCGGTCCAGGCCCAGTGCGGCTGGCCAGTCCCGCCGGGTGCGGCCAGCACACTGATGCCGATGCCGTGCCGCACGGAGCGCCGGCTGTTCGTGAGTTTGACGTCAAAAATGGCTGCAGTCCCCGTAAAATGGGCGGGAGGTGCTATCAAATTCATGGCAAGACCGCGCAGGGTGCCGTGGCACACATGCATGCCGGTGAGGGCGCTGCCGGCCAGCAGAAAGGTCAGCAGGTAGCCCAGGTTGAGCTGGTAGTTGATGGAGGCGACCAGCAGCACCAGCAGCGTCAGCGCCAGCATCAGCCCGGGCCGCGTCGGCAGGATGTAGACATTGCGCTGGGTCAGCAGCACGCTGTCGGTCAGCGGCAAGCGGCTTTGCCACCATCGCTGAAACCCGTTTCTCACGAGGGCAAACGGATTCCACTCGCGGGTCACCGCGGAACCGGCTCTGCCGGGCCGCTGGTGGCGCCCCCCTTGGGGGGAGGCGCCGGAGGCGCTTCGGGGGGGAGTCATTTAGGGCAAGGGCACGGCCTCGATCATGGCGCGCACCTGCTCCACCGATCCGCGCCCGGCGTCGCTGACCGGGATCAGCCGGTGCGCCACGGTTTGCGGCAGCACGGCCACGATGTCGTCCGGCGCCACGTAGTCTCGCCCGCTCAGGAAGGCCTGGGCGCGTGCGGCGCGCACCAGGGCGATGCCGGCGCGCGGGCTCAGGCCCTGCAAAAACCAGCGGCCCGACCGGGTGGCGGCAATCAGGTCCTGCAGGTAGTTGAGCAGGGGTTCCGACGCATGCACCTGCTGCACCTGCTGCTGCAGGTCCAGCAGGTCATGCGGCATGAGCACGGTGGCCAGCTTGTCGACCATGTCGCGGCGGTCGCTGCCGCCCAGCAGTTCGCGCTCGGCGTCGCGGTCCGGGTAACCCAGCGAGATGCGCATGTGAAAACGGTCCAGCTGCGACTCGGGCAGGGCGTAGGTGCCCAGCTGGTCGTGCGGGTTCTGGGTGGCAATCACAAAAAAGGGCACGGGCAGGGGCCGGGTTTCGCCCTCCACCGTCACCTGCTTTTCTTCCATGGCTTCGAGCAACGCACTTTGCGTGCGCGGGCTGGCGCGGTTGATCTCATCGGCCAGCAGCACCTGGGCAAAAATCGGTCCGGGGTGGAACACGAAACTTTCCTTCTGGCGCTCGTAAATCGACACCCCCGTCAGGTCGCTGGGCATCAGGTCGGCGGTGAACTGCACCCGCGAAAACTGCAGTCCGAAGGAACGCGACAGGGCATGCGCCAGCGTGGTTTTGCCGACGCCCGGCACGTCTTCGATCAGCAGGTGCCCGCCGGCCAGCAGGCAGGCGACACAGTCCTGCACCTGGGCCGGCTTGCCCACAATGACCGTGTTAAGCTGATTCAAAAGCGTTTGAATTTTTTGTTTCGCGTTCATGCCATCAACCTTACCGCAAAATTTCTCCTATGAACGGCACCGCGTACTTCACCCATAAAGACTGCTGGAAACACGAGATGGGTGCGGGGCACCCGGAATGTCCGGAGCGGCTCGATGCGATTGAAGACCGCCTCTTGATCACCGGCGTCGGCGATGCGCTGGACCGGCGTGAGGCGCCCTTGGCGTCCATCAGCGACCTGGAGCTGGCGCATGGCCGCATGCTGATCGCCTCGCTGCGCGGCCTGAGCGACCAGCTCGCCGACGAAATTCTCGCGGGCGGCCCGACCCATGCGCAGATCGATCCCGACACCTCGATGAACGTGCACACCTGGACGGCGGCCCTGCGCGCCGCCGGTGCCACCCTGGCCGCCACCGATGCGGTGCTGGCGGGCGAAGTTGAAAACGCCTTTTGCGCGGTGCGGCCGCCCGGCCACCATGCATGCCGCGACAAGGCCATGGGCTTCTGTTATTTCAACAACATTGCGGTGGCGGCCAAATACGCGCTGGAGCGGCACGGCCTCAAACGCGTGGCGATTGTCGATTTCGACGTTCACCACGGCAACGGCACGGAAGACATCATCCGCGGCGACGACCGCATCCTGATGGTGAGCTTTTTCCAGCACCCGTATTACCCGTATACCGGCGCCGAAACGCAGGCCGCCAACATGGTGAACCTGCCGGTGCCGGCCTACACCAAGGGCATGGACATCCGCGAGCTGATCGAGATGATGTGGATCCCGCGGCTGGAGGAGTTCAAGCCGGAGATGATTTTCATCAGCGCCGGTTTTGATGCCCACCGCGAGGACGACCTGGGCCAGCTGGGGCTGACCGAGCAGGACTACGCCTGGATCACCATGCGCCTGAAGGACCTGGCCAAGCGTCACGCCAGGGGCCGCATCGTCTCTTCACTCGAAGGCGGCTACAACCTGGGTGCCCTGGCGCGCAGCGTGGAGGCGCACATCCGCGTCCTTGCCGATCTATAGACCTCTGGATTCCTGCCATGAATGATTCTTCGGCCCCCGTGTTGCATACCCGCGACGAGCGCGGTGTGAACTGGCTGACGCTGAACCGTCCGGCCGCTTTCAATACCCTGAGCGAAGAGATGCTGGCGGCCCTGCAGGCCGCGCTTGATGCGGTGGCCGCCGACCCGGGCGCGCGACTGGTGGTGCTGGCCGCCGAAGGCAAGGCTTTTTGCGCCGGGCACAACCTCAAGGAGATGCGCGCGCAGCCCGAACTGGCCTACTACCAGAAGTTGTTTGCGCAATGCACCCGCATGATGCTCACCATCCAGGCCCTGCCGGTACCGGTGCTGGCCCGGGTGCAGGGCGTGGCCACGGCCGCCGGCTGCCAGCTGGTGGCGCAATGCGATCTGGCGGTGGCCAGCAGCGAGGCGACCTTTGGTGTCAACGGCATCGACGTGGGCCTGTTCTGCGCCACACCCAGCGTGCCGCTGGTGCGCAACATTCCCGCCAAGCAGGCCATGGAAATGCTGCTGACCGGCGCCTTCATCAGTGCCGAAGAGGCACGCTTGCGCGGCCTGGTCAACCGCGTGGTGGCACCGGAAGCGCTGGACGCTGAAATAGAGCAGATGCTGCAGGCCATCCTGGCGAAACCGCGCGAGGCCATTGCCATGGGCAAGGCCCTGTTCTACCAGCAGCGCGAAACCGGCATCGCGGCCGCTTACCAGCTCGCCGGCCAGACCATGGCCTGCAACATGGTTCACCCGGTGGCGCAGGAGGGCGTGCAGGCCTTCATCGACAAAAGGAAGCCCCAATGGCCGGTCCTGTGAGCTCCCGTGCGGGGTCAGCCCGAATCGATACGCTCGACGAATGGTTTGCCGCGCTGGCCCAGCCCAGTGCGCTGACCGAACTGGCGGCGCTCATCGCCTGCGTGCTGCTGGCCTGGCTGCTGGTGCGGGTGGCCAGCCGCGCGCAGGCCGTGGCCGGCCGCACCTCCATCCTGTTTGGCCAGCGCGTGATCGACGGCGTGTTGTTTCCCTTGCTGCTGCTGTTTTTTGCCTACGCAGCCCAGACTTTGCTGGCGCGGCTGTTTCCCGTGGCCGTGTTCAAGGTGGCGGTTCCGGTGCTTCTGGCGCTGGCGGTGATTCGCCTGGGCGTCAAGGTGCTGCAGGTGGCCTTCAAGGAAGCGCCTTTTGTGCGGGCCCTGGAACGCACCATCTCGTGGCTGGCCTGGCTCGCGATGGTGCTCTGGGTCAGCGGCCTGCTGCCGGTGATTCTTGAAGAGCTGGACGACATCAAGTGGAAGGTTGGCAACTCGACCCTGTCGGTGCGTACCATGCTCGAGGGTGCGGTGACCGCCGGGGTGGTGCTGCTGATCACGCTGTGGATTTCCGCGGCGATTGAGACGCGCTTGCTGCGTTCGGCCACCGGCAACGAGCTGTCACTGCGCAAGGCCGTCAGCAACGCCACCCGCGCGGTACTGATGTTTGTCGGCCTGCTGATGGCGCTGTCGGCGGTGGGCATCGACCTGACGGCCCTGTCGGTGCTGGGCGGGGCGATCGGCGTGGGCATAGGTTTCGGCCTGCAGAAACTGGCTGCCAACTACGTCAGCGGCTTTGTGATGCTGGCCGAACGCAGCGTGCGCATCGGCGACAACGTGCGGGTCGATAACTTCGAGGGCCGCATCACCGACATCAACGCGCGTTACACGGTGGTGCGGTCGCTGGGCGGGCGCGAGTCCATCGTGCCCAACGAAATGTTCATCAGCAACCGCATTGAAAACCTCTCCCTGGCCGATTCGCGCGTGTTGCAGTCCACCGTGGTGTCGGTGGGCTACGACAGCGACGTCGAGCTGGTGATGCGTTTGCTGACCGAGGCGGCGCTCGCGCAGGATCGGGTCCTGCGCGACCCCGGCCCGGGTGTCAACCTGACCAATTTCGGGGCCGACGGACTGGAATTCACGCTGAACTACTGGATGACGGACCCGGAAAACGGCCAGCAGAACCTGCGCTCGCGCATCAACCTCGCCATCCTGCAATCCCTGCGCGAGAACCGCATCGAGATTCCTTACCCGCAGCGGGTGATTCACACCCGGCCCCAGCCGGAGCAAGACGTCAGGGCTTCCTGAGGCCTCCCGCGCCGCGCCTGCTCCGGCGCGGCGCTTGCCTTTTCCTTTTATTTCATGAAGGAGGGCAGCCAGAGGCTGAGCCCGGGGAAAGCCAGCAGGATGCCCAGCGCCACCACCTGCATGACCACAAAAGGCCAGACGCCGCGGAAGATGGCGCCCAGCCCGACCTTGGGCAACAGGGTGTTGAGCACAAACAGGTTCATGCCCACGGGCGGCGAGATCAGGCCGATCTGGATCACCATCACGATCAGCACACCGAACCAGACCGGATCGAAACCGAGTGACACCACAATCGGGAAAAACAGCGGAATGGTCAGCAGCACCATGGTGAGCTCTTCCATCACGGTGCCCAGCAGAACGTAGATCATCATCATCGCCGCGACGATCATCACCGGCGACAGGCCCAGGTGGGTGATCCACTCCTTGAGGTCATTGGGCATGGAGGTGAAGTTCACGAAGTTGGCAAAAATGGTCGCGGCGATCAGCAGGGTGAACAGCATGGCCGTGGTGCGCGCCGACTCCACCAATACCTCGAGCGTGGCCTTGACCGTCAACCGCCGCCGTGCCAGTGCAAACAGGAAGGAACCCGCCGCACCTATGCCCGCGCCTTCGGTGGCGGTGAACACGCCGCCGTAAATGCCGCCCAGCACCAGCACCACCAGCAGCAGCACGCCCCAGATGCCGCGCAAGGCCTTCCAGCGCTCGGACCAGCTCGATTTTTCAGCGGCCGGCGCATGTTCCGGATCCATGAAGGTCATAAAAACCACGGCCACCATCAGCAGCAGGGCGATCAGGATGCCCGGGATCACCCCGGCTGCAAACAGCTTGCCGATGTTGGTTTCGGTCACGATGCCGTAGATGACCATGATGGTCGAGGGTGGAATCATGATGCCCAGCGTGCCACCTGCAGCAATCACGCCGGTCGAAAGCGAGTCGCTGTAGCCCAGCCGCTTCATCGACGGGTAGGCGACCTTGCTCATGGTGGCGGCGGTGGCTATCGACGAACCGCAAATGGCGCCAAAGCCGGCGCATGCCGCGATGGTGGCATGCGCCAGGCCGCCGCGCAGGTGGCCGATGAAGGCGTAGGCGGCATGAAACAGCTCATGGGCCAGCCCGGCGCGCGCGACAAAATTTCCCATCAGGATGAACAGCGGGATCACCGACAGCGTGTAGGCAAAACCGGTTTCATGGACGACTTGCGCCGTACTGGCCAGAGCCGGGTGCCAGCCGCGTGTCAGGCCCATGCCGACAATGCCGACCAGGCCCATGGCAAAAGCCAGGGGCAGGCGCAGCAGCGCCAGCACGAAAATGGCGCCAAAACCAAGCAGGGCTTCGGTCACAGCGTGACTCCTTCGCCGGTGTCGGTATCGGAAGCAGGGCGCAAGGCCATGCCCAGGTGAATCAACCCGGCCAGAGCGCACAGCACGGCCATGCCGTAAATGAAGGGCGCTTTCAGGATCAGCAGCTGTGCCGTGGTCTCGCCGGTTTCCAGGTACTGGCCGCCGGTTTGCCACATCAGCCAGCCCAGCGCCAGCAGGACCACGCCGCAGATCAGCTGCATCAGGGCGCGCTGCACCTTGCGGACGGCCTCGGGCAGGTAGTGGTCCAGGGAGTCGAACACCACATGTTCGCCGCGCAGCGAAACCAGCGGCAGCGCTGCAAAAATCACCACCACCATTAGCAGCTCGGTGAGCTCCAGGGAGCCCGTGATGGAGTTGGAGAGCAGCTTGCGGCCCCCCACGTCAAAAAAAGTCAGCGCCATGATGGCGAACAGGGCAATGGCAGCCAGCAGGCCGCAGACCCTCTCGATCAGCTTGTTCAATCTATGTGCCTCGATCCATGAAAAAAAGCGCGGCCCTCATTGTCCATGAGGCCGCGCCGGGGCTGGCGTCTGGGCGTCAGCGGATTATTTTTCCTGGCGGGCGATTTCCGCGCGGAACTCCGCCAGCACCTTGGCCGCGTCCTTCAGGCCCTTGGCATTGGCGTCCTTGACCCACTTCTGTTCCAGTGGGGCCGTCCTGGCCTTGACGTCGGCAACAAAGGCGGCATCGGCCTTGACGACCTGCACATTGTTGGCCTGCATCAGGCCCATGGCGCGGCGATCCACGCGGTCCCAGCCGCGGCCGTAAATGCGCGCAGCCACTTCACCGGAGATGGCGTCCACCGCCTTCTTCTCGTCGGCGGGGAGCTTGTCGTATTTGGCCTGGTTCATCATGAAGACAAAGCTGGTGTTGTACAGGCCACCGGGAAAGGTGGTGGCATGTTTGATGAGCTTGTCGATCTTGAACGACTCGGTGGACTCGGCCGGGAACAAGGTCCCGTCCATGACGCCGCCGGAGAGCAGCTCGTACGAGTCGGGCGCCGGCTTGAGCGTGACATTCATGCCCAGCGTCTTGGCGATCTCGTTGACCATGCCGCCGCCGACGCGCCATTTCAGGCCGCCGAGCTCGGCCACGTTGGTCACGGGACGTTTGGTGTTGAACACAATCCCGGGGCCGTGGGTGAAGAAGGACAGGACCTTCACGCCCTGGTGTTCAGCCTGGAACTCGGGGTGTTTCATGGCGACCTTGTTGAAGGCCACGGAAATCGGCTCGGAGGTGTTGCCCAGGAAGGGGAACTCGGCCATCTGGGTGTAGAGAAAACGTCCCGGGGTGTAGCCGTGCACGGTGTAGGACACGTCGGCCAGGCCATTCTTGACAGCGTCCATGGTGCCAGGCGCTGCAGTGACGCCGCGCGGCAGAATGTTGCACTTCATCTTTCCGGCGGTGTTTTTCTCCAGCAGGTCGCACCATTCCTTCTGGGCCATGCTCAGGGTGTGGGTGGGCGGTAGCCAGCTGGAAACGGTCAGCACGGTCTGGGCAGAGGCAAGGCCACTGCAGACGGTGAGCAGGGCGGCGGCAATCGGTTTGATGTTCATAAACACTCCGGGCGGTCAGGGGGCTGACCGGATGACTTTGTTGAGGGCTGACTCAGTGGCGGGGTTGCCCTGATTCATTCGGAACGCTCACTTTAAGTCAGTGACGGGCGCCAGTCTGTCCATGCTTACCCCAATTAACCGACCAAACGGTCTGCTAATTTGGCGCGCAATTGTCGCCCGGGCAACACTGCTTTGGGTCGGCGGCTCTAATTCGGGCGCCAGCGGTCTTTATAATGAAATAGAACGATCGTTCTTTTTTATTCTTTCCGGTCGGTACGCCTGACCCGCCAAAGCCTGTGCTTCAGGCAAGGCGGCAGCCGCAGCATAGAATCAAGTGCTTTACGTACACGTCAATTCAATCAACTCTGGAGTCCTGCATGAAGGTCTTGGTACCCGTCAAACGCGTTGTGGATTACAACGTCAAAGTCCGCGTCAAATCCGATGGCACCGGTGTCGATATCGCCAACGTCAAGATGAGCATGAACCCGTTTGACGAGATCGCCGTCGAAGAGGCCACGCGGCTCAAGGAAAAGGGTGTGGTGACCGAGGTGATTGCGGTGAGCTGCGGCGTGGCGCAGTGCCAGGAAACCCTGCGCACGGCCATGGCCATTGGTGCCGACCGCGCCATTCTGGTGGAAACCGCCGAAGAATTGCAGCCGCTGGCGGTGGCCAAGCTGCTCAAGGCCCTGGTGGACAAGGAGCAACCCCAGCTCGTGATCCTGGGCAAGCAGGCGATTGACGATGACTGCAACCAGACCGGCCAGATGCTCGCCGCCCTGCTGGGCTGGCCGCAGGCGACGTTTGCCTCCAAGGTCGACGTGGCCGACGGCAAGGCCGTGGTCATGCGCGAAGTCGACGGCGGCATGGAAACCCTGAGCCTGAGCCTGCCGGCCATCATCACGACCGACCTGCGCCTGAACGAGCCGCGTTACGTGACCCTGCCCAACATCATGAAGGCCAAGAAAAAGCAGCTCGACAACGTCAAGCCCGAAGACCTCGGTGTCGATGTCAAGCCGCGCATCAAGACCCTCAAGGTCAGCGAGCCGCCCAAGCGCAGCGCCGGCATCAAGGTGCCAGATGTCGCCACGCTGGTGGACAAGCTCCGCAACGAAGCCAAAGTTATTTAAGGACTGATGACATGACCGTACTCGCTTCACTCGTCGTAGCAGAACACGACAACGCCAGCATCCGACCCGCCACCCTCAACACCGTCACCGCAGCCGCCCAGTGCGGCGGCGAGGTGCATGTGCTGGTGGCCGGCCTGAATGCCGGTGCCGCGGCCCAGGCGGCCGCCCAGATCGCCGGTGTCACCAAGGTCATCCACGTGGACGGCGCCCACTTCGAACACGGCCTGGCCGAAAACATGGCCGCCCAGGTCATCGCGCTGGCCGGCAGCTATTCGCACATCCTGTTCCCCGCCACGGCTTCGGGCAAGAACATCGCACCGCGTGTCGCGGCCCTGCTGGACGTCGGCCAGATCTCCGATATCACCAAGGTGGATGCGGTCGATACCTTCGAGCGCCCGATCTATGCCGGCAACGCGATTGCCATCGTGCAAAGCCTGGACGCCACCAAAGTCATCACCGTGCGCACCACGGGTTTTGACGCGGCAGCAGCCAGCGGCGGTTCTGCTGCTGTGGAAACCGTGACCGGTGTGGCCGACAGCGGCAAGTCGACTTTTGTCGGCAGCGAAATCGCCAAGAGCGACCGCCCTGAACTGACCGCCGCCAAGATCATCGTCAGCGGCGGCCGCGCGCTGGGCAGTGCCGAAAAATTCAACGAAGTCATGACACCGCTGGCGGACAAGCTCGGTGCAGCCCTCGGTGCTTCGCGCGCTGCGGTCGATGCCGGTTATGCCCCCAACGACTGGCAGGTCGGCCAGACCGGCAAGATCGTCGCGCCCCAGCTCTACATCGCCGCCGGCATCAGCGGCGCGATCCAGCATCTGGCCGGCATGAAGGACAGCAAGGTCATCGTGGCGATCAACAAGGACGCCGAGGCGCCGATTTTCAGCGTGGCCGACTACGGCCTGGAGGCCGACCTGTTCACGGCGGTCCCCGAACTGGTCGCCGCCCTTTAATCAGGGCTGGACGAACAGGGCATCGCTGGCGGTGCCCTTTTTTTGCGCCGGATAACCGGCCTATGGATTGACACCTGGACACTGGAGACACGACATGAGCTACAAGGCCCCCCTCAAGGACATGCTGTTTGACATCAAACACCTGGCCGACATCGATGCGGTGGCGCAGATCCCGGGCTTTGAGGAAGCCGGCTTCGACACCGCGCAGGCCGTGCTCGAAGAATGCGCCAAGTTCAATGAGGGCGTGTTGTCTCCGCTGAACTGGGAGGGCGACAGGAACCCGTCGAGCTGGAAAGACGGCGTGGTCACCACGACGCCCGGCTTCAAGGAAGCCTACAAACAATATGCCGAAGGTGGCTGGCAGGGCCTGCAGCACCCGGTCGATTTTGGCGGACAGGGCCTGCCCAAAACGATTGGCGCCGCCTGCGGCGAGATGCTCAACTCTGCCAACATGAGTTTTGCGCTGTGCCCGCTGCTCAGCGACGGCGCGATCGAAGCCCTGCTGACGGCCGGCTCGGACGAGCTGAAGGCCATCTACCTCGAAAAGCTGGTCAGCGGGAAGTGGACCGGCACCATGAACCTGACCGAGCCCCAGGCCGGCTCGGACCTCGCCATGGTGCGCAGCCGTGCCGAGCCGCAACCCGACGGCACCTACAAGGTGTTCGGCACCAAGATCTACATCACCTATGGTGAACACGACATGGCCGAGAACATCGTGCACCTGGTGCTGGCACGTGTAACCGGCGCGCCCGAAGGCGTCAAGGGCATCAGCCTGTTTGTGGTGCCCAAGTTTTTGGTCGGTAAAGACGGCGCACTCGGTGCGCGCAACGACGTGCACTGCGTGAGCATCGAGCACAAACTCGGCATCAAGGCCAGCCCGACCGCCGTGCTGCAGTACGGCGACCATGGCGGCGCCGTCGGTTACATCGTCGGCCAGGAAAACCGTGGCCTCGAGTACATGTTCATCATGATGAACTCGGCGCGTTATGCGGTGGGCATGCAGGGCATTGCGATCGCCGAGCGCTCTTACCAGAAGGCCGTGGCCTTTGCGAAAGACCGTGTGCAGAGCCGTCCCGTCGATGGTTCGATCAACGCCAGCGCGCCCATCATCCACCACCCCGACGTCAAGCGCATGCTGATGACCATGCGCGCCTACATCGAAGGCTGCCGTGCCATGGCCTCGGTGGCCGCTGCGGCCTATGACGCGTCGCATCACCACCCGGATGCGGAGGTGCGCAAGCAGAACCAGGCCTTCTACGAATACATGGTGCCGCTGGTCAAGGGTTACAGCACCGAGATGAGCCTGGAGGTGACCTCGCTGGGTGTGCAGGTGCACGGCGGCATGGGTTTCATCGAGGAAACCGGCGCGGCGCAGTATTACCGCGACGCCAAGATTTTGACGATTTACGAAGGCACCACCGCCATCCAGGCCAACGACCTGGTGGGCCGGAAGACCGCGCGCGACGGCGGCCAGACTGCCAAGGGCATCGCCGCCCAGATTGAAAAAACCGAAGCCGCGCTGGCAAAGCAGGGCAGTGCTGCGGCGAAGACCGTGGCCAAACGCCTGAAAGCCGCGCGCGAAGCCTTTGTCGATGTCGTGGAATTTGTCGCCGGCAACACCAAGGCCTCGCCGAATGCGGTTTTCGCCGGCAGCGTGCCTTACCTGATGCTGGCCGGCAACGTGGTGGCGGGCTGGCAGATGGCGCGTTCGCTGCTGGTGGCCCAGGAGCACCTGGACCGCGGCGAAGACACCGCCTTCATGCAGGCCAAGATCACCACGGCGGTGTTCTACGCCGACCACCTGCTGAGCAAGGCGCCCGGCATGCGCGACAGCATTGTCGAAGGGGCCGACAGCGTCACCGCGCTGGCGCTGGAGGCTTTTTAAATTGCCCTGATCGGCCCTTGATTTGCTATTGATTTGATAGCTGTTGTCGCCCGATTGACAAGGGCTGGATTCACTTTTCGCTCAGAATCTCACAAGAACCCCACCGGAGACACCATGTCCAGACTTCCCGCCCCGCTGAACGCGTTGCCCCTGCCCATCATCGGCTCGCCGCTGTTCATCATCAGCAATCCCAAGCTGGTGATTGCACAGTGTATTGCCGGCGTGGTCGGCGCCATGCCCTCGCTCAATGCGCGTCCGGCGTCGCAGCTCGACGAGTGGCTGGCCGAGATCACCGAGACGCTGGCCGCCTACAACCAGGCCCATCCCGACAAGCCGGCCGCGCCCTTTGCGATCAACCAGATCGTGCACAAGTCCAACGACCGGCTCGAACACGACATGGAAATGTGCGTGAAATACAAGGTGCCCATCTACATCACTTCGCTGGGCGCACGCGAGGACATCAACGCCGCGGCGCACAGCTACGGCGGCGTGGTGTTGCACGACATCATCAACAACAAGTTCGCGCGCAAGGCGATTGAAAAGGGCGCCGACGGCCTGGTGGCAGTGGCTGCTGGCGCCGGCGGCCATGCCGGCGTGAAAAGCCCGTTTGCGCTGATCCAGGAAATTCGCCAGTGGTTCGACGGCCCGGTGGCGCTCTCGGGTGCCATCTCCACCGGCGGTGCGGTGCTGGCAGCGCAGGCCATGGGCGCCGACTTCGCCTACATCGGCTCGGCCTTCATTGCCACCGAAGAGGCGCGTGCCTCGGACGCCTACAAGCAAGCCATCGTCGACAGCAATTCCGATGACATCGTCTACAGCAACCTGTTCACCGGCGTGCACGGCAACTACCTGGCCCCGTCGATACGCGCGGCCGGCATGGACCCGGACAACCTGCCCGAAAGCGACCCGAGCAAGATGAACTTCGGCGGTGACAAGTCCAAGGCCTGGAAAGACATCTGGGGCTGTGGCCAGGGCATTGGCGCGATCAGCAAGGTGCAGAGCACGGCCGACTTTGTCGCGCAGCTCAAGCGCGAGTACCAGGAAGCGCGTCAGAAGGTCTGCGCTTAAGCTTTCTGCCGCATGAAACCACCGGTCGCTGCCCTGACGCCGTCCGCGCAGCGCCTGCCCGGCATTGATGCCCTGAAGGCGCTGGGCTGCGTGCTGATCGTCTGGCACCACCTGGCTTTCTACGGGCCCATGAGCGATGTGGTCTACACGACGGCGCCGGCGCTGATGGACTGGCTTTACGACGACGCGCGCATGGCCGTGCAGGTGTTTCTGGTGGTGGGCGGTTTTCTGGCCGCCAGCGTGCTGGCGCCCCAGGGGCTTGCCGTGTTCCGTCAACCAGGTCGCCTGATCCTGCGCCGCTACCAGCGGCTGGCGCTCCCCCTTCTTGTGGCCCTGGCCATCACCACGCTGGTTGCGGCGGCCGTGCGGCCGTGGCTGGCGCATCCCTCGGTGCCCGACAGCCCCACCGCGTGGCAGGTGCTCGCCCATGTGTTCCTTTTGCAGGACATCGTGGGGCAGGAAGCGCTGTCGGCAGGTATCTGGTACGCGGCGATTGATTTCCAGCTGTTCGCGATCAGCGTGTTGCTGTTCGCGCTGGTGGACCACGGCCACAGGCGCTGGCCCGGCGTACCGGCGCAGGCCGGGGTGCTGTTGGTGGTGCTGCTTGCGGCCGCGTCGCTGGGGATGTTCAACCGGCACGCGGCGCTGGACATGTCGGGGCTGTACTTCTTTGGCGCTTACGCCCTGGGCATGCTGGCCTGGTGGGCATCGCGCAGCTCCCGGCCGATGCGCTGGCTGCTGGCCCTGGGGCTGCTGGGTGTCGCGGCGCTGCTGCTCGACTTCAGGGGCCGGCTGCTGGTGGCGCTGGTGGTGGCCGTGATCCTGGTGGCCCTGGAGCGCCGCCGGGCGGCTGGGCGCTGGCTGGAGGCGCCGTGGCTGCTGCAGCTCGGTCAGATGTCCTACTCGGTGTTCCTGATTCACTTTGCCGTGCTCCTGGGCGTCAATGCCGTGGTCAGCCATTTCTGGCCCACGCAGCTGGCGGCCAATGCGCTGGGGATGCTGGCGGCCTTTGCCTTGTCGCTGCTGGCGGGCAAGGCGCTGTACCTGGGCGTGGAGTTGCGGCGCCGGCCGGCGCGCGTGCCGCCCGGAGTGGGTCTCCGCACTCCCTGAACCCCGTGTTTGTCCGATGAAAAGTGCTCTCGCCCAATAGGGACGTGCGCAAGGCGCTATTGAATAAATAGCGTTGCAGGAGTCAGCGGGTGGGAGCGGCAGGTCGGCAGAAGAGTGACTATACTGTTATTTTGTACAGTATTTTGCAGGCGTACCTCATGACCGAAGTCACCATTCCCGTGCATGCCATCAAGGGCCGCGGCACCGCCACGCGCCTGGCCCACCGGTTTGAGAAAGACGCGCGGGCCGCGTACGACGACGGCTGGGGCACGCTGGAAGAGGCCGCCGCAGACCGGGCGCCCGTACAGACCGAGGTGGTGTTCGAGGACGCACGCAGCGCCATCAGCCGCAATGATTCGCCCGACATCTACTTCGACTATTCGGTCAACCCCTACCGCGGCTGCGAACACGGTTGCATCTACTGCTACGCCCGGCCGACGCACAGCTACCTGAACCTCTCGCCAGGCCTGGACTTCGAGACAAAAATCATCGCCAAGCGCAACATCGCCGCCATGCTGCGCGCCGACCTGGCCAAACGCAGCTATGTGCCCAAGCTGATCAACATCGGCTCGGCCACTGATTGTTACCAGCCGGTCGAGCGCGAGCTGCGCCTGACCCGCGGCCTGATCGAGCTGATGCAGGAGCTGGGGCATCCGCTGGCGCTGGTCACCAAGTCCAGCGGCGTCGAGCGCGACCTGGACCTGCTGGCGCCGATGGCGGCCCGACATCTGGCAGCGGTCTACGTGACCATCACCACGCTGGACGGCGAACTTGCCCGCAAGCTGGAGCCGCGCGCGGCCGCGCCGCACCGGCGCCTGCGCACCATCCGGGCGCTGGCCGAGGCCGGCGTGCCTGTGGGGGTGAGTGTGGCCCCGCAGATTCCGTTTGTGAACGACGACATGGAACAGGTGCTGCAGGCCGCCTTCGAGGCCGGGGCGCGCACCGCGTTTTACACCGTGGTGCGCCTGCCCTGGGAAGTGGCGCCGCTGTTCAAACAGTGGCTGGAACTGCACTACCCGCAACGCGCGGCGCGCATCATGGCGCGTATCCAGGAAATGCGCGGCGGCAAGGACTACGACAGCGACTTTGCCTCACGCATGAAAGGCAGCGGCCTGTGGGCCGACCTGATCAAACAGCGTTTTGAAAAAGCCTGCCACCGGCTGGGCCTGAACCGCCAGCGTACCGAGCTGGACTTCAGCCAGTTCAGGCCGCCGGTACCGCACTCCCCGCAGGCCAGTCTTTTTTGAACAACCTTGCTACTGCGACAATTGCCGCGCGGGTGCTGTGGGCGCAGGAAGACGGTAGTCAATAACTCACAGTCGCGATAACCGTATCGGTGTACAGGCCCGGTGTGGCGATGGACTGCCCCGCGACCATCCGGCCGTAAACCGTCAAGGTCTGAGCCCTGCCCGTGCCGCTCCCGGCGACGGTACCGGTGCCGCCGATATTGCCCCAGTTGGTAGTGCGACCGGCGTTTGAGAACAGCGCGTAAGCCAGCGTGCTGGCGGAGGGGCCGGTCATCTTCCGGGTGCTCTCGGTCGCGCCCGGTGCAGTGCCGACACCCAGACCCACGTGGTAGCCAGTCGGTGTGTTACAGGTGACCGACAGCGTACCAACAGCGTTCAAAACCGCGCCGGTGTAGCTGCCGAAGTTAAGCGTACCTGCCGAAATCGTGCAACTGGCCACTACTTTCGTGCTGACCCGAACCTGATCGACTGAGCCGCCTGCGGAGACGGTCGGGGAATCCTGATACGAGGCTTTCATGACCACCTGTCCAGCCGGAATGCGGCCATAGACGTTGTAGGACTGATCTTTGTCGGTACCGACGCCATCGATAGTCGTGGTTCCCGGCACGTCGGTCCAGACGGCGCTACGCGCGGCGTCCCTGTATACAGAATAATTCAACTTGTTGCCGCTAGCGCTTTCCGTCATCGTCCGGGCGTTGACGTTGGCGCTGCCCCCACCGCTGAGGATGACCGAGTAGGCGAAACCGCTGTCACAGCGGACGGTCAGCTGGGCCGTTGTGTCATTCACCACACCGGAATAATCACCGAAATTCAGATCGTTGAGCTTCACTTTCGTGCAGGCTGCATGTGCCGATGCAGAGGCGAGAAGCAGCAGCGCGACCAGCGCAAGCCATCGCCTCACGGAGCCTGCTCCCGGCAAGTCAAGGGGCCAATTGTCGGGATATCGCCCGGCACCGCCTTGTAATCGAAAACGACGCTGCAGCGTCGCGCTTTGGGTCGCTCGACGACCACTACATTGCGGGCTCGCAACCCTTCCAGATACACCTCGCCGCCGTAGCCAACCGGGAAGGCGACCCCGCTGGCCTGCAGCCGGGCGGCGCTTCCGACGGGCACTGGTGCGCCACCCGCATCGACCAGCCGCAACAAGGCACCGTGGCTGAGCTTGATGGGGAACCTGACGATGACGCCGGATCTGTCTTGCGGCCTGACTTCTTGCGTGGCATCGTGGAGGGTGGCGTCTGGCGGCACGTCGGTCGCGTCAATGGCCAGGCGATTGACGTCGAAGGCGCGCAGATCCGGCACCAGCAGGCGCCCGACTGCGTTGGTTCTGCCGGCATCGCGGTTTTCATGCAGAACCCGCACGCCCGCCAGGCCGTTGGTGTCCACGACCGCGAAGCTGTCGGTGATGGTGTTGGCCGGGAACAATGCACCGTCCAGCATCGAAAGCGAACCCGCCACCTGCAGGCTCAGCGATGTCTCCGCGCCGAACCGGTCAACCCCCGCGTTGAGCCGCGCCCACGGTGCTTTGTATTCGACCCGGGCGAACTGTTGCGCGGCGGGGCCGACTGTGCTGTGAGCCTGGTAGCCCCAGTCGCCTGTGGTCAACGCCGACTGCTGCGCCTGCACCTGCCCGTATCTGCCGCCCGGGCCCGAGCCGGCGCTGGCCCCGAGCGAGCTTCTGGCCCCCAGCGGCAATGCCACGCCGAACTGAATACCGCTGCCGCCAGCGCGGGTCAGATCCCTAAACGCCGTGGCATACAGCGACAGGCGACTAATCTGTACCGAATAACTGGCCGACACGATGCGCGCGTTCTGCATCGGCTGGAGATCTACGACGCCGCCTGCAAGCCCCGTCGAAGTCACGGCAGCGTCGCGGCGCACCTCTGCATAGGCCACGCCGACCGAGCCGAACCGCCCCAGTGACAGCCCGGCGCTGGCGGTGAGCTGCAACCGTGGAAACGGATCGCCGTTCACTGCCGCGATATCCCGGAAATTCTGGCTGGCTGCGGTCACCGCAGTGCCAAAGCTGAAGACCGTGCCGACGCGCTGCAGACCCGCCGACAGCATGGCGCCCCTGCCGAGCGAGCCGCTGCTGCCCGCTGCTGCCACATTGAGTATGGCGAGACTGGCCAGATTGAGTACCGCGCCAGCGCCCGCCATGACCGTGCCCGCAGTGCCTTCGGCGCTGGCCTCCAGCGTGATCGCGGGCGTCAAACCACGGCGATAAGACCCGCTGGCCGCCATGCCGCCGTAGTCATTGCTGATCAGACCCCAGTTGCGCCGCACCGCGCCCGCCTGCGCTGAAAAAGTCTGCAGGCCGGGTGCAAGCAGCGCAGAGCTGGCATAAAAAGGCAGGGTGGTGAGCACCTGCTGGCCCAGTGCATTGGTCAGCGTCAGGGATACCGAGCCGGCCCCCGTGACCACTGGCAATTGCGCAATCTCGAAAGGCCCGGCGCCAACCGGACGCGACAAAAGCCGGTTACCGTTGACCAGTACATCGAGTGTGGAGGGGACGGCGGCAGAACCGCGAACCGAGGGCAGCGGAAAAGTCACCAGATCAGGCCGCAGACTGAAGTCTGAGGTGATCTGTGCACCCCCCAACCGGATGGGTCGCGTCCAGGCCGTGCCACCGCTGATGAAGTCGCCCAGTCGATAACGGCGCAAGGTACCAGGATCGGAAAACGTGTAGGTCGAGTCCAGGCGTATCGCTGATGGCGCGTCCGACGCGCGCTGGCCAGCTTCTGTGTGGGTCAACAAACCAGAGCTGAAAACTCCCAGGGGCGAGAAGACCCGCAGGTCGAGGAGGCTGCTGGCGCTACGGCGGCCACTGGCGGAACTGGCGCTGAAGTCGTAGTTGAGCGTGGCACCCGAGCCGCTCTCAAAAGCCACTTTGCCTGCGGGCCTTCCCCCGATTTCCAGCAGCGCTGGCAGCAGCCGCTCGTTGTCGGCGGTCACCCGCAGCGTCTGGCTGGGCTGATCGAGTTGCCAGCTCAGGCTCGGCAGCTCAGACAAATCAATCAGACCGTCTGGCCCCGCGACGACCGAGTCAGGAATTCGAAAACCCAGCTCGGTCAACTCTGCTCGCAGCGACAGCAGGGCGCCGCCCCGCAGCACGAATTCGCCGATCCTGTTGGTCGGGTAACCATTGACCAGGAGATCGAGCAGCAAGTCCTGATCGGCGCCCCGGGCCGACAGCGGCAAGAGGGCCAGCGCAAGGGTCATGGGCAAGCCGAACCGAAGGATGGCCGCGCGGCGGCGATCAGTGGCGCGAGGCACTGTGAACCAACCTATGGCGCGCAGGTGTGCCAGCGTCGCCATGCGCCATAAGGTCGGGGTGTTTCGCGCGCATCATCAATAGGTGATGGTGGCAATGATCGTATCGCTGTAGCTGCCGGGCGTGACAAGCTGGCCGGCGGCGATCCTTCCATAAACCGTCAAGGTCTGGGGGCTGCCGTTGCCCCTGCCGGCCACGGTATCGACGCCGATGGTCTGGCCCCAATTGAGGGTGCGCGACGCATCGCGGAACAGCGCGTAAGGCAGGCCGCTGGCGGCTGGTCCGTTCATGTGGCGGGTGCTCACGGTCGCCGCCGGGTTCGCGCCCAGACCGGCATTGAGGGCGACGGTATAGGCCGTGGTGTTGCTACAGGTGATCGTCAGCGTGGCAGGGTCAAGATCTACCGTGCCGGTGTAGATGCCAAATGCCAGGGCTGTGGCCGTGATGTGGCAGGTGGCCGGAACCGTCACAGAGACGGTGAGCGAGGAGGTGCTGGTGGCCGCCAGCGCCGGCACGGGCAAACAAACCGGAATTACCGCCAGAACGCCAGGCGCGATGGCTCTTGAAACTTTTAAAAGTCCGCGCCTTGCAGCAGGCAGGAGATCATGGCGCTGCAGCAACGGGAACATGCTGGTCAATTACACCGGCGTCCATGCGCCCCGTCAGGTGCACGGTTTCGCCCGCTGTTGGCAGGCGGCCGGGCGCGCCAATTGGCCAGCGCCGGGTGGCACCGGCAAGAATGTAGGGCGAACTGCTGGCCGCAGTTGTCAGTCCGCCACCGTCATTGCTTTTCAACGTTATCTCCCTGATGGTTTCGCGGCGGTTGCCGTCATTGACTGCCACCAGATAGGTCTGCCCGGCCTTGCTCTCCGCGCGAAACTGTACATTGGCGGCCACCCGGGTCGCTGGCGCGGCGAAGACCGGAATGGACAGGCGCAGGGCAATACGCACGGTGCCGGGCGCCGCCGCTGGCGGGATCTGGTCAAGCAGGATGCGGTAAGTGGCCTCGCGGTCCTGCGGTGCCCGACGCAGCACCAAGCGCACGATTTGCGTTGCGCCCGGCGCGATGGTGGCAATTGGCGGACTTACCAGCACCTCGTCGGACGGTGTGAGTTCTTCATTGCCGTCAGGCTGCATCCACTTGAAAGCGCGAATCTGTACGCTGGTCTCGGTGTCGCCCTGGTTCACGACCGTCAGCGTAGTGGCCATCTGTTGGGGCGCCATTTCGATATTGACGGGCAGTACCGTCAGCGACTGGGCGCTGGCCGCAGTGCCGAGCAAAAGAGCCAAGGCCCCAGTGGCCAGTGCGCCGAACCTGGCCAGTTTGCGGCGGTTGGTGGGGACGATTTGCGTGTGCATGATGGGGCCCTCAGTAAGTGACGGTGGCGGTGATGGTGTCGGCGTAGGCGCCCGGTGTGACCAACTGGCCCGCCGCCACCCGCCCATAAACCGTGATCGGCTGACCGCTGCCTGAGCCGGTACCTGCCACGGTGTCGGTGGGCGGTGTATTGCCCCAGTTGCTGCCCGTCTGGGAGACCGATTTCAGGGTGTAGGCCAACCCGGCTGCGGCAGGGCCGTTCATATGCCGGGTGGTGACGGTTGCTGCGGGGGTCGTTCCCAAGCCGGCGTCCAGGCCCACAGAGTAAGCCGTGGTGTTGGTGCAGGTGACGGTGATGGTGGCGGTGGCATCCGCCTGCGCGCCCGTGTAGGTGCCGAAGGCCAGGCTGGTGGCGGTAGTTGTGCAGGTGGCCTGAACCGTTGCGCTGACCGCTATGTTGCTGGGTGCAGTGGCGGCCAGGGTGGGCAGGCCTGGTGCCAGGCTGGCAAAAACGCAAAGCGCTGCCAGACCCAGCCGGTGGATCCGGGTGGTTTTGTTGTGCATGATTTCTGTTCTGATGAGTGGCCGTCGATGCGATGCCGCGGTATACGCGAGTGGAGAGACAAGCGGACAAGAGATAGCAATCTTGCACCACTATTAACAACTTGTCGGTGTGCTGGCGCACAGCCCGTCATCATGAAAAGTGTTATACCGCCGGCAGAGACGTCGCAGGCCGGTAGAGGTTCCGGTCCCTTCTGCCCACTACTCCGACAATTGGCGCGCGTGGTGGCTCAGGTGGTCGGCCATGAAGGTGGCAACAAAGTAATAACCGTGGTCGTAGCCCGCATGACGGCGCAGTTCCAAGGCCTGGCCGGTCTGGGCACAAGCGGCTTCAAAGAGATGCGGGTGCAGTTGCTCGAACAAGAATTTGTCGGCCTGGCCCTGGTCGATCAGGATGCCGCCGGGGTAGGGTACTGCATCCAGCCGGGCCATCAGCGCGGTGGCGTCATGGGCAGACCAGGCGGCGGTGTCGGTGCCCAGGTAGCCGGTGAAGGCCTTGCGGCCCCAGGGGCACTGGCTGGGCGCGCAGATGGGCGCAAAGGCCGACACCGACTTGAACAGGCCGGGGTGGCGCAGCGCCAGGGTCAGTGCGCCGTGCCCGCCCATCGAATGGCCGAAGATCCCGATGCGGTCTGCGTTGAGGGGCAGGGCGCCGGTCAGCAGCGGCAACAGTTCGCCGGTGATGTAGCTTTCCATGCGGTAGTGCTGCGACCACGGGGCCTGCGTGGCATCCAGGTAAAAGCCGGCACCGACGCCAAAGTCCCAGCTTTCGGCCTCGCCGGGAAGGTGGGCGCCGCGCGGGCTGGTGTCGGGCGCGATCAGCGCCAGGCCGAGGCTCGCGGCCAGTCGCTGCGCGCCGGCCTTGACCATGAAGGTTTCCTCGTTGCAGGTCAGTCCCGCCAGGTAGATCAGCGCGGGCACGCTGCCGCCGGCGGCGTCTATCGCGGCCTGCGGCGGCAGGAACACCGAAAATTTCATCGGCAGACCGATGGTGGTCGAGGCGTGCTGGTAAAACCGCTGCACACCGCCGAAGCAGGCGTGTTCACTGAGGAGTTCGGGGTTTGTGTTCATGGTTGGGGTCGTTGCTGCACGAGTTCGAGCACGGCGTCGGCAAACAGCTGCGGCTTTTCCTGCGGCAGGTTGTGGCCGGCGCCGGGGACGATGCGGTGCGACCGTGGCCCGGTGAAGCGGTGCGCATGTTGGGCTGCAGTGGCCGGCGGGCGCACGCCGTCGTCGCTGCCGTCGAAGGTGATGCTGGGCACGCTGATGGGCGGCTGCGCGGCCAGGCGCCGCTCGATGTCGGCCAGCGCCGGGTCACCGGCCACCAGGCCGAAGCGGTGGCGGTAGGAGTGGATCACCACCTCGACAAAGTCCGGGTTGTCGAAAGCGGCGGCGCTGCGCTCGAAGGTGGCCTCATCAAAGGCCCAGGTCGGCGACCACAGTTTCCAGAGCAGCCGGCAGAAGGCGCGCCGGTCGGCCGCCAGGCCCGCACGGCCGCGCTCGCTGTGGAAGTAATACTGGTACCAGAGACTGTGTTCGTTGTCCGGCGTGTCCGGCACCATGGCTTTCGCGATGTTCTGGATGTTGTAGCTGTTGAGCGAGACCAGGCCGGCGCATCGTTCGGGCCAGAGGGCGGCGACCACGCAGGCGGCGCGCCCGCCCCAGTCGTAACCCGCAAGCACGGCGCGCGGCACGGCCAGTGCATCCATCAGGGCCAGCAGGTCGGTGCCCAGCGCTGCCTGCTCGCCCGATCGCGGCGTGGCCTCGTTGAGGAAGCGTGTGGCACCGTAGCCGCGCAGGGAAGGCACATACACCCGGCAGCCGTGTGCCGCCAGCAGGGGCGCCACCTCGGCGTAGGCATGCATGTCGTAGGGGAAACCGTGCATCAGGAACACCGGTGGGCCGTCCGCCGGCCCGGTCTCGTACAGGGCCACGTCCAGCACACCGGCTGTGACCTGGCGCTGGGGCTGGAGTGTCTTCATCATGGCGGTGGCGTCCGTCTTAGTAGAGGACCACGCCGCGGATCGACTCGCCGCTTTTCATCAGCTCGAAGCCCTTGTTGATGTCTTCGAGCGGCATGGTGTGTGTGATCAGGTCGTCGATGTTGATCTTGCCTTCCATGTACCAGTCGACAATTTTCGGCACGTCGGTGCGCCCGCGCGCGCCGCCGAAGGCCGAGCCTTCCCACTTGCGGCCGGTGACCAGCTGGAAAGGCCGCGTGCTGATCTCGGCGCCGGCCTCGGCCACGCCGATGATGATGCTGCGTCCCCAGCCCTTGTGGGTGCATTCGAGCGCCTGGCGCATCACGGTGGTGTTGCCTATGCATTCGAAGCTGTAGTCGGCGCCGCCGTCGGTGAGCTGCACGATGGCGTCCACCACGTTGTCCACTTCCTTGGGGTTGATGAAGTGCGTCATGCCGAACTTGCGCGCCATGGCCTGGCGCGCGGGATTGATGTCCACGCCGATGATCTTGTCGGCGCCTACCATCTTCGCGCCCTGGATCACGTTCAGTCCGATGCCGCCCAGGCCAAACACGACCACGTTGGCACCGGCTTCCACCTTGGCGGTGAACAGCACTGCGCCAATGCCGGTGGTCACGCCGCAGCCGATGTAGCAGACCTTGTCAAACGGTGCGTCCTCGCGGATCTTTGCCAGCGAGATCTCGGGCGCCACCGTGTAATTGCTGAAAGTGCTGGTGCCCATGTAGTGAAAGATCGGCTGGCCGTCCAGGCTGAAGCGGCTGGTCGCGTCGGGCATCAGGCCCTTGCCCTGGGTGCCGCGTATCAGCTGGCACAGATTGGTCTTGCGCGACAGGCAGAACTTGCACTGACGGCATTCGGGTGTGTACAGCGGAATGACGTGGTCGCCCTTTTTGAGCGTGGTCACGCCGGGGCCGACATCGACCACGATGCCCGCGCCCTCATGGCCGAGGATGGCCGGGAAAATGCCTTCCGGGTCGGCGCCCGACAGCGTGTAGTAGTCGGTGTGGCAGATGCCGGTGGCCTTGATCTCGACCAGCACCTCGCCGAACTTCGGGCCCTCAAGGTCGACGGTTTCGATGGTCAGGGGCTGGCCTGCTTTCCAGGCGACGGCGGCTTTGGTTTTCATGGGGCGTGTGGGTAAGGGGGAGGGGAAAGAAGGGAGGAACAGAGCGGAACAAGGCACTATATGCCAGCGCCCGCACGCTCGCAGCCCGGGCGGCGTAAGACCCGCCGCCGGGGCCGTTTCATCTTGACAATCGTGGTGAGGCAGGGGGGGGGCAGCGGCCGAGAAGCAGCCTTCTTCCGCCGGTTTTATGGCAAATAGTGCCTCCAGCCCTTGCCCTTCGGGCGCAGGCAGCTATCGTTTTGATAGCTGCCTGCGCCGCGGCTTCAGGCGCCGAAGAAGCCCTTGAGCTTGTCGGTCCAGCTTTCTTCGGTCGGCGAGTGTTTGGCGCCGCCTTTTTTAAGGGACTCGTCGAGTTCCTTGAACAGCTTGCGCTGGTGCTCGGTCAGCTTGACCGGCGTTTCCACCGTGATGTGGCAATACAGGTCGCCGGGGTAGCTGGAGCGCACACCCTTGATGCCCTTGCCACGCAGGCGGAACTGCTTGCCGGTCTGCGTACCTTCGGGAATGTCGATGGCGGCCTTGCCGGCCAGCGTCGGCACCTCGATCTCGCCGCCCAGCGCAGCCGTTGCCATTCCGATGGGCACCACGCAATGCAGGTCGTCGCCGTCGCGCTCGAAGATGTCGTGTTTCTTCAGGCGGATCTCGATGTAGAGGTCGCCCGGCGGGCCGCCGTTGGTGCCGGGCTCGCCGTTGCCGGTGGAGCGGATGCGCATGCCGTCGTCGATGCCGGCCGGAATCTTGACTTCCAGCGTCTTGGTCGTCTTGGTCTTGCCCACGCCATGGCAGGCGACGCAGGGCTCGGGGATCAGTTTGCCCGTGCCCTTGCACTGCGGGCAGGTCTGCTGCACGCTGAAGAAGCCCTGGCGCATCTGCACCACGCCGTGGCCATGGCAGGTGGTGCAGGTGACCACCTTGGTGCCGGGTTTGGCGCCGGTGCCGTGACAGGTGCTGCAGTCGTCCCAGCTCGGGATGCGGATCTGCGCGTCCTTGCCGGTGGACGCTTCCTCCAGCGTGACTTCCATCGCGTAGCTGAGGTCGCCGCCGCGGTAGACCTGGCGGCCGCCGCGCTGACCGCCGCGGCCTTGCTGGCCGCCGAAGACATCACCAAAAATATCGCCAAAGGCTTCGGCAAAGCCGCCAAACCCTTCCGCACCGGGACCGCCGCCGCGGTTGGGATCAACACCGGCGTGGCCGTACTGGTCGTAGGCGGCGCGTTTTTGCGCGTCGGAAAGCATCTCATAAGCCTCTTTGGCCTCCTTGAATTTCTCCTCGGAGGCCTTGCTGGTGCTGCCCTGGTTGCGGTCAGGGTGGTGCTTCATCGCCAGCTTGCGATAGGCTTTCTTGATGTCTTCATCGCTGGCGTTTTTCGGAACGCCCAGCGTGTCGTAGTAGTCTTTTTTGATGGCCATGGGAATTGCGTGTTCAGTGGAAAGGATTCCTGTGCCCCGGATGCGGCAAAGCGGAATGCGGGGAAAACCCCCGATTCCGCTTCGCTGCCCGGAGGCGATGCATCAAAAAGGGGATCAGCCCTTCTTGACTTCCTTGACTTCGGCGTCCACCACATTGTCGTCGGCGGCCGGTTTGGCGGCTGCTTCTTCGCCACCTGCTGCGCCGCCGGCCTGGGCGGCCTGCGATGCCTGCATGTCGGCGTACATCTTTTCACCGAGCTTCTGGCTGGCTTCCATCAGGGCGGCGTTTTTCGCGTCGATGGCGTCCTTGCTCTCGCCCTTGAGCGCTTCTTCCATGTCCTTGATGGCGGCCTCGATTTTTTCCTTCTCGCCGGCGTCGAGCTTGTCGCCGTACTCGGTCAGCGATTTTTTCACGCTGTGCACCATGGCTTCGGCATTGTTCTTGGCCTGCACGAACTCGACCCGCTCCTTGTCTTCGGCGGCGTGGAGTTCGGCGTCCTTGACCATCTGCTGGATCTCGGATTCCGACAGGCCCGAGTTGGCCTTGATGGTGATCTTGTTTTCCTTGCCGGTGCCCTTGTCCTTGGCGCCCACATGCAGGATGCCGTTGGCGTCGATGTCGAAAGACACCTCGATCTGCGGCGTGCCGCGTGCGGCAGGCGGAATGCCCTCGAGGTTGAACTCGCCCAGCGCCTTGTTGCCGGAAGCGATTTCACGCTCGCCCTGGAACACCTTGATCGTCACGGCCGGCTGGTTGTCCTCGGCGGTCGAGAAGGTCTGCGCAAACTTGGTCGGGATGGTCGTGTTCTTCTTGATCATCTTGGTCATCACGCCGCCCATGGTTTCGATGCCCAGGGACAGCGGGGTGACGTCGAGCAGCAGCACGTCGGAGCGGTCGCCCGACAGCACCTGGCCCTGGATCGCGGCACCGACGGCCACGGCCTCGTCGGGGTTCACGTCCTTGCGTGGCTCCTTGCCGAAGAATTCCTTGACCTTTTCCTGCACCTTGGGCATGCGGGTCTGGCCGCCGACCAGGATCACGTCATGGATGTCACCGCTGGCGACGCCGGCGTCCTTGACCGCCACGCGGCTCGGGGCGATGGTGCGCTCGACCAGCTCTTCGACCAGCTGCTCCAGCTTGGAGCGGGTCATCTTGATGTTCAGGTGTTTCGGACCCGAGGCATCGGCCGTGATGTAGGGCAGGTTGATGTCGGTCTGCGCGCTCGAGGACAGCTCGATCTTGGCCTTCTCGGCGGCTTCCTTCAGGCGCTGCAGGGCCAGCACGTCGTTCTTGAGATTGACGCCGGATTCCTTCTTGAACTCGTCGATGATGAAGTCGATGATGCGCTGGTCGAAGTCCTCGCCACCCAGGAAGGTGTCGCCGTTGGTGGACAGCACCTCGAACTGCTTTTCGCCGTCGACATCGGCAATCTCGATGATGGAGATGTCGAAGGTGCCGCCGCCCAGGTCATAGACCGAGATCTTCCGGTCGCCTTTTTCCTGCTTGTCCATGCCGAAGGCCAGCGCCGCGGCGGTGGGCTCGTTGATGATGCGCTTGACGTCCAGGCCCGCAATGCGGCCGGCGTCTTTCGTCGCCTGGCGCTGTGCGTCGTTGAAGTAGGCAGGCACGGTGATCACGGCTTCGGTGACCGGCTCGCCGAGGTAGTCTTCGGCGGTTTTTTTCATCTTGCGCAGGATGTCGGCGGACACTTGCTGCGGCGACATCTTCTTGCCGTGCACCTCGACCCAGGCGTCTCCGTTGTCGGCGGCCACGATCTTGTAGGGCATCAGGTCAATGTCCTTCTGCACTTCTTTTTCGGAGAACTTGCGGCCGATCAGGCGCTTGACCGCGTAGAGCGTGTTCTTGGGGTTGGTCACGGCCTGGCGTTTGGCCGAGGCACCAACCAGCACTTCGCCGTTTTCGAGATAAGCCACGACCGACGGCGTGGTGCGCGCGCCTTCCGAGTTTTCGATGACGCGGGGCACATTGCCCTCCATCACAGCCACGCAGCTGTTGGTGGTGCCCAGATCGATACCGATGATTCTGCCCATGATTTACTCCTAGATTTTCTTGGTTAAGTTTTAAGTTGGTTGAAAGCAGGTGGCCGGGGATTTCAGCCGCTGGTCACAGGACCATGTTGATGACTTGTGGATAACTTTCGGCGTTTCAAGTGCAGCAGTGCAAATCAGCACATTTATTTGGGTGCCGCCACGGTGACCAGCGCGGGCCGCAACACGCGGTCGGCAATCAGGTAACCTTTTTGCAGCACGCCCACCACGGTGTTGGCTTCCTGCTCGGCCGGCACCATGCTGATGGCCTGGTGTTGGTGTGGATCGAAGCGGGTCCCGGCCACCGGGTTGATCTCGATCACCTTGTTGCGCTCGAGCGCGCTTTTGAGCTGCTTGAGCGTGGCTTCGGTGCCTTCGCGGATCTGGGCGGCGGTGGCATCGGGCTGAAGCAGGCCGGCTTCCAGGCTGTCGGTGACCGGCAGCAGGCTTTCGGCAAAACTCTCGACGGCGAACTTGCGCGCCTTGGCGATTTCGTCGTCGGCGCGGCGGCGGGCGTTTTCAGCCTCGGCCTTGGCGCGCAGGAAGTTGTCCGCCAGTTCGCTGTTTTTGGCTTGAAGGACGGCCAGTTCGGCCTGGGCCGCGCCCAGTTCATCGGCCTCGTTGGCGGCCTGCGCGGCTTCCAGTTCTTCCGGGCTGGGCGCACCGCTGAGGTCTTGGTTTTGTTCGGGTTGTTTGTTGTCGGACATGGTCGAATGCGGTTGTTCAGAAGGACAAGAGGGCAGCTTGGGGCAGTAAAGCCCTTTTCAAGACAAGGAATTGCAGTTGGGCGCTGCACGGTTGGCGCGGGCTGCCGGTTCGCCGGTGCTACCAAATAGATAGCTGGCTGCGCAAGCTGTAAAAGGGCTGTGGCCCGATTTTATGCCTGAAGTGGGGCGCTGAAAGGGCCCGCCCCAAACAAAAAGACAGGCGCAGGGCCTGTCTTTGGGGGGAGCGGTAGCGCCTTATTTCTTCTTGACGGCAGCGACCTTGGTCTGGCTGGCCGACCACTTGGCGGCAAAGGCCTGCACGTCGTTCAGGCGTTTGAGCAGGTCGGCACCTAGGGCTGTGACGATGTAGCCGTCGTTGCCGTGACCCATCAGGCCGGCGGCGCGCAGTTCCTTGATGCGGGTGTTCAGGGTGTTCGGGGTGATGCTGCCCACGCTGTCCTGCAGCAGCCGGAAAGTTTGCGGATGGCCGTCTTTGAGCGCCCACAACACCCGCAGGGCGTAACGCGATTCAAGCATTTCAAACAGCTGTCCGACGGCGGCATTTTCTTTGGCACTCATGGGGGGCATCTCCTGGTCACGTTTTTGTCAGAATGGATAGGCAAGCGCGGGCTTGGAAGGCGAATATAGCGCAAATTCCGGACTGCTACTAGTTTTATAGCTGCCTGCGCCCGCAGGGTGTAGCTTCACGGCCAAAAGGGCTTGAAAATCCGGAACGAATGCGTTAGGGGCGTGCCTGGCCGGGCCCTACAGGTAAATCTTCTGCAGCAGCCGCAGCAGGGTTTTGGTCTCGCCGGCCGAGAGCCGGGAGGCGACTTCGGCTTCCAGCGCCGCCGCGGTGCGTTCGGCGTCGCGCATGAGCTTGCTGCCGCTGGCGGTGAGGTGTAGACCCATCGCCCGCCCGTCGCGAGGGTGCGGCCTGCGCTCGATCAGCTCGCGTTTTTCCAGGCTGTTGACCATGGCCACCAGGTTGGGCGGCAGGATGCCCAGCGCGGTGCAGAGCTGGCGCGAGGTGATGCCGGGGTTGTGCGTGACCAGCGACAGCACTGAAAAATCCACCACCCGCAGGTCATAAGGGGCCATGCGTTCCATGAACACCTCAATGACCGACAGCGCCGCGCGCCTGGCGTTGTAGCCGATCAGGCTTTCCAGGTAGCTGGTGTCGACCTGCTCCACCATGGCCGTGGCGGCCCGGACGGGAGGTTTGGGAAGATCGCGGGCGCTCATGGGGTTCAGTTCAGCACGGGGACAGGTTTGCATTGTCCTTCAATTGTTTTGACACGCATGTCGAATTCGGGCAGCACGCGCAGGTGCAGCGCGGCGCTGGCCTGGCGCCAGCGCGGGGTATCCGCCGCGACCTGGTCGATGCGGCTCCAGGCCCAGGCCAGCAGGGCGAGGGCGACCGCGCGCAGGTAGTCGTCGGCGGCTTCGTAGGGCAGCACCGGGTCGGTCTGGCTGGCCGCTGCGAGCAGGGCTGTGAGGTCGCGCAGGTCGGCCAGGCGGCGCAACACGTCGGCGTCGCGCGGCTGGCCGGCGTCCAGGCCGGTCTGCAGGTCCTGTAGCAGCGCGGTCATGCCGGCGCCGCCGTCGGCCAGCACCTTGCGCACCAGCAGGTCGATGGCCTGGATCTCGTTGGTGCCTTCGTAAATCATGGGTACACGGGCGTCGCGCACGATTTGCTCGATGCCCCATTCGCGCACGTAGCCGTGGCCGCCGAAAACCTGCAGGCATTCGCTGGCGCCATAAAAGGCCTGGTGGGTGAAGGCGGCCTTGAGCACCGGCGTGACCAGGCTGCACCAGCGTTGCGCGCTGTCCCGTCGGGTGGTGTCGGGATGGTGTTTTGCGATGTCCAGTTCCATCGCCGTGCGGTAGGCGAGCACGCGGCCGCCGTCTATCCACGCGCGCTGCGTGTCCAGCAGGCGGCGCATGGCGGGGTGGCCGCTGATGGCATCGGCCGGCTCCTTGTTGTCGCGCGGGCCGGGCACGCGCATCTGCCGGCGTTCGGTGGCATAAGCATCGGCCTTTTGCCACGCGGCCTCGAGCAGGCCAATCCCCTGCAGGGCCACATGCAGGCGCGCCGCATTCATCATCACGAACATCGCTGCCAGGCCGCGGCCCGGCTCGCCAACAATCCAGCAAGTGGCTTCGTCAAAACGCATCACGCAGGTCGGGCTGCCGTGCAGGCCCATTTTTTCCTCGATGCGATCGCAATGCACGGTATTGCGCCGCCCGTCCGGCAGGACCTTGGGTGCCAGGAACAGCGACAAGCCCTTGGGGCCTGGCGGCGCATCGGGTAGCCGCGCGAGCACCAGGTGAACGATGTTGTCCGTCAGATCGTGTTCGCCGCCCGAGATGAAAATTTTGGTGCCGCTGAGGCGGTAGCTGCCGTCGGCCTGGCCTACGGCCCGGGTTCGTGCCAGGCCCAGGTCGCTGCCGGCCTGCGGTTCGGTAAGGCACATGGTGGCCAGCCACTCGCCGGTCGCCACTTTTTCAAGGTAGGTCGCCTTCAGGGCATCGCTGGCATGGTGGCGTATGCATTCATAAGCGCCGTGCAGCAGGCCGGGCGCCATGGTCCAGCCGTGGTTGGCGGCACTGAGCATCTCGTACAGAACCGCCTCCAGCACCGCGGGCAGGCCCTGGCCGCCGTCCTCCGTCGCGCAAGCCAGCGCCGGCCAGCCACCTTGCCAGAAAGCGGCATACGCGGCCTTGAAGCCGGGCGGGGTGGTGACCTGTCCCTGGTCCCACGTGCAGCCGATCTCGTCGCCGGTGCGTTGCAGCGGTGCGATCTGCCCGGCCACGAATTTGCCGGCCTCGCTGATAACCTGCTCCATGAGCTCGGTATCGGTGCCGGCAAAAGGCGCGAGCGCCTGCAATTGCGCCGGGGCGTCCAGCACTTCATGCAGGATGAAGCGGATGTCGTCGAGGCGAGGCTGGTAGTCCATGGCCTCAGGCGGTGGCTGCCGGTTTGCGCGACGCGCCCAGGTAGGTGTCCACCACGCGCGGGTCCTTCGCGAGGTCGGCGGCCGGGCCGCTCAGGCCGATCTCGCCCATTTCCAGCACATAAGCATGGTCGGCCGCCTCCAGAGCTGCGCGCGCGTTCTGTTCCACCAGCAGGGTGGTCACGCCGGTCTGGCGCAAGGCCTCGATGGTGCGGAAGATTTCCCGCACGATCAGCGGCGCCAGGCCCAGGCTGGGTTCGTCGAGCATCAGCAAGGTCGGGCGCGACATCAGGGCCCGGCCCAGGGCCAGCATCTGCCGCTCGCCACCGGAGAGGGTGCCGGCCTCCTGAGCGCGGCGTTCCTTCAGGCGCGGAAACAGCTCGAACACCACCTCCATCTGGTCGCGCCAGGCCTTGTTGCGCAGGCGCACCTGGCGAAAGGCGCCGAGCACGAGGTTGTCTTCGACCGACATGCTGCCGAACAGCTCGCGTTTTTCCGGCACCAGAGCGATGCCGAGCATGACGCGTTCTTCCAGCGGCAGGCCGATGATGGAGCGGCCGGCGTAGTCGATGCTGCCGGTGGCCGGCAACACGCCCATGAGCGCGTTGAGCAGGGTGGACTTGCCGGCGCCGTTGGGGCCGATGACGGTGATGATGCTGCCGGCTTCGGCCTGCAGGTCGATGCCGCGCAGGACTTCGGCCTTGCCATAGCCGGCGTGGAGCTTGCTGACGGTGAGAAGAGGGGTGCTCATGGGGCTCAATGTTCCGTGCCGAGGTAGGCGGCGCGTACCGCGGGGCTGGCCTGGATTTCTTCGGGCGTGCCTTCAATCAGGCGGGTGCCGAACTCCATGACCACGATGCGGTCGGTGACCTGCATCACCAGGTCCATGTCGTGCTCGACCAGCAGGATGCTCATGCCTTCGGCCTTGAGCTGGCGCAGCACCTCGATCAGCGCCTGCTTTTCCAGGTAACGCAGGCCGGCCGCGGGTTCGTCGAGCAGCAGCAGGGCCGGGTCGTTGCACAGCGCGCGCGCAATCTCCAGCAGCCGCTGCTGGCCCATGGCCAGGTTGCCCGCCAGCTCATGCAGGTGGCTGCCCATGCCGACGCGGCGCAGCTGCTGCTCGGCCTCGCGCAGCAGGCGCTGCTCTTCCGTGCGGTCCAGCCGCAGCATGGCCGCGGTGGCGCCTTTGTTGCCGCGCAGGTGCGCGCCCAGCGCCACGTTTTCGAGCACCGTCATGTCGGCAATCATCTTGACGTGCTGGAAGGTGCGGGAAATGCCACGCTTGGCAATTTCGCGCGAAGGCAGGCTGCTGATGATTTCGCCGCGAAAGGTCACGCTGCCGCGCGTCAGGCTCAGCACACCGGTGAGCAGGTTGAAGGTGGTGGACTTGCCCGCACCGTTGGGTCCGATCAGGCCAACGATCTGGCCCGAGGCCACCGAGAAGTTGATGTCGTTGACTGCCACCAGGCCGCCGAACTCCTTGCGGATGTTGCTGGCCTGCAGCACGATCTCGCCAGCGGCCGGCTTGGCACGGTGCGCCAGCGGCGCGGCAGCCTGCCAGTCCACCTTGCGCGGGGCCTTGGGCAGCTTGCGGTCCACGAAGGCCCAGATGCCGTCCGGCGCGTATTTGAGCGTGAGGACCAGCAGCACGCCGAACACGATGGTTTCGTAGCTGCCGCTGGTGCCTATGAGCATGGGCAGCAGCACCTGCAGCTGGTCGGCCATGAGTTTGGTGATCGCCACACCGGTGATCGCGCCCCAGACATGGCCGGCGCCACCGAGCACCGCCATGAACAGGTACTCGATGCCCACATGCACGCCGAAGGGCGAGGGGTTGACCGAACGCTGGAAGTGCGCAAACAGCCAGCCGGACACCGAGGCAAACAGCGCGGCAATCAGGAAGATGCCGATCTTGAAGCGCAGGGTGTCGATGCCCATGGATTCGGCCATCTGCGAGCCGGTCTTGAGCGAACGGATGGCGCGGCCGACGCGTGAATCGAGCAGATGGATCAGCGCCAGCGTGCCCAGCAGCACCAGCGACCAGGTCAGCAGCAGGTAGACCCGCCCCTGGCCGAGCTCCCAGCCGAACAGCGACAGGCCGGTGACACCGAGAATGCCGTCGTATTTGCCCAGCGCGTCCAGGTTGCCCATGGTGTAGTACAGCGACAGGCCCCAGGCCAGCGTGGCCAGCGGCAGGTAGTGGCCCGACATGCGCAGCGTGATCCAGCCCAGCACCACGGCGCAGGCCGCGGTCAGACCCAGGCCGACCAGCAGCGTGACCCAGGGCGACAGCCCCGCGTTCACCGTCAGGTAGGCGCTGGTGTAGGCGCCGATGCCGACAAAGGCCGCCTGCCCGAAGGAGGTCAGGCCGCCGACACCGGTCAGCAGGATCAGGCCCAGCACCGTCAGGCTGGAGATGCCGATGTAGTTGAGCTGGGTGATCCAGAACTCCGGCACGGGCAGCACACAGACCAGCAGCAAAGCGGCGACCAGGAGCCACGGGCCCCATTTACGGAGGGTCATGTCAGTGCTCCTCATCCGAGTGCCCGCCCTTGAGCGAGCGCCAGAGCAGCACCGGCAGGATCAGCGTGAAGACGATGACCTCCTTGAAGGCGCTGGCCCAGAAGGAGCCGAAGGCTTCGATGATGCCGACGGCCAGTGCACCGATGGCCGCGCCCGGGTAGCTGGCCAGGCCGCCAATGACGGCCGCCACAAAACCCTTGAGGCCGATGAGAAAACCAGAGTCGTAGAAAACCGTGGTGGTGGGGCCGATCAGCAGGCCCGACAGCGCGCCTATCAACGCCGCCATGGCCAGGGTCAGCTGGCCCGCGGTTTGCGAGGAGATGCCCATCAGGCGCGCGCCCAGGCGGTTCACCGCGGTCGCACGCAGGGCCTTGCCATAGAGGGTGCGTTCAAAAAACAGCCACAACATCACGATCAGCGCCATGGACGCCAGCGCAATGATGATCGCCTGGCCGGACAGGTTGACCGCCCCCAGGCTGAAGCGTGCGTCCCAGAAGGGCGGGTTGCGAAAGCCCTCGGCACCAAAGAACAGCAGGCCCAGGCCGGTCAGTGCGAAATGTACGCCCACCGACACAATCAGCAGTACCAGCGAGCTCGCATCGGCCAGCGACTGGTAGGCCAGGCGGTAGACCAGCGGCCCGAAACAGGTGACGATACAGACCGACAGCAGCGCCTGCACCAGCAGCGAAAACTGCTGCGGCGCGGCCCACAGCGTGACCAGCGACACCACGACGGGAGCGACCAGCACCTTGAGGCCGGCCAGCAGCGCGGTGCCGGCCAGCTGGTAACGCTTCCAGGTCTGCCAGGCCTCGGCCAGCGCGGCCAGGCCGGCCAGCAGCAGCAGCAGCCAGATCGTGCCCGGCACCTTGCCGGTCTGCAAAATCGCCAGCGTCAACGCACCATAGGTGACGAACTCGCCCTGCGGAATGAAGATGACGCGGGTCACCGCAAACACCAGCACGGTGGCCAGTCCCAGCAGCGCGTAGATCGCGCCATTGGTCAGGCCATCGACCAGCAGGATGCTGGCAATTGAAAAATCCATAACTACCTTCAGGAAACCCGTGAAAACGATAGGCGCAGAGGGGGGTGGCTGGAGGCCGACCCGCCCGCTGGCATCCGCAATGTCGCCTGCTTATTTGGGCTGCAGCTTCCAGTCGCCGTTGACGATCTGCATGATCACGCCGGTGTCGTCGGTGTAACCCGCATGGTTGGTCGCGGTGTAGTTCACGGTGCCGTGGAACAGCGCGATCGGGCCGGCGTTTTCAAGTGCGGCCTTGAGCGCACCGCGGAACTCCTTGGTGCCGGGCTTGGCGGTCTTCAGGGCGATGGGAATGATCTTCTGCAGGATCACCGACGCGTCATAGGCGTGGCCGGCAAACGGGTTGCGGCTGTTCGGGCCGTAGATCTTTTCCCAGGCCGTCACGTGGGTCATGGCCACCTGCTTGCTCGGGTGGTTGGCCGGCAGCTGCTCAGCAACCACCCCCGGGCCAGCCACGACAAACGCACCTTCCACGTCCTTGCCGCCGACACGCATCAGGTCGCGCGAGGCCGCGCCGTGGGTCTGGTAGATCTTGCCCTTGTAGCCGCGCTCGATCAGCGCCTTGTGTGGCATGGCGGCACCGCTGCCCGAGGCGACGATCAGGATGGCGTCGGGGTTGCCGGCCGTGACTTTGAGGGCCTGGCCGGTGACGCTGGTGTCGGTGCGGGCAAAACGCTCTTCGGACACGAATTTCATGTCGGTGCCGGCCATCTTGACCTTCATGTCGCGCAGAAAGAGTTCACCGTAGGCATCGGCGTAGCCGAGGAAGCCGACTGTCTTGACGCCGGTTTTTTTCATGTGGGCTGCGATGGCGTGCGACATCACCAGCGTGGACTGCGGCGTGTTGTAGGACCACGGGGCCTTGCCGGTGGACACGTCGATGGGGGCAAAGGTCATGTGCATGGTGCCGGTCTCGGCAGCGACAGCGGCAACCGCGTTGGCCGGCGGCGTGGCGGCCGATCCCATCAGGATGTCGACCTTGTCGTCCGTCACGAAGCGGCGGGCATTTTTGGTGGCGTTGGTGGGGTCGGTGGCATCGTCCAGAATGATGACGTTGAGTTTTTCCCCGCCAATGCTGGTAGGCCACAGGGCAATGGAGTTCTTGATCGGAATGCCCAGTGCCGAGGTTGGCCCGGTCAGCGGCAGGCTGACGCCGATGTTGATGTCTGCCAGGGCGGCGCCTGCCGCCGAACCAGCCAGGGCGAGGGCGAGTACGGATTTGGTGAAAGTCATGCTAGGTCTCCTGTTGTAAAAAATGGACACAAAAATCAAGGTGAGAACAAGGTCAGCAGGGTCGGGCAGGGCGTGTTCCTGCCATGCCGGTTTCAGCGCGGCGCCATACGCAGGGCGCCGTCGAGCCGGATCACTTCGCCGTTGAGGTGGGTGTTGGTGACGATATGGCATGCCAGCTGCGCGAACTCTTCGGGTTTTCCCAGGCGCGGCGGAAACGGGATCGATGCGGCGAGCGACTGCTGCACCGGCTCGGGCAACTGCTTCATCAGCGGCGTGGCAAACAGGCCGGGCGCGATGGTGCAGACGCGGATGCCGTGTTGCGCCAGGTCGCGCGCCATCGGCAGGGTCATGCCGACCAGGCCGCCCTTGGACGCGCTGTAGGCCTGCTGGCCCACCTGGCCGTCGAAAGCGGCCACCGAGGCGGTGAACATCATGACGCCGCGCTCGCCGTCTTCCAGCGGCGCCAGCTTCACACAGTCGGCCGCAAACAGCCGGCTCATGTTGTAGCTGCCAATCAGGTTGACGTTGATGACTTTCACAAAATCCTCCAGCGGCGCGGCCTGGCCGTCCTTGCCGACCACCCGCTTGGCCGAGCCGATGCCCGCGATGTTCATCAGGATGCGCGCCGGGCCATGCGCCGCCGTGGCTTTGGCCAGTGCCGCGGCCACGCTGTCGCTGCTGGTGATGTCACATTGGCAGGCCACGCCGCCGATGTCGGCCGCCACTTTTTCAGCCAGCGCGAGGTTGACGTCGAGCACTGCGACCTTGGCGCCCAGCCGCGCGAGTTCGCGCGCGGTGGCCTCGCCCAGGCCCGAAGCTCCACCGGTGACGAGGGCGGCTTGTCCGTCGATCTTCATGGTTTGTCCTGTTGCGGCTGGATGGTGAAAGGCAGCGTGCCGCCGTGCATCGCGTCGGCGAGCGCTGCGCGGTGTTTGAGCACGGCGCGCTGGTTGATGGAACCCTTGTCGGTGACCTCGCCCTTGTCGATGGAGGGCGGCTCGGCCATCAGGTGCAACCGGGCCACGCGGCTGGAGCTGCCGGTGGCGGCGGCGGCCAGCGTGTTGGCCACTTGCTGGAAATGCGCCTGCACCGGTGCGCTTTCCAGCACCTGCTGCAGGGGCGCATGGTCCGGAAGGCCGGCGAGCTTGCGCACCGCCGGGGTCGGGAAAATGAGCGCCCCGACTTCGTTGAGGTTGATACCGGTGATGACGGCGTCCTGCACAAAAGGCGCGCCGGCGGCAATGATCTTCGCCCGCAGCGGCCCCACGCTGACAAAAGTGCCTGTCGCGAGCTTGAAGTCTTCGGCAATGCGGCCATCAAAACGCAGGCCCAGGTGCGGGTCGCTCTCGTCGATCCACAACACGGCGTCCCCCGTCGAGAAAAAGCCTTCCTCGTCGAAGCTCTCCCGCGTGGCCGCTTCATTGCGCCAGTAGCCCGGGGTGATGTTCGGGCCCTTGTAACGCACCTCGGTCTTCCCGTCGACAGGCACCAGCTTGAGCTCCAGCCCGGGTGTGGGAACGCCCAGGTGGCCGGCCTTGACGTTGGGGTTGGTGACGAACACTGCGAAAGGCGAGGACTCGGTCATGCCCAGGCCGGTGCCCATGACGATGCGTTCGCCGATCTCGCGTTCCTGCGTCTCGTGCAGCGCATCCCACACCGGCTGGGCCAGTGCCGCGCCGGAGTAGAAAAACATCCTTACGCGCGAGAGCAGGTTCTTGCGCAGAACGTCATCGGTCTTCATGGCGTTGGCAATCGCCTCGAAGCCGGTCGGCACGTTGAAGTACAGCGTGGGGGCAATTTCGCGCAGGTTGCGCAGGGTTTCGCCCATCAGCGCCGGCGTGGGTTTGCCGTCGTCGATGTAAAGCGTGCCGCCGTTGTACAGGGTCAGCCCGACGTTGTGGTTGCCGCCGAAAGTGTGGTTCCAGGGCAGCCAGTCGACCAGCACGGGCGGCTCTTCGGCCAGCACCGGCATCGACTGGCGCATCTGCTGCTGGTTGGCGCACCACATGCGGTGCGTGTTCACCACCGCCTTGGGCATCTTGGTCGAGCCCGAGGTGAACAGGAACTTGCTGATCGTGTCCGGCCCGGTGGCCTGCATCGCGGCGTCCACCTGCGCGGTCGGCGCGGTGGCCAGCAGCGATGCCAGGGGCGTCGTCGGCCGGCCCTCGAGCGAACCCTCGTGCAGCACCACTTCCACGTCGGCACCGATGGCCGCCTGGATCGCCTTGCCGTAACGCGCCGCATCGGTGGCAAACACCAGTCCCGGGGTCAGCGTGTCAAGAATGTGGCGCAGCTTGTCATAGTCCTGGCTGACCAGGCAATACGCCGGCGAGGCCGGGCAGTAGGGAATCCCGGCGTACAGGCAGCCCAGCGCCAGCTGCGCATGCTCCAGCCCGTTTTCGCTGAGGATCACCACGGGGCGTTCAGCGCTCAGGCCCCGGTCCAGCAAGGCCTGCCCGAGGGCGCGCGCGCTGGCCAGCGCCTGGCCGTAGCTCAGGTGCTCCCAGTCGCCGGTGCTGCCGTCGGCCTGGCGAGTCCGGCGCGCCAGAAAGCTGCGCTCCGGCACGGTTTGTGCCCAGTGAAGAAAGCGGTCCGTGATGCGCGCCGCATAGGCGCCCAGGGGCTGGTCGGCCTTGATGTAACGGGTTCCGCTATCGCCCTCGCGAGCGGCGATACGTGTCACGCCGAAGGTCAGGGGCCGGTAGCGGGGGGCGGAAGGGGGTGTTGTCTCGCTCATGTCTTTTCTTGTCGGGGCTGGGGAGGGGATCAGTCTTTGCTGACCTTGCTGGCCTTGCCATCGAGGAAGGCCTTGACCCGGGCCTTGGCCTCGGGCGCACTCTGCGCGATGGCGGCCATCAGGGACTCGGTGAAGAAGCCCTGGTCGGCGGACTGCTCGGCGATGCGGGGCAGGGCGTGCATCAGTGCGTAGTTGGTCAGCGGTGCATTGGTGGCCACCCGCTGCGCCAGCGCCAGCGCCTTGTCGAAGGCCTGACCCTCGGGCACCAGGTACTGCGCGAACCCGGCGCGTTCGCCTTCTTCGGCGTTGTAGACACGGCCGGTCAGCATCATGTCGGTCATGCGGGCGACGCCCACCAGCTTGGGGATGCGCACCGATCCGCCGCCACCGACAAAAATGCCGCGCGAACCTTCCGGCAAGGCGAAAAAAGCGGATGCGTCGGCCACACGGATGTGGCAGGCGCTGGCCAGTTCCAGCCCGCCGCCGACCACCGCGCCGTGCAGCGCGGCAATCACCGGCACCGGGCCGTACTGGACCCGCTCCAGCGCTGCGTGCCACATGCGGGAGTGGTGCAGGCCCTGGCCGGCGTCGCGTTCCTGCAGCTCGCCCAGGTCCAGGCCGGCGCAGAAATGGGCGCCTTCACCGTGGATCACGGCCGCGCGCACGGTGGCCGGCAGGTTGTCAAACATGTCGCGCATCGCCAGAATCAGCCCGTCGTTGAGGGCGTTGCGTTTGGCGGGACGGCTCAGGCGGATCACGGCGATCTCCTGGTGGTCGCCGCGAAGTTCAAGCTGGAGGTCGGAGGAGGTTTTTTGGGTGCTCATGGGAGGTTTGCAAGTTGCATCGATTATTGTTATAAACAATAACCAATTCAATTGACTTTGCCGCCTCATTTCTCGGTGTTAACCCGCATGCGGTGTGCAACAAGTCGAACCACCAGGAGACAGCATGGACTACGAAAACCTCATTGCCATTGACATCCACACCCACGCCGAGGTCAGCTGCTGGAACCCGTTCGACAACTATGGCGAGGAATACGACCGCGCCGCCGACAAGTACTTCAAGAACAGCCGCCGGCCGACGATTGAGGAAACAGTGGCCTACTACCGCGAACGCAAGATCGGGTTGATCATGTTCACGGTCGATGCCGAGACGCAGATGGGCCGGCGCCGCATTCCCAACGAGGAAATCGCCGAAGCCGCGCAGAAAAACAGCGACATGATGATGGCCTTTGCCAGCATCGACCCGCACAAGGGAAAAATGGGCGCACGCGAGGCACGCCGGCTGATCGAGGGCCACGGCATCAAGGGTTTCAAGTTCCACCCTACGGTGCAGGGTTACCACCCTTACGACAAGATGGCCTGGCCGATTTACGAAGTCATCAACGAGTACAAGATGCCTGCCATCTTCCACACCGGGCACAGCGGCATCGGCAGCGGCATGCGCTGCGGCGGCGGCCTGCGGCTCGAATACTCCAACCCGATGCACCTCGACGACGTGGCGATTGATTTCCCCGACATGCAGATCGTCATGGCGCACCCCAGCTTTCCCTGGCAGGACGAGGCGCTCAGCGTGGCGACCCACAAACCCAACGTCTGGATCGACCTGTCGGGCTGGAGTCCGAAATATTTCCCGAAGCAGCTGGTGCAGTACGCCAACACACTGCTCAAGGACCGCATCCTGTTCGGCAGCGACTACCCCTTGATCACACCTGACCGCTGGATGAAGGATTTTGAAGACGCCGGCTTCAAGCCGGAAGTGATGCCCGGCATCCTCAAAGGCAATGCGATGCGGCTGCTGGGCCTGGGGCAAGCTGCTGCCGCATGACCACGACCGCCTTCCTGGGGCTGGCCGACATTGAGGCGCTGGAGCGCACGCCCTACGAACAGGCGATCCCGGCGCGCACCACCTACGGCCTGATCGCCCAGGCGGCGCAGCGTTTTGCGCACCGTGATGCATTTCGCTACCTGCCCAGCGGGGACCTGCTGCAACCGCCCACCGTCGTGAGTTACGCCGAACTGCTGGCGCAGATCCACCGGGCGGCCAACCTGTTCCGCGCCATGGGCGTCGGGCCTGGCGATACGGTGGCCATTCTGGCGCCGAACATACCCGAGACGCAATTCGCACTCTGGGGCGCGCAACTGGCGGGCAAGGCCTGCCCGATCAACTACCTGCTGCAGCCCGAGCACATTGCGGCCCTGCTGGAAGCCTCTGGCGCCAAAGTGATGGTTGCGCTCGGCCCCAATGACGAGCTTTCGCTCTGGCCCATGGTCGAGAAAGTGCTGGCGATCCGGCGCCTGCCGGTGCTGCAGATTCGCGTCGGAAACAGCGCGGCGCCGGGCGTGCCGGTGTTCCAGGACCGACTGGCGCAACACGGCGACGTGCTGGCGTTTGATCCCCAACTCACGCCGCAGTGCATCGCCGCCTGCTTTCATACAGGCGGCACCACCGGCTCGCCCAAACTGGCGCAGCACACCCACGGCAACGAGGCGCACACCGGCTGGTTTGCCCATCAGTTTTACGGCTTCGACGAACACACGGTAGAGCTCAACGGCTTTCCGCTGTTTCATGTGGCCGGCGCCTTTGTGTACGGCCTGTCCATGCTGGCCATAGGCGCGACCCAGGTCCTGCCCACGCTGAGCGGCATGCGCAACGCTGCCTTCACCAGAAACTACTGGAAGTTCTGCGAACGCGAGCGCGTGACCGCGCTGGCCTGCGTTCCCACCATTCTCGCGACGCTGGCCAACCTGCCGGTGGATGCGGACATCTCGTCCATCAAGGTCGCCTACACCGGCGGCTCGCCGCTGCCCACGGAGCTGGCCGCGCAGTTCGAGCGCAAGCCGGGCATCGCGGTGCGCAACATCCTGGGCATGACCGAGTGCGCCGGCCTGGTGTCCATCGAGCCGCTTGCGGCGCCGCGTGTGCCCGGCTCCACCGGCCTGCGCCTGCCCTACACCGAGGTGCGTGCCGTGCCCTGGCAGGGCGGCGTGGCGCAGCTGGACGAAACCTGTGCGGTGGGTGACACCGGCGTCATCGTGCTGCGCGGCCCGCATGTGAGCCCGGGCTACATCGAGGCTGCGCGCAACACCGGCATGTTCGAGGGCCCGTGGCTGGTCTCCGGTGATCTTGGCCACATCGATGCGCAGGGTTACATCCACCTGACCGGCCGCGCCAAGGACGTGATCATCCGCGGCTCGCACAACATCGACCCCGGTCTCGTCGAAGACGCTTTCCTGGCACACCCGGCGGTGGCCCTGTGCGCCGTGGTCAGCGAGCCCGACGCCTATGCCGGCGAGTTGCCCGTGGCCTTTGTCACGCTCAAACCGGGTGCGAGCTGCGACCCGGCCACGCTGCTGGCCGAGGTGGTGCCCCATGTGTACGAGCGGCCGGCGGCGCCCAAACGCGTGACCATCATCGACGTGATGCCGGTCACGGCCATCGGCAAGATCTACAAGCCGGCGCTGCGCCTGCGCGCCATCGAGGTCAAGCTGGCCGAGATGCTGGCAGACGTCCAGGGCGCCAGCGTGCGGGGCGAAGAACGCGGGGGCGCCCTGTCTGCCGTCGTGACGATTGCGTCGGCGCGTGATGATGCGCTGGAGCGCCGGCTGCGCGAACGCCTGGCCGCGATTGCGGTGCCGGTGGCGTTTGTTTTTTCTGAAGCCTGATTACCAGCCGCCGCTGTCCAGCCACTCTTCCACCAGCCCCAGGGTTTCCACACCCCAGAAGGGCTCGCCATCCACCACCACGGTGGGCGAGCCGAAAATGCCGGCTTGCAGCGAGGCTTCGACGGCACTGCGCAGCCACTGCCTGGCCTCCTCGCTCGCTATGCCTTCGCGCAGGCGCTGCGCGTCCAGGCCCTCAGGCAGGGCTATGGCCGCCACCGCCTCCGCGGTGGACAGGTCCCGGCCTTCGGCCCAGTAGGCGTGGTAAATCGCGTGGGCCAGCGGCGCGGCCAGGGCCGGGTGGTGGTGCTTGACCCAGTAGAAAGCGCGGCCCGCAGCGCGCGGGTCCATCACCGCATCGTCCAGATCGCGTTTCACCTCCAGGCCGTGGCGGCGCATGTAGCGTTTCGCGTCGCGGCGGATGTAGTCGCCCTTGAGCGGCGTGTCGAGCAGCGACTTCAATCCCATGACCTTCAGCACCGACACGCCCAGCAGCATGGCGCGCCATTCGACGCTGCGGCCGTGCCGCGCCGCCAGCGGCTCGATGCGCAGTGATGCGAAGTAGCCGAAGGGCGAGATGAAGTCGAAGTAGAAGTGCAGCGGTGCCGGCGGGGGGGAGGGCGTGGGGGTGGGGGTCATGGCCCCAAGCGTAGCCGAAAGAGCCGGCTTCAGGCCGTCGGCGATACGGTGGCGCCGCTGCCAGACGACGCCATCATGGCCGCAATCAGCCGGTGCACCTGCAGGGCCGAGCGACCGGTGACGGCGGGCTCGGTGTGGTTGCGGATCGCTGCCACAAAATCCTGCAGCACCGCGCGGTGAGCCTGGTGGTCGAAGGCCATCATGTTCGCGCCGGAACCCGACGCCTGCCGCGTGCCGGCATGGAATGTCCGGCCGTCCAGCAATTCGGCGTGAAACTCCCCGGCTTCGAGCGTGGCCGAGCCCTTGGTGAAGTTCAGTGAGATCCGCTCGGGGAACCCCGGGTAAGCCGCGGTGGTCGCGTCCATGCTGCCTATGGCGCCGTTCGGGTAGTGCAGCACGGCGGCAACCGTGTCTTCACATTCCATGCGGTGCATGGCGCTGGTGCTGGCCATGGCGTTCACCGTGTCGGGCATGCCGGTCAGGCACAGCAGCAGGTCCAGCGTGTGGATAGCCTGGGTCATCAGCACGCCGCCGCCGTCGCGCGCCAGCGTGCCGCGGCCGGGTTCGTCGTAATAAGCCTGCGGGCGCCACCAGCGCACGCTGGCTGATGCGCTGACCAGCTCTCCCAGCGTGCCGCCGGCAACCAGTTGCGCCAGCGCACGGGCGGCCTCGCGCATCCTGTGCTGCAGCATCACGGCCAGCTTCACGCCCTCGCGCTCGCAGCTTTCCACCAGTTGCTGCGCCTTGTCCAGGCTGACTTCCAGCGGTTTTTCCACTAGCACATGTTTGCCGGCCCCGGCCACTCGCCGCACGATGTCCAGGTGGGTGTTCGGTGGTGTCAACACCAGCACCGCCCGCACGGTTTTGTCTTCCAGCAGGTCTTCCAGCCGCGTGCTGGTGCGCGTGCCGACGGGCAGCTCCAGCGCAGCCAAGCGCTCCGCATCGCGGCCTATGACCCAGGCCAGCTCCAGCTCGGCCTGCAGGTCCTGCAGGCTTTGCAAGTGGGGAGCGCAGGCCTGGCCTGCGCCCACGACACCCACACGCATTCTGGACGCGCCGCTGTTACTCAAGCTTGATGCCGGCGGCCTTGATGACTTGCGCCCACTTCTCGACTTCGGCCTTCTGGAAGGCGGCCACCTGATCGGGTGTCATGCTGGAAGGCTGCATGCCCAGGCTTTTGAGCCGGTCCTGCATTTCAGGGATCTGCAGGATCTTCATGATCTCCGCGTGCAACCGTTCGATGATGGGTTTGGGGGTGCCGGCCGGCACAAAAATGCCTTGCCAGGACACCACCTCGAAGCCGGGCACGCCCGACTCGGCAATGGTTGGCACGTTGGGCAGCGACTCCAGGCGTTTGGCCGAACTCACGGCGATGGCGCGTACCTTGCCGCTCTGGATGTGCGGGCCGGCAACCACCGTGGTGTCAAACATCATGTCGACCTGGCCGCCAATCACGTCCTGGATGGCCGGGCCGCTGCCCTTGTACGGTACATGGACGAACTGCGTGCCCGACTTGAAGCCCAGCAGCTCCAGCGTCATGTGCTGCGAGGTGCCGTTGCCGGCCGATGCCGACGAAATGGTTTTCGGTTTGGCTTTCGCCGCAGCCAACACGTCCTGCAAGGTCTTGTAGGGACTGTCCGCCTTGACGATCAGCACCACCGGGTTCGAGCCGATCAGCACCACCGGTGAAAAGGACTTGATCGGGTCGTAGCCGAGCTTGGGGTACAGGCTCACATTGATGGCATGCGAGCTGATGGTGCCGCCCAGCATGGTGTAGCCGTCGGCCGGTGCGCGCGCGGCAATTTCCGAACCGACGCTGCCGCCGGCACCGCCCTTGTTCTCGATCACGATGGTCGTCCCCAGCGCCGCGCCCAGCTTCTGGCCGATCAGCCGCCCGAGGATGTCGGTCGTGCCACCGGCCGGGAAGGGCACGATGTAGCTGATGGGCTTGGACGGCCATTTGTCCTGGGCCCACCCGACGGCGGAGCCAAAAAGGGGGAGAAGTGCGGCCGTGGCCAGGGCGGTTTGAATCAATGAGCGGCGTTTCATGTTTGTCTCCTTTTTATGGTGATGAAAATCAGTGCGGAATTCAGAGCGGAAAATTACCGGACCATGCAGGGCATCTTGGGGTTGAAGGTCCAGTTGGGCAGCAGGTACTGCATGGCGATGGCATCGTCGCGCGCGCCCAGGCCGTGCTGCAGGTAAAGCTGGTGGGCCTTTTCAACCTCCGCCATGTCGAGTTCCACGCCCAGGCCGGGCGTTTTGGGTACGGCCACGCTGCCGTCCACGATCTGCAGAGATTTTTTTGTCAGGCGCTGGCCGTCCTGCCAGATCCAGTGGGTGTCGATCGCGGTGACCTTGCCCGGTGCAGCCGCCGCGACGTGGGTGAACATGGCCAGCGACACATCGAAATGGTTGTTGGAGTGGGAGCCCCAGGTCAGGGCCCAGGTCTGGCACATCTGTGCCACCCGCACCGAGCCCTGCATGGTCCAGAAGTGCGGGTCGGCCAGCGGAATGTCGACGGCCTGCAGGGTGACCGCGTGCGCAAGTTCGCGCCAGTCCGTTGCGATCATGTTGGTCGCTGTTTTCAGGCCGGTGGCGCGGCGAAACTCCGCCATCACTTCACGGCCGGAGAAAACACCTTCGGCGCCGCAGGGGTCTTCGGCGTAGGCCAGTTCCCGCTGCCGGTCGCGGCACAGACGCACCGCGTCTTCCAGCAGCCAGCCGCCATTCGGGTCCAGCGTGATACGCGCGTCGGGGAAGCGCTCCGACAGCGCAATGATGGCCTCGATTTCTTCCTCGCCGCGCAGCACGCCGCCCTTGAGTTTGAAGTCCTTGAAGCCGTAACGCTGGTGCGCCGCTTCGGCCAGCCGCACCACGGCCCGGGCGTCCATCGCGGGCTCATGGCGCAGCCGTAGCCAGTCGTCGCCCGCGTCCGGCTCGCTGCGGTAGGCCAGCCTGGTTTGCCGGCGGTCGGCAATGTAAAACAGGTAGCCCAGCATGGCGACGGAATCGCGTTGCTGGCCTTCGCCCAGCAGGGCTGCCACCGGCACGCCGAGAAACTGGCCCAGCAGGTCGAGCAGGGCGCTTTCCACGGCGGTCACCGCGTGGATGGCCACGCGAAGGTCAAAGGTCTGGTTGCCGCGGCCACCGCTGTCGCGCCCGGAAAATTGCGTGCGCAGGCTGTCCAGGACCTGGTTCCAGTGGCCCAGGGACTGGCCTTCGACCAGTGCACGCGCATCCTCCAGCGTGCTGCGGATTTTCTCGCCGCCCGGCACCTCGCCGACACCCATGCGGCCTTCGCTGTCGGTCAGCAGCAGCAGGTTGCGCGTGAAAAACGGTCCGTGTGCGCCACTCAGGTTGAGCAGCATGCTGTCATGGCCGGCGACCGGAATGACTTGCAGGCGGGTGATGCGCGGCGTTTGCGAAGCTGCCGGGGAGAAGGAGCGGGCGTCAGGCATAGAGGCAGAAATGGGTCGATGAGTCAATTTAAAGATCAGTCATCGTACAACACGGAAAACTTCTTCCTCTCGGGGAATTCCCTGATTCGGCCGCCGCCAGCCCGCCCGTTCAGCGCAGCTCAGCTCGTCGCCGGAGGGCTGGCCGGCTCGGCGGCCTGGCCTTTGCGCAGCCGCTCCCGGCTGTTCGAGAGGTGGGTGCGCATGGCGGCGCGGGCGGCGTCGGCATCCTGGCTGCGAATGGCGTTGTAAATGCTTTCGTGCTCGCCGTTGACGCGCTGCAAATAACTCAAGCGGCCTTCGGGCGCGCTTTGCGGCGTGTTCACGCGGGTGCGCGGAATGATCATGGTGCCCAGGTAGGTCATGAGGTCGGCAAAGTGGCGGTTGCCGGTGGCGCGCGCCACCTCCATGTGGAACTGGAAGTCCGGCGGAACGGCGTCGGAATCCGCGTGGATCGAGTCCTGGAAGGCCCGCAGCGCCGTGGCCATGGCCTCGAGGTTTTCGGTGCTTCTCCTCTGGGCAGCGAGGCCGGCCGCCTCGGTTTCCAGGCTGATGCGCAACTCCAGCACAGAAATGACATCGGCCACCGTGGCGAAGTCGGCCGCGGCAATTTTGAAGTTGCCGGCGTCGCGGTTTTCGATCACAAAGGTACCAATGCCGTGGCGCGTTTCCACCAGGCCGGAGGCCTGCAGTTTGGAAATCGACTCACGCACCACCGTCCGGCTCACATCGAAACGGGCCATGATTTCGGCCTCGGTGGGCAGTTTGTCGCCGGGCAGGAGCTGCCCCGCACGGATGCTGGCCGCCAGGCTTTCAACAATTTCGGTGACCAGGCCGCGCGGGCGGCGCACACGCGGTGCGTCGTCAAGAGGGGTGGCCGTTACGTTCGATTCCATCGGGTTTGCTCGGGTAGGGGTTTGCCTTGATCGGACCAGAAAACACTTGACAGGGGATGTTGTCTCATTAAAAATTCTTAGTCATCAGACAACGTATAACTGATATCTTATTGAATTGAAGCCACTTTAGCAAACCTGATGCAAAAGTCCAGCGTTTGATCAGCGTTTGACCAGCGTTTGTCACCCTCCATTTTCAACCAGAGACAAGCATGACCATCCGGGCTCACGAAAAACTGCTGCTCACCGGCGCCGCCGGCGGGCTGGGCCAGGCCTTGCGGGGCCGCCTGAAAGCCAACTGCAGTGTGTTGCGCCTGTCGGACCGTTTGGACTTCGGCGCTGCCGGCGCGGAGGAAGAGGTGGTGCTGGCCGATCTGGCCGATGCCGCGGCCGTCGACGCCATGGTCCAGGGCGTGCAGGCCATCGTGCATCTGGGCGGCGTGTCGGTCGAAGGTCCGTTCGGGCCCATCCTGCAGGCCAACATCCTGGGCCTGTACAACCTGTATGAAGCGGCGCGCAAACACGGCGTCAAGCGCGTGGTGTTTGCCAGCTCCAACCATGTCACTGGCTTTTATCGCCAGAGCGAAACCATCGATGCCGATGCGCCGGCCAGACCGGACGGCCTGTATGGCGTCAGCAAGGCTTTTGGCGAAGACCTGTCGCGTTTCTACTTTGACCGCTACGGCATCGAAACGGCCTGTGTACGCATCGGCTCCTCCTTTCCCGAGCCGAAAGACCGGCGCATGCTGGCGACCTGGCTGAGTTTCGACGACCTGCACCGCCTGATCACCGCCTGCCTGACCACCCCGGTGCTCGGGCACAGCATTGTGTTCGGCATGTCCGACAACGCCGTCACCTGGTGGGACAACAGCCGCGCGCGTCACATTGGTTACGCGCCGCGGGACAGCTCGGACATCTTCCGGGAGGCGGTGTACGCCCGCACCCCGGCCCCCGACCTCGGCGACCCGGCGGTGCAGTTCCAAGGCGGCGGTTTTGTCAAAGCCGGCCCGTTTGCCGATTGATGCCATGAGCACCGGCGCCGTACTCCCGGTGGACTGCCGCAACGCAAGCAGCGAGCGCCCGGCCAGGCCGACGTTTTTTCCTGTTCCCTTCCGTCATTCATAACCATTCCTACAAGGAGACAACCATGACTTTCCGCAGACAAATCATCGCCTCGGCGGCATTGGCCGCTGCCACTTTCGCCTTGCCGCTGGCCGCGCAGGCGCAAACCGTCCTCAAGGCCGCGGACGTGCACCCGGCCGGCTACCCGACCGTGGTGGCCACCGAAAACCTGGGCAAAAAGCTTGAGGCGGCCACCAAGGGCAAGTTCAGGATGCAGATGTACCCCGGCAGCGTGCTGGGTGACGAAAAAACCATGATCGAGCAGACCCAGATCGGCGCCATCAACATCCTGCGCACCTCGCTGGGCCCTGTCGGTGCCGTGGTGCCCGACGTCAATGTCTTCAACATGCCCTTCGTGTTCCGCAACGAAGCCCACATGCGCGCCGTGATCGACGGCCCCATCGGCCAGGAAATCCTCGACAAGGTGTCCAATGGCCCGACCCGCATGGTGGCGCTGGCCTGGATGGACGGCGGCTCGCGCCACCTGTACACCAAGAAGCCGGTCAAGACCCCGGCCGACCTCAAGGGCGTGAAAGTCCGCATGATGGGCAACCCGCTGTTTGTCGACACCATGAACGCCATGGGCGGCAATGGCATCTCCATGGGTTACGGCGAGGTCTTCAGCGCGCTGCAGACCGGCGTCATCGACGGTGCCGAGAACAACCCGCCCAGCCTGTTCACCTCCAACCACTACACCACCGGCACCAAGTACTACGCCCAGACCAACCACCTGATCATTCCCGAAATGCTGGTGATGTCCAGGGTGACCTGGGACAAGCTGAGCAAGGACGAGCAGGCGCTGGTCAAGAAGTTTGGCCGCGAAGCGCAGTTCGAGCAGCGCGTGCTGTGGGACAAGAGCGTGGCCGACTACACGGTCAAGCTCAAGGCCGCCGGCGTGCAGTTCACCGAGGTCGACCAGAAGCTGTTTTTTGACGCCACCGCACCGGTGCGTGCCAAGTACGGCGCGCCGTACGCCGACCTGATGAAGCGTATCGCCGACGTCAAGTAAGAAGCAGCGAGTAAAAAGCAGAAGAACGAAGCTGGAGGCAGGAAGCGGCGCGGGCCGGCTCTCTGCGTCCCCCGGCGCTGCCGCGGCAGCGTCATGAACAAGGCGCGCAAGCCGGTCCACCCGAGGGCCGGCCGGCGGGCATGAGAAAACCAACATGATCCACACCCTTCAACGAGCCATCGACGGGCTGTACCTGGCCTGCATCTGGGTCGCCGGCCTGTCCATCGTGGCCATGAGCCTCATCATTCCGGTGGGCGTGTTTGCCCGCTATGTGCTCGGTTACGGCGCGCAGTGGCCCGAGCCGATTGCCATTTTGCTGATGGTGGTGTTCACTTTCATCGGTGCGGCCGCCGGTTACCGTGCCGGCGCCCACATTGCCGTCGGCATGGTCACCGACCGGCTGCCGCCGGAACTGCAGAAGGTTTTTTCGGTGGTGGTCGATCTGCTGATGATCCTCGCCAGCCTCTTCATGATCATCTGGGGCTTCAAGCTCTCGATGGAAACCATGAGCCAGTCGCTGGCGGCGATTCCGTCGATTCCGGTGGGCCTGACCTACGCGCCGCTGCCGCTGGGTGGCCTGTGCACGCTGGTGTTTGTGCTCGAGAAGCTCTTTCTCGGCGCCCAGCATGGGCGCGCCGTGGTGCGTTTCGACCACCAGGTGGATGACTCTGCGGCGGAGGCCTGACCATGGACGCACTCGTTTTACTCGGAAGTTTCATCGTGCTGATCCTGATCGGCATGCCGGTCGCCTATTCCCTGGGCCTGGCCGCCCTGATCGGCGCGGTGTGGATAGAGCTGCCGCTGGACGCGGTCATGATCCAGATCGCCAGCGGCGTCAACAAGTTCTCGCTGCTGGCCATCCCCTTCTTCGTGCTGGCCGGCGCCATCATGGCCGAAGGCGGCATGTCGCGCCGCCTGGTGGCCTTTGCCAGCGTGCTGGTGGGGTTTGTGCGCGGCGGGCTGTCGCTGGTCAACATCCTGGCGTCCACCTTTTTTGGTGCCATCTCCGGCTCGTCGGTCGCCGACACGGCGTCCATCGGCTCGGTGATGATTCCCGAGATGGTCCGAAAGGGCTATCCGCGCGACTTCTCGACCGCGTTGACGGTCAGCGGCTCCATCCAGGCGACGCTGATTCCGCCCAGCCACAACGCGGTCATTTACTCCATGGCCGCCGGTGGCTCCATCTCGGTGGCCGCGCTGTTCATGGCTGGCGTATTGCCGGGCCTGCTGCTGGGCCTGACGCTGGCGACCTATTGCCTTTACATCGCGCGCAAGCGCAACTTTCCCAAGGGGCATGCGATTCCGCTGAAGCAGGCGCTGCGCATCTGCGCCGACGCCCTCTGGGGCCTGATGACCATGGTCATCATTCTGGGCGGCATTCTGTCGGGCGTGTTCACGGCCACCGAGTCGGCCTCGATCGCCGTGCTCTGGGCATTTTTCGTGACCATGTTCATCTACCGCGACTACAAGTGGAACGACCTGCCCAGGCTGATGCACCGCACCGTGAAAACGGTGTCCATCGTGATGATCCTGATCGGCTTTGCGGCGGCCTTCGGCTACATCATGACGTTGATGCAGATCCCGCTGAAGGTCACCGCCTTGCTGACCTCGATGACCGACAACCGCTACCTGATCCTGCTGGCCATCAACTTCATGCTGCTGGTGCTGGGCACGCTGATGGACATGGCGGCGCTGATCCTGATCCTCACGCCCATCCTGCTACCGGTGGTGACGGCTGTCGGCGTGGACCCGGTGCATTTTGGCATGATCATGATCGTCAACCTCGGCATCGGCCTGATCACGCCGCCGGTAGGCACCGTGCTGTTTGTCGGCAGTGCCGTGGGCAAGCTGCCCATCGAAAAAGTCGTGCGCGCGCTGATGCCGTTTTTTGCGCTGCTGGTGGTGGTGCTGGGCATCGTGACCTACGTGCCCGCACTGTCGCTGTGGCTGCCGCGCCTGGTGGGCGTCTGAGGTGGGCAAGATGGCTGCCGCCTGCGTACCCCAGAGCATCCGCGCTGCCGGCGGCCCTGGCCCGTCGGCAAAGCAGGCGTTTTCCGCAATAACAAGGAGACTTCCATGACCAAGGGAACATCGATTCGCCATGGCGTGACGCTCGCGGCCTTGGCGGCAGCCACGGCGGCAACGGGCGCCAGCAGCGCGGCCACCTGGGTGTACGTCTCCAACGCCGACAGCCAGGACATCTCGGTGCTGCAGCTGGACCACGCGGCCGGCCAGCTCAAGCCGGTGGCCACGGTGCCGGTGGGCGGCGTCGCCATGCCGATGGTGGTGAGCAAAGACAGAAAATTCCTTTACGTGGCGAGCCGCTCGCAGCCGTTTCGCGTGATCACCTTCGCGATCGACGGGGCGACGGGCGCGCTCAAAAAGCTGGGTGAGGCGGCGCTGGCCGACAGCATGGCCAACATCGACCTGGACCCTACCGGCAAGTGGCTGTTCGCGGCGTCTTACGGCGGCCACAAGATTACCGTCAACAGTGTCGGCAATGACGGCCTGGTCGGTGCGGTGCAGCAGCTGGTCCGCACCGCGCCCAATGCGCATGCCATCCACGCCGACGCGTCGGGCCGTTATGTGTTTGCCACCAGCCTGGGCGGCGACAACCTGTCGAGCTGGCGTTTTGATGCGGCCAGCGGCACGCTGAGCGCCAATGATCCGCCCCTGGTCAATGTGTCTCCGGCCAAAACCGGGCCGCGCCATTTCCTGTGGGACAAGGCGCAAAAACACGCCTACCTGATCAACGAGCTCGACGGCGGGGTGGACGTGTTCGCCTACGACGCGGCAAAAGGCGCCATGAGCCACCTGCAGCGCAGCACGGTGGTTCCGCCGGGCTTTGCCGGCAAGGTCTGGGCGGCCGACCTGCAGATCGCGCCTGGCGGCAACTACCTCTATGGCTCGGAGCGCACCTCCAGCACGCTGACCACCTTCAAGGTCGATGCCGCCACCGGACTGCTGCAGGTCGTGGGCCAGACGCCGACCGAAAAAACCCCGCGCGGCTTTGCCGTCGATTCGACAGGGCGCTTTCTGGTTGCCGCCGGCCAGGACTCGCACAGCGTTTCGCTGCATGCCATCGACAGCGCCACCGGCCTGCCCGGCGCGGGCAAGAGCCAGCCGGTCGGCAAGAACCCGAACTGGGTGGAAATTGTTGACTTCTGATGCGCGCTGACCCGCTCCAACCCCTCTGCATCCGCATGCACGATGCGGACAATGTCGCCATCGTGGCCAACGACGGTGGCCTGCCGCCGGGCGCCGTGCTGCCCGACGGCCTGGTGCTGCGGGACAAAGTGCCGCAGGGTCACAAGGTGGCCCTGGTGGATCTGCCGCAGGGCAGTGCGGTGCTGCGTTACAACGTGCCCATCGGTTACGCGCTGAAAGACATCCCGGCCGGCAGCTGGGTGCACGAGCGCCTGCTCGAGATGCCCGCCGCGCGCGGGCTCGAAAGCCTGCCCATCGCCACGGTGAAGCCGCCGGCAGCCGCGCCGCTGGAAGGCTACACCTTCGAGGGTTACCGCAATGCCGACGGTTCGGTCGGCACCCGCAACATCCTGGCCATCACCACCACCGTGCAGTGTGTCGCCGGCGTGGTGGACTTTGCCGTCCAGCGCATCAAGGCCGAGCTGCTGCCGAAATTTCCCCACGTCGATGACGTGGTGGGGCTGGAGCACACCTACGGCTGCGGCGTCGCCATCGACGCGCCCGACGCCATCATTCCCATCCGCACGCTGCGCAACATCAGCCTGAACCCCAACTTCGGCGGCGAGGTGATGGTGGTCAGCCTGGGCTGCGAGAAGCTGCAGCCCGAGCGCCTGCTGCCGCCGGGCACGATACAGATCGTCGACGAACGCAGCGTGGCCGATGTCGGTATTTCTGCCGATGCGCCGCTGGACGTGGTCTGCCTGCAGGCCGAGAACCACGTGGGCTTCATGTCCATGATCGACTCCATCATGCAGGCGGCGGTGCTGCACCTGGAAAAGCTCAATGCGCGCCGCCGTGAAACCGTGCCGGCCAGCGAGCTGGTGGTGGGTGTGCAGTGCGGCGGCAGCGATGCCTTCTCGGGTGTGACGGCCAACCCCGCCGTGGGTTTTTGCACCGACCTGCTGGTGCGCGCCGGCGCCACGGTGATGTTTTCCGAAACCACCGAGGTGCGCGACGGCATCGCCCAGCTGACCGCGCGCGCCAGCACGCCCGAAGTCGCCGAAGCGATGATCCGCGAGATGGCCTGGTACGACGCCTACCTGCAAAAAGGCCAGGTGGACCGCAGTGCCAACACCACACCCGGCAACAAGAAGGGCGGGCTGTCCAACATTGTCGAAAAAGCCATGGGCTCCATCGTCAAGTCGGGGAGCGCGCCCATCAGCGGCGTGCTCGCGCCCGGCGAAAAGCTCAGGCAGCAAGGCCTGACAAAGGGCCTGATCTACGCCGCCACGCCGGCCAGCGACTTCATCTGCGGCACGCTGCAGCTGGCCGCCGGCATGAACCTGCACGTCTTCACGACTGGCCGCGGCACTCCTTACGGCCTGGCCGAATGCCCGGTGATCAAGGTCGCCACCCGCAGCGACCTGGCCCGGCGCTGGCACGACCTGATGGACATCAACGCCGGCCGCATCGCTGATGGTGACGCCAGCATCGCCGACGTGGGCTGGGAGCTGTTTCACCTGATGCTCGACGTCGCCAGCGGCCGCAAGAAAACCTGGGCCGAACACTGGAAGCTGCACAACGCGCTGGTGCTGTTCAACCCTGCACCGGTGACCTGAACCCAGAACACCCCTCAAGACAACCCTGCAAAAGAATCCACCCGAGAAAAACATGACCCAAGCCACTGCCTACCAACCCTTTCCCAACAGCTTCAAGCGCGACCTGCGGGCCGGCAAGACGCTGATCGGCTGCTGGTCCTCGCTGTCCAACGCCATCACCACCGAGGTGCTGGGCGTGGCCGGTTTCGACTGGATCCTGCTCGACGGCGAACACTCGCCCAACGATGTGGCCACCTTCATCCCGCAGCTGATGGCGCTGAAAGACAGCCCCAGCGCGCCGGTGGTGCGGCCATCGTCCAACAACGAGGTCGAGATCAAGCGCCTGCTCGATGCCGGCTTCTACAACTTCCTCGTGCCCTTTGTCGAAAGTGTGGACGAAGCGAAACGCGCGGTGTCGGCCACCCGTTACCCGCCCCAGGGCATACGCGGCGTGTCGGTGTCCCAGCGCAGCAACCGCTACGGCACCGTGCCCGACTACTTCAAGTCGATCAACGAACACATCTGCGTAATGGTGCAAATCGAAAGCCGCGCTGGCGTGGCCGCGGCGCGCGACATTGCGGCGCTCGACGGCGTGGACTGCATTTTTGTCGGCCCGTCCGACCTGGCCGCCGGCCTGGGCCACCTGGGCAACGCCGGCCACCCCGAGGTGCAGGCCGCCATTGCCGCGGTGTTTGCCGATGCGAAAGCCTGCGGCAAACCCACGGGCATCCTCGCGCCGGTGGAGGCCGACGCGCGGCGCTACATGGCCATGGGCGCCACCTTTGTGGCCGTCGGCAGCGACCTGGGCGTGTTCCGCTCGGCCACGCAGGCGTTGCGCGACAAGTACGCCGCCTAGGTTTTTTCCGTTTTCCCCTGTGTCATCCCGGCCTTGAGCCGGGATCCATGGCCCGCGTTCCGACATCGCTGGTCATGGCACGCAGATTATTTTTAACGATCACTGGAGATTGAAATGAGCAAGCTGGGTTTTATCGGTCTGGGCATCATGGGCGCACCCATGGCCGCCCACCTCATCAAGGCCGGTCACGAGGTTTTCCTGGCCACGCGCAGCAAGGTGCCCGCCGAGCTGCTGACCGGCCAGGCCGTGGCCTGTGCCTCGGCGCAGGAAGTGGCCGAAAAGGCCGACATCATTTTCATGATGCTGCCCGACACGCCCGACGTGCAGAAGGTGCTGTTCGGCGACAAGGGCGTGGCCGCTGGCCTGAAGAGCAAGGAGAAGGGCAAAACCGTCGTCGACATGAGCTCGATCTCGCCCATGGACACCAAGGACTTCGCGGCAAAAATAAACGAACTCGGCGCCGACTACGTCGACGCGCCGGTGTCCGGTGGTGAAGTCGGCGCCAAGGCCGCCAGCCTGACCATCATGGTCGGCGGGCCCGATGCGGCCTTCGAGCGCGTCAAGCCGCTGTTCGAACTGATGGGCAAAAACATCACGCTGGTCGGCGGCAACGGCGACGGCCAGACTTGCAAGGTGGCCAACCAGATCATCGTGGCGCTCAACATTGCCGCCGTCGGCGAAGCCCTGCTGTTTGCCAGCAAGGCCGGCGCCGACCCGGCCAAGGTGCGCCAGGCGCTGATGGGCGGCTTTGCGTCGTCGCGCATTCTGGAAGTGCACGGCGAACGCATGATCAAGCGCACCTTCAACCCGGGTTTCCGCATCGGCCTGCACCAGAAAGACCTGGGCCTGGCACTCAGCGGTGCCCGCACGCTGGGCCTGGCGCTGCCGCAGACCGCCGGTGCCGCGCAATTGATGCAGGTGTGCAGCGCCAACGGCATGCAGGACCTGGACCACTCGGCCCTGGTGCGCGCACTGGAGCTGATGGCCAAGCACGAAGTCGCCAAGGCCTGAGCCGGCGGCACCCCTCTTTTCATCACACAGGAGACAGACATGAGCATCAATCGCCGCAAGGTTCTCGCATCATCCGTGGCCCTGGGCCTGGCCGCTGCTTCGGGCGTGCAGGCGCAAGCCCCCGCCTGGCCGTCCAAACCCATCCGCCTGATCGTGCCTTACCCGCCGGGCGGCTCGTCGGACATCATCGGCCGCTCCATCAGCCAGGCGCTGTCGGAAGCCCTCAAGCAGCCCGTGATTGTGGAAAACCGCGCCGGCGCCAATGGCAACCTGGGTGCCGACCTGGTTGCCAAGTCGGCGCCCGACGGCTACACGCTGCTGCTGTGCGACACCGGCGCGCTGGCCATCAGCCCCTCGGTGTACACCAAGCTGCCCTTCGACCCGAGCAAGGATTTGCGCGGCGTGACCATGCTGGCTTATTCGCCGCACCTGCTGGTGGTGCACCCTTCGGTGCCGGCCAACAACCTCAAGGAGCTGGTGGCGCTGTCGCAAAAGTCCCAGCTCAACTTCGCCGTCACCGCCATGGGCAGCGCGCCGCACCTGGCCGGCGTGGCTGTCGAGCGCGCCAGCAACGCCAAGTGGCAGTACATCCCCTACAAGGGCGGCTCGCAGGCCGTCAACGACACCGTTGCCGGCCAGACCCAGGTGCTGATGAACGGCATGCTGGCCACCTTGCCGTTTGTGCAAAGCGGCCAGCTCAAGATCCTCGGCGTGTCCAAGGCTACCCGTATGCCGCTGATCGGCAACGTGCCAACCTTGCAGGAGCAGGGCATCACCGGCTTCGAGTCCGGCACCTGGCAAGGGGTGCTGGTGGCCGCCGGCACGCCGCAGCCCATCGTGAACCGCCTGAACACCGAGCTCATCAAGATCATCCGCAGCCCCGACATCCGCGCGCGCCTGAGCGGGCAGGGCGCCGAAGTGGCCACCATGTCGCCCACCGAGCAGGACGCCTTCTTCAACCAGGAACGCAAGCGCTGGGCCGCCGTGGTGGCGGCTGCCGGCATCAAACTGGACTGAAAAGTGCTATTTATTTAGTAGCTGCTGGCGCACGTCAGGTAAGGGCTGGAGGTCGATTTGGCTTGTGAAAAGTAAAAACAAGCGCTCAGGCAGCCCGGGCTGATTTACTCCCTCTCCCCCCGGGAGAGGGCAGGGGTGAGGGTCGGCGGCCCTCACCCCAACCCTCTCCCGGAGGGCGAGGGGGCCACAAACAGCAGCCTTTCGGGCGCTCAGCCGGCCCGGCGCCGCCGCATCAGCCAGTCCACCGCCTCGAACAGCGCCTCACTCAGCAGCGCCAGCAAGGTGGCGGGCAGGGCGCCGGCCAGCAGCAACTGGCCGTCGTTGAGCGCCAGGCCGGTGACGATGCGCTCGCCATACCCGCCCGCGCCGATAAAGGCCGCAATCGTCGCCGTGCCAATCGCAATGGCGGTGGCTGTGCGCACGCCGGCCACAATCGTCGGCAGCGCCAGCGGCAGCTCGATGTGGCGCATGCGCTGGCCGGCCGTCATGCCCAGCGCCTGCCCGGCCAGCCGCAGCCCGCCCGACACCTCGCCCAGGCCCGCCACCGTGTTGCGCATGATGGGCAGCAGCGCATACAGCGCCAGCGCAATCAGCGCCGGCGCGGTGCCGATCACGCCCAGCAGCGAGATCAGCATCGCCAGCAGCGCCAGCGAAGGCACGGTCTGCATCAGCCCGGTGGCGCCCAGCACCACGGCGCGCAGGCGCGGGTGCGGAAACACCCACACCGCCAGCGGAATACCCATCAGCGCCGCCAGCCCGACCGAGATGAATGTCAGCGCCAGGTGCTGGCGCGTCAGCCGCGCCAGGTCGGGGCCGAAAAGTTTGGCCCAGAAGCCGCGCTGGCCGGCATCGGTACCTGTGCCCGCCGCCGCGGCTGGCGTGCCGCCCGCTTTGGCCGTGAGATGGTCCCGCGCAATGACGTCAAACGCCACACCCTTGAGTTCGGCCCGCGCGTTCATGGCAATCATCGCGGTCTCATTGATGCTGCCCTCCAACTTCTGCAGCGCCGCCCAGGCTTGCGGAAAACGCGTGGGCACATCCAGCCGGTACAGCAGCACCGCGTCATACCGCGGAAAATAGGCCTTGTCGTCCTTCAGCACGCGCAGGCCCAGGTGGCCAATCTTGGCGTCGGTGGTGTAGATGTCGATCACATCCACCTGCTTCTGCGAAATCGCGTCATAGGCCAGCCCGTGGTCCAGCGCCACCGGTGTTTGCGGCGCACCGTAAAGCTGCGCCAGCCCGCGCCAGCCGTCGGCCCGGCCGATGAACTCGTTCGACAGGCCCAGCTTGAGTTCAGGGTGTTTCACCAGGTCGCTCAGCGAGGTTATCCCCAGGCGCTGCGCCATGTCTTCGCGCATGGCCAGCGCATAGCCGTCGTTGAAGCCCAGCGGCACCGCCACCCCCAGGCCCAGCGGCGCCAGCGCGGTGTTCATGGCCTGCGTGCTCATGGTCGCCTCACCCTTGAGAATCTCCTGGCTGATGGTGCCCACGTACTCCGGGTACAGGTCAATGCTGCCCGAGCGCAGCGCCTCATAAACAATCGCCGTGTTGCCCAGGCCCTGCAGCACCGAAGGCGGCGTGGGCGTGTGTGGCGCAGCCGTCTGCGCCAGCACCTGCGCGAGGATGTAGGACTCGGTGAAGCGTTTGGAGCCTATGCGCAGCGTGTCGTTGGCGGGCGGCGCGGCGAGGGCCAGGCTGCTGACGGTGGCCAGCAGCAGGGCGATACAGCAAGCGGCGAAGGCGGAAAGAGCGGGGAGGCGGCGCGACATGGGCCTAGTATCGCCGTCCTCGTCGGTGGTTGCCAGCCGCTCAGCAAGCCCGCCGCGCCTGTGTCAGACTCGCGTTTTTCGCCGGTGGGCCCGGGCTTGCCGGCTGCATACATCACAACAAGGAATCGCCATGCCCATCCAGCTCTACGCCTTCGACACCCCCAACGGCCGCAAGATCACCGTCGCCCTCGAGGAAATGGGCCTGCCCTACGAGGTGCATGTGGTGGACATCACCCAGGGCGAGCAGACCGCGCCCGAGTTCCTGAAGATCAGTCCCAACAACAAGATCCCTGCCATCATCGACCCCGACGGCCCGGGCGGTGAGCCCATCAGCGTCTTCGAGTCCGGCGCCATCCTGATCTACCTGGCCGAAAAGACCGGCACCTTTTTGCCCAAGGACCCGCGCGCCCGCGTGGCGGTGATGGAGTGGCTGATGTTCCAGATGGCCGGCTTTGGCCCCATGCCCGGCCAGGTGCACCACTTCATCGCACTCAAAGACGAAGCCGACCGCCGCTACGGCCTGGAGCGCTTCATGGCCGAGACAAAACGCCTCTACGGCGTGATGGACCGCCGCCTGGCCGACCACGCCTTCTTTGCAGGTGAGGAAATTTCAATCGCCGACTTCGCCATCGTCGGCTGGGTCTGGCGGCATGACCGGCACAAGATCGATCTGGCGGATTTCCCAAATGTGTTGCGGTGGTACCGGGGGATGATGGCGCGGCCGGCAGTGGCCCGAGGGTTTGGGGTGGCGTTGAAGCGCTCAGCATGAGCCCGAACCAGTCGCTTGGATGTGCAGCAACAGTCCCAGTTGCGAAACTCAAGGACTCTCCTCTAATCAGGGGATGCCAGAGCGCGGTTTAGAGCACACACTGTCGCTGTCCATTTCGGGCGTCGAGGAGACATATGAAGAAGATTTTTATTCTTGTTGCTATGTGCGGCATAAGCCTAAGTGCCGTCGCCAAAGGTGGTGGAGGCGCCCACGGGGGCGGGCATAACAGCAGTTCTCATCAAAGTGGCTCAGGCCATGTGAATAGCCAAAATCACCAGGTAAACGGCTATGTCAAAAAGGACGGCACCTATGTTGCGCCAAGTCATGCTACCAATCCGAACGGCAGTTCGCATGACAACTACAACCAGAAGGGCAATGTGAACCCTTACACGGGAAAAGACGGTACGAAGCCATGAAACGGCGGATATTCGCTGTGTGGGTGATTGCGGCTCTGGCGGGAGCGGAGGCGGAAGCAAAAGGCCGCTCGGGGGGCTCCCGAGGCGGGTCAAGGGGCGGCGGCCGAAGCGGTGGCCGTAGTGGTGGCAGTGGCGGAGGAGGTTGCGGTTCCAAGGGCGGACCGGGCTACCGAAAGTCAAATGGGAAGTGCGCGAGTTGGAGGGACTGACAGCGAACCGCCCAAAAAACGAAGCCGATCGCCGCTACGGCCTGGAGCGCTTCATGGTCGCGACCAAACGCCTACGGCGTGATGGACCGCCGCCTGGTCGGCCACGCTTTCTCCGCAGCCCAAGAAATCTCAATAGCCGACTTCGCCATCGTCGGCTGGCTGAGGACCTCAGCGCGTGGACTCTTATCTGGAGACTGGAAAGTGACTCAAGATTCTGTATCAAAGAACGTTCTGGATGAAATTGATCCCAAGACTCACTCCCGTGTGATGGATCTTGTTCGTAACGCGGGTGTTAGCGTCAATGACTGGGTGAATTTTCGCAAGGGCCCGAATCCTTTACGCGCTGCCAGTAACCCAAAATATTGCTATGAATGGGCGTTTGTCGAACCGGCAAAGGTGGTTGTGCTGAATCTTTGGTTCGACTCGATGGAGGAACAGAGCGGGACTGTCCGTCAGGTAATCAATCCGCGTCAGTTCGGTATTAGCATGGGTAGAGCGGGGCGAAAGACCTGGGAGCGTCGTGCCTCAAGAATGGACCTATGCATCCAGCAAGCTGCTCGGACCAAGATCCCAATTCGGGTGATTGTCTGCCAAGGTGACATGAGGACTGCGGAAGATCCAGATTCGGAACCTTCCCATGTTTACAGAAGAGCGTTGGACCCGGAGCCATGGGCCATAACGTCATACGACCAGACTACGGGTGACTGCGTCGTGACGCGGGGCGCCGAGCCGGATCGCTTCACCGATCAGTTTGATGAGTCCGTTGGAGAAGGCTATCCCGACCAACGAGACGCCAACGGGAAAGTTTTTGTTCGCAGCGCTGAAGTCCGGAAGTCGGCACTCCTGCGTGCCGATGGATTTTGTGAATTTTGTGGTGTGCCCGGATTTTTGAAGTACGACGGACGAGTTTTTCTGGAAACGCATCATGTAGTGCCTTTGTCCGAAAAGGGGAGAGACAACATCACTAACGTAATTTCCCTCTGCCCCAATCACCATAGAGAAGCGCATTACAGCAGTCGCCGTGCATCACTCAGAACAATACTTCAAGTCAAGGTTCAGGAAGCTAATGACAAGTTGATAGAACAAGTTTCAATTCCCACCAGCGAGTTGAGCTAGCTATGGCAGAAAGTCGAAATCCGTTTTCACTTCGCATATTCGTTGCTGACGGTGACCCCGATGGCTTGCGCCTCGTCGAGCGATCCAATTGGGTAGGCAAAGCATTGATGTTTCCGCGCGCTTTGTTGCCGCAGGTGAAGCAGCGCCCGGAGTTGAACCAGACCGGCGTTTATTTGCTCCTTGGTCCGCGTGAAGATGGCGAAGGCGACATGCTTTATATCGGCGAAGGCGACCCCATCAAACCACGGCTTGAGAACCACTACGCCCAGAAAGACTTCTGGACACGGGCAGTTTGCTTTGTTGCTACTCCGGGGCAACTGAACAAGGCGCATGTGCAGTTTCTGGAAAGCAATCTGGTGCGCCTGGCCAAAACAGCCAAGCGCCTGCCGCTGGACAATGGCAACCATCCTGCCGAACCCACGCTGAGCGAAGCCGATCGCGCCGACATGCTGGTGTTTCTGGACAACATGCTGGGGATGTTGCCGGTACTGGGCGTGCATGCGTTTGAGTTGCCTGCCAAGCAAGCGGCCACGCCCACGGCGCAACTCACGTGCAAAGGTAAAGGCATTGTGGCCACGGGTTACGAAGGCACTCAAGGTTTTGTGGTTAAAGCCGGGTCGCAGGCCGTTGCTGAAGCAGTGCCGTCCATGCAGCTACATGTGCGCGGCATGTACGACACGCGACAAAAAGAATTGATTGCCAATGGCGTGCTGGTGCCGGAGTCGGCGGCTCCCGGCAGCGCGTACAGACTCACACAAGACTACGTATTCAGCTCCCCCAGCACGGCTGCGGCGGTGTTGCTGGGCCGCAGCGCCAATGGGCGCATTGAGTGGAAAGACGCTTTCGGCCGCACACTCAAAGAACTACAGGCCATGGAAGCCGGGTTGTGAAACCGTTCGAGGCGGTGGTTTCTGCAGACAGCCTTCGCGATCTGCAAGCGGTGCTCGGTCCGGACCCAAGAACGAACCGGTTCGATTCTCTCGCTCAACGGCAGCAGCGCGTAGGCGAGTACCTGCTGTCGGACTCTGTTCCCTATCCGGTTCGAGTGCATTTCGAAACCGCGAAAAACCTCTACCTGTATGCCTGGTTTGTTTACCGGTTTCACCCGGTGGCCGAAAAGCATGTGCTTGCGACACTTGAGTTTGCCTTGCGCGAGCGCCTTGCGCCCATGTTCCCCGAACAGTTTGGTCCGCAGGCCAAGCGGCACCCCACATTGCGTACCTTGATTGCCAAAGCCCGCGAGGAGAAGCTGTTGACCAATATTGGCCTCAGAGTCACGGAGCGCCTGGCTCGCCTTCGGGCCGAACACCGCGTCTCCCTTGAGCGTATTCGTTATTTGCAGAGCAATGGTTTGACCGAGCTGGTTTGCGACGCTGCGCCTCCAGTGCCTGTTCCAGAAGACTATGCGCACGATCTTCTAAAGATCTTTGAAGATAGCCTGCCTCGCATCCGTAACGACTATGCCCATGGCAGTGCCACGCTGCACAACACGGTGTTGGGGACCTTTGAAATCGTGACGGACCTGATTGCTCAGTTGTTTGTCGAAGACATTTGAAGCAAAAATTGCTTCAAATGTTCTCATTTTTGCTTCGATTGACTTAGAATTTGGGCATGACGTCGATTGCAACGTTTCTCCTCGGGCAAAACCGGTCCGCAGTACTGAGTGCCTTATTGCTGCACCCGGAGGCGTCCCTGCATGTTCGCGAACTGGCGCGGCTTACTGGCACATCGCCGGGTTCGCTGCACCGGGATTTGCGGGCGCTGGCCGAGTTGGGCCTGCTTCATCGAAAAGAGGTTGGGCGACAAGTGCACTACCAAGCTAACAAAGAGTCGCCAGTATTCACTGAACTTGCGGGTTTGTTGCGCAAAACAGCTGGCTTGGTCGACGTTTTGCGTGCTGCGCTTAGTCCGATTCGCGACGAAGTTGAATTTGCGTTCGTCTACGGATCGATGGCCAGCGGAGAAGAGCACGCATACAGCGACGTAGACGTCATGATTGTGGGGGCGGTAGGTTTTGGTCGGGCTGTACAAGCGCTGGTTCCGGTACAAGAGCAATTGCGCCGGGAAGTAAATCCGGCTGTGTTTTCTTTATCGGAGTTCAAGCTCAAGCTGAAAGACCCGGGTGGCTTCGTCGCGCAGGTTTGGAGGGGCCCGAAATTATGGTTGATAGGCGACGACTTAACGATGTCTGAGGTAAGTTGAATATGAGTCTCGACAACTTGGTGAAGGTCAATCAGCTCAACACGCATGTTTCCAGCGCCGCAGAAATTGGCCGTTTGCTGGCTGCCGCCCGCAGAAATGTGGCGGATAGTGGTGTGAAAGCTATCAGCGCGGAAACGCAGTTTGACGCAGCCTACAAGGCCATCATGCAATGTGCCATGGTGGGGTTGTGCGCAAACGGCTATCGCCCTTCAACGACAACCCCTGGTCATCATCAGACCATGATCCAGTCATTGGAGCTCACCATGGGCGTGCCGCCTGAAGTGTGGAGGGTTCTGGATGCCCTGCGTCGAAAGCGCAACCTCAACGACTACGGTGGAAACCTGATTGAGCCGGCGTCGGTGGCGGAATGCATTCAGCAGGCAAGTAATTTGCTTGCAACAACAACTTCATGGTTGCAAGCGCATCGCCCCGAATTTTTGGCTGAAAAGTAGTGACCACAACGACTAAAGGGCTCGTCCGGAAACTCTGGAAGGCGCACACCGCCAGCACCTTGCAACCGTGAGTAAAGCGGCACCAACATGAATAGTCAACGCAGTCAAGGCAAACCGAAGGAAGGCGCGTCAGCCGATTCCCCTTCCCAACTGATCGACGCAAAAATCAAAAGCCTGGACGACTGGCGCGGCAAGACGCTGGCTAAAGTCCGCTCGCTCATCCACCAGGCCGACCCGGCGGTGGTCGAGGAGTGGAAGTGGAGCCTGCCGGTCTGGTCACGTGACGGCATCCTCTGCACCGGCGAGACCTACAAGGCCAAGGTGAAGCTGACTTTCCCCAAGGGCGCTTCGCTGCAGGACCCTGCCAGGCTGTTCAATGCCAGCCTGGAAGGCAACACCCGGCGCGCGATTGATCTGGGGGAGGGCGATGCCATCGACGAAGCTGCCTTCAAGGCGCTGATACGCGCCGCCGCGGCGCTGAACTCCAAGCCCGCACGCGATTGAGCGTTTCAAAAATCATGACAGTCGGAACGCTCAAGCCCTCACCCCGGCCCTCTCCCGAAGGGCGAGGGTGAGAACAGTCCCATTCACTGCCCTGTCTCTGGAAAAGATCAAACAGGCGGACGCGGCGCCGCAGGGTACCTGTCAGTTCAAGGCCTTGTCAAAAAACGCAGGAAGCTCACGCTGCAACTGGCCCAGAAACGCAGCGCGGTCAAAGCCGGGCGGGTTGGCGCCGATGTCGCCGTCTTCAGAAGGGATGGGCATGGTTGGCATGTCCTGAAACGCGAAGTGCCAGGCATTGGGCACGCGGTGCATGGCAACACCGGGCACGTTCGCGGCCACCCATTCGGCATGGAAGCGCGGCACCAGAAAACGGTCCTGCTGCGCCTCATACACCGCCACCGGGATGCGGACTTGCGCCAGCGAAGCGGCAGTGAACAAGGCCCCCATCGGCGCCAGGGCCACCACGGCGCGCACGCGGGTGTCGGTCAAGGTCGGAATGGCCGGCGCTGCGGCGCCATTGCTCGTTCCCGGTGCGCGCTCTTTGCCGGTGTTGCAGAAAATCGGGTCCTCGGCGCGCTCGGTGTTGCAATGCGCGTCAAAGCGTGCCGGCTCGGCCCGCCCGCCCGCCAGGGCCAGCACGGTGTAACCACCGGCCGAATGCCCCATGGCGCCCACGCGTGGCCCCTTGGCGTCGCTGGCGATGCGGTCCTTCCATAACGGGTCGTTCAGCAAGGCGTCGATCACGCGCGAAACCTGCCGCGGCCGCTCGGTGGCATAACGCTCCAGGCTGCCCTGGCGCAAGGAGCGGTCCTGCCAGTTGTCGCCGGGGTGGCGCAAGGCGGCCACCAGGTAGCCCTGCTGCGCCAGCGCCTCGGCCAGGCTGCTGTGCGCGAGTTCACTGCCACCGGTGCCGTGGCTCAGCACGATCAGGCCCTTGACTTTGGCCTCGGGCGCGGCCTGCATGGCCACGTTCACCGAAAACGGCCCCATGGCGATGGTGCGGGCGGGCGCCTGCGTGGGGTAATACAGGGCCGCTACGATGGGCGCGGCGTCGGCTGTGGTGGCTGGAAAGGTGATCTGGCGCCAGCCGGCTTGCGCCGCCATGGCCTGGGCCGTGGTCAGCAGCAGGCCGCAGAAAGCGAGGGTGATTCGGTGCGGTGAGAAGTGCATGGTGAGCTCCGTGGGTGTTGATGGGGTTGAAACTGGACGCGATGTTAGGAGCGCCAGGGCCGGCGCGGGAGTGGCTTGCGACGGAACGGCCGGGCCGCGGCGCGAGATGCTGTTTCGGGCGGATGAAAGGATGCGTCCGGCGAACGCCGACCAGTCAACCAGCCCGGCGGCCGATTGGTTTGACTGCCGACTTGTTGGAGAGTCGGTTGATTGCTATTGTTTTGATAGCTTCTTGCGCCCGCATTTATTGAGCTGCAACCACTTTTTTGTGTAAATGGTTTCTACGTGCGCGGTCATTTCCAGGCATTGAATAGTCCTGCAAGGTTTTATGCGCATAATATGCGCATGAACACCGCTGAGAGGATTTCATCATGCCCATCACAGCTCCCGCCACCCTTGCGAGCTCCCGCAAACGCGCGGTCAACCTGACCTTGACCGAAGGCCTGGTCGCGCAGGCCAAGACGTACACCAGCAATCTTTCCGCCACCATGGAAGAGTTGCTCACCGACTATGTGACCCGACAGCAGCAGGCCCGCCTGGCACACCAGCAGCACGCCGATGCCTGCGTCGCCGACTGGAACGCGGTGCATGCCACCGTCGGTTCGTTTGCCGACGAACACTCCACGCTGTAATGGCCCAGTTCGACGTCCACCGCAACAAGGGCCCGCTCAAGGATGCCATCCCCTTCGTGGTGGTGGTTCAGTCCTCCTTGTTCGACCGCTATCGCCGGCGCATGGTGGTGCCGCTGGTTCGCCGCACGGCGCTGCCCGGCCAGGCGGCCACCGTGGGTTCGCGCATGAACCCGGTGTTTGAGGTGGAAGGTGTCGAGGTGGTGTTGCATCCGCTCGACATGGTGTCGGTTCCGGTCGATCAGCTCGGTGAACAGGCCGGCTCGTTGTCCGGTCACGGCCAGGCCATTGCCGATGCCCTCGACGAACTGCTGACCCGCTCCTGGGGCTGATACCGCGGCCCGGAAATACCAAGACATGAACCACGACCTTCCTTCCCTGACCCAGTCCCTGCGCGACTTCGCCCAGGCGCGCGACTGGGAACAGTTTCACTCGCCCAAGAACCTGGCGTCGGCCCTGTCGGTGGAAGCGGCGGAGCTGCTGGAGCACTTCCAGTGGCTGACGGAAGAACAAAGCCGCCACCTGGCCGCGCCCAAAAAAGCCGAGGTGGCCGCCGAGGCGGCCGATGTGTTGCTCTACCTGCTGCAGCTGTGCGACAAGCTGCAGATTGACCTGCTGGAAGCGGCGCGGCTGAAGTTGGCCGTCAATGCCGAGAAGTACCCGGTGGACCGGGCCCGCGGCTCCAGCCAGAAATACACGGACCGCACCGACCCGGAGCAGGGCGGGTGACGTCAGCGATTTGCTCTTGATTTGATAGCTGTCTGCGCAAGGGCAGCCAGGGCTGGAGGCCAATTTCTTGTGAGAAAACCATGCAAACCCTTCCCATCCGACTGAACCCCGGCCAGGACTTGCGCAGCGCCATCGAGGCGGCCGTGCGCGGCGCCAACTGCCGCGCGGCGTTTGTGCTGTCGGGCATCGGCAGCCTGTCGAGTGCGGGCCTGCGTTTGGCGGGCGCGGAGCAGCCGCGCCGCCTGACGGGCGACATGGAAATCCTGAGCCTGTCGGGCACGGTGGCGTTCAACGGCGCAGGGCAGGGCGCGCGCAGCAGCTCGCACCTGCACATGGCGCTGTCCACCGCGAGTGGCGAAGTGTTGGGCGGCCATGTGGCGCCGGGCTGCACGGTGCGCACCACGGCGGAGGTGTTGCTGGCGCTGTTGCCAGGGTGGGAGTTCTCGCGCGAGCCGGATGCGGCGACGGGCTACCTTGAGCTTCAGATCACACAGGCTGGGCGCCAGGCCGGCGACGAGGACGGGCTCAGAACAGCCTGACCCACCACAGGCGAAAACGCATGCCCAGCTCGGTGGTGTAGCCGGCGCTGGCGCTGCGCAACCGGCCTTGGCCGTCAATCACCACAAACGAGGGCACCGACTGGAAGCCGAAAGCACGCGTCAGCTCGCCGCGCGTATCGACGGCGGTTTGCCAGGGCAGCTGGCGCTGTTGCTGCACCTGCATCACTTTGGCCGCCGGGCCGGATTGCATGGCCACCGTCAATACCGGCCAGTCCTGCGCCAGCCGGGTGATGCTGCTCTCTTCGGCGCGGCAGATGGGGCACCATTCCGCCCAGAAGTGCAGGGCGACCGGCTGGCCGGGGTGGGCCTGGCGCCACTGGGCCAGCGTGGTGGGGATCGTTGTGCCATCGGGCTGCAGGACGCTGATGGCCAGATCGGGTGCCGGCCCGGCCGGCACATGCCGCGTCTGCCAGGCCTGCACCGCCGCCACGATCGCCACCAGCATGGCCAGTTGCAGCAGATGGTTTTTCCAGTTGTTGCGCAGGTGCGCGGCGAAGCGGGGGAGCAGGGTGGTGGGCATGGGGGATGAGTATCGTCTAGGCCTTGTTGGGCCGTGCCGCCACTGCCGGAAGCCCCGGTAGGTGCAAGGTGGGGGGGGCCGCAGGGCGGCGGGCACGCGCGCGGTGCGTGATTTGCTATTAAAGACATAGCTGCTTGTGCCCGTGGTTATTGGTCTGGAGCTCTTTTTCGATGCGAGCTTGCCAAGGGTAAGTAAATCCATTAAATTCTGCATTCTGGATTCAGGAATATAGAATTTAATGCAACTCAAACCTCAAGACTTTGTGGTGGCCCTGAAGCTGGTGGCCTGGGGCGATCAGCGCTGGACATATGCGCGGCTGGCCCAGGAGCTGGGGTTGAGTGCCTCTGAGGCGCACGCCTGCATCAAGCGTGGCTTGCAGGCGGGGCTGCTGGCGCAGAACCACGAAGCTCTTGCGCCAGAAGTGGCCGCGCTGGCGGTGCACGAGCCTGCCGCTATTTACCGCGTGGCCCGGCGCAAGCGGGTCAGCGGCGAAGATGCTCCTGCCGACAACCCGGTGCGCCCCCACGCGCGCCAGCTGGCTGAGTTTGCGCTGCATGGGGCCAAATACGCTTTTGCAGCCGACAAGACGCCTTCCACCATCGGTGTGCCCACAAGCCACAGCGCCCCGGCATTTGCGGGTGTGTTCGCGCCGGGGTCTGAGGATTACGTGTGGCCGCACCCCAATGGCACCATGCGTGGCATTGGCATAGAGCCCTTGCACCCCAGCGTGCCGTTTGCGGCCATGCAAGACGCCAGGCTGTATGAAATGCTGGCTCTGTTTGACGCTCTGCGCGTGGGGCGCGCGAGAGAGCGGGGCATGGCCATGGAGCGTTTGCAGGCGCTGATTGACCCGTCTGCGCCCAAGCCGTTGGAAAGGCCTGTGCGTGGCTAATCCCAACCTTGCCTTGTTGATAGGCATGGCCCAAGCACTGGGGCCGCTGTGCGATCGGGTGGTTTTTGTGGGTGGATGTGCCACCGGTCTTTTACTGCCTGGCCCCAATCTGCTGGACGTGCGGCCTACAGAACATGTCGATGGCATTGTGGAAGTGGCCACGCTGGCGGGTTACCACGCATTGGCCGACGAACTGTTGCAGCGGGGCTTCAAGCAGACGATGGAAGACAACACGCCGCCATTTCGCTGGTTCTGGCAGCGCATGCAGTTGGATCTGGTGCCGCTGGATGAAAAGGGGCTTGGCTTTGCCAACCGCTGGTACCGCGCAGGGTTTGACGCTGCAGTGCAAACCGAGGTGGCTCCGGGGCTGGTGCTGCGTCATTTGTCTGCGCCTTACTTACTGGCAACCAAATTTGAGGCGTTTTATGACAGGGGCCGCAATGATGTGTACACCAGCCACGACCTGTAAGACATACTCATCGTGGTTGAAGGGCGTGCAGAGCTGGTGCAAGAGCTGTCCAAGGCCTCAACGGATGTACGCCAGCATGTGGTGGAGTGCGTGGCCGAACTGCTTGCCAACCCCGATTTCAACAACGCGTTGGCCGGCTTGCTCAGTCAACCCGACAGGGAGCCGTTGGTGCGTGCCAGGCTCGAACAATTTGGGGGACGAACCAAGCTGGCTGGACTTGGCCTTAAGGATTCAGATGTGGCAGATGCCGTAGCGTGGGCTCGGAATAAACCATAGGGTCAAGCCTCAACGCTACTAAAAATATAGCTGCTTGCGCTTTTTTGTTGAGGGCTTGCGCCAGATTTAGGCATAAAAAAAGCCGCCGGCAGTCGCCGGCGGCCTTTCTTTATTGAGCAGTCGGCGAGGTGATCAGACCGAACCCCACACCTCCTGCGCCGTCTCGATCACCAGGCGCAGCTTGGCGCGCTGTGCTTCCACCGCGATGTCGTTGCCGTGCACGGTGCTGGAAAAGCCGCACTGCGGTGACAGGGCCAGTTGCTCCAGCGGCGCGTATTTGGCGGCTTCCTCGATGCGGCGTTTCAGGTCGTCCTTGCTTTCCAGCGTGCCGAACTTGGTGGTTACCAGGCCCAGCACCACGGTTTTGCCTTTGGGCAGGAAACGCAGGGGCTTGAAGTCGCCGGAGCGGTCGTCGTCGTACTCCATGAAGTAGGCGTCAAGGTTCATCTCCTTGAGCAGCGCTTCGGCCACCGGTTCGTAGTTACCGGCGGCGGCGTGGGTGCTCTTGAAGTTGCCGCGGCACAGGTGCATGGCCAGCAGCATGCCGGCGGGCTTTTGTGCCACCACCTTGTTGATGAAGCCGGCGTAACGGTGCGGCAGCTCGTCGGGGTCGTCGCCGCGCTGGCGGGCGGCTTCGCGCATCTTGGTGTCGCACAGGTAGGCGAGGTTGGTGTCGTCCATCTGCACGTAGGTGCAGCCGGCGGCGGCCAGGCTGCGCAGCTCGTCGCCGTAGGCCTTGGCCACATCGTCATAAAACTGCGGGTCGAGCTCGGGGTAGGCTTCGCGGCTGATGCCGGCGCGGCCGCCGCGGAAGTGCAGCATGGTGGGTGAGGGGATGGTCACCTTGGGCGTGTTGCCCGCGCTCACCTGGCTCTTGAGGTACTGGAAGTCGGCGAGCTGGATGTCCTTGACGTGGCGCACCTTGTCGATCACGCGCATCACCGGCGGGGCCAGCTCCTGCGTGCCGTCGGGCCGCACGATGGTGACCGGGATGTCGGTTTTCACGCCGCCGATCTGCTCGAGGAAGTCAATGTGGAAGTAGGTGCGGCGGAACTCTCCGTCGGTGATGCTTTTCAGGCCCACGTCTTCCTGGAACTTGACGATCTCGGTGATGGCCTTGTCTTCCACCTTGCGCAGCTGCTCGGGCGTGATCTCGCCCTTGGCCTTTTGCTCGCGGGCTTCCAGCAAATATTTGGGGCGCAGAAAACTGCCAACGTGGTCGTAACGGGCGGGGAGCTGGGTCATGTCTCTTTTTCCTTTGAGGTCGTTGAAATCGGGCAGGGCAATGTGAATATTAATGATGTTTCCACCAGTCGTGACACCACACCGTTCGGGCTGAGCCTGTCGAAGCCTGTCCAGAGCTTGACGAAGGGCCCTTCGACAGGCTCAGGGCGAACGGTAACAAGTTGCCAGTCGCGATTTATGGATGTCTTGCTAGGGTACAGCGACCGATGGCGGGTCTACAGGTCCAGCACCAGGGTTTTGCTTTTGGCGCGCGAGCAGCAGGGCGTGAACTGGTCGTTCTTCGCCTTCTCCTCGTCGGTGAAATACATGTCGCGGTGGTCGGGTTCGCCTTCGAGCACACGCGTGATGCAGGTGCCGCAGACGCCCTGCTCGCAGGAGGTGAGGATCTCGATGCCGTTGTCCTTCAGCACCTGGATGATGTTCTGCTCCGCGCTCACGGTGTAGCTTTTGCCGGTGCTGGCGATCTTCACCTCGAAGCCGGTGTCGCCCGCGGTGTCCTGCGGCGCGGCGCCGAAATACTCGAGGTGAATCTGCTCGCTCGCCCAGCCGCTGGCCTTGGCGCTGTCCACCACGTGGGTGATGAAACCGGCGGGGCCGCAGACATACAGCTGGTGCTCGGGGGTGGCAGCGGCCAGCACGGTCGGCAGGTCGAGTTTCTGCTCGGCCGGGCCGGCGTCGAAGTGGAAACGTACCTTGTCGGCAAAGGCCGAGCTGTTGATCTCCTGGCGGAAGGCCGTGCGTTCGGCCGAGCGGGTGCAGTAGTGCAGGGTGAAGTCCGCGTTGATGGCCGCCAGCCGCTGCGCCATGCACAGCAGCGGTGTCACGCCGATGCCGCCGGCCAGCAGCAGCGTGCGCGGCGCGTGCTGCAGCGGAAAGTGGTTTTTCGGCGGGCTGATGCGGATCACGTCGCCCTCGTTCACGGCATCGTGCATGGCGATGGAGCCGCCGCGCGAGGCCGGGTCGCGCAGCACGGCGATGCGGTAGCGGTGCTGCTCGGTGGCGTCGTTGCACAGCGAGTACTGGCGCGTCAGCCCGCCGGGGATCTGCACATCGACATGGGAGCCCGCGCTGAAGGCCGGCAGCGGCGCGCCGTCGGCGCGGGCCAGCTCGAAGCTGGTGATGCCCTCGGCTTCCATGGTTTTCCGGATGACCTTGACTTCAAGACTGTCCATGGTCAGGCGGCCTGCTGTTGAGCTGGGGCTTGCGCTGGTGCCTGTTCCTGCGCGATGAGGCGGTCGATGATGCGGCGCGACTGCACGCCGCCGGCGTCGATGTTGAGCATCAGCAGCTTGCGCTGCGGGAACAGCGTAAGGTTGCGCTGCTGCGCTTCCAGCACGGCGGTGTCTTCGGCAAACACCTTGCCCTGGCCCTCGCGGATCTGCGCGGTCAGCGCCTTGTCCTTCGGGTTGAAGTTGCGCGCCATGCCCCAGAAGTACCACATCGAGGTTTCGGTTTCGGGCGTGATGAAGTCCACCACGATGCTGCTGACCTTGTCTTTAGGGTCGGCGTGGTAGCCGCCCTTGCCGGCGTGGGCCACGCCGACCTCGATCAGTACGTGGCTGGGCGGCGTGAAGCGGCAGACCTGCCAGCGGTCCACCAGCACGTCGTCGGCCAGGTTGTTGGCGCGCAGGTTGGCGCGCCAGAAGGGTGGTGCCATCACGTTTTCCATGAAACGGCTGGTGACCACGCTGTCGCCCTCGGTCTTGGTGCTGACGGGCGTTTCGTCGATTTCCTTCTGGCCGATGCTGGTGGTGTGGACGTAGGTCTCGTGGGTCAGGTCCATCAGGTTGTCGATCATCAGGCGGTAGTCGCAGTGGATGTGGTACAGGCCGCCGCCATAGGCCCACTCGGGGTTGTTGGCCCAGTCGAGGTGCGGGATTTTGCTTTCGTTGGCCAGTTTTTCGTCACCGGTCCAGACCCAGATGAAGCCGTGGCGCTCGACCACCGGGAAGCTGCGGTTGCGCGGGAAACCCTGCACGCGCTGGCCGGGCATGGAGGCGACCTTGCCGTCGCATTCCATCACCAGGCCGTGGTAGCCGCAGACCAGCTTGCCTTCACAGACCGTTCCCAGCGACAGGGCCGCTCCGCGGTGCGGGCAGAAGTCGTCCATCGCGACGACCTTGCCTTCTGGGCCGCGGTAAAAAACAATTTTCTCGCCGCAAATCTGCCGGCCCAGCGGCTTGTCGTCGATTTCGGTGGGGGTGCAGGCAACATACCAGGTGTTTTTGGGAAACATGACGCTTGTCCGTAGAGGTGTGAGGGTAGGTGGTGGGACGTTTTGGGAGATAAAGGCCGCTTCGAACGGCTGGCGTCTCAGGCGGCGATTATGCAAAAAAACAAGATTGATGTATACATTGACTTCATTAATTTATCAAAATATGCGTTGAATAGGGCAAAATTCATGCTGAACAGGTCATTGCTGTATACATTGAGATCCGAATGAACGACAAAACCACTTCCCTGGCCGCCGCCGAAGCGCAGGAGCCGTCCGCTTCCCAGACCGTCAAGGCGCAGCTGCGCCTGCGCGAAATGATTCTGGCTGGCGAGCTGCCCGGCGGCGCACGTATTGCCGAACTGGCCATTGTTGAAAAGCTCGGGGTGTCGCGCACGCCGATTCGCGCGGCGCTGATGCGGCTGGAGCAGGAGGGCCTGCTGGAGGGGCTGGTCAATGGCGGTTATGCGGTCCGCACATTTTCGGAACGCGATGTGTCCGAGGCGATTGAACTGCGCGGCACGCTCGAAGGGTTGTCAGCCCGGCTGGCGGCCGAACGCGGGGTAGCTGGCGCGCTGCTGGCCGAGGCGCGCGCCTGTCTTGGGCAGATCGACGGCGTGCTGAGCCAGCCGGCCCTCGACGACGAGTCTTTTCTGCGTTACGTCACGCTGAACCAGCGCTTTCACAACCTGCTCAGCGAGATGGCCGGCAGCACGGTGATTGCGCGTGAACTCGAACGCGTCGTGAACCTGCCGTTTGCCTCACCTTCCGGCTTTGTCGTGGCGCAGGCCAACTCGCCGCAGGCGCGTGACATGCTGATCGTGGCGCAGGACCAGCACCGCCAGGTGCTGGACGCCATCGAGCGGCGCGAAGGCGCACGTGCCGAAGCCATCATGCGCGAGCACTCGCGCATCGCCCAGCGCAACCTGCTCGAGGCCATGCAAAGCCAGGACCTGGAGCGCATGCCCGGCGTGCGCCTGATCCGCAAGCGCGGCTGAGCACTCCAACCCCCCAACGCCTCGATATGCATATTTGCTATATCTGCAAGGCTGAAATCCATCTTGCGCATCTGCCCGCGCGCAGGGATAGTTCCCCGTGACCCGTTGAACGCCCCTTTTTTGAACCCTCTGGAGAGACCATGCAAAAACGAATCTTTCTCGGCAGCATCGCCCTCGCTGTCGCCACACTGGCCGCAGGCGGCGTGATGGCGCAGACCAGCAACACCTTCAAGATTGGCCTGATCCTGCCCATGACCGGGCAGCAAGCCACCACAGGCCGCCAGATCGAAGCGGCCGCCCGCCTGTACATGGCGCAAAACGGCGACACGGTTGCCGGCAAGAAAATCCAGCTGATCGTCAAGGACGACACCAGCTTGCCTGACGTCACGCGCCGGCTGGCGCAGGAACTGGTGGTCAATGAAAAGGTCAACGTGCTGGCCGGCTTCGGCATCACGCCTTCGGCCATGGCCACGGCCCCGATTGCGACGCAGTCCAAGACCCCCATGGTGGTGATGGCCGCGGCCACTTCCAGCATCACCCAGGCTTCGCCTTACATCGTGCGCAGCAGTTTCACGCTGCCGCAGGTGTCGGTCGCGCTGGCCGACTGGGCGCCCAAGAACGGCATCAGGAAAGTCATCACGCTGGTGTCCGATTACGGCCCCGGCCTGGATGCCGAAAAATACTTCAAGGAACGCCTGACCTTTAACGGCGGCCAGGTGACGGAAGCGCTGCGTGTGCCCCTGCGCAACCCCGACTTCGCCCCTTTCCTGCAAAAAGTGCGTGACGGCAAGCCCGATGCGCTGTTTGTGTTTGTGCCGTCCGGCGCGGGTGCGGCGGTGATGAAGCAGTTTCTGGAACGCGGCCTGGACAAGGCCGGCATCAGGCTGATCGCTACCGGCGACGTGACCGACGACGACCAGTTGAACGACATGGGTGACGGCGCGCTGGGTGTGGTCACCTCCCACCACTATTCGGCGGCCCATCCCTCGGCCATGAACAAGAAGTTTGTCGAGGCCTTCGGGAAGGCGAACAAGGGCTTGCGCCCGAACTTCATGGCCGTGGGGGGTTACGACGGCATGCGGGTGATTTACGAAGCGCTCAGAACCAGCAAAGGGCAGGGCGGCGGCGACGCCTTGCTGGAGGCCATGAAGGGCCAGATCTTCGAGAGCCCGCGCGGCAAGATTTTCATCGACGCGCAGACGCGCGACATTGTGCAGGACGTGTACCTGCGCAAGGTCGAGAAAAAAGATGGCCAGCTGTACAACGTGGAATTTGATGTGATCAAGGACGTCAAGGACCCCGGCAAGGCCAAGTAATTGAACACCCCCCCCCAGGCTCACTGCGTGTAACCTGTTTCCCCCTTGCAAGGGGGGGGGGGCAAGGCCTGCGGCCGGCCCTTCGGCAGGCCCAGGGCCGGCCGAGGCCGGTTCCGCGGCGTTCCTGGAATGGCTCCTTCAATCAGCTTCTGACTATCTGGCCAAAACATGTTGACCATTCTTTTTGACGGCATTGCCTACGGCATGCTGCTGTTCATCCTTGCGGTGGGTCTGGCCGTGACCATGGGGTTGATGAATTTCATCAACCTGGCGCATGGCGCCTTCGCCATGGTGGGGGGCTACATCACGGTGCTGCTGATGCAGCGCCTGGATGTGCCTTTTCTCTGGTGCCTGCCGATAGCCTTCATCGGTTCGGCGTTGCTGGGCGCTGTGCTGGAGCGCACCCTGTACCGGCCGCTGTACAACAAGCCGCACCTGGACCAGGTGCTGTTTTCCATTGGCCTGGTTTTCATGGCGGTGGCCAGCGTGGACTATTTCATAGGCTCGACCCAGCAGATCATTCAGTTGCCGAGCTGGCTCAAGGGCCGCACCGAAATCGGCAGCAGCGACTGGGTGTTGGGCATGGGCCACTACCGGCTGTTCATCATCGCCGTTTGCGCCGCGCTGACGGTGGCGCTGCAGTATGTGCTGGCACGCACCCGTTTCGGCAGCCGTTTGCGTGCTTCGGTCGACGACCAGCGCGTGGCCGCGGGGCTGGGCATCAACGTCAACCTGGTGTTCCTCTCCACCTTTGCCTTCGGCTCTGGCCTGGCCGGCCTGGGTGGCGCGCTGGGTGCCGAGGTGCTGGGCCTGGACCCGACCTTTCCCCTGAAATTCATGATTTACTTCTTGATCGTGGTGGCCGTGGGCGGCACCTCTTCCATCACCGGCCCCTTGCTGGCGGCGCTGCTGCTGGGCATTGCCGACGTGGCGGGCAAGTACTACATCCCCAAGCTGGGCGCCTTTATTGTCTACAGCCTGATGATCCTGATTTTGATCTGGCGCCCGCAGGGCCTGTTTGTGCGCCAGGGAGGCAAGTGACATGACTGCCCAACAATCCTTGCTCAAGCAAAGCCGATGGAAAGCCTGGGAGCCGCTGCTGTGGCTGCTGGCCTTTGCCGCGCCCGTGGTGTTGCCCGGCCATGCCATGCTGATCAGCGAGATCGCCATCGTTGCCCTGTTTGCGATATCGCTGGACCTGATCCTCGGCTACACCGGCATCGTCTCGCTGGGCCATGCGGCCTTTTTTGGCCTGGGCGGTTATGCCGCGGCCCTGTTTGCCAAGCTGGTCATGCCCGATCCGCTGGTGGGTCTGGCCTTCGGCATGGCGGTGGCGACGCTCACGGGGGCGCTGTTCTCGCTGACCATCATGCGCGGCAGTGACCTGACACGCCTCATGGTGACCCTGGGTGCGGGCCTGATCCTGATGGAGCTGGCCAACAAGCTGGACTGGCTCACAGGCGGCGCCGACGGCCTGCAGGGTGTGGTCATGGGTCCGGTGCTGGGGCGTTTTGAGTTTGACCTGACCGGCCGCACGGCGGCTTATTACGCCTTGAGCGTGCTGCTGGTTTTCTTCCTGCTGATGCGCCGCGTTGTGCATTCCCCGTTTGGCGCGACGCTGACGGCGATCCGCGACAACCGGCTGCGCGCCATGGCCATTGGCATTCCGGTGTCGTCGCGGCTCGCCTTGTCGTACACCGTGGCGGCCGGTGTGGCCGGGGCGGCCGGAGCCTTGCTGACCCAGACCACGGGTTTTGCGTCGCTGGACCTGTTCGAGTTTCACCGTTCGGCGGACGTGATGCTGATGCTGGTGGTCGGCGGTGTCGGCTGGCTCTACGGTGGCATCGTCGGCGCGGTGGTGTTCAAGCTGATGCAGGACACGCTGTCGAACATCACGCCGCAATACTGGACCTTCTGGATCGGCCTGTTCCTGGTGGTGCTGGTGCTGGTCGGGCGCGAGCGCCTGCTGCGGCCCTGGACCTGGTTCCGGAAGCGGGGCGGCGCATGACACAGACCGTGCTTCAGGCCAGCGGTCTGGTGATGCGTTTTGGCGGCATCACCGCCACCAATAACGTCACGCTGAACCTGCAAAAAGGCGCGCGCCACGCGCTGATCGGCCCCAACGGCGCCGGCAAGACAACGCTGATCAACCTGCTGACGGGGGTGTTGCAGCCGACCGAAGGGCGCATCACCCTGCTTGGCGAAGACATCACGCAACTGGCGCCGCACCAGCGTGTGAAGCGCGGCATGGTGCGCACCTTCCAGATCAACCAGCTGTTCGACTCCCTGAGCCCGCTGCAGACGCTGGCGCTGACGGTGTCGCAACACCGGGGCCTGGGCCTGCGCTGGTGGCAGGCGCTGGGGCGCAACGCCGCGGTGAACGAGCGTTGTGCGCAGCTGCTGGAGCAGTTTCACCTGACCGAGGTGATGGACCAGCCGACCCGCGTGCTGGCCTACGGCAAGCGCCGACTGCTGGAAATTGCGATTGCACTGGCCTGCGAGCCGCGCGTGCTGCTGCTCGACGAGCCGGTGGCCGGTGTGCCCGCCGGCGAACGCGAAGAGCTGCTGCAAACCGTGGCAGCGCTGCCGGCCGACGTGTCGGTGCTGCTGATCGAACACGACATGGACCTCGTGTTCAGCTTTGCCACCCGCATGACGGTGCTGGTCAACGGCACGGTGCTGACCGAAGGCGACCCGGCGCAGATTGCCAACGATCCCGAGGTCAAGGCGGTCTACCTGGGTCATGGCGACGATGCCAGAGACGCGAAAGACGCGAAAAAAGACGCCCGAGGGGAGGCCCGGCATGGCTGAACTGCTTCGGGTTGAAAATCTGAGCGCCGGTTACGGCGAGGCGGTGGTGCTGCAGGGTGTGTCGCTGTCGCTGGATGAAGGCAAGACGCTGGCGCTGCTGGGGCGCAACGGCACCGGCAAGACCACGTTGATCAACACGCTGGCCGGCGCCACGCGCCAGCACGGTGGCAGTATCCTGCTGGCGGGCAAGGCGCTGCACAAGATGGCGCCGCACGAACGCGCCGCCGCCGGCATAGGCTGGGTGCCGCAGGAGCGCAACATCTTCAAGTCGCTGACGGTGCATGAAAACCTGACCGCGGTGGCGCGGCCGGGCCGCTGGACACCGGACCGGGTCTACGAGATGTTTCCGCGCCTGGGCGAACGCAAGACCAACCTGGGCACGCAGCTGTCGGGCGGCGAGCAGCAGATGCTGGCAGTCGGCCGCGCGCTGGTGCTCAACCCGCGCCTGCTGCTGCTCGACGAGCCGCTCGAAGGCCTGGCGCCCATCATCGTCGAGGAGTTGCTGCTGGCGATTCGCCGCGTGACACGGGACGAAGGACTGTCGGCCATCATCGTCGAGCAGCATCCGCAGGCGATCCTGAGAATCTCCGACAGCGCGGTGGTGCTGGACCGCGGCACGGTGGTGCACGCCGGCACGGCGGACGAGTTGCTTGATCAGCCGCAGTTGCTTGAGCAACTGCTGGGTGTGGCGCGCTGACCCTGCTTTGTCATTGATTTGCTGTTGATTGGCTATTGATTGGCTACTGAATTGATAGCTGGTTGCGCATGGTAGATAAGGGCTGGAGCCACTTTTGATTCATGGTCCTGCCGGCGCAGCCCCTGGCTGGTGCCGGCTGCGCCGCCGGATGGACCAAAATGGCTCGGTGCCAATGATCGCGAGGACACCATGATTTTTAAACGCCTGGCCGCCAGCCTGCTGGCCTGCCTGATGCTGGCCTTGCCGGCCGCGGCCCAGACCTTTCCCAGCAAACCGATCCGCATCGTGGTGCCTTTTGGCGCAGGCGGCGTGGCCGACCTGACCGCGCGCACGGTGGCGCAAAAACTCGGCGAGTCGCTGGGCCAGCCGGTGCTGATCGACAACAAGCCCGGCGCCGGCGGGGTGGTGGCCGGCGAGATGGTGGCCCGGGCCGAGCCCGACGGCCACACCCTGCTGCTGATGTCCAACGGCACGGCGGTCAGTGCGGGTCTGTTCAAGTCGCTGCCGTTTGATGCGGTGCGCGATTTCGCGCCGGTCTCCACGCTCGGCTTTTTCGACATTGCCGTGGTGACGCCCGCCGATTCGAAATTCCGCACGCTTGGCGACCTGCTGGCGTTTGCCAGGGCCAACCCCGGCAAACTCAACCTCGGCAGCATCAACGTCGGCAGCACGCAGAACCTGGCCGCCGAGCTGTTCAAGATCAGCTCCGGGGCCGACGTGCAGATTGTCCCGTTCAACGGCACACCGGCGGTGGTCACGGCCCTGCGCGGCGGCCAGATCGACGCGGCGGTGGAGATCCTCGGCCCCCTCCTGCCGCAGATCCGGGCCGGCACCCTGCGCGCGCTGGCTGTCACCGGCGACAGGCGCGCCGCGGTGCTGCCCGAGGTGCCGACGGCCAAAGAAAGCGGCCTGCCCACCTTTGTGGCCTCCAGCTGGAACGCGCTGGCCGCACCGGCCAAAACGCCGCCCGGTGTGATTGCGCGGCTGAACCGCGAAGTGGTGGCCGCCGTCAACGCGCCCGAGGTGCGCAGGAAGCTGGCCGCGCTGAACGTCGAAGCGCGCGGCAGTTCACCCGAACAGGCCGCCGAACTGCTGGCCGGTGAAACCAGGCGCTGGGGCGAGGTGATCCGTCGCGCCAGGATTCCGACCCAGTAACGAAGCGCATGAAGCGATCGGGTCGGCGACAAGGCGGACCCATCAAGCACAGGAGAAACATCCGTGAAGTTTGAACATATCGGCATGGTGGGTTATGGCGAGGTCGGCAAAATTTTCACCGCCGGCCTCAAGGACCGGGTGGCGGGCATCAGCGCCTGGGACCTCAGCTTCGAGGCGCCGGCCCTGAGCGACGCGCAGCGCGCCCATGCGGCGCAGGCCGGTGTGGCGGGGTCTGCATCCATGGCGGCCTTGTGCGCGCGGGCCGACCTCATCATCTCGGCGGTCACGGCGTCCAGCACGCTGGCCGTGGCGCAGGCGGCCGCCGCCCATGTGCGGCGCGGCACGATTTTTCTGGACCTCAATTCCGCGTCACCCGGCACCAGGCAGCAGGCCGCGGCACTGATAGACGCTGCGGGGGGGCACTATGTCGAAGCCGGTGTGATGACCTCGGTGCCGCCCTACGGCATCCAGGTGCCTATGCTGCTGGGCGGCGCGCGTGCGGCCGAACTGGCCGGCGTGCTGGCGGGCTGGGGCATGGATGCGAAGGTCGTCAGCGAGAAGATTGGTGTGGCCAGCGCCATCAAGATGTGCCGCAGCGTGATGATCAAGGGCCTGGAGGCGCTGGTCATCGAGAGTTACACCACGGCCCGCGCCTACGGCGTCGAGGACCACGTGCTGCCGACGCTGGCCGAAACCTTCCCCAGCATCGACTGGGACAAGCAGGGCGCCTACTTTTTCAGCCGTGTGGTGCAGCACGGCCAGCGCCGTGCCGAGGAAATGCGCGAGGCGGCCAACACCGTGCGAGAGGCCGGCGGCGGCTTCGAGCCTTTCATGGCGGCGGCGATTGCCGGCAAGCAGCAGTGGGTGGCCGACCAGGCCCGGGCCGGCGTGTTTGCCGGCCTTGGCAAGGACGCCCGCTGGCAGGACTATGCGGACCGCTTGCTGCAACCACCGGGTCAGGCATAAGGCTTGATGGCCTCGACCACCACCGACTTGACCACCTCGACCGCCATTTTCTGCGTGTCGGTGCTGGCGCGGCGCGAGGAGCGCGCCAGCATCAGCTCGCTCATGATGCGCGGCGAGTGGATGCTGCGCAGCAGGAAGGGCGCTGGATCATCGACGTTGCTCAGCGTGTAGCTTGGCAACACGGCATGGCCCATGCCCTCCTTGACCAGGCTCAGGATGGCGTTCAGGCCGTCTACTTCCAGCGTGATCTGCGGCTTGCGGCCGATGGTGATCATTTCGCTCTCGATCAGGATGCGGAAAGCGTTGGGGCGGCTGGGCAGGATCAGGGGCAGCTCGGCCACCTCGGCGAGGCTGATGGGCTGCCGCTTGCCTGCCCGGCCTTTTTTCGCCGCACCGGCCTTGAGACTGGTCCGGGGGGAAATCAGCACCAGCTCTTCGGTGTGCAGCGTCGTGATGTCCAGCTCGGGTGAACGCTCGGAGTTGTAGAGCACGGCCATGTCGAGGTTGCCCACACGCAGGCCCTCGTGCATGAGCACCGAAAAGCCCTCGGTGAGCGTCAGCTGGGCGAGCGGCAACTGCTGGCGGAAAGCCCGGGTGAGCGGGACCGTGATCAGTTTGGACAGGCTGGGCGGCAGGCCGATGGACACCCGGCCGGCCAGCGCGCCACGCGCGGCGCCCAGTTCTTCGCGGGCCACTTCCACCTGGTGCAGGATGCCGCGCCCGTGCTTGAGCAGCAGCTTGCCGGCTTCCGTCGGGAGGGCGCCGCGCCCGTTGCGGGTCAGCAGGTTCTGCCGCAGCTCCACTTCGAGCAGGCGGATCTGGCGGCTCAGTGCGGGCTGGGCAATGTCCAGCGCAATCGAGGCGCGCGTGAAGCTGCCGAGTTCGGCCACGCGTACAAAATATTCAAGCTGCTTGAGGTCCATGACGGGGAGGGGTGGTGCGTCTGCGGCGTTGTCCTGGCATTGTTCTGCAGTTGTCCTGAATGGATATAACAGGCTGCGATCAATGCCGGTATGTTATATCAGCTAGAAACCGCGCTGCCTTGGCGCGGGGCAGTGCCGTCGTCACAATCAAAGGCATGACCCTCCACGCTCACTCACGCTGACTGACTGCCATGACAACCGACATCAAGGGCATTTCCTCCATGGCGACCCGCCTGGTACTGGGCGATCTGGTGGCGGCTTTCCAGCAGCAGTCGGGCTGCCGCGTGGCCGTCGAGTCGGTCGGCGGGGTCGATGCGGCCAAACGCGTGCAGGCCGGCGAGGCCTTGGATGTGGTGATCCTGGCGTCCGACGCGATCGACAAGCTGATCGCCTCCGGCCAGGTGCTGGCCGGCAGCAGGGTGGACCTGGTCCGTTCGGGTGTGGCCGTTGCCGTGCGCGCCGGTGCGGCCAGACCCGACATCTCGACGGAGGACGCGCTGCGAGAGGCGGTGCGGGCTGCGCGCAGCATCAGTTACTCGACCGGGCCCAGCGGCGTGGCGCTGGCCGGCTTGTTCGAGCGCTGGGGCATGACCGACGAAATCAAGAGCCGTATCATCACACCGCCGCCGGGCATTCCGGTCGGTTCGCTGGTGGCGCGCGGCGAGGTCGAGCTGGGCTTTCAGCAACTGAGTGAGTTGATGCACCTCGAAGGCATCACCGTGCTCGGGCCCTTGCCACCGGCGATCCAGATCATCACCACTTTTTCTGCCGGCGTGTGCAGCGCCACCCGCCACGCCGACGCGGTGCGCGCCATGCTGGCCTTCATGACCACACCGCAAGCCGCCGAGGCCAAGCGCCGCCAGGGCATGGACCCGGCCTGACAGACACCCCCTGCATTGCTTCCCCAGGAGACCCTTGTGAAAAAATCATTGATCATCGACTGCCACGGCCACTACACCACGGCGCCCAAGGCGCTGGAAGCGTGGCGCAACCGGCAGATCGCCGGCATCCAGGACCCGGCCCTGATGCCCAGGGTGGCCGAGCTGAAGATCAGCGACGACGAGCTGCGCGAGTCGATCGAGACCAACCAGCTGCGGCTGATGAAAGAGCGCGGCAGCGACATCACGTTGTTTTCGCCACGCGCCAGCTTCATGGCCCACCACATCGGCGACTTCAATGTCTCGTCCACCTGGGCGGCCATCTGCAACGAGCTCTGCTACCGCGTCAGCCAGCTGTTCCCGGACCACTTCGTGCCGGTGGCGATGCTGCCGCAGTCGCCCGGTGTCGATCCGGCCACCTGCATCCCTGAGCTGGAAAAGTGCGTGAAGGATTACGGCAACGTCGGCATCAACCTCAACCCCGATCCTTCCGGCGGGCACTGGACCAGCCCGCCGCTGACCGACAGGCTCTGGTACCCCATCTATGAAAAGATGGTCGAGTACGACCTGCCGGCCATGATCCACGTCTCGACCTCGTGCAACCCGGCTTTCCACACCACCGGCGCGCACTACCTGAATGCCGACACCACGGCCTTCATGCAGCTGATTCAGGGTGATCTGTTTAAGGACTTCCCGACGCTGCGTTTTCTGATTCCGCACGGCGGCGGCGCGGTGCCCTACCACTGGGGGCGCTTCCGCGGTCTGGCACAGGAAATGAAGCGTCCGCTGCTCAAGGACCACCTGCTCAACAATGTGTTCTTCGATACCTGCGTGTATCACCAGCCGGGCATCAACCTGCTCAACACCGTGATCCCGGTGAAAAACGTCCTGTTTGCCTCGGAGATGATTGGCGCGGTGCGGGGCATCGATCCGGAGACCGGCAACTACTACGACGACACCAAGCGCTACATCGAGGCTTCCCCTATCCTGAGCGCCGAGGACAAGCACCAGATTTACGAAGCCAACACGCGCCGCGTGTTCCCGCGCCTCGACGCGCTGCTCAAAAAACAGGGGAAATGAACATGTACGAACTGGGCGTTGTTTACCGCAACATCACAAGGGCCGACCGCGCTGCGGCTGATCGCATGGCGAAATACGGCTCGGCCACCGTGCACGAAGCCATGGGCCGTGTGGGCCTGATGAAAACATACATGCGGCCGATTTACCCCGGAGCGCAGATCTCGGGCACGGCGGTCACGGTGCTTCTGCAGCCCGGCGACAACTGGATGATGCATGTGGCGGCCGAGCAGATCCAGCCCGGCGACATCGTGGTGGCGGCCTGCACCACCGACAACACCGATGGCTTCTTCGGTGACCTGCTGGCCACCAGCTTCATGGCGCGGGGCGCCCGTGGCCTGATCATCGACGGCGGCTGCCGCGACGTCAAAACCCTGCAGGAGATGGGCTTTCCGGTGTGGAGCCGCGCCATCAGTTCCAAGGGCACGGTCAAGGCGACGCTGGGGTCGGTCAACATCCCGGTGGTGTGCGCGGGCATGAGCGTCAACCCCGGCGATGTGATCGTCGCCGATGACGATGGCGTGGTGGTGGTGCCGGCCGCGTTGGCGGCAAAGACCGCCGATGCCGCCGCCGCGCGTGAAGCCAACGAAGGTGAAAAACGCGCCAGGCTGGGCTCCGGCATCCTGGGTCTGGACATGTACAACATGCGTGAACCGCTGGCCAAGGCCGGCCTCAAGTACATCGACTGAAACACCGACTGAATGCTGATGATGGAAAAACCTGCGACGGGCGACTTCACCAAAACCCCGGGCTGGCTCGACTGGTACGCCGGCCCCGCCCAACCCCGCTTCAAGCTGCCTGCCGGCGCGGTGGATGCGCACTGCCACGTGTTCGGCCCGGGCGCGCAGTTTCCCTATGCGCCCGAGCGCAAGTACACGCCCTGCGACGCCTCCAAAGGCCAGCTGTTTGCACTGCGCGACCACCTGGGTTTTGACAAAAACGTGATCGTGCAGGCCACCTGCCACGGCAGCGACAACCGTGCGCTGGTCGATGCCCTGCGGCACTCGAACAACAGGGCGCGCGGCGTGGCCACCGTCAACCGCAACGTCACCGATGCCGAACTCCGGGACATGCACGACGCCGGCGTGCGCGGCACGCGCTTCAACTTTGTCAGGCGCCTGGCCGACTTCACGCCGCGCGAGGTCTTGCTGGAAATTGCCAGGCGCATTGCGCCGCTGGGCTGGCATGTGGTGGTGTATTTCGAGGCCCAGGACCTGCCCGAGCTGTACGACTTTTTCACCGCGCTGCCGACCACGGTGGTGGTGGACCACATGGGCCGACCAGACGTGAGCAAGCCGGTGGACGGCCCCGAGTTCGGGCTGTTTGTGAAGATGATGCGCGAGCATGACAACATCTGGAGCAAGGTCAGCTGCCCCGAACGGCTCAGCGTGTCCGGCCCGCCGGCGCTGAACGGCGAGCAGAACGCCTACCGCGACGTGGTGCCTTTTGCCCGGCGCCTGGTCGAGAGCTTCCCCGATCGTGTGCTGTGGGGCACCGACTGGCCGCACCCCAACCTGAAAAACCACATGCCCGACGATGGCCTGCTGGTGGACTACATTCCCCATATCGCCACCACACCCGCATTGCAGCACAAGCTGCTGGTGGACAACCCGACCCGGCTTTACTGGAGCTGACCTGCCGCCAGGCGTAACCACTGGTCAAAGAGAAACCACCATGTCCCTCGAAAAACCCTACCTCGACGTTCCCGGTACCACCATTTTTGACGCCGAACAATCCCGTCTGGGCTACCACCTGAACCAGTTCTGCATGTCGCTGATGAAGGCCGACAACCGTGCGCGCTTCAAGGCCAACGAACGCGCCTACCTCGACGAGTGGCCGATGACGGAGGAGCAGAAACAGGCGGTGCTGGCGCGCGACCTGAACCGTTGCATCAAGGCCGGTGGCAACATCTACTTCCTGGCCAAGATCGGCGCGACCGACGGCAAGAGCTTCCAGCAGATGGCCGGCAGCATGACCGGCATGACCGAAGAGGAATACCGCGACATGATGATTGCCGGCGGCCGCTCCGTCGAGGGCAACCGCGTGGTCGGGGAAGACGGCACGGCCCAGGCCCAGCACCAACCCCAAGGCAAAGCCGGTAAGAAATGAGAACCTGACATGGCCAAAATCACCGCCTCCGTTTACACCTCCCACGTGCCCGCCATCGGCGCGGCGCTCGACCTCGGCAAAAGCGGCGAGCCTTACTGGCAACCCGTGTTCAAGGGTTACGACTACTCCAAACAGTGGCTCAAGGACAACCCGCCCGACGTGATTTTCCTGGTCTACAACGACCACGCCACCGCCTTCAGCCTGGAGATGATTCCGACCTTTGCCATCGGCACGGCGGCCGAGTTCACGCCGGCCGACGAGGGCTGGGGCCCGCGCCCGGTGCCCAAGGTGATCGGCCACCCCGAACTGGCCGCGCACATTGCGCAGTCGGTCATCCAGCAGGACTTCGACCTCACCATCGTCAACAGAATGGACGTGGACCACGGCCTGACCGTGCCGCTCTCGCTGATGTGCGGCCAGCCGCAGGCCTGGCCCTGCCCGGTGATTCCGTTTGCCGTCAACGTGGTGCAGTACCCCGTGCCCTCGGGCCGGCGCTGCTTCGAGCTGGGCAAGGCGATCCGCAAGGCGGTTGAGAGTTTTGACAAACCGCTGAAGGTGCAGATCTGGGGCACGGGCGGCATGAGCCACCAGCTGCAGGGCCCGCGAGCCGGCCTGATCAACAAGGAGTTCGACAACGCCTTCCTGGATCAGCTGATCGCCGACCCGGAAGCCCTGGCATCGAAACCGCATATCGACTATGTGCGTGAGGCCGGTTCCGAAGGGATTGAGCTCGTGATGTGGCTGATCGCCCGTGGCGCCATGTCCGACGTGGCCGGTGGCCCTGCGCCCAAGGTCGCCCACCGCTTTTACCATGTGCCTGCCAGCAACACCGCGGTGGGCCACCTGATCCTGGAGAACAAGTAAATGAGCAAAACCATCAAAGTTGCACTCGCAGGCGCCGGTGCCTTCGGCATCAAACACCTCGACGGCATCAAGAACATTGAAGGCGTGGAAGTTGTTTCGCTGATCAGCCGCGATCTGGAGAAGACGAAAGAAGTCGCTGCCAAATACGGCATCGGCCATGTCACCACCAACCTTGCCGACAGCCTGGCGCTCAAGGAAGTGGATGCCGTCATCCTGTGCACGCCGACCCAGATGCATGCCGAGCAGAGCATTGCCTGCATGAAGGCCGGCAAACACGTGCAGGTGGAGATCCCGCTGGCCGACACGCTCAAGGGCGCCCAGGACGTGGTGGCCTTGCAGAAGCAGACCGGGCTGGTCGCCATGTGCGGCCATACGCGCCGCTTCAACCCCAGCCACCAGTATGTGCACAAGGAAATTGCGGCAGGGCGCTTCAACATCCAGCAGATGGATGTGCAGACCTATTTCTTCCGCCGCAGCAACATGAATGCGCTGGGCCAGCCGCGCAGCTGGACCGACCACCTGCTGTGGCACCACGCGGCCCACACGGTGGACCTGTTTGCTTATCAGTGCGGCAGCCCCATCGTGAAAGCCAATGCCCTCCAGGGGCCGATCCACCCGGGACTGGGCATTGCCATGGACATGAGCATCCAGCTCAAGGCGGCCAACGGCGCCATCTGCACCCTGAGCCTGTCCTTCAACAACGACGGGCCGCTGGGCACCTTCTTCCGCTACATCGGCGACAGCGCCACCTACCTGGCGCGTTACGACGACCTCTTCAACGGCAAGGAAGAAAAGATCGACGTCAGCAAGGTGGACGTGTCCATGAACGGTATCGAGCTGCAGGATCGCGAATTTTTTGCCGCCATCCGCGAAGGCCGCGAACCCAATGCCAGCGTCGCCAAAGTGCTGCCGTGTTACCAGGTGCTGCACGACCTGGAACAGCAACTGAACAGCAACTGAACAGCCATTGAACAACAACTGAACAGAAACCATGGCACTTCCTGTCCGCAAGATCGGTCCCTTCGACGTCTCGGCCATCGGCCTGGGCTGCATGAACCTGAGCCACGCCTACGGCACGCCACCGTCGGCCGAGCAGGGCGAACGCGTCTTGCTGGCCGCGCTGGATGCCGGCGTCACGCTGTTCGATACCGCTGCACTGTACGGCTTTGGCGCCAATGAAACCCTGATTGGCAGGGTGCTCTCAAAACACCGCAGCCGCTTCACGCTGGCCAGCAAAGGCGGCATGGCGGGCGTGCAGTTTGACGATGGCATCAAACGCGTCATCGACGGCCGGCCCGAGACGATCCGCAAAAATTGCGAGGACAGCCTGCAGCGCCTGCAGACCGATGTGATCGACCTCTACTACCCGCACCGCTGGGACAAGAAGGTGCCGATCGAAGACAGCGTGGGCGCCATGGCGGAACTGGTACGCGCAGGCAAGGTGCGGGCCATCGGCCTGTCCGAAGTCTCGGCCAGCACGCTGCGCAAGGCCCATGCGGTGCATCCGATTGCGGCCGTGCAGACCGAGTATTCGCTGTGGACGCGCAACCCCGAGATCGCCGTGCTCGATACCTGCCGTCAACTGGGCGCGGCCTTTGTCGCCTTCAGCCCGGTGGCGCGCGGCTTTCTGTGTGACGCGCTGCACGATGTCGGCACCTTGCTGCCCAAGGACATCCGCAGCGCCATGCCGCGTTTTGCCCCCGACAATTACGCAGCCAACTTGAAGCTGCTGCCGCCCTACAAGGCGCTGGCCCAGGAGGCGGGCTGCACGCCGGCACAACTCGCGCTGGCCTGGCTGCTGCACAAGGCGCCGCACATCATCCCGATTCCTGGCACGACCAGCGTGGCGCACCTGCAGGAGGACCTGGGCTCGGCGGCGGTGCAACTCAGCACCGAGGTTTTCGCGAAGGTGGAAGCGCTGATCAACCAGGGCACGGTCACCGGTCATCGCTACAGCACCCAAAGCCGCAGCGAGGTGGATACTGAAGACTTTTAAAGCGCCAGTCGGGGCCGGGCGCTTCAGGTTTGAGTGCTATTGAAACAGGAGCTTGGTGCACCCGTCCAGAAAGGGTTGGAGGCCTCTTCCTTATAAATCAAGCGGCGCGGCCGTCTGCGTGGGCGTCGCCGCAACAGCGCAGCACCACACGGCCGTTGATCTGGCCGCGGCGCATGCGTTCGAAGACCGCGTTGACCTCGGCCAGCGGCTGCGTGTCGATGATGCAGCGCAGCTGGCCGTCGGCGGCCATCTGCAGCACCGCGCGCATGTCGTCGCGCGTGCCCACCGACGAGGCGACAATGCGCGCTTCCAGCCCCACCAGCGCCAGTGCCGGAAAGCTCAGCGGCTCGGCGGGCAGGCCCACTACTGACAACACGCCGTTGGGCCGCAGGCACTTGAGCGCCGTGTCGTAGGCGGCCCGCGCGGCCGAGGTGACCACGGCCACGTGCACGCCGCCGGCCTTGCGCAGCGCCTTGATGTCGTCGGCGCTGCCGGCGTTCAGCACCTGCGCGGCGCCCAGTTCCTTGGCCAGCACCAGCTTTGCCGCATCCAGGTCGAGCGCAATCACCTCCGCGCCCCAGGCCCGCGCGATCTGCACCGCCAGGTGGCCCAGGCCGCCGACGCCGAACACGGCGACCTTCTGACCGGCCGCCACGCCGGCGCGCTTGAGCGCCCGGTACACCGTCAGCCCGGCGCAAAACAGCGGCGCGGCTTCTTCGGAGCTCAGCGTGGCGGGAATCGGCAATGCGTGGCTGGCACGCGCCACCATGTAATCGGCGTAGCCACCGTCCACCATGACGCCGGTGATGACGGCCCGGCGGCACAGGTTTTCCAGGCCCTCCAGGCAGGGCGCGCAGATGCCGCAGGTGCTGTGGTTCCAGGCCACGCCCACGCGTTCGCCCAGGGCCAGGTGCGTCACGTTGGCACCGCGCTCGACGACACGGCCGACCACCTCATGGCCGGGAATCAGGTCAGGCTTGGTGATGGCCTGGAGCGCGGGCTGGTCGCCCTCGGCCACGTGCAGGTCCGAGTGACAGACGCCGCAGGCCTCGACCGCGATCAGCACATCGTCCGGCCCCGGGACCGGACGCGGCACCTCTTCGATGCTGAGGGTGTGGCCGAAGGTGTGAAGGACAGCAGCTTGCATAAGAACTCCCGGTTCGTCACGGCGCCTGCCGCGCTGGTGATGGGATTGTAGGGAGCTGGCCCCGAGGACACGGGCTCCTGCGCCAAAGGCTGTGGCCAGCAAGTGGCAGTTGCTATCGTTTGAGTAGCTGGTAGCGCCCGTCCAGAAAGGGTCGGGGGCCGATTTGATCAAGATTTTGAGATGACGGCCAGCTCGCCTGCAGGGCATCGTTTACCCATAAAAAAGCCTCAGGACCGCTGGACGCGGGCCTGAGGCTTTTTTTATCCATCCCGGGACAAGCCCCCGGCAGGGGATCAGAGCGTGTCGATGAAGCTGCGCAGCTTGTCCGAACGCGAAGGGTGCTTGAGCTTGCGCAAGGCCTTGGCTTCGATCTGGCGGATGCGTTCACGCGTCACGTCGAACTGCTTGCCGACTTCTTCCAGCGTGTGGTCGGTGCTCATCTCGATGCCGAAACGCATGCGCAGCACCTTGGCTTCGCGCGGTGTCAGGCTGTCGAGGATGTCTTTCACCACATCGCGCAGGCCGGCCTGCATGGCTGCTTCCAGCGGTGCGGTGTTGGCGCTGTCCTCGATGAAGTCGCCGAGGTGCGAATCGTCGTCGTCGCCAATCGGTGTTTCCATCGAGATTGGCTCTTTGGCGATCTTCATGATCTTGCGGATCTTGTCTTCAGGAATTTCCATCTTCTCGGCCAGGATGCTGGCGTCCGGCTCGAAGCCGAACTCCTGCAGATGCTGGCGCGACAGGCGATTCATCTTGTTGATGGTCTCGATCATGTGCACCGGGATGCGGATGGTGCGGGCCTGGTCGGCGATCGAACGCGTGATCGCCTGGCGAATCCACCAGGTCGCATAGGTCGAGAACTTGTAGCCGCGGCGGTATTCGAACTTGTCGACCGCCTTCATCAAACCGATGTTGCCTTCCTGGATCAGGTCCAGGAACTGCAGGCCGCGGTTGGTGTACTTTTTCGCGATCGAGATCACCAGGCGCAAGTTGGCCTCGATCATCTCTTTCTTGGCGTCGCGCGAGTTGGTCTCGCCTTCGTTCATGCGCTTGTTGATGTCCTTGAGCTGGGCCAGCGGCACGACCACGCGGGCTTGCAGCTCGCCGAGCTTGGTCTGCAGTTCCTGGATGGGCGGAATGTTGCGTGCCATGATGACGGACCAGGGCTTGCCGGAAGCCACCTGTTTCTCGACCCATTTGAGGTTGAGCAGGTTGGGCGGGAAGTCCTTGATGAAGACTTCCTGCGGCATCCCGCACTTCTCGACGATGATGCGGCGCAGCTCGCGCTCTTTCTTGCGCACGTCCAGCACCTGGCCGCGCAGCAGATCGCACAGTTTTTCAATCGTCTTGGCGGTGAACCGCACGGTCATGAGTTCGTCGCTCAGGGCTTTCTGGGCCTTGGTATAGGCGGGTGTGCCCCAGCCTTCCTTGTCGTAGGTCTTGTGGACTTTTTCGAACAGGGAGGCGATGGTGTCGAAGCGGCTCAGCGCTTCCTTCTTCAGCTCTTCGAGCTTCTTGGTCAGCGCCTTGGAGCCGCCCTTGCCGTCGTCGTCGTCTTCCTCGTCGAACTCGTCAAAGTCTTCTTCGGCCACGTAGTCGTCGGCTTCGTTGGGGTTGGAAAAACCGTCGACCACGGTGGAGATGACCACCTTGCCTTCGCGGATGTCTTCACCCAGGCGCAGGATCTCGGCAATCGTGGCCGGGCTTTCGGAGATGGCTTCCATCATCTTCATCAAGCCACCCTCGATGCGCTTGGCGATCTCGATCTCGCCTTCGCGCGTCAGCAACTCGACCGTGCCCATTTCACGCATGTACATGCGGACCGGGTCGGTGGTGCGGCCGAACTCGCTGTCCACGGTGGACAGGGCGGCTTCGGCGGCTTCCTCGGCTTCCTCTTCGGTGGAGCCGGCGGGCGCGTTGGCGGTGATCAGCAGGGTTTCCGCATCGGGTGTCTGCTCGTACACGGCCACGCCGAGGTCGTTCAGGGTGACGATCACTGCGTCCAGCGTCTCGGCGTCGATCAGCTTGTCGGGCAGGTGATCGGAGATTTCGCCGTGCGTCAGGTAGCCGCGGGTCTTGCCGAGCTTGATCAGCGCTTTCAGGCGGGCACGGCGCTTGGCCATGTCTTCTTCGGACAGCACGGTTTCGTCCAGGCCGAATTCCTTCATCAAGGCACGTTCCTTGGCCTTGCTGATCTTCATGCGCAGCGGTTTGACCTTTTCGGTGGTTTCCACCACCGGCTCGCCGACCAGATCGTCCTCGATGTCGGACATGTCCTCGTCGCCGTCACCCTTGATGGCGACCTTCGGCTTGCGGCCGCGCTTGGCGCCGCCGGCTTCCACGGCGGCAGCGGGGTTCTTCGGCGGGCGACCGGGTTTCTTTTTCACGGGCACGTCGGCACCGGCTGCGGTCGGGGTGACTTTCAGCTCGGCTTCTTTTTTGGCAGCAGGTTTGGCGGTGGAGGCGGGAGACTTGGTCGGCACAGGGGGCACTTTCTTGACGGGCTTTTCAGATTTCAGGGGCGCTTTGGGCGCTGCGGCTTTTTTGCCGGGAACTGGTCTGGATATGGCGGTTTTTGCGGGTTTTTCAAGCTTGCTGGTAGTCTTCTTGACGGGCGGTCGGGCCGCAGGCTTGGCTGCGGCTTTGGACTTGGGCACGGCTTTGGCGGACTTGCTGGACTTTTGAGCAGGCATGGCGAACTCCCGATGAAAAACTTCCTTCAACAGACTGGGTTCCCGGGCACCTGACGAAAGTCAGCACGCGGGCACAAAAAATGCCCGGGCCGGACGGCTGGGCATTTGCAGGCAAGTTGTTTGGGCGAACATTTGGTGTGCAGTCCTTGCGGGGAGGTGGCCCTTCAACCTGTGAGGTCCCGTTCTTGCGGGGGGCTGGTACCGGAGGTGCTGCTGTCGCGCTTGCCGTAGCGGAAAATCGGATTATACCCTGTTGCCTCATTTTTGGGCAACAAAAATGGGCCTGGATCAGCTATTTTTCAGCAGGCCGGACAAGGCTTCGTAACGCTGCCTGGCCGCCGGGTCGGTCAGCACCCGGGGCAGCAAATCAACCATTTCCTGCTGGCGCTTGAGCTTGAGGAGCTGGTCCAGGATGGCGCGGACCTCGTTCCAGTCGCACTCGATGCCGTCCAGAAGCTGGGCGATCTGGTCAATCGCGTGTTTCTCGTGCGGGTGCTCGCGCAGGCCCTCGCGCAGCGCCGCCCAGGGCTGCGGCCCGTGTTCGTGCAGCTGGCTCTCCAGCCAGACAAACAGCGGGCCGTGCGGCGCCGGCAGCTCCGACAGCAGCACGTGTTCTTCCCCGCTGAGCTTGTCCCAGCTTTGTGGCTCGGTCAGCATCAGCCGCAGCACCCGGTCCTCCCGGCCGGCCGGCAACACCCGCCCGGCGATGCGCCGCGGCGGGCGGCTGGCACCGGGCTTGGCGCCGAAGCTGCGGCCGGCAGACCCGCCTGCCGGCGACGTGTCCATGGGCAGCGAGGCAGCGTAAGCGCCTTCGTCGTGCAGGTCGGCGAAGTTGCCGGAAAACTCCCCGAAATCCGGCGCACCGCCCGACATTTCAGGTGTTTTAGGCCGTTGGCCCTTGCCCGGTGTGCGCGAGCTGCTACTGTTTTTATAGTGCGGCGCGGCCGGCTGCCAGATTTGCAGCAGTTCGCGGCTGTCGATCAGCACGGTGTCGGCGATCTCGGCGAGCAACTGGTGCTTGAGCGTGCCGTCGGGCAGCAGGCTCCACAGCGGGCGCGCATTGCTGGCCATGTGGGCGCGGCCTTCGGCGGTGTCCAGGTCGCAGCCTTCGCCGGCGGCTTCGAGCATGAATCTGCTCAGCGGCACGGCCTTGGCGACATAGGCGGCAAACCCTTCCTGGCCGTGTTCGCGGATGTAGCTGTCGGGGTCGTGTTCGGCCGGCAAAAACAGGAACTTGACGGTGCGTACGTCGGTGGCAAAGGGCAGGGCGGCGTCCAGCGCCTTGCGCGCGGCGCGGCGGCCGGCACTGTCGCCGTCGAAGCTGAAGACCACCGAATCGGTAAAACGGAACAGTTTTTGCACATGGTCGGCGGTGCAGGCCGTGCCCAGGGTGGCCACGGCGTTGGCAAAACCGAGCTGGGCCAGCGCCACCACGTCCATGTAGCCTTCGGTGACCAGCGCGTAGCCGTGTTCACGCAGGGCGGTGCGCGCCTCGAACAGGCCGTAGAGCTCGCGGCCCTTGCTGAACACCGGGGTTTCCGGCGAGTTCAGGTACTTGGGCTTTTCGTCGCCCAGCACGCGCCCACCGAAACCTATGCATTCGCCCTTGACGTTGCGGATCGGAAACATGATGCGGTCGCGGAAGCGGTCGTAACGCTTGGCTTCGCCCTGCGAATTTTCCTCACCCGGCTCGCCGGTGATGACCAGCCCGCTTTCGACCAGCAACGGGTCGTTGTAGTCGGGGAAGACGCTGGCCAGTGCGCGCCAGCCTTCGGGCGCGTAACCGAGGCCGAAGGTTTTTGCAATTTCACCGGACAGGCCGCGGCCCTTGAGGTAATCAATGGCGCGCGGTGCGCTCCGCAGGTGCTTGATGTAGGCGATGCCGGCTTTTTCCAGCACGCTTGTGAGCGTGGCCTGCTGCTCGCGCGCCTGGGCGGCGCGGGCGCGCTCCTGCGGCGAGACGTCGTCTTCGGGCACCTGCAGGCCGTACTGCTGGGCCAGGTCTTTCACGGCCTCAACGAAGGTCATGCCGCCGTGCTCCATCAGAAAACTGATGGCGTTGCCGTTTTTTCCGCAGCCGAAGCAGTGGTAGAACTGCTTGGACGGGCTCACGCTGAAGGAAGGTGATTTTTCGCCGTGGAAGGGGCACAGCCCCATGAAATTGGCGCCGCCTTTTTTGAGTTGTACATAACGCCCGACGATGTCCACCACGTCGGCGCGCGCCAGCAGTTCCTGGATGAATGATTGGGGAATGGCCACGGCTGTATTGTGCCTCCAGCGCCGGACGTGAGGCGGGTCAAGGGCCAGGCGCCAGGCTGCGGCTACCATGGCTGCACAGACCGCCCAACCCCGAGGAGATTTAGATGCCCAGCATTTTTGACCAGGACTTAGCGCCCAACGAGGCGAATTACGCTGCGCTGTCGCCGCTGTCGTTCATTGAGCGCACCGCCGAGGTCTACCCGGATCGGCTGGCGGTGGTGCATGGCGGCTTGCGCCGCAGCTGGTCCGAGGTCTTCACGCGCTGCCGGCAACTGGCGAGCGCGTTGCAGCAGCGCGGCATAGTCAAGGGCGACACGGTGGCCGTGATGCTGCCCAACACCCCGCCCATGGTGGAGGCGCATTTCGGCATTCCGGTGACCGGGGCAGTGCTCAATGCGCTGAACACCCGGCTGGACCCCGAAACCATTGCCTTCATGCTGGACCATGGCGAGGCCAAAGTGCTCATCGTTGATTCCGAGTTCGCCGGTGTCATGAAAAAGGCGCTGGCCCTGCGCCAGTCGGTCGCGCCGCTGCTGGTTATCGATGTGGAAGACGCGCTCTACACCGGGCCGGTCGAGCGTATAGGCAGCATCACTTACGACGAGTTTCTGGCCAGCGGCGACGCGGGTTTTGCCTGGCGCCAGCCTGACGACGAATGGGACGCGATAACGCTGAACTACACCAGCGGCACCACCGGTAACCCCAAGGGCGTGGTTTACCACCACCGCGGCGCGGCGCTCAATGCGGTGTCCAACATCCTCGAATGGGACATGCCCAAACACGCGGTGTACCTGTGGACGCTGCCGATGTTTCACTGCAACGGCTGGTGTTTCCCGTGGACGGTGGCGGCGCGCGCCGGCGTCAATGTCTGCCTGCGCCGGGTCGAGCCGCAGGCGATTTTCGACGCCATCCGCCAGCATGGCGTGACGCACTACTGCGGCGCGCCCATCGTGCACGGCCTGCTGGTCAACTCGCCCGACAGCATGAAGCACGGCCTGCCGCGCGGCGTCAAGGCCATGGTGGCCGGTGCGGCGCCGCCGGCGTCCATGATCGAGGGCATGGAGGCGCTCGGCTTTGACCTGACCCATGTCTACGGCCTGACCGAGGTCTACGGTCCGGCGACGGTGTGCGCCGCGCAGGACGGCTGGGAACAATTAGATATCGGCGAGCGTGCCCGCCTCAACGCGCGCCAGGGGGTGCGTTACCACCTGGAGCGCGATGTGCGCGTGCTCGATGCGCAGACCCTGCAGCCGGTGCCGCAAGACGGCGAGACCATGGGCGAGATCATGTTCCGGGGCAACATCGCCATGAAGGGCTACCTGAAAAACCCCAAGGCGACCGAAGAGGCTTTTGCCGGGGGCTGGTTTCACAGCGGCGACCTGGCCGTGATGTACCCCGACGGTTACATCAAGATCAAGGACCGCAGCAAGGACGTGATCATCTCGGGCGGCGAAAACATCTCCTCGATCGAGGTCGAAGACGTGCTGTACCGCCATCCCGACGTGCTGGCCGCTGCCGTGGTGGCCAAGCCCGACGAACGCTGGGGCGAAACCCCCTGCGCCTTTGTCGAGCTCAAGGCCGGGGCGACGGCGACCAGGGAGGACATCGTGGCGCACTGCAAGAAACACCTGGCCGGCTTCAAGGTGCCGCGCGCGGTGGTGTTCGGTGAGTTGCCCAAGACCAGCACCGGCAAGATCCAGAAGTTCGAGCTGCGCAAGCTGGCCGGATCGGCGGCGGCGATTGATGTATGACACCAGGCTGGTTCGCTATAAAAACAATAGCTGCTTGCGCATGTCCGGTAGGGGCTTGAGGCATATTTGATGTTAAACAGGCCGCTGCCATGACCCCCGGACCCCAGGCCGCTTATGTGATCCGGCACCCCGGCGCCTTTGCGCTGCGCGTGTTGCGGGGTTTTCGCGCCAACCAGGGCTTGCTGCTGGCCGGGGCGGTGGCTTATTACGCCTTGCTGTCGATTGTTCCGTTGCTGATCCTGATGGCGATTGCGCTGTCGCATGTGATTGACCAGTCGGCGCTGCTGGAGGCGCTGGGGCGCTACATCGGCTGGCTGGCGCCGGGCCAGGCCGACTTCATCGTGAGCGAGCTGGAAAACTTTCTCGCCCACCGCGAACTGATGGGCTGGGTGCTGCTGGCCACCATGCTGTTTTTCAGCTCGCTGGCCTTCACCGTGCTGGAAAACGCGATGTCGGTGATTTTCCTGCACCGCGTGGCGATACGCCGCCGCCGTTTCCTGGTGTCCGCGCTGCTGCCTTACGTCTACATCCTGTGTCTGGGTATGGGCTTGCTGCTGGTGACGCTGGTCTCGGGCAGCTTCCAGGCCCTGGGCGACCAGAGCCTGGAGTTTCTGGGCTACAGCTGGTCGCTCAGCGGGATGTCGGGCGTGCTGCTTTACCTGCTGGGCCTGGCCGGCGAGATTTTTGTGCTGACCTCGGTCTACCTGGTGATGCCGGTCGGCAAGCTCTCGCTGCGCCATGCGCTGATTGGCGGCATCACGGCGGCGCTGCTGTGGGAAGTGACGCGCCATCTGCTGGTCTGGTACTTTGGCACCTTGTCACAGGTTGGCCTGGTGTACGGCTCGCTGACCACGGCCATCATTGTCCTGCTGAGCCTGGAGCTGGCCGCGACGCTGCTGCTGGTGGGCGCGCAGGTGATTTCGGAATACGAACGTTTAGGCACCGGCAAGCAGGACGCACCGGCCAAGCCGATGCGAACCAGCGCGCTACCAAAACAATAGCTTTTTGCGCCCGTCCTGCAAGGGCTGCAGTCGTTTTTTTTCTGTTCAGTCCCCCATCACCACGCCTTCGCGGCGCGGGTCGGCGCCGCCCAGCCACAAGGGCGTGCCGTGCGCCTGGCCGCGGGTGATCGCCTGCAGGCCGCTGGTCATGTTCATTTCGCGTACTTCAGCGCCGCGGGCTTTGAGCGCGTCGACGGTGGCCGGCGCAAAGCGTTTTTCTTCCAGCAGGGTCGGGCCGTTGAGCGAGCCGAAGTTGGGCAGGTTGATGGCCTGCTGCGGCATCAGGCTCCAGTTCAACACGCCGTAAAGCGTCTTGGCGGTGTAGTGGATGATCAGCGCGCCGCCCGGGCTGCCGCCGCTCATCACGAGTTCGCCGGTGGCCTTGTCAAACACCAGGGTGGGCGCCATCGACGAACGTGGGCGTTTGCCCGGCTGCACGCGGTTGGCCACGGGCTTGCCATCGGCATCGGTGGGCGCAAAGCTGAAATCGGTCAGCTCGTTGTTCAGCAAGAAGCCCCTGACCATCTGGCGTGAGCCAAAAGCGTCCTCGATGGTGGTGGTCATGGCGATCGCATTGCCGAATGAATCCACGATGCTGATGTGCGAGGTGCCGTATTCGGGCTGGTCGGCCATGGGCGCGTAGGCGCTTTTCATGCCGCCGGGCAGGCCGGGTTTGGCGACCTTCATGCTTTGTCCGCCGGGCTGCGCGGCGATCAGCCTGGCGCGTTCGGCCAGGTAGGCCGGCTCCAGCAGGCTCATCCAGTTGCCTGCAGGCGGCTGCACGAAGTCGGGGTCAGCCAGGTACTGCGCGCGGTCGGCAAAGGCCAGCCGCGCGGCTTCGGTGTACAGGTGCAGCCAGTCGGCCGACGGTGTGGGCGCGGGTGTGACGCCGTCGCCACCGGTGCCGGTGACCAGACCCAGCGTGGCAGCGGGTGTGTTGTTCAGGATGCCCAGGATCTGCCCGACCGCAATCGCCCCCGAGCTGGGCGGCGGCATGCCGCAGATGCGGTAGTCGCGTGCCTGCGCCCGGTAGTCGTGGCAGATCGGCTCGCGTTTTCTGGCCTGGTAGCCGGCCAGGTCGGCCAGGCTCAATTTGCCGGGGTTGGTCGGGTGGCTTTGCACCTTGCTCACGATGGCCTGGGCAATGTCGCCTTCAAGCAGGGCTCTGGAGCCACCGGCGGCGATTTTTTTCAAGACATCGGCCAGCGGCTGGTTGCGCAGCAGGCTGCCGGCGGCCAGCGGCTCGCCGTTGGGCTGGTAAAAGTAGGCGGCGGCCACCGGGTCTTTTTTCAGGTGCGGCTCGGTTTTCAGCAGGGTGGCCAGCCGTGCGCTGACCTTGAATCCGCCCTCGGCCAGTGTGATGGCCGGCACGAAGAGCTGCGCCCAGGGCAGCTTGCCGTATTGCTGGTGCGCCATCTCCAGCATGCGCACCGTGCCCGGCACACCGACCGAACGGCCGCCCACCACGCCGTCGATGAAGGCCAGGGGTTTGCCGTCGCCGCCGACAAAGAGTTTTTCGTCGGCGGCTGCCGGCGCGGTTTCGCGGCCGTCAAAAGCCTCGACCTTGCCGCCGCTGGCGTGCAGCAAAAAGGCGCCGCCACCTATGCCGCTCGATTGCGGCTCGACCAGCGTGAGCACCATCTGCACGGCAATCGCCGCGTCGATTGCCGAGCCGCCGGCCTTGAGCACCTGATAGCCGGCATCGGTGGCCAGCGGGTTGGCCGCAGCGACGGCGAATTTGCTGGCAGCCCAACCGGGCTTTTCGGTGTACCCCGACGCGCCTTCGGGCTGCGCCGGCACGTTGTAGGCGAAGGGCGGGGCCGTGGCACAACCGGCCATCAGCAGGGCGGCGGCCAGGGCCAGGCCAGCAAGCGGTGACGGGAAAGCGGGGTGCTTGGTCATGAACGCGGGGGCAACGGTTTTCATGGCTTCTCCAGTGGGGGAGGGGTCATGGTAAACCCAAGCCCGGTGTGGCGGAGCCGGATCAGCCCCGCTGGGAGGCCGATTTTGTAAGCAGCAGAAAAAAGGCCGAGCTGACGGGGTTTACAGTCAGATCGGCCTTCAGCCCAGACGGGGCGGGCGCAAGAAGCTATCAATACGATAGCATTTTTTTGAGCAGCTTAGCGCGGCGCCAGACGAATCGCGCCGTCAAGGCGGATCACTTCCCCGTTGAGCATGTCGTTCTCAAAAATGTGCTGCGCGAGTTTGGCGTAGTCCTGCGGCGTGCCCAGCCGGCTGGGGAAGGGCACGGAGGCGGCCAGCGAGTCCTGCACTTCCTGGGGCATGCCGAACATCATGGGCGTGCCGAAGATGCCGGGCGCGATCGTCATGTTGCGGATGCCGTTGCGCGCCAGGTCGCGCGCGATCGGCAAGGTCATGCCGACAATGCCGCCCTTGGACGCGCTGTAGGCAGCCTGGCCGATCTGGCCGTCGTAGGCCGCGACGGAAGCGGTGGAGATCATCACGCCGCGCTCGCCGGTGGCTTCGGGTTCGTTCTTGCACATCGCATCGGCGGCCAGGCGGATCATGTTGAAGCTGCCGATCAGGTTGACCGTGATGGTCTTGCTGAACACGCCAAGGTTGTGGGCGCCGTTTTTGCCGACGGTTTTTTCGGCGGGTGCGATGCCGGCGCAGTTGACCAGGCCCATGAGTTTGCCCATGGACACAGCCTTGGCGACGACAGCCTGGCCATCGGCCTCCTGGCTGACATCGCACTTGACGAAGGCGCCACCGATGTCTTTGGCAATCGCCTCGCCTTTTTCAACCTGCATGTCGGCAATCACCACCTTGCCGCCTTTGGCCGCCAGCATGCGCGCCGTGCCTTCCCCGAGACCCGATGCCCCGCCGGTGACGATGAATACTTTGCCTGCGATGTCCATGTGATGTTCCTTGGAGAAATAGTGAGGGGAGGGTGTTGCGGAGTTGACGTTAACGTCAACGTCAAGGGGCAATTATCACGCATAACAATCACGCATCAAAAAGCCCGGCGGACCGGGCTTTTTGATGAACGGGGCGCTCTCTTTTCAAGCGGGGGCCGCGGGTCCGGCTCTGCCGGCCTGCAGGCGCAGCGCCCCCTCGGGGGGCAGAAAGCTACGCGAAGCGAGCGAACGTGGGAGCGTTATTTATAGCCGACGCGGTCCAGCATCTGCTGCACCTTCACCTGGTTGGCGCCGACGGTGCTGATCGGGATGGTCTCGGACTTGAAGCTGCCGCCCGACATGGCCTGCAGGGCCGGGTTGCTGACCTTCACCCCCGCGACGACGGGCCACTCGTTGTTGCCGTTGGCAAAGTAGTTCTGCGCGTCGGGGCTGGCCAGGTACTCCATGAATTTCACCGCGTTGGCGCTGTTCTTGGCATTTTTGGCAACGGCCGCTCCGGCGATGTTCACATGGGTACCCCAGGACTGCTGGTTGGGAAACACCACGCCGACCTTGTCGGCAATCGCCTTGTCTTCCGGCGCGGAAGACCGCAGGATGCGCGCGAGGTAGTAGCTGTTGGTGATCGCGATGCCGCATTCGCCGCTGGCCACGCCCTTGATCTGGTCGGTGTCGCCGCCCTTGGGCGGGCGGGCCATGTTGGCCACCAGGCCCTTGAGCCACTCTTCGGCCCTGGCGGCGCCCAGGTGTTCGGTCACCGCGCCGAACAGCGACAGGTTGTAGGGATGCGAGCCCGAACGGGTGCACAGCAGGCCCTTGTTTTTCGGGTCGGCGAGTTCTTCGTAGGTGTCGACATCGGCCTTGTTGACCTTGAGCTTGTCATAGACGATGAGGCGGGCGCGTGTAGAAAAACCGAACCAGGTCGTGCCTTCAGGCGTGGCCTGGGCACGCAACTGTGCCGGAATCGCCTTTTCCAGCAGGGGCGACTTGATCGGCTGGAACAGGCCTTCGCTGTCGCCTTTGGCCAGCCGCGCGGCGTCCACCAGCAGGATCACGTCGGCCGGGGAGGCTGCGCCCTCGGCCTTCAGGCGCGCGAGGATGCCGGCATCGTCCGCGTCCACGCGGTTGATCTTGATACCGGTGGTTTTGGTGAAATTGCTGTAAAGCGCCTCATCGGTCTGGTAGTGGCGGGCAGAATACAGGTTGACCACCTGTTCCTGCGCACTGACGCCGCCTGCGCCGCCCATCAGGGTGGCAGCCACAGCCAGGGTGGCCAGAATCGGGGATTTTTTCAACATGGTGTTCGCTGTGAAGGTTGGAATGGAAATTAGTGTAATACAAACGCGAATTATTCGCAATAGCTTTGAGATCGCGAAAGCTTTGGCGGGCCGGGCGGCGACCTGGCTGCGTCGCCGGGTGGCACGGTCTGCTGTTGCGGCCGGGCTCGCCATGCTGGCCGGTTGCGCCGGCCTGCCCAGCGGCCCTGCCGGTCCGGGGGCGCCGGTGAGCGGGAGCGCGGCCCAGCGCCCGCTGCGTATCGGCCTGGCGCTGGGTGGCGGGGCTGCGCGCGGTTTTGCCCATGTAGGCGTGATTGCGGTGCTGGAAGAGGCCGGCATCCGGCCCTCCGTGGTGGTGGGCACCTCGGCCGGCAGCCTGGTCGCAGCCCTTTACGCCAGTGGCAAAAGCAGCGCGCAACTGCAGCAGACGGCCCTGGCCATGGAAGAGGTCGCGATCACCGACTGGATGCTGCCGATTTTCGGCCGCGGCATGTTTCGCGGCGAGGCCCTGAGTCGTTATGTGAATGATCTGGTCGCCGGCCGTCTGATGGAGAACATGGCCATTCCGCTGGGCATCGTGGCGACGGACCTGGGCAATGGCCAGCCGGTGCTGTTCCGGCGCGGCGACACCGGCATGGCCGTGCGGGCATCCAGCGCCGTGCCGGCGGTGTTTGTGCCGGTCAAAATCAATGGTCGCGAGTATGTGGACGGCGGCCTGGTCTCGCCGGTGCCCGTACGTTTTGCGCGCCAGATGGGCGCCGAGCTGGTGATTGCCGTCGATATCTCCAACCCGCCTGAGGCCAACACCGCCGACGGCACGCTGCAGATCCTGCTGCAGACCTTTGCCATCATGGGCAAAAGCATCAACCAGTACGAGTTGAAGGATGCCGATGTGGTGGTGCAGCCCTCGCAGGTGGGCTTGAAAAGCGCCGACTTCTCGGCCCGGCAACGGGCCATCGATGCCGGTCGGGCGGCGATGCAGGCGGCCCTGCCTGCACTGCGGACCAGGATGGACACCTTGCGCACCGCGGCCCGGTGATGCTCTTCTTTTTATAGCTGACCGCGAACGGCGGGACAGGGCTCAAGGCCGTTTCTGCCAAAAAAAAGCCCGATCTTGCGATCAGGCTTTGAAGGGGTCCGTGAAACTTGATTTCTGGAAGGACCCGAGGAGACAACCGGTGGAAACTTGCGCCCCGATACTTGTCTATCGGCAGCCAGCTCCGGAATCTGTAGGGGTTTGGATTTTTCAAACCCGGCTTGAATCAGCTGGCGGCTCGGCCAGCGAATTCAAGCCCTGTTCATTAACGCTTTTTGGAAGCGGTTTTGGTGGCGTTCACAGCCGTGTTGGTCACGGCGGTGAGGTTGGCTTCGGCCATGTCGCTGGCTTGTTTGACGGCCTTCTGGACCGACTCGAAAGCGTTGGTGGCGGCAGCCACGGCGCTTTTCATCACGGCCACAGCGGACTCGGAACCGGCCGGCGCGTTTTTGGCGGCGCTGTCAACCAGACCCATGAATTTGGCCTGGGCTTCAGCAGCCTGGCCTTCGAAGGCCTTGCCGACTTCAGCACCGGTGCCGGTGGCGATGTCGTACAGGTGGCGGCTGTAGGCGGCTGTTTTTTCAGCCAGGGGCTGCATCAGGCTCGCTTGCAGGGCCAGCAGTTCTTGCGCGTCTTTGGCGCCGAGCATGGTCTGGGTGTGGTTGGCGGTTTCAGCCAGGGCAGCCTTGGAAGCCTGGACATTGAGTTCCACCAGTTTCTCGACGCCTTCGAAAGCCTTGCTGGTCAGACCAAACAGGGTTTCAACGGTTGCTTTGTGGGAAGCCATGATTTGTTCAGCGGTCAACATATTTAAATCTCCAATAGGTGGGTTAAGAATTCAATTAGTTGCGCTGCCGGACAATCTGCTGTTGGGCTTGTCTTGTCGATTGCTGCACTGCAACATAACTGAAGTATACGGACTGGATGCGCGATAGCAAGCGATTTATGTTGCAATGCAGCATTTTAGAGATCAGGCTCTAGCGACAGAGGAAAACCGCGGGTTTTGGGTTCCCGTCACAATGCAGGCGACCGCCACCGCGCGGGTGGCGCATTCCTCTTGTCGACTCTTCCGGTACATCCATCCGTGCAAGCCTTCTACGCCGACCACTTTGTCCTGCCCTTGCCGGCCGGGCACCGCTTTCCGATGGCCAAATACCAGCGCCTGCGTGACCGCGTGGCGCGCGAGTTGCCACAGGTGCGTTTGGGCGTGGCACCGCGGGCCAGCGACGGCGAGCTGGCGCTGGCGCACGCACCGGCCTACATCCAGGCGGTGGCCGACGGCACGCTGGACGCGGCGGCCATGCGCGAGATTGGCTTTCCCTGGAGCACGGAGATGGTCGAGCGTTCACGCCGCTCGGTGGGCGCCACATCGGCGGCAGCACGTGCGGCCCTGGGGTTGCAGGGCCGTGCTGAAGGCGTGGCCGCCAACCTGGCTGGCGGCACCCACCACGCGTCGGCAGGCAAGGGCGGGGGCTTTTGTGTGTTCAACGATGCGGCCGTCGCGGCCCGCCAGATGCAGATGGAGTGGGCGCGCAGCCACTACACGCCGCTGCGGGTAGCGATCATCGACCTGGACGTGCACCAGGGTAACGGGACGGCCAGCATTTTCAGCGCTGACGACAGCGTGTTCACCCTGTCACTGCATGGGCAAAAGAATTTCCCCTTCCGCAAGGAGGCCAGCGACCTGGACGTGGACCTGCCGGACGGCTGCACGGATGCCCCTTACCTGCAGGCGCTGGAGCATGCACTCGACGAGCTCGAGCGGCGCTTCGCGCCTGGCCTGGTGATCTACCTGGCAGGTGCCGACCCGTTCGAAGGCGACCGGCTGGGACGGCTCAAGCTCAGTTATGACGGCCTGGAGGCCAGGGACCGGCGCGTGTTTGACTGGGCCTGGCAACGCCGCATTCCGCTGGCTTTCGCCATGGCCGGCGGTTATGGCGTCAACATCGACGAGACGGTGCAGGTGCAGATGAACACCTTCCGCGTGGCGATCGAGTACTGGAAACGCTGGAACGGCTGATCCCCGCGCGCGGTCCTGCCTGACCATCGGCGCTGGCAGAATGCTTCCTCATGACTTCCCCGACACGCCCCCAGGCTGAGCCCCGCAGCGCCTACAAGGTCTTCCGTCCGATAGCCACACGCTGGTCCGACAACGATGTGTACGGCCACGTCAACAACGTGGTGTATTACAGCTGGTTCGACACCGCGGTCAACGGCTACCTGATCGAGAGCGGCGCCATTGACATTCACGCGGGCCCTGTCATCGGGCTGGTCATCGAGACGCAGTGCAACTACTTTGCGCCTCTGTCCTTTCCCGAGCCGGTGCTCGCAGGCATCCGCGTGGCGCATGTCGGCTCGTCCAGCGTGCGCTACGAGGTCGGGCTGTTCCCTGGCCGGGACGGTGCAGCCTTGAGCGCCGCCAGGGGCCATTTCATCCACGTCTATGTGGACCTGCACACCCGTCGGCCCGTGCCCTTGCCGCCCCAACTTTTGACCACCCTGGAGACCCTGAAGTGACCGAACCCCTCAATGCCGTGGATGAAGCCATCCACAGCCGCATGTCCGTGCGCGCCTTCCTGCCCAAAGCCGTGCCCCGCGAAACCCTGGAACAGTTGCTGGCGATCGCCAGCCGCGCTCCCTCGGGCACCAACACCCAGCCGTGGAAGGTGTATGTGCTGCAGGGAGGCAGTCGTGACAGCCTGGTCGGCAAGGTCTGCGCCGCGCATGACGCCATCCGCGCCAACCCCGAGCTGGCCGCGCAGTACAAGGAGGAATACGACTACTACCCGGAAAAATGGGTTTCTCCCTACATTGACCGGCGCCGCGAAAACGGCTGGGGCCTGTACGGCCTGCTTGGCATCGGCAAGGGTGACAAGGACAAGATGCATGCCCAGCACCAGCGCAACTACCGGTTTTTCGACGCACCCGTCGGCCTGATGTTCACGCTGGACCGCGTCATGGGCCGCGGCAGCCTGGTGGACTACGGCATGTTCATGCAGAACATCATGGTGGCCGCGCGCGGCCATGGCCTGCACACCTGTCCGCAAGCCGCCTGGAATGGTTTTGCCAAGATCATCCTGCCGCATATCGGCGCCGGCGACGACGAAATGCTGGTCTGCGGCATGGCGCTGGGTTATGCCGACGAGTCGGCGCTGGTCAACACTTTCCGTACGCCGCGCGTCGGTGTGCAGGCCTTCACGACCTGGCTGGATTGATTGAGCCCCCACGGTCGCTCACTGCGTGTCGCTCCCTTCCCCCCGAGGGGGCCGCTGCGCCTGCGGACTGGCAAAGCCAGATCCGCGGCCCCGGCTTGAAGGGGGCATCCGTGGTCTCCCACCTTTCCGTTCGTCCTGAGCCTGTCGAAGGGCTCTGCGGAAAGGGTGGGCTTGCGGGTAAAGTCAGGGGTTGGCGCCGAATAGCGTAGTTTCCATTTTTTTACAGAAAGACCCCTATGAACACCACTCCCTCCGGCCTGCAGTACGAAGACACCGTGCTCGGCACTGGCGCGATCGCCAAGGCCGGCCAAAATGTCAAGGTCCATTACACCGGCTGGCTCTACAACGATGGCGTGCAGGGCGCCAAGTTCGACTCCAGCAAGGATCGCGGCCAGCCTTTCGAGTTCTCGCTCGGTGCCGGCCAGGTCATCAAGGGCTGGGATGAAGGCGTGCAGGGCATGTCGGTGGGCGGCACGCGCCGTCTCGTCATTCCGGCCGACCTCGGTTACGGTGCACGCGGCGCGGGCGGCGTGATCCCGCCGAACGCCACGCTGCTGTTCGAAGTCGATTTTCTGGGTTAAGTATTCTGTGATTCCACGCGGCCTGGGCACTTCCAGAAATTCAGTTTTTTGGGATGAAGTGCAAGGCGCACGGCGCGCAGGATACCGGAATGCACTTGGGTGCATGAGGATTCCGAGCACCGCGCAACGCCGCAATTCGCCCAAAAAATGGATTTATGGAGGTGCCCGACCATGATCATCACCAGCCTGCTGGACACCGATCTCTACAAGTTCACGATGATGCAGGTGGTGCTGCACCAGTTTCCGGGTGCGCAGGTCGAGTACCGTTTCAAGTGCCGCAACGCCGGTGCGCCCGGCGTGAGCGACCTCGCTCCGTACGTCAGTGAAATCCGCGAGGAAATCCGTGCCTTGTGCGGCTTGCATTTCCAGGATGCCGAACTCGCCTACCTGCGCGGCATGCGTTTCATCAAGAGCGATTTTGTCGATTTTCTGGGGCTGTTTCACCTCAACGAAAAATACGTCAGCGTCAAGGCCTTGCCCACGGGCGAAATCGAGGTCGTGATCGAAGGGCCGTGGCTGCACACCATCCTGTTCGAGATTCCGGTGCTGGCCATCATCAACGAGGTCTATTTCCGCAATACGCAAAAGCTCGCCGATGTGATGGAGGGACGCAAGCGGCTCGACGCCAAGATCGGACTGTTGAAGGGCGAAGGCCTGGCCGCCCTGAAGATCGCCGACTACGGCACGCGCCGCCGCTTTGGCCAGGCCTGGCATGAAGAAGTGCTGCGCACCCTGATTGCGCGCCTGGGCGCCGGCAGTGCCGGCCAGTTTGCCGGGACCAGCAATGTGCTATTTGCCATGAAGCTGGGCCTGACGCCGCTGGGCACCATGGCGCACGAGTACCTGCAGGCCTGCCAGGCCCTGGGGCCGCGCCTGCGTGACAGCCAGGTGTTCGGCTTCGAGTCCTGGGCCAAGGAGTACCGCGGCGACCTGGGCATTGCGCTCAGCGATGTGTACGGCATGAGCGCCTTTCTGCGTGATTTCGACCTCTATTTCTGCAAGCTGTTCGACGGCGCGCGCCACGACAGCGGCGACCCGTTTGCCTGGGGCGAGCGCCTGATCGAGCACTACCGCAAGAACCGGGTCGATCCCCGGACCAAGACACTGATTTTCAGCGATGCCCTGACGGTGCCCCGCACCATCGAGCTTTACCAGCAGTTCCGGGACCGCTGCCAGCTCGCCTTCGGCATAGGCACCAACCTGACCAATGACCTGGGCTACGAACCGCTGCAGATTGTCATCAAGATGGTGCGCTGCAACGGCCAGCCGGTGGCCAAACTCTCTGACACACCGTCCAAGAACATGTGTGATGACGAGAAATACCTGGCTTACCTGCGTCAGGTTTTTGACATTGCCTGAGAGGGACAATGGGCGGTGGTGTGCCGCCGTGCGGCATCATGAAAATACAGGAGACCTCATGAAAAAATTGCGCTGGATCGCGCTTGCGGCCTTGTTGTCGTTTCTTCCCGGCTGGGCCTTGGCGGCCGACTTTGACGGCAGCCAGCTGTCGCCGCTCTGGGGCATTCCGTTTGCGGGCCTGCTGCTGTCGATCGCCCTGATGCCGCTACTGCTTCCGACGTTCTGGCACCACCATTTCGGCAAGGTATCGGCGGCCTGGACGCTGGCGTTTTTCCTGCCGTTTGCCGTGCTTTTCGGCCCGGCACTGGCGGGCACCAGCCTCGTGCATGCGCTGGTCGCCGAATACATTCCCTTCATCATCCTGCTGACGGCGCTGTTCACGGTGGCCGGCGGCATCTTCATTCGCGGCAACCTGCATGGCAGCCCCGGGCTCAACGCCGGGCTGCTGCTGATCGGCGCCGTGCTGGCGAGCTTCATGGGAACCACCGGGGCTTCCATGCTGATGATTCGCCCGCTGATCCGCGCCAATGACAACCGCACACACTCTGCCCATATCGTCGTGTTTTTCATTTTCATCGTCTCCAATGCCGGCGGCTCGCTGACCCCGCTGGGCGATCCGCCGCTGTTCCTCGGCTTCCTCAAGGGCGTGGACTTCTTCTGGACAGTCAAGCATATTTTTCCGGAAACGCTTTTTCTGATCGGCAGCCTGCTGGTGATCTTTTACCTGCTGGACAGCTGGTATTACCGCAGGGAGGGCGTGCAACCGGTGGACCCGACGCCGGACACCGGCCGGCTGGGTTTTGACGGCGCCTTCAATTTTGCGCTGCTGGCCGGCGTTGCGGGCCTGGTGCTGCTCAGCGGCTTCTGGAAGTCGGCGGTGGTGTTTGATGTTTTCGGCACCGAGGTCGGCCTGCCTGGCCTGGTGCGCGATGCCGGCCTCATTGCCATCACGCTGCTGTCGCTGAACATGACGGCCGACAAGGTGCACGAGGACAACCAGTTTTCCTGGGGGCCCATGGCCGAGGTGGCCAAGCTGTTTGCCGGCATTTTCCTGACCATCATCCCGGTCATTGCCATGCTCAAGGCAGGTACCGCCGGGCCATTTGGCGCCGTGGTGTCGGCCGTCACCCGGCCCGACGGCCAACCCGACCCGGCCATGTATTTCTGGGCTACCGGCGCACTGAGTTCTTTCCTCGACAACGCGCCGACCTACCTGGTGTTTTTCAACACGGCGGGCGGGGACCCCGCCACCCTGATGACCACGCTGGCACCGACGCTGGCCGCCATCTCCGCCGGTGCGGTGTTCATGGGCGCCAACACCTACATCGGCAACGCGCCCAACCTGATGGTCAAGGCCATTGCCGAAGACCGTGGCGTCAAGATGCCGAGTTTCTTTGGCTACATGGCGTGGTCGGGCGCGGTCCTGATCCCGCTGTTCATCGTCATGACCTTGATCTGGTTCCGGTAAGTCCCCTTCAACGCACTCCAAAAGTCCCATGAGCAAACCCAAGATTCTTGTTGCCCGCGCCGTCTTTCCCGAGGTCATCACCCATCTGCAGCAGCACTTCGAGGTCCATGCCAACCAGGCTGACGACGCCTGGTCGAAATCCGAGCTGATGGAGAAGCTGCGCGGCATGGACGGCGCCTTCACCACCGGTGGCGACCGCATCGATGCCGAGGTGCTGGCCGCCTGCCCGACGCTGAAAATCTGCGCCAACATGGCGGTGGGTTACAACAACTTTGACATTGATGCCATGACGGCCGCCGGAGTTCTGGCCACCAACGCACCCGATGTACTGACCGAAACCACCGCCGACTTCGGTTTTGCCCTGCTGATGGCCACAGCCCGGCGCATCACCGAAAGTGAACATTACCTGCGTGCCGGCAAGTGGAGCAAGTGGAGCTACGACATGTTTGCCGGCGCCGACATCCACGGCAGCACGCTGGGCGTGCTGGGCATGGGCCGCATCGGGCAGGGCATTGCCAGGCGCGGGGCACACGGCTTTGGCATGAAGGTGATCTACCACAATCGCTCGCGCCTGGACGCCGCACTTGAGGCCGAATGCAAGGCTTCCTATGTGAGCAAGGAAGAACTGCTGCGCACCGCCGACCATGTGGTGCTGGTGTTGCCGTATTCACCCGTCTCGCACCACACGATAGGCGCTGCCGAGCTGGCCATGATGAAGCCCACGGCGACCCTGGTCAATATCGCACGCGGCGGCATCGTGGACGATGCCGCCTTGGCTGCGGCGCTGCGCGACAGGCGTATTGCCGCCGCGGGTCTCGATGTGTTTGAAGGCGAGCCCCGGGTTCATCCCGACCTGTTGACGGTGCCCAACGTCGTGCTGACGCCCCACATCGCCAGTGCCACGGTGCCCACGCGTCTGGCCATGGCCATGCTGGCGGCTGACAACCTGATCGGCTTCTTCAAGGAAAAAAGGCCGGTGACGCCCTTGAATCCTGCGGTGTTAGCTACGAAATAAATAGCACTGATGAACTCCTTGCAAGCCTGGCTGATCCTCGCCGCACTGCTGCTGGTCCTGCTGCTTCTGGTCTGGCTGCTGTTGCGCAAGCCGGCCGAGAGTGGCCGCGAAGAGCTGCTCGCCGGCCTGGCCGCCGGAAACGACAAACTCGAGCGCGAGCTGCGGCGGGAAATCGGCGACAGCTCGCGCGCCAGTCGTCAGGAACTGGCGACAAGTTTTGCCACCTTCCAGCAAACCCTGGTGCAGCAAAGCGCGGAGGCCATCCGCACGCAGAATGCGCAGATCGACGCGTTTTCCCAGCAACTGACGCTGCTGCAGAAAACCCTGTCCGACACGCTGACCACGCAGCTCCAGTCCGTCAGCGAATCGAATGCGCGGCGCATGGGCGAGGTCCGGGAAACGCTGGAAAAACAGCTGGCACAGTTGCAGCAGACCAACTCGGCCAAGCTCGACGAGATGCGCCAGACGGTTGACGAAAAGCTCCAGACCACGCTGGAAACCCGCCTGGGCGAAAGTTTCAAGCAGGTGGCCGACCGGCTCGAGCAGGTGCACAAGGGTCTGGGCGAAATGCAGACGCTGGCGCAGGGTGTGGGAGACCTCAAGCACCTGCTGACCAACGTCAAGGCGCGCGGCATTTTTGGCGAGGCGCAGCTCTCGGCGCTGCTGGAGCAGGTGTTTACCGTGGACCAGTACGCGGCCCAGGTCATCACGCGCCGCGGCGGCAAGAACCCGGTGGACTTTGCGATCCGGCTGCCTGGCCGCTCGGACAATGGCGATCCGGTCTGGCTTCCGATCGACGCGAAGTTTCCCAACGAAGACTATGAACGTCTGCTCGATGCGCAGCAGCGTGCCGATGTGCCCGGCGCCGAAGTGGCGGGCAAGGCGCTGGAAGTGCGCATCCGCATGGAGGCCAGGTCGATCTCGGAAAAATACATCGAGCCGCCGTACACCACGGACTTTGCGATCCTGTTTTTGCCGACCGAGGGCCTGTATGCGGAAGTGCTGCGCCGGCCCGGCCTGATGGAGGTGTTGCAGCGCGAGCATCGCGTGACGCTGGCCGGCCCGACCACCTTGCTGGCCATGCTGAACTCGCTGCAGATGGGCTTTCGGACCCTGGCGCTGGAAAAACGCTCCAGCGAGGTCTGGCAGGTGCTGGGCGCGGTCAAGACCGAATTCGGCAAGTTCGGCGACGTGCTCGCCAAGGTCAAGTCGCAGACCGAAACCGTGCTCAATACCCTGAGCAGCGCCGAGCAGCGCAGCCGGGTCATGGGCAAGGCCCTGCGCAACGTCGAGGCCCTGCCGGAGCTTGACTCGGCGCGGCTGATTCCCATGGACCGGGACCCGGACGAAGGCTGACCGGCACCCTGGTGACCTGAGTTGCATGACGCCTGAACTCGCCCGCCTGATCCTGGCCCAGATCTGCCTGCACGCCTGCATGGCGGGCACCCGCATGGCCGCGCCCTTGCTGGCGCTGCGCGAGGGTTACAGCCCGGCGGCGGTCGGCGTGTTGCTGGCCTTGTTTGCCCTGACCCAGGTGTTTCTGGCCCTGCCGGCAGGGCGTTTTGCCGACCGGAACGGTCTGCGCCGGCCCATGGGTTACAGCGTCGTGGCGGCTGTGCTGGGGGCCGGGTTGGCGGTGGCTTTTCCGGTGTTTCCGGTGCTCTGCCTGGCGGCACTGCCGACCGGCGGGGCGACCGGTGCCGCCGTGATTTCGCTGCAGCGCCATGTGGGTCGAGCGGCGACGGGGGGCCTGCAGTTGCGGCAGGTGTTCAGCTGGCTGTCGATCGGCCCGGCGATTTCCAATTTTGTCGGACCGTTCTCGGCCGGTCTGCTGATTGACCATGCGGGCGCCATGCCCAACAGCACCTCAGGCTACCGTGCGGCGTTTTTCCTGATGGCGGTGCTGCCGCTGGCCAGCTGGTTTCTGGTGCGCAAAACGCGCGAGTTGCCGCCAGTGATTGCCGCACACGGCGCGAGGCGGGGCCGCGCCTGGGACCTGCTGCGCGACACGACTTTTCGCCGACTGATGCTGGTCAACTGGTTCCTGTCTTCCTGCTGGGACGTGCACACCTTTGTTGTGCCGGTGCTGGGCTTTGAAAGAGGCATCAGCGCCTCGGTGATCGGCTCCATCCTGGGCGCCTTTGCCGTGGCGGCCGCAGCGATTCGCATGGTGATGCCGCTGGTGGCGGCGCACCTGCGCGAGTGGCGCGTTCTCGCCACGGCGATGCTCGTGACCGCGCTGCTGTTTGCCGTCTACCCGTTCATGCGGACAGCCCTGGGCATGGGCCTGTGTTCGGTGCTGCTGGGCTTTGCACTCGGCACGGTGCAGCCCATGATCATGAGCATGCTGCACCAGATCACGCCCGAGGCCAGGCACGGGGAGGCGCTGGGCCTGCGCCTGATGGCGATCAACGCCTCGAGTGTGGTCATGCCCATGCTGTTCGGCACCCTGGGCGCGGTGATCGGCATTGCCGGCGTGTTCTGGGCCACCGGCGCGGTGGTGGGCGCCGGCGCGCGAGTGGCCTGGCTCCTGCGAAACTGAGTCACACGCAGCGGCGACGGGGTTTGTTTCCATTCAAGCAGGGGCCGCGGGTCCGGCTTTGCCGGCCCGCAGGCGCAGCGGCCCCCTCGGGGGGCAGGGCGCTACACGGAGTGAGCAACCGTGGGGGCTCTATAACTGATAAAAGGTCTTGATCGCGTCCCAGGCGACCTGGGGATCGTCGACGTACTGGAAGAGCTTGAGATCCTCGGGTGAAATCGCCCCTTCGTCGATCATCACGTCGAAGTTGATCAGGCGTTGCCAGTACTCCGTGCCGAACAGGATGATGGGTACCGGTTTGGCCTTGCGTGTCTGCACCAGCGTGATGACCTCGAACAGCTCGTCGAGCGTGCCAAAACCGCCCGGAAATGCCACCAGTGCCTTGGCGCGCATCATGAAGTGCATCTTGCGCAGCGCGAAGTAGTGGAACTTGAAGCTCAGTGAAGGCGTGACGTAGGGGTTGGAGCTCTGCTCGTGTGGCAGCGCGATGTTCAGGCCCACCGTCGGCACGCCCATCTCCTGCGCCCCCCGGTTGGCGGCCTCCATGATGCCGGGACCGCCCCCGGTGCAGATGAACAGCTGCTCGTCGGGTGAACGGGTTTTGCTGTGCGCACCCACCAGGCGCGAGAACAAACGGGCCTGATCGTAGTAGGCGGCGTTGCGTACTTGCCGCTCGGCTAGCGCCAGGGCCTGGGCATCGCCGCAGGCCTGGGCGAGTTTCAGGGCCTCCTCGGCCTGTTCCGGTGCCGGGAAACGAGCGCTGCCAAACACCACGATGGTGTTCTCGATGCCCTGGGACTGCTGCTCCATGTCCGGCTTGAGCATTTCCAGCTGGAACCGGATGCCGCGGGTCTCGCGCCGCAGCAGGAACTCGGGGTCGGCGAAGGCCAGCCGGTAGGCGTTGGCCTCCAGCGGCATACCCTTGTCGGAATGAGCCTGCAGTTCTGCCCACGCGTCTGCGATCCGGCTGGCGGATAGGTCGTCTGTTTGTTCCATAGGTCGTTCAGTAAGTTTTCGGGATGCAAAAAGGCTCCAACAGGAGCCTTTTTGTCAGGATACAGGGATGTTGCGGATCAGACGCGTTTGCGGTATTCGCCGGTACGCGTGTCGATTTCCACCACATCACCTTGCGCGACAAAAATCGGCACGCCGATTTCAAAGCCGGTGGCCAGTTTGGCCGGTTTGAGCACCTTGCCGGACGTGTCGCCCTTGACGGCAGGCTCGGTCCAGGTGATCTCGCGGTTGACGCTGGTGGGGAGTTCGACCGAGATGGCCTTGCCGTCGTAAAACACGACTTCGAGCTCCATGCCATCTTGCAGGTAGTTCAGCGAGTCGCCCATGTTTTCGGCTTCGACTTCGTACTGGTTGTAGTCGGCGTCCATGCAGATGTACATGGGATCGGCGAAGTACGAGTAGGTGCAATCCTTCTTGTCCAGGATGACCTGGTCGATCTTGTCGTCGGCCTTGAACACCTGCTCGGTGTTGAAGTTGGCAATCAGGCTTTTCAGCTTCATGCGCACGGTGGCCGAATTGCGGCCGCCGCGGCTGTATTCGGTCTTGAGCACCACCATCGGGTCCTTGCCGTGCATGATGACATTGCCAGCGCGTATTTCTTGAGCGATTTTCATAACAGTTTCTAGTAGTGAGTTGGCCGCCAAATGCCTTTGGGGTGACGCGGGGCCGCGGCGGGGAATGCGGCATGGCCCAAACCCGGGGCAATGCAAAGCCTGCTATTTTAACTTTATTTCGGACAAACCCCCAGAATGGCCCCGACCTCCTTGCCGGACGTCCTTAAGGGTGGTTTAAGTGTCCCGGAGACAGACTTCAAGGCTTCCTGACTCCTGGCTGGCCTTCCATGGTCATCCCCTCCGCCCCGATGATGAATCTTTCCGCCGCCGGCGCCCTGACGCCGGCCCCAGTTCTGCCTTCGAAACCCTGGTTTCAGCGGCCATCCCTGCAGGTCGAAACCCTGGTGCTTCTGTGCGTCGGCTTTCTGCTCCTCAGCGGCAACGGGCCGTTCTGGCGCGCCGCGCTGGCGGGCCGGGGCTGGGAACTGGTGGCGACCTGGGGGTTTGCCGCCGCCCTGTTTGCTGCTTTTTCGGCCTTTTATTTCGCTTTTCTGGCGCTGCTGGCAACACGCCTGACCGTCAGACCCTTGCTGAGCCTGCTGGTCGTGTGCACGGCTTTCGCGGCGTGGTACATGGACCATTACGCGATTTACCTGGACCGCGCCATGCTGCGCAATGTGCTGGCCACCAATGTCAACGAAGCCCGGGAACTGTTTGTCTGGGGCATGGTGCCACGCGTTCTGTTGCTTGGCGTGCTGCCGGCGGCGCTGATCTGGTGGCCCCGCTTGAAGCAGCGCAGCCTGGGCCGGGCGCTGGCCGTCCGGCTGGGCTGGATCGCGGTCGCGCTGGCGCTGGGCGCGGCCAGCCTGCTGCTGGTGTTCGCCGACTTTGCCTCTCTGATGCGCAACCACAAAGAGGTGCGTTATCTGCTGACCCCGGGCAATGTGGTGGCCGCGCTGGCCGGCAATGCACTGGGCGGCGCGCAGCGGCCGTCGCAGCCCAGGCTGCCGGTGGGCGAGGATGCCCGCCTGGGTGCCAGCTGGAGCGGCCGGACCCGGCCGGTCATGTTTGTGCTGATCGTTGGCGAAACCGCGCGCGCACAGAATTTTTCGCTCAACGGCTACGCGCGCCAGACCAATCCGCAACTGGCCAGGCAGGACGTGATCAATTTCCCGCATGCCACCGCCTGCGGCACCTCGACCGAGGTTTCCCTGCCATGCATGTTTTCCCCCTATGGCCGTGTTCACTATGACGAGGAGAAGATCCGCGGGCATGAATCGGTGTTGCACGTGCTGGCCCGTGCCGGCTTCAAGGTGCTGTGGCGCGACAACCAGTCCGGCTGCAAGGGAGTCTGCGAAGGCCTGCCCGCCGAGCAGCTCGACGATGCGAAGGTGGAGGCACTTTGCGCCGAAGGCCACTGCCTGGATGAGGTGCTGCTGCAGGGCATGGATGGCATCGCCCGTGACAACAAGGGCAACCTGCTGGTCGTCATGCACCAGCTCGGCAGTCACGGTCCGGCCTATTTCAAGCGTTACCCGGCGGTGTTCAGGCAGTTTTCCCCGGCTTGCCAGAACGAGGACCTGAGCACCTGCACGACGGCGGAAATCGTCAATGCCTATGACAACTCGCTGCTCTACACCGACTTCTTTGTTTCAAAGGTGATCGATTTCCTGGCGGGCGCGCAGCAGCAGTACGACACGGCCATGCTGTATGTCTCGGACCACGGCGAGTCGCTGGGTGAGGGTGGCCTCTACCTGCATGGCATGCCTTACCCGATCGCGCCCGCGGTGCAGACACAGGTGCCGTTTGTGATGTGGCTGTCGCCGGGGTTTCGTCGCAGCTTCAAGATCGACCAGGACTGCCTGCGCTCGAACGCGGGCGCCGCGGTCAGCCACGACAACCTGTTTCATTCGCTGCTCGGCGTGCTTGATGTCGAGACCCAGGCCTATGACAAGTCGCGTGATCTGTTTGCGCCTTGCCGTCCGGCGCCGGTGGTGGCCCTCAACGGGCCGGAAAAAGCACACTGACCCGCAAGCCGGTGCCGCCGGGCGCTTCTTCCAGCGTGATGTCGGCGCCATGGCGTTCGGCGACTGCCCGGGCGATCGCCAGGCCCAGCCCGCTGCCATGCGGCGCATGGCCGTCGGCACTGACGCTGCTGCCCCGGTAAAAGCGGTCAAACACCCGTTCCCGCTCTGCGGCGCTGATGCCCGGCCCGCTGTCGGTCACGCTCAGGCAGGGGCGGCCCTGCTCAACCCGGGCGGACACGTCGATGCGCCCGCCTGCAGGCGTGTGGCGCAGGGCGTTGTCGACCAGGTTGTTCAGCAGGATGGCCAGCTGCTGCACATCGGCGTGAACGGCCGGCGTGCCTTCAGTCACCGCACCCAGGTCAATCTGTCGGTCCTCGGCGCGGGCGCTGAAGCGGCCCACGGTGGATCGGGCCAGCTCTGCCAGATCCACCGGCTCCCGGCGCAGGGCCGGGGTTTCCGGCGCCAGGCGCGACAACTGCAGCAACTGCTCGACCAGGTGCTGGGCGCGCTCGATGCCGGCGCGCAGTTGCCCCAGCGCCTCCTCGCGCTGGGCCGCATCGCTGGCGCGCTCGAGCAATTGCAACTGCAGCCGCAGCGCGGTGATCGGCGTACGCAGTTCGTGGGCCGCGTCGGCCAGGAACAGCCTCTGCATCGACAGGGCCCCGCCCAGGCGGGCCATCAGGTCGTTGATGGCGCCTATCAGCAGGTGCAGCTCCGGGGGGTGGGCCGACAGGGCGATCGGATGCAGCGCCTCGACACTGCGCGCCGTGACCTCGCTGGCCGCCAGCGCCAGCGGTGCCAGACCGCGCCGTAGCGCCAGCGTCAGCATGCCGGCGAGCAGGCCCAGCATCACCAGGGCGGGCAGGATCAGCACGGAGCCTGTTTCACGCGCCAGCGCCTGGCGCTCGCTGTCGCGCTGGGCGGCCTGCACAATGCCGTCTTCCAGCACGATGGTGTAAAGGTGCCAGCGCTCATGGCCGATGTTGACCACGCTCAGGCCGCTGCGTGAGCGAAAGGGCAGGTTGACGGCCGGGTCGGACCGGTGCAGCAGGGTGCCGGTACGCGTCCACGCTGCCGTGACGAACTCGAACTTGCCGTATTCCTCGTAGACCCGCGGTAACTGCTCGGCCAGGCTGGGGGTGCGTGCCATGCCGTAGGTGCCGTGGTGGTTGGCCACCGCGAGCGCGACCTGCTTGAGGTTGTCTTCGAACACCTCGCCCATCTCGTGGGCCAGCGTCCAGTACGAGATGCCCACCAGCAGGCTGGCGCCCGCCACCAGTGCGCCCATGGTCCACAGCAGGACCCGGTGGTGGATGGATTGAACCGGACCGGTGCTCATGGCGCGCAGACCTTGTAGCCCACACCGCGCACATTGCGGATGGTGTCGGCGCCGAGTTTGCGGCGCAGCTTGTGCAGGTACACCTCGACGGCGTTGCTGCCGATCTCCTCGGCCCAACCGTAAATGGAGTCTTCCAGCTGGGCGCGCGACAGCACGGCGCCGGGCCGCTGCATCAGGGTCTCCAGCAGCGCGAATTCGCGGGCGGACAGGTTCACGTTTTCACCTTTCAGGCTGACTTGTTTGTGGACCGGGTCAAGGATCAGCTCGCCACATTGCAGCAGGGGGGAGCCGCCGCCGGCATGGCGGCGCAGCAGGGCGCGCACCCGGGCGATCAGCTCATCCAGGTCGAAGGGCTTGAGCACATAGTCGTCGGCGCCCGCGTTGAGCCCGGCGATGCGGTCGGCGACCGCGTCGCGTGCCGTCACGATCAGCACCGGCACGGCGTTGCCGCGTGTGCGCAGGCCCTTGAGCACCGCCATGCCGTCCTGGCCCGGCAAGCCGAGGTCCAGCACGGCCAGGTCGTAGACCCCGTTGGCCAGCGCGCGCTCGGCGGCGTGCCCCTCCATGACCCAGTCCACACTGAACCCGGCGTCGACCAGACCCTGGCGCATCGCCCGGCCGATCATGGTGTCGTCTTCCACCAGCAGCAGCCTCATGGTGCAGGCACCTGTTTCAGCGTGACAAACTCCAGCAACTGCGTGGCCAGGTCGGCCTGTTCCTTCAGGCGCTGACCGGCCGCGCGGGCGCAGCCGGACCACAGCTGCAGGTCGGGAACCGGCAAGTCGCCCTGCAGGCCGTTCCACACTTCATGAAAACGCCGCAGCGCCGGCGGGGCCTGCAACATGTCGAGAAAGGCTTGCAGCTTGGCCTGATGGGCCTGGTCGGCCTGGGGGTAAATCTGCCAGACGAAGGCCTGGCCGGCCCAGAGCGCGCGCACCACAGAATCCTCGCCGCGTACAAAGTTCAGGTCGCAGGCCCAGAGCAGATGGTCGAAATCGTCCTGGCGCAGCCAGGGAAGGTATGAAATTGATAGCGGCTCACGCCCGTCCTTATTGGGCTGAGGCCATTTTTTGTCATGAATGGCGGTCTGCACGGCGGCCGTGGCGCGGCCCGCGGTCACGAGCAGGCGCACCGGCGCGGCGGTCGAGCCCACCTGTACCAGCTGCTCCAGCAGCTGCGCCAAGGCGGGGGGCTCGTAACAGAACAGCGACACCAGCAGCTCTCCGCTCCACTCCATGCCGCGCCCCGCCAGCCAGGCCTTGCGGTCAAAGGCTGCCTGGCGCGCCGCCAGCGTGGACTCGCGCAGCAGCCCGCCGGTGGCGGCGCTGAAGCCGGGGTAGAAAAACCACTTGGTCCAGCCGGCAGCGGGGCCACGTGGCACCGGCGAGGGCAGGGCATGGCAGCGCTCCACCCAGGGCTCCGCAGAAAGGTATTCGAGGTTGATCCATACAGGTTTTTGGTCTGTAGCCCTTTCCCTGTCTGCGCAAGCAGCTATGAATTCAGGAGCAATTTCGCAGCCGAAGGCCTCCACCAGCACCTCGCAGGGGGCGGCCTCCAGACGCAGGATGTTCATGCCCAGCGGTTCCAGCCAGGGCAGGACGTCGACACCGTCGCACCCGTCGGGCGCCATCCAGTGCAGCGCCGACGCGTCGTCCACCCACAGCCGCACACGCTGCCCGCGCGCCGCCAGTTCCGCGCTGAGCCGCCAGCAGACACCGATGTCGCCGTGGTTGTCGATGACCTTGCAAAAAATGTCCCATTGCGGGCGATGATCCATGTCCGGATTGTCCACAATACGGGGGCTGCCAGCCGGAAATGCCGATACTTCTTCACGATGACGGCCCACGCCGGCCCACGCCGGCCCAACGCGCACCCACCACCATGACCCCATCCCACGAATTTGATCCCCAGCTGCTCAGCGAAGTGGCGGCGCTGCCGGCCATGCCCGGCGTTTACCGCTACTTCGATGCGGACGGCGCGGTGCTGTATGTCGGCAAGGCGCGCGACCTGAAAAAACGGGTCTCCACCTACTTCCAGAAAAACCACGGCGGCACGCGCATTGGCCACATGGTGACGAAGATCGCGCGCATGGAAACCACCGTGGTGCGCTCCGAAGCCGAGGCGCTGCTGCTGGAAAACAACCTGATCAAGACGCTGAACCCGAAGTTCAACATCCTGTTCCGGGACGACAAGAGCTACCCCTACCTCAAGCTCGCGTCGCACACCTTTCCGCGCGTGGCCTACTACCGCGGCGCGGTCGAGAAAAAGCACAGCTACTTCGGGCCTTACCCCAGCGCCTGGGCGGTCAAGGAGACCATCTTGCTGCTGCAGAAGGTCTTCAAGCTGCGTACCTGCGAGGACACGGTGTTCAACAACCGCACCCGGCCCTGCCTGCTGTACCAGATCAAGCGCTGCTCCGCGCCCTGCGTCGGTCATGTGACGCCCGAGCAGTACGCGCTGGACGTGGCCAACGCCGAGCGTTTTCTGCAGGGGCAGGCCGGGGACATCCTGACCGAGCTGGAAAAGCAGATGCGGGGCCGCGCCGAAAAGCTGGAGTTCGAGCAGGCGGCAGAGCTGCGCAACCAGATCTCGGCGCTGTCCAAGGTGCTGCACCAGCAGTCCATGGAAACCGGCGGCGACAAGGACGTGGACATCCTGGCGGTCAAGGTGCATGGCGGCAAGGCCTGTGTGAACCTGGCCATGGTGCGCGGCGGACGGCACCTGGGCGACCGGCCGTATTTCCCCACCCATGTCGAACACGCGGCCGACCTGGCCGGACTCGATGAAGACAGTGTCGAAGGTGTTGAAGGCGGTGGAGGCGCTGAGGGCGCAGAGCTCGCCGTGCCAGCAAAGACCAAAAAGCTCGAGGCCCTGGTGCTGGAAGCCTTCATCGCCCAGCACTATGTCGGCGTGCCGGTGCCGCCGGTGCTGGTGTGCAGCGAACCGGTGGACAGGGAGCTGATCGCTGCGCTGGTCATGCAGACGGGCAGCAAGGTCACGGCGATCCACCAGCCGCGCGAGCAGCGCCGCATCTGGCTGGAGATGGCGCAGACCAACGCCGACCTGCAGCTGGCCCGGCTGCTGGCCGAGCAGGGTTCGCAGCAGGCGCGTACGCGCGCGCTGGCCGAGGCGCTGGACCTGTCGCTGGACAAGCTCGATGCGCTGCGCATCGAATGTTTCGACATCTCGCACACGGCGGGCGAATCGACCCAGGCCTCCTGCGTGGTGTTCCATGGCCACAAGATGCAAAGCGCCGAATACCGCCGCTACAACATCGAGGGCATCACGCCGGGCGACGACTACGCCGCCATGCGCCAGGTGCTGATGCGCCGCTACAGCAAGCTCGCTGAAGCGGCGCGCAACAACACCGCCCGGCTGCCGGACCTGGTGCTGATCGACGGCGGCAAGGGGCAGGTCTCGATGGCGCGCGAGGTGTTCGAGGAGCTCGGCCTGGACCTCGGCCTGATTGCCGGCGTCGAGAAAGGCGAGGGGCGCAAGGTCGGGCTCGAGGAGCTGGTCTTTGCCGATGGCCGCGAGAAGGTCTACCTCGGTCGCGACTCGGCGGCCCTGATGCTGATTGCCCAGATCCGCGACGAGGCGCACCGCTTTGCCATCACCGGCATGCGGGCCAAACGCGCCAAGGTGCGGGTCGGCGCCAGCCGCCTGGAGGACATCGCCGGCATTGGCCCCAAAAAACGCGCCAACCTGTTGCAGCGTTTTGGCGGCATACGCGGCGTGAGTTCGGCCAGTGCCGAGGACATCGCCACGGTGGAGGGGATTTCCCGCGAGCTCGCCGAAGAAATCTACCGCGCGCTGCACTGAACCCGGTTTATGGCCTGAGACGTATTTGCGCCACGAAGCGGCGTGAAAGTGGGCTCAAAGCGGCGGTATTTGACCGGTGCTGACGGCGCGCACGTTCGGCCCGGCGCCGCGCATGTCAAAATCGGGCCATGTTCCTGACCATACCCACCGTGATGACCTGGACGCGCATTGTGGCGATTCCGCTGATCGTGGGCATTTTCTATCTCGACATGACGCCGGCCAGCCAGAACCTGATTGCCACCGCCATGTTCGTGGTGTTTGCGGCCACCGACTGGCTCGACGGCTTTCTGGCACGCAAACTCAATCAGACCTCGTCCTTCGGCGCCTTCCTCGATCCGGTGGCCGACAAATTCCTCGTGTGTGCCGCATTGCTGGTGCTGGTGCATCTGCGTCGCGCCGATGTGTTTGTGGCGCTCATCATCATCGGGCGTGAGATCGCCATTTCCGCACTGCGCGAGTGGATGGCGCTGATAGGCGCGACCAAAAGCGTGGCGGTGCACATGCTCGGCAAGATCAAGACCACGGTGCAGATGATCGCGATTCCCTTCCTGCTGTTTGACGGCATCCTGTTCGGCGTCATCAACACCAACGTCTGGGGCACCTGGCTGATCTGGCTGTCGGCCATCCTGACGGTCTGGTCCATGGCCTACTACCTGAAAAAAGCCATTCCCGAAATCCGCGCGCGCGCCAAATGAGCTCTCCCGGCTCGAACAGCGCCCTGATCCGGGCCATGCCTGCCGTTTTTGTGCTGATCTGGAGCACGGGTTTCATCGTCGCCAAATACGGCCTGCCTTATGCGCCGCCTCTGACCTTTCTGGCGATCCGTTATGTGTTGTCGCTGGCCTGCTTTCTGGTCTGGATCGCCATCGCACGGGTGGCCTGGCCTGCCAGCCGCTCGCAGTGGCTGCATCTCGCGGTCACCGGCATCCTGATTCACGCGGGTTACCTCGGCGGCGTCTGGTCGGCCATCAAGGGCGGCATGGGTTCGGGCCTGTCGGCACTGATCGTCGGCCTGCAGCCGGTGTTGACGGCGGTCTGGGTCTCGCGCATGGGCGACGCCAGCCAGAGCGACAACCGTGTCAGTGCACGTCAGTGGCTGGGCCTGGTGCTCGGGCTGGCCGGCCTGCTGCTGGTGGTTTCGCGCAAGTTTGGCGCGGGCAACGAGGCGACCGCCTACACCCTGGCTTGTGCCGTTTTTGCGTTGCTCAGCATCACCATCGGCACGCTGTACCAGAAGCGGTTTGTCCAGGCGGCCGATGTGCGCAGCGCCAACGCCATCCAGCTCGGCGCAGCGCTGCTGGTGACACTGCCTTTTGCCTGGTTCGAGGCAGAGCCCGTGCTTCTGACCCCGGAGTTCCTGGGGGCGCTGGCCTGGTCGGTGCTCGCGCTCACGCTGGGCGGCAGCTCGCTGCTTTACATGCTGATCCAGCGCGGTGCAGCCACGGCCGTGACCAGCTTGCTGTACCTGGTGCCGCCCACCACCGCACTGATGGCCTGGTTGCTGTTTGGCGAGTCCATCACCGTGGTCACCGTGCTGGGGACGGCGCTGACAGCGCTCGGGGTCTGGCTGGTGGTGCGCAACGGCATGCGCGCCGCCTGAGGTTCTTTGGGATCAGGCGGGCAGCCGCCAGGGCTCGTGTTTGAATCTTTCCGCCAGGAAGTCAATCAGCAAACGCACCCGCTTCGGTGTCTGCGGCCGGAAGGGCGCCAGCCACTGGATGTCGGCATCCAGCATGGCGTACTGGGGTAACAGCCGCACCAGCTTGCCCGAGTTGAGATGGGGCTGGACGTCCCACAGGCTGCGCAGCATCACGCCGCGACCCTGCAAACACCAGTCGCGCACCAGCTCGCCCGAGTTGGATGACAGCTTGCCCTGCACGCGAACCCGCTGATCGGCGGGGGTCTCTGCTGTGATGCCTGATTTTCTGCGTGCGCCGCGCAAGGCCTGCAGATGCCAGGTGTCGAACTGGCGGTCGTTCTCGCGCGTGATCAGGCAGTTGTGCTGCGCCAGTTCCGCCGGCGTGGCAGGTTGACCGTGCTGGCGAACATAGGCCGGGGCGGCCACAACCACACGCTGGTTGCCGGCCAGCTTGCGTGCTGTCCACTCGCTCGCGCGTTGCGGCCGGGGTGACCAGAGCCAGACGGCACCGTCAAAACCTTCCGCCGCCAGATCGGGCAGCTGTTCATAAAGCTGCAGCTGGATCTGGATGGCCGGGTGTCTGGCCTGGAATTCGGCCAGCACCGGCCCCAGCCAGAGGCGGCCGAAGCCGAAGGTCGCCGCCAGGCGGATCAGGCCTGAGGCTTCCGTCTTGCGCTCCTGCAGGGACTGTTCCAGCGCATCGAACTGTGCCAGCATCAGGCGCGCACGTTCGCACAGCAGTTCGCCGTCGAGGGTGGGGGCTACCCGGCGGGTGGTGCGCTGGAACAGCAGCAGGCCGAGTTCGGCCTCCAGCTGGGCCAGGCGCTTGGTCACGGCAGAAGGCGCCATCTGCAGGGCCTCGGCGGTGGCCACGAGACTGCCATGCTGCTCAATCGCGACCACCAGGGCCAGGTCGGCACGTTCCATAATTTCCATTCCGAGAACAATCAATTCTCTTATTATTTCTTGATTCAGGGGAGGCTGGCAATCACAATCGCTGCATGCTTGAAGCATTCGAGACCTTTGAAACCAGCCGCGGGGCGGTCAGGCTGCACGGCCGCAAGGGCGGGCAGGGCGCGCCGCTGTTACTCCTGCATGGCCATCCACAGACGCACGTGATGTGGCACGCGGTGGCCCCCGCGCTGGCCAGGCACTTCACCGTGGTCATGATGGACCTGCGCGGCTACGGTGATTCCGGCCGGCCGGCGGCCGACCCGGGGCACCTGGCTTATTCAAAGCGCGACATGGCGCGCGATGCGCTGGCAGTGATGCAGCACCACGGCTTCGACACTTTCCAGGTGCTGGCACACGACCGCGGTGCGCGTGTGGCGCACCGGCTGGCCGCCGATCACCCCGCGGCCGTGCAGCGCCTGATGCTGCTCGACATCGCGCCCACGTTGGCCATGTACGAGAACACCTCGGAGGCTTTTGCACGTGCCTACTGGCACTGGTTCTTCCTGATCCAGCCGCCGCCCCTGCCCGAAGCCCTGATCGAATCCGATCCGGTACGTTACCTGCGCAGCGTGATGGGCAAGCGCCATGCCGGGTTGGCCGCCTTTGCACCGGCCGCGCTGGCCGAGTACGAGCGCTGTATCCAGATTCCCCGCACGGCAGAGAGCATTTGCGCGGACTACCGCGCGTCGGCCACGGTGGACCTGGTGCACGATCGTGCCGATGTGGCCGCAGCAAAGCGGCTGACGCAGCCGGTGCATGTTCTCTGGGGCGAGCATGGCGCGGTGGGCCAGTGTTTCGACGTGATGCGCCTCTGGCGCGAACGTGCCGTAGACGTTTCGGGCCTGAGCCTGCCCTGTGGGCATTACATTGCGGAAGAGGCGCCGGCACTGCTGCTGGCGCAAGCCCTGAATTTTTTCAAACCCTGAACCCCTGAAACCCAAGGAAGACAAACATGAGCAAGACCACCGGAAAGAAAAGAATTGCAGTCATCGCAGGCGACGGCATCGGCAAGGAAGTGATGCCCGAGGGCATCCGCGTGATGGAGGCGGCGGCGGTCAAGTTCGGCATCGACCTGCAGTTTGATCATTTCGACTTTTCGAGCTGGGACTACTTCGAGAAACACGGCCAGATGCTGCCCGACAACTGGAAGGACCAGATCGGCGGACACGATGCGATCTATTTCGGCGCCGTGGGCTGGCCCGACAAGATTGCCGACCACGTGTCGCTCTGGGGTTCGCTGCTGCTGTTCCGGCGCGAGTTTGACCAGTACATCAATCTGCGGCCCGCGCGACTGATGCCCGGCATTATCGCGCCCGTGGTGCGGCGCGATGGCTCGGCGCGTGCCCCCGGTGAAATTGATTTTTACATCGTGCGCGAGAACACCGAGGGCGAGTACTCGAGCATAGGCGGCAAGGCCTTCCCTGGAACGGAGCGCGAGTTCGTGTTGCAGGAGTCGGTGTTCACGCGTATCGGCGTGGACCGCGTACTCAAGTTCGCTTTCGAGCTGGCGCAGTCGCGTCCGAAGAAACACCTGACAAGTGCGACCAAGTCCAACGGCATCTCCATCTCGATGCCTTACTGGGATGAACGTGTCGTCGAGATGGCCAAGGGTTACCCGGGCATCAAGCTCGACAAGTTTCACATCGACATCCTGACCGCGCATTTTGTCCAGCGCCCGGACTTCTTCGATGTGGTGGTGGCCAGCAATCTGTTCGGCGACATCCTGAGCGACCTGGGTCCGGCCTGCACCGGCACCATCGGCATTGCCCCCAGCGCCAACCTCAATCCCGAGCGGAAGTTTCCTTCGCTGTTTGAACCGGTGCACGGATCGGCGCCGGACATTGCGGGCCGCGCCATCGCGAACCCGATCGGGCAGATCTGGTGCGGTGCCATGATGCTGGAATTCCTCGGGCACAAGAATGCGCATGACGCGGTGCTCGCAGCGATTGAAAAAGTCCTGGCTCCCCACAGTGGTGCGCCTCGCACCCCCGACCTGGGAGGCACCGCCGGCACGGCCGACGTGGGCAAAGCCATTGCGGCGGCGCTGGCTTGAAACGTGCCGTTCAGTCTGCGAGAGGCCGTCCCTGAAATACAGGGTGTGCTTACGAATAGGGCCTGAAAGCGTGAAAAATAAGGCTAGAATCCGCCACCGCACGTTGTAAAAATCTGATGTTGTATTGACACGATGGGAGTCCATGGCTCTAATTGGAATCAGCAGACGATCTGCACATGCCGCCTCCCGTTGCCATCTTTGTGACAGGTGTCCAGGGGAGATATTCAAGAGACAACCAGATTAACTTTCAACAACGAGGGGCTCCTTGTGAACAAGACTGAACTGATCGAGCACATTGCCAAGAACGCTGACATATCCAAAGCTGCCGCAACGCGCGCGCTGGAGTCAACCATTGGCGCTGTCAAGTCCACCCTGAAAAAAGGAGGCTCCGTGTCTCTGGTGGGTTTTGGCACCTTTGCAGTGGGCAAACGTGCTGCCCGTACCGGCCGCAACCCGCGTACCGGCGATGCGATTAAAATCAAGGCAGCCAAGGTGCCCAAGTTCCGTCCAGGCAAAGCGCTCAAGGACGCACTGAATTGATGGGCATGAAGTAAAAGTTGAGGTGGGGTGCTTAGCTCAGTTGGTAGAGCAGCGCCCTTACACGGCGTAGGTCGGCGGTTCGAGCCCGTCAGCACCCACCACCGACTGGACAAAAAGGCGAACAGATGTTCGCCTTTTTTATTGATGGCTTCACGCAAATTTTAAATGGCCGATTGACAGCCGCACAGGAAATTCGAGATGTTTGATTTCATTCGCAAGCACACCAAGGTCACGATGGCGTTGCTGTTTTTGCTGATTGTTCCGTCCTTCATATTGGTCGGCATGAACAACAACGGCCCCACCGCTGGTGGCGGCGGGGTTGTAGCCGTGGTCGACGGCAAGGACATCACTCAGCCCGAATGGGATGCTGCGCACCAGAACGAGGTGAGCCGCCTCAGCGCATCGATGCCGACGCTCGATGTCAAGTTGCTGGACACGCCGCAAGCGCGTTATGGCACGCTGGAGCGCCTGGTGCGTGACCGTGTGCTGGCAGCCGCGGCGGCCAGGAGCGGCCTGGTGGTTGCGGACCAGAAATTGCAGCGGCTGTATGCCGAGGACAAGGCCATCGCCGCATTCAGGCTGCCTGACGGCAGGTTTGACCGCGCGGGTTTCATTGCACAGACAGGCATGGCACCGGAGCAGTACGAAGCCGGCCTGCGCGCGGACCTGGCCTCCAGGCAGGTCTTGCTGGGTGTCTCTGGTACAGGCTTTGCCTCCAAGGCCGTGGCGGACGTTTCGCTCAACGCCTTTTTCGAGAAGCGCGAGGCACAGGTGGCGCGTTTCAATACGGCCGACTATGCCGCCAGGGTCAACCCCAGCGATGCGGACCTGGAGCAGTTCTACAAGGACAACCAGGCCCTGTTCCAGGCGCCCGAAGAAGCCAGCATTGAATACGTGGTGCTGGATCTGGACGTGGTGAAAAAAGGCATCACCGTCAACGAAGCGGACCTGAAGACCTATTTCGAACAGAACGCACCGCAACTCGCGGGCAATGAAGAGCGCCGTGCCAGCCACATCCTGATCGAAGCATCGGCCTCCGCACCCGCAGCCGATCGCGAAAAAGCCAAATCGAAAGCCGAGCAGCTGCTGGCGGCCGCCAGGAAAGCGCCGGACTCGTTTGCCGAGCTGGCCCGCAAGAACTCGCAGGACACCGGTTCTGCCCCGGCAGGCGGCGACCTGGACTTCTTTGCACGCAATGCCATGGTCAAGCCTTTCGCCGACGCCGCGTTTGCAATGAAAAAGGGTGACATCAGCGACGTGGTGGAAACCGAGTTCGGCTACCACATCATCAAGCTGACCGACATCAAGGTGCCCAAGCAGAAGACCTTTGACGAGATGAAGCCCGCTCTGGAGGCAGAACTCAAGCAGCAACAGGCACAAAAGAAATTTGCCGAGACGGCGGAAACCTTCAGCAACGCAGTGTACGAACAGTCCGACACCCTGCGCCCGATTGCCGAGCGGCTCAAGCTCGAGGTCAAGACGGCGGCGAAGCTGACGCGTATCCCCGTGGCCGGCGCCAGCGGCGTGCTGGCCAATCCGAAATTCCTGGCGGCGCTGTTCTCTCCCGATTCGGTGGAAAAAAAGCGCAATACCGAAGCCATCGAGGCGGGCCCCAGCCAGCTGGTGGCCGGGCGTATCACCCAGTACACACCGGCCCGGACGCTACCGCTCGCAGAGGTCAAGGACCGTGTGCGTGCCCGCCTGCAGCAGCAGCGCGGCGCCGAGATGGCCCGCAAGGACGGTGCCGAGAAGCTCGCGGCGTGGAAAGCCAATCCTGCAAGTGCCGCTTTCCCGGCGGCAGTGGTCATCTCGCGCGACCAGACGCAACAGTTGCCCACGCCGGTTGTCAACGCCGCATTGAGCGCAGACGCCGGCGCCGGACCCGCGCTGGTGGGCGTGGACCTGGGCGGCCAGGGTTATGCCATTGTGCGGGTGCTCAAGGTGCTGCCGCGCCCGGCACAGGCCGCCGACATGGCACAGCAGGACCAGGCCCAATACACCCAGTGGTGGACCTCGGCGGAGAGCCTGGCCTACTACAACATCCTGAAAGAGCGTTTCAAGGCCGACATCAAGGTGGCCAGGCCCGCCGAGCAGAAGGCCGGCGCTTAAAGCAGCGGGTGCGGCGTATAAGGCGCACAGTTCCCGCTATAATGTGAGGCTTCGGTGGCTGTAGCTCAGTTGGTAGAGTCCAGGATTGTGATTCCTGTTGTCGTGGGTTCGAGCCCCATCAGCCACCCCAGTATGTCAAGAAAAAAGCCCCTTTGCAGGGGCTTTTTCTTTGGGCGAAACACAAAGGTGGGTCAGGCGCTCAAGGGGGCGAGACCGGACAGGCGCCAGTACTCCCGGATTTCCTCCAGCCTGGCTTCGAAGTCGCGAATATCGAGCGGCTTGCTGACATAGCTGTTGAGCCCGCCTTTCAGGGCCAGGATCGCGTCGGACTGCTCGCTCGCAGAGGTCAGCATGATCACAGGCACAAAAAACGTACGGGGATCATCACGCATGCGCTGCAGCACCTGCAGGCCGTTCATTTTGGGCAGGCCGAGGTCGAGCATGACGAGTTCGGGCTGTTCGTCAGGGTTGCGGTCGCTGTAGAGGCCCTGGCAGAACAGATAGTCCAGGGCTTCCAGACCATCACGGGCCACCACGATCTGGTGCGGCACGCCGTTTTGCTCGAGGATGGTCAGGGTCAATTCAAGGTGATCTGGATTGTCTTCCACCACCAGCATGGTTGGTGTGCCCATTGTCGTCCTCCATTGCCAAGGAAAAACCAATATACCCCCAAAGTATGTCGCTGTCCCGGATGTTCCGGGACGATTGCTGCGCAAAAGTACCCAGTTCCGGGCACCCGCGGTGATTTGGCGGGCTGCTACTCAGTTGACCATCACCAGTTTTCCTTTGACACCGCGCGATCCCATGTGGGCGTACGCGGCCTTGAGCTCGGCCATGGGCATGGTGCGGTCGATGACCGGCTTGATCTTGCCTTGCGCGTACCACTGCGCCAGTTCGGCCATGGCGGCGGCGCTGGCCTTGGGCTCGTTTTTCGCAAAGCCGCCCCAGAACACGCCGACGATGGACGCACCCTTGAGCAGGGTCAGGTTCAGTGGCAGCGAGGGGATGGGGCCGGACGCAAAGCCCACTACCAGGTAGCGGCCGCGCCAGGCGATGGAGCGGAAAGCCGGCTCTGCAAAATCACCACCCACGGGGTCGTAAATCACGTCGGGACCCTTGCCGTCGGTGAGGGACTTGATGGCCTCGCGCAGGTTTTCGGTGCTGTAGTTGATGGTGGCATCGGCACCTATGGATTTGCAAAGTGCGCATTTTTCGTCGGTGGAGGCGGCCGCAATCACTTTGGCACCCATGGCCTTGGCGATCTGGATGGCCGAGGTGCCGACGCCGCCGGCTGCGCCCAGCACCAGCACGGTTTCACCGGCCTTGAGCTGCGCGCGGTCCACCAGCGCGTGGTGCGAGGTGGCGTAAATCATGATGAAGGCCGCGGCGTCGACATACGGAAAGCCGTCGGGTAGCGGCATGCACAGGGCCGCCGGTGCGATGGTGTGGGTGGCAAAACCGCCGGTGCCCGACAGGCAGGCGACGTTCTGGCCGACCTTCAGGTGTTTGACGCCTTCGCCGACCGCCTGCACGATGCCCGCGTACTCAGAGCCCGGCACAAAAGGCAGTGGGGGTTTCATCTGGTACTTGTTCTGCACGATCAGCAGGTCGGGGAAATTCAGGCTGGCGGCCTTGATTTCGATCAGCACCTCGCCGGCCTTGGGCGCGGGGGTGGGCAATTCTTTCCAGGTCAGGGCGTCAACGCCGGTGGGGTCTTCACAAAGCCAGGCATGCATGAGGGTCTCCATTAATGGTTATTGCGGCGAAAATTCCATGCATTTTTTCCGACGGGCCGCCCCTAGGAAAAATAGCCCCCTCGGGGGGCAGTGCATTACACGCAGTGAAAAACGTGGGGGTTCCAGATCATAGGCAGGTTCACCGCAGCGGCAAGCGACAGGCCGTCGCGCTTTGTCACCCGTGAGACCTGAGGCCCTAAAATCAGAAACATGAAAATCCTGATCTGCAACGACGACGGCTACCAGGCCTCCGGCATCATCGCCCTGTACGAGGCCCTGAAGGACATTGCCGATGTGGAAGTCGTGGCACCCGAGCAGAACAACAGCGCCAAATCGAACGCGCTGACCCTGCATTCGCCGATGTATGTGCAGACGGCGGCCAACGGTTTTCGTTACATCAACGGCACGCCGGCCGACTGTGTGCACATTGCGCTGACCGGGCTGCTGGGCTACCGGCCGGACCTGGTGGTCTCGGGCATCAACAATGGCGCCAACATGGGGGACGACACGATTTATTCGGGCACCGTGGGCGCCGCCATGGAGGGTTATCTGTTCGGCATTCCCTCGATTGCGTTTTCACAGACCGAGAAGGGCTGGGCCCACATCGACGTGGCCGGGCGGCGCGCGCGCGACCTGGTGCTGCAGCTGATGCCCTCGCTCGAGAAAATTGCCGAAGGCGCGCAGCCGACGCTGGCGCCCTGGCTGCTCAATGTGAATATTCCCAACCTGCCGGACGCGCAGATCCAGGGCTTCAAGGTCTGCCGCCTGGGCCGGCGCCATGCGGCGGAGCGCGTCATCACGCAGACCAGTCCGCGCGGCGAAACCATGTACTGGATAGGCGGTGCCGGCGCGGCCAAGGAAGAGGGCGAGGGCACGGACTTTTTCGCCACCCGGCACGGCTTTGCCTCGATCACGCCGCTGCAGGTTGACCTGACGGACCACGAGCGGCTGCCTTACTGGGCGCAGACGGCGGCCCAGCTGAGCCAGGCCGCGCGAAGCGAAACGGGGGCAGGGCCCGCCGCGGCGGCGGCATGAAGCCCACGCCGAAGCCGTCCTTCAAGCCCATCGGTCCGGCGGCCAGCGCGGCCGGTGCCACGCCAGCGCGTCGGCCGGGTTTTCCGGTTCGCCTCGAACCCGATGCCGGGACGCCTTCTGCTACCAAAAAGGTAGCTGGTCGCGCCCATCCGGAAAGGGATTCAGGCATTTTTGACTCAAAAAAACAGGTCAAGACCGTGCTCACCAGCGGTGTCGGCCTGGACTCCAGGGCGGTACGCGCACGCATGGTCAGCAAGTTGGCGGCGCAGGGTATCTCGGACGCCCAGGTGCTCGCCGCCATGGGCCATGTCGAGCGCCACCGTTTTGTCGACACGGCGCTGGTCAACCAGGCCTATGAAGACACCAGCCTGCCAATCGGGCTGGGCCAGACGATTTCCAAGCCCAATGTGGTGGCCCGCATGCTGGAGCTGCTGCGCCAGGGGGCCGGCAGCCCGGCGGGCAAGCTGGGGCGCGTGCTGGAAATCGGCACCGGTTGTGGTTACCAGGCCGCGCTGCTGGGCCAGCTCGCCAGCGAGGTCTACAGCATCGAGCGCCTGCGCGGCCTGCACGACAAGGCGCGCGAGAACCTGCGGGCCTTTCGCCTGGCCAATGTGCACCTGCTGTTTGGCGACGGCATGGTGGGTTATGCCAGGGGCGCGCCTTACGCGGCCATCATTGCGGCCGCCGGCGGCGAGGCGATTCCGCCGGCCTGGGTCGAGCAGCTGGCGGTCGGCGGCCGTCTGGTGGCGCCCATGCATGTGGCCGGCGGTGCCCAGGCGCTGGTGGTGCTTGACCGGACCCCACAGGGTGTTACACAGACCGTTCTTGAGGCCGTGCACTTTGTACCTCTAAAATCAGGAACCAGCTGAGCGGGCATGAACCCGGGTGCGTTCATGGTGTCTCCCGGCGCCAGGATCGCAGAAGAAACAGACAGCTTTGTAGAACAGGGTGAATCAAGCAATGAATGAACAAGCCGGATCGGCCATGACAGCGTCTTTTTACACGGCTCTTGAAGGTCGCCGCGGCGGCCAGCGCGCGGGCCGCCTGCTGACGAGCTGTTTTCTGGCCGCCGCGGTGCTGCTGCTGTCTGCCTGCGGCACGCGCAGCCTGGGTCGCGCGCCGGTGGAGGACCGCGGCGCCGGCATGGGGCGTGCGCCTGTGGGCGCGGTTGATCCCGCAAGCGTCAAGCAGCTGCCGGGTTTTGAGAATGCCGGCAAGCCCGGCTACTACACCGTCAAGCCCGGCGACACCCTGATCCGCATCGGGTTGGACACCGGCCAGAACTGGCGCGACATCGGGCGCTGGAGCAATCTTGAAAATCCCAACCTGATCGAAGTCGGCCAGGTATTGCGCGTGGCACCGCCGGTGGAAACCTCCGTGGCCGTGTCGCGGCCCGTGACGTCCGGCGCGGTCACGCCGCTTCCACCGACACCCGCGGGCAGTGCCCCGGCCCCGGTGACTGCGAGCGCCAGCGCCGCCAAACCTGCGGCGTCGGCCTCCACGCCGGGCGGCGAGGACGACCTCGCCTGGATCTGGCCGGCGCAGGGCCAGGTCCTTGCAGGTTTTGACGAGGCCAAGAACAAGGGCGTGGACATTGCTGGCAAGACCGGCGACCCGGTGATCGCGTCTGCCGACGGCCGCGTGGTGTACGCCGGCGCCGGCCTGCGTGGTTACGGCAACCTGATCATCCTCAAGCACAACAACACCTTCCTGACCGCCTACGCACACAACCACACGCTGTTGGTCAAGGAAGACCAGTCGGTGCGCAAGGGCCAGAAGATTGCCGAGATGGGCGCCAGCGACACCGACCGCGTGAAGCTGCATTTTGAAATCCGCAAACAAGGCAAGCCGGTGGACCCGGCCAGGTTCCTGCCCGCCAAATAATCGGACCGCGCCGCCGCGATATCCCCAGGGAGCCCTGCAGTGCAGGGCTCCCTTTTTTTTGCCGTGGCGTCCACGGCCAACCCGAAGCACGGCGGTGGAATCTCATCATGATCATGCATCAAATCGGTTCTCTGCCCTTGTGGGAAGGGCGCAGGCAGCTATCAATCTGGTAGCGTCCCGGTGCGCTGCGTGGTCCCGTCGTCGCTGCGCCCGTGAACTGCCGCCGGCCGATGCCGTGGCCGAAAGCACCGGCGGGCCCGGCCGGGGCATGCGGGCGCCGCCACCTGCGCCTTGCCCTGGAGCCGAAGCCAAGCCTTTCATTGCGTTTGGCGGCTTCTTGCTGCTGTACTGGCCTGAGACAATGGGGCATGTCCAGAAGAAAACACCACCAGCCGCAACACCCGCCCGCACCCGCACAGACCGACTACCCGCCCGATCTGCTCACCATCGAGTCGCTCGACATCGAAGCCCAGGGCATTGCGCACCGGGACGACGGCAAGGTGGTGTTCATCGAAGGCGCCTTGCCCTTCGAGACCGTCAGCGCCAGCGTCTACCGCAAGAAACCGAGTTTTGAAAAAGCCACGTTGATGGCGGTGCTGCGCGAGTCCTCGCAGCGTGTACGGCCCCAGTGCCCGCATTTCGGCCTGCACACCGGCGCCTGTGGCGGCTGCAAGATGCAGCACCTGCATGTGGGCGCCCAGGTGGCCGTCAAGCAGCGGGTGCTGGAGGACAACCTCTGGCACATCGGCAAACTCAAGGCCGGCAACATCCTCCGGCCGATTGAAGGGCCGGCGTGGAACTACCGCTACCGGGCCAGGCTGTCGGTGCGTTATGTGCGGAAAAAAGGCGAGGTGCTGGTCGGGTTTCACGAGCGCAAAAGCGGCTATGTGGCCGACATGCGCGAGTGCCACGTGTTGCCCCGGCATGTCAGCGACCTGCTGCTGCCGCTGCGCGCGCTGATCGCGGGCATGGATGCCAGGGAAACCCTGCCGCAGATCGAGCTGGCCTGCGGCGACACGGTGACGGCCATGGTGCTGCGCCACATGGAGCCGCTGTCGGGGGGCGACCTGGCGAAGCTGCGTGCCTTTGCGCTGGCCCATCCCGGCCTGCAGTGGTGGCTGCAGCCCGGCGGGCTGGAAACCGTGCATCTGCTGGATGAAGGTGGGCCACAACTCAGCTATGGCCTGCCCGACTACGGCATCACCATGCCCTTCAAACCGACCGACTTCACCCAGGTCAACCCGCACATCAACCAGGTGCTGGTGTCGCGCGCGTTGCGCCTGCTCGGCGTGCAGGCGCACGAGCGCGTGATCGACTGGTTTTGCGGCCTCGGCAATTTCACCTTGCCGCTGGCCACCCAGGCGCGCGAGGTGCTGGGCATCGAGGGCAGCGAGGTGCTGGTTGCCCGTTCGCGCGAGAATTACGAATCAAACAAGGCCTCCGCCCAGAAGGGGCGGGCGCTGGCAGCTACTAAATTTGTAGCGCGCAACCTGTTCGAGATGACACCCGGCATGCTCGTGAAGGACGGCGCTGCCGACAAGTGGCTGGTTGACCCGCCGCGCGAAGGCGCGTTCGAGCTGTTCAAGGCCCTGGCTGCGCTGCACCAGCAGATCGTCACCGGTGTGCCTTGTGACGACGCCGGCGGGCAGCAAAACCTGCAGATCGGCAACTGGACACCGCCGCAGCGCATCGTGTATGTCAGCTGCAACCCGGCCACGCTGGCGCGTGATGCGGGCGTGCTGGTCAATGACGCGGGTTACCGCTGCACCACGGCCGGCGTGGTCAACATGTTTCCGCACACCGCGCATGTGGAATCGATGGCCGTGTTCGAGCGGCTCCCGGTCGGCGCCGTCCCTTGAGGACATAAAAAAGGCTGTCCGCCATGACAGCGGACAGCCCGGGTCAGGCGGTTGGCCGGCCGCTCAGTGGGTGGCCGCTGCCTTGCCTGGCGTGTGTGCCTTGTAGATGCCTGCATCGGCGGCACCGGCAACTTCCAGCGTGCCGACCAGTCCCTTGCCGGCCCGCGACAGGGCGTGGTCCACCAGCAGGTAGCTGCCCGGGTAGTCCACCTTGAACTCGACAATGGTGGCACCGCCCGGCGCAACCAGCGTGGTCTGCACGTCACGCTTGACCGAACTCACAGAGCCTTCGCTGTAGACCTTGTCGAAGATCTCGCCGATCACGTGGAAAGACGAGATCTTGTTCGGGCCACCCACACCAAAGAAGATGCGCACGGTCTCACCCACCGTGGCGGTGAGCTTGTGCTCCTTGGTCAGCGAGCCCACCGCGCCGTTGAAGACGTAGTAGTCGGGCAGCTCGGCCGCCATCTTGTCCAGGTCGAAATCCTGGTGTGTCCTGGCGCCGTGCGGGCGGGTGGTGTACATGTCGCCCTGCATCACGTAGTACTCGCGGTCCACCTTGGCCAGGCCGCCTTCGGGCTCGACCAGAATCATGCCGTACATGCCGGCCGAGATGTGCTGCGGCACCAGTGGCGTGGCGCAGTGGTACACAAACAGCCCGGCGTTCAGCGCCTTGAAGGTGATGGTTTTTTCCTGGCCGGGGCCGACCTGGGTGTGTTCGCCGCCACCGTGACCGCCGGTCACCGCATGCAGGTCGATGGAATGAATCATCTTGCTGTCCCGGGCATTGGCCAGGGTCAGCTCGATGGTGTCGCCGATGCGGGCGCGCAGCATGGGACCGGGCACCTTGCGGTCAAAGGTCCAGTAGGTGAAGCTGGTGCCGTCGTCAAGCTTGCCGGCCAGTTCCACGGTTTCCAGGCGGTACTTCAGGTGCTGCGGGGCACGTGCGCCTATGGGGGTGGGCACGGCCGCCGGGTCCATCGCCACACTCACGGCGGCCGCATCGGCGGGCCGCACAGCGGGCGCGGTGTACAGCTCGGCGCCGGGCCCACCGCTTGTCCTGGCTGCGGCCTTTGGTGCCGCCCCGGCGATGCCGGTGCCGGCGACCTCGAACACGCCTTCCATGCCGATCTGGCGGTGGCCCGCGATGGTGCAGTAGTAGGCAAATTTGCCGGCCTGCGTGACGGTGAAACGCAGGGTGGTGGGGCCGCTGGCGGCGTCGAATTTCTGCGACTGGACCTTCAGCTCCGGAATCGCGATGTCGTGCTGTGCTCCTTCGCCACTTTTGAGGTGGATCTCCACCGTGTCGCCCACATTGGCGCGCAGCAGCGGGTTGGCTTGGCCGCGGTCGTCGATGAACACCATCTTGCCGTTGACGATGCCGGTTTCAAGCGTGTACTTCCTGACGGCGCTTCTGGCCTGCTCAGTGGCCGGAGCGGGCGATGCGCCGTTCTGGGTCGCTGCGGCCGGCGCCGCCGCGGCGCCCAGACTGGCCAGCGCGAGGGCGGCAGCGAGGGCCAGGAGCGAAAAATTCCTTGAATGAGGGGTACGCATACAAACAACCTTCTTTCTACTTTGAAGGCATCCGGATCTCTGTTGTCCGGGTGCCTGCATGCAGTGTAGTTAGAAGATGGATTTAATGTACATCTTTATAAGGGTTAACGCGAACTCTGTTGATCCAGCGCAAGCTGAGCTGGCCGGGGGTTTTTAGTCAAATATGACGTTGCCCCTTTTGGGAATGGGAGTGTTTGCTATGTAATCCATAGCGTTCCGGGATCGCCCGAGTCATGGGTTTGCAGGCTTGTCGCCGGGACGCGCCGGCTGGCGCGGGGTCGTCGCGACGAGACAGTCCATGAAAAAAGGGCCCGAAGGCCCTTTTTCCGGAACGGGAACAAGCTCAGTCGCGCTCGCCACCCATGATGCCCAGCAGGGCCAGCAGGGCCTGGAACACGTTGAACAGGTCCAGGTACAGGGCCAGTGTGGCGCTGATGTAGTTGGTCTCGCCGCCATCGAGGATCTGCTTGAGGTCATACAGCATGTAGGCGCTGAAGATGCCGATCACGGCGACCGAGATCGCCATCATGCCGGCGGTGGAGCCGACAAACACATTGATGATGGCACCCACCATCACGACCAGGGCGCCGACAAACAGCCATTTGCCCATGCCGGAGATGTCGCGCTTGATGACGCTGGCCAGGGTGGCCATGACAAAAAACACGCCGGCGGTGCCGCCCATGGCGGTCATGATCAGCTCGCTGCCGTTCTTGAAGCCGAGAATCATGCCGATCATGCGCGAGAGCATCAGGCCCATGAAGAATGTGAAGGCCAGCAGAACCGGCACGCCGGCGGCAGAGTTCTTGGTCTTCTCAATGGCGTACATGAAGCCGAAGGCGCCACCGAGGAAAACGACCAGGCCCAGCCCGCCGCTCAGGGAGGCGGTGATGCCCGTGGCCACGCCCACCCAGGCGCCCAGCACCGTGGGGAGCAGGCTCAGTGCCAGCAGCCAGTAAGTGTTGCGCAGGACCCGGTTGCGTTGCTCGGCAGAGCCAACGTAGCCATGGTCCAGGGTTTGAACATTGTCATTCATAGGGTCTTCTCCAGTAGAGGCCTGCATATGCGGGCAATTTCATTTTAGGGGACGGCGGCAGTTTTCAAGGATTAACCCTGTGGACTGCCTACTATTTGTCAGGGTTCTATAAGTTTTCAGGTTGGCAATGGGACCCGGAACTGCCCGCAAAGTTGCGTATGCTTGACGTTTTACCCAAACAAAACCTGGAAACCTGGAAACCTGGAAACCATGAAATCAAAAACAGTGCTGGAATTTTCCGATGTGCAGGCCATCGCCGCTGCCGCCGCCGCAGAAGCAACAAAAAACAGCTGGGCGGTGACGATTGCCATTGTGGACGACGGCGGCCACCTGCTGCACCTGCAGCGCCTGGACGGAGCCGCGCCCATTTCCGCCCACATTGCGCCCGCCAAGGCCCACACGGCGGCCATGGGCCGGCGCGAGAGCAAGATTTACGAAGACATGATCAACGGGGGACGTTTCTCCTTCCTGAGCGCGCCGGATCTCAAGGGCCTGCTCGAAGGCGGCGTCCCCATCCTGAAGGACGGCCAGTGCCTGGGCGCGGTCGGTGTCAGCGGCGTGAAGTCCAGTGAAGACGCGCAGATCGCGCGTGCCGGCATGGCCGCCATCGGTTTGTAACGACCGTTGGTCAAATGGAGAATGCTATCTAATTGGTAGCTGGCTGCGCCCGTCGGAAAAGGGCTGGAGCCTGTTTTCAACAAAAAAGCCGACCCCGGGGTCGGCTTTTTGCATGGTGTATGGCGAAAAAAAGCCTGGCTAATGCAACTGCCCGAAAGGCGGGTGGCTGGCTGGCAAAAACGACCTGTGGGACCGTTGCCGGCCCCGGATCGTCCCACGATGAAACTTGTCGGCTACTTGGTCAGGATCAGCTTGCCCAGACGGGTGGCCTGCAGGCGGTAGGTCGAGCCGTTGTGCACGATGTCCACGGCCTTCTGGCCGCGCAGCAACTCGTTGCTGTTCACGGCGCAAGCGGCTGCGCTGTGGACGGGCGCTGCGGATGGGGTGGCTTGCGCGTGGTCGTTGCGGTGAGACGGCAGGCTCGGGGTGGCGGAGGCAGGCTGTGCAGGGGACATGGGAGTGGACCCGGGTGGGTCTGATGGGTGGTCGTTACCGTAATGATAACTATTCTCAATTAAAAGTCAAGCGACTGCCCGATTTTTTCGGGAAAAATACGCCGTTGGACTTGTTGAAGAACGCGGGCAGCAGGCAGCAAAATGCCCGGGATGGTGAAGCCCCAGGTCATGCGGGCGGGCGCAGGCACCAGCCGTCAGGGCTGGACCGGTTCGGTGATGAAGCCGATCTTGCGCAGCCCGGCCTGCTGCGCCGCCGCCATGGCCTGGGCCACCCGTTCGTAACGCACCGCCTTGTCGCCGCGGATGTGCAACTCGGGTTGCGGTTCCTTCGCCGCCGCCGCCTGGAAGCTGGGCGCCAGCGCCGCATCCTCGATCCTGGCCTCGTTGAGGTAGTAGGCGCCGTCGGCATCGACCGTGAGCCGCACCGTCTCGGGCTTGACGTTCTGCACCTCGTTGGTGGCGCGCGGCAAATCGATGTTGACCGCGTGTTTCATCACCGGTACGGTGATGATGAAGATGATCAGGAGCACCAGCATCACGTCGACCAGCGGCGTCATGTTGATCTCGTTCATCACCTCGTCGGTGTCGTCCTGGGTTCCGAAGGCCATGTTGCGTGCTCCCTGTGCGTCAGGCTTTTTTCATGGGCACGACATTGGCGGGGCCGCTGCTGGTGACGCGCGCGCCGGTCACGAAGTAGGCGTGCAGGTCGTGGCCAAAACGGTTGAGCTTGTGCAGCACACCCTTGTTGCCGCGCACCAGCGCGTTGTAGCCAAGCACGGCCGGAATGGCGACGGCCAGGCCCAGCGCGGTCATGATCAGCGACTCGCCGATCGGACCGGCCACCTTGTCGATGGTTGCCTGGCCGGCCGTTCCGATGGCCAGCAGCGCGTGGTAGATGCCCCAGACCGTGCCGAACAGGCCGATGAAGGGCGCGGTGGAACCGACCGAGGCCAGGACGGCCAGGCCCGATTGCAGGCGCGAGGTGAACTCGTCGATGGTGTTGCGCAGGCTGCGCGTGACCCAGTCACTGACGTCCAGCGCATCGTGCAGGTGCGCCCGGGTGTTGCGGTGGTGGGCGGTGGCTTCCCGACCTTCGATGGCCAGCTGGCGAAATGGGTTGGCCGGGTCGTTGCCCAGCCTGGCCAGGCCGGCGGCGAAGTCTTCGCTGTGCCAGAAGTCTTCGGCGCTGCGGGCAATCTTCTTGTACTTCAGCACGTCCAGCGTCTTGATGATGATGACCATCCAGGAGGCCAGCGACATGCCGATCAGCAGCAGCGCCACCGCCCGGGTGATGAAGTCGCCCTGCGTCCAGACGTTCATCAGGCCAAATTGTGAATTCATGAGTTACTCCAGAACAAAATTAATCGGGGCTTTGAGCAGGAACTGGGTGTCGTCATTGACACCCGCCCGCCGGAAAGGGGTGACCTGTGAGGCCATCACGGCTTCGCGTGCGGCACGGTCCAGGCGCTCGAAGCCGCTGGACTTGAAGACTTCGGCACGTCTGGCGTGGCCCGAGGTGCTGTAGTAAACGGCAATGATCACCACGCCGGCTTCGCCGCTGCGTTTGCTCAGGGTCGGGTAGACCGGACGCGGCGGCCGGATGTACTCGGTTTCGCCCTGCGTGATTTCCACCAGACGCGCCGGGGCGGGCGGGGCGGGAGGCGCCGGGGCAGGCGCCACCGGGGCCAACACCACGGGTGCAGGCGGCTGCGGTTCAATCACGCCGGTGGGCGCATTGGGCGCCGGCGCGGGGTCGCGAATGGCCATGGGCATGGGGGGCGGCGGCAGCTTGACTGTTTTGGGTGCGGGCCTGGGGGGCGGCGGCGGTGGCGCCACCTTGGGTGGCTCGATTTCGATGATGCGCGTCAGCAGTTCGGCCGGCACCACCTGTTCCACCGCCCGGCGCAGCAGGCCGTTCTGCAACGCCCACAACGCAGCCACGTGGAAGATGACCACGCTGGCGGCAATAACGATGTTGCGGCTGATCGGCAATCGCACGGGGCTTGTCGGAAGTGCAGGGGTGTTGGAGCCCGAAATGGCGGGAGCGTTCATCGGAAGTCTAGCGGATGCGAAGGGAGGAACGCGTGTGCGGGAACCAGGCGGGCAGAAGGGAGCGCACTAACGGCGGAAGATCCACCAGAGCGGGCTGATCGTCAGGATCAGGCTGCCGGCGAGGCTTGCAAAGAGGGTGAAAGAGGATTCCACGAGCTGCCTTCCAGAGAGGAGTCGGCGAGCTTGATGTTGGCCGTGGGACAGGTGGCGCTGCATTGCGCCACCACGTCCCGCGCACACCCTTCACACTGACCGCATTGCGTGGCGACGCCGAGTTCGAACTGGATCTCGTCAAAGCCCATGCCCGCGCGGGCGTGGCGGGCAATTTCGCGGTCGGAGATTCGGCGGCAGACGCAGACGATCATGGGATTGGCTTGCTGGTTGATGGAGGAAAATTTCAGGATTTGGAGTTATTATAAATACGAATCGATCGCATTTGCAATCATTATCTTTTTTATCCCCACTGTGCGCTGGCATTCTTCAGGAAAAGCAGCCCAAAGGCGTGGTCACCCCTGTAGGAAGGGCGTCAGTTGCTATCCATAGAGAGGCAACCGGGAAGCGGGAAAAAGGGGAAAAAGAGAAAAGGAGAAAAGGAGAAAGGAGAAAGGGAGGGCAAGGCGTTCAGACCTCGGCCCACATCCTCAACAGGTTGTGGTAACAGCCGGTCAGGCGCACGACCTCCGGGCTTTCGGCCGCCCCCGCGGGCTTGTCCGCTGCCTGCTGCAACTGCTTCTGCCGCAGGGCCGTGATGGCCATGTCCATGTCGTACAGCAGGCGGCGCTGGGCGTCCTGCCGGACCATGCTCTCGATCCAGAAAAAGCAGGCCAGGCGCTCGCCGCGCGTGACCGGTTCCACGCGGTGCACCGAGCTGCCCGGGTACATCACGAGGTCGCCCGCCTCGAACTTGATGCGCTGCTCGCCATAGGTGTCCTGCACCACCAGTTCGCCGCCGTCGTAGCTGGCCGGGTCGCTGAGAAACAGTGTGCAGGAGATGTCGGTGCGCACATGCCGCGCGCTGGCGGCATGGGTACGCACGGCGTTGTCGATGTGGTCGCCGAAGTAGTTGCTCTCGCCGCCATAACGGTTGAACAGCGGAGGGTAGACCGATTTGGGCAGGGCCCCGGTCACAAACATCGGGTTGCGCGCGAGCGCCACCGACACCATCTGCCGCGCCTGCTGCGCGGCGGGCAAGGCTTCGGGCAACTGGCGGTTGTTCTTGACACTGGCGCTCTGGCTGCCGGCCGTGACGCGGCCATCGGTCCAGTCGGCGGCAAGAATGAGTTGGCGGATCTGTGCAAGTTCATCCGGCTGGAGGGCTTGAGGAATGCGAAGCAGCATGGCAGTGATTTCCAGAAGGCATCGGGCGGCCCACCGATGGCGAACCGCCCGAAGTTTAAGCGCCCATGAATGGTGCGGCGCTCAGAATTTGCTTGTCAGCGTGACACGCACCGCGCGGGCGTCGCCCGGTGCCGCGAAACCTCGGTACAGGGTGTTGTAGTAGACCTTGTCAAACAGGTTGTCGATGTTGAGCTTGATCGTGTTGCCGGCGTTGACGCGGTACTCGACCAGGGCGTCGGCCTTGACGTAGCCGGGCGCCCGGTTGCCGGTGGTCACGCTGTTGGCGGGTTTGTTCTGGCTCACGGCGGTAAAGCCCCCGCCCACGCGCCACTTGCTGTCCAGGCGGTAAGTGGTGAACAGGTTGGCCTGGCGGCTCGGGCTCAGGCCCGGGTTCTGGCCCACTTCAGCCTGGCCCGCGGCGTTCGAGCCGGACTTGTCGATCACGGCCTTCAGAAAACCGATGCCCGCAAACACATCCCACTGCGGCGTGATGCGGCCGGCGATCTCGAACTCCAGCGCATCCGTGTGGCGCTGGCCCGAGAGCAGGTAGGAGTTGTTGGCGGTGTCGATGTCGGTGTTGCGCTCGTTGTATTTGTCTGTGCGGGCCAGTGCGGTGCGCAGCGACAGGTCGCCGCCATAGAGCTCCCATTTCGCACCGATTTCCATGTTGCGGCTGCTTTCGGGCGGCGTGTTGGCGGAGCGCGGGTCGTACTGGTAAAGATCGCCCGAGGTGTTGAACGAGGTGCCCCACGCGGCGTAGTAGCTGGCTTCCTCGGTGGGCTGGTACATCAGGCCCAGGCGCTTGCTCAGCAGGCTGTCCGAGCGGGACAGCGCGGTGTTGTTGGGAGCCGTGTTGCCCGAGCGGTCGAAGTTCCCCTGGAACTGGTCCACACGCAGGCCGCCCACCAGCTTCCACTGGGGTGTCAGTTCAATCGTGTCCTGCACGTACAGGCCCAGCGTGCTTGCCTTGAAGGACGTGGCCACGCGCTCACTTAGGTTGCCGCTGATGCCGGTGCTGCCCGGGTTGCCGGCGGTGGTGGGCGGTTTGGCCGTGACCAGCGACGGATAGGTCGAGCGGCTGGAATTCTCCACTGCGTATTCCGCACCGAGCAGGATGCTGTTCTTGCGGCCGAACCAGGAGGTGGTGGTCAGGTAGTCGCTTTGCAGGAAGGTGTGGTGCTCTTCTCCGGCCTTGGCGTTGGTACGACGGTTCACCACGGTGGCGTCATTGATGTTGGCCGCCGTGGTGCCGGCCGCGAAGCTCGACTGCGTGGCCCACATGGAGCGCGAATAGTAGCCGTCGCGCACGGTCGTCTTCAGGCTGCTGCCGTCGCTCCAGCGATGGGTGTGCGACAGCGTCAGCGCATCGGCCTTGTCCTTCTGGAAGTCACTGTCCAGGCCGTACCAGTAGCGGTTGGTGGGCGCCGGGGCCGGACGGTTCTCGAGCCAGGCAAAGCCCCAGTCGGGCTTGTCGTTGTAGTTCAGGTGGTAGTAGCTGATCTCGAACTCGTTGGCCGTGCCTATGCCGAAACGGTAGTCCAGCGCCAGACCGCGGCGATGGGTGGAGGCGCCGGCGTTGTCGCCGCGGCCCTCGCCGTCGGTGGCCATGGCGTTGATGCGCAGGGCAGCGTCGCCTTCGAGCTTGAAATTGAAGTCGCCCTGGTAGCGCTGGTAGCCATCGGTGCCGACCGTGGCATTGACCTCGTGCTCGGTGATCATGCGCGCCTGCTTGCTGACCTGGTTGATCACGCCGCCGGTGGAGCCGCGGCCGAACAGCATGGACGCCGCGCCGCGCAGCACTTCCACGCGGTCCACGTTGAAGAGATCGCGGTTGTACTGCGCGATGTCGCGCATGCCGTCCTGGTAGATGTCGCCGGCCGCGCTGAAGCCGCGCAGGCGGATGTTGTCGCCGACGCGCCCGCCTTCACCGGCCTCGAAGGTGATGCCGACGACGTTCTCCAGTGCACCCTTGAAGCTGTCCTTGCCCTGGTCGTGGATCAGTTTTTCGTTGACCACGGTCAGTGATTGCGGAATGTCCTTGGCGGGCACCGGCACCTTGCCGACGCTGGTGATTCCGCTCTGGTAGGTTTGCGCGGCTCGGTCGCGCGGGGCGATCACGGTCACCGGGGCCAGGGTGTTGTCGCTGGCCGATGTGGCCGCCGGGGCATCCGTGGCGCCGCCTGGCGGGGTCTGGGCCCAGCCGGCCATGGACACCGCGAGCATCAGCGCGCCCAGGGGCAGTACCGCTTTTTCGGACGATGGCAACGCGCTGTAGCCAGGCGCGACGGGCGCGAAAGCCGCAAGGGCGCGGCCACGGGATGGTTTGCTGCGCGCAGCGCGCGTCTTGGGATGGGAAAGATGTGCCAAGTGGCCTCCAGGCAGGGTCCCGCCGGATCGGCGTGGAATGGTTGAGTCGTTGGCTTGGCTGGGCTCGGCAGTTCCTGGCGGATGCGAGCTGGCTGGCTGGTCAGGTGTCGCAGCGAGTGTATATCAAATGATAATGATTCGTAATAACTTGCAAGCAAAAAAGCCTGTTTTGTTTACCCCCGACACGCAGGCGTGGCGAACAGGGAACAGGGAACAGGGAACAGGAAAGGAGGTCGCCTGACTTTGCCGGGCCTGGCGAGGGCGCCGAAAGCTCCGGCGCGCAGGGGTTTTTTCAGCGACGCCGAACCAGCTGGATCTTGTGTTCCTGCGCGACCGGCGCCGCCCTGGAGGCATTGCTGCTGCAACTGCCGCAGCCCGAGCCGCAACCGGACGGCTGCTGCATCAGCGCCCGCAGGCGTGCGGACGCCTGCAGGCGCGGGAAGCGGGACATCAGCGCTGCGGCCCCGTGCCGCTTCAGGGCGGCGGGCAGCAGGCGCCAGAGGGAATAGGCGGTGCACAGCGCGACCACGGCATACACCAGCAGAGTTTGCAGCAGCGCGGCCGTCATGTCGTCAGCGCCAGCGCGACGCGGTAGGTGACAAACGAGGCGGCGTAAGCCAGCGCGAACAGGTAGGCGGCCATCAGCAAGGGGTAGCGCCAGGAGTTGGTTTCACGCTTGACCACGGCCAGGGTCGAGATGCACTGCGGCGCAAACACATACCAGGCCAGCAGCGAGTAAGCCGTGGCGGTGGACCAGCTCCGGGCGATCAGGGGGCTGAGGGCCGCGGCGGCGTCGTCACCCGAGGCCGACAGCGAATAGACGGTGCCAAGGGCGCCGACCGCCACTTCACGCGCGGCCATGCCCGGCACCAGCGCGATCGAGATCTGCCAGTTGAAACCGATGGGTGCAAACACCACCTCGAGCGCCTTGCCGATCATGCCGGCGAAGCTGTACTGGATGGCCGCGCCGGTCGCGCCTTCCGGCGGGCCGGGGAAGGTGGACAGAAACCACAACACCACCATCAGTGAAAAAATGATGGTGCCGACGCGGTGCATGAAAATTTCGACCCGTTGCCACAGGCCCAGCAGCAGGTTGCGCAGGTTCGGCACGCGGTAGGGGGGCAACTCCAGCATCAGCGGCTGGTAGCTGCTTTTGGACCAGGTGCGCTTGAAGACCCAGGCCACCGCCATGGCCGACACAATGCCCAGAACGTAAAGCCCAAACAGCGTCAGGCCCTGCAGGTTGAAGAAGCCCACCTTGCTGTCGGGAATGAAGGCGCCTATGAGCAGCGCGTACAGCGGCAGCCGGGCCGAGCAGGTCATCAGCGGCGCGATCATGATGGTGGCCAGCCGGTCGCGCCAGTGCGGGATGGTGCGTGTGGCCATGATGCCGGGAATCGCGCAGGCAAAACTCGACAGCAGCGGAATGAAGGCGCGACCCGACAGCCCGACCTTGCCCATGAGGTTGTCGAGCAGGAAAGCGGCGCGCGGCAAATAGCCCGAGTCTTCCAGCAGCAGGATGAAGAAAAACAGAATAATGATCTGCGGCAGGAACACCAACACGCCGCCGACACCGGCGACGATGCCATCGACCAGCAGGCTTTGCAGCAGGCCGGGCCGCACATGACCCTGCACAAAAGAGCCGACCGCTGCGACGGCTTCCTTGATCAGGTCCATCGGCAGGTTGGCCCAGGCAAACACCGCCTGGAAAATCAGGAACAGCACCGTGGCCAGCAGCAGCAGACCGGCCACCGCGTGCATCACGACCGCGTCAATACGGTGGTTGAAACGCTTGACCTGTCCGGCGTTGGGCACCGCGGCGGCCAGGATGGCCCTGACCTGCACCTGCAGGGCGGCCATGTCCGGCACGCCATCCGCTCCTGTTTTGATAGCTGCTGGCGAAGGCGGGGATTGGGCTGGAGGCGTAAAAGACTCACTATTTTGCGCTGCAAAGGCTGTCTGGGCGGCCTGCAGCAGGGCCTCACGCCCGCTCGCGCCGGCCTTGCCGCGCCAGGCGGCAAACCAGGGGTTGTGCACCGCGACGGTTTCCACCACCGGCATGCCGAGTTCGGCCGACAGCCGGGCGATGTCGATCTGCAGGCCGCGGGCACGCGCCACGTCCATCATGTTGAGCGCCAGCACCATGGGCCGGCCCAAGGCGCGCAGCTGCAGCACCAGACGCAGGTTCATGCGCAAATTGGTCGCATCGACCACCGCGATGATGCCGTCCGGCCGTTGCTCTCCCTCGCGCAGGCCCATCACCACGTCGTGGGTGACGGCTTCGTCGGCGGTGGCCGGGCTCAGGCTGTAGGCACCCGGCAGGTCCATCACGGCCAGTTCGCGGCCGTCCGGCAGGCGGGCGCGGCCTTCCTTGCGCTCAACCGTCACACCGGCGTAATTGGCGACTTTCTGGCGCGCGCCGGTCAGCAGGTTGAAGAGGGCGGTCTTGCCGCAGTTCGGGTTGCCGACCAGGGCGATGCGCAGCGGGCCGGCAGAGGTGGTGGCAGCGTTCATGCGGGCACTTTGACCTGGATGCAGCTCGCCTCATGGCGGCGCAGCGCAAACACGGTGTCGCCGACCTGGACCGCCAGCGGCTCGCGCCCGCCCGGGCCGCGCTGCAGCACGCTGATGGTTTCGCCCACCATGAAGCCGAGCTCGCCCAGCCGTTGCAACACGCCGGCAAAGGCCTCACCGCCCTGGCTCGCCAGACCGGCGATGGTGGTCACCCGGTGAACGGGCAGATCCACCAGGCACAGTGTGCCGGGGTCGGATGCTGCGGCCGGGGAAAGCGGAGCGACAGGTGTCATAAGGCGGAAAGCGGCGGGGGAAGGGTGAGCGGGGTCATCCGGCAAGTACGCCATTCTTTATGAGAATCATTACTATTTGTATTGTATGCCTTCCCGCGCCGGACCGGAGGGCGCCGGGCGATCTGCGCGGCAAGTGCGTGGCGCAGGAAAATTGCTATGAATTGAATAGCTGGTTCCGCCTTACCGACGGGCGCTACAAGCTATTTTTCCCTGAGAATGAAGGGTGGTGGGGGTGCTGAACGCCCGGCTGGCCTGACTGCAGTACGGTGGCCGGCGGGCGAAAAAAAGCGGGGACTTGCCCCGCCTGGATTTTCCGGCTCCGGGCCGCGTCAGCTCAGCTCACCCATCTGGCTTTGCAGGTAGTTCTGCAGCCCGACTTTGGCCACCAGTTCGATCTGGGTTTCCAGGAAGTCGATGTGTTCTTCGGTGTCGTCGAGGATGCCCTGCAGCAAATCGCGCGAGACGTAATCACGCACGCTTTCGCAATGCGCGATGCCGTCCTTGATCGTTGCCTGGGCGCCAGTTTCGGCCTTCAGGTCGCAGTTGAGCGCTTCCGGCACGTCCTCGCCGATCATCAGCTTGCCGAGGTCCTGCAGGTTGGGCAGGCCGTCGAGCATGAAAATGCGGTCCATCAGTTTGTCGGCGTGTTTCATCTCGCCGATGGACTCCTCGTATTCCTTCTTCGCGAGCTTGTCCAGGCCCCAGTGCTTGTACATGCGGTAGTGCACGAAGTACTGGTTGATGGCGGTCAGCTCGTTCTTGAGCTGGGCCTGCAGGTGGGTGATGACTTGCGCGTCGCCTTTCATGGCATTTCCTTTTTGTTTCGGTGGTCGATGCTGCATTGTCTCCCGGCGGCCGCTTCTGCTCAAGCATGTCCACACGTGTGCCGTCTGCCTGCGTGTGAGGTTGATAAGCGTTCGTATTGCCTGAGACCGTTGACCCGGAAAAGGCAAAGCCCGCCGGGGGCGGGCTTTGCTGCGCAGCCAGTAGGGCGGGTCAGTGCGCCGTCGCCGGGCTGCGGATCAAATAATCAAAAGCGCCCAGCGCCGCCTTGGCACCGTCCCCGGCCGCAATGATGATCTGCTTGAAGGGCACGGTGGTGGCGTCCCCCGCGGCGAAGACGCCGGGCAACGAAGTCTGACCGCGCGCATCGACAATGATCTCGCCGTGTTTCGAGAGATCGACCACACCCCTGAGCCAGTCGGTGTTGGGCACCAGACCGATCTGGATGAATACGCCTTCGAGCGCCACGGTCTTGAGTTCGCCGCTGGCGCGGTCCTTGTAGACCAGGCCGGTGACCTTCTGGTCGCCGGTGATCTCGGTGGTCTGCGCGTTGGTGAAGACCTCGACGTTGGCCAGGCTCTTGAGCTTGTTCTGCAGCACCGCGTCGGCGCGCAGCGCAGTGTCGAACTCGATCAGCGTCACATGGCCGACAATGCCGGCGAGATCAATCGCCGCCTCGACGCCGGAGTTGCCACCGCCGATGACGGCCACGCGCTTGCCCTTGAACAGCGGGCCGTCGCAATGCGGGCAGTAGGCCACGCCCTTGTTCTTGAACTCCTGTTCGCCGGGCACGTTGATGTTGCGCCAGCGCGCGCCGGTGGAGATGATCACCGACTTGCTTTTCAGCGAGGCCCCGCTTTCCAACTGGATCTCGATCAGGTCCTTGCCCGGTCCGCTGTGGGGAATCAAGGCCTTGGCACGCTGCAGGTTCATGATGTCCACGTCGTAGTTGCGCACGTGCTCCTCAAGGGCGTGGGCGAACTTGGGACCTTCGGTTTCCTTGATCGAGATGAAGTTCTCGATGCCCAGGGTGTCCAGCACCTGGCCGCCGAAACGCTCCGACGCCACGCCGGTGCGAATGCCCTTGCGCGCCGCGTACACGGCCGCCGCCGCGCCGGCCGGTCCGCCGCCGACGATCAGCACATCGAAGGGGTCCTTCTCGCTGATTTTTTTGGCTTCGCGTTCCACGCCGCTGGTGTCGATCTTGGCGAGGATTTCTTCCAGGCTCATGCGGCCGTTGCCGAACATGGTGCCGTTGAGAAAGACCGTGGGCACGCCCATGATCTCGCGCTCCTTGACTTCTTCCTGGAAGGTGCCGCCTTCGATCATGGTGGTCCTGATGCGCGGGTTCTGCACCGCCATCAGGTTCAGCGCCTGCACCACGTCCGGGCAGTTGTGGCAGGTCAGGGAGACATAGACCTCGAAGTCGAGGTCGCGGTCCAGCGCGCGGATCTGGTCCAGCACTTCCTGCTCGACCTTGGGCGGGTAGCCGCCGATCTGCAGCAGCGCCAGGATCAGCGAGGTGAATTCATGGCCCATGGGCAGGCCGGCAAAACGCGGGCCGTGGTTTTCGCCCGGGCGGTTGATGGAAAACGAAGGCTTGCGGTGCGGGTCGTCGCGGCTTTCGGTCAGCGTGACCAGTGGCGACGCCTCTGCGACATCCTTCAGCAGTGACAGCACTTCGCCAGAGGCCTCGCTGTCGTCCAGGGAGGCGACGATTTCGATGGGCGCGGTGGCGCGTTCGAGGTAACTTTTCAGTTGGGCTTTGGTGGCGTCGTCAAGCATGGCGGACTCACTTTCGGTTTCAATGGGGAACAAAAAAGCCCGGGGCACACCGAGGTGTGCAGCGCCCGGGCTTGGACCGCGGGGGGTTAGATCTTGCCGACGAGGTCGATCGAGGGAGCAATCGTCTTGGCGCCTTCGTTCCACTTCGCGGGGCAGACCTGGCCGGGGTGGGCGGCGGTGTACTGGGCCGCCTTCAGCTTGCGCAGGGTTTCCTTGACGTCGCGCGCAATTTCGTTGGAGTGCACTTCAGCCGTCTTGATGACGCCATCGGGATTGATCACAAAGGTGCCGCGCAGTGCCAGGCCTTCTTCAGGAATGAACACGTCAAAGGCCTTGGTCAGCGTGTGGGTCGGATCGCCCACCAGCGGGAACTTGGCCTTGCCGACGGCGGGAGAGGTCTCATGCCACACCTTGTGCGAGAAATGGGTGTCGGTGGTCACGATGTAGACCTCGGCGCCGGCTTTCTGGAATTCGGCGTAATTGTCGGCAGCGTCCTCGACTTCCGTCGGGCAGTTGAAAGTGAATGCAGCCGGCATGAAGATCAGGACCGACCATTTGCCCTTCAGCGATTCGTCTGAAACGTCGATGAACTTGCCGTTGAGGAAGGCTTGGGTTTTGAAAGGCTGGACTTGGGTATTGATCAGGGACATCGGGATAACTTCCTATAGGCGGGTTAAAAGTACTTGCGAAACGATAGTATAACTCTCAAAAATAGCATCTACCGATAGGTAATTGCTATTGAATGAATAGACGTCACGGCAATGGGCGCCAGTGCTGCGCCGGCGACTGCGGCCGTCGGCCCTCTTTTGTATGGAAATAATGCTTGTATCCCTTATGGGACTTACCCAAGCCGCTATCAAAAAAAGAGCGATCGATGCGCTTCAGTACTCCAGCCGCTCGGGCCGGATTTCCTGCAGGATGGTGGTGGCGATCTCTTCGATGGACTTGGTGGTCGTGGACAGCCAGCGAATGCCTTCGCGCCGCATCATGGCTTCTGCCTCGTGAATCTCGTCGCGGCAGTTTTCCAGACTCGCGTACTTCGAGTTGGGCCGGCGTTCGTTGCGGATCTGGGCCAGGCGCTCGGGCGCGATCGTCAGCCCGAAAATTTTCTTGCGGTGCGGCACCAGCGCCGGCGGCAACTGGCGGCGCTCGAAGTCTTCCGGGATCAGCGGGTAGTTCGAGGCTTTCAGTCCGTACTGCATGGCCAGGTAGAGCGAAGTCGGCGTCTTGCCGCTGCGGCTCACGCCCACCAGGATCACGTCGGAACCGGCCAGGTCCCTGTTGCTTTGCCCGTCATCGTGGGCCAGCGAGAAGTTGATGGCTTCAATGCGGTCGTCATAGGCCTTGCTTTTGGAGGCATCCGAAAAACGGCCGACGCGGTGGTTCGACTTGATGCCCAGCTCGGTTTCCAGCGGCGCAACAAAAGTGCCGAACATGTCCAGCATCATGCCGTGGCAGTGGGCCTTGATGACGGCCAGGATCTCCATGTTGACCAGCGTGGTGAACACGATCGGCCGGTTGCCCTCCAGCAAGGCCGCGTGGTTGATCTGACGCACGGCCTGATGCGCCTTGTCCACGCTGTCAATAAAGGGCAGGCGCACGTGACGCGCCGTGAACTCAAACTGGGCCAGGATGGCGTTACCAAAGGTTTCAGCGGTGATGCCGGTGCCGTCGGAGATGAAAAATACGGTGCGGTTGGGCATGTCGGGCCTGGTTTGGTGGCAAAGCGCCTACACGAAGCATGCAGGCAACGTTCTACAATCGGTCGATTATCCAGATTTGCGACACCATGCCCCGCTACAACCCCTTCCAAGAACCACAAGGTTGCTTGCCGCGCATGGCCGATACCCCCGTTTTTAAACCTCCCGGAGTATTTTCATGTCCAAGCTTTTTGAGGCGACCGCCCTGGTCGTACCGTTTGAAAACCTGAGGATGACGGACGTCGAGTCTGTCGGCGGTAAAAACGCCAGCCTCGGCGAAATGATCTCGCAGCTGCCGACCGGCCCCAAGGGCGTGCAGGTGCCCACCGGCTTTGCCACCACCGCCCACGCCTTTCGCGTGTTTCTGGCCCACGACGGGCTGGACAAGAAAATCAACGCCGTCCTCGACAAGCTGGACACCGACGATGTGCGTGCCCTGGCGGTCGCCGGCGCCCAGATCCGCACGCTGGTCGAAGCCCAGCCTTTCCCGCCAGACCTCGAAAAAGCCGTGCGCAGCAGTTTTGCCGCATTGAGCGCGGGCAACGCCCAGGCCAGTTTTGCGGTGCGCTCATCGGCCACCGCTGAAGATCTGCCCGACGCCTCGTTTGCCGGCCAGCAGGAAACCTTTTTGAACGTGGTGGGCATCGAAGACGTGCTGCACAAGATGAAAGAGGTGTTTGCCTCGCTCTACAACGACCGCGCCATCAGCTACCGCGTGCACCAGGGCTTTGCCCATGCCGACGTGGCCCTGTCGGCCGGCGTGCAGCGCATGGTGCGCAGTGACATCGGCGCGGCCGGCGTGATGTTCACCATCGACACCGAAAGCGGCTTCGAGGACGTGGTGTTCATCACCTCCAGCTACGGGCTGGGCGAGACGGTGGTGCAGGGCGCGGTGAACCCCGACGAGTTCTATGTACACAAGCCCATGCTCAAGGCTGGAAACCGCGCCGTGATCCGCCGCAACCTGGGCAGCAAGCTGCTGCAGATGGAATTCACCACGGCGGAGGAAAAGAAGGCCGGCGGCAAGCTGGTCAAGACCACCGACGTGCCGGCCGAACTGCGCAACCGTTACTCGCTGACCGACGCCGATGTCGAGCAGCTCGCGCGTTACGCCGTCATCATCGAAGACCACTACGGCCGTCCCATGGACATCGAATGGGGCAAGGACGGCACCGACGGCCAGCTCTACATCCTGCAGGCGCGCCCCGAGACGGTGAAAAGCCAGTCCAAGGGCAAGGCGGAGATGCGCTACAAGCTCAAGGGCACCGGCACCGTGCTGGCCGAGGGCCGCGCCATCGGCCAGAAAATCGGTACCGGCCCGGTGCGTATCGTGCACGACATCAAGGACATGGACCAGGTCCAGCCCGGAGACATTCTGGTCACCGACATGACCGATCCGAACTGGGAGCCGGTCATGAAACGCGCCAGCGCCATCGTGACCAACCGCGGCGGGCGCACCTGCCACGCCGCCATCATTGCGCGCGAGCTTGGCATCCCGGCGGTGGTCGGCTGTGGTGACGCCACCGAGCGGCTTCTGGACGGCATGCTGGTGACAGTGAGCTGCGCCGAGGGTGATACCGGCAACATCTACGACGGCCTGCTGGAGACCGAAGTGACCGAGGTGCAGCGCGGCGAAATGCCGCCGATTGACATCAAGATCATGATGAATGTGGGCAACCCGCAGCTGGCTTTTGACTTCTGCCAGGTGCCCAACCACGGCGTGGGCCTGGCGCGGCTGGAGTTTGTCATCAACAACAACATCGGCGTGCACCCGAAAGCCATCCTCGACTACCCGCAGGTCGATGCCGACCTGAAGAAGGCGGTGGAAAGTGTGGCGCGTGGCCATGCCTCGCCGCGCGCTTTTTATGTCGACAAGGTGGCCGAAGGCATCGCAACAATTGCCGCGGCCTTCTGGCCCAAGCCGGTGATTGTTCGCCTGTCGGACTTCAAGTCCAACGAGTACCGCAAGCTGATCGGCGGTTCGCGCTACGAGCCCGAAGAGGAAAACCCGATGCTCGGTTTCCGCGGTGCGGCGCGTTACCTCAGCCCTGATTTTGCCGAGGCCTTTGCCATGGAGTGCGAAGCGCTCAAGCGCGTGCGCAAGGACATGGGTCTGACCAATGTCGAGGTGATGGTGCCTTTTGTGCGTACGCTGGGCCAGGCCAGGGCGGTCACGGAACTGCTGGCCCAACACGGCCTCAAGCGCGGCGAGGATGGCCTGCGCATCATCATGATGTGCGAGGTGCCGAGCAATGCGGTGCTGGCCGACCAGTTCCTCGAGTACTTCGACGGCTTTTCGATCGGCTCGAACGACCTGACCCAGCTCACGCTGGGCCTGGACCGCGACTCGGGCCTGGACATCCTGGCCAAGGACTTCGACGAGCGTGACCCCGCCGTCAAGGCCTTGCTGAGCCAGGCGATTGCGGCCTGCAAGCGCCAGGGCAAATACGTCGGCATCTGTGGCCAGGGCCCCAGCGACCATCCCGACTTTGCGCTGTGGCTCAAGGAGCAGGGCATCGGGTCGATCTCGCTCAATCCCGACACCGTCATCGACACCTGGAAGCAGTTGGCGAACTAGGCCGCGTTGGCTCACCTGCGCCGACCACGTCAGGCGCGGGGCGGGCGCGCAATGCCCTCTTGTAGGTACTTGGTTCTAGCTGCCTTTGCAGGTAGCCAGAACCAAGGGAAAGTCCTAGGCAGGGTTTCAACGGGGTTTACCGCGGTGTACGGCAGTTTGTAAGAAGTCGGTAAGCACCGGGGCAACAATCAAGCTTTTGTTGCCAGGGCCCCTATGCTTTTTGCCGCGTCTACTCTTAAATTGATAGCAGAGATCGCATTGCTCGCGTTATTCGGGCAGTGGGTGCTTGGCTTGCTGGCGGGCGCCAAAAAAGACGGCAACCTGTTCTACCAGATCCTGCAGATCGTCGGCAAACCCTTTGTGGCGGCCGCCCGCTTCATCACTCCGAAACAAATCATTGACCGCCACGTTCCGCTCGTGGCGTTTTTGTTGCTGCTGTTTGTCTGGGTGGCCGCGACCCTGACACGCATCCGGATCTGTCTTGAAATTGGTGTGGAGCTTTGCAAATGAACACAATCCTGGCCTATTGGTATCTCAAGCTGCAGGCGCTGGTGCTGCTGGTGTTTGGCAAGCAGCTGGTGGCCCTCGAGAAATTCGACCAGATGCTGGTGCTGCGGCCGGGTGACCGTTATGCCCTGGCCAGCCGCGCTCATGTCCTCGCGCAGGAAGGCGACAAACACGGCGCCATCGCCGCATTGCGCTTGCTGGCGCAGCTTTGCCCCGACAATGCCGCGGCCTGGTTCAACCTGGCCTACATGCTGGAAGACATCGGCGGCCACGCCGATGCGGAGCCCGCCTTTCGCCGCGCGCTGGACATTGAACCCAAGATGGATCGGGCCTGGTACGGCCTGGCACTGCTGCTGATTCGTGACCGCCGCTTTGACGAAGCGGTTCAGGCACTCAAGAAAAATACAGAACTGCAACCCATGAGCCCGTTTGGCTGGTATCAGCTGGCGCGGGTTCATGTCGACAGGCAAGACCCTGATGAGGCGGTGAAGGTCATTCGCCACCTCAAACGGTTTGAGCCTAAAGTGGCCGCCCAGCTGGAACGCGAGACGGGACTGCGCGCAGCAGCGCAGTCTTCCTGACGGCAAACCAGCTGAGTGGTTATTTGACGGCCGGGGTCTGGGCCCAGGCTTATAAGAGACGCGATCCGGCTTGCAGGCCACGCTTGGGGACAAGTGGCGATCGTGATGTGCCCGAAAGGGTGTTGTTAGATGGAGGCAAGTGTTATGCAGTTGACTGACAACCATCGCCGTTATTGGCGAAAGAACCTCAACATCACGGGAGTCCTTCTCGTGATCTGGTTCGTCGTGACGTTCGTCGTGAGCTACTACGCCCGCGAGCTGAGCTTCAATTTCTTTGGCTGGCCCTTCAGCTTCTGGATGGGAGCACAGGGGGCTTTGGTGATTTACGTGGCGATCATCGGCTATTACGCCTGGTACATGGGCAAGCTCGACATCGAACACGGTGTTGAAGAAAGCGAGGAATAATCATGGCTGGAATGTTTGGTAACGACGCCGGCACTAACACTGCGGCCTCCAATGCTGCCTTCAAGGCAGGCCTGGGCAAGGTCTACAAGTGGTACACCGGAGGCTTTCTGGCCTTTGTGATTGTGCTGGCCGTCCTTGAACAGATGGGCTTGTCCCGACAGTGGATCGGCCTGATCTTCCTGCTCGCCACCATCGGCCTGTATGCCGGCATCGGCATCATGAGCCGTACGACCGACGCTGCCGAATACTACGTGGCAGGGCGTCGTGTCCCGGCCATGTACAACGGCATGGCGACCGGCGCCGACTGGATGTCTGCGGCGTCCTTCATTGGTATGGCCGGAACGCTTTACCTGACCGGTTACAGCGGCCTGGCCTTCATCATGGGCTGGACCGGTGGTTACTGCCTGGTGGCGCTGTTTCTTGCGCCCTACCTGCGCAAGTTCGGCCAGTTCACGATTCCCGACTTCCTGGGCGAGCGTTATGGCGGCAACCTGCCGCGCTTTCTTGGGATCGTCGCTGCGATTCTGTGCTCCTTCACCTATGTGGTGGCACAGATTTACGGCGTCGGCATCATCACTGCGCGCCTGACCGGTGTAGCCTTTGAACTCGGGATTTTCCTGGGTCTGGGTGGCATTCTGGTTTGTTCTTTCCTGGGCGGCATGCGTGCCGTGACCTGGACGCAGGTGGCCCAGTACATCATCCTGATCGTGGCTTACATGATTCCGGTGGTGTGGCTGTCGGTCAAACAGACCAGCGTCCCGATTCCGCAGGCGATCTACGGCTTCCAGCTGCAAAAGGTGACGGCCAAGGAAAAAGAGCTGACCAGCAATCCGAAAGAGCTTGAAGTCCGCGAGATCTACAAGCAGCGCTCTGCAGCCCTGGCTGAAAAGCTCAAGAACCCGGCCGTTGCCCTGGCTGCCGACAAGGCGGCCGCAGAGAAAACCGTGGCGGACCTGAAGGCCGCCAATGGCGCGCTGTCGGAAATTTCTGCCGCTGAAAAAGCGCTTGCTGCCTTGCCGAAGGATGAAGCTGCGGCCAGGAAGGCCTGGACAGCTGCAAAAGCCGGTGCCGACACCAAGGCCAAACCGCTCAATGGTATGCCGCCGCATGCGCAGCAGTTTGCTGGCGACCCCAATGGCGATGCCGCTGCCCAGCATGCTTACGACGTTTCGCGGCGTAACTTTCTGGCACTGATTTTCTGCCTGATGGTGGGTACCGCCGCACTGCCGCACATCCTGATGCGTTACTACACGGTGCCGAGCGTGAAGGAAGCGCGGCAATCCGTCACCTGGTCGCTGTTCTTCATTTTCCTGCTGTACTTCACAGCGCCGGCGCTGGCCGTGCTGGTGAAATATGAGGTCTTCACCCTGGTGGTCGGTACGCCGTTCAACGCCTTGCCGGAGTGGATTTCTGCCTGGAACAAGGTCGATCCGACGCTGCTGTCGGTGGTGGACATCAACAAGGACGGCATTTTGCAGCTCAACGAGATATCCATCGGTGGTGACATCATCGTGCTGGCCGCGCCCGCGATTGGCGGCCTGCCTTACGTGGTGTCCGGCCTGGTGGCCGCTGGCGGTCTGGCGGCTGCGCTGTCCACGGCTGACGGCCTGCTGCTGACGATTGCCAACGCGCTCAGCCATGACCTGTACTACAAGATGATCGACCCGAACGCATCGACCGCACGCCGCGTGACCATCTCCAAGGTCCTGCTGCTGGTGGTTGCACTGGCTGCCGCCTACGTGGCATCCCAGAAACCGGCCGACATTCTGTTCCTGGTGTCTGCGGCATTCTCGTTCGCAGCGGCTGCGTTCTTCCCGGCCCTCACGCTGGGGATCTTCTGGAAACGTGCCACCGGCATCGCCGCTTCCCTGGGCATGATCGCCGGACTGGGAACCACGTTCTTCTACATGGTCACCACCCAGCCCTGGATGCGCGGTCTGTTCGGCATCACCTCACCGGTTCAACTCTGGTGGGAAATCCAGCCGATCTCGGCCGGTGTCTTCGGTGTGCCTATCGGTTTTGCCGTGATCATCCTGGTCAGCCTGGTCACCCCTGCGCCCAGCCGCAAGATCCAGGAGCTGGTCGAGCATGTGCGCTACCCAACCCTGCGTGCTGATCCTGTGCGCTGAGCCCTGAACTGACCGGGACTTCCGGTCAGCCGCAACCCAAAAGCCCGGCAACGCGAGTTTCCGGGCTTTTTTCATGGGCGGGTGTTTGCGGCAGGCCGTCCAGGAACAGCCCCCCTCGGGGGCAAGGGGATCTATGCGCGACGAGCGACATTGGGGCTCTCCCTTTCAAGCAGGGGCCGCGGAACCGGCTCCGCCGGCGCAGCGGCCTTCGAGGGCAGGGCGCTACGCGTAGCGAGTAACCGTGGGGGCCATATTGCGGTGGTATATAATCATGGGCTTCGCCTTGCTGCACCCTTAACGACGCTGGGGCAGCTTCAACCAAACCACAAGGAGAGTTTATGCGTCATTACGAGATCGTCTTGCTGATCCACCCGGATCAAAGCGAGCAAGTCCCAGCCATGCTGGAACGTTACAAGGGCATGATTACCGCCGGCGGTGGAAAAGTGCATCGTGTTGAAGACTGGGGCCGCCGCCAGCTGGTGTACCTGATCCAGAAACTCGCCAAAGCCCACTACCTGTGCATCAACATCGAAGCCAGCCAGGCCGTGATGGAAGAAATTGAACACGCGTTCAAGTTCAACGACGCCGTGTTGCGCCACCTGACCGTGGTCAAGAAAAAGGCTGAAACCGGCCCGTCCCTCATGATGCGCAACGTCGAGAGGGAAGAAGCCCGCAAGGCACAGCAGCAGGAGTATGCGGCCTGACCCTTCATCGGGTTGCCCCACATGCTGTTGAACAACTGATTGCTGCGCATCGGCGCAAGATCATGATTCTGCAGTGAACCGCGTTGAATTGACCGCTTGTATCGCCGAGGCCAGTCCTCTTCGCTACACCCCCGCTGGAATCCCCGCTGCCAATTTCGTCCTCGAACACGAGTCGAAAATGACAGAAGCAGGTTCCACCCGGCAGGTCAAATTGACGATGAAAGCGGTGGCTTTTGGAGCGCTGGCTGAGCAAACTGGCCAGTTGCCCCTAGGCAAACCCTTCAGGTTCACCGGTTTTCTGGTCAATGCCCGCGGTAGCAAGAGCGTTGTTTTCCATATCCAAGCCATCGAATCAGTACCGAACCCCATTTAAGGAGTCCATCATGCCCGGACCAAAACGTTTCAATAAAGACAAGCGCCCCAAGCGCAATACCCAATCCCTGCTGTTCAAGCGCAAGCGTTTTTGCCGTTTCACCGCTGCCGGCGTTGAAGAAATCGACTACAAGGACATCGACACCCTGCGCGATTTCGTAGCCGAAAACGGAAAAATCATTCCCGCACGCCTGACCGGCACCCGCGCGATTTTCCAGCGCCAGATCAACACCGCCGTCAAGCGCGCTCGCTTCCTCGCGATGCTGCCTTACAGCGACCAGCACCGCAGCCTGTAAGGAACACGACCATGCAAATCATTCTGCTCGACAAAGTCGTCAACCTGGGCAACCTGGGTGAAGTCGTCAAGGTCAAGGACGGTTACGCCCGCAATTTCCTGATCCCTTCCGGCCGCGCCCGCCGCGCAACCGCTGTGGCGATCAAGGAGTTCGAGGTCAAACGCGCCGAACTTGAAAAAGCCGCCGCTGCCAAGCTGGCCGACATGCAAGCCCAGGGCGAAAAACTCAGCGGTACCACCGTCAAGCTCACGCAAAAAGCCGGCGTGGACGGCCGTCTGTTTGGTTCTGTCACCAACCACGACATTTCTGCCGAACTGACCAAACAGGGTTTCCCTGTGGCCAAGTCGCAGATCCGCATGCCCAACGGTCCCTTGAAGACTGTTGGCGACCACCCGGTGACTGTTGCGCTGCACACCGATGTGGCTGTGGACATCACCGTGACGGTGTACGGCGAATCTGCCTGATCGGCCTCGCTGCCCCTGAAAAGCCGCTCCCTGAGCGGCTTTTTCAATGGTGCGGCCGTCCGGCGCAGTTGTGCACATCTCCCGCGGGGATTTACACCGCATTTCCCACGCTTGTTCACAACTTTATCCACCGCGTTTTCGCTGTGGCGGCGTAGTATTTAGCACTCTCTCAGGAAACCCATGTCCGCCGTACTTTCAACCGCTCCCGACCCCCGTTACAGCGCCGACCGGCAGATTGCCCAGTTGCGCATTCCCCCGCATTCGATCGAGGGCGAATCAAGTGTGCTGGGCGGCCTGCTGCTGGACAACGGCGCCTGGGACCGGGTCGGCGACCTGTTGGTCGACGAGGACTTCTACCGCTACGAACACAAGCTGATTTATGCCGCCGTGGGCGCCCTGATCAATGCGACCAAACCGGCCGATGTGATCACGGTGTACGAGCACCTGCAGAACCAGGGCAAGGCGGAAGACGTGGGTGGCCTGAGTTACCTCAACTCGCTGGCCCAGTACGTGCCCAGTGCCGGAAACATCCGCCGTTATGCCGAGATCGTGCGCGAGCGCTCCATCCTGCGCAAGCTGGTGGCCGCCAGCGACGAGATCGCCACCAATGCCTTCAACCCCCAGGGCAAGGCGGTGGCCATGATCCTGGACGAGGCCGAGCAGAAAATTTTCAAGATCGGCGAGCAGGGCTCGCGCATGAAACAGGGCTTCCAGAGCATGGACACCCTGGTGGTCAGCCTGCTGGACCGCGTCACCGAGATGTCGGAAAACCCGAACGACGTCACCGGCGTGCCCACCGGGTTTTACGACCTCGACAAGATGACCTCCGGCTTTCAGGCGGGCGACCTGGTGATCCTGGCGGCGCGGCCGTCCATGGGCAAAACCGCGCTGGCCATCAACATCGCCGAACATGTGGCGCTCAACGAAGGCCTGCCGGTGGCGGTGTTTTCCATGGAGATGGGCGCCTCGCAGCTGGCGGTGCGTATCGTCGGTTCGATCGGCCGCATCGACCAGACCCATCTGCGCACCGGCGCGCTGACCGACGAGGAGTGGCCGCGCCTGACCGAAGCCATCGAGAAGCTGCGCAACATCTCGCTGCACATCGACGAAACCCCCGGCCTGACGGTCAGTGAGCTGCGCGCCAACGCCAGGCGGCTGGCGCGCCAGTGCGGCAAGCTCGGCCTGATCGTGGTCGACTATCTGCAGCTCATGAGTGTGTCCAGCGGCATGGCCGAGGAAAACCGTGCCACGGCCGTCGGCGAAATTTCGCGCGGCCTGAAGATGCTGGCCAAGGAGCTGCAGTGCCCGGTGATCGCGCTGTCACAGCTGAGCCGCGGTGTCGAGTCCCGCACCGACAAACGCCCCATGATGAGCGATTTGCGCGAGTCCGGCGCGATCGAGCAGGATGCCGACATCATCATGTTCATTTACCGCGACGAGTACTACACCAAGGACGCCTGCAAGGAACCCGGCGTGGCCGAGGTCATCATCAGCAAGCAGCGTAACGGCCCCACCGGCACGGTCAAGCTGGCGTTTATCAACCGCATCACCAAGTTCGAGAGCCTGGCGCACGGCGGCAGCGGAGATTTCTAGATAGAAGAGGGCTCCAGCCCTCTATTTGCAAGCGGCTATAGCTACTTATTTGATAGCAGTCAAGAGGGTCGTCCTATTCCAGGTCTTCCATGGCCAGCATGTGGTATTTCTGGGCAAAGGAAAAGGGCTGCTTCCTGACCACGGTCATCACGTGTTCTGTCTCATTCTCGGAAGGCGCGTGCACCATCAGGGCGTGCTGGCCGGCGCGGGCCAGGGTGACATATTTCTGGACCGTGGCGCCTTCGGTGCCAACCGAGGGCAGAATCACATCAGACTCGCCGTTGACCCGGCCAATCTCGCGCAGGATGGTGTCGGGCTCCAGCAGCATGACGGCTTCGCTGTCGAAGCCGCTTTCTTCCAGCTCACGCGCCGCCTGCTCCGCCTGGGCACCCTCGGGAAACATGATGAAGGCATAACCAGTGGGGTAGAACACGCCCGACAGGGTCAGCATCTTGGGGTGGAGCGCAAATGTTTTCATGATGAATCCTTTCGTGGTGATCCATCATTAGTGCACGCCGGTGCCGCCTTGTCTGTAGGCCGGGTCGCACAAATCGCATGCAGCGCCGGGCCTTTGTACGGCATCGCTCAGGGCAGCTCTTCAGTCCGGAGGGTGGGTTCGGACAGGACGCGCGCGGTGCTGGACAGGCTGTCGAGCAGCCGGTTCGCAAAATAGCTGCTTTGCGTGTCCGGTTCCAGCGCCGCGATCACGAGGTTGGCCAGCGGCTGGTTCAAGGGCACGTAGTAACTTCCGGACGGTGCGTCGATCACGCCGCGCACCAGCGCTACCTCGGCCCGGACGATCTGCCCGGCATCGGCGATGCTGCCGCGCACGTCCTGCCGGACCCCGGCCGAACGGGCCGTCTCGCGGTAGAGGTCGCCCAGCATGGACGCCGGCTCGGCCACCCGCAGCACCTGCACGCCGTGCAGGCGCAGCCGCTCCACAGCCGTTCGCGATCCCGCCGACAGCCAGTAGCCACAGGGGCGCACACGGGTCTTGATCTTGCGCAATGTGAGTGCCGAGTTCCACTCGACTTTCACGGTCCTGTCGGCGCCGGTGACCGGGTCCAGCATGACGAGATCCTTCTGGGTGAGGGTGGGTGCGGCCTCGATCACGGCCTCATCCTTGCAGGCCAGGGTGCTCATCTCTTTCTCGATGTAGGGCTGCAACTGGCCCAGTTCGCTGGCCCGTTGGGCGGTGCTGGCGAGCACGCTGGAGATCGCCGTGACATGGGTGTGCACGCGGCGCTGGATGTGCAGCCGGTCGATGCCCACGCCGCGGGTTTCGATCAGCAGGCTGACCGCGTTTTTCAGGCCGCTGACGTTGCGGCCGGTGTCGGGTTGCGTGCCGCCCATGGAGATGGTCTTGTCCGCCAGGTCCGCCGACGTGGTGTAGTACCACTCGGTACTCAGTCCCTGCGCCTGGAGGGCCGTCACCAGCGGGCGGCGGTACCACTCCTCGGAGGCTTTGGTCAGGAACTCGGGAATGTTGGCGGTGGTCGCGTACTGCAGCAGGGCGTCGTATTTCTGCACCGTACCGAATTTCTGCAGAAAACGGCCCACCACCGTGTATTCGTGGGCATCGACCACCACCGTCGGGTGGTAGTCGCGCGCGAGCCGGGCCAGGGCCTGCGCTTCTGGCGTGTTGAGCAGCAGGTGGTCGCGGTTCATGTCCAGGCCGCCCGTGGTGACGCGCTGGCCGGCGGCCGAGCCATCGGGGTTGGCGCGCGGCACGATGATGACGTTGACACGCTCGAGCACTGGCCGCATCAGGCCCTCGGTGAGTTCGCGGGCCACGACCAGCAAGGCTTCGGTGCCGGCGGGTTCGTCGCCATGCTGCTGGCCGACCAGCAGCACGGTGGGGCGACCGGAGGCAGCGATGGCGGCCGCGTCGGTGCCGGCGGCACGCGTCAGCACCAGGGCTTCCAGGGTCTCACCGCGTTGTGACTGGCCGATGGGCAGCACGGCGGCTTTCAGGCCCGGTGAGCGCGATGCCGCTGTGCTGAGTTCACGCAGCCAGGTCTGGATTTCCGCATTCGAAGTGAAGCTGCTGCGCCCTTGCTGCAGGCCGGGCGTGTTGTAGATGACGGAAGGCGCCGGGAAGCGGGCGGCGACGGCGGCGCTGTAGGGGGCGGCGCTGGCAGGTGAGGGGGCCATCGCCGGCCGGTCGGGGACGGGCTGGACGACGACGGCGGGAAGGGGGACGGGCGCCGGTGCCAGCACCACCCGCGGCGGGGGCGCGACCGTGCCGGTGGGCGACGGCCAGGGCGGCAGCGGCACCGAGGTACAGGCCGCCAGCGCCAGCAGCAGCGGCAGCAGAACGGCGGCGCGCGGGCTGGTCCTGCGCTGGCGCAGGAAGAAAGGCGAGGAGGGCGATGGTTCCGGGGGGCTGGTGGAACAGGTCATCCGCAGGGGCAGGTCGGTCTTGGTCATGGCGTGGTGTTGGGAAGGCCGGCGCAGGTGCGGCCCAGGCTGCCATTATCCGGCTTGCGCGCCCGTGTCGGTGTCGGTGCCTACCCTCTGCGGCGTCATTTTTGCGGCCCCATGGCGGCGTCCGGCAGGCTCGCGTGAGAAAATAGGGGCCTCCATGCCCCCTGCATCCGCTCTTTCCCTCATGAATTCCGGTCTTTTCCCCGCACACCGCCTCAGCGTGGCCCCGATGATGGACTGGACCGACCGGCATTGCCGCTACTTCCACCGCCTGCTCTCACGCCATGCCTTGCTCTACACCGAGATGGTGACCACCGGCGCGCTGGTGCATGGCGACGTGGCGCGGCACCTGCGCTTCAACGCGGAAGAACACCCGGTGGCGCTGCAGCTGGGCGGCAGCGAGCCGGCCGATCTGGCGCACTGCGCCCGGCTCGGTGAGCAATGGGGCTACGACGAAATCAACCTCAATTGCGGTTGTCCCAGCGAGCGTGTGCAGCGCGGTGCCTTCGGCGCCTGCCTGATGGCCGAGCCGCAACTGGTAGCCGACTGCGTGAAAGCCATGGTCGACGTGGTGACGGTGCCCGTCACCGTCAAGCACCGCATCGGCATCGACAAGGGTGAAAGTTATGACTTCGTGCGCGATTTTGTCGGCACGGTCAGCGAGGCGGGCTGCAGCACCTTCATCGTGCATGCGCGCAATGCCTGGCTCAAGGGACTGAGCCCGAAGGAAAACCGCGAGGTGCCGCCGCTGCGCTACGAGATGGTGCACCGGCTCAAGCGGGAGTTTTCCGACCTCACCATCGCCATCAACGGCGGCATCACCACCGGCGAACAGGTGGCGGCGCAATTGCGCGAACTCGACGGCGTGATGGTCGGGCGGGAGGCCTACCACAACCCCTGGTGGCTGGCCTCCTGGGACGAGAGCTTTTTTGGCGCGGCGCCCGGCGAAGCGACGCGTGAGTCCGTCGAGGCGCAGATGGCCGACTACATGGCCGGGGCGTTCGCGGAACACGGCACGCCCTGGCCAACGATCGCCCGCCACATGCTCGGCCTGCGGCACGGCCTGCCCGGTTCGCGGCGCTGGCGCCAGGTCTGGAGCGACCACAAGCTCAAGCACCTGCACCCGCGCGAGGTGATGGCGCTGGCCCATGCGCCGGGCGCTGCGGGGGAAAGCGCTGACTCTTCATGGCAGGTTGCGGTGGCGGCCCATGTTTGATTCCGCGCAACGCGAGACGCGCCGGGCGCTGCTCCTGCTGTGGCTGGTGCCCGCACTCTGGGCCGTCAACTACATCGTGGCGCGCAAGGCGCCGGGCGTGATCGGCCCCTACATGCTGGCGCTGGGCCGCTGGGCCCTGGCTGCGCTGATCCTCATTGTGCTGACCCGGGCTGAACTCTGGGTGCAACGCGCTGCAATCATGCGCGCCTGGCGGCAATATCTGGTGCTCGGTTTCCTGGGCATGCTGGTTTGCGGTGCCTGGGTGTATGAAGGGGCGCGCTCCACCGGGGCCATGAACATTGCGCTGATCTATTCAGCCTCGCCGGTGCTGATCGCCCTCGGGGCGATGTGGTGGCTGGGCGAGGGTTTCGGCGCGCGGCAGGCCGCCGGTGTGCTGCTGGCGCTGACGGGCGTGGTGCACGTGGTCGTCAAGGGACGCTGGACGGCCCTGGCCGACGTGTCTTTTGTGGCAGGGGATGCCTGGATCCTGGCGGCCACGGTGTCCTGGGCCGCTTATGCGCTGCTGCAGAAAAGGTGGCCCAGTTCCCTGAGCGCGACGGCGCGGCTGGCCGCCATCTGTATTGGCGGCACCCTGGTCCTGCTGCCGCCGGCGCTGTGGGAGGCGACGCGGCCCGGCGCGGACATCCTGGGTGGACAGGCCTTGTTGCTGATGGTGGTGGCCGCGCTGATTCCCGGCGTGGGTGCTTACTGGATCTACGGCTGGGCGCAGAAAATCCTCGGGGCCAGCCGGGTGGCCGTGGCGCTGTACCTGGGCCCGCTTTACGCAGCGGGGGCGGCCTGGTTGCTGGGTGAACCGCCGGGCTGGCACCATGCGGTCGGCGCGCTGCTGATCCTGCCGGGGGTGTTTCTGGTCACGCGGCCGATCAAACAGCCTGTCAAGCCGCCGCTTCCAGCCCGTTCCTGAAGTGTTCCCGCATGCGCTGCACGGTGGCATCGGCATCGCGTGCGGTCAGCGCCGCCATGATGGCGCGGTGTTCGGCCAGTGACTCTTCGATACGGCCGCTTTTGAGCAATGAGTTGTGGCGGTTCAGCTTCATGACCTTGCGCAGGTCGGCCACCATCTGGTCGCGCCAGCGGTTGTTGGCGATCTCCAGCAGGCGCATGTGGAAGGTTTCGTTGATCTGGAAGAAGCGCTCGCGGTTGGTCACGGCTTTCTCGAGCTCGCGGTGCAGGGTTTGCAGTTCCTGCAGCTGGGCCTCGGTGGCCTGGCTCGCCACCACGCCCGCGGCGTCGCTTTCCAGCAGCGACAGCAGGTGGTAGACATCGGCCAGGTCGCGTTCGGACACCTCGGTGACGTAGGCGCCGCGCCGCACCTTCATGGTCACCAGGCCTTCGGTGGCGAGCACTTTGAGGGCTTCACGCAGCGGCGTGCGGCTGATGCCGTATTCTTCGGCCAGCTTGAGCTCGTCGATCCAGCTGCCCGGCGCCAGTTCGCGGCTGAAAATACGCTGGCGCAAAAGCTCCGCCACCTCTTCGTAAAGTGCGCGGGGGGTCAGTGAAACAGCGGCCATGGTCGTGGTAAGGAGTCGATTGCAGCCAGAGGGCTGGACAGCGCGATCTTATCCGAAACTAAATTCTGCATCAATAATTATAAATAATGTAAACTGGCGAAATCGGCAGCCTAGCTGCGCAAACCCATCGAAACACGCGCCATGAGCACCCCCAAACCTCCCTCCAGCCCCGAATTTGCCTCTGCCACCCTGGAGGCCTGGGCCAAGGCGGCGGCCAAATCGGCGCCCGGCGGCGACGTCAACGCGCTGAACTGGCAAACCCCCGACGGCATCAGCGTCAAGCCGCTGTACACCGCGGAAGATACCAAGGACCTGCCTTACACCAACACCTTGCCGGGTTTTGAGCCTTTCATCCGCGGTCCGCAGGCCACCATGTACGCGGTGCGGCCCTGGACCATCCGCCAGTACGCGGGTTTTTCCACGGCGGAGGAATCCAACGCGTTTTACCGCAAGGCGCTGGCCGCCGGCGGGCAGGGCGTCTCGGTCGCCTTCGACCTGGCCACGCACCGCGGTTACGACAGCGACCACCCGCGCGTGACGGGCGACGTCGGCAAGGCCGGCGTGGCCATTGACTCGGTCGAGGACATGAAGATCCTGTTTGACCAGATCCCGCTGGACAAGGTGTCGGTGTCCATGACCATGAACGGCGCGGTGCTGCCGGTGCTGGCCGGTTATGTGGTGGCGGCCGAGGAGCAGGGCGTGGCGCAGGACCAGCTCAGCGGCACCATCCAGAACGACATCCTCAAAGAGTTCATGGTGCGCAACACCTACATTTACCCGCCGGCGCCCAGCATCCGCATCATCGGCGACATCATCGAGTACACGGCCCAACACATGCCGAAGTTCAACTCGATTTCCATCTCCGGTTACCACATGCAGGAAGCCGGCGCGAACCAGGCGCTCGAACTGGCCTTCACCCTGGCCGATGGCAAGGAGTATGTGAAGACGGCGATTACCAAGGGCCTGGACGTCGACGGTTTTGCCGGCCGCCTGAGTTTTTTCTGGGCCATCGGCATGAACTTCTACCTTGAAGTCGCCAAGATGCGCGCCGCACGCCTGCTGTGGTGCCGCATCATGAAGGAGTTCAACGCCAAAAGTCCGAAAAGCCTGATGTTGCGCACCCACTGCCAGACCAGCGGCTGGAGCCTGACCGAACAGGACCCCTACAACAACGTGGTGCGCACCACCATCGAGGCCATGGCCGCTGTCTTCGGCGGCACACAAAGCCTGCACACCAACAGTTTTGACGAGGCGATTGCGCTGCCGACCGAGTTCTCCTCGCGCATCGCCCGCAACACCCAGCTCATCATCCAGGAAGAAACCCACATTCCCCACGTGATCGACCCCTGGGCCGGCAGCTACATGATGGAAAAACTGACCCAGGACATGGCTGACGCCGCCTGGGCCATCATCGAAGAGGTCGATGCCATGGGCGGCATGACCAAAGCGGTGGATAGCGGCTGGGCCAAGCTCAAGATCGAGGCGGCGGCCGCTGAAAAACAGGCGCGCATCGACAGCGGTAAGGACGTCATCGTCGGTGTCAACAAGTACAAGCTCAAGACCGAGGATGCGATCGAAACCCGCGACATCGACAACGTCGCGGTGCGCGACGGCCAGATCACGCGCCTGAAGGCGATCCGCGCCAGCCGCGACAGTGCCGCGGTGCAGGCCGCGCTGGACGCGTTGACGGCCGCTGCCGACAAAGGCGAGGGCAACCTGCTGGACCTGAGCATCAAAGCTGTGCGCCTGCGCGCTACAGTTGGTGAGGTCAGCGATGCGCTGGAAAAAGTTTACGGGCGCCACCGCGCCGATACCCAAAAGGTGACCGGTGTGTATGCAGCCGCTTATGACTCGGCCGAAGGCTGGGAAAATCTCAAGTCCGAGATCAACGCCTTTGCCGAAGCGCAAGGCCGGCGTCCGCGCGTGATGATCTCCAAGCTCGGCCAGGACGGTCATGACCGCGGCGCGAAAGTCGTGGCCACCGCTTTTGCCGATCTGGGCTTTGACGTGGACATGGGCCCGCTGTTCCAGACGCCCGAAGAATGCGCGCGCCAGGCGATTGAAAACGACGTGCATGCGGTCGGCGTCTCGACCCTGGCCGCCGGCCACAAGACCCTGGTGCCCGCCATCATCGCCGAGCTCAAGAAGCAGGGCGCCGACGACATCATCGTGTTTGTCGGCGGCGTGATTCCGCGCCAGGACTACGAAATGCTTTACGAGGCCGGTGTCAAAGGCATCTACGGCCCCGGTACCCCGATCCCGGCCAGCGCCAAGGATGTGCTGGAGCAGATCAAGGCTGCGCTGAAGTGACTTCCGGCGAACTGGTGGATGAGGTTCTGCGCGGCGACGCCGCCGCGCAGCGCCGTGCCATCGCCAAAGCCATCACCCTGCTCGAATCCACACGCACTGACCACCGCGCCCAGGGCGACGAGTTGCTGACGGCCTTGTTGCCCCACACCGGCAAGGCCTTCCGCTTGGGCATCAGCGGCGTGCCCGGTGTCGGCAAATCTACCTTCATCGAAGTGCTGGGCCTTTACCTGATCGCGCAGGGCCATCGCGTGGCGGTGCTGACCATTGACCCCTCGTCGAGTGTGTCGGGCGGCTCCATCCTCGGCGACAAGACGCGCATGGAACATCTTTCGGTCCACGAACGCGCCTACATCCGGCCCAGTCCGTCCAGCGGCACGCTGGGCGGCGTGGCGGAAAAAACGCGCGAGGCCATGCTGGTCTGCGAAGCGGCCGGTTACGACGTGGTGATCGTCGAAACCGTCGGTGTGGGCCAAAGCGAAACCGCCGTGGCCAACATGACCGACATGTTTGTGTTGATGCAGCTGCCCAATGCCGGCGACGACCTGCAGGCGATCAAGAAGGGCGTCATGGAGCTGGCCGACCTGGTCGTCATCAACAAGGCTGACATCGATGCCGATGCCGCCATGCGTGCGCAGGCACAAATTGCTTCGGCCATGCGCCTGTTCGGGCTGGTCAACAACGCGATGGCGAATCACGGAGGTGAGGCGCAGACCGCGGCCTACGACTCCTTCTGGCACCCGCAGGTGATCCAGCTCAGCGCGCTGCACAAGCAGGGGGTCGATGACTTCTGGGCAGCGGTGACGCAGTTCAAAAACATTCAGACCGCCAACGGCCGGCTGGCCGAACGCCGCCGGCACCAGTCGCTGGCCTGGATGTGGGAGCGTCTCGATGCGGGGCTCAAGCAGGCCTTTCGGCAGGACCCGGCGGTCAGCGCCTTGTTGCCCACCCTGGTGGCCGATGTCGAAAGTGGCCGCATCCCGGCCTCCACCGCAGCAAGAAATCTGCTTGCAGCCCAATCAGGGCGTGCGCCAGCAGCTATTAAATAGAGAGCATACAGAAAGCGAACCATGCAAGACATTCTTGAACAACTCGAAACAAAACGCGCCGCAGCCCGCCTGGGCGGGGGGCAGAAACGCATCGATGCCCAGCACGGCAAAGGAAAACTCACGGCGCGCGAGCGGCTGGAGCTGCTGCTCGACGAAGGCACGTTCGAAGAATGGGACATGTTTGTAGAGCACCGTTGCACCGACTTCGGCATGGCTGACAACAAGGTCCCTGGCGACGGCGTGGTGACCGGCTACGGCATGATCAACGGCCGACTGGTGTTTGTCTTCAGCCAGGACTTCACGGTGTTTGGCGGCGCCCTCAGCGAGGCCCATGCCGAGAAAATCTGCAAGGTGATGGACCAGGCCATGAAGGTCGGCGCCCCGGTCATCGGCCTCAATGATTCGGGCGGCGCCCGCATCCAGGAAGGCGTGGCGTCGCTCGGCGGTTATGCCGATGTGTTCCAGCGCAACGTCATGGCCTCGGGCGTGGTGCCGCAGATCAGCATGGTCATGGGCCCCTGCGCCGGCGGCGCGGTGTATTCGCCGGCCATGACGGACTTCATCTTCATGGTCAAGGACAGCAGCTACATGTTTGTCACCGGCCCCGAGGTCGTGAAAACCGTGACGCACGAGGAAGTCACCGCCGAGGAGCTCGGCGGCGCCACCACCCACACCACGCGCAGCGGCGTGGCCGACCTGGCGTTTGAAAACGATGTCGAGGCGCTCCTGATGCTGCGCCGGCTCTACAACTACCTGCCGTTGAACAATCGCGAGAAGGCGCCTATCCGCCCCAGCGCCGACCCGGCCGGCCGCATGGACCTGAGCCTGGACACCCTGGTGCCCGAGAACCCGAACAAGCCTTACGACATGAAGGAGCTGATCACCAAGACGGTGGACGACGGCGACTTCTTCGAGCTGCAGCCCGAGTACGCAAAAAACATCATCATCGGTTTTGCGCGCATGGAAGGCCAGAGCGTCGGCATCGTCGCCAACCAGCCGCTGGTGCTGGCGGGCTGCCTGGATATCAAGAGCTCGATCAAGGCGGCGCGTTTTGTGCGTTTCTGCGATGCCTTCAACATTCCGGTCATCACCTTTGTCGACGTGCCCGGCTTCATGCCCGGCACCAGCCAGGAGTACGGCGGCATCATCAAACACGGCGCCAAGCTGCTGTATGCGTACGCCGAATGCACGGTGCCGAAAATCACCGTGATCACGCGCAAGGCCTACGGCGGCGCCTATGACGTGATGAGCTCCAAACACCTGCGCGGCGATGTCAATTTTGCCTGGCCCAACGCCGAGATCGCCGTGATGGGCGCCAAGGGGGCGGTCGAGATCATCTTCCGCGAAGACCGCAAGGACCCGGTCAAGCTGGCTGCGAAAGAGGCCGAGTACAAGGCGCGGTTTGCCAATCCCTTTGTGGCTGGCGCGCGCGGCTTCATCGACGACGTGATCCTGCCGCATGAAACCCGCAAGCGCATCTGCCGCTCGCTGGTGATGCTGAAAGACAAGAAGCTTGAGAATCCGTGGCGCAAACACGGGAATATTCCCTTATGAGTTCCCCCCTTCTCGGCTCACTCCGTGTAGCCGGATCCCCCCTCCGGGGCGGCGCCTGCGGCCCGGCTAAGCCGGTTCCGCGGCCCCCGCTTGAAAACCTGTCATGGAGCAACGCTTATGTTTGACAAAATACTGATCGCAAATCGGGGCGACCAGCCGCGAAGCGGCGCAGCAGCACAGCTACATCGCCTGATGCACGAAGTGCATGCAGGCGATTTCACCCCGATGGAGAAGGCGTATGTTTGAAAAGATACTGATAGCAAATCGGGGCGAAATCGCCTGCCGCGTCATCCTCACCGCCCGCAAGATGGGCATCAAAACCGTCGCGGTGTACTCCGACGCCGACAAGGACGCGCGCCATGTGGAGCTGGCCGACGAGGCGGTTCACATTGGTCCCGCGCCCAGCCGCGACAGCTATTTGCAGGCCGACAAGATCATTGCGGCGGCCAAACAGACCGGCGCGCAGGCGATTCACCCGGGCTACGGCTTCCTCAGCGAAAACGCCGGCTTTGCCAAACGCGTGGAAGAAGAGGGCCTGGTGTTCATCGGCCCCAAGCATTATTCGATCGCCGCGATGGGCGACAAGATCGAGTCGAAAAAACTGGCCGGCGCAGCCGGTGTCAACTGCATTCCCGGTGTCAATGACGCGATCGAGACTGCCGAGGAAGCGGTCGAGATTGCCCAGGGTATTGGTTACCCGGTGATGATCAAGGCCAGTGCCGGCGGTGGCGGCAAGGGCCTGCGCGTGGCCTTCAATGACAAGGAGGCCTTCGAGGGCTTCACCTCCTGCCGCAACGAAGCCCGCAACAGTTTTGGCGACGACCGTGTATTCATCGAAAAATTTGTCGAGGAGCCGCGCCACATCGAGATCCAGCTGATCGGCGACAGCCAGGGCAACGTGATTTACCTCAACGAGCGTGAATGCTCCATCCAGCGCCGCCACCAGAAGGTGATCGAAGAGGCGCCGTCGCCCTTCATCAGCGAGGCCACACGCAAGGCCATGGGTGAGCAGGCCGTCGCGCTGGCGAAAGCCGTCAGATACGAAAGTGCCGGCACCGTGGAGTTTGTGGTCGGCAAGGACCAGAGTTTTTACTTCCTCGAGATGAACACCCGGCTGCAGGTCGAGCATCCGGTGACGGAATGCATCACCGGCCTGGACCTGGTCGAGCTGATGATCCGCGTGGCAGCCGGCGAGAAGCTGCCGCTGGCGCAGAAGGACGTGCAGCGCAATGGCTGGGCCATCGAATGCCGCATCAATGCTGAAGACCCGTTCCGCAATTTCCTGCCGTCCACCGGCCGGCTGGTGCGCTTCCAGCCGCCGAAGGAAACCATGTTTGCGGCGGGGGAGCCCTCACCCCAGCCCTCTCCCGAGAGGAGAGGGAGTGAATCGCCCCCTCTCCCTCTGGGAGAGGGCAGGGGTGAGGGTGGCTTCTACGGCGTGCGCGTGGATACCGGCGTGCAGGACGGCGGCGAGATCCCGATGTTTTACGACTCGATGATTGCCAAGCTCATTGTTCACGGCACCGACCGCCGGGACGCGATCGCGAAGATGCGCGAGGCCCTGAACAGCTTTGTGATTCGCGGCGTGTCCAGCAACATCCCCTTCCAGGCGGCGCTGCTGGCGCACCCCAAATTTGTCGCCGGCGACTTCAACACCGGCTTCATCGCCGAAAACTACGCCCAGGGTTTCCGCGCCGAAGACGTGCCGCATGACGACCCGGACTTTCTGGTGGCGCTGGCCGCTTATGTGAACCGCCGTATGCTGGGTCGTGCTGCGGGTATCAGCGGCCAGATGCCCGGGCACGGCGTGACGGTCGGCGAGGAGTTTGTGGTGGTCAACCTGGGCGCCGGGGGCAACAACACCGCCCAGGCGGCCATGGTGCGGGACTATCAAGCAAAATCGGGCTCCAGCCGAGTGGAGACGGGCGCCGGCAGCTATGAAATATGTAGCAACTGGCATCTGGGCGGGGCCCGCATCCGCGGCACGGTCAATGGCGAACCGTTCGCCGCGCAGGTTGAGCGTGGCGTGGGCCGCAATCCCATGGCGATCCGTATAGCGCACAACGGCACGCGGCTCGATGCGATGGTTCTCACGCCTCGCGCGGCGAAGCTTCACGCATTGATGCCTTACAAGGCGCCGCCGGACATGAGCCGCTTTGTGCTCTCGCCCATGCCAGGACTGCTGGTGGAGGTCGCGGTGCAGCCCGGCCAGAAGGTTCAGGCCGGCGAACGCGTGGCGGTGATCGAGGCCATGAAGATGGAGAACGTGCTGTTTGCCACCGCCGACGGCGTGGTCGGCAAGGTGCTGGCTGCCAGGGGCGAGTCGCTCAGCGTGGACCAGCCAATTGTCGAGTTTGTCTGAGCTGAACCGGGACACGCCATGAACCCTCAAACCTTTGAAGCCTTGCTGAAAACCGAACACTTCAGAGAGATCACCGACGTTGACAGGCCGGCCGGTTACCAGCTGGGTGAACACGTGCATCCGTTTGATGCCTGCGCCCTGGTGACCGACGGGCAGATCACGCTCGTGGTGGCAGGTGTTTCCACCACCTATGCCGCGGGCGAGGTTTTCCGGCTGGCGGCAGGAACGCCCCACCTGGAATGTGCCGGCCCCCATGGCGTGATTTACCGGGTCGGCCGCCGAGCGGCCGCAGCCTCATGAACCGGCCGCTCCAACAGGCGCGGGGCCGGCCCTTCAAGGTGCTGGGTATCCAGCAGATCGCGATAGGCGGCACCGACAAGCAGCGCCTGCAAAAACTCTGGGTGGACATGCTGGGCCTGGAAGTCACGGGTACCTTCCGCAGCGAGCGCGAAAACGTCGATGAAGACATTTGCGCCATCGGCAGCGGGCCGTTCAAAGTCGAGGTCGACTTGATGCAGCCGCTGGACCCGGACAAAAAGCCCGCAGTGCACACCACGCCGCTGAACCATGTCGGGCTGTGGATTGACGACCTGCCCAGGGCTGTGGCGTGGCTGACCGCCCAAGGCGTGCGCTTCGCCCCGGGCGGCATCCGCCAGGGGGCGGCGGGTTTCGACATCTGCTTTCTGCATCCCAAGGCGAATGACGAGTTTCCGGTCGCGGGCGAGGGCGTGCTGATCGAGCTGGTGCAGGCGCCGCCCGAGGTGGTGCAGGCCTTCTCCAGGCTGGCCGGCTGAAAAGAAAACGCGCCCTTCGGGATAACCCGGCTTCAGTTTCCAGGCTCCGCAGCCGTTAAGTGAGAGCACCCTGATCCGTTGGTGCAGCACTGTAACCGGGCCGGTACTGGCTGGCTGTCGGGCAATGCTTGCTGGCGGTTCCCTGTGTACGCACGGCCGTGCGGGTGTGTGCCACGCAGGTCCCTGGCGCCAGTCCCCGGGCCCGCGCACCGCCACCCCAGGCCGGTTTCCATGCCGCGACTCCGGAGAATCCTCATGATATTTGGCAAGCTGCTTTCTCCCGCCACCTGCTTGCTGCGCCGGCTGCGTCTGGCCGGCAAGCTGGCCCTGCTTGGGTTTGTGGCGGCCTTACCGCTGCTGCTGCTGGCGCTGCAGGGCCTGTCGGGCAGCGGCGGCTTCGGCAGCCCGGGCGGCGTGCTTGCCACCGGCAGTGTGGGGCTGCTGCTGTTGCTGTATTTTTTGCTGGCTTTTCACCGTAGCCTTGCGCAGGATCTGCAGCAGGTGATCCTGGCGAGCCGGCAGCTGGTGGCCGGCGATTTGCGCCTGGATCTGGCGAGACGCGGTCCCGACGAGGCCGGCCAGCTGGCCCAGGCCATGGGCGAGTTGGGCCGCACCCTGTCCGGCATGGTGGCCAATGTACGCAGCAACGCCGCTTTTGTGGCCCATTCGGGCCAAAGCATGGCCATGGGCAACCGGGACCTGTCGGACCGCACCGGGCGGCAGGCGGCCAACCTTGAGGAAACGGCGGCCAGCGTGGAACAGCTGTCGGCCACGGTTCAGGCCAATGCCGGCATGGCCAGTCAGGCCAGCACCCGGGCCGCCCAGGCGCGGGATGTGGCCGACCAGGGCGCGACGGCCATGGCCCAGGCCATCGAGTCGGTGGAAGCCGTGCAGGGCAGCGCCAAACGCATGGGCGACATTGTCGGGGTGATCGACGGGCTGGCGTTCCAGACCAACATCCTGGCTCTCAACGCGGCCGTGGAGGCGGCGCGTGCCGGCGAGTCGGGCCGCGGCTTTGCGGTGGTGGCCAGCGAGGTGCGCTCGCTGGCGCAACGCTCGGCCAACTCGGCCCGGGAAATCCGCCAGCTGATCGGTGTGTCGTCGGGCCAGGTGGCGGCCAGTGCGGAAAAAATCCGTGCGGCGGGTATCAACATGAACCAGATCGTTTCGGGCATCCGCGACGTGGCGGCCAACATGTCGCAGATATCGGCCTCCAGCGCCGAGCAGAGCACGGGCCTGACTGAAATCACCTCGGCCGTGCACCAGCTCGATGAGATCACCCAGAGCAATGCCCGGATGGTGGAGCGCGCGGTCAGCCAGGCCGTCAACCTGGAGGCGCGGGCCGGCACGCTGGTGCAGTCGGTGGCCTCGTTCAAGCTGCAGCAGGGGTCGGCCGAAGAAGCAGTGGCCCTGGTGGCGCGTGCCGTGGCGCACCGCCAGCACAGGTCGAAAGAGGCCTTCCTGCGCGACCTCACGCTGCCCGCCAGGGGGTTTCACGACCGCGACATGTATGTTTTTGCACTCGACAGCCACGGCCGCTACCTCGCCTTCGGCGGCAACCCGTCCAAGGTCGGCACGCGGGTGCAGGACATCCCCGGCATCGACGGCGGGCAATTGCTCCAGTCCATCATTGACCAGGCCAGCGACGGGCCGGGCTGGGTGGAGTACGGCATCACCCACCCGATGACGGGCAAGGTCCAGACCAAGATGTCTTTTGTCCAGCAGGTAGACGATGTGTTTGTGGGCTGCGGTGTCTATAAAAACCTCGCGGCGAGCTGATGCGGGCACCCCGGGATTGAGGAGGAATAGGGGCGGGACCGGGAGAAACCGGGGAGAAAGCTGAGGAGGGACTGAGGGATTCACCCGAGAGCGCTGTGCGCAGGGACGGGCGTAAACTGGTCTGGCCTCCTGACCCGGTGGTGTTGCAGCGGGGCGAAGGAGACAGCGTTTTGCAGCCAACCAACGTAGCCCAGCCGTCCTACTTCCACAAGGTCGTCGATTGCCAATGGGCCTGTCCCGCCCACACCCCCGTTCCTGAATACATCCGCCTGATCGGCCAGGGTCGCTACACCGACGCCTACATGGTCAACTGGGTGTCCAACGTGTTTCCCGGCATTCTGGGCCGCACCTGCGACCGGCCCTGCGAGCCGGCCTGCCGCAGGGGCCGCGTCGAGGAGAACAACGGCGAGCAGCCGGAACCGGTGGCGATATGCCGCCTCAAGCGGGTGGCCGCCGACATGAAAAATGATGTCCGCCAGCGCATGCCCCAGGTCGCTCCCCGAAACGGCAAGCGCATTGCCTGCATCGGTGCCGGCCCGGCCTCGCTGACCGTGGCGCGCGACCTGGCGCCGCTCGGTTACGAGGTCACGGTGTTTGACGGCGAGGCCAAGGCCGGTGGATTCATTCGCACGCAAATTCCGCGCTTTCGCCTGCCCGAGTCGGTGATCGACGAGGAAACCGGCTACATCCTGGACCTTGGCGTGAACTTCAAGAGCAGCCAGCGCATCGCCTCCATGAAGGGCTTGCTGGCGCAGGACTACGACGCGGTGTTTGTCGGCTGCGGCGCGCCGCGCGGGCGCGACCTGGACCTGCCGGGGCGCAGCGAGATCACGGAGAACATCCACATCGGCATCGACTGGCTGGCCTCGGTGTCCTTCGGCCACATCACGTCCATCGGCCAGCGCGTGATCGTGCTCGGAGGTGGCAACACGGCCATGGACTGCTGTCGCTCGGCAAGGCGCCTGGGTGGCAGCGACGTGAAGGTGATTGTGCGCAGCGGCTTCGACGAAATGAAAGCGTCGCCCTGGGAGAAGGAAGACGCCCAGCACGAAGGCATTCCCATCATCAACTTCCATGTGCCCAAGTCTTTCGAACATGACCAGGGCAAGCTCACCGGCATGACTTTCGAGGTGGTTCAGGCGGTCTACGACGGCAACGGCAAGCGCAGCCTGGTGCCGACCGGCGCGCCGGACGTGCGGGTGGAATGCGACGCCGTGCTGATTGCCGTCGGCCAGGAAAACGCCTTTCCCTGGATAGAGCGCGACTGCGGCATCGCCTTCGACAAGTGGGGGCTGCCGTTGCTGGGCAAGGAGACTTTCCAGTCCACTATGCCCCATGTTTTTTTTGGCGGCGATTCGGCCTTCGGCCCAAAAAACATCATCACCGCAGTGGCGCATGGCCATGAGGCTGCGGTGTCCATTGACCGCTTTCTCAACGGCGAGGACATCCGGCGCCGGCCTGACCCGATGACCAACCTGATGTCCACCAAGATGGGCATCCATGAGTGGAGTTACGACAACGACACCTCCAACGATGCCCGTTTCAAGGTGCCCTGGGCCAAGGCGGAAATTGCGCTGGCCAGCATACGTGTCGAGGTGGAACTCGGTTTCGACGCCGCAACGGCCTTCAAGGAAGCCGGGCGCTGCCTGAACTGCGATGTACAGACGGTGTTCGCTGCGCCGGCCTGCATCGAATGCGACGCCTGTGTCGATATCTGCCCGATGGACTGCATCAGCTTCACCGCCAATGGCGATGAGCCCGATTTGCGCACGCGGCTCAAGGCGCCGGCGCTGAACCTGGCGCAGGACCTCTATGTGTCCGGCGAACTCAAGACCGGGCGGGTGATGGTCAAGGATGAGGATGTCTGCCTGCACTGCGGCCTGTGTGCCGAGCGCTGCCCCACCGGTGCCTGGGACATGCAGAAATTTTTGCTGCAGACCACGCAGGCCGGACCGTCCTGTCGCGATGCCAACACGGTTGCCACACGCGCAGCAGGGGTGCCCGCATGAAAAAAAGGATTGAAGCCGTCAACGACTTTGTGATCAAGTTCGCCAACGTCAACGGCTCCGGCTCGGCCTCGGCCAACGAGCTGTTTGCCAAGGCCATTTTGCGCATGGGGGTGCCGGTCAGCCCGCGCAACATTTTCCCCAGCAACATCCAGGGTTTGCCGACCTGGTACGAGGCACGCGTGAGCGGCAGGGGTTACCAGGGCCGGCGTGGCGGCATTGACATGATGGTGGCGATGAATCCGCAGACCTGGGATGCCGATGTGGCCGAGCTGGAGCCTGGTGGGTATCTGTTTTATGACAGTACCCGGCCCATGCCGCCGGAAAAGTTTCGCGAAGACATTCATGTCATTGGCATGCCGTTGACGGAAATCTGCAACGCCGTCTACAGCGACCCGCGACAGCGCCAGCTTTTCAAGAACATCGTGTATGTGGGGGCGCTGTCGGTGCTGCTGGAAATTGAGCCGGAGGTTCTGGAAAAGCTGTTCGGTGAGCAGTACAAGGGCAAGGAGAAACTGCTGGCGTCGAATGTGCAGGCGCTGCATCTGGGGCGTGACTTTGCCAGTGAGCACCTGAAGGGTCCTCTGGGCATTCGCGTGAAGCGAAGCAACCAGGTCGGCAACAGGATTTTTGTGGATGGCAACAGTGCCGCGGCGCTGGGCTGCGTCTATGGCGGTGCCACTGTTGCTGCCTGGTACCCCATCACTCCCTCGTCCTCGGTGGCAGAAGCCTTCCAGTCCTATTGCGCCAGATACCGGGTGGACCCCGGAACCGGCCGGCACAACTATGCCGTGGTGCAGGCTGAAGATGAAATTGCCTCCATCGGCATGGTGGTGGGTGCGGGCTGGAACGGTGCACGCGCGTTCACCGCGACCTCGGGGCCAGGGGTGTCGCTGATGACCGAGTTCCTCGGCTTGGCCTACTTTGCCGAAATTCCGGTCACCATCATCAACGTGCAGCGCGGCGGTCCGTCCACCGGCATGCCGACCCGCACCCAGCAGGCCGACCTGATCTCCTGCGCCTACGCCTCGCATGGCGACACCAAACATGTGCTGCTGCTGCCGGAAGACCCGCACGAGTGTTTTGAACACGCCGCGGCAGCGCTGGATCTGGCCGACCGGCTGCAGACGCCGGTGTTCTTGATGACCGACCTGGACATCGGCATGAACCAGCGCCTGTGCAAACCCTTTGCCTGGGACGACAGCCGCAGCTATGACCGCGGCAAGGTCATGACAGCGGAAGAACTTGAAGCCGGCAAGGATTTCGGTCGCTACAAGGACGTGGACGGCGACGGCATCCCCTGGCGCACCTTGCCGGGCACACATCCGAGCAAGGGCAGTTATTTCACGCGCGGCACCACGCGCAATGCCTATGCACAGTATTCCGAACGCGGTCCGGACTACATCTACAACGTGCAGCGCCTGCTGAAGAAGTTCGAAACCGCGGCCACGCTGGTGCCGCAGCCGGTGCTGCGGTCCGCCGAGCATCCGACCCGGCTGGGCGTGATTTATTTCGGCTCCACCAGCCCGGCCATGAACGAGGCGCTCGATGTGTTGAGCGAAGCCGGCATCCACATCGATGCGCTCCGGCTGCGGGCTTTTCCTTTTCCCGCGCTGGTCGCGCAATTTATTGCCGGGCATGACAGGGTGTTTGTGGTGGAGCAGAACCGCGATGCCCAGATGCACTGCCTGCTGGTCAACGAACTCGATGTTGATCCTGCGCGCCTGGTGCGTGTACTGCATTACGACGGCACGCCGATCACCGCGCGTTTCATCACCGCGGCCATCACCGCGCATGTGAAGGCGCAGGCGGACAGGGCTCAACAACAGGGCAGGGAGCACATGACATGACTTATCTGGCCAAGCCCCGCTTGCACCACCCGTCGCTGACCGTCAACAAGGTCGGCTACACCCGGCGCGACTACGAGGGAAAAATTTCCACCTTGTGCGCCGGGTGCGGGCACGACTCGATCTCGGCGGCCATCATCCAGGCCTGCTGGGAACTCGACATAGCACCGCACCGCGTCGCCAAACTCTCGGGCATAGGCTGCAGTTCCAAGACGCCGGACTATTTTCTCGGTGCCTCGCATGGTTTCAATACCGTGCATGGCCGCATGCCCTCGGTGCTGACCGGCGCCAACCTGGCCAACCGCGACCTGCTGTACCTCGGTGTCTCGGGGGACGGTGATTCTGCGTCGATTGGCCTGGGCCAGTTCGCCCACGCGATGCGGCGCGGCGTCAACATGGTCTACCTGGTCGAGAACAACGGCGTGTACGGCCTGACCAAGGGGCAGTTTTCGGCCACCGCTGACCAGGGCTCCAAAAGCAAGAAGGGCGTGGTCAACAGCGACAGCCCGGTCGATCTGGTGGCTCTCGCGCTGCAGCTGGGCGCGACCTACGTGGCGCGCGGCTTTTCGGGCGACAAGGCGCAGCTGGTGCCGCTGATCAAGGGCGCCATTGGCCATGGCGGTGCCGCCTTCATCGACATCATCAGTCCCTGCGTGGCCTTCAACAATCACGCCGGCAGCACCAAGAGTTACGACTATGTGCGCGAACACAACGAGGCGGTCAACCGGATCGACTTCATCAGCGCGCGCGAGGAAATCACCGCCAGCTATGCGCCGGGCGAGGTGATCGAGGTGGTGCAGCACGACGGCACCAGCCTGCGGTTTCGCAAGCTGCAGGCCGATTACGACCCCACCGACCGTTATGCGGCCCTGAGTTACATGAATACGCACCAGGCGCGGGGCGAAGTGGTCACCGGTCTGCTTTATGTCGACCCGCTGGCGACCGACCTGCACGTGGCGCTCAACACCAGCGCTACACCGCTGAACCAGCTCGATGCCGCGGCGCTGTGCCCGGGCGCGCGCACGCTGGACAAGGTCAATTCATCCCTGCGTTAACCGATGCCCGCTGGACAGGAGGAACCTCATGTCTGAACGTACCGTGTTTCAATCCATCCCGCACCGGCATGTGGTGAGTTGCCCGCCGCAGGCCAGCGTCTGGCAGGCCGCCTGTCTGATGACCCGGGCCAACTGCGGCAGTGTGCTGGTCATCGACGCAGCCGGCGTCATGCAGGGCATCCTGACCGAGCGTGACCTGATGACCCGTGTGCTGGCCAAGGCCCTGAATGCCAAAAAAACCCCGGTGTCCCAGGTGATGACGCAGAACCCCCTGTGTGTGGTGCCCGAGTTGGCCGTGTCGGATGCCGTGCTGATCCTGCTTGAGCGCGGCTTCCGGCATTTGCCGATTGTTTCGTCGGTCGGAAAAATCCTGGGGGTGTTCTCGATTCGTGATGCCTTGCCACGGGAGATCGACAGCGCGGTGAGCCTGGCCGAGTTCCGCGACTCGGTCAATGACGCGCTGGGCTGAGAAGGACCCTAGCTGTTGCCTGCGTCGCGCCTGGCGCGTGAGCGTGCCAACGCTGCTTCAATGATGGTCCGTTTCTGGTCCAGCACCACAGGGTCCGTGTGTCGGGAATGCCCGGGCAGGTCTGCCAGCGCGGCTTCGGCTTTTTCTTCAAGTCTTTTCTGGTTTTTTCCCTCGTCCAGCAAGCGCCGGTAGCTATGAATTTCATAGCGCTTTCGGGCCAGCCCGGCTTCGGCTTCCGACCAGGCGGCCCAGCCGGTGCGCTCGCCCGTGACGTTTTCCAGGCTGATGCAGTCCACCGGGCACACCGGAAGGCAGAGTTCGCAGCCGGTGCAGCAGGACTCGATCACGGTGTGCATCTGCTTGTTGCTGCCCAGGATGGCGTCTACCGGGCAGGCGTCGAGGCACAGCGTGCAGCCGATGCACCAGGCCTCGTCGATCACGGCCATCTGGCGCGGGCCTTCGTTGCCGTTGTCGGGGTTGAGGGGAAGGGCGGGGCGGCCGGTGATCAGGGCCAGTCGCGTGACGCCTTCGGCACCGCCCGGCGGGCACTGGTTGATCCCTGCCTGGTCGTCGGCCAGGGCCTGCGCGTAGGCTGCGCAGTTAGGGTAGCCGCAGCGCGTGCACTGCGTTTGCGGCAGTGCGGCATTGAGCCGCTCGGCAAGCAGGTTCACGACGCCGCCCCCACAATTGATGCGCTCTATTTCCTGGCGGCACTCTTTTTAGCGACGCTGCGGGTGGCGGGCCTGGGTACCGCCTGGAGTGCGGGTTTCACAGCGGGCTTTGTTGTCTTCTTTGGAGCCGCCTTGCCATTGGCAGAAAGGGAAGGCCCCTGGTTGTGCTCAAGAATGAAAGCCTTGACCTGCGGATACACGATGTCGCGCCAGCGGCGTCCGCTGAAAATGCCGTAGTGGCCGGCACCCTTGACTTCCAGGTGCTTCTGGCGTGACTTGGGTACGTTGTAGCAAAGACCGTGGGCGGCTTCGGTCTGGCCCGAGCCGGAAATGTCGTCAAGCTCGCCTTCCACCGTGAAGTGGGCCGTGGTGGTGATGTCTTCGGGGCGAACCCGCTCGATTTTGCCGTGCCTGGACTTCACGTCCCAGGTACCGTTGACCAGCTTGAACTCCTGGAACACGGTCTTGATGGTGTCCAGGTAGTAGTCGGCGTCCATGTCCAGCACGGCGTTGTACTCGTCGTAAAACTTCACATGTGCCTCGGTGCTGACGTCGTCGCCCTTGATCAGGTCCTTGAAGTAGTCATAGTGGCTGGTGGCGTGGCGGTCGGGGTTCATCGCGACAAAACCGGTGTGTTGCAAAAAGCCCGGATAGACACGGCGTCCGGCGCCCGCGAAGTTGCTCGGCACGCGGTAGATCACGTTGTTCTCGAACCACTCGTAGCTCTTGTTCATGGCCAGGTTATTGACGGCAGTCGGCGATTTTCGCGCGTCGATGGGTCCGCCCATCATGGTCATGGACAGCGGCGTGGTTTCGCCCCGGCTGGCCATCAGTGAAATGGCGGCCAGCACCGGCACGGTCGGCTGGCACACGCTGATGACATGGCAGTTGCCGTAGATGCCCTGCAGGTGGGTGATGAATTCCTGCACGTAGTTGACGTAATCGTCCAGCGCGAAAGCGCCGTCCGACAGCGGCACGGTGCGGGCGTTTTTCCAGTCGGTGATGTAGACCTTGTGGTCCTTGAGCATGGTCTTGACAGTGTCGCGCAGCAAGGTGGCATAGTGGCCCGACAGCGGCGCCACGATCAGCACGGCCGGCTGGCCCTTGAGTTTGGTCAGGGTGGCCGGGTCGTCGGTGAAACGCTTGAAGCGGCGCAGCTCGCAAAAGGGCTTGTCCATCTCGATGCGCTCATGCACGGCGACGCCGACCCCATCCACATCAACCGTGGTCAGGCCAAAGGCCGGTTTTTCGTAGTCTTTGCCGAGACGGTAAATCAGGCTGTAGCCGGCTGCCGCTCTCTGCGCCAGCGGGCTCTGGCTCAAGGGTGACAACGGGTTGTTGTAGAGCTTGGCGGCGGCCTGGGCGAAGTCGACAAACGGCTCCATCAGCTGACGCTGGGTTTCATAAACTTGATAAAGCATGATTTGACCTTTGTACAACAATATGCTGCAGTGCAACAAATAATAACAGGTGTGCTTACGATTAAATGGAGGGCAAACACCAATACGAAAGCCGGATGGGCACTTCTTTTGGCCATTCAATGGAAAATTGCACATGTCTGGCCGACGGATGCCTGAGCATCTCCCCGGCAGACAGGCGTAAAAGTCGCCATCATGCCGCGCAAAGCGCCCGGGCCGCAGGCAAGGGCGCCACCATGGAAATTTATGAACGAAATGACCGGCGCCCTGGCGCTTGACGAATTCACCTCCCTGAAAAAATCGGACCGGATGCCGGTGCTGTTTGTCGGCCATGGCAGCCCCATGAACGCGATTGGCGACAACGAATACCGCCGCAGCTGGCAGGAACTGGGCGCAGCGTTCGGCAGCCAGTACCCGCCGCCGCAGCTGGTGTTGTGCATTTCGGCCCACTGGCTGACCGAGGGCTGGTGGGTGACCGGCATGGACCAGCCCAAAACCATCCATGACTTCGGTGGTTTTCCGCAGGAGCTGTTCGACCAGCAGTACCCGGCGCCGGGTGCGCCGGCGGCCGCACGCGAGATCGGCCGTTTTGTCAGGCAGCGCGGCTCGGCGCCGCTGGGGGTGGACGTTGACGCCTGGGGGCTCGACCACGGCGCCTGGTCGGTGCTCAAACCCATGTTTCCGGACGCCGCCCTCCCGGTGCTGCAGCTGAGCATGGACTACAGCCGCCCGCCGTCTGACCACTACGCGCTGGCCCGGCAGCTCAAGGGCCTGCGCGAGCGCGGGGTGCTGATTGTGGGCAGCGGCAACATCGTGCACAACCTGCGCCAGGCCCAGCGCGGCGCCGCCGGCAACCAGGCTTACGACTGGGCGCTGGAGTTTGACCAGACCACCGGGGGCTATATTCAGCAGGGCAATCTGGACGCGTTGCAGAACTTCCAGAAGCTCGGTCAGCTGGCGCTGATGGCGCACCCGACCCATGAACATTACCTGCCGCTGCTGTATGCGGCAGCGGCCGTGGACAGCCATGAAGCGCCACGCTTTTTCAACACCAGTTTCCAGCTCGGTTCGATCTCCATGCGCTCCGTGATCTGGGGCTGAACCGGGAAGCTCCCAACACCATGCCAAGCCGCCAAACCGTCCAGGAGTTCATTGCAATGGTGGAACAGGGCTGCTACGTCGAGGCCATCGAGCAGTTTTATGCCCCCCATGCCAGCATGCAGGAGAACAGCCAGCCGCCCCGGCGTGGCCGCGACGCGCTGGTCAGTTATGAGCGGGCGGTGATCGCCGCCTGCAGTACGATGCGCACCTTGCCGGTCGAGTCCTTCCTGGTGGACGGTGACTTCGTCGTGATCCACTGGGTGTTCGAATTCACGCGCGTTTCAGGATCGATGCTGCGCATCGACGAGCTCGCGCACCAGCGCTGGGAGGGTGACAAGATTGTGGAAGAGCGCTTTTTCTACGATCCGACAACGGTTGGCGCCTGATACATGGTGGCAATGGTTGTCATGATTTTGCTATCAAATGTATAGCTGCTTGCGCTTGTCCCATAAGGGATGCAGGCACTTTTTTCATAAATCCCGGCGTGCGGCCGCAAGTGGCGCCGGGTCGGGCCGGCCCAGCCAGTTCCAGCGCGCCTGGTAGTCGCGCACCTTGTTTTCATACAGGGGCCCGTGGTCCACGCGAGGGTTGGGGCTGAGGATGCCCCGGTACATGTCGTCCAGTCCGTAGGGTGCGTAAACCTCTATGTGGCCGGCTTCCCGGCGCAAACCGACGCTGGTGCTGCCCACCAGAAAGCGGTCCACGCCTTCACAGGCGTTTTGCAGCGGCGGGCAGGGGCGCCCAAAATACGCCGGATACCAGAGGTGCACTCGCGCCTGGTTCCTGACATCGAGCTGGACGCCCAGGCCGGAAAAAAGAGCCTGTGCCTGCCGGTTGGCGGCTTGCTCCGAATGATCGGAAAGGTCTTTGGAGTCGAAGTAGAAAATATCGTAGTCGCGGATGCCTGCGCCGGGTGAGCGGCCGTCCAGCAGGTTCCACACCGTCTGGAACAGGCAACCCCCGACCAGCCAGGCGTCGGGCAGATGCAGGTCGGCCAGGCCGTCCAGCAGGGCCTGGTTGCAGGGGTTGCGCAGGGCGTCCTGCACAAACCGCTGCGGCAGGCCTGCCTCGCCGATTTACATCACCTTGGCGATGGACGCGCAGACGTGGGCGATGTTGTGGCTGTTCAGCGCAGCCACACACATGCGGCCGGTGTCGGTGCCGTACACGCCGAATTCATTGCGCAGGCGAACCATCTGGTCTTTCGTCAGGCCGGAGTAGCTGAACATGCCGATCTGCTGGGTGATGAAGCTCATGTCTTCCTTCACTCCGGCGGCTTTCAGGCCGTCCACCAGTGCCTGACGCATGGCCTTGATGCGCACACGCATCTCGCCCAGCTCTTTTTCCCAGAGCGCGCGCAGTTCGGGGTTGTTCAGCACGTTGGCGACCACGGTGGCGCCGTGGATCTGCGGGTTGCTGTAGTTGGTGCGAATCACGATCTTGAGTTGCGACAACACGCGATCGGCCTCGTCCTTGTTTTCGCACAGCACCGACAGGGCGCCGACGCGTTCGCCGTACAGGCTGAAGCTTTTGGAAAAGGAGGTCGAGACAAAGAAGGACAGGCCTGCGGCGACAAACTTGCCGATGACGGCGCCATCTTCCTGGATGCCCTGGCCGAAGCCCTGGTAGGCCATGTCCAGGAAAGGGGTCAGCTGGCGGGCCTTGACGGCAGCAATCACCTGATCCCACTGGGCGCTGGTGATGTCGTAGCCGGTCGGGTTGTGGCAGCAGGCGTGCAGCACGACGATGGTGCCGGCAGGTGCGGCGTTCAGGGCCGCGAGCATGCCTTCGAAATTGACACCGCGCTTGGCGGCGTCGTAGTAAGGGTAGCTTTCCACGGTGAAGCCGGCCTGGGCGAACAGGGCGCGGTGGTTTTCCCAGCTGGGGTCGCTGATCAGCACCTTGGCGTCCGGGCTGAGCTTTTTCAGGAAGTCGGCGCCAATTTTCAGGCCGCCGGTGCCGCCTATGCCCTGGGCAGTGGCAACGCGGCCGCTTTTGACCGGCTCGCTGTCGGCGCCGAAGACGAGGGCCTTGACGGCCGCGTCATAGGCAGCCACACCGTCCATGGGCAGGTAGCCGCGCGGCTTGGGCGACGCCATCATGGCCTTTTCGGCGGCCTGCACACATTGCAGCAGGGGCAGCTTGCCGTTGTCGTCGTAATAGACGCCAACGCCGAGATTGACCTTGTTCGGGTTGGTGTCGGCATTGAATTGCTCGTTCAGGCCCAATATAGGGTCACGGGGGGCCATTTCGACCGCGGTGAAAAGCGACATGAAAATCCTCTAAAAGGGTGGTTTGTGTTTTTAAACGGTCCGGCACGCCATCTGGTTTACCGGCTGCGGCGAAGACGGCCGGCAGATAGTCGGCCCCCAGTGACGCCCGCCCGCCAAATGTCGTATTCTGTTCGGTTGCCCCAGATTTTAGCGGGCCAGGATTGGGTTTTATATGCCAGAAGTGATTGACGTCATGCCAGAGGCCAGCACGGCCGCCGCCGAAGGCGAATTTGTGCGCTTTCCGGACTCTCCGTTCGAGCTCTTCATGCCCTACCCACCGGCGGGCGACCAGCCGGTGGCGATCGAGCAACTGGTCGAGGGCCTGCATGACGGCGAAGTCTTCCAGACCCTGCTGGGCGTGACCGGCTCGGGCAAGACCTTCACCATGGCCAACGTGATCGCCCGCATGGGCCGGCCGGCCATCGTGTTTGCCCCCAACAAGACGCTGGCGGCGCAGCTGTACAGCGAGTTCCGCGAGTTCTTCCCGAAAAATGCGGTCGAGTATTTCGTCAGTTATTACGATTACTACCAGCCTGAGGCCTACGTGCCGCAGCGCGACCTGTTCATTGAAAAAGACTCGGCGATCAATGAACACATCGAGCAGATGCGCCTGTCGGCGACCAAAAGCGTGCTGGAGCGGCGCGACACCATCATCGTGGCGACGGTCAGCGCAATTTACGGCATAGGCGCGCCCGAGGATTACACGCAGATGCGTTTCATCGCGCGCAGCGGCGACAAGATGAACCAGCGCGACGTGATCTCGCGCCTGATCCGCATGCAGTACGCGCGCAACGACCAGGACTTTGTGCGCGGCACCTTCCGCGTGCGCGGCGACGTGATCGACGTGTTTCCGGCGGAACATTCCGAGTTGGCCATCCGCATCGAGCTGTTCGACGACGAGATCGAGTCACTGTCGCTGTTCGACCCGCTGACCGGCCGCATTCGCCAGAAGGTGCCGCGTTTTGTGGTCTACCCGAAAAGCCATTACGTGACCCCGCGCGACAAGGTCATGGCGGCGGTCGAAACCATCAAGCTCGAACTGTCGGAGCGCGTCAAACAATTTGTCGGCGACGGCAAGCTGGTGGAAGCCCAGCGCATCGAGCAGCGCACGCGTTTCGACCTGGAAATGCTCAGCGAGATCGGCCATTGCAAGGGCATCGAGAACTACACCCGTCACTTGAGCGGCGCGCCGCCGGGCTCCCCGCCCTCGACACTGTGCGACTATTTGCCGAAAGACGCGATCATGTTTCTCGACGAGAGCCACGTGATGATCGGTCAGCTCAACGCCATGTACAACGGCGACCGCTCGCGCAAGACCACGCTGGTCGAATACGGTTTTCGCCTGCCCAGCGCACTGGACAACCGGCCTCTGAAGTTCGAGGAGTTCGAGACCAAGATGCGCCAGGCGATTTTTGTCTCGGCCACGCCTGCCGCGTACGAACAGCAGCATGCCGGCAAGGTGGTCGAGCAGGTGGTGCGGCCTACCGGGCTGGTGGACCCCGAGGTGGAAGTGCGGCCGGCCACGCACCAGGTCGACGACGTGCTGCAGGAAATCCGCATCCGCGTCGACAAAAACGAACGGGTGCTGATCACCACGCTGACCAAACGCATGGCCGAACAGCTCACCGACTACCTCACCGACAACGGCGTCAAGGTGCGTTACCTGCACAGCGACGTGGACACGGTCGAGCGTGTGGAAATCCTGCGTGACCTGCGCCTGGGCACCTTCGACGTGCTGGTCGGCATCAACTTGCTGCGCGAGGGCCTGGACATTCCGGAAGTCAGCCTGGTTGCCATCCTGGACGCCGACAAGGAAGGCTTTTTGCGCGCCGAGCGCAGCCTGATCCAGACCATAGGCCGGGCCGCCCGAAACCTCAACGGCCGGGCCATCCTGTATGCGGACCGCATCACCGACTCCATGAAAAAGGCGATGGATGAAACCGAACGCCGACGGAACAAACAGATCGCTTTCAACCTCGAACACGGCATCACGCCGCGCAGCATCGTCAAGCGCATCAAGGACCTGATCGACGGTGTCTACAGCGAGAAGTCCGGCAAGGAAGCGGAAAAACTCGAGCTGCAGAAGGCCCTGGTGGAGGACATGAGCGAGAAAGACATTGCCCGCGAAATCAAGCGGCTGGAGAAACAGATGATCGAACACGCCAAAAACCTGGAGTTCGAAAGGGCGGCCAGCGTCCGGGACCAGTTGCATGTGCTCAAGGCGCAGGCGTTTGGCGCACCGGGTGTGGACAATGTGCCGCCGGTGGCGGGCTGAAAATGAAACGGATAAGCGGGACTTTCGTCACGGATTCGGCTTTGTTTGTCTTGGACAAAGTGGCTTGAGCGGTACAATGACGACTGAATCGGTCGGGCATCTGTGCTATACTTGACGAAAACAGTCAAGAACCAACAGAACAACAAGAGCCCTGTAGCCGATCAGGCCGTCAGGCCGGGGCGGGTGGAGAAAAAGTTCCCTTTCAAGCCACAAGCTTGGCAGGGTGAGCCAAACGACAGTCAAGCCAACTTTTAAGGAGCTTGAAAATGCGCCTCACGACCAAAGGCCGCTTTGCGGTCACCGCGATGATTGACCTGGCCCTGCGCCAGAACAACGGCCCCGTCACCCTGGCGGCCATTAGCCAGCGCCAGCAGATTTCGCTGTCCTACCTTGAGCAACTGTTCGGCAAGCTGCGTCGCCACGAGCTCGTCGAGTCCACCCGTGGCCCCGGCGGCGGCTACACCTTGGGCCGCAAGGCGGCAGCCATCACTGTTGCCGACATCATTGTGTCGGTGGACGAACCCATCGACTCGACCCAATGCGGCGGCAAGGAAAACTGTCTCGGTGACGGTGGCCGTTGCATGACCCACGAGTTGTGGGCTTCGCTGAACAGCCGCATGGTGGAATTTCTCGACTCCGTGACCCTGCAAAAGCTGGTCGACGACCAGCTGGCCAAGGGTGTCGTGGTCGAAAACACACCCATGGTGAAGAAAGCCATCTTCACAGCGCCTATGGCCAAGCCGATGCGCGTCAACGCGCCCAATTCGGTGTTTGCCCTGGGCAACGCGTTTTCGAAGTCCTGAGCGGTCCTGGTCTTGCTGGCCTGCGAGGGCCTGATTGCCGGAGACTGCCGTCCATTTTTTGATGCTGATGCTGCAAGCCAGCCCTGAAATAAAAAGCTAGCCACATGGAAACCCCACACTTCCCCATTTACATGGACTACAGCGCCACGAACCCGTGCGACCCGCGGGTGGTGGACGCCATGATTCCCTGGTTGCGCGAGCATTTCGGCAACCCCGCTTCACGCAGCCATGCCTGGGGCTGGGAGGCAGAAGCTGCGGTGGAAAAAGCCCGCGAGCAGGTCGCCGAGCTGATCGGTGCCGACCCGCGCGAGATCGTCTGGACCAGCGGTGCGACCGAGTCCAACAACCTGGCGCTCAAGGGCGCCGCGCATTTCTACAAGTCCAAAGGCAAACACCTGATCACGGTCAAGACCGAGCACAAGGCCGTGCTCGACACCTGCCGCGAGCTCGAGCGCCAGGGGTTTGAAGTGAGCTACCTCGACGTGCAGGCCGACGGTCTGCTTGACCTGGAGGTGCTGAAGGCGGCGATCCGTCCCGACACCATCATTGTCAGCGTCATGTTCGTCAACAACGAGATTGGTGTCATTCAGGACATCCCGGCGATTGGCGCCCTGTGCCGGGAAAAAGGCATCATTTTCCATGTGGACGCCGCGCAAGCCACCGGTCGCGTGGACATTGATCTGGCCACCTTGCCGGTTGACCTGATGAGCCTGACCTCGCACAAGACTTACGGGCCCAAGGGCATAGGCGCGCTGTATGTGCGGCGCAAGCCGCGCGTGCGGCTGGAGGCACAGATGCACGGGGGCGGCCACGAACGCGGCATGCGTTCCGGCACCTTGCCGACACACCAGTGCGTGGGCATGGGCGAGGCCTACCGTATTGCCAAGGCGGAAATGCACGATGAGAACCAGCGTATCCGTGCCCTGCACGAGCGCATGCTGGCAGGCCTGAAGGACGTGGAAGAGGTTTTCCTCAACGGCCATGCCGACAAGCGCGTGCCGCACAACCTCAACATGAGCTTCAACTTTGTCGAGGGCGAGTCCCTGATCATGGGCATCAAGGGCCTGGCGGTGTCCAGCGGATCGGCCTGTACTTCGGCCAGCCTGGAGCCCAGCTATGTGCTGCGTGCCCTGGGCCGCAGCGACGAGCTGGCCCACAGCAGCCTGCGCATGACCATAGGCCGCTGGACCACCGAAGAAGAGATTGATTACGCCGTGGCGACGATCAAGGAGAACGTGGCCAAGCTGCGTGACCTGTCGCCGCTCTGGGAAATGTTCAAGGACGGCGTGGATCTGTCCACCATCCAGTGGGCCGCCCATTGAGGCCGGCCGTACGTAACGCACCAACAGCTTGAAGAGGTAAACAAAATGGCATACAGCGAAAAAGTGGTAGACCACTATGAAAACCCCCGCAACGTCGGCTCGTTTGAAAAGGGCGACGACACGGTAGGCACCGGCATGGTCGGCGCACCGGCCTGCGGCGACGTCATGAAGCTGCAGATCAAGGTCAACCCGCTGACGGGCGTGATTGAAGACGCGCGTTTCAAGACCTACGGCTGCGGCTCGGCGATTGCGTCGAGCTCACTCGTGACCGAGTGGGTCAAAGGCAAGACGCTGGACGAAGCGGCAAGCATCAAGAACAGCGCGATTGCCGAAGAGCTGGCCTTGCCGCCGGTGAAAATCCATTGCTCCATCCTCGCCGAAGACGCCATCAAGGCGGCTGTCAGCGACTACAAGTTGAAGCACGCCCACTAACCTCATCGACCTGCGAAGCTTTTCCCATGTCCGTTACTCTCACCGACGCCGCAGCACGTCACGTCACCCGCTACATGACCAAACGCGGCAAGGGCGTGGGTGTACGCCTGGGCGTCAGAACCACCGGCTGCTCCGGCCTGGCCTACAAACTCGAATATGCCGACGAGATTGCGCCGGAGGACGTGGTATTTGAAGACAACGGCGTGAAGGTGCTGGTGGACCCCAAAAGCATGGCTTACATCGACGGCACCCAGCTCGACTTTGTGCGTGAGGGCCTCAATGAGGGCTTCAAGTTCATCAATCCGAATGAGCGCGACCGCTGTGGGTGCGGCGAAAGCTTTCGCGTGTAAAGCTACTGCGCGGGCGCCATGCGTCGTTGCGCGGTGCTCGCAATCCTCACGTACCTGAGTACGTTCCGGTTGCTGTGCTCCGTGCGCCTCGCCTGACGACCGCTCGCTACGCTTTCCATCCCGAAACCAGATTCTCCAAGTGGCGTCGCTCCAATCCAACGATTTCGAACTTTTTGACGTGCCTGCGCAGTTCGCGCAGAACCGTGCCGCGCTCGACGCGCGCTGGAAAGAGCTGCAGCGCGAGGCGCATCCCGACAGGTTTGCGGCGCAGGGCGCTGCCGCCCAGCGCGTGGCCATGCAGTGGTCGGTGCGTATCAATGAGGCCTACCAACGGCTGAAGAACCCGCTCAAACGTGCGATCTACCTCTGTGAGCTGCACGGCGCGCCCATCCAGGCCGAGAGCAACACGGCCATGCCGCCGGATTTCCTGATTCAGCAGATGCAGTGGCGTGAAGCGCTGGAAGAGGCCGAGGGCCTGGACAATCTGGAAGAAATCGCCGCTCAGACCTTGAACAGCAAGCGCGAACTGCTATCAAAAATAGAGCGCTCGCTGGATCGGGACAAGGACTATCCGGCTGCTGCCCAACAGGTCAGAAGCCTTATGTTTATTGAGCGCTTTGGCAGCGAGATTGATGCGCGCATCGACTCGCTGGGACAATAGCCCGTCACAGACCTCCAGCGCGACCCAAAACATTCATGGCCCTACTGCAAATTTCCGAACCCGGACAGACTCCCGATCCGCACCAGCGGCGCATCGCCATCGGCATTGACCTGGGCACCACCCATTCGCTGGTGGCCAGCGTGCGCAGCGGTGTGGCCGAATGCCTGCCCGATGCGCTGGGCCGTGTGTTGCTGCCCAGCGTGGTGCGTTACCTGGTCGACGACAAGGGCGTCACCAGCCGCCAGATCGGTTTCGACGCGCTGGCCGCGCAGGTGCAGGATCCGCAAAACACCATCGCCTCGGTCAAGCGCCTGATGGGCCGTGGCATTGGCGACATCGTCAACCGCGCGCAATTGCCTTACCAGCTGATCGACCAGCCCGGCATGGTCACGCTGCAGACCGTGGCCGGTGAAAAAAGCCCGGTCGAAGTCAGCGCCGAGATCCTGGCGACATTGCGCTACCGGGCAGAAGACAGCTTTGACGACGAGATTTTCGGTGCGGTCATCACCGTGCCGGCGTACTTTGACGACGCCCAGCGGCAGGCCACCAAGGATGCCGCGCAACTGGCCGGGCTCAACGTGCTGCGCCTGATCAACGAGCCGACCGCGGCGGCGATTGCCTACGGCCTGGACAACGCCAGCGAAGGGGTTTACGCGATTTATGACCTCGGTGGCGGCACCTTTGACATTTCCATCCTGCGCCTGACGCAGGGCGTGTTTGAAGTCGTGGCCACCGGCGGCGACTCGGCCCTCGGCGGCGACGACTATGACCGCGCGCTGGTCGAATGGGTGCTGGTCAAGGCGGGCCTGGCCGCAGACACCCTCACACCGGGCGACAAAGCCGCATTGCTGCAGGCTGCCCGGGTCTGCAAGGAGGCCTTGTCTGCTACGGATTCAGTAGCATTCTCCGCCCGTCTGGCAAGGGCTAACGTGCAATTTGATATGAAGGCTGCGGACTTTGAAGCTGCCACGGCCGGGCTGACCCAGCGTACGCTGACAGTGGCGCGCAAAGCCTTGCGCGATGCCGGGCTGGGCAAGGACGACGTGCAGGGCGTGGTGCTGGTGGGCGGCTCCACGCGCATGCCGCAGGTGCGCCGCGCGGTGGCCGGCCTGTTTGGCCGCGAGCCCCTGATCAACCTCAACCCCGACGAAGTGGTGGCCCTGGGGGCGGCCATTTCGGCCAACCAGCTGGCCGGCAACAGCACCGGCAGCGACCTGCTGTTGCTCGACGTGATTCCGCTGTCGCTGGGCATCGAAACCATGGGCGGCCTGGTTGAACGCATCGTGCCGCGCAACCAGACCATCCCGACCGCGATGGCGCAGGACTTCACCACCTACCAGGACGGCCAGACCGCGCTGGCCCTGCATGTGGTGCAGGGTGAGCGCGACCTGGTGGCCGACTGCCGCAGCCTGGCGCGTTTCGAGCTGCGCGGCATTCCGCCGATGGCCGCAGGCGCGGCGCGTATCCGCGTGACCTTCACCGTGGACGCCGATGGCCTGCTCAGCGTCAGCGCGAGGGAGCAGGGCAGCGGCGTGGAAGCGCGGATTGACGTGAAGCCCTCCTACGGCTTGTCCGACGACGACATTGCCCGCATGCTGCAGGAGAGTTTTTCAACGGCCCAGCAGGACATGCAGGCGCGCGCGCTGGCCGAGGCGCAGGTCGATGCCGACCGCATGATCCTGGCAACGCGCAGTGCGCTGGATGCCGATGCCGACCTGCTGACCCCCGAGGAAAAGGTGGAGATCGACCGCCTGATGGTCGACCTGGCGGCCGTCCGGCAGCAGGGCGACGCCGCGCAGATCGAAGCCGCCATCAAGGCCCTGGCTGCCGGTACCGAGAACTTTGCGGCCCAGCGCATGAACCGGGGCATCCGCCAGGCCCTGGCCGGAAAAAACATAGCGACGGTCTGACCCGCGGACCGAACACACCATGCCCATCATCAAAATACTGCCCCATCCTGAGTACTGCCCCAACGGTGCCGAAGTGTCCGCGCCTGCCGGCACGTCCATCTGCGAGGCGCTGCTCGACAACAACATCAACATCGAACACGCCTGCGACATGAGCTGCGCCTGCACCACCTGCCACGTCATCGTGCGCGAAGGCATGCGTTCGCTCAACGAGATGGACGAAAGCGAGGAAGACCTGCTGGACCGCGCGTGGGGTCTGGAACCCAACTCGCGCCTGAGCTGCCAGGCCATCGTTGCCCAAACCGACCTGACGGTCGAGATTCCCAAATACTCCATCAACCACGCCAAGGAAGTGCACTGAACTGCACCCTGGCGCAAGTGTTGGAGGGATAATCCACGGCATGCGCCAAATCGTTCTAGACACTGAAACCACCGGTCTGTCCGCTGAAAACGGCGACCGCATCATCGAAATCGGCTGCGTCGAGCTGATCGGCCGCAAGCTCACCGGCAACAACAAACATTTCTACCTGAACCCCGAGCGCGACAGCCATGAGGACGCGCTCAAGGTGCACGGCATCAGCAACGAGTTCCTGCAGGACAAGCCCAAGTTTCCGGCCATCGCCGACGAGTTGCTGGCTTACCTGGAAGGTGCCGAAGTCATCATCCACAACGCGCCTTTCGATATCAGCTTCCTGGACAAGGAGCTCGAGCTGATGGGACGTGTCTCGATCCGCAACTGCGTGGCCAAGGTCACCGACAGCCTGATGATGGCCAAGGAGCTGTATCCCGGCAAACGCAATTCGCTCGACGCCCTGTGTGATCGCCTGGACGTCGACAACTCGGGCCGCACACTGCATGGCGCCTTGCTGGACGCCGAACTGCTGGCTGACGTCTACATCAACCTGACACGCGGGCAGAATTCTCTGGTGATGGACCTGGGCGGCAGTACGCAGGACGGTGGCGCCGCCGTGGTGATGGACCTCCGTGGCTTTGACTTGCCGCTGCTGCTGGCCAACGATCAGGAGATCGCCGCCCACGAAAGCCTGCTGGCAGACATCGATAAAAGCAGCAAAGGCAAAACTGTCTGGCGTGAACTCGCTGATGCGTGACAAAAACCCCTTATAATCTGAGGCTGACCAAACAGGGCGGTTAGCTCAGGGGTAGAGCACTGCATTCACACTGCAGGGGTCGCAAGTTCGAAACTTGCACCGCCCACCAGAATTGAAGCCCCAAGTCGCTTGCGACTTGGGGCTTTTTCTATGGCCGGCGCGATATGTCCCCGGTGGACCAGTCCACACCCGCTGTGCTTGCATGGTTGCGAGCAGAATAAGTTTGCTATGAAATAAATAGCTGCTGGCGCAATATCAGCAAGGGCTGACGACCGATTTGGCTATATTTCTTGACGCATGAATGGCTGGCGGCATCAGCCACCAGCCTGGCGCGTTCTGGGGTTTCGGCGCTTTACTGCGCTGCCCAGCCGCCATCCATGTTCCAGGCCACGCCGCGCACATTGTTGCCGGCCGGCGAGCAGAAAAACACCGCCAGCGCGCCCAGTTCCTCGGGCGTGGTGAATTGCATCGAGGGCTCTTTTTCGCCCAGCAGTTGCTGCGTGGCCTGTTCGTTGGAGATGCCGCCAGCTGCGGCCTTGGCATCCACCTGTTTTTGCACCAGCGGCGTCAGCACCCAGCCCGGGCAGATGGCGTTGCAGGTCACACCGGTGGTGGCGTTTTCGAGGGCCGTCACCTTGGTCAGGCCGACGATGCCGTGTTTGGCCGCCACATACGCAGATTTTTCCGCCGAGCCAACCAGGCCGTGCACCGAGGCGACATTGATGATGCGGCCCCAGCCCTTGCCCCCGTGGGCGGCCTGCATGGCCGGCAGGGCCAGCCGTGTGGCATGGAAGGCGCTGCTCAGGTTGATCGCCAGAACGGCGTCCCAGCGTTCCACGGGAAAGTTCTCGATTTTTGCCACATGCTGGATGCCGGCGTTGTTGACCAGGATGTCCACCTGTCCGAATTGCGCCGCGGCAAAAGTCATCATGGCCTCGATCTCGGCGGGCTTGCTCATGTCGGCACCGTGGTAGGCCACCTTCACGCCCAGCGCTGCAATTTCCGCCTTGGGGCCTTCAGTGTCGCCGAAGCCGTTGAGCACGATGTTGGCCCCCTGCGCCGCCAGCGCCCTGGCGATCCCCAGTCCGATGCCGCTGGTGGAGCCGGTCACGAGTGCAGTTTTACCTTTGAGCATGAAGTTTTCTCCGGATGATTTACGATGCCTGTCAGACGCTGAAAAAAATAGCGGCTCGGGCAATTATCAAGCCTGCAACCCGGATTCCCTGGCCATGACTGAACCTACGCTGAACTACGTATCGTGCCCCGACGTTTCGGGAGGCCACCGCATGGCGTACTGGGAGTGGGGCGATCCGGCCAACCCGCATGTGGTGCTGTGTGTGCACGGCCTGTCGCGCCAGGGCAGGGATTTTGACGTGCTGGCAGAGTACCTGTCGGACGAGGTCCGGGTCGTGTGCCCCGACGTGGTGGGCCGCGGTCGCAGCGACTGGCTCCAGGACCCCATGGGTTACCAGATTCCCCAGTACGCGGCGGACATGATGGCACTGCTGGCGCACCTGCACCAGCAAGCGCCGGTCACGATGCTGGACTGGGTCGGCACCAGCATGGGCGGCCTGATCGGCATGGCCATGGCTGGCCAGCCTGAGCTGAGCTTGCCAGCGCCTGTTCACAAGCTGGTCCTGAACGATGTGGGGCCGTCCATTGAGTGGCAGGCCATCACGCGTATTGCGGCCTACCTCGGCAAAGCCGGTCACTTCGCCTCGCTGCAGCACGCGGCCGACGCGATGTGGGCGATCTCGACCAGCTTTGGCCCGCACACGCCCGAGCAATGGCTGGCGCTGTCGCGCCACATGGTCAAGCCCGTGCCCGGTGCAGACGATGGCCGCGTGATGCTGCATTACGACCCGGCCATTGCGGAGCCGGTCCGGGCGACGACCGAAGCGGCGGCGCGCGAAGGCGAGGCGCTGCTGTGGCAACTTTTTGACAACATTCGCGCGCCGACACTGGTCGTGCGCGGCGCACAATCGGACTTGCTCAGCCGTGTCACGGCGCAGGCCATGATGCAGCGCGGTCCCCGGGCCCGCCTGGTGGAGTTTGAAGGTGTCGGCCACGCACCGACCCTGGTGGCGATGGATCAGGTCAGCACGGTGGGCGATTTTCTTCTTGTCTGAAATTTTTTATTGAAAAGCTGCCTGTGACGAAACATGCCGGGGCCGGGACTGGCGCCCCGCCCAAATCGCCTTTGAAAGCCCAGCCGAGCGTGGCGCCCATGACACCGCTGCCCAACGCGTCCATCGTGACGGCGACAGCGGACAGCCTGCCGGACCAGCCGCACACGCTGGCCCGCGCCAGGGCCTTTGCCGAGCCGCTGATCGCCAGCGAAACGCTGGACACCGGTGAAAACATCCTGGCCCATGCGGACGCCGTCGCGGCCATTCTCAGGGCCATTGGCGGCTCCGAGGCCATGCAGGCGGCCACCTACCTCGTTCACGCCTGCGCGCACCTGAACAAGCCGCAGGAGGTGATTGCCAAGGCTTTCGGTGCCAACTTCGCCGCCCTGGCCATGGAGACCACCAAGCTCGTCCATGTGCAGAAGCAGGCCCGCGCCGCCGACGACAGGGCGCAGCTGGAAGACCCGGCGGCGCAAACTGAAAACGTGCGCAAGATGCTGCTGGCGTTTTCGCGCGATCTGCGCGTCGTCATGCTGCGCCTGGCGTCCCGCCTGCAGACGCTGCGTCACTTTGCAGCCATACGGCAACCATGCCCGCTGGCCGTGGCGCGCGAGTCGCTCAACGTTTTTGCACCGCTGGCCAACCGGCTGGGCATCTGGCAGATCAAGTGGGAAATGGAAGACCTGGCCTTCCGCTTTCTGGAGCCGGACACTTACAAAAGCATTGCCCGCCTGCTCGATGAAAAACGCGCCGGGCGCGAGGTTTTCATGGAGGCGCTGCGCGCCCAGCTGGAACGCGACCTGAACAGCAACGGCATTGCCGCGCTGGTGCAGGGCCGGCCCAAACACATCTACAGCATCGTCAAGAAGATGCGTGGCAAGGGCCTTGACTTTGAACAGGTGTTCGACATCCGCGCCCTGCGCGTGATCGCCGCCGACGTCAAGGGCTGCTACGCGGCGCTCGGTTTTGTGCATTCGCATTTCACGCCGGTTGAGGGCGAATTCGACGACTACATTGCCAAGCCCAAATCCAACGGCTACCAGTCGCTGCACACGGTGGTGCGCGACGCACAGCAGCGGGCGGTCGAGATCCAGATCCGCACCCAGGCCATGCACGACCATGCCGAGCACGGCGTGGCTGCCCATTGGGCTTACAAGGAAGCGGGTACCAAGGGATACGGCGGCGTGTCGGCCAGCAGCGAATACGACGCAAAAATTGCCGTGTTGCGGCAGTTGCTGGCCTGGGAACGTGATTTGTCGGGGCCGGTGGCGGCCAAGGCGCGCGACGCCAACCAGGGCCTGTTCGAGGACCGCATCTACGTCCTGACGCCGGACGCGGCCGTTGTCGAACTGCCGCAGGGTGCGACAGCACTCGACTTTGCCTACAGCGTGCACACCAGCCTGGGTCACCGCTGCCGCGGCGCACGCATCGACGGCGCCATGGTGCCGCTGAACACGCCGCTGCAAAACGGGCAGACGGTCGAGGTCGTCACCACGAAGGAGGGGGGGCCGTCGCGTGACTGGCTCAACCCCGAACTCGGCTTCCTGGCCAGCCACCGCGCTCGCTCGAAAGTGCGCGCCTGGTTCAATGCCCAGGCCATGGCACAGACGGTGGCGCGCGGACGCGAGGCTGTGGAAAAACTGCTGCAGCGCGAGGGCAAGACCGCGATGAAGCTCGAGGATGTGGCGACGCAACTGGGTTTTAAAAGCGCCGAAGATTTGTTCGAAGTGGTGGGCAAGGACGAGCTGTCGCTGCGCACCATCGAGAACATGCTCAAGCCGCCCGAGCCGCCGCCCACGCAGGACGACTATGTGCTGGCCAAAAAAGCCCGGCAGCATGACAAGTCGTCCGAGCGCGCACGCAAGGGCGGGGTGCTGGTGGTCGGCATCGACTCGCTGCTCACGCAGCTGGCCAGGTGCTGCAAGCCGGCACCACCCGATGCGATTCTCGGTTTTGTCACCAAGGGCAAGGGCGTGAGCATCCACCGCAGCGATTGCAGCAACTTCAGGAACATGGCCAGCGGCAGCCCCGACCGGGTGATCGAAGTGCAGTGGAGCCAGCCCAAAAGCAGCGAAGGGTCGGTGTACCCGGTGGATGTGGCCGTGGAAGCGGCCGACCGGCAGGGCCTGCTGCGCGACATCTCGGAAGTGTTTGCGCGTGAAAAAATGAACGTCATCGGCGTGCAGACCACGTCGGTCAAGGACAACCGCGGCGGCACGGCCTGGATGACGTTCACGGTGGAGGTGGCCAACTCGGGCCGGCTCAACCAGGTGCTTGCGATCGTCGCCGAGGTCAGTGGCGTGCGTTCGGCGCGCAGGCGTTGATTTGTCGGCAAAAATTTCGGCCAGGGTGCAAAAAGGCCGGGTTTGCCCTGCTACAATGACGAGGTCGAACAGTCCTTAGGCGCGTAGCTCAGCTGGTTAGAGCACCACCTTGACATGGTGGGGGTCGTTGGTTCGAGTCCAATCGCGCCTACCAATTTCCTTTAGTTGTTTTCCTGTCAACTGTGCATTCCACGGTGCTCACAGGGTAAACCAAGGGGATTGCAGGTAAGCATACTTCCTAGAATGTGGTGACCCTGTGCATTGGTGCAGGCAGTCATTCACAGGAGTTCGCACAGTGCCCAAGAGCAAGCCCACCAGTCAGTCCAGGAGCCCGTCAACCGACCCGGCTCCCCCCGTCGGCAGCACGTCGGGGAAAATACCGGGCAGCAAGGGCGGTAACGGCAAGGCGGCCTCGCCGCGTGTCATCAAGAAATACCCGAATCGCCGTCTCTACGACACCGATACTTCAGCCTACATCACGCTGGCCGAAGTCAAAAACCTCGTCATGGACAGCACCGACTTCGTGGTGCGCGATGCCAAGACCAACGAGGACCTGACACGCAGCATCCTGCTGCAGATCATTCTGGAAGAGGAAGCCGGCGGCGCGCCCATGTTCACCGAGGCGGTGTTGTCCAACATCATCCGTTTTTACGGCAATGCGATGCAGAGCTTCATGGGTTCCTACCTCGAGAAAAACGTCCAGTCCTTCATGGACCTGCAGCTCAAGATGTCCGAGCAGTCCAAGGGCCTGACGCCGGAGGCGTGGGCGCAGTTTGTCAATGCCCAGTCGCCAACCATGCAGGGCATGATGGGCAGCTATGTCGAGCAGTCGAAAACCGTGTTCACGCAAATGCAGGAGCAGATGCAAAAACAAAGCGAGCAGATGCTGGCCGCCCTGGGCCTCAAGCGCTGACCGGGGTCAGGCCATTTCGCGCGCCGGCTGTCGCAGCGGGCCGGCTCTGAGACAATAGAGGGCATGAGCCAAGCCCTAGCTACCCCACCTTCCCCCACCTTGAACACCGCGCCGCGCGTCGGGTTTGTCAGCCTCGGCTGTCCCAAGGCCCTGACCGACTCCGAGCTGATCCTGACGCAGCTCAGCGCCGAGGGTTACCAGACCTCCAAAACCTTTGAAGGCGCCGACCTGGTGATTGTCAACACCTGCGGCTTCATCGACGATGCCGTCCGGGAAAGCCTGGACACCATTGGCGAGGCACTGGCCGAAAACGGCCGGGTCATCGTGACCGGCTGCCTGGGCGCCAAGGCGGGCGAGGGTGGCGGCAACCTGGTGCGCCAGATGCACCCGAGTGTACTGGCCGTGACCGGCCCGCACGCGACGCAGGAAGTGATGGACGCGGTCCACCTGAACCTGCCCAAGCCGCATGACCCGTTTGTGGACCTGGTTCCCAACGCCTTTGGCATCGCCGGCATCAAGCTCACGCCGCGGCATTACGCCTACCTGAAGATCAGCGAAGGCTGCAACCACCGCTGCACCTTCTGCATCATTCCGTCGATGCGCGGCGACCTGGTGTCGAGGCCGATCGGCGACGTGCTCAATGAGGCGCGTGCGCTGTTTGAGGGCGGTGTCCGTGAGCTGCTCGTCATCAGCCAGGACACCTCGGCCTACGGGGTGGACGTGAAGTACCGCACCGGCTTCTGGGATGGCAAGCCGGTCAAGACCCGCATGCTGGAACTGGTGCAGGCGCTCGGCGAGATTGCCGAGCCCTACGGCGCCTGGGTGCGCCTGCATTACGTCTACCCGTACCCAAGTGTGGATGAGATCCTGCCGCTGATGGCCACCGGCAAGGTGCTGCCCTACCTGGACGTACCCCTGCAGCACAGCCATCCCGATGTACTCAAGCGCATGAAGCGGCCGGCCAGCGGCGAGAAAAATCTGGAGCGGATTGGGCGCTGGCGCGAGATCTGCCCCGAGATCGTGATTCGCAGCACCTTCATTGCCGGTTTCCCCGGTGAAACCGAATCCGAGTTCGAGCACCTGCTGGACTTCATGAAGGAAGCCCAGATTGACCGTGCCGGCTGTTTTGCCTACAGCGCGGTGGCAGGCGCTACCGCCAACGACATTCCGGGCATGCTGCCACTCGAAGTGCGCGAAGAGCGCCGCGCTCGTTTCATGGCGGTGGCCGAAGCGGTCTCGGCAGCGAAGCTGCAGCAACGTGTGGGGGCCACCATGCAGGTGCTGGTGGACTCGGCGCCCGGCATGGGTAAAAAGGGCGGCGTGGGCCGCAGCTATGCCGACGCGCCGGAGATCGACGGCGTCGTGAAATTGCTGCCTCCCGAGAAAATCAGCAAGACGCTCAAGGTCGGGGAATTCACCAGGGCCCGGATTGTCGGCACGCAGGGCCACGATCTGGTGGCGGTGCCGGTCTGAAGACGTCCGGAAGGGGCTGGCACAAGTGCTGAAAAAGCGCCTGGAAAGCAAAAAGGCCACCGGGTTGGCGGTGGCCTTTTTTGTACCAGCTTTTGCTGGATTTTATGTATCTGGTGCCCGGGAGAGAACTCGAATCTCCACATCTTGCGATACACGGACCTGAACCGTGCGCGTCTACCAATTCCGCCACCCGGGCACAGCCAGCAGTGTACCATTGCAAAATCGGTTTTCCGGTACGGATTCCAAAAAATTTCAATCGAAGTGCGGTCCATGAGGCGCATCCCATGCCGAGGCCGCAACTTCACGCCCCGGTCCGGCAAGCCGCCGGCTTTTGACATGCAGACAAAGACAGACAAGACGATGTATTTCCCGCCGGCAGCAAGCCGATGCCGGAATCCTTTCCCCCATTAATCATCTCAAGAAGAGAGACCTGTTATCAAAACAACTACCCACAGCAACGGCCCAGGCGCCGGCCTGCTCGCCGAATTTGAGGGCACTGTTTCAGGCCATCGCGATGGCCACGGCTTTGTCCAGCGCGATGACGGCGAAGCCGACATCTACCTGCCGCCCAACGAAATGCGTGCCGTGCTGCACAAGGACCGCGTCAAGGCGCGCATTGTGCGGCATGACCGCAAGAACCGCCCCGAGGGCCGCGTCACGGAAATCATCGAACGGTCCCCCAACCCCATCATTGGCCGCCTGCTGCAGGAAAGCGGTGTCTGGCTGGTGGCGCCCGAGGACAAGCGTTACGGCCAGGATGTGCTGATCCCCAAGGGAGCCATCGGCACGGCCAAGCCCGGGCAGATTGTGGTGGTACAGCTCACCGAGCCGCCGGCGCTGTTTGGCCAGCCGGTGGGCCGCGTCAAGGAAGTGCTCGGGGAAATCGACGACCCGGGCATGGAAATTGAAATTGCCGTGCGCAAATACGGCGTGCCGCATGAGTTCAGCGACGCCGCACTTGCCTTGGCCCGCACTCTGCCGGACGCCGTTCGCCCCGCCGACAAAAAAGGCCGCGTGGACCTGACCGACATTCCGCTGGTGACCATCGACGGTGAAGACGCGCGTGACTTCGACGACGCCGTGTATTGCGAGCCGGCCAAGGTCGGCCGCGGCAAGGGCTGGCGCCTGCTGGTCGCGATTGCCGACGTGAGCCACTATGTCGAAACCGGCAGTGCGATCGATATCGACGCCTACGACCGTGCGACCAGCGTTTATTTTCCGCGCCGCGTGATCCCCATGCTGCCGGAGAAACTCTCCAACGGCCTGTGTTCGCTGAACCCGAACGTCGAACGCCTGTGCATGGTCTGCGACATGCTGGTCAACGCCAAGGGTGAAGTCCACGCCTACCAGTTCTACCCGGCCGTGATGTTCAGCCACGCGCGTTTCACCTACACCGAAGTCGCCGCCATCCTGGCCAACACGCGGGGCCCGGAAGCGGCGCAGCGCAAGGCGCTGGTGCCGCACCTGCTGGACCTGCATGACGTCTACCAGGCGCTGCTCAAGGAGCGCGGCGTGCGCGGCGCGGTGGACTTTGAAACCACCGAGACCCAGATCGTCTGCGACGAGGCCGGGCGCATCGAGAAAATCGTGCCGCGCACCCGCAACGTCGCCCACCGCATCATCGAAGAGGCCATGCTGGCGGCCAACGTCTGTTCGGCGGACTTCATCTCCGGCAGCAAACACGAAGGCCTGTTTCGCGTGCACGAAGGCCCGACACCCGAGAAGAAGGACATCCTGCGCACCTACCTGAAGGCCCTGGGCATCGGCATGACGATCACGGAGAACCCCGCGCCGGGCGAGTTCCAGAAGATTGCCATGGCGACCAAGGACAGGCCCGACGCGATGCAGATCCATTCCATGCTGCTGCGCTCCATGCAGCAGGCGATCTACACCCCCATGAACGCCGGTCACTTCGGCCTGGCCTACGAGGCCTACACGCACTTCACCAGCCCGATCCGCCGCTACCCGGACCTGCTGGTGCACCGCGTCATCAAGGCGGTGCTGACCAAGTCCAGGTATCAGCTGCCGGTGTTGCCCACCCCTGGCGAGGCCGAGGCCAAGCTGTCGAAACGGCTGGCCTCGCGCGTCACCGAGCCGGACCAGAAACCCAAAAAACCAACCGCTGACCAGCTCGCCTGGCAGGCGGCCGGCCTGCATTGCAGCGCCAACGAACGCCGTGCCGACGAAGCCAGCCGCGACGTGGAAGCCTGGCTCAAGTGCAAATACATGCGCGAGCACCTGGGCGAGGAGTTCGGCGGCGTCGTTACGGCGGCCACCAGCTTTGGCATTTTTGTCACGCTCGATGCGATGTATGTCGAGGGCCTGGTGCACATCACCGAACTGGGTGGCGAGTATTTTCGCTTTGACGAGGCCCGCCAGGAGCTGCGCGGCGAACGCACCGGCATCCGCTACGCCATCGGCACCCGGGTGCGTGTCCAGGTCAGCCGGGTCGATCTCGACGGCCGCAAGATCGACTTCCGGCTGGTGCGCGAGGGCGAAGAGCTGCTGACCCGCGCCATGAAAGACAAGGCCGGCGGCCGCACCTCCGACCTGCCCGAGCAGGAACGTGCACTGCCGCGCAAGGCCAGCGAGCAACGCGGTGGCAAGCGTGACGACAAACGCGCGGGCAAGGGCACCGAGCAGCGCGCCGGCGCGCGCGAGGGCAGTGCGGCGGGCGGCCGCACTGCCAAGTCGCCGATCCAGGCGCTGAAGGCGGCGGTCAAGAAATCTGCTTCCAGCGCCGGGCGCAAGCAGAGCAAGAAACCCCGGCGCTAAAGACATGAGCACCCCTGATCCATTGCGAGTCTCGTCCGCCATACCCGGAAGCCAACAACCATGCTGATCCGCATCCTGTCCTTTCTGGTGGACAGCCTTTTCTTCGTGCTGATAGGCGCGGCGCTGATGCGTGCCTGGATGAACCGCCTGCGCATCAACATGAGCGCGCAGCCCGGCACCTTTGTGATGGCCGTGACGGACTGGCTGGTCAAGCCCCTGCGGCGCGTGTTGCCCAAGGCGATTGCGCAGTCGCGTGTGGACTGGGCCAGTCTGCTGGCCGCCTTGCTGCTGGCACTGGTGTATGCGCTGGTGTGGGCGGCCCTGTTCGGCGCCTTGCTGAACCTGACCGCGGCCATGCTGCCGGCTTTGCTGTGGATGAGCCTGAAGATGCTGCTGCGTGTCGCGCTGCAACTGGCCTTCATGGTGGTGCTGGTTTACGCCATCATTTCCTGGCTGCAGCCGGGTTCGCCCATGTATGGCCTGCTGGGCCGGCTGGCCGAGCCGCTGCTGGCGCCGCTGCGGCGCATCATTCCGGCGATCGGCGGGGTTGACCTGTCGGCGCTGGTGCTGCTCCTGCTGCTACAGATCGGCCTGATGGTTCTGGGCTAGGTCGGAGGCGGTCAGCGGCTGTCCCGGGCGCCAGGCCGACCAGTCATCGGCCAGCTGGCCATGCCGGAAAACGGCGCTGCATGCGGCATCCAAGGCCGTCTGTCCGCCGGCCAGCCGGGCACCCACCATGCCCGCCAGCACATCGCCGGTACCTGCCGTGGCCAGGCGCGCGTTGCCGGTGGGGTTGATGGCGCTGACCTGGTCCGGCGCAGCGATCACCGTGCCCGAACCCTTGAGCACCACCACACAGCCGAAATTTTCAGCCAGCTGCCGCGCTGCCAGCAGGCGGTCGGCCTGCACCACGGCAGCGCTGCTGCCGAGCAGGCGGGCGGCCTCCAGCGGATGCGGTGTCAACACCGTGCGGTAGCCGCGGCCCTGGCGGGCCCGGAGCAGGGTTTGCAGCTGGGTGTCGGCGGCGATGGCATTGAGCGCATCGGCGTCCAGCACGGCGGCCTGCGCGCCCGACAACACGCGCGGCAGCACGGCGGCCACGGCGTCGCCGCCGCCACAGCCGCAGACCAGCACCTGGGTCTTGAGGTCGAGCGCGTCGGGACTGCGGAACATCAGCTCGGGCTGCTGCGGGTCCACCGTGAGGCCGGCGCCGCCAAGCAGGGCCACAAACACCCGTCCGGCGCCGGCATGCAGGGCGGCCCGCCCGGCAAGCAGGGCGGCGCCACTCATGTGGGTCGCGGCTTGCGGGCTGGACTGGCCGCCGAGGATGGCGACATCGCCAAAGCTGCCTTTGTGGCTGGCATGCGCCGCCTGCGCCCGGTGGTGCGACCCGGCACGGTCCCGGCCCAGCAGCCAGGCGTCAGGCGCCAGCGCTGATGCAGGGGTGACGCCGAGGTCGTCCCACCAGACCTGCCCGGCCAAGTCGCGGCCGGTGGCCGTGAACAAGCCCGGTTTCAGTGTCAACAGGCTCAAGGTAAATCGGGCACCAGCCCTTGAAGGTAAAGCGCTGGCAGCTATTGATTCAGGAGCAATCGATGCACCGGTATTGGCGTCCAGCCCGCTCGGGATATCGATCGCCAGGACCGGTTGCGGGCTGGCCTGCAGCAGCGCCAGCCACTGGCCGAGCAGATCGGTCTGGCCCGTGGCCGCCGTGGGGCGGCGTACCGCGCCTATGCCCAGGAGGGCGTCGATGGCGAAGTCAAAGCCGGCTGGCGGCGTGCCGGCAAAGGGCACGCCGGCCGCACGGGCACGCGCCAGCGAGGCCAGCGCATCGGCGGGTACCCTGGCTTCGTTTTGTGCGCCCAGCCAGGTCACCCGCACGTTTTTCCCCCACTGGTGCAGGTGCAGGGCCGCTTCCAGTCCGTCGCCGCCGTTGTTGCCCGGCCCGCAGGCGATCCAGAGGCACTGCGCGTGCGGCGCCAGCGCCAGGGCCAGGCGCGCGCTGGCCAGCCCCGCGCGCTGCATCAGGGTGTGCGCTGGCAGGTGGGCTGCCGCCCGCTGCTCCAGCAGGCGCGTCGAAGCAACCCCGTGGAGCGGCAGGCTGAGGGCAGGGGAGACGGCTAACATGGGCCGATTGTGCAGCCTTCAGGCGGCCGGGGATGTGAGCCGGTTCAGATCCAGCCCTTCGAGGTCAATCTCGGGCGCCTGGCCGGCGACCAGGTCGGCGACGGCCCGCGCGCTGCCGCAGCTCAGCGCCCATCCGCTGGAGCCGTGGCCGAGGTTGAGCCACAGGCCGGGCAGGCCGCTGGCACCGAGGATGGGCGGGCCGTCCGGCAACATGGGCCGCACACCTTTCCATTCCTGCACATGGGTGGTGGTGTTGGAGGTGTGGGCAGCACCCGGGAACCAGTCCTGCAGCACCTTGTACAGTGTCTGGATGGCCGCGGCACTCTTCCTGTCGGGGCGGCCGCCAATTTCGGCGCTGCCGGCCACGCGAACTCGGTTGCCCAGGCGCGAGATCGCGACCTTGTAACGTTCGTCCATCAGGGCGCTGCGCGGCGCGTTCAGTGGCTCGCGAATCGGCGCGCTCAGGGAGTAGCCATACACCGCTGCCAGCGGCATGCGGATGCCCAGTGGCCGCAGCAGCGAGGCCGAGTCCAGGCCGGCGCACAGCACCACGGCGTCAAAGTTTCGCGGCGTCGCTTCGCCTGCTATCAAAAAGGTAGCTGGTTGCGCCCGGTCCATTTGGGCCACAGTCGTATTGAACTCAAAAGTCACACCCAGGCGCTGGGCCTCGGTTTTGAGCAGCAGGGCGAACTGACGGCAGTTGGCCACTTCGTCGTCGGGCAGGTGAATGGCGCCCAGCAGGGGTGTGTCCGGATTCAGCGCCGGTTCGATCCGGCGCGCCTCGTCCGAGCCGATCTGCCGGAAGCTGACCCCGGCGTCACGCAGCACCTGCAGGCCGGGTTCGACCATCTGGCCGTCCTGTTCGGCGCGCAGCAGCACCATGTAGCCGGGGCTGCGGTCGTAGTCGAGCTGGCACTCGGCGGTGATCTGGTGCAGGCGCGCGCGGCTGTAAAAAGCCAGGCGCTGCAGGCGGGCGCGGTTGGCCAGGTAGGTTTCCAGGCGGCAGGCGCGCCACCACTTCCACATCCAGGCCAGCTCGCGGCCGGACAGCGGCAGGCTGAGCCGGACCGGCGCGTGGCGGCCCAGCAGGTGGCCCAGCACCTTGCCCGGCATGCCGGGCGCTGCCCAGGGGGTCACGTAGCCCGGGGCCACCACGCCGGCATTGGCGAAACTGCTTTCTTCGGCAGCGGCGCCGCGGCGATCGAAAACCGTGACCTCGTGGCCGTCCCGGGCAAGCTCCCAGGCGGTGGTGATGCCGATGATGCCGGCGCCGATGACCGCGATCCTCATGGGGCGGTCCGTGCAGGGCGGGGACAGGGGCTTGTGCAGGCAGTCAATGGGTTCATGTTCCTGGGGTTCAACCGGTCAGAAGCCAGCGCGGAAAAAGCGCCGACTGCTATTGTTTTGGAAGTGCGGACGGGCCGGAAACCGTGGCCGGCAGCTTGCCGGCAACAGGAGATGGCGCGTGACAGGGCTCGGGCGGGTACGTTGGCACAGGCAGGGATGTTATACTCAGCAGGCTGTGCGAAAGGCAATTGAGCCGTCGTGCAGCAAATCGCAAATCAGTCATTCAAGGTGTTGCCCGGGAGCTTTTAACAAGGCTTTCAGGTGATAAGCGCTGATTTTAGACACAACCTTTGGAGTTATTTATGTCAATTAGCATGCGTGAAATGCTGGAAGCCGGCGTCCATTTCGGTCACCAAACTCGCTTCTGGAACCCCAAGATGGCCCCGTACATCTTCGGCCACCGCAACCGTATCCACATCATCAACCTCGAAAAATCGCTGCCGATGTTCGAGGACGCGATGAAGTTCGCCAAACAGCTGTCCGCCAACCGCGGCACCATCCTGATGGTCGGCACCAAGCGCCAGGCGCGCGAACTCGTTTCCGCTGAAGCCAAACGCGCTGGCGTGCCTTTTGTCGACCAGCGCTGGCTGGGCGGCATGCTGACCAACTTCAAGACGGTCAAGACCTCGATCAAGCGCCTCAAGGAAATGAAGGCCCAGCAGGAAGTCGGTCTCGATACCCTGAGCAAGAAAGAGCAGCTGACCTTCAAGCGCGAAATGGAAAAGCTGGAAAAAGACATCGGCGGCATCCAGGACATGAATGCGCTGCCCGACGCGATCTTCGTGATCGACGTGGGCTTCCACAAGATCGCCATCCTCGAAGCCAAGAAACTGGGCATCCCGCTGATCGGCGTGGTTGACTCCAACCATTCCCCCATCGGCATTGACTACGTCATCCCCGGCAACGACGACTCGTCCAAGGCCGTGGCGCTGTATGCCCGCGGCATCGCCGACGCGATCATCGAAGGCCGCGCTGCCGCCGGCAATGAAGTCGTCAAGATGGCATCCGCCGAGAGCGCCGACGAATTCGTCGAAGTGGAAAACGCCGCTGCCTGAACGGCCCGGCCCTGCGCCTGACGCGAAAAAGGGGCTCGCGTAGCCCCTTTTTCACAGCCTTGTCCAAAGGCACCAGTATTTATTTGAAGTCAACACGACACACGGAGAACCAAAAATGGCAATCACAGCAAGCATGGTCGCAGAACTGCGCGCAAAAACCGACGCCCCGATGATGGAGTGCAAAAAGGCACTGACCGAGGCCGACGGCAACTTCGAAAAAGCCGAAGAAATCCTGCGCGTCAAGCTCGGCAACAAGGCAGGCAAGGCGGCCTCCCGCATCACCGCTGAAGGCGTGATCGCCTTCCACAGCGAAGGTGCCGTGGGCGCGCTGGTCGAGATCAACTGCGAAACCGACTTCGTCACCAAGAACGACAGCTTCCTGGCTTTCACCGACGCGGTGGTCAAGGGCATCGTCAAGAACAACCCGGCCGATGTCGCCGCCATCGGCGCCATGCCTTTGAGCCTGGACGGTTTCGGCCCGACGGTGGAAGACGTGCGCAAGGGTCTGATCGGCAAGATCGGCGAAAACATGAGCGTGCGCCGCTTCAAGCGTTTTGACGGCGGTAAGCTGGCCTCCTACCTGCACGGCACGCGTATCGGCGTGGTCGTCGAGTACGAAGGCGAAGAAGTGCCGGCCAAGGACGTCGCCATGCATGTCGCCGCGATGAAGCCGGTGTCGCTGTCGAGCGACCAGGTGCCTGCCGAGCTCGTCGCGCGCGAACGTTCGGTCGCTGCGGCCAAGGCTGCCGAGGATGCCGCGGTGGCCACCGCCGCCGGCAAGCCTGTGCAATCTCCCGAAATTGTTGCCAAGCGTATCGACGGCGGCGTGCAGAAATACCTCAAGGAAGTGTCCCTGTTCAACCAGCCTTTCGTGAAAAACGACAAGCAGACGGTCGAGCAGATGCTCAAGGAAAAAGGCACGACCGTGAAGGCGTTCACGCTGTATGTTGTCGGCGAAGGCATCGAGAAGAAGGTCGACGATTTTGCGGCTGAAGTGGCCGCCCAGGTGGCCGCCGCCAAAGCCGCCTGATAACGCCCGCTGATCCGAAAGGCCGCTAAACTTACGCCCATAAAAACGACAGGAACTCCCTCATGCCAGCCTACAAGCGAATCTTGTTGAAACTTTCAGGTGAAGCCTTGATGGGAGACGATGCCTTCGGCATCAACCGTGCGACGATTGTGCGCATGGTAGAGGAGATTGCCGAAGTCACCCGCATGGGCGTGGAAGTGGCTGTCGTGATCGGCGGCGGCAATATTTTCCGCGGCGTGGCCGGCGGTTCGGTCGGCATGGACCGTGCAACTGCCGACTACATGGGCATGCTGGCCACCGTGATGAACGCGCTGGCACTCGGCGACACCATGGACAAGGCGGGCCTGACACCGCGTGTCATGTCGGCCATCGGCATTGAACGCATCGTGGAGCCGTATGTGCGCCCCAAGGCGCTGCAATACCTCGAAGAGGGCAAGGTCGTCATCTTCGCAGCCGGCACCGGCAATCCTTTCTTCACCACCGACACCGCAGCCGCCCTGCGTGGCGCGGAAATCGGGGCCGAGATTGTGCTCAAGGCCACCAAGGTGGACGGTGTGTACAGCGCGGACCCGAAGAAAGACCCGACGGCCACGCGTTACACCAACATCACCTTCGACGAGGCCATGGGCAAAAACCTCGAAGTCATGGATGCCACCGCCTTTGCGTTGTGCCGCGACCAGAAACTGCCGATCAAGATTTTCAGCATCTTCAAGCACGGCGCGCTCAAGCGCGTGGTGCAGGGCGAAGACGAAGGCACGCTGGTCCACGTCTGAAACCTGCCGGTGTGCATGCCATCCCCCAGACTTAGCAGAACAAGAATCCTCCGGAGATTTCAATCATGAGCATTCCCGATATCAAGAGCCAGGCCGAGCAGAAAATGCAGCAGTCGGTAGAGTCCTTCAAGCATGCCTTGACCAAAATCCGTACCGGCCGTGCCAACCCCGGACTGCTGGACACGGTGCATGTGGACTACTACGGCGCCATGGTGCCGATCAGCCAGGTCGCCAATGTGGCGCTGCTCGATGCACGCACCATCAGTGTTGCGCCCTGGGAAAAAGGCATGGGAGCCAAGATTGAAAAAGCCATCCGTGACTCCGACCTCGGACTCAACCCGGCGTCCCAGGGCGACCTGATTCGCGTGCCCATGCCGGCCATGACCGAAGAGCGGCGCAAGGAGCTGACCAAGGTGGTTCGCGGCGAAGGCGAACACGCCAAGGTCGCCATCCGCAATCTGCGCCGTGATGCGAACGACGGCGTCAAGAAACTCGTCAAGGACAAGCTGGCGTCGGAAGACGATGAACGCCGCGCCCACGACGAAGTACAGAAGTTCACCGACCGTTTCATTGCCGAAGTCGACAAGCTGGTCGCCGGCAAGGAACAAGACATCATGGCAGTCTAGATTGCCCCCACGTTCGCTCGCTTCGCGTAGCTCTCTGCCCCCCGAGGGGGCCGCTGCGCCTGCGGCCCGGCCCTTCGGCCGGCGCAGGACAGGCCAAGGCCGGTTCCGCGGCCCCGGCTTGAAAAGACAGTTGCCCTCAAACGCGCGCACTGTGCGTAGTGACTGACTGCCACATGGCTCAAACAAGCTCCACCGCCGTTCCGCACCATGTCGCCATCGTGATGGACGGCAACGGCCGCTGGGCCACGCGGCGTTTCCTGCCGCGCATCGCCGGCCACAAGCAAGGGGTCGGCGCGCTAAACCGCTGTGTGCAGGCCTGCATGGCCCGCGGCATCGGTGTGTTGACCGTGTTTGCCTTTTCTTCCGAAAACTGGAACCGGCCGCCGGACGAAGTCTCCGGCCTCATGGAGTTGCTGGCGCTGTCGCTGGCCAGGGAAGTGCCCTCGCTCAAGGCCAACGGCGTGCAACTGCATTTTGTCGGCGACCGGCAGCGCCTGTCCGACAAGTTCAAGGCCGGGCTGGACCAGGCCGAGCAGGCCACCGCAGACAACCAGCGGCTGATCCTCAATGTGTGTTTCAACTACGGTGGCCGCTGGGACATCGCCCAGGCGGCACGCAAGCTGGCGGCGGCGGGCCAGGAGATCACCGAAATGGCGCTGGACCGTGCGCTGGCGCTGGCCCATGTGTCCGACCCGGACCTCGTGATCCGCACCGGCGGCGAACTGCGCATCAGCAATTTCCTGCTCTGGCAGGCGGCGTATTCCGAACTGCATTTTTCCGACAAACTCTGGCCCGACTTCGACGAGACGGCGCTCGATGAAGCGATCACGGTCTACCGCAGCCGCGAGCGGCGTTTTGGCCAGACCTCCGCGCAAGTCGTCTCGCCACCCCCCAACCCCGACATGAAGGCTGCCTGATGCTCAAACAACGCGTGATCACGGCGCTGGTGATGCTGGCCATTCTGCTGCCGGCGCTTTTTTACCAGACCCCGGTGCCTTTTGCCGTGGTCGCGCTGGTGCTGATTGCCGCGGGTGCCTGGGAGTGGGCGCGGCTGAACGGTTACGGACAGCTCAGTGCGCTGGTGGCCGGCTTTGTTTGCGTGGTGCTGTGCGGCATGTCCTGGGACCTGGGGATGCTCGACCAACCGCTGCCTTTGCTATGGCGATTGGCCGGCGCGGGTTGGGTGCTGGCGGGCGCCTGGCTGCTGCGCGGTGGCGTGGCCGGCTGGTCGCGCATTCCGCGCACCGTGCGCCTGGTGGTCGGTGTGCTGGCGCTCTGGCTGGCCTGGCTGGCCGTGGCGCAGGCGCGTTTCATCGGCATCGAGTTCCTGCTGTCGGTGCTTCTGCTGGTCTGGGTCGCCGATATCGGCGCCTATTTCGCCGGCAAGGCCCTGGGCGGGCGCTTCAGCAAGGGCAAGCTGGCCCCTTCGATCAGCCCCGGCAAAAGCTGGGAGGGTGTCTGGGGCGGCATGGCGGGGGTGCTTGTGCTGTGTATCGCCTGGCTGCTGCTTGACGCCACTGGTGAGAGTCTGTATGCGCGCCTGGCGGCGCAACACGGCCTTGCCGTGACGCTGCTGGCCATGGTGTTTCTGGCGGCGCTCAGCGTGGTGGGTGATCTGGTCGAGTCCCTGATCAAGCGCAGCGCCGGCGCCAAGGATTCCAGCGGTTTGCTGCCGGGCCACGGCGGGGTGCTGGACCGGGTCGATGCACTGTTGCCGGTGCTACCGCTGGCCATGATGCTGGTGACGGTCTGAACGCCCGCCCATGACAGTGCAGAAACAACGTGTCACGGTGCTGGGCTCGACCGGCTCGGTGGGGGTCAATACACTGGACGTGATTGCCGGCCACCCCGACCGGTTTGAGGTTTTTGCGCTCAGTGCGGCCACGCAGACCGATTTGATGCTGGCGCAGTGCCTGCGCTTCAAACCATCCTACGCCGTCATGGCAAGCGCCCCGCACGCCCGCATTCTGGCCCAAAGTTTGAAGGAAAACGGGCTTTCAACCCAAGTCCTTCATGCGTCGGATGCTCTTGAAATGATAGCATCTGACGAGCGGGTGGATACCGTGATGGCGGCCATCGTGGGCGCGGCCGGGCTGGCGGCCTGCATGGCGGCGGCGCGCGCCGGCAAGCGCCTGCTACTGGCCAACAAGGAGGCGCTGGTGGTCGGCGGCGAGGTGTTCATGCAGGCCGTGCGTGAGGGCGGCGCGCAGTTGTTGCCCATCGACAGCGAACACTCGGCGATCTTCCAGTCCCTGCCCGAAGACCCGGCGGCCTGGCTGGAGCGCATCGACAAGATCATCCTGACAGCCTCCGGGGGGCCGTTTCGCACCCGGGCGCCAGCCACGCTGCGCGACGTGACCCCCGACGAGGCCTGCGCCCACCCGAACTGGGTGATGGGCCGCAAGATTTCGGTGGACTCGGCCACCATGATGAACAAGGCGCTCGAAGTGATCGAGGCGCGTTACCTGTTCGGTCTTGCGCCGGCGCAGATCGAGGTGGTGATTCACCCGCAAAGCATCATTCATTCGATGGTTCAATACCGCGACACCTCGGTGGTGGCCCAGCTTGGAACGCCTGACATGCGGGTGCCGATCGCCTACGGCCTGGCCTGGCCTGGCCGGATTTCCTCGGGTGCGCAGGCGCTCGATTTCCGGGCGCTGGCCACCATGACGTTCGCGGTTCCGGACAACGAACATTTCCCCGGCTTGCCGCTGGCCTGGGAGGTGCTCGATGCGCCTGTCGGCACCACGGCGGTGCTGAACGCTGCCAACGAAGTGGCGGTGGCCGCTTTCCTTGAAAAACGGATACGCTTTGACCAGATTCACGCCGTGAACCGTGGAACTCTGGACACCGTGAGCGCCTCTGAAATCCGGGGCATCGGCGACTTGCTGGCGCTGGATGCGCAGGCGCGCGCCGCGGCCACCCGCATCACCGGCAATCTGACGACTTGACAGGAGTTTTTCCATGCTGACCTTGGTCGCCTTTGTTGTTGCCCTGGGGATCCTGATCGCCGTCCACGAGTACGGGCACTACCGCGTGGCCGTGGCCTGCGGCATCAAGGTCCTGAAGTTCTCCGTCGGGTTTGGCAAGCCGATCTACACCTGGCGGCTCAAGAACAGTCCCACGGAATTTTCCATTGGCATGCTGCCGCTGGGCGGCTACGTCAAGATGCTGGACGAGCGGGAAGGGCCGGTCGACCGGGCAGAGCGCCATCTGGCCTTCAACACCCAGCCTCTGCGCTCGCGTGCCGCGGTGGTGGCGGCCGGGCCGGCGGCCAATCTGCTGCTGGCCATCGTGCTGTACGCCGTGGTCAACTGGAGCGGCCTGCAGGAACCGGAGGCCATCCTGGCCAGTCCCGTCGCGGGGTCCATCGCCGAGCGTGCCGGCCTGCGCGGCGGCGAGCGGGTGCAGCAGGCGGCTTTGGACGGGGAGTCCTTGCAGAACATGCGTTCTTTCGAGGACCTGCGCTGGCTCCTGACCCAGGGCGCGCTCAATGGCCGTGACGTGCGGCTGGCGATAGGCGGGCCCGACGCGGCTACCGCCGCGACGCGAGAACTGGTGTTGCCGCTGGGCCAGCTCCAGGCTGCCGACGCCGATGCCCAGTTGTTTCGCAGGATCGGCCTCATCGGGCCCTGGACCCAGCCGGTGATCGGTGAACTGATGGCCGGCGGCGCTGCCGAGAAATCGGGCCTTCGCAGCGGCGACCTGGTGCTGCGCATCGGCAGCCTGGCCATCGTCGACGGTCCGCAACTGCGTGAAACCATCCGGGCGTCCAGCGGCACCCAGACCTGGGGCATCGAGCGGGCAGGGCGGGCGATGGAGGTGCCGGTCACGCCGGAGATCAGGCAGGAGGCCGGCCGGTCGATCGCCCGCATCGGCGCCTATGTCGGCGCACCGCCCGCCATGGTCACGGTGCGGTACGGCCCGCTTGAAGGCCTGTGGCAGGGTGCGGTCCGTACCTGGCAGGTCTCGGCGTTGACGCTGAAAATGATGGGCAAGATGGTCATCGGCGAGGCCTCCCTGAAAAACCTCAGCGGCCCGCTGACGATTGCCGACTATGCCGGCAAGTCGGCGAGCATTGGCTGGACGGCCTATCTGCTGTTTCTGGCGCTGATCAGCGTGAGTCTGGGCGTGCTCAATTTACTGCCGCTGCCGGTTTTGGACGGGGGGCACCTGATGTATTATCTTTGGGAGGCGATTACCGGCAAAAGCGTGTCTGACGCGTGGATGGACCGGTTGCAGCGCGGAGGCGTTGCAATCCTGCTGGGCATGATGTCAGTTGCCCTGTTTAACGATGTCTCCCGGCTTTTGGGCTAACACCAATTTTTTCATGCAAAAACAAATCAAACGATTCAAGGTCCGCAGCGTTTCCGCGGTGGTGGCCAGCTTTCTCATCGCGCATGCAGCCTGGGCCGTCGATCCCTTCACCGTTCGCGATATCCGCGTCGAAGGCCTGCAGCGCGTCGAGCCCGGGACCATTTTTGCGTCGCTGCCTTTCCGTGTCGGCGAGACCTACAACGACGACAAGGGCGCCGGTGCAATCCGCGCGCTGTTCGGGCTGGGCCTGTTCAAGGATGTGCGGCTTGAAGTCAGCGGAGATGTGCTGGTCGTGATTGTCGAGGAGCGTCCAACAGTTGCCGACGTGGACTTCGTCGGGGCCAAGGAGTTTGACAAGGACGTGCTCAAGAAGGCGCTGCGGGAAATCGGGCTGACCGATGGCCGGCCCTTCGACAAGGCGCTGGCCGACCGGGCCGAGCAGGAGCTCAAGCGTCAGTACATCAACCGCAGCCTGTACGGCGCCGAGGTGGTGACCACCGTGACCCCGATCGAGCGCAACCGGGTCAACGTGACCTTCAGCGTGACCGAAGGCGATGTCGCCAAGATCAAGGAAATCCGCATTGTCGGCAACAAGGTGTTCAGCGAGTCCACCTTGCGCGGCCTGTTTGACCTGGACACCGGCGGATGGCTCAGCTGGTACACCAAGTCGGACCGTTACTCGCGCGCCAAGCTCAATGCCGACATTGAAACCCTGCGTTCCTACTACCTGACGCGCGGTTACCTGGAGTTCAAGGTCGACTCCACGCAGGTCGCCATCTCCCCGAACAAGCAGGATATTTCGGTCACCATCAACATCTCCGAGGGTGAACGTTTCACCGTGTCCGGTGTCAAGCTCGAAGGCAATTTCCTCGAACGCGAGGACGAGTTCAAGTCGCTGGTCACCATCAAGCCGGGCGAGCCCTATAACGCCGACCAGGTGGCCCAGACCGTCAAGGCCTTCGTCGAGTATTACGGCAGTTTCGGCTTTGCCTTTGCCAAGGTGGACGCCCAGCCGGAGATCGACCGGACCAACAACCGCGTGGCTTTTGTGTTGCAGGGCGAGCCCTCGCGCCGCGCTTATGTGCGGCGCATCAATATCAGCGGCAACAACCGTTCGCGCGATGAAGTCATTCGCCGGGAGTTCCGCCAGTTCGAGGCCTCCTGGTATGACGGTGACAAGATCCGCCTGTCGCGTGATCGCGTGGACCGTCTCGGGTTTTTCACCGAAGTCAACATCGACACGCAGGAAGTCCCGGGCACGCCCGACCAGGTGGACCTGAACCTCTCGGTGGCGGAAAAACCCACGGGCAACCTGCAGCTCGGCGCCGGCTTTTCCAGCGCCGACCGCCTGTCGCTGGTGTTCGGTTTCAAGCAGGAAAACGCCTTTGGCACCGGCAACTACCTGGGCCTGGAGGTCAACACCGGCAAGTACAACCGGCAGCTGGTGCTGAGCACCGTGGACCCCTATTTCACGAACGACGGCATTTCGCGGACCATCGACGTGTACACCCGCACTTCGCGGCCCTACAGCAGCCAGATCGGCGTGTTGAACACCGACTATGAGCTCAAGACCACGGGCGCCAGCATTCGTTTCGGTGTGCCCTTCAGCGAGGTCGATACGGTGTATTTCGGTGGGGGACTCGAGCAGATCGATATTTCCGGCACCAACCTTCCGCCGGTCTATCAGACTTACATCAATACCTTTGGTGCCAAAAGCAATTCCATCCCCCTGACCATCGGCTGGTCGCGTGACGAACGCGACAGCGCGATCGTCCCGACCAAGGGGCGTTTTCAGCGCGTTTACGGCGACTGGGGTGTTGCAGGGGATGCCCGTTTCCTGCGCAGCAACTACCAGTTCCAGCAGTACATCCCGCTGAACAAGCAGTTCACCATCGCGCTCAACACCGAGCTGGGCTGGGGCAAGGGCCTGAACGGACAACCTTTCCCGGTGTTCAAGAACTTCTATTCCGGCGGCCTGGGTTCTGTGCGCGGCTATGAGCCGGGTACCCTGGGTCCCCGTGACAGCCAGGGCAACTCCATCGGCGGGCCGAAAAAGATCACGCTGAACGCCGAAATCCTGGCGCCGTTTCCCGGCGCAGGCAACGACAGGACCCTGCGGATGTTTGGTTTCGTCGACGCGGGCAATGTGTTTGGCGAGAACGAGAAATATTCACTCAGCGAGATGCGCTCGTCGGTGGGTTTCGGTGTGAGCTGGATCTCGCCGCTCGGACCCCTGCGGCTGGCGTTTGCCCATCCTTTGAACAAGAAGCCGACGGATAAAATCCAGCGACTGCAATTCCAGATTGGTACATCCTTCTAATGAAATCCTTTTCACTCAAGTTCTTCCTCGCTGCCGTGATGGCGCTGGCCGCGTTTGCGGCAGCCGCGCAGGACTTCAAGATCGGCATCGTCAACATCGACCGCATCTTTCGCGAAGCCAACAGCGCCAAGGCGGCCCAGGCCAAGCTGGAGCAGGAATTCGGCAAGCGTGAGAAGGAGCTCACCGACGTCGGGACCCAGCTCAAGGCCATGGCCGACAAGTTCGACCGCGAGGCACCAACCCTGGCGGAGAGCCAGCGCGTGACCCGCCAGAAACAACTGGTGGAACAGGACCGGGATTTCCAGCGCAAGCGCCGCGAATTCCAGGAAGACCTCAACGCGCGCAAAAACGAAGAGTTGCAGCAGGTCATCGAGCGCGCCAACAAGGTCGTCAAGACCGTTGCCGAGGCCGAGAAGTACGACCTCATCCTGCAGGAAGCGGTTTACGCCAACCCCAAGCATGACATCACCGACAAGGTGATCAAGGCGCTCAACGCCGCCAGATAAGCCCGCATTCAGGGACACGCCAGGTGTGACGCTCAGACTCGGGGACATTGTTGCGGCGCTGGCGGGCGAATTCGACGCCCGGCTGGTAGGAGACCCGGATGTCCTGGTCGAGCGGCTCGCCACGCTCGAATCGGCCAGCGCGGCCGAGCTGACTTTTCTCAGTCACCCCAAATACCAGGGCAAACTCGCCCGCTCTGCCGCCGCCTGTGTGGTGGTGGGGCCTGGCGTGGCCGAGGTGGCCATGCAGCGCGGCGCCTGCATCATCGTTGATGACCCGTATTTCTATTTTGCCCGCGTTACCCAGCTCTGGAAGCGCGAGCACGCGCGGTCGGGCTCTTCCGGGACGACCAGCGGGCCCCCCATTCACCCCAGCGCCTTCATCGACCCCCAGGCACGCCTGGCGCCCGGTGTGGTGGTGGGTGCCTTTGCCTGCATCGGTGCCCAGGTGGTGCTGGATACCGGTGTCGAGATTGGCGCGCACAGCGTCATTGGCAACGGCGTCCGGATCGGCACCGGGACGCGCCTGTCGGCCCGGGTGACCGTTGCCGACGGCTGCTCCCTTGGTGAGCGATGCATCGTTCACCCGGGTGCCGTGATCGGCGCCGACGGTTTCGGCTTTGCGCCACATGCCGGGCGTTGGGAAAAAATCGAACAGCTGGGCGCGGTGCGCATCGGCAATGACGTCGAGATCGGCGCCAACACCTGCATCGACCGGGGTGCGTTGCAGGACACCGTTCTTGAAGACGGCGTCAAGCTGGACAACCTGGTGCAGATCGGCCACAACGTGCGTGTGGGCGCGCACACGGCCATGGCCGGTTGTGCCGGGGTGGCGGGCAGTGCCACCATTGGTGCCCATTGCACCATTGGCGGCGGTGCGGTGGTACTGGGACATTTGAGCCTGGCCGACCATGTGCATGTTTCCGCCGCTTCGGTGGTGACCCGCTCGATTCACAAGCCGGGGCATTACACCGGCCTGTTTCCCATCGACGACAATGCGCAGTGGGAAAAAAATGCAGCCACACTCAAGCAGCTTCACGCCTTGCGTGAACGCCTCAAGGCGCTCGAGCAAACGACTGACAAAGCCTCTGGAAAGACCGAAGAAAAATCATGATGGACATTCACCAAATTCTCAAGCAGCTCCCGCACCGCTTCCCCTTCCTGCTGGTGGACCGTGTGCTGGAACTCGAAAAAGGCAAGCGCATCAAGGCGCTGAAGAACATCACGATCAACGAGCCGTTTTTTACCGGGCACTTTCCGCACCGGCCGGTGATGCCGGGTGTGCTGATGCTCGAAGCCATGGCGCAGGCCGCAGCCCTGCTGGCGTTCGACATGCAGGGTGTGACACCCGATGACAAGACCGTGTATTACTTTGCCGGTATCGACGGCGCGCGTTTCAAGCGGCCGGTGGAGCCCGGCGACCAGCTGATCATGGACGTCACGCTGGAGCGGCTCAAGGCCGGCGTGTTCAAGTTCAAGGGTGTGGCCCGGGTCGATGACAACATGGTCTGCGAGGCCGAGCTGATGTGCACCATGCGCAGCATTGCATGACCCCCACGCTTTTCGCTTCGCGTAATGTGCTGCCCCCTGAGGGGGCCGCTGCGCCTGCGGGCCGGCGAAGCCGGACCCGCGGCCCCTGCTTGCAGGAGATATGTCCCGAGGCTCAGGCTTGAAGGGGCGCTTGCCGACGCGGCAGCTGGCCGACTTATTCGCTGAACAGTACATTTTTTCATGATGGCTATACATCCCACAGCGCTGGTTGATCCCCAGGCCCAGCTCGACAGCAGCGTCAGCGTGGGGCCGTACACCGTGATCGGCCCGCACGTCAAGGTTGCAGCCGGCACGACGATTGGCGCGCATTGCGTCATCGAAGGCCACACGACGATAGGGTGCGACAACCGCATTTTCCAGTTCAACTCGCTGGGTGCCATTCCACAGGACAAGAAGTATGCGGGGGAGCCCTGCGAACTGGTCATCGGCGACCGCAACACCATCCGCGAGTTCTGCACCTTCAACATCGGCTCGCCCGGCGACACCGGGGTGACGCGGGTCGGCAACGACAACTGGATCATGGCTTATGTGCATCTGGCGCACGACTGCGATGTCGGCAACCACACGATTTTTGCCAACAACTCGCAGCTTGCCGGTCATGTGCATGTCGGCGACTGGGTGATCCTGGGCGGCTTCACCGTCGTGCACCAGTTCGTCCGGCTGGGTGCCCACAGCATGACCGCCATGTGTTCGCTGCTGTTTGCCGATCTGCCGCCGTTCGTGATGTGCCAGGGCCAGCCTGCCGGGGCGCGTTCGATGAACTATGAGGGCCTGCGCCGGCGCGGCTACACGCCAGAGCGCATCGCGGCCGTCAAGGGCATGCACAAGGCCCTGTACCGGGAGGACCTGACGCTGGAGCAGGCCAGGGCGCGCATCGCCGCGCTCACGGCCCGGCATCCCGAAGCCGAAGCCGATGTGCAGATGATGCTCGGGTTTCTGGAAGCCACTTCGCCGCAGCGCGGCATCGTGCGTTAGGCCTCTCGTGCCGGACGCACCCAGCTCTCTGCCGGCCCGTGGAGTGGCCGGCACCTCCAAGGACCCTGCGTTCGCCATGGTCGCCGGCGAAACCTCCGGTGACCTGCTGGCCGGTTTGCTGCTTGACGGTTGTCGCGCACGCTGGCCGGGGCTGACGGCGGTGGGCATAGGCGGGCCGCAGATGACCGGCCGCGGCTTCTCCGCCTGGTGGCCCAGCGAAAAGCTGGCGGTGCGCGGTTATGTCGAGGTGCTGCGGCACTACCGCGAAATTGTCGGCATCCGCCGGCAGCTCCGGCAGCGGCTGCTGCAGTTGCGGCCCGATGTGTTCATCGGCGTCGATGCACCCGACTTCAACCTCGACCTGGAGGCCGACCTCAAGGCCGCCGGCATACGCACCGTTCATTTCATCAGTCCCTCGGTCTGGGCCTGGCGCGCAGACCGGGTCGAAAAAATCCGCCGCAGCGTCGACCACGTGCTGTGCATCTTTCCCTTTGAGCCGGCCCTGCTGGCGCAGCATGGCATTGCCGCTACCTATGTGGGCCACCCGCTGGCGGGCATGATCCCGATGCAGCCCGACAAGGCGGCGGCCCGGCAAGCGCTGGGCCTGGCAGCGGGTGATCGGGTGCTGGCCGTGTTGCCCGGCAGCCGACGCTCCGAGATCCAGTACCTGGCCGACAGGTTCTTTCGGGCTGCAGCCCTTGTCCAGCGTGCGCAACCTGCTATCAAAATAATAGTTCCGGCGGTGCCCGCCTTGCGCCAGCAGATCGAACAGGCGGCGCGGGAAGCAGGTGTGGGGTCACAGGTGCAGATCGTCACCGGGCAGTCGCACACGGTGCTGGCGGCCTGCGATGTCACGCTGATTGCCAGCGGCACCGCAACGCTGGAGGCGGCGCTGTTCAAGCGCCCCATGGTGATTGCGTACAACATGAACTGGCTGTCCTGGCAGATCATGCGCCGCAAGAAGCTGCAGCCCTGGGTGGGCCTGCCCAACATCCTGTGCCGCGATTTTGTCGTGCCCGAGCTGCTGCAGGATGCCGCCACGCCGCAGGCGCTGGCCGCTGCGGTGCTGCAATGGATAGATGCGAAAATCTCCGCACCCGAAAAAATAGCTGCCGTCGAACAACGATTCACGCAGCTGCACCACGAACTGCAGCGCGACACCGCCCAACTGGCCACCGATGCGATCCAGAACATTCTTGAAGGCTGAACAGGTCACCCTGTCCTGGGACACGCCCGGACTGTGGGCCGGTGTGGACGAGGCCGGCCGCGGGCCGCTGGCCGGCCCGGTGGTGGCCGCCGCGGTGATTCTGGACGATCTGCAGCCCATCAAGGGCCTGGCGGACTCCAAGGTGCTGACGGCGCGGCGCCGGGAACAGCTCTACGAGGAAATCCTCGCCAAGGCCCTGTGCTGCTCGATTGCCCAGGCCAGCGTCGAGGAAATCGACCGCCTCAACATCCTGCAGGCCACCATGCTGGCGATGAAACGCGCGGTCGAGGGTTTGCGCCTGAAACCCGTGAAAGTGCAGGTCGATGGCAACCGCCTGCCGGTGCTCAGCATGCTGGCCGAAGCCATCGTCAAGGGCGACGCGCTGGTACCGGCCATCTCTGCCGCGTCCATCCTGGCCAAGGTGCACCGGGACCGCTGGTGCGAGCAGTTCCACCTCGAATACCCGCAATACGGTTTTGCCGGCCACAAGGGCTACGGCACGGCCGAACATCTGGCGGCCCTGCGCGCGCACGGCGCCTGCCCGCAACACCGCCGGTCGTTCAGTCCGGTGGCCGAGGTCCTGCGTTGAGCACGCCTGCGCCGGTGGCGCCGGTGTTTGTCACCTCGCGCGACAACCCCCTGGTCAAGGAGCTGCGCAGGCTCTCGCAGGACAGCACGGCCTACCGCAAGCAGGGACGGGTCTGGCTGGAGGGCGACCACCTGTGCCGCGCCGCGCTGCTGCGCGGGCTGACACCGGCGATGGCCGTGTTTGCAGAGTCATTTTGGCCTCTGGCCCACGCCGAATGGGCGCGAGCAGCTATCAAAACCATAGTGATTGCGGATGCCCTGCTGCCCGAGATCAGTGGCCTGGAGTCGCCGGCCCGCATGGGGTTCGTGATTGATCTGCCGGCGCCAACGGCCCTGTCGCCAGGGGCGGCAACGCTGATTCTCGACCGGGTGCAGGACGCCGGCAACGTTGGCTCCATGCTGCGCAGCGCCGCGGCCTTCGGATTCAGCCAGGTGATTGCGCTCAAGGGCACGGCGGCGCTGTGGTCGCCCAAGGTGCTGCGCGCAGGCATGGGCGCCCATTTCGGGCTTCAGCTGCTCGAAGGGGTGGAGCCGCAGGCGCTGGACGGCTTGAGCGTTCCCATCCTGGTGACCAGTTCGCACCACGGCGCTTTCCTGCACCAGCAAACCCTGCCCATGCCCTGCGCCTGGGCCATGGGACACGAAGGGCAGGGTGTCGGCGACGACCTGATGGCCCGGGCCAGCCTGAAGGTGCGCATCGACCAGCCGGGCGGCGAGGAGTCGCTCAATGTGGCTGCTGCCGCGGCCATTTGCCTGTACGCCAGCTCCATTTCCCGCAGCTAGCCAGCTTTCTGTGCTGTGACGCGAGGTGCTGGAGGCACTTTCTTCACCAGTTGGGGCCGCGGAACTGGCTTCGCCAGGCCGCAGGCGCAGCGGCCCCATCGGGGGGCAGGGAGCTACGCAAAGCGAGCGACCGTGGGGGCGTTATATAATCAGTGGCTTTTCAAAACACAGCTTCGCCCGAGCGCATACCAAGCCAACACCCTCACAAAAGCAGCCCGCAAGAGTCTTGACAGAGACGTTTCTTGTGCACGCTTGGGCGAACCGTAACCAACCCGGAGAACCCAGTGCTTTTGTCTCTACAGGGAAATACCCCTCACGCCATTCTGGCGCTCGCAGACGGCACGGTCTTTATCGGCAATTCCATTGGAGCCGTGGGCTCCACGGTCGGTGAGGTGGTGTTCAACACCGCCATGACCGGCTACCAGGAAATCCTCACGGATCCCAGCTACTGCCAGCAGATCGTCACCCTCACGTACCCCCATATCGGCAACTACGGCATCAATGCCGAAGACGTGGAGGCAGAAAAAGTCCATGCCGCCGGGCTGATCATCAAGGACCTGCCGCTGATCGCGTCGAATTTCCGCAGCACCATGACCCTGTCCGAGTACCTGGTCAGGGAGGGCACGGTGGCGATTGCCAACATCGACACGCGCCAGCTGACACGCATGCTGCGCACGCAGGGCGCACAAAACGGCTGCATCCTGGCCTTGCCTGCGGGCGACGAGGTGTCGCCTGAACATATTGAACAAGCGGTTCTCGTGGCCCGCAGCGCACCCGATATGGCCGGGCTCGACCTGGCCAAGGTGGTCTCCTGCAAGCAGTCCTACGAATGGACCCAGACCGAGTGGAAGCTGGGCTCGGGTTACGGCGTGCAGATCACGCCGAAATTCCATGTCGTCGCCTTCGATTTCGGCGTGAAGAAAAACATCCTGCGCATGATGGCCGAACGCGGCGCGCGCATCACGGTGGTGCCGGCGCAGACGCCCGCCGCCGACGTGCTCAAGCTCAAGCCCGATGGCATCTTCCTGGCCAACGGACCGGGCGATCCGGAGCCTTGCGACTACGCGATAGCGGCGGTGCGCGAGCTGATCGACACCGGCATCCCGACCTTCGGCATCTGCCTGGGCCACCAGATCATGGCGCTGGCCAGCGGCGCGAAAACCTTCAAGATGAAGTTCGGTCACCACGGCGCCAACCATCCGGTGAAAGACCTCGACAACGGCCGCGTCAGCATCACCAGCCAGAACCACGGTTTTGCGGTGGACGAAAAAACCCTGCCGGCGAACCTGCGCCCGACCCACATCAGCCTGTTCGACGGCACCCTGCAAGGCCTGGCCCGCACCGACAAGCCGGCGTTCTGCTTCCAGGGGCACCCGGAAGCCTCGCCCGGCCCGCACGACATTTCGTATTTGTTCGACCGTTTCACGGCATTGATGGAGAAACACAAGAATGCCTAAACGCACAGACATCAAAAGCGTCCTCATCATCGGCGCCGGCCCCATCATCATCGGCCAGGCCTGCGAGTTTGATTACTCCGGTGTGCAGGCCTGCAAGGCGCTGCGTGAGGAAGGCTACAAGGTCATCCTGATCAACAGCAACCCGGCGACCATCATGACCGACCCGGCCACGGCCGACGTCACCTACATCGAGCCCATCACCTGGCAGACGGTCGAGAAGATCATCGCCAGGGAGCGGCCCGACGCCATCCTGCCGACCATGGGCGGGCAGACCGCGCTCAATTGCGCGCTGGATCTCTGGCATAACGGCGTGCTCGACAAGTACAAAGTCGAGCTCATCGGCGCGACACCCGAAGCGATTGACAAGGCCGAAGACCGGCTGAAGTTCAAGGACGCGATGACCAAAATCGGCCTGGGCTCGGCGCGCTCCGGCATTGCCCACAGCATGGACGAAGCCTGGACCGTACAGAAGACGCTTGGTTTTCCGACCGTGATCCGCCCCAGCTTCACGCTGGGCGGCACCGGCGGCGGCATCGCCTACAACTCGGAAGAGTTCGAGGTCATCTGCAAGCGCGGCCTGGAAGCCTCGCCGACCAACGAGCTGCTGATTGAAGAGTCGCTGCTCGGCTGGAAAGAGTACGAGATGGAAGTGGTCCGCGACAAGGCCGACAACTGCATCATCGTCTGCTCGATCGAAAACCTGGACCCCATGGGTGTGCACACCGGCGACTCCATCACCGTGGCGCCGGCCCAGACCCTGACCGACAAGGAATACCAGATCCTGCGCAACGCCAGCCTGGCCGTGCTGCGCGAGATCGGTGTCGACACCGGCGGCTCCAACGTGCAGTTCTCGATCAACCCGGTCGACGGCCGCATGGTGGTGATCGAGATGAATCCGCGTGTCTCGCGCTCCTCAGCGCTCGCGTCGAAGGCCACCGGTTTCCCCATCGCCAAGGTTGCTGCCAAGCTGGCCGTCGGTTACACGCTGGACGAGCTGCGCAACGAAATCACGGGCGGCGCCACGCCCGCGAGTTTTGAGCCGAGCATCGACTACGTCGTCACCAAGATCCCGCGTTTTGCGTTTGAAAAATTCCCGACTGCCGACAGCCGCCTGACCACCCAGATGAAGTCGGTCGGTGAAGTCATGGCCATGGGCCGCACCTTCCAGGAGTCCTTCCAGAAAGCCCTGCGCGGCCTGGAGGTCGGCGTGGACGGCATGAACGAGAAGACGCAGGATCGCGAGGTGCTGGAGAAAGAACTCGGCGCGCCTGGTCCCGACCGCATCTGGTACGTGGGCGACGCGTTCGCCATGGGCATGAGCGTCGATGAAGTGTTTGCCCTGACCAGGATCGACCCCTGGTTTCTGGTGCAGATCGAACAGATCGTCAAGATCGAGCTGGAGCTGGAAACCACCACCCTGGACAAGATTGACGAGCCGACACTGCGCGCCCTCAAGCAAAAGGGCTTCTCCGACCGGCGCCTGGCCAAACAACTCAAGACCACCGACACCGCCATCCGCGAGAAACGGCTGGAACTCGGCGTGCGCCCGGTCTACAAACGGGTGGACACCTGCGCCGCCGAGTTTGCGACCAACACCGCCTACATGTACTCGACCTACGAGGGCGAGGGCAGCGAGTGTGAGGCCGAGCCGACCGAGAACAAAAAAATCATGGTGCTGGGCGGCGGGCCCAACCGCATCGGCCAGGGCATCGAGTTTGACTACTGCTGTGTGCATGCCGCGCTCGCCATGCGCGAGGACGGTTACGAGACCATCATGGTCAACTGCAACCCCGAGACCGTCTCGACCGACTACGACACCAGCGACCGCCTGTATTTCGAACCGCTGACGCTGGAAGACGTGCTGGAAATTGTCGACAAGGAAAAACCGCTGGGCGTGATTGTCCAGTACGGTGGCCAGACGCCCTTGAAGCTGGCGCTGGACCTGGAGAAAAACGGCGTGCCCATCATCGGCACCTCGCCCGACATGATCGACGCAGCCGAAGACCGCGAGCGTTTCCAGAAACTGCTGCACGAGCTGAAACTGCGCCAGCCGCCCAATGCCACGGCCCGTACCGAGCCCGAGGCCCTGGAGAAAGCCGCTGCGCTGGGTTACCCGCTGGTGGTACGCCCCAGCTACGTGCTCGGTGGCCGCGCCATGGAAATCGTGCATGAGCAGCGCGACCTGGAGCGTTACATGCGCGAGGCCGTCAAGGTCAGCCATGACTCGCCGGTGCTGCTGGACCGCTTTCTGAACGACGCGATCGAGTGTGACGTCGACTGCATCCGCGATTCGGAAGGCGTGACCTTCATCGGCGGCGTGATGGAACACATCGAGCAGGCCGGCGTGCACAGCGGCGACTCGGCCTGTTCGCTGCCGCCGTATTCGCTGAGCGCGGAAACGGTGACCGAGATCAAGCGCCAGACCGCCGCCATGGCCCAGGCCCTGAACGTGGTGGGTCTCATGAACGTGCAGTTCGCCATCCAGCATGTGGACGGCCAGGACGTGATTTACGTTCTGGAAGTGAATCCGCGCGCATCCCGTACCGTGCCCTTTGTCAGCAAGGCCACCGGCATCCAGCTGGCCAAGGTCGCGGCGCGCTGCATGGTGGGCCAGTCGCTGGCCTCGCAGGGCATCAGCCAGGAAGTCACGCCGCCGTATTTCAGCGTCAAGGAAGCGGTGTTCCCCTTCGTCAAGTTCCCCGGCGTGGACACGATTCTCGGCCCCGAGATGAAGTCCACCGGCGAGGTGATGGGCGTGGGCAAGACTTTCGGCGAGGCCTTTGTGAAGTCGCAGCTCGGTGCCGGCACCAAGCTGCCGACCTCCGGCAAGGTGTTCATGACCGTCAAGAACAACGACAAGCCGCGCGCCGTGGAAGTGGCGCGTGCGCTGGCGGCGCTCAAGTTCGAGATTGTCGCCACCAAGGGAACGGCCGCGGCCATCAACGCTGCCGGCATCCCTTGCGGCGTGGTCAACAAGGTCACCGAGGGCCGGCCGCACGTGGTGGACATGATCAAGAACAACGAGATTGCGCTGGTCATCAACACGGTGGAAGAGCGCCGCAACGCGATTGCCGACTCGCGGCAGATCCGCACTTCGGCGCTGCTGGCCCGGGTCACCACCTACACCACCATCGCCGGCGCTGAGGCAGCGGTGGAGGGCATGAAATACCTGGACAACCTGACGGTGTATTCGGTCCAGGAACTCCATGCCCAGCTGGCCTGAGCTCGGGACAACTACCGAGCCGGTGCCTGCACATTTGCATTAAACTGACATCAGGACAATCATTTTTTGACGCCGCCGCCAGGTGACTGGTGGCGGTTTCGCTTTTGGAGGACTCAAACCATGGCAACCATTCCTATTACAAAAAAGGGCGCAGAAAAGCTCAAGGCCGAACTGCACCAGCTCAAGACCGTGGATCGCCCCTGGGTGATCAATTCGATCTCCGAAGCACGGGCCCAGGGCGATCTCAGCGAAAACGCCGAGTACGACGCCGCCAAGGACCGCCAGGGCTTCATCGAAGGCCGCATCCAGGAAATCGAAGGCAAGCTGTCGGCCGCGCAGATCATCGACCCGTCCGAGGTGGATGCCGGCGGCAAGGTGGTGTTCGGCTCCACCATCGAGTTGCAGGACGAGGACTCCGGCGACAAGGTGACTTACCAGATCGTCGGCGAGGACGAGGCCGACATCAAGCTGGGCCTGGTCAACATCAGCTCGCCGATTGCACGCGCGCTGATCGGCAAGGACGAGGGCGACACCGCCGAGGTGCAGGCACCGGGCGGCATCAGGCGCTATGAAATCATCGCGGTGATGTACATCTAGGCTGCCGCATGAAACCCCGCCTGAGCATCCTGCTGGCCGCCCTCTGGTGGGGCAGCCTGACGGGCCTGGGTTTTGTCGTGGTGCCGATGTTGTTCATTCACCTGCCCGGCCCCGCCGCGGCCGGCGCCATGGCTGCGAAACTGTTCACGGCGCAGACCTGGCTCAGCGTGGCCTGCGCCATGCTCCTGCTGCTGGCCTTGAATAAAAAAGAGGCTCCAGCCCTTTCCCCTTCTGCGCAAGCAGCTATGAAATTCATAGTGGCGGGCCTGCTGCTCGCGGTGCTGGTGGAATTCGGCGTGGCGCCGCGCATCGTCAACGCACGCGCCGACGGTGGCAACCTCAAGCTCTGGCACGGCCTGGGCAGCGCGATGTACCTGGCCCAGTGGCTGGCGGCCGGCTGGACCTTGTGGTGCCTGAGTCGCTCTACGAAAGCCGGCGACACATAGCCGCAAACCACAGCCAACCGCTTCTTTTCAAGCAGGGGCCGCGGGTCCGGCTCCGCCGGCCCGCAGGCGCAGCGGCCCCCCCGGGGGGGCAGGGCGCTACGCGGAGCGAGCAACCGTGGGGGTCATCTCTGCGGCTTCGAGGGTGTTCACCAGCAGCATGGTGATGGTCATGGGGCCGACACCGCCGGGCACGGGGGTGATCCAGCCGGCGACTTCCTTCACGCCGTCGAAATCCACGTCGCCGCAGAGCTTGCCTTCGTCATTGCGGTTCATGCCGACGTCGATCACCACTGCGCCGGGTTTGACCATGTCGGCCGTCAGCACGTTGCGCTTGCCCACGGCGGCGACCACCACATCGGCTTGAAGCGTCATCGCCTTGAGGTTCGGGGTGCCGCTGTGGCAGATCGTGACGGTGGCATTTTTCTGCAGCAGCATCAAGGCCATCGGTTTGCCGACGATGTTGCTGCGGCCTATCACCACCGCATGTTTGCCCTTCAGGTCGTAGCCGATGCTTTCGAACATCTTCATGCAGCCGTAAGGCGTGCAGGGCCAGAAGCCGGGCTGGCCGACCATCAGGGCGCCGGCGCTGGCCACGTGGAACCCATCGACGTCCTTGGCGGGTGAAATCGCCTCGATCACCTTGTGCGCGTCGATGTGGGCGGGCAGGGGAAGCTGCACCAGGATGCCGTGGATGGCCGGGTCGCGGTTCAACGCGTCCACGCGTGCCAGCAGTTCGGCTTCGCTCAAGGTCGCCGGGTACCGCTCCAGCACCGAATGCAGGCCGCTGTCCTCGCAGGCCTTGACCTTGTTGCGCACATACACCTGGCTGGCGGGATTCTCGCCGACCAGGATCACCGCCAGGCCTGGCACCACACCGCGCGCGCGCAGCGCGGCGGCGCGCAGCGCGACGTCGGCACGCAGTTGTTTCGACAGGGCAATGCCATCAATGATGTGGGCGGTCATGGTGTCTGGTCTTCAAGAAAAAACGCCCGCCAGTCCTTGAACCACGGGCGCCGTCAGCTATAAAAAGAGGAGTGAAGGAAGATCGGTCAGGCGGCCTTGGGTGCGCTGGAACCCAGGGCAATTTTCAGCAGGTCGGCCACGGTATTGGCATTGAGTTTTTCCATGATGTTGGCGCGGTGCGCCTCCACCGTCTTGATGCTGATGCCCAGGTCGTCGGCGATCTGCTTGTTCAGGCGGCCGGCGACGATGCGCTCCAGCACCTGCGCCTCGCGCGAGGTGAGCTTGGCCAACAGGGCGTCGCGGCTGGCGGATTGCTGGTGTTCGCTGAAGGCTTCCTTGGCCTGGTCCAGCATGCGCTCCACCAGACTGACCAGGGCTTCTTCCTGGAAAGGCTTCTGGATGAAATCCATCGCGCCTTTTTTCATGGTGTCCACCGCCATGGGCACGTCGCCGTGGCCGGTGATGAACACGATGGGCAGCGGCGACTTGCGTTCGACCAGGCGGTCCTGCAGTTCCAGGCCGGTCATGCCGCCCATGCGGATGTCGACGATCAGGCAGGCGACTTCGCGCGGGTCGTAGCGGCTCAGAAAGGTTTCGGCAGAGTCGTAGCAGCGAACGCGGTAGTCCTTGCCTTCAAGCAGCCACTGGAGCGAGTCGCGCACACCCTCGTCGTCATCGACGACATAGACGGTACCTTTTTTCGGAATCAAGCTCATGCCAAACCTTTGCGTAAACGGTTTCAGAACCCTGTCAGGAAATGCCAGTCGGGGCGGCGGGCGCTTCTGCGGCAGCCGGCGCTGGCGAGAGCAGGGGTGTCACGGGGATCCAGAAGGTAAACCGGCACCCCACCACTTCGTCCCCATTGTAGAGGTTCTCGGCGAGCATCCTGCCCTGGTGCGACTCCACAATGCTGCGGCACAGCTTCAGGCCGATGCCCATGCCTTCGGCCTTGGTTGAGTAAAAGGCTTCGTAGAGACGGCCCATGACTTCGGGCGACAGGCCCTTGCCCGAATCCAGCACCGAGAACTCGACCACGTTCTGCTCGTCGATGATTTTGGGCACCACGCGCAGCTCCACACTGCGCCGCGCTGTGGGGCGCTGAGCCTGCGCAATCGACTCGGCACCGTTTTTCATCAGGTTGATCAGCACCTGCTCGATCAGGATGGGGTCCACCATCACCGGCGGCAGGCGCGCCGCGATGTAGTGGCTGAGCCGCACGTTGTGGCGGCGCAGTTCGATGTCGGCCAGCTCCATCGCATTGCTGACCATGGTGGCCACGTCGGCCGGGCTGCGGTTCGGTTCGCTGCGTTTGACGAAGGAGCGTATGCGCTGGATGATCTGGCCGGCGCGGTGCGCCTGCCGGGCGGTTTTTTCCAGCGCCACCAGCAGGTCCTCGTTACTGATCTGCTGGCCCTTGATGCGCGACACCATGCCGTTGCAATAGTTGTTGATGGCGGTCAGCGGCTGGTTCAGTTCGTGGGCGACGCTGGACGCCATCTCGCCCATGGTGATCAGGCGGCTGGCCGCCTGGGCCCGCTCGGCCTGCAGGGCGGCCTGCTCTTCGGCATGGCGGCGCGGCGTGATGTCGGTGGCAATCACCATCTGCGCCAGGCGTCCGTCCACCCAGGTCAGGTAACGCGAGCGCACCTCCAGCCATTTGCCGAGCTCGGGCACAAAAATCTCGGCGTTCTCGGTCTGGGCCGCAGTCAGGGTGTCGGTCGGAAAACCGGCCAGGCCGTCGACGGCGTCCAGGGTGTCGTCGGTCGGCGCCACGGCCGGCACGCCGGCCTGGGCGATCAGGCTCATGTGGCCGGCGACTTCACCGCCGAACCAGGCGCGGTAGAGCTTGTTGGCAAACAGCAGCTCCTCGCTGCCCAGCGGCGCGACCGACACCGCCGCGTCCAGCCCTTCGAGCACGGTGGTGAAACGTTCGTAGGAGTTGGAGAGCTCTTCACGGATGCGTTTGGGTTCGGTGATGTCCGTGACCGAGGTCATCCAGCCGGTCTGCTGGCCGCGCGGATCGATCAGCGGCGAAACATACATGCGGGCATCAAAAATGGCGCCGCTTTTGCGCTTGATGCGCACTTCGAATCCACCTGTGGTGGAGCGGCCATGCAGCTCGTCGTCCAGCCGCGCCGCGAGTGTGTCGCGATCCTGATCCGGCCAGTAGGGAAAGGGGGCGGTTCGGCCGACCAGCTCGCCTTCACTCCAGCCCGTCATCTGGCAGAAGGCCGGGTTGACGTAGGTGATGCGGCCCTGCAGGTCCAGCGCGCGCATGCCGGTCAGCATGGAGTTTTCCATGGCGCGGCGGAAATTGGTTTCCGAGATCAGCGCTTCCTGCGCCTGTACGCGCCGGCGCGTGTGGCGCCAGGTGCCGAGCAGCATCCAGACGGTGAGCGCGCTCAGGGCACTGACCAGCCAGAAGAAACCGCTGCCCACCACGCCCAGTGAAGCCCGGTAGCCCTGGGCCTTGAGCAGCAGGCCGTTGCCGACCGGTGACACCGGGATTTCATACTCCTGCGCATCGTCGGCCATGGGCAGCAGCCTGGCCGCCGTGTTTCTGGGCGGCGGCAGGTTGCCGGCCAGCACCTTGCCCTGGTCGTCAAGCAGGGCCACCGCGTATTTGGCGGTCACTTCGTTGGGCACGCCAAAGCGCAGCAGGCCGTCGATGGAGTATTCGCCCATGATGACGCCGTCGAACTTGCCCTGATCGTCGAGCGGCACCTGCAGCTGCAGGCTGGGGGCGTTGTAGCTCGTGTCGTCCTTGACGGTCAGGGGGCGCGAATAAACCGGTTGCCGCAGATCGCGGGCCAGCCCGAAGGTGCTTTCGGTTTCCCCGCGTTTGAGCTGTTCACCGGGCGCCTGCTGCTGTGACGCATTGGCGCTCGGCGAGACATAGGAAGAGCGGACCCGGCGGCGCGCGTCTATCCAGGTCACGGCCAGCAGTTCGGGGTACTGGTTGACCAGCGATTCGGCCTGCGAAATGAACTCCGCGCTGTCCACGTCCTTGTTGGACACGTCGCGGCCCAGCCGCATCAACTGCTCCTGGCGCTCCAGCAGGCGCAGCCGCAGCCGTTGCTGCGCGTACTCCACATCGCGCTTGACGGCCTGCTGCTCGCGGTCGATTTCCTCGATGCGCAGGTAGGCAAATGCGGCAATCACCGCGGCCAGGAAAAGCATCACCGCCAGCAAAGGGCCGAGCGTGACAAAGCGGTCCTGGCGGGTCGGCGATTGTTTGCGCCACCAGCGGCGCCAGCGGGCCAGCGGCGCGCTGCCCGCAGGGGCGTCAAAAGTGGAGGGTGTGGGCTCGGTCATGGCGGGGTGTCGAGTTTACGGGACTTCCCCCTGCGGCCGCGCGTCACCCTGACCATGACGAGAGAGGCGTGGTTGCGGGGCTGCGCCCACTGGTCTGCCGGGCCCGTCTATTCCTGAGAATTAAAATTTCACAATACGAAAGTAAAAAGCACGATTTGAAAAATCCGAAAAATTGTGGGAAACTGGAGCTTGCAATCCAAATTGCGTTAACGTGATGTTGACGCCACCAAATCAACAGCTAGGAATCTAGCGCCCAGCAGGAGACAAAACCATGGCTGCAAATCCGGAACAGGCACGTGCCGATACATTGGGCAAGGCTGCCACGGAGGTCCAGGACAAGGACGCCCAGGAGACCCGCGAGTGGATTGACGCGCTGAGCGCCGTCATTGCCAACAGCCCCAGCAATGATGAGGGCCGCGCACGGGCCCACTTCCTGCTGGAGCAGTTGCTGGAGCAGGCGCGCCAGGAGGGCATCGACACGCCGTTCTCCGCCACCACTGGTTATGTCAACACCATCGAACCCAGCGACGAGGTGCCTTCTCCCGGCAACCTCCTGATCGAGCAGCGCCTGCGCGCCTACATGCGCTGGAACGCGATGGCCATGGTCGTCAAGGCCAACCGCCTGCACCCGGCTGACGGTGGCGACCTCGGCGGCCACATTGGCTCATTCGCATCTCTGGCCAGCCTGTTCGGCGCCGGTTTCAACCATTTCTGGCACGCCGAAAGCGCGGAACCCGGCAGGGAGCACGGCGGCGACTGTCTCTACATCCAGGGCCATGTGTCGCCGGGTGTGTATGCCCGCGCCTATCTTGAAGGGCGGCTCAGTGAAGAGCAATTGCTCAATTTCCGCCAGGAGGTCGATGGCAAGGGCCTGTCGAGCTACCCGCATCCCAAGCTGATGCCCGAGTTCTGGCAGTTCCCCACCGTCTCCATGGGCCTGGGCCCGCTGATGGCGATTTACCAGGCGCGTTTCCTCAAGTACCTGCACGCACGCGGCATTGCCAACACCGAGAACCGCAAGGTCTGGGTGTTCTGCGGCGACGGCGAGATGGATGAGGTTGAGTCGCTGGGCGCCATCAGCCTGGCCGCGCGCGAAAACCTCGACAACCTCATCTTTGTCATCAACTGCAATTTGCAGCGCCTGGACGGCCCGGTGCGCGGCAACGGCAAGATCATTCAGGAGCTTGAGGGCGAGTTCCGCGGCTCGGGCTGGAACGTGATCAAGCTGATCTGGGGCAGCAACTGGGATCCGCTGCTGGCGCGCGACAAGAACGGCGCGCTGCGCAAGGTCATGATGGACACGCCCGACGGCGACTACCAGGCCATGAAGGCCAACGACGGTGCCTATGTGCGCAAGCATTTTTTCGGCCAGAATCCCGAGACGCTGGAGATGGTCTCCAAGATGAGCGACGAGGAAGTCTTCGACCTGCGCCGCGGCGGCCACGATTCGAAAAAAGTCTATGCGGCGTTTCACAAGGCGGTCAACCACACCGGCCAGCCGACCGTGCTGCTGATCAAGACCGTCAAGGGTTTTGGCATGGGCAAGATCGGCGAAGGCAAGAACAACGTCCACCAGACCAAGAAGCTGTCCGACGAGGACATCAAGGCCTTCCGCGACCGCTTCAACATCCCGATTCCCGACAGCCAGCTGCCGGACGTCCCGTTTTACAAACCGGCCGACGACACGCCTGAAATGAAATACCTGCACGAGCGCCGCAAGGCCCTCGGCGGCTACCTGCCGCACCGCCGGACCAAGGCCGACGAGAGCTTCACCGCACCGTCCCTGGAGACCTTCAAGTCGGTGATCGAGCCGACGCCGGAAGGCCGCGAAATCTCCACCACCCAGGCCTATGTGCGTTTTCTCACGCAGTTGCTGCGCGACCAGGCGCTGGGCGCGCGCGTGGTGCCGATTCTGGTGGATGAGGCCCGCACTTTCGGCATGGAAGGGCTGTTCCGCCAGATCGGCATCTACAACCCGGCAGGCCAGAAATACACCCCGGTCGACAAGGACCAGGTGATGTATTACAAGGAAGACAAAAAGGGCCAGATCCTGCAGGAGGGCATCAACGAGGCCGGCGGCATGAGCAGCTGGATCGCTGCCGCCACCTCCTACAGCACGAACAACCGGATCATGATCCCGTTCTACGTGTATTACTCGATGTTCGGCTTCCAGCGCGTCGGCGACCTGGCCTGGGCCGCGGGCGACATGCAGGCGCGTGGTTTCCTGCTGGGCGGCACGTCGGGCCGCACCACGCTCAACGGCGAAGGCCTGCAGCACGAGGACGGCCACAGCCACATCCTGGCCGGCACCATTCCGAACTGTGTCAGCTACGACCCGACCTATGCCCATGAAGTGGCGGTGATCATGCAGGACGGCCTCAGGCGCATGGTCGAGCGTCAGGAAAACATTTTCTACTACATCACGCTGCTCAACGAAAACTACGCGATGCCTGGCCTGACACCGGGCACCGAGGCGCAGATCGTCAAGGGCATGTACCTGCTCAAGGAAGGCGGCCAGGCCGCGGGCAAGGACCAGGCGCGCGTGCAGTTGCTGGGCTCGGGCACCATCCTGCGCGAGTCCATCGCAGCCCAGGAACTGCTGGACAAGGACTGGGGCGTCGCCGCCAACGTCTGGAGCTGCCCGAGCTTCAACGAACTCACGCGTGACGGCCAGGACGCCGAGCGCTGGAACCTGCTGCATCCGCTGGACACGCCGCGTGTCCCCTTCGTGAGCCAGCAGCTCGAAAAACACACGGGGCCGGTGGTGGCCTCGACCGACTACATGAAGGCCTATGCCGAGCAGATCCGTTCCTTCATTCCGCGCGGCCGTACCTACAAGGTGCTGGGCACCGACGGTTTTGGCCGCAGCGATTTCCGCAGCAAGCTGCGCGAGCACTTCGAGATCAACCGCCACTACATTGTGGTCGCCGCGCTGAAGGCGCTCAGCGAAGAAGGCACCGTGCCGGTGGCCAAGGTCGCCGAGGCCATCAAGAAGTACGGCATCCATGCCGACAAGGTCAACCCGCTTTACGCCTGATCGGGCTTGATCCCGCCTGATCAGCACGCGCAGAAAACACGGACGAACTGGAGACAAGAACATGGCATTGGTAGACATACAGGTTCCCGACATCGGGGACTTTGACGAAGTAACAGTCATCGAGCTGCTGGTCAAGCCGGGTGACACGGTCAAGGCGGAGCAGTCGCTGATCACGGTCGAATCGGACAAGGCCTCGATGGAAATTCCCTCCAGCCAGTCCGGCGTGGTCAAGGAAGTCCGGGTCAAGCTGGGCGACAAGGTCAAACAAGGATCGGTGGTGCTGGTGCTCGAAGGCGAGGGCGCTGCTGCGAGCGCTGCGCCTGCCGCGGCTCCCGCTTCTGAACAGAATGCGACTCCAGCCCAAGCTGCATCTGCGCCGGCTGCTCCTGTTTCAGTAGCAGCCGCGGCCGCCCCGGCTGCGGCCTCCGGCCCGGTCGAGGTCCGTGTGCCGGACATCGGCGACTTCAAGGACGTGGCCGTCATCGAGGTGCTGGTCAAGGTCGGCGACACGGTCAAGGCCGAGCAGTCGCTGGTCACCGTGGAGTCCGACAAGGCCTCGATGGAAATTCCGTCCTCGGTGTCGGGTGTGATCCGGGAACTCAAGGTCAAGCTCGGCGACAAGATCAACATTGGCGACCTGCTGGCGATTCTGGAAGGCGCCGCGGCACCGGCCGCCGCTGCGGCACCCGCGCCGACGCCAGTAGCGGCACCCGCCGCCGCAGCTGCGGCGCCCGCTGCCAGCCGGGCCAGCGCGCCGGCGCCGGCCGCCGTGGCACCGGCAGCCTTGCCGGCGCATGAACCGGCTGCACCCACGGGCAACCTGCCGCATGCCTCGCCCTCGGTGCGAAAATTTGCGCGCGAACTGGGCGTTCCCCTGGCGGAGGTCAAGGGCAGCGGCCCCAAAGGCCGCATCACGCTGGACGACGTGCAGGGCTTCACCAAGGCGGTGATGGCCGGTGAGGCGCGTACCCAGGCGCAGGCTGCCAAGGTGCCGGCTGCATCGGGCGGCGGCGCTGGCCTGGATCTGCTGCCCTGGCCCAAGGTGGACTTCACGAAGTTCGGCCCGGTCGAGCGCAAGGACATGTCGCGCATCAAGAAGATCAGCGGCGCCAACCTGCACCGCAACTGGGTCATGATTCCGCACGTCTGCAATCACGACGATGCGGACATCACCGAGCTGGAAGCTTTCCGCGTGCTGATGAACAAGGAAAACGAAAAGACCGGCATCAAGATCACCATGCTGGCCTTCCTGATCAAGGCCTCGGTCGCTGCGCTGAAGAAATTCCCCGAGTTCAATGCCTCGCTGGACGGCGATCAGCTGGTGCTCAAGCAGTATTACAACGTGGCGTTCGCCGCCGACACGCCCAACGGTCTGGTCGTGCCTGTCATCAAGGACGCCGACAAGAAGGGCGTGGTGCAGATCTCGCAGGAGATGGGCGAACTCGCGAAAAAAGCGCGTGACGGCAAGCTCAGCCCGGCCGACATGCAGGGCGCGTGTTTCACCATCTCGTCGCTGGGCGGCATAGGCGGGCGTTATTTCACGCCCATCATCAACGCGCCGGAAGTCGCAATCCTCGGCGTCTGCAAGTCGAGCACCGAGCCGGTGTGGGACGGCCAGGCCTTCCAGCCGCGCCTGATGTTGCCGCTGTCCCTGAGCTGGGACCACCGCGTTATCGACGGCGCTTCGGCCGCGCGTTTCAACGCCTACCTGGGCCAGATCCTGGGTGACTTCCGCCGGGTATTGCTTTGACCCCCACGCTCGTCACTTCGTGTACGTCGCTGCCCCCCGGGGGGGCTGGCCTTGCTTGGGGCGGCCCTGCGCTGCGGCCACTATGACCACCCTGGTTGCTGTCAGGAAAGCCGGGCAGGCGGTGATCGCCACCGATGCGCTGATCACCTTCGGCGATACGCGCCTGGGCAGCCGCTTCGAGGCCAACGAGAAAATCTTCAAGGTCGAGACACCGGCCGGCGTCAGCTACATCGGCATGGCCGGCACGGCGGCGCATTTTCCGGTGCTGCGCAAGGCCATGGCGGCGCTGCCCAAGGACCAGCTCCGGCTGGGCAGCAAGGACGAGGTGTTCGACACCTTCCACAAGCTGCATCCCGTGCTGAAAGACACCTTTTTCCTGCAGACCAAGGAAGACGACAACGACCCCTACGAGTCCAGCCAGTTCAGCGCGCTGATTGCCAATGCCAGCGGCATCTATGGGCTCTACAGCTACCGTGAGGTTTTTGAATTCAAGGAGTTCTGGGCCATCGGTTCGGGGCGCAGCTTTGCACTGGGGGCCATGCATGCCACCTGGGGCAAGGCGAAAACTGCGCGCGAAGTGGCCTTGGCCGGCGTGCAAGCGGGCTGCGAGTTCGACAAGAACTCCGGCGGCCCGGTGGAACTGTTCACCGTCAAGCTGAAAAAATAAGCCGACGTATCAAACGGAGACAAGAGACATGGCATTGATAGACATTACCGTTCCCGACATCGGCGACTTCGACGAGGTCACCGTGATCGAACTGCTGGTCAAGCCCGGCGACAGCATCGCGGCCGACCAGAGCCTGCTGACCGTGGAAAGCGACAAGGCCTCGATGGAAATCCCGTCCAGCCATGCCGGCGTCGTGAAGGAGCTCAAGATCAAGCTCGGCGACAAGGTGAAACAGGGCACGGTCGTGCTGACGCTGGACGCAGCCGGCGCCGGCGCCCCCGTTTCAGATACAAAACAGGCGCAAGCCCCCGCTGCATCTGCGCCGGAAGCTCCTGAAAAGGTAGCAGCGCCAGCACCCGTACCAGCGCCAGCCGGCGCCAGTTTTGGCGGCCAGGCCGACCTGGACTGCGACCTGCTGGTGCTGGGCGCCGGCCCCGGCGGTTACTCGGCGGCTTTCCGCGCCGCTGACCTCGGCCTGAAAGTCATCATCGTCGAGCGTTACGCCACCCTGGGCGGCGTCTGCCTGAACGTCGGCTGCATCCCGTCCAAGGCGCTGCTGCACGTCGCCGCGGTGATGGACGAGGTCAAACATTTCGACAGCCTGGGTGTGAGCTTCGGCGAGCCGGTGCTCGACATCGCCAAGCTGCGTACCCACAAGGAAAAAGTCGTAGGCAAGCTGACGGGGGGTCTCACTGCGATGGCCAAAATGCGGCAAGTCACCGTGGTTCGCGGTTATGGCGCCTTCGTCGGCACCAACCATGTGGAGGTGGAAGAAACCTCCGGTGGCGCTCAGGACAAAACCGGCAAGAAGCAGACGATTGCGTTCAGGAACTGCATCATTGCGGCCGGCTCGCAGGCGGTGCGCCTGCCTTTCATGCCGGAAGATCCGCGCGTGGTGGACTCCACCGGCGCCCTGGCGCTGAAAGAAGTTCCCAAACGCATGCTGATTCTCGGCGGCGGCATCATCGGGCTCGAGATGGGCACGGTGTACTCCACGCTGGGCGCACGCCTGGACGTGGTGGAAATGATGGATGGGTTGATGCAGGGTGCGGACCGCGACCTGGTCAAGGTCTGGCAGAAAATGAACGCCCCGCGTTTCGACAACATCATGCTCAAGACCAAAACCGTCGGTGCCAAGGCGACGGCCAAGGGCATCGAGGTGACGTTTGAAGGCGAGGGCGCTCCTGTGCCGCAAACCTACGACCTGGTGCTGCAGGCTGTGGGCCGCACGCCGAACGGCAAGAAGATTGCGGCCGACAAGGCGGGTGTCTCAGTCACTGACCGCGGCTTCATTCCGGTCGATATCCAGATGCGCACCAACGTGCCGCACATCTTTGCGATCGGCGACATCGTCGGCCAGCCCATGCTGGCGCACAAGGCGGTGCACGAAGGCCATGTGGCCGCTGAAGTGATTGCCGGCGAGCTGCAGGGCAACAAGGAACTGGCCAGTGCTGCCTTCAATGCCCGCGTGATTCCCAGCGTGGCCTACACCGACCCTGAAATCGCCTGGGTCGGCCTGACCGAAGACCAGGCCAAGGCGCAGGGCATCAAGGTCAAAAAAGGACTGTTCCCCTGGAACGCCTCCGGTCGGGCCATTGCCAACGGCCGCGACGAAGGTTTCACCAAGCTGCTGTTTGATGACTCCCCGGAAGCGCACGGCCACGGCAAGATTCTGGGCGGCGGCATCGTCGGCACACACGCCGGCGACATGATCGGCGAGATCGCGCTGGCCATCGAGATGGGCGCGGACGCAGTGGACATCGGCAAGACCATCCACCCGCACCCGACCCTTGGCGAAAGCATGGGCATGGCGGCGGAAGTGGCGCACGGCAGTTGCACCGACCTGCCGCCGGCACGCAAGTAGGGGGTCTGCCCTGTGAGGATTCGAGCATGCGGGGGCCTGCTTCTCCTGGGAAGCAGCTTCCTGCCGCTGGCTTTGGCCTCGCCCACGCCGAATGAGTTTGAGGTTTGCCATCGCATGGCCTCGGCGCTGCTGCGTGCCTGCCTGGACAACAGCGCGGGGCAGGCCAGTGAGCGTTGCTGGGAGCGTGCCAGGCTGAAAAACAAGACCTGTTATGCCGAGGTGTACCAAAGCCACCGGCCGGACCGGGACCGGATCGAGGCCGCGAAACGGGCTGCGTCGAAAAGAAGTCCCTAGTCGCCTGCGTAGGAGCTCTCTGCCGGTGTCGGCTGGCTGCTCAACACGTCGGCGTTGCCTGCCGATGGATCGTGAAGTTGTACTGGCTGGACCGGTTTTTCACGTCAAGCCGGACCTCAACACCAGGGCTGGCGTTGGTCAGCGAGGCCTTGACGAAGCGCAGCCTGACCCGGGGCGCAGGCTCCGCGCCGGCTTGCCCGGGCAATTCGAGTTCGAGGGTGTCGTAGCCTCCCACGCCGAGTGCTTGTCCGGCAGCGGTGGTAGTGGTTTCGTTTCCACGGACCACTTTGCCCCGGGAGACCTCGACCGCGGCGCTGATGTCCATACGGACCCACTGGATGCGCCCGGCGTGGCTGACCCGCAGATACACACGGCCCGCCTTCGCTGCTCCGAAGCGCCGTACCCCGGTGCCGGGGCCACTGGGCAGCGTGAGTCTGGCCGCACGCATCTCGGGAAAAGCGACGTCTCCTCCCTGGTCAGACAGGGCGAGGTAGCGCGTTTCTTCAAGCGCCACCAGTGCAGGCTCGGTGGCACCTGTTGCCTCGATGACGGTGACGACCGCTTTGGCCGGCAGCAGCAAGGTGACGAGGTCTCCCACGTGCAGCGTGTGTTCCACGGGAATGTCGCCATCGGCGACCTGTCGCTTCCAGGGGTCCATGTTGACCAGGATCTGGGCACGTGCGGGGCGATCGCTGATACACGCAAACGCCAGCCCGGAGGTCAGGAGCAGCGCACCAAGCCCGCAGAGGGCAACGAGAAGGCCCGTGCGGGGCCGCTGGAAAGTCATGGAAGCTCCTGAACGTGGTGCCTTTGGAAGGATACCGGATGGGGCCATCTTGCGCCGTATTCCGCCTTGCAGAACAGCAAGCGTCGCGCAGGTGTCAGCGCCGGCTCAGTCGTATGCTTTTTCGGGGCAAACCCGGTGGCCCTTGCAGCGACTGTGGCCCAGAATGAAAGACACCCTCTGGAGAAGCCATGTCTGAACCCAAGTCCACGCGCACGCTGTCCCGCCGCCGTTTCAATCTGGCCATCACGGCCGGTGCGGCGACTGTCTGCGCACCCCTGCTGGCCCAAAGCGCCTGGCCGAACAAGCCGATCCGCATCATCGTGCCTTACACGCCGGGCGGCTTCACCGACCAGATGGCGCGCCTGGTGCAGGTGGGCCTGCAAAACCGGCTGCAGCAAACCGTGACCATCGACAACAAGCCGGGTGCCAACAGCATCATCGGCGTAGACATGCTGGCCAAGGCCCCGGCCGACGGCAGCACCTTTGCCGTGGTGATTGCCGCCTATGCCGCCAACACCACCCTGTACCCCAAGCTGCCCTACGACCCGCGCAAGGACCTGACCGGTGTGTCCCTGATGGGGGTGTCGCCGCTGCTGGCCGCCGTCAACAACGACGCACCCTTCAAGACGGCGAAAGAGCTGATCGACTATGCGCGCGCCCACCCCGGCAAGGTCAGCTTCGGTTCTTCCGGCAACGGTTCGGCCGCCCACCTGACCAGCGAGTTGCTCAAGTCCATCACCAAAACCTACATGGTGCACATTCCCTACCGCGGCGCGGTGCCGGCCCTGACGGATTTGATAGGCGGGCAGATCCAGTTGTTTTTTGACGCGCCAACCGGGCTGATCAACCAGGGCAAGGCGGGCCGGGTGCGGCTGATCGGCGTCGCGAGCGACCGCCGCCTGCCGGCGGTGCCGGATGTTCCGACCTTCATCGAGCAGGGTTTTGCCGGCTTCACCGGCAGCACCTGGGCCGGCATGCTGGCACCAGCGGCCACGCCGAAGGACATCGTCCGGCGCATGTCGGACGAGGTCGGACGCATCATCCGCAGCGATGAAACCCGTGCACGGCTCGATGCCATGGGGACCTTCGGTGCAGGCGGCACGCCAGAGGAGTTCGACGCCTTTATTGCGCTGGAAACGACCAAATGGGCGAAGGTGATCCGGGAGGCCGGCGTCAAGGCCGATTGAGGCCGGCCTGCCGAAAAAGGGCAGGCAGGAAGAAAGACGGAAAAGGGAAGAAGGTGGCCGCGGACGGGCGCTTATTCGCCGGAAGCGTTGGCTTGGGCGCTGGCCTGGACCCGGCGCGCACCGTCGAAGCGGCGGGCCCAGTAAGAGACGCTGAGGCTTTCAACCCGCACTTCGGCACCGGGCCTGGGTGCATGGATGAATTTGCCTTCGCCGACATAAATGCCGACATGGCTGAAAGCGCGCTTCATGGTGTTGAAGAACACCAGGTCGCCGGGCTGCAACTCGGTTTTGTCGATGTTCTGCGTGGCCGCGGCCTGCTGTTCGGCGCGGCGTGGCAAGACCAGGCCCACGGTCTGCTCGTAGATGGCTTTCACAAAACCGCTGCAATCTACGCCGCTTTCTGCCGAGTTGCCGCCACGCCGGTAAGGCACGCCCAGGAAGCCCATGGCGTTGACCACCAGCTCGGAGGCCTTGTGGCTGACCGATTGCCGCACCTGGTCCATCCGGTTGAGCAGGCCCTTGTCAGCGAGGAACTTGTCCATGTCGTCACCGGAATGGCCGGGTGCCGCTTGCACAGTCGAAGCCAGCAGAAGGCAGGTGAGGAGCAGGGGGATACGCATGGCCGCAAGGGTACTTGAAGGACAAGTCCTACGTCAAGCTAAAGTTTTTTCTAGATTACGTTGATAAGCCATTGATTTGTAACGATTTACGACAGTCATCACCTTTTTCGGAGAAATCGCGGGTATTCCTCAGGGAAAACCCACAGACCCATACCGGCATGGCGACAGTGGCATATTGCGACAGGGTCCGGCGCCGTCGCTGGCACGGATTTTTGCCTCAATCAAGGAGAGAAATATGCACCTTTCCCTTATGCCTGTTGTCTTGTGCGCTACCTTTTTGGTAGCGCTGCCGAGTGCGGAAGGGCAGGCGCAGACCGTGCGGCCCGAGGCCGTCGCCACAGGCCTGCAAAACCCCTGGGCCCTCGCATTTTTGCCGCAGGGCCGCTTCCTGGTGACGGAAAGGCCCGGCCGGCTGCGGGTGGTGGAGCCTGACGGCCGGCTCGGACCGCCATTGCCCGGTCTGCCCGCCATTGATGCCGGTGGACAGGGCGGGCTGCTCGATGTCATCACCGATGCCGGGTTTTCGGCCAACCGCAGGATCTACTTCTGCTTTTCCGAGCCGGCCGCCTCGGGTGGTGGCAACAGCACGGCCCTGGCGCGCGCCACGCTGGCCGCTGACAACAGCCGGATCGACGACGTGCAGGTGCTGTTCAGCCAGCAGCCGAAGTTTTCCAGCAGCGCGCATTTTGGCTGCCGCATTGTCGAAGCCCACAAGGACGGCAAGCCCGATGGCACGCTGTTCCTGACCCTGGGCGACCGCTATTCACGCATGCAGGATGCGCAAAAACTCGACAACCACCACGGCAAGGTGGTGCGCATCAACAAGGACGGCAGCGTTCCGAAAGACAACCCCTTCGTCGGGCGGGCCGGGGCCTTGCCGGAAATCTGGAGTTACGGCCACCGCAACATGCAGGGCGCAACCCTGGCACCTGACGGCAGCTACTGGACCCACGAACACGGCCCGCAGGGGGGCGACGAAATCAACCTGCCGCAGCCTGGCCGCAACTACGGCTGGCCGGTCATCACCTACGGCGAAAACTACGGCGGCGGCAAGATGGGCGAAGGCATCACCGCCAAAGCCGGCATGGAGCAGCCGCTGCACTACTGGGTGCCGTCCATCGCCCCCTCGGGCATGGTGTTTCTGACCAGCGACAAATACGGCAAGGCCTGGCAGGGCAACCTGTTTGTCGGCTCACTCAAGTTCGGCTACCTCAACCGCATCGAACTGACCGCGCCTTTCCAGGGCAAGGTGGTGCGCGAGCACAAGCTGCTCGAGGGCGGCGGTGAACGCATTCGCGATGTGCGGCAGGGACCGGACGGCCTGCTGTATGTGCTGACCGACAGCCCGCGCGGCCGCCTGCTGCGGCTGCAGCCCGGCTGACGCGCGGCCTGCCTCTATAGAATGGGCGCTTCCCCAGCCCCCAGTGAGCCCGTGTGTCCGAACGATTTGAAGTATTTCTGCAATACCTCCTGCCCAAGCAGGCATTGACCGAATTCGGCAGCCACATTGCCTCCATGCGGGGCGGTGCCGTCACGACGCGCATCATCCGCTGGTTTGTTGGCAAATACGGCGTGAACATGGCCGAGGCCGCCAACCCCGACATCGGCAGCTACCCGACGTTCAACGAATTTTTCACCCGGGCGCTCAAGCCGGGCGCGCGGCCGCTGGCGGCAGCCGACCTGGTTTGTCCGGTGGATGGCGCGATCAGCCAGTTCGGCGCGATCGAGGGCGACCGGATTTTCCAGGCCAAGGGGCATCACTACTCGACGACCGCCCTGGTCGGCGGCGATCGCGAACTGGCCGCGCAGTTCGAAGGCGGCAGTTTCGCCACGATTTACCTCAGCCCCAGGGACTACCACCGCATCCACATGCCTGCGGGCGGGCGCCTGCTGCGCATGATTTACGTGCCGGGTGAGCTGTTTTCGGTGAACCCGGCCACGGCGCGCGGCGTGCCCGGGCTGTTTGCGCGCAACGAGCGCGTGGTCTGCGTGTTCGCGTCGGCGCGCGGGCCGTTTGTGCTGGTGCTGGTCGGCGCCACGATTGTCGGCAGCATGGCCACGGTGTGGCACGGCGTGGTCAACCCGCCGCGGACAAAAGAGGTCCGCGAGTGGCGCTACACCGACGCGGGGCAGCTGCCGGTGGAGCTTGCACAGGGTGACGAAATGGGCCGCTTTCTGCTTGGTTCCACCGTGGTGATGCTGTTTCCCCGGGGGCCATGCCGCTTCAACCCGGCTTGGGCGCCGGGCGCAGCCGTCCGGCTCGGGGAGATGATGGCCGACTGCCCGGCGCCCTGACGCTGACAGCTGCGCCGCAGCGTCCTTTCAATGCTATGAATAACATAGCTGTTTGCGCCCGTTCCATAAGGACTGGTGGCCATTTTCTCCTGGAAGAACAGTCAAGACGGCCGAAACCGCGCGCCGGCTGAAAACCCAGTCGGCTGCTCTTTGGTCTGCAGAAATTGTCCGTGTTTACCCGCCACCCCTGTCAGAGTTGACAGGGGTCTTGCTGCACGAGCTGGACAAGGCATCTAAATTGAATCACTGGGTGTTGTGCAAACGGCGGCAACGGGCCTGCCGTGATGGGTGAACGTTCCTGCAGCTTCCCGGGAAACGAGGATGCGATGAATTACCTCATACGCTTGGTGGACAACACGGAATTTCCGGAGGAACAATGCCGCCTCATCGAGCAGCGGTATGACGAGGCCCTGGTCCACCAGCTCGGCTGTCCCGAGCAGGTGGCGCAGGCGCGCCGCGCCTGGGTGCAGGCCAAGACCCGGGAGGACGATGCGACCGGTTCAGCACTTTCACTGGAAGAAAAACAGGCCATCGTGCGCTGGGAGCGTGCGGAAGCCGCGGCGCGACTGCTTGCTTTCGAAGGTTACACCGGTGCGCTGGAAGAGCTCTATATCGATGTCAGGCTTGGGCCCGCATCCTAGATCGCGCCCCTGTGGGGCGACAGGCCCAGTGCGGCCATGCCCGCATGCCCTAAACTTTCAGTCATCGCCGCCGCTCCGGCGGCGAGCCATGGACATGAAAGACCACACGCATGAGTGCCTTGTTTCGCGAGCAACTGCTGGCGGCCGCCGCGCAGGCCGCCTTTCCCGCCGAGAGAACGCTGGACCCCGTCACCGGCGAGGAGGTTTTTGACGCCTCCTCCGAGGCGATGCTGGCGCAGGTTTTTTCCCTGTTTGGGCTCACCGCCTTGAATCCCCAGGACGAGGATGTGGACAAGGTCATCAACACCGCCTGTACCCTGGCCACCGAGGTGGCCGCGCATGTGCAGGACCTGATCTCTGCCGGCGGCGTGCTGGATGCGCTCGAAGAAGCCGGCGGCTGGCACCCGGCCTATCGGGCCTACATCAGCGCCCTGTGGCAGGGCGAGCGCGACGAGGTGGCGCGCTGCGCGCAGGCGCTCCACCTGTCCGCGGGCATTCCCAATGGATCGCTGCCGCTCGAAGCGGGGCCGCTGGCCTGAGGGTGGAGGCCGGCGGTGCGCAGTATCATGGCCGGATGACTCCCTTGGCTGATCGGCGTGGAACGCTGGCGGAACTGAACCACAGGGCGCGGAACTGGCTGGTGGGTTGGTGGCGCCTGATCCATCTCGGCGCGCTGATCCTGGTGCTGGCCCTGTCGCCGTCGAGTTATGCCCGTGACAACCGCCGGGAACTGGCGCGCCACATCTATCTCAACACGGCGCCCAATCTGCTCGGCTTCACGCTGATGTGTGCGCTGATCACCGTGGTGATCACGCGCATCGTCATTGTCACCGCGCTCAGTTATGGCCTGTCGCAGTACGCCTTGCAGGTCGTCATTCGGGTGCTGGTGCTGGAACTGATTCCGCTGACGGCCGCCATGTTTGTGGCCCTGCGCTGCGCCATCGCCAGCGGGGTCGAGCTGTCGCTGATGCGCCAGCGCGGTGAGCTGCAAGCCCTGCAGCAGCGCGGCCTGGACCCGGTCCGCCACGAGGTGTTGCCGCGTGTGACGGCCGGCATTTTTGCCACGGTCACGCTGGCTGCGCTGAGTTGTGTGGTCGCGCTGGTGATGGCCTACCTCGCCAGTTACGGTTTCACGCTCTCGGGCGTGGCGATGTACACCCGGCTCTTCGGCCAGGTGTTCAACCCCGACGTGACCCTGATCTTCGTGCTGAAAACCCTGTTTTTCAGCCTTGCCGTATCGCTGATTCCGATGGCGTCCGCCCTGTACGACACGGCAGAGCTGCGTTTTCGCGCCAGCGCCGAACTGCGCATGCTGGTGCGCATGTTTGCGGTGATCCTGGTCATCGAGGTGGCGTCCCTTGTGGGCAACTACTACTGACCCCTGTTTCCATCCTTCCCGACATCGTTTCCTATTCACCCTTTCTTCCAAACCATGAGTCAAGCCCTGCCACCCCCATCGCCGCCCGAGCCGCCGGAGCCGCCTCCCGGCAGCAGCGTGGGCATGCCGCCCGTCGCCAACCTCGAGTTCAAGGCGCTGTTGCTGCTGGCCTTCATGGCGGTGCTGGTGGTGGGCTCGGCGCTTTACGTGCTGTATGCGCGCGGCGCTTTCGAGAGCACCCAGAAGCTGGTGCTGCTGTCGGACGACTCCGAAGGCGTGGTGGTCGGCATGGACATGACGTTTTCGGGTTTTCCGATTGGCCGCGTGCGCCGCATCGAACTGGCCGAAGACGGCAAGGCCCGCATCATCGTGGATGTGCCGACCAAGGACGCCCACTGGCTGCGCACGTCCAGCGTCTTCACCCTGGTGCGCGGCCTGGTGGGCAGCACCAACATCCGCGCCTATACCGGCATGCTCAAGGACCCGCCGCTGCCGGACGGCGCGGTGCGCGAGGTGCTGCGCGGCGACGCCGGCGCCGAAGTGCCCAAGCTGGTGGCCGCCGCCAAGGACCTGATTGAGAACCTCAACAGCCTGACAGGCAGCGGCGGAGCGATTGGCGCCAGCCTCGCGAATGTCCAGAAACTGACGGACAGGCTCAACGGCCCAAGTGGCGCCTTGGGTGTGCTGCTGGGCAACGACGCCGAAGCCAAAAAGCTGATTGCCACGCTGGACCGCACCAACGCCTTGCTGACCAAACTCGACAGCCTGGCAGCCAAGACCGACACCCAGGTGTTTGGCGCCAAGGGCGTGATGCCGGAAGCGCGGGCCACGGTGGTTCAGCTCAACACCCTGCTCGGTGAGGCGCGCAACAGCCTGAAAAAAGTTGACGCGGTGCTGGTCGAAGCCCAGGCCGTGGGCGCCAACGCCCGGGCTGCCACCGACGATCTGGGCGCGTTGCGCGGCGAGGTGGAGTCCAGCCTGCGCAAGGTGGACGGCCTGATCAACGAGATCAACCGCAAATGGCCGTTTGCCCGCGACACGGAGATCAAGCTGCCATGAACATTCTTTCACGCGTCCTGTCCTTTCTGACGCTGCTGGCGCTGTTGTCGCTGGCTGCCTGCAGCAGCGGCCCGAAGGCACCCGACTGGCAGATGGAGGCCAAGACCGCCATGGAGCGGGCGGTTGCCGCCTACCTCGAAGGCAATTCGCGCGTCGAAGCGCAGGAGTTTGCGCGCGCCCGCAGCGAACTCTCCAGCACCGGCCGCAGCGACCTGATGGCGCGGGCCGAACTGCTGCGTTGCGCCAGCCGCGTCGCCAGCCTGGTGCTGGAGCCCTGTGCCGCGTTTGAGCCGCTGCGGCCGGACGCACCGGCCGCCGAGCGCGCCTATGCCGACTACCTCGCCGGCCAATTGCAGCCGCAGGACATGGCCCTGTTGCCCGCACCGCAACGTGCCGCAGCCGCAGCCGGTGCGGATGCGGCGGCGCTGAAGGCCATGGGCGACCCGCTGTCGCAGCTGGTCGCCGCCGGCGTGATGTTTCACGCCGGCCGTGCCAGCCCGGCCGTGCTGCAGCAGGCGGTGGACACGGCTTCCGGCCAGGGCTGGCGCCGGCCCCTGCTGGCCTGGCTGGGCGTGCAACTCCAGCTGGCAGAAAAGGGTGGCGACACGGAGGCGGCCACACGCCTGCGCCGCCGCATCGCGCTGACGCAAAATCCGGCCGCAGGCAGCAAACCTTGAGCCGGGCGCCCGTGAGTCGCTGGGCGATTGCCATCGCCGGCATGTTGTCGCTGGCCGCGGCCATGGGCATAGGCCGTTTTGCCTTCACGCCGCTGCTGCCCATGATGCTCAGCGATGGCGTGATCGACCTGCCGTCGGCCAGCTGGCTGGCCAGCGCCAATTACCTCGGTTACCTCGTCGGGGCGCTGCTGTGCACCTTCCAGCCCTGGATCTGGAAACACCTGCGTTTTCTGCCAGCCGTCGCCGCCTCCAGCTGGGTGCGTGCGGGCCTGGTCGCCACCACGCTGCTGACCCTGGGCATGGCCCTGCACCTGCCGGCCGTCTGGCCGTTGCTGCGTTTTGCGGCCGGTGTGGCCAGTGCGCTGGTGTTTGTCTACACCTCGGGCTGGTGCCTGGCGCAGCTGGCCCGGCTGGGCGCGCCGGCGCTGGGCGGCATCATGTACGCCGGCCCGGGCGCGGGCATCGCCCTGAGCGGGTTGTTCGCCAGCGCCATGGTGGCGCTGCAGTGGACGGCCGCCACCGGCTGGCTGATTTTTGGTGTGCTCGCTGCGGTGTTGACGGCCGCCGTGTGGCGCACTTTCCAGGAGCGGGGGCAAGGGCAGGGCGGCAGTGCAGCCAATACACCGGTCAGCACGCCAGCCACCAGCCATGCGCCGGCCGGCAGGAAGCAGATGCTGCTGCTGGCCCTGGCGTACGGGCTGGCCGGTTTCGGCTACATCATCACCGCCACCTTCTTGCCGGTGATCGCGCGCGAAGCCATGCCGGGCTCGGTCTGGATCGATTTTTTCTGGCCCATCTTCGGTCTAGGCGTGGTGACCGGCGCCTTGCTGGCCACCCGCATCCCGGCCACCGGCGACTTTCGTTACCTGCTGGCCGGCGCCTACGTGGTGCAGGCGCTGGGCATCGCGGCCAGCGTCTTCAGTCCCAACCTGGCCGGTTTTGCCATCGGCAGCCTCCTGCTGGGCATCCCGTTCACCGCCATCACCTTTTTTGCCATGCAGGAAGTGCGGCGGCTGCGGCCGGCCGCGGCCGCCAGTTACATGGGCCTGCTGACGGCCATGTACGGCATCGGCCAGATTGCCGGCCCGCCGCTGGTCGCCGTGCTGCTGCGGCACAGCCGCAGCCTCGGCGAGGGTTTCACGCTGTCGCTGGAAATCGCCGCGGCGGCCTTGCTGGCCGGTGCGCTGATGTACCTGTGGATGGCCAGCTCCTACCCGGTGATGAAGGCCGTGCGGCAGCGCTGAACCCGGCTGGCTGGAGTCTTATAGCTGAAAAGGCCTCTAGCCCAATAGGCACCTGCGCAGGCAGCTACAAAAACAGGAGCAAAACCGGCCTCAGGCTCTAGTACTGCAACCCGAAAATATCGAAACATGAAAGCGCGCCTTCGCACCCATGGCGGCGTTGCAATCCTTGCGAAGGCGCACAGCCTTCGCTGCGGTTTGCGCCTTGCCCTGGGAACGAAGTCATCACTTTCATCTTGTTTCGCTACTTCCGTGCTGCAGTACTAGCGGTTTTCGCCAGCCCCGGCTTGAGCAGCTGGGCCAGCTCGGTGCCTTGCAAGACGCGGATCTGGTGCTCGGCCGCAAACTGGCGCGCCTTCTCCGTCACCTGCCCGGTGGCGATGCACAGGGCGCTGTCGGCCTGATGGGCGCCCAGCGCGGCCTGCAGGCCCTGGAAGGGTTCGATGCCCAGGTGAGCGGCTTTCCAGCGCTTGCAGCCGAGCAGCGTGGTGTGGCCGGCCCTGACCAGCACAAAATCCGCCGCTGCGCCGTCGAGGCGCCGCACCGCATAGCCCTCGCGGACAAAAGCCTGCTCGACGGCGGCCGAGAAATCGCGCCACGTCATGGCCTCCAGCTGCGCCAGCGTGCCCTCGACATGGGCGGTGCTGGGCGCACTGAACTGCCGCCAGGCGGCAATCACGCCGATCACGACAAAGGGCAGGCCGCCGAGGGCGCCAAAGACAAAATACTGCGCGGGCAGCAGAGCTTTGGAGGCCAGCCCGAAGGCGACGGCAATGGCCAGGCTGATCCACCAGGGGGAGCGCAGCAGGATGGCAAAAAGTGACTTTTCAGCCATTTTGAATTTCAAGGTCTTCCTTTCGGGTGAGGGGACAGGCGGGCATGGGCGGCAGAGGTTGGGAAAGCGGGGTTTTGTTTCACAATCCGCTTTGACCTACACACGCACGGATCGAACTTCCTTATAGTAAAGCACCATGCAGATTGCGCTCCCGCCTATTGGCAGCATTTCACAGCCCCTGCACCTCCAGCCGTGCCCGCGCATGCCTGTTAGCGCAGTGTCGCCGGTCCGGACCAGGGCAGAGATCCCTGACGAAGGACGATGATGCAGGCCTCCGACGACGAAGACCGCCAGCAGCGCTCGGTCGCCCTGCAGAACGCGCAGAGCATTCTGCAGGCACGCCAGCAGGCCGAAGGGGTGCGGGTGGCCGCCAGGGACGGGCTGGGGCAGAAAACGGCTGAACTGGCGTTGTCGCTGTCCATGATGCGGGCCACCCTCGAGGCCAGCCGCGACGGCATCCTGGTCACCGATGACGACGCGCACGTCACGGGTTTCAACCAGCAGTACGTCCGCATGTGGGGGCTGCCCGACGAACTCTTGGCCTTTCGCGACCACGAAAGGCTGCTGCCGGAGGTGGGCCGGCAGGTCCAGGATACCCAACATTTCATCGACCGGGTCCATGATATCTACCGACACTTGCCGGCGGAAAGTTTTGACCTGCTGCAGCTGCGCGACGGCCGGGTTTATGAACGTACTTCCAAGATCCAGGTGGTGGAAGGCCAGCATGTCGGGCGGGTTTGGGTGTTTCGCGACATCACGGAACAGCGCCGCACCGAGGATGCCCTGCGCAAAAAGGCCCGTGTGCTGGAACTGCTCAACAAGACCGGCACCATCCTGACGGCCAAGCTCGACGTGCGCATGCTGGCGCAGGCGGTCATTGACGCGGCCACGGAGGTCAGCGGCGCCACGGTGGGGGCCTTTTTCTACAACACCGCGGCCCCTGGCGGCCACAGCCCGTTCCTGCGAACGGTGGCTGGCATCGCTGCGGAAGATTTCGACAGCTGCGGCCTGCCGCAGGCCGGTGTGCTGTTCGATCTCACGCTCAGCGGCGCGCCGATGGTCCATCTCGACGACCTGTCGAAGGACGCGCGCTACGACGCCGCGGCCTGGCCGGGGGGTGTGGCTATCCGCAGTTACCTGGCCGTGCCGGTGGCGTCGGGTTCTGCGGAGGTGATAGGGGGCCTGTTTTTCGGCCATCCGGATGCCTGTGTTTTCGACGAACGGGCCGAAAGGCTGGTGACCGGCATTGCTGCGCAGGCCGGCGTGTCCATCGACAACGCCCGGCTGTATGAAGTGGCCCGGCAGGCCGCGCAGGAACGTGAGAAGCTGCTCGACAACGAGCGCGCCGCGCGCAGCGAGGCCGAGCAGATGAGCCGCATGAAGGACGAGTTCCTGGCCATGCTGGCCCATGAGTTGCGCAACCCGCTGGCACCGCTGCGCGCCAGCGCGGAAATCCTGCGGCTGGGGGCGAACGATCCGGCCGTCCTGGAGCGCACCCGGGCCATCATGGAGCGCCAGATTGCGCACCTGACACGCCTGGTCGATGACCTGCTCGATGTCAGCCGCATCAGCCGCGGCAAGCTGGGGCTGCGCCTTGAGCCGATACGGCTCGGGGACGTCATCAGCAGTGCGGCGGAAACCAGCCGGCCGGTCCTCCTCGAGCGGCAGCACGTGTTCACCGTCACCATGCCGGACCAGCCGATTGTGCTCACGGCCGACCTGGTGCGCCTGTCGCAGGCGTTCACCAACCTGCTCAACAACGCCGCGAAATACACGCCCGAAGGCGGCTCGGTGGCGCTGTACGTGGCCGCCGACGTTCACGGCGTGACGGTCAGCATCGAGGACAACGGCATCGGGGTACCCGAGCACCTGAGCACCCGTATCTTCGACATGTTCGTTCAGGGCGAGCCCAGCCCGGCCACGCCGCAGGCCCAGGGCGGACTGGGCATCGGCCTGACGCTGGTGCGCAAGATTGTCGAGATGCACGGCGGCAGCATTCGGGCCGAAAGCCGCAGCGACGGCCCCGGCAGCCGCTTTATCGTCTGGCTACCCGTGGCCGACGCTGCCGCCACGCCGGCTGCGGCAGAGTCAGGCACGGCCCAGGCCGCGGCGCCGGCGCCGGTCCGGCACCCCGAAGGTGTTTTCGAGCCGCGCCGCATTCTGGTCACCGACGACAATGTCGATGCCGCCGTGACGCTGGCCAGCCTGCTGGGCATGCTGGGCCACGAGGTGCGCACCGCGCATGACGGCACCGAGGCCATCGAGGTGACTGCGGCCTTCCGGCCCGACATCATTTTTCTGGACATCGGCATGCCGCGCATGGACGGCTACGAAGCCTGCCGCTGGATTCGCGCTCTCGGCCAGGTGCCTGCCCCGGTCGTCGTCGCCCTGACCGGATGGGGTCAGGCCGACGACAAACGCAAGGCGCAGGAGGCCGGCTTTGACCACCACTTCACCAAGCCGGTGGACCCGGCCCGGCTGGAGGCGCTGGTCGGCAGCAATCTCTGAAGCCCGCCCGGCGTCGGCGCGGCGGCCCTGCGACATGGGTCGGGAACTGGCATGCTTCCAAATTGATAGCTGCTAGCGCCTGTATCCATTGGGCTGAAGGCCTGTTTGACCTCAAATTTTCACGAAACACAGCGCGATGACCCCCGAACAGAAAAAGCTCCGCCGGGCGTCCATGGCCCTGGCCGCCGCGCTGGTTCTGGTGGTGATCTGGGGCATCAACTTTTCGTTGCAGAAGTTTGTCTTCAACGTGGTGGGTCCGGGTGGCTTCCTGTTTGCCCGTTACCTGATCATGCCGCTGTGTGCGCTGGCCTTGCTGGTCTGGCGTTATGGAACGCGCTTTCCGCGCATCACGCGCCGGGAGTTCTGGCAACTCGCGCGCCTCGGCTTTGCCGGGCATTTCCTGCATGTGGGCATGGTGACTTACGGCATCCACTGGTCCACCGCGTTTTCGAGCTCCCTGATCCTGGCCTGCGGCCCCATCTTCACGCTGCTGATCCTGCGTTTCATGGGGGTGGAGAAACTGCACAGGGCGCAGATGGGCGGGGTGGCCGTGGCTTTTGCCGGCGTGCTGATTTTCCTGTCCGACAAGCTGCTGGGCGGTAACTGGCGCGCCACCGGCGGGGACCTGTTCCTGCTCGTCGCGGCAAGTTTTTTCTCCTGGTACACGGTGGCCGCCAAACCGCTGATCGAGCGCCACGGCGGCGTCGTGACCATGGCCTATGCAACCCTGCTCGGCAGCGTGCCGGTGCTGCTGTTTTCCCTGCCTGACGGTCTGGCGGCGCCCTGGGGCAGCGCCTCGCTGGCGGTGTGGGCCAGCCTGGTCTGGTCGGTCACGGTGTCGGCCTTTCTCGGCTGGCTCGTCTGGGGCTGGGTCAACGCGGTGCGCGGCGTGGCCCGCACCGCGCCGCTGATGTATCTGATGCCGCCGGTCGCCGGCCTGGTGGCCTGGCTGTTTGCCGGCGAGCAGTACACGACCATCAAGCTGGCCGGGGCCGCGCTGACGCTGGTGGGGGTGGCGCTGGCGCAGTTCACCAGCCGGCGCCAGACCCTGGCACGCGAGGCGCCTGCACCGGTCGACTGAGAGGCTGGGCGGCAAAGCGCGACCGCGCGGTTGCGACAACCTTTTGGCCGTGCGGGCAAAAGCGGCCCGGGCGACCCGCCCGCAGGCCTTGGTTCATACTTCGGTGCTCCACCACCTGCCTGAGCGCCATGAGCAAAACCTCGACCGACAAGAAAAAGATCAAGTTCCTCCTGCTGGAGGGCATCCACCCTTCGGCCGTGGCGGTGCTGCAGGCGGCGGGTTACACGCAGATTGAAAGCCTGACAGGAGCCCTGGAGGGCGACGAGCTCAAGCGCAAGATCGCCGACGCCCATTTTGTCGGCATCCGTTCGCGCACCCAGCTGAGCGCCGATGTGTTTGCCCATGCGACCAAACTGGCGGCCGTCGGCTGCTTTTGCATAGGCACCAACCAGGTGGACCTGAATGCGGCGCGCGAGCGCGGCATTGCTGTGTTCAACGCGCCGTTTTCCAACACCCGTTCGGTGGCCGAGCTGGTGCTGGCCGAGGCGATTTTGCTGCTGCGCGGCGTGCCCGAGAAAAGTGCCGTTGCCCACCGCGGCGGCTGGCTCAAGTCGGCCGAGAACGCCTACGAGATCCGCGGCAAGACGCTGGGCATCGTCGGTTACGGCTCCATCGGCACGCAGCTGTCGGTGCTGGCCGAGGCGCTGGGCATGCATGTGGTGTTTTTCGACGTGGTCACCAAGCTGCCGCTGGGCAATGCACGCCAGGCCGGCAAGCTCACGGACCTGCTGGCCCAGTCCGATGTGGTCAGCCTGCATGTGCCCGAGACCCAGGCCACGCAGTGGATGATGGGCGCGGCCGAGATCGCGGCCATGAAGCCCGGCAGCGTGCTGATCAATGCCTCGCGCGGCACCGTGGTCGAGATCGAGCCGCTCGCCGAGGCCCTGCGCCAGAAAAAACTCCTGGGTGCGGCGATCGACGTGTTCCCGGTCGAGCCGAAGAGCAACAAGGACGTGTTCGAGTCGCCGCTGCGCGGCCTGGACAATGTGATCCTGACGCCGCACGTCGGCGGCTCCACCATGGAGGCGCAGGAAAACATCGGCGTCGAAGTCGCGGAAAAGCTGGTCAAGTACAGCGACAACGGCACCTCGACCTCGTCCGTCAACTTCCCCGAGGTGGCGCTGCCGGCGCACCCGGGTAAACACCGGCTGCTGCACATCCACCGCAACGTGCCCGGTGTGCTGGCAGAGATCAACCGCGTGTTTTCGGACAACAACATCAACATCGCGTCGCAGTTTCTGCAGACCAACGAAGCCATTGGTTATGTGGTGATCGACATCGACGCTGCTTCTTCGGACATGGCGCTGGCCAAACTGGCCGGCGTGCCCGGGACCATCCGCAGCCGCGTGCTGTTCTAGGTTTCGCCGGCAGGCAGCTATTAAAAAGAGAGCTGCTTGCGCCCGCCCTTATTGGGCTGCAGCTGCTTTTTACTGCAAAAAAGCAGGTTGCCTACTGCGCAGGGGGCACCTGCAGGCCGAGCAGCGCGGCCAGGGCCGCGGTCGGCATGGAACCCTCCTGCGTCACCAGCGCGCCGCTCTGGGCATGGGTGCCGATGATGGTCGGGATCGAAGCAAAGCCAAGGCGGGTCAGCAGCGCGGTGTTTTTTGCCACCATTTCCTTTTGCGCGGCGATGTCGCTGCCGGCACTGATGCCGCCGCCCTTGGCCTGCATGGACGCTTCGTGCTCATCCATCGCCGCCACCGGGTCTTTGGCGGCCAGCAGCGTCGCGCCCTGGGCCGTGCTCGATGCGTTCAGCAAACCCACGGGAATCCAGACAAATCTGGCTTGCGACTTCAGGGGTTTGGCTGCCATCCACAGCGCGGTGCAGTGCGGGCACTGGGCATCAAAAAACACATACACCGTGCGTGCGCTCATGGCCTGACCGGCGGTGAAGCCCTTGGCCTCGGCGGCAATGACTGCGGTGGACACCGGGGTGGTACCGCCTTTCGCCGTCACGTCGGGCGCGGGCGTGTCCTGGCAGGCGGCCAACAGCAGCGTGGCTGCCAGCAGCATGGCCGGGAGATTCTTGAAAGCTTGGAAGGTCATGTCGACACCGGAAGAAGGTAGACAGCCAGCATAACGCAGGCCTGCTGGGGGTCCACTCGCCGCTGCCCGGATCCTGGGGACAAGAGGCCTGGGCCAGACGCTGGTCAAATTGAAACAAAATGAAAATAAAACCGTACATCTTGAGGCGAGCTGGCCTTCCCCAAGGGCGGCATTGTGACCCGCAGGCATGCCCTGTGCCGGGTGCTCCCGCCAATGCGGTACCCAGGTTGCCCACGCATCCTGTGCACGAATCTGTGGATAAGCCCGCAAAAAAGCCACGAAAGGCTTGCCAGTCGTGGCTTGCGACAGTTTGCCTGCCAATTAAGCGCCGGCGGGCCGGCCCGGGTCTCAGCTTCTTAGCCTCTCAGCCCTTGAAGCTCATGCCCAATCGCTCAATGGTCGCTTTTTCAGCGGCAAAGGTTTCACGGGCGAACTTGGTGTATTGCGCGGTGTTCATGTAGATCACCGACTGGTCGTACTTGTCGAAGGTGGCCAGCACGGCCGGGTCGTTCAGCGTTTTGCGGAAGGCTTCGTGCAAGGTCGCCACGATGGCCGGGTCCATGCCCTTGGGTCCGCAAACACCGAAAGGCGAGTCCGACACGGTGTCGTAGCCCAGCTCGGTGAGCGTGGGCACGTTGGGCCAGCGCTTGGTGCGTTTGCTGCCGTAGGTGGCGAGCAGGCGCAGCTTGCCCGATTCCACGTGCGGGCCCCAGCCGGTGGCGTCGCTCGCCCCCATGACGTGGCCGCCCAGGATGGCCTGCATGTTGTCGGCGTTGCCCTTGAACGGCACATGGGTGAGCTTGATGCCGGCGCGCTGCGCAAACTCCTCGACTGCCAGGTGCGGGCTGGTGCCCGTGCCGGTCGAGCCATAGGTGAATTTTTCGGGGTTGGCCTTGGCGTAGGCCACCAGGTCCTTGATGCTTTTGATCGGTGAATCGGCGGGCACGACCAGGCCAAAGGTGTAGCCGGTCAGGCAGGCGATCCAGGTGAAGTCCTTGAGCGGGTCGTAAGCGGTTTTCTGCATGTGCGGAATGCGGAAAACGCCGTGCGGTATCTGCGTCAGGGTGTAGCCGTCGGGTTTGGCGCTCAGCATCTCGATGGCGCCCAGCATGCCACCGGCGCCGGGCTTGTTCTCGACGATGATGGTCTGGCCCAGGGTCTTGCCGGCGCTTTCGGCGAGCGAACGGATGACGGCGTCGGTGGAGCCACCTGCCGGCCAGGGGCAGATGTATTTGATGGGGCGGGATGGAAAGGCCTGCTGCGCACGGCCCAGGGAGGGCAGGACCACACCGGCCACGGCCGCTGTGGTGCTGGCAATAAACGCGCGGCGGTTGGTCATTGATAGGTCTCCGGAGGTTACAAAAATCTGAAGATTTGAGCGTAGCGGCCTGCGGCCGGCGTGTCATCAAGGTTTACGCGGGGAGCGGATTCTGCAAAGCAGAACAGTCGGCCGGCGCGGGCCGCGCACCGGAGTGCGGGCGTAAAATGACTCGTTGCAGACAGCGCATTGCCGCGCTTTTTTTTGACTGAGACGACACCCTGTGACCGACACCGCCAGCTTCCCGTCCGACCCTTCTTCCTCCGGGCATTCTCCTGATCCCGACGCCCCGGTCCAGCAGCCGCGCCTGTGGTGCGGCGACGGCTGGACGGCCCGTGTGCTGAAGAACGAAGACGACGATGGCTGGGCCGTCGCCATGATCAAGGACGGAGAGCCCGAGCCTGCGCTGGTGGGCCCCTGGACCATGGGGCGCGACAAGAAAAACCCCAAGCCGCTCGACGGCCCCGCCTTCAGCACGCTCGTCAAGACCGCGTCGGAATTTGTGCGCCGGCATGAGCAGCAACTGCATGCCACGCTGCACCAGCGCCTGGAGGTGGAATCGCGCGGCGCGCGTATCACCGTGTCGCTCGATATCGAGCCGGACGAAGACAATCCTTCTGCCTTGCTCAGTGCGCATGACGAGGCGGGTGAACCCCTCGCGCAGGTGCGCGTGTCGCCGGCCTTCAAGCTCAGCCGCGCCAGCGCCACAGCCTGGGCCGACGGCGGTTTTCTCAAGCCCTGATGACGGGCGCTTTTCCCGCGTGGATCGATGCCTGTGGCATCGACTTCGGGACCTCCAACTCGACAGCCGGCTGCGGCGGCGCCGGCCCCGGCCAGGTGGTTCTGCTGCCGCTGGAGGACGGCAAGGCCACCCTGCCGTCGGTCGTGTTTTTCCACGCCGAAGACGGGCACATCAGTTACGGCCGCGCCGCGCTGGCCGACTACCTGGCGGGCGATGAAGGGCGCTTGATGCGTTCGCTCAAAAGCCTGCTCGGCACCTCGCTGATCGACGAGCAGACCGAGGTGGCCGGCCGCGCGCTGCCGTTTCGTGCGCTGCTGGCGCAGTTCATCGGCGAACTCAAGCGCCGCGCAGAACACGCGGCGGGCCGTGACTTCACCCGCGCCGTGCTCGGGCGGCCGGTGTTTTTTGTCGACGGCGACGCCGCGGCCGACCGGCAGGCCGAAAACACGCTGGCCGGGATCGCGCGCGGCGTGGGCCTGCGCGACATTGCCTTCCAGTACGAACCGATTGCCGCAGCCTTTGCCTACGAGTCGCAGATCACCCGCGAAGAGCTGGTGCTGGTGGTCGACATCGGCGGCGGAACCTCGGACTTTGCGCTGGTGTGCCTGGCGCCCGAGCGCGCCGGCCGGGCCGACCGGCGGGACGACATCCTGGCCAGCGGCGGTGTGCACCTAGGCGGCACCGATTTCGACAAGGTCCTGAGCCTGGCCAGCGTGATGCCGATGCTGGGCCTGGGCAGCCGGCTCAAAAACGGGCTGCAGATGCCGTCGTCGATTTACTTCAACCTGGCGACCTGGCACACCATCAACTTCGCCTACACCCGGCAGGCGGGGTCGCAGATCGGCGAGCTTCACCGAGAGGCGCAGGAGAAAGACAAACTCGCGCGCCTGCAGCGCCTGGTGAGCGAACGCGCCGGGCATTGGCTGGCCATGCAGGTGGAGCAGGCCAAGATCGCGCTGTCGGATGCGTCCCGCACGTCCATGGACCTGGGCCGCATCGCTCCTGGCGACACCCTGGTGCTGCAGCGCGCCGATTTCGACAGCGCCATCGGCGAGCTGGTCGGAACGGTCGAGCGCAGCGTGAGCGGCATGCTGCGTGATGCCGGCGCGGTGGACACGGTGTTTTTTACCGGCGGGTCGAGCAGCGTGCCCCTGCTGCGGGCGCGTATCGCGGCCCTGCTGCCGCAGGCGCGCCGCGTCGAGGGGGACTTGTCCGGCAGCATTGGCACCGGGCTGGCGCTCGATGCGCTGCGCAAGTTCGGCTGAGCCTGGTTGTCGTGGCGGGCCCGACCCGCAGTTCATGCCGGACATGCCCAAACGCACCAGCGGGCGGTAACCCGCTGGTGCGTTTGCCTTGCAACACGTATCGGTAAATCCGTTTGCCAGAAAGAAGTATCTGCTTTGAGCTGGAGAAAGTGCTTCTGTATTTCTTCTGATTCAACTGAGATTAAGTAATAATTCCTTCAAAATATGATAAATGAAGGAAATATTGCTCTATGGATAAAACAGACCGGAAAATATTGCAGGTGCTGCAGGCCAATGCGCGCGCCAGTCTGCAGGCGATCGGCCAGGCGGTCGGCCTGAGTCACACGCCGTGCTGGACCCGTATCCGGAAGATGGAGGAGTCCGGCGTCATCGAGGGCTACACCGTGCGCATCAACCCCGCGGCGCTGGACCTCAGCGACACCGTGCTGGTGCAGGTCACGCTGGACAGCCACTCGGACAACACGCTGGAAAAATTTGGCGAAACGCTGGCGAAAATTCCCGAGGTGATCGAGGCTTACCTGGTCTCGGGCGACTACGACTACCTGCTGCGCATCGCCGTCAGCGGCACGCGCGACTATGAGCGGCTGCTGCGCGAGCGGCTCTACAAGATCAAGGGCATACGCCACAGCAAGTCCAGCTTTGTGCTGCGCACGCTGAAGAAAGCCGATCTGCCGCTGTTCCAGGCCTGAGGCCCCGGAACAGGCCTTCAGCCACCTTCGCGCAACGCGCGGGAGCGGACCCAGGCCAAACGTGCCTCGGTCAACGCCACACCCAGACCGGCCAGGCAGATCAGTGCGATGCCCAGCGCCGTGGTCCGGCCCGGGGCCTGACCAAACACCAGCCAGCCCAGCGTGGCGGCCGCCACGATCTGCAGGTAGCTGAAGGGCGCCAGCAGGGTGGCGGGGCTCTGGCGGAAGGCGGCAATCTGCAGCCAGTGCCCGAGAAAACCGGTGACACCGGTGGACACCAGCAGCAGCCATTGCCAGGGCGACAGGTCGGGCGTGTGCCAGAACCAGGGCAGTGCCAGTGTCAGGGCGATGGTGCCGATCAGGCCGCCGTAATAATTGGTGGTCAGCGGATCGTCGTGCGCAACGCGGCGTGTCGCGATCTGGAAAAACGCAAAGGCCAGGGCCGTGGCCAGGCCCAGCGCCACACCGACCGGGTCCAGTTGCGCACCGGGCCGCACCACAATCAGCATGCCCGCAAAACCGGCCAGCACACCCAGCCAGCGGTGCAGCCGGTGCGCCTCGTGCAGCAGCCAGGGCGCCATCATCATCAGGAACAGGGGCGCCATGAAGTTGATGGCGGTGGCCTCGGCCAGCGGCAGGCGGCCCAGCACCGAAAAGAACAGCACGGTGGTGGTGATCATCAGCAGGCCACGGACCAGCTGGCGCGGCAGCGACCTGGTCTGAAAGATGGCCCGGCCGCGCGAGGGCAGCACCACGGCCGTCATCAGTGCGGTATGCACGGCGTAACGCATCCAGGCCACCATCAGGACGGACACGCCGGCCATGACCAGCCATTTTCCGGAGGCGTCCAGGGCCGAGAGCAGCCACAGGCCGGCGATGTGAAGAAGAATGCCGCTTGTTTTCATGAAGCCAGGGGGAACGGGTCGGTGGTGGCGGGAATGCCGGCGCAGGGCTGGAGCGTTGGCCGGCCGTGACGGTTTGCTCCTCCAAGCATAACCATTGCGGGCGCCGGGCAGGGGGGCGGCGCGGGCGTCCGGGCGTAGCGGTGAACCGCCGGTTCAAACCTCAGAAGCAAAAATGGCCGCCAGCCCTTTTGCCGTTTACGCAGGCAGCTATCAAAAAAAGAGCGGCCGAGGCTTGCTTCAGCCGGTCACCAGCGCCTGTTCGACCTCGCTGAACAGCATGTCGGCGTGCGCCGCGCTGTAGCGGATGCGCACATGCTCAGCGTCTGCCAGGACCTGCACATCGTCCCAGCTCAGGGCGCGGTAGCCGCGCGCCTCGTCCGGCACCACTTCACCCTCGGAGCGGGTGACGGTGATGCAGACCCGGGTCTGGTCACCGGCCGGTTCGCTGCTGAGGACCACGCTGGCGGGAGCCTGCGCGGCGTCAGTCAGCGCAATCAGGCTGGCGGTGAACACGGTGCGCAGCGCAAAAACAGAGGTCATCACATCGGGCGCGTTGACCTTGTTGGTGACGGTGAAGCCACGAAAGGCCAGATCGGTCGCCAGCATGCCCAACGCTTCCTCGATGCCGGCCTCCAGGGCGATGCTGCCGTTTTCCTTGGGCACGACCCAGGTGATCAGATTCATGCTGGCGGTGGATGCCGATCGGGACAGCGTGCTGATCGACTTGCTGTTGTCACGCAGCACGGCCAGGTCGGGTGTCTCTGCCTGCAGCCGCCGGTCGAGAATGGCGGCAATCATGCCTATCGGCTGCAGGGTGCCCGCCAGGTGGTGTCGGATGGCCGGCGCGATGCGCCGCAGCAGCGCGTAGCGGGCAGCTTCTTCACGCAGATTGGCTGGGACTGGGCTGCAGGCGCTCTCGGGAGGGGTATCGGGGAGTTTCATGCGTCTTCAATCAGGGGCGAAATGGGTACGTGATGATCCTAGCACCGGTGCCGGCGGTGGTCCATGAACCTGGCAGCGGGGATGCGATGTCCGGATCGGGGGGCACCATGCAGGCTCCTTGGCCGGGCGAGGCAGCCATTGGCAGCGATACAGTTGCACAGTGTGACGCATGCTGCCGTTGCACCCTGTCGGACAGTGACGACTGTTGCGTAGGAAGGGGGCCACCCCCGGGTTCCCGGCGGCGTTTTGCGTGACAGAATACGGTCGTCCCACTGATGCACACGGAGCCCTGGATGAATTTTGCGTCGGACCTTGCAACGGTCACTCACGGCATACAGCTGGCCGTTGCCCCCGTGTTTTTGCTGACGGCCGTGTCCGGGATGATTGCCGCCGTGGCGGGCCGCCTGGCCCGCATCATTGATCGCGCCCGGTTTCTTGAGAACCGTCTCGAGAGCGGGGGCGTGGAAGAGACCAAAGCGAACCGGATGTACGCGGAACTGGGCGAACTCCGGCACCGGGGCTGGCTGGTCAACGGCTGCCTGGCCCTGCTGACGTTTTGCGCCATCCTGATCGGTTTGACCATTGTGTTACTTTTTCTTGGCGAGACCAGCAACCTGCCCATCCTCAAAATCGCGACGGTCTGTTTTCTCTCCGGTGTGTTTTGCTTTCTGCTGGCGTTGCTGTGTTTTCTGGCCGAAACCTTGCTCGCCACCCGACTGCTCAAGTTTGCGCAACTGCCGCAACAACCGCCGACGCCCTGACATTGCCCGGCTTGCGGCGAAGGCACCCTGCTGCTCTTGCCGTGTTTGTCGGAAAGCCCTCTTTGAACAAAACTTTCAGGAATAACCATGTTGCTTGATGCCGATGACTCCCAAATCGTGCTGGTGGACTACCAGGTTCGCCTGATGCCCGCCATTTTTGAAGGCGAGCTTGTCCTGGCCAACGCACTGCGCCTGGCCGGCTTGGCCCGGCTGATGGCTGTGCCGGTGTGGGGCACGGCGCAGACGCCCGACAAGCTGGGCCCCCAGGTGCCCGGGGTTGCTGCTGCCATCACGGCGGCCGGGGGCAGGACGCTGGACAAGATGCATTTCAACGCGGTGGATGAGGGCCTGACCGACTGGCTGCGGCCGCCGGCGCGCAAGGCTCCCGCGGGTGGGAACGCCCGCAGCCTGCCCAAACACCTGCAGAAAACCGCGCCGACGGAAGAAGAGGGGCGGGGCGTCATCGTCATGGCCGGCTGCGAGGCACACGTATGCCTGCTGCAGACCGCGCTGGGCCTGCTCGAAGAAGAGTTCGAGGTCTGGGTCGTCACCGACGCCTGCAGCTCGCGCACGGAACGCAACCGCGACGCCGCCTTCGACCGCCTGGCCGGCGCGGGCGCCGAACTGGTGACGACCGAGATGGTGGCCTTCGAGTGGCTGCGTACCGCGGAGCATCCAGCATTCAGGGACATGCTGGCTCTGGTGAAGTAGGGCACGCCGGACTCACCCGGCGACGCTGCCGAACGAGACCCCGGACACCGTCCGCCGGCCGGGGTCTGCTATAAGAAGTCTTGGCAACAGGAGAAAACGCATGTCCAGTGTTGGTTACCACGAACCCGTCAACGAACTGTCCGACGAAACCCGGGACATGCATCGCGCCATCGTCTCGCTCATGGAAGAGCTGGAAGCGGTGGACTGGTACAACCAGCGCGCCGATGCCTGCAAGGACCCCGACCTCAAGGCCATCCTGCAGCACAACCGTGACGAGGAAAAGGAACATGCGGCCATGGTGCTCGAATGGATCCGCCGTAAGGATCCGAAGTTTTCCAGTGAGATGAAGGACTATCTTTTCACGGACAAACCCATCGCGCACAAGTGACAAACGCGCTTCTGGCGGCGAAGCAGGCGACGTTCAGGGAAGTGATGGGTTGGTGAAGCGGCCGTTGCCAAATCGGCGCCAGCCACTACGATAGCGATGGACTTGCCTTTCAGGCGGGTGGCGTTGGACTCCTCCCGTGCGGCTTTTTGTCGCTGTTCATCCAGCACGAGGCGTCGCGGTTCGCCTGGAATGTGGAAGTCCCGTTTATCCGTCAAACCCAGCGATCTGCAGGAGACATCGATGCGTACTTCTACTTTTCTCGCCCCTGTGCTCTTTGGGCTGGCCGGAATTGCCTTCGCACAACAGGCAACGTTTCAGACCAAATCGCTCACCCCGGAAACGGCGCTGACAGCGGCCAGGGCGGCCATGGAGGCTTGCCGCCAGCAGGGCTACCAGGTGGGCGTTGCCGTCGTTGACCGTGCCGGCCTGACCCAGGTCTTTCTGCGTGACCGGTTTGCGGGCCCACACACCGTGGACGTGGCCACCAACAAGGCATGGACGGCCGTCAGTTTTCGCACGTCCACCCTGGTGCTGGCGACGCAGACCGAGGCCGGCAAGCCCATGAGCGGCATTCGCGGCGTGTCGCGCATGCTCGCGGTGGGGGGTGGTCTTCTGATCGAAGGTGGTGGCTCGATTTATGGCGCCATCGGTGTTTCCGGCGCCCCTGGCGGCGAAGTGGATGAGGTCTGCGCCCAGGCCGGCATCAAGGCGATCTCCAGCACGTTGGAGTTCTAGGCTCCTCAAGGGGCCGTGTCAGTCTCCGGGTCGCGGACTTCATGGCAAGGCTTCCCACCCTTTTCCAGCAGCAAGGCCGCCACAAGCGGTTCCCGCTTTGGTTGCGCTGACACGGTTAACCACTGGGCGGGAGGTTGTTCAGCGGAGGGAGGAGGGACCGCCGAAGGAATCCGGGACATCCGCAAGACTCTGTCAGCCCCACGCAAGTCTGTTATAAATAATTATAAATTCAGTTTAAAGACAACCGGAGACACCGTGTTCAAAGCCCTGCAACTCAACAAGTCCGACACCGGCTTTTCAGCCGCGCTTGTTTCCCTCGATGAGGCCGAGCTGCCCGTCGGTGATGTGCTGGTGCAGGTCGAGTATTCGACCCTGAACTACAAGGATGGGCTGGCCATCACCCATACCGGCCCGGTGGTGCGCAGCTGGCCCATGGTGGCGGGTATTGACGGTGCGGGTACGGTGCTCGAATCCGGTCATGCGCTCTGGAAGACGGGCGACAAGTTCATCCACAACGGCTGGGGCCTGGGCGAGACGCGCTGGGGCCTGATGGCGGAACGCGCGCGCCTTCAGGGCGACTGGCTGGTCAGGCTGCCGGCCGCTTTCAGCACGCGGCAGGCCATGGCCATTGGCACGGCCGGGTACACCGCCATGTTGTGTGTGCTGGCCCTGGAGCGGCATGGCCTGCAACCCGGTGACGGCGAAGTGCTGGTGACTGGCGCCACCGGTGGCGTCGGCAGCGTGGCGGTCGCCTTGCTTGGCAAGCTGGGCTACAAGGTCGTGGCAGCGACGGGCAAGGCCACAGAGGAAGCCTATCTGAGGCAACTGGGCGCGGGCGCCGTGATGGACCGCGCCGAGCTGGCCGCGCCGGGCAAGCCGCTGCAGAAGGAGCGCTGGGCCGCGGTGGTGGACGCGGTCGGATCACACACATTGGCCAATGCCTGCGCGCAAACGCGGTACGGCGGCGTGGTGGCCGCCTGCGGGCTGGCCCAGGGGGCGGACTTTCCGGTCACGGTGATGCCTTTCATTCTTCGCGGTGTGACCTTGGCGGGCATCGACAGCGTGATGGCCCCGCTGGCGCGCCGCCAGGAGGCCTGGGACAGGCTGGCGACGGACCTGGACCCGGCGAAACTCGAAGCCATTGTGGAAGAAGTGCCGCTGAGCCGGGCTGCGGAAAAAGCCGCCGACTTGATGGCGGGCAAGGTGCGCGGCCGCATCGTGGTCAAAATCTGAATCGTGGAACAAAAAACTGGAGACAGTGCATGACAAGTTACGCCGATTTTTACCGCCAGTCGATAGCCCAGCCCGACGCCTTCTGGGCCGAGCAGGCCAGACTGATTGAGTGGCAGCAGCCTTTCACGCGTGTATGCAACTACGACAAGCCGCCGTTTGTGCACTGGTTTGAAGGCGGTACCACCAACCTGTGCCATAACGCGGTGGACCGGCATCTGAAAGACCGGGCCAGTCAGGCGGCACTGATTTATGTGTCGACCGAAACCGGCATCGAGAAGACCTACAGCTTTGCCGAGCTGCATGGCGAAGTGCAGCGCATGGCGGCCAGCCTGAAGGCACTGGGCGTGCAAAAGGGCGACCGCGTGCTGATCTACATGCCCATGATTGCCGAGGCAGCGTTTGCGATGCTGGCCTGTGCGCGCATCGGCGCCATCCACTGCGTGGTATTCGGCGGGTTTGCCAGCGGCTCGCTGGCCTCGCGCATCGAGGACGCAACGCCCAGAGTCGTCGTCAGTGCCGACGCGGGTTCGCGCGGTGGCAAGGTCGTGCCTTACAAGCCGCTGCTCGACGAGGCGATTCGCCTGTCCAGCCACAAACCCGAGGCGGTGCTGCTGGTGGACCGGGGGCTCTCGCCCATGCCGCTGGTGGCCGGGCGCGACCAGTTGTGGTCGGACTTGCGCGCCAGACACCTGGACGACCAGGTGCCGTGCGAGTGGATGGCGTCCACCGACATCAGCTACACCATCTATACCAGCGGCACCACCGGCAAACCCAAGGGCGTGCAGCGGGACACCGGCGGTTACGCGGTGGCGCTGGCCGCCAGCATGAAGCATATTTTTGAGGGCCGGCCGGGTGAAACCTTCTTTTCGACCAGCGACATCGGCTGGGTCGTGGGCCACAGCTACATCATCTACGGCCCGCTGATTGCGGGCATGGCCACGCTGATGTACGAGGGCCTGCCGACCCAGGGCCTGGACAAGCAGCCCGACGGCGGCATCTGGTGGCGCCTGGTCGAGAAGTACAAGGTCACAGGCATGTTCAGCGCGCCGACGGCGGTGCGCGTGCTGAAGAAGCAGGACCCGGCGCTGCTCAGGAAGTACGACCTGTCCAGCCTGCGCGCCCTGTTTCTGGCGGGCGAGCCGCTGGACGAGCCGACCGCACGCTGGATCAGCGAAGGGCTGCAGGTGCCCATCATCGACAACTACTGGCAGACCGAGAGTGGCTGGCCGATTCTGACGATTGCCAACGCGGTCGAGAAGAAGGCCACCCGGTTCGGCAGCCCCGGCATTCCGATGTACGGCTACAACGTCAAGCTGCTGCATGAGTCGACCGGCGAAGAGCTGACGCAGCCCAACGAAAAGGGCGTGGTCGTGCTCGAGGGCCCGACGCCGCCCGGTTTCATGCAGACGATCTGGAAAGACGATGCCCGTTTCGTGAATACCTACTGGAAAAGTGTGCCTGGCAAGATGGTCTACAGCACCTTCGACTGGGGCATTCGGGACGAGGACGGGTATTACTTCATCCTTGGTCGCACCGACGACGTGATCAACGTGGCGGGGCACCGGCTGGGCACGCGCGAGATCGAGGAGAGCATTTCCGGCCATGCCGGCGCGGCCGAGGTGGCGGTGGTCGGTGTGGCGGACAGCCTCAAGGGGCAGGTCGCCATGGCGTTTGTCGTGCCCAAGGACAGCGCTGTGCTGCTTGATGCCGCCGCCGCGCGCAAGCTCGAAGGCGAGATCATGAAGCGCGTGGACCAGGATCTGGGCGCGCTGGCGCGGCCTTCACGTGTGCGTTTTGTGTCGGTACTTCCGAAAACCCGCAGCGGCAAACTGTTGCGGCGCGCCATCCAGGCCGTGTGTGAAGGGCGCGACGCCGGCGACCTGACAACCATGGACGACCCGGTGGCGCTGCAGCAGATCAGGGACCTGATGGGTGCGGCTTGAAAAGTCGGGTCAGATTTTCGATGCAAAAAGTGCTTCTGGCCCCCATGGTGCTGGCGCCATAAGCTATAAAAAAGGTAGCGTTTCGGCTGCCTCGTTCGTTTCGGACGGGGGGAAGTACTTCGTCGTGCTCGTCTGCATCCGGAGACAGGCTATTTCTTGAACACCACAGCACCGGTGACCAAGCCGGCTCCGGGGTTCTTGGCATAGGTCAGGCCCGCATACGCGGCATTGGTCCCGACGAACATGCCTTGAATATAGGTGCCGCTGAAAGTCGGCGTACTGCCGGACGCCGAGTCCGTGAAGTTGCCGAACGAGGTGTTGATGGCCACTGAGATGGTGTAGCCCGTCTGGAAATTGACCGAGAAGGTCGCACTGGTGAGGGTGCCGGCAACACCGTTTTGTGTGGGGGCCGTATTTCCCGCCAGCGTGTAGTTGGCAACGCCGCTGTAGAACAGCGAGGACAGCTCTGTCTGTGACGTCGGCCGTCCGGCGACGTAATGCACGTTGTCCAGCGAGAGGGCGCTTGGATCTTCTTTCTGACCGGTGGTCCACATCCCCCAGCCGATGAAGTTGGCGTCGCTCACATTGCCGACAGACTTGAAACTGGTCACCGGCTGCGCTGTGCCGGCTTCCGACCACTTCGGCGTGTTGGCCGCGGTGTCCTGCAGTTTGAGCAGCTTGTTGTCGCTGAAAACGGTGGTGGCTCCGGTGCCAGTGGAGAGGGTGTACGCCGAGCCACTGTTGACGCCGACCGCTGCGACCTTGATATCCGTGAAAGTGCGCTCGACGGGGGGCGTTGTTGTTGTTGTTGTTGTTGTTGTTGTGGTTGTTGTTGTTGTTGTTGTTGTTGTTGTTGTTGCCGTTTTTTCTGTCACAACTTTTGCCTTGCCCGCTTCGTCCACCTTGTCCCCCACGACCACGGGGTCGTTCTTTCTGTCAGGCGTTTCGATCTTCGGCTGTTCGCTGGTGCGCACCGGTGGCGTCACGTTGTCGAGAACCCTCACGGATTCCCCCGCCACGAGGCCGATACAGCCGCTTTGGTTGCAGACCTCGATTTTGTCCAGTTCGCTGGTGATACCCAGGCTACCGTCCGGGTTGTAGCCGACCTTGAAGCCCGATCCTCGAATGCCGATAGTGGCCGTGGTGGTGGTGAGGCGGTAGTTGTCCCGGTTGCGTTTGCCGATCAGGCCGGTGATGGCGCGCATGCTGCCGCGCAGAAGGTCAACGAGAAAGCGGTCTTCCTTGGGGTTGTTCTGGTCGACATAGCTGGCGATCTTGAACTCCGTGTTCGGCTGCAGGGAAACCAGTCCACCGTCAGTGAACCGGACCTGGGCTCGTCCGTTCGTGCCAGTCACAATGGCGTTGCCGCTGTTGATATCGCCGCCCTTGGTAAGGGTGGTCATGCGGCCATCCGTCTGGCGGAGATTTACTTCGCCCGCAGTGAACTGCGCGACGCCGGCAAGTGCGTGCGCCTGCAACGGGTAGGCTGCCGCCAGCGCCATCAGCAGGACGGTGTTTTCGAGTCTGAAGGTTTGTTTCATGGTGCGAACCTCGAAGGCCTTTGCGAAGATCGGAGTGATTAAAAGTCCCTGCGCACTGTCACGGAGAAAACACGTTTGCTGAAGTCCGAAATGGCGATGTTGGAGTCCGTCCGGAGCAGCGACCACTGCGGCGTGACACGCCAGTTCACAAAGGGGACCCAGGTCAGCCCGAGGTTGAGACTGGTTTGCTTGTCGCGGCGGGTGACCAGGAACAGGGGGTCGGCGCCGCCGTAGCGCCGCTCCTCGTAACCTGCATTGCCAAACACGTCCACGTCGGCATTGACGGTTTGCTGCAAGCCGGCGCGCAGCCCGGCCAGACGATGCCCGAGATGGGGAACGTTGGCGGCGCGCTCGTTCTCGGTGCCCGCATACACGCCGCCGAAGGCCAGCAAGCCTGCGCGAAATGCCCTGGCGTAAGAGGTGCCCAGCACATATCGTTCGGCGTCGCGCAGACTCTGGCCCGGATAACGCAAGGTGGACATCTGCAGGTAGCTGGTCCACTGACTGGCCGCATCAGGTCGGTGGGTCCATTCCCCGACCACGCCGCGTTGGTCCCTCACGCCGCGGTTGTCGGCGGAGAAGGTGCCGACCTGCGCTGCGGCCGTGTATTCGTCTTTGCCGACCTTGTAACTGGCGCCGGCGCTTATATCGAACTGGTTGGTGTCGAAGTCGTTGTAGTCGTTGTTGAAGCGGTAGTTGCCCGAAGCGCTGGCAATCAGGGACAGGCGCGGATCAATCACAAAACGCCCCGAGACGCCGGCGCTCACGCTGTAAAAGGAGTCCTTGAGCTTGACGCTGGTGGGACTCAGGGTCAGAACCAATCCGCCAAGCGAGGGGACCGCGACGTTCGCATTGCCCGGGCCGCTGTTGATGTTGCTGTCGCTGCCGATGCTGCCCTCAAGGTAGCCCCTGATCGACGAACGTGCGGCTTCCTCGTTGCGGTCAATGGCCTGCAGGAACTCGTCAATCTTTCGGGCGGCTTCAGGTGGAATGTCGTCGCGTTTTGTTTCCTGCAGCACCTGGCGCGCCGCCTGGTTATCGCCCAGGGAAAACAGGGCGCGCCCCAATTCGGCGCGGGCCCGCGAGTTGCCCGGCTGGACAGTCAGGACGCGTTCGAGCGCAAACACGGCGCGGGTGAACTGGCCGGTGTCGTTGGCGGCAATGCCAAGAACGGTATCAAAGTCAGGATCACCCGCACGTGAGGCTTCTGCCGTGGCGAGCTGGTCAAACGCCTGCTGCGCCTTGCCCTGCTCGACCAGCGCCAGTGATTCACGAACCAGTGCATCTGCCTCTGCATACGCGGCGCAGGAGAACACTGCAGCAAGCCAGGCGGCAGACATCTGGAAAAAGAATCGTTTGAAGGACATAACAACCCGCCCAAAAAAGCCACTGGATGCCAATGGTTTTATATCACGTAGTAGCACAAAAGGAGCATTTATTACAGTGACTTTATCCACGCTGGCCGTTGCGTCGGTATCCCGACCGGGCCTGGTGCGCGTCGGCTTCGTTCCAGCTGTCAATTGACAGATTCATGACAAAACCCGGGCACCCGCGGATCGGTCCGGTTTTCGTCATTTTGTCATTCGGTGGCACAATGGAGCCTGTTTCTGAAGGCCCTTCCTTGCCACAGTCGCATCCGCTAATCGGTCCAGCCGTGTTGCGGAAGGTTAATCAACCAGCCACACCCGTTGTGGCCAGCTAATGTTTCCTCAAGGGAAACGGAGGTCAGCGTAATGAGTTCAAGCGCGGCGGCATCTTCCGTCTATTCTGCCTATCAAGGCAACACCTATCTCTTCGGCGGCAATGCGCCTTATGTCGAAGAGATGTACGAAAACTACCTGGCCAACCCCGGCAGCGTGCCCGACAACTGGCGCGAGTATTTCGACGCCCTGCAGCATGTGCCCGCCGTTGACGGCAGCAATGCCAAAGACGTGCCGCACCTGCCGGTCGTCAACGCCTTTGCTGAACGCGCCAAGCAGGGCGTGACCCGTGTGGTGGGTGCTTCCACCGCCGACTCCGAGTGGGGCCGCAAACGCACCGCCGTCCAGCAGCTGATTGCTGCCTACCGCAACGTCGGTGCCCGCTGGGCCGACCTGGATCCCCTCAAACGCACCGAGCGCGACAACATTCCCGAGCTCGACCCGTCTTTCTACGGGTTCACCGATGCCGACCAGGAAGCGGTGTTCAACACCAGCAACACCTTCTTCGGCAAGGAAACCATGAGCCTGCGCGAGCTGCTCAATGCGCTGCGCGAGACCTACTGCGGCACCATCGGTGCCGAGTACATGTACATGACTGACCAGAACCAGAAGCGCTGGTGGCAGCAAAAGCTCGAAGCGATCCGCAGCAAGCCCAACTTCACACCGGAAAAAAAGCGCCACATCCTGGACCGCCTGTCGGCGGCGGAAGGCCTGGAGCGTTTCCTTCACACCAAATATGTCGGGCAGAAGCGCTTCTCGCTCGAAGGCGGCGAAAGCTTTATCGCCAGCATGGACGAGCTGATCCAGCGCGGCGGCAGCATCGGCGTGCAGGAAATCGTGATCGGCATGGCCCATCGCGGACGCCTGAACGTGCTGGTCAACTCGCTGGGCAAGGTGCCGGCCGATCTGTTTGCCGAGTTCGAGCACACCGCTCCCGAAGACCTGCCCAGCGGCGACGTCAAATACCACCAGGGTTTCAGTTCCGACGTCACCACCCCTGGTGGACCGGTGCACCTGAGCCTGGCGTTTAATCCCTCGCACCTCGAAATCGTCAACCCGGTGGTTGAAGGCTCGGTGCGTGCCCGCATGGACCGCCGCGCCGACCCCAAGGGCCTGCAGGTGTTGCCCGTGCTGGTGCACGGCGATGCGGCGTTTGCCGGGCAGGGCGTGGTCATGGAAACGCTGGCGCTGGCCGAGACCCGCGGTTATTCCACCGGCGGCACGGTGCACATCGTGATCAATAACCAGATCGGTTTCACCACCAGCGACCCGCGCGACAGCCGCTCCACCCTGTACTGCACCGACGTCGTCAAGATGATCGAGGCGCCCGTGCTGCACGTCAACGGCGACGACCCGGAGGCCGTGGTGCTGGCAACCCAGCTCGCGCTCGAGTTCCGCATGGAGTTCCAGAAAGACGTCGTGGTGGACATCATCTGTTTCCGCAAACTGGGTCACAACGAGCAGGACACGCCGGCGCTAACGCAGCCGTTGATGTACAAAAAAATTGCGCAGCACCCCGGTACCCGCAAGCTGTACGCCGACAAGCTGGCAGCGCAAGGCATGGGCGAGACGCTGGGTGACGACATGGTCAAGGCCGTGCGCGCCGCGCTGGATGCGGGCAAAAGCACTTTTGACCCGGTGATCACCAACTTCAAGAGCAAGTACGCGGTGGACTGGAGCCCTTACCTGGGCAAGAAGTGGACCGACGCCGGCGACACTGCCATTCCGATGGCCGAGTGGAAACGCCTGTCCGAAAAGATCAGCACCATTCCGCCAACGGTGACAGCCCACCAGCTCGTCAAGAAGGTGTACGACGACCGCGCAGCGATGGGCCGCGGCGACATACCGGTGGACTGGGGCATGGGTGAACACATGGCGCTGGCCTCGCTGGTGGCCAGTGGCTACCCGGTGCGCCTGTCCGGTGAGGACTGCGGGCGCGGCACCTTCACCCACCGGCACTCGGTGATTCATGACCAGAGCCGTGAGAAGTGGGACACCGGCACCTATGTGCCGCTGCAAAACGTGGCCGATAACCAGGCCCCGTTTGTCGTGATCGACTCCATCCTGTCGGAAGAGGCGGTGCTGGCCTTCGAATACGGCTATGCCTCCAACGATCCCAACACGCTGGTCATCTGGGAAGCCCAGTTCGGCGACTTCGCCAACGGCGCGCAGGTCGTGATCGACCAGTTCATCGCCTCGGGCGAGGTCAAGTGGGGCCGTGTCAACGGCATCACGCTGATGTTGCCGCACGGTTACGAAGGCCAGGGGCCGGAGCACAGCTCGGCGCGCCTGGAGCGTTTCATGCAGCTGTCGGCCGACACCAACATGCAGGTGGTCCAGCCGACCACGGCCAGCCAGATTTTCCACGTGTTGCGCCGCCAGATGGTGCGCAACCTGCGCAAGCCGCTGATCATCATGACGCCCAAGTCCTTGCTGCGCAACAAGGACGCCACCTCTCCACTTTCAGAGTTCACCAAAGGCGGTTTCCAGACAGTGATCCCCGACAGTGGCGGGCTCAAGGCCGACAAGGTCAAACGTGTGGTCGCCTGTTCGGGCAAGGTCTACTACGACCTGGCCAAAAAGCGTGAGGAGAAGGGCGTCGACGACGTCGCCCTCCTGCGTGTAGAGCAGCTCTATCCCTTCCCGCACAAGGCTTTTGCAGCCGAGCTGAAAAAGTACCCGAATGCCTCCGACATTGTCTGGTGTCAGGACGAGCCGCAAAACCAGGGCGCGTGGTTCTTTGTGCAGCACTACATTCATGAAAACATGGCCGAAGGCCAGAAGCTCGGTTACTCGGGCCGTGCGGCTTCGGCGTCCCCGGCCGTGGGTTATTCGCACCTGCACCAGGAGCAGCAAAAAGCGCTGGTCGACGGCGCCTTCGGCAAGCTCAAGGGCTTTGTCCTGACCAAATAAGAAGGCTGCGCCCGACGGCGCACCCCATCGAACCCACAACCCGAAAGAATTCAAATGGCTATCGTAGAAGTCAAGGTCCCGCAGTTGTCCGAATCCGTGGCAGAAGCCACCATGCTGCAGTGGAAGAAAAAAGTCGGCGACGCCATCGCCATCGACGAAATCCTGATCGAGATCGAAACCGACAAGGTGGTGCTGGAAGTGCCCGCGCCCGCCGCCGGTGTCCTGGCCGAAATCCTGGTCGCCGACGGCGGCACGGTCACGGCCGAACAGCTGATCGCCAGGATCGACACCGCAGGCAAGGCTGCTGCCGCGGCGCCCGCTGCGGCAGCAGCAGCACCTGTGGCCGCCGTTGCAGCGAGCCCCGCCGCCGCACCGACCGCGGCCGCCGGCAGCATGGCCGGTGTGCCCATGCCTGCCGCCGCCAAGCTGATGGCGGACAACCAGCTGGCTTCCGGCTCGGTGCCCGGGACCGGCAAGGATGGCCGCGTCACCAAGGGCGACGTGCTAGGTGCGGTCGCCGGTGGTACGCCAGTTGCTCCCAAATCCGTAGCTGCCAGCGCAATACCCACGGGGGTTCCGGCCACTTCCTTGCCTCAAGTGGCGGCGCCGGCCAGGGTCAGCGACCTGCGCGACCGGCCCGAGCAGCGCGTGCCCATGAGCCGCCTGCGCGCCCGTATTGCCGAGCGCCTGCTGCAATCGCAGTCGACCAACGCCATCCTGACCACCTTCAACGAGGTCAACATGGCGCCGGTGATGGAAATGCGCAAGAAGTTCCAGGACCAGTTCACCAAGGAACACGGCGTGAAGATCGGCTTCATGAGTTTCTTTGTGAAAGCCGCCGTGCATGCGCTGAAAAAATTCCCGGTGATCAACGCGTCGGTGGATGGCAATGACATCGTGTACCACGGCTATTTCGACATCGGCATCGCCGTCGGTTCGCCGCGTGGCCTGGTGGTGCCCATTCTGCGCAATGCCGACCAGATGAGTTTTGCCGAAATTGAAAAGAAAATCGCCGAGTTCGGCAAGAAGGCCCAGGACGGCAAGCTCGGCATCGAGGACATGACCGGTGGCACCTTCTCGATCTCCAACGGCGGCACCTTCGGCTCCATGTTGTCCACCCCGATCATCAACCCGCCCCAGTCGGCCATCCTGGGCGTGCATGCGACCAAGGACCGCGCGGTGGTAGAGAACGGCCAGATCGTGATCCGCCCGATGAACTACCTCGCCATGAGTTACGACCACCGCATCATCGACGGCCGCGAAGCCGTGCTCGGCCTGGTGGCGATGAAGGAAGCGCTGGAAGACCCGGCACGCCTGCTGTTTGATATTTGAGACACCCCCGAAGCGGCCTTCGGCCGCCTCCCCCTCAAGGGGGCGACACCAGCGGCCCGGCAGAGCCGGTTCCGCGGTGTCTCCCGAAACGTCCCATCACGTGGGGCAAAGGAGTTTTGCATGAGTAAACAATTCGATGTCATCGTCATCGGTGGCGGCCCCGGCGGCTACATTGCCGCCATCCGCGCAGCCCAGCTGGGTTTCAACGTCGCCTGTATCGACGAGTGGAAAAACGCCAAGGGCGGACCGGCCCTGGGTGGTACTTGCACCAACATCGGCTGCATTCCGTCCAAGGCCTTGCTGCAATCGTCCGAACACTACGACCATGCCGCTCACCACTTTGCCGACCATGGTATCGAGGTCAAGGGACTGGGCCTGGACGTCGCGAAAATGCTGGCGCGCAAGGACACGGTCGTCAAGCAGAACAACGACGGCATCGTCTACCTGTTCAAGAAGAACAAGGTCACCTTCTTCCATGGCCGGGGCTCTTTCGTCGCGGCGAAGGACGGTCTTTATGACATCAAGGTGGCGGGCGCCGCCGAAGAAACCATCTCTGGCAAACACGTCATCGTGGCCACCGGGTCGAATGCGCGCGCCTTGCCCGGTGCTCCTTTCGACGAGGAAACCATTCTGTCCAACGACGGCGCCCTGCGCATCGGTGCCGTGCCCAAAAAACTGGGCCTCATCGGCTCCGGCGTGATCGGCCTGGAAATGGGCTCGGTCTGGCGGCGCCTCGGTGCCGAGGTGACCATTCTGGAAGGCCTGCCAACCTTCCTGGGCGCCGTCGATCAGCAAATTGCCAAGGAAGCGCACAAGGCCTTTGTCAAGCAGGGCCTGAAGATCGAGCTCGGCGTCAAGGTTGGCGAGATCAAATCCGGAAAAAAGGGCGTGTCCGTCGCCTGGACCAACGCCAAGGGCGAGGCCCAGACGCTTGAGGTCGACAAGCTGATTGTCTCGATCGGCCGGACCGCCAATACCATTGGCCTGGCGCCGGAAGTTGTGGGCCTGAAGCTCGACGAACGCGGGGCCATCGTGGTCGACGAGGAATGCAAAACCAATCTACCCAATGTCTGGGCGGTCGGTGATGTGGTGCGCGGCCCCATGCTGGCGCATAAGGCGGAGGAAGAGGGCGTCGCGGTGGCCGAGCGCATTGCCGGCCAGCACGGCCATGTCAACTTCAATACCATTCCGTGGGTGATTTACACCAACCCTGAGATCGCGTGGGTGGGTCAGACCGAAGAGCAACTGAAGGCGGCCGGTCGGGCCTACAAGGCCGGCACCTTCCCCTTCATGGCCAACGGGCGTGCGCGGGCGCTCGGTGACACCACCGGCATGGTGAAGATGCTGGCGGATGCCACCACCGACGAAATTCTCGGCGTACACATCGTTGGACCCTTCGCCAGCGAACTGATTGCCGAATGCGTGGTGGCCATGGAATTCCGGGCCAGTGCAGAGGACATTGCGAGAATCTGCCACGCCCATCCATCGCTCAGCGAGGCCACCAAGGAGGCTGCGCTGGCCGTCGACAAGCGGACGTTGAACTTCTGATTTCCGGCATCGAAGCCTTGACGATGTCAGTTCGTTCGGATTACGAGTCTGAACTGAAGACGCGGGGTTATACCAGTGACCCTGCCCAGTTGCGGGCGGTGGATGCACTGGAGCGTTGCGCCACCGAGTGGGCCGCGTTCAAGGAAAAACGGTCCAATCCGCTCAAGAAGCTGATCAACCGGCCCGAGATTCCGCGGGGCGTCTACATGCATGGTGGGGTGGGGCGCGGCAAGAGCTTCCTGATGGACTGTTTCTACAACGCGGTTCCGCTCAAGCGCAAGACGCGACTGCATTTTCACGAGTTCATGCGCGAAGTCCACCGTGAACTGCGCGACCTCCAGGGTGTGGTCAACCCGCTGGACGAGCTGGGTAAACGTATTTCCAAACGTTACCGCCTCATCTGTTTTGACGAGTTTCATGTCGCCGACATCACCGACGCGATGATCCTGCACCGCCTTCTTGCGGCGTTGTTCGACAACGGCGTGGGTTTTGTCACCACCTCCAATTTTCATCCTGACGACCTGTACCCGAATGGCCTGCACCGCGACCGCATTTTTCCGGCGATTGCGCTGCTCAAGCAGAACCTCGAGGTGATCAGCGTGGACAACGGGACCGACTACCGCCGGCGCACGCTCGAGCAGGTCAGGCTCTACCACACGCCGCTGGGGCCGCAGGCAGATGCGGAAATGGAGGAAACTTTTCAGCGGCTGGCGGAGTCTCACGACGAATCGCCGGTGCTGCACATCGAATCACGGAAAATCCATGCCAGACGCAAGGCGGGCGGCGTCGTCTGGTTCGATTTCAAGACCCTGTGCGGCGGGCCACGTTCGCAAAATGACTACCTGGAAATCGCCACCCAGTTTCACACGGTGCTGCTCAGCAATGTGCCGCACATGCCGGTGCGCATGGCATCCGAAGCAAGGCGTTTTACCTGGCTGGTCGATGTCCTCTACGACCGTCGCGTCAAACTCATCATGTCGGCGGAAGTCCCCCCTGAGGCGTTGTACACGGAAGGTCCCCTGGCACACGAGTTTCCCCGGACGGTGTCCAGGCTCAATGAAATGCAGTCTGCCGAGTTCCTGGCACTGGAGCGCAGAAATGTGGATACCACCCTGACATGAAAAAACTGTTTCTTTTCTTGCTGTTCTCCACTCTGGGTGTTGCCTCAAGTGCTCAGACCCCGGATGAACTGGTGTCGGCTGCCACCGATCGGGAGCGGCAACGCATCAACACCGAGCGCGCCACGCTGGAGGCAGCATTTGATGCGGAAGAAGACGCCTGTTACAAGAAGTTTTTTGTCAACAGCTGCCTGAACGCCATCAAACCCAGGCGGCGTGAAGCGATGGCCGATTTGAAATTGCGGGAAGTCGCCCTCAATGAACAGGAACGCCGGCAAAAGGCAGCCGAGCAGGTTCGCAAGATCGAGGAAAAATCCTCACCCGAGGCCGAGCGGCAGGCCGCCGAGCGTCGCGCCAAGGCGCTCGAAGACACCAAGGCCCGGGAAGAGCGCACGCGCCAGAAAGCCAGCGACCGCGTCGATCTGCAGCAGAACGAAGCAGCCAATGCGGCCACGGCCGCGGGCAAGGACCAGGGCGCGAAGCAGCGGGCCCAGGCGCGTGTGGACAAGCAGGCCGCCAGCGCCAAAGAAGCCCAGATATACAAGGACAAGCAGCAGGAAGCGCAGGAGAGAAAAGCCAGCCGCGAGCAGAGGCTGCGTGAACAGACCAAGCCGGCCGCCAAGCCCCTGCCTGGACCCGGCTGAGGTTCAGTCAGATTCAGGCCAGCGCCTCGAGCTTGACGATGACCAGCGACAGGTTGTCGCCGCCGCCATGGGCACGCGAGCGTGCTTTCTGGATCAGGAATTCGGTGGCTTCGCGAGGTGACAGCATGGACAGGGCTGAGCCCATTTCACTGGGACTGAAATAATGCCAGACACCGTCGCTGCACGCGATCAGTGAGTCGCCCGGCCCCAGCTGTGGAATGTAGTGCTGGCTCACCGGCGGCACTTCCTCGGTGCCCAGGCATCCCATCAGGATGTTGGACTGTGGATGCACGTTGGCCTCTTCCTCGGTGAGTTCGCCTTTGTCCACCAGTGTCTGGACATAGGAATGGTCGATGGTCCGCTTGACCAGCTTGGCGCCCCGAAAATGGTAGATGCGCGAGTCGCCGGCATGCACCCAGTGGCAGTCGCCGCCGGGGTTGATCAGAAACGCTGCCAGCGTGCTGTGTGGCTCCTGTTCGGCGGAAATGGCCGTGAGCTTGATCACGGTGTGGGCTTCTTCCACCAGCTGTTTGAGCATGGCCACAGCGTCGTCGGTGTCAGGGGCATAACGCTCGAACAGTTGTTTGGCCGTCATCATGACCTGGTCGGACGCCTTGCGCCCGCCACTTCGCCCGCCCATCCCGTCGGCCACGATGCCGAGCATGCACCCGGCGATGCGCGCATGGCTGAGCAGGGCCACCTGGTCCTGCTGGTAGTCGCGGTCTCCCTTGTGGATACCGGTGGACGCCGTGATTCGATAACCTTTGGACATATTGAAATGGCCGAGTCATGTGGACTCGATTAATCTCCGTAATCAACGTATTATCAGATGAAGCTGCTCGCCCGCATAAAAAACTTGGACTTCAACCTGCATTCCCCGGAGCGTCGACTCATAGACCTCAAAATCGAACATGCGGATCTCAATGCCATGGTGGATCTCACCGCGCATGCCGTGCCGATTGACGAGTTGATGCTCAGGCGCCTGAAAAAGCGCCGTTTGCTCCTGCGCGACCTGATCGCCCGGCTCGAACTGACCCTCGAGCCTCCCGAACCCGCCTGATGAACCTGGAATCTCAAGTCCTGGAGGCTTTTGCCCCCGATGGTGCGCTGGCGCGAGCAGCTGAACATTTTGTCCCGCGCAGCGGACAGACCGACATGGCGCTCGCCGTGGCGCGCGCCATCGAAGGTGCTTATCCGCTGGTGGTGGAGGCCAGCACCGGTGTCGGTAAAACCTTTTCCTACCTGGTGCCGGCCCTGCTCAGCGGTGAGCGGGTGCTGCTGTCCACCGCTACCAAGGCCTTGCAGGACCAGCTGTTCGGCCGCGACCTGCCGGCCTTGGTCCAGGCGCTGGGCGTGCCGGTCAGCACCGCCTTGCTCAAAGGGCGCGGCAGTTATCTCTGCCTGCACCGGATGGAGATGGCCCGCCATGACGCGAGTTTTCCCGAGCGCAGCTCGCTTCGCGCGCTTGCCAAAGTGGAGGAGTGGGCTCGGGGAACGGACACCGGCGATCTGGCGGAGCTACCCGGGCTGGATGAACGTTCACCGGTGATTCCCTGGGTCACCTCGACCCGGGAAAACTGCCTTGGCTCCCCGTGCCCGCGGTTTCGCGCCTGTCACGTCAACCAGGCACGCCGTCAAGCGCTGGCGGCCGACGTGGTGGTGATCAACCATCACCTGTTTTTTGCCGATCTGGCAGTGCGCGAATCAGGCGTGGCCGAGCTGCTGCCGACAGTGCGCATTGCGATCTTTGACGAAGCGCACCAGCTCAATGAAACGGGTGTCCAGTTTCTGGGAGAAAACCTGTCGACCGGGCAGCTTCTCGATTTCGCTCGCGACATGCTGGGCACCGGGCTGCAGCTGGCGCGCGGCCTGCTGGACTGGCAGGCGCTGGCCGGCGCGACCGAACATGCAGCCCGCGACTTGCGCCTCTCAGTGGGCAAAGTCTATCCGGGCAGCAAGCTGCGCTGGACCGATGCTGCGCCTGAGGGCCTGGCCCCCAAAGAATGGGCGGAAGCACTGGTGGCTGTCAGCACCACGCTGGCGGGTGCATGTGAAGCCCTGGACACGGTCAGTGACATCGCCCCGGACTTCGCGCGCCTGCACGAGCGCGCTACTGAACTGGAGGCGCGCGCCCGCGCTTTCGGTCTTGCCCCCGAGCCCGGCGGGGTCCGCTGGCTGGATGTGGGCACCCAGCTGCGGCTGGTGGAGTCCCCGCTGGATATCGCCCAGGCCATCCAGGCCAGGGTGTTCACCGATGACAAGGCGGCTGCCAAAACATGGATATTCACCTCGGCCACTCTGGGCGACGATGCGCAGTTGAGCTGGTTCACGCAGCCCTGTGGTTTGACAGAGGCCACGGTGTTGCAGGTGGGCAGCCCCTTCGACTATGCGCGCCAGGCCGCGTTGTACATTCCGCGCAACTTTCCCAAGCCGGGCGACCCCACGCACACGGCTGCGGTGGCGGCCTCCGCAGCGGACTGGGCCCGCCGACTGGGCGGCCGCACCATGGTGCTGACAACCACCTTGCGCGCCTTGCGGGCGATCGGTGAGGCCCTGCAGGCGAGCTTTGCGGGTTCGGCTGACATCGAGGTGCTGGTGCAGGGAGAGATGCCGAAGCGGACCCTGATTGAACGTTTCCGCCAGGCCGACAGCCACGGTGGACGCGGCTGCGTGCTGGTGGCGTCTGCCTCCTTCTGGGAAGGCATCGATGTGCCGGGTGATGCGCTGCAGCTCGTGATCATCGACAAACTGCCTTTTCCGCCGCCCAACGATCCCATGGTGGAGGCCAGGTCGCGCTTGCTGGAATCAGCAGGCAAAAGCGCTTTCAACGACTATTTCCTGCCGGAAGCCGCCGTGGCGTTGAAGCAGGGTGCGGGACGCTTGATACGCCGCGAAACCGATCAGGGCGTGCTGGTCGTCTGCGACAGCCGGCTGGCATCCATGGGTTACGGCAAGCGGCTGCTGCGCGCGCTGCCGCCCATGCAGCGCCTCGCGTCGGAAGAACAGTTGAACGAGCGGCTGGATCTGCTTACCAGAACTTGTACCAGGGCCCCTCAACCGACTTGAAGCCCTTGGACAGGTATTCGCTCTGGGGAAAGCTTCTTTCCATCACGCGTTTGGTGTCGTCGCGCAGCTGGGCCATGTTGAGCGCGTCATAGGATTTGTACAGAATGAACAGGGCTTCTTCGAGCACCGGCACATCGCGGTAGTCTGCAATCGCGGTTTGCGCGCGGTTGATGGCCGAGATGTAGGCGCCGCGGGTGTAGTAGTAGCGGGCCACATGAACTTCATACTGGGCCAGGGAATTGACGATGTAGTTCATGCGCAGGCGCGCGTCGGCCGAATACTTGGATTCTGGAAAACGGTTGACCAGTTCCTTGAAGGACTCGAAGGACTCCTTGGCGGCTTTCTGGTCACGCTCCGACAGGTCCTGCTTGTACAGGAAGCTGAAAAGGCCCAGGTTTTCGTTGAAGTTCACCAGGCCCTTGAGGTACAGGGCATAGTCGATCGCCGGACTGGCAGGGTGCAGCTTCATGAAGCGATCCAGCGTGGCCAATGCCTGTGCCTGCTCTCCGCCTTTGAACTGGGCGTAGGCTTTTTCCAGCTGGGCCTGCTGGGCCAGCGGCGTACCGGCTGCGCGGCCTTCGAGCTTTTCAAACAGAGGGACGGCCTTGTCATAGGCGCCGGAATTTGCCTCGTCCCTGGCTTCCGTGTAAATCTTGTTGGGGCTCCAGTTGGCCGTGGGGTCCTTCACGGTGGAGGAGCACGCTGAAAGCGCGAATGCACAGACAAGCATGGCCGCTACCACGGGGCGTGTGGCTGGAACAACCGATAATTTGGAGGAAAACATCGCAATTGATCCTGTTAATGACTGATTCTGTACAAAGCAAATTGATTATATCGAGCGCTCTTGCGGCGGGCACTCTGGCCGATGACGTCCTGGGGGACGGCGAGACGGCCGCCGACGCCGAGCTGCGTGAGTTCAGTGTTCCCGTGGAGAGTCACGGCGCGCGTCTGGACCGGGCACTGGCAGGCATTGTGCCCGAGTTCTCCCGCAGTTATCTGCAACAACTGATAACAGCGGGGGCCGTGCAACTCAATGGCGTCACGGTGGCCAAGGCCTCCGCCAAAGTCAAGGCCGGCGACAACCTCAAGATCGAACTCAAACCCACGCCACAAAGCCAGGCCTTCAAGCCGGAGGCGATGGCGCTGGAGCTTCTTTTTGAGGACGAACATCTGCTGGTCATCAACAAGCCGGCCGGCCTGGTGGTGCATCCGGCGCCCGGAAACTGGAGTGGCACGCTGCTCAACGGGCTGCTGGCGCGCGATTCCCGGGCCAGCCTGTTGCCGCGCGCGGGCATCGTTCACCGGCTCGACAAGGACACCAGCGGCCTCATGGTCGTGGCGCGCAAACGCCAGGTCATGGACCAGTTGGTGGCCATGATTGCCGAGCGCAGTGTCAGCCGCGAATACATCGCGCTGGCCCATGGCGCTTGGGAAGGACCGAAGTCGCGCCAGGTCGAGACGCCGATAGGCCGCGATCCGCGCAATCGCCTGCGCATGGCGGTGGTGGACCTCGAAAAAACGGCCGGCAAGACCGCCTCGACCGGTTTTTACCTGTTGCAAAACGAAGGGCCGTTTTGTCTGGTGCGCTGCCGGCTGCAGACCGGCCGGACCCACCAGATCAGGGTGCACATGGCCTCCATCGCCCATCCGCTGGTGGCCGATGAGGTTTATGGCGGCAAGCCTGCCGCGGGCCTGGCGCGTCAGGCCCTGCATGCCTGCCGACTGGCTTTCACCCACCCCGTGACCGGTGAGGCCCTTGAGTTCAAGGCGCCGCTGCCCGCGGATCTGGCCATGGCGCTTGCCCAACTGGGGCTGGGATACAATCAAATCCAGTAGTTTTCTGCTACCCGCCGCATGGCGCGCCCAGATGAAAGTGGTTGCGCATGAATGTGAACTGCGCCGCCAGGCGCCTTTATCTCGAATCATTTCGGAACCAAGACCATGAATACGACGGATGCCAAGCGCGTCCTCGAAACGGCACTTATTTGCGCGCAGCAGCCACTGCCCTTGCGTGAGATGGGTGTATTGTTCAACGGGGCACTGACTGCCGACACCCTCAAGCTGTTGCTGGGGGATCTGCAAAACGACTGGTCCGGACGGGGGGTGGAACTGGTGCATGTCGCGACCGGCTGGCGGTTCCAGAGCAGACCTCAGATGCGAGAGTACCTCGATCGCCTGCATCCCGAAAAGCCGCCGCGCTACACCCGAGCCACGCTGGAAACGCTGGCCATCATCGCCTACCGCCAGCCGGTGACGCGTGGCGACATGGAAGACATCCGGGGCGTGACCATCAACAGCATGATTCTCAAGCAGCTCGAGGACCGGGGTTGGGTCGAGGTCATCGGTCATCGCGAAACCGTCGGGCGTCCCGGGCTGTACGCAACAACGCGGCAGTTTCTCGACGATCTAGGGATCGAGTCGCTGGACCAGCTGCCGGTCATGGACACCACGGAGGCGCAGGCCTCGATGCTCGATCAGATCGAGTTTGGCATGTCGGCGGCTGTGGCTGCAGACGCTGCAGCGCCCGGGGATGCCGCTTTGCCCGATGATTCCGGGACCGGGTTGCTGGTCGCAGAACTTTCCGATGCGGCGCAGGCCGGCCATTCGCAGGACGCTTCGTTAACCAGCCTCACGGCCACCGATCCCAACGCCTGAACGCAAACGCATGAATCAAAAAGACAATCCGGCTCCGGCCCCCGCTCCCCCTGCCCAGGTTGAAGAGCCCATTGTGCCGCCAGCCCCCGATTCATTGGCGCAGGCAGCTCCTGATTTGATAGCGGAGGTGCCGCCAGCCGGTGGTTCCGCCAAGGCGGCGCCGGGCAGGCCCGAGAGCGTGGCGCAGATGGCGCCGGCGCTGGCCCGTTTTGAAGACGTGGTGACCGGCCAGTTCGATGCCGACGAAGAGGAAGACGTGGCGCTTGAGCTCCCCAAGCGGGTGCTGCTGCCCCAGCCGGAAACGCCCAAGCTGCACAAGGTGCTGGCGCAGGCAGGACTCGGCTCCCGGCTGGAAATGGAGCAGCTGATTCTGGAAGGCCGGATTTCCGTCAACGGAGAACCGGCCCATATTGGCCAGCGTATCCAGTTTGGCGACACGGTCAAGGTCAACGGCAAGCCGATCCGGGTGCGCATCGACCCGCCACCACCGCGGGTCATCGCTTACCACAAGCCCTCCGGCGAGGTGGTGTCGCATGACGACCCACAAAACCGCCCCACGGTGTTTCGCCGTCTGCCCAAGCTGTTCCAGGGCAAGTGGCAATCAGTGGGCCGGCTCGACCTGAACACGGAGGGGCTCCTGCTGCTGACCAGCTCCGGCGAACTCGCCAACAAACTCATGCATCCCCGTTTTGGCCTGGAGCGCGAGTACGCGGTGCGTGTGCTGGGCGCACTGAACAACGAAGAGAAAAAGCGCTTGCTCGACGGCGTGCAACTCGACGACGGCCTGGCCCAGTTCAGCACGATCGAAGCCGGCGGCGGCGAGGGCGCCAACTGCTGGTACCGCGTGACGATTTCCGAGGGGCGCAACCGCGAGGTGCGCCGCATGTTCGAGGCGGTGGGTCACGCCGTCAGCCGCCTGATCCGCATCCGTTACGGCGCGGTGGTGCTGCCGCGCGGCCTCAAGCGTGGTGCTTTTGTCGAGCTCGATGAGCGCGACATCGACGCGTTGACCAGCGCTGTGGGGCGTTCGGAGGCCCGCGCCGATCCGCGCGCTGCCAACAGGAATACCGGGGAAGCAGGAGAGGCCGGGGAAGCCGGCTTCGGCGAGGGCCGACCAGGGCGCGGGCCGCGCCGCAACGACCGCTCACGCGGAGGTCGGGGACGACCCGACAATGGCGCCCCCCGGACACCGGATGCGCAAGCCATGCCGGACAAAAGCCGGACCGCGGAGGCAAGGGAACAAGGCGAGGAGGCCGGCCACGATCCGCTGGATCTGCAGCCGCCCATGAATCGCAACGAAGCGCCACGCGACGCGAACCGGCGCCGGGGTGCCAAGGGTGGTCGCGGCAATGGGGGCAACTCCGGCGCCGGTCCCCGGTCCGGCCCGCCCGGCAAGTTTGGCGGCAATACGGGCGGACAAGGGCAGAAGCGCCGTGACGACCGGGGCGGTGACCGCGGTGACAAGGGTCCAGGCGGTGCACAGCCGGACCCGATGAAGACCTCGTTTGGTTATATCGGCGCGGAAACCTTTACCCGCCAGCGACAGGCTCCTGGTCAGGGGCAACGTCGCGGTGGTAGCGGCATGGGTGGCGGTGGCGCTCCGGGCCCGCGTCGTAGCGGCGGTGGCGGTGGAAACCGCGGCGGGGGCGGTAACCGCGGCGGAAACCGGTAACTGCCCGGCGTATCCCAACGCGCTTTGCCCAAAGGACATTGCCCGCGGGTTAAAATCAGAGGCTTTATTCGATTTGAATAAATCCCAGAAAATCAAGGTTAAGGAAATCCCATGGCGATCGAACGCACTCTCTCCATCATCAAACCCGATGCAGTGGCAAAAAATGTCATTGGTCAAATTTATGCCCGTTTTGAGGCCGCCGGCCTGAAAGTGGTTGCTGCCCGGATGGCGCATCTGTCCCGCGGCGAAGCTGAGGCCTTTTATGCAGTGCATAAAGAGCGTCCTTTCTTCAAGGATCTGGTTGAATTCATGATTTCCGGCCCGGTCATGATTTCCGCCCTGGAAGGCGAAAACGCGATCCTGAAACACCGCGACCTGATGGGCGCGACGGATCCGAAGAAAGCCGCCGCCGGTACCATTCGTGCCGATTTCGCCGACAGCATCGATGCCAATGCCGTGCATGGCTCCGACGCGGTCGAAACTGCCCAGGTGGAGATCAGTTTCTTCTTCGCGGGCATGAACATCTACTCGCGCTAAGGCGCAAGTTTCCCGCAAATGACCGCCAACCTGCTTGATTACGATCTGGACGGGCTGGCGGCCTTCTGCGAAGGCCTCGGGGAGAAACGCTTCCGGGCCACCCAGCTTTTTCGCTGGATTCACCAAAAAGGCGCGACGGATTTTGCCCAGATGACCGATCTGGCCAAATCGTTGCGTGAAAAACTTCCTGCTTCCGCCCACATCCAGAGCCTCAAGGTGGTGTCACGCCACGATTCGGCCGACGGCACCATCAAATGGCTGTTCGATGTCGGCGCGGGCGATGTCATTGAAACTGTCTTCATTCCCGAGGCCGACCGCGGAACGCTTTGCATTTCGTCCCAGGCCGGCTGTGCCGTGGGCTGCCGTTTCTGCTCCACCGGCCACCAGGGCTTCAGCCGCAACCTGACGACAGCCGAGATCATCGGCCAGCTCTGGTTTGCAGAGCACTTCCTGCGCCGGCATCTGGGCCGGCAGGACCGCGTGGTGTCCAACGTCGTGATGATGGGCATGGGTGAACCCCTGCAGAACTATTCCCAGCTGCTGCCGGCCCTGCGCGTCATGCTGGACGACCATGCCTACGGCCTGTCGCGCCGGCGTGTAACGGTTTCGACCTCCGGCGTGGTGCCCATGATTGATCGTCTGGCGCAGGATTGCCCGGTAGCCCTGGCGGTGTCGCTGCACGCGCCTGAGGACGAGCTGCGCAGCAATCTGGTGCCGCTGAACAAAAAATACCCGATCGCCGAGTTGCTCGAGGCCTGCGCGCGTTACCAGGCCGCGGCACCGAGGGACTTCATCACCTTCGAGTACTGCATGCTCGACGGCGTCAATGACCAGCCCGAACATGCGCACATGCTGGTGGAGTTGATGCGCAGGCATTCGCTGAAGGGCCTGGCCTGCAAGTTCAATCTGATTCCCTTCAACCCGTTTCCGGCCTCAGGTCTGAAACGCTCCGCCATGTCGCGGGTGCTGGCTTTCGGCAAAATTCTGCAGGATGCCGGCATTGTGACCACCGTGCGAAAAACCCGGGGCGATGACATCGACGCCGCTTGTGGCCAGCTGGCCGGCGATGTCCAGGACCGCACCGGTGTGCAGCAGCGCATGGCCACGCAGCGGCAGGGTATGCTCAAGGGCATCAAGATAGTCTCCAGAGAGGTCGGTGTATGAGTCGTGTCCGCAATGTCCTGTTAATGTCTGTCTGCTGGGCGGCTGTGCTGCTCGCCGGGTGTGCCGGCAAACCGGGTTCCGTTCCTGGCGCCGCGAGCGGGCGCGCCGAGATCATGACGGAGTCGGACGAACCGGACGTTCGCAAACGGGCGCGCATCCGCCTGGAACTGGCCGCGAATTATTTTCAGCAGGGGCAGACCAATGTCGCCCTCGATGAAATCAAGCAGGCCTTGGTGACCGATCCGACCTATGCAGAGGCCTACAACCTGCGCGCCCTGGTTTATATGCGCATGAATGACAATGTGCTTGCCGAGGACAGTTTCCGCCGGGCCATGACGCTCAATCCGCGGGACGGCGACGTGCTGCACAACTATGGCTGGCTGCTCTGCCAGCAAAACCGCTACAGCGAATCGGCTGCATTATTTGCCCGCGCCATTGCCCTGCCCCAGTACGGCGGCCAGGCCAAAACACTCATGACGCAGGGGCTTTGTCAGGTGAGGGCGGGGCAGAAAGCGGAGGGTGAGCGCAGTCTGTTGCAATCCTATGAGCTGGACGCCGGTAACCCGGTTACCGGCTATAACCTGGCCAACCTGCTTTTCCAGCGCGGAGAGCTGGTTCGTGCGCAGTTCTACATTCGCCGTTTGAACAACAGTGATCTGGCCAATGCCGAAACCTTGTGGCTGGGTATCAAGGTGGAGCGCGGCCTGGGCAACCGTGAGGCGATGCTGCAACTGGCCGATCAGCTTAAAAAGCGCTTCGGCCAGTCACGCGAGGCTGCAGCTTACGAAAGGGGAGCCTTCAATGACTGATGCCGACGGCCTGCTGCCGGGCAACGCTGCCATGACGCAGCGAGACCCGGCGCCCCACGTCCCGCTGGACCAGGCAGATGGCGGGCCTGCGGTCAGTGCCGGTTCCCTGATCCGGCAGGCACGCGAGGCTGCAGGCCTGCATATCGCCGCACTGGCGGTGGCCTTGAAGGTGCCGGTCAAAAAGCTCGAAGCCCTGGAAGCTGACCGCCTGGACCTGCTGCCTGATGCCGTGTTTGTACGCGCTCTGGCGGCGAGCGTCTGTCGCACCCTGAAGATAGATGCGGGTCAGGTGCTGACGCTGTTGCCACAAACCGGCAAGCCCAATCTCGGGCAGCAGAGTGCGCCCATCAACGCACCGTTTCGTTCTCCCGGTGACGGACCCGGGCCCTCCCTGGTGGCCCAGATTTCCAGGCCCGCCGTTCTGGCGGGACTGTTGCTGGTCTTGGGTGCCCTGGTTCTGATCTTTCTGCCGGCTGTTCAGCAGCCCGGCGTCGCCACGCAGCCAGCGACACCATCACCTGCCGTTGCCGATGCACCTGCGGCCCCGTCTGGGGGGCAGTCGGGGGTTGCCATGGCCAGGACCGAACTGATCGAGGTGGACAAGCCCGCCGGGACGGACAGCATGGCCCAGCCCGCAACTCCTGGCGGCACGGCGCCGGCGGCCCCTTTACTCGCACCGCGCCTGCCTGCTACCGATCAGGCTGCAGTGGTCATGTCGCCTGCGGTCGCGTCGCCGGCCGCCGCCTCGGCCCCGGCCGCGGCCGCCGGCATCATCGTGTTTCGGGCCAAAGGGGAGTCGTGGGTCGAAGTGACCGATGCCAGAGGCACGGTGGTTTTGCGTCGTACCCTGGCTGCCGGTGAGGAAGCGGGAGCATCGGGCGTCCCGCCGCTGGCCGCGGTGGTTGGCCGGGTCGATGCGACGCAGGTCGAAGTGCGGGGCAAGGCCTTCGACCTGGGCGCTGTGAGCAAAGACAACGTTGCGCGTTTTGAGGTGAAGTAGTGGCAGCATGTTTTCCCGTGGAATCGGCCGCGCCCAAGGCGCGCATGTCGTCCCAGGCGCGTGTGGTCTGGGGCTCGCGTGTGGTCACCGTGGGCGGCGATGCGCCCGTGCGTGTGCAGTCCATGACCAACACCGACACGGTGGACGCGATCGGCACGGCCATCCAGGTCAAGGAACTGGCCATTGCCGGGTCGGAAATGGTCCGTATCACTGTCAACACGCCGGAGGCTGCGGCGCAGGTGCCGTACATCCGCGAACAGCTCGACCGCATGGGCATCGATGTGCCGCTCGTTGGCGACTTCCATTACAACGGACACCGCCTTCTGACCGACTACCCGGCCTGTGCCGAGGCACTGTCCAAGTACCGTATCAACCCGGGCAATGTGGGTAAGGGCGACAAACACGACCGGCAGTTCGGGCAGATGATAGAAGCCGCTGTTCGCTGGAACAAACCGGTGCGCATCGGTGTCAACTGGGGCAGCCTGGACCAGGAACTGCTGGCCGGCCTGATGGATGAAAACAGCCGCCGGGCCCAGCCCTGGGACGCCAAACAGGTGATGTACGAGGCGCTGATCACCTCGGCTCTCGGTTCAGCCGAACTGGCCGAGCAGATGGGCATGGACAGAAACCAGATCATTCTCTCCTGCAAGGTCAGCGGCGTGCAGGACCTGATCTCGGTGTACCGTGAACTTTCCAGACGCTCGCGTTATGCGCTGCACCTCGGTCTGACCGAAGCCGGCATGGGGACCAAGGGCACGGTGGCGTCCACCGCCGCGCTGGCTATCCTGCTGCAGGAGGGCATCGGCGATACCATTCGCGTCTCCCTGACGCCGCAGCCCGGCGAAGCGCGCACGCAGGAAGTGCTGATTGCCTCGGAAATCCTGCAGGCGCTCGGCCTGCGCAGCTTCGTGCCCAGTGTCACCGCCTGTCCCGGTTGCGGCCGAACGACCAGCACCACTTTCCAGGAACTGACCAAGGAAATCGACGATTTCCTGCGCGCGCAGATGCCGGTCTGGCGTGCCCGGTACCCCGGTGTTGAGAAACTCAAGGTCGCGGTGATGGGCTGCATCGTCAACGGGCCCGGCGAGAGCAAACATGCCGACATCGGCATCAGCCTGCCCGGCTCGGGCGAAGCACCGGCCGCACCGGTTTATATTGATGGCGAAAAGGCGATGACGCTGCGCGGCGACCAGATTGCGCAGGAGTTCCGTGTGATTGTCGAAAACTATATTGAAAAGCGCTTTGGCACGCCAGCCGTCGCCCAGACCGCTTAGACAAAGATTCCATGGCTGAAAAACTGACTGCCGTCAAAGGCATGAACGACATATTGCCGCCCGATTCGGCGCGCTGGGAGTGGCTGGAGGACAAAGTCCGCGCCCTGATGGGCCGCTATGCCTACCGCAACATCCGCACCCCGATTCTCGAGCACACACAGCTGTTTGTCCGCGGCATCGGCGAGGTCACCGACATCGTCGAGAAGGAGATGTATTCCTTTGATGACCGTGCCGACAAGGACGGCAAACACGACCAACTGACCATGCGGCCCGAAAACACCGCCAGCGTGGTGCGCGCTGTGGTCGAACACAACCTGCTGTACGAGGGCGGCAAACGCCTGTTTTACATGGGCCCGATGTTTCGCCGCGAGCGCCCGCAGCGTGGGCGTTATCGCCAGTTCCACCAGATCGGCGCGGAAGCCCTGGGTTTTGCTGGGCCCGATGTGGATGCCGAACTGATCCTGTTGGCAGCGGCGCTCTGGAAAGAGCTGGGCCTGAACGACTGGCGGCTGGAGATCAACAGTCTCGGCCAGCCCGAAGAGCGTGCCCAGCACCGGGCGGAGCTGATTGCCCATCTGGAAAAACATGGCGACCTGCTCGATGAAGAAGCCCGGCGCCGCCTGCATAGCAACCCGCTGCGGATTCTGGACACCAAAAACCCGGCCATGAAGGAAGTCGTCGAAAGTGCGCCGCGGCTGCTGGATTTCCTCGGCCCCGAATCGCTCGCGCATTTTGAAGGCCTGAAGGCCATCCTCGATGCCAACGACGTGCCCTGGACGCTGAACCACCGGCTGGTGCGCGGCCTGGACTATTACAACCTGACGGTGTTTGAATTCGTGACCGACCGCCTTGGTGCGCAAGGCACGATTTGCGCCGGTGGCCGTTACGACTACCTGATCGAACAAATGGGCGGCAGGCCGGCGCCAGCCGTCGGCTGGGCGCTCGGTGTCGAGCGTGTGCTTGAACTGATCAAGGAGCAGGGGACCAGCGTTGAGCTGCCGGTGCCGGATGCCTACGCCATCGTTCCTGACGCTGCCGCCTGGCCGGTGGCTTCACGTGCCTTGCAGGCCTTGCGCGCCGCCGGTGTCAGTGTGCAGATGCACGCCGGCAATGCTGACGGCATGGGCAGCATGAAATCCCAGTTCAAGAAGGCCGACGCCAGCGGCGCCCGCTTCGCCCTGATCTTTGGCGCGGCGGAACTGGCGCAGGGCTGCGTGGCCGTCAAGCCCCTGCGTGGCGAAAAGGTCGAGGCCGTCCAGTCGCAGACCCTGGAGCCGCTGGAGTCCGTGGCGCTGTGGGCGCACGGCCTGCGGGCTGGCGCCTGACAGCGACCCCTACAATCAACACAATTCATTTGGCGGAACCCGCAGAGCTCTATGGCAAAACATCTCGATTTGGAAGAACAGGAGCAGCTCGACGAGCTGAAGCACTTCTGGAAACAGTATGGCAACCTGATCACCTGGGGCCTGATTGTCATTTTTGGCGCTTTTGCCGCCTGGAACGGCTACAACTACTGGCAGCGTGATCAGGCCGCCAAGGCGGCCATCATGTACGACGAGGTCGAGCGCGCCGCCCAGTCGGGAGACACCAGCCGGCTGGACCGCGCCATGGGCGACATGAAGGACCGTTTTTCCGGGACGGCTTTCGCCCAGCAGGCCGGCCTGCTGGCGGCCAGGACCTATTACGACAAAGGCAACATCGATGCCGCCAAAGCCTCCCTGGGATGGGTGGCCGGCAAGAGCGCGGATGAGGGTTACCAGGCGATTGCCAAGCTGCGTCTGGCGGGCTTGCTGCTTGAGGCGAAAGCCTACGACGAGGCCTTGCAGCAGCTGAGCGGCACCTTCCCCAAGGACTTTGTTGCGCTGGCGGCGGATCGCCGCGGCGACGTCCTCGCTGCACAAGGCAAAAAAACCGAAGCCCGGGCCGAATACGAAAAAGCCTTCAAGGCCATGGATGACCGCACCGAGTACCGGCGCCTGGTCGAAGTCAAACTCAATGCGCTCGGGCTGAACCCCTCGGCGGCATTGGTCCCTGCTGCAGCCACCGCTGCAGTTTCTCCCGCGCCCGCCCCGGAGGTCAAGCCGTGATTTTCAAGTCTTTTCGGCCCTTGGCCCAAGCTGGCAAAGCGCCAGCAGCTATTCTTTTGGTAGCGGTCCTGGCCGGCTGCTCGACGTTCAGCGGCTTTTTCGGCAGCTCCGTCAAAAAGCCGCAGCCGGCCGAGTTGCAGCCCGTGATGGCACTGGTGCCGGCCAAACAGGTCTGGACCGCCCGCATCGGCGAGGTTTCTTTCCCGCTCCAGGTGAACGTCTCGGGCGATACCGTGATGGCAGCAAGCACCGACGGCACCGTGGTGGCGCTCGACGCCCGCAGCGGCCGTGACTTCTGGCGCACCAATGTCGGCGCACCAGTCGCCGCCGGCGTGGGCAGCGACGGCAAGGTGGCAGCGGTGGTTACGCGGACCAACGAAGTGGTGGCCGTGGCGGGTGGCAAGGAGCTCTGGCGCCAGAAACTGGCGGCTCAGGCCTTCACCGCACCTTTTGTGGCTGGTGGCCGGGTGTTTGTGCTCGCGGCCGACCGGTCGGTCAATGCCTTTGACGGACAGACCGGCCGCAAGCTATGGTCCCAGCAGCGCCCCAGCGAACCGCTGGTGCTGCGCCAGTCGGGTGTCATGCTCGCCGTTGGCGACACGCTGGTGGTAGGCCTGGCCGGCCGCCTGACCGGACTCAACCCGCTCAATGGCAGCATCCGCTGGGAAGCCCCGATTGCTTCGCCCCGCGGCATCAATGATGTGGAACGCCTGGTGGACCTGGTGGGCACCGTGAGCCGCACCGGCAACACGGTCTGCGCCCGGGCTTTTCAGGCCAGCGTTGGCTGTGTGGATGCTCAGCGCGGCGTGCTGCTGTGGACCAAGCCCGCCAATGGCGCGCAGGGTGTCGATGGCGACGACAGCCTGGTGTTTGGCACCGAAGCCGACGGCAAGGTTCTGGCCTGGCGCCGCAGCGACGGCGAGAGCGCCTGGAGCTCGGACGGCCTGCGTTACCGCAGCCTGAGCGCGCCGCTGGTGGTGGGCCGCTCCATCGCCATTGGAGACTCTGCGGGTTTTGTGCACCTGTTGTCCCGTGCGGACGGCTCGCCGCTGAACCGCCTCGTGACCGACGGCTCGCCAGTGGCGGCCACCCCGGTGCTGGCCGGCAATATCCTGGTTGCGGTCACCCGTTCAGGCGCTGTTTTCGGCTTCGCGCCCGAGTAGATGTTGGCCCCCCCGCTCCGCACTGACGTGTGTCGTCGCTGCCCCCCGAGGGGGCGCTGCGCCTGCGGCCCGGCAAAGCCGGTTCCGCGGCCTCTGCTTGTGAAGGTGGGCGCCCTGCGCTTGTCGCTTCGTTTATTTCGCTGCCCCCAAGGGGCTGATCGCCACGCCTTGAATGCCTTTTTGTGAAACCTGTTATCGCCCTGGTCGGACGTCCCAATGTGGGCAAGTCGACGATTTTCAACCGCCTGACCAAGTCGCGTGATGCGATCGTGGCCGACTATGCCGGCCTGACGCGGGACCGCCATTACGGCAATGGCCATCTGGGCGCGCAGGAGTTCATCGTGATCGACACCGGCGGCTTTGAGCCCAAGGCCGTCGATGGCATCTACAAGGAAATGGCCAAGCAGACCCGGCAGGCGGTGGCTGAAGCCGACGTCGTGGTGTTTGTGGTTGATGCGCGCGCCGGGGTCAATGCCCAGGACCACGAGATCGCCAAATACCTGCGCAAGCTGGGCAAGCCGACGGTGCTGACCGCCAACAAGGCCGAGGGCATGACCGAGGGCGTGCAGCTGTCCGAGTTTTTCGAGCTCGGGCTGGGGGAGGTCCTGCCGGTGTCGGCTTCGCACGGGCAGGGCATGCGGACCCTGGTCGATATGGCCCTGCAGCCCCTGAATTTGCCCGATCCGGACGAGGAGGGCGAGCCCAGCGACCCGACGGTGATCAAGCTGGCGGTGGCAGGTCGCCCCAACGTGGGCAAATCGACGCTGATCAACACCTGGCTGGGCGAAGAGCGCCTGGTGGCGTTTGACCAGCCCGGCACCACGCGCGATGCCATTTCGGTGCCCTTCGAGCGCGGTGGGCAGAAATTCGAGCTGATCGACACCGCCGGTCTGCGCCGCAAGGGCAAGGTGTTCGAAGCGATTGAAAAGTTCTCGGTGGTCAAGACCCTGCAGGCCATCGAAAGCGCCAATGTGGTGCTGCTGTTGCTGGATGCGACCCAGGGCGTGACCGACCAGGACGCCCACATTGCCGGCTACATCCTGGAAAGCGGGCGCGCGGTGGTGCTGGCCGTCAACAAGTGGGATGCGGTGGACGCCTACCAGAAGGAAATCCTGCAGCGGTCCATCGAAACGCGGCTATCCTTCCTGAAGTTCGCCACTATCCACAATATTTCGGCGATCAAGCGCCAGGGCCTGGGACCGGTCTGGAAGTCGATTGTCCAGGCCCACGCCTCGGCCAACCGCAAGATGTCCACGCCGGTGCTGACGCGCCTGCTGCTGGAGGCGGTGCAATTCCAGAGCCCGCAGCGGGCCGGCATGTTCCGCCCCAAGCTGCGTTATGCGCACCAGGGTGGCATGAACCCGCCCATCATCATTGTTCACGGCAATTCGCTCGAACACGTCACCGACGCCTACAAGCGCTTTCTGGAAGGGCGCTTCCGCAAGGAGTTCGATCTGGTGGGCACGCCCCTGCGCATCCAGATGAAGTCGTCCAGCAACCCCTATGCGGACAAAGATTCCACTTAGGACTACAGGCGCGGCCAATCGGCTGTGGTAAGGTGAAGTCCTACCAACTCTTGAACACGGAAAATATCGTGAGCAACAACAAAGGTCAGCTCTTGCAGGACCCTTTCCTCAATACTTTGCGCCGTGAGCATGTGCCGGTATCGATTTACCTCGTCAACGGCATCAAGCTTCAGGGTCAGATCGAATCTTTCGATCAGTACGTGGTCCTGCTGCGCAACACCGTCACCCAGATGGTCTACAAACACGCCATTTCGACCATTGTTCCCGGTCGTGCAGTCAATTTTGCTGCTGCAGAATCCCAAGAAAGCCCAGCCAGCTGAGTTCCCAGGACCTCTCCCAGGCGGCAGCGCCTCTGGCCATTCTGGTCGGGGTGGATCTGGGCCTCCCCAATTTTGATGCCGGTCTGGAAGAACTGGGCCTGCTGGCCCAGACAGCCGGCCTGCAGCCGATTGCCCGCGTGGTCTGCAAACGCCGGGCCCCCGACGCCGCGCTTTTCATCGGCAGCGGCAAGGCCGACGAAATCAAGATGCTCGCGCTGGAAACCGGCGCCAGTGAAATCCTGTTTGACCAGTCCCTGAGCCCGGCGCAGCAGCGTAATCTGGAGCGGGTGCTTGGCCTGCCTGTCAACGACCGCACCCTGCTGATTCTCGAGATTTTTGCCCAGCGCGCGCGCAGCCACGAAGGCAAGCTGCAGGTCGAGCTGGCGCGTCTGCAATACCTGTCGACACGTCTGGTCCGGCGCTGGTCCCATCTTGAGCGGCAGACCGGCGGCGCCGGTGTTCGCGGCGGCCCGGGCGAAAAGCAGATCGAGCTCGACAAACGCATGATCGGCGAGTCCATCAAGCGCACCAAGGAGCGCCTTACCAAGGTCAAGAAGCAGCGCCAGACCCAGCGGCGCCAGCGCGAGCGGCGCAACTCCTTCACCATTTCCCTGGTCGGCTACACCAATGCCGGCAAGACGACACTGTTCAATGCCCTCGTGAAGGCGCGCGCCTACGCGGCCGACCAGCTGTTTGCGACGCTGGACACCACGACCCGGCAGCTGTACCTGGGCGACGCCGCCCGGTCGGTGTCGCTGTCGGACACGGTCGGCTTCATCCGCGACCTGCCGCACGGGCTGGTGGACGCTTTTGCCGCCACGCTGCAGGAAGCGGCAGACGCGGACCTGCTGCTGCACGTGGTTGATGGCGCCAACCCGGACCATCTTGAGCAGATTGAGCAGGTGCAGCGCGTTCTGGCCGAGATCGGCGCGGCCGACGTGCCGCAGATTCTGGTCTTCAACAAGCTCGACGCCCTTGAAAAATCGCGCCGGCCACTGCAGTTAAGTGACAGTTTCGAGATCAAGGACGCCTTTTCGGACACGGGCAGGCGTGTGGACAGGGTTTTTGTCAGCGCACAGACGGGCGAGGGTGTACCGCTGTTGCGCGAGCTGTTGGCCAGGCATGCCTCGCAAGCGCCCGTCGAAGATAGCCCCCCAATCAATGAGGCCGTAGCGTGATTAGGCACAATATGGGAATCATAAAAAAGTGAGCTCTATTTCATGAACCTGAACCCTGTGTTACAGACGCTGACGACGCTACCGGGAAGGCTGAGGCAACGCGCCCGCGGAATGTTCAATCTGAACGATCCGCGCTGGGGCCGCGACGACGACAACAAGACCCCGCCCGACGAGTCCAGGCCCGAGGCCGGCCGCGACGACGTGCCGCCTGTGCGCCCACCAGCGCCTAACCGTCCGCAGGGCCAGGGTCAGGGCCCCAACCAGGGACCACCCGATCTCGACGAGTTGTGGCGTGACTTCAACCGCAAGCTGGGCGGCCTTTTCGGCGGCGCCAAAAATGCCGGGCAGCGCGGGCGTGGCACCGGTGGCGGCGGGGGCCGTGGCGGGCCTGGCGGCTTCCAGCCCGACATGAAAAGTGCGGGTATCGGTGTCGGCCTGATCGCCGGTGTGGCCGTGCTGATCTGGCTGGGCACCGGCTTTTTCATCGTGCAGGAGGGCCAGCAGGCCGTCATCACCCAGTTCGGCAAGTACAACTCGACCGTTGGTGCCGGCTTCAACTGGCGCCTTCCTTACCCCGTGCAGCGCCATGAAGTCGTAGTGGCGACCCAGATCCGGTCCGTTGACGTGGGCCGCGACACCATCATCAAGGCTACCGGCCTGCGTGAATCGGCCATGCTCACCGAAGACGAGAACATTGTCGAGATCAAGTTTGCGGTCCAGTACCGCCTGAACGACGCGCGCGCCTATCTTTTCGAAACCCGGGATCCGGCCGCCACGGTCGTCCAGGCGGCCGAAACCGCGGTGCGCGAGGTCGTCGGCAAGATGAAAATGGACTCCGCGCTGGCCGAGGAACGAGACCAGATCGCGCCGCGCGTGCGTACCCTGATGCAGACCATCCTGGACCGCTACAAGGTCGGTGTTGAAGTGGTCGGCATCAACCTGCAGCAAAGCGGTGTGCGTCCGCCCGAGCAGGTGCAGGCCTCGTTCGACGATGTGCTCAAGGCCGGGCAGGAGCGCGAACGCGCCAAGAACGAAGCCCAGGCCTATGCCAACGACGTGATTCCGCGTGCAGTCGGTTCGGCATCGCGCCTCAAGGAAGAGTCGGAAGCCTACAAGGCGAGAGTGGTGGCCCAGGCGCAGGGTGATGCGCAGCGCTTCCGTTCCGTGCTGGCGGAGTACCAGAAGGCGCCGCAGGTGACGCGCGATCGCATGTACACCGATGCCATGCAACAGGTCTACAGCAACGTCACCAAGGTGCTGGTGGAGTCGCGCCAGGGATCCAACCTGCTGTATCTCCCGCTCGACAAGCTGATGCAGGCCACCGCCCAGGGCGGCGCTGCCAAGACCGGCGCGGAGCCGGCCGGATCGGTTGCCTTGCCCCCGGTCGCTCCATCCACTTCGACCCTTGATACGCGGGCCCGTGACACCTCACGCACCCGCGATCGCGAAACACGCTAAGGAACTGCCGTGAATAGAGTTGGATTTATTGCTTCTTCGATGCTGGTGGCGCTGGCATTGCTCAGTTCCATGCTGTTTGTGGTCGACCAGCGGCAGTTCGGCGTGGTGTATGCACTGGGCCAGATCAAGGAGGTCATCCTGGAGCCCGGCCTGAACTTCAAGCTGCCGCCACCCTTCCAGAACGTGTCGTACATCGACCGGCGGCTGCTGACCCTGGACAGTACCGATGCCGAGCCGATGCTGACTGCCGAGAAGCAGCGCGTGGTCATCGACTGGTACGTCAAGTGGCGCATCACCCAGCCTTCGGAGTACATCCGCAATGTGGGTCTGGACGAGCGGGCCGGCGCCAACCAGCTGAACCGGGTGGTGCGCAACGCTTTCCAGGAAGCCATCAACAAGCGTACCGTCAAAGACCTGCTGTCGCTCAAGCGTGAAGCCCTGATGGCCGACGTGAAGACCGAGGTGCTGGAAGTCGTGCGCGGCGCCAAGCCCTGGGGCATCGACGTGATCGACGTGCGCATCACGCGTGTCGACTATGTGGAAGCCATCACCGAATCGGTTTACCGCCGCATGGAGGCCGAGCGCAAGCGGGTCGCCAACGAGCTGCGCTCCACCGGTGCGGCCGAGGGCGAAAAAATCCGCGCCGATGCCGACCGGCAGCGCGAGGTCACCATCGCCAACGCCTACCGCGAAGCCCAGAAAATCAAGGGGGAGGGCGATGCCGAGGCCGCTGCCGCCTACAGCGACGCTTTTGGCCGTGACCCGCAGTTTGCCCAGTTCTACCGCAGCCTGGACGCCTACAAGGCCAGCTTCGACAAAAAGGGCGACGTGATGGTGATCGATCCTTCATCCGACTTCTTCAAGGCCATGCGCAGCTCCGGCAGCGGTACGGCTCCGGCCGGCAAGAAGTAACAGTCCCCTTGGACGGCAGCACCTTCTGGCTGGCTCTGGCCTTGATGCTGGTGATCGAGGGGCTGCTGCCGTTTTTTTCACCGCGCGGCTGGCGCGGCATGTTCGAAAAGATCTTCAGGCTCACGGACGGGCAGATCCGCTTTTTCGGGCTCGGCAGCATCGTGGCCGGCCTGGTGTGGATGGCCTTTCTGCTCTGAGCGCCCGCCGCTGACACGGCGTTCCCGCCGCTGTATTTGGGTCTGCCAGCCACCTGTGTGCCGGCGCGGGCCGAAAACAACCCGCAAGCCCGGTAAAATCCTGTTTTTAACAGCTCACGATAAATACATGCCCGCCTGGTCGTCATCATGGCAATTGCCGGATCAAATTGCCGATGTCCTGCCCTCCGAGGCGCGTCACATCGAAGAGCTGCGTCGCCTGTTTCTCGACACGGCGCGCAGCTACGGTTACGAGCTGGTCATGCCGCCGCTGCTCGAACACCTCGAATCCCTGCTCACCGGCACCGGTGAGGCGCTGGATCTGCAGACCTTCAAGCTGGTGGACCAGCTCTCCGGACGCACCCTGGGTCTGCGCGCCGACACCACGCCGCAGGTCGCCCGCATCGACGCCCACCTGCTCAACCGCCAGGGCGTGGCCCGCCTGTGTTACTGCGGCCCGGTGCTGCACACCCGTGCCGACCGCCCGCATGCCACGCGTGAGCCGCTGCAGTTCGGCGCTGAAATCTACGGCCATGCGGGGCTTGAAGCCGACCTCGAAGCCCAGTTGCTGGCGCTGGAAGGGCTGAGCGCCGCCGGTGTCACGCAGCTGTCGGTGGACATGGCCGACGTACGCATCGTCAGCAGCCTGCTGGCGGGCGCCAGGGTCAGCGCCGCCATGCTGGCACGCATCCATGCCGCGCTGGCGGCCAAGGACGCCAGTGAACTGGCGAGCCTGATGACCAGCCTTGATGGCGAACTGTCCCCAGCGGCACGCCATGGCCTGCTGGCGCTGCTGCAACTGTATGGCGACGATCAGGTGCTGGAGGAGGCGGAAAAGGCCTTCAGGTCCGTGCCCGAAGCGCTCAGGGCGCTCCAGAATTTGAAGTGGCTGGCCACCCATGTCCGCAGCCTCGCCGGCAACGTCAGCATCGGGTTTGATCTGGCCGACCTGCGTGGTTATGCCTACTACAGCGGCACCCGCTTTGCGATTTATGGCCGTGGCCAGCGTGACGGCGCCCAGGGCGCCGAGCTGGTGCGCGGCGGCCGCTATGACGAGGTCGGCGCCGTGTTCGGCCGCAACCGTCCAGCCGCCGGCTTCAGCCTGGACCTGAAGGAACTGGTCAGCGTGCTGACGCCCAAACCCTTGCGTCCCGCCATCCGCGCCCCCTGGGGCGAAGAAGCCGGGCTGCGCAGCGCGATTGCCGCACTGCGCGCCGGCGGTGAAACCGTGGCCTGCGTCTTGCCCGGCCATGAACACGAAGTTGATGAATTTGACTGTGACCGCGAACTGGCCAGCGTGGCCGGCCAGTGGCAGGTCCAGCCGCTGGACAACAAGCCGGCTTGAAGCCGCGCCGCCCGCATACCGTAACCCCTCCTGAAAGCAGACTGAAGATGACAAAAACAATTGCCGCAACCGCCGGCCGCAACGTGGTGGTCGTGGGCACCCAGTGGGGTGACGAAGGCAAGGGCAAGCTGGTGGACTGGCTGACCGAAAGCTCGCAGGGCGTGGTGCGTTTCCAGGGCGGCCACAATGCCGGCCACACGCTGGTCATCAACGGCATCAAGACGGCCCTGCATTTGATCCCCAGCGGCATCATGCGCCCCGGCGTCAAGTGTTACATCGGCAACGGCGTGGTGCTGTCGGCGGCCAAACTGTTCGAGGAAATCGAAGGGCTGGAAAAAGCCGGTGTCGAGGTACGTTCGCGCCTGCGCATCAGCGAAGCCTGCCCGCTGATCCTGCCCTTCCACGCGGCCCTCGACATTGCACGCGAAACCCGGCGCGAAACCGGCGGCACGGTCAAGATCGGCACCACCGGCCGCGGCATCGGCCCGGCCTATGAAGACAAGATCGCCCGCCGCGCCCTGCGCGTGCAGGACCTGAAGTACCCCGAGCGTTTTGCCGCCAAGCTGCGTGAGCTGCTGGACCTGCACAACTTCGTGCTGACCGGCTACCTGCATGCGCCGGCCATCGAGTTCCAGTCCGTCTATGACGAAGCCATGCGCCACGCCGAACTGCTCAAACCCATGATGGCCGACGTCTCGCGCGAACTCAACGATGCGCACCGTGACGGCGCCAACCTTCTGTTTGAAGGCGCGCAGGGCACGCTGCTCGACGTGGACCACGGCACCTACCCCTTTGTGACTTCCAGCAACTGCGTGGCCGGCAATGCGGCCGCTGGCGCCGGCGTTGGACCGGGCATGCTGCATTACATCCTGGGCATCACCAAGGCCTATTGCACCCGTGTGGGCGGCGGCCCTTTCCCAACCGAGCTTGACTGGGAAACACCCGGCACGCCGGGTTATCACATGAGTACTGTCGGTGCCGAAAAAGGTGTGACGACGGGGCGCAGTCGGCGCTGCGGCTGGTTTGATGCGGCGCTGCTCAAACGTTCGGCTCAGGTCAACGGACTGTCAGGCCTGTGTATCACAAAGCTCGACGTGCTTGACGGCATTGAACAACTCGAACTGTGCACCGGTTACGAGCTCGACGGCCACATCACCGACATCCTGCCCATGGGGGCCGAAGACATTGCCCGCTGCAAGCCGATTTACGAAACCCTGCAGGGCTGGACCCAGAGCACGGTGGGGGTGACGGATTACGATAAATTGCCGGCCGCGGCGCAGCGTTATCTGCACCGGATTGAGGAGGTCACCGGCGTGCCCATCCACATGATCTCGACCAGCCCCGACCGCGACCACACCATTTTGCTGCGGCATCCGTTTGTCGCCTGAGGTTTCCGTTTCTTATCGTCAAATCGTCCGCCAGCCCAATGGGGTAGAGCGTAAGCAGCTATCGAATCAGGAGCATTTTTCATGTTGACCGAAGACGGCAAACACCTTTATGTCAGTTACGACGAATACCACAACCTGATTGAAAAACTGGCGATCAAGATCCATCAGTCGGACTGGCAGTTCGACACCATCCTGTGCCTGGCGCGCGGCGGCATGCGGCCCGGCGACATCCTCTCGCGCATTTTCGACAAGCCGCTGGCCATCATGTCCACCAGCTCCTACCGCGCCGACTCCGGCACGGTGCAGGGCAACCTCGACATTGCACGTTTCATCACCACGCCCAAGGGCGAAATCGCCGGCAAGGTGCTGCTGGTTGACGACCTGGCCGACACCGGCCACACGCTCAACGCCGTGATCCACCAGCTGCGCAACAACTACAAGCCGATTTCCGAGCTGCGCAGCGCGGTGATCTGGACCAAGGGCGTGTCCACCTTCCAGCCCGACTACTCGGTCGAGTTCCTGCCGACCAACCCGTGGATTCACCAGCCCTTCGAGGGCTACGATGCACTGCGACCCGCGCAACTGATGGAAAAGTGGAAGATATAGCCCCCACGGTCGCTCACTGCGTGTAGCTCCCTGCCCCCCGAGGGGGCGCTGCGCCTGCGGGCCGGCAAAGCCGGACCCGCGGCCCCTGCTTGAAAGGGAGACCCTCGACCTCGCAGTTCTGCGGCCGATGCCAATCATCGCCAGCCGTTAACATCGGCAGATGAGCGATATTTCCACCCAGCTGATTCACCACGCCTACCAGCCGCCCGCCGGCTTCGAGGCTGTCAACCCGGCCGTCCACAAGGCCTCGACGGTCATCTTTCCGAATGTGGCGGCCTTGCGCCAGCGCGACTGGAAACACAAGACCGGCTACACCTACGGCCTGCACGGCACGCCGACCACCTTCACGCTCGAGGAGCGCATTGCCACGCTTGAAGGCGGGAAGTTCTGCACGCTGGTGCCCAGCGGGCTGGCGGCGGTGGCGCTAGTGGACATGGCACTGCTCAGGGCCGGTGACGAGGTGCTGATTCCCGACAACGCCTACGGACCGAACAAGACTTTTGCGCAGCATGAGCTGGCCGGTTGGGGCGTCAGCTTCCGTTATTACGATCCCATGCAGCCGGCCGACCTGGCCGCCAAACTGAGCGGCCAGACGCGCCTGGTCTGGCTCGAGGCGCCGGGCTCGATCACGCTGGAGTTTCCGGACCTGCCGGCGCTGGTGGCCGCCGTCAAGGCGCACGGTGACGTGCATCCGCAAGGCATCGTGACGGCGCTGGACAACACCTGGGGCGCGGGCATTGCCTTCAACGCCTTTGCGCTGGGCGCCGATATTTCCGTGCAGGCTCTGACCAAGTACCCCAGCGGCGGCGCCGACGTGCTGATGGGCTCGGTCGTCACGCGCGACGAGGCGCTGCATCACCTGGTGCATTTCTGCCATATGCGCGTTGGTTACGGCGTGGCCGGCAACGACGCCGAACTGGTGCTGCGCGGGCTGGGCAGCATGGCCCTGCGTTATGCCGCGCAGGACAGCGCCACGCGCACACTGGCGGCGTGGCTGCAGCAGCAGCCGCAGATCGATGCCGTGCTGCACCCGGCGCTGGCGGGCTCGCCCGGCCACAAGATCTGGCAGCGCGACTGCAGCGCCGCGGCCTGCCTGCTGAGCATCGTGTTCAAGGCCGGCTACCCGCAGGCCGAGGTGGACCGCTTCTGCGACAGCCTGCAGCTGTTCAAGCTGGGCTACAGCTGGGCCGGCCCCATGAGCCTGTGCGCGCCTTACGACGTGCCGGCGATACGCACCACGCCCTGGCCCTACCAGGGCGGTCTGGTGCGGTTTTCAATCGGGCTGGAGGCGGTGGCCGACCTGCAGGCCGACCTGGCGAACGCGCTCGCTGCGATGCAGTACAGTTAGGACATATTCCCCTGAAGAAAGCACGCTGTGGCAACTCCCAATTATTCCTACGAAAAACGCCAGAAAGAGCTGGCCAAAAAGAAGAAGAAAGAAGAAAAGCTCAAGCGCAAGGCTGAAGGCAAGCCGGACCTGCCCGATGACGACACGCCCGATGGCGAAGACGGCGGCGGCACACCGCCACCGGCCGATCCTGCACCCTGAGGTGCCGGAGACTTCTGAAAATTTGAATCAAATCGGGCTCCAGCCCTTGATTGACGGGCGCAAGAAGCTCTCTTTTTGATAGCTGATGCGAGCACCAGGCCCCGCAGGAACAGGCAGCTGTTCCTCCGGGGCCTTGTTATTGGGGCCAGCGCTTCAGCTCGCCAGCATGCGGGCCGCGAGCTCGGTCATCGCCGCTGCCGTGTGGTCGCGCGGCGCGAGGACCCGGGCTGTTTCATAGTGCGTGAAGTTGCGCCGCATCGACTGCAGGTAGACCGGGTCGTAGTGCCTGACCAGCAACTCGCGCACCACAGAGGCCACGTCCCCGCTGCGCGCACGGGCCTGCCAGTCCTGCACGGTGTCCTTGCCGCGGGCTTCGGTCAGTGCGCCCAGGCGTTCGCAGAAAAACGCGATGTCCCTGACGAAAAAATCATAGTCCTCGAGCAGCAGCGCGACACGGTCGTCCTCGGGCAGGTCCAGCTGCAGGCAGGGGGCGGCGCGCATGGCGGCGATCAGGCCTTCGGGCACCGCCACGTTGCCGACCTTCTTGCTTTCGCTCTCGATATAGACCGGTCGGGCCGGATCGAAAGCACGCAGCGCGGCCCAGATCAGGCTGTCAAACGCCTTCTGGCTGGGCTGCGGCACACCCGGGATCAGGCCCAGCACCGAGCTGCGGTGGTTCGCCAGTGCCTCCAGGTCCAGCACCTGCGCGCCCTGGGCCTGCAAGGCCTGCAGCAGGCGCGTCTTGCCGCTGCCGGTGGTGCCGCACACCACCTGGAAGCTGTGGCGGGCGGCGAGTTGCGGCAGGTCGGCCACCAGTGCGGCCCGGAAGGCCTTGTAGCCGCCGTCCACCAGGGTCACCTTGAAGCCGATCTGGTCCAGGATCAGCGCCAGCGAGCCGCTGCGTTTGCCGCCGCGCCAGCAATACACCAGTGGCTGCCAATCACGCGGCTTGTCCAGCACCTCGCGCTGGATGTGGGCGGCTATGTTTTTGGCAACCAGGGCGGCGCCCAGCTTTTTGGCCTCGAACTGGCTGATCTGCTTGTAACGCGTGCCGACGATCTTGCGTTCCTCGTCGTTCAGGCTGGGCCAGTTGACGGCGCCGGGCAGGTGGTCCTCGGCGTATTCGCCTTCACTGCGGGCGTCGATGAGGATCGAAAAGTCGGCAAGGCGGGCCAGCGCCTCCTGGGCCGTGATGCGGTCGACGCTCACTTGAGAAGTTTTCCCAGTTCCGGCCAGACATTGGCCAGCATCAGGGGATGCGCCTGCTCATTGGGGTGGATGCGGTCGGCCTGGAAGAGCCGGGTGGCATCCTCCGTGTCGCCCACGCCCTTGAGCAGAAAAGGCACGAGTCCCGCCTTGCGTTCTTTCGCAACCTTGGCGAACAGCCCGGAAAACTTGGCTGCATAGTCGCTGCCGTAGTTGGGCGGCACCTGCATGCCCACCAGCAGCACCCTGGCACCGGCCTTTTGCGCCGCCTGCGTCATGGCGCGCAGGTTGCCTTCGGTCATGTCCAGCGGCAGGCCGCGCAAGGCGTCGTTGCCACCCAGCTCGATGATGACCACGCCGGGCTTGTGCTGGCTCAGCAAGGCCGGCAGGCGCGAGCGCCCGCCCGAGGTGGTGTCGCCGCTGATGCTGGCGTTGACCACCCGGGCCGGAATTTTTTCGCTGGCCAGGCGCTGCGCCATCAGGTTGACCCAGCCGCTGCCGCGTTTGAGGCCGTATTCAGCGCTCAGCGAATCGCCGACCACCAGAATCGTCGGTCCGGCGCCGGCCACGGCTTTCGCCGCAGCCTGAGCCTGGGCCTGCCCGTTCTGCGGCAATACCAGCATGAAAGTGCAGAACATCAGGCCCAGCAGACCCGCGCGTCGCCCTGGCTTGGTAAAGTCAGGGCGATCCGTTCCAAAAACTGTTTCCCAAATATCCGACAAGGCTGGCATGTTTGAACCCGTTGTTCCTGTTTCTCCGGCGCCGCCCACTTCAGCGGCAGGGGCGGGAGACCGTTCATCTTCAATTATTTCCGTCGAGCATGTTTTCAAGAGCGTGAGCGACTCGACGGGCACGCTGACCATTTTGCGCGATATTGACTTCGCACTCGCGCCCAGGGAGACTGCCGCCATTGTCGGTGCTTCCGGTTCCGGCAAAAGCACGCTGCTGTCCATCATCGCCGGGCTGGACACGCCCACCCAGGGCACGGTACGGCTGGCCGGCCAGGACCTGTTTGCGCTCAGCGAAGACGACCGCGCGGCGCTGCGGGCGCAGAAGGTCGGGTTTGTGTTCCAGAGTTTTCAGCTCATGGGCAACCTCAATGCGCTGGAAAACGTCATGCTGCCTCTTGAGCTGTCGGGCGCAAGGAACGCGCGGGCGCAGGCCACCGAGATGCTCAAGCGGGTTGGCCTGGGCGAGCGGCTCGGCCATTACCCCAAGGTGCTGTCGGGCGGCGAGCAGCAGCGGGTGGCGCTGGCCCGGGCCTTTGTGGTACAGCCGGCGGTGCTGTTGGCCGACGAGCCCACCGGCAGCCTGGACTTTGCCACCGGCGAAAAAGTCATGGCGCTGATGTTCGAACTCAACCAGGAGCTGGGTACCACGCTGGTGCTGGTCACCCACGACCCCGGCATCGCTGCGCGCTGCGAGCGTCGCATCACCATCGAAGCGGGCCAGGTCGTCGCCGCTTGAGGTCAAAACGAATGCCAGCCGCTGATGAACCTGCGGCTGGTGCTATGGATACAGGAGCAAGCCGGGGCCGGGTCTAGTGCCTGTCCGGGTGGGTGAACAGAAGCCGCGCCGCCGGGTCGGGGATGGAGATGGCCAGCAGGTCGCGCAGGCCCCTGGCGCTGACGATGCGTGGCAGCGCCTTGCTGACGAGTACTTTGGCCAGCGGGCCGATGCTTGCGGCGAGCTCGGCCTCGATGTCGGCCACCGCCCCGGGCGTCAGCGTGGCCAGCGCCGCGAACGAGGCGGTGTTTTCGAACCCGGTGTGGTTCGCGGGTGCGACGGGCGGTGGCGCTGATGGCCGCTCCAGCACGGCATGGATCTCGTGCGAACGCAGGTGTTTGTCCAGGTGCGGCCCCAGGGCGCTGAACATGCCGGTGGCGTTGTCCATGATGCGTGTCATGAGGTCGTGAAAAGCCCGCGAGACCACGATCTGGTTGGGCTGGGCAAAGTCCATGATGCGTTGGGCCACGTTGATGCCGTCACCCACAACGCTGATGCGCTGGCTGGCGTCATGCACCCTGCGCACCGGCCCGAGGTGCAGCCCGATGCGCACTGCAAGCAAGTGGCCGTACTTCTGCAGCAGCAGCCCGCGCAGCAGCAGCGCCGATTGCAGCGCCTCCTCGGGGTCGCCGAAAAAGCAGATTGCCACGCCGTCGCCGGTGTCCGTCACGATGCGCGAGGATTCGGTCCCCCTGAGTGCCTTGCCGATCAGTTCGTTGAAGCGGTCCCTGAGCGCCAGCGGCTGGTCCAGCGAATGTTTTGATGGGGTCACGAGCTTCAGGAACATCGCGGTGCCCAGCACATGCCTGCGCGGGTTTGCGGCGCCCTGGTCCGGCGTCGCCGGGGTGAGCGCAGGCGTGTGGCCATCCGCAGCTGCCAGGCCGTCAGGTGGGGACGCGACGTCCTCCCGCCCCGCGTCGGCTTCCCGGTCGGTGGCTTGGTGGCGCGGCGTGGTCGGGTTCAAGAGAGGCGTCTTCTGAAAAACATTTTGTTACTATTTTAGACTCGCCCTCTGGCCGCCCATCCCCCCGGTGCCCCCTGCCGTCAGATGGGCAGGTGGGCAGGTGGTGCAGTGATAATCGGAGAATGTCTTCTTCCCCCAAAGTCCTGTTCGGCTTCCATGCTGTCGGCGTGCGCATCAAAACTGCCCCGCAATCTGTTTTCGAGGTGTTTTTTGACGTGTCGCGGCGTGACGCCCGCATGCGTCAGTTTGTGGACCGCACCAAAGAAGCCGGCATCCGGCTGATCGAGTCTGACGGGCTGCGGCTGGCCAAGATGTGCGGCAGCCACGGCCACCAGGGTGTGGTGGCGCGGGTCGATGCCGTGCCGCAGGTCAAGTCGCTGGACGAACTGCTGGAGCAGCTCGAAGCCGCTGGGGAAGAGTCGCCGCTGCTGCTGGTGCTCGACGGCGTGACCGACCCGCACAACCTCGGCGCCTGCCTGCGCGTAGCCGACGGCGCCGGTGCCCACGCGGTGATTGCGCCCAAGGACCATGCGGCCGGCATCAATGCCACGGTCGCCAAGGTGGCCAGCGGCGCCGCCGAAACCGTGCCTTACTTCATGGTGACCAACCTGGCGCGCACCCTGGGCGAGCTCAAGGAGCGCAACATCTGGTGCATAGGTACCAGCGACGATGCCGAGAAAACCATTTACGACGTGGACCTCAAGGGCCCGGTGGCGCTGGTGCTGGGCGCCGAAGGCGAGGGCATGCGCCAGCTGACACGCAAGACCTGCGACGAACTGGTCCGCATCCCGATGCGCGGCGCTGTTGAAAGCCTCAACGTCTCGGTGGCCAGCGGCGTTTGCCTGTACGAGGCATTGCGGCAGCGCAGCTGAATTGCGTCGCTCCAAGTTGCGTCACTTCAAGTCATGTCGCCGGAAGCTATCTTTTTGATAGCTTCTGGCGCCCGGTCCATAAGGGCGCATGCCCGTTTTTATTCAGATCCATCCAAACCAGCCGAGCAGGGCGCCGGCGCCCAGCAGCCACAGCAGGTGCACGCGGGTGCGCCAGACCACCAGCGCCGTCACCACGGTCAGCAGCGCCACCGGCCAGTCTTTCAGGCCGCTGACGTTGGCACTGGCCAGAATCCAGCCGGTGGCGATCAAGAGGGCAATCACGATGGGCGCCATGCCCTGCTTGAAGGCGCGCACCCCGCGCAGGTTGCGGTTGCGGTGGCCCCAGCTGGCGGCCAGGTAGGTCAGCGTGGTGCTGGGCAGCATGATGCCCAGCATGGTGACCAGCACGCCGAACAGGCCCAGCAGCGGGCCGCCGGCGTTCAGGCCCACCTGCCAGCCCATCAGCGCGACAAACAGCACGTTCGGGCCGGGCGCGGCCTGGGCTATCGCCACCGAGGCGTTGAACTGCGGGTCGGTCAGCCAGTGCTGCCGGTCCACCAGGTAGCGGTGCATGTCCGGCGCGGTGGTGATGGCGCCGCCTATCGACAGCAGCGACAGCGACAGGAAATGCACAAACATGCCGAGCCAGTCGGTCCATTGCAGGTTCAGGTTCAGGCTCATGGCGCGAGCTTGCGCCAGGTCAGGGTGCAGGCCAGCCCGCCGAGGCCGAGCAGCACATAGGCCAGCGGCAGGCGCAGCCAGGCGATGGCGGCAAAACACGCCACCGCCAGGGCAAGACAGACCGGCAGCCCCAGCGGGTGGGTTTTCAGCGCGCCCATGAGTTTGAGGCCTGTGGCGATGATCAGGCCCGCGGCCACCGCCCCCATGCCGCGCAACGCGCCGGCCACGCCGGGGTGGTCGGCAAACTGCGCGTATACCAGCGCCAGCAGCAGCACCACCAGCAGCGGCACGGTCAGCATGCCGGCCAGCGCCGCCATGGCGCCGCGCAGGCCGAAGTAGCGGTGGCCAATCATCAGCGAGAGGTTGACGACGTTGGGCCCGGGCATGATTTGCGCCACGGCCCATTCCTCGACAAACTCCTCGCGTGTCATCCAGCATTTTTTCTCGACCAGTTCCCGCTGCACGACGGCCAGCACACCTCCGAAACCCTGCAGCGCCAGCAGGGTGAAGGAGACAAACAGGTCGGTCAGGGATTGGGGCTGCGGGCGGGTGGCTTCTTGCGTGCCAGGCGGTGCATTCATGGCTTGATTATCGCCGGGGCTGCGTTGCGACGCGGGTCGCCAGCCACAAGCCGGACGCTATTAAAAAGATAGCTGTCGCCGCCCATGAGGAAAGGGCTTCGCCCAGAAAAAGCACACCCAGCAGGGCCGCGGTCAGCGGATTGAGCGCCAGAAACACGGTGACCCGTGTCGGCGACTCGTGCTTGAGTGCATAGAGCCACCAGAAGTAGCCGATGCCGCTGGAGATGCCGATCAGGGCGACCACGGTCCAGCTCTGCACGCCAAGCGCCAAAACCCGCGCCGGCCAGTTTTCGCTCAAGGCCAGCAGGCCGAGAAACAGCACCGACACCAGCATCGCAAAACTGGACACCGCCAGCGTCGGGTAACGCTGCAGGTAAGGCCGGTACAACACGCTGCACAGCGCGCCGACGCTGGCACTGGCCAGCACCGCCGCCTCACCCCACCAGTGGCCCGGGTGCGGCGCCTGCAGTTTGGGCCACAGCGACAGCGCCACGCCCGTGATGGACAGCAGCACGCCGGCCAGCAGCGCGGCCGAAATGCGTTCGCGCCCGAGCGCGCTGGACAGCAGCAGCGTCAGCAGCGGGAACAGGCTGAAAATCAGCGCCGCCTGGGCGGCACCGATGTGCTGCAGGCCGTAGTTGAGCAGTGCGATCAACACCGCAAACTGTCCGGTGCCAAGTGCAGCCATCGCCAACCAGTCTGCGACTGCTATGGTGTTGAGAGCAGCTCGCGCCCGTCCATCAAGGGCTGGAGCCATGAAAGACTTCAAGACGAAGGGCAGCAGGCAGGTAAAACCGATGGCGTAGCGCAGCAGGGCCAGGGTCAGCGGCGGCACGTCGGCCACGACAAAACGCGAGGCCACGATGGCGGCGCCGACCTGCACGCCGGTGGCGGCCGCGGCCAGCAGGGCCAGGTTGAGCTTCACCGGGGCGGCGGGCGGTTCACAGCCGCAGTTCCCAGGTTTCGCCCACCAGGTCTTGGCCGAAGCCGGTGTAGGGCTCGCTGTTGACCAGCTTGAAACCGCGCCTGGCGTAGATGTCCCGGGCGCTGCCCACGCAGCTGTTGGTCCAGAGCACCATTTTTTTGTAGCCCTTGCTGCGCGCAAAGGCCAGGCATTCATCGGTCAGGCGTGCGCCCAGGCCCAGCCCGCGTGCCTGCGGCGACAGGATCAGCAGACGCAGCTGCGCCACCGTTTTGGACTTGCGCACAACAAACACCGAACCGACGCGTTCGCCATCGACCTCGGCGATCCAGCAGCGTTCCCATTCCGGTTGGTAGTCGCGCAGATAGCCCGCCACAATGCCGGCGACCAGCGCTTCGAAAGTGCTGTCCCAGCCGTAGTCGCGCGCGTAAACCTCGCCATGCTGCTGCACCACCCAGCCCATGTCGCCGGGTCGCGGGTCGCGCAGGACCACGGTTGGCGACGGCGCCGGGGCGGCGGTGGGGTCCAGCAGGCGCTGAACAGTGGCCAGTGCGTCTGTCAGTTCTTGTTGCGCGGGCCCGGGCAGCGGCGCAAGCAACGCGGCAGCTTCATCGCGCGAGCGTTGCTGCAGAGGCGCAAAAACCTGGTAGCCGGCTTCGGTGAGCCGCAGCAGGCTTTGCCGGGCATCGGCGGGCGAAGGACTGCGCGCCATCCAGCCCTGGCGCTCGAAACGGCGCAGGATGCGGCTGAGGTAGCCCGCATCCAGTGCGAGCTCGCGGCCCAGTTCGGTGGCGGTGGGCTGGTCGCGGTGCGCCAGCTCGTACAGCACCCGCACCTCGGTCAGCGAGAACTCGCTGCCGAGGTAGGGGTCGAGCACGCCGATGCGCTGGGTGTAGAAGCGATTGAAGCGGCGAACCGCCTTGACGTGGACGGCGGAAACAGCGGAAACACCTGGGTTCATGGCCGCCATGATCTTCCGTTTACTTGACTCAGTCAAGTAAATGGGGTCGGCGGATGGCCGACGGCGGCGGTCAGGCCGCGTCGCCGCGGCTGATCAGGGTGCGCAGGATCTTCTTCAGGGCGCTCACGTCACGTTCGCTGAAGTCCCGCAGCAGCCCGGTTTCGTGCGCCTTCGCCTGGGCCAGCAGCGCGGCCACGGTGGCGCGGCCTTGTTCGGTCTCGAACACCAGGGTGCGCCGCGCGTCGGCCGGGTCTTCGCCGCGCCGCACCCAACCGGCTTTTTCCATGCGTTGCACGAGTTTGGTCAGCGTCGGTTGCTGGGCCAGAATCTCGCGCGCGAGCTCGCCAATGGTCAGGCCGTCACCGTCCGACAGGGTGGCCAGCAGCCGCCATTCCAGCTGGCTCAACCCGGCGGCCTGAACCTGGGCGTGGAATTCGCTGTACACGGTGTGGCTGGCCCGCGCGAGCAGGTAAGACAGGTAACCGTCGATGAAACGACTGGTCGGCTCGGGCGGGCCACCCGTTTTCCCGGGGCGGCTCATGGTGTGCCTCGCCGAAGGGGAGGCCGGGTTGGTACGCTTGCGTATTGCATGAATATTCATATATTATGCGACGAATGACAATCGTCCTGCAAGCCACCCCCGGTTCCGACGCTCCTGCCCGCGTCGCCGCGCCGGACAGCCGGGCCCTGCGTACCGCGCTGGGCCAGTTCGCCACCGGCATCACGGTGGTGACCACCCGTGCCGGCAACGGGGCCTTTGTCGGGCTCACGGTCAATTCGTTTTCGGCGCTGTCGCTGGAGCCGCCGCTGATCCTCTGGTCACTGCGTTGCAGCTCCCCCAGCCTGCCGGTCTTTGAAGCAGCGGAACGTTTTGTCGTCAATGTGCTGGCGGAAGCCCAGGTGGAGGTGTCGCGCCGTTTTGCCTCGCCCCAGGCCGACAAGTTCGAGGGGGTGCCGCATGCAGAAAACGCCTGGGGTCTGCCGTTGCTGCATGGCGCCAGCGCCTGGTTCGAATGCCGCACGGTGTCGTGCCAAATCGCCGGCGACCACTGTCTGTTCATTGCCGAGGTCGAGCGCTTCACGCTGTCCGAGGCGGCGCCGTTGCTGTTTCATGCCGGCGGATATTTCGCGCTTGGCTCACGCCTTTAGCCTTCAAGAAAGAGTTTTCATGCTGCAGGAACGAATTGAAGCCAAATGGATAAACTGCTTCGCCGAGACCTTTGCGCTGTGTGGCGTCAAGGCGGGCGACACGGCGGCCATCCTGTCCGAAACGCAGTCGCGGCCCGTCAATGTGCAGCTCGCCGAGCTTGCGCTGGCCAGGCTGGGCGCGCGGGCCTTTCACCTGGTGCTGAGCACCCCCCGGCTGGCCGCACCGGTGCCGGTGCGTTCCACCGGCGCGTCTGACGCCATTGGCCAGCTCGCGCCCGTGGTGCAGGCCCTGGCCGCCAGCACCTTTGTGGCCGACCTGACGGTGGAGGGCCTGCTGCATGCGGCCGAGTTGCCGGATATTCTGAAAGGTGGCGCGCGCGTGTTGATGGTGTCCAACGAACACCCCGAAATCCTCGAGCGCTGCGTTCCCGATCCGGCGCTGGAGCCCAAGGTCAAGGCCGGCATCAAGCTGCTTCGCAGCGCCAAAGCCATGCGTGTGACTTCGCCCGCGGGCACCGACCTGAGCATCTCGCTGGTCGGGGCGCAGGCTGGCGGCGGCTGGGGTTACACGGCCCGGCCCGGCACCATTTCCCACTGGCCGGGCGGTTTGTGCCTGGCCTTTCCGGCCCGGGGCAGCGTCAATGGCCGGCTGGTGCTGGCCCCCGGCGATGTCAACCTGACCTTCAAGCGTTATCTCGAACAAGCCGTGGTGCTGACGATTGAAAACGACTTCGTGACCGACATTGCCGGCCAGCATGTGGATGCCGACCTGATGCGCAGCTACTGGGCCGCCTGGGGCGACCGCGAAGCCTACGCCGTCTCGCATGTGGGCTGGGGCATGAACCCGAAAGCGCGCTGGGACGCGATGTCCCTGTATGACAAGAGGGACTTCAACGGCACCGAGCTGCGCGCCTTTGCCGGCAACTTCCTGTACTCGACCGGCGCCAACGAGGTGGCGGGGCGCCACACCCTGGGACACTTCGACCTGCCGCTGCGCGGCTGCACCGTGGCGCTGGACGGTCAGGTGATCGTGGACGCCGGGCAACTGACGGGCGAGTTGGCCTGAGCCATGGTCATGCCGGCTTATCTTGAGCAAGGGGAGGGCGACACCGCCGTGTTCATGCTGCACGGCGTGGGCGGCGGCAAGGAAGCCTGGGTGCACAACCAGCCGTTTCTGGCGGGCCATGGTTTTCGAACTATTGCCTGGGACATGCCGGGCTACGGCGATTCGCAAGCCATATCGACCTGCACCAACGGGCTGCTGGCCGATGCCCTGAAAACCCTGATCGAACACGTCGGCGCCAGGCGCAACGTGCTGCTGGGCCACAGCATGGGCGGCATGATTGCGCAGGAGCTGGCGGCCCTGCATCCTGCGCTGGTGCACGGCCTGATTCTCTACAGCACCTCGCCGGCTTTCGGCAAGGCCGATGGCGCCTGGCAGCAGCAATTCTTGCAGAGCCGCTTTGCGCCGCTGGACCAGGGCTTGGGCATGGCGGGCCTCGCCCGCCAACTGGTGCCGACCATGTTTGCACCCGACGCCGAGCCGGCGCGTATCGCCGAGGCCGCCGCGTTGATGGCCCGTGTCCCCGCGGAAAGTTACCGCGCCGCGCTGTCGGCCATCGTGTCCTTCAACCGGCTGGTCGCGCTGGGCAACATCGCCGTGCCCACCCTGTGCCTGGCCGGTGAGCTGGACCTCAACGCGCCACCCGCCGTGGTCGAAAAAATGGCCGGCCGCATTCCCGGCGCGGCTTACGCCTGCCTGCCGCAGGTGGGCCACATCGCCAATCTCGAGCAGCCCGAGCTGTTCAACCACGCTGTCCTGACATTCCTGAAGCAACATTTTCTGCCCTGACCCGACCCGAGGAACCGACCCATGTCTGCACTGCCTGTCTCTCCACCCCCTGCCGCCCGCTACCTGCCGCCTTCGATTGCCGGCGACTACACCGAACTCACGCCCAAGCAGACCGAACTGCTGGCCATCGCTGCCCGTCTCGGGCGCGAAAAATTCGCGCCACGCGCGCAGCAGATTGACCGCGATGCGGTGTTCCCCTTTGAGAACTACGCCGATCTGCGCGAAGCCGGCCTGCTCGGCATCTGCGTGCCGGAAGAACATGGCGGCTGGGGTGCCGACTTTGCCACCTATGTGATGACCGCCGCCGAAATTGGCCGGCATTGCGGCGCCACCGCGCTGACACTGAACATGCACGTGAGCTCCACCATGTGGACCGGTTTCATCGCCGATGACCTCGACATGACGCCTGAGCAGCGCGCCAACCATGAAGCGCACCGCAAGGTGCATTACGAGCGTGTGGTGAAGCAGGGCAAGGTCTACTCGCAGCCGTTTTCCGAAGGCGGTGCCGCTGCTGCCGGCAAGGCGCCTTTCGGCACCCTGGCCCGAAAGGTCGAAGGCGGCTACATTGTCAACGGCAAGAAAATTTTTGCCTCGCTGGCCGGGGCGGCCGACTACTACGGCATTTTGTGCACGCTGGACAAACCCGGTGCCACGCAGCGCGATTCGCTGTACCTGGCCGTGGACAAAAACGGGGAAGGCGTCAGCGTCACCGGCGACTGGGACCCGCTGGGCATGCGCGGCACCGTCTCGCGCACACTGATCTTCAAGGACGTGTTTGTGCCCGAGATCGAGCGCCTGATTCCCGAAGGCCTGTATGCCCAGGCCGCGCTGCGCTGGCCGCACATGTTTGCAACCCTGTCACCGACCTACATGGGCATCTGCCAGGCGGCCTACGACTTCACGGTGCAGTATTTGCGCGGCGAGGTGCCCGGCACACCACCGGTCAAACGCCGCATGTACCCGACCAAACAGATCGCCGTGGCAGAAATGAAGGTCCGGCTGGAACAGACCCGGGCGATTTTTCTGCAGAATGCCCGCGCCGCCCGTGTCGATCCTTCGAAGGAGATTCGCCTGGGCCTGTACGCGGCGCATTACACCATCATGGAAAACGCCAACGAGATCTGCCGCCTCGCGGTGCGCACTTGCGGCGGTCAGTCCATGCTCAAGACCCTGCCGCTGGAGCGCATGTACCGTGATTCGCGCTGCGGCTCGTTGATGCTGCCCTGGACCGCGGAGCTCTGCATTGACCGGCTCGGCCGTGAATGCCTGTACGAGGCCGGTGAACAGGACGAACAGGCCGTGCTGTAAGCCGGAGCCGGAGTGAATCTCGCGCAGATCATCAAGCGGCACGCGCAGTTTTCGCCGCAGCAGGTGGCTGTCCACGCGGCGGGGGAAGACATCACCTATCCTGCCCTGTGGCAGCGCATTGAACGCGCGACCGGGGTGTTGCTGGCCGCAGGTGTGCAGCCGGGCGACCGGGTGGCCTGGCTGGGCTTCAATGATCCGGCCATGCTGGTGCTGCTGTTTGCACTTTCCCGCATCGGGGCAATTCTGCTGCCGCTCAACCACCGGCTGGCCGCGCCCGAACATGCGACCATTCTTGGCCATGCCGGAGTGAGCCTGCTGGTCAGCGACAGCGCACATGCTGCGGCAGCTACCGCGCTGGCCGCGGCCCAGGGCTGCCGTTTGCTGCCTGCCGATGGTCTGGCTGTGGATGGTCTGGCTGTGGATGGCAGGGGTGACGGCACCGGTGTCCTCGCCGGCGGCTACGCCTCGCCCGTGCTGCTGGTCTACACCTCGGGCACCACCGGTCGGTCCAAGGGTGCTGTGCACACGCAGTCCGGTCTGATCTGGAACTGCGTGATTTCCGCGCATGCACATGAGCTTCGGCAGGACGACCATGTGCTGAGCGTACTGCCCCTGTTTCATGTCGGCGGCCTGTGCATCCAGACCCTGCCGGCCCTGCATGCCGGTGCCACCGTGACCCTGCATGCCCGTTTTGAGGCGGCGGCCTGGCTGGCCGATGTGGCCAGGCGGCGGCCAAGCTTGTCACTCATGGTGCCGGCCACCTTGCGCGCGGTGCTGGACCATGCCGATTTTGCGGCTACTGATCTGTCGTCCCTGCGTTTTCTGGCCGCGGGTTCGTCCACGATTCCCGCGGCCATGATCGCGGCCATCCATGCACGTGGTGTGCCGCTGGGCCAGGTCTATGGCGCGACCGAGACCGGCCCGGTCTCCATCTACCTGCGCCGTGCCGATGCGATGCAGCATGTGGGGATGGCGGGCAAGGCGGGTTTGCATGTGGACGTGAAACTCGTCAACACGCAGGGCGAAACCGTGGCCCCGGGCGAGGTCGGCGAAATCTGCGTGTCTGCACCCAATGTCATGGTGGCTTACTGGGCCGACGCCGACAACCCGGCCTTTGCCGATGGCTGGTTTCACACCGGCGACCTGGCGCGTTGTGATGCCGCCGGCTTCTATGAAGTGGTGGGACGCTCGAAAGACATGATCATTTCGGGCGGGGAAAACGTCTATCCGGCCGAGATTGAAAACCTGCTGGTCGAATGCCCGAAAATTCTGGAAGCCGCCGTGGTGGGCCAGCCAGATGCGCGCTGGGGCGAGGTGGTGGTGGCCGTCATTGTGAAAGCGCCCGGCGCGGATCTCGATACGGCGCAGGTGCTGCAGCTGTTCGAGGGCCGGCTGGCACGCTTCAAACACCCCAAGCGCATCGTGTTCTGCGAGGCCTTGCCCAAAACGGCCCTGGGCAAGGTGCAGAAAGCCGGCCTGCTCGCCGGCCTCGCAGCGCAATAAATCCTCAATACACCGGCTGGTGTTGGCGGATGGCGGCCTTGACTTCTTCTGTCAGTGCAAAGCCCGGCCCGTACTGGGCCGCCAGTTCGCCGGCGCGCTGCACAAAGGCGTCCACGCCCATGCTGTAGATGAACTGCATGGCGCCGCCAGTCCAGGCTGGAAAGCCGATGCCGAAGATGGAGCCGATGTTGGCGTCGTGCACGCTGGTCAACACGTTCTCGCTGAGGCAGCGCGCGGTCTCCACGGCCTGGCGGTACAGCAGGCGATCCTTGAGGTCGGTGATGTCCCAGGCCACGCCGGGCTTTTCGAGCAGGGATTTGAGTTCAGGCCACAGGGTTTTCTTTGCGCCCTTTTCCTCGGGGTAGTCGTAAAAACCGGCGCCCGCGGCCCGGCCGTTGCGGTCGAACTCCTTGACCATGCGTTCGACGATCAGCTCGCCCGGTGTGGCGATGTAGGTCTTGCCCTCGGCCACATAGTCGGCGCGGGTCTGGTCCAGCACATGCACGCTCAGTGACAGCGCGGTTTCGTCGAGCACGGCGAGCGGGCCCACCGGCATGCCGCACTGGATGCCGGCGTTTTCAATTGCTGCCGCGGGAATGCCTTCGCCCAGCATGGCCGCGCCTTCCATCACAAAGGTGCCGAAGGTGCGGCTGGTATAAAAACCGCGCGAGTCATTGACCACAATCGGAATCTTGCCCAGGGCCTGGACGTAGTCAAAGGCACGCGCCACGGTGTCGTCGTCGGTCTGCTTGCCGCGGATGATCTCGACCAGTTTCATCTTGTCGACCGGGCTGAAGAAGTGGATGCCGATGAATTTGTCCGGGTGCGCGCTCGCCGTGGCCAGCCCGCTGATCGGCAGGGTGGAGGTGTTGGAGGCAAAAAAGCCGCCAGGTGCCAGCAGGGGCTCGGCTTCCTGGGTGACCTTGGCTTTCAGGTCGCGGCGCTCGAACACGGCTTCGATGATCAGGTCGCAGCCGGCCAGATCGGCCACCTGGCCGGTGGCGCTGATGCGCGCGAGCAGGGCCGCCTGGTCAGGCACGCTCATGCGGCCCTTGTCCACGCGGGCCTGCGTGAGTTTGGCACTGTAGGCCTTGCCCGCATCAGCCTTGTCCTGGCTCACATCCCTGAGCACGGTGCTGATGCCGCGGCTGGCCTGGACGTAGGCAATGCCCGCGCCCATCATGCCGGCGCCCAGCAGGCCGACTTTCTGCGGCTTGTAACGCGGGACATCTTTCGGACGCGAGCGGCCCGACTTGATCGCGTTCATGTTGAAGAAGAAGGTGTTGATCATGTTCTTGGCCACCGGGCTCACGATCAGCCTGGCCAGGTAACGCGACTCGATGCGCAGCGCCGTGTCGAAATCGACCTGCGCGCCCTCGACCATGGCGGCCAGCGCATATTCGGGCGCCGGGTACAAGCCGCGTGTTTTCTGCTTGAGCACGGCCGGCGCCACGGCCAGCATGGCGGCGATCTTGGGGTTGGCGGGTGTGCCGCCAGGCATCTTGTAGTTCTTGTCGTCCCAGGGGTGGTGAGCGGGGGCTGCTGCGCCATCATGCGTGGCGATCCAGGCCAGCGCCGCAGGCCGCAGCGCGGCGGCGTTCGGTACCAGTTCCTGCACCAGACCCAGCTCCAGTGCTTCATGCGGGTTGAACAGTTTGCTTTCCAGAATATAGGGCTGCGCGCCCATCAGGCCCAACAGCCGCGTCATCTTGGTGATGCCGCTGGCGCCGGGAATCAGGCCCAGCGTGATTTCAGGCAGGCCGAACTGGATTTTTTTGTCATCGACGGCAATACGGTAATGGCCAACCAGCGCCACCTCCCAGCCGCCGCCCAGCGCCGTGCCGTTGAGGCAACTGACCACCGGTTTGCCCAGGGTTTCCAGCGTGCGGAAGTTCTTTTTGGTCTGCTCGATTTCCTGGAACACCGCCGCCGCGTCCGAAGCTTTCAGCCGCATCGTGGCCTTGAGGTCGGCGCCGGCGAAGAAAGTCGTTTTGTTCGACGCCAGCACAATGCCGCGAATGACATCCTTGTCTTTCAGCACCTGTGCGGTGGCTTCGGTCAGGTCCTTCTGCCACTGGGCACACATGGTGTTGACTGGCGAGCCTTGCTCGTCGAAGGTGAGGGTGGCAATGCCGTCGATCAGTTCGTACTGGATGGTTTTCATCAGATTCTTTCCACAATGGTGGCAATACCCATGCCGCCGCCCACACACAGCGTGGCCAGTCCGTAACGCAGCCTGCGCCGGTGCAGCTCGTCAATCAAGGTGCCCAGGATCATGGCGCCGGTGGCGCCCAGCGGGTGGCCCATGGCGATCGCGCCGCCATTGACGTTGACCTTGTCATGCGGCACCTTCATCTCTTTCATGAAACGCATCACCACCGCGGCAAAAGCCTCGTTGACCTCGAACAGGTCGATCTGGTCAATCGTCAGCCCGGCCTTGGCCAGCGCCTTGCGCGCTGCCGGCATGGGGCCGGTCAGCATGATGGTCGGGTCGGCGCCGCTGAGGGCTGCTGCGACAATGCGGGCGCGCGGCGTGAGCCCGTGGGTTTTTCCGGCGGCTTCCGAGCCGACCAGCACTGCCGCCGCACCATCGACGATGCCCGAGGAATTGCCGGCGTGGTGCACATGGTGGATGCGTTCGACCTGCGGGTAACGTGTCAGCGCGACCTGGTCGAACCCCATACCACCCATCTGTTCAAAAGCCGGCCGCAGCGAGGCCAGGCCTTCCAGGGTGGTGTGGGGCTTGATGAACTCGTCCTGCGCCAGGATGGTCTGGTCGAGGAAGTCCTTCACCGGTACCACCGAACGGTCGAAGTAGCCGGCCGCCCGTGCCTGGGTCGCGCGCTTCTGGCTCTCCAGTGCAAAAGCGTCGACATCGGCGCGGCTGAAACCTTCGATCGTGGCAATCAGGTCAGCGCCTATGCCTTGCGGCACAAAGGCGGTGGCGCTGTTGGTCTCCGGGTCTTGTGCCCAGGCGCCGCCGTCCGAGCCGATGGGCACGCGGCTCATGCTCTCGACGCCACCGGCCACCACCAGGTCTTCCCAGCCGGAGCGTACCTTCTGCGCGGCCATGTTCACGGCTTCCAGGCCGGAGGCGCAAAAACGGTTGATCTGCACGCCGGAGGCGCGAAAGTCCCAGCCGGCTTTCAGCGCAGCGACCTTGGCAATGACGGAGCCCTGCTCGCCAATCGGCGAGACCACACCCATCACCACGTCATCGACTTGCGCGGTGTCAAAGTTGTTGCGGCGCTGCAGTTCGGTCAGCACGCCGGCCAGCAGGTTGACGGGCTTGACCTCGTACAGGCTGCCGTCCTTTTTCCCTTTGCCGCGCGGTGTGCGGATGGCGTCGTAAATGAATGCTTCGGTCATGGGGTTCTCCTGCTGGATGGGGGAAGGGCAGTGCCGGCAAGGGTAGGTGCCGGTTGCTGCGCCAAAAAGCCGCAGGAACGAGTATATTCATTTCACCAAGCAAACGCTTTGCATAAATATGACCCCCGCGCCTTGCCCTCTGTTTGCTTTTTACCCTTTGACTTCCTCCAACAGGTGACACCATGATCGAACGCACACTTTTCAACAGCGACCACGAGGCCTTTCGCGACAGTTTTCGCCGCTTCATGGACAAGGAAGTTGCACCGTTCCACGCGTTATGGGAGGAGCAGGGTTATGTGGACCGCGCGGTCTGGAACAAGGCCGGGGAGAATGGTTTCCTGTGCATGACCATGCCCGAGGAATACGGCGGCGCCGGCGCTGACAAGCTGTACTCCGTGGTCCAGATGGAAGAGCTCAGCAGCGCCGGGTTCAGCGGCATCGGCTACGGTCTGCACAGCGAGATCGTGGCGCCTTACCTCTTGCATTACGGCACCGAGGCACAGAAGAGAAAATACCTGCCCAAACTCGCCAGCGGCGAGATGGTGGGCGCCATCGCCATGAGCGAGCCGGCCGCCGGCTCCGACCTGCAGGGCGTCAAATCCACGGCGATGCAGCAGGCCGATGGCAGCCACCTGCTCAATGGCAGCAAGACCTTCATCACCAACGGCTGGCATGCCGACCTGGTGATTGTGGTGGCCAAGAGCAACCCCGCGGCCGGCGCCAAGGGCACCAGCCTGCTGCTGGTCGAGCGCGGCACGCCCGGCTTTGCGGTGGGCAAACGCCTGAAGAAGCTGGGCCTGAAGGCGCAGGACACCTCGGAGCTGTTTTTTGACAATGTACGTGTGCCCGCAGAGAACCTGCTGGGCGGACCAGCGCAGGAGAATCGCGGCTTCATCTGCCTGATGGAGCAACTGCCCTGGGAGCGGCTGCAGATCGCGATTGGTGCGGTCGCCGCGGCCCAGGCGGCGATCGGCTGGACGGTTGACTATGTGAAGGAGCGCAAGGTCTTCGGCCAGCCGGTCGCCAGCTACCAGAACACGCGCTACACCCTGGCCGAGCTGCAGACCGAAGTGCAGGTGGCGCGCGTGTTTGTCGACAAATGCACCGAATTGCTCGCCGATGAGAAGCTCGACACCGCGACGGCCAGCATGGCCAAGTACTGGTGTTCGGACCTGCAGTGCAAGGTGATGGACGAGTGTGTGCAGCTTTTCGGCGGCTATGGCTACATGTGGGAGTACCCGATCACCCGAGCCTATGCCGACGCACGCGTGCAGCGCATCTACGGCGGCACCAACGAGATCATGAAGGAAGTGATCACGCGGGCCATGGGCCTGGGCGCCAAGCCGTCCTGACGGCGCCGCCGGACCAAAAAAAAGGGTTTCGGGACAACCCCGTAACCCTTTTCCTGGCTGGATGCTGGCTTAGTTGACGCGGCGCTCGATGACGATTCCCTCGACTTCAACACGGCGGTTCGGTGCCAGGCAATTGATCAGGTCCGCACGCTTGCGGTCATTGCAGGTGACGACCGGGTCGGAACGCTGGCGCAGCGATGGCCAAGCATCGGGCCGCGACAGGTTGTTCCGTATCAGAGCAGCTCACGTGAATCTGTGGGACAGCGCCTACCTTTGCCCCATGGTTGCGTGCCCGCTTGCAGGCCACCTCTGGCGTAGAAAAGCCCCGCTGGAAGCGGGGCCGGTGCAGACACAAAATGCCTGAATGGTGGTTCTGCGGAAAGTCCGCCGGAGCACCAACTCAATGTGCCCGCGACCACCTCATGAGGGATCCTTGCTGCGGGTGCGGCCGACAGCGCTGAAGATGCCTATGCCCAGAATCACGAGAGCGCCGATGCCAATGTAGACGTGCGGGATGCCGGCCTCCACCGCGCCCCAGATCAGGCCACCCATAAAAATTGCAAAACCGACCATATACAGCGCAAAAGACATTGTTTCCTCCAGAAGTTGATGAGCAAGTATCTGCAATGGAACTCCCCACAACTATCGGGCGCAGGCTTTTAGCCATGTCGGAGAACACCGACGGCCTGGAAGGAAGAATGAGCAAAAAGGTATTACTCAACGGCGTGCCCCACGTTTGTGGACTGGTTTTTTTGATATTTATCACAGCCGCTTGCGATCAAATTAACCTGTATCAGAAGATGACAGCCTGTAACTAAAAGAATACGATGGCTCAGTTGTCAAGGCCTAAGCTCTCCGGGGAAGGCCCACGGCAACACCAGAACTAAATTGACCAGGGTTGGCACAAGTCATTCAACATTGAGCACGCCATGTCGTTCTTCCAAAACTTGTTTTCTTCCTCGCAGGGCCCCAAGGAAGGCGGGTCGGGACCGGAGACCGGCCCCGTCAAAATGAATCTCGACGAACGCATGGCGTTTCGCCGTGAGATGCTTTTTGATTCAGTCAAGGCCACCATGGAAAGCCGGGGCATCCTGAGCGGAAGCTACCGTTTCAAGGTCGTGCGCGCCGACAAGCGGGGTCACAGCTTTGTTGTGATGGTGGACCTGTCCACCGATTTCATGGAGAGTGAGCAGGGGCAGCAAAAATCCCTGGCTGAACTCGGTGCCCTGATCGGGAAAAACGCGCTCGCCCGGTATGGCCTGGGCGTGCCGGCGGTGTACTGGCGGGTCAACGAAGAACTCCAGGGCTTTGACCCCCCACGCGCAGCAGCTGCCGCCGGGCCGGACAGCGCCAGCCCCGACGCACTGCGAGCTTCCAACCTGCGTCGCTATGAGCGGGCCACGGCGCAGGAACTGGCAGCTTTCGAGTCTGCCTGGCAAAGCAGCAGTGAGATGACCATCGGCGACCGCACCTACTCGTCCGACCTCGCGCCGCTGACCGGCGCCGACGGCAAGGACAGCCGCTAGCAGCGCTAGCCGAAAATACCGGCGCATGAAAGCGCGCCCTCGCGCCTCCGTGCTACAGACCTGGATGCCGCACAGCGCGGGATAATGGCGGTCTGTTCACCGACCGGGTTTGTCCGATGCCTCTTTTTTTCCTGCGTTTGCCTGCCCGGGCAGATGCCCCCCACTGCGTCCCGGCATCGAAAGCCCCGGCATGAGCGAGCCGGCCCGCATCGATTGGGTCGAGGATGGTCAGACCCGCTCCGCCCGCTGGCGTTCCGAAAACGGCACGGTCCCGCCCCGACGGGTGCAGGTGGCCGACGACACCCTGACGGCCGACGCGGCGTTTCGCCTGGCCAGCGAGGGCACGGCCATTTTGTGGCGCGGGGACTTCCAGAATGCACGGCAGTTGCTGCAGGCCCTGGCCAGACGCATCGACAAGCCGAAAAAGATCAAGAAAACCAAGGCCAGGGCCGACGCGGCCGCGGTCTCGCCGCTGGATGCCTTCAACCAGCACCGCCAGGCCCAGTCGCAGCGTGCGCGCACACTGGCCATGCTGGTGCTCGAGTTTGATGGGGCGCATCACAGCCGCCTGCGCAGGGCGCCGGATGTCGCGCAGGCCTGCAGCGAAGCGTATGGCCCGGGCGACGCGGCGCAGGACAGCTACGTGAGCTCGTTGCGCGAATTGCTGGGCCTGATCGGCGCGCACGAATGGCGCAAGAAGGGCGTGGAGATCGCCGCGCTGGACGGCGCACGTATTCACCCGCACTACGGCGTGTTTGCGCCGGTGCGCGGCGAGTACCTGGCCCTGGTGGCCGAAACCCCCTTGCCGCCGGCCGCAAGCGCCGACAGCCTGGCTTTTGACATCGGCACCGGCACCGGCGTGCTGGCGGCGATCCTGGCGCGCCGCGGGGTGCAGCAGGTCATTGCGACGGACCAGGACCCGCGCGCGCTCGACTGTGCGAGGGAAAACCTCGCGCGGCTGGCCCTTGCCGGGCGCGTCACGCTGCAGCAGGCCAACCTGTTTCCCGACGGACGTGCGCCGCTGATTGTCTGCAACCCGCCGTGGGTGCCGGCGCGTCCGAGCTCGCCGGTCGAACACGCGGTGTACGACCCCGAGAGCCGCATGTTGCGCGGCTTCCTGCAGGGGCTGGCGACCCATCTGGCGCCGGGCGGGGAGGGTTGGCTGATCCTGTCGGATCTGGCCGAACACGTCGGTCTGCGCTCGCGCAGCGAGCTGCTGGAGTGGATCGCCGCGGCGGGGCTGCAGGTGTTGTCGCGTGTGGACGTGAAGCCGCAGCATCCGAAGGCAGCCGATGCCAGCGACGCCCTGCACGCGGCCCGGTCGGCGGAAGTCACCTCGCTCTGGCGACTGGCTGCCAGGGTGGAGGAAACGCCGGTTGCTATGAATTAAATAGCTGCTTGCGCCCATGAATAAAGGGCTACAGGCCTTTTTTCCATGATTTTCTGGCTTGCACAAGGAGATCTCCATGCCGTATGAGTTGCATTACTGGCCCACCATCCAGGGGCGCGGAGAGTTTGTGCGGCTCGCACTGGAGGCGGCCGGGGCCGACTACGTGGACGTGGGGCGCGGTCCCGAAAACCGGGGGCAGGGCGTCGCGGCCATGAGGCATTACCTCGACAGCCCGACGGTACCGCACCCGCCGTTCGCGCCGCCCTTCCTGGTGCACGGCAAGGCCGTCATCGGCCAGACCGCGGCCATCCTGCTTTACCTCGGCCCGCGCCTGGGTCTGGCTGCCAAAAATGAAGGGCAGCGCCTGTGGACCCACCAGCTGCAGCTGACCATTGCCGACGCGGTGATGGAAGCCCACGACACCCACCACCCGATAGCCACCGGCCTGTATTTCGAAGACCAGAAAAACGAGGCCGTACGGCGGGCCAGAGCCTTTCGGGAACAGCGCATCCCGAAATTTTTTGACTGGTTCGAAAGCGTGCTGGCGCGCAACCCCCGGGGCAGCGCCTGCCTGGTGGGCGCCCGCCTGAGTTACGCCGATCTGTCGCTGTTTCAGCTCGTGGCAGGCCTGCTTTACGCCTTTCCGCTGGCCACGGGGCGCGCCCTGCAGCAAGCCCCGCTGGTGACCAGTCTGCATGCCCGGGTGGCGCAACACCGGCACGTGGCCGCCTATCTCGCCAGCGCGCGCCGCATTCCCTTCAACGAAGAAGGCATTTTCCGGCGTTATCCCGAGCTGGATGGCTGAGCCGCGTGCCTGAACTTTTCGGTTGAGCCTGGTGCCTGAACCCGAGACCGGCGCATGCGCACCGGCCCTGGATGCAGGGGCGAGCGTACGGCGTCCTCTCCTACAGGCTGGGTTGTCCCTGCCTGACCGCGGCCTGCTGGAGCGCGTCCGACGATGGCTTCTGAACTGGAAAAAACTGCTTTGGCAGCAGGGCACCCCGGCATCACCGGGGCGCCTGTCCAGTCCACACAAGCTGACCATCGGCACCCTTGCCATCCAAACCTCTGAAGGAGCTTCACCATGTCACTTGACGAACACGACAAGAACCTGAATCTGGACCCCATCACTGACGCCCCTGGCGCCCACCCGGTCGGTACCGGTCTCGGCGCTGCCCTGGGCGGCGCTGCCGCGGGAGCCGCCGCCGGCGCATTTGGCGGACCGGTGGGCGCTGCGGCCGGAGCGGTTGTTGGCGCGGTTGCCGGCGGCCTGGGCGGCAAGGCGGTCGCCGAGGCCGTCAACCCCACCGCTGAGGAAGCCTACTGGCGCGAGCAGTACACCCGGGAGTCTTATTACGATGCCAACCGCAACTACGAAGACTACGCGCCGGCCTACCGTCTGGGCCTGTACGGGCGCAGCAACTACACCGGCACCTTTGACGATGCGCAAAGCGACCTGGCTGTCCATTGGGACAATCACAAAGAACGCTCCACGCTGAGCTGGCCCGAAGCCGAAGCAGCCAGCCGCGCCGCCTGGACGCGGGTGGACGAGCAGCTGGCGTCGCGCCAGACCCTGGCCGGGGAAGTGGCCGACAACGACGACGTGATCGATACGCTCAACGAGTTGCTGGAGTCCTGTCGCGATGGCGAGTTCGGGTTTACCGAATGCGCCGAGCATGTGAAGGCGCAGGACCTCAAAACCCTGCTGCTGCGACATGCCGACGAATGCCGCGGTGCGGCTGCCGAGCTGACCGCGCAGATTCGCCAGCTCGGTGGCGAGCCTGAAGAAGGCGGCACCACCAGCGGTGCCATGCATCGTGGCTGGGTGTCGGTGCGCGGCACCCTCAGCGGGTATACCGACCTGGCCATGCTCGATGAATGCGAGCGCGGCGAGGACGCGGCCAAGGCCCGCTACCGCAACGCCCTCAAGGAAAATCTTCCCCCGGCGATCCGGAGCATGGTGGAGCGCCAGGCCCAGGGCGTGCAGCGCAACCATGACCAGGTCAAAGCACTGCGTGACGCATTGAAGACCGCCGCCTGAACGCTCAATCAGCCATAAAAAAAGCTGGCACCAGTGCCAGCTTTTTTTTTGCTGTGACAGCGGGATCAGTGGTCAGTCATGATCTCCGTGGCCTTTTCCGTGGCCCTTGCCGTGGCCTTTGTCATCGTGCTTGTCGTACTTGTCGTACTTGTCGTGTTTGTCTTTTTTCGGCTTTTTGTCCTTGACGTACACGTAGTTCGCATCACGCACCCAGGTTCCGGGCTGGCGGTAGTAGGCGTTGCCGCGCTGCTCCCAGCGGTCTGGCGCCCAGCGGTAGCCGTCGCGCTTCTGGATGGCGTGACCGCGAACCCAGACATGGCGCTCGCCGGTCCAGGCCCAGTAACCCGGCGCCCAGACTTGAGCGGGTGCAAGCACCGGCACCGCCTCGTACTGCGGCGCGGGCGGCGCCAGGTTGATGTTGATGCTGACCTGCGCGAGGGCAGGTGCAGCAGCAGCGCCGGCCAGCACGATGGCAAGCATGATTTTTTTGAGTGGGGGACTGATGATCATGAAGATCTCCTTGGGTTGCTGATGCGGGTTTGAGACGAGTGTGGCGGGATGTTTGCGCCGCCGTACCGCACGACGCGTAAAGTTGCGTCTGCTGCGGGTGCGAAGGTGTAAAGCTTTGTGCGAGGCCCGAGCTCGCTATTGTTTCAGTAGCTGCTTGCGCATACTGGACAAGGGCTGTAGCGCGATTTGTCTAGTTTTTCAGTTTGCTGCCGCAGTCCACCTGGGCATGGAGTGCGGCACCCGCGGCGCCATAACTGCTGTCGGTCACCTTGCAGTTCGAGGCCTTTTCAACGGCCCGGACCAGATTGGCTGTTTTTTGCGGTCCGTCCGGCAGGTGACGCGGCGCCTGCGCCGACCAGGTGCTCGCCGTGATCTGCTCGACCCGGTAGGCGTCGCCGTCGAGCTGTACGGTTTGCGGCGGTGACTCCAGCTGGGACACTGGGCCCACGCATCCGGTCATCAGGACAGCCAGGCAGGCCAAGGCCAGTCCGGCCGCAGGTGTGCGCCACAGTGGGGCCGGTTGGCAGGGAAGGTGGAAAGTAGGTGATTTCAAAGGGATGACTTGGGTAAGTATTGGTTCATGGTGGCCTTGGGCTCGGGCACCAGCGAGGGTTTGTCGGGCACCTTCGACTGCGGGCATCCGGCGAGCAGCGTCACTGCAAAAAGTACAGCCAGTGCCGTCAAAAAGTGCTTCATGGCAGGCTCCTGAAAGAAACAACAATGGTCCAAACCGCCGGTCCTGCGGGGCGCATGCTGCGTGCCGCCGGTAGCTGGTCTGAAGATACGCCGAGACCTGTCCGCTGCGTAGCCGACCGCCACCCGAGCCCTTGTCAGGAAGGCGCGCGTGAGTCTGTCAAGACGGTCCTACACCCAGGTGCTCAGACTTTGCGGGGTGTCCCGTTTTGGGCCACGGCCCGCGCCCGGGCCGGTCTGGGCGATGAGGCAGGCTTTTGCGCCTTGAAGCCCAGCGCTTTCATGGCGGCCGACAGCGTGCAGCGGGCCTGCCCGTAGCCCTCCCAAGGCGAGTTGCCGCTGGCGACGCGATCGGCGATGTTGGCCGCCGTCCAGTGCGTCGGGCCGCTCAGGCTGTCCAGCTCATCCCAGCCGACAGGTACCGACACGCCCAGTCCGGGCCGGGCCCGGAGCGACCAGGCGCAGACCGTGGTGGCGCCGAAACCGTTGCGCAGGTAGTCGGGGAAAATTTTCCCGACACGGTTGCGTGGCCCGCTTTTGGCCACAAACCGGTCGGGAATCACCGCAGCCAGATGCCGCGCGATGGCCTGCGAGAAATCCTTGACCGTGTCCCAGCCGAAGGCCGGCTTCAGAGGCACCACCACATGCAGGCCCTTGCCACCGCTGGTCTTTAAAAACGCCGGCAGGCCGAGCTCCTTCAGCAGGGCATGGACCACTTGCGCGGCCTCGCGGATCTGCGCCCACGACACCCCTTCACCGGGGTCCAGGTCAAAAATCATGCGGTCGGGTTTCCCGATGGACCGGGTGGTGGCGTTCCAGGTGTGGAACTCCATCACATTGAGCTGGGCGGCGGCCAGCAGCACTTCTGCCGTGGTGATCTCCAGCAGGGGAGCATGGCCGGGATCCAGCGCCTGGTTCAGCAGCTTGATGCCGGGGATGGCGGTTGCCTGTGCATGTTTCTGGAAAAAAAGTTCGCCTTGCACGCCGTCCGGGGCCCGCACCAGCGCCACCGGCCTGGCCCGCAGGTGCGGCAGGATCAGTGGTGCCACCTGCGCGTAGAACTGCACCAGGTCGAGTTTGGTCAGGCCGCTGTCCGTATCGATGACGCGTTCGGGATGTGTCACGCGCAGCGCCCCGGTGCCCGCCGCGGGGTGGCTCATGCTGCGCTTGCCGGAAGCTGCGTTGCCCGAAGATGGCGCCGGTTTTTTGTTCGCCTGCATGATGCCCTCGATGGGTTGCGCCGATTCACGCTTGACCTTGCGCGCGTCCTTGTCGGTGCGCAGGCCCTGGAACACGGCGTGGCGGATGCGCCCGGTGTGGGTCCATTGTGCAAAACTGACCTCGGCCAGCAGCTCCGGTTGCACCCAGTGCCCCTTGACCGAGGCGGGCAGGCCGGCAAAAGCCGGGCGGGGCGCTGCCAATGCGGCGAGTTTGCCTTGCAGGGTGTTCAGGGTGTTGTCGTCAAATCCGGTGCCCACATTGCCGGCGTAACGCAGTGCGCCCTGGTCGTCATACACGCCCAGCAGCAGGGCGCCCAGGCCGGCGCGCGAGCCTTTGGGGTCGGTGTAGCCGCCAATCACGAACTCCTGGCGCAGCTGGGTCTTGAGCTTGATCCAGCTCGGTGAGCGGCGCGACACATAGGGGGACGCTGCACGTTTGCCGATCACGCCCTCCAGCCCCAGGCGGCGTGCGGCGGCCATCAGGTCCGACGCGCCGGCATCGAAGGTCTCGCTGAAACGGACGGCATCCAGCGCCGCCGCCTGCACCAGGGTCCGCAGCAGCTTGCGCCGCTCCAGCAGCGGCATCGCGCGAAGGTCGTAGCCGTCGCAATACGGCAGGTCGAAAACGTAGTAGATGATCCGGGCGGTGCTGCCACTGTCAAAGGCGTTTTGAAGTGCGCCGAAGTCAGGCAGCCCTTTGCCGTCGAGCACCACGATTTCGCCGTCCAGCCAGGCGGCGCTCAGGCCCAGCCGTGACAGGGTGTTCACCAGTGCCGGCAGCCTGGCGCTCCAGTCATGCCCGTTGCGCGTGAAACAGCGGATGGAGGAGCCCTCCACACGTGTCAGCAGGCGGTAGCCGTCGAACTTGATCTCGTACACCCAGTCCTGGCTGTCAGTCGGCGCCTGGGCGACCAGCGTCGCCAGCTCCGGGGCCAGCGTGAGCGGCAGCGCGTCCATTACCGCGCCCGGCAGCTGGCGGGGTGGGGCGGGTCTCTTTTTCCGGCCGACGGTGCTGCCGGTGGGGGCGGCCTTGGCCGGCGCTTTTTGGGCGGCGGCTTTTTTGCGCGGTGTCAGCGGGTTGCCGGTGATCACGCTGTCGGGCAGCGCCTGCAACACGTCGTAGTCGGCGCTCGGCCGGGCCGCGTCGTCCCTTTCCTTGATCAGCAGCCAGGGCGCCTGTCGCTCTTCGCTTTTGCCGTGCATGCGCACCAGTGACCAGCGGCCATGGAGTTTTTCGCCCTGCAACTCGAACTTGAGTTTGCCGCTTTGAAGTCCTGCCACCGGGTCGCCGACAGGCCGCCAGGTGCCGCGGTCCCAGACGATGGCATTGCCGGCGCCGTAATGCCTGTCGGGAATGGTGCCTTCAAAGCTGGCGTACGAGAGCGGATGGTCTTCCACCTGCACGGCCATGCGTTTGACCCCGGGGTCCAGGCTGGGGCCTTTCGGGACGGCCCAGCTTTTCAGTGTGCCTTCGAGTTCCAGCCGGAAGTCGTAGTGCAGATGGCTGGCGTCATGCTTCTGGACCACAAAGCTGCGGGCGGTAGAGCGTCTGCCTCCGGCGGCCGGTTCCGGCGTGTGTTTGAAGTCGCGCTTGGCACGGTAAGCCTGGAGCGGGTCGTCGGCAGCCATGGGTGCGCGGCCGTCTTCGTCTTCAGGCGGCGCGGCGCCGCCTCGCGGCCCCGGTTTTGGCGGCCGGCTTGCGGGCCGATGTGCTCCCGGTGGGCTTGGCCGGTGTTTTGGCGGTGGGCTTGCCGGCCGCCCCGTTTTTGTGGCGCAGGCTGCGTTGCAGCAGCTCGGTCAGGTCGATGATTTTTGCGCCCGCGCCGCCGGATGACTCAGCGGCCGCTTCCGGCTGCTCGACGCTTTCCACCTTGCCCTGCTTCACCTTCTGCTGGACCAGGGCCATGATGGCATCGGTGAACGAGTCCTTGAACTGCTCCGGCTTCCAGGTGTCGGTCATGTCGTCGACCAGCTGCCGGGCCATGGACAACTCCTTCTCGGACAGGCCGGCAGCCTTGGCGCCCTCGGGAGGAAGGTCCAGTTCGTCCCAGCTGCGGATGCCGGTGCCCCAGCGCAGCAGGTTCAAGACCAGCCCGGGACCGGAGGGCACCAGCACGGCCAGGTGCTGCTTGGTCTGTATCACCACGCGCGCAATGCCCACCCTTTCAGTCTTGAGCAAGGTGTCGCGCAGCAGCGCGTAAACCTTTTTGCCCTTGTTGATGGGCGCAATGTAGTAGGGCCGTTCCAGGTAGACAAAAGGAATGTCGGTGTTGGCGACAAAACTCTCGATTTCTATTGTCTGGGTGGTTCTGGGAAAGGCGGCCGTGATCTCATCGTCGCTCAGCACCACGTACTGACCGTCCTCGTACTGCACGCCGCGGACGATGTTTTCCTTCGTGATTTCCTTGCCGGTTTTCTTGTTGATGCGTTTGTAACCCACCGGGTCCATGCTGCGTTTGTCCAGCCAGTCGAAGTCGACGCCGCTCTCGGCGGTCGCTGAATGCAGTGACACCGGAATGTGCACCAGGCCAAAACTGATGGCTCCTTTCCACAACGCTCTTGAAGCCATGCCTATCGCCTCCTGTCTGCCATGTAAAACTCTCCTGTACCTGTACGCGGGTACCAGTGTCTGACCTTAGTTCGCGGGGGTTGCCGGGTGCTGTCGGCAGCTGTCCGTTGCTGCCGTAGGACGGCGGCGCGGGCCGGCTTCGGCTGGTGGTGCCCCCTGAGTCGCTATCAAATAGATAGCTGCTGCCGCCCGCGTCCATTGGGCTGGGAGCCTGTTTTATCCATCGTTCTGAGGAAAAGGCTGCGCGTCGGGACGATTGCCGGCCGTTTTGGATCAAGCCGGCGTCCTACAAGGCGCCATGCCGCGCGGTCCTAAGATGGATCTTTTGCCCTTCCACTGGAGACAACCATGATGATTTCCCGCCGCCACGTCGTTCGTTCCACCCTGGCGGCTGCAGCCGCAGTGGCCCTGGTTTCCGGTTGCAGCATGATGCCGTCGCAGTCCAACCTGATGGCCTTCACAACGCAAATGCGTGGCGCCAACGAGGTGCCGCCAGTCGCCTCCGGCGCCAGTGGCCAGGTCGATGCCGTGCTGAACAAGGACACCAACCTGCTGCGCTGGCAACTGAGCTACGCTGACCTGAGTGGCCCTGCGACCGCTGGCCACTTTCATGGTCCGGCCCCCGTCGGTGCCAATGCAGGTGTGGCACTGCCTTTCACCGGCCCCATCACCAGTCCGATGTCCGGCCAGGCCACGCTGACCCCGGCGCAGGTGGCCGACCTGATGGCGGGCAAATGGTATGCCAACATCCACACCGCCAAATTCCCCGGTGGTGAAATTCGCGGGCAATTGACCGCCCGACCCTGAGCGACTGAGTCTGGAAGGTCAGGCGGCGCCCCGCCTGGAGCCTGGCGGGCAGGGCTCCCGCTGCCTTTTGGCGGTTCCAGGCAGATCCGACCACCCGTCCTACAGGCAGGGACCCCGGGCGCTGACGGGCGCTCGCCTCATCTCGCGCTAGCCTGATCTGGCAATGTCAACACCGCTGCCAGCCGGCGGGCAACCCAGGAGAGCAGCCATGAGCGACCATCCCGCACCCCCCGGCCATACGCCGGCGCACAACATGCCCAAGGGGCCTCAGCCCGACAGTGGCAGCCAGCAGGCCCTGTCCGAAAAAGCGGCCAACAGTCCCGCCAGCGTGAAAGCGCGGGTCGACTCGACCCACATGCCCGACAAACCGCCGCTGGATCACCAGCACACGCCCAACAGTTCGGGCCGGAAATAAAACGCCAGCCCAGCCACTTCGCCAACCACTTGATTCAAGGATGCCACCATGAGCAGAAAATTTTCCACTTTTCTTATTTCATCACTGCTGCTCGCCAGCGGTTCCGCCGTACTGGCGCAACCTGTGGCCATGGAGGAACGCCTGCTCGAACGTGGCGCTGTCGCCGACAGCACGCCGCAGCAGAAATACCGCACGGCCATCAATGAGGCAGGCGGCGGCTACAAGCTTTACCTGGAAGACTGCGCAAAGATGGCGGCTGCAGAACGCACCGCATGCCGCCGTGAGGCCAAGGCGGTATACGACCGCGACATGGCCGCTGCGCGCCAGTTGCTGCGCAAGTAAACCAAGGCGAAGGGGAGGGCGCCACGCCTGCTGGCGCCAGAACCTGCCCAGCCGCTGTTGCCCAAGCAACCGGGTGCGGACGACTTTCCGCCCCGGACGTCGCCCGCCAGGGCGGCGTTATTCAGCCGCCTGCTGGCGCCGCAGTTCGCTGCGCTTCATGGTGAGGTAGGCCGTGCGATCGATCTCATGCAGTTGGCGAGGATAACGTTCCGTGGCGTCAAACCATTGCTGAAGGCGCTTTTCAAGTTGATCGGCAGGTGGCGCTGACAGCGATGCCATGTACGCGTCAATGGCCAGGTAGTAACGCATGGTGTTGCGCTCCACCGCGCCACGCATGCCGTCCACATAGGTTTTTTCACCACCGGCCGGGTTGTCCATCCGCGTGAAGCCCGTTTTTCCGCTGCCGACCGTGGCCAGGTAACCCTGCATGGCCATGCGTCCCGCGATGCCGTAACCATAGGAATACTGCAGGTGCATGAAGGACTTGCCGGCCGCAAGCGGCACCACCCGCAGGTTGATGCGGTAGTTGTTGGTCCCCAGCGGGCCCTTGTCTGCGTTGATCTGTACCGCCATGTAGTCCGGCGTGGCACTGTCCAGCTTGAAGTCAAAGGCCAGGGTGTAAGCGTCCTTGACCTCCTGCGGCACCTTCTTTCCGATGCTGACTTCCAGCCCCGACGGGCTGCCGTTGCCGCCAGTGGTGCGGCAGAACTTGGTGTTGAGGTGCAGCATCAGTACGTCGCACCAGTTGTCGGGGTTTTTGAAAGCCGTGGTCACGGCTGAAAACGGGTAGTTGATGACCGCGTAGGCGTTGCCGCTCACGGCATGGGCGGCTTCGGTGGATTCAATGACCAGCGGTCTCTGAAATTCGTTGCTTGCCAGCTGGGGGGCGAGGGCAGTGTATCTGGCCTGGAGCGCCGCAGCGCCCGAGTCGCTCGAACCAGCCATGGCGCTTCCGGCAAAAGCCGTGGCGGCGATCAGGGCTGCGGCGGCTTGCCAGGAAAAAGATTTCTTGCGTGCTTGAATCATCGTGACAGTTTGCCTTCCGCAGGGACAGTATTTGGCGGCTTGCTCTTCCGTCCTACATGGTTTGGGCGCGAAGGAGAAAGTTAAAGTGGCAAGTCAGCGCAAAACCCCTGTTCGGGCGTCAAAAGATGCAACCAGCGGTAATTTTTCTCAGTCCAGGTATTTGCCGCCGTTGACCGACAGCGTGATGCCGGTGATGAAGCCGGCGTCATCGGCGGCGAGGAAAACGACGGCGCGGGCGATTTCCGCTGGTGTCGCCAGGCGGCCGACCGGCACGGTTTTCAGGATCTGCTCCATCACCTCGGGCCGCACGGCGCTGACCATGGCCGTGTCGGTGTAGCCCGGGGCAATGACATTGACCGTGATGTTGCGGGAAGCGCTTTCGAGCGCCAGCGACTTCGTGAAACCGATCAGCCCGGCCTTGCTCGCGGCATAGTTGGTCTGACCGGCCTGGCCGGACAGCCCGTTGACCGAACTCAGGTTGATCAACCGGCCAAAACGGCGTTCGCGCATGCCTTCGATCACTGCGCGGCACATGTTGAAACAGCCGCCCAGGTTCACATCGATCACCTCGCGCCATTGCTGGGCGCTCATTTTGTGCAGCATCGCGTCGCGCGTGATGCCGGCGTTGTTGACGAGAACCTCGATCGGCCCGAGCGCGGCCTCGACCTGCGCGACACCCGCGGTGCAGGCGTCAGCGTCGGCCACGTTCCAGGCAAAGGCCGCAATGCCGGTGCGGGCCGTGAACGCCCCGGCCGCGGGCTGGTTGCCTGCGTAGTTGACGGCCACGCGGTAACCCGCAGCGAGCAGCGCTTGCGCCGTGGCTGCTCCAATGCCGGCGGTGCCGCCGGTGACCAGTGCGACCCTCATCTCAGGCCTGACGGGCGAGGTTTGCCAGCGCCAGCACAGCGTCCGCCGTGAGCATGGTGTCGGTGGTCGGGGTGTTTGTTGCTTGTTGCCATCGTTTCCTTTGCTGCGGTTGTATGCCTCACACAGGGTTCGCACCCTTGCATGCCACTGTAGAAAGGGCCGGGTTGCCTAGCGTTGAGATGGATCAAGTGAAGGGGCTGGTGTGTCGGGGCTGGTGTGTCGGTTTTTTCCTGATCCAGGCAAGGCTGTCGTGGACGGGCCGGCCGCGTGGAGGCACCTCTTGCGCTGCATCAAGGCGGTCCAGGCGGCTCGCGACGCCCTGCATAAAGCCGAAGAAGCCAGCCGAGAAGCCTCTCGCGCCCCCAGGGATGCCGCAGACAAGGCTGTGGAAGCCGCGCGTCGACAGGCAGGTCAGGAAGCTGCGCCGACCAGGTAAACAGCGGATCGGTCGGGATGGGGCAATCTGTCGATGTTGCTCTGGAAATAATCGAGGTCACCTTGCCGTCCAGATGCTGGAGCCCTGCGAATGGACCTGCCCGCAAGGACAAGGCAAGTTGGCGCTCAGATCCGGACGCCAGCCGCCGTCGTCTCGGGTCGGACGGCATAGGCGGCCAGTGCCTGTTCGTCAAGCATGGCGACGCGTCCAAACTCCAGAGACACCAGGCCCTCCAGTTCCAGCGCCTTGAGGGCCCGGTTGACTGTCTGCCGCGACAAACCGGCCAGATGGCCGAGTTCTTCCTGCGACAGCACCAGCCGGCGCCGGCCTTGCCAGAACACGCGGCTCAGGTACAGGGCCACGCGCTGCTCCGGGGAGCGCAGGCGTTCCGCCTCGATGATGGTCATGGCCTGGCCCAGGCGCCGGTTCAGGTGCGCGACCAGAAAGTGGTTGAAAGGCAGGCTGTGGGCCAGCAGTTCATCAAACTGGGCGCGTGGCAGGCACAGCAGCAGGGTGTCGCGCAGGGCAATCACGTCATAGCGGCGCGGCTCGGTTTTCAGGGCCGAGCCTTCGCCAAACCATTCGCCGTCCGGGACCCCCAGAAAAGCCGAAACACGACCTGTGCACGAGGTGCTTTGCAGCTTGACGAGGCCCGACAACACTGCATACCAGCCCTTGACCGGCGAACCCGCCGCCAGCAAGACCTCGCCCTTGCGGCCCGACAGCGTGAGGGTGCGCTCCAGCAGGCGGGTCTGGGTATCGGCGGACAAGGCGGAAAACCATGGCTGGCCGCGCAGAAAACGGTGGTGCGGGAAAGCGGCTTCGTCAAGTGACATGAAGCGATTGTCTACGCAGCGGGGGCCAGCGCATGGCCGTGATGGGGATGCCCGAGCGTCATGGGGTTTGTACCTACGAACTGTCGGAGCAGCGACATCTCTTGCTGGCTCCGGCCACAGCAGTGCATAGTGCGGCATGGTGTTGTGTTGGGGGCGCCCATCCGGCCCAGATGCACGTCAGGAAAAACAAGGACACCGTTCCCGCGCTGTCGCCAAGGTGCTGATTGAGTCGTTGGTGAGCCGGGAACCTGCGGCTCGGGCGTTACCATGCGGTTACCAAGCGGCCAGACGGCACGGATTTTTTGCGGACAAGAAAAGGAAACAAAACATGTTGGGTTTGATGCAGAACCAGCCATTGCTGATTTCATCGCTGATCGATTTTGCGGAGCGCCATCACGGCGACGCAGAGATTGTTTCGCGCCGTGTTGAAGGCGACATTCATCGCTACACCTACCGGGACGTGGCGCGCCGCTCGCGCCAGGTGGCGGGCGCGCTGGATGCGCTCAAGCTGCAGTTCAGCGACCGGGTCGCCACGCTGGCCTGGAACGGCTACCGCCACCTCGAGCTGTATTTCGGCGTCAGCGGCTCCGGCCGCGTGTTGCACACGCTGAACCCGCGCCTGCACCCCGACCTGGTGGCCTGGATCGCGAACCATGCCGAAGACCAGGTGTTGTGTTTTGACATGTCCTTCCTCCCGCTGGTGCAGGCTTTCCATGCGAAGTGCACCACCATCAAGCATTACATCGCGATGTGTGATGCAGACAAGCTGCCCATCGACAGCGGCATCCCCAACCTGAGCAGTTACGAGGCCTGGATTGCACCGCATTCGGTCGATTACAAGTGGCCCAGCTTCGACGAAAACTCGGCCTCGAGCATGTGTTACACCAGCGGCACCACGGGCAACCCGAAAGCGGCGCTGTACAGCCACCGCTCGACCATCCTGCATGCCTACGCCGCCGCGCTGCCCGACGTGATGTGCCTGAGCGCGCGCGACTCCATCCTGCCGGTGGTGCCGATGTTCCACGTCAACGCCTGGGGCATCCCGTACTCGGCGGCCCTGACCGGCGCCAAGCTGGTGTTTCCCGGTCCGGCGCTGGACGGGAAGTCGATTTATGAATTGATCGAAGCCGAGAAAGTGTCCTATGCTGCTGGCGTGCCCACCGTCTGGCAGATGATGCTGGGCCACATGAAGCCCGCCGGACTGAAGTTCTCGACCCTCAAACGCACCGTCATTGGCGGCTCGGCCTGTCCGCCGGCGATGATCCACGCCTTCCAGGAGGACTACGGCGTCGAGGTGCTGCACGCCTGGGGCATGACCGAAATGTCACCGCTGGGTACCCTGTGCACGCTGAAGAACAAGCATCTGAGCATGTCCAAGGAGGAGCAGATGAAGATCCGGCTCAAGCAGGGACGTGCCATCTACGGAGTGGACATGAAGATCGTGGATCCCGAAGGCAAGGAAATTGTCTGGGACGGCAAGGCCTTCGGCGACCTGCATGTCAAAGGTCCCTGGATTGTGGCCGAGTACTTCAAGGGTGAGGGCGGCGACCCGCTGGTGGACGGCTGGTTTCCGACCGGCGACGTGGCCACCATCGACCCGGACGGCTACATGCAGATCACCGACCGCAGCAAGGACGTGATCAAGTCCGGCGGCGAATGGATCAGCTCCATCGACATCGAAAACATCGCTGTGGCGCATCCGGCCGTGGCCATGGCGGCCTGCATTGGCGTGCGGCATCCCAAATGGGACGAGCGCCCGATCATCGCAGTGGTCAAGAAGCCGGGCGCAGAAGTCAGCCGTGAGGAATTGCTTCAGTTTTATGAAGGCAAGACCGCCAAATGGCAGATTCCCGATGATGTGGTGTTTGTCGACGCCATTCCTCTGGGGGCGACAGGCAAGATGTTGAAAACCCGCTTGCGCGAACAACTAAAGGACTATCAGCTGCCTTCGTCCTGAAGTCAGGGCAGCCTTGCGACCTGCACTGCTGCAGTGCAGAACGGGCAGTCCGGCTGTGGCGGCACCGCTGTCGCATGGGCGATAGAAACCGGGCTGCTTAGGGGCATTCCCTGATCGCTGCACTGCACAAAACTTGTACGCTTGTTTCATTGTGATTACCTAGGAGACATTGATGACTTTTCAGATCAGACACCTCGCACTGGCCGCTGCTTTTGCATGCGCCGGTACCGTTTTTGCGCAGCCTGCTGCGCCAGCAAAACCTGCCGCACCCGCGGCCAAGGCTGCACCTGCGGCCAAAGCCGCTCCCGCCAAGGCGGCCGGCGCGCCGATGTTTGCACCCGGGCCGCTCAAAGGTCAGACCGTCAAGCTGGTCAGGATTGATCCCCTGACCGGGCTGCTGGGTCCAGTGGGCGTCGCCCAGACCAAGGGTTACCAGTTTTTTGCTGAAAAATACAGCGGAACCGGCAACCCTGCTGGCGTGAATTTCGAGTTCTCGACCATCGACAACAAGCTCAGCCCGGCAGAAAGCCTGAACGCGCTGAAAGCGGCCATTGATCAGGGCGTGCGTTACATCATCCAGGGCAACGGCTCTTCCGTCGCGCTGGCCCTGTCCGACGCAATCACCAAACACAATGAGCGCAACCCGGGCAAAGAGGTGATGTACCTCAATGACTCGGCGGTGGACCCGGACCTGACCAACAGCAAGTGCAGTTACTGGCACTTCCGTTTTGATGCCGATACCTCGATGAAGATGGAAGCGATGTCCAGCTTCATGGCTGGCCAGCCAGACATCAAGAAGGTTTATTTCCTGAACCAGAATTACTCGCACGGCCACCAGGTAGTGAAGTTCGGCAAGGATGCCCTGGCGCGCAAACGTCCGGATATCCAGGTCGTCGGCGAAGACCTGCACCCGCTGGCGCAAACGCGTGACTTTGCTCCGTACATCGCCAAAATCAAGGCATCCGGCGCAGACACCGTGATCACCGGCAACTGGGGCTCCGACCTGTCGCTGCTGATCAAGGCTGCCAACGAAAATGGTTACAACGGCAAGTTCTTCACCTACTACGCCGGTGTCACTGGCACGCCAACCGCCCTGGGCCAAAATGGCGCCGGACGTGTCTATCAGATCGCCTACAACCACTACAACATGGGTGGGCAGATGGACAAGTGGATGGCGGAGTTCAACGCCAAGTACAACGACGACTTCTACACCGGCTCAACCATCCGTATCTATGAAATGTTGGGCGCGGCCATGGCCAAGGCCAAATCCACCGACCCTGTCAAGGTGGCGGCGGCGATGGAGGGCCTGCGTGTGCAGAGTTTCAACGGAGAGGTGGAGATGCGCAAGGCCGATCACCAGCTGCAGCAGCCACTGTACATGTCGGTCTGGCAAAAGGCAGATGCCAAGAGCCCATACAGTCCTGAGAAAACCGGCATGACCCTGGCGATGCTGAAGGAGTACCCGAACTACATTTCGAGCACTCCGACCAGCTGCCAGATGAAGCGTCCGTAAACACCGGCGCCTGAAGAGACAGAGCCCGAGCGGGTTGCCGTATCGGGCTCTTTTATTTTTATCGACGAGGAAGGTCAAGCTGAATGGAGTTTTTCATCATCTCGATGCTGAACGGGCTGAGCTACGGGCTTTTACTGTTCATGCTCAGTTCCGGGCTGACGCTGATTTTCAGCATGATGGGCGTGCTGAACTTCGCGCACGCCAGCTTTTACATGCTGGGCGCCTATGTGGGTTACACCGTGGCGCAGTTTGTCGGGTTCTGGCCCGCCTTGTTGATTGCGCCGCTGGTGGTGGGCGGGCTGGGTGCGCTGTTTGAGCGTGTCAGCTTGCGCAAGGTGCACAAGTTTGGCCATGTGCCCGAGCTGCTGATCACTTTCGGCTTGTCTTATGTGATCGTGGAACTGGTGCAGCTGATCTGGGGCCGCATTGCGGTGGAGTTTCGCCCGCCAGAGGTACTTCAGGGACCGGCTTTCACGCTGATCAACGATTCGATCAAGGGTTTGCGCTTGATCTGGGGCAGCGCCCCTGCAGAGCTTTGCAGCAGCGCCGATGCGGCCGTGCGGATTGTCTGCTCGCCGTTTCCCGCCACGCGCGGCTTCATGATGCTGGTCGCCGTGATCATGCTGGGTTCCGTCTGGCTGCTGCTGACCCGCACCCGAATCGGGCTGGTGATCCAGGCCGCGCTGACGCACCCTGACGCAGTCGAATCGCTGGGACACAACGTGCCTCGCGTCTTCATGCTGGTTTTTGGTGCCGGTTCCGCGCTGGCGGGGCTGGCAGGTGTGATTGGCGGCAGCACTTTTCTGACAGAACCGGCCATGGCGGCCACTGTGGGTTCTGTCATCTTCGTGGTGGTGGTGGTCGGTGGCATGGGTTCGTTGTCAGGTGCGTTTGTGGCTTCCCTGCTCATAGGTGTGATCCAGACATTTGCTGTGGCCTTCGACTACTCGTTGGCCACCCTGGCGGAGCAGCTGGGCGTGCCTCTCGGTGCTGCCGTGGCCAATAACTCGTACATCAAGCTCACCTTGTCCCAGGTGGCACCCATCCTGCCTTACCTGTTTCTGGTGCTGATCCTGATCTTCAGGCCGCGCGGTTTGCTCGGCAAGCGGGAGGGATAAGCCATGAAAACACATTACACCTTTGCGCCCCTCAATATCGGGCGCTGGCTCACCTGGGGTCTGTTTGCGCTGGTGCTTGCCGTGGCGCCGCTTTTGTTTGGCAGTGGTCTGGCCATGACGGTGCTGTCGCAAATGGGCATTGCCATCATCGCCTGCCTGTCCTACAACATGTTGCTGGGGCAGGGTGGCATGCTCAGCTTCGGCCACGCGGTTTATACCGGCCTGGGCTCGTTTCTGGCCATCCACGCGCTCAACAACATCGGCAATGGCTCGTTGCCACTGCCGGTGTCCCTGGTGCCCTTGGTGGGCGCATTGGCCGGTGTGGGGTTTGCCGTTTTGTTCGGATATGTCACCACGCGCAAGTCGGGTACCACGTTTGCCATGATCACACTGGGGCTGGGCGAACTGGTGTTTGCGCTGTCGCTGATGATTCCCGAATTTTTTGGTGGCGAAGGCGGCGTGTCCGGCAACCGGGTGACGGGAAAAGCCGTGATGGGCATCACCTTTGGCCCGCAGATTCAGGTGTACTACCTGATCGCGGTCTACACCTTTGTGGCGGTCGGCGCGATGTTTGCCTTCACCCGCACACCGTTGGGGCGCATGCTCAACGCAGTCCGCGACAACCCGGAGCGGGTTGAATTTGTCGGGTACGACACGCAGAAGGTACGTTATTTCGCCTTCATCATTGCCGGATTTTTTGCCGGCCTGTCGGGTGGGCTGGCGGCGCTGAATTTCGAAATCGTCACTGCTGAAGTGGTGGGTGCTGCGCGTTCGGGTGCGTATCTGCTGTTCACATTCCTGGGCGGCGCGACGTTTTTCTTTGGGCCCATCATTGGCGGCATCTTGATGGTGCTGGCTTTTGTACTGCTGTCGGAGTTCACCCAGGCGTGGCTGCTTTACCTGGGCCTGATCTTCCTGTTCATGGTCATGTACGCGCCCGGGGGCATTGCCAGCCTGATCATGATGAACCTGCGTGTGGCCGCCTTTGGCAAGCTCAGACAGCTCTGGGTCAGTTATCTGGCGCTTGCCGTCACTGCTTTGATCCTGCTGGTGGGCGCCGCCGCGATGATCGAAATGGTGTACCACCTCCAGCTCAGCACCACGCTGGGCTCCGAGTTGCGGTTTGCGGGTATTCCGCTGGACGCCAAGGGGCTGGACAGCTGGTTTGGCGCGGCATTTGTCACCTTGACCGGGCTGGGGCTGTTTGAGGTCACACGCCGCCACTTTTTGCGCGAGTGGAGCGAGATTCAGGAATACATCGAAAAAGAAATCAAGCGCCGGGAGGCACTATGAGCCCCCACGCTTGTCACTGCGTGTACTGCGCTGCCCCCCGGGGGGGCGCTGCGCCTGCGGCCCGGCAAAGCCGGTTCCGCGGCCCCAGTTCGTACAGACGATACCCTGGCTCCGCCGTCTACGGTGCACTGGCTGGGTGGAAAGCAATATGACCTACGCACTTGAACTCAAAGACCTGCGCAAGAGTTTCGGCAAGACTGAAATCATTCGCGGTATCAATCTGGCAGTGACTGCCGGTGAACGGGTCGGCATCATCGGTCCAAACGGCGCCGGCAAGTCCACGCTGTTCAACCTGATCAGCGGCCGTTTTGAGCCCAGTAGCGGCCAGGTGCTGCTCAATGGCCAACGGATTGAGGGGAAAAAGCCTTTTGAAATCAACCGGCTCGGTCTGTCACGCAGTTTTCAGATCACCAACATATTCCCCAAGCTCAGCGTCTTCGAAAATTTACGCTGTGGTGTCTTGTGGAGTCTGGGCTATAGGTACACCTTTCTGAAGTTTTTGGCGGGTCTGGATGACGCCAACGACCGGGCTGACGAGCTGATGAAGATGATCAAGCTCGACAAAAAACGTGATGTGCTGGCCATCAACCTGACCTACGCCGAACAGCGCGCACTGGAGATCGGCATCACCATTGCCGGCGGCGCGAATGTGATCCTGCTGGATGAACCGACTGCCGGCATGAGCCGCAGCGAAACTACCCGCTTCATCAGCCTCATCAAGGAGGTGACCGTGGGAAAAACCCTGCTGACGGTGGAGCACGACATGGGGGTGGTCTTCGGCCTGGCCGACAGGATTGCGGTCGTGGTTTATGGCGAAGTATTGGCCTTTGACGAACCAGAGGCCGTGCGCGCCAACCAGCGTGTGCAAGAGGCCTATCTGGGCTCTTCCGTGGCAGATTCGCAGGCGGGAGGCCACTGAACATGCTCAAAATAGAAAACCTCCACGCCTATTACGGCAAGAGCCATGTTTTGCACGGGGTGCAATTTGACGTGCAACCGGGCGAAATTGTGGCGCTGCTGGGGCGCAATGGCTCGGGCCGCTCGACCACTGCCAAGGCCATCATGGGTCTGGTGGAGTGTCAGGGTGATATTCAGTGGCGCGGCAAGCAGATTGCCGGGCACAAAGCCTATGAAGTCGCACACCTGGGCATTGGTTACGTGCCCGAGAACAGGGACATCTTCCCCACCCTGACCGTGCACCAGAACCTGATGCTCGGGCAAAAAGGCAAGGGCAAGGGCAGCCGCTGGTCTTTTGACGACATGTACGGCATGTTCCCGCGTCTGAAGGAGCGCCAGCACACCGAGGCAGGGGTACTGTCCGGCGGCGAGCAGCAGATGTTGACCTTGTGCCGCACCCTGATGGGCGATCCCGACCTGATCATCATTGACGAGCCAACCGAGGGCCTGGCTCCGAAAATTGTCGAGTTGGTGGGGCAGTACCTGCAGACGCTCAAGGCCAAGGGTATTTCGGTGCTGCTGATTGAGCAAAAACTCACCATTGCCATGGCGATTTCAGACCGGGCACTGGTCATGGGCCATGGCAGCATCGTGTTTCAGGGGACGCCAGACAGCCTGCGTGCAGACGCCTATATCCGCAAGGAGTGGCTGGAAGTCTGAGTGACTATGAATCTTTCTACTGCGCGGTCCGATCTGGCTCCTGTGGTGCTCACCGTACCCTTGTACGGCTCCAGTCCTCGAAGTCACCTCGGCCCGCTCGCTAGGAAATCTTCACAGCCTCCATGCGGAGGCATAACCCCTGGTTTTGTCGCGGCAGGGACAATGCAGCCAGCCCCAGGGTTGCACTGCAACATAAGCTCTCTACAATAAGAAAAGAACGGTCGTACTATTTTTGCCAGTTCGGCCTTGTCAGGTCTCGCAGCACCCAGCAGCTGGCCACCAAGCAACCAAGGAAAACACATGACAGCGAAATACGAAGTCCACGGCAGCGTGGCGGTGATCACCATGAATAACCCACCGGTCAACGGCCTGGGTCATTCCACCCGTGTGGGCATCACCGACGGTTTGCAAAAAGCCAATGCCGATGCTGCAGTCAAATCGATTGTGCTCACCGGTGGCGGCAAGGCTTTTTCCGGCGGTGCCGACATCAAGGAATTTGGTTCCCCCAAGGCACTGGCAGAACCCAATTTGCTCAGCGTGATCCTCGCGGTTGAAAATTCCTCCAAGCCCGTGGTGGCTGCGGTTCATTCGGTGTGTATGGGCGGCGGGTTGGAGCTGGCCCTCGGTTGCCATTACCGCATTGCGGCGCCGGGCTGCAGCGTGGCCTTGCCAGAAGTCAAACTCGGCCTGATCCCGGGCGCCGGTGGTACGCAGCGCCTGCCCCGCGCACTGGGGGTGGAACCCGCACTCAACATGATTGTCAGTGGCGAGCCCGTCAAAAGCGAGCTTCTTGCCCAGATCCCCGGCCAGAAGCTGTTTGACAAGATGGCAGCGTCCGCCGAGTCGCTGGCAGAGGAAGCTCTGGCCTACGCGCAAGCGGTGTCTGACACCCGTCCCTTGCCGCTGGTACGCAATCTGCCATGCAAACACCCCAATGGCGATGCTTACTTCCAGTTCGCGCGCAACATGGTCAAGGGCATGGCGAAAAACTTCCCGGCGCCGGGCAAGTGTGTGGACGCGGTCGAATCTGCCACCAAGAAAAAATTCGACGACGGCATGGCCTTTGAGCGGGAAATTTTTACCGCCCTGATGTTCACGCCTGAGAGCCGAGCGCTGCGCCACATCTTCATGGCCGAGCGTGCCGCATCCAAGATTCCGGACGTGCCGGAAGACACGCCCAAACGCGACATCCAGTCCATCGCCGTCATTGGTGCCGGCACCATGGGCGGCGGCATTGCGATGAACTTCCTGAACGCCGGCATCCCCGTCAAGATGCTGGAAATGAAACAGGAGGCGCTGGACAAAGGCCTTGCCACCATTCGCAAGAACTATGAAGCCCAGGTCAAGAAAGGCAAGCTCAAGCAGGACAAGTACGAGCAGCGCATGGGCCTGCTGAGCACCACGCTGAGCTACGACGACCTGAAAGACGCCGACATGGTGATCGAGGCCGTCTTCGAGGAAATGGGCGTCAAGGAAAAAGTCTTCAAGGAACTCGACCGCGTGATGAAGCCGGGTGCCATCCTGGCGTCCAACACCTCGACGCTGGATGTCAACAAGATCGCTTCCTTCACCAAGCGTCCGCAGGATGTGGTCGGCATGCATTTCTTCAGCCCGGCCAACGTCATGAAACTGCTCGAAGTCATCCGCGGTGAAAAAACCGCCAAGGACGTGCTGGCCACGGTGATGGCCGTCAGCAAGAAGATCCGGAAAACCGCCGTGGTGTCTGGCGTCTGCGATGGCTTCATCGGAAACCGCATGATCGAGCAGTATGGCCGCCAGGGCGGCTTCCTGCTCGACGAAGGCTGCACGCCCGCGCAGGTGGACAAGGCCATGGAGAAGTTCGGCATGGCCATGGGGCCGTTCCGCATGGGCGACCTGGCCGGCAACGACATCGGCTGGGCCATCCGCAAGCGCCGTTACCAGGAAAAGCCGGACATGAAATACAGCAAGACCGCTGATCTGCTGTGCGAGAAGGGACGTTTCGGCCAGAAAACCGGGGCCGGTTGGTACGACTATGTGCCCGGCAAGCGCGACGCGATTCCGAATGCCGACGTGGTCAAGATGATTGAAGACCATCGCGCCTCGCTGGGCATCACGCCACGCAAGATTTCCGATGAGGAAATCGTCCAGCGCCTGGTTTACGCCCTGGTCAACGAGGCAGCGCACATTCTGGAAGAAGGCATAGCCTCCAAGGCCAGTGACATCGACATGGTCTACCTCATGGGTTATGGCTTCCCGATCTACCGCGGCGGCCCCATGAATTACGCCGACCAGGTGGGCCTGTTCAACGTGGTGCAGAGCATGAAGCGTTTTGCCCAGAACCCGCTGGACGACGCGAAATTCTGGCAACCGGCGCCGCTGCTGGCCCGTCTTGCCGCTGAAGGCAAGACCTTCAACTGATGTCCGCCCAAGGCAGGACGTTCAATTAATTTCCGGAGATTTTCATGACTTCAGCTGTAATCGTTTCCACCGCCCGCACCCCCCTGGCCAAAAGCTGGAAGGGCTCTTTCAACATGACCCATGGTGCCACCCTGGGCGGCCACGCGGTCGAACACGCCATCAAACGCGCCGGCATCGAAGCTGGCGAGGTCGAGGACGTGATCATGGGCTGCGCCAACCCCGAAGGCGCGACGGGCGCCAACATTGCGCGCCAGATCGCGCTGCGCGCCGGCTGCCCCATCACCGTGTCGGGCATGACCGTCAACCGTTTCTGCTCATCCGGCCTGCAAACCATTGCCCTGGCCGCGCAGCGCATCATTGCCGGCGAAGCCGACATTTATGTGGCCGGCGGCGTTGAAAGCATTTCCTGCGTCCAGCAGGAAATGAACACCCACATGCTGGCCGACCCGTGGCTGGTCAAGAACAAGCCCGAGATTTACTGGAACATGCTGCAGACGGCCGAACAGGTCGCCAAGCGTTACGGCATCACGCGCGAGCAGATGGACGAATACGGCGCCGCCAGCCAGCAAAAAGCCTCGGCGGCCCTGGCTGCCGGTTTGTTCGATGCCGAAATTGCACCGATCACCGTCACCATGGGTGTGGCCGACGCGGTGATGGGCCTGACCACCAAGCAGGTGACGGTCAGCAAGGACGAAGGCATCCGCGAAGGCACGACCAAGGAAGGCATCAGCGGCATCAAGCCGGCTATCCCGGGCGGCGTGATTTCAGCCGGCAATGCCAGCCAGTTCTCCGACGGCGGCGGCGCTGTCGTGGTGATGGACGAAAAAGTGGCCGAGAAAAAAGGATTGGCCCCGCTGGGCCGCTTCCTCGGTTTTGCGGTTGCTGGTTGCGAGCCTGACGAAATGGGCATCGGCCCGGTCTACGCCATCCCCAAAGTGCTGGCACGTCTGGGCCTGAAGGTCAGCGACATCGACCTGTGGGAACTCAACGAAGCCTTTGCCGTGCAGGTGATTTATTGCCGCGACAAGCTGGGCATTCCCATGGACAAGCTCAACGTCAACGGCGGGGCGATTGCGGTCGGCCACCCCTACGGCGTCAGCGGCCAGCGCCTGACCGGCCATGCCCTGATCGAAGGCAAACGCCGCGGTGCCAAACGTGTCTGCGTGACCATGTGTATTGGCGGCGGCATGGGGGCGGCCGGTATTTTCGAAGTCCTGTAACAGGCGGGCAATAAATGGATGAAACCCTGCTCCTTCAGAAAGGGCAGGCGTTTCTCGCCCTGCAGCCTTTCAGCGTGTTGATAGGCGCCGAGCTGCACGCCTTGTCCACCGGCAAGTGCGAACTGCACGTGCCGGTCACACCCCACATCCTCCAGCAAAACGGCTTTGTGCATGGCGGCGTGGTCAGTTACGCTGCCGACAACGCCTTGACCTATGCTGGCGGCACGGTGCTGGACTGGGCCGTCGTCACCTCCGAATTCAAGATCAACTATGTGCGGCCCGCGATCGGCGAACGCCTGATTGCACGGGCCGAGGTCGTGCACGCTGGCAAGTCGCAGGCAGTGTGCCGCTGCGACGTGTTTGTCGTGGCGGCCGGCCAGGAAAAACTTTGCGCCGTGGCCCAGGGCACGATTGTCCGGCTGCCGGGTCAAGCCGGCGCCACCTGAACCTTCTCCAGATCGGATTCCCATGAGCCTGAGACCCACCCTCGATTTCCTGCTCTATCAGTGGCTGGGCGCCGAGTCGCTGAGCCAGCGTGAGCGTTTTGCCGACCATTCGCGTGAGACCTTTGACGCGGTGTTCGACACCTGCGAACGCATCGCGCGGGAAAAATTTGCGCCCTTCAACCGGCTGGTTGACACGCAGGAGCCGCATTTCGACGGTGAAAGGGTCATCCTGCCGCAGGCCACGCACGACGCGCACAAGGCCTACGCCGGCTCCGGCATGCTCAGCGCCGCGCAGGACTACGACGAAGGCGGCATGCAACTGCCTTACACCATCGAGGCGGCGGCCAACTGTTTTTTTGCCATGGCCTCGGTCAGCATAGGCTCCAGCCTGCTGACCAAGGGCAATGCCAACCTGCTGCTGGTGCATGGCACCGAAGCGCAGAAAGAGGTGTTTGCGCGCAACGAGTTTTCCGGGCGGTTTTCCGGCACCATGTGCCTGTCCGAGCCACAGGCTGGCTCCTCGCTGAGCGACATCTCGACACGCGCCGTGCCGGACGGTGCGGACTTTGAGACCGAACCGCTGGGCCCGCGCTACCGCCTCACCGGCAACAAGATGTGGATCTCAAGCGGCGAACATGAGCTGACCGAGAACATCATTCATCTGGTGCTGGCCAAGATCCCCGGGCCGGACGGCAAACTGATCCCCGGTACGCGCGGTATTTCGCTGTTCATCGTGCCCAAGAAAATGGTGGGCCCTGATGGCCAATTGGCGGACGAACGCAACGATGTGGCCCTGGCTGGCCTGAACCACAAGCTCGGCTGGCGCGGCACGACCAACACGCTGCTGAACTTCGGCGAAGGTAAATACCCGGTGGCTGGAAAAGCAGGCGCCATCGGCTACCTGGTCGGCAAGCCGCACGAAGGCCTGCGCTGCATGTTCCACATGATGAACGAGGCCCGTATCGGCGTGGGCACGGCGGCTGTCATGCTGGGCATGGCCGGGTATTACGCCTCGCTGGACTATGCAAAGAACCGGCCGCAGGGCAGGCCGGTCGGACCGGCGGGCAAGGATTCTGCCCAGCCGCAGGTGCGCATCATCGAACACGCCGACGTCAAGCGCATGCTGCTGGCGCAAAAAGCCTATTGCGAAGGCGCGCTGGCGCTGGAGCTGTACTGCGCGCGCCTGGTGGACGAGCAACACACGGCCGAGGCCGGTGCGGCGGACGACGCCCGGCTGCTGTTGGAGGTGCTGACACCGATCGCCAAGAGCTGGCCCAGCGAGTGGTGCCTGGAGGCCAACTCGCTGGCGATCCAGATTCACGGCGGTTACGGTTACACGCGGGACTTCCCGGTGGAGCAGTACTGGCGCGACAACCGGCTGAACATGATCCACGAAGGCACCCATGGCATCCAGGCCACCGACCTGCTGGGCCGCAAGGTCTTGATGGAAGGCGGCAAGGGCCTGACTTTGCTTGCGGCTCGTATCAACAGCACGGTGGAGCGGGCGAGCCAGGTGCCTGAACTCGCGGCTTATGCCCACGCCCTGGGCCAGGCCTTGCAGCAGGTGGGGGCGACCACAAAAGCGGCCTGGGCCAGCGGCAACCCGCAGGAGGCGCTGGCCAATGCCGTGCCCTACATGCAGGGCTTTGGCCACACCGTGCTGGCCTGGATCTGGCTGGACGTGGCGCTGGCCGCGCTGCAGGCCGACGCTACAAAATCAGTAGCAGTTACCGCCGGTAAATTGGGCGCTTTGCGCTATTTCTATCACTACGAATTGCCTAAAATAGACGCTTGGCTCAAGGTGGTCGCCAGTCGCGACCTGACCTGCGCCGACCTGCCGGAGGAGGCGTTCTGATGGGTTTTTTCAAGGAATCGGGTGGCACCACGTCGAGCAAGTCGATTGCCCGGCTGCAGCAGCTGATCTGGATCCTGATCTACGGCGGACTGCTCACGCTGGTGCTGGGCCTGTCGGTGCAGCGCCTGGATGCCGCGCTCGGCTGGTCCATGGTGGTCGCCGGCGGCGTCGTGGCGGCCATCGGTTTTGTGCTGATCTATGTGCGCTCCCGCCTGACCAGCAACGACTGACCCGTCCGGCCTGCGACAGCCGGCAGGCGCGCTTTGGGCGACACTCGTTGCCATCTTCCCAACACAACAAGGAGCCCCTCATGACCCGTACCATCCAGCAGCTGTTCGACCTCACCGGCAAAACCGCCCTCGTCACCGGCGGTTCGCGGGGCCTGGGCCTTCAGCTGGCGCAGGCGCTGGGCGAAGCCGGCGCAAAAATCATGCTGAGCTCGCGCAAGGCCGAAGACCTGCAGGAGTCCGCGGCCGAACTCAAGGCCGCCGGTATTGACGTGGACTGGATCGCTGCCGATTGCTCCAAAGAAGCAGACATCCGTGCGCTGGCTGACGAAACCATCCGGCGCTTCGGCCATGTCGACATCCTCGTCAACAATGCGGGCGCTGCCTGGGGCGCGCCGGCTGAAGACCACCCGGTCGAGGCCTGGGACAAGGTCATGAACCTCAACATCCGCGGCTACTTCATCCTGAGCCAGCACATTGCCAAACACAGCATGATTGCGCGCCGCTCCGGCCGCATCATCAACGTGGCGTCCATCGCCGGTCTGGGCGGCAACCCGCCCGAGATGACCACCGTGGCCTACAACACCTCCAAGGGCGCAGTGATCAACTTCACGCGCGCGCTGGGCTGCGAATGGGGCAAGTACAACATCACCGTCAACGCCATCTGCCCGGGCTTTTTCCCGAGCAGGATGACCGTGGGCACGCTCAAGGCCCTGGGCGAGGAAAAACTCGCCGCCCACGCGCCGCTGCAGCGCCTGGGCGACGACGAGGACCTCAAGGGCCTGTGTGTGCTGTACGCGTCGGATGCCGGCAAGCACATCACCGCGCAATGGCTGGCTGTCGACGGCGGTGTGTCTTCGGTAACGGGTGGTTGATCAAATCATGAGCTTCGGTGTAGACATTCCCTTCGTCCACCACCTCGGTTTCGAGCTGGTGCTGTTCGAAGGCGGGGCCTCGCAGATCGACTACACGCCCCTGCCGGAGCACCTGAACTCGTTTCATGTCACGCATGGCGGCGCACTGATGACGCTGCAGGACGTGGTTATGGCGACCGCTGCGCGCAGTGTGGAGCCCGACATGGGTGTGGTCACCATCGAGATGAAAACCAGCTTCATGCGCCCGGCCCCCGGCGACGGCAGCAAGCTGACGGCCAGGGGCCGGCTGATTCACCGCACGGCGACCATGGCCTTCACCGAAGGCACGGTGTACGACGCCAAGGGCGGCATCTGCTCGCATGCCACCGGCACTTTCAAATACGTCAAGCGCCTGGCCGTCGGACCGAAAGACGTGAACCCGCTCAAGACCGTCATCTCGACAGACTGATTTTTATACGAATAAACATGCTCCAGCCCTTATGCCATGGGTGCAAGCAGCTCTTAAATCCATAGCAAACCACATTCCCCAGGAGACACCCCATGCCACTCAACCAGCAAATCCTTCTCGACAACCGCCCCACCTCCGAAGCCGTCGCCAGCAACTTCAAGCTCGTCAGCAGCGACACCCCGGCGCTGCAGGACGGCCAGGTGCTGGTGCGCCACCATTTCATGAGCCTGGACCCCTACATGCGCGGCCGCATGAACGACGCCAAGAGTTATGCCCAGCCGCAGGCCCTGGGCCAGGTCATGGGCGGCGGCACGGCCGGTGAAGTGGTCGAGTCGAAAAACCCGAAGTTCGCCGTCGGCGACAAGGTGGTCGGCATGGGCGGCTGGCAGGAATACAGCGTCGTGGACGCGAACCAGCCCGGCGCGCTGCGCAAGGTTGACACCACGCACGTGCCGCTGTCGCACTACCTGGGCGCGGTCGGCATGCCGGGCGTGACAGCCTGGTACGGCCTGGTGAAAATCATCGAGCCGAAAGCTGGCCAGACCGTGGTCGTCAGCGCCGCCACCGGCGCCGTGGGCAGTGCCTTTGGCGCCCTGGCCAAGGCGCGCGGCTGCCGCGCCGTCGGCATCGCCGGCGGACCGGACAAGTGCAAGTACGCGGTCGAAGAACTTGGCTTTGACGCCTGTATCGACTACAAGCAACACAAGGATGCGGCCTCGCTGTCCAAGGCACTCAAGGAAGCCTGTCCGGACGGCATCGACGGCTATTTTGAAAACGTCGGCGGCATGGTGCTGGACGCTGTGTTGACGCGCATGAACGCCTTCGGTCGCATCGCGCTGTGCGGCATGATCGCCGGCTACGACGGCCAGCCGCTGCCCATGACGTATCCGCAGCTGATCCTGACCAACCGTCTGAAGATCCAGGGTTTCATCGTCAGCGAACACATGGAAGTCTGGCCCGAAGCGCTCAAGGAACTCGGCACCCTGGTCGGCACCGGCAAGCTCAAGCCGCGCGAAACCATGGCCCAGGGCATTGCCGCTGCGCCTGAAGCCTTCCTCGGACTCCTCAAGGGAAAAAACTTCGGCAAGCAACTCGTGAAGTTGATCTAAACCAGCCGCCGCCGGCCCTCCAGCCAGGGAGATGCGTACATGACCCACGAAGTTTTCAACCAGCCCGAGCCGCTGGTCGACTACAACCTGTTCGACACCAACCAGGGCCTGCGCGACGCGCTGAAGTTCAATGCGCCGCAGCTGGCCACGGCGGAACTCAGTGCGCTGGGTGCCAGCCTGGGCGGCGCGGACATGCAGGCCCATGCGCGTCTGGCCAACACGCACACGCCGCAGCTGCACAGCCATGACCGCTTTGGCCGGCGGCTGGACCAGGTGGAGTTTCACCCGAGTTATCACGTGCTCATGGATGCCGCAACCCGGGCCGGGCTGCACGGCACGCCGTGGAAAGAAGATATAGCCCCCACGCTTGTCGCTTCGCGTACCTCCGGCGTTGCGCTGCCCCTTTCACCTGAGGAAGGGGCTGCTTCGGCTTGGGGCGGCCCGGCGCCGAAGCCAGGCACCTCTCCGCACGTGCTCAGGGCCGCAGGTTTCATGCTGTTCACCGAGCTCGAGCCCTCCATCCTCTGCCCGATCTCCATGACCTATGCGGTCACGCCGGCGCTGCGCAGCAACGCCGCCATTCATGCCGACTGGGCGCCCCGGCTCACCAGCCGGGCCTACGACCCGGCACTCAGGTTGTTCTCGGAAAAAGCCGGCGTGACCATGGGCATGGGCATGACCGAAAAGCAGGGCGGCTCGGACGTGCGCGCCAACACGACGCAGGCCGTACCCGACGGCAGCGACGCCTGGGGCCAGCGCTTTCGCCTGACCGGCCACAAATGGTTTTTTTCGGCGCCCATGTGCGACGCCTTTCTGGTGCTGGCGCAGGCGCCCGCGGGGCTGAGCTGCTTTTTCATTCCGCGCGTGCTGCCTGACGGCGCCCTGAACGCCATCCGCATCCAGCGCCTGAAAGACAAACTCGGCAACAAGGCCAACGCGAGCTCCGAGGTCGAGTTCGACAGCGCCACCGCCTGGCTGGTCGGGGAGGAAGGACGCGGCGTGCCGCAAATCCTCGAGATGGGCACCATGACGCGGCTGGACTGCGCGCTCGGCACCAGCGGCCTGATGCGCCAGGCGCTGAGCATTGCGCTGAACCATTGCGCGCAGCGCGAGGCCTTCGGCCGGCCGCTGATCACCCAGCCGCTGATGCGCAACGTGCTGGCCGACCTGGCACTCGAATCCGAAGCGGCCACCGCGCTGTCCATCCGCCTGGCGCGGGCCTTTGATCACAGCGCCGACCCGCATGAACAGGCGATGGCGCGCCTGCTCACGCCGGTTGCCAAGTTCTGGATCTGCAAACGCGGCAGCCATTTTGCGCAGGAAGCCATGGAATGCCTGGGCGGCAACGGGTATGTGGAAGAGGGCGGCGAAGGCATCATGGCCCGCATCTACCGCGAGATGCCGCTCAACTCGATCTGGGAAGGTGCTGGCAACATCATGGCGCTGGACCTGCTGCGCGCCCTGCGCAAGGCCGATGCCGCCGCCGCGCTGGCGCAGGAACTGGCACCCGCCCAAGGCGCACACCCGGCGCTGGACCGGCTGGCCGCGGCCTTGCCGACCCGGGTCGAGGAGATGGCCACCGAAATGGAAGCCCGGCGGCTGGCGCAGAACGTGGCGCTGGCCGTGCAGGCGTCGCTGCTGTACCAGAGCGCGCCGGCGGCCGTGTTCGAGGCGTTCTGCGATTCACGCCTGGGCGGCGACTGGGGCCAGGCTTTCGGCACCCTGGGCGCCGATGTGGACTTCGACGCGCTGATCACCCGCGCCATGCCGCGATAGGCAACACAAACAAGGAGACACACCATGCCCGACCTGATTCTTCACCACTATCCCAATTCGCCTTTTTCGGAAAAGATCCGGCTGATCCTGGGCTACAAGCAGCTGGCCTGGAAGTCGGTGATCATCCCCAGCATCATGCCCAAGCCCGACGTGCTGTCGCTGACCGGCGGCTACCGCAAGACACCCTTCCTGCAGGTGGGTGCCGACATTTTTTGCGACAGTGCACTGATCTCCGACGTGCTCGAACACCTGCAACCCGACCCGTCCATCTACCCAGAACCGGGCAAAGGCATGGCGCGTACGCTGGCGCAGTGGGCCGACAGCACCTTGTTCTGGGCCGCCATGGCGCACAACCTGGGCCCCAGAGGCGCGGCCCACATGTTTGCCAGTGCGCCGCCTGAAGCCGCCCGCGCGTTTGGCGACGACCGCAAGGCCATGAGCGCCGGCATGGTGCGCCTGCGGCCGGCGGACGCCGCAGCAGCCTACAAGTCTTACCTGCGGCGCCTGTCGGACATGCTTGACGAGCAACCTTTCCTGCTCGGCCAGGTGCCCGGCATCGCCGACTTTTCCGCCTACCACCCGCTGTGGTTCACCCGGGTGCGCACGCCCGTGGTGGCCGACATCCTGCAGCTCACACCGGCCGTGCTCGACTGGATGGACCGCATGGCCGCCATCGGCCACGGCAGCATGGAAAAATTCGATGCGGCCCAAGCCATCGCCGCAGCGGCGGCCGCCGACCCCATGGCGGTCGGCCACGGCCTGCTGCGCGACAGCACCTTTCAGGACGAACACGGCATTCCGCTTGGCAGCCGCGTCAGCATCACCGCCGAGAGTTTCGGCCCGGAACCCACTGAAGGCGAACTGATCGCCGCCACCCGCACGCACTACACGATCAGCCGCAGCGACGAACGCGCCGGAACGCTGCATGTGCACTTCCCGCGCATCGGTTACGTTTTGAAAGCAGCGACACCCGCATGACGGTCGCTTGGCGTTTTGTGCCCTTTGGTGCACTGAGCACCACCGAGCTGTATGAGGTCCTGCAGCTTCGCACGGAGGTTTTCGTGATGGAACAGGCCGGCATCTATCAGGACATGGACGGTGCCGACCACGCGGCCGTGCATGTGCTTGGCGCCTCCGGCGACCAGCTCGTAGCTTATGCCCGCTGCTTCCCCGCCGGCGTCAAGTTTGCGGAAGCCAGCATAGGGCGCGTGATCATCCGCGAGACGATGCGTGGAAGCGGCATAGGTCATGAACTCATGCGACAGGCCATTGCCTGCGTGTTTGCCCAGTGGGGTGCGCAGCCCATACGCATAGGCGCGCAAGCGCGGCTTGAGATGTTTTATTTGCAGCACGGGTTTGCGAAAGCAGGAGAACCCTACATCGAAGACGGCATTCCTCACATCGAGATGCTTCGTCCCATTTCATTTCAAGGAGCCAAGCATGATCAGTGATTTCAAGGGAAAAACAGCCGTGTTGACCGGCGCGGGTTCGGGCTTCGGCCTCGAGTGCGCACGTATAGGCGCCCGGCTAGGCATGAACCTGGTGCTGGCCGACGTACAGCAGGATGCGCTGGACAAGGCTGCTGCAGAAACGACGGCTGCCGGTGCGCAAGTGCTGGCCTTTCGCCTGGACGTTTCAAAGGCCGCCGAGGTCGAAGCTCTGGGCGCTGCCGTGCTGGCACGTTTCGGTGCGCCGCATTTTGTTTTCAACAACGCCGGCGTCGGGGCAGGGGGGCTGATCTGGGAGAACACGCTGAAAGACTGGGAATGGGTCATCGGCGTCAACCTCATGGGCGTGGCACACGGCGTGCGCGTCTTCACCCCCATGATGCTGGAGGCCGCAAAAAAAGACCCGGCCTGGCAGGGCCACATCGTCAATACCGCCAGCATGGCCGGCCTGCTGAACGCACCCAACATGGGCATCTACAACGTCAGCAAACATGCGGTGGTCAGCCTCAGCGAAACCCTGTACCAGGACCTGGCGCTGGTCACCGACCAGATCAGTGCCTCGGTGCTGTGTCCCTTCTTTGTGCCCACCGGCATCAGCCAGAGCCAGCGCAACCGGCCCGATGAGCTGCCGGCCGCCAAGCCGACCAAGAGCCAGCTCATTGGCCAGGCCATGAGCGACAAGGCGGTCGGCTCCGGCAAGGTGACGGCGGCCGAGGTGGCGCAAAAAGTGTTCGACGGGATTACCGCCAACCAGTTCTACATCTACAGCCATCCCAAGGCCATCGGCTCGGTGCAGACCCGGCTCGAGGACATCCTGCAGGCACGCAACCCGACGAATCCGTTTGCGCACAAGCCGGAAATCGGCATCGAGCTGAAGAAGGCCTTGCGCGAGGCCTGAAGCAGAGGCGTTCATGCTGACCGCCACCGAACTGCAGTCCGGACCCATCGAGGTCGTGGACTACCGCTGCAGCACCGGACCCGATGCCAGGCCTTTCACCGAGGTGCACCAGGGTTACTCGGTCTCCTATGTACGCAAGGGCAGCTTCGGCTACCGGGTGCGCGGCGAGTGTTATGAACTGGTGGCCGGCTCGGTGCTGGTGGGCCAGCCGGGCGACGAGTTCATGTGCACACATGACCACCACGTCTGCGGCGACGAATGCCTGGCTTTTCACCTTTCGCCGGGTTTTGTCGACCTCCTCGGCGGCGACGCCAACTCCTGGCGCACCGGCGGCCTGCCGCCTTTGCCCGAACTCATGGTGCTGGGCGAGCTGGCACAGGCGGCTGCCGAAAACCGGAGCGATGTCGGCCTGAACGAAGCCGGCCTGTGGTTTGCCTCCCGTTTTGTGGAAGTGGTGTCGGGCCGCAGGCGGACGCCGCAGCGCGCAGGCGGGCGCGACCGCCAGCGCGCTGTCGACGCGGCGATGTGGATCCACGCCCATTCGCACGACGACATCGCGCTGGACCACGTTGCCAGCCATGCGGGGCTGAGCCCGTTTCACTTCCTGCGGCTGTTCTCGCGGGTGCTGGGTGTCTCGCCCCATCAGTACCTGGTGCGCTCCCGGCTGCGCCATGCGGCGCGGTTGCTGGCCGATGGCGACCGGTCCGTCACCGATGTGGCCCTGGACGTCGGGTTTGCCGACCTCAGCAACTTTGTACGCACCTTCCACCGCGCGGCCGGCGTCTCGCCGCGTGCCTTCCGCCAGGCCGCCAGAAAAGGGTTGAAAGGAGAGCGCAAGATTCTCCAAGACCGCATGGCCACACTGCTCGATGATGACCGCTTGATCCACTCTTCAAGCAGGAAATCACCATGTACGACCACCTCGGCATAAAGGTCAGGGACCTCGCAGCCAGCATCCGTTTTTACGAAGCCGCACTCGCACCGCTGGGCCATGTGCTGGGCTCGCACGACGACAGCTACGCCGGCATCGGCCCGGCCGACGCGCCGGCCCTGTGGCTTTATGCGGCCAAAGGCGCCCAGGGTCCGGGCACCCACATCGCGTTCCGTGCGGCCAGCCAAAAGGCGGTGGACGCCTTCTATCGGGCTGGCCTGAAGGCCGGCGCCAGTGACAATGGCGGCCCCGGCCCGCGCCCGGACTACAGCCCGACCTACTATGCAGCCTTCCTGATCGACCCTGACGGCAACAATGTCGAAGCCGTCTGTCCCTGAGCAACCGTTGGCGGGGAGCGGCACCGCCCCTCAGGCGGGCTGAAGCGCAAACGTCACCTGAACGGCGGGCGCCGCCTGCGCGCGCCGGGCGGGATGCGTGGTGGCAACCGAAGGCGCCACGACCAGGCTGAGGGAAGACGGCTGCATCGCGTAGATCAGCGCACGGCGGTGTTCCGTGGTCAGGAAGCTTGCGCCCGCGTCCAGCACGATATCGCGTGGGTCATCATCGAGCGTGAGCCACAAGCAGCCTTCATGGCAGCGGATCTGCACGCCGGCAGCGTCGGACACAGTGAACATCGCCTGGTGGGCAAGGTTCAGGTCCAGAGCGGGTGAATGGGTCGTCATGACAAGCCTCGCTTTCGTTTCACATTCGTGGAGGAAATGAATATACTGGGCGCCCCCATTGTGTTCAAACGATGATTTGGAATCATTTGCATGCGTCCAGAGAATGTGAAAACCACCTCGCCGCAAGCTGCCACCCCGGCCATCCGCCGCAATCAGCTGCCGCGCCTGGACTTGCTTTACAGCTTCGAGGCGGCCGCCCGCACGCTGAGTTTCACGCGCGCGGCCAATGAACTGTTCCTCACGCAATCGGCCGTGAGCCGGCAGATCCAGCAGATCGAGGCCGACCTGGGCACAGTCCTGTTTGAGCGACGGCACCGCGCCCTGGCACTCACCGAAGCCGGGCGCGTGATGCAACGTGCCGTCTCTGATTGCCTGGAGCGGCTGCGTGATGCCACCGCCAGCGTGCGTGCCACCACAGCGATGCGGCAGGTCGCGATCACCACCACGCCGGGTTTTGCGTCGCTCTGGCTGATTCCGCGCCTGAGCCGCTTTACTGCCACGCACCCGGGGGTGGACGTGCGGATTTCCGCGACGCTGGAAGTACTGGACCTGGATCGCAGCGGCATTGACGTTTCGGTGCGCCTGAGCGCCCTCAGCCGCGCCGTGGGCAGCGTCCTGTTCGAGGAAACCGTCACACCTGTGTGTTCACCGCAGCTGCTGAAAAACCGCGCCCTGCCTTTGAGGAAACCGGCCGACCTGGCCGGCCACACCCTGTTGGCGACCGACATGCCTCAGGGACAGCCCCTGACGATGGACTGGGAGCCGTGGTTCCGCGTCATGGGCCTGCCGGACCTGCGCATGAAGAACACGCTGCGCTTTTCCCAGTACTCGGATGTGGTCGCGGCGGCCGTCGCAGGGCAGGGTGTGGCCATCGGTCGCCTGCCGCTGCTGGCGGAACTGTTGCGCGAAGGCCGGCTGGTCGCGCCTTTCAGCGGTGCGGTCTCCCGTTTTGGCTATTTCGTGACCCTCGGGCCGCGCTCGGCTGCCAATCAGGACGCGCAGGATTTCGTTGGCTGGCTGATGGCGGAAGGCGAATCCGCAAAAATCGTTTGTGCCTGAGCTGTGCAGCGGCGTGTGACGCCAGTCATGGCCATGCCTTTTCCTTCCGCGCAAGGCGGGGTCATCCCGGCGGGCACTGCAGGCTCAGGGCCTGCAGGGTTTTGCCGCTTCGCGGCTCGAACACCACCAGGTTGACCTGACGCTCGTGGCCCGGCGTGGCGGCAATGCTGCGCAAGCCGAGCCTTTTCGGGCTTGCGTCGCTGCTTGTGTATTCCCCGGCCGGGGTGTACTGGCGGACCACGAAGTCGTGCTTGAGGAACTCACCGGCATTTTCCCCGGCCTTCACGCTGGAGTGGTGACCATGTTCGGTCACCGTCCAGTAGGCCGCCCAGGCTGGTGCGCCAGCGCCCGCGCCGGAGGGGGTGACGGTGGCCTCGAACTGGTCGTCGGCCAGCCGCCGGATCATCAACTGGAGCTGTGCGGTTTCGCGCCCGGTCGTGACACCCGATGACGCGCCCTGCCACTGCGGCCAGTCGCGGCCGTCCAGCACCACCTGCGGGGTGTAGATGTTGCGCAGCCGGTTTTTCGCCGCCACGTCGCGCTGGCGCTGGGTGTAGGCGGGCGTTGCAAAGCGGTCTACCCAGCCGATGTAGTCCCAGTAACCGACATGAAAGGCCTGCACCACCACCTTCTTGCCCTTGAAGCTCGACGCCCACTGGTCGGCGGGCGGACAGGAACTGCAGCCCTCCGAGGTGTACAACTCCAGCACCGGCGTGACCAGGGGCCCGGAGCTTGCTGTGCACTGGTTTTGCATGCAAAAAGTGGATGTAGCCCCCGTCAATAGGGCGCAAGCAGCTATGAATTTAGGAGTGAAGATGACCACGACGGCGTCCTTGTGCAACGGTGAAGTCCGTTGGTCGCGGGGCCCGGCGGGTTCTTACAGCGGTTTGCGCTGCCCGCGCTTGCGGGGGGCCATCAGAGCCGCGTCGAACTGTCCGCGAGCAACACAGGCCGGCTCACGCCATCGCGCTTTTCGAGCCGGTCTTCGAGCTCGCCGATATAGGCCGCCAGCGTGTTGCCGGACTGGTCGATCTTGCTCGACAAGGCTTCCTGGCTTTGGGCCAGTCGCTCCGCCAGCACCGTCGCCTGGGCCGCATCCCGCTGCTGGGTGCTCAGCGCCTGGGCTTCGAGGTACTGGCGCAGTTCGGTGAAACGCGAGGCTTCCGCCTTGTCGGCCAGCTCTCGCTGGGCCGCCAGCGCCCGGGTGGCGTTACGCATTTCCAGCAGGTGGGTGCTCTGGATGTACAGCGTGGTCGCCAGAAACACCAGCAGCACTGCGGCCAGCAGCACCAGCATGACCAGGCCCAGCGGCACCTGCACAGTGGTGAAGCCCAGGCTCAGCACGGAGGTTCGGCTGAACTCGTCGAGGTTGAGCGCCGCAAAACCGGCCATCAGCACAATGGCAATGATCAACACAATGGTTCGGATACGCATGTTCGGGCTCCAGGAATTGAAGTCCTGATGATGGTCGCCGCCGGCTGTCTTGTCTGTAGGAAAAAAGCCTGATCGTGCGAGCGCAAACGGTGCGATCAGCCGGGTCTGGCGCGGTCGCCGGCTACTTGCGGCCCGTCGGCCGCGCCGGGACCGGTAGGCTCCAGGGCCTGGGCGGCCTGCTCGTTGAGCGCCTTCCCGGACTGTTTGGGCCTGGTCAGCGGTGCCGGTGTCCAGCGCCCGCCATGCATCAGGTCGATGCCGCTGCTGATGTCGCCGCACAACTGCAGCTGCAGTCGTTCGGCGTCGCGGCGGCGGATGTCTTCAGCTATCTCGGCCACATCGACTTCTTCCACGCCGAGTTTTCGCAGGGCTTCGCTGCTGAAGGCCAGGGCCGACTCCAGGGTTTCGCGCAGCTGGTAGTCCACGCCGAAGCGGATCAGCTCGATCGCGTGCTGGCGGTCGTAGGCGCGGGCCAGCACCGGAGTCAACGGGAACTCATGCTTGGCCAGCTCCACGATGCGGCTGGTCGCCTCTTTTTTGTCCACGCAGACCAGAATGGCCCGGGCATGCTCTGCGCCGCTGGCGTGCAGCACGTCCAGCCGCGTGCCGTCGCCGTAATACACCTTGAAACCGAACTGCGCCGCCGCGCGGATCATGTCCGTGTCGTTTTCAATAATGGCGATGTCGATGCCGCGCGCCAGCAGCGACTGGCTGGCGATCTGCCCGAAGCGGCCGAAACCGATGATCAGCACGCTGCCCTTGAGGCCCTGGGCTTCTTCCACACTTTCCACGCCTTCCATGTCCTGGCCCGGCTTGTCGGGCAGCAGCCATCGAAGCGACAGGACGGCCAGCGGCGTCAGCGCCATCGAGATGATGATGGCGGCCGTCAGCACGGCATTGACACTGGCCTGCACGATGCCGGCCGCGGCCGCAGCCGAATACAGCACAAAGGCAAATTCACCGCCCTGGGCCATCATGGCGGTGCGCTGCAGCGCGTCGCCATGGCTGGACTTGGTGATGCGGGCCACGGTGTAAATACCCAGGCCCTTGAACGCCATGTAGGCCAGCACGCCGCCAACAATCAGCGGCCAGTCGGCCAGCACCAGCGTGAGGTCCAGCGACATGCCCACACCCATGAAAAACAGGCCCAGCAAAATGCCGCGGAAGGGCTCGATGTCGGCTTCCAGCTGATGCCGGAAGGTCGACTCCGACAACATCACTCCGGCAGCAAACGCGCCCAACGCCATCGACAGCCCGCCCCACTGCATGGCCAGCGCGGCGCCCAGCACCACCAGCAGGGCGGCGGCCGTCATCACCTCGCGGGCCTTGGCCTTGGCCAGCACGCGAAACAGCGGGTTGAGCAGCCAGCGGCTCACCGCCACCAGGCCAATGATGGCCGCCAGCGCCACCCCGATGCTGACCCAGCGGGACACGCCATCGGTTTCGTCAGGCGCCAGGAAAGCCACAATCGCCAGCAAGGGCACGATGGCGAGGTCTTCCAGCAGCAGGATGGACACCATGCGCTGGCCGCGCGGGGTGGAGGTGTCGCCGCGTTCCTCGAGCAGCTGCATCACGATGGCGGTGGACGACAGCACAAAACCCATGGCCGCGATGAAAGCCACCACGGGTTTGAGCCCGGCTAGTATGCCCAGGCCCGTCAGCAGGGCGCCGCAAACCACCACCTGCATCAGGCCCAGGCCGAAGATCTGGCGCCGCAGCGTCCAGAGCCGGGTCGGCTGCATCTCCAGCCCGATGACAAACAGGAACATCACGACGCCGAGTTCGGCCAGGTGCAGGATGGTTCCCGCTTCGCTGAACAAGCCCAGGCCGAAGGGTCCAATGGCCAGCCCGGCGGCCAAGTAACCCAGCACCGAGCCCAGGCCCAGCCGTTTGAACAACGGCACGGCCAGCACACCGGCAGCCAGCAACACCACCACCTTGACCAGCTCGCTGCCTTGTTCGACTGCCATGAAATTCCTGGGTGCCGGGTTGATGAAAGGGGAGTCAGGATGGTAGCGGAGTTTGTCCCGGCAGGGCGGCTTTCGCGGTGTGGCACACTCGCCCACTTTGCCGCCCATTCCAGCAGAGCCATTTCAGACATCCATGCAAAAAATCATTCGCCAGATCGCCGCAGAAATCAAGGTCCAGGAACACCAGGTCAAAACCGCCGTGGAGCTGCTCGACGGCGGCGCCACCGTGCCGTTTGTCGCGCGTTACCGCAAGGAAGTCACCGGCGGTCTCGACGACATCCAGCTGCGCGAGCTCGAATTTCGCCTCGGCTACCTGCGCGAGCTCGAGGAGCGGCGTGAGGCCGTGCTCAAAAGCATCCAGGAGCAAGGCAAACTGACGCCCGAGCTGGCGGCCGCGATTGCCGCTGCGCCTACCAAGCAGGAGCTCGAAGACCTCTACCTGCCCTTCAAGCAGAAGCGCCGCACCAAGGGCCAGATGGCGCGCGAAGCCGGTATTGAACCGCTGGCCGACAAACTGTTTGCCGATCCGGCGCTGGTGCCGGCCGACGAGGCGCTCGCCTTTGTCAAGGCCGAAAAAATGGAAAGTGGCGACGACTTCACCACGGTGCAGGCGGTGCTGGACGGCGTGCGCGACATCCTCAGCGAACGCTGGGCCGAAGATGCGGGCCTGCTGCAGATGCTGCGCCAGTGGCTGTGGAGCGAAGGGCTGCTGTCGTCCAAGCTGGTCAGCGGCAAGGATGAAAACAACATCGACAACAGCAAGTTTCGCGACTATTTCGACTACGACGAGCCGATTGGCCGCGTGCCCTCGCACCGCGCGCTGGCGGTGTTCCGCGGCCGCGGGCTGGAAATCCTCGACGCCAAGCTGCTGCTGCCCGAGATCCCCGAGCCGGGCAAGCCGAGCATCGCGGAAGGAAAAATCGCCGTTTACCTGGGCTGGAGCCACAAGGGCAGGGCGGCCGACGACCTGCTGCGCAAGTGTGTGGCCTGGACCTGGAAGGTCAAGCTGAGCCTGTCGATCGAGCGCGACCTGTTCAGCCGCCTGCGCGAAGAGGCTGAAAAAGTCGCGATCAAGGTGTTTGCCGACAACCTGCGCGATCTGCTGCTGGCCGCGCCGGCCGGCCCGCGTGTGGTCATGGGCCTGGACCCGGGCATACGCACCGGCGTCAAGGTCGCGGTGGTGGACGCCACCGGCAAGCTGGTCGAAACCGCCACGGTTTTTCCGCACGAGCCGCGCAAGGACTGGGACGGCTCGCTGCACACCCTGGCCAAACTCTGCGAGAAACACGGCGTGAACCTGATCGCCATCGGCAACGGCACGGCCAGCCGCGAAACCGACAAGCTCGCTGCTGACCTGATCAAGGGTTTGGCCAAGGTCGGGCAGGTGATCGAAAAAGTCGTGGTCAGCGAAGCCGGCGCCTCGGTCTATTCGGCCAGTGAATTTGCCAGCCAGGAAATGCCCGACGTGGACGTCAGTCTGCGCGGCGCCGCGAGTATTGCGCGCCGGCTGCAGGACCCGCTCGCCGAACTGGTCAAGATCGATCCCAAGTCCATCGGTGTCGGCCAGTACCAGCATGACGTCAACCAGAGCGACCTGGCGCGCAGCCTGGACACCGTGGTCGAGGATTGCGTCAACAGCGTCGGTGTGGACCTCAACACCGCCAGCGTGCCGCTGCTGGCGCGTGTCTCCGGGCTGAGCAATACGGTCGCCAAGGCGGTGGTGCGCTGGCGCGATGCCAACGGGGCCTTTGCCAGCCGCACCGATTTGCTGAAAGTCAGCGGCCTGGGCGCCAAGACCTTCGAGCAAAGCGCCGGCTTCTTGCGCCTGCGCAGCCAGGCCGAGGGCAGCAACCCGCTGGACATGACCGGCGTGCACCCCGAAACCTACCCGGTGGTCGAAAAAATCATGGCGCACACCGGCAAGCCGGTGGCCGAACTGATGGGCCGCGCCGACATGCTCAAGACGCTCAAGCCCGAGCTGTTCGCCAACGAGCAGTTCGGCGTGATTACCGTGAAGGACATCATTGCCGAGCTCGAAAAACCCGGCCGCGACCCGCGCCCCGACTTCAAGGTGGCGCGTTTCAACGACGGCGTCGAAGACATCAAGGATTTGAAGGAAGGCATGACGCTGGAAGGCACGGTCAGCAACGTGGCCGCCTTTGGCGCCTTCATCGACATCGGCGTGCACCAGGACGGCCTGGTTCATGTAAGCCAGTTGTCCAACAAGTTTGTGACCGACGCGCGCGAGGTGGTCAAGACCGGCGACATCGTCAAGGTGCGCGTGACCGAGGTCGACGTCGCCCGCAAGCGCATCGCCCTGACCATGAAGCTGGACGCTGCCCCGGCGCGCCAGGGCAGGGAAGGAGGCCCGCGCGAGAACCGCTTTGAAGGCGCGCGGCCGGGGCAGAGCCAGGGCCGCGGCGGCAACTACAGTGGCGGGCAAGGCCGGGCGCCGCAGCCGGCGACATCGACGGCGATGGAGTCTGCCTTCAGCAAGCTGGCCGCCCTGAAGAAATAGCGTTTGTCGCGCAGAAGGCTGCGGGGCGCCGGTTTTTGATGTCAAATCGGCCTGCAGCCCAATAAAAACGGGCGCAAGCAGCTACCAGAACCATAGCAACCGCGATTCATCCATGCAAGCCCTCCGCCTTTACGCCGGCCCCCAGGCCAGGCGGCACATCGAACAACACGGCCTGCGCCCGCAGGACGTGCGCGTGGTGCCGGGCGCGGCCGGCGGGCCCAAGGGTCTGGTGCTGGGGCCGCTGGACCGCTTCATCTTCGGCGACTGGCTGGCGTCGCCCGAGCAGCCAGTGCACCTGGTCGGCGCGTCGATCGGTGCCTGGCGCATGGCGACGGCCTGTCTGGCCAACCCGGTCGAGGCCTTCCAGCGGCTGGAAGACGACTACATCGCCCAGCATTTCGCGGCCGAGCCCGGCCGCAAGCGGCCCAGCGCCGACCTGGTCAGCGAGATGTTCGGGCGGAGCCTGGCGGCCTTTTACGGCGGACGTGTGCAGGAGGTGCTGCAGCACCCACGTTACCGCCTGCACATCGTGACGTCGCGCGGCCGGCACCTGCTGGGCCGTGAGCATGGCCTGCGCACGCCGCTGGGGTACTTCGGCGCGTTTCTGACCAACACCGTGCACCGCAAGGCCATGGGCGCCTGGCTGGAGCGCGTGGTTTTTTCCAGCCAGCACGCGCCGCTGCCCTTCGCCACCAGCGACTATCGCACTCGGCAGGTGGCCTTGACGGAAGAAAACTTCAACCCGGCGCTGCAGGCCAGTTGTTCGATTCCCTTCATGCTGCGTTCGGTGCGTGACATCCCCGGCGCCCCGCCCGGTGCCTACTGGGACGGCGGCATCACCGACTACCACCTGCACCTCAACTATGCTTCTGATTTGATAGCTACTGGCGCAGATGGGGCGGGGGCTAGCGGCCAAAATCATTCCAAAAACCAGGGCCTGGTGCTGTACCCGCACTTCCAGAAAGCCGTGGTGCCCGGCTGGCTCGACAAGGGCCTGAAATGGCGCCACGGCGCCACCCATTTTCTCGACAACATGCTGCTGCTGGCACCCGATCCGGCCTGGATCAGCACCTTGCCGAATGCCAAGCTGCCCGACCGCAACGACTTCTTGCGCTATGGCAACGACCTGCCGGGACGCATCAAGGCCTGGAGCACGGCGGTGGCCGCGAGCCGGCAACTGGCTGATGAGTTTCAGGGCTGGCTGGCGAAGCCGGATATGGGGCGGGTGGAGGCGATCTGACGAACTCGCTGATCTCCAGAACTAATGGTTTTACATTGATCCCAAAATGGGACTAAAATACGCATATGCGGGTCATTTCAAAAGCGACGCTGGTGGATTTTTGGTGCAAGCACCCTGCTTCAAAGCAGGCCTTTCAAACCTGGTTTGAAGATGCCAGCCACGCACAGTGGAAGACCCCGCAGGACATCAAGCTCCGGTATGCCAGTGCCAGTTTTGTGGGGGCCAACCGGGTGGTGTTCAACATCAAGGGCAACGATTACCGTCTGGTGGTGGCGGTAGCCTACCGCTTTGCGGCCCTGTACATCAAGTTTGTTGGCACCCATGCGCAATACGATGCCATCGACGCCGCCACCGTGGAGAACCAGCCATGAAAAGGAATGTTTATCCCATTCACCCGATTCGCACCGAGACCGATTACCAGGCCGCGCTGCAATTGGTGGCGCCGTATTTCGAGAACGAACCTGAGGTTGACAGCGACGCCGGCGCGCATTTTGAAGCCATGCTCACGCTGATCGAAGCCTACGAGGCCAAGCATTACCCGATAGATCCGCCCGATCCAGTGGAAGCCATCAAATTCCGCATGGAGCAGCAAGGCCTCAAACCCAAAGACCTGGAGCCCATGATTGGCCAGCGCAACCGGGTGTACGAAGTGCTCAATGGCAAAAGAAAACTCACCATGGCCATGGTGTGGAAGCTGCACATCGGGCTGGGGATTCCGGCCGAAAGTTTGATTCGGCAGCCTGCGGAGGGGTGATCAAGCTTGTCAGAGTGTAGGTTTGTAACCTTGGCGGAGCTTCGCGATGGTGCTGTCAATAGCTGTCAGCAAGGGAGCAGATGCCGTTGATGTCGCAAAACTCGTTCTGAGATGTTCCAGGATCGGGATGGAAGCGTACGCATATTCATTGAATTGCTGCAGCTCATAAATTGCGGCTAGTTGCTGGGTGAGGGGAAGCCCCTCGCCCGCAGCATCTCCTCGCGCCGAAACCCTGCGCATCAAACCATGAAATAGTTCAAAGCGCTTTGTACGTTCCTCGCGATTGCGCTGATCCATATATTTAATGAATCCAAAAGCGAACGAGACAGCGGCTCCTGCCAAAGTAATCAAAGATAAGTATTTGAGAATCGAGTCGATCATGACGCGAACCTTGATTAAAATGAATCAGCCAACATCCCCGCATACTCCTCAGCCGTCGCAATCCTTGGATTGGTCTTGTGACAGTGGTCGGCCATCGCGCCCTTGATGATGTCGGGGAACTGCTCACGTGTGACGCCCATGGCGGCCAGGCCAGTGGGCAGGCCGAGGCGGGCATTCATGTCGCGTACCGCGTCGGCCACATCGCTGCCGGCGGCCAGCCCCATGGCGTGGGCCATGCGTTCCAGACGTTTTTCTCTCTGAATCGATTCGGCACCCGCATTGAAGCGGATCACCGCGGGCAGGAACATCGCGTTGAGGCAGCCGTGGTGCAGGCGCGGATCGACGCCGCCCAGGCTGTGGCTCAGCGAATGCACGCAGCCCAGGCCTTTCTGGAAGGCCATCGCACCCTGCATGGACGCGCTCATCATGTTGAGCCGGGCTTCGCGGTCGCTGCCGTCTTTGGTGGCGCGCTCGATGTGGGCCCAGCCGCGCTGCAGGCCGTCCAGGCCTATGCCGTCAGCCGGCGGGTTGAAGGCGGGCGCCATGAACGTTTCCATGCAGTGCGCAATCGCGTCCATGCCGGTGGCCGCCGTCAGTTGGGGCGGCAGGCCCAGTGTCAGTTCGGGGTCGCAGATCGCGGCTTTCGGAACGATGTGCCAGGAGTGAAAACCGAGCTTGCGGTGGTCGTCCAGGATGATGATGGCGCCGCGCGCCACCTCGCTGCCGGTGCCGCTGGTGGTGGGCACGGCAATCAGCGGCACCGCGCGGTCGGTGATCTTGAGCGAGCCGCCCTCGATGGTGGCGTAGGTCTTGAGCGGGCCTTCGTGGGTGGCGGCAATCGCCACGCCCTTGGCGCAGTCGATCGCCGAGCCGCCGCCGACGGCGATCAGGCCGTCGCAGCCCTGGGCCTTGTACATGGCGGCTGCGGCGCGCACGGCGGCCTCGGTCGGGTTGGACGGCGTCTGGTCAAACACGGCCACCGTCATGCCGGGCAGGGCGTCGAGTGCTTTTTGCAGAACGCCGGCCGCCTTGACGCCGGCGTCGGTGATGACCAGCGGCCGGCTGATGCTCACACGTTCACATTCCTGCTTGAGGAGCTTGACCGCGCCGTAGTCGAACTGGATCTGTGTCACGTAGTAGATAAAGGCCATGGTTTGCTTGTCTTTCGGCGTTGTACGATGCTGGGCGGTTGGCGTATTCCTGCCCCAACCTGAACACACTACTTTACCGGCTGGAGACTCTCTTGACTTGCATGCATACCCGGATGATGGTCACTTTGGCGATAGCGGGCGCCCAGACGATGTTTCTGGCCGGCCGGTAAATGCGGGGACAGGCAGCACACGCCCTGCTGACGCCCGCCATGCGCGACGTGATCAGCCGCATGGGGCGGGCAGGGCACCCGGCGTTTCACACGCTGACCGCCACCCAGGCCCGCGTGGCCTACGAGGCCGGCGCCGGCGTGCTGGAAATTCCCAAACCTGCCTTGGCCCGGGTCGAAGACTTCCACCTTCCGGCGCGCGACGGCCATGGCTTGCCGGCCCGGCTGTGCGCGCCTTCAACCGACAAGCTGCCGGTGCTGCTGTATTTCCACGGCGGCGGGTTCACCATAGGCAGCATCGCGACGCATGACATTTTGTGCCGCCAGCTCAGCCTCCTGGCCGGTTGCGCGGTGGTGTCGCTGGAGTACCGGCTCGCCCCGGAGCACAGGTTTCCGACGGCCGCCCATGACGCTGAGGATGCGCTGCACTGGCTGGCCACCCATGCGGGCGGGCTCGGTCTGGACGGCAGCCGCATGGCGGTGGGTGGCGACAGCGCCGGCGGCACCCTGGCCGCGATGTGTGCGGTGCTGGCCCGCGATGCCGGCCTGCCGCTGGCCCTGCAACTGCTGTTTTACCCTGGCTGCTCGGCCCACCAGGACACAGCCTCGCACCGCCAGTTTGCACGCGGGTTTGTGCTCGAGGAGCGCGAGATCAACTGGTTTTTCAGCCGCTACGTGCGCAGCCCGGCCGACCGCGAGGACTGGCGTTTCGCGCCCCTGAACACGCCCGATGTGGACGGCGTGGCCCCCGCCTGGGTCGGCCTGGCCGAATGCGACCCGCTGGTCGACGAAGGTGTGATGTACGCCGACAAGCTGCGCACCGCCGGCGTGGCGGTTGATCTTGAAATCTATCGCGGCGTCACCCACGAGTTCATCAAGATGGGACGCATGATTCCCGAGGCGCGGCAAGCCCATGCCGACGCGGCCAGCGCCTTGCACCGTGCTTTTTCTGAAAGCGACTGACCCATGAAACGACAGGACTTCCGATTTTTTCACCGCCTGCGCGTGCGCTGGGCCGAAGTGGACATGCAGAAGATTGTCTTCAACGCACACTACCTGATGTACTTCGACACGGCGGTCACCGACTACTGGCGTGCGCTGGCCCTGCCGTACGAACAGGCCATGCACCAGCTGGGCGGCGAGCTGTATGTCAAGAAAGCCACCGTCGAATTCCATGCTTCGGCGCGTTGCGACGACCAGCTCGACGTTGCCATGAAGTGCTCGCGCATCGGCACCTCGTCGATGGTGTTCACCGGCGCGATTTTCCGTGGCGATCAGTTGCTGATCACCAGCGAGTTGATCTATGTGTTTGCCGACCCGGTCACGCAAACCTCCCGGCCGGTGCCCGACGGCTTGCGCCGCATTCTGACTGCCTATGAAGCCGGCGAGCCCATGGTGTCGCTCAAGCTCGGCTCCTGGGCCGAACTCGGCCCCCATGCGGGTGCCATTCGCTCCGAAGTGTTCATCGAAGAGCAGGGCATTCCGCTGGAGATGGAGTGGGACGAAGCCGACCACAGCGCCGTGCACGCCGTGGCCTACAACGGCCTGGGCCAGCCGGTGGCCACCGGCCGGCTGCTGCAACACGCCCCCGGCACCGGAAAAATCGGTCGCATGGCGGTGAGCCGGGTGCTGCGCGGCACGCGCCTGGGGCGCGACCTGTTGCACGCCCTGATGGCCCAGGCCCGGCTACGTGGCGACACCGAGGTATTGCTGCACGCCCAGCGCAGCGCCGAAGGTTTTTACAGCCGCATGGGTTTCACGCCACGCGGCGAGCCTTTCGATGAGGTGGCGATTGCCCACATCGAGATGGTCAAGCCGCTTTAGAAAAACCGCCGTCTGAATTTACAGCGGGGCCCGGCCCTGTTGCCAGATGAGCTGGCAGCGTTTGTCGCTGCCCCGCAGCGCGCCATGCCGGACGTCGTGGGTGTGGGTGACTTCATCGATCTCGATGTCCCACGTGACCTCCGTAGACGCACGTTCCCCGGCCCGCGCTACCAGCACCGTGCTGCTGCGCGTTCCATAAGCATGTTCGGGAAAATCGACAAACACACTGGAGAGCGCGCGTTCCAGCGCCAACGGCACACCGGTACGCGGCAGCTGGGCGTCGCCGGGGCGCTGCCTGTCCTGCAGGGCGGACCAGAGCCCGGCCTGCAGGTCCTCCTGTCGGTCCGCATCCAGCGCGTTGCGCAGCGCGGCTTTCAGCGCGCGGGTTTTGGGCCAGGGCGTGTCCAGCGCGCCGTTGGACAGGCCATACACGCCGGGCTTGAGCGCGCACGATTGCCAGCCCCGGATCGGGCCGGCGTCTGGGTCGGTCTGATTGCTGAGCCAGTGCCAGGCGGACGACTGGAAATCACCGAGCACCAGGTTGAAGGCGCCATAGGCCGCGCTGTCAGTCTGCGCCATGAACCCGCCGGCATCCATCTGGCCTTCCAGCCAGCGCATGACCAGCTCACCGCGGGAGCGTTCGCCGGCGACCGGGTGCGGCTCGCGCACATTGGTCAGCATCGCCACCCGCCCGCCGGGACTCAGGCCCAGCCAGGTTCCGCCGGCGCGCAGGTCACGCCCGGAGATCACTTCCTGGCCAGCATCGGTGGTCCAGCGCGCCAGCGGCGCCGTGGGCCGGTTCAGGAATTCATCGCGGTTGGCGGCGATCACCAGCGGCCAGCGCTGCGAGGCGCCAATGGCAAAGGCGATCAGGCACATCGCTTGGTGTCAGATATCTTCAAGCAAAGCATAGGGCAGGGGCAGCAGCGCCAGGGCAGGACCGCTGGCACTGCCCAGGGTCAGCCGGCCGCCGGCGGCATCGGCTGCCGCCGCGGTCTGCAGGGACACGATCAGATCAAAACCTGCCGCCGGGTGGGGTGCGCAGGCGGCCACCAGGCCGCAAGGTTGTTCTGAGTCGGCGGCATGGAACACCTCCTGGCCGACCTGCGGTGTGCCATTGGTGTGCGCCACATGGGCGCGGCGTTTGAGCGTGCCGCGAAACTGGCTGCGCGCCACGATTTCCTGGCCGGGGTAACAGCCTTTCTTGAAACTCACGCCGCCGACCGACTCGTAGTTGAGCATCTGCGGCACAAAGGCTTCGAAAATCGGCTGCGTGATCATGGCGATGCCGGACTGCACCTCGAGCCAGTGCCAGTGCGCCAGCGACAACGCCTCACCGGCTGGCACCGGCGTGCCGGCCGGTGCACACCACAAGGCGCGCGGCTGGCCGGCGCCGGGATACAGAAACACCAGGTTTGCAGCATCAAAATTGAGCTTTGCCCAGGCGGGATGTGCGTCAACAGCTATGGTTTCGATAGCACCACCAGCCAGTCCGCAGAGGGTGTAGTCCGCGGTCGCGTCGCTCAGTCTGGCTTTGGCACGCAGCACAAACATGGACAGGCGCTTGAGGGTGGCGGCCAGAATGTCGCGGCTGCAGACCAGCAGGATCTCGCCTTCGCTGCGTTTGAAAACAATGAAGCTGGCCTGCATGCGGCCCTTGGCATTGCAGAACGCGGCCAGGCGCGCTTCGGACAGGCCCAGCAGCGCCACGTCCTGCGTCAGCTGGCCCTGGAGGAATTTGGCGGCCTCTTCACCGGCGACCCGGATCAGGCCCAGGTGCGTCAGCTCGGCAACGCCGGACGGCAAGGTGGTCCATGGCAGTGAAGCAGCAGGGGAAGGAGGGGAATCGGAAGGGAAGGTCAACATGGGCTGAATTATCATAGACCAGTCGTTTTCTGGAAGGTAACAGGGTTGTGCGTCGTTTCTTGATGAGTTTGCTCGTGTTGGCGTTTCTCGCCGGTCTGGTGGTCTTTGGTGCCGTCGGCTGGTGGCTGCACGAACCGCTGACCCTGAAGCTGCAGCCCGGCAGCCAGGTGCTGGACCTGGAGATCGAGCCCGGCACCCCCGCCCAGCGCGTGGCCGAGGTCGTGGCGGCCAGCGGTGCCGAGGTGCAGCCGGTGTTGCTGTATGCCTGGTTTCGCCTCTCGGGCCAGGCGCGCCAGATCAAGGCCGGCAGTTACGAGATCACGCCGGGCACCACGCCGCGCACGCTGCTGAGCATGCTGGTGCGCGGCGAGGAAAGCCTCAAAAGCGTGACCCTGGTCGAGGGCTGGACCTTTCGCCAGGTGCGTGCCGCCCTGCAAAAGGCAGAAGCCCTCAAGCCTGACACCCAGGGGCTGGACGGGCAAGCCATCATGGCGCAGCTGGGCAAGCCGGGCGTGCATCCCGAGGGCCGGTTTTTCCCCGACACCTACACCTATGCCAAGGGCTCGAGCGACCTGGCGGTCCTCAAACGCGCGGCCCGCGCGATGGACAAACGCCTGGAAGCGGCCTGGGCCCTGCGCAGCGCGGACACGCCCCTGAAAACGCCCGATGAAGCCCTGATCCTGGCCAGCATTGTCGAAAAGGAAACCGGCAAACCCTCGGACCGGCCGGAGATCGGCGGGGTGTTCAGCAACCGCCTGCGCGTCGGCATGTTGCTGCAGACCGACCCGACGGTGATTTACGGCATGGGCGAGCAGTTCAATGGCAATCTGCGCAAGCGCGATCTGCTGGCCGACACCCCGTACAACACCTACACCCGCCCCGGCCTGCCGCCCACACCGATTGCCATGCCCGGCAAGGCCGCCCTGCTGGCCGCGGTGCAGCCGGCCCAGACCAAGGCCCTGTATTTTGTGGCGCGCGGCGACGGCACCAGCCATTTCAGCAGCACGCTGGACGAGCACAACCGTGCCGTCAACAAGTTCCAACGAAATCAGTAATGGCCCCCACGCTCCGCACTGACGTGTCGTCGCTGCCCCCCGAGGGGGCTAATTTTCCTAGGGGCGGCCCGTCGGAAAATTCGATGGCCCCCACGCGCCGCACCGACGTGTCGTCGCTGCACCTGCGGCCCGGCAAAGCCGGTTCCGCAGCCCCGGCTGAAAAAGAGGTACGCCTGTGACTGTCGCTGCGGGCCTGTTCATCAGCTTCGAAGGCATAGACGGCGCGGGCAAATCCACGCACATCAGCGCGCTGGCCGAGGCCTTCAAGGCGCAGGGCAGGGCCGTGACCCTGAGCCGCGAGCCCGGCGGCACGCCACTGGCCGAGAAGCTGCGCGCCCTGATCCTCAACGATGTGATGGACCCGCTGACCGAAGCCCTGCTGATTTTTGCGGCGCGGCGCGACCACTTGACGACCGTGATCGTCCCGGCACTGGCACGCGGTGATGTGGTGCTGTGCGACCGCTTCACCGACGCGACCTTTGCCTACCAGGGCGGCGGACGCGGCTTCGACTTGGATGTGCTATCAAAACTGGAGCTGTGGGCGCAGGATGCACGGGGGCTGGGGCGTGATTTTGTTCTTGAACTCGGCCCAAAGGAAGAGCCTGCGCCGATGGTCCAGCCCGACCTGACGGTCTGGTTCGACCTGCCGCCCGAAGAAGCCGCCCGGCGCCTGACCGGCGCCCGCGTGCCCGACCGGTTCGAAGCCCAGCCGGTGGCGTTTTTCCGCCGGGTGGTCCAGGGCTACGCCGACCGCATGGCCGCCGACCCCGGGCGTTTTGCCCGTATCGACGCCGGCCAGACACGCGAGGCCGTGTGGCAGTCGGTGCACAGTGTGTTTACCGGCAAGGGCTGGCTCTGATGACCAGCGATTCCACCGCACCCAGCCCGCCCCTGGCTCCCTGGCTGCAGACCCAGCTGGAAACCCTGCTGGCCCAGCGCGGCCATGCCTGGCTGCTCAGCGGTCCGTCCGGGCTGGGCCAGTTCGACCTGGCGCTGGCGCTGGCGCGGGCCTGGCTGTGCGAGCAACCCACGGCGCAGGGCGCCTGCGGCGTGTGCGGCAGCTGTCATGCGGTCGACGTCCACACCCATGCCGACCTCTGCATGCTGATGCCTGAAACCCTTTCCTTGAGCCTCGGCTGGCCGCTGGACGAAAAAACCCAGGACGACCTGGACAGCAAGAAACGCAAGCCCAGCAAGGAGATCAAGGTCGACGCGGCACGCGAGGCGGTGACCTTCACGCAGTTCACGCGTTCGCGCGGCAACACCAAGGTGGTGCTGGTCTATCCGGCCGAACGCATGAACGCGATCACCACCAACACGCTGCTCAAGACGCTGGAAGAGCCGCCCGGGGCGGTGCAGTTCATCCTCGCCACCGAGGCCGCGCACCAGTTGCTCCCCACCATCCGCAGCCGCTGCCAGGGCCACACCATGCACTGGCCGGATTTCGACCAGGCGCTGGCCTGGCTGGCCGAGCGGGCCGGGCCGGAAGGCAAGGCCGGCAAACTGCCGGCCGCTGCCGACCTCCACACGCTGCTGGCCGCCGCCGGCGGCCGGCCCGCCGACGCGCTGGAACGCGCGCAGGCCGGACCGAGCAGCGCCATCGCCCAGCACTGGCAGGCCCTGCCCAAAGCCATGGCCCGGGGCGAGGTCGGGGCGCTCAGCGACTTCGGGCCGGCCCAGGCCGTTGACGCGCTGCAGAAGCTCTGCCACGACATGCTGGCCACCCGGGCCGGCGCCGAACCGCGGTTTTTTCGCCACGCTGACTTGCCGGTGCAGCCTGCCGGCAAACCCGGTGCGGCGGGCGCGGCTGGCACAGGTGTTGGCCCCGGTTTTGCCGCGTTGAGCGCCTGGGCCAAGGAACTGGCCGCCACGGCCCGTACCGTGGAACACCCCTACAACCCCGGGCTGATGCTCGAAGCCCTGGTCAGCCGCGCACAGCTGGCACTCAATTCAAAATAAGCGCCGTTTCTTGCTGACAGTCCGGCGGTCAACCCGATAAACTAGGCCCATGAGTACAACGCCTCCTGCTGGTTCTCCCGGTGCCGCCGGTGCCACCGCCACCAGTTCCAGCGCAGCCCGGCCCAGTGTCATCCAGCTGGCCATTCGCGAAAAAGCCGCGCTCTACGCCGCCTATATCCCGCTGTTCGCCGAAGGCGGCGTGTTCATCCCTTCGGCACGGGACTACAAACTCGGCGACGACGTGTATGTGCTGATGACCTTGCCCGAAGACACGCAGCGCTATCCGGTGGCCGGAAAAGTGGCCTGGGTCACTCCTGCGCGGGCTTCCGGCAACCGCACCCAGGGTGTGGGCGTGCGTTTTCCCAACGACGAAAAGTCCCGCCTGCTGAAGATCAAGATCGAGGAAATCCTCGGCGCCCACCTGGCCTCCGACCGTCCCACGCAGACGATCTAGTGCACCAGGCCCTTGCAGGTCCACTGCGGGCCCGCTTCTTTTTTTTATAGCTGTCTGCGCCCATCCAGCATGGGCTACAGCCATTTTTGATACTGAAAATGCCCTGCCGATGTTCACCGACTCCCATTGCCACCTGAGTTTTCCCGAGCTCCAGGCCCAGTTGCCGCAGATACGCGAAGCCATGGCGCAGGCCCAGGTGGACCGCGCGCTGTGCATCTGCACCACGCTCGAAGAGTTCGGGACGGTTCATGCGCTGGCCACCACCTATGACAACTTCTGGTGCAGCGTCGGCGTCCACCCCGACAACGAAGGTGTGACCGAGCCGACCCTGGACGACCTGGTGCAACGTGCCGCCTTGCCCAAGGTGGTGGCCATTGGCGAAACCGGACTGGATTACTACCGCTTGGGCGAACGCAGCATCGCCGACATGCACTGGCAACGCGAACGCTTTCGAACCCACATCCGCGCCGCCCGTCAGACCCGAAAGCCGCTGGTGATCCACACCCGCAGCGCATCAAACGACACGCTGGCCATCCTGAAGGAAGAGGGCGAAACCGCCGACGGAGCAGGGCGGGCCGGCGGGGTGTTTCACTGCTTCACCGAAACCGCCGAGGTGGCCCGCGCCGCGCTGGACCTGGGCTTCTACATCTCGTTTTCCGGCATCCTGACCTTCAAGAACGCCGCCGACCTGCGCGAAGTGGCCCGTTTTGTGCCACTGGACCGCACCCTGATCGAGACCGACAGCCCCTACCTGGCGCCCATGCCTTACCGCGGCAAAACCAACAACCCGTCCTATGTTCCTTATGTGGCCAGGCAGGTCGCCGAGATCCGGCAGATGCCGGTCGAGGCCGTTGCCGAGGCCACCAGCCGCAACTTCGAGCGGCTTTTTTCGGGTGTTCTGGCATGAAAACATACCTCATTAATCACTTTAAAAAAGCCGTCTATCTAGCTGTATTGACTGGATTTATTTCAGCACACGCCGGTTCCTACGAAGATTTTTTCGTGGCCATCAAGCAGGACAACCCTGGCGCCATCCGGCAACTGCTGACCCGCGGTTTTGATGCCAACACGGTCGACCCCAAAGGCCAGCATGGCCTGTCCCTGGCGATCCAGGAACCCTCGCCGAAAGCCGCCCAGGCCTTGCTGGACTGGCCCAAGACCAATGTCAACGCGCTCAACGCCAATGGGGAAAGCCCGCTGATGCTGGCCGCGATCAAGGGCGACGCGGAAATGGTCGCGGCCCTGATCAAGCGGGATGCCGACGTCAACAAGACCGGCTGGACACCGCTGCATTACGCCGCCAGCAAGGGGCACCTGGCCATCATGAACCTGCTGCTTGAAAACCACGCCTACATCGATGCCGAATCACCCAACGGCACCACACCGCTGATGATGGCCGCCCAATACGGCACCACACCTGCGGTCAAACTGCTGCTGGACGCCGGCGCCGATCCCTTGCTGAAAAACCAGCAAGGCCTGACAGCCATCGGTTTTGCCCAGCGCGTCAGCCGCACAGATTCGGCAGACCTCATCGCCGCAGCCGTTCGCAAGCGGCAAGCCACGGGCAAGTGGTAAATCGTTGAATCGGGGATGACGCTGAAATGAGCGGCCAGATGCGGAAGGCTGATGCGGGCGGTTTCAGGGCTGGGGCGCCTTGGCAGCGATTTCTGCTGTTTTGGCCTGCATGGTTTATCTTCTACGATGTATAGGTCATTGAGTACCTTTAGATTAATGCAGTTTCTTCATGAGTTGGGTAAATTTTTAGAGCGTGGCCGGGGACCGTCTTTCAGGGCGCGCCGGGCACTTTGGGAGCCCGTGCGAGGCCCCGTTCCGCGACCGGCTCAGAGGCTGGGCGGCGTGCGTTGGATACGGGGTCAGCTTCGCTTCGCTTCCATGGGGGCACGCCCCCATACCCCGAAGGCCGCCGAGGCGAACGCGTGGAGCCATTGGAGGCCAGCCAAGAGGCGTAGATGCGGTCTGTGAAGGCGCTCATACGATGGCCCTCACGAGCAGGGCGCACAGGCGCAGCGGCAGGCAGCGAAGGGGCAGCGGGAGCCAGCGGGCCTCATTGGCCAGCCGCGCCGACCAACGCACAGCAGGAGCCAGCCAGCGGACCCGATCCATGGCCCGCCTCATGCCGCACCCCTCAGAGGGTCAGGAGCCGGGGTTAGCGGCCTTCCACGCCTCAAGCTCGACGCGGTAGTTGTGAAGCTCGATGGGTCGAGCCTTGGGGCCGGGGTGCTTGGGCTTGGGAGCTGGAAGGGGCCTTGCAAACTCACGGCGTAACTGGGCCACTTGCTCCCCTGGAGAGATTTGCGGCTGTGGTGCAGGGGCCACAGACTGGACGGCAGCAGGGGGGTCTGAGGGGGTCTGAGGCCCTCGGAGATAGGCGTCCAAGGCGACACCGACGAGGGAATTGAGGCTAATTCCGACCCGCTCGCAGTAGGCGCGGGCGAGGGAATCGAGGGCAGGAGAGAGTCGGATATTTGTGGCCATGGTGCCATTGTCGCACCACTCTCGCACCACTTACCGTCATTTACCCCCGTGTTACTCGGGGGGGTAGCTAATTCGGGTGCGGGACCGGGCGCGACCGCGTCGTCCCTTGCGGCTCGCGCCTCCTGTCCAGGCACCTGATTCAACGATACGGCGTATGAGGCGTCCATGCAAGCCGTTTGTGCCTCCCGGTAGAGCTGGCCGAACCCCTGAGCCTGACGAACCAGTAGCGACCACCACGAGCCATCCTTGCCCGAGATGGTCCGACCCTCAGGCGTGACCAACTGGCCCCGGCTGAAGTGCCAGCCGGCCCACGAGTCGCCCGGAAGCTCCATGTAGCGCAGCAGCCGCAGCAGCTTCAAAACGCTGTAAGGCACTTCATGGCGACCGCTCAGCCAGTTCTGTAAAGTGCGCAGGGAGACGTGCAGGAACTGCGCCGCCTCAGGGTGCTTGAGGCCCTGATCGGCCAGCAGCGCCCGGAAGCGCTTGGCATGTTCGGCGCGGTCTGAGGGGCACTGGCGGACCTTTTTCCGATTACGTTTAATGTTCCACGATGTATAGGTCATTGAGTACCTTTAGATTAATGCAGTTTCTTCATGAGTTGGGTAAATTTTTAGAGCGTGGCCGGGGACCGTCTTTCAGGGCGCGCCGGGCACTTTGGGAGCCCGTGCGAGGCCCCGTTCCGCGACCGGCTCAGAGGCTGGGCGGCGTGCGTTGGATACGGGGTCAGCTTCGCTTCGCTTCCATGGGGGCACGCCCCCATACCCCGAAGGCCGCCGAGGCGAACGCGTGGAGCCATTGGAGGCCAGCCAAGAGGCGTAGATGCGGTCTGTGAAGGCGCTCATACGATGGCCCTCACGAGCAGGGCGCACAGGCGCAGCGGCAGGCAGCGAAGGGGCAGCGGGAGCCAGCGGGCCTCATTGGCCAGCCGCGCCGACCAACGCACAGCAGGAGCCAGCCAGCGGACCCGATCCATGGCCCGCCTCATGCCGCACCCCTCAGAGGGTCAGGAGCCGGGGTTAGCGGCCTTCCACGCCTCAAGCTCGACGCGGTAGTTGTGAAGCTCGATGGGTCGAGCCTTGGGGCCGGGGTGCTTGGGCTTGGGAGCTGGAAGGGGCCTTGCAAACTCACGGCGTAACTGGGCCACTTGCTCCCCTGGAGAGATTTGCGGCTGTGGTGCAGGGGCCACAGACTGGACGGCAGCAGGGGGGTCTGAGGGGGTCTGAGGCCCTCGGAGATAGGCGTCCAAGGCGACACCGACGAGGGAATTGAGGCTAATTCCGACCCGCTCGCAGTAGGCGCGGGCGAGGGAATCGAGGGCAGGAGAGAGTCGGATATTTGTGGCCATGGTGCCATTGTCGCACCACTCTCGCACCACTTACCGTCATTTACCCCCGTGTTACTCGGGGGGGTAGCTAATTCGGGTGCGGGACCGGGCGCGACCGCGTCGTCCCTTGCGGCTCGCGCCTCCTGTCCAGGCACCTGATTCAACGATACGGCGTATGAGGCGTCCATGCAAGCCGTTTGTGCCTCCCGGTAGAGCTGGCCGAACCCCTGAGCCTGACGAACCAGTAGCGACCACCACGAGCCATCCTTGCCCGAGATGGTCCGACCCTCAGGCGTGACCAACTGGCCCCGGCTGAAGTGCCAGCCGGCCCACGAGTCGCCCGGAAGCTCCATGTAGCGCAGCAGCCGCAGCAGCTTCAAAACGCTGTAAGGCACTTCATGGCGACCGCTCAGCCAGTTCTGTAAAGTGCGCAGGGAGACGTGCAGGAACTGCGCCGCCTCAGGGTGCTTGAGGCCCTGATCGGCCAGCAGCGCCCGGAAGCGCTTGGCATGTTCGGCGCGGTCTGAGGGGCACTGGCGGACCTTTTTCCGATTACGTTTAATGTTCCACGATGTATATTATGTTAAATCAAAAATCCACAGATCCGGAGCCCGGTTACGGGCCGCACGACTACCCAAGCAAAGTTGTAGCTATTAATTAAGCAAAGTTGTAAACAACTTGCCAACCATTTCGGTTGGCTGAGTGGCCCGTTTCGGCGACTCCTGGCCACCGTTACTGCCGCATCGTCAACACCTGGCCAGCGCTGCTTACGTATGTCCGACAGATGGCCAAGGTCGCTGCCTAATCAACACCACCAAAACAACAAAACCCGCAGGTTACCCGCCGGTTCTTGTTGATCACCTCTTCATTGATTCAATAGGATATCAAGCTCTTCGCTCTTCTTCTAGGTTAGCTTGCGGAATTATGGCTGTCAATCCAGTTTGAAACCGCGGCTTGAACTAGGCCTGCGGGGTGACCCAGATGTCCCGGGTGCAGGCAATTACCACTGCCAGCTGACGCATTTTCTGCCAAGTTGCCCTGCGAGGCGCACCGCTTTGCAACTCCAATTCAGCAGCGGCCGCCGTCAGCACGCTCAACGGCGCCTCGTCCAGCACGGCCCGCAGTTGCGCAATGTGCTTGGGAGGAACGGTGCCGGTCATCAATGAGTGACGTAGTGTCTCAGGCGGTATCGGCTCGCCGTAGCTGATGCCGCCTGAACGTGCGGCCACTTCTAGCGCGCTGCCAGGTTGTTCATCTGATTTTGACCTGCGGACCCCTGTCACTCCCAGCCCGTAACCCAACACGTTAACCAGGCGCTCGGCGCGCGTGAGGCTTAGGTTGGCTAGCTTTCCGGCTTCAAGCGCGTTGATCGTGGAGCGCGATAACCCGGCCAGCTCTGCAAGACGCTCCTGGCTGAGACCCATTTCGGATCTCTGGCGTTTTACGATATCAGCGAGCTCACTAAGTATCGGCATGCTGGAACCTTAGCAGCTTATTTAGAAATTGTCGAATATATCCATCTTCTCTGTGATAAATATATTGAAAATCAGGAGGTTTGGCTGGTTGACTGAGCGCCCTGCTCACCCTCACCCTGCCCTTTGAGGTCACTTCACAGAGGATTACAGCGATAACGTAAACTTAGATGACGGTTTCAGATAAAAGTATGCCGCTTAGGTTTCAGCTGCGGCGCCAAAAGCCATGGACCTTCGAAGCGCGCGGATGAATGTCTAGGCAATCAAGGCCATCTATCAAGGCACGGATTGGCTCACTGCGGCCGAGGTCGGTACATCTCTAGGACAGTTCACTGGAAATACCGGCTGACTGCTGAGACTCTCAAATTTTTTCTCGCGCTAACAGGAGATGGAGTTCTTTCAACACTCCCTCCACAAGAGCATCCGCACTCCTAGGATGCTTGTGGTCAACATATGCGAGTGTTAACAGCGTTAACGGATGAACTTCCAAAACCTCCGCCAGGGCATCCACCTTGAGCAAAGTTGGACTTTTTAACCCTCTCTCCAGGCTGCTGACATAGGTCCTGCTGGAGACCAAGCTGAAGGCTTCCTGAGGTAGCCCACGAGCGGCACGCGTCAGCCTTAGTGCTTTTGAGAATTTATTCTGATGTTCTGCTTTGCGGACCATCCCGCTATTAGTAATTTTAGAGACCTATAGAGCTACAATCTATAGGTTTCATCTTGACTAATATGTTCGTCACCTACGAAGAACACCGCGCGCCATTTTTGAACCTTTTTGGGGATGATTTGACGCATTGGAGAACAGCGGAACTTGCCTTCCACCGGTTGTGGTTTCTGGTATCCCTCAGTCAGTTTGAGCCCCCAATCGACGGTGACTCCTTCGGGCTTAACCGGACGATGTTGATTTCCAAAATTGCAGATGTGGAAGAACTGGCTCAAATGGAGGCCACGACGAATCAACTTCAGCTGGACTCAGTGATGATCGTGACCCCAGGTCACGTCAACGGTACGAACCGATGGAAGATGGAACCTCTGCGGGCGGTATGGAGGGCTGAGGAACCATCGGCTCTTGGTCAAGTCGATATCTACGAGACAGCGGAGGGCGTGATGTATGTCGACTCAGTGCTGGACATTCCCCCCAAGCGGCTACGCAAAAAAATCCTCCGTTGCACTTTTCCTTTGCAGCAATAGCCAGACTTCGCCGAATTTGACATGCGTCCGGCGAAACGAAATTGAACCACCTGCCCTGCAGAGTACCTGGCAAAGGATGCGTTACTTGGCCATAGCCACCGCTTGTACGCGGGGCATTTGGTCGTAAACCCTATTGAACTTTAGATGCTTGGCTGACCGCAATAAGTCAGGTCTTTGCTCTTGCACTTCTCAACGTGCTGTATGAAAATACAGCTAAGGTGTCAGGGCCTCAACGGCACCTTCTTTGAATCATGGGGCCAGGAGTTCAGCATGAGCAAGAACAGCAAGCAAACCTCGCCCCACGTTGCCTCCGTCGCCGGCAAGGCGCTAGGCAGTTCGTCATCCAGCGCCGTCCAAAGATCGCTAGCCGGCTCCGCGCTGCGTCAGGCTGGTAGTTCAGCCCAGACCGGTGCCCAGACTGAGAGTCGAGCATCCCGGGCCTTGGACAATCCCAACTCGGCGCCGGTGACCAAAACTTTGGCGGGTAGCGTTGTATCGCAGTCCAACCGCCGGCGATAGTCCGCGGCATGCAGCGGAGAGAGCCAAACTTTCCGGGACTTATGACCACCGATCTCGTCATTTCCGTCGCAGAGGAACTGAGTGCAGGCGACCTAGAACAAGTGCGGGCCACCCTCTCCAACGTGGCTCCAGTCCTGGTAGACGGCCTTAAGGCTCACAAAGCGGAACAGGTGCAAAACCTGGTTCGCATCTTGGTCGGTGCTGCGGCGCCAAAAGCCATGGACCTTCGACGCGCCCGCATGAATGTCGAGGCAATCAAGGCCATCTATCGAGGCACGGATTGGCTCACTGCGACCGAGGTAGGTGTATCTCTCGGACAGTTCGCTGGAAGTACTCCAGTCAATCCGGCCGCAACCGTAAACCGCTGGAGGCGCAGTGGCGAAATTTTCGCCGTCAGGTATGAGGGGAAAAATCGGTACCCAAGATATGCCTTTGGAGCTGACTGGCGACCGGTGCCGGCAATCCGGATGGTGCTTAAGCTGTTCCCCAGAATCGATCCGTGGCGGCTGGCCGCCTGGTTTGAAAGCTCTTCATCCTATCTAGGCGGTAAAAAGCCTCGCGAGATCATCCAACAGGGCGGAGATCAGGAGGTGATTACCGCCGCGCAGGACTGTCACGTTCAGATGCTTCGTTGACAGCCGCCCTTCCCCGGAAATTGCCATGCCGCTACCGCTTTCTAAGTTCATCGAAGACCTGCAGGATCCGGAGCTTGCACCGATGATTTCGCCCGCTCGCTACATTAGCCCGCTGGAGATGGACGTCGAAACGCTGGCTCGAAATGCACGGGTATCCGTGAGCGCAATCACTAAAACCCCGGGCGCTGCCGCCATCCAAAGCCATTTGAGGGACAACCTTCGCGTCATCAAAGCCGCTTATGACATATCCGGTGGCAACCTGGCGAAATCACTTAGCTGGTTTCGAGCAGAGTCACTTCCAGCATTCGGTCAACGGACCGCAGAACAAGCGGTTTCAGCAGGCCGGGCAGATGACGTTATCCGCCTGATTGATTCTCTTCATGGTGGCGCTGCAGGCTAGCCCGTTCGATTGATATCAAAGAGTCTCATGTCAACATCAACCAGTGGTATCAAAAAAGATGAACTGCTGCTGGTTGTGGCTAGCTCTGCCGCGCTTGTGGCTGCTGGCCTGGACATACGCTTGATCGACGCTGTGCCCTGTCCACCCTCCTCCACCGGCGAAGCTGCAAACGCTGATATCGATTCCCCCAAAATCATGGTCGGACGCCTCAAGACACCGAGGGAGAGCATTGACGAAGCACGGTCGCAGCTAGTGAGCGTAAGTGAGGTATTGAAGGCAATTAGTCGAATGTCTAAGGAGGAGATTGCGGCAATCATCGAACAGCTCAATCCAGCAGTTGACGATCACGACCACGATCGCTTCAAGCATGAATATGGTGTTCTGACCATTGACGAGATGGCTGACCGGATGAAATGCACGCTCGAGGAGGTTCGCGAGCGAGAAGTTGCGGGCGATCTCTTCGCGGCCCTCACTCCCGGCCGAGCGGGTGATCCGCGCTACCCTAAGTTTCAGCTCAGTGAGCGCCTGGACAAGTCGCTGCTTAAACAGGTTATTCAGGAGTACCGCGATGCTGGCGTTTCCACCACGTTGCTCTGGAGTTTCCTGCGGAGCCGGCAAAAGGAATTTGTTGGCTTTACCCCAATGGAAATGATGCTGGGTGCTTCACCGCCTGGCTATGACGCGCTGACGTCTGAAGAGTGGTCCGCAGCTTTTCTAGATGTTGTGAGTGAAGAACTGTCTCGTGTCAGGTGGATCTGGGGTTCAGGCTAGCGATATCGGGACAGAACACATCACCTGAGCTCCCGTCCACGACCTCTCCAAATAAATATCATGTCCAACACACTCACAGAGCGAGTCGGCCTCAGCATCGGGAGGCATTTCGTCTCCCTTTCATGCTTGCAGTTCGTGCCCGGCAAACCCGACAAGCCTCATGTGTTCTCGGGATTCGTGATGGCAATTGCTGATCAATGGTTTTATGTGACAGCTGGGCACATTTTGCGCGCAGTACGCGCCGCTCTTAAGAGCGGCTCGACCTTTGACATCTGGCGATTGGGCGATCAGACGGCGGCTCGTGGTAAGTTCAATCACACCGCTATCCCTTTCGACTTCAACCTAGAGAGTTGGCTGGTTATCGAGGACGAGACGCTGGGCATCGACTATGCTGCAGTCCACCTTGGCACGCTCTACCGGTTGCAGCTTGAGGCGGGAAGTGTCGAAGCATTTGAAAAGGAAGCCTGGAGTGATCACATGGTGGCGTCCGATCACTGGGCGCTAGTTGGCATTCCTTCCGAGTCGGTATCGTATGACGGTAAAACCAATATCGGTGCCCGGTTCGTGTTGGCACCGTTGATCAAGGAAGACGCTCCGGAGCAAGCTGGGAAACGCGCTGAGAACCAGTTTTACGCTCGACTCGCCGAAGATTATGAAGGCGTTGTTAAGGACATCGACGGCATGAGCGGAGGGCCCGTTGTCAACCTTAAATATGGGGACGAAGCCGGGTGGCGGTATGGGCTAATTGGGGTCCAAAGCGCGTGGTACCCATCGATCCGAACGTTAGCGATCTGCCCGTTCTCTTCATTCGCTGCAGCACTCGAGCAAGCAGTATTGCCAGCCTTGGCTCGATCACGTACTTCGGTTGAATAGACCAGTACTCCTTAGAAATCCTTCGCCCTCCCCCCCAATGGCTATGCTCAGGTGTTTTGGGAAATTTAAGCAATGACTGAGCTTTTTGCAGGCATCACGACCGAAGGCGAAACGCGGTTCATCGGCGAGGTTGCACGGGGAGCCGCGTGCGGCTGCTTTTGTCCGTCCTGCAATAGTCCCTTGGTTGCCAAACATGGGGAAGTCAACGAGTGGCATTTCGGCCACCTGGCAATGCAGGAGCGGCCTGAATGCGAGGTCGGCGCTCATAACCTCCTTCGCCGGCTGGGCGTCCAGTTCCTCCACGACCTTCCCCAGCTCGACCTTCCACCCTACCGGCATGTGCTAACCAGGCAGGGGCGATTCGGGTAAATGCGCGAAGTCGCCGAGTGGCAATCCGAAGCGGTCAAGGTCACGGATTGGAACCTGGCTGCAGCCAGAGGGCAACCCATCGGGGTGCTGAGACTGCAGGATGGCTCCAACGTCGACATGTTCATTGACATCGGCAATCAACGGCCAAGCCATCAAAGCCACCTTAGTCACGGCAAGATCGTCTTCAATTGCCCGTTGCCGGACCCGGAATCGCTACGCACCCAGGACAAGGCAAGGGAGTGGCTGAGATATCAGGGAGAGTTTGTATGGATCTATCAGCCGGACGTAAATGGGTATGTAGCAAGCGCGAACCGGCGCCTGGTCGACCGATTCCAGCAAATGGAGGGTGCCCTACACCCGCTGGAGATTCGCGCCGTGGAAAGAGGAATGAAACTCCACCACAGCCGTCAACGGATGGGTGACGCTTATCTTGAGAGACAACAGGCTCAACTTGAGGCGCCATCCGCTCCCACGGTGCAGCCTGCGCAGCGGCGGGCCCACGAAATACCCTGGGCCGACCAGGTCAGGCCAATGTCAATGCTCTTCTTTTGGCGTCTGAAGTCCGGGGAGGCCTGGGTGATGTATGACCGAATTGATCACTTGCGATGCATCGCGCCATGGCCCGAAACCGTGGAGGGCTGGGACGAAGCTCTTCCTGAAACCGTTGGATTTCCCGACCTCGCGCTTGCTGCATACAAAGTCAAAGACTTGGCCAATGCCATGATCTGGATGAATGCCAGGGCTGCAACGTCGAGGAACACATCCAACATTGAAGAATTATTCAGGTACTAACGAAAAAAAATGAACTATGCAGAAATCATCAAACTGTCTGAATTTCCCATAAATCCGGGGCAAAGCGGACACCGTAGTTCATCAAGGCCAGTTCATGCGCCCATATTCCCACTGAATAATCGACCTTGTTGGCCTTCGACGCTGGCGCCTAGCATCTGTAGATATGGTTCGATCTCTTCTTCATTGAAAAGAACAATCTGCTGAACGGCAGGGACGCTTCGCTCATACATCAAGCCGAGTCGGATCAAGGTGTACAACAGCATGGCATGTCGACATTTGACTTCAAGTCTCCCGTCACTCATCGCGTAATCGAGCTCCAGTGCCCTTCTGCTGGCATGAGGAAGTGCGGGATGCGGAGTTAGCACGAGCGTGAGGATCGTGTGCCATTCCTGATCTTCTGCGACCGGTATAGCGCTCTGCTCTCCAACTTGAACGTTGCTAAGACGCGCAATCACAAAGTCACGGAATTTATTGCGTGTGTGGCAATAGGCTCGCACATGCCAACGTTGCCCATCATGAGCAATAGCGTGTGGCGACAGGATTCGGTGGGTCGCATCTTCTTTACCCATGGTCTGGTATTGCACATTGATCATCCGCCCCTCACGAACGGCTTTCAAGAGATGCATCAACAGAGTGCCATCAACCTCTCTGCCTGGCGTTGGGACCGTAGCCATGGGCGGAGTCCAGTTTACAAAGCACGACGCCGCCTCCATAGTGCCCGCCTCCAAGGCAAGCAACTCGTTGAGATAGGTCTTTGACGCACTTCGCTGGTAGATCGGGTGAAAGTACTCGGTCCTGATGTAGGCCTTCGCCTTTGGATCGTATTTGAGGTTGTCGGGGGCCGCTTCTGTGTACTTGGACAGGTCGAGCGATGCCTGCGGCAAAGATATCTTGAAGAACTCAACCAAGTCATTGCGATTCACGCGGCCTTCCCAGCGCAGCCGGAAGTCGATGAATTTGAGCCGTCGGTCCTGACTCCAGCTTAGGGGCTCGGGCGGGTCCCCTGGCGAGCCATATACCGACTCTAAATGTGTTTCCATACAGCCCTTTATAACAATAGTTATGATGGTCACATTAAATATGACCTAGAATATCGTTAGCTTAGCAAATTTGCGTATCAGTTGGTAGCGCTGGGCTTATGGAGGTTTTGTGGCAGTTATTGTTCAAAATTTTCGTTCGAGGCTGTCATTCGACCTAATAAAGAGGTCTTTATGACTAATTCGAGCCCGCCCAGAGCTGAAAGCGACCCTCAGCCCAAGAACAGCCGCTTTCAAATTTTGGCGCTGTCCGGCGGCGGCTACAGGGGTCTGTATACGGCCAAGATTCTGGCGGATCTAGAAGCTGAGATAGGGGGTATCCCGATCGGTCGGCGGTTTGACCTCATCACCGGAACCTCCATCGGCGGAATCCTTGCTCTCGCGATTGCCATGGAGATTCCTGCGCAACGCATGGTCGACCTCTTCGTCGAGCATGGCGAGGAGATCTTCAAAAAGCGCCGGTCCTTCTGGGGGGTATGGCGCGCGCCCTACTCGCCCGCTCCTCTCAATGGACTGCTTGCCGACAAAGAGGTATTCGGCGAGCAGTTGCTGGGCCAGTGCCAGCACCCCGTCATTGTCCCGTCGATCAATTACTCGACAGGCATGCCCGTGGTTTTCAAGACACCTCACCATCCCGATTTCAAACGCGATCATTTGCATCGTCTGGTCGACCTCGGCATGGCGACGAGTGCCGCGCCAGCCTACTTTCCTCGCCATTGCTTCGGCAACAACCAGTATGTTGACGGTGGGCTCTTTGCCAACGCACCAGGCTTGCTGGGAGTTCACGAAGCTCAAACTTTCTTTGCCCGCGATGTCAAGGACGTGTGGATGCTGTCAATCGGTACCCTGTCGTCCCGATTCACGGTTGATCCACACGCCAACCGGCGGGGTGGGACCATGGACTGGGGCGGCCTTAGCCCGGCAGAGACGCCAAAGCGGCTGTTTGGGTTGGCGATTTCGGTCCAGGAGTCACTGACCGATTTCATCGTCAAGCACATGCTCGGCGAACACTACGTCCATCTGGACGACGAATTGACGGATAGGCGGGCGGGCGCCGTAGCTCTCGACAAGGCCGACGCGGCAGCCCGCGAGGTCTTGCTTGGGTCGGGCGCGGAGCGTTCGAAGGCCGCTATCGGAAACTCGAAGATTCAGCAGTTCCTGTCCCACGCGCCGGCCCGCGCGATCTTTCACTACGGTGCAAATGCCACTTCAAAGGTGTAATCATGCTCAAGCTCAACAAGCTCTTGTATCTGTCGACCGACCGCCAAGTGTTCAGCGATGAAATCGAGCCCACGCCTGATCAGCGCAAGGTGCTGACGCAGGCGAAAAATGACATCCGGGACCATCTGCGGCCGCGCATCGCCGCGGCCACAGTTGCATTGCTGGGAATGCCGCGGCAAGTCGAACCGCGTTTTCGAACGCAAGGCTCGTGGTCGTACAAAACCTGCGTGCAGCCGCCCTGTATGCCGCCGCAGGAGATGGACTGGGACTTCGGCACCTACCTGCCCGTCGAGGTGTGGGAGGAAAAAGGGCCACCTCACGCGATGGCCAAAGCTTATTTCGAACTGGTCGAAGGCTTTCTTGAAGATCTGTGTGAAGAAAAAAACTGGACCTTGCTTCCCGGAAAGTCGACTTGCATTCGCATCAAAATTGCTCCGTGGGGCCATATCGACGTGCCGCTGTATGCTGCGCCCGCGGCGCAGTTCTCTCAGATCAAGGAGGCAAGGGCCAAGTCATGGAGCAACAGCGTCCATGACTCTATCGCGCTCGACGAAAGTTTTGAATTTGGCGAGCTTCCTCAGCAGGTTTGGGAAGACCTTGATTGCGTGATGCTGGCTACCCGGTCAGGTGAATGGATTCCCTCAGATCCAGAGCACGTGTCGCGCTGGTTCAACGACCGCGTCGTACAACACACTGAACAATTGCGCCGCATCTGTCGGTATGCCAAGGCATGGCGTGACTACCAGTGGCCCGATGGTGGAGGGCCGACGTCCGTCGCGATCATGATCGCTATAGCCCAGAAATTTGTCTCCCAGCCTGGGCGCGACGACGTTGCATTCGAAAATTCCATGCGCTCGTTTTCCGAATCCATCAAAACTGACATTCGGGAAGTTGGCATCGATCAAGGCAAGGAACCCTTCAATCGTTTGTCGCCTGAGGAGCGCGAGGATGTTTCGCGTAAAGCGGCAGCATGCGCGGTCGCTATCTTTCAGGCCAGAAACCGGCGTGACGACCAAAAGCTGCAGGCAGTCACCGAGATACGCGACCTCCTCGGGGACCGCATTCCTTCCGATGTAGACCTCGTGGATGTTGAAACCGAGGTCGCAGCTATCCTGGCGGTCGCGCCCAAGGCAGTGGTGCAGCCGGTCGTGCGGGCTACAAGCGCAGGGTGATCGCTGCCCATGCCCACGAATGAACGAATGGGCGGCGCCATGCGCGAACTTGCGGCCCGAGGCTTCGTCGACAGGGGCATGGTCAAAGGCTGGCGGCTATACAAGGGTAGCCTGACCACTTCGGCCGGAGACCTTCCCGTCGTGTTCTTCATCAAGGACTGGAATTTTATCAATTACCCGGAGATCCGGGTAACGGGTGGCTTGCAGAAATTCCCTCGCCTGCGTCCGCACCTGAGTAAGGATGGGGCACTGTGTTACTTCGCACCAGGAACCGTGGTGCTTGATCGATACGATCCGGCCACGGCGATCGCACAATGTCTGGAGCAGGCCCAGTCCGTTCTCGAAAAAGTCCTCAAGGACAAAGCGTACCTTTCCGGTGACGTTCAGAACGAATTCCTCGTGCATTGGGACAGGGAAGAGCCTCAACCTATCCGTGTTTACATGGGAAGCTCCGCACGCGGTGCGCAATCGGCGTCAATCGGCTTTCTGGAACAAGATAGCGAGAACCTGGGCATCATCGCCGACACGCTTGAAGACGCTGCGGTTCTGGCCAAGACCTTGGCTCTCGGCGCGTTGCGGCCCGGGGAGAACCGCTGCTGGATTTTTCGATCCACCCACTTACCACCGGTCCCGGTCCAGTTTCCCAGAACGGTAGCCCAATTGTTTGAGTGGCTTCGCGAGTGGGACCTCAAGATGTACCACGAGATTCAGCATTTTCTCGGAGAAAAAACCGCTTATGGCTTCAGAGGGTTGCTCATGGCCATCCATAGCCCAGTGGGATGGATTGGTTTCAGCTTCAACGTGGACAACGCGATGAAAGGTGCCACTCAGCCTTCCGAATACAAGCGGCGTCTGCACGATCATGGGAAGACTTTTGACATCCGCCGACTTTCGTTCACGGACATCAGTCCGGACTTCGTGCACAGCCGTAACCTGAATTTCCGGGATCTCAGTAGCAAGCGGATCACGCTGGCCGGATGCGGGGCGATCGGCTCCCACCTGGCCGCAGCGCTGATCAGGCTAGGAGCGGGTTCTGGCGGCGGCCTGTTGCGGCTCGTGGACTACGACATCCTAGGTCCGGAAAACCTGGGACGGCACTACCTTGGCTACGATGCGCTTGCCAAGCCAAAGGCCGACAAGCTGCGTAGTGAGCTGCTCCGGCAGTTTCCGCTTGCTAGCATCGAAGCCGTTAATGCGAGTGTGGTGAACTGCCCCTCCCTGCTCGCTGCGGACCTGATTGTTGATGCCACTGGCGAGGAAGCTGTGAGCGAGTATCTGAACGAAACCTGGCTTCGCAGCGGTAGGAACGTTCCAGTGTTGTACGTTTGGATCAAAGGCAACGGCGAATGCGTTCAGTGCTTGTGGACCGACAAGGAGGAACTGGCCTGCTTTCGATGCCTAAAGGAGGTCAACCCCGCCGTCCATCGGCAGGACCGCTTCCCGATCCTCAAGCGGCCGCCTGCCAGTAAAGTGCTCGGTTGCCACTCCTTTACACCGTATGCAGTGTCCGCGCCAATGCATGCGACGGCCCTTGCCGCGGACATCATCTGCGATTGGTTGAAGGGCAATCCCAGCCCACGGTTTCGGACCCGCAAGAGCGAAAACGCCGACCTGTTTATCGTTGAAAACCACAATCCACTGCGTCTGGCGGGCTGCCCGGCTTGCCTGACGTCATGATGCTGCAGCACCCGTTCATCCCCACGGCCCGGCTGCTCATTGACGATGCGGTCTTGGAAGCAGTGATGAGGAATCGCCAGCTGAAGAGCACCGACGCTGAATCAGGAGGAATTCTTCTAGGCCTCCGGCGTGACGACCATCTGCACGTGACGGATCTGACCACGCCCTACCCCGATGACAAGCGCTCTCGTACTAGCTTCCAGCGGAAGGATAAGGCGCACCAAGCCAGAGCCTTTCTCGCTTGGCGAGATTCCGGCGGCGTCGTGGACTATATCGGGGAGTGGCATTCCCATCCCGAACGACACCCGTCACCTTCGCCTATCGACAGCCGCGAATGGAACTCCATTTGCCTGTTTCAGCACAAGCCCATGGTGTTTCTGATCGCTGGAACGCTCGCGAGCCTGTGGCTGGGCGTCGGTGACACCAGTGATATCCGGCAGGCTATGCCGACTGTGGTTTAACGCCGGTTCGTACACAAGAGGAGACGTTATGGGTAAAGCTTCGCGACTTTTCAATGGCCAGGCCGAACACACGCTGTACGAGCGCGTTACCCCCACGACCGAGCAGCGAGAGTTTTTGCAGCAGCAGTGGAATGAACTCGCTGAACACCTCAAAGCCGAGTTGACCGGGTACGGTTACCCTATCACTACGTGGCTGCAGGGCTCCTACAAATACGGTACTTTGATCAAACCGGTTCACCGAGACGAAGAATACGATGTGGACTTGGGAATCTATTTCGATTGGGATCCTAAGGCTGTGGAGATTGCACCGACTGCGCAGCAACTGCGGACGTGGGTGCAACGGGAGTTGCTGACATTCAAATCGAGACATCCCGCTGTCAAGGACGTGGCTGATCCGCCCAAGGAGCGTTGTTCCAGGGCAATCTATGCGAAGCGTTTCCACATCGACACCCCGACCTATCATCTTGATTCCAAGAGGGAAAAACGTGAGCTAGCCACCATGTCCGGCCAATGGGAGGACAGTGATCCGAAGGCCATTTACAAATGGTTTAAAGGTGTGGTGAGTGGAGACGAGAGAGAGCAACTCAGGCGCTTGATCCGGTATCTGAAGGCTTGGGCTGCTATTGCATTCGAGACCGCACCGGACTCGCGCCCCTCCTCCATCGTGCTTACGGTCTTGGTGGCTAACATCTACAGCGACGAAATGTGGCTGCAGCGACTTATGACGATGGATGATGACGATGCACTTATTACCGTGATCAAGGAGATGCACAAACGCTTGAACAAAAACCGCGATGTGGTCAACCCTGTGAATGCCAAGGAGTCCCTGAATCGGATTCCTGCCGAGGCCTGGGGCGCGTTCCTCACCCGTCTGCAGCTGCTTAAGGAAGCCGCCGAGTCTGCCGAGGCGGCCGAAGATGAAGTTGCAGCGGCCTTGGCATGGGACGAGGCACTTAGTTACCTGATGCCTTTACCCGAGATGGACGGCGTTGAAATAACTGACCCATCCTCGACGACGGCGCTGATGCAGATTCCGGAAGTGAAAATTGAGGTCGCTGCCGATTGGAGCTTCAGGAACATCTTGCAAACCTATCGCAATGAAGTTCCCAGTATTGCTAAAGGCCAGTGCTTGCGGTTCACTATCATCAATCCGCAAATCATCCCTGCGATGGCCATGATCGAGTGGACAGTCCGTAACGAAGGGGCGGACGCTGATTACCTAGGTGACCTGGGGCACACCAGAGGTGGAATGCAGATGTTCGTCGCCGAGGAACGAACAGAATATGTCGGAAAGCAATACATGGACCTGACGGTCCGATGCAATGGATCAGTCTATGCGGCCAGGCGAGTTATGGTGTTGATTGAAGATCGGCCGATGCTGCCAAAGCCAAGGGCGACGCCGCGCAACTGGATCACATTGCGGTCCCGCAAAGGGCGTCGGCGTTGATGCGGAAAGCGCCTGCGCGTCGACTTACCGGCTCGCCACACACATCAATCGTGGCGTTTAGGCGCCGCAGCCCGTCGTTAGAGGAACCACCGCAAGGACCCTTGGTAGGCGTGGCTCCACCCGGGTCCTGAGTTCCGGCGATGTACCGCACGCGTCCATAAATTCGGAGAGTGCGGAGATGACGTCGTTCAAGAAGGAGGCCGATCCGATCATGACCAACCGTGGATCGACATCCAGGTTGCGCATATGCATGCCGCCATCGTGGTAACCGAACAGAAAGGCCTCACCGTTACGGTCGTGAAATTGAGCAGCAGATCCGAACGAATGGAGCATTGCACATCTCGCGCCGTAGACGTCAATTCCTCGATATTGGTACGGTTGATCTGGGTGTCCTTTCAGATAGGTGTCCACCCAGTTAATGAAATCAGTACGCCCCTGCGCTTCAACTCCGCCGGGAAGTGAGAGGAAGGTCATGGTATCTATGCTGATGAATGCCATGGCGAGGGCAGCAGCAGTGGCGCCTGCAGCCTCGCAACGGCGGATTTCCGCAGCCATACCCGGAATGCAATGCCACATCGTTCAGCTCTTGTCAGCTGCCGCGGCAACAGTTGGTTGTGGCGGAGATATCGGATTGACGGGAAATTTTCTCTCGGCTACATCATAGCAATTGACGTCGTCGCAATCGCGGGACATCAGCTTGAGCTTAAGTTCGCCGTGCGTGGGCGTGCTTGTCCAGTAAAAGCCACGCAGTACGGTGCTGTTGTCCTGTAGCCGCAGTTCGCCGGCACCGATGGTGAGTTTGTTCTCCCCACGGTACTGTCGCCGCAACTCGAACACGTAGCTGAGTCGAGTGGCTTCGGTTTTTGCATTCCGAATTAGTGCCTCAAGTTTCGATTCTCCTTCTTGCGTCTCTGTGAACGATTCTACGGACAGCGTCAGGTACGTCTGACGGATGACGAAGAAGATTGGAATTTCGCGCGGATTTTCCTTGTCCGTCTTGTAATCAGACAAGAGAATTCCTCTCCAAACCCCATGCACAATAGGCCGACCCATCCACTTAGCAATCCGTGGAAATTTCCAGGCAACTTTGTAGAAAACGCCGAACACGATTGTGGCGATCGTCAATGCGGCGGTGAATGAACGCCATCCTGCCGTGACGAGGGCCGTCCCCATGAGGTGCCACTGAATGAAGAAAATAAGCGCCCATGCAATTATCGTCAGCGTCGCAAAGACTTTGAGCAAGCGTTGAAACTCGGTAAGCGTCAAACTCAGATTATTCATGCTTGTCGCCTAAAAACGTATTCAGCATCCCTTCAGAATAGAAGCTGATCTCGCCGGCAGCCGAAAGCAGAGCAACTGAATAAACACATGGAATTCTTGAAGTCAGCAGCGCTGTCATTTGACGCGCCCCGGCAGGCTGCGCATCGGAGGCAATGTCCGAAACGTGGACTAAAGGTGGCGAAATGAACTGAGCGATATGGGTTAACGCAAGAGACTGAACATCGACCAAGTGAAAACCATCGTGCCAAGGGGATGCCTTGTCCGACACCGATGCGAGCGTCATGGCAATATCGGACACACCTTGGACTGGTAGCCCAGGCTTTGTTGTACTGGGTTTTCCCAAGGGTGCGATGGGGAGCTTTAACGGTGGTTTGTAAAACACCACGCCTATGCCGGAAAAACCGGACGTGCGAAGGCGCTTGAGCTCCATCATCACCTGAAGTGCCACGTTGCCCACAATGCTTGGCAAGGCCATTGGTTGTGCATATGACATTTAGGTCTTTCAAGAAGCCGTCGGAGCATTGGATCTTACGCCCAAGGGCTTGGTGAACAAGCTCGACAACCCGGTGGGGATGAGGGCCCTCACGCCCAGTCTTTCGAGATCATCCGCTGCGAGCAATTGGTGTTCGTGAAATCATGTTCGCGCTCCAGGGGCGCGCCGGCTGCTTGGGGATGGCTTTGGCGGCCTACTTTTCGCGTTGCGCCGCAGTTCCAGGGCAGCAGCCGCGAGGGCGTTCTCAAGCTCGGTTGCTCGTTTATCGGCCCCTTCCAACCGCTCCTTTAGCGTGGCCACCTCGATTTGCCCCTCATGAGCACGATTGTTCAGCGCGGAGTTCGCTCGCTCGAGATCCTTCTTCTCCGCGGCGTGCTTTTGGCGGCCGTCCTCGATCGCCTGAGAAGACTGTTTCGCCTCTTGGCGAGCGCGGCCCACTTCTTCCAAAAGACGCCGCTCATTAGCAGCTGTCCGCTGCTCTGTGCGCTGACGCTCCTCCGCGAGCGTACGCAGTTGCTCATCGAACTGCCGCCTGCCTGCGTCTCGCTCCTGAACCAGGTTGGCGAGGCTGCTGCGGGCCTGTTCGAGTTCGCGGCCGGCCTTTTCAAGCTGGGCGGTCTGATTCCGCAACTGGGACTTGGCCAACTCCAGGGCATGTTCCAAGGCGATACCTCGTTCAGTGAGCGCAGCTTCCCGCTGTAGGAGCTCCTGACGCGCGATATCCAGTTTTAGACCTTGCTGGCCAAGCCTGTCGCGCTCGGGTTCGAGCGCCCTATCCGCTTTGTCACGCGCAGCTGCAACAGCCGCGGCCCAGAGTTTGTCCAGCGCCTGGCGCAGTTCCTTGGGCGCACCCTCCTCTGCCTGGGTGCCTGCGGCCGCAACCCCGAGCCGCGATGCGAGCGTGGCAAACCAGGCCTCCAACATGGGACTGACGGTATTCGGTGAGCCGCGCCCGATTTTGAGACGCACCCGCTCAATCGTCGGCCGCTCACCGGCGGCGATCAGGGCGTCCGCCGCAGCCCACACTTCTTCCTGCTGAACACCTCTCGTACTTTTCGGTTGCATGGGTGGGCTCCAGTGGCTATATTTACCAACGATAAGAGATTGTTATCGTGATCTATTTCGTTTATACGTAATACATCATACATAACATGTATGTTTTTAATCAATAACTCGCCCTGAGCCAAACATGCGCCTGCCAGTCCTCCAGAAAGTCCCGGCCCTGCAGCCGACCGAGCTCAGCGACGTCACGCGCCGCGCTGTCGAGGAGTTGCTGCGCGAGGGCGAGTCGAAAAACACCATGGCCAGCTACAAAAGCGCCTTGCGCTACTGGGCCGCCTGGTACGGCATCCGTTATGGCGGCCAGATCCAGCTGCCGGTGCCCTCCCCTTGTGTGCTGCAGTTCATCGTGGACCATGCCGAGCGAACCTCCGACAAGGGCCTGGTCTCCGAGCTGCCGGCGCTGATCGACCAGACGCTGGTCCAGGCCGGCTACAAAGGCAAGCTGGGCGCGCTGGCCCACAACACCCTGGTGCACCGGATGGCCGTGCTGTCCAAGGCGCACCAGCTGCGCGAGCTGAAAAACCCCTGCCGCGATCCGACGGTACGTGAGCTGCTGTCCCGCACGCGCAAGGCCTACGCCAAGCGCGGCGCCCTGCCCCAGAAGAAAGAGGCACTGACCAAGGCGCCCCTGCAGGCCATCCTGGCCACCTGCGATGACTCGCTGCGCGGCAAGCGCGACCGCGCTTTGCTCCTGTTTGCCTGGGCCAGCGGCGGGCGTCGGCGCTCCGAGGTCACGGGGGCGGACATGCGGTTCCTGAAACCGATCCCTGAGGGCTTTGTCTACAACCTGGCCTATTCCAAGACCAACCAGGCGGGTATGGATTTGCCTGAGAACAACAAGCCGCTGCTGGGTGCGGCCGCGCTCGCCCTTGCTGACTGGCTGCAGGCAAGCGGGATCGCGGCGGGGGCGATTTTTCGGAGTGTTCGCAAGGGCGGGCATCTGGGCGAAGCGCTCTCCCCTGCCGCGGTTCGGGCCATCGTGAAAGAGCGCTGTGCCTTGGCCGGGATTGAGGGTGCGTTCTCGGCCCACTCGTTGCGGTCGGGCTTTGTGACTGAGGCGGGCCAGCAGAATGTTTCGCTGGCGGAAACAATGGCACTGACGGGACATCACAGCATTGCTACGGTGCTGGGGTACGCCCGTTCCCGGTCGTCCTTATCCGGTGCTGCAGCCCGGCTGCTGGAAGAGAAATAAGTTAATCGCGGTACTGTGGGCCCACGGCCATCTTGCCAGTCGAGGGATCAGTTCAGTTGCACGTGAAGCCGTTTAAGCGGACATCAGGGATGGGATTTATGATCGTAGCGTCCTCACGAAAAGAGCAGAGCTATGCCCAATATTGCCAAGGTCTTGAAAGAAGAAATTGCACGTGTTGCCCGGAAAGAGTTGCGAACCGAAACACATCAACTAAAGAAGGCATCGGCGCATTACCGCTCAGAAATTGCGGCCCTGAAACGTCGCATTGCTGCAATCGAACAACTTGTTGGACACCTGAGCAAAGGTGCCGCAAGGAAGGCGCCAAGCTCTGTGACCGGTCAGCCGGCCAACGGGTTCCGCTTTAGCGCGAGCGGCTTGCAGGCGCAAAGAAAGCGGCTTGCTCTGTCCGCGTCGGAAGCAGCCCTCCTCCTCGGAGTTTCAGATCAATCTGTTTACAAATGGGAAAAGGGCAAAACGCGGCCAAGGGCCAGCCAGTTTGCCTCGATTGCGGCGTTGCGAGGAATGAGTAAGAAGGAGGCCGCCAGTCGGCTTGATGCATCGTCGCGCTAACTATCGATAATGTTCGATCACTCAAGCACTGACAACTATGCCTGATCGTAGAGCCGGGGAAGAAGCGGCACCAAGTTGCACCGTTTGAACGGAAAGCGCCTGATCCAACCATCAAACCGGACGGCGTTTAGATCCCACTTTTCGCTTTCGCCACCCAAAACTGCCATCACAGGTGTGTCCGTTCCAGAAGACGGCGTATCAGCGATTCTTATGAGCGTCCTTTTGTCCAGCGAACTCAAGTCGGCGCTGCCTCGCGGATGGGTGTGCCAATCCCCCAAATAAGTTTCTCGACCCTCGGAACGAGCGTGATGCACCTCGATTTTTTCTTGTTGGTACTCCGCGTCGGGCACAAATCTGTATCGACTATGCCGGGCATTGGGACCCGGGCCGATCAGTGCCGTTACAACTAGTTCTCCGTTGTTTGCTTTGTAGCCGAGGAATACGCCGCCGGTCTCCAATGGGAAAGATTTTTCCCCGAGGGCGCACATCAGCCCGTATGCTTGACGCGGTATCCAGATGGGTTCACCCATGGGCATCGCAGGCTGGATGTTGGTCGAGGGGACAGGTCTGCCACGAGGGCGCAATCGGATGCCCGTCTTTCCAGAGGTTGACAACGCCAACATCCCAATCGAAATCAGGATAGCCATGTTCAGCACCCACGCACAATGTCGCCACCGCCATACGCACCGTTTGCAGCGCCACTGAATCCATATCGAAACCGGAGCCGGTGAACGTGGGGCTGAAGCAACCGATGGGCTGTACAGTGGGACCCTCCTCGAAAACTGGAGCGTCAATTTTTTTCTCGAATAGCTGATGCCTGAAACATCTCCAGCACCCTAGGGTCTTTCCCCGAATAGCCCGACCGACGATACCGCCCCAGGCCCCCGGAGTTCCGGTGCCCCAGAGGTATGGAATGCCATGCTTCCATGCGTAGTCCGCTAGAAAGTTCTGGACCGTGAACTCCACGGTGCAATCGATGATGAGGTCGGTCCCTTCCAATGCGCGGGCCATCCGACTTTCATAATCTCCCACTGGACTCTTAACGTCCATGGGAGAGCCCACCTTCAGTGGGATTGCGAGGGTCTCAACAAAGGGATAATTGTGAGTAATGTGCTTGGCCAGCACATCTGCTTTGCCATAGCCTGCAGCCGCCCAACCCATAATCCATCGCGGAATATTGCCCGCCTGAACAAAATCATGATCAATCAGGTTTAGACGTCCGATTCCGGCTCGTGCAAGCTGCCATGCAACAGTTGAGCCTAGGGCACCAAGTCCAAAGACTGAGACAACCTTTTCGGCCGCCGGTTTCAGACGCGGCACACGCGTTTGCAGATCGTCGCGGCTACCTCGGTCTGCACGGGCAAGGAAATATTGAATTTGATCGCCCGGGGGCAATCTCCTTCCGGTTTTGACGGGTACGCTTGCTCGAAACCGGCGCCTGACCAAAAATAGCCAAATATCGTGTTGCTCTTCAAATCGGGCTTGGTCGGCGAAAACAAGGCCGACAACATCTGGTTCGCCGTTAAAGTTGGGCTTTAGAAGCTCGGGCCAAATCTTGATCGCCTCATCCAAGACGCGCAATGGTTCGGTTGACTTGGGTGGGCCAGTCAACCGGACCCAACGTGCATGAAATCGGCCTGGATATCTGGCCTGGATGCTGAGATCCGATTGGCCCAGCACGTCGCCGTTTATATCATGCACTTCGAGAATCGCACACCTAAAAAGCTTGTTCAGATCGACGTCGTTTTCCACGCCGATGACCAGCTTGCCGCGTCCATTTTCCGGTGGCAGCGCCCAGTCGGAAGTCACGACCAGGCTATCGGTCATATAGTTGAGAAACCCTGTGATGGGTGCACCCTCCCGAGCTTCAGCAACCGACGGATCACCCTTGTCAGCCTTCAGAACCTCAGGTAACTGTTCGAGCAGATATTTGGCAACCGTGTCGGCTGCCATGTTCCACTCCGAGTCGATGTGCGCGACGAAGCAAAGTAGTTTCGAAACAGGGTCCTGGTGTTTTGCCAAGGCCAAAGTTGGAGCAAAAACTTGAAACGCAAAATACGGATAGTCTGAGGGAAACACCACCATCAGAGGGTGCTCAGCCTCTGCGATCCGGTAAACGACGGTCAAGACCAGCTGGCCAGCAGCTCGTCTTTCCGGGTCTATGACGACCGAAAAACCAGCATTTTCAAGCTCATCGAGCTCAAACTGCAAACGTGCGGGGAATTCGTCGTACCAGAACAATTAACCAACCTCACGGTCCTTTGGCGGACGAGGCGGGGGTGTTGGTCCAGGGGGGACTTGGAGAGGCGGACCTGGCGGCACATTCGGATGCTCTGGATGCTCGGGATGCCCCGGTTTTTTAGGTGTACTTTGAGCCACGTATATTCCTTGATTGATTGTCGTTGGATCGATATAGACGACCGCGTTAAAGAGAAGTTGCGTCAAAGCCATCACGGTTTATGCAAGCGCGGAAAATTTCATCTCGGCCGTTGAGCTTACGGTATTTGATAGTAATCCCTGTCTGTCCCGATTGCATCCTCTGATTGGGGGAGGTCTGCGCCAATTTTTAGACGGTCAACTTCGGAACGCAAGGGCTACCATACTCCCGCCAAGGGAAACTCTAATCAAGTCCACTATTGAGTGATCTGCCGCGCTGTCGCTGCAGGCAACCAGGAGACGATAGATGAAGCCGATGAGCTCGCAAAGAGTGTGGGTCAAGATTCGATGGAAAACTGGTCAGACTTCAGTGCAATTCAACAACCTGTATGAGAATAACGGCATTTTTTGTCGCAAATGTCCGCTCCCTACTGTGTGAAGCTCTCGAAAAGGCGCCATGTTGATTTATCTGACGGCCTTTCCGACTTCTTGAAGGTTCTGCCCAGCAAGCTTCATCCGCGCACGCGGCGCCGTAAGTGCAGGCCGCAAGTTCCGACATCAGCGACCCGCGCTGGGCCAGTGGGAGTGCTGGTGATCGACCACGAAAGCATGCGCATGACGCACCCGATCGCCATTGTCGACAGCACCCTGGGTGTGCGTGTGCCCGGCCGGCAAGTCCGGGTGTTCGTGCTCGATGATGTCGGGATCCTCAGATGGCCAGACCATCGTGGTGACCAAGACGGCCAATGCGCCTGCACAGCCCAGCATCACGAACGTCGCGGTCATCCCAAAGCGAGTACCGAGCCAGCCGGCCAAGGGGTATAAGAACAGCCAGCAGGCGTGAGAAAGCGCGAACTGCGCGGCAAACAACGCAGGGCGATCTTCGGGGTTCGAGGATCGCCGCAACAAGCGCCCGGAGGGCGTCTGGGCAGTGGAGTAGCCAAGACCGAGCACGAACCACAAGACCATCAGCGAAGCATGTCCTACCACCAGGGTTCCCGCGAACAGGCCCGCGACCATCACCCCAATGCCGCCCAGCATCACACTGCGATCAGTCAGTTTCTCCAACAGGCGTGGCAAAACCAGTGCAGCCACCATGGAACCGGCGCCGAAACTGGCCAACGCCAACGCCAACGCCAACGCCAAAGCCACCGCGCTCTGGGTCAGGCCCAACCCGACCTGAACAATCACCACCGTGTTGACAAACACCATGGAGCCTGCCGCAGCCACGGCCCCATTGACGGCAAGCAGCCCGCGCACCGGGGTGTGGCCAGGTAGATGCGCAGCCCGCGCGTGGTCCGGTCGTAGATACCACGGCGCTGCGGAGCCGGATGTGCCGGTAACGCCACCGACACCACCAGCGCCGCCGATGCCAGGAAGCCCACCACTGTGCCGGCAAACAGATCGTGAAACCCGATCACAGTAAGCAGAGCAGCTGCCAGCATAGGGCTGACCAGACTCTCCATGTCGTACGCAAGGCGTGAGAGCGACAAGGCCTTGGTGTAGTCCTTTTCCTCTGGTAACACGTCGGGAATGGTGGCCTGAAAAGTGGGCGTGAAGGCAGCCGACGCCGACTGCAGCACGAAAATCAGCACGTACACCTCCCAGATCTGGGAGACAAATGGCAGCAGCAGCGCCACAGCCGCCCGAACCAGATCCAGCGTGACCAGCATGGTGCGCCTGGGCAGGCGCTCGGCAAATGCAGCTGCAACCGGCGCCACGCCAACGTAGGCGATCATCTTGATGGCCAGCGCCGTGCCCAGCACCATACCCGCGTTGTCGCCGGCCAGGTCAAAGGCCAGCAGCCCGAGCGCCACCGTGGCCCGCCCGGTTCCGAACAAGGCAATCACCTGAGCGGCAAACAAATGGCGGTAGGTGCGGTGGGAAAGAACGTCAAGCATGTTGTGTCTCGGGGTCGATGCGCTCGGGAACAGTGGGAGCCCATGGTTCAGAGGTAGCGTGTGATTTCCCTGAATTCGTCCAGGGAGTGGCGCTGGCCGACACCCAGAGGGCCCACGAGATCTTCAAGGCAGTGGTCCAGATGGCTCTGGATCAGGGCTTTTTTGGCTTGCTGAATCGCTTTCTCCACCGCCTGCAGCTGTTGCGCGACATCGAGACAGGGTCGGCCCTGCTCCAGCATGTCCATGGTGCTGCTCAAGTGCCCACTGGCTCTGCGCAGGCGTTTGATGATGGCTGGATGAGATGCATGTGTATGCGGTTGTTTCATGGCTGACTTTATCCTCCCGGGGGGGTTACTATAATCCCCATCTTTGGCCTTGAAACTCAATTGCACTCCATGACCTTGCTTGTCTCATGCTCCTTGCGCCCTGACGGGGCAACGCTGGGCGTGCGATGGCTGGTTCTGGTGGTGATCCTGTTCGGGACGATCATCTCCTCGATGGGGAGCACGGGCTCCCATGGCCTCGCAGTCATCGCAGCAGCGCTCCACGGCGCTCCATCTTCCTCGGCCGAGTCGCACGGACATGTGCACGAGGACAGAGGCGGCGAATTGGCGATGGTGAATCAGAGTGCAGGTGCCGACCATCCCCACCACGGGGCGGATCATTCGCACGACAAGGCCCATGCCTTGCCCGTTGCCTGGAGTTCTGCAGCACCGCAGCTTCCCGGCTGGCGGGGGCTGGTGCAGCCGCGGATTGAAATGATTCAGGCGTCCCGGCTCGAACGCCCGCCCATGGGCTGAGACGCTTCCCGTCCTCGCGCTGCGCCACGCAGCGCTTCCCTTTCTTTCAGACCACAGGAGTCTTTATGCACGGCCATGTTCACGACAGGCTGCCACGTTCGCCATGGGCGATCTGGCGATCCCGTCTCTTGCTTCTTTCGGCATTCTTCATCTGCCTTTTCGTTGGCGGCACAGAGGCCTTGGCCCACGCAGTCACCGCAGGCGACAAGGGCTATATCCAGGAAATTTCGGGCATCAATCTGCTGCCCTTCATGTACCTGGGCGCCAAACACATGATGACGGGTTACGACCACATCCTGTTTCTGTTCGGCGTGATTTTCTTCCTCTACCGGATCCAGCACATCGGCATCTATGTGAGCCTGTTTGCGTTGGGTCATTCCACCACCATGATCCTGGGCGTTTACTTCAACGTCGAAATCAACAGCTACCTGATCGACGCGATCATCGGTCTGTCCGTCGTCTACAAGGCTCTGGACAACATCGGTGCTTTCCAGCGATGGCTGGGGTTCCAGCCCAACACCAGGATCGCGACCCTGGTGTTTGGCCTGTTTCACGGCTTTGGTTTGGCGACCAAGATCCAGGAGTACGAGATCTCACCCGACGGACTGCTACCCAACCTGCTGGCCTTCAACGTGGGTGTGGAAATCGGCCAGTTGCTGGCATTGGCGGTCATCCTGATTGGCATGAGCTACTGGCGCCGCACACCCAGCTTCATCCGCCACGCCTACACAGCCAACGTCGCCATGATGAGCGCGGGCTTCATTCTGGTGGGCATGCAGCTCACCGGCTACTTTGTGTCCTGAACACCCAAGGAATATTCAACATGTATAACAGCGATACCCCCCTGCGCGCCGAACTGCCCTCTTCCAAACAGCTTGTGCGCTCCACCATCCTGGCCGTCATTTCGGCGCTGGTGCTGCTGGTTGCGGTCGTGCTTCCGGCCGAATACGGCATCGATCCCACCGGCATCGGTCGAGTCCTGCGTATGACTGAAATGGGCGACGTCAAGCAACAGCTGGCGTCGCAGGCCGCAGCCGATGCTGCCACCGCGACATCGGCAACACAGTCACCGGCGGCCGGAGCAGCGACGGGCATGGCTGCGGTCGATGCGACCCCATCGCCCGCAAGTCCAGCGGCGGCAACTACCCCGAAGGAGACAATCCAAGCTGCCGCCCCCAAGATTGAATGGCGCGACGAGATGCCCGTTACTCTGACTCCAGGAGAGGGCACGGAAATCAAGCTGAAGATGGTCCAAGGCGCCAAGGCTCAATATTCGTGGGTCGTCGAGGGCGGTGTGGTCAACTTCGACACCCACGGTGATGCATCTGGCAAGTCGATCAGCTACGAGAAAGGCCGTGCGGTTGCGTCAGATGACGGCGTGCTGGAAGCCGCATTCACGGGCAACCACGGCTGGTACTGGCGCAATCGGGGCAAGTCAAACGTCAAGGTCATCCTGCGCACGCGCGGTGATTACACCGATATCAAAAAAATGATGTGAATGAAGGGCGCTGCGCCCTTTGCCGTGGCGCCCGCCTTGAACACACCCTCTGCAAGCCTCTTCGATTCAGTACTCTTCTGAAAACTCTCAATACTGTTGTCAGCGCCATTCTTATGGTCGTCTTCCTGGCCACGCTGGCCGGATGCGAGAAGGCCGGCTCACATGGAAAAGGCGGTCACGGACACAGCCACGAGTGATGCCGATCAGGACCGGAGATCTCTTGTCTCCGGCCGTTCGGTACGGAGCGAGTGTTCCGTCGCAGGAACTGGCCACCAGAATGCGGTGAAATTTGATGGAAGTCGGGCCAATCTAGTGTCGGGATGGCTGGTCAGTCAACTAGCCACCATTTGATCGTCGCTCCAAGGCAATTTGGCAATTCAGAACGTTGATGTATACCGGGTCCCCGCGGCTCCATGTCGATTCGGGTGCAATTGGGATCACTGCTTTTTGGGGGTGACTTAAATGGGAATATCTCACCACCGCAAACTTGACTGCACTTTTCTCCACAACGCTAAGACCCTTACGACAATCCCGAAAAGGCTCTTTGGCAGCCTGATCCGCTGAACCAACCTCGAGCACCGTACCGGGGCGCCAACCTTCGTCCCAGTCATACTTGCCTTCGTAGATGGTCTGACAACCGCCCAGAACCAACAAAGAAGCCATCGGCAGTAAATATTTAGATGTCAGCTTCATTCTGTTTTCCTTCACAGACAGATTGTTGATAGTGAGCGTGGAGGTTGACTGAACGCACATTCACCTCGTTGCCTTTCGTCACTTTTGAAATCGATCTCTCGTCACTCACTGTCCAAACCCCATATCAGGTGCGCGTCAATCAGCAGCCCGTAGTAAGCTTTCAAAGCGCCAACCTGCGCGAGCAATGCGCTATTGGCTGCAGCGGTGGTCTGCCGGCGCGCCAGCAACAAAGTTTGCAAATCTCCCTCACCGAGTGCGTAAGCGCGTTGCACCAGCTTGGCGTTTTCCTGCATGGCGAGAGCGCCCTCGTTGGCAATCTGCAGGCTTTCATATGTTCCCCGGGCAGTGACCAATGCCGAGGCAATCTCGGTTTCGAGCTCACGTTTCTTGAGGTCAGCGGCATTACGGGCCACTTCAACGGCCGCCAGAGCCTTGGAACTGCGTGAATCGCGCAAGCCTCCAGGCAGGGGAATACTGAGGGTGATACCTGAAATCCGTTCGCGGCCACCGACCTCCGAAGCCGTGTAAACGCCAAAAGTCGGATCGGGAACCCGGTCGGCCTGCGCACGGTCGGCTTGGGCTTGCGCTATACGCAACTGGGTCTGCACAACCTTGAGTTCGTCGCTTTCGCCAATGATCCGATCCCGCCACAGGGCCTCATCCTCAGCAATCAACATGGGGGCCGGCAAAAGCACGCTTTGGCGGTTGATACCGGGGAAACGGACCGACAGTCGAGCCCAGGCAGCCGAAGCCTGCGTTCGAGCATCGTTGTCCATCCGTTTTTGCTCCGCTAGCTCGGCGCTAGCAAGGTTGAGATCAAGTTTGGATGCGTCGCCAGCACGGAGGCGTTTGTCTACCGCCTTCAGATTTTCCTGCACCGCCACAAGATTTGACGCAGCCAGCTCGCGACCGCGCTCCGCAGCAAGCCAATCCACCCAGAGTGAAGCCAGTTCTCGGGCGGATTCATGCAACGCCTCTCCATACCGTGCCTCGGACTCCTCGATAGTGGCCTTACCGATGTTGCGGTCAGCCGAGCCCTTGCCGGGAAGTCTGATGGTCCGCTCAATGCCGACGTTCCACTCCCGGTAGCGGGGCCCCGTGTCGAGAGATCGCCGCTGCCCCAGTGCCTTGCCGGTCCATTCGTAAGGTGATTTGTCAAGAATGCTGGCCTCTTGCTTTGCGACCTCCAAACCTGCGCGCGCAGCAGCCACACGCGGGTCCTGCTCCAACAGAGGACGCGCGATCTCCATAGGCAAAAGTCCGGGGACATTCGGTGGCTGCAGTGCGTAGGCAGAACCAGCCACCATGATCAGGGTTGCCAAGAGCAGTCGAATCATCATGCAATTTCTCCCGCGTCGATGACTGGCGTTATCCAGTAACGCAGGCCAGCACCGGCAAACTGCTCTTGGATATCGCCCAGCAGTGCCTGCCGGTCGGCTTCAGGAATAACCACTTGCACCTGGGTCGCAAACGCGCGGCCGAGCACCTGCTCGGTCTGGTTAAGGCTGCCGAAAGCCAGGCCATGAGCGGCTGTCGGCGCACTTGTAAATACCGCCGCGTTGGGGGACAAAAGGAGCAGGTCGAGTAGTTTTTCCTCGACGGCTGGCGGGCAAAGGATGGTTAAGCAAAGTTCAGACATCGGAAACCTTTCGTTTCGGAAACGCAAAGCGTAAATACAGGATGGGCAACAACATCAAGGTCAAAGCTGTGGCCGTGATCAATCCGCCAATCACGACGATGGCCAGTGGGCGTTGTATTTCGGACCCTGGGCCGGTTGCGAACAGCAGCGGAATCAAGCCAAAGGCGGTAATGGAGGCCGTCATCAGCACCGGCCGCAGCCGGCGCTTCGCTCCCTGCAAAACGACCTCACTCAGTTTCATTCCCTCGCTTTGGAGTTGATTGAAATAACTCACCAGCACGACCCCATTGAGCACCGTGATGCCCAGCAAAGCGATGAAGCCCACCGATGCCGGCACCGACAGGTATTCGCCGGTCACCCACAAGGCGACGATTCCGCCCACCAGCGCAAACGGGATGATGCTCAAAATAAGCAGGGCCTGGCGCACGGACCGGAAGGTAGAAAAAAGCAGCACGAAAATCAACCCCAGTGCGACCGGAACGACCACCGTCAGCCGGGCTGCGGCGCGCTGCTGGTTTTCGAATTGACCACCCCAGCTGATGCGGTAACCTGTGTCTAGCGGCACTTTTTGCGTCACCAGCGTCCTTGCTTCTTCCACAAACCCCACCAGGTCCCGGCCGGCTACGTTGGCAATGACCACGCTGTAACGGCTCCCCATTTCGCGGTCAATCTTGACCGGACCCGCTGCTCGTTCAAGTTTTGCGACGCTGGTCAAGGGGACCGTATTGCCATCCTTGGTCGTGATACGCATGGCACCGAAATCGGCTGGCGACATCCGGACACTTTCGGCACCACGCAAGACGATGGGCGTGCGGCGGTTGCCCTCAATAACAACGCCAGCCCGCTGGCCTTCAATCTGCGTACGCAGGGCATCCTGGATCTCCTCGACGCTCAAGCCCAGTCGCCCGGCCTGCAAACGATCCACCGCTACCCGCAGATACTGCACACCGTCGTTTTGCACGGTGTACACGTCCTGATTTCCAGAAACGGTCTTGAGCAGCGTTTCTACCTGGTTTGCATACTCGTTCAGCTTGTCCAGGTCGGGGCCAAAAATCTTGACGGCCAGGTCGCCACGCACACCGATGATCATCTCGGAAACCCGCATTTCGATGGGTTGCGTGAAGCTGTATTCGATACCAGGCATGGGATCGAGGACCTTGCGCACCTCGTCCATCAGCGCTTCTTTGGATTTCATGCGCCACTCGCCTTGCGGCTTCAACAGCAAGTAGGTATCGGTCTGGTTCAGTCCCATCGGATCGAGGCCGATTTCATCGGAGCCAGCACGCGCGACGATGCCATGCACTTCCGGGATGGCTTGCATAAGAGCGCGGTGGATTTTCAGGTCAAGCGCAGCGCTTTGTTCCAGGCTGATCGACGGGAGTTTCTCAATGCCCACGATCAAGTCGCCTTCGTCCATTGTCGGCATGAAGGTCTTGCCAACCTGGGTGTAAATCAACCCGGCCGCCAAAAGCATGACAGCTGCGGCGGCTGCAACGACACGCTGCCGTTGCAGGCCCCAGACAAGCGCTGGTTCATAGAGTTTCAAAAGCTTGCGCGGCAGCCACGGGTCTTCGTGTTTGACTTCGCGCAGCAGGTAAGACGCCAACACCGGAATGATGGTCAGCGACAACACCAGCGAACCGGCCAAGGCGAAGACGATGGTCAGCGCCACCGGCACAAAGTACTTGCCTTCCAGGCCTTGCAGAGTGAGCAGCGGCAGAAAGACGGTGATGATGATCAAAATCCCGGCCGTGACCGGAACCGCTACTTCACGCACTGCCCGGTAAATGGTGTGTAACCGGGGGAGTTTGCCGGCGGTGGGATCGGTCGCCAGACGCTGCACGATGTTTTCCACAACGACCACGGCAGCATCAACCAGCATGCCGATCGCGATGGCCAAGCCGCCCAGGCTCATCAGGTTGGCCGACATGCCGAAGGTCCGCATCAGGATGAAAGTGATCAGCGCCGCCAAGGGGAGCACCATGGCCACCGTCAGCGCCGCGCGTATATTGCCCAGAAAGAGGCCGAGCAGCACGATGACCAGTACGGTTGCTTCGATCAGTGCGGTCGTGACGGCGTTAACCGCCTTGGAAACCAGCGAAGCGCGGTCATAAAAAGTCTTGATCTCGACGCCTGCCGGCAGGGTCGGCTGGAGTTCCTCCAGCTTCTTGCGTACGCCCTCCACCACCATTTTCGCGTTGGCTCCGGCCAGGCCCAGTACCAAGCCTTGCACGGCCTCGCCGCGTCCACTTTGCGTCACAACACCGTAGCGGGTCACAGTCCCGATCTTGACCTCGGCCAGGTTACCCAGGCGAACGGGTGCGCCATCCTTCATGGTCACCACGATGGCGCGCAGATCTTCAAGGCTGGTGATGCTGCCCTCGCTGCGGACCAGCAAGACTTCGTCACCTTCACCAAGCCTGCCGGCACCATCGTTGCGATTGTTCGCTCCGATCGCTTCCTTCAGTTGCATGATGGTCACGCCACTCGCCGCCATACTGGCCTGATCCGGAACCACCTCAAAGGCTCTGACGACTCCCCCCAGCGCATTAACGTCTGCAACGCCCGGCACGGTTCTTAGCGCAGGACGGATAACCCAATCGAGCACGCTGCGCCTTTCCGCCAGGGACAGCGTCTCGCCCTCCACCGTGAACATGTACATTTCTCCGAGCGGGGTCGTGACCGGAGCCATGCCACCGGAGATGCCGGTAGGAAGATTTTCTGTCAGGCCGCCCAAGCGTTCGCTCACCTGTTGACGCGCCCAGTAAATGTCGGTGCCGTCCTCGAAGTCAATCGTCACATCGACCAGACCGTACTTGGTGACGGAGCGGAGAATTTTGGTTTTTGGGATGCCGAGCATCTCGACTTCAATCGGCACCGCAATGCGGCTCTCAACTTCTTCCGGGGTCATCCCGGGCGCTTTCATGATGATTTTGACTTGCGTGCTGGATACGTCAGGGAACGCGTCGATCGGCAAGCCGCGCAAGGCGTACCAGCCTGCACCGGCCACCATCAAGGTCGCCATCAGCACAAACAGACGTTGCGCCAGGGAAAATTGAACAAGGCGGGAAAGCATTACTTGCTCCCCTTTTCATTAAGCCATGCGCCCTTGAGTGCCACCACGCCACTGATCGCGACCTCCTCGCCCGCTTTAACGGGCCCCTGAACCCGGACGCGCTGACCGGAGCTGGCCGAAACTTTGACAGCTCTCGCTTCAAATCCGTCCGGTGTGCGCACAAAAACGTAGCCCTGATCACCGTCATGAGCCACCGCAGAAAGTGGAAGATCCCATGCGCCAGCCGTAGCAGCTGCCGGCAGTTCGACGGTCAACAACTCGCCGGGGCGTACTTGGCCTGCTTTGCCCTGAACAAGGGCGCGCATCACCACCATCTGACTGCCGGACGCCACCATGGCGCTGCTGCTCATGATTTGCGCCGTGATGTCGCGCCCTTGAACTTTCAGCTTGCTGCCCGGTGCCCAACTCGCGCTTTCGGCAACTGGCACCTGAATTTCGAGCCATAGCGTATCGGTCTGGGCCAGATGCATCAAAGGAGTAGCCGAGTCAACCCGTTGACCTGGCTTGGCTTTGATCTCGGTAACAACCCCCGCCTGCGTTGCGGCCAGCACCATGCTGTCCTGGGGATTGCCAGAGGCAGCAACCTTGTCGATGGCCGCCATCGACATACCGCTCAGTCGCAATGCTGTTTTAGCCTGTTTCAATGTCGCCTCGGCTTCCTGCAAGGCAGCTTGAGCCTCTTGCACACGGCGCTGCGCAATGAGGCCCTCGCCAAAGAGATACTGTTCACGCTTGGCCGCCTGTCTTGCCAGTGTTGCGCGCGTGTTCGCCTGAAGCAGTTGCAGTTGCAGTTGACCAAGTTCCGGGCTGGCAATGCGGACCAACGGCGCACCGACACGCACCATCTGGTTCGGCTGCACCAGCAACTGAGAGATCAGACCCGTTACCGGCGAACTGATCACCTGCTCCGCATTTGGTGGAATCACGACCTGCGCAGGAAAACTGGTTCGCACCGACTCTGCCTGAGTTTGCAAGGGCGCTGTCTGGATGCCAAGAGCCTGCACCTGCGCATTGGCAACAGCAAACTTGGCTGGCCGACTCTGTGCCTGCGCAGAAAGTGTGAAAACGCACAACGCCGCTGCGGCACCCGCGTATACGCGGCCCCGGAAGGACGGATTTTTTAGTCTCATGGCTAACCTCAAATAGTGTGAAGACGTGCCAAACGTGGCTACGCCGCTCGACGAGCAGGAGAAAGAAAAAGCGCGAGGAACTCCGCGGCGCAGGCGGAGTTAGATGAAGGCGGAGCTTCGGGGAGGTCGGAAGGGAGGCTCAAGCTCCGCTACTGGCAGACTGGAGGAACTTGAGGCAGGCACCAATATCTGGGCTGAAGCATCCCAGGAAAAACTTGCAGTAGCGCTCGCCAGCATGTACAGCGTACTGACAGCGTGAAACAGCTGGTGCTCCAGTTCGTCGATCGGGTCTGCCTTAGACGCTTCGCCAGGCTCAAACGAACGTGTGTGGACGCTGTCCAGAGTTGCAACGCTTGTTTGACCGTGATGGTCCAAATCGTGGACAAATTCTTTCGAATGGAATCCGCGTGCACCCATGCTCGTCAGCAGGAAGACCAGCATCAACATCGACAGAACGGTTCGAGTAGCTCTGCGCATTTACAGATACTTGGTAATGTCCTTGAACTCCGCAATGGAAGAACGCATTGCGGCAGGACCTGCCCCTGCGACCTCTTCAAGGCAGTAATCCAGGTGGTCGTGAATCACCAACTTCTTTGCCGCACTGATGGCGCGCTCCACCGCGTGAAGTTGTTGGGCAATGTCAATGCACGATCGCTCTTCCTCGATCATGACAATGACATTTTTCAGATGCCCATGCGCCCGCTTCAGGCGCTTGACCACATCAGGATGAGCCGTATGAAGATGGTTTTCGGACATTTATAGGTATCCTACCCCCCAGGATAGGTTAAAGTCAAGTCATCACCGTCACAGATGAGGCGCATTTGGCAGGCCATGTCGGCATTTTCGAGCCTTTTGAGGGAACCAAAACATGCTTGAAGTCCTCGCCAACAGAACTTACCGGCACCTGTTTCTCGCGCAAGTTATTGCGCTCCTGGGAACCGGTTTGGCCACGGTCGCCTTGGGCCTGCTTGCTTTCGACCTGGCCGGTGCAAACGCTGGAGCCGTCCTGGGAACCGCACTGGCCATCAAAATGCTGGCCTACATTTGCATTGCCCCCATTGCATCGGCCCTCGCCGAGCGCCTTCCGCGTCGCGCGGTGCTGGTGGCGCTGGATCTGGTTCGAGCCGCTGTGGCGTTGATCCTGCCCTTTGTGACGCAGATCTGGGAGATCTATGTATTGATCTTCGTACTGCAATCGGCTTCCGCCGCATTTACACCCACCTTCCAGGCAACAATTCCGGACGTTTTGCCCGGAGAGAACGCCTACACCAAGGCCTTGTCCCTGTCTCGACTGGCTTACGACCTCGAAAGCCTGGTCAGCCCGATGCTGGCCGCCTTGCTTTTGACCGTGGTCAGCTATCACAGCCTCTTCGGCGGTACCGTGGTTGGCTTCCTGGCCTCCGCAGCACTTGTCGTTTCAGCCGTCCTGCCCCGACCCAAGATTCCGCCGAAGCGCAGCATTTATGAGCGAACCACCCGTGGGATACGCATCTACCTTGCCACGCCGCGGCTGCGGGGCCTTCTCGCCCTCAACCTCGCTATCGCCTCAGGCAGTGCGATGGTCATTGTCAACACCGTGGTGCTGGTGCAGGCTGGTTTTGGCTTGACTCAGACCGCAACCGCCATCGCTTTGGCCTGCTTCGGAGCTGGTTCGATGTTGATTGCGTTGGTGTTACCCAAAGTGCTCGACCGTGTCCCGGAACGGCGCGCGATGCTGGTGGGAGCTGGCGTAATTGCCATTGGCCTTCTCGTGGGTGCTGCGCTGGCTTCCCGCTACACCGTGTTGCTGCCGCTTTGGTTTGTGCTGGGCCTTGGCTATTCGCTAGCGCAGACGCCGTCGGGGCGGCTGCTCCGCCGCTCTTCTAGCGATACAGATCGTCCGGCACTCTTTGCAGCACAGTTCGCCTTGTCTCATGCTTGCTGGCTGATAACTTACCCCCTAGCAGGCTGGTTGGGTGCCAAATTCGGTTTGACCGCCAGTTTCGTTACGCTGGGGGTAGTCGCCAGCGCGGCGTTGGTGCTCTCGATGCGGCTTTGGCCGGCAGCAGATCCGATTGAACTCTCGCATCGGCACGAAGACCTTGTCCCGGAGCATCCACACCTCGGCGGCGAATCCGATACAGCGTCTGCCGACCGCAGACATTCCCATGCCTATGTCATTGACGATGAACACCAGCGCTGGCCTTCTTGACAAGGCCGTCACGCATGAAAATTGCAAACAAGGGTGACAGCTCTAAGCAGTCCTTACAGGACGCGTTTTATCGCGGTGTACCCACCTTTGGTGCTCAAAGTGACGATGGCGTGCCGCGAGCTAGCATGCTGCGCAGATTGACGCTTACTTCACTTCAAAACGCGCCGTGGCCGGAGGCCTGCCTGCCAACGTGACCACCGCAACACCTTTGGTGCCTTTGGCGACCTTGAAGGCGCCTTTGGCTTCCAGCTTGTCGCCGGCAGGTAGCAGCTCGGTTTCGGATTTGTCGGTGCCATTGAGCAGCGTGACCTTGGCCTTGGCGCCGTCCAGCTTCATGGGGTTTCCGTGGTCGCTGACGTAAATCACGATGGCATCCGGCTTGGCGACGATTTCCAGATCGCCCGCTTTGGTTTCGACCACCACGCCGCCGAATTTGGGGTCGTGGCCGTGGTTGCCAGCAGCCAGGGCGGCTGTGCTGGAAAGTGCAAGGCAGATGGCCAGACCGAGGGGATGGAGTTTCATTGAAGTTACCTTTCAAGTGGGTGATAAAAAATGAACGGGTGAGGTTAAAACGTTTCAGAACCGGAATCGGCGACAAGCACCTCAATTGGCTTGCGACCAAACAAGGCCACCATGGCAGGCGTCAAGAAGGAATCGAGCAGGGTCGAGGTGATCAGTCCCGAGAAAATCACCACCGCCACCGGGTGCAGTATTTCTGTGCCCGGCATGTCGGCCTCGAACAAGAGCGGGGCCAGCGCCAGTGCCGCCACCAGCGCGGTCATCAGCACCGGCGTGAGCCGCTCCTGCGAGCCGCGCAGCAACATGGCATTGCCGAAGTTCTCCCCTTCAAAGGCGCAGAGGTTGATGTAGTGCGATACCTTCAGAATGCCGTTGCGGATCGCGATGCCTGCCAGGGTGATAAAACCCACCAGCGCCGCGACCGACAGCGGTTGCCCAGAAAGCCAAAGTCCTACCACCGCACCGACCAGCGCCAGCGGTATGTTGGCCATGATGATGGCCGCCAGTACCGCGGATCTGTAGCGCGAGTAAAGAATTAAAAAGATCATTGCCACTGAGGCGAGCGACAGGAGACCAATCAGGCGCGACGCGTCTTCCTGCGCCTGGAACTGCCCGCCGATGGTGATGAAATAGCCCTCCGGCAGGTCGGTTGCAGCAATTGCCGCCCGCATGTCGGCCACCACTTCGCTCAGAGCCCGGCCTTGCGCGTTGGCTGACAGCACGATGCGCCGGCGGCCATCGTCGCGGCTGACCTGGTTCGGGCCGTCGCCTTCCTCCACGCTGGCGAGCTGGCTCAGCGGCACCCGTCCGCCGGGTGTGTCTATCATCAGGTTACGCAGACCTTCGATGCCGCGCGAGGCCTCAGGCAGGCGCAGCACCAGGTTGAAGCGGCGGCTGCCCTCGACGATTTGCGTGACCTTTTCGCCATCGATCAGCACCTGCAGCTCCTGCAGAAGTTTGGCCGGCGGCAGGCCCAGGCCCAGCGCGCGGTCATAGTCCACCTGGATCTTGATCTGCGGCGTCAGCACCTGCTTTTCCACCTCAAGGTCGACCACGCCATTGATGCCAAGGAGTTTTTGGCGCAGCGCCTCGGCCTGCGTGCGCAGAGTGTCCAGGTCGTCGCCAAAAATCTTGACAGCGATTTGCGAGCGCACGCCTGACAACATGTGGTCGATACGGTGGCTGATCGGCTGTCCGATGCCGATGGCTGCTGGCAATGTGGCCACGCGTTTGCGAATATCGGCATAGATATCTTCCATGCTGCGGTCACTGCGTTTTAGCTTGAGGTCCAGCTCCGACACATGTACCCCTTCGGCGTGTTCATCAAGCTCGGCACGGCCCGAACGTCGGCCCACATGTTCCACCTCCGGCACTTCCGCCAGGGCTTTTTCAGCAATGCTTCCGATGCGAGCCGATTCTGTAAGAGTGGTGCCGGGGTTCAAGCGCAAACCGACCAGTGCCACGCCTTCGTTGAAGGGGGGCAAAAAGGTGGTGGGAAAGAACGGCACGGCCGCCATGGCCAGCACCGCCGCCGCAGCGCCGGCCAGTACCCATGTGCGAGGACGCCCCAGCACATATGCAAGTGCTTTGGCGTAGCGTGCTTTCAGCCAAAGCTGGGCCCGCGTATCGCCATGGTCCAGCCCTTTCATTTTCGGCAACAGGTAGTACGCCATCACTGGCGTGAGCGTCACCGAGACGAGCATTGATGCAAGCATGGCGACGATGTAAGCCACAGCCAGCGGCTGCATCAAGCGCCCCTCAACACCTGGCAGAAAGAATAGCGGCACCAATACCAGCACAACAATCAAGGTGGCAATCACGATGCCAGAGCGCACTTCGAGAGTGGCCTTGGCAATCAACTCCAAGGGGCCAAGTCGTCGGGTGGGATGTGCTGCGCGGTCCATTTTCAAGCGGCGCAGCACATTTTCCACACCCACCACAGCGTCATCTACCAGCTCGCCGATGGCAATTGTCAGACCACCCAGCGTCATTGTGTTGATGGAGAAACCGAAATACTTGAAAACCAGCACGGTTGCCATGAACGAAATCGGTATGGCCACCAGAGAAATCACGGTGGTGCGAACGTTCAGCAGAAATAAATACAGCACTACCGCCACAACAGCAAACGCCAGCATCAACTTGCCTTTGAGTGTATTCACAGACGATTCAATAAAGTTCGCCTGGCGCATGGTGACTTGGGGGGTACCCATGCCGGGTGGCATGCCCTTCTTCAGCTCCTCGATGGCGGCCTCGACTTTTTCCGTCAGTGCCACGGTATCGGCGTCAGGCTGCTTCTGAATGCCCAGAATGACCGCCGGCTGACCGTTCAGGCCGGCGTCACCGCGCTTGATGGCCGGCGCAAAGGTGACTTTGGCGACCTGGTTGAGCTGGATGGGCTTGCCGTTTTGAAACGCCACCGGCAGGCGCTCCAGGTCCTGCAGCCGCGTAGTGCGGCCGATGTTGCGGATCAGGTACTCGCGCGAGTTCAGCTCAAGAAAGCCGCCGCTGGAGTTGCCCGAAAAACCCTTGAGCGCCGCTTCGATGCTTTCGAGGTCAATCTTCAGCGCTGCCATGAGTGCGGTGTCGGGCTGCACCTGGTACTGGCGCACCTCGCCACCTATCGGCACCACCTGGGCCACGCCTGGCAAGGTCAGCAGGCGCGGGCGCATCACGAAATCTGCGTATTCACGCACCGCCATCGGGCTGATCTTGCTGGTGTCAATCGGCAGGGCCAGCAGCATGATCTCGCCCATGATGGAGCTGATCGGCCCCATGCCGACATGTGTCACACCTTGGGGCAATTGCTCGCGCGCCAGTTGCAGCCGTTCCCCCACCATCTGGCGGGCGCGGTAGAAGTCGGTTTTCCAATCGAAGGTGACGTAGACGAAGGTCAGGCCAACGCTGGAAATGGAGCGGATGCTTTCCACGCCCGGTATGCCGCCCATCGCAATCTCCAGCGGCGCAGTGATGAGCTGCTCAACTTCTTCAGGCGCCATGCCACCGGCTTCGGCCTGCAGCGTGACCGTCGGTTTGTTCAGATCGGGGAATACGTCCACCGGCATCTGGACCAGCGTCAGCGCACCGACCAGCAGCAGCACCACCGACAGCACCACCACCATCAGGCGGTTGGAGAGCGAGGCGTGTATGAGTTTTTCGAACATGTGTGCGGCCCCTGCTTCAGCGAACCTGGTTGACCAGCGGCGCACCTTGCGTCACTACCCGATCACCGGTTTTCAGGCCATCAACAATTGCGGCGGTGCTGCCGTCCAGTGGCACCTGGCGCACAGTGCGGGGCTGAAATACTTCGGCGCCGGTGTGCACCCACACCATGTCCTGGTTGCTGGCGTTTTTGACCACAGCACCCAGGGGAGCGGCAAAACCCTTGAGCTGGCTTTTGGTCTGCACGGTTACCTTGACCGGCTGGTTGATCGACAGGGGCAAAGCGTTCTTGCTTGGCAGGGTGCGAAACACCAGGGGAATCGCGCCTTCGCGCAGGCTGCTGCCCGCACCTACAAATTGCAGCGGCACGCTTGCGCCGGGCGCCGGGCTGGCGCTGGCCGACGCGATGTTCGCGGCCAGCGCAGCATCAAAGGCGCTGGCTTCGACACTCATGCGCGCGGGATCGACAATTTCGAACAGCACCTCGCGCCCTTCAACCACCTGACCGGCTACTACGTTGGCGGCGGCAATCACGCCCGATACGGGCGCCACCAGGGCTTCGGTGGCCGACACGCTGCCCGCGACAGCTGCCGCACGTTGCTGCAGGCTGACCACGTCTGACTGTGCGGCTTCAATATCCTTTTGCGGTACTGTGCCTTCGAGTTGCTGCAGACGCTCCACGCGCCGGCGGGCGAGGTTCAGGCTGGCGTTGAGTTCGGCGCTTTGCGCCTGCTGGTTGGCGCGGTCAATCGCGCTGCTGGAGGCGCGCACCACGGCGAGGACTTCGCCCTTGCGCACTGCTTGCCCGAGTTGCGGCAGGCCACGCGGACCAGCCTCGATGCGCCCGGCCTGCGTCGGCTGCACCTTGCCGCCGGCATTGCTGTCGAGTACTACCCTGCCCGTGAGTTCGACCGTAGTCGGCAAAGAAGCCTCCTGGGCGACCACGGTTAGCACACCGAGTTGGCGCTGGCTGGCCTTGGGCAAAAACACGCCGCCGTCGGCCAGACGGCGTGGGGCGTTGCCGCCAGCAGTGGGCGCGGACTCGTCGCCGTGGTCGTGGCCCGGTCCTGCCTTCGCGTCCAGGGTGGCTGTTGCGCCCAGGCCCAGGGCGCAGACGGCCATCAAGATGCCGGCCAGGCTTTTACGTCGGCGGTTTCGCCATGCCGCAGCGGCAATAGCCGCCAGTAGCAGAGCAGCGCCCACGTATGCTGCCCAGCGCAGCCAGGGCCGTGTCGTGGCTGCATGATCGTCTTCGGCATGCGGGTCAGGTATCACCAGGTCGCCGGCCAGCAAATCGGTGTCCTTGCCTGCGGCGACGACAAAACTGACGGCCAGCGTACCCGGCTGGCCCAGCAAGTCATGTTTGAAGCTGTAGCTGCCGTCCGGCTGGGGCGCGGCAATCCCTTTGGCTGCACCGGCCTCGACTTCGATCTTTGCATCTGTAACCGGCTCGTTGCTGGCGTAGCGGTCCAGGTAAATTTTCATCTCGCTGTTTTCGACAACGCCGACCAGTTCGAACAGGTCGGAGTGGCTGGTCATACGCGGTGAGGTGACTGCGCCGGCCGCCGCTGGCGCCTCGGCGCCGTGGTCGCCCGCAGCCCAGGCCGTGGCGAACAAACTCGACGCTATGAAAACAATAGCTACTAACGACTTCTGGATATGGGCTAGAGGCTTATTTGGCTTGTAAATGAGGTTCATGGGAGCAATCCAAGGGCTTGATTCAATTGGGAAACGGCGCGCTGAAGGCCCACACGGGCACGCGCCAGGGACAGATCGGCTTCAAACTTTTCGCTGTCGGTACGCAGACGGGTTGGCAGGTCGGATTCGCCCAGACGATAGGACTTGGCCACCAGGCTTTGCACCTCACTGCTCAGGCGCGCGCGTTCGGCCATGCTGGCCTGCGTGCGGCGGGCGGCGTCGAGCTCGGCCAGTGCCGATGCGAGTTCGGTCTGTACCTGCCGCTGGGTAGCATCCAGTTCGGCCTGTGCGGCGTCGAGTTCTGCGCGTGCTGCCGCGATGCGGGGCACATTGCGGTTGTCCGTGCCGAAGGGAATTTTTATCGCCAGACGCACGCTGTTCTCGCTCGCGGCGCCAAAGGCCGAGCGTTCCCGCGTGATTCCGACGCCGATTGACATGGGGTCGCGCTTGTCGGTTTCGCTCAGTTCCAGCGTTGCTTGCGCCGCCTGGACCCGCGTCTGCGCGGCCTGTAATGCGGGGTGTTCAGGACTCAAGACGGGGTTGGCGGACGGCTGCGTTTCATCCAGCAGCGGCACACCTGCCAGACCGGTCAGGGCTAGCCACTGGTTTTGCAGGCGGGCCAGTGCCTGCTGCGCCTGCTCCCGTCCGCTGGCGGCTCGTTGGGCCAGGGACTGCGCCTGCAAGCCGTCTACGCGGGCGCTGTCGCCAGCTGTCACGCGGCGCGCCACGTCTTGCGCCAACGTAAGCGCTTCGCTGTGTTTGCGTTCGGCCAGGTCGCGTTCAGTACGGGCTACAGCCATGCTGGCGGCTGCTTCGCGCACCTCCGCAGCCAGTTTCAGCCTCGCTACCTGTTGCTGAGGATCGAAGCCTAAACGCATAGCTGCCAACTCACGCTGCGCGGCACTACGCACGCCCGGGCTCCAGATCGGCAAATCCAACTCGGCTTCGTATTCTCGCAAGCCGCCGTTGTTGTTGAAGCGGTCGCTGCGCTGCGCCAGCAAGGCGCTGGGGGAGCCGTTAATCCAGGACGATGCCGCGCGCTCCCTGGCCTGCAATTGGGCGCGGCGGCTGTCTGCGCTGCGGGCCGCCGGGCTCAGGGCCCAGGCCGCGTCCACCGCCTCCCGCAGGGTGGTGCCGCCGGTGGGCGCTGCGGCTCCGGCTAAGGAGGGTATGGGGCGCGGCGGCGCTGTCTGGGCACTGGCGAGCGTAATCGCGGCCGGCACCAACAGCCATGCGCAGGCAAGCCGCGACAACCGGAAAGAGGAAAAATCAAGCAAGAGCGTTCTCCGAAGCAAATCAAGACTTCGGCGAACCTTTGCACTCAGGCCACTGGAAAAAGAAAGACTTTTGAAGCGCCCGTCAGGTCAAAGGCTCACCACCAATGAGGTGGTGGTGCTCCATTTGGGCCGCTCGATGCTGTTGGGATGTTCGCGGCTGGCCCAGAATTTCGGCGAGGGGCGCGCGGCACCCGACACGGCGTCACTGAAACGCAGATCAGCCATTGTCAGCATGCCGGTGGTGTGACTGTGGCCGCAGTGGCTCTGGCTGCAGGTCTCGGAGTGCCCATGCCCCCCGTCTGCGTAGGAGCGCGCATCGGTGCCATCCGCAACTGCCAGCTGGGCCTCGGTGGCGTGGGCCACTATATGGCTTAGCTCCTTCGCAGCATCGGTTGCTGCGTGTGCATAGGCTCCGCCCGAAAGCAATGCCAGCCAGACAATCAGGAAGTGACAAACAAGACGTTTCACGGACCGTATGCTAACAGCCGCGAAAGCCCCCGCGCCGCGCAAGGGAAGAGGCCGGGACTTCAAGTGGGCAGACATTGAATTTTTAGTAAAAGCAAAGTGATGCATGATTGGAAACCCTCAACCCACTTCAAGGTCAAGTAAAACTTGCAGCTTTACAGTTCCTGAATATGTACTGGGCAGTTGGCGAGCCGCGTATTGAATCGGGGTTAGCTTGAAGCCCTGTAACCTCAACTAAAAATGTCCAACCCTTCGTCATCAGTTATCTCCTCGTCAGCAAACAGTCCCGCAATTCTCGGCGGCTCCGCAATTTGGTATGGCGTAGCGCTTGCCATTTTTCTCGCGGACCACGCGGTGAAGTTTTGGGTGCACGAATACACCCCCTTCAGGTGGAGCCAGCCCGTCACGGCATTTTTTAATCTGGTGCATGTGTGGAATCAGGGCGCGGCGTTCAGCTTTCTCGCCGATGCCGGTGGTTGGCAAAGATTTTTCTTTCTGGTTGTTGCTTTGCTTGTTTCAGCCTGGCTTGTGTGGGTTTTGCGCAAGCCGCTTCGCACGGCGGAGGGCCTGGGCTACAGCCTCGTTCTTGGCGGCGCTTTGGGCAATGGGCTGGACCGGGCGATGCGTGGCTATGTCGTTGACTTTCTCGATTTCTATTGGCAGGACTGGCACTGGCCAGCATTCAATATTGCGGATATTGGCATTGTCTGTGGCGCATTACTGCTGGTGCTGTCCTCGTTTAAGCGGTCCGGCTCGAACGCTTCCTGAGGCGTTTGCATATCTTGGGCGGCATAGGCCCTCTTGGTGGCTGAGAGGCTGAGACCCTGGGCTACTGTGCTGTCCGTCCCGCTCACATCCTCGCCTGAGAGTTACCAGATCCCTCCAGTAGCATTGTCCTCGAAGACTTTTCGCGCGCTTCGGTGATCAATCGCTTCATTTCCTGATCAGGCTCCATCCGCTTGAACGCGCTGACAGTGGCGCGGCCGATATTGCCACTAGGCAGCTTGCCGATGAGGTGTCCTACAGGCACCAGACTCAATCTGAACAACTGGCCAAAAACTTCAGGATAGTCTCGCTTGGACAACGCAAAGCTCAGCATCGTGCGATGGTTGTGCCAATGAAGAGGAAAGTGATGTTGTCCAACAATATGCGCGGCCATGAGCCAACGCCAGCGGCCCTCTATGTCCTGCCCCTTGCTTTCAGCGAACCCCTGCATCAGTTGCTTATAGAGCTGTCTGCTCTGCAGTCGACTGTCGGCGGGTAGGTGACCTGCGGTATCAGTGGGCATGAGGATGCTCCTGTTGGCCGACCAGGCTGCCTTTATTGATTACGGAAGGCGCTTTAGACCCTCGCAGCAGCCGCAAGCCGTTGCCAACCACCAGCAAACTGGCCCCCATGTCCGCAAACACTGCCATCCACATCGTTGCGCCGCCGACAACGGCCAATACTAAAAACACACTTTTAATGCCAAGGGCCAAAGTAATGTTCTGCCAGAGGATGGCGTGTGTGCGCTTGGACAGGCGGACCGTCTCCGCCACACGCAGCAAGTTGTCATTCATGATGACCACGTCGGCCGCTTCCATGGCGGTGTCAGTGCCGGCGGCACCCATTGCAAAGCCGATGTCCGCCTGCGCCAGCGCCGGCGCGTCGTTAATGCCGTCGCCTGTCATGCCCGTGGCGCCGTAGCGTTGCTGCATTTCTTTGATCGCTTCCAGCTTGGCCTCTGGCAGCAGGTCCCCGCGGGCATCGTCGATACCTGCCAGCCCGGCAATCGCTTTCGCGGTCGCAACATTGTCGCCCGTCAACATCACTGGAGTCACGCCCAGCGCTTTAAGGTCAACGATAGCCTGTTTGGACGTTTCCTTGATCGTGTCAGCAACAGCAAGTATGGCCAGTACGCGTTTGTCGTCGGCAAGCATGGTTATCGAGCGGCCCTGCTGTTCATGAATGGCCAGCTCGGCTTCCAGTTCTAGGCCGCAAAACCCCTGTTCGTGAATGAACCGATGGTTGCCGAGGATCAGGCGCTGGCCATTGATCGTCCCTTCGACGCCCCGGCCTGGCAGGGCCTTAAAGCCGTCGACCTCGGCTGACGGCACACCGAGCCCAAGCGCAATGGCTTTTGACACTGGATGGTCTGATCGGGCTGCCAGGGCGGCCGCCAGTTGCATGGCGGAGGACTCGTCAGCACTGCCCCAGGCGCGCGAAGCCACCAGTTTGGGCTTGCCTTCTGTGATGGTGCCGGTTTTATCCAGCGCCACGGCCTTCAAGAGACGAGCATCTTCCAGGTATGTCCCGCCCTTGATGAGGATACCCCTGCGCGCACCCGCCGACAGACCGCTTACCACCGTAACAGGAGTGGATATGACCAAAGCACAAGGGCAAGCAATCACCAAGAGAACCAGCGCCTTGTACAGTGCCTCCATCCACGTGAAGCTGGTGAGTACCGGCAGCAAAACCGCCACAGCAATGGCAATGGCGAAAACTGCTGGCGTATAGATGGCCGCAAACCGGTCCACAAATCGCTGGGTAGGAGCGCGTGTTCCCTGGGCTTCCTCGACCGCATGAATGATGCGCGCAAGCTTCGTGTCATTGGCACCTGCGGTGACGCGCATATCCAGTTCACCGGTTTCGTTGATGGTTCCTGCGAACAGCTGGTCTCCGGTGCTTTTGTCGACCGGAATACTTTCGCCCGTGATTGGCGCCTGGTTCACTGCGCTGCTGCCTTTGATCACCACGCCATCAAGAGGGATGCGTTCTCCAGGTTTGATGCGAACAGTGGCCTCCAGCGCGACGGATGCCACCGGCGTCTCCACCCACGACCCGTCGGGTGTGAGCATCAGCGCCTGTGCTGGAGCCATGTCCAGCAAGCCTTTGATGGCATTGCGGGCCCGATCGACGGCTTTCGCTTCAATTAGCTCGGCAATGGCGTAGAGCGCCATCACCATGGCCGCTTCGGGCCACTGTCCGATGAAGAATGCCCCCGTAACGGCGACCGCCATCAAGGCGTTGATGTTCAGCTTGCCGCGCAGCAGCGCTGCCATGCCCTTTTTATAGGTCTCCAGACCGGCAAGACCAATCGCCACGCCCGCCACGGCCATGCCACCTATCTTCCATGCCATCGTGTCAGGCGCGAGATACGAAAGAATCTCTGCACCGATCGCAAAAGCCAGGGCCAGCACCATCCGCCACACGCCCCCCGAAATGCCATGCTCATGGTCGTGCGCCGCTTCAGCGCCTTCCAAAGCTGGCTCAGAGCCAGCCGCTGGCAGCGGCTCGGGGTCGAAACCTGCCTTGCGAATAGCCGCTAGCGCCAGCGGGTACGCCTCCGAAGTCGCATCAATGCGCAATGTGCGCGCTCCGAGCTGGAATCCCAAGGAGCGTATCCCCGAAATAGGCTCAAGCGCTTGACGAATTTCGGACTCTTCGACGGCGCAGTCCATGGTGGGAATACGAAAGAACTGTCCGGAACCCCTTGCTTTGGGCGCGGGAGCTGTCGAAGCTGGTGTGGAGATTTCTCTTGGAGTACAACAGTCGTCGGACTGAGTCGCTGGTAGCGGTTTCGCCGCGGCGATGGGAGCCGTCTCGGCGGGCGCGCAAGATTGACCCGCATTGCAGCAGGTATCGGATTGGGTGTTTGGCAAGTTTTCTGATTTCATGCCTAATTGGAAACCCTGTAGCGGCCTTAAGGTCAAGTGCTGATAAACCGAACTTTGTCAGCCGTATTGCCTTTGGTTTGAAGGAGGATTTCCCCATGAAGATCGGAGAATTGGCCAAGCTGGCCCAAACACAATCGGAAACCATTCGTTTCTACGAGCGAGAGGGCTTGCTACCTGAGGCCAACAGGAATCAGGCGAACTATCGCGTCTATGACGAGAGTCACATCCAACGGCTTGCCTTTATTCGCCACTGTCGATCTTTGGACATGACTTTGGGTGAGATTCGAACCCTGCTTCATTTCAAGGATGCCCCGGAGGAGAACTGCGACGAGGTCAATGCACTACTTGATGCGCACATTGACCATGTTGCTACACGCATTCGCGAGCTTCGTATTCTTGAGAAAGAGTTGAAGTCGCTGCGCCTGCAATGCCAGGCAGGCAATGCGTCAGCCGATTGCGGCATTCTCTCCGGTCTGGAAAAAGCCTCCCGGAATACAAAGCATCACAACACCCGGAATCTGGGGCATGCAGCGCATATTCAGAGAACCCACCAGCAAATTGCGCCGTCCCCACACAGTAGCGCCCCGAAGCTTCGCAAATAGTCTAAGTGGTCACCCTACGGAGCCGTTGCATGGATTTCCTTGTACGGATCGGCACTGCTTCGGATATTGCTTTTAATTGTTGATGCTTTAGAGATTACTGCATTTAAAGCCTTTTGATTACACGATTTTCGGGTTCGCAAACTAATCTCTGAATGTAGGAGCCAATGTCGGCCCAAACAAATTCACGTTAGGAGTTAGATATGCCACGCCAAATTCATGCCGCCTGCATAGAGGCCTGTAACGCTTGCGTCATCGCCTGTAATCACTGCGCCGCTTCATGCCTGCAGGAGCCCGATGTAAAGATGATGATCCGGTGCATTGCGCTGGACATGGATTGCGCTCAGATTTGTGCGGTCGCGGCTGCGGCTATGGCACGAGGCAGCGAAAACGCCAAAGCGATCTGCAAAGCGTGCGCGGACGTCTGCCAAGCCTGCGGTGACGAGTGCGCCAAGCATGACATGGACCATTGCCAAGTCTGCGCCAAGGCCTGCCATGCCTGCGCCCAAGAGTGCCGCAACATGGCGACGATGGCTTAAAACAATTCAATAAAGGAACAATCATGATTTCAAAGTTCACTCTTTTAAACACTTGCCGCCTCGGTGCAATGACCTTGGCAGTATCTTTAGTTTGGCCTGTCGCGCATGCACAATCGTCTGGATCCACTGGCGGCGCCATGCCAGGGATGCCAGCAGCCGCCGCTCAAATGCAAGGCGGCATGGATATGAAGGCAATGATGAAGGACAACAACGACAAGATGGCCGGGATGAATATGACCGGCAATGCCGACGCAGATTTCGCCATGATGATGCGGATGCACCACCAGGGTGCCATCGACATGGCGGAAGCTCAACTGCGCAGCGGCAAAGATCCTGAAATGCTCAAAATGGCCAAAAAAATCATTGCCGACCAGAAAAAAGAAATTGCCCAGTTTGATAAATACCTGGCAAAGCATCCTCACGAAGGCGCCAAAAAGTAAGGTCCTGCCAAATAAACCTGATGGATCAGTCGCTGCGTCGAGCCTTAACGCTGGCCGGCAAGTTGTGAACTTGACCCAACTGGTCAAGGATTGGACAGTCAGGCCGGTGATCGCCATGGCAGCAATGAATTAAGGTCTCCAAGGCCCGCTTCATTGCCCCCATCTCTGACATCCTCTCGTTGAGATCAGCCACTTGCTTGAGCGCGATCTTTCGAACATCGCTGCTTGAGCGTCGTTGGTTTTGCCAAAGTTTGAGCAGCTCCGCAATTTCGGCCATGCTGAAGCCCAAGGCCCGGGAACGCTTGATAAAGCGAAGGGTGTGAACCTCTTTATCAGAGTACTGGCGGTACCCTGAGTCCGTTCGATCAACGCTGGGCAGCAGACCCAGCGACTCGTAATGCCGCACCATTTTTGCGGAGACATCGGATTGGCGAGCGGCTTCGCCGATGTTGAATGGCCCCCCCATATTCGATTGGTTCATGTGTTGCTTCCTTTCCAGCGGCGCAGCATCAAGGCATTCGTCACCACGCTGACGCTGCTAAAAGCCATGGCCGCGCCAGCAACCATGGGACTCAGCAGACCGAAGGCTGCCAGCGGCACACCCACCACGTTGTAGATAAATGCCCAAAACAGGTTCTGGCGGATTTTCGCGTAAGTACGGCGCGAGATGTCGATTGCATCAGCTACCAGGGCCGGATTGCCGCGCATGAGCGTCACGCCCGCAGCATGCATCGCGACATCTGTTCCTGTGGACATGGCGATTCCGACGTCCGCAGCTGCCAGCGCCGGCGCGTCATTGATGCCATCCCCAACCATGGCGACGATGACGCCCCCGGCTTTCAGTTCACCCACGATCCTGGCTTTGTCTTCCGGCAGCACTTCGGCACGGATTTCATCAATGCCGAGTTGCTTGCCCACCGCCTGGGCACTGCCGCGGTTGTCGCCAGTCACCAGTACGGACCTGACACCTTGTTCGTGGAGCTTAGCGATGGCTAGTGCCGCCGTCGGTTTGACAGCATCGCCAAACGCCAGCAAGCCCAAAAGCACCGGTTGGTCTGTGATGTCAGCCACCCACGACACCGTCCGGCCTTGGGCCTGGAGCTCGGCGGCACGTCCCGATAAGGGCCCAAGGCCCACTCCCAGTTCGTCCATGAAACGTGAACTGCCAAGGCGCAGGTCACGCTGCGCCACTACGGCAGCCATGCCGCGGCCGGCAATAGCGCGAACTTTGGACGCCGATGTCAGTTGAGCGCCCTCTTGAACAGCGGCATCCATGACGGCGCGTGCCAAAGGGTGTTCGCTGCCCGCCTGGATAGAGGCACTTGCCGCAAGAAAAGCCAGACGATTGCCATCGACGGCATCGGCTGCTACCAGCTCTGGTTTGCCTTCGGTAAGCGTACCGGTTTTGTCGAACGCAACCACTTTGACGCTATGTGCAATTTCGAGTGCTTCGGCGTCCTTGATCAAGATGCCATGCCGGGCAGCAACCCCGGTACCAGCCATGATCGCTGTGGGAGTGGCCAGGCCCAGAGCACAGGGGCAGGCAATAACCAGCACCGCTACAGCGTTGAGAATGGCGTTTTCCCAGTTCCCCGTGCTGAGGCCCCAGCCCAGCAAGGTGACCAGCGCAATGCCGATCACCACCGGCACAAAGACCTCGCTGACCCTGTCGACCAAGCGCTGTATGGGCGCTTTCTTCGCTTGGGCGGATTCGACCAGCCGCACGATGCGCGCCAGGGTCGATTCGGCGCCAATGGCGGTGGTTTTTACCAGCAGCAAGCCTTCCGCATTCACTGAACCTCCGGTGACCTTGTCACCCTCGTGTTTGGCCACGGGCAGACTTTCGCCCGTGATCAGGGATTCATCGATCTGGCTGGCCCCTTCCACCACCACGCCGTCCACCGGTACGCGTTCCCCCGGGCGAATGACCACGATGTCGTCCTTGAGCACCTGGCTGATCGGTATTCCGTGATCCTGTCCGTCCCGGCGCACCCGGGCTGTTTCCGGCCGCAACGCATTGAGCGCGCGAATGGCTTCTGTCGTCTGGCGTTTAGCACGGGTTTCCAGCCATTTGCCGAGCAGTACCAAGGTGATCACTACTGCTGAGGCCTCAAAGTAGAGGTGTGCCATCCCATGGTCACCGTGGACCAGCAATTGGTACACGCTCAAGCCATAACCCGCTGAGGTCCCAAGCGCCACCAGCAGATCCATGTTGCCGGCGCGCGCCTTGAGTGCTTTCCACCCAGAGCGGTAAAACCGGGCGCCCAGCCAGAACTGCACTGGCGTTGCCAAGGCAAATTGCACCCAGCCAGGGAGCATCCATTCGATGCCGAACAGCATGGCGGCCATCGGAATGACCAGCGGAATCGACAGCACGGCCGCGACAGCCACCGGCCACCATTCGTTGCCGCCCTTGACCGCCTCCCCCTGCCTCTTCTCCTCGGCGATCGCGCGCGCGGCATAGCCGGCCTTGGCCACCGCCGCAGTCAGAGCGCTGACGTCCAGATCACGGCTCGCCAGCTTAACCTCGGCGGTTTCGGTGGCCAAGTTGACTTGGGCGGAGGTCACGCCGGGCACTTTGAGCAAGGCTTTTTCGACGCGAGCAACGCAGGATGCGCAGGTCATGCCCTCGATACTCAATTGCACCGTTTGTTCGCCCACCGTGTATCCGGCCTTCTCGACGGCTGCGCGTAACGCATTCAGGGCCACGCCCTTATCGGCCCGGACGGTGGCCGCCTCGGTTGCCAGGTTCACGTTCGCCTCGCTGACACCCGGAATAGCCGAAAGGGCCTTCTCGACGCGGCTGACGCAGGACGCGCAGGTCATTCCCTCGACTGGTAAGGTCCAGTCGATTTGGCCTGGCGCGCTGGGTTGAACTGCTGTTGCTGTGTTCACGGTGTTCCTCATCTGCTTTTAGGCCGGCGTGGCGGCGATGAGGAAATTCTGAACCTTCCCACCATGGAAGGGTCAAGCCGGTAGAAGTTAATTCCCTGCCCAGCATGTGGATATGTGACGAAACATTTTGACCTTGCCACGGTGGCAAGGTCTAAATTTAGACATTCCAATTTTTTAGGAGCCTTTGATGCTTGAATTCAACCTGCCAGACATGAGCTGCGGCCACTGCGCCAGCACCGTCGCCATGACCGCCAAGCTCGTCGATCCCAACTCCAAGGTGGATGTCGACATAAACACCAAAAGGGTCAAGATCGAATCGACCGAAGACCGGTCGGATTTCGTCGAAGCGCTGACCGAGGCTGGTTACCCGCCGGCACTTTGAGGTCCGGTTGACAGCACGCCACCCGACATTTTTGGGAGGCGATATCTCCGGACGAAATATCAGCTGTGTGCAGCCAAGCTCATGAAGATCGACGCCCGGTTGGGTGAAAGGAGAGGGATTCAGACATTTGCCCCATAGTACGCCCGCCCGCGCTGCTCAGCCTACAAAGCGACACATTGCTACCGAACTCAGCGCACTGCCTTACATCGATATGTCACTGTCGCCACCGGATCGTCCATCGAACAGACAGGGGGAGGCAACGACTGATATCCTGTTTAGACATACCGAATGCTCAACCTAACCTGTCCCAACCCGTGAACGCTTTTCTACCATCACCGCATATGGATGCGCCTTCAAGAACAGGCAGCATCGCATCCCGTTCTCTGGAAGGTGCCGCAGTGCATCTGGCCGTGTCGAGGAACGGCTTACCCATCCTACGCCAGGCCTTCCATGTGCGGCATTTGCGGTGAACTGAGATTCGACGCCACGTCACCTGACATGGCGGTAATCAAACGCATATCCGAAACGCTGGCACGCCGCGGACCAGACCACGCGGGAACATATGCGAACGGACCGGTTGCCTTTGGGCACCGGCGCCTCGCAATCATCGACCTGTCTGCAAACGCCGAACAGCCGATGGTGGACGACACACTGCACCTCGCTCTGGTGTTCAACGGCACGATCTACAACTACCGGGAACTACGTGCCGAACTGATCTCAATGGGCCATACCTTCGTCTCGGAAGGTGACAGCGAGGTCATTCTCAAGGCGTACGCTGCATGGGGCGAACAGTGCGTACAACGTTTCTACGGCATGTTCGCCTTCGCCATCTGGGATATGCGTCGCGCCAGTCTGTTTCTGGCGCGGGACCGCTTCGGTATCAAGCCTTTGTACTTGACCCAGGATGACAATCGTCTGCGGTTTGCATCGAGCTTGCCCGCGCTGCTTTCTGGCGGCGGCGTCGATACACGTCTCGATCCTGTCGCATTGCACCACCACTTCATGCTGCACACCGTGGTGCCGGCACCGCGCACGATACTGACCGGCGTTCGCAAACTTCCGCCCGCCAGCACGATGACAGTCAGCATGGGCGGGGCCGTCGCGCAGAAGGTTTACTGGACGCTGGATGCGACACGACTGACAGAGCCGCTTTCAGAAGCGCAATGGCTTGCAAAGACGCGCGAGGTCCTGGTGCGCGCGCTTGACCGCCACCGCCTGGCCGCCGACGTACCGGTGGGGGTCCTGCTGTCGGGGGGGCTGGATTCGAGCCTGCTGGTTGGATTGCTGGCCGATCAAGTGGACGACCTGTTGACGTTCTCGATTGGCTTTGAGGGCATCCCGGGGGTCAGTGTGGGCGCTGAGAAGGCTGACGAGTTCGAGTTCTCGGACCTGATCGCTGCGCAGTTCAAGACCCGCCACCACAAGCACTTAATCCCCAACAGCGAGGTGCTTGCCCGCTTGCCAGAAGCCGTGGCGGCCATGACAGAGCCGATGATGAGCCACGACGTCATCGCGTTCTACCTGCTTAGCGAGCGGGTGTCGAAGGAAGTGAAGGTGGTACTGGCCGGGCAAGGCGCCGACGAGGTGTTTGGCGGCTACTTCTGGTACCCGTTGATGGATGCTGAAACCGGCCCGCCAGTCGAACGCTTCGGCCGGCATTACTTCGACCGTGATCATGCGGAGTATCTGGAGATGATTGCGCCGGCATGGCACGTGCCCGACGTGACAACGGAGCTGGTCGCGCGCGAACTCGCCACGCCGCAGGCCGACACCTTTCTCGACGAGGTTTGGCGCTTTGATGCGACGACCTTGATCGTCGATGATCCGGTCAAGCGCGTGGACAACATGCCGATGGCTTGGGGCCTGGAAGTGCGGGTGCCCTTCCTAGACCACGAGCTGGTCGAACTTGCCGCCAGGATGCCGCCCGAACTGAAACTCAAGGAGGGGGGAAAATTTCCCTTAAAGGCGATCTCGCGCGGCGTGATCCCGGATGCAGTGATCGACCGTCCGAAAGGCTACTTCCCTGTGCCGGCTTTGAAACACGTGCGCGGCCCGTTCCTGGAATTGATGCGGGGCATTCTGCAGTCGGATGCTTGCATCCGGCGCGGGCTGTACCAGCGCGCGTATGTCGAAAAGCTGCTGGCCAACCCGGAGGCGCATTTCACGCGCATCCAGGGCAGCAAGCTGTGGCATCTGGCGCTGCTGGAATGGTGGCTGCAAGTGCACATCGATGGCGTCCCTCATGGCACCGTCATGCAACCTGGCTCAGACGCGCTTTCCAGCACGTCGCACGCATGACCTTCGACTCGACCAACGCGCCTGACCGACGCGCCGATTCTTCGCAGCGCTTGCGCGACCGTGCACTCGCACGTTGGGAGAACGAGGGCGGCGCTGGGCCCGCCGACCCGGACTCTGGCTCTGGCCTTCGCAAGCCACGGGCCGATTCACCACCGTTGAGCAACGCCGAGCTGGTGCAGCTTCAAGTGCGCGTCATTGCGCTCGAAAACCTCGTCATCGCGTTGCTGGCTCAAGCCGGTGAACAACAGCTTGAAGCGATTCGCGATATGGCGGCGTACATCTTGCCGAGACGGGATTTTACACCGCATCGGCTGACGATTCATGCGGCCGCCGAGATGATCAGTCTTGTCGGTCGGGCCAATCGGTTCCGGGGCAGATAGACTTCGGCTACTACGCGTCTCCAACGATGCTCCGAAGGCAGCTTCGCCATCATCAACCTGATGTGCTCGATCGAATGGGAGGGGTCCAGACCATTGTGGCCAGTCGAGAACGAGTGACCCTCTCCCTCCTGCTGACGGCATGCGAGTTCATGCGACCAAGGCCCACGCATGGCGGGCAATCTGCTCGTCTTCCTTGGACACGAGAACCTGCACCGAACATCGCGATGTGGCGTTGTTGATCGGATTGCTCGCCAAGCAGTTGCGGGCTTCGTCCAGATTTACGCCTATCCAAGACAAACCAGCGCAGATAGACGCACGCACAACTGCATCGTTCTCGCCGATTCCGCCAGTGAAAACAAGCAGGTCAAGCCCGTCTAACACGGCGATCATCGCAGCGATCTGCTTGCGCACGGACTGGCAAAACATCTCGATGGCCAGCCGCGCGTCCGGGTTGGACGGCGCCGCTTCGTGTAACTGCCGCATGTCGCTATCCAGTCCAGAAATCCCCTTGAGGCCGGATTGGTGATCGACCAGGGCTTCGATCTGGGCAGCGTCAAGCCGCTTCTCGCGCATCAGGTACACGAGCAAGCCCGGGTCCAGGTCGCCGCTGCGCGTGCCCATGATCACACCGCCGGTTGGTGTCAAGCCCATGCTGGTGTCGATCGACTTACCACCTTTGACTGCGGTGATGCTTGCACCGTTGCCGAGATGGGCGATGACCAGCCGCACCGGCATGCCATTGCCCAATTGCTGCACAATCGATTCGAGCGACAGTCCATGGAAGCCGTAGCGCTGGATGCCTTCAGACTGCAGTTCCCTGGCGATCGGAAGCACACGGGCGACCTCTGGCAACTCGGCATGAAAGGCGGTGTCGAAGCACGCGACCTGAGGAACGCCGGGAAAGTGCGCTTGTGCGAAACGGATGTGCGCCAGCGCGGCGGGCGCGTGCAGCGGCGCAAAGGCGGCGGCGGCTTGCAGCTGGCGCAGCACCGCATCGTCGATGCGGGAATGCTGCCGCAGCGCAGGCCCGCCATGCACGATGCGGTGCCCGATGGCATCCGGTGGCGGCATCCCGGATGCTGCCAGAACGCTGGCGACCTGGGTGATCGCGTCCGGATTCTCAGCCGTGGCGATGGTCTCACCGAGCAACTTCTGGGCTCCGGTCGAATCGACGCGGTACAAGCCGAACTTGAGCGACGACGAGCCGCTGTTCATCGCGAGAACGTTCAGCGAGTGCATCCACAAACTTTCACGCTGTCCACCGCCAGTCCAAAATCTCCGGCATGTCCTCGCCATGTTCGCCGATGTAGAGCTTGTGGCGTTGCATGGTTGTCTCGTACCGCGCGGTTTCCGCGGCGACCTGGTTCGCCAGCCTCGGAATGCGCTGGATCGCGTCCAGCGCCAATTGGAAGCGATCCACGTTGTTCAGCACCACCATGTCAAACGGCGTCGTGGTGGTGCCCTCTTCCTTGTAACCGCGCACATGAATGTTGTCGTGATTGTGCCGCCGGTAGGTCAACTTATGGATGATTGCAGGGTAACCGTGGAAGGCAAAGATCACCGGCTTGTCGGTGGTGAACAGGGCATCGAACTCGCGGTCGGCCAGGCCGTGGGGGTGTTCTGAGGGCGGCTGCAACACCATGAGATCGACGACGTTAACGAAGCGGATGCGGATATCGGGAACATATGTCCGCAGCAGGGTCACGGCGGCCAGAGCTTCCAGCGTTGGCACATCGCCGGCGCAGGCCATCACAACGTCGGGGTCGACCTGACCAACACCCGCATCTCTGCTGGCCCACTCCCACACACCTGCACCGGCCGCGCAGTGACGCACGGCCGCGTCCATGTCTAGCCACTGCGGCGAAGGCTGCTTGCCGGCGATGATGAGGTTGACGTAGTTGCGGCTGCGCAGGCAGTGGTCGGCCACCGAAAGCAGCGTGTTGGCGTCGGGCGGCAGGTAGATGCGCACCACGTCCGCCTTCTTGCTCGCCACATGGTCGATGAAGCCGGGGTCTTGATGCGAAAAGCCATTGTGGTCTTGCCGCCAGACATGCGAGGTGAGCAAGTAATTCAATGACGCGATCGGCTTGCGCCAGGGAATCTGGTTGCACACCTTCAGCCACTTGGCGTGCTGGTTGAACATCGAATCGATGATGTGGATGAAGGCCTCGTAGCAGGAGAACAGGCCGTGACGACCCGTGAGCAGGTAGCCCTCGAGCCAGCCTTCGCACAGGTGCTCGCTCAACACTTCCATTACGCGGCCATCGGCTCTGAGGTGGTTGTCACGCTCCTCCTGCACACCGTCCAGCCACACTTTGCCTGAAACTTCGAACACCGCATCCAACCGGTTTGACGCAGTTTCATCCGGGCCAAAGAGTCGGAAGTTGGCCGCTTTCAGGTTGAGTCTCATCACGTCGCGCAGAAACCTACCAAGGACGCGTGTGGCCTCAGCCTCCATGGCTCCCGGCTCGGTCACCGGAACGGCATAGACGCGGAAGGAAGGCATGTCCAGCGGTTTCAGCAACACGCCCCCGTTGGCGTGCGGATTGCAGCCCATACGGCGCTGGCCCGTCGGTGCTAGCGCAGCCAACTCCTCACGGAACCGGCCGTCCTCGTCGAACAATTCCTCGGGCCGGTAGCTCTTGAGCCAGGCTTCGAGCTGCTGCACATGCCCGCCTGTTTTGAACTCAGCAATCGGCACCTGGTGCGACCGCCAACTGCCTTCAACTTGCTTGTCGTCAACGCGTTTCGGCCCTGTCCAGCCTTTGGGTGTGCACAAGACGATCATCGGCCAGCGTGGGCGTGGCAGAGGCTGCCCCGGGTCGAGTGCTCGCGCCTGCTGTTGAAACTCGCGTATTTGTGCCAGCACCGCATCCAGCGCGCCGGCCAACTCCTGGTGCACGAGCACCGGGTCGTCGCCTTCGACGAAATACGGCTCGTGGCCGTAGCCGCGCATCAGATCGGTCAGTTCTTCCCGGCTGATGCGCGCCAGCACCGTGGGGTTGGCAATTTTGTAGCCATTGAGGTGCAGGATCGGCAGCACCGCTCCGTCGCGAGCAGGGTTCAAAAATTTGTTCGAATGCCAGCTCGCCGCCAGCGCGCCGGTCTCGGCCTCACCATCACCGACAACGCAGGCGACGATGAGATCGGGGTTATCGAATGCAGCGCCATAAGCATGGGCCAATGAGTAGCCCAACTCGCCACCCTCATGGATCGAACCTGGCACTTCTGGTGACACGTGGCTGGGGATGCCGTGCGGCCAAGAGAACTGTCGAAACAGCCGCTTCAAGCCGTTGCGGTTGCGTTCGATGGCTGGGTAATGTTCGGTGTAAGACCCTTCCAGATAGCTGTTCGCTACGATGCCTGGCCCACCGTGACCAGGACCCATGACGTAGATCATGTTCAGGTTGTTCTCTTTGATCAGCCGATTCAGGTGAACATAGAGAAGGTTCAAGCCCGGCGTCGTGCCCCAATGGCCCAACAGGCGAGGCTTGATGTCGCCGAGCGTGAGCGGGCGCTCCAGCAGCGGGTTGTCCCGCAGGTAAATCTGCCCGACCGATAGGTAGTTCGCCGCACGCCAGTAGGCGTGCATCTTCTGCAGGGTGTCAGGGTTCAAGGAATCAGACATGGAAGAGCCCTTTAGGGAGTATTGATTTTAAGTGCAGACGAAGGGGAAATCGCCGCATCGACGATGGCCTGCGCCTCTTGCAGAATGCGCTGCAGGTGTTCGGCGCCTACAAAGCTCTCGGCGTAGATCTTGTAGATATCCTCGGTGCCAGAGGGCCGCGCGGCGAACCAGCCGCTGGCTGTGTTGACCTTGATGCCGCCGATCGGCTCACCGTTGCCGGGAGCGTGACTGAGGATGTTCTCGATACGTTCCCCGGCCAGTTCAGTCGCGGTGATGTGCTGTGGTGCGAGCGCCGCTAGTTGCGCTTTCTGCTGCACCGTCGCAGGGGCCTGCACCCGGCGTGCCACTGGCCCGCCGAACTCCTCGGCCAAGCCTGCATACCGCTGGCCGGGGTCGCACCCGATGCCCGCAGTGATCTCGGCCGCGAGCAGTGCAGCCGCGATGCCGTCCTTGTCGGTCGTCCAGGCCGACCCGTCTCGGCGCAGGAACGTGGCGCCTGCACTCTCTTCGCCGGCAAAGCCAAGCGCACCGTTTTGCAGACTGCCGGCGAACCACTTGAAACCGACCGGCATCTCGACCAGTCGGCGACCGAGCCTGGCCGTGAGTCGATCGATTAGCCGGCTGCTGACGACGGTCTTGCCAACTGCAGCCGAAAGCCCCCAATCCGGGCGGTGCTGGAACAGATAGTCGATGGCCGCCGCCAGGTAGTGGTCAGGCGCCAGCAAGCCGCCCCCTGAGGTGACGATGCCGTGACGGTCGTGGTCGGTGTCACAGGCGAAAGCGATGTCGAAGCGGCTCTTCATGTCCACCAGCCGTTGCATGGCATACGGCGACGACGGGTCCATGCGAATCTTGCCGTCCCAGTCGAGCGGCATGAAGGCAAAGGTCGGATCAACGACCTCGCTGATGACGGTCAGGTCGAGGCGGTAGCGCTCGGCAATGGCCGCCCAGTAGTGCACTCCGGCGCCGCCCAGCGGATCGACGCCCATGCGCACCTTCTCCTGGCGGATCACGTCCATGTCGATCACGTTGCCGAGGTCACCGACGTAGGAGTTCAGAAAGTCGTAGCGATGCGTCGTTGCGGCCTGAAGTGCTCTGGCGTGAGAGACGCGCCTCACGCCTTCGAGGCGTGCTTCGAGAAGGCGATTGGACTCGGCCTCGATCCAGTTCGTGATGTCCTGGCCAGCCGGGCCGCCGTGCGGCGGGTTGTACTTGAAACCGCCGTCGCGCGGCGGGTTGTGCGAAGGCGTCACCACGATGCCGTCGGCGAGGCCAGTGTCACTCAAGTGCGAACGCCGGCGGTTGTAGCCCACGATCGCATGCGAGACCGCTGGCGTTGGCGTGTACTCGTCGTTGGTCGCCAACATTACATCGACACCATTGGCCGCCAACACTTCCAGCGCACTGGCGCACGCAGGCGCCGAAAGCGCATGCGTATCGATGCCCAAGAACAGCGGCCCGTCGATGTGGTTGGCTTTGCGGTAGTGGCATATCGCCTGCGTGATCGCCAGCAAATGCCATTCGTTGAACGAAGCGTCGAGGGCCGAGCCGCGGTGGCCCGAGGTGCCGAACGCGACGCGTTGGGCCACGACCGTGGGGTCGGGCACGCTCGCAAAGTAGGCGGTAACGAGCCTGGACACGTCGACGAGCGACGACTCAGGCGCCGGGTGGCCGGCCAGGGAGCTGATCCTGCCGCTTGCCATGTTGGGCCTACGCCTTCCGCGCGTGCCGCGCCTTCTGTTCCCTGGCCGCCGCGACAACATGAGCGACATCGAAGCCGAAATGCGCCTGCGCAACCTTTCCAGGGGCCGAGATTCCGAACGAATGCATGCCGATGATCGTCCCGTCCCGGCCGACATAGCGTTCCCAACCCAACGGCGACGCTGCCTCGACCGAAACGCGCGCCGCCACTGCGGGCGGCAGCACGCTGTCGCGGTACTCGGCGCTCTGGCCGTCGAAGAGGTCCCACGACGGCATGCTGACGACACGGGCGCGGATGCCTTCGCGTGTTAGTTGCTCGTATGCCTCGATGCACAGCGCCACTTCGCTGCCGGTGGCCAGCAGCAGCACGTCAGGCTTGCCGCCCTGCGGGTCGGCCAACACGTACGCCCCACGCGCCACACCGCTGGCGCTGGCGTACCGGCTGCGGTCCAGCGTGGGCAGGGTCTGGCGCGACAGCACCAGGCTGGCCGGTCTATCGGTCAGTTGCATCACCACGCGCCAGGCCTCGACCACCTCGTTGGCGTCGGCCGGGCGCAGCAGCACCATGCCAGGCAGAGCGCGGAACGACGCCAGTTGCTCCACCGGCTGGTGCGTCGGCCCGTCTTCGCCCATGCTGATCGAATCGTGGGTCCAGAGGTAGATGACCGGCACACCCATCATCGCGCTGAGCCGGATGGCGCCGCGGCAGTAGTCGGTGAAGATGAAAAAGCTGGCAGCAAAAGGGCGCAGCTTCGACAGGGCCAGGCCGTTGGCGATGGCGCACATGGCATGTTCGCGCACGCCGAAGTGAATGTTGCGGCCGGAGTAATAGTCGATCACGTCGATTGCCTCCATCGCGCCACCTTCGCCGCCACCCGACGGCGGCTCGAATTCGCCGGCTTTGGCCAGCGCCGTCTTGGTCGAAGGCCCCAGGTCTGCGGCCCCGCCCAGCAGCCAGGGCATCTGCTGGGCGATCGCGCTCAGCACCTTGCCCGATGCCTCGCGCGTGGCCAGTCCCGTGGCGTCGGGTGCAAAGCTGGGCAGCGCACGGTCCCAGTCAGGCGGCAATTGGCGGTGCTGCAGGGCGTCAATCTGCGCAGCGAGTTCTGGGTGTTGCGCTCGGTAGGCTGCGAAGCGTGCGGTCCACGCCTGGTGCGCGCTGGCGCCGCGCTGGCCGAACCCGGCGCTGAAATGCGCCTGCACACCAGCGGGCACGGCGAAGAACGCATCGGGGTCGAAGCCGTAGAACTGCTTAGTCAGCCGCACTTCGCCGGCGCCCAGTGGCTCGCCATGTGCTTCCTTGCTGTCCTGCTTGCTCGGCGACCCGTAGCCGATGTGGCTTTGCACGATCACCAGCGTCGGCCGGTCCGGCGTGTCCACACAGGCCTGCATGGCGCGCGTGAGCGCGGCCAGGTCGTTGGCATCGGCCACACGAACGACGCGCCAGCCATAGGCCTCGAAGCGCGCCCCCACATCCTCAGTGAAGGTGATGGCCGTCGAGCCTTCGATACTGATGCGGTTCGCGTCATAGATCCAGCAGAGCCGCGCTAGCTTCAAGTGCCCGGCCAGCGACGCCGCTTCGGCGCTCACGCCTTCCATCATGTCGCCGTCGCTGCACAACGCGAACACGCGGTGGGTGAACAGCTCATGGCCCGGGCGGTTGTAGGTGGCTGCCAGCCAGGCCTGTCCCATCGCCATGCCCACGCTGGTGGCAACGCCCTGCCCGAGCGGACCGGTGGTGGTCTCCACACCCGCGGTCCAGCCGTATTCCGGGTGCCCGGTGCAGCGGCTACCGGCTTGGCGGAACGTCTTCAGGTCTTGCAGCGCCACCGCCAGCGAGCCCGGCTGTGGGTAGTTTGCGCCGGTGCCCGTCACTCCACACAAGTACAGCAGGCTGTAGAGCAGCGCCGATGCGTGGCCGACCGATAGCACGAAGCGATCCCGGTCAGGCCAATCGGGATCGCTCGGGTCGTAGCACAGAAAGCGCTGCCACAGGCAATAGGCGATCGGTGCTGCGCCCATCGGCGTGCCGGGGTGGCCCGAGTTCGCCTGCTGCACGGCATCGATGGACAGCGTGCGCAGCGTGTCGATGCACAGCTGGTCGAGTCGCCCGGCCTCGCTCGCGGGCGCGTCGGCCAGCTCGTTGGACCGATCGCTCATGGCGTGGTTCCGGCCAGGGTATCGGTGGTATTGGCGAGGCGCGCGGCCTCGAAGGTACCGACCCAGTCGAGCAGCCGCGCCGCGACTTGTTGTACCGCGTCGGAGCGTGTCCCTGTCAGCGCTTGCCAGCCGACGACTGCATCCCAGAAGGTCGTGCGGCCGACAGCAAAGCCGATGAAGCCGGGGACACCGGCCGCAGTGGTCAGCCAGTGGCGAACCTGGGTCGCATCGGCCCCGCGGCCGAGCACAATGCAGCCGACTGTGTCGCGCCCGTCGCAGCGCGCCGCCGCGACGACGCGTTGGCAGTCGCCACGGCGCGCCAGCCCTTCGACCTTCCAGACGTCGGGCTCGATCCCGGCATTTTGCAAATGGCGTATGGTGTCCTGCATCAGGATCGGGCGCAGGTCCCGGTCGTAGGCATCCATGTCACCGTCCAGGCGCTGCAGCTGCTCCGTGGTGGCTGGCACAAGCAACTCGAACATGAAGCGCCGCCGGCTGCGCCTGCAGTAATCGGAAAGCTGCCTCAGGCGGCCGGACTGGCGCCGATTCAGGTCCGCCTCGCCTTCGATGTTGTAGCGCACCAGCGCCTTGGCGAACGTGGGATCGAAGCTCTCGATGTGGCGCCGGAAGTCTGCGCCGTACTCGAACTCGAACTCCTCGGAGCCGCTTTGTTCAGTGGAGAGCGCGGTGACGAAGCCGCGCCGCCGCGCGTCGCGAAGGATGTCGGCACCGAATTCTTCATCGACGAGAATGCCGCCCGCCTGATGGGGCAAACCTTTCTCGATGGCAGCCAGGAAGCCCTCGTAGATGAGGTGTTTACTGTCGTAGACGCGCCTGGTTTGCTCTGCCGTCAGCGGCGCCTCGAAGTTGAACAGGCTCTTGACATAGGAGTGCCGGTGATCGAACGGCAGCAGGTACAGCGCCTTGTCATATCCGAGGTCGTATCCGGGCTTCATTGCGGCTGCTCCTTGGTCGTGGGAGCCTCAGGTACCGAGCGCTTTTCCCTGATCCGCGCCAACAAGCCACTCCATGACTTGGAAAAGGCTTTCACACCCTCGCGCTGCAGTCGGGCGGCCAGCGCTTCTGCATCGACGCCTTCGCGCCTGAACTCATCGAGCACCGGCTCGGCATACCCGCCGTCGACCGGCATCACCGCGCCGGGCCGGCCATGGTCGGCAAAAGCCAGCAACGTCGGCTCGGGGATGGTGTTGATCGTCTCGGGTGCTCCGAGAGCCTCCACGTACAGAGTGTCGCGCTCCGCCGGGTCCTTGGTGCCAGTGCTGGCCCACAGCAGGCGCTGCGGGTGGGCACCTGCCGCAGCCAGTCTGCGCCAGCGCTCTGAGGCCAGCAGCTCGCGCTGGGCCTTGTAGCAACGCATGGCGACGGCGATGCCCAGGCGATTGCGGAACGACGGCGCGATCTCCTGCTTCACCGCGACGTCCCAGCGGCTGACGAAAAGCGATGCCACGGATTGAACCTTCGCCGACAGCCCGACATCAATGCGGCGCTCGATGCCGCGCAGGTAAGACTCGGCCGCCGCCAGGTAGTGCTGGCGCGAGAACAGCAAGGTCACATTGATCGGAACACCATCAAAGATGCACTGCTCGATGGCCGGCAAGCCCTCGGTCGTGCCGGGAATCTTGATGAACAGGTTGGGCCGGCCAGCGCGTGCGTGCAGTTGCGCTGCGGCGCAGATGGTGCCGGCTGTGTCGGCCGCCAGCAGCGGTGAAACCTCGAGCGAAACCCAGCCATCGGCGCCGTCGCTGGCATCGAAGACCGGGCGGAACAGATCGGCGGCCTGCGTCAGGTCCTGCAGCGCCAGCTCGAAGAAGATGTCCTCGTCCGACAGCCCGCGCGCAGCCAGTCGGTGGATCGAATCGTCGTAGCTAGCGCCACTGCCGATGGCCTTCTCGAAAATCGTCGGGTTGGAAGTCAACCCCGTCACCGACAGGTCGGCGATGTAGCGCGCCAGGGTGCCGCTGGTCAGCAAGTCGCGCGTGATGTTGTCGAGCCAAAGGCGTTGGCCCAGGTCGTGCAGTGTTTGTGTGTTGGTATTCATGGCGTGTCCTGTGTTGTGGCGCTCGGGTTTTCGGCAGCCCACAACGCACCGATGTCGATATCGAGCAGATCGCCGATGCGCTCGATGGAAATGTCAGCGGCCGGATACTTGGCGGCAGCGGCAGGATCCAGCGCGTAATGGCCCTGCCGCGGAAAGACGGTGGTCAGGCGATCCCGCATGACTTCTTTCATGGCAGTAAGGATGCGCAGCTTGTCGTCGACCATCACGTAGTGCCGCGCCGGATGGTGGCGCTGCATCGAGTCGAGCATCTGCTCCTTGTGGATGTAAATCAGGACCCGGCCAGACACGGCATCCCACAGGCCCGAGCGCCGAACCTTGCGCGGCTGGAACACCACATCGCCATCCGTCAGAATGACCGTGCGCCCGAAGGCGTTCAGGCGCCGGATGACATCCATGGTGTGGGGGTACAGGCGATCGGCGAAGGGGTAGTCGACCAGAAAGCTCGACATCTCCAGCAAGCGCATCTCTTCACCCGGCAGGGGCTCGGCGTCAAGCCGCCAGCGCTGCAGTGCGCCCAAGTAGTCGGCGTAGCCAAGCTCATTGCGCAAGGTCTCGAAATGGGCCCAATAGCGGGCTGCGGCGACGGCACCGAACTCCCTTTCCAGATGCGCTCGCAGGTCCGTAGTGATGCTGTCGTTGTCGAGCAGCGTGTTGTCCACGTCGAGCAGAAACACGGTGTCTATTGGTGCAGTCATGGGCAATCTCCTTCCGGCCCATGCCAGGCCACCTCCACGCGATGCTCGCGTCCGTCATCGAGCAGAGGAACCACCTTGCCTGGCAGGGTGGCGCCGTCGAGCGTGAGGTCCCCAAGGCCCAGCAGGCCAGCCGTGCCGGGAATTTGCCTGACTGTGATGTGGTAATAAGTGCGCCGAAAGCGGTAATGCAGCTCAAACGATTTCCAATGCGCCGGAATGCAAGGGGTCATCCACAATTTGTCGCCCTCGATCCGCAGGCCCAGTAGCGATTCCTGGATGAACCTCACCATCCAACCAGCTGCACCCGTGTACCAGGACCAGCCGCCACGACCCGCGTGCGGAGTGATGGAATAGACATCGCCCGCCATGGCGTAAGGCTCGGTCTTGTAACGCGTCACGGCGTTCGCCGTTCTTGCGTGACGGCTGGGGTCAAGCAGAGTGAACATTTCCCACGCGCGCTCGGCGTCGCCGAGCACCGCGAAGGCCATCGCCACCCAGACGGCGGCGTGGGTGTACTGACCACCGTTTTCGCGGACGCCACGCACATAGCCTTGTACGTAGCCCGGGGTGGGGTCCGAGTGTTCGAACGGTGGGTCGAGCAACTGGATCAGGGCAGCGTCGCGGCGCACCAGTTGCGCATCGACCGCATTCATCGCCAAACGCGCGCGCTGCGCGTTGGCCGCGCCAGACAGCACCGCCCAGCTCTGCGGAATCGAATCAATACGGCACTCGGTATTGCCCGACGTGCCCAACGGCGAGCCGTCGTCGAACCAGGCGCGGCGGTACCAGGCGCCGTCCCAGGCGTGCTGCTCGATGGCAGCCTGCAGCCGCTCCGACTCGCTGGCGCAGCGACCGGCGAAGGCGGCATCGCCACGCTGCCGTGCCAATGTCTCGAATTGCGTCAGCACGGCGCATAGAAAGAAGCCGAGCCAGACACTTTCGCCCTTGCCGGCTGGGCCGACAAGGTTCATGCCATCGGTCCAGTCGCCTGAACCCATCAGCGGAAGACCGTGCTCGCCGAAGCGAAAGCCGTGTTCGATGGCTCGCACGCAATGCTGGTAGAGCCTGGCCACCTCGTCGGACGGCGCAGGCTGGTCGTAGACCGACTCTTCACCGTCCTGGATCGCGCGGCCCTGCAGGAAATGCACGGGCTCGTCGAGCACGGCAAAGTCGCTCGTCACGGTGATATAGCGACAAGTGGCCAGCGGCAGCCACAGGTAGTCGTCCGAGCAACGCGTGCGCACGCCGCCGCCCGATGGGGGGTGCCACCAGTGCTGAACATCGCCTTCAGGAAACTGGCGCGCCGCGCTGCGCAACAGGTGTTCGCGCACCAACGCGGGAACGGCGTGAACCAGCGCCATAACGTCCTGCAGCTGGTCTCGAAAACCGTAGGCACCGCTCGATTGGTAGAAGGCGGTGCGGGCCCAGAGCCGGCAAGCCAGCACCTGGTAAACGAGCCAGCCGTTGGCCAATACATCGAGCGAGCGATCGGGCGTTTCGACCTGTACCGCGCCTAACGTGTGCTGCCAATGTTGCTTCACCGCCGCCAGCGCCTCTTTCGCAGCGACCGGCCCACGCCAGCGTTGCACGAGCCGGCGCGCCTGTTCCGCACCACCTGCGGCGCCAACACGAAAGCCGATCTCGCGCGTCTGCCCTGGCGCCAGATCGACTGGAATGCGGATAGCCGCGCACGGATCCAGGCCGGCACCAATACTTCCGCAAAGCCGCGCTTGCTTCATCGCGGCGGGATTGCGCAAGGTGCCGTCGCGGCCGAGGAAACTGGCGCGATCGGCGCAATGGCTGATAGAGCTGCCAGGGTTGGTGCCCGCCGTGTCGTCAGCGTCTGCCGCGAAGAACGCCACCCGCCCGGCGAACGCCGTGTTGTAGGGGTTACGCGCGAACAGGGCACCGGATTCGTTGTCGATCTCGGTGCTGACGTGCATGCGTGTTTTTGCCGGCTCGTCGCCCAGCACCCACTGCAGGTAGCCCGTAACGGACAAGCGCCGCGTATGGCCCGACGCATTGCTCAGGGTCAACTGCACGAACTTGAGCGGCGCGTCCTGGGCCACGTACACGACGAGTTCGGAGCTGATGCCGTCCTCGTCGTGTTCGAACACGCTATAGCCGAAGCCGTGCCGCGTGACATAGGACGTCGTGCCGCCGCAGGGTAGCAGCGTGGGCGACCAGATGTGGCCGGTGTCTTCGTCGCGTATGTAGCAGGCCTCGGTGTTTGGGTCGCCCACCGGGTCGTTGGACCACGGCGTCAGACGGAAGGCCTGCGCGTTTTCGCTCCAGGTGGTGGCGCTGCCGCTTTCCGAGAGCAGCGTGCCGAACGACGCGTTGGCCAGCACATTCACCCAAGGCAGCGGTGTCATCCTTCCGGTCGCGCTGGTGATGACGTACTCGCGACCATCGGCGCTGAAGCCACCGGTGCCATTGTCGAAGAGCAGATCGCGCGGGGCTGGCTCGACGGGCTGCCGTGTCGTTGTTTGGTCGGTGTCGTAGCAGCCGTCGCGAGCTCCAGGCGCGGCGTCCTGTAGCGGGTTCGGCATCGACACAGACGCTGAAGCGAGACCATCGAGCTGTCGTGCCAGCGGTCCGGCGGCGCCAGTAAGCAGGACGCGGGCCACCGCTTGCAACAGAACGAGGTCGGCCTCGGACACCCTCTCGGCGAGGCGGACAAAGACGCCGCCCGGCTTGTCGATGTGGCCGTCGCCCGCGCCGGCGGCGATCAACTCGAGGGCCTGTTGCTGCAGGGCGGGACGAGCAGCGGCCTCGCCCTCGCACAGGACCACCAGATCCACGGCAAGGCCGTTCAGGCGCCACCAGGCATGGGCTTGTGACACCTGGCGCAGCAGCTCGATGTCGGCCGGAACAGCGATGCGCAGCAGCACGATCGGCAGATCGCCCGAGATGCCGTAGGCCCACAAGCTCTGCTGGCCCCGCAGGTTGCTGGCCAGCACGTCAGGCGCGGCGCGCAACGCGGCGTTGGCATAAATGACGCCACCGGCAAGTCGGGCATACAACAGCGCGTCTGCCTCGGTGGCCTTCAGCGCAGCCAGGACCTCCCTGGCGCGCTTCGGCGCGACGGCGAGCGCTTGATCGACCATCGCACGATGCCGGTATTTGGCGATCAGCACAAGGCATTCCTCGCGTGACCCGCAAACCCCGGTGATCAGATCGACGCACGCCGTTGCACCGGGATCGAGCGCGATGGTGCGGCGGATCGCAGCCATGGCGTCGAGCACCGGGCCGGCACTGCCCGACAGCGGCCCGTCGTCGTCCATCGCTTGCGGGTCGGCCCTACAGCGGCCACGACCGATGAAACGCATGCGGTCGGTCTCGTACGAGACGTCCCCCACGGGCGGCTGCGACGCGGTGAGAAACTGGAACAGCCACGGAGTCGGCTCGTCGGGCGCGCGCGCGCGGCGACTGCAAAGAATCGCCTGATGCTCACGCAGGATTTCCGTTTCGATGAACAGCTTGCTGAATGCCTGGTGAGCCGCATCGCTGGCGGCTGCTGCGAGCACAACTTCGGTGTAGCTGGTGATGGCAATCAGCCTGGGCGTGGCAGAGTGGTTGGTCAGCCGGACCCGCCGTACTTCGATATCGTCCTGCGGCGAGACGACGATCTCGGTCTGCGCCTGAATGCCGTGGAACGTGGTCGCAAAAGCGGCGCTACCCGGCGTGAACGTGGTTTCGTCGCTGTCGGCGCGCCGCAGCGTCGGCTGATGGGTGCTCGACCAGACGTCGCCGCTGACGAGGTCGCGGAGGTAACAGAAGCTGCCCCAGTCGTCGCAGGTGGCGTCCTCACGCCAGCGCGTGACGGCCAGGTTCTTCCAGCGGCTGTAGCCTGCGCCGGCGCGCGTGAGCATGACGTGGTAGCTGCCGTTGGACAGCAACTGCACCTGCGGCCCGCTGGCAGCGCGCAAGAGCGCTTTGGAGTCGACGGCACTCATAGAGGAGGACCGCGCACCATCGAGGTCGCTGCGGGGAGCGAACCGGTCCCAACGTAGATCAGCAAGGCAAATGAAACCATGACTGCATACCGCCGGTCAGGCCGTGCTGTTCATGCGGTCTCAACAGGCGCCTTGTGCGAGTGCTGGCCGGCTGCCATCGAACACTTGTGAGCGGCGCCGCTCTCTGCATCGGCGGTGGCTGCGTGAGTCTGGGCCTGCTCATGGTTGCAACTGTCGAGTGCAGCGGCGGCTTGAAAGTGGTGGTACGCCGCGGCGACGTGGCGCGCAGCAGCCATGTGGTGGTGCTCACACGCCGGGTGGCTCTTGGTGTCGGACATGATATTCTCCTGGTGAAACGTGGACATTCGGGTGATTCGCAATTCGTTGGTGAATTGTGGAATTGTGGAATTGAGTTTGCGGTCGGCCGGGCCCGCCGTCGGTGCGGTGACGCACCCTGCCCTGATGACCGCCTGCGGAACCATCACTTCATCACGTGGGCTTTCCAGTAGTCGTCCACCTTCTGACTCTGGTCGCGGAAGTTGTCATACGCTGTGGACGAGTTGCTTGACTTCACCCGTGGCGCGCCGTCTAGGCTGCTCTTGGTGATGTCGAGGACCAGAAGGTTGGCTCCCGGGGCCGCCTTGAAATGGCCCCAGGGCACCGGCACGTACTTTTCGCCGAAGCCAAAGAAGCCTCCGCGGCCGATGACGAGGTAGGCGAACTTGCCTGTCTGCGGGTCCACGACGATGTCGTCAACGCTGCCCAGGTCCACACCTTTCGGATTGACCACATCCGCACCGATCAACTGATCGGTTCGGTAGGGCGTCTTGGTGCCGTCGATCGGCTGAGCGGCGGCGATCTGCTGATGCCGCCAACCTGTGCTGTCGGACTTGGGCACGCCGTTCTTTGCAAGGTCCGCCGCATAGACTTTGTACAGATCCCGCGCGGCGACGAGCACGGCATCGCACGATTGCTGTTGACCACTCTGAGCGAGAATATTTGCGGAGGCAATGAGTGTCCGGATCTCATACCCTGGCCGCATACGACCATGGCCGATCGCGGTCGGGACAGCGCCGGTGCCAATCGCGCCAAGCCCGGCGTAGCCATATCCATAGCCGTAGCCGTAGATCGGATAGCCGTATCCGTAGCCGGAACCACGCAACCAATAGCCGTCCTTTTGCATCACGCGGTTGAAGTCCTGAAGATCGCTGGAACACTTTTCTGCCGGCTGTGTAACAACGACCTCCGTCACCTGCGGTGTCGAAGTCCGGACCGGCGGGTTTTGGGCCGTCTGGGCCGAGACAATCGGAGCCGCCAGGCCAAGGCAAACAAGCACTGCCATCGAAGGTCGCAGCGTTGAGGGTTTCACGGCTTGCACTTTGTGGATGTGTTTCATGGTTCGGTTCCTTTGGTTAGATGCGCGATAGTTCGTTGTCACGTTTCAACCCATCCGCCAAATACGAGGGGCGACGGTGATGCGCGTAGATCTGCAGTTCCTGCTTGCGGTTCAGCAGCACGGCCGGGTCGTAGCGGGGAGCGTCTTGCACGGCCTGCCGGGTCAGATCGACCGACACCGTACGTTGGCTCCAGTTGACTTTCTTGATCCACTGCGGCGCGATAAGCACCTGCCGCCCCAGCCACCAGTTGCTCGTGTCCACGATGAGATAGCGAATGGCCCATGTATCGTCCTCGACCAGAAAGCCCTGCACATGACCGATGTCGCCATCGGCGGCATGGATGTGATAGCCCGCCACGGCCTTGCAACTGCGAAGATGAGGATCGTCGCTTTCATTCCGCACCGCCTCGGCGCGCGCCTGGTTCTCTGTATAAGTTGGGTGGCCATAGTACCCGGCGTATTGCATTTCATGTCGGCGGGAGACCGGCCTCTTGGTATCAACGTCAGGACTGTTCTTCACCTGCGCTCTGGTGATCGAGGCCGGCAGGAGCATTGCCGCCCACGTTGATCGGCTGATCGCGAACGGCGAGATCAAGACTTTGCGGCTGGACAGCCAGTCACCCGTCTCGACGACGAGGTAGCGTACAACCCACTTTTCGTCATCAAAGAAGAAATCCTTCACCTGACCAATCTCACCGTCGGTCGCGCCGACGACATACTTCTTCAGATCATTCGTGCTGCGTAACATGTGAGCCTTTCGTTGTAGTCGAGAACCTGGACGTTGCGGCCGTCAGGTACGCGCGACGCCAGAGTGGGAGTCACCCACGCACAGTGCGCGTCTCGCGTTGACTGCGTCTGTGCGTCACCGTACATTGCCCCAAGTAAAAGCTGGTCTTGATGACCGGGTCGTTATCGAGCAGTGTTGACCGCGTCGAGCACGAACACGACGTCAGGCGGGGTTGTCATGGCGCGGGCTTCTCGGCATGGCCGCCGAATTCATACCGCATCGCGGACAGGACCCGGTTCGCAAATTCGGCATTGCCTCGCGAGGTGAAACGCTCGAAGAGCGCGGCGCTGAGAACCGGCACCGGTACCCCTTCATCGATCGCCGCCTGGATCGTCCAGCGGCCTTCGCCTGAGTCCGACACATGGCCATCGTAATCAGCCAGCTCGGGATCTTTGACCAAGGCGGTCGCGGTCAGGTCGAGTAACCAGGATCCGATGACGCTGCCGCGGCGCCAGACCTCAGTGATCTCGGGAAGATTCAGGTCATACTGATACGACTCAGGGTCGCGCAGCGGCGTTGTTTCGGCATCGTGCACGCTCTGCGCTTGCTGGTCGCGCCGGCCAACGTTGGCGCTTCGCAAAATGTTCAACCCTTCCGCGTACGCCGCCATCAACCCGTATTCGATGCCGTTGTGGACCATCTTGACGAAGTGCCCTGCCCCATGCGGACCGCAGTGCAGGAAGCCTTCTTCGGCCGTTCCCGTGCCGGCGTTGCGGCCGGGAGTCCGCTTTGCAGCTTCAATACCCGGCGCCAAAGACGAGAAGATCGGCCGCAGATGCTCAACCACACCACCTTCGCCCCCGATCATCAGGCAGTAGCCGCGCTCCAGTCCGGCAACGCCACCGCTGGTCCCGACGTCGAGGTAGTGAATGCCCCGCGCCTGTAGTTGCGCGCCTCGCCGCATGTCGTCGCGGTAGTATGAATTTCCGCCATCGATGACGATATCGTCCGCGTCCAGCAAGGGTACGAGGTCACCGAGCGCTTGATCCACGATTGCCACCGGCACCATCATCCAGATTGTGCGGGGTTGGGCAAGTTGGCAAACCATCTCATTTAGTGACTCCGCCCCTGTCGCACCGTCCTTGACAAGCCCAGCCACTGTCGCAGGTTGCACGTCGTAAACCACACACGTGTGACCATCCCCGAGCAAGCGCCGCACCATGCTGGCACCCATCCGCCCCAATCCGATCATGCCGAGCTGCATCTGGCTTACCTTTCTGTCAGAGTCAACGCAAATTGATCACATGACATGCGCGCATCGGAGAAGTCGCCGCGCGCGTTCCACTGCAAACAATCAATGAATGGACTGCCGTGTGTACGCGCAGCCAGCTTTTAAGGCTGTCCAGCGCTCCTATCGCGTCCAACCACGCAGCAAGCCAATGGTCTTTCATTGAATCGAACGAACTGTCCATCTCGACAGCTCCGAGACCCTTCGCATACGCCGTGCTGGTCTATGTTGCGGTGCGCCACTACGACCAGCGTAGTCACAGAGCTCCACTTCTTGTAGTCCCCGACGGATATCAGGCAGAAAAATCAGCGGATGGATGGAAAATCTTGCTACTCGTAATCTTTGGAGGACCCAGGCTGTACCGTTCGTTGCCGCACAGACCGAACGACTGAACTCGTGTAATTTCAGTCGACGATAAAGCAAACGCAGCTCGGTAACCTCGGCTGGCAGTGCGTTCCTAACTAGAATTTTAACGACATGCGCGATCGCACAACTCATCCCGCCGGCAGCACGCCAACCCTGCCGAGTGAGCGCATGAGCGGCGGCATGAGACCGACTATCGACTCCTTACTCGATGAACTTCAGCGCGAGACTTTCGGCTACTTCCTGCATGAAACTAACCCTGCCAACGGACTGGTGATCGACAAGACGGCGCCTGATTGGCCTTCGAGCATAGCGGCCACAGGCCTGGCCTTGGCGTGCTACCCCGTGAGCGTCGAACGCGGCTTCATGACACGGGCAGCAGCGCTGGAGCGGACGCTTGCAACGCTTCGATTTTTCTGGAACAGCCCGCAAGGCACCGAGGCAGACGCTACGGGGTACCAGGGCTTTTACTACCACTTTCTCGACATGCAGACGGGTCGGCGCGCCTGGCAGTGCGAGCTATCCACGGTGGACAGCACGTTTTTGTTGGCCGGTGCGCTGACGGCTGGCATGTTTTTCGGCGCCGACACGGCCGACGAAATCGAAGTGCGCACCCTGGTAGACGCGCTCTATCGCCGCGCCAACTGGCAATGGGCGCAAGATGGGGGCGCAACGGTCACACACGGGTGGAAGCCCGAGAGCGGATTCCTCCCCTACCGCTGGGAAGGCTACGACGAGGCACTCCTGCTCTACGTGCTGGGTCTGGGCTCGCCGACATATCCGTTGCCTGCGAAGAGCTACACGGCATGGACCGCTACCTACCGCTGGGAGCAAAGTGAAGGTCAGGACTATTTGTACGCGGGACCACTGTTCACGCACCAGTTGTCTCACATCTGGATCGACTTTCGTGGTATTCAGGACACGTTCATGCTCAGCAAGGGCATTGACTATTTCGAGAACAGCCGGCGCGCCACCTATGCGCAGCAGCGCTACGCGATCGACAACCCGCGCAAGTTCGAAGGCTACGGAAGCCACTGCTGGGGAATCACGGCGAGCGAAGGACCGGGTCCCGGCGCCCTCAAGGTCGGCGGTATCGAGCGCCAGTTCTTCGACTACCTGGCACGCGGCGTGCCCTACGGTCCCGATGACGGCACGCTTGCACCGTGGGCTCTGGTGGCATCGCTACCTTTCGCACCCGAGATCGTGTTGCCAGCGCTGGACTACTGCATTCATCAAGCCAAGTTGACCGAATTCAATTCCTACGGCTTCAAGGCCTCTTTCAACCCCTCGCATCCCGGCGAGCCGGGCAACCCCTACGGCTGGTGGGTGTCGCCGTGGCACTTCGGTCTCAACCAGGGGCCGATCGTGTTGATGATCGAAAACCACCGCTCCGGCCTGCTGTGGCGACTGATGCGAGATTGCGCGCCGATCACCACCGGACTGCTGCGAGCCGGCTTCACCGGCGGCTGGCTTAAAGACAAGGTGGCCATCGACCCAGCCACTTCCAATGGGTCAATACCGTCAAACAGGAGAGTCACATGACCATCGCCACTGTTTCAGGAACGAGCACGTCCACGAACAATTGCGGGCTGCCCCCTGCGCTGAAAACTGCCCAAGCGGCCATGCAGTTGCCCGAAGTGCAGCACATGCTGCGCAGGCTGTCTGCGTTTCAGCTCGGCATCTTCATGCCGCACCAACATGACGAAACCACGGGTGAATTTCAGCCCTTGTCAGCCGACGTGACCCAGGTGGAATCCGGCCTGGCCGTGAGTTTCCAGCGACTGGATGAGATCGTCAACCAGACTGCATCTTTCCTTCCTGTCGGCTGGTTCTGGCGCGCCGGCGCGTCGACGGTGGCTGCGGCATGCGAGATGGCGGACACCGGTTGGCCTGACGACGAGGCGAAGCAGAGCGTCAAACACAAGATGATTCAAGACCACTGATCGCGCTTTTTCCATCCCGCTAACAGGCCGGTGGCACAGGGATCAACCCGCAGACAACCAAGGAGATACGATGAAAACGAGTGTGATAGACGTACACGACATGCTGTCGGTACTGAGTGTGGTGGGCGTTGAGGAGCGGATCGGTGAAGTGCCGGGCGTCGAGAGCGTGACCGTGAACTTCGCGGCCGGCAACGCCACGGTACGATTTGACGAAACGCGGCTCGACCTGGCCGATATCAAGTCGGACGTTCGCCAACGCGGCTCCGAGGTCGATGCGCAGTCCAAGGCGCCGACGTCGGACGGCCACGAAGGCCACGCAGCGCCCGCTGTGACGAAGGAGGATGCCGCCGAGCCCGTTGCGCCGAAGACACCCACGCCTCACCCAGCCGCCGCCGCTGAAGGCGACGCAAACCCCGCCGAGGCTCCGGCGGACAAGCCGGTCGAACCGGACAAAGCGCCATGAAAACGAGCGTGATCGACGTGAGCGACATGCTGTCGGTGCTCAGTGTGCCGGGCGTCGAAGCGCGCATCGGCGAGGTGCCGGGCGTCGAGAGCGTGACCGTCAATCACGCTGCAGCGACGGCCACCGTGCGTTATGACGAAACACGACTGCAAGTGGCCGATATCAAGTCGGACGTTCGCCAGCGCGGGTACAAGGCGGCGGACCAACCGATGCCGAAACCCAGTGTCGCGGCCAAGCCTGCGGGGCAGGCGCCGCCAACACAATCTCCAGTGCCCTCACCACCTCAGACGGACGCCGAGAGCGCAGCACCTCCCACGCCCGCCAAGGACGCTGCATCGGTAACTCCGGTTGCCGACCCGCCAAAGGATGCCGGGCCTGGCGCGCCCCCCGAGCCAACCACCGCTGCCGCAGCGACCCCCGTGAGCGAAGCCACGCCGCCTGGGGCCGCGACCGAAGCTGACCCCGATGGCGAGGCACCCGGACCCATCGAGGCCGCGACCGCCTGGGTGCGCGAGGCATTGACCGGTGACGACAAAGGCAAGCCCGAAGCGCCCTCTCCAACATCCGACGTTGCGCCACCCAAAGCTTTCGCGCCCTCGCCCGCGGCGGGCGATGCTGCCGCCGGCCACGCCGGTCCCGGGGGCCATGCAGCACCCGGCGCAAAGCCCGACAAGGCGGCCAATATGGCCCATGAAATGGGCCACAGCGGCAGTGACATGGGAGCGATGGTGCGCGACATGCGCAACCGCTTCTGGATCTGCCTGGCCTTCACGCTCCCAATCTTCGTCTATGCCCCGATGGGCGACATGTGGCCAGCGCCCGCGCCGCCCTTCGGGTTGGACTTGAACCTCTGGCTGTTCTTCTTCGCCAGCGCGGCCATCCTGTATCCGAGTTGGCCCTTCTTCGTGTCAGCCTGGCGTGCGCTCAAGAAGGGCGTTCTGGGTATGGCCGCGCTGATCGTTCTGAGCGTCGGCACCGGGTACCTGTTCAGCGTCGGCACCACGTTCTTCTTCAAGGGCGAGGGGCAGTTCTTCGAGGCCGTTGCCGTGCTGCTGGTGTTCATCCTGCTCGGGCATTGGCTGGAGATGCGCGCACGTGCCGGCGCTTCATCGGCGATCAAGGCACTGATGAACTTGACGCCGTCCAAGGCCAACGTCATCCGCAACGGTACCGAGGTCGAAGTGCCGACGGCCGAGGTGCTGGCCGGCGAGATCGTCGTCATCCGGCCAGGCAACAAGATTCCGGTGGACGGCACCATCGAAACCGGCGAGTCGCTGGTGGACGAATCAATGTTGACCGGCGAGTCGATGCCCGTGAAGAAAGGGCCGGGCGCCACCGTCGTGGGCGCCAGCATGAACAAGAGTGGCAGCTTTCGCTACAAGGCCACGAAGGTCGGCGCAGACTCGGCGCTGGCACAGATCGTCAAGCTGGTTCAAGAGGCACAGAACTCGAAGGCGCCGGCACAACTTCTGGCCGACAGGGCCGCGCAATGGCTGGTGATTGCCGCCATCGCCATCGGTCTGACAACCTTCTCCGTGTGGTTCTGGGTCATCGGCGAGCCACTGCTGTTCGCAGTGACACTCACCATCACCGTCTTCGTGATTGCTTGCCCGGATGCATTGGGCCTGGCAACACCGATGGCCGTGATGGTCAGCACGGGCCTCGGCGCTGCCAACGGCATCCTGTTCAAGAACGCCTCAGCGCTGGAAGACGCCACCAAGCTCGACGTCATCATCTTCGACAAAACCGGAACGCTTACGGTGGGGCAACCCGAGGTGGTGGAGACCGTGCTGGCAGACGGCGTCACCGAGGACGTACTGCTGACTGCCGCCGCCGCCGTCGAACAGGGCTCAGACCATCCGTTGGCGCAGGCCATCGTGCGTCGTGCATCCAAGCTCACCATCGTGCCACCGACCGGCTTCGAAAGCCTCGACGGCATGGGTGCGCGTGCTGAAACAGCGGCCGGTACGGTGTACCTGGGCAACCGCCTGCTGATGGACACGCAAAAGCTTGCGCTCGGCGCGCTGGAGGCAGAAGCCAAGCGCCTGCAGGGCGACGGGCGCACGGTGGTGCACGTGGCGCAGGCAGGCAGCGTCATCGGACTCATCGCGATTGCCGACGCGATCCGGCCCACTTCCAAGGCGGCAGTGGCCAAGTTGCGCGAACGCAAAATCGAAGTGGTGATGCTGACCGGCGACAACCTTGCCACGGCCACGCGCATCGCAGCCGATCTGGGCATCGACCAGGTGTTGGCCGACGTGCTGCCCAGTCAGAAGGCGGAGAAGGTGAAGGCGCTGCAGGCCACTGGCAAGAAGGTCGGCATGGTGGGCGATGGCGTCAACGACGCGCCTGCCCTGACCCAGGCCAACGTTGGTTTTGCCATCGGTGCGGGTACCGACGTGGCGATGGAAAGCGCCGACGTAGTGCTGATGAAAAGCGACCCCTACGACATCGTTGGCGCGATCGAGCTGTCGCGCGCCACGGTGCGCAAGATGCACCAGAACCTGTGGTGGGCCGTCGGTTACAACACCGTTGCTTTCCCGCTGGCCGCCGGCGTGCTGTACCCGTTCGTGCTGAGCCCGGAGGTCGCTGCGATCTCCATGTCGGGCAGCACGCTGATCGTGGCGATCAATGCGCTGATGCTCAAGCGCACCAAGCTGGCGGGCATCCGACAGCCGAGCAAGGCCGTGGCAAGCAGCAAGACGCCTGTCACGGACGCCGTCCCGCAGCCCAATCATGAGAAGGCCGCGTGACATGCAAGGGCCGAATTCTCCCAAGGACCCCGAGCGCCGCAGGTGGCTGACCGCCACGGCGGTCGCCGGCGGAGCAGGTCTGATTGCCACATCGGTGCCATTTGTCGCCTCAATGGCCCCCAGCGAAAGAGCGCGTGCGCTCGGAGCGCCGGTCGAGCTCAGCCTGAACGACATCGCGCCGGGTGAGCTGCGATCTGTGGCGTGGCGAGGAAAACCGGTCTTCGTGCTGCGGCGGTCGCCGGAAATGTTGGACGCACTCACCCGTCACGACGACTTGCTCGCAGACCCGCACTCTCTGAGATCTGAACAGCCGGCCTTCGCCCGCAACACCGGCCGATCGGTCAAGCCAGAGTTCTCCGTCATGGTCGGACTGTGCACCCATCTTGGTTGCATTCCCACGTTTCGACCCGTCCCTGGCGCAGCCGACCTCGGTGCGAGTTGGCCCGGCGGCTTCTTCTGCCCTTGCCACGGCTCCAAGTTCGACCTCTCCGGCCGTGTGTTCAAGAGCGTTCCGGCGCCGACAAACCTTGAGGTTCCGGTTTATCACTTCGCCGGCGACAACCGGCTGGTGATCGGTGTTGATCCGGTGGGCTGATCACTTTCAAACTGAGTAAACAATATGCAAACCTTCAAATTCGATATCTACGGTATGACCTGTGGCGGCTGCGTGGCTGGGGTGCGCCGTGCAGTGTCTTCTCTCGACGGGGTCGATCAGGTTGAGGTACCCCTCAAGCCGGGCAGCGCCACCGTGCAAGCCGACCCATCCCGGGTGACATCGCTGCAAATCATGTCAGCCATTTCCGGTCTGGGCCACGTCGCAAACGTGCACCAGGAGCCGTCTGCCAGCGAGAGCACACAATGAGCAAGAAGCAAAAAAGTGGCAAGAACAAACGTCATGCCAGTGAAGCTTTGCCGGTTGCGAAGGGCGCTACACCAGTCGAAGTGGGCCGGGCGAGCGTGGAGTCGCAGTCCGGTATTTCGCGTGACGACTATGACGCGCAGTTGCACATGCTTCAGGTGGAACTGGTCAAACTGCAACACCATTTCATTGGCTGCGGCGACCGAATTCTCGTGCTTCTGGAAGGGCGCGACAGTTCAGGCAAGGACGGTAGTATCAAGCGCATTGTCGCGCACCTCAGCCCGCGCGAGACCCGCGTGGTGGCGCTCGGCAAACCGTCGGATCGGGATATCAAGGGTTGGTACTTCCAGCGTTACGTCGCTCATCTGCCGGTTGCCGAGGAACTCGTGCTGTTCAACCGCAGCTGGTACAACCGCGCCGGTGTCGAACATGTCATGGGATTTTGCTCGAAGCAAGAGCATGAGGAGTTCATGAACTCGGTGCCAAAATTCGAAGAAATGCTGGTCAATTCCGGTATCAAGCTGCTGAAATACTACCTCGACATCAGCAAGAAGGAGCAGATCGAACGGCTGGCCGACCGCAGGCGCGACCCGCTCAAGCAGTGGAAAGTGAGTCCGATTGATGCTGTCGCCGTCAAGCGCTGGAAAGCGTATTCCGATGCACGCGATGCCATGCTCATGCGCACGCACACCGCCATTGCTCCCTGGCGGGTGATCCGCACGGACAACAAGCGCCTGGCCCGCCTGAACCTGATGCGCGACATCCTGTCACGCCTTGACTATGCCGGCAAAGAGTCCAGGCTGGTTCAACCGGACACGGAGATTGCTTTTGAGTTCACCCCGGAATGCATCGACGACAAGCGATTGGCGAGCTGAGCCGATGAAGAAAGCTGAGCCTCCGTGAAAACCGGCACGACCAAGATTGGCGGGTCGGTATGGACGCTGGCCGCCCGTGTCCGTTCTCCCTTCACGCGCTCCGGAGGAGGCGGTACTTGTCCATGTCCGGCGGACCGGCCAACATCGCGACGCGTGCGTTCCGAAGGGAGATACCGCATGCAGGCTGTGGATGGCGGTGCGTCGTCCGCTTGCATCCATCCATCAAGCAGGAAGGCGTTTCATCATGAATGAAGCAGTTGCACACACCGGTGTATGGGGTCTTGCCGCGATCATGATCGTGGTCGTGTCCTGGGTGTTGTACCGCTATTTGGCCCCCAAGAGCTGGCGCGAGTGGGCCAGTGTCGGTCTGGTACAAGCGTTCATCATTGCGCTGTATGCGGAAATGTATGGTTTTCCGCTCACCATCTATCTGATGGTGCGTTTCTTTGGCCTCGATGGGGCCAATCTCAGCGCCAGCCTCTGGTCGACGGCATTGGGCATGGGAGAGCTCGGCATGATGATTGCCATGGTGCTTGGATACGCGTTGCTGTTTGTCGGGATCGGGCTTTTCATCCAGGGTTGGCGCCAACTCTACCGCGCACGCCAGCAGAACCGACTGGTCACTGGCGGCTTGTACGCTCTGGTCAGGCATCCACAGTACACAGCTCTGTTTCTGGCACTCTTCGGTGAAGGTGTCGTGCATTGGCCGACGATTTTCTCGGTCGCCTTGTTCCCCGTCATCGTGCTGACCTACTACCTGCTGGCTCGCAGCGAGGAAAGGCGGGTGCTGGAGCAGTTCGACGACGAGTACCGCGCGTATCAGCGGCGCGTGCCGATGTTCATACCGCGATTTGGCAAATGGCGTCAGCTGCTGGACGGTTCCAGCCCGACCGTTCGCAGAGAAGAAGAACGGCCTCGTTGAAGCCGCGGAAACACCGTTCGAGGCATGTTGGCAATCAAACTTTATTCACCCAAGGAGCTGCAAATGGCTTGGCTATCTGAAAACTGGATCTGGGCAATTTTTGGCGTTGCGTTCATCGCGATGCACATGTTTGGGCACGGCGGACACGGCGGCGGGCATGGCGGGCACGGTGGAGCGGGCGGTGCCAAGAGGCCCGATGACGAGCGGGTCGGCGGAGCCTCCCCAACGGCGTCAAATGACACCAAAAGCGCACATCGCCACTAGGGGAACGACATGCTCAACATGAAGGTTGTTTCCTGGGCCCTTGGCGTCACATCGATGATTTCGTTTCTGGTTTGCGTGAGCTATGGGCTTGCCACTCCTACGAGCCTGCACATGTCCGGGTTTCTCGAGCAAGTGTTACCAGGGTTTAAGTGGCTCACCTGGCCGGGCTTCTTCATTGGCTTGATTGAGAGCTTCCTGTATGGCGCATATGCCGGAATGGTCTACGTGCCGGTCTTCAACTTCTTCAAACGGTGTTGGAACAACGGCTGAGACTGTAATCGAGCACGTCGGCCTATTCCAACAGGCCCATCCGAATATCCATTCTTGCGTTTCCAGTCAACCAAATCAAAAGGGAAAAACATGAGTACCACACTGATAGTCGTTCTGGTCGTCATTGCATTGACGGCATTTTTTCCAATCGTGATTTTCAACAAGCTGGTCATGCTGAAAAATCGGTACAAGAATGCCTTCGCCCAGATAGAAGTACAACTCAAGCGTCGTTATGACCTGATTCCCAATCTGGTCGAGACCGCCAAGGGATACATCAAACACGAACGTGAAACGCTTGAGTCGGTCGTCAAGGCGCGCAACGAGGCGTCCGGCATGTTGTCCAGCGCCGCGGCGGCGCCCGGCGACCCCGCCGCCATGAAAGGGCTGGTCGGCGCCGAAGGCAGGCTGTCCGGCGTCCTGACGAACTTCAAGATGCTGATGGAGGCATATCCGGACCTCAAGGCCAACCAGAACATGATGCAACTAAGCGAGGAGCTCACGTCGACGGAGAACAAGGTCTCGTTTTCGCGCCAGGCGTTCAACGACCAGGTGATGGCCTACAACACCTACAAGCAGTCTTTCCCACCTGTTGTCTTTGCGCCCATGTTTGGCCACGCACAGGATGCGGCGCTGCTGGAGTTCGCGGACAGCGCCGCGATTCAGGCGGCGCCGAAAGTGTCGTTCTGACCGAGGCGGATAGCCCGGCGGTCGATCAATGAATTTCTTCGAATCCCAGGAACGCGCGCACAAGCACACGACGTTGCTGATCGTCCTGTTTGCTGTCGCAGTTGTCGCATTGATTGTCATGGCCAATGTGCTGGTGCTGGTGGTGTTTGGTTTTGTCAATAGCCAGCAGCTGCGCGACGGCCAGACTTTTGTCGCGCAAGTTGACTGGAAGATGTTTGCCACCGTGGGCGCAGGGGTCAGCGTGGTGGTGCTTGTCGGCAGCCTGTACAAGATGATGGCCTTGTCCGCGGGTGGCAAGGTTGTCGCCGAGACGCTGGGTGGGCAGTTGATTCTACGCAATACCGAGGACCCCCATCAACGCAAGCTGCTCAATGTCGTGGATGAAATGGCCATCGCGTCGGGAACGCCGGCACCACCGGTCTATCTGATGGCCAATGAGCCGGGCATCAACGCTTTCGCCGCCGGGTTCTCGCCGCGTGACGCGGTCCTGGGAATTACGCAGGGGGCGATCGAGCAGCTGAGCCGTGATCAGCTGCAAGGCGTCATCGCTCACGAGTTCAGTCACATATTCAATGGTGACATGCGGCTCGATACTCGCCTGATCGGTGCGTTGTACGGAATCCTGGTCCTGGGCATTCTGGGCTACTACCTGATGTACTCGGCATCGTTCTCGGGGCGCCGGCGTGGCAACGGCAATAGCGGAGCCGCAATATTGGCTTTGGCGGTCGGGCTGATGGTGATCGGCTTCGCCGGCACGTTTTTCGGCGGACTTATCAAGGCGGCGGTTAGCCGGCAAAGGGAATACCTGGCAGACGCGTCGGCGGTCCAGTTCACCCGCAACCCGAGCGGGATCGCGGGTGCATTGAAGCGGATTGGGGCCTTGAAGGCTGGATCCATCGTGCGCAATCCGGGCGCACCCGAAGTCAGCCATGCTTTTTTCGCCCAGGGGGTCAAAGGTTTCACGCAGTGGCTGTCGTCCACCCATCCACCACTTGCCAGTCGCATCCTGCGCATCGATCCCCAGTGGGACGGCAGTTTCGATGTCTCCGATGCACCATCACCTGCTGACAGTCAATCTCAAGCCGATGGTTCACCTGCGGTGGGGCGACCGGACACGGCCGTACACATGGCGACCGTCGCGGCGGTTGCGGCGGCAGCCGACGCAAACGCAGTGATGGATAGCATCGGCAAACCAACGCAGGAATCAGTCTTGTACGCCCGCTCGCTGCTGTCTGAACTGCCCGCGGCGATTCGGGAAGCCGCGAGGGAGCCCTATGGCGCTCGGGCAGTGATCTATTGTCTGCTGCTTGACAAGGATCCAAAGCTGCGCCCACAGCAACTTGGGCTGTTGCGAAGCCGCGCCGACAAGGGCGTCTACGCGTTGACGATCGGGTTACTGCCACAGAGGGACGCGCTGAATATCAGGTTTCGGCTGCCCATCATCGACATTGCTATTCCTGCACTCAAGCAGTTGTCCAACAGCCAGTACCCGTTGTTCAAGGCGAATCTGGCGGCACTGATCGGCATGGACGCGAGGGTTGACCTGTTCGAGTGGTCATTGCAAAAGATTCTTCTCAGCCATCTGGACGGGCACTTTCACAAACCCTCAGCGACCGGAGCGCGTCTATCGGATCCCGGGCAACTCACGCGGGAATCTGGAATCGTCTTGTCGGTGATGGCGCACGCCGGCGCGACAGGTCAAAGCAGCGCCCAGGGTGCGTTCGATGCTTCCGCGCTTTCGCTGGCTGAAAAGGGACTGACATTGTTGGCGAAAGACCAGATCAGCATTGCGAATCTGGATCAAGCCTTCGGCAAGCTGGGTCAATTGGCTCCCGTGGCGAAATCGCGCCTGTTGACGGCGTGCGTGATCAGCACCTTGCACGATCAGAGAGCCACGCCGGCAGAGGTGGAGCTGTTGCGTGCATTCGCCAGCATTCTGGATTGCCCCATGCCACCGCGCATTGCGCCGGAGAGTCGGTGAGATGACGGATGTAGACCCCGTCATCGTGTTGTCGCCCCGCGACTACGACGCGGCTTTGCAACGCTATTAATAAACCTCAAACTGGACTTGACCCGCTTTCTTAGACATATTTCAACTTCCAGTTTGAAGCTGCTTTAATGCCAGCGGGCTCAGCGGGTCTAGATGAGCAATCCGAGAACGGAAATTTATAATTTTTGGAATCGGTATCAGGCCGCCATATTGATTGCCTGATACCGGTCACTCGCCAACGTCCGCTTCTGGCCCGCAAGCCGCTATCGGGACGCCGGAGACAATGACGTGCATGGAGGCTAGGGCCTCGCGCCACCTCAAGTCCACGCAGATATGCAATTACACTTCTTCTTAGCGGTTTGACGCGTGAAAAGGAGAAAAAGCATTCCTGAACAACTCAACCAAGAGACCCAGGGCATGACTTACCTGCCCGAGTTCAACATCGTGATCTTTGCCCTCCTGCTGAATTTCCCCTGGGAATTTCTTCAGGTCCCTTTCTTTGAGGGCATGCCCACCGCAGAGCATTGGCAGGGCGTCAAGTCGTGCACGCAGGCCACCATTGGCGACGCCGTCATTATGCTGATGGCTTTCTGGTGCGTTGCAGCCTTTGCGGGAAGGTATTGGCTTTTGCGACCCAAGTTCGCGCATATCGGATCCCTGGTTGCCGTGGGTGTAGGCATCACCATCCTCATTGAGAAGTTGGCCGTCTCCGGAGGTTGGGTGCAAGGCTGGTCCTATTCTGAGCGAATGTTTACGGTGTTCGGCATCGGCATCACACCTGTGTTGCAGTGGATCGCCCTTCCGCCGTTGACCATCTGGTTCTGCAAACGGCAACTAGGGCCCGGACTCATGCGGTGACTGAAGTGAAACGCGGACCAGCCACCTCGCTGGGCTTGAGCGATGTTCGGCGCTGGTTGCCGTGGGTTGGTGGACTGCTCGGCCTCCTGGCGCTGGCCTGGGTGCTGCGCAGCTTTGACGTCAACCGCTTTCGCAGCATCCTCGCAGGCGCGGACCTGCGCTGGCTGGTCCTTGTGCCCTTGTCCATCCTGATCGACCAACTCGTGCGCGCATGGAAGTGGCGCCAGCTCCTGTACCCCTTGCGTCCGATTGGCGTGCTTCGCCTGTTTGGGACCATCGTGGCTGGCTATCTGCTCGCGGCCCTGATCCCGCTTGGATTTGGCACCATTGCCCGCTCCTGGCTGGTTGTGCGTCGCGAGGAATTGAAGCTCGCGAGCGTCCTGGCTACGGTTGCGCTCGATCGGCTGACCGACGGGATCGTGTTCGCTTGCCTGGTGCCGCTAGCGTTGTTATCTGTCGTGTTCGACGGCCCCCGCGGCGGTATTCGTAAGGAGGGTTGGCAGGGATTCATGTAGAAGACCGCAAAAACGGCCATAACTCAATGTC
>NZ_JAQSDA010000019.1 GCF_029945685.1 Polaromonas sp. | reverse complement strand
GACGCCATTGGGATCAATTGAAGATCGATCACAATCTAAGAGATATGGATCCTGAAAAAGTTCTTGGCGCAAGAACTGAATTGAACACCGATCCAGTTATAGTCTCAGAAGGAACACCGGAATTATAGATAAGTGCATTCGTCAAATTTCGGATGTTGAAAGCAAATGAGACGCGATCAAGCTCGTATCCGAGCCTGAAATCCACTTTGTTGTAGGCAGGTACATTTTCGATCGCGTAATCAACCGCCGAGGTACTCCGCCGGCCAACCCTCGCGTAGCTTCCGAAAATCGAAGCCTTGCCCGGGCCGAGGTCGAACTCGTAGCGGGCCGAGACGTTCGAGCTGAATTTCGGCGCGTTCGGGAGCACAAAGTCGGCAAACCCCGCACCAACCGGAACATTTTTGGCCTTTGAATCGAGATAACTGGCGGATGCGGAAAAATTAAGTCCGCGCATCGGGCGGATAACCATGTCGAACTCGGCACCCCTTACCCATGCGTCGACGTTAAAGACGTAGAGCGCCAAGTTTTGGGTCGAGAAGGTTTGTAGATTCTTGTAATCGTAATAGAAAATCGAACCGTTGAAATCGAGCACTCCGTTGAGCATTCTCGATTTAACACCGGCCTCATAGTTCACAAGCGTCTCAGGTTTGAACTCGGCTACGGAAACGGGATAAAGCTCGTTTGCACCGGTATTGAACCCACCTGCCTTTGTGCCCCTGTTTACGCCAGCGTAGACATTGACATTTTCATCGAGTTTATATTGAGCAACGATGCGTCCTGACCAGGATGTCGTTGATATTGACTTGTCGAATCCGACGAACTGCACGAGCGGAACCGGCGACGCCCCTGCGATCACTGCGCAAATATTGACCGGGATCGTAGGATTGGTCGTGCAGGAGGACTGATTGACACCACGCTTCTGGTCACTGGTTACGCGGCCGCCGACAATAACACTGAACTTGGGGCTAAAGTGGTAGGTGGCTTCCGCAAATCCAGCGTAAGACGTGGTTCTCAGATGCAGGGCCGCATTGAGATTGATTCCATAGAACGGTATATCGTTTAGATTAACATTTGCGCCGGTATGGTTGTTGATCCACAACCCATAAAGACCGGCGACCCAGTCAACATTACTTACCTTTCCGGAGAGTCTGATCTCTTCGGAATATTGGCGGCCCCCAGGATTGCTTTGATTAAAAATAGCTGTCGGGAATCCGCTCGCAAGCAGGGTGTTGTAGAGTTGATCGGAGTACTGATAGTTTGAGATCGACGTCAGCTTGATTCCGGACCCAATCGTCCAATCGATTGTCGCGGTGGCGTTAAGATATTTTCCGTTGAATTTTAGGTAGTTGGCGGTTGGCGCATTGTAAGGGCTCTTCAGTGATGCCGCGCAGTCACCGAGTGGAGAATAAGTGGTCGGAACTGTCCCAACTGTCGTGCGGCAGAAATTCTGATACGCGGCAAAATTGCCGGGCGTGACGCCGACCGGCTTACCGTTCGCCCCGATAAACGCGCGCGTCGTGCTCGCGACAGGGCCCTGTTGGTCCGGAAAACGGTCTGCATATACGCTGAGCAGGGCCCGGAAATCGCTACTGGGCTTATACTGGAGTTGCGCACGGACAGCTTGAACATCTGTGCCGTCATGGTCTGGCCCGATCGGATTGCGGATGTATGCGCCACCCTTTTCGGCATGATATGCGATACGGCCTGACCAGTCACCGCCAAGGCTGCCGCCGACGGCCCCTTCCGTCATGAACTTGTCGTAGCTCCCATATTCGGTCGTGACATAAGCCTCGAACTCTTGGCTGGGTGCTCGGGTAATATATTGGACAAGGCCACCCGTCGCATTGCGCCCGAACAGTGTTCCTTGCGGCCCCTTGAGAACCTCGACACGGTCGACGTCGAAAACCGGCTGAGTCAGCGCGGTCGAGAGGCCGACATACGCTCCGTCCACATAGGTGGCGACCGGTGCTTCCTGGTGAGCCGCGATATCTTGCTGGCCGACCCCACGGATGATCGTCGTGACATAAGCACCGCCACCCGGGGTAGTTGAGCGCACACCTGGAACAAGATCTGGAAGATCCATCGACGTTGTGAAGCCGCGGGCGGTGAGATCCTGTCCCTTGATCGCGCTGATCGCGATCGGGACGTCGCGAAGATTTTCCGACTTCTTCTGCGCCGTCACGATGATGTCGCCCTCAGCGTTTGGGTCTTGCGCCGCGGGGGCGTCAGAAGGCGGCGTCGGAGCTGGTTGGGCGGTCTGTGATTGAGCGTATGCGCCTTGGGACAAGGTCAGCAGTGTCGCAAGCGTGACCGGCGCGAGAGCAGTTAGTCTCATATTTTCATCCCTCTCCTTCCGGGCGGCCGCCTTCTGTGGACGTGCTCGCAAGCCGGCTTTTCAAAAATGATTAGAGACCTAAGTAATATATGAAAGGAAACGCGACGCAAGCCATATTCAGGGCACCCGGCCAGCAGCGTCGCTCCGGCCCATAGCGACGGTCCCGTCGGAGGTGCTCTATAGGCTGTACCGCCCTAAAAACGTACCTATCGTGACCGAGGACAACGGAA
>NZ_JAQSDA010000018.1 GCF_029945685.1 Polaromonas sp. | reverse complement strand
ACGCAACCTTCACGTCGCAGACCGCCACCGTGCAGTTCCTTAGTTATCTAACCATTAGTGATGTAAGTATCGGCGCGCAACATTGATGTGGGGCATCCATGGTGGCGAGGACACCCACTATCGCATCAGTCGCCTGCCTCATGAGTGATGCCGGCGACCCCTCGGTCCTCTCGGCGCCGCCGACCCGGCTTCGCGTCGGGCTCCTCGGGGGAGAGGCTCCGAATCGCAGCTTCTAGATTGGTCTGCAGCTCGCCCAATAGGGCGATCTGGAGATCCGCTTCGCGGCGCGAAATGCCGGTCTTAGCGATATCCCCAACTTCGATGCCAATGGGCAGAAGCTTCCTTTTCAGCTCGTGACCGTAAGGGGTGAGGAAGATGTTGATCTTCCGCTTGTCCGCCGCGTTGCGGACCCGGGCAACGATTCCCCGTTGCTCCATGGAAGCGATCGCCGAAAGCGTGGTCGGCTCCATCGTTCCAACAAGGTCGGACAGTTCCTTCTGGGTTAAGCCGTCCTGGTCCCACAGGACGCGCAAGAAGTACCACATGCCCAGGGTGACGCCGAACTGCTCGATCTTCAGCTGTAGCAGCTTTTGCATAAGTCGATGCGTGAGTCGGATTTGATATCCGATACTCAGGTCGAACGGCAGGTTGATTTCCCCGCTATCTCCGCTCATCGAAATCGGCCCTGCATGACCCGAACCATCGGGCCTGTTGAATGTCGAAACCAGCGTGCATTCCTTCTTGGCAACCGCCCCAGCCGCGTGGGTCGGTTGACTTGTTAATGGATTATGACTTGACGGTCCCGCGGTTTCTCATCCGGGTCGAGGGCGAGATTCCGGCGTTCGTTCGGCGGCCTTGATGGTCGTGACTGCCATATATTCAACCGACGTAAGGGCACGAGGGCCACCCTAGTTCGGGCGGGATTCAAAGGGCCGGAGAACCCACGCTCAATCCGCGTGGAATAGATAGGGTGTCACCGAAGCACGATTCAGACCCGTTCGACCGCGAGCGCAAGGCCCATGCCGACGCCGATGCAGAGCGTGGCAAGGCCCAGTCTGCCGTCAGTATCCAACTGGACGTTGGCGGGCAGGTGCACCATCAAAGCCGTTGCCCCTGCCTCATTGGGAGGGCGAACATGGCGACACGCCCCAGGGAGAGTGCATTTGTCCAACAGGCCCGCCCAGCTCAATCCGGAATGGAGCCTTGGTTATCAGGTCCGGCGCTGCCATCGGCGGTTCGATCGCCTGCTCAATGCGATGCTGGCGAAGCACGATCTAAAGACGGGCTTCTGGTATTACCTTCGTGTGCTGTGGATCCGCGACGGCGTCACCCAGAAATATCTGAGCGACATGACCAACGTCACAGAAAACACGACTGTGTCGATAATCAACAACATGATGCAGCACGGGCTTGTAGAGCGCACCCGCGACAAGGTTGATCGCCGCAAGTTGAGCGTTACGCTGACCCAACGAGGCAAAGCCCTGGAAGCGGAGCTCATGCAATATGCGATCGACATTAACCGCATCGCCGTCGCCGGGATCGATCCGGCCGAGGTTGCGACGTGCGTCGACGTGCTTTCGCGCATGTCAGCCAATCTCGCCGCCGAATTCGATTCTATCCCGAACACCCCCGCCGAGGACTGACAGGGCGCAACCGGTCAGCGGCCGCTCGCCGGGTATCCTGCGGCAGCCCGGCAAAGACGGAGCATCGACAACCACGCTGCTCCCGCACCGCTTATGCTCCGCCCCGTCATTTCCCGGATTGCATCACGTCAGATCTTGAACTCCGCGAACGTCTCCGGCGCGAACATGTCCTCGATCGTCAGCTGGCGCGGCGACAGACCCTGCTCATGATGATAGCGCGTGAAGGTCTCGAGTACGTGGCGGTTCTTCTCGATTCCGTAAGGCCACCACTGATCGCCCAACGTCGCGATCGTTTCCTCGACCGCGGCAATTTGCCAGGGCAGCATCGTCTTGAGCGAGGCTGAGACGCGCAGCTGTTCGTAGGTTAGCTGCTGCGCCTGGACGAACGCCTTGTAGAGCGCCTGTGCGATCCAGCGGTTCTTCTCGTAAATGTCGCGGCGAATGGCAACGACGTGCATGATCGGGAAGATATTCGTCTTGCCGAAATAGGCTTTCTCGACCTGGACGAAGTCCGGGAACAGGCGCCGCACATTGTGCGGTTCCGAATAGAAGGTCGATGGAGCACGCGCGGTGTGCAGCGCGTCGATCTCGCCATCAGCCAACATCCGGGTCAGCGTCTGGTTTGGCCCGATCGGCTCAACCTTGAACTTGTCCGGCAGATTGAGTTTGAGCTTTTCCTCACGGCCCGGCTCTTCCTCGCCGCCCGTGACATAAGTGACCGACGCCGGGTCGATGCCATATTCGTCCTGCAGGATACCGCGGATCCAGACCGGCGCGGTCATCTGATATTCCGGGACGCCGATGCGCTTGCCGACAAGGTCGGACGGTTTTTCGATGCCGCTCTTGGCCGACACGAAGATGCAGGAATGACGGAAGAAACGTGACGGGAACACCGGGATGGCGATAAAGTCTGGATTGTCCCGGCCCAGAGTCACGCAATACGATGACATCGAAAGCTCGGCGGCATCGAACTCGCGATTGCGCAGCATCCGGAAGAACGTTTCCTCGACGGACAGCACC
>NZ_JAQSDA010000017.1 GCF_029945685.1 Polaromonas sp. | reverse complement strand
CTCTATAGGCTGTACCGCCCTAAAAACGTACCTATCGTGACCGAGGACAACGGAAAACCGCTACCTATTTGGGCAAACAGGGGAGGGGATGGTTGCTCAGTGCGCGCCCCTTCGCATGGGAAGCCCTTCCCTTGACTGGAGTACGGTAATACGCAATTATAGTTAGATAACTAAGGATATGGCCATGGAGAGAGGATTGCCGACAAAGGCGCTATGGGATCGCCTTCCCGAAATCGTTCGCTTCCGCGATCAACCGGGGATGACGGAGACCTACAGTTTTGCGGGCGCCGAGGGCACGACCGAGCTGGAAGGCCAGCTGTTCCGGCAGAGAGCGCGGCCATCTAAGGCGGTCTATTTGTTCATGCACCCCACAGCCACGGTCCAGCTGCTCCCAATGCCTGAGGCGCTTGCCGATGCGGGGTTGCACGTACTTTGCGCGTCGAGTCGCTACCCGAGAAACGATAGTGCGCTGATTATGGAAAAGGTCGCCTACGACATGGGCCAGTGGGTGCGCCACGCGCGCGAGTCGCTGGGTTATGAAAAGGTGATCCTGGTGGGATGGTCGGGCGGCGGCTCGCTATCGCTGTTTTATGCGGCCCAGTCTGAACATCCGACAATCACCCACACGCCCGCCGGCGACCTTTATGACCTGACAGCAGCGCGGCTGCAGCGGGTTGACGGAATAGTCCTCATCGCCGCCCACCTCAGCCGGGCGGAAGTGCTGACCGAATGGCTTGACCCCTCCGTCATCGACGAATTCGACCCGGACACGCGCGATCTCGAATTCGATATCTATAGTCCGGACTGCCCGAACAAACCACCATTCACCGCTGACTTCATCGCCGCCTTCCGCGAGAGGCAGCGGGCCCGCAATCGCAGAATTACCGCCTGGGCCGAGGAAATGCTTGCCACGCTCCGTCGTCGCAACGACGGCGAAACCGAACGCGCCTTCGTCACGCACCGCACGATGTGCGACGTGCGCTGGATTGATCCGACGATCGACCCCAATGGACGCGCGCCGGGGGCATCCTATCTTGGCAATCCACGCACGGTGAACGTGGGACCCGCTGGTTTGGCGCGATTCTCAACCCTGCGCTCGTGGCTGTCGCAATGGTCCTACGACCTATCCAACTCCAAGGCTGCCGTTAACGCGACAAAGATCCATCGGACCCCTGTGCTGCAGATCGAGAATGAAGCGGACGACGCGGTTCCCGCGAGCCATAATCCGATCATTCACAACGCGCTCACCGTTGCGAACAAGGAATTTGTGAGCATCAAGGGCGCGACCCATTTCTACCAGGGCCAGCCCGAACATCTCAGCGCTTGTATCGACGGGATCATCGACTGGAGCCACCGCAACGATTTGTGATCTGGCCGCCGCGATCGACGCGGCGCCTCCGCATTTTCGCTGCGGCGCGGCCGGCTTACGCCGGCCGGTCGCGGATTCCTTGCGGGGATCAGTTGTAGACGGCGTCCCGGATGTCGGACACGAACTTCCCCGACATACCCTCAAAGGCCGTGTTGGTCATGGCCACGACCGTCAGCGCGTTTGCACGATCGATGAACCAGCTATTGCCGTATCCGCCGGCCCAGTGAAGCGTTCCGGGAGACTGCGGCGACGGGACGGCGTGCGGATCTGCAAGCACTGCCCAGCCGAAGCCGAAGCCCCAACCCGGCCCGCAGGCCGCAGCCTGAGGTCCGAGCTGATCGGTCGCCATCATCTCGACTGTTTCAGGCTTCAGGATCGGACCACCCCCGAGCCGGATGGTTTCCAGAAAGTGCAGGACGTCGCCCGCAGTCCCCACCATCCCACCCCCGCCTGACGGATAGGAGTTTGGATCCAGGATACGGCTCGGCGCGAACGTTAGCGACCCGTTGAAGGCATCCAGAGGCACTACCATGCCGTCCGTGATGCGGACGGGAACGGATTCGCTGTTGAAGTAATTCGTCGCGAGCCGCTCAACATCCGCAACGGCAAAGCCGGTATCGACGATACCCAGCGGATCCGTGACCAGTTTGCGCACAGCATCGCGTAGCGAACCACCGGTAACGCTCTCAACCACCCCTCCCATCACATCCATGCCAAGGGAATAGCGAAAACCCGACCCCGGTGCGGCGGTAAGCGGGGCGGCAGCCAGGCGCCGAAGATTCTCGGATAGCGACAATCCCGGTTGATCCAACCCGTCGGAGACGTCGAGGCGACGATAATGGCCATCGCTCCCTTCCTGAAACGGATAGCCGAGCCCCGATGTGTGCGTGAGCAGATGGCGGATCGAGATGACCGGAACCGATCCATCGGACAGGCGCGGCTGAAAGTCGGGCAGGAAGCGCGTCACTGGATCGTCCAGCCTCACAACACCATCCTCGATCAGGCGCATCACGGCGGCGGTGACAAAGGGTTTGGTCACCGATGCAAATCGGAAAATGCTATCCGTTTGCATCGGCTTTTGCGATTCACGGTCTGCAAATCCCGCCGCGCGGCGATAGGCGATCTTGCCGCCCCGGGCGACGATCACGACCGTTCCCACCAAACGATTGTCGGCGAGAGCATTGTCTATCGCGCGATCCAGGCGATCGGACACATCCGCGCCTTTAAAGGCTGATGAACTCATAAGTTCAAACTCTCCCGATACTCTCGCAGACCGGACGCGGCCCGCACCTAAGCGATTGCAGTCATCAACCGCGCGGTGGAGAGCGACGACGATTCGGTCGGAGGCAAGGCCTGACCATCAGCACACCTCTCCACGCAACCTTCACGTCGCAGACCGCCACCGTGCAGTTCCTTAGTTATCTAACCAT